>NZ_LMFH01000001.1 GCF_001427225.1 Lysobacter sp. Root494
GCGGTGGAGCGCATCGAAGTGCGGTGGAGCGCATCGAAGTCCTGAAGGACGGCGCATCCTCGATCTACGGTTCGGATGCCATCGCCGGCGTCGTGAACGTCATCCTGCGCCAGAACTTCGACGGTGCCGAAGCCAACGCCTACATTGGCCAGTWCGACAAGGGCGACGGCACCCGCCAGTCCTACGACTTCACCGTCGGCAGCGCCGGCGATCGCTGGTCCGCGATGCTCGGGATCGGCTACGTGAAGGAAGAGCCCGTGTGGGCCGGTGATCGCGAGATCTCGTCGGAGCCCGTGTTCGGCACCGGCTCGGCCTTCGGCAGCACCACCTCGCCGGACGGCCGCTTCGCCTTGTGCTCGGGCGTGTTCACGCCGGGCGCCTGCTCGGTCGGCCAGACCCGTCCGGACGGCACCGGCGGCCAGTTCTCCTACAACCCGGGCCAGACGCCGGAAGACTGGCGCGTGTGGGGCACCGGTCCGAACGACGTCTACAACTTCGCTCCGGACAACTACCTGCTCACTCCGCAGGAACGCCGTTCGCTCTTCGCCAACGGCTCGCTCGACATCACCGACACCCTGCGCTTCAAGGTCACCACGACCTACAACGAACGCGTCTCCGAGCAGTTGCTCGCGGCGATGCCGATCGTGCTGGGTACCGGCCCGGGCGCCAACACCCAGTCGCGTGCGGTCTCGATCAGTGCCGACAGCATCTACAACCCGTTTGGCCAGACGGTCAGCCGCATCCAGCGCCGTGCCGTGGAAACCGGTGGCCGTTCGTTCAACCAGGACGTGTCGACCTTCGCCTTCGATGGCGCCTTTGAAGGCACCTTCGACGTCGGCGATCGTCCGCTGGACTGGGAAGCGGGCTTCTTCTGGGGCCGCAACCAGTCCAACAACGTCACCAATGGCCTGTTCAACGTCCTGGCGCTGAAGTCCGGCCTGGGCCCGTCGATGCTGGATGCCGGTGGCAATCCGGTGTGCGTCACCACCCCGGGCGACCTGAGCACGGTCATCGCCGGCTGCGTGCCGATCAACCTGCTCGGCGGCGTGGGTTCGCTGACGCCGGAAATGCTCGAATACGCCACCTTCGTGGCRCACGACCAGTTCGAGTACAAGCAGAAGACCTACTACGCCAACATCGGCGGCGAGCTGTTCGACATCGGCGATGCCGGTGCGTTCGCCTTCTCGTTCGGCCTGGAACACCGCACCGAATCGGGCTTCGACTCGCCCGACGCGCTGATCAAYTCGGGCAACACCACGGGCAATGCCCGCACGGCGACCGAAGGTGGTTACAGCGTCGACGAAGCGTACYTGGAACTGGCGATTCCGCTGCTCAAGGACCTGCCGGGCGCCCGCCTGCTCGACCTGAGCATCGCGACCCGCTACTCGGACTACAGCAACTTCGGCGACACGCTCAACAGCAAGTTCGGTTTCCGCTGGAAGCCGATCGACGACCTGATGGTCCGCGGCAACTGGGCCGAAGGCTCGGACTACAGCAACTTCGGCGACACGCTCAACAGCAAGTTCGGTTTCCGCTGGAAGCCGATCGACGACCTGATGGTCCGCGGCAACTGGGCCGAAGGTTTCCGTGCTCCGTCGATTTCGGAACTGTTCGCCGGCCTGGGTGACTCGTTCCCCACCATCGCCGACCCCTGCAACCTGGCCTCGTTCGGCAGTCTCGATCCTGCCGCCCAGCAGCGCTGCATCGCGCAGGGCGTGCCCAATGGCGGCTACGACCAGGGCAATCCGCAGATCCGCATCAACGTCGGCGGCAACCCGAACCTGCTGCCGGAAACTTCAACCTCCAAGACGCTGGGCCTGGTGTACAGCCCGAGCTGGCTGGCGGGTTTCGATGTATCGCTGGACTGGTGGCAGATCGAGATGCAGGACACCATCACGGTCGCCAGCGGGCAGACGATCGTCGATGGCTGCGTGCGCGACAACCGTCCCGAGTTCTGCCAGCTGTTCACCCGCAACCCGGGCGGTTCGCTGAACCTGACGTCCGGTCCGGTCAACCAGGGCGAACTGCTGGTCGAAGGCTACGACATGACGGTGGGTTATCGCCTTCCGGAAACCGCGTGGGGCAAGTTCAGCTTCACCTGGGATACGACGTACCTGGCCAAAAGCGAAGGCACCGCTGCCCTGACTGCCATCGGCGAGTACACGCAAAGCAACGATGGCTGGCGCATCCGTTCGAACGTAGCCACGCGCTGGGAAATGGGCGACTGGGGCGCAACCTGGAACGTGCGCTACTACGACGACCAGGACGAAGACTGCCAGGCCTTCGTCGATTACGGCTACTCGTTCCTGTGCTCGGATCCGGATCGCGTGATCGACAACGAAGATGGCGTTCCGACCGCGGCTGCGCAGAACCACATCGGCGCCACCACGTATCACGACATCAGCGTGTATTGGAACTCGCCGTGGAACGCGAAAATCACCCTGGGTTTAAACAACGCATTCGACAAGGATCCACCTCGCTCTGTCCAGGCGTTCGCGAATTCGTTCGACGAACAGTACGAGCTTCCGGGTCGCTTCTATTACATGCGCTACACGCAGAAATTCTGAGCACCACGTTGCGTCATCGACGGCCCCCGAACGGGGCCGTCGCATTCTTTTGTCCTTTTCGGGCAATCGTAACGACCGTCCCTGCACAGCCTTGATGCTGGGATTGAACAAAGCTGATTCGGTCGTGCCACCGGTCTCTCCCGGTGCCCATGGGACGGGGATTGGTCTCCCCGTCGAACGCACGGCAGCCGGTTTCCACACCGGCACAAAAGGATCACTCCGGCTCGAAGAAACCGGGTGGTCCTTTTTTTTCCCGGGACATTGGATGCAAGCGGTATCAACCCCGCTCCTAGCATCGTGCCGGTGAAAAGCGGACAACCTTGCATGAAATGGGTGCTTCACGACCAGCGCAGCTGCGCGCAAAAACCGCCTGAATTCCTGCCTGACATGTGTTCGGCTGTGCATCTCGGGCCACGCGCGTTGCCATTGCAACTGCCTTCTTCGCACATTGCCGCTTGGCTGGTGCTCCGGGGTACGTTAAACGGACAACTTGGCGACCGTCACTGGACCGTGGCCGCTCGCGAAGCAATCGTCTGGCCCGAGGGCGCAGTCAGACTTGTACCGGGCCGCAACTGCTGGGCGCTGGGCATGGTTCTTCCATTGCACGCATGGCGTAGTGGAAGCACGCGCGACGTGGAATCGCCCGTGCTCTGGCAATCGCGTGCATCGCGTGCGATTGCCTCGGCATTGATACACCTGATCCGAACACTCCGTGCGGAAGAAGACGCGGAGTTGCACGGGCACGCGGCATTGGTTGAAGCATGGGCGCACCAGGAGCCCGCGCAATCTCTACTCCATCGATGCCCTGGCCGTACGCGCCAGGCACGGCGGCGCACGCTCTCACGGCTGTTGCGCGTACACCACTGCATCCAGAATGATTTCGAGGCCGGCCTGCGACTGGACGTGCTGGCAAAGCAGGCAAACTATTCGGCGCACCACCTGGTTCGCCTGTACCGTGATGTATTCGGCCAGACCCCGAGCGATCATGCGATGACGCTGCGTCATCAGCGCGCCTGGGAACTGGTGGCGCTTACGCCGCTGTCGATCAGCGATATCACCGCAGAGCTCGGCTTCGACAGCCGCAGCGCGTTCTGTCGCGCTTTCAAGGCGCGTTATGGGGTGACTGCCACGCAAGCGCGCGAAGGTTGCCGCAGGTAGGCCGCACGGCTAGCGTCCCTGCAGCAAATCGCGCAGAGCCACACCGACGCCGCTGGCGGACTGCGGGTTCTGTCCGGTTATGAGGCGTCCATCGACAACGACTTTCGAGGTCCAGTCCGGTGCGGCTTCATGCCGCGCGCCGCGTTCGCCCAGTTGGCTGGCGAGCAGGAACGGCACCGTGCTGTCGAGCTTCACCGCGCGCTCCTCGCTGTCGGTGAACGCGCTCACGCGCTTGCCGGTGACGAGGTACGAGCCGTCGTTGAGCTTCACGTTCACCAGCGCCGCCGGACCGTGGCATACCGCTGCGACTACGCCGCCGTGTTCGTAGATGTCGCGGGTCACGCGTGCGACCGCGGGGCTGGTCGGGAAGTCCCACATCGCGCCGTGGCCGCCGGCGAAGAAGATCGCCGCGTACTTTGAGGGGTCGACGTCGTCGAGCTTGCGCGTGGTGCGGATCGCATTGCGGAATTTTTCGTCATTCCAGTAGCGCGCGTTGGAGGCGTCATTGAGATCGAGCCCGTCGACCGGCGGCTCGCCGCCCTGGATCGACGCGAATTCGACCGGGATGTTCGCGGCGTCGAGTTCGGCGAGCGGATGGGTAACTTCGCCGAGATAGAAGCCGGTCGGCTGGCCGGTATCGCCCTTGGTGCCGTGGCTGGTGAGGACGAACAACACGGGTTTCTGCGATTGCGAGGACATGGATTCACCTTGTTCGATTGGGCGCGACGCACAGTGCGTCGCGCGGGTTGCGATGACATGAAACGGGACGTCACACCGGCGGCGGATTGCGCTCGGCGAACATCCCGTTCCAGTACGGGTAATACGGATAGGGCGGCGTGACGCGGCTGGCTTCGTCGAGCGTCGCAATCTGCCCTGCGCTCAGCGACCATCCCACCGCGCCGAGGTTGTCGCGCAGCTGCGCCTCGTTGCGCGCGCCGATCAGCACCGTCGAGACCGTCGGCCGTTGCAGCAGCCAGTTGAGCGCGACCTGCGGAATCGACTTGCCGGTTTCGGCGGCGATCGCATCGAGCGCGTCGACCACGCGATACAGGCGTTCTTCTTCCACCGGCGGCGCGAAGCCGGCGGTGTCGTGCAGGCGGCTGCCTTCAGGCAACGGCTGATTGCGACGGATTTTTCCGGTGAGACGGCCCCAGCCGAGCGGACTCCACACCACCGCGCCGACGCCCTGGTCAAGGCCAAGCGGCATCAGCTCCCACTCGTAATCGCGGCCGATCAGCGAGTAGTACGTCTGGTTGGCGACGAAACGCGAATAGCCATGACGATCGGCGACCGCCTGCGATTTCATCAGCTGCCAGCCGGAAAAGTTCGAAACGCCGAGATAACGCAGCTTGCCCGCGCGCACGAGGTCATCGAGCGTGCGCATCACCTGCTCGACCGGCGTTTGCGCGTCGAAGTGGTGCAGCTGGAGCAGGTCGATGTAATCGGTGCCGAGCCGTTGCAATGCGCGGTCGACGCCGCGCAGCAGATGGTGCCGCGAAGCACCGACGTCGTTGGCGCCTTCGCCCGCGCGTAGCGTGAGCTTGGTCGACAGGATCACCTGGTCGCGCCGGCCCTTGACCGCCGCGCCGAGGATTTCTTCGGACGCGCCGTCGGAATACACGTCGGCGGTATCGAAGAAATTGGCGCCGGCGTCGAGGCAGATGTCGACAAGGCGTTTCGCATCCGCCACGTCGCTGTTGCCCCATGCTGAAAACAGCGGCCCTTTGCCGCCGAACGTGCCGGCGCCGAAGCCGAGTGCGGGCACCTTGAAGCCGGAGTTGCCGAGAAAGCGGGTTTCCATTTGGAAGTCCTCTGCGATGAATCAATCTGTGATCGCGCACGCCTGCAACGCCGACGCGGCATCGCGCTTCGTTTCGAGACGCACGCTCCACAGCACGATGGCGAGCCCACCGACGGTCAGCAGCGCTGCGAACCACGGGATTGCGCCGAGCCCGGGCCCGCGGTCGATTACCGCCGCGCCCAGCCACGCACCGATCGCGTTGCCGAGGTTGAACGCGGCGATGTTGAAGCTGGAAGCGAGGCTCTCGCCCGCACCCTGCGCCTGCTGCAGCACCCGCAGTTGCAGCGGCGCGACCGTGGCGAACGCCGCGGCGCCGAGCAGGCCGGTGAACAGCACCGCCGCAACCGCGTTGTGCAGGGCGAACGTCATCGCACCGAGCACCAGCGCGAGCAACGCAAGCGAGCCGACCAGCGTCGGCAGCAGGCGCCTGTCCGCGAGTTTTCCGCCGACGAGATTGCCCACGATCATGCCGACGCCGAACACCAGCAAAATCGGCGACACCGCGCTCTCGCTGAAACCGCTGATGCGGGTGAGCATCGGCTGGATGTAGGTGAACACCGCGAACACGCCGGCGTAGCCGAGCACCGTCGCCGCCAGGCCGAGCAACACCTGCGGGCGCGCGAGCACCTTCGCTTCCTCGCGAATGGCAATCCCGCCGTGGTCGCCATCGTCCTTCGGCACGAACGCAGCAATGATCGCGGTCGCCAGCACGCCGATCGCCGCCACCGCCCAGAACGTCGCGCGCCAGCCGAAGTGAAGGCCCAGCCACGCACCCGCCGGCACGCCGAGCAGGGTCGCGACGGTGAGGCCGGTGAACATGATCGAGATCGCCGAGGCCTTGCGATCGGCGGCGACGAGGCTAGTCGCGACCACCGCGCCGATGCCGAAGAACGTGCCGTGCGCGAGTGAAGTGAGCACGCGTGCCGCCATCAACACTTCGTAGTTCGGCGCGAGCGCGCAGGCGAGGTTGCCGAGGGTGAAGATCACCATCAGCTCGACCAGTGCCGCCTTGCGCGGCAGCCGGCTCGTCGCCGCCGTAAGCAGGGGCGCGCCGACGAACACGCCGAGCGCATAGCCGGAGATCAGCAGCCCGGCCGAGGCGATGGTCACCTTCAGGTCGGCCGCGACCTGCAGCAGCAGGCCCATGATCACGAACTCGGTGGTGCCGATGCCGAAGGCGCCGATGGTCAGCGCGTACAGCGCGACGGGAATGCGGGCCGGGACGGAAGCCGTGGAAGCCGACATGGCGAAGCCTCGGGGAAGGACGGCGGCCAGTCTGTGCCGTTGCGCCTTCGCCAAAAACCGGGCATATCTGCAAACACTTTCAATATTGCGTTGAGAAAGGCATGGACCGGATCGGCGACATCGCCCTGTTCCTGCGGGTGCTGGACCTGGGCTCGATCAGCGCGGCTGCGCGCAGCCTGGACCTGTCGGTGGCGGTGGCTAGCCAGCGCCTGAAGCGGTTGGAGCGCGACCTCGGCGTGCGCCTGCTGCACCGGACCACCCGCCAGCTGCACCCCACGCCCGAGGGCCTGCTGCTGGCCGAGCAGGGCCGGGTGCTGGTCGAGGACCTCGAATCGCTCGCCGACGGCCTGCGCCGCACCGGCAGCGGTGTCGCCGGCACGCTGCGGGTGACGATGTCCTCGACCTTCGGTCGCCTGTACGTGTCGCCGCTGCTGCCGGAATTCCTCGCGCTGCATCCGGGCGTGCGGGTGAGCGTCGACCTCAGCGACCTCAAGGTCGACCTGGTGAGCGCGGGCATGGACCTCGCGATCCGCATCGGCGCGCTCGACGATTCCACCCTGGTCGCGCGCCAGATCGCCAGCAACAAACGCGTGCTGTGCGCGTCGCCGGAGTACCTGCGCGAACACGGCGAACCGCGGACGCCCGTCGACCTCGCGCAGCACGAATGCCTGCTGCTCGTCGGCAGCCAGGGACGCCAGGACGTGTGGCGCCTGCAGGACCACGACAAGGAAGTCGCCGTGCGCGTCAGCGGCCGCCTCGAAAGCAACCAGGGCGAACTGCTGCGCGACGCCGCGGTCGCGGGACTCGGCATCGCGCTGCATTCGACCTGGCACGTCAACGGCGACCTGCGCGCGGGACGACTGCAGATTGTGCTGCCCGACTACCCGCTCGCCGATACCGGCATCCACGCGGTGATGCCGCAGCGCCGGCTGGTGCCGCCACGCGTGCGCGCCTTCGTCGACTTCCTCGCGCACAAGCTCGGTGGCGTGCCGCCGTGGGAACGCGAACGGCGCTGAACCACGGGCGGTTATCGCGCCAGCGGCCTCTGCAGCAACCGGTCCCACTCGGGCTCCTCGCCGAAACGCGCGGCGAGGAAATCGAGGAAGCTGCGCACGATCAGCGGCATCTGCCGCCGCGATGCGTAGACACCATGGATGCCCATCGTGTCCAGCGCGTACTCCGGCAGCACGACGACGAGCTCGCCCGCGGTGATCAGCGGCGCGACGAGATAGGTGGGCAGCATCGCAATGCCGGCATGCGCGCGTATCGCCTGCAGCAGCACGGTGGCTTCATTGGCGCTGATGTTGCCGCTGACAGCCACCGATGCGGTTTCGCCACCGCGTTGCAGATGCCAGAGGCTGCGGCCGACGTAGTAATGCGTCAGGCAGTTGTGCGTGGCGAGGTCTTCGGGTGTTTGCGGAATCGTGTGCGCCTCCAGGTAGGCCGGCGATGCGCACAGCACCGAACGGCACACCGACAGCCGGCGCGCGATCAGGCTCGCATCGACTTCGCTGCTGATGCGTATCGCGAGATCGATCCGCTCCTCGACCAGGTTCACCGCACGATCGACCAGCAACATGTCGACCGCCGTGCCGGGATAGCGCGCGACGTAGTCGGCCACGGCCGCGGCCATGTGGCTCAGGCCGAACGAGGTGCTGCACGTGATGCGGACCTGGCCATGAGGCGCGTCCTCGGGATCGACCAGCGCCGCGCGCATGTCCTCGCCGAGTTCGAGGATCGCGCGGCAACGCGCCAGCGCGACTTCGCCGGCAGGGGTCAGGCTGATGCGGCGGGTGGTGCGGTGGAGCAGGCGCGCGCCCAGCCATGCCTCCAGTTCGACCAGATAGCGCGACACCATCGCCCGCGACATCGACAGGGCGTCGGCCGCCGCGGTGAGACTGCCGCGATCGGCGACCTGGACGAATACGTTGATGGCCGTGATCCGGTCCATTCGCTCGGGCTTATTTGCTCGATCTGCGCAACAGTTAGTCGACTTATACGGGGTTTTTAAGCTGTTTTCATGCGCCTATGGTGGCTCGGTGCCGGCGATCCGCGCACGACGTGCGCCACCCATCCCTCGTCCGCAGCGGCCACTCCTCCCTCGCGGGCCCATCAGGAAACCACCATGAAGAACCCTGCCTTGCGTGTCGCCATCGCCACTGCCGTCGCCATCGGCGTAACCGCCTGCGGCCGGGACGCTCCCGCACCTGCCGCGACGACGACGCCCACCGCAGCCACGCCGGCTTCCGCCACGCCCGTCGCACAGCCATTGAAGGCCGAGGTCTACAACCCCGGCGCGAACGGCATCTTTCCCGTGTCCTCGACGCTGGTGACCGGCGCGCAAGACGCCGTGCTGATCGATGCGCAGTTCTCGACGGTCGACGCGCAGGAACTCGTCGACCGGATCAAGGCGTCGGGCAAGCACCTGACGACGATCTACATCAGCCACGGCGATCCGGATTTCTACTTCGGCCTGGAACCGCTGGTCGCGGCCTTCCCGGACGCGAAGGTCGTTGCGACGCCGCAGACCATCGCGCACATCCGGGAAACCTCGGCCGGCAAGCTGCAGTTCTGGGGACCGAAGCTGGGCGCAGGCGCGCCGGGCAGCATCGTGACGCCCCAGCCGCTCGCGGGCAGCAGCATCGACCTGGAAGGCAATGCGCTGGAGATCGTCGGCCTCGATGGTCCATCGCCTGATCGCAGCGTCGTCTGGATTCCGTCGATCAGCACCGTGGCCGGCGGAATTCCCGTCTTCGCCGGCGAACACGTGTGGATGGCCGACACGCAGACCGCGCAGTCGCACGCGGACTGGATCGCCACGCTCGACCGCATCGCTGCGCTGAAGCCGCAGGCCGTGATCCCGGGCCACTTCATACCGGGCTCGCCGCAGGACCTGGAGGCGGTGCGCTTTACCGCCGATTACATCCGCGCGTTCGACGAGGAAACCGCCAAAGCCAAGGATTCCACTGCGCTGGTCGCGGCGATGAAGCAGCGCTATCCCGGCCTCGGCGGCGAGTCCTCGCTGGAGCTGAGCGCCAAGGTCGCCAAGGGCGAGATGAAATGGCCATGACGATGTCACCGGCAGCGGGCGCGGATCGCATCGCGTCCACCGCCATCCTCCACTACATCTACGACCCGCTATGCGGCTGGTGCTACGCCGCCGCACCGCTGGTCGACGCCGCGCGTGCGATTCCGGGCCTGGCCATCGCCCTGCATGCGGGCGGGATGATGAGCGGCGCCAACCGGCGCCGCATCGATGCACGCTGGCGCGATTACGTCATACCGCATGATCGCCGTATCGCACAAATCAGCGGACAGCCGTTCGGCGACGCGTACTTCGACGGCCTGCTGCGCGACACCTCGGCGGTGATGGATTCCACGCCGCCGATCACGGCGATCCTCGCCACACAGCAGTCGTCGGGCCGCGGGCTCGACATGCTGCACCGCCTGCAACGCGCGCATTACGTCGAGGGACGACGCATCACGGACGTGTCGGTGCTGAGCGAACTGGCGGCGGACGTCGGACTGGATCCGGTGACATTCAACGCAGCGATGCAGGCTGTCGCCGGCACGGCAACCGCGCGGCATATCGATGAAAGCCGCGCGCTGCTGTCGGAAGTGGGTGGACATGGTTTTCCCACGTTTGCGTTGCAGGTGCCGGACGGGGACCGGTTCGCGCTCGACATCGGCCCCTGCCTGGGCAAACCCGAAGCATGGAAGCAGCACCTGATCGAGGTGATCGGCGGCGCAATCCCCTGCCCATCAACGCGGCCGGCGCGACGTGTGGGCCCGGCAGCTGCGAGATTCGATAAAGGACGACGCGGCGCACTGGCGCCGGTCGCTATTCCTTCGTCAATCGCCGGTACTGCGACATATGCCGCAGCGCCTGCCGCGCCTCGCCCTGCTCCTCGTACAGCAACGCGAGGTTGTAGTGGCCGTCGGCGAGATCCGGATCGGCGCGCAACGCGGCTTCGTATTCGGCGATCGCCTCGTCCGCGCGTTCGAGGTCGTCGAGCAGCACGGCCAGGTTGAAGTGCAGCAGCGCGGTATCGCCGCGATCGGTATGCGTTCGCTCCGAACGCGTGATCGCGAAAGCATCGCGGTAGGCGACCTCCGCTTCGTCGTAGCGTTCGAGTTCGTGCAGCAGGCGGCCGAGGTTGATGCGCGCATCCAGTCGCGTCGGGTCGGCGGCGATCGCGCTTTCGTAGGCGAGCACCGCCTGTTCGGCGTTGCTGCGTTCGAGCGCGACGCCCTGCGCGTTCCAGTTGACGTTCTCCGCCGTGGCCGGCGGCGGCACGGCCTCGATCACGCGCAGCGTGCCCTGCGCCGGATCGCCCTCGAACGACAACAGGTACTGGCCCGACTCCGCCAGCCAGCGGCTCGCGCCTTCGCGCACCACGACATGGTCGGCGAAGGCACCGATGCTCAGTCCCGACAACGGCATTTCCTCCGGCAGGCGTGCACGCAACTCGCGCAGTGCGCGCAGGATCCGGCGGTGCGGGATCTTCGCCGACGACAGCGCCTGCGCGGTGCGCAGCACGATCAGGTCGCGGAACGAAAACAGCAGCGCGTTGCGCGGCCCGCGCCGTGGCGTGACGAAACCGGCGGCAACGAGCGAGCGGATCGCGCCGCGCGAAAGCCGCAGCAGCTTCTCGACGTCGCGGACGCCGTACTGGTCCATGCGAAGTGGCCCTTCCGCTCGCCCGCTATTTCGTCCGCTTCGCGGCCTTGCGCTTGGGTGCGGGGGCTGCTTCCTCTTCCGCCTCCAGCGCCTGCACGCGCTTGGCGGGCTTGCGCGCCGACTTCGTCGCCGCCGCGGCTTTCTTAGCCGGCGCCGCACCGCCGCCTTTCTTCTCCAGGCTCGCGCGCAGGGCTTCCATCAGGTCGATGATCTGCGCGCCGCCTTCGGGTTCCTCGGCCAGCGTGATCTGCTCGCCTTCGACCTTCTGCTGCACCGCGGCCTCGATGCGCTCGGCAACGTCGTCCTTGTACTGCGTGGGATCGAACGTGTTGGAACTTTGCGAGTCGATCAACTGCTGCGCCAGTTTCAGCTCGGCGTCGCGCACGTCGGTGCGCGGGATGTCGATGTCGCTGATCGAACGGACTTCGTTGTCGTACAGCAGCTGCTGCATCACCAGGCCGTCCTCGACCGGGCGGATCATCACGATGTAGCTCTTGCCGCGCGTGGCCCAGTGGCCGATCGCGCAACGCTTGGATTCGCGCAGTGCCTTGGCGAACAGCGCGTACGGCTTGGCACCGCCCTTGTCGGGGGCGAGGTAGTACGCCTTGTCGAAGTACACCGGATCGATCGCCGCGATCGGCACGAACTCGACGATGTCCGCGCTGTGCGTGCCCACTTCCTCGAGTTGCTTGAGCTCCTCGGGCGTGAACATCACGTACTGGTCCTTGGCGAATTCGTAGCCCTTCACGATCTCGTCGCGGCCGATCGGGATCTCCTCGCGCGCGCACATCGTCTGGTAACGCACGCGCGAACCGCATTTGCTGTGCAGCAGGTTGAAGGAAATGCCGCCCTTGGATTCGGTGGCCGAATACAGCTTCACCGGAATGGCGACGAGGCCGAAGGAAACGGTGAGTGACGCGATCGAACGTGCAGCCATGACTGCTTCTCCGATGACTCAGGCCTTGCCGCCCTTGAGGGCCCGATCGAGGTCCTGTTTGCGTGTGAGCGCATCGCGCCAGCGATCGCCCGTGCGTGTGAGCCGCTTTATAACACTGGTCATGCGGAAGTCGAGTGGATGCGCGGAGGCCAGTTCTTCCCACGTCAACGGCATCGAAACCGGTGCGCCGGGCTCGCCGCGGGGCGAGTAGGCGACGTTCAAGGTCTTGCCGCGCACGTTCATGTTGTGGTCCATGAAAATTTTTCCACTACGCTTGGGGACAGACCACTCCATCGTGATCTCCCGGGGCCGCTGCCGCATGAGGTGCCGGCTGACCAGTTCGGACACGTGGCGGGCGGTATCGAAGTCGATCGTGCGCCTGATCGGGACAAAAACATGCAAGCCGGTCTTGCCCGAAGTCTTCACGATCGGCTCCAGCTTCATGCCCAGCAGCAGCTCGCGCAGGGCGAAGGCGATCTCCTTGCCCTTCTCGAAGGCGATCGTGTTGAGTTCCGGTTCCGCGCCCGGCGCTTCCTTGCCCGAATAGATGTACGGATCGATGTCGAAGACGACGTAGTCGGGACAGTTCAGCACCGAGGCTTCGAGCGATTCCAGCGAGGTCGCGTAGTCGGTGGATTTCGATTTCGCATCCGCGTCGACTTTCGCGCGCGAATGCCAGACGTGGAATTCGAGCGTGCCCGACTGCGCCAGCCACAGCAGCGTGGGCAGGTTGTTGCACAGCAGGTAGTTGTGGTGCTCGTCCTTGCTTTCGGAGAACACGGTGACGGATTCGACGAAGTCGGGCCGCGCCTGCTCCCAGTGCTTCTGGAAGAAGCGCTGCCCGGTGATGCCGTCGGGCATGCGGATCATGGTGAGGGGGCGGTCGGCGATGTGCGGCAGCATCAGCGGCGACACCTGGGCGAGGTAGCGCAGCAGGTCGCGCTTGGTGAGCGCAGGCTGCTGCAGTGCTTCGTTCGCCGGCCAGTACACGCGGTCGAGATTGGACAGCCGGATGCGGTGCGTGCCGACCGCGAGCTCGAAGGCGTTCTTCGTCGTGCCGTCGAGCGCCGCGACGACCTCGTCGATCACGACGTCGCCTCGCGGCGAAGGTGGCGCGGCGCGTGCGGAGCGGCGTTTCTTCGTCGCGGCACCGGAATGCGAGGGCACTTCCCTGCGCACCGTCTTCGGATCGATATCGTCGCGCAACCGCTGGAACACGGGCGCGCGCAGCGAGCCGTCGTCGGTCCATTCCTGGAAATCGACTTCGGCGACGAGTTCCGGTTTAACCCACGTCACCGGCGCATTCACTTCCGGCTTGCTCGAGAACGGGCAGCTGCGCGTATGCAGCGGCTCCAGCCGCGCCAGCACCTCCTGCAACGCGCGGTCGTTGAAACCGGAGCCGACATGCGAGGCGTAACGCAGCCCGTCGCCTTCCCAGTAGCCGATCAGCAGCGAGCCCAGCGCGCCGCGCGAACCCTTGCCCTTGGTGTAACCGCCGATCACGAGGTCGGCGCTGTGGGTGGGCTTCACCTTCAGCCACGCGGGCGAGCGCTTGCCGGCTTCGTACCTGCTGTCCTTGCGCTTGCCGATCACGCCTTCGAAGCCGCTGGCCAACGCGGCCGCATGCAACGACTCGCCGTCTTCGTCCGCGTGCACCAGCTGCACGAGCGCGGAGGGCATCAGGCATTGCGCGAGGTAGCGGCGACGCTCGTGGTACGGACGCGCGCGCAGGTCGAGGCCGGCGAAATACAGCAGGTCGAAGGCGAAGAACAGCGTCGGCACATTGCGGTCGGCCGTTGCGATGTCGACAGGCGACTTCAACTGGAAGCGGTTCTGCAGCGCATTGAACGAAGGCTTGCCGTCGGCGCCGAGCGCGACGATCTCGCCGTCGAGGATCATCGTGCCGCCACCGGCCTGCTGCCGCAGTTCCTCAGCGAGCCGCGGAAACGTGTTGGCGAGTTCCAGCCCGCGCCGGGATCGCAATTGCACCTTGTCGCCATCGACGAAGGCCAGCACGCGATAGCCGTCCAGCTTGGGCTCCCACATCCAGCCGGCATCCTGGAACGGCGCATCGCCGAGTTCGGCCTGCATCGGTTCCAGCTTCGCGGGCATCGCGGTGGCATCGCCGACCGGCACCAGCTGCGAAGCCGGCATGCGGTGCACGGGAAAGCTCCGCATGTCCTTCACGGCGACACCGGACAGCACGGAGCGATCCTGCTGCGTGACATCGGCGGCAGAAATGAAGCGGTCCTTGTGCTTGATCAGCAGCCAGCTCTTCTCGTCCTGCTTCGTCCGTACCAGCGCGAAGGAGCCCTTGAGCTTCAGTCCGCGCAGCTGCAGGCTGAGCTTGCCGCCGACGAGGCCTTCGCGCACGCGCTGCTGCGCCTGCTCGCGATCGTGGAACCACACGCCGTCTTCATCGGGGCTGTAGACGCCGCAATCCCAGACGATCACCTCGCCCGCGCCATACTGCTTCGGCGGAATCACGCCCTCGAACGAGGCGTAGTCGTAAGGATGGTTCTCGACGAACACCGCCATGCGCTTGTCGGCGGGATCGAGCGACGGCCCCTTCGGCACCGCCCACGAGAACAGCACGCCGTCGCACTCGATGCGGAAGTCGTAATGCAGCCGTCGCGCGGCATGTTGTTGCACCACGAACAGCAGCGGCCCGCCGCGATGCGCGGGTTCGGCCGGCGCCGGTTCCGGGGTGGCTTCGAATCGGCGCTTGGCGGAATATTCGCTGAGCTTCGCCATCTCGCTGGGTCACCTTCGCAGGCTCGAGGAGCCGGACCATGACAGCACAACGATTGTTGGCAGGTGCGAGCGGCTATTCCTTCAAGGAATGGAAGGGCAGCTTCTATCCCGAAAAGATCAAGCCCGAGGACATGCTCGCCTGGTACGCGCAGCGCCTGCCGACGGTGGAAATCAACAATACCTTCTACCAGATGCCCAAGACGTCGGTGCTGGAGCACTGGGCCGCGGTGGTGCCGGACGGCTTCCGCTTCGCGATCAAGGCGCCGCGGCGGATCACCCACGATGCGCGGCTCAAGGCTGATGCGGCGGCCGACTCGGTGGCGTACCTGTACCAGGTGCTGGAAACGCTGGGCGACAAGCGCGGGCCGGTGCTGTTCCAGTTGCCACCGTTCCTGAAGAAGGATCTGGTGCGGCTGGGCGAGTTCCTGCAATTGCTGCCGGAAGGGCATCGGGCCGCGTTCGAGTTCCGCAACGACAGCTGGCACGACGATGCGGTCTACGCGCTCCTCGAGGATGCGCAGGCGGCGTTGTGCCTGTCCGAACGCGAGGACGACAAGCCGCCGCCGCTGGTCGAAACCGCATCGTGGGGCTATCTGCGCCTGCGGCTCGAGGAATATTCGGATGCGGATTTCGCGCAGTGGTCCGAACGGATCCATGCGACGAAGTGGGATGACGTGCATGCGTACTTCATGCACGAGCCGACGGCGCCAGGTTACGCGCAGACCCTGCTGCGGATCGCCGGTGGAACCGCTTTGTAGCGCCTGCGTTCCCCGACATGGCACCCGAGGCTTCGCGGCGCAGCGATGATGCGCGGAGGAAGAAGCAACAGCGCACCGGGCTGGCCCGGCGCTACAGAACGCGGAGGCGACATGCACGAAGAGATGCTGACGATAGCCACCGGCGATGCATCGGTTTCCGCATTGTTGCTGGCAC
Organism: Lysobacter sp. Root494; assembly: GCF_001427225.1. Lineage (GTDB taxonomy): Bacteria > Pseudomonadota > Gammaproteobacteria > Xanthomonadales > Xanthomonadaceae > Agrilutibacter. The sequence continues at coordinate 16,077 of NZ_LMFH01000001.1, forward strand.
CGCCCGACGCGCGCGCCTGCTACGTGCTCGCGCACGGTGCGGGCGCGGGCATGACGCATCCGTTCATGGCCGCTTGCGCGCAGGGGCTGGCCGCGCGCGGCATCGCCACGTTGCGTTACCAGTTTCCGTACATGGAACGCGGCTCGCGCCGCCCGGACGCGCCGGGCGTCGCCCACGCCGCCGTGCGCGCGGCAGTCGCGGAAGCCACGCAACGCTTGCCTGAACTGCCGCTGTTCGCGGGCGGCAAGTCCTTTGGCGGCCGCATGACGTCGCAGGCGCAGGCCGCTTCACCACTGCCGGGCGTGCGTGGCCTCGCGTTCCTCGGCTTCCCGCTCCATCCGGCCGGCAAGCCGTCGGATGAACGCGCCGCGCACCTGTCCGATGTCGAGGTGCCGATGCTGTTCCTGCAGGGCAGTCGTGACGAACTGGCTTCGCTCGACCTGCTCGAGCCAGTGGTGGCGAGGCTGGGCGCGAAGGCGACGCTGACCGTGTTCGACGATGCCGATCATTCCTTCCACGTCCCGGCGCGCAGCGGTCGCAAGGATGCGCAGGTGCTGGCGGAAGTACTCGACATGCTGGCCGGATGGCTGGCGCGCCACGCGTGACGGGACGCGCATTCGCACAAGCGTAATGTGGTGGCGGATCCGGCACAGCGTGGTCATCCGATGTTCCTCGCCGATCGACTGCCGCTTGCGGCGCGCACCGCGCCATTCCCGTTGCTGGTGGCATCGGGCATGCTGGAGTCGGTGCACGCCGATCGCCTGCGCGCCGACTTCCCGCGTTATGGCGAAGCGGGTTTCTTCCCCTGGAACGCGGCGGACTGCGGGCCGTCGATCAATACCCTCGTGGCCGAACTCACCGCGCCGGCAGTGGCCGACGCGATCGGCCAGCGCCTCGGCGTGGAGCGCCTGTCGCAATATCCGCCACTGGTGACGCTGTGCCGTTCGCTCAACTCGCGCCACGGCAGCATCCACACCGACAGCCAGTCGAAGATCGCCACCGCGTTGCTGTATCTCAACGCGGAGTGGCCGCACGGACCGGCGGGATCGCTGCGTTTGCTCGCGCAGCCCGCCGACATCGCATCGCAGGTCGTGCCCGAGATACTGCCGGTGTACGGCAACTTCGTTGCATTCCGCCGCACCCGCAATTCGTTCCATGGCCACCTGCCGTTCGAGGGCGAGCGACTCGCGCTGCAGGTCGCCTGGCTGGCCGATGCCGCGGCGCATGCGCGCAAGACGCGGCGCGGCAATACGTCGCGCACGCTGAAGAAGCTGCTCGGCGGGCTGGATCGCTGGTGGAAGCGACGCGCCGCCTGAACTTCAGATCACGCGCAGGGTGATCGCCTTCAGCACCGCGCGCGTGCGGTCGCGCGTCTCCAGCTTCTCGAGGATCACCGACACATAGTTCTTCACCGTGCCTTCGGCGAGGAACAGCGAGCGCGCGATCTCCTTGTTCGAATAGCCGCCGGCCAGCAGGCGCAGGATCGCGACCTCGCGCTCGCTGAAGCGTTCCTTCGGCGCGTCCTGCGCATGGAACTGGTAACGCGCGCGCACCGCTTCGGTGCTCACCGGCTGCAGCAGGGTTTCGCCGCGCGCGACCCGATCGATGGCGTTGCGCAGGTCCTCCGGCGCGGCATCCTTGAGCAGGAAACCCTGCGCGCCGGCTTCGGTGGCGCGCAGCAGCAGGTCGCTGTCGTCGAAGGTCGTGAGCAGCAGGACTGGCGTTGCATCGCCACGCGCGCGGAGTGTCCGCAGCGCCTCGATGCCGTCCAGGCGCGGCATGCGGATGTCGCTGAGGACGACGTCGACGCGCTGGGTGGCGAGCTGTTCGAGCAGATGCACGCCGTCATCGGCTTCGAAGGCGATCTCGATGCCCTGCCGTTCCAGCAGCGCGCGCAGGCCGGCGCGCACCAGCGCCTGGTCGTCGGCGAGAGCGATGCGCGGTGTGCTCATGAGCGGCATGGCCTTTTCAGAAGTCTGCAGCTCACAGCGGCAGGCTCGCATCGATGCGCAGTGCGCCGCGAGCCGTCGTCGACAGCATCAGCGTGCCGCCCGCCGCGGCGAGGCGTTCGCGCATGCCGGACAGGCCGTTGCCTTCGCGCAGGTCGCCGCGTACGTAACCGTCGTCCTCGACGTTGATCGCAAGGCGCTCGCCATCGCGATGCAGGCGCACACGCACGGTCTCGGCGTCGGCGTGGCGCGCGCTGTTGGTCAGCGCTTCCTGCACCAGGCGCAGCACGGCCTCCGCTACCGCCGGGTCGCTGATGTGCACGTCCTCGCCGATCACCAGCTGCAGCGACGGTCGCGGCATCGGCGCGGCAAGCGCGCGCAGGGCGGTGCCGAGGTCGAGTCCGCTGGAGTCGCGCAACGCATTCACCACGCTGCGGATGTCGCCGAGCAGTTCCGCCGACATCTGCTGCGCGACCGCGAGTTCGCGACGATCTGCAAAGTCAGGGTCCGAAGCGAGCGCGCGCAGGTTGAGCGTCAGCGCGGTGAGCTTGTGCCCGGCCACGTCGTGCAGTTCGCGGGCCACGCGCAGGCGTTCGGCATCGCGCGCGGAGTCGGCAAGCAGCGCACGCGTCGCGAGCAGGTCGGCGTTGACCAGTACCAACTGGTCGCGGGCGCGCTCCGCGGCGGTGGCGTAGTACGCGCACATCGCGGCGAAGGCCTGGAAGCCGCCGTACATCGCGACCATCACCAGCGGCGCCGGGTGTTTACCCGCGACCAGGATCGCGTATACGAGCGCATCGACGAACAGCACAGCGCCGAGTGCCTGGCGCGACGCCCACGCCGCCGAGATCTGCGCCGTCCACACCACCAGCAGCACCTGGGCCGTGCCGATGCGCGTATCGAGCCAGACCAGCAGCAGCGCCGCCGCGGCTTCGATCCACAGCAGCGCGGTCGAGAGCGCGCGCTGTTGTTCCCCGACGATGCCGCGGCCGACCATGGCCAGCAGATAGGCGACCAGCAGCGACCAGCCGGCTACCTGCATGTCGTCGCGAAGCCAGCGCAACGACAGCGCGACCGCGAGCCAGGTGAAGATGCCGGCGATATGCAACGGATGCAGCAGCGTGCGCAACCGTTCGCGCAGCGGCATCCCGCGGCGATGCGGCATCAGGGGAAAGGACGGCTGCGACATGGCGCCATGCTGCGGGCCGGGCGCGGCAGAAACAATGCCGTTTGGCGAAGAAGTGACTTCCGGCACGCCATCGCGATGACCACGGGCACTGCGAGCGTCCTGCGCGCGAACGGAAGCTGCATCCATATCCTCCACGGAGCCGCCGCCATGACGTTCTATCCCACCCTGGTCGCCACCCACGCCAGCATCGGCGTGCTCGCGCTGGCCGCGTTCTGGAGCGCCGCGTTCCTGCGCAAGGGCAGTCCGTTGCACCGCCGTGCCGGACAGTCCTACCTGCTGGCGATGACGGGCATCGTCGCCACCGGCTTGCCGATGGCCGTGTATGCATGGCTGGTGCGCGGGCAACCGGTGACCGGCGCCTTCCTCGCCTACCTGCTGGTGATCACCGGGACCGGCGTGTGGATTTCGTGGCGTGCGATTCGCGACAGGGCCGATGTCGCGAAGTACACCGGACCGGTGTACGCGGCTTTCGCATGGCTCTCTCTGGTCAGCGGCATCGCCGTGCTCGCGCTCGGATTGCGCGTCGATGCACCACTGCTCACCGGATTCTCGTTGGTCGGGCTTTTCACCGGCGTCGACATGCTGCGCAAGCGCCGCCATCGCGAACGACTCGCCGCGCAACCGCGCTGGTGGCTGGTCGAGCACTACACCGGAATGATCGGAAACGGCATCGCCACGCACATCGCGTTCCTCGGCATCGGCCTGCCGCGGCTGCTGCCGGCGATCGACGGCACGGTGCTGCATTACAGCGCGTGGTTCGGGCCGCTGTTCGTGGCGGTCGCGGTGAAGCTGGTGATGGACCGCCGCTGGAAGCCGCGACGCATGGATATCGCTGCCAATGCAGCGGCCATCGCACGTTGAGCGAAGTCCGCGTTCGTACTGCGTGAAATATCGCCCGCGCATAAGCATGTGCCGAAATGCATTGGCCGATCGCGTCGCGAATAACCTGCGGTTTACCAATGCGCCGCGGGCGATCGATGTAATGGCGCCGCCCTTCGCAGCGGAGCCAGCAACATGCGCATCACCATCGTCGGTGCCGGATTCAGCGGTAGCGTGCTCGCCATCGAACTCGCCCGCAATGCCGCCAGCGGCGTGGACGTGTGCCTTGCCGGCGTCGCCGGCAATTACGCGCGCGGTGTCGCGTACGGCGATGCACGGCCCGAGCACCTGCTCAACGTGCGCGCGCGCCAGCTCGGGGCGACGGCGGACTATCCCGCCGACTTCGCCGACTGGCTGAGCCTGACCGAGAAGGCGCGCGACCGCTTCCTGCCGCGCCTGGTGTACGGCGAATACCTGCACGCGCGGCTGCATGCGGCGGCGGAAATATCGCAAGCCTCGCTCAGTCGCGTTAAGCAGGAAGTGATCGCGATCGAGCGCGCCGGCAACGGCTTCCGCGTGCACCTGGCCGATGGCGGCGCGTTCGCCAGCGACCAGGTCGTGCTCGCGGTCGGCGCGTTGCCGCCGCAGGCGCTGACCGGCGTCGGTCCGCGGCTGGCCGTGCATCCCAGCTACATCGGCTGGCCGTGGCAGGATCGCGCGCTGGAGAACGTCGATGCGAACGCGCGCCTGCTGATCGTCGGCACCGGCCTCACCATGGCCGACGTGGTCACGACGTTGCGCCGCCGCGGCCATCGCGGGCCGATCACCGCGCTATCGCGACACGGGCTGCTGTCGCGCGCGCATGGCGACGAACCCGCGCCGCCCGTCGCATTGCCACCCACCGTGTTACAGGCGTTGCATCAGCACGACCTGCGCGAAGTGGTGCGCGCGCTGCGCACGCTGTCGGCGATCGTGCCCGACTGGCGCAGCCTGGTCGATGCGGTGCGCCCGCACGCGCAGGCGTTCTGGCGCGGCCTGCCAATGGCCGAACGCGCGCGTTTCCTGCGGCACCTGCGCCCGCATTGGGAAGCGGCGCGCCATCGGCTCGCGCCATCGGTCGCCGTGGACATCGAAGCCTTGCGCGCGACTGGCCAGTTGCGTATCCGCGCAGGCCGCCTGCTACGCGCGCGCCGCATCGACGGCGCGGTGAACGTGTCGATCCGCGACCGGGGCAGCAGCGAGATCCGCAACGAAACCTGCGACGTGCTGATCCGCGCGACCGGCCTGGACACCGACTTCGAGCACACGCCCGATCCGCTGATGGCGAACCTGCGTGAATCCGGATTGCTGGCGCCCGACCCGCTCGGACTGGGCGTGATCACCAACGACCGCTTCGAAGCGATCGCGCGCGATGGCCGGCCGGTGCGCGGCCTGCATGTGCTCGGTCCGCTGCTGCGCGCGCAGCTGTGGGAAATCACCGCGGTGCCCGAACTGCGCGTTGCCGCGCGTGCGCTGGCGCGGCAGTTGCTGTCTTCCGGATGGCTGGCAACGCCGGCCGCGGCTGCCATTGCGATGCCGTCGCGGCGGGTGTCGTTCTAGCCGCAGGAGATGTCCGTCGCGTCCGGCGGCTTACACGTCGCCGTCGTTGAGCCAGCCCTCGCCGGTGCCGCGGTTGTACACCGTGTCGGTGGCAAGCACTTCGCCCGCCGGAATCGAATCGAGTTGCGCCAGCTTCGCGTAGATCGGGGTGAAGTCCGGCGTCGTCGCTTCCATCAGCTGTTCGTAGCTGTCGATGACGAAATAGGTCTTCTGATAGGTGTCGATGCGGTAGCGCGTGCGCATGATCCGCTCGAGGTCGAAGCCGATGCGGTTGGGCGCATCGCTTTCGAGGCAATGGATCGACTCGCCCTTGGACGAGACGATGCCGCTGCCGTAGATGCGCAGGCCGTCGGCTTGCTTGATCAACCCGAATTCGACCGTGTACCAGTACAGCCGGGTGAGGTTGACCAGCGCGTCCGCACCGATGCCGTGCGCCTTGACCCCGCCGCGGCCGTACGCCTGCATGTAGTCGGCGAAGACCGGATTCATCAGCAACGGCACGTGGCCGAACAGGTCGTGGAACAGGTCGGGTTCGCTCAGGTAGTCGAGCTGCTCCGGCTTGCGGATCCACCACGTCACCGGGAAGCGCCGGTTGGCGAGGTGGTCGAAGAAGGTGAGTTCGGGCAACAGGCCTTCGACGCCCACCAGTTCCCAGCCGGTCGTCCCGCGCAGCACGCGGTTGAGCTCGTCGAACTTCGGGATGCGGTCCGGCGACATGCCCATCGCGCGTTGCTGGCGCAGGAATTCGTCGGAGGCGCGGCCGACCAGGATCTGTTGCTGGCGCTCGAACAGCGTCGCCCACACGTCGTGGTCGGTCGCGCTGTAGCTCGCCCAGGGCTGGTCCACGACCGCGGTCGTATAGACGGGCACGTAGCCCTTGTCGGTGAGCTGGTGTTCGACGCGGTTGGGGGTAGGGGTGTTCATGGTGGCCTTGGTGTCCGGCAGGAGCGCGCCCTTGGGCGACCCGCGGTGCCTGGGACCGGTCGCGGGAGGGGCGTTCCTACAGTAGCGGTGGGGGAACGCAACTAGCTTGCGTTGTTGCAGCCGATGCAGGCCTCGGCGCATGATCCTTGCGCGTTTAACGCAATCCTTGCAGCAACCTGCCATGACTGCCGCCGATCTCGATCGTACCGACCTGCTCGTGCTTGCCGAGCTCCAGCGCAACGGCCGCCAGACCAATGCCGAACTGGCCGAGCGCGTGCATCTGTCCGCTTCGGCCTGCCTGCGCCGGGTGCAACGGCTCGAGCGCGAAGGCGTGATCCGCGGCTACCGCGCCGAGACCGATCCCGAGCGCCTCGGCCTGGGTTTGCAGGCCTTCGTCCGCGTGCAGCTGCGCGAACACGACGCGGCCTCGATCGCCGCCTTCGCCGGGTTCGTGAACCAATGGGACGAAGTCGTCGCCTGCCACGCGCTTACCGGCGACATGGATTACCTGTTGCAGGTCGCCGTGCGCGACCTCGAACACTTCTCGCGCTTCCTGCTCGACCGCCTGCTCAACCAGGCCGGCGTCGCCGACGTGAATTCCAGTTTCGTGCTGCGCACGGTGAAGGCGTTCCGCGGCTTGCCGCTGCCGCGCGCCTAGGCCGCGAAAGAAAACGGCCGCACTAGGCGGCCGTTTTCGATGAAACGATGAAAGCGATGGATCAGAAGCGCCACTCGCCGCCCACCGCGATGGTGTCGACGTCCACGTCGATGCCGTCGATGTCGGCCGTGCGGCGGTCGTAGTTCAGGCTCAGGCCCCAGTTCTCGTTGAAGTCGTAGCCCACGCCGACGCCGTAGAACGGCTTGGTCGAGCTCTCGTCGTCGATGACGTCGAAGTCGTCCTCGCGCACCTGCATGGTCAGGCGGGCGATGCCGACGCGGCCGCTGAAGAAGAAGCCGGTGTTGTTGGCGCCGAGGTTCTTCTTGCCGACCAGCGCGACGCCGGCCGTGATCAGGTCGAGTTCCTGGTCGTTGCCGAGGCTGGTGTTGTACAGCGAGCCGACGTGGCCTTCGACGGCGAAGTTCGGGTTGAACCAGTAGCCGCCGGCGATGATCGCCGAGGTGTCCTTGTCGCTTTCGCTGGTGCCGTCGAAGCTGACTTCGGTGTCGCTCTGGCCGACTTCCCCGCGCAGGAAGCCGTGACCGCCAGCGGCCATGGCGGAAGTGGACAGGCCAGCCAATGCCAGCGCGCAGGAAAGAATCAGGGTCTTCTTCATTGTTTCGTCCGTAAAAAAGAGGTCGCCCTCGTGGGCGGCGGCACAGTGCCGCGTGCCCTCGTTTTTGTCAAATTAGCGTTAAACGGGTGTCGGAGGTCGCAAAAAATGCCGGCTGGGCGGCTGGCTGCTGCTTCAGCGCGGTGGTTCTTTCACCGCCATGCGGCGGTCCAGGTGCAGCACCACGCCGCGCTCGTCCCGCAAGTCGGGGCGCTGCCAGAGCACCGGCACTTCGCGCGGCGCCGTGGGTTCGAGTTCCTGGTCGAGCGCTTGCCTGGCCGCGAGTTCTTCCTCGATTTCCCAGCTGTAACGGCGGCGCGGCGGGAGCGGGTCGCTGCGACGGAACAGCCACGCGGCCGCCATGCCGGCCAGCGCGCCGCCCAGGTGCGATTGCCATGAGACGCCGGCTTCGTGCGGGAGCACGGTGAGCAGCATCCCGCCGTAGAGGAAGAAGGCGATCATCGCCGCGGCTACCGAAGGCCGGTCGCGACGCAGCACCCCAAGGCTGAAGACCAGGAACATCAGGCCATGGGTGAGCCCGCTGGCGCCGAGATGGTGGGAGCCGGCTTCGCCCAGCAGCCACGCACCCAGCCCCGAGCCCAGCCACAGCAACGGCAGTGCGCGCAGCGTGGCGCGCGGATAGACGGCGCCGGCCAGCGTGCCGAGCAGCAGCAGCGAGATCGCGTTGGCGACGAAGTGTTCGACCGAGCCGTGCAGCAGCGGCGCTCCCAGCAGCCCGAGCAGGCCCGGCAGCGAATGCGGCTGCACCGTCCACGGCGTCACATCGAACGCAGGCTGGGCGATGAACACCACGCCGAGCACCAGCACGAGCAGGAAGCTCAGGTTGAAGGCGCGCAGCAGCCGGTGGCGGTCGTGCGCGCGCTGGCTGGGCGAGTCGGCGGGAAGTTCGGGGGTGGGCAGGTGCATGCAATTGCAGTGGCGACAGCCGTTGTCGGATGCAAGGGCGGTGGATCGGGAAAGTGCGTCCCGCGGGGCAAGGGGCCGAAGAGCGCCCCCTCATCCGCCCTTCGGGCACCTTCTCCCCGCGGCGCGGGGAGAAGGGCGGCGGACTTCTTCCCTCGCCGCGCTTGTGGGGAGAAGGCGGGCGCTCGTGCGCCACAGGCGCACGCCCGACTGAACGCCTTTGCGCAATGCGCAAAGGCTGGGGCAGAGCGAGGACAGCTTCGCGCAGCGAAGCAGGGTGAGGGGAAGTCCCGCGTAAAATGTCGCGATGAATACCGAAGCCTACCCGCTGGTCCGCCTCAAGAACGCCTGGAACTCCACCCATCCCTGGATCTTCCAGCGCCTGGTCGACAAGCCGGCGCAGCGCCCGAAATCCGGCCAGATCGTCGACGTGGTCGGCGTCGATGGCGCCTTCATCGGCCGCGGCTTCTACAACGGCCACTCGCGCATCGCCCTGCGCGTCCTCGAACGCGATCCGGATGTCGAGGTCGACGCCGCATGGTTCGCGCGCAAGATCGCCGAGGCCGTACACCTGCGCCGCGACATCCTCCGGCTCGACGAAGTCAGCGACGCCTGGCGCGTCGTGCACAGCGAAGGCGACGGCATCAGCGGCCTGGTGGTGGACCGCTACGACGACCTGCTCGTCGTCGAGTTCTTCAGTGCCGGCGCGTTCCGCTATCGCGAATGGATTTACGAGGCACTGCGCGCGCAGTTCCCCGGCTGCCGCTTCCACGCCTCGGCCGACGAGCACGTGCAGAAGCAGGAGTCGTTCGACTTCCGCGGCACCGAGCCGGCGCAGCCCGCGATCATCACCGAGTTCGGCGTGCGCTTCCGTGCCGATCCCGCGGGCGCGCACAAGACCGGCTTCTTCGCCGACCAGCGCGAGAACCGCCAGTGGCTCTCGCAGCAGGTCGCCGGCAAGCGCGTACTCGACCTGTGCTGCAACACGGGCGGCTTCGCGGTGTATTCGGCGGTGCGCGGCGCCAGCGAAGTGGTGGGCATCGACATCGACGAAGCCGTGATCGAGATCGCCAAGGGCAACGCGAAACTCAACAACGTGCGCCCGCGCTTCGTCCAGGCCGACATCTTCCCGTGGCTGCGCGATGCGGGGAATGCGGGCGAGCAGTTCGACGTGGTGATCCTCGACCCGGCGAAGATGACGCGCGACCGCGAGCAGGTCATCAATGCGCTGAAGAAATACCTCGACATGAACAAGCTCGCGCTCGGCGTGGTGAAGCCGGGTGGCCTGTTCGCGACGTTCTCCTGCACCGGGCTGGTCAGCGAAGACCAGTTCCTCGACATGCTGCGCCGCGCCGCGTTCTACGCCGGTCGCACGGTGCAGGTGCTGAAGGTTTCCGGCGCGGGTCCCGACCATCCGTTCCTCGCGCAGGTGCAGGAATCGCGCTATCTCAAGGCGGTGTTCTGCCGCGTGCTCGACTGAGGCGCGACGTGCGTCGCGTGATGTGCAGTGCGTGGACGGGACTGGTGCTGATGCTTTCCGCCTGTACGTCTACGCCGCCGGAGCCGGGTGCGTGGCAGCCGCTGTTCGACGGCGTATCCACCCGCGGCTGGCACAACGTTGGCAAGGACACAATTGATCCGCGTTGGCAGGCGATCGACGGCGCGCTGGTGCTCACCGCAGCGGGTGGCGGCGACATCGTCACTGATGCGCAGTTCGCCGATTTCGAACTCGAACTGGACTGGCAACTCGCGCCAGGCGGCAACAGCGGCGTGTTCTATCGCGCCGCCGACAGCGATCCGGTGTGGCAGCGCGCCGCCGAATACCAGCTGCTCGACGATGCCGCGGCCCAAGACCGCTTTGTCGCCTCGCATCGCGCCGGATCGGTGTACGACCTCGTTGCCGCGGAAGGCTCGGTGTTGCGCCCGTCCGGCGAATACAACCATGCCCGCATCGTCGCCTGTGGCCCGCGCATCGAGCACTGGCTCAATGGCGTGCGCGTGGCGGCTTACACGGTGGGCAGTGACGACTGGAAGCAACGCCTCGCCGCAAGCAAGTTTGCCGGCCAACCGGACTTCGGTGCTGCACGCAGCGGTCACATCGGCCTGCAGGATCACGGCGCGATGCTGCGGGTGCGCCACGCACGCATCCGCGCCCTCGCCGGGTGCAAACCCTAGCGTCTCACTCGAGCCGCTCTTCGTACTTGTCGCGCACGTAGCGATTGATGTACGACGAGAGGCCGCGCCCGGCCATCGCCAGCGACTTCATCTGTCCGACGTGATAACGGCCCGGACGTTCGGGTCCGTAACGATAGGTGCCGTCTTCGATGAAGCGCACGATGATGCCGTCGTCCAGGAGCTGATAGGCGCGGACGCCGGAGTTGCCGTCGCGATTGCGATACGGCGTCAGGTCGAGAGCGTGGGTCGAGGTAGGCATGCGCGAAGCATTCCCGAGTACGCGTGCGCAGCGCATGAAACCGCTGTGGCGGGAAGCCTGTACAGCTTGGCGGCTTGAACGCTGACTCCGCATCCGGCGCTAGAATCGCGATGAATCGTTCACGGCATTGCCCGCATGTCGCAGCGCAAATCCATCGACGTCTACCTCAAGCCCGCGGGCGGATGGGATGCGCTGAAGAGTTCGTGGCAGGCGTTGCGCGAACAAGGGGTAGTGATGAAGGGTGCGGGCACGCTGCTGCACGCGAACCAGCCCGCCGGCTTCGACTGTCCGGGCTGTGCGTGGCCGGACCGCAACGCGCATTCGACTTTCGAGTTCTGCGAGAACGGCGTCAAGGCCGTGGCGAACGAGGCCACCAGCAAGCGCGTCGATCGCGAGTTCTTCGCCCGGAACACGGTGGAATGGCTCGCGCAACAGGACGATCGTTTCCTCGAGGCGCAGGGCCGCCTGACCGAGCCGATGCGCTACGACGCTGGCAGCGACCGCTACGTGCCGATCGGCTGGGACGGCGCGTTCGCGCTGATCGCGCAGGCGCTGAATGCACTGGCCTCGCCCGACGAGGCGATCTTCTACACCTCCGGACGCGCATCCAACGAAGCCGCCTTCCTCTACCAGCTGTTCGTGCGCGAGTTCGGCACCAACAACCTGCCCGACTGCTCGAACATGTGCCACGAGCCGTCGGGCGTGGCATTGACCGAGCAGCTCGGCAGCGGCAAGGGCTCGGTGCTGCTGGAAGACTTCGAGCACGCCGAGGCGATCTTCATCTTCGGCCAGAACCCCGGCACCAACCATCCGCGCATGCTCGGCGAACTGCGCGACGCGGCGAAACGCGGCTGCCGCATCGTGGCCTTCAATCCACTGCGCGAACGCGGGCTCGAGCGCTTTGCGAATCCTCAATCGCCGGTGGACATGCTGCCGGGCAGCGCCGGCGCGCGCATCGCGTCCGAATACTTCCAGCCGCGCATCGGCGGCGATCTCGCCGTCGCGACGGCGATGGCGAAGGTGGTGGTCGAACGGGACGCGATCGATCGCGATTTCATCGCCACGCATACGCAGGGCTTCGACGCGTTCGCCGCCAGCCTGCGCGCCACGCGCTGGGAGGATCTCGAACGCGAATCCGGCCTGGCACGCGCGCAGCTGGAAGACGCCGCGCGGATCTACATCGACAGCAACGCGACGATCCTGTGTTGGGGCATGGGCATCACCCAGCACCATCGCAGCGTCGCCACGATCCAGATGCTCGGCAACCTGCTGCTGCTGCGCGGCAACGTCGGCAGGCGCGGCGCGGGTCCATGCCCGGTGCGCGGCCATTCCAACGTGCAGGGCGATCGCACGATGGGCGTGTACGAGCAGCCGTCGGACGCGTTCCTCGACCGGCTCGGCGCCGAATTCGGTTTCGCCCCGCCGCGCGAACACGGCTTCGACACGCTTGCAGCGATCGCGGCCATGCGCGACGGTCGCGCGCAGGTGTTCTTCGCGCTCGGCGGCAACTTCGCCGCGGCGACGCCCGATACCGCGCAGACGCAGGCGGCATTGCGCAATTGCGGACTCACCGTGCACGTCAGCACCAAGCTCAACCGCTCGCACCTCGTGCACGGCCGCGACGCGCTGATCCTGCCGTGCCTGGGTCGCACCGAGATCGACCTGCAGGCCACGGGCCCGCAGGCGGTGACGGTCGAGGATTCGATGAGCATGGTGCACCTGTCCGCGGGCATGAATCCGCCGGCGTCGGAACAGTTGTTGTCCGAACCCGCAATCGTTGCGCACCTCGCCGCCGCGATGTTGGCGTACAGCCGCACGCCGTGGCTGGCGCTGGTCGAGGATTACGACCGGATCCGGCACCGGATCGCGCGCGTGATCGACGGCTTCGAGGATTTCACCACCCGCGTGCGGACGGCGGGCGGCTTCCATCTGCACCATCCGAACCGCGAACGGGTGTTTCCGACCGCCGGCGGCAAGGCGCACTTCTTCGTGCATCCGCTGACTGCCGCCGCGACCAGCGGCGAGGAACTGCTGACGCTGATGACCGTGCGTTCGCACGACCAGTACAACACCACGGTGTACGGACTCGATGACCGCTATCGCGGCGTGCACGGACTGCGCCGCGTGTGCTTCATCTCACGCGGGGACCTGGAGCGGCACGGTTTCGCCGATGGCGACATGGTCGACCTGGTCTCCGTGTGGGGTGATGGAAGCGGCGATGTGCAGGAACGCGAAGTGCACGGCTTCCGACTGGTCGAATACGACATTCCCCGCGGCTGCCTGGCTGCGTATTTCCCGGAAACCAACCCGCTGGTGCCGCTGGACAGTTACGCCGAACGCGCACGCACCCCGGCATCGAAGTCGATTCCGGTGCGCCTGCGCAGGGCGGCCCCAGGTTCGCCGTCGGAATTGCCGGCGGCTTCCGCCGGGCTTGACCCCGCCCTGCGCAACATCCCGTGATGGAACAGCACGCCCTGGCTTTGCTGCAGCTGCTGGCCGAGGAGGACGGCCAGTCGATCCACCGCGTGGCCAGGCGCCTGCAGCTGAGCCTGAGCGAACTGCAGCGCCTGCTCACCGCACTCGGCCAGGATCGGCGCTTCGATGGGCTCGACCTGGTCGAACAGCGCGAAGACGGCAACCGCATCCTGCTGTGGCTCACCGACAAGGGACGGCGCCTGTGCGCGACGTGCTGAACGACGCGCTTGCCAGGGTGGAGGCACTGCGCGTGCAGGCCGATGCACGCGACCTGCGCGAGGATTCCGCCGTGGTCGAGGCGCCGGTGGCACTGCTCTACAACGGCCTGTCCTTCGCGGTGATGATGGCGACGCCGTGCGACCTGGAAGACTTCGCGCTCGGTTTCTCGCTGAGCGAAGGCGTGGTCGGTTCCGCGGACGAATTTCGTCTCGTCGACGTCGTGCGCGGCGAAGCGGGCGTCGAGCTGCACGCCGCGATCCCGCAGTCGCGCTACGACGCGTTGCTGGAGCGCCGCCGCAGCCTCGAAGGCCGCAGCGGGTGCGGCCTGTGCGGCGTGGCAGCGCTGCAGGATGCGCAGCGGCCGGTTCCTCCCGTGGACACACCGGACGAGGTCCCGATGACGCAGGTCTGGTCGGCGCTGGATGCGCTGGCGCAGCAGCAGCCCCTGAATGCCCGCAGCGGTGGCGTACACGCGGCCGGCTTCATGCACGCGGGCGGATTGCTGGTGCGCGAGGACGTGGGCCGCCACAACGCGCTCGACAAACTGATCGGCGCGATGGTGCGCGACCGCATCACGCCATCCCGGGGTTTCCTGGTGATGACCTCGCGCGCCTCGTACGAGATCGTGCACAAGGCGGCGATGGCGGGCATCGGGATCGTGGTGGCGATTTCAGCGCCGACCGATCTGGCGATCCGGACCGCCGAAACGGCAGGCATCACGCTGGCGGCGTTTGCGCGCGGCGATGCGCTGAATCTTTACGCGCATCCGGAGCGGCTGGTCTAGCGCCGTGCCCGTCATTCCCGCCGTCGCGGGAATGACGACAGGGCTCGGATCGTTAACCCGACTTCGCCGCCCGCCACCGCAGCAACGACTCCATTGCGTCGTAGAACGCGCAAAGAGCCGCGCGCCTTCCGGCGCAGCCGCCTTCGATGGGAAATGTTGAAGCGTTCATCGCGGCATTTCAGATGGAGCGGCCGTCGTAGTGGTGCACGGGCACGGCAGCGAGGTCGATGCCTTCGATGCAGCGGATGTTGACCGCGGCCACCGCATTGCCCTTCGGATCGATGCCTTCGCCGAACGGATGGATGCCGCAGTGGGAGCAGAAGTTGTGCCGGATCACGTGCTTGTTGAACGTGTAGGTGGCCAGCGCGTCCTCGCCGGAGGTCAGGCGCAACCGCGCGCGCGGCACGAACCACAGCAGCGAGCCCTTGCGCTGGCACATCGAACAATTGCACGACAGCGCGCTGTCGATCTCGCCTTCCACTTCGAAAGCCACCTTGCCGCAGTGGCAGCTGCCCTGGTGCGTCGCCATCTGAATTCTCCCGGATTGTCGTTGCCTGAAGAATAGGCACCTGCCGAGGTTACTGTCAACCGTTTGGTTGACTATTGCCGAAGCCTGCACATCCGGCGTGGGTCTCATGCGCTGCGACGCGTGCCGGTACACTGTCGGCATGTCCGAATCCGTGCTTCTCGCGCTGTTGCTGGTCGCGATCCTCGTTGCGATCGTCCTGCTGGTCCTGTTGCTGCTGCGCCGCCCGGACAGCGCGCTGCAGCAGGCGTTGCGCGAAGAGCAGCGCGAAGGCCGCACCGAGCTGCGCCAGCAGCTGGACAGCTTCTCGTCGCAGCAGGAACTGCGCATCGACGGCTTCGCCAGTCGGCTGAACGAAGCCGCGGGCCGCACCGACCAGCGCCTGGAAGACCTGCGTGAGGCGCTCACCGAAGATGCGCGCAAGGCGCGCCAGGAAGCCTCGCTGGCGCTGAAGGATTTCGCCGCCGCGCTCGACCATCGCGTCGGCGAACTCACGCGCAACAACGAGCAGCGCATCGGCGAGATGCGCACGACGCTGGAGCAGAAGCTGCGCGAACTGCAGGTCGACAACGCCGCCAAGCTCGAACAGATGCGCGCAACCGTCGATGAAAAGCTCCACGCGACACTGGAGACGCGCCTGAGCGAGAGCTTCGGCAACGTCACCGCGATGCTCGCGCAGGTGCACCAGGGCCTGGGCGACATGAACAAGCTCGCCGCCGATGTCGGTGGCCTGCAGCGCGTGCTCGGCAATGTGAAGTCGCGCGGCGTGTTCGGCGAAGTGCAGCTCGCCGGGTTGCTGGAACAGGTGTTCGCGCCGGACCAATACGCAGCCAACGTGGCGACGTTGCCGGGCAGCAGCGAGCGCGTGGAATTCGCGGTGAAGTTCCCCGGTTCGACCGGCGACGCGCCACTGTGGCTGCCGATCGACGCCAAGTTTCCGCGCGAAGACTACGAACGCCTGCTCGATGCGCAGGAACGCGGCGACGTCGCCGCCGCGCACGCTGCCGGCGACGCCCTGGAACGGCGCGTGCGCCAGGAGGCTTCGCGCATCCGCAGCAAGTACGTCGGTCCGCCGCACACCACCGAGTTCGCGATCCTGTTCCTGCCGACCGAAGGCCTGTACGCCGAAACGCTGCGTCGCCCTGGCCTGGTGGATGCGTTGCAGCGCGATCAGCGCATCGCCGTCGCCGGTCCGACTACGCTGCTGGCGTTGATGACCAGTTTCCAGATGGGCTTCCGCACTCTGGCGATCCAGGAACGTTCGAGTGAGGTGTGGCGCACGCTGGGCGCGGTGAAGACCGAGTTCGCCAAGTTCGGCGTGGTGCTCGACGGGGTGAAGAAGAAGCTCGACGAAGCCAGCAGCAAGATCGAAGAGACCGGCCGCCGCTCCCGCGCGCTCACGCGCAAGCTGCGCGAGGTGGAGGCGTTGCCGCTGGAGGACAGCCAGCGCCTGCTGGGCGCGGAACTGGATGCGGGCGAGGAAGAGATCAGCTGAGGCGGCGTAAGTTCGCGATCAGCTTGCGCGAGCGCTTGGCATTCTCTGCCGTCGTCGTGTCGCGGCACTAGGCACTAGTGGATGCGGCACCGCTTCACTTGCGACCTGCGCCAATTCACTCCCGCGCGCGAAGATATTTCAGCTCGTCATTCCCGCGAAAGCGGGAATCCAGTGTCTTTCTGCTCTCCCGGAGATCGTTGGAAAGCAAAGTCACTGGATTCCCGCTTTCGCGGGAATGACGATCAAAGCGGAAAGCAGAAAAAGACGGCAACCCGACCAGGCAATCCACAACGCCTGGGACCGCGACAGTGCTGGAATCAGTCACCCAAGGGACGCGAATACAGATCGATGATCTCCGCAATCGCGTCCTGGCACACCTGGCAGAACTGCTCGATGCGGCTGAACATGATGCATTGCATCGCCGGCCGGTAATAACCGCTGGCCTGGTAATTCGCGCCCTCGAACGCGCCGATCACGTCGCGGTTCGGTTGCCGCGCCATCAAGGAATCGGTGAACTTGCGCTCGGCAGCGAACAGCGCGCTCATCTCCGACTCCGGGCGGTTCGCCTTGCGTAGGGCGATGCGCCTGGCCTGGTATTCGCGCTGGTACTTCTCGTATTCGGCCTTGGGCCACGGCGTCGGCAGTGGCGTGGTCGGGGCAACGTGGCGCTTCCATTTCAGCTGCGAAGGATCGAGCAGGGCGGTGACGTTCGGTTCCCACGGTTCCGGGCGTTCGGTGCCCGACGCGTACGCAACGGGCGAGGTGTAGTACTCGTCGGCGAGCGCGGCGAAGTGGTGGCCGAACTCGTGCACGAACAGGTAGTTCGCCCAGTCGTTGCTCGCCGCCGCGGTACTGAACTGGCCGAAGATGCCGCCGCCGCCGTAGGTCTCGTTGTTGACCAGGATCTCGATGAACTCGTTGGGCGCGTACTGCGCCAGCTCGCGCAGCGCGCGGTTGTCGAGCGTGAGCACGTAGCGCTCGCTGCCGAAGATGTCGTAGCGGGTATTGAGCGAGGAATCGTGGAAGGTGCCGGTGGAAGGGCGCGACACGCCCGATTCGCGCGTCGGCACCGCCAGTGCCCAGACGTTGAAGTCGTTGGCGCGCTCGCGGAACGGCGACACGCTGAAGAGGTGGTCGGCAAGCCGGCGTGCATCGGCTTCGAATTTCGGCAGCTGCTCGCGCGTGTAACCATCGCCGAGGATCAGCAGGTCGACCTTCTCCGCTGACGGTCCGTTGTTGCGGATGGCGATCGGTTCGGCCGGCGCCGGCCGCTTCTCACGCTGTATGTCCTGCGCGGCCGGATCAATGTCGATGCTCCATGCCACCGAGAACTCGTTGCGGTCGTCGCGCTGCAGAACGCGCAGCCGCACCGGCGCGACGGGCATCGGGAAACGCAGCGACTCCTGGAAGCCGCGGCTCTGCTTCTGCGCCTCGTCGGTCGTGCGCCATTCGCCAAAGATGGTGCTGTAGCCGCGCGAGTACAGCACCTTGTTGGTCTTCGGATCGACGACCTCGACGCGGTTCAGGCCGCGATTGCTGTCGTCGAGCGGCCGCGCGGGATTGCCGGGCCAAGGGAGGGGCTCCAGCACGATGCGTTCGAGCGCGTACTGCTCGGACAGCGCATTGCCGGTATGCAGCACGTCGACGCGCAACGTGGCCGGCGCGGTGCCGGCGTGCGCGGAAGCCGCGAACAGCGCGGCCAGAGCCAGTGCCACGGCGGACAAGCGACGCGTCGACATAGCGGCTACTCCATGGACTTGCAGTAACGCGCGCCTGTGCACGACAGCGGCGTCACGATCTGCGAATACAGCCGCCAACGGCCGTCTTTCAGTTTCCACAGCGCGTAATAGCTGCCGCGGACTTCGGTGTTTTCGCCCTGTTCCTGCCACGACTCGGACCAGCGGCCGCGTTCGGCGGCGAACTTCCACTTCGCATTCCGCTCGACGCGCTCGGGCGTGAAGATCTGCACGAGGTCCGGGCGCTTCTGCAGCAGGCCCTCGTAGGTGCGTACCAGGTTCTTCTTTCCACTGACCACGCGCGACGGCGTGATCAGTTGCACGTCATCGGCCACAAGGCCGGCGAGGTCGGCCGGCTTCCGGTACGCGACCAGCTGGTTCCACTGCTGGCGCTGGCGCTCGATGTCGCTTTCGACCCGCTTAGCCCACGGCGCCGCGACATGGGCGCAGCCGGCAATGACCGCCAGGACGATCGAAGCGAGCAGGATGCGGATGACACCGGCCTGAGGGCGCATCGACCGGGCGCTTGCGTGCAGGCGAAGCACGGCGTCGCGCCTCAGCGTCCGGGCCCGACGTCGATGAACTGCAGGAACTCGGCCCGGGTCCGCGCATCCTCGCGGAAGCCGCCGAGCATCTTCGAGGTGATCATGCTCACGCCGCGCTTGTGCACGCCGCGCGTGGTCATGCATTCGTGCGCGCCCTCGATGACGACGCCGACGCCGCGCGGCTGCAGCACGTCCTGGATCACCTGCGCGACCTGCGCGGTCATCTTCTCCTGCACCTGCAGGCGGCGTGCGTAGGTCTCGACCACGCGCGCGAGCTTGCTGATGCCGACGACCTTGCCGTTGGGCAGGTAGCCGACATGCGCCTTGCCGATGATCGGCGCCATGTGGTGTTCGCAGTGGCTCTCGAACTCGATGTCGCGCAGCACGATCATCTCGTCGTAGCCCTCGACTTCCTCGAAGGTGCGCTTGAGGTAATCGGCGGGATCCTCGCCGTAACCGCTGAACCAGTCGCCGTATGCGGTGACCACGCGCTTGGGCGTGTCGACCAGGCCTTCGCGGGCCGGATCGTCACCGGCCCAGGCGAGCAGCGTGCGGATCGCGGCTTCGGCCTGCTCGCGGGAAGGCTTGTCGTTGGCCATGGGCTTGCCGGCCTCTTCGTCGGGGACCGGCATCGTACTCCAGCGGCTTGGCGCAACAAAAATGCGGAGCCGTTTCCGGCCCCGCATTCCGTCGGATGCTGCCTGTGGTCAGCGGACCTTGCGGATGCCCGTCATGGCACTGGCAGTTTCAGCGCCCGTCCCGGTCGGCATCGCCCGGCAATGCGCGTTCGATGTAATGCCAGCTGTCGCGCACGGCACCGCGCGCATCGTCCCAGGCCAGGCGCGAGTCGGCGCGCGAGGCTTCCCAGTTGCTGCGCAGTTCCGGTTCGACTTCCTCGAACGGGCGGCCGCGATACATCGAGTAGTTGTCGTAGCCGTATTTGTAGGCCGGCTCGTAGTCGCGCCACTCGCTGCCGCTGATGTAGTACGGCGCGTTCTTGTATTCCTTCTGGAAGTGGGCGGTGTACTCGGTGGGGTTGATGGCTTCGGCGATCGAGTCGCCGGCTTTCGAGCCGACCAGTCCGCCGACCACGGCGCCCACTGCGCTACCCGCGGGGCCTGCCGCCGAACCAATTGCCGCACCCGCGACTGCGCCGGTCATTGCGCCGGTACCCGAACCGATGTTGTGGTCTTTCTTGACGTCGCTCATCTGCTGCTCTCCTGGTGTTGGGGGAGCCGGCGCCAGATGGCGCCGGGACATCAACGCTAGTCAGCCGGTCGTACAGCTGGGGTCAAATATCGCTGAACAGGCCGCGCTTGCAGATTCGGCGCAGCAGACGCGGCGTCACGTGCGCAGGCGTTGCGCCAGTCCGGAAACACGCTGCGCATGACGCGACAGCGCGCCGCGCAGCACCGCTTCGCTCGCGCAGATGTGTACGCATTCGCGTGCGCGCGTCAGCGCGGTGTAGACGAGTTCGCGCGAGAGCGTGCGCGCTTCCTGCTTCGGCAGTTGCAGCCACACGGTGTCGTACTCCGAGCCCTGCGACTTGTGCACCGTCATGGCGAAGGCGCCGCCGTGCGCCGGCAGTGCCGCGGCGTGGAAACCGCGCACGTCCGCGGCGCCGTTGAACCAGGCCACGATCGTGCCGCTGTCGTCGCGCAGGCACACGCCGATGTCGCCGTTGAACAGGCCGTGGCGATAACTGTTCTCGGTGACCAGGAGGAGGCGGCCGTGGAAGTAGGCGTCGCGTTGCGCACCGGCGAGCGCCTCCTCGATGCGTGCATTGAGCTGGGACGCGCCCTGCTGGCCTTCGCGCAGCGCGGTCAGCACGCGCGCGCGGTCGGCGATGGCCAGTGCGGCACGCGGGTCGGCCAACGTCGCCAGTTCGCGCCAGGGCGCCAGCAGTTCCTCGCGCGTGGCCGCCGACAACAGGTCGAAGTGGTCGGCGTGGAAGTGCACGCCCGACAGTTGCTGTCCGCGCAGCAGCGCCAGCGCCTCATCGGCATGGCCCTGGCGCGCGGCATCGGCAAGCGGCGCGAGATCCAGCGCGGCCGACTGGCGGTAGCCGCGGCGCAGGTGGATGCGATGCCCCTGCAGCGGCGACGTGGTGGATGACTCGATCGAGGCCATGGTGCCCAGCAGCGGCTGCAGCGACTGCACCGCATCCACCGGCAAGGCCAGGCCGTCGCCGCTGGCCTCCACGATCGCCGCCAGCACGTCGCCGGCTTCCACCGACGGCAACTGGTCGGCATCGCCGAGCAGGATCAGGCGGGCGCCGTCGCGTACCGCTTCGACCAGCTTGCACATCAGCGGCAGGTCGACCATCGAGGCTTCGTCGACGACGACTGCGTCGAACGCCAGGGGTTGCGATGCGTCGTGGCGGAATCGCGTGCTGCCGGGCACCGTGCCGAGTAGGCGATGCAGGGTGCGCGCATCGATCGGCAGCGCATCGAACAACACGGGATCGATATCGGGGTGTTCGCGCAAGGTCGCGAGCGAGCGATGCAGGCTCGCAGCCATGCGGTCGGCCGCGCGACCTGTCGGCGCCGCCAGTGCGATCCGCGGCGTGTCGCGACCGGCATTGCGCGCCTGCGCCACGAGCAGCACCAGCAGGCGCGCGATGGTCGTGGTCTTGCCCGTACCCGGTCCGCCGGTGACCAGCAGCAGCGAACGCCGCAGCGCGAGCGCGGCGGCGCGCGCCTGTGCGTCGTCGTCGCGTGCGTGCGGAAACAGCGCGGCAAAAAGCGGCGCCAGCGTCGCGAGGTCTTCGGCGGCCGGCGCGTGCGCAGCGAGACGCCGCAATCCGGCGACCAGGCGCCGCTCGTATTCGCGATAGCGGCGCAGGTAGAGCAGGTCGCCCTCGAGCACCAGCGGCACGTCGCCGGGCGCGGCTTCGTGCGGGGCGGGCGTGGCGACCCAGCGCGACGCCTGTAGCGCTTCGCGCCAGGGTTGCGGTTGCGGCAGTTCGTCGAAGCTTTCCACCAGCAGCTGCGGCCGTTGCAGGTCGAGCGCCGCGTGGCCGAGCGAGATCGCCAGCGAGGCGAGTTCCGCCGCCTGCAGCACGCGCGGATCGGTCGCGGGATCGAGCCGGCGCAGCACGTCGACCAGCGCGCGATCGACGGCGCGGCCGCCCGCATCGGCATGCAGCGACAACTGCCGGCTCATGCGGCATCTCCCTTCGCCAGCAACGCATCCACGGCATCGACCAGCGCGACGTCGAACCGCGGTGCGATGATCCCGCGCGATCCCTCGCGTTCCAGCCCGCGGCAGAACAGGTAGCGCACGCCGCCGAAGTCGCGCGCGTAGTCGTAATCGCCGCCGCGGCGCACGCGCAGCCAGCGGTGCAGCGCGATGACGTACAGCAGCGCCTGCAGGTCGTACTCGCTTGCGCGCATCGCTTCCGCCAGGGTGGCTTCGTCGTAGCCGGCCAGCAGGTTCGACTTGTAGTCGAGCACGTGCACGCGCCCGCCACCGAGGTAGGTGAGGTCGATCTTGCCGTTCATGAGCCCCGACAGGCGCGGCCATGCGCCGAAGTCGCGGCGGTCGCGCGCGATGCCATGCCGGTGCAGCAGCGCCAGCAGCGCGCCGCTGTCGGCGTCGGCGAGGGTGAAGTGGAATTCGATTTCCGCCACGCGCGCGGACGGCGGCACGTCGCACAGGCGGCTGCCTTCGGGCAGCGGGGCGTTGAGCGTGGCCGACACCAGTCGCGTGAGCTCGTACACGCCGTCGTCGACGTGGTCGGAGGCGTAGTCCTGGCTCTGCAGCGCGCGCACCAGCACGTCGCGCTCGCCTTCCGGCGGTTCGGCGCCAGCGTGATCACTCCACTGCGCGAAGTCGGCATGTTCCAGCGCGTGGTGCACGGCGTTGCCGAAACGCTCGCCGCGGAAGCGCGGGTCGACCGCTTCGAACACCGCCGGCGGCGTCGCCGCGAGCGGCCGCTCGTCGATGGCGGGCGCTTCGTCCTGCACCGCGTGCACGCCGTGCAGCTTCTGCCGGTGCAGCTGGCTGAAACTGTGGATCCACCAGTCGCGACGCAGTTTGCGCCGGGCTTCGAGCGCGGGAGGCGTGATGGCCTGCAGCTGTGGCGGCAGGCGCGTGGCGTCGGCGGGATCGGGGAGCCGCGCCGCTTCGATACGCAGGCGATCGCCCAGCGCGCGCCGAAGTTCATCGGCAGGGCGCGCGCCACCCAGCAGCCGCTCGAGGGCGGACTCCTCGTGGTACGACACCGCGCCGCCCCACACCCACAGCGCTTCGCGCGCGCGGGTCAGGCCGACATAGAGCAGGCGCATGTCCTCGTCCTGTTCTTCGGCGAGATGGAGCGCCACGGCGCTGCCTGGGATATCCGCCTTGCCCCACGCCGGTTCATCACCATGGCGATGGTCCGTGCGCACCTGTCGCACGCGTTCGCCATGCCACTGGAACAGCGCCATGTCCGGATCCTTGCGCTGGCGCCCCAATGCCACGAACGGCAGGAACACCAGCGGGAACTCCAGCCCCTTGCTCGCATGCAGGGTCAGGATCTGCACGCGGCCGGCATCGGATTCCAGTCGTGGGGTCTGCTCGAAGTCGTCCTTGTCGGCGTTGGC
The DNA here is from genome assembly GCF_001427225.1 of Lysobacter sp. Root494. GTDB lineage: Bacteria > Pseudomonadota > Gammaproteobacteria > Xanthomonadales > Xanthomonadaceae > Agrilutibacter. The sequence goes on from NZ_LMFH01000001.1 coordinate 39,552, forward strand.
GATCGCCGCGCGCAGCCAGTCGATCTGACCCTGCGGGCCAAGGCCGCGCGGCTGCGTCGCGTTGGCGCGCGCTTCTTGCAGCAGTTCGCCCAGTTGCAGGAGGCAGGTGAGCTGGCGTTCGCCATCGACCTGCGCGAGCAGGCGCGTGGCCTGGCGTGCGAGCACGCCGGCGAGCATCGCCTGCGGTCCGTGCTGCTCCCAGCGCAGCCGCCAGGTGGCGAAGTCGTGTTGCCAGCGCTGCAACGTGTCGCCGTCGTCGGCAAGCGCATGCAGCTGCGCCGCGCCGAACCCGAACAACCGCGTCGCCAGCGCCGCGCGCAAGCGGCGTTCGTCGAAGGGCGAGGCCAGCGCGAGCAGCAGGCTCAGCAACTCATGCGCCTGTGCGGTCTCGAACACGCTTTGGCGGCCGGTGGCGACCGCGGGTACGCCGAGCTCCGCCAGCGCGTGGCGTACGGCGACGGCTTCGGCATGCGCGCGGACGAGCACGGCGCAGTCGCGCGGTTCCAGCGGGCGCATCGTGTCGCCGTCGCGGCGCAGGACGCGATCGTCCCGCGCCCGTTGCAGCAGGTCGCGGATCGTCTGCGCGCAGCCGCGCGCAAGGTGTTCGACGGATTCTTCCTTGGCCCAGTCCTTGTCCTTGTCCTTGCCGTTGTCGTCGCGTTTGCGCGGCAGCTCGTTGAAGACCAGCGCCGCGGCGGGCAGGCCGTCGATCAGCAGGGCATCGTCGGCGACCTTGCCGCCGGGAGCGGTGGCGACGAAGTCGATGCCTTCGCCCAGCGCGCCCGCACGCAGGTGCGACTGTGCGAACAGCGCGTTGACTGTTTCGATGAGGCCCGGCCGCGAGCGGAAGTTCCGCGCCAGCGGCGGCGCCACGGCAGCGGTGTCGCGTGCGCGCTGGTAGGTGTGCACGTCGCCGCCGCGGAAACGGTAGATCGCCTGCTTGGGATCGCCCACCAGCAGCAGGCCGTTCGCGCCGTCGGCTGCCTGCTGCGCGTGCGCGCCGAACAGGCGTTCGAAGATCGTCCACTGGCGCGCGTCGGTGTCCTGGAATTCATCGATCAGCGCGAGCGGGAACTGCGTGCGCACCGCTTCGCACAGGCGCGGGCCGTGGTCGGGATCGGTCACCGCCGCGAGCATCGCGTCGATCAGGTCGTCGAAATCGCGTTGCTGGAAGGCCTGCTTGCGTGCGCGGACGCGTTCACGGGCCTGCGTGCGCAGGGCATGGAGGCAGTGCAGGCCGCGGGCCTCCAGCCATGGCGTCACTGCCGCGCGCGCGGCGAGCAACGCGGCGATGGCGTCGCACAGCGGCAAATCGGGCGGTCGCTGGTCCTTGTTGCAGCCCTCGGCGAGCGCAGCGCGGGTGAAGCGATCGAGCCGTTCGTGCCACTGCATCGGCGTGGCGTCATTCGCGACCGCAGTGCGCAGCCAGTTCCACAGCGATGCGACGTGTTCGGGCTTGTACTTCACGCCGCTGAGCACCTTGCCCTGCAGCGCGGCGACGAGCAGATCGTGCGCGGCTTCGCCGTGCTGCGCGAAGGCGAGGCGGAACGCCTGCCACGCGGCATCCAGCGCGGGACGCGGATCGGGCGCAACGTGCGGAGGCGGCGATGGCAGCAATGGCTCGGGCGCGAGCAGCGCGGGCAGCGCGGCGGCCAGCCCGGCGGGGCCGCCGTAGCGCGATCGCAGCCAGGCGCTGTCGTCCGTGCGTCCGGCGTCGGCGGACGCATTCCACTCACGCCACAATTCCACCGCGACCGCTTCGTGCATCTCGCGCGCGCTGGTGACCACGTCGGCCGGGCGCAGCACCTGTCCGGTGTCGAGCGCATGCTCGGCGAGCACGCGCTGGCAGAAGCCGTGGATGGTGGTGATCGCGGCCTGGTCCATCTCGCGGGTGGCGCGGGCGAGACGGCGGCGCAGGCTGGGCAATGTCTCGGTACCGGTGGCGAATGCATCGGCCAACAGGCGTCGCAGCAGGGCGTCGCCGGCGTCGTCGCCGTCCCGCTCCGCGGCGTCGCCCTCGCGCCAGCGCGCGGCCAGTTCCGCCGCGCGCAGCAGGCGGTCGCGCACGCGCTCGTGCAGTTCCTGCGTGGCGCGGATGGTGAAGGTGACGGCGAGGATTTCCGGCACCGCGCGCCGCTCCACGATCACCGCGCGCGCGAACAGGCCGGCCAGCGTGTACGTCTTGCCGGTGCCGGCGCTGGCTTCGATCAGGCCGAGGTTGTCCAGCGGGGTGTCGAGGACGGCCTGGCTCATGCCACGTCCTCCGGTGCGAACGCCCTGGCTTCTTCCACCGCGGCGAACACAACGCGCGCGATCCTCGCGAAGCGCTCGCGGCTCTCTACGTCGACATCGACGAACGGGTCGCGGCCGCGCAGTGCCATCTGCGTGGCGATGCTGCGCTCGGGGTTGCTGCGGTCGGCGCCGTAGGGATTGAAGCTCTTGCCGCACCAGAGATTTTCGGCCGCCACCAGGCCGTTCTTTCCGTTCCTTTCGGCGGCATGCAACGCGTAACCGCTCTTGGGCAGGAACGGCAGCGGCTCCACCAGCGCACGCTCGTGCAGTGCGACCAGCGATTCCAGCGCGGCACGCGCCTGTTCCGGCGCGACGGGATCGCGCGGGCGCAGCAGCGGCGGCGCGTCTTCCTTGTCCTTGTACAGCTCGAACACCGGCAGCCGCAGCAGCGAAGCGGCGAGCCAGTCGAGCCCGTGCCGCAACGCATGCCCGCCGTGGCGTCCCTTCGCGCGCAACACCACGCGCAGCACGCGCGGCGACGCGCCCGGATGCACGTCCTCCAGCTTGCCGCGCAGGCGTCGCGTGCCGAGCGGCTCGTCGAGTGGCTGGCGTTGCGCGCCGGTACCGAAACCGCCATCCAGCGCGGCCACGGCAAAAGGCGCGAGTTCGTCCAGCAGCTCGGCGACGATCGCGGCGCCGTCGCTGCCCGGCGCAAGCTGCGCGCGTGCGAGCAATTGCCGTTGCAGTCGCCGCGGATCGGGCCGGCGCTGGTCGCGCAACCACGCCGCGAAAACCGCTTCGCGCAACTGGTAGTGGCGCAATGCATCGGGACGGCCGAGCGGTTCGTGATCGTCGGCCACTTCCTCGTCTTCCGGCAGGCGCAGGCCGAGGCCGTCGCGCAGGTAGGCCACGTGCGGCTTGTTCAACACGCTGCGCACGCGGTCGAGCAGCACCGCCGGGTCTTCGCGATCGGCCAGCGGCAGCAGCAGGGTGGGTGGCGCGAATACCGGTTCGGGTTGCGTCGCGATGGCGGCGTCGGCGGCCTCGCGCCAGCGCGAGTCGAAGCTGAAGCGACGCGGGTCGCCCTGGCCGCTGCCGAGGCCGGCGGCGTCGGCGGATTCGAATGGACGTGTTTCGCCCACGTGGGCGGCGCCGAACGCGGCCGGCGAGAACGGCTGCAGGGCGTGGCGCACCACCAAAGACTCCTTCACGCCGGCGCGCGTCTTCTCGTCGGCGGCTTCGTGCGCATCCACGGCGGCATCGAGCAGTTCGGCAAGCACCGCGGAGGGTTCGCGCCTCGAGTTGTCGCGCGGATCCATGCCGCACCAGCTCAGGTACAGCACGCGGCCGGCGGACGCGAACAGCTGCAGGAACAGGTACCGGTCGGCATCGCGCCGCGACGGATCGCCGACGCGGCGTTCGGGCGTGCCTAGCTGGCGCGCGAGCAGGTTGACGCTGTCGCGCGCATCGCGCGCGGGGAATGCGGCCTCATCCATGCCCAGCAGGCACACCACCTCGAACGGGATCAGCCGCATGGGCACCATGCGGCCGAAGCAGACGCCGCCGGACAGGAACGGCGCGCGCGCATCGGTTTCGCCCAGCGCGCGACGGAAGTGGTCGAGCACCAGCGCATGCTCCACCGCAGTGTGTTCGCCCGGGGCGTCGAAGCCGGCGAGCATCGCGCCGTGCGCGAAAGAGGCGATCGCCTGGTGCAGCGCCTTCAGCGCGACGGCATCGTTCTCGTCGCCACGCGCGAAGATCGCTTCGAGCAGGCCGTCGAGGTCGCGCGCCCACGCCGCGGCCGGCTTCGCTTCGGCCAGGCGCGCGCCGGCGCGCCGCAGCACGTCGAGCAGGCGCAGCAGGCCGTCGAGCGCGCGCGTGGCCTGGCCTTCCAGTTCCGGCCATGGCGCGACGGCCAGCTCCGGCCCCGGGCCGCCGATGTCGTCGTCGCTGCCCGACGCATAGCCCAGCAGCAGCCGGTCGAGCGCGAATTCGAAGGTGTAGGCGGACTCGCCCTGCGCACCGTGCCGCGCGCGATCGGCGGCGTCGAGGCCCCAGCGCGCGCCGGCGGCGTCGAGCCAGTCCTGCAGCGCGCCGCGTTCGTTGTCGTCGATATCGAAACGCGTGGCGATCGCCGGCACCGCGAGCAGGTCGAGGACATCGGTGACGGTGAGCGCGCGCAGCGGCAGGTCGAGCAGGCGCAGGAACGCGGCGGCGAGCGGCGAACTCGCCAGCGGGCTGGTGTCGGCGATGGTGTACGGGATCTCGCGCTCGCTGCCGAGCGCGCCGCCGAACACGGCTTCGATATGCGGCGCGTACGCATCGATGTCGGGTGCGAGCACGGCGATGTCGCGCGGTTGCAGGCGCTCGCCACCGGCGGGCGCTTCGGCTTCCAGCAGCGCGCGCAACTGGTCGTGCAGCACCTGCACTTCGCGCAGGCGCGTGTGGCAGGCGTGGAACTGCAGGCTCGGATCGTGGCGGTCGACTTCAGTGCGCGGCCAGGTCGAAGCCGCGTCGCTGCGGCTGCGGAAGTCGATGTTGTCGAGCACGTCGTGCTGCAGGCGGCCGAGCAGGGTGTCCTCGCGCGGCGGCACATGCGGCGCGAGTTCGAACGTGGTCGGCACGGTCTCGCCGCTGACCAGCCCGGCGATGAAGTCGCGCCCGGCCTGGCCCCACGCGGCGAGCAGCGGATTGGGCGCGTGCGCGCCATCGCCACCGGGCTCATCGCCGCCCAGGACACCGCCTCCTAGAAACGCGTCGTCCTGCGCCGGCGTGTAGTCCGGCCAGCGCTGCAGGTCGCCCCAGAACGCGCGCGCCGGCGTGTGCAGGTAGAAGTGTTGAGTGCCCGCGTGCGACTGGCTGGCGATCACCTGCAGCACGTCGGGCGAGATGTTCTGGCAGGCGAATACGAACAGGCGTTGCGGCAGGCCAATGGGGCCCGTCGCGGACTCGCGCACGCGCCGCAGGTAATCGTCGATGCGGCGCGCGCGGTGCGCACGGCCGCGGGCGATGCGGCGCCACAACGCCGCCTGCCAGTCATCATTGCCCGCGCGCGTCCGCGCGTTGCGTTCCCAGTCGAGCAGCCAGTCGCGACGCCAGGCCTGGTACTTCTCGTAGGTTTCCGCGAGCGCGTTCGCGAGCGACCAGGCCTTGAGCGCTCTTTCGGCAGACGTGCCGTCGCCGGCAAGGAAGCCGGCGAGCGCGGCCGGCGGCGCCGCCCGCAGTTCGCGCAGCACGTGCCAGCGCAGCGTCTCGGGCGCGAGGCGGTCGCCTTCCGGCGCCTGTTCCAGGTTCTGGTCGAGGGCGAAGTCGACAAATTCGCCCGGCGTGAGGAACTTCAGGTTGGCGCAGATGCCCAGCCGTTCGGCCAGTTCCTGCTGCAGCCAGCGCCGCATCGAGAACTGCGGCACCAGGACGACGTCGGGCCGCAGCCAGTCGCCATCGGCGGGCAGCCGGGCGACTTCCGCCGCGAGCAACCCCGCGAGCACATCGAGTGCATTGGAGTGGTAGAGGCGGAAGTCGGGCGCGGCGGGCATCGCGGTCATCTTGCCGGATGGGGATCGCAGGGGGCGAGATTGCGCGGCGAAGTCGCAGGACTTTTCGCTTCTCGCCGCGTGCGGGGAGAAGCTGTCCACAGGGCTGACGCCCGAAGGAAGCACCCTGGGGTGTGAGAGGCGGCGAACGCAGCGAGCTGTTTTCCTTCCGGAGCAAAAGCGCGCTCGTTGCGCTCGCGTCCCTCACCCGCCCGTTAGGCACCTCCTCCCGCAAGCGGAGAGAGGGAAGCAGCTCGCGGGGCCTGGTGAAGCGAGCACCACCGCAGCCTGGGCGCTCCGCGTCTGCGACAATGCGCGCCATCTCCTGTTCAGCGCCGCATGGGCATCCTTGCGCGCGTTTTGCCCGCGCGACACCGACCGACCCCGGCATGACCGACACCTCGCCCATCGTCCGCATCGAAAACCTCCGCCTCGACCGCGGCGGCCGGACGGTGCTGCGCGACATCAACCTGTCCGTACCGCGCGGCAGCATCGTCGCGGTGCTGGGCCCGTCGGGCAGCGGCAAGTCGACGCTGCTGTCGGCGCTGACCGGCGAACTGGCGGCCGCGGCGGGTTCGGTCCAGGTGCTCGGCCAGGAGGTGCCGCGCTCGCAGCGCGCACTGCTGGAACTGCGCAAGGGCATCGGCGTGCTGCTGCAGGGCAACGGCCTGCTCACCGACCTCACCGCCGCCGAGAACGTCGCACTGCCATTGCGCATGCATACCAAACTGCCTGCCGCGGTAATCCGCCGTCTGGTGCTGATGAAGCTGCACGCGGTCGGCCTGCGCGCCGCCGCCGATGCGTATCCGCGTGAGCTGTCGGGCGGCATGGCGCGTCGCGTCGCGCTGGCCCGCGCCCTTGCGCTGGATCCGCCGCTGATGATCTACGACGAACCGCTGACCGGCCTCGATCCGATCGCGTCGGGCGTGGTGATGAGCCTGGTGCGCCGGCTCAACGACACGCTCGGCCTGACCAGCATCGTCGTGACCCATCACGTGCACGAGACGCTGCCGATCGCCGACCACGCGGTGGTCATCGCCAATGGCGGCATCGTCTTCTCCGGCACGCCGGACGCGCTGCAGGCCAGCGACGATCCGCTGATCCGCCAGTTCCTCGACGGCGAACCGGACGGTCCGATTCCGTTTGAAAGCCGCGCCTTTTCTTCGGCGGAGGTCGCCTGATGCCGTTCGTTGCCGCCACCCGCGCGATCGGGCGCGCCGGATTGTTCACGCTTTCGGTGCTGCGCGCATCGAAGCCGACCGCGGACTTCTTCCACGAGCTCATCCGCGAGATCTACAAGATCGGCGCGCGGACGCTGCCGATCGTGACCGTGGGCGGCGCCTTCGTCGGCCTGTCGGTGACCTTGCTGGGTTATCGCGCGCTGGACACGTACGGCGCGGCGAACCAGGTCAGCGCGATGCTCGGCCTCGGCATGTACCGCGAACTCGGTCCGGTGCTGACCGCGCTGCTCTTCATCGGTCGCGCCGGATCTTCGATCGCCGCCGAACTCGGCCTGATGCGTGCGACCGACCAGATCACCGCGCTCGGCCTGATGGCGATCGATCCGATCGGCAAGGCGGTCGCGCCGCGCTTCTGGGCCGCGGTGATCTCGATGCCGCTGCTCACCGCATTCTTCTGCAGCCTGGCGATCACCGCCGGCTACTTCGAGGCGGTGCACGTGATCGGCATCGACCAGGGATTCTTCTGGCAGGTGCTCAAGGACAGCGTTGATTTCAACGACGACTTCACGATGGCCTTCGTGAAGTCGGGCGTGTTCGGCGCCACCGCCGCGCTGGTCGCCGCGCACGTGGGTTTCCACGCCGAGCCGACCATCGAAGGGACGTCGGTGGCCACCACGCAGGCGGTGGTGAACGCGTCGCTGCTGGTGCTGATGTTCAACTTCGTGATGTCGGCTTTGTTGTTCCGCTAACGCGTCACCCGGGTGCTCTGCTGCTACCCGGGCTACGAAACAGGTGATCTATGCGTGGTCCAAGAATCGAATTCGCCGTCGGTGCCTTCCTGCTGCTCGCGCTCGCCTCGGTGCTGGTGCTGGCGCTGGCGTCGACCAACCGCAACTGGGGCTTCGGCAGCAACAGTTACGAACTGAAGGCGCGCTTCACCGCGATCGGCGCGCTGCGCCCGAACGCGCCGGTGAAGATCGCCGGCGTCGCGGTGGGCAAGGTGGCCGACATTCAGGTCGACCCGGTTAAATACGACTCCGTCGTGACCTTGGCTATCGACAACAAGTACAAGGACCTGCCCGGCGACACCTCCGCCGGCATCTTCACCAATGGCCTGCTGGGCGAGAGCTACATCGGCCTCAGCCCTGGCGGCGATCCCGAGCCGCTCAAGCCCGGCGACGAGATCTTCATGACCCAGCCCGCCGTCGACCTGATCCAGCTGGTCGGCAAGTACATGTTCTCCGGTGGCGGCAAGCCCGCGGCCGAAGACAACCCCAGCACCGAATCTCCCGCCCCCACGGAAGAACCAAGCCCATGATGATGAAAACCAAGATCCTTTCTCTCGCGCTCGCCGCTGCGTTCGTCGCGGCCGCGCCCGCGGTCACCTTCGCGCAGGCGCAGGCCGCCGCCGCGTCCAAGGCCGGCACGCCTAGCAAGATGGTGCTCGACAACAGCACGCGCATCCTTTCCACGCTCGAATCGCGCCGCGCCGAATTCACCAAGAACCGCGGCGCGTTGCGCCAGTTCATCGCGACCGAATTCAACAGCATGTTCGACCGCGACTACGCCGCCCGCCTCGTGCTCGGCGCGCACGGCCGCGGTGCATCCGATGCCGACGTGAAGCTGTTCGCCGACGCGCTCGCCGATGGCCTGATGTCGCGTTACGGTTCCTCGCTGCTCGACCTCAACACCAGGCTGAAGGTCCGCGTGAAGTCGGAAACCGCGCTGCCCAACGGCCGTGGCGTGCGCGTGTCGAGCGAGTTCCTGCGCCAGGGCGGCGAACCCGTGCCGGTCGACTACTTCATGCGCAACACCGGCACCGGCTGGAAGGTGTTCGACGTGATGGTCGAAGGCGTGAGCTTCGTGCAGACCTTCCGCACGCAGTTCGACGGACCACTTGGCCGCAAGACCATCCCGCAGGTCGCCGCCGACATCCGCGCCGGCAAGCTGCAGGCCGACGCCACGACCAACCAGTAATGCGCGGTGCGGAGCGGCTTCGTCGAAGCCGCTCGGACGCACCCGCCGGATAACCTCATGACCGCCACCTGCACCCGCCAAGACGACACGCTGACGTTCTCCGGCACGCTCGATCGCGCCGCCGTCGCCGGCTTGTGGACGCAGTTGCAGAAGTCGGTCGCCGGCGTGCGCCGCTTCGATCTGTCCGCGGTCGATGGGGTCGATAGCGCCGGCCTCGCCCTGCTCGCCGAAATCGCCGCGCTCGCGGGCGGGCCGGTGAGCGTGCAGGGCCATCCGGCTGGCCTGGATGAGCTGCGTACCGCGTATCGCCTGCAGGACGATCTTTCCTTCGCGGCCTGAGTTTTTGCCCGCCCTGTTTGCGGTAGCGTTGTCGCTGCCGCCTTCTCCTGGACTGCACCCCCAATGCGTTCGAATGGATTCCGACTGACCCTGCTGGCCAGCCTGCTCGCACCCGTTGCTGCCTTCGCGCAGACGGCCGAGCCGCAGACAGCTGCGCCGGCTGCGACTGACAGCAGCGAAGCCGCGCAAGCTGTCGTTGCGCCTGCAACGACGGAAGCCTCCGTTGGAACTCCGGCAGCGGAAGCAACGGGCGCGACCTCGCCGGCGACGCACGAAGTCCCGGCCACGTCGAACGATGCCGATGCCGCCACGCAGGAACGGGTCGCGCAGGAAGATCCGCAGGCCGGGGCCACGACGCAACCGCCCGCCAGCGAGCCGGCGCGTGCGGACGCCGGCGCGCAAACCGATGCCGAGCAGGCCTTCGGCGACATCTACGGCACGCAGGAATTCGCCGACCCCGACCTGCCCGACGCGGCGGTGCTGCCAGGCACCTACGATCCGTGGGAGGGCTACAACCGCCGCATGCACCGCTTCAACAACGCGGTCGACCGTCGCGTGGCGAAGCCGCTCGCGCGCGGCTACGTGCGCGCGGTGCCGCGCCCGGTGCGCCTGGGCGTCAGCAACTTCTTCAACAACCTCAGCCAGCCGCTGACGATGGTCAACAGCCTGTTGCAGGGCAAGCCGAAGCAGGCGGGCCAGGCGTTCGGCCGCTTCCTGCTCAATTCGACCTTCGGCGTCGCGGGCCTCTTCGACCCCGCCACGCGCGCGAACCTGCCGCAGAAGAGCGAAGACTTCGGCCAGACGCTCGGCGTGTGGGGCTGGAAGCGCTCGCGTTACTTCGAACTTCCGCTGTTCGGTCCGCGCACGGTGCGCGACGTGTTCGGCATGGCCGGCGATGCGCCGCTGAGCCCGATGCGGCAGGTGGAAGCCGATCGAATCCGTGTGCCGCTGCAGGGCCTGCAGCTGGTCGACGTACGCACCCAGCTGCTGACGACCGATTCGCTGCGCGAAGGCGCGCAGGATGATTACGCGCTGGTGCGCGATGCGTGGTCGCAGCGTCGCGACTACCAGATCTTCGGCGACCGCGCCTCGAAGGACGGCAAGGACCTGCCCGATTACCTGCAGGAGCAGGAGGACTCGACCGTGCCGATCGATGCGATGCCGGTGCCGGTGCCGGGGAACGGCTGAGCGACCGAATCGCGACGACAAGAAGCCCGGCAAACGCCGGGCTTCTTGATGCTGGCTTCTACCACCGCAGAATCTACCGCGGCTGTGAATATCCCTCCCCCCGCTTGCGGGAAGAGGGATCGCGTTGCGTAGCAACGCACGGTGAGGGGACGTCGACCGCGAAACAAAAGCCCCCTCATCCGCCCTGCCCTCAGCGGCCGTCGCCGCTTCGACCTTCTCCCCGCACGCGGGGAGAAGGAATCAACCCAGCAGGCTGCGCACGATCGCGGCCGCGGCCTCGCGGCCCTCGTAAGCGGCGGTGACGACGAGGTCCGCGCCTCTCACCGCATCGCCGCCGGCGAAAATCTTCGGATGCGCCGTCTGGAACGGTAGCGGGCCTTCCTGCGCCTTACCGCCGCAACCGCCACCGCAGCGCGAACGTTCCTTGCCTACCTTGATGCGGCCATCGCGCTCGAGTTCGATGCCCTGTGCGGCCAGCCACTGCGGCGGATCCGGCTGGAAGCCGAAGGCGATGATCACCACGTCCGCGGCGAGCACCGATTCGCTGCCGGGCACGACCACGGCATTGCGGCGGCCACGCGCATCGGGCTCACCCAGCACGGTGTCGGCGACGCGCACGCCGGTGACCGCTTCGGTGCCGAGCAGGCCCAATGGCTGGCGGTTGAAGAGGAACTGCACGCCTTCCTCGCGCGCATTCGCGACCTCGCGCGCGGAGCCCGGCATGTTTGCTTCGTCGCGCCGATACACGCAGCTCACCTGCGCCGCGCCCAGGCGCACCGCGCTGCGCACGCAGTCCATGCCGGTGTCGCCGCCGCCGAGCACGACCACGCGCTTGCCCTTGAGGTCGGGCAAGGCGATGTGGTCTTCCCAGCCGGCGATCGGCGCGCCTTCCGGATGCAGGCCGCTGACGATGCGGCCGTTCTGCACGAGGAATGGCAGCGCGGGCAGCACGCCGGCGAGGTCCTGTCCCGGCAGGCCGCCATCGGTGTAGCGATAGCTGCCGAGACCGAGGAATACGGCATCGAATTCCTGGAGCAGCGAATCGAGCGTCACGTCGCGGCCAACTTCGACCCCGAGGCGGAACTGCACGCCCATATCGTCGAGCACTTCGCGGCGCACGCGCAGCACCGTCTTGTCGAGCTTGAAGCTGGGAATGCCGAAGTGGAGCAGCCCGCCGATCTCTTCGTAGCGGTCGAACACGATGGCTTCGATGCCGGCACGCGCGAGACGGTCAGCGCACGACAGGCCGGCGGGTCCCGCGCCGATCACCGCGACGCGCTTGCCGGTGGCCACCACGTTGGACAGATCGGGGCGCCAGCCTTCGGCAAGCGCCGCATCGACGATGTACTTCTCCACCGCGCCGATCGTGACCGCGCCGAAGCCGTCGTTGAGCGTGCAGCTGCCTTCGCACAGGCGATCCTGCGGACAGACGCGGCCGCAGATTTCCGGCAGCGGGTTGGTTTCATGACATAGCGACGCGGCTTCCCGCACGCAGCCCTGGCGCGCGAGTTCGAGCCATTGCGGAATGTAGTTGTGCAGCGGGCATTTCCACGAGCAATAGGGATTACCGCAATCGAGGCAGCGGCCGGCCTGCTGCTTCGCCTCGCTGTGGTCGAAGCGACCGTACAACTCGCTCCAGTTGCCGTCCTGGCGCAATGCCAAAGGAATGCGTGCGGGCATCTGCCGCGGCTGCTCGCGGAATCCGAAGACGGGCTTGGCGGTGGTGGGCTTCTTGGTGGACATCTTGCTCATCGGCTCTGGCTCATCATGGCCACGAACGCATTGCCCTTCCGCTCGTCATTCCCGCGAAAGCGGGAATCCAGGGACTTTCGTGCAGATTGCGAGCGAAACAAGAGCAAAGACACTGGATTCCCGCTTTCGCGGGAATGACGAGCAAAAGCAACGGCACCAGCACCAGCACCAGCACCAGCCAGGTAGGAGCAGAAAGCAGCCACCATCACGCAGCCCTCCGCAAGTTTTCCGCCAACGCTTCCAGGCTCGCGGCCTTCGGCTTCACCAGCCAGAACTTGCCGAGGAAATCGCGCATCTCGTCGAGAATCTTCGAAGCCCACGCGCTGCCGGTGTGCGCGACGTGCGCGGTCAGCAGGTCGCGCAGGTGCGAGCGGTAGTTCTCCATCCCGTCGCCGGCGATGCGCAGGATGTCGATCAGTTCGTGGTTGTAGTGGTCGACGAAATCGCGTTCGAGGTCGAGCACGTAGGCGAGGCCACCGGTGAAGCCGGCGCCGAAGTTCTGTCCGGTGCGGCCGAGCACGGTGACCACGCCGCCAGTCATGTATTCGCAGCAGTGGTCGCCCGCGCCTTCGACGACCGCGATCGCGCCGGAGTTGCGCACGCCGAAGCGTTCGCCGGCGCGACCCGATGCGTACAGTTCGCCGCCGGTCGCGCCGTACAGGCAGGTGTTGCCGAGGATCGGCGCGTTGCGCGTCTCGTAGCGTGCATCGGCGGATGGCTTCAGCACGATGCGGCCACCGGCCATGCCCTTGCCGACGTAGTCGTTGGCTTCGCCGGTAAGTTCGAAGTGCAGGCCACCAGCGTTGAACGCGCCGAAGCTCTGCCCGGCGACGCCGTTGAAGCGCACCGTGATCGGCGCATCGGCCATGCCCTTGTCGCCATGCAGGCGCGCGATGCGGCCCGACAGGCGTGCGCCGATGCTGCGGTCGGTGTTGCGGATGGGATAAGCGAATTCGCCGCCGCGCTTGTGCGCGATGGCCTCGCCCAGGTCCGCATCGAGTTGCGCGCCGAGGCCCGTCACCGCGTTCGTCAACGCAGGCACGCCGCAATGGCCGCCATGCACGAGGCCGTCGCTGGCGAGCAACGGCGCGAGATCGGGCTGGCGCTGCCGCACGTTGCCGGCATCGAACTGCTCGAGCAGATCGGTGCGGCCGACGATTTCGCCGAGCGAACGCACGCCCAGCTGCGCCAGCCACTGCCGCACTTCCTCGGCGAGCAGGCGGAAGAAGTTCTCCACGCGCTCGGGCAGGCCGGTGAAATGATCGCGACGCAGCGCATCGTCCTGCGTGGCCACGCCGGTGGCGCAGTTGTTGAGGTGGCAGATGCGCAGGTACTTGCAGCCGAGCGCGATCATCGGCGCGGTGCCGAAACCGAAACTCTCCGCGCCGAGCAATGCGGCCTTGACCACGTCGAGGCCGCTCTTCAATCCGCCGTCGGTCTGCACGATCACGCGATCGCGCAGGTCGTTCGCGAGCAATGCCTGTCGCGCTTCCGACAGGCCCAGTTCCCAGGGCGTGCCGGCGTAGCGGATCGACGAGAGCGGGCTCGCGCCGGTGCCGCCGTCGTGGCCGGAGATGGTGACGAGATCCGCGCCCGCCTTCACCACGCCGGTGGCGATCGTGCCGACACCCGCGTGCGAAACGAGCTTCACCGAAATCAGCGCCTGCGGATTGACCTGGCGCAGGTCGTAGATCAGCTGCGCGAGGTCCTCGATCGAATAGATGTCGTGGTGCGGCGGCGGCGAGATCAGGCCGATGCCCGGCATCGCGTAGCGCAGTCGCGCGATCAGTTCGTTGACCTTGTGACCGGGAAGCTGTCCGCCTTCGCCGGGCTTGGCGCCCTGCGCGACCTTGATCTGCAGCACTTCGGCGTTGACGAGATATTCCGGCGTGACGCCGAAACGGCCCGAGGCGATCTGCTTGATCTTGGACACCTTGCCGGTGCCGTAACGCATCGGGTCCTCGCCGCCTTCGCCCGAATTGCTGCGGCCACCGAGACGATTCATCGCGATGGCGAGCGCTTCGTGCGCTTCCGGCGACAGCGCACCCAGCGACATGGCCGCGCTGTCGAAGCGGCGCACGATGGCCTCGACCGGCTCGACTTCCTCGAGCGGAATGGGTGTCGCGGCGGTCTTCAGTTGCAGCAGGTCGCGCAGCGCGGCGGGCGGACGCTCGTTCACCGCTTCGGCATAGCGTTGCCAGTCGCTCCATTCGCCCGTGCTCACCGCGCGCTGCAGCGAGATGACGACGTCGGGATTGAACAGGTGGTATTCGCCGCCGGGCAGGTACTTCAGCAGGCCGCCGATCTCCGGCAGTGCGTTCGCATTCCAGGCGTGCTCGGCGAGGTGCTGTGCGTCGGCCTGCAGCGCATCGAAGCCGGCGCCATCGATGCGCGCGGGCGTGCCGGCGAAGCACAGGTCGACGACTTCGCGATCGAGCCCGATGATCTCGAACAGCTGCGCACCGCGATAGCTGCCGATGGTGGCGATGCCCATCTTCGAGATGATCTTGAGCAGGCCCTTCTTCACGCCGCGGCGGTAACTGCGGCCGATCTGTGCGACTTCACCGTGTTTCGTTTTCAAAATTCCGCGCACGCCGAGGTCGTGCAGCGTCTGGTAGGCGAGATACGGATACACCGCGGTCGCGCCGAAACCGATCAGGCAGGCGAAGTGGTGCGGATCGCGCGCGGTGCCGGTCTCGACAATGATATTTCCCTTGCAGCGCAGGCCCACGCGAATGAGATGGTGGTGCACCGCGCCGGTGGCGAGCAGCGCGTGCAGCATCAGCTTGTCCGGCTGCGGATAGCGGTCGCTGAGCAGCAGGAAGATCACGCCGTCGCGCACCGCGGCTTCGCATTCCGCGCAGATGCGATGGATCGCGGCTTCCATGCCTTCTTCGGCATCGAACTGCAGGTCGATCACCTGGTGCGCGCCGGCGAACGGCGGCATCGACAGGATCTGCCGCAGCTTGCGCTGCGACATCACCGGCGAATTGAGCATCACGTGGTGCACGGCCTTCGCGCCGCCGCTTCCATCGGGATCGTTCTCATCGACGTCGTCGGCGAAGATGTTGCCTTCCTGCCCGAGCTGCGTGACCAGCGACATCACGCAGTCCTCGCGCAGCGGGTCGATCGGCGGATTGGTCACCTGCGCGAAGGCCTGGCGGAAGCAGTCGTACAGCGGGCGCACCTGTTGCGACAGCACCGCCATCGGCACGTCGTCACCCATCGAGCCGACGGCTTCCTGCTCGCTTTCGGCGAGTGGGCGCAGCACCTGTTCGCGTTCCTCGCGGGTGAGCTGGAAGAGTTTCTGGAAGCGCGCCAGTGTTTCGTGATCGAACGGTTCGGCGGCGAGGCTCGGGTCGATCAGCTCGCTGTGCAGGTAGGTCATGCCCTGCTTCAGCCAGCGCTTGTACGGCGCGCGCGCGCGGTTGATCGCGTCGATGGCTTCGCTGTCGAGGACGACGCCGTCCTGCAGATCAGCGGCGATCATCTCGCCGGGGCCGAGCTTGCCCTTCGCTTCGACGTTGGCTTCGTCGAGGTCGAACACGCCGGCTTCCGAGGCGATCATGAAATGGCGGTCGAACGTCTTCACCCACCGCGCCGGGCGCAGGCCGTTGCGGTCGAGCGTGCACGCGGCGAAGCGCGCGTCGGTGGTGACGATGCCGGCCGGGCCGTCCCACGGTTCGGAATTGATCGCGTAGTAGTCGTAGAACGCGGCGAGGTCGGCGTCCTTGTATTCCAGCGATTGCGTGGCCGGTGGAATCAGGATGCGCATCGCCTTGAGCAGGTCCCAGCCACCGGCCTGCAGCAGTTCGAGCATGTTGTCGAGCGACTGCGAATCCGAGCCGTCGTTGGTGATCACCGGATCGAATTCGCGTGGATCCAGGTCCTTCGTGCGCCACTCGTGCGCGCGCGCCTGCGCCCAGGCGCGATTGCCGGAAATCGTGTTGATCTCGCCGTTGTGCGCGAGCAGGCGGAACGGCTGCGCCAGCGGCCAGCGCGGCGCGGAGTTGGTGGAGAAGCGCTGGTGGAAGACGACGGCGCTGCTCGCCAGTTCCTCGCGCTGCAGGTCGGGATAGAGCTGGGTGAGGCGATCGGGCAGGACCATGCCCTTGTAGCCGATCGCGTGCGCGGAGAGCGTCACCACATAGAAGTCGTCAATGTCGCGCAGGCGCTGTTCGGCGCGGCGGCGGGCGAGGAACAGCGAGTGCTGGAATTTTTCCGGCGTCGGCCGCGCGCCGTCGATGTCGAGCGCGGGCACGACGAACAGCTGTTCGATGCGCGGCATCGAGGCGCGCGCGCGCGCGCCGCAGGCGCTGACATCTACTGGCACCACGCGCCAACCGGCGGCAGCGAGCTGCACTTCGCGCAGTGCGGCGCCGACCGCTTCGCGCGCGCGCGCGGCTTCGGCTTCGTCATGCGGCAGGAACACGAGGCCGGCGGCGTAGAGCTGGCCGAGGGTGATCTTCGCCTCGCCTGCGAGCGCGCGCAGCCACGCGTCGGGCTTGCGAATCAGCACACCGCAGCCATCGCCGCTCAGGCCATCGGCGGCGACGCCACCGCGATGGGTCATGCGCACAAGCGCATCGATCGCGCGCTGTACCAGTTGTTTCGAGGGAGCGTCGTCGAGTTGGGCGATCAGTCCAAAGCCGCAGGCATCGCGCTCGTCGCGCGGGTTGTACAAACCTTGCGGGCCCGATTGGGGGCTGGCGTCCATTGGCGTCCTCGAAACGGTCAGGTGAAGCGGAGCAGCTCCGGTGTTTGCGGAATCTGGGTTGGGAAATCGCAGAGACGGCGTTCCTCGGTTCGCTTGCGCGGTCCGGCCGGCCTGACTCCCTGGATGACCCGACTAGATCATGTTTTGTGCAGCGCCGCAAATGGTTTTTTGCCGGGATAAGTAGTTGAAAGTGAAACTGTTTCGGGCCGTTTCAAAGCGGCGGGCGTCCACCCTCGCCCCGCTTGCGGGAGAGGGACAGCTTCGCGCAGCGAAGCAGGGTGAGGGGCGGGCGCAGCGAAGAAACAAGAACAATGCGCCCTCATCCGCCTTCCGTAGGACGAGTGAACGCAGCAGCTCGCCACTGCGAAGCCGGGCGACTTATCGAAGAGGTTGTTCGTCGGGCTGATGGGCTTCGCCTTGCGGCTCATCCATCCTGCGAAGTCATGAAGCGGCGACGGTACGAACCGCAATTGCTGCCGCTCAACCCCGCAATCCACGCGCTAAACTCCGCGCTCGCAATTCCAAAGCGAATTCCCGTGACCGACACTGCAACCGGCGCGCGCAAAGCCGCGCTGATCTTCATCTTCATCACCGTCCTGATCGACATCCTCGCGTTCGGGCTGATCATTCCGGTGCTGCCGCTGCTGGTGAAGCAGTTCGCCGGCGGCGACACCATCAGCGCCGCGCACTGGATCGGCATCTTCGGCGTGCTGTTCTCGGCGATCCAGTTCGTCAGCGCGCCAATCCAGGGCACGTTGTCGGACCGCTTCGGCCGCCGCCCGGTGATTTTGTTGTCGTGCTTCGGGCTCGGTGTCGACTTCATCTTCATGGCGCTGGCCAACTCGATGCCGTGGCTGCTGGTCGGCCGCGTCATCTCCGCGATCTTCTCCGCGAGTTTCACCACCGCCAATGCTTACATCGCCGACATCACGGCGCCGGAGAAGCGCGCGCAGGCGTTCGGCATGCTCGGCGCGGCGTTCGGCCTGGGCTTCATCGTCGGGCCGGTGCTCGGTGGATTGCTGAGCGAAGTCGACCTGCGCTTCCCGTTCTGGGGTGCGGCGTTCCTGGCGCTGTGCAACTTCGTCTATGGCTGGTTCGTGCTGCCCGAATCGCATCCGCGCGAGCATCGTTCGGCGAAGTTCGACTGGCGCCATGCCAATCCGCTGGGCTCGCTCAAGCTGCTGCGCAGCTACCCGAAGATCTGGGGACTGGCCGCGGTGGTCTTCCTGATCAATCTCGCCCACTTCGTCTATCCGAACATCTTCGTGCTGTTCGCCGACTACCGGTTCCAGTGGCACCCCAGACAGGTCGGCATGGTGCTGGGCGTCGTTGGCCTGTGCGGCGTGATCGTGCAGGCAGGACTGGTGAAGCACGCGGTGAAGGCATGGGGCGAGCGGCGTGCGCTGATGTTCGGCCTGTGCGCGGGCGTCGTCGGCTTCACGATCTATGGCTGGGCGCCGAGCGGTGCGTGGTTCCTCGCCGGCATTCCGATCATGGCGTTCTGGGGCTTCGCGATGCCGGCGACGCAGGCGCTGGTGACCAAGCAGGTCGATCGCACGATGCAGGGCCGCGTGCAGGGCGCGCTGAGCAGCCTGATGAGCCTGGCCGGCATCCTCGCGCCGCAGTTCTACACGGGCATCTTCGCGTTCTTCATCAGCACGCAGGGTGTGCTGCACCAGCCGGGCGCGCCGTTCTGGGCCGCGGGTCTGCTGCTGGTGGTGGCGCTGGGCATGGCGTGGCGCTTCGCGCGCGCCCCGCAGGGCGTGCCGCAACCGGCGTGATCTTTGCAGCACCGCGCCTGCGCGGTGCTGTTGGCTTTCTCGCCAAAGATCAAAAGCGCCCCGCGCAGGCGAGGCGCTACAAGACCGTGGGACGCGAAGACGACGCGCGGCTCACGGGTGCCGCGCGACACTGCATGCTCCCTCGCGACACGGAGCATCGCCATGGCCCGTTGCGACGTCTGCGGCAACGATTACGACAAGGCATTCACCATCGACGGCCCGCGCGGGCGCGGCACCTTCGACGCGTTCGAATGCGCGATCCACGCACTGGCGCCGGTCTGCGCGCACTGCGGTTGCAAGATCATCGGGCACGGTTCCGAGCACGACGGCCGGTTCTACTGCTGCGCGCATTGCGCGCGCGAATCGGGCGTGCGTGGGCTGGACGACAGGGTCTGAGGCGAGGCTGCGCGCACCACGCCATTTGCCGTAGCGGCGCTGTGCGCACGGGGCCGCGTTGCAGCGTGCGCACCGCGCACGGTACGAATCATTTGCAGTGATGCGACGCGTTGTACAACGCACGTTGCGAATCAGAACGCTAGCTTTTCCAGCTGTTCCTGCGGCAGCGGAATCAGCGCCCAGAATGGCACGCCCAGGTCGCCCCAGGTCACGGCAGCCTCGTTGAGGACATCGAGCAGGATGGCGAAGTTCTCGTCGTCCGCCCCGCGCCAGGCATCGCTGTGTTCGAGCAGCAGCAGGTAACCGTCGGCGGAGAGCCACGAGAGGTCGCCGAGGCTGTCGGCCAGTGCGTCGAAGTTGCCGCCGAACCACTGCGGAAACCGCAACGCCTTCGCGAAGGCGCGCAGCACCGAATCCTTGTCGCTGCAGCCCGCCAGGTCGATGTGCGCGACGCGGAAATCCAGCGCCTCCGCCGCATCTGACAGCGCCGCGCTTTCGCGCGCATCGACGAAATACGCGCCGCCCTGCGCCGGGTCGGCCAGCACTTCACGCACGTCGACGGCCATCACGGCGACACCTTGAAAGGCTGGAAGCTGCGGTAGTGGTCGTCGGAGTACCAGTACTCGCGCGGAGGCTCGCCACCGGTGATGATGCGGCGCGCGCCGCGGTCACGCGACCCCGGCGTCTCCACCGTGTACTCGTGGTAGTAGCCGCGCGGTTGTGCGGGCAAACGATGTTCCCGGTTCTGGAACACGCTGCCATCCTGCCGGTATTCGAAGGGGCCACCGCGCGCGATCCGCTCGAGGACGTCGTGCGCTTCCGGCGGCAGAAGTTCGGGATAGGAGTGCGCGGCTTCGGCCGCAGGTTGCGGCGACGAAGCGGGTTCGTTCGGAGGCAGCGAGAACGGCGAAGTCGACGGCCCCGCGACCTGCGACGTGGCGTTTGGGGCCTGCACCGGCGCATGCGCGTAGTGCTGCGACCACAGCCACAGGCCAAGGATGAGCAGGCCAACGATGATCCAGACGGGACGGCGCATGCCTCTGGAGTATGCAAGGCCGATGCCAGCCCGATATATGCCGGAAACCACTCAGATGCGGGTCGTTCCGGGCCAATCATGCCCGGAACGAGGTGTTATCGACGCTTCCTGCACCTGTCGATGCAACCAGGATGGACCTTGTGCGTCACCCGCAGCCGGCGCGTCAGCCACACCTGACATTCGTCACCATGTTGTTGGCATCGACATCGATGTTCAGCCGGTTGCCGTTGAACTCCATCGTCGTGGTCTCGCCGGCCTTGAGCGTGCGCGCGGTTTCCGCGCCCGCGGCGGATCGGGCCTGTTCGACGACATCGGCGGATGCCGACTTGCCCACGATGCTGCGCGCGGCCTCGGCATTGCAGGACGTCGCCGAATTGGTGGTGCTGGTGGTGGTCGTCGTTGAAGTCGGGGTCGGCGCCGACGTGGTGCTGGTCGTCGAGGTGCCGGTGGTATCGGTCGTGCTGGCCGAAGCGCTGGCTTCGGGCGTGGCGGATTCGGCCGAAGCGGTTTCGTCGGTGGTCGCACATGCGGCCATCGACAGCATCAGGCAGGCGGACAGGGGCAGCAGATAGCGGGACATTGCGGTTCTCCTCCAGGGGAGGCGGCAGTGTTGCACCGGCCATGTGTGCTGGAAGTAAATCGCGGCCTGCCTGCGCGTGGTTTCATGCGCCAGTACTGTGCCGACTGCCGATTTGTTCAAATCGCGTGCAAGCAGTCGTTAGCGAAATGGAAGCAGCAGGAGAGGACCCATGACAAAAGCCCATGCGCCTGTCTGCGAGCGCAATCGCGAGCCGATCCTCGCCGTGCTGCGCGGCTGTTTCGCCGATAGCCGCAGCGTGCTGGAAATCGGCAGCGGCACCGGCCAGCACGCCGTGCATTTCGCTGCGGCGATGCCATGGTTGAGCTGGCAATGCTCCGATCGCGCCGAACACCTGCCCGGTATCCGCCTGTGGCTCGATGAAGCCCCGCTCGCCAACACGCCCGACCCGCTCGCACTCGATGTGAGCGGCGAATGGCCGCGACGCCGCTTCGATGCGGTCTTCAGCGCCAACACGCTGCACATCATGGGTTGGACAGAGGTGGAGCGCTTCTTCGCCGGTATCGACGCCGTGCTGGAAGCCGGAGGCGTACTCGCGGTGTATGGGCCGTTCAATTACGGCGGCGAGTACAGCAGCGACAGCAATCGCGAGTTTGATGCGTGGTTGAAGGCGCGTGATCCGCGTTCGGGCATCCGCGATTTCGAGGCGATCGATGCCCTTGCGCGAAACATCGGGCTGGCGCTGGTCGACGATGTCGCCATGCCCGCGAACAACCGCACGCTGGTATGGCGGCGTGCCGTGGGCGGAGGCGACTGAGACGCGGCTCAGCGCGCCGCGGCCACCTGCCCGCGCGCGGCTTCCTGGCGACGGAACTCGCGTTCCACCAAGGGCTGCAGCTGGGTCGTGAAGCGGCGGGCATCGGCAGCGGTCAGGTGGGACCACTCGGGCAGCTCGTAGCCTTGCAGCTGCGCGTGGTCCTCGAAGTGGATGCCCGTCGCGCCGGTACGCTGCAGCAACACGTCCCAGGTGCGCGCGCGGGGCAGCGCCTTCTGTTCGAACGCGTAGTAGTCGCCAGCGCTCGGGGGCCGCACGAAGACCACCCGCACACCGCGTGCGCGCAACGTTGCGACGGCCCTGGCGGCGCGATCGATCTGCGCGGCGGCCAGCTGCTGCGCCTTCTCCGGCGTATCCATCATCGGCGGCGGCGGCCCGGTGAGCCGCTCCGTCCAGATGCTGCGGGCGAGGGCGCGATAGGACGCATCCACTTCGACCTTGCGCCACATGCGAGTGCTGCGATCGGGACCGTACTGCACCATCAGCTTGCGCACGCGCGTGTCCCTGCGCAGCCCGGAGCGTTGCGGCCATTCCTGCCGCCGGATCACCGTGGCGAGCGCGAAATCCGGATCGTAGAAGGCGAAGTACGGTTCCAGCAGCCGCTTGGACAGCCAATGGCCGCTGCGTTGCGATGGCCCTTGCTTGTGGAAGTGTTCGATCGCCTCGCCGCGATAGGCGAAGCCGCTGAAGAACAGGTCCGGTGCCACGCCGATCACCAGCCGGCCGGTGAAATTCGGGTCCTTCGCGAGATCTTCCAGCACCGGCACTGGCGAAGTGCCCTCGAGCGCGAGCTGGATCGGGCGCTCGCCGCTCAACCGTTCCCACACCGGCAATTGCACGTCGAACAGGATGCGCGACGAGCCGATCAGCACGGTCTTGCTGCCTTCGCCCTGGTCGATGCGGCGGCGCTGTTCGGCCCATGCGCCATTGCTGTTGCGATAGCCGGGGACGGCGCCAAAGTCGCGCCAGTACGCTTCCCACGCTGCCATCAGCAGCAGGAACAACAGGGCGGCACCGAGCAGGATGCGGCCCCATGGCTGCGGCGGGATGTCGCGCTCGGGCACGGGTTGCGCGACGCCGGGACGATCGGATGCGGTCAGGCGGACGAAACCGGGACGCTCGAACTGTTGCGGCATCGCGATGCCTTCGGCCGCCAGCACGGCGGCATCGGCGAGAACCGCAGTCGACGCTCCGGATGCGAGCGCGTCAGAACTGGAAATAGATGAAGGCATTGCCCGCCCCTTGTGCTGCGACCACCGCGAACGCCATCAGGCCCAGCGCCGCGGTCAGCGGCACCGGGTGTTGTCGCGCAACCATCGCTTCCAGCGTGCGGCTGCGCATGAGCCAGTGCGCGGCGACGATGCCGCCGACGATCAACGCGACCATTGCAAGATCGGCGGTTTGCAGGATCGGCGTGGCATCGGCGTTGAAACCGAACATGCCGCGCAGCATCGTCCACGCCCCGGTGAACGTCTTCGCGCGGAAGAACACCCAGGTGATGTTGACCAGTGCGTAAGTCAGCAGGCCGAGCAGGAAGAACGCGAACGGCCCCGGTGTGTAGCCGGCGAAGCGCGTGCGCAACATGCGTTCGACCGCGAGATACAGCCCGTGCAATCCACCCCACACCACGAACGTCCAGCTCGCGCCGTGCCAGAGACCGCCAAGCAGCATCGTCGCCATCAGCGCGAAGTAGGTGCGCGACGCGCCGTGCCGGTTGCCGCCGAGCGGGATGTACAGGTAATCGCGGAGCCACGCCGACAGCGTGATGTGCCAGCGCCGCCAGAAATCGGAGAAACCCACCGCCGCGTACGGAAAACGGAAGTTGTCGGGCATCGCGAAGCCCAGGCACATCGCCGCACCGATCGCCGTCGTCGAATAACCGGCGAAGTCGCAGAAGATCTGCCCACTGAAGGCCAGCGTTCCCATCCATGCATCCAGTGCGCCGGCCGCGCCGTGTCCGTCGTACACCGCCTCGGCGGCGGGCGCGAGGAAGGCATCGGCGAGCACGATCTTCTGGAACAGGCCGAGCACCATCAACGCGAGCCCGAATTGCAGCTGCTGCGCAGTGGCACGGCGCTCGTGTGCGAACTGCGGCACCAGTTCGGTCGGGCGCATGATCGGGCCGGCGACGAGGTGCGGGAAGAAGGTGACGAACAGCGCGTAGTCGAGGAAGCTGCTCGCCGGTTTCGCGCGCCGCAGGTAGATGTCGAGCGTGTAGGAGAGCGTGGCGAAGGTGTAGAACGAGATGCCGACGGGCAGCACGATGTCGAGCTTCGGCGGCTGGTACATGACGCCGAGCGACGCCATCAGCGCGCTGAAGTTCTCCATCAAAAAGCCGCCGTACTTGAAGTAGCCGAGCATGCCGAGGTTGACCACCACCGACAGCAGCATCCACGAGCGGCGCGCATGCGGATGCTCCGCGGACACCAGCTTCTTCGCCGCCCACCAGTCGACCACGGTCGAGATCCATAGCAGCACGACGAACGGCGGGTTCCACGCCGCATAGAAGAGGTAGCTGGCCACCAGCAGGTTGGCCTTCTTCGTCGTCCAGCCCAGGGGCAGGTTGTGCAGCACCAGCACACAGGCGAAGAAGACGACGAACGTCAGGGAGTTGAACACCATGGACAGCGGCTTCCGGCGGCCGCATGGGCCGTTACGCGGGAGACAACGCGTTTACGGCGACGCGCAGGACACGGGAAAACGCCTGCGTGCTTCACGCGAGCGCGAAAAACTGGCCTGAATCGGGCGGGGAAGCGTTGGCGATGCCGGGTGCACCCCCGAACGGGTAGGGTCTTCGTACGCGGGTGATCCGCATGACGGGAGCACAACATGGCGCACACAGTGACTTTCAGCGTCCCGGAACGGTCGCTCGGACGCGAGGACATCGAATTCGTGGTGATGCGCGACGGCGTGCGCTTCGGCACGCTGCTGGTGTCGAAGGGTGCGGTCGAGTGGCGCCCGACCAACAACGTCTATCGCCGGCGCCTGCGCTGGGACCGCTTCGACCAGGTGATGCGTGCGAGTGGGCGACGGGTGTAGCGCGATTCGCGCAGCCGCGTTGGTGCCGTGCAGAGCGGGGCAAGCGCGATCTACGAAGGCGCAGTGACATGGAGACGTCCACGGGGCGGGCCCGGCGCAACAGTGCTGCGGAATGGCGGCAACAAAAAAAGCCCCGCTTTCGCGGGGCTTTTCGGCTTTGCGGATCAGGCGACCTTCACGATCCGCAGCGGGTTGCTCCATTCCTTCAGCAACTCCGCTTCGCGTGCCTTGGCCTTGTGCAGATGTTCTTCCTTGACGTGGCCGTAGCCGCGGATGTGTTCCGGGATCGAGGCAATCTCGGCGGCGAGGTCGACGTTGCCGCGGTCGAGCTTGCCGAGCAGGCCGTCGATCGTCACGAAGTAGTCGGCGATCAGCTGGCGCTCCATCTTCCGCTCTTCGGTCCTGCCAAAGATGTCGAACGCGGTGCCGCGCAGGCGGCGCAGCTTCGCCATCCACTTGAACGCGGTGAACACCCACGGGCCGAATTCCTGCTTGACCAGGCGGCCCTGCGCATCCTTCTTCGCCAGCAGCGGCGGCGCGAGGTGGAACTTCAGCTTGAAGTCGCCCTCGAACTGCTGCGCCAGCTTCTTCTGGAAGTCGCCGCTGGTGTACAGGCGCGCGACTTCGTACTCGTCCTTGTAGGCCATCAGCTTGAACGCGTAGCGGGCGACGGCTTCGGTCAGGTCGGTCGAACCCGGCGCCCTGCGCTCTTCGGCTTCGCGCACCTTCGCGACGAAGTCGGTGTAGCGCTTCGCGTACGCGGCGTCCTGGTAATCGGTGAGGAAGGCGATACGGCGCGCGACCAGCTCGTCGAGCGAACGCGACAGGCGCGCATCGTCGAGCGGCAGGAACGACACGTTGTCGTCGCCATGCGCCGGCACGTGGCGCAACTCGTCTTCGTGACGCGTGTTGCGCGGCGCGGACGTGGCGCCCCATTCGTTGCCTTCCCACGCGCCGGCCTTGAGCATCGGCAGCTCGCGTGGCGTGGCTTCAGCGGCGGTCGGCGCGTTGCGGATCAGGCCCGCGGCTTCGGCGACGCCCGTCGGATCGATCGCGGCGAGGCGGCCCCAGGCGAACGCGGTCTTGTTCATATCGACCGCGGCGCCGTTGAGTTCGATCGCGCGCATCAGCGAGTCGAACGCGATCGGCACCAGCGACTTCTGCCAGGCGTAGCCGAGGATGAAGAGGTTGGTCGCGATCGCATCGCCGAGCAGTGCGGTGGCGAGCTGGGTGGCGTCGACGAGCGACAGCTTGGCGGCGGCCTGCGCATCGCTTCCCAGCGCCTTGCTGATCGCGGACACGATGTCGGTCGCCGGGAACTGCATGTCGGGACGCGTGGTGAACGTGCCCGGCATCGCCTCGTAGCTGTTGAGCACGACGTGACTGCGGCCGGTGCGGATCTTCGACAGCACCCAGTAGTCGTTGACTACGACCATGTCGCAGCCGAGCACGAGGTCGGCTTCGCCTGCGGCGATGCGCACGGCGTGGATGTCGGCCGGCGTCTTCGCGATGCGGATGTGCGTCGTCACCGCGCCGCCCTTCTGGGCGAGACCGGTCTGGTCGAGCACGGTCGAGCCCTTGCCTTCGAGATGACCGGCCATGCCGAGCAGCGCGCCGATGGTGACGACGCCGGTGCCGCCGACGCCGGTGAGCAGGATGTTCCAGGGTTGCTCGAGCGAAGGCAGCGTCGGCATCGGCAGGTCGCTGAGACGATCCTTGGCCGACGAACCTTTCTTCTTCTTCAGTGCCCCGCCTTCGACGGTGACGAAGCTGGGGCAGAAGCCGTTGACGCAGGAATAGTCCTTGTTGCAGTTGCTCTGGTCGATGTCGCGCTTGCGGCCGAACTCGGTTTCCTTCGGCAGTACCGACACGCAGAACGACTTCTTGCCGCAGTCGCCGCAGCCTTCGCACACCAGCGAATTGACGACGACACGTTTGTTCGGATCGACCATCTTGCCGCGCTTGCGGCGGCGGCGTTTCTCGGTCGCGCAGGTCTGGTCGTAGATCAGGACCGAGACGCCCTTCACCTCGCGCAGGCGCTTCTGCACCGCGTCGAGTTCCTTGCGGTCGAAGAATTCGATGCCGCTGGGGAAGATCGAATGATCCGACCACTTCGCGATGTCGTCGGACACCAGCACGATGGTCTCGACGCCTTCACTGCGCACCTGGTGCGCGATCTGCGGCACCGACAGCGTGCCGTCGACGGGCTGGCCGCCGGTCATCGCCACCGCGTCGTTGTAGAGGATCTTGTAGGTGATGTTCACGCCGGCGGCGACCGACTGGCGGATCGCCAGCGAACCGGAGTGGAAATAAGTGCCATCGCCAAGGTTCTGGAACACGTGCGGCGTTTCGGTGAACGCCGCCTGGCCCGCCCACGTCACGCCTTCGCCGCCCATGTGGGTAAAGGTGTCGGTGTTGCGGTCCATCCACGTGACCATGTAGTGGCAGCCGATGCCGCCCAGCGCGCGCGAACCTTCCGGTACCACGGTCGAGGTGTTGTGCGGGCAGCCCGAGCAGTAGTGCGGCACGCGCGGGAACTGCGCGCGCGGCAGCGCGAGTTCGGATTCCTTCTCGGCCATCCAGCGCAGCACGTTCTCGATGTGCTCGCTGTTGTGGAAGCGCTGGATCCGCTTCGCGATCACACCCGCGATGCGCGCCGGCGTGAGTTCGCCGGTCGAAGGCAGGATCCATTCGCCGCTCTCGTCATATTTGCCGACGACGCTCGGGCGCTCGGCCCAGTTGTACATGTATTCCTTCATCTGGCTTTCGATGAAGGCGTGCTTCTCCTCGACCACCACGATGTCCTGCAGGCCGCGCGCGAAGTGGCGCAGGCCGACCGGTTCCAGCGGCCAGGTCATGCCGACCTTGTAGACGCGGATGCCGAGGTCCGCGCAGGCGCGCGCGTCGAGGCCGAGGTATTCCAGCGCCTGCAGCACGTCGAGATACGACTTGCCGGTGGTGATGATGCCCAGGCGCGCGTTCGGCGAATCGAGCACGATGCGGTCGAGGCGGTTGGCGCGCGCGAACGCCTGCGCGGCCTTCACCGCGTACTGGTGCAGGCGCATTTCCTGGTTGAGCGGCGGATCCGGCCAGCGGATGTTGAGGCCGCCTTCGGGCATCTCGAAATCGGTCGGGATGACGATGTCGAGCGCGAGCGGATTGACGTCGACCGATGCCGACGACTCCACCGTTTCGGCGATCGTCTTGAAGCCGACCCAGCGCCCCGTGTAGCGCGACATCGCCCAGCCGACCAGGCCCATGTCGAGGATGTCCTGCACGCCGGCCGGGTTGAGTACCGGCATCATCGCGCTGACGAATTCGTGCTCGGAGCCGTGCGGCAACGTCGAGGAACGGCAGGCATGGTCGTCGGCCGCCAGGGCGAGCACGCCGCCGAGCCTGCCGGTGCCCGCGGCGTTGGCGTGCTTGAACACGTCGCCGCAGCGATCCACGCCCGGGCCCTTGCCGTACCACATGCCGTAGACGCCATCGACCTTGGCGCCCGGGAACAGGTTGGTCTGCTGCGAGCCCCAGACCATGGTCGCGCCGAGGTCTTCGTTGAGGCCCGGGGTGAACTTCACTCCCGCGGCTTCAAGGTGCTTCTTAGCCCGCCACAGCTCCAGGTCGAAGCCGCCCAGCGGCGAGCCGCGGTAGCCGGAGATGAAGCCGCCGGTGTTCAGGCCCGCGGCCTGGTCGCGCAGGCGCTGCATCAGCGGAAGGCGGACGAGGGCCTGCACGCCGGACAGGTAGATGCGGCCTTCGACACGGCTGTACTTGTGGTCCAGCGTGTAGTCGGGATCGACCACGCTGTTGGTAAGCGCGGTGTTCGCCGAGGACGGCGAGCTGAGTTCGGCGGTGCTGGTCATGGCGTGGCTCCGGGCGCGGCAGGACAAACCGCGTGCGTGGCTGCGGGGATTTGGAAATTGGGGATCGTCGGAAAGACTTCGCGGCACCCCAGAAGTGCCTTGAAAATCGGTTGAAATTATAGCAGTGGGCTGAACGCCGGGCGTCGCATTTACTGCGTTGAAACGGGCGAATCAGCGGCGCAAACATGCGCGAATCGTGAAATGCGTGAGAGAGAATTCGAAGCCCGCCAACGCCGCTGCGTGGCGCAAAAGCAAATCCCCCGACCCCTTCTTCGAAGGGGCAAAAGCAAGCGCTTGCTACTGCATCTGAGAGGCAAGCCCACGCTTTGCTCCTCCCCGTGACACGCTTGCTCCTCCCGTGGAACGGAGACCCCCGCTTTGCTCCTCTCTCTGAAAGAGGGAGGCCGGGAGGGAGTTGCGCCGCGGCAGCGGCGCGCCCGCAGGCTTCTACTGGGTGAAGGCGAAAACGAAGTGGGTGCGGCCCGAATCGGCCAACGCACTTTGTTCGCGCGAATTACGCCTGCCCGCCGATCCAGTTTCCCTGCACATGCAGGGCAGGATCGAGCATAACCAGGTCGGCGCGATACCCCGGTGCGATCCGCCCCAACTCGCTACCGAGCCCGAGGAATTCGGCCGGATAAGTCGACGCCATGCGGCAGGCTTCATCCAGCGGCAGCCCGACCCGTTCCACCGTGTTGCGTACCGCGCCGGCCATGTCGAGCGCGGAGCCGGCGAGCCCGCCTTCGGCCGTGCTGCACTTGCCGTCGCGGCAGGTCATCGGAATGCCGTAGAGCGTGAAGTCCTCGCGCTCGCCGCCCACCGGCGGCATCGCGTCGGTGACCAGCATCATCTTGCCGCGCGGCTTCGCCGCTATCGCGACACGCAGCGAGGCATCGTGCACGTGGAAGCCGTCGACGATGATCCCGCACCAGCTGTCGGGATCTTCCAGCGAAGCGCCGACGCCGCCCGGTTCTCGACTGCCCAGCGGGGTCATCGCATTGAACAGATGGGTGACGCCACGCACGCCGGCGGCGAAGGCATCACGCAGCTGCTCGTAAGTCGCGGCGGTGTGCCCGGCGCAGACGAGCACGCCGCGTTCGGTCAATGCGTGCAGTGTTTCCGGTGCGAAGCGCTCCGGCGCCAGCGTCACCATCGTCTTGCCCACGCCGAGCGACGCGACGAGATCGAGTTCACGCGCATCGGGCATGTGGAACTTGTGCGAGTCGTGCACGCCCTTGCGTGCTTCGGCGAGATACGGACCCTCGAGGTGGATGCCGAGGATGCCGGGCACGTTCTGCGCGATCGCCTCGCGCACCGCTTCGATCGCGCGCTGCATCACCGCGACGTCGTCGCTGATCAGCGTCGGCATCAGGCCCGTGGTGCCGAAGCGGCGATGCGCCGCTGCGATCCGGCGCAGGCCTTCAACCGTCGGTTCGTCGTTGAACAGCACGTCGCCGCCGCCGTTGACCTGGGTGTCGATGAAACCGGGCACGAGATAGGTGCCCTGCAGGTCGACGGTCGATGCGGTAGTGGTCGTGCTGTCGCCGGGCAACACGGCGACGATGTAACCGTCTTCCACGACTACGCTGACGTCGCGTTCGAAACCGCGATCGGTGAGGACGTGGCCGTTGTGGAAGACGAGGGTGTTGTTCATGGTCATCTGTCTGGCTAGGCGAATGGCGACGTAGGGAACGGTCATCCCGAGCGTAGCGAGGGACCTGCTTCTGCTTTCACTTCGACGATCAGCCGGATCTGCGTGGCGCTCGGAACGATGGGCGACGCGATCCGCGGTTCTTAAACCGTCTCGGTGACCTTGTTGAGATGCGGCGGAACATCGGGATTGTGCCCGCGCGCTACCGCGAGCGCGTTCACCGCGCCGTAGAACGCCTGGATCGTGAGCAGCGGCGTGCACGCCGGATGCAGCGATGCCGGCAATGGCAGTACGCCCGCGCCGTGCGCGCCCGGACGCGCGAGCCACACCGGCGCGCCGCGCTTGCGGAATTCCTCGGCGACGGCCGCGGTGCCATCGCCGGTGCTGTCGTCCTGCGCAAAAACAAGCACGGGGAAGTCGGCATTCACGATCGCCATCGGCCCGTGCTTCACCTCGGCGGAGGAAAACGCTTCCGCGTGCAGGCCGCAGGTTTCCTTGAACTTCAATGCGGCTTCCTGCGCCGCGGCGAGGCCGAGGCCGCGGCCGAGCACGAACAGGTTGTTGGCCAGGCGAAGGCCGGACACCAGCGGCGACCAGTCCTGCTTCCAGGCTTCGCGCAGCGCGTCCGGCAACTTTTCGACAGCGGCAAGCAGCGCGGCATCGCCGCTCCAGCGGGCGGTGAGCTGCAGCAGCGCGGCGAGCGAACACAGGTAGCTCTTGGTTGCGGCGACGCTGTTTTCCGGGCCGGCGTGCAGCGGGATCACGGTATCGGCGAGCTGCGCCAGCGGCGAATTGGCGACGTTCACCAGCGCGACGACCTGCGCGCCGGCGGATTTCGCGATCTCCGCGTTGCGCAGCAAATCGGGACTCTTGCCCGACTGCGAGATCGCGATGAACAGCGCGCCTTCCAGTTGCGGCTTCACCGCGTACACCGAGCCCACCGACGGCGAAGCCGATGCGGTGACCAGTCCGAGCGTGGTTTCGAACAGGTATTTGCCGTAGGTCGCGGCGTGGTCGGAGCTGCCGCGCGCGCAAGTGACGATGAAGCGCGGCGGTTGCTGTTTCAGGCGCGCGACGAGTGCGTCGATGACCGCGGCGTTTGCGGCGAACTGGCGCGCAACCGCGTCGGCGGCTTCGGCCGCTTCGGCGTGCATTTTCGTGGTGGTGGGGTTGGTCATTGCGGATGCGTCCGGATGCATTAATGCTGCCGTTGTTTTTGCTCGTCATTCCCGCGGAAGCGGGAATCCAGTGTCTTTGCTCTGCTGGTTCTTGCAGTTGTTCTAGCTCGCCGTTCCCTGGGAAGGCTATGTCCGGTCATCCAGTGCCTCTGCTGTTGCCGTCTTCTTGCTGCATTGGAAAGCCAGGTCACTGGATTCCCGCCTTCGCGGGAATGACGAGCAAAAACGGGCAAAGCACGCGAAGCGAAATCCTCACTCACTGTGCAATTCGGCAACAAAGTCATACGCATCGCCGCGATAGAACGACCGCGTGAACTCCACCACGCGCCCATCTTCAAGAAACGTGCGCCGCTCGATGAACAAACCCGGGCTGCCCTCCGGCAACTGCATCAGCCGCGCCTGCTCGGCGTCGAACGCAATCGCGCGTAGGCGCTGCAATGCGCGGGACGGACGAATGCCACGCTCGGCGAACGCTTCGTACAGCGAATTCCCCACCATCGAAGGATCCGCGAGCACCGACTGCGGCACCGCGGTGCGTTCCAGTGCGAGCGGCTGGTCGCCGGCGGTGCGCAGGCGGTAGTAGCGGACAACCTGCGTACCGGGCGAGACGTTGAGCGCCATCGCTTCCTCGGGCGTGACTTCGCCCAGGCTGCGGTCGAGGAACACCGACTTCGGATCCAGCCCGCGCGCGCGCAGATCGTCGGTGAAGCTGGTTAGCTTGGAGAACGACTTGACGATGCGTTCGGCGACGAAGGTGCCGGCGCCATGGCGCTGGACGACGAGCCCGTCGCCGACCAGGCCGGCGATCGCCTTGCGCACGGTGACGCGGGAGAGGTCGAGCAGCTTGCCCAGTTCACGCTCACCGGGCAGCGCTTGGCCCGGCTTGAGCTCGCCGTTCTCGACCGCGTGCTGCAGGGTCCGGCGCAGGTGCTGGTAGGCCGGGGCCCGACGGGCCTCGGACTGGCGCTGGAATTCGCTGACCAGATAGCTGTGCATGGCCTAGACAATACCAGTTGCAGACCATATCGGGCAAATTATGAAGAGTGGTATGCAAGTGGTATCTCAGCTGGTATCGTGGCCCCACTGCCAACGGACCTGTCCCCATGACCCCCGTCGTACCCGCCGGTTCCGCTGCCCACCCGGCTCATCTCGCTCCCCTCCCCGCATTTGACCTGGTGATCTTCGGCGGCTCCGGCGACCTGGCCATGCGCAAGCTGTTGCCGGCGCTGTTCCACCGTTATCGGGACGGACAGATCGTCGACGGCACGCGCATCGTCGGCATCGCCCGCGATACGCGCAGCGACGAGGAATACCGGGAACAGGTCCGCGCGGCGCTCGCCGCTTCCGCCGAAAAGGAAGGGGCGGGCGCCGCGTTGGCAGACTTCCTCAAGTTGCTACACTTTCGCCGGCTCGATCTCGCCAATGACGCCGGCTGGGAGGAGTTCGCGAATGAAATGCGGCGCGAGCAGCGCGTGTGCGTGTTCTATCTCGCCGTGGCGCCGCAGCTGTTCGCGGTCGCCGCGGAGAAGCTGCACGCATGGAACCTGATCGACAACGACACCCGCGTGGTCGTCGAGAAGCCCATCGGCACCGACCGCACCAGCGCCGATGCGATCAACGACGCGCTCGGCCATGTCTTCGCCGAACGCCAGATCTTCCGCATCGACCATTACCTCGGCAAGGAAACGGTGCAGAACCTCACTGCGCTGCGTTTCGGCAATGCATTGTTCGAGCCGCTGTGGCGCGCGGAGCACATCGACCACGTGCAGATCACCGTCGCCGAAACCGTCGGCGTCGAAGGCCGCGCGCCGTACTACGACCGCAGCGGCGCGCTGCGAGACATGGTTCAGAACCACCTGCTGCAGCTGCTGTGCCTGGTCGCGATGGAACCGCCCACCTCACTCGACGCCGACGCGATCCGCGACGAAAAACTCAAGGTGCTGCGCGCGCTGCGTCCGATCGATGCAGGCAACGCCGCACAGCTGGTCGTGCGCGGCCAGTACCGCAATGGTGCCGCCGAAGGCCGCGCGGTGCCTGCTTATGCCGAGGAACTCGGCCACGCGTCCAACACCGAAACCTTCGTCGCCCTGAAGGCCGAGGTGCGCAGCTGGCGCTGGGCCGGCGTGCCGTTCTACCTGCGCACCGGCAAGCGGTTGCCGAATCGCGAGTCGGAAATCGTGGTGACCTTCCGCCAGGTGCCGCACTCGATCTTCGAAGGCGTCAGCGAACTGGCGCCGAACCGCCTCGTACTGCGCCTGCAGCCCGATGAAAGCGTGACGATGTGGCTGATGAACAAGGTGCCCGGCCCCGGTGGCCTGCGCCTGCGCCACGTGCCGATGGACCTGAGCTTCGCCGAAGCGTTTGGCGGCCGCCAGGCCGACGCGTACGAACGCCTGCTGATGGACGTGGTGCGCGGTAATCCGATGCTGTTCATGCGCCGCGACGAAGTCGAGGCCGCATGGAAGTGGATCGACCCCATTCGTGCCGCATGGGAAGCCAACAACGATGCGCCCAAGCCCTACACCGCCGGTACTTGGGGCCCGAGCGCGGCAGTCGCCCTCATCGAACGCGATGGCAGGACCTGGCATGAAGACGCGCCGTGAGCATCTCACCGTGATCACGCCGGACCGCCCCGCGTTCAATGAAAGCCGCCACGCGGGCAGCGAAGTACTCGCGGCTGCACTGGCGCGCAACGTGGCCGACGATCTGCGCAACGCGATCGCCACGCGCGGTGTAGCGAAGCTCGCGCTCTCCGGCGGCAGCACGCCGCTGCGTTTCCTGCAGGCACTATCGCGCGAAGTCCTCGACTGGTCGCGCGTGTTGGTCGTGCCGGTCGACGAACGCTGGGTCCCGCCCGTGCACAAGCGTTCCAACGAACGGCTGCTGCGCGAAGCCCTGCTGCAGAACGAAGCGGCTTCGGCCGCGTTGCTGCCCCTGTTCCGTCCGGTCGCGACGCCCGAACGCGCGCTGCAGGGCGTGCTCACCCAAGTGTCGTTGCGCGCGCTGCCGCTCGACGTCGCCGTGCTCGGCATGGGCGAGGACGGGCACATCGCCTCGCTCTTTCCCGACCTCGCGCGTCGCGACATCGGCCTGCAACCCAGCGGCCGGGCGCCGGTAATGGCGGTGCGCAGCAACGCCGCGCCGGAGCCGCGCATGTCGCTCACGCTCAGCGCGATCTTCAGCGCACCGAAGCTGTATCTCCACATCGAAGGCGAGGCGAAGCGCCGCGTGTTCGACAACGCCGTCGACGATCCGCGCAACCGCCTGCCGATCCGTTCGTTCCTCGCGCAGGCGCCGGTACCCCCGCGGCTGTTCTGGTGTCCGGATGCGGATGCCGCGCGCGAAGCACCTGCTGCCAGCGCCGCGAACGATCTCGACCTCTTCCGCACGGGAGCGGCATGACCAGCCTGCATTCGGTTCTTGCCGACGTCACCCAGCGCATCATCGAACGCAGCCGAGAACGCCGCACGGCGTACCTGTCGCGCATCGATGCAGCTGCGGGCAACGGCCCGCAACGGCGACAGCTCGCCTGCGGCAACCTCGCCCATGGTTTCGCCGCATGTTCGCCCGAAGACAAGGCCGCGTTGCGCGCGGGCATCGCACCGAACCTCGGCATCGTCAGCGCGTACAACGACATGCTCTCGGCGCACCAGCCGTTCGAACGTTTCCCGTTCCTGATCCGCAACGCCGCGCGCAGCGTCGGCGCCACCGCGCAGGTCGCCGGCGGCGTGCCGGCGATGTGCGACGGCGTGACCCAGGGTCGCGAGGGCATGGAGCTGTCGCTGTTCTCGCGCGAAGTAATCGCGATGTCGACCGCGATCGCGCTTTCGCACGACATGTTCGACGCCGCGCTGTACCTGGGCGTGTGCGACAAGATCGTGCCGGGGCTGCTGATCGGCGCGCTGAGTTTCGGCCATCTGCCTGCCGTATTCGTCCCGGCGGGGCCGATGACTTCGGGCCTGCCCAACGACGAGAAGTCGCGCGTGCGCCAGCGCTACGCCGAAGGCAAGGCGACGCGCGAGGAACTGCTCGAAGCCGAAGCGCAGAGCTACCACGGCCCCGGCACGTGCACCTTCTACGGCACGGCCAATTCCAACCAGATGTTGATGGAAATGATGGGCCTGCACCTGCCCGGGGCCAGCTTCGTCAATCCGGACACGCGCCTGCGCGACGCGCTCACCGCTGAAGCCACGCGCCGCGCGGCCGCGATCACCGTGCTCGGCGACGACTACCGTCCGGTCGGCCGCATCGTCGATGAGCGCGCGATCGTCAACGGCGTCGTTGGTCTACACGCGACCGGAGGTTCGACCAACCACCTGCTGCATCTGATCGCGATCGCCGCCGCGGCTGGGATCGACCTGCGCCTGGACGACATCGAAGCGCTCTCGCACGCCGTGCCGCTGCTGGCGCGCGTGTATCCCAACGGCAGCGCCGACGTGAACCACTTCCATGCGGCGGGCGGAATCGCGTTCGTGATCGGCGAACTGCTCGATGCGGGACTGCTGCACGACAACGTGGAAACCGTCGCAGGCCACGGCCTCTCGCGTTATCGCGTCGAAGCGCGATTCGACGCAGGCACCGGCAAAAGCGGTGATGGCCTCAGTTACGTGCCGGCGGCCGGACGCAGCGAAGATCTCTCCGTCCTGCGTCCGGCCGCCGAGCCGTTCCGTGCCGATGGCGGCCTGCGCGTGCTGCGCGGCGCGCTGGGAACCGCGGCGATCAAGATCTCGGCGGTGCCGGAAGACCGTTTCGCCATTGAAGCGCCGTGCCGGGTGTTCGCCGACCAGGCTTCGGTGAAGCGGGCCTTCGAACGCGGCGAACTCGACCGCGACGTGATCGTGGTGGTGCGCTTCCAGGGCCCGCGCGCGAACGGCATGCCCGAGCTGCACCAGCTCACGCCGCTGCTGACGGTGCTGCAGAAAAAGGGCCATCGCGTCGCGCTGGTTACGGATGGCCGCATGTCCGGCGCATCCGGCCAGGTGCCCGCGGCGATCCACGTCAGTCCCGAAGCCGAGTGCGGCGGTCCGATCGCGAAGTTGCGGGACGGCGACGTACTGCGGCTCGATGTGCACGGCGGCAGCCTTGATGCGCTGGTCGATGAAGCCGAATGGGCCGCGCGCGAAGCCGCGACCGCCGACCTTTCCGCCAACAGCGTCGGCATGGGCCGCGAACTGTTTGCGGTGTTCCGCAACATTGCCGCGACCGCCGATGCCGGTGGCGGTGTCTTCAACACGCCCCCGCTGTCGTAGTGCGCGCTGCGCATACGTTCGCCCGTCCGGACGCGCGAACTGCGCACGCGAAGCCACGGGCTCCCGAGCGCCAGTCTCCTGCGCCCGGAACGACTGCATCCGCAAAAAGAAATCGAACAACGAGGTTGGAAGAAATGGGTCTGCTCGAATCGGTACTGCATGCGTCGCCGGTGATCCCGGTGGTGGTCCTCGAAGATGCGCGTCACGCCGTCGCACTCGCGCGCGCCCTCGTTGCCGGCGGTGTGCCGGCGATCGAAGTCACCCTGCGTACGCGTGCCGCGCTCGATGCCGTGCGCGCGATCGCCGCGGAAGTCGAAGGCGCGATCGTCGGCGTCGGCACGGTGCGCCGCCCGCAGGATCTGCTCGATGCGGAGAAAGCCGGCGCCCGCTTCGCGGTGTCGCCCGGTTCGACACCGGCGGTGATCGCTGCAGCGAAAGATTCCGCATTGCCATGGTTGCCGGGCGCCGCTACCGCGAGCGAGGTAATGACCCTGGCCGAAGCGGGTTTCGCATACCAGAAGTTCTTCCCTGCCGAAGCCGCGGGCGGCGTCGCTGCGCTGCGCTCATTGCACGGCCCATTGCCGGACGTGCGCTTCTGCGCGACCGGCGGCATCGGCGTGCACAACGCGCGCGCTTACCTGGCAGCACCGAATGTCAGCTGCGTGGGCGGTTCATGGCTGACGCCGGTGAAGCAGATCGAGGCCGGCGACTGGAAGGCGATCGAGCAGCTGGCGCGCGGGGCGGCGTCGCTGCGTTTTTGATGTGTGTCCGGGATTGCCAGTAGGACTGGCAGCTGCACGCTCTCAAAACGCTCGTCATTCCCGCGAAAGCGGAATCAGCGACTTCGCTTTTGCTTGCAAAGAGCGAACGCAACGACAAGAGCAAGACACTGGATGAACGGACATTCGTCCGTGGAAAAGACGCCCGCTTTCGCGGGAATGACGGGCAACGGCAACGGCAACGGCACTGCGCTGCAATTGCAACGGCGACAGTAGCGACAGTAGCGACAGTAGCGACAGTAGCGACAGCAGTATCAGCAGCTGAAAAGCGCTGCAAAACACCCCAGGCGGTGCCTAGGCCGCCCGCTCAACCCTTCGGTCGCGGCGGCGCAGTCGACCCCCGCACCACCAGCTGCGGACTGAACCCCTCGTTCTGTGCCGTGCCCACGCGCCCCTGGATTTCCTCCAGCAACCGCCGCGCCGCGTGCTGCGCGATTTCCTCGGTCGCCTGCTTCGCCGTCGTCAGCGCCGGCCAGCTCTGCTTGGAGAACGGGCTGTCCTCGAAACCGGCGATCGACAGGTCGTACGGGACATTCATCCCGCTCGACTTCGCCGCCGCAAGCACGCCCGCGGCGATTTCGTCGTTGCTGCCGAAGATCGCGGTCGGGCGGTCGCCCAGGGCCAGCAACCGGCGCGCGCCGCGGAAACCGTCATCGAACGAATAGTCGCCTTCCACCACGAGCTCTTCGTCGAGCGGAATGCCGTAGTCGCGTAGGGCGTCGACATAGCCCTTGTAGCGTTCCCACGACGAGCCGTGCGACTTGCCGCCCCAGAGGAAACCGATGCGGCCGTGGCCCAGTTGAATCAGATATTCGGTGATCTCGTACGCGGCGTCGCGGTCGTCGACGTAAACGCAGGCACTGCCGTCCTGCGGGTCGGCGGAAGCCGAGACGATGCGCACCAGGTGGATGTCGTGCGCGACGAGTTCAGCGACAAGTTCCTTGCGCTCGGACATCGGCGGTGCCAGCACCAGCCCCGCCAGGCGCGAATGGCGCACCAGGTTGACGAGGTCCGCGGCGAGATCGGGCGACGAGGAGTCGCACGGATGGATCTGCAATCCATAGCCGGTGTCGCGGCACACCGACAGGACGCCGTTCTGCACTGCGATGACGTAATAGGGATTCGGGTTGTCGTAGATCAGGCCGATCGCGTACGACTGCGCGCTGCGCAGGCTGCGCGCGGAGGGGTCGGGCCGGTAGCCGAGTTCGGCGATCGCCTGCTGCACGCGCTCGCGCGTGCGCGCCAGCACCGCGGGTTCGTCGTTGATGACGCGCGAGACCGTCTTGAGCGACACCTGGGCGCGCTCGGCAACATCCTTGATCGTGGGTCTGCGCAACGAAGCCTCGCGTTAGATGCAGCGGCCGCGGCATCGCGTGCCGCCGTGGGTAACCAAGCCTAACCAACCACCGCCGCGTGCGAAACACGTGCGGTGGCGTCTGGTATGCCTCAGTTTTGTGACAGCGCGCCGCGCGCGGCCGTAGTCGCAACGGCGGCCTGATGCCCGACGCGATGACCGCGCACGGCGAAGTACAGGATGTACAGATAGCACGGCACCATCAGCAGCAGGAACACCAGCTGGAAGTCGTGCGCCTGCTTGAAGTGCACGAACAGTTGCGGGATCACCGCGCCTCCGGCGATGCCCATGATCAGCAGGGCCGAGCCCTTCTCGGTCAGTGATCCGAGACCGTGGATCGCCAGCGGAAAGATCGCCGGCCACATCATCGCGTTGGCGAAGCCCAGCGCGGCGACGAAATACACCGACGCGTAACCCTTAGTGAGGAAGGCGCCCGTCGCGAGCGCGATGCCGAGCACGGCCGAATAGCTCAGGTACCGTTCCTGCGATATGAAGCGCGGGATCACGACCAGGCCGACCATGTAGCCCACGAGCATCGCGCCCAGCGTGAAACCGGTGAAGTACTTCGTCTCGTCGAGCGGCAGGCCGAAGGCCTGGCCGTACGTGCCGATCGCATCGCCCGCCATTACTTCCACGCCCACGTAGACGAAGATGCACAGCGCCCCGAGCCACACGTGTGGAAACTGGAACAGGCTCTTCTTCGATGCGGAGCCGCTTTCGACGTTGGCGTCTTCTGGCCGGATTTCCGGCAGCGGCGAAAACACGATGCCCACCGCGAGCAGCGCCAGCAGGCCGGCCATGACCATGTAGGGGTCGTGGATGCGCGCGGCGAACTCATTCAGCACGCGCTCTTTCGTCGCCGGATCCGCGCCTGCGATCTGCCCGGCGACATCGCCCATGCCGTGCATCACCAGCGTCCCGATCACGAACGGCGCGGCCCAGCCGGCGATCTTGTTGCAGATCCCCATCACCGCGATGCGCTGCGCAGCGCCTTCGATCGGGCCGAGGATGCTGATGTACGGATTCACCGCGGTCTGCAGGATCGCGAGCCCCGCGCCGATCATGAAGATGCCGGCGACCGCGCCCGGATACACGCGTGCGGTCGTGTACTGGCCGAACACCAGCGCGCCGATCGCCATCACGAACAGGCCCAGCGCCATGCCCTTCTTCATCCCGGTCCTGCGCAGGATCAGCGACGAGGGCAGGGCGAGGAAGAAATACGACAGGTAGAACGCGCTCGGAATCAGGAACGCGAGCGTGTCGCTGACATCGAAGGCGAGCTTGGCGAAAGAGATCAGCGGGCCGTTGAGCCAGGTCACGAAGCCGAACACGAAGAACAGTGCGCCGACGATCGCGATGGAGCCGTAGCGGCCGGGCGACGCGGAGAGGGTGGCGGACGAAGCGGACATGCGGGACTTCCTTCGGAAAGGCGGAGCGCCAGGGCGGTCCGTAACGGTTTGACTCATACGACATCAAACAGGCCAACGTTGTCAAAGGCCGGCCGTACGGGACGGCCATGCGCGCGGACAGCCCGTCTTTACGGGCTTCTGGGCGCAACGGGCATGTTGCCCTGCAACACAAATCAGGCAGGGCCTGCCCCGTAAAACCGCAATGGAGACGATTTCACGACAGGCTCTTGACATCGTTGTCATTGCCGGAGCAGTCTCGGCCGCACCGAAGTACGGGAGCCGGGGACAGACATGCATTGGCGGGGCGACAGCGAACACGGAACACCGGGTGCCGCGCCATCTGCGCCCCCGTGCCCTGCGCAGGACAGGCACTGACGCCATGGCGCAGACGGCCTTTTCCGCTCCCGTGTTCATCGCCGCCGACGTCGGCGGCACCAACGCGCGCATCGGCGTGGTGCGGGTGGATGGCGACGGCAGCGTCGCCGTGCTCGCCTATCGCAAGTACTCCTGCGGCGATTACCCCAGCCTCACCGCGATCCTGCGCGACTTCCTCGCCACGCATGCCGCATATGCCGGCATCGATCGCATGGCGATCGCCAGCGCCGGCGTGGTGCTGGACGATGAAGTCATCAATTCCAACCTGCCCTGGCACATCTCCCTCTCGGAGATGCGCCGCGAACTGCAGTTGCGCGAGCTGCACGTGATCAACGACTTCGCCGCGGCCGCGCACGGCGTGCAGTCACTCGCACCCGGCGAATCGCGGCTGCTCACGCCCGGCATTCCGACGGCCGAACCCGGCCCCGTGCTGGTAATCGGCCCAGGCACCGGTTTGGGCGCGGCGATCTGCATTCCGCACCGTGGCGAAACCGTGGTGCTGCCCACCGAAGCGGGCATGACCGCGTTCGCGCCCGGCAGCGACACCGAGATCGACATCCTGCGCTGGCTGCGCCGCCGCAGCGCGCACGTCTCCACCGAACAGCTGCTCTCCGGCCCCGGCCTGGTCAATCTCCACGACGCGCTCTGCGCCATCCGCGGCAGCGCATCCATGTTGCGCGCGCCCGCCGCGATCACCGACGCGGCACGCCACGGCGACGCGATCGCGCGCGAAGCAGTGTTGACGTTCTGCGGCCTGCTCGGCAGCGTGATCGGCGACCTCGCCGTGACCGGCAGCGCGCGCGAAGTGTTCATCGCCGGCGGCATCGTGCCGCAGCTGCTCGACTTCATCGCCACCAGTGATTTCCACTCGCGCATGGTCGACAAGGGCGCGATGCGCGCCGTGCTCGAACGCGTGCCGGTGCGCCTGATCGAAAACGAAAAGCTCGGCGTCATCGGCGCCGCCAACTGGTTTCTGCAACACCTGGACCACCGGCAAGAGGCCGGCCTCAGCAACGCCGCGCACGATCACAGCAGCGCGGCCTAGATAAAAACCGAGCCGAAGGAACCGCGTTAATGCGGGAATCCCGAGGCCGACCAACTGCCCGACGGAGGGGATAAAGCAATGCAACTTCGCAAGAGGATTCTTTCGCTCAGTATCGTTGCCGCACTCGGCGTCGCCGGCACCGCCAGCGCGCAGGACGCGGCACCCGCCACGCAAGCCGCACCTGCGGACCAGACTGCGGACGAGGCCACCGATCTCGACACCGTGGTGGTAAGAGGTATTCGCGGCGCCATCCAGCAGTCGCTCGATACCAAGCGCGAAGCCAGCTCGCACGTCGAAGCCGTCAGCGCCGAGGACATCGGCAAGCTGCCGGCCAAGAACGTCGCCGACACGCTGCGCGAACTGCCTGGCGTGAACATCAGCTCCGCCAGCGCGAGCGAGGGCGGCTTCGACGAAGCCGACCGCGTCAGCCTGCGTGGCACCAACCCGAGCCTCACCCAGACCACGGTCAACGGCCACGCCGTCGGCACCGGCGACTGGTTCGTGCTGAGCCAGGTGCAGTCGGTCGGCCGCAGCGTCAGCTATTCGCTGCTGCCGTCGGAGATCGTCGACCAGGTGGTCGTGCACAAGACCTCGGAAGCCAAGCTCGTCGAAGGCGGCAGCGCCGGCTCGGTCGACATCATCACCCGCAAGCCGCTGCAGTACGCCGATCCGTTCACCGCTTCGGCGAACATCGGTGCGGTCTACGCCGACCTGCCGGGCAGCACCGACCCGCAGTTCGATGCGCTGATGAACTGGCAGAACGCCGCCGGCAACCTCGGCGTGCTTGTGCAGGGCTTCTACGAGAAGCGCAGCCTGCGCCGCGATGGCCAGGAAGTGGTCGGCGGCTACGGCGTGATCGGCGCAGACGCACCTGTCGTGCAGACCAATCCGGACCTGGCCGGCGTGTACTACCCGAACCTGCTCGGCGCGGTGCTGTTCGAGCAGGAACGCGAGCGCAAGGGCGGCGTGATCGACGTCGAATTCAAGGCTTCCGACTCGCTCACGCTCGACCTCAATGCGTTCTATTCGAAGCTTGAGGCCGACAACTACAACCGCAATTTCATGATGTGGACGAGCCAGTTCGCCAACAGCCAGGCGCCGCAGCCGGGCTACGTTGTCGAAGGCAACGTGCTGAAGAACGCGGTCTATGCCCCGGTGAACAGCACGACGGTCACTCCCTACGGCGTGTACGACATGATCTCGCGCCCCGGCGCCAGTTCCTCGTCGAACTTCGTCGCCCTCAGCGCCGACTGGCAGGCGAGCGACAGCCTCGGCTTCAACTTCCAGGCGGGCACCACCAAGGGCAAGGGCAGCAGCCCGACCCAGGACGTGCTGGAAACCGGCCTGGCCGGCAACGCCGGCGCGAGCTGGAACATGAACGACATCGGCGAGGCGATCGACTGGAACCTCGGTGGCACCAACACGCCGGCGACGCATCTGCCGCAGAACGGCTGGATCTTCGGCGGCCAAGGCATCAACGTGGACGACAAGGAAGACTGGTTCGCCGCTGATGGCGAGTACTACGCGAACGGGTCGGTGCTGAGCTCGCTCGATTTCGGCGTGCGGTATGCCGAGCATGAGCGCGGCAACGACTTCGAGATCGCGCAGGGTCCGAACAGTGCTGCATGGAACGACATCGCCTCTTATGCCCAATACGTCGGTGGCGCCGGCCACTACCCCGGCGACTTCGGCAGCGGGCTCGGCGGCAACTTCCCATCAGGCATCTGGTACTACACGCCGGAACAGCTCAGGCAGATCAACGCCGACTTCGCCAACCGCAACAATCCGGAGCGCTTCTACTTCTCCGACGTGTATTCGGTGAACGAGAAGAACTCGGCGGCCTACGTGCAGGCCAACTTCGCCGGCGACGGCTGGAGCGGCAACGTCGGCCTGCGCTACGTGAAGACCGACAGCGACATCGGCTATACGCAGGCGCTGCCGGTGAACTCGGGCATCCCGGGTGCGATCACCGGGTCCGCGTTCGGCGACTACCTGAAGGTCAGCACCAGCAACAACTACAGCGAGGTGCTGCCCAGC
This sequence comes from Lysobacter sp. Root494, assembly GCF_001427225.1. Taxonomy (GTDB): domain Bacteria; phylum Pseudomonadota; class Gammaproteobacteria; order Xanthomonadales; family Xanthomonadaceae; genus Agrilutibacter. The sequence continues at coordinate 83,036 of NZ_LMFH01000001.1, forward strand.
GCCAACCTGAAGTTCGACCTGCGCGACGACATGGTGCTGCGCCTGGCCGCGTCGAAGACGCTGACCCGGCCGGACTATTCGGCATTGGCTGGCTCGTTATCGCTTGCCGACCTGACCCACACCGGCAGCGGTGGCAACCCGAACCTCAACCCGCTGGTGTCGACCAACCTCGACGCGTCGTTCGAGTGGTACTTCGCTCCGCGCGCGCTGTTGTCGCTGAGCGTGTTCTCGATGGACCTGAAGGACTACATCGCCTTTGGCAACCAGACCATCCAGTACAAGGACCAGGCCGCCAGCGCCGCCGCGGGCACCGACGTCTACTCGGATTACCTCGTCTCGGTGCCGGTCAACGAGGACGGCAAGCTCACAGGCTACGAAGTCAGCTACCAGCAGCCGCTGGGCGAGTACTTCGGCATCGTCGCGAACTACACCTTCGCCGATGGCGAACTCGACGACGGCCGGCCACTCAACGGGGCTTCGCGCAACACCTGGAACCTCTCGGGCTACTTCGAAAACGATAAGTTCAGTGCGCGGGTGAACTACTCGTTCCGCGAGGCGTTCTACGCGGGCGTCAGCCGCACCGACGCGTTCTACCAGGACGACTTCGGCACGCTGTCGGCCTCCGTGGCGTACAAGGCGACCGACTGGCTGACCGTCAGCCTGGATGGCCTGAACCTCAACGACCCGGAGTACTCGTACTACACCAGCTCGCCGGTGGGCATGCTGCCGTACGCGATGTATTCGAACGGCCGCCAGTACTACGTCAACTTCCGCATCAAGTACTGATTGGTGGGCTAACGGAAGTTGATGTCCAAGGGCCCTGCGTTGCCGGGCCCTTTTTTCTGCGCCGCCTGCCTGCAGTGCACTTCGGCTTCCACGCGCCTTTGCCGCGTCTGCCCGCCTGTTGTGCCGCAGCGCCGTTCACCGTGTTTGCGGCGGCTGGCAGATGCCCGCAGCCGCAGCGAGCGGTAACATCGGCGCAGCAACAGGGGGCCTCCACCATGTCAATCCGTACCGTATTCCTGCTTATCGCGGGACTGGCCGCGGCCGGTTCCGCATCCGCGCAAGCGCTGCCGAAACCGGCTGAGTTCTATTTCGATGCCGAGCCAACCACCACCCGTCCGATCGTCGCGGTCAGGGAAACCGGCGACGCCGCCGCGCAGAAACTCCTGAAGGTCATCGAGCGCAATCCGCACGCCAAGGCCGAGCACGCGCAGCTCGCGCATCTGGCGATGGAAGCCGGACGCGTCGACCTCGGCAAGGACCTCTACACGCGCACCTTCGCCCGCGTCTCCGACACCGATGCGCTGTGGCGCCCGGTCGTGTGGAACTACGGCTGGGACCTGTACCGCAATGGCGATGCCGCCGGCGCACTCGCGCAGTGGCAGCAGCTGGTGACGGCGCGCCGCAGCAACGGCAGCTGGGTGCCGCCGACGCTCGCCCTCGCGTTGTGGAGCAACGGCCGCAAGGACGAAGCGGTGCAGTGGTACGCCGCGGCGGTGCGCACCGAGCCGCAGCTGTGGCGTGATCCGGCCAACTTCGCGCGCCTGCTGCCCGAGTGGCGCGACGAAGAACGCGCGCTGCTGGCCGAAGTGCAGGCCGCCTGGGCCGCGAACCCGCCCGCGTGGCCGTGACCCGCTGACGGCGCGCGTACACGCGTCTCCGACGGGGCGGTAGGTCGGGCGGTGCGAAGCCTGCGCACACACGCCTTGATCGGGGCTAAAGTGCGCGAGGCCACCGGGATCGCCCGCGCCGCAGTCCGCGGCGCGCGACAGGCCAGCTCACAGGGGGGCGGACGGGATGTCCTTGTCGCAACTAAGCGTGATGGTCGTGGAGGATCACGGCTTCCAGCGCCGCATGGCGCTGCGGCTGTTGACCGATCTTGGGATCGGCGGGCTCAGCGAAGCCGCCGACGGCCACAGCGCGCTGCATCTGCTCGAAGGCAGCAGCCAGCCGCCCGACGTGCTGCTGGTCGATCTCGACATGCCCGGCATGGACGGCATCGAATTCATCGGCCACGTTGCCCAGCGCCAGCTCGCGCGCGCAGTGGTGGTCGCCAGCGCGCTCGATCCCGCGCTGCTCAACACCGTGCAGACGATGGCCCGTGCCTACGGCCTGCGCGTGCTCGGCAGCGTCGAGAAGCCGCTGACCCGCGACAAGCTCGCGGCCGTGCTCGGCAGCTTCGACGATCAGCTGCATGCCTATGACGATGATGAAGTGGTCGAGGTCACCGTCGCCAACCTGCGCGATGCGCTCGCCAACAACGAAATCGAACCGTGGTTCCAGCCGCAGGTGGAACTCGGCAACGGCAAGCCGGTGGCGGTGGAAGCGCTCGCGCGCTGGCGCCGCAACGATGGCCATGTCGTCCGGCCCGTGCATTTCATTCCGCTGATCGAGCGCGAAGGCATGGTCAGCGAACTCACCGACCACATGCTCGCGCAATCCTGTCGCTGGAAACGCCAGTGGGACCAGCAGGGCATCCGCCTCAACCTGGCGATCAACGTCTCTCCGCAAGTGCTGGGCGATGAAGGCGCCGCCGACCGCTACCAGGAGATCGTGCGCCGCGAAGGCGTCGCGCCCAACGAGGTGATCCTGGAGCTCACCGAGAGTTCGGTGATGGCCGATGCCGCGCGCGGGCTGGGCGTGCTCGCGCGTCTCAGGCTGAAGGGTTTCGGCCTGTCGATCGACGACTTCGGCACCGGCTATTCGTCGCTCTCGCAGCTCTCGCAGATTCCGTTCACCGAACTCAAGATCGACCAGGGCTTCGTCTCGGGCGCGCACAAGCAACCGCGCAAGCGCGCGGTAATCGAAGCGAGCCTCGATCTCGCCCGCAAACTGCAGCTCGACGTCGTCGCCGAAGGCGTGGAAACCGTCGAGGACTGGCAGATGCTCGCCGACCTCGGCTGCGGCATGGCACAGGGCCACCTGATCGCGCAGCCGGTCCCTGGCGAGGAACTGCCCGCCGCCCTGGGGCGCTGGCGGCGGCCGGAGCATTGAGGATGGTCGGCTCACCGTTCTCCTGGCTCGTCACATCTACTGCTCGTCATTCCCGCGAAGGCGGGAGTCCAGTGTCTTTGGTTTGCCCTTTTGATCCGTGGACCAACAGCAAAGTCACTGGATTCCCGCCTTCGCGGGAATGACGAGCAAGAGCAACCTCAAAAGAGAGCCAGCTACTGGCATGAAGCTCGGCATCCGCCACCAGCTCTGGATCCTGTTCGGCCTGTTCCTGCTCACGGGCGCGACCGTGCTGGTGGTGGACGAAATCGCCCAGTACCAGGCGCGGCAATCGCTGCTCGCCCTGCGCGGGCAGTCGCTGCTCGCACTGCGGGAAATAAAGTCGGTATCCGACGCCTATGGACTCGATGTCGTCGACACGACGTTTCGCACGCGCAACGACCTGATCACCTGGGAAGAAGGCGCAGCCGCGATCGATGCGGCGCGCCAGCGCATCGATAACAGCTGGGCGGCGCTGGCGAACGTGCCGCGCACGCGTGAAGAAGACACGCACTTCCGCGTGGCTGCGAAGGAGCGCATTGCCGCCGATGCCGCAATGGTGGAGCTGCGCCAGATCCTCGCGCGCAAGGACCTCGCCGCGCTTGGCCACTTCGCCGACACCCGGCTGTACCCCGCGATCGATCCGGTCACGCTGCGGCTCAAGCTGCTGTCCGATCTCGCCACGGTGAAGGCGGATGCCGTGGTGCGCGACAACCTGCGCACCAACCGCCGTGTCAGCGCCCTGCGCATCGGCCTGTCGCTGGGCGCGTTGTTCGTGGTCGCACTGATCGGCCGCACCGTGTTGCGCAATGCCTACCGCGGCATCGAAAGCCTGACCTTCATCGCCCGGCGCATGCGCAGGCACGACTACACCGCGATGCCGCGCTACCTGCCTAAGACCGGCGAGCTGGCGATGGTCACCGACGCATTTCTGGAAATGCGCCGCGACGTGATCGATTTCGAAACCGAACTCACCCAGCAACTCGCGCGCAACGAACGCGTCAACGCCGAACTCGCGCGCCGCGAAGCGCTGCAACGGTCGCTGATGGAGGCCGCGCCCACCGCCATCGCGGCAATCGACAGCCAGGGCCGCTATTTCCTCTTCAATCCCGGCGCGGAACGCCTGCTCGGCCACGACGCGACGGACTTCATCGGCAAGGATGCGCCGATGCTCGACAGCGTGGGCGACTTCGCCCCCGCACTGGTGCCGGCCGCCAGTTACGAACAGCTGGCGATGATGTTGAGCGAACGCACCGGCGAAACCGTTCCCGCCGACTGGCGCGTGCTGCTCAAGGCCGGCGAACTCGGGCTGCCGCCCAGCGAAACGCTGATGCTTCATCGCGATGGCCATCTCGTGCATGCGCTGCTCGCGCTCGCGGCGATTCCCGACGAATTGCATGGCGGCAACGGCCTGCTCGGCGTCGCCGTCGACCTCACCCGCATCAAGCAGCTGGAAGACGAGCTGCGCGCGAGCGAAGCCCGTGCGCAGGAAGCCAATCGCGCCAAGTCCTCGTTCCTCGCCGCGATGAGCCACGAGATCCGCACGCCGATGATCGGCGTGACCGGCATGATCGAGATCCTCGCGCATTCCAGGCTCGACAACGACCAGCGCCACGCGCTCAACGTGATCCAGCAGAGCTCGCAGTCGCTGCTGCAGATCATCGGCGACATCCTCGACTTCTCGAAGATCGAGGCCGGGCGCCTGGAGATCACGCCCGGCGTCGTCGACCTCGGCGCGGTGTTGCGCAGCACGGTGGCCAATTACAGCGGCGCAGCGTCGAGCAAGGGCCTCACGCTCACCTGCGAGGTCGACCAGCGCGTCGGCCCCGCGCACCTGGCCGATGCGCTGCGGTTGCGGCAGATCCTCGGCAACTTCCTGTCCAATGCGATCAAGTTCACCGCGAAGGGCGGTGTGGAAGTCGCCCTCGAATGGCGTGGCGGGGCGGCACCGGATCCGGCGCAGCATGCCGGTGAACGCGGGCTCGGCGCCGACCTGTTGAGTTTCCGCGTCACCGACACCGGCATCGGCATCAGCGCCGAAGCGCAGCAGCGCCTGTTCCAGCCATTCGCGCAGGCCGAAGGCGACACCACGCGGCGCTACGGTGGCACCGGCCTCGGCCTTGCGATCTGCACGCGCCTGGCCGAACTGATGGGTGGGCTGGTGACGATGGACTCGGTGCCGCAGATCGGCACCACGCTGCGCCTGGCCATCACGCTGCCGCGCGCATCGGCAGCGGACCTGCCCGCCGACAACGCGCCCATCGGCAGCGCGGCCGCGTTCAAGCCGCGCCCCTTGCCGACGATCGAACAGGCCGCGCGCGAACGCAGCCTGGTGCTGCTCGTGGACGACCATCCCACCAACCGCATGGTGATCGCCCGCCAGCTAGCGCTCGCCGGTTACGCCAGCGAAGCGGCGGAAGACGGCGAACAGGGCCTCGAGTGCTGGCGCAGCGGCCGCTATGCGCTGGTGTTGTCCGACATCCACATGCCGCGCATGGATGGCTACGCGCTGGCCGGCCGGATCCGCGAGGAAGAACGGCAACGCGGCCTGCCGCGCACGCCGGTCATCGCACTCACCGCGTCCGCACTGAAGGGCGAAGCCGAGCGTTGCCTCTCCGCCGGCATGGACGATTACCTCGCCAAGCCGGTCGCCGTCGCGGTGCTTGCGGCTGCGCTGCAACGCTGGCTTCCGCACACCGCGATGAACCTGCCCGCGCAAGCACAGGCCGGTGAAACCAACGCCGCCGTGGCGCGCTCCGCAGGTGGTTTCCCGCAGCTCGACGAAGCGCCGCCGCTGCTGGACTTCCACGTGCTGCACGAACTCAGCGGCGGCGACGAAGGCGAAACCGGTGCGCTACTGCGGGAGTTCCTCGACGCTACCGCGCAGGACGTCGCGCAACTCGCGCATTGCCGCGAAGCCGGCGACATCCCCGCGATCACCCGCCAGGCGCACAAGATCAAGGGCGCCGCGCGTCTGGTCGGCGCCACCGAACTCGCCCATGCCGCCGGCGACCTCGAAGCCGCGGGGCAGGATGGCGAGTGGTCCGGCATCCTCCCGCTGGTGGCACACGTGGAAACCGCTGCGGAGCGCCTGAAGCTGTTCGTGGCCGAGCGCTACAGCACGGCATGATCGCCGGGCGAGGGCGCGCCGGGCGCGCTGATCCGGAAAAGCAGCTCCATGCGTGCGGCGCTAGGATGCGGGTTCCGCGTCGAATCCCACCGCTCCCATGCGCATCCTGCTGCTCGCCTCTCTCCTGACCCTATCGGTTACCGCCATGTGCGCCGACCGCATCACCGGCAAACCCTTCGCCACCCGCAGCGAGGTCTACGCGCCGCACGCGATGGCCGCGACCTCGCATCCGCTCGCCACGCAGGTCGCTTTGGACGTGATGAAGTCGGGCGGCAGTGCGGTCGATGCCGCGATCGCGGCGAATGCCTCGCTCGGGCTGATGGAGCCGACCGGCAACGGCGTCGGTGGCGACCTGTTCGCGATCGTGTGGGATCCGAAGACGAAGAAGCTGTACGGCTACAACGGCTCGGGCCGTTCGCCGAAATCGCTGACGCTGGCCGAATTCCAGAAACGAGGCCTCACGGAAGTGCCATCGCACGGGCCGCTGCCGGTCACCGTGCCGGGCACGGTGGACGCGTGGTTCGCGCTGCATGGCCGCTTCGGGCGCAAGCCGATCGCGGAGGATCTCGCGCCCGCGATCCGCTACGCCCGCGAAGGCCATCCGGTGCACGAAGTCATCGCGTACTACTGGGGCCGTTCGGTGCCGACGCTGTCGAAGTGGCCGGGCTTCGCCGAGCAGTTCACGGTGGATGGCAAGCGAGGGCCCCGAACCGGCGAGATCTGGAAGAACCCGAACCTCGCCAACACGCTGGAGAAGATCGCCAACGGCGGCCGCGATGCGTTCTACAAGGGCGACATCGCGCGCACCATCGACGCGTACTTCAGGGCCAACGGTGGATTCCTGTCGTATGACGACCTCGCTGCGCACAAGGGCGAGTGGGTCGAACCGGTTTCGACCAACTACCGCGGCTTTGATGTGTGGGAACTTCCGCCGAACGGGCAGGGCATCGCCGCGCTGCAGATCCTCAACCTGCTCGAACCCTATGACCTGAAGAAGTACGGCTTCGGCAGCCCCGAACACGTGCACCTGTTCGCCGAAGCGAAGAAACTCGCCTTCGCCGACCGCGCCGCCTCGTACGCCGATCCCGATTACTACAGGACGCCGGTAGCGAAACTGGTCTCGAAGGAATACGCGCGCGAACGCGGCAAGCTGATCTCGATGGACAAGGCGATGAAGTCCGCCGAGCCCGGCGTGATCCCGCAGCTCAACGAAGGCGACACGATCTATCTCACCGTCGCCGATGCCGACGGCATGATGGTCTCGCTGATCCAGTCCAACTACCGTGGCATGGGCAGCGGCATGGCGCCGCCGGGACTCGGCTTCATCTTCCAGGACCGCGGCGAGCAGTTCGTGCTGAAGGAAGGCCACCCGAATTCGTTCGCACCCGGCAAGCGTCCGTTCCACACCATCATTCCCGCGTTCGTGACGAAGGACGGCAAGCCGTGGCTGTCGTTTGGCGTGATGGGCGGTGCGATGCAGCCGCAAGGGCACGCGCAGATCGTGATGAACCTCGTCGATTTCGGGATGAACCTGCAGGAGGCCGGCGACGCGCCGCGCATCCAGCACGACGGTTCCACTGATCCCGCGGGCCAGGCCATCGCGATGAGCGACGGCGGCGAGCTCGACCTCGAATCCGGTTTCCCCTACGAAACCGTGCGCGCGCTGATGCGCAAGGGACATTCCGTGCGCTTCGCCGACGGTCCTTACGGCGGCTACCAGGCGATCATGGTGAATCCGAACGGCGGCTACATCGGCGCCAGCGAATCGCGCAAGGACGGGCAGGCCGCGGGGTATTGAGCAGTGATCAATACGGGCCTCGACCTTGCCTTCTGGCGGGAACAGTTGCGGCGAAACGGCCGCATGCAGGTTACGGGCTACCTCCTGCCCGATGCGGCCGAACGCCTGCGCACGTGCCTGGCTGAAGAGGTGCCATGGACGCTCGCGCTGCGTGATGCGCAAGGCGCGCGCACCATCGACCACGCGACCTACAGTGTGCTCACCGATGAGCAGGCGCAGCGGCTGTTCGCCGAGACGGCCGCGAGCGCAGGGCAGGAAGGCGACGATGGTTTCCGCTTCGCCTACGACAGCTACATGATGGTGCGCGCCTACCAGGAGCGGCGCGATCCCGGCCTGCTCCTTCACCGCGTGCTGGAATTGTTCAACTCACCCGACTATCTGGCGTTCGCACGCCATCTCACCGGCGACACGCGCATCCGCCGCATCAACGCGCAGGCGACGCGTTACCGGCCGGGTCAGTTCCTGCGCCATCACAACGACGAGGAACTCGACGAAGGCCGCCTCTACGCTTACGTGCTCAACCTGAGCCGCGGCTGGCAGGCGGACTGGGGTGGGTTGCTGCAGTTCATCGGCGACGATGGCCGCGTGCAGGACACGTTTCTTCCCACCTGGAACACGCTGTCGCTGTTCGCCGTCCCCGCGGGTCACGCGGTATCGCTGGTGGCGCCGTGGGCGAGGGACGACCGCCTTTCCATCACCGGATGGATGCTGATGTGAGCACGGGAGCCGCGGCGGATCGCATGGATCGCTTTTTTCGGCCTCGATCCTGATGGCATTTGATGCATTCGCCCTCGTGCTGGCGATGCTCGTGCTGGGCTACGTCTTCCAGCGCCTGCGTGCGCTGCCGGAAAACGCCGCGCAGGTGCTCAATCTCGTCGTGCTCTACGTCTGCCTGCCCGCGGCCGTACTGCGTTACGCGCCGCGATTGCACCTGGAGCCGGCGCTGCTCGCGATCGCCATCGTGCCGTGGCTGTTGTTGCTCGTCACGCTGGTGTGCGTCGGCGCACTGTCGCGCTGGCTGCGCTTCCGCGACGAGGAACATGCGGCGCTGCTGCTCACCGTCGCGCTCGGCAACACCAGCTTCCTCGGCTATCCGCTGACGCGTGCGCTGATCGGCGAGCACGCGTTGCCGTACGCGGTGGTGTACGACCAGTTCGGGGTGTTCCTGATCCTGTCGACGTTCGGCCTGTGGGTGGTCGCGCGTTACGGCGGGGCGTCGGTCGATGGCCACCCACCCGGCGCGAAGGACATGCTGCTGCGCATCGCGCGGTTTCCGCCGTTGTGGGCGCTGGTGCTTGGCTTCACCGTGATGCCGGCGGAGCCGCCGACGTGGATCGCAGGTGGATTGCAGCGCCTGTCCGATGCGCTGCTGCCGCTGGCGATGCTGACGATCGGCCTGTCGGTGCGGCTCACCCTGCCGCGCGAGGAACTCAAGCCGCTCGTCACCGGCTTGCTGCTGAAGCTGGCGCTGATGCCCGCGCTCGCCGCGCTGCTGGTGCCCGTGCTCGGACTGCACGGGGAGATGGCGCGCGCCACGGTGCTCGAAGCCGCGATGCCGCCGATGGTCACGGCGGGGGCATTGGCCATCGCCCACAACCTTGCCCCGCGCCTGGCGGCCGCGATGGTCGGCTACGGCTTGCTGCTCTCGTTGCTGACGCTGCCGTTGTGGGCGCAGTGGGGCCTGTAGGAGCGCCCCTCGGGCGCGACCTCCCGCATCACGTCTGTCGCGCCCGCGGGACTCTCCCGCGGGAATCGGCCATCAATCCGCCGGCACCGTGCGTTCGCGCGCCCATTCGCGCAGTGCCTCCACTTGCTCGGCCATCAGCACGGACAGCGGACGCGTCTGCTTGAGTTCGGCGCGCACCGCGAAATCGGACAACGCAACATTGGCCGCGCTCGCCGCAAACATCGCCGACACGATCGCCTGTTCGATTTCCGCCCCCGAAAATCCTTCGCTTGCCGCCACCAGCGCGGGCAGTTCGAACAACGCCGCATTGAAGCCGCGCTTTTCCAGGTGCAGCGCGAACAGTTGTTCGCGCGTGGCCGCGTCGGGCAGGTCGACGAAGAACACCTCGTCGAAGCGGCCCTTGCGCAGCAGTTCCGGCGGCAGCGCCTCCACCGAATTCGCGGTGGCGACCAGGAACACGCGCGAGCGCCGCTCCGCCATCCACGTCAGCAGGTAGCCGAGCACGCGCCGCGAGACGCCGCCGTCGAGGTCGCCCGTGTCCGATGCGAGTCCCTTCTCGATTTCATCGATCCAGACCACGCAGGGTTCGAGCTGCTCGGAGGCGGCCAGCGCCTCGCGCAGGTTCCTTTCGGTTTCGCCCTGGTACTTGTTGTAGAGCGAGCCGAAATCGAGCCGCACCAGCGGCACGCCGAAGCCGCCCGCGACCGCCTTGGCGATCATCGACTTCCCGCAGCCCTGCACGCCGAGCAGGAGCAGGCCCTTCGGCGGCTCCAGCGCCAACGCCGGCGACTTCACGGCCACGGTGTCCGCGGACGCGACCTCGCCCACGGGCTCGGCATCGGCGACGAACGCCTTGCGCCGCTGTTCCACCCAGCGCTTGATCCGCCTCGCGCCGGCGACATCGGCGAACCGCGCCGTGTCGTATTCGAAGCGCAGCAGGCCGCTGCGGTTGAGCAGCTCGAACTTCAGCTTCGCCAGCTGCGGCAGGTCATTCGGTCCCAGCGCGCCATCGTCGTTGATCAGATGGCGCGCTATGCGGCGGATGTCCACGCCGTCGAGGCCACGCAGGTTGCGCACGATCGCGTGGATCGCCTCGCCGTCGATTTCGACGCGGCGCCCGCCGTTCTGGCGCGCATAGGCGTCGGCTTCCTCGCGCACCAGCTTCAGGCGGGTAGCGGCGTCGGGAAGCTGCGGCGTGTAGCGCACGGCATGTGTCGCCAGTTCCGGCGGCAACTCGAGCTTGTGGCCGACCAGCACCAGCACGTGCGGCTGGCAATTGCGGCGTTCCAGGATTTCGCGCACCTGGCGCTGGGTAATCGCCGCGCCCATGAAGGGCACGGCGTCGAACAGCAGGTACACGCCGCGATGCGCCGCCTCGCGGATCGCGTCGAGCGTGCTGGACAGGTCGGCGGGGCCGCCGGGCTCGTCCTCGCGGTCCAGGTCGAAGCGGCGCAGCCCTTCGGTGATCGACCAGCGGTGCATGTGCCGCCAGACCTGCGACAGCGCCTGGCGGAAGAGTTCGACCACCCGCGCTTCATCGCGCGTTTCGATCAGGATCAGGGGCGTGTCGGCGCGCAACAGCGCGACCAGGTCCTGCAGTTCGGTCATGGAAACCAGCGCATCCGTGGGCGGCGTAAACCCGAATGATAGCGGCGCACCAACCTGTCCCGGGCTCCCGCGCGGACGCGAAAACTGCGATGTCCGATGTGAAAGCCGTCATCACATCGGCCGGACTAGTTTTTTCCGTTCCTTCTTTATTTCAATACCAGACCGGCTCGGCACGAGGCGCCGGTCGCCTCGCGATGAGCCAGACGGGGGGCTTACGTGGCAACGGAACTCAAACGGCGCGTCCGCTCGCGCGAGCGGCTCGTAGACGAAGACCCGTCGGAGTACATGCTGGCACTGCTCGCCGCGATGCAGGCGGTGGAAGCCGGCGACTTCTCGGTATCGCTGCCGGTGCACTGGCCCGGCGTCGAAGGCAAGGTGGCCGAGGCCTTCAACTCGATCGTCCAGCTCAACCGCCGCCTCGCCGAAGACCTGCAGCGCGTCGGCGTAAAAGTCGGCCGCGAAGGCCAGACCCGCCAGCGACTCACCGCCGCCAACCGCCAGGGCGCGTGGTCGGGCATGGAGCGCTCGGTCAACGACCTGATCGACGATCTCGTGCGTCCGGTCGAAACCATGACCGAGGCGATGGCCGGCGTGGCCAAGGGCGACCTCACCCGGACCGTGCCGTTGGAAGCCGATGGCCGTCCGCTGCAGGGCGAATTCCTGCGTTCGGCGTCGATCGTCAATCGCATGATCGAGCAGATGGGCGAGTTCTCGTCGGAAGTGACCCGCGTCGCGCTCGAAGTCGGTACCGCCGGCCGCCTCGGCGGCCAGGCGAAAGTAAAAGGTGTATCGGGCGTGTGGAAGGACCTCACCGACTCGGTGAACCAGATGGCGTCCAACCTCACCGGCCAGGTCCGCAACATTTCCGAAGTGACGATCGCCGTGGCCAACGGCGATCTCTCGCGCAAGATCACCGTGGACGTGCGTGGCGAGATCCTGCAGCTGAAGGAAGCCATCAACACGATGGTCGACCAGCTGCGCGGCTTCGCCTCGGAAGTGACGCGCGTGGCGCGCGAGGTGGGCACCGAAGGCAAGCTCGGTGGCCAGGCGATCGTGCCCGGCGTGGCGGGTACGTGGAAGGACCTGACCGACTCGGTCAACGCGATGGCGTCGAACCTCACCTCGCAGGTGCGCAACATCGCGGAGGTGACCACCGCCGTGGCGAAGGGCGACCTGTCGCGCAAGATCACCGTGGACGTGCGTGGAGAAATCCTCGAACTCAAGAACACCATCAACACGATGGTGGACCAGCTCAACGGCTTCGCCGCGGAAGTGACCCGCGTGGCGCGCGAAGTGGGTACGGAGGGAAAACTCGGCGGCCAGGCGCAGGTGCCCGACGTCGCCGGCACGTGGAAGGACCTGACCGACCACGTGAACTCGATGGCGTCGAACCTGACGTCGCAGGTGCGCAACATCGCCGAAGTCACCACGGCGGTAGCGAAGGGGGACCTCTCGCGCAAGATCACCGTGGACGTGCGCGGCGAGATCCTCGAGCTCAAGGACACCATCAACACGATGGTGGACCAGCTCAACGGCTTCGCCGCGGAAGTGACGCGCGTGGCCCGCGAAGTCGGTACCGAAGGCCGTCTGGGCGGCCAGGCGATCGTGCCGGGCATCGGCGGCACCTGGAAGGACCTGACCGATTCGGTCAACGCGATGGCGTCGAACCTGACCTCGCAGGTGCGCAACATCGCCGAGGTGACCACGGCCGTGGCGCGCGGCGACCTCTCGCGCAAGATCACCGTGGACGTGCGCGGAGAAATCCTCGAACTCAAGAACACCATCAACACGATGGTGGACCAGCTCAACGGTTTCGCCGCGGAAGTGACGCGCGTGGCGCGCGAAGTGGGCACGGAAGGAAAACTCGGCGGCCAGGCGCAGGTGCCCGGCGTCGCCGGCACGTGGAAGGACCTCACCGACAACGTCAACTCGATGGCGTCCAACCTCACCGCGCAGGTGCGCAACATCGCCGAAGTCACCACCGCGGTGGCGAAGGGCGACCTGTCGCGCAAGATCGCGGTGGACGTCAAGGGCGAGATCCTGCAGCTGAAGGAAACCATCAACACGATGGTGGACCAGCTCAACTCCTTCGCCGCGGAAGTGACGCGCGTGGCGCGCGAAGTCGGTACCGAAGGCAAGCTCGGCGGCCAGGCGCAAGTGCCCGGCGTCGCCGGCACGTGGAAGGACCTCACCGACAACGTCAACTCGATGGCGTCCAACCTCACCACGCAGGTGCGCAACATCGCCGAAGTGGCGACGTCGGTGGCGAAGGGCGACCTCTCGCGCAAGATCGCCGTGGATGCGGAAGGCGAGATCCTGCAGCTGAAGGAAACCCTCAACACGATGGTGGACCAGCTCAACGGTTTCGCCGCGGAAGTGACGCGCGTGGCGCGCGAAGTAGGTACCGAAGGCAAGCTCGGCGGCCAGGCGCAGGTGCCGGGCGTCGCCGGCACGTGGAAGGACCTCACCGACTCCGTGAACCAGATGGCGTCGAACCTGACGACGCAGGTGCGCGGCATCGCGAAGGTCGTGACCTCGGTCGCCAATGGCGACCTGCACAAGAAGCTGACCGTGGAAGCCAAGGGCGAAATCGCGGAACTGGCCGACACCATCAACGCGATGACCAACACGCTGGCGATCTTCGCCGACCAGGTGATCACGGTGGCGCGCGAAGTCGGCGTGGAAGGGCGCCTGGGTGGCCAGGCCTTCGTGCCGGGCACCGCGGGCATCTGGAAGGACCTGATCGCCAACGTGAACCAGCTCGCCGCCAACCTCACCAACCAGGTGCGTGCGATTGCGGAGGTTGCCACCGCGGTGACCCAGGGCGACCTCACGCGCTCGATCCAGGTCGACGTGCGCGGCGAAGTCGCCGACCTCAAGGACAACATCAACCTGATGATCGGCACCCTGCGCGCGACCACCGAGTCGAACCGCGAGCAGGACTGGCTGAAGACCAACCTCGCCAAGTTCAGCGGCATGATGCAGGGCCAGCGCGACCTGATCACGCTGGGCCACATGCTGTTGAGTGAGCTCGCGCCGCTGGTCAACGCGCAGCAGGGCGTGATGTACGTCGTCGACACAGAAGCCAGTGGCCGCACCGTGCTGCGCCAGCTCGCCGGCTACGCCGACAGTGGAGGCGAGGACGAGCGCACGCTGGAATTCGGCCAGGGCCTGATCGGCCAGTGCGCCGCGCAGGGCGAGATGATCCTGCTCGACAACACCTTGCTCAAGAGCGGGTCGGCCGGCTCGGTGCAGATTTCCTCGGGACTGTTCAGCGCGATCCCGCGCAACGTGATCGTGCTGCCGGTACTGTTCGAGGACCAGGTGAAGGCGGTGATCGAACTCGCCTCGCTCGGCGAATTCTCGCCCTCGCAACGCGCGTTCCTCGAACAGCTGTCGGGTTCGATCGGCATCGTGCTCAACACCATCGAAGCCTCGATGCGCACCGAGTCGCTGCTGTCGCAGTCGCAGCAGCTCGCCGCGGAACTGCAGTCGCAGCAGAAGGAACTGCAGCAGACCAACGAGGAAATCGCGCTCAAGGCGACGCTGCTCGCCGAGCAGAACCGCGAAGTCGAAAGCAAGAACCTGCAGATCGAGCACGCCCGCCGCGCGCTCGAGGACAAGGCGGCCGAACTCGCGCTCACCTCGCGCTACAAGTCCGAGTTCCTCGCCAACATGTCGCACGAACTGCGCACGCCGCTGAATTCGATCCTGATCCTCGGCCAGCAGCTGGCCGAGAATCCCGATACCAACCTCAGCCCGCGCCAGGTCGAGTTCGCCAAGACCATCCATGCGGCCGGCACCGACCTGCTGCACCTGATCAGCGACATCCTCGACCTGTCCAAGATCGAGTCGGGCACGGTCACCGTCGACAGCGAGGAGATCGCCTTCGACCACCTGCGCGAGAACATGCAGCGCAGCTTCCACCACGAAGCCGAACGACGGAGCCTCGACTTCAGCGTCGACCTCACGCCCGGCCTGGGCCACGCGCTCACCAGCGATCCCAAGCGCCTGCAGCAGATCCTCAAGAACCTGCTGTCGAACGCGCTCAAGTTCACCGAACACGGCAGCGTGCGCCTGCGCGTCGGTGCGGTGGCGGGTGGCTGGACGCCGGGCCACACGATCCTCGACAACGCGCCGACCGTGGTCGCGTTCGAAGTGCGCGACACCGGCATCGGCATCTCGCCGGAAAAACAGAAGATCGTGTTCGAAGCCTTCCAGCAGGCCGACGCAGGCACGTCGCGAAAATATGGCGGCACCGGCCTGGGCCTGGCGATCTCGCGCGAAATTGCCGGCCTGCTGGGCGGCGAACTCAAGCTCCACAGCGAAGTCGGCAAGGGCAGCGTGTTCACGCTGTATCTGCCGCTGCGTTATGCCGGCCCGGATGCGCCGCACGCCGCGCGCGCCGCCAGCAGCCTGCCGCCGGCACGTTCTAGCGAAAGCATCCTGCCGCTGCCGCCACCGGAACAGATCGAGGACGACCGGGACAATATCCGGCCTGGCGAGTCAGTGCTGCTGGTGGTCGAGGACGACCCACGTTACGCGGCGGTGATGCGCGACATGGCGCGTTCGCAGGGCTTCCGCGTGCTGGTCGCCAACCGCGGTGCGGATGCGTTGCGCCTCGTGCGTGACTACAAGCCGACCGCGATCTCGCTCGACATTTTCCTGCCGGACATGCTCGGCTGGACCGTGCTCGCGCGCCTGAAGCAGGATTCCTCGACGCGCCACATCCCGGTGCAGATCGTCACCGTCGAGGAAGAGCGCCACCAGAGCATCGAACGCGGCGCCTTCGCCTACCTCGCCAAGCCCGCCACGACCGAGTCGATCGCCGAAGCGCTGCAGCGGATCAAGGACTACACCCTGCCGCGGGTGAAGCGCCTGCTGGTCATCGAAGACGATGTCGGCGAGCGCATGAGCATCGAGGAGCTGATCCGCCACGACGACGTCGCCATCGACACCGCCGGCAGCGGCGCCGAGGCGCTGGAAGCGCTGCGCAGCGGCCAGTACGACTGCGCCGTGCTCGACCTGCGCCTGCCGGACATGAGCGGTTTCGAGCTGCTCGAGCGGATCAAGGAAAGCCCGCTGCTGCAGAACATGCCGATCGTCGTGTTCACCGGCAAGGAACTCACCGTCGACGAGAGCCAGCGCCTGAAGAAGGTCGCGCGCAGCATCGTCATCAAGGGCGTGGAATCGCCCGAGCGCCTGCTCGACGAGACCGCGCTGTTCCTGCACCGCGTGATCTCCGAACTGCCGCCGACCAAGCAGCAGATGGTGCAGCGCCTGCACGAATCCGACGACGCGATCCGATCGAAACGCGTCCTCGTGGTCGACGACGACGTGCGCAACATCTTCGCGCTGTCGAGCGTGCTGGAGCGCCACGGCATGGATGTCGTCACCGCCGGCACCGGCCAGGAAGCGATCGAGAAGGTCGCGACCGATCCGGATATCGACCTCGTGCTGATGGACATCATGATGCCGGGCATGGACGGCTACGACACGATGCGCGCGATCCGCGAGAGGCCTGAATCGCGTTCGCTGCCGATCGTCGCGCTGACCGCCAAGGCGATGAAGGGCGACCGCGAGAAATGCCTGGAAGCCGGCGCGTCCGACTACCTCGCCAAGCCCGTGGTCACCGACCAGCTGCTCGGGGTGTTGCGCCAATGGCTGCATCGCTGAGAGCCGCCGGGCGCATCGAGACCGCGATGACACCGCAGAAGCTCCGCGAGCCGGTGAACGTGCTGCTGGTCGACGACCAGCCCGGGCGCCTGCTGACGTATCGCGCGATCCTCGAACCGCTCGGCGACAACCTCGTCGATGCGGCTTCGGGCACCGAAGCCCTCAAGCGGCTGATGGAAACCGAGTTCGCGGTGATCCTGCTCGACGTCAACATGCCGGGCATGGATGGCTTCGAGACCGCGAGCCTGATCCACCAGCACCCGCGCTTCGAGAAGACGCCGATCATCTTCGTCACCGCGGTCAATGTCTCGGACCTCGATCGCCTGCGCGGCTACAAGCTCGGTGCGTTCGACTACGTGATGGTGCCGATCATCCCGGAGATCCTGCGCAGCAAGGTCGAAGTGCTCGCGGAGCTGCATCGCAAGCGGCGCGAAGTGGAAGTCGTCAACGCCGAACTCGCCGCCGCCAACCGCGCGCTGCAGACCGAGAAGGCGCGCGAACTGGAAGCCTTCAACGACACCCTGCGCGAAGCCAACGCCGCGCTCGCCACGCGCAACACCGCGCTGCAGATGGAAATCGCGCAACGCGCGCGCGCCGAGCAGCGCCTGCGCGAGGCCGACACGCGCAAGGACGAATTCCTCGCCACGCTCGCGCACGAGTTGCGCAATCCGCTGGCGCCGCTGCAGAACGCGCTGTCGATCCGGCGGCTTGCGCTTGCCGGCAGCAACGACGAACTGCAGGACCTGATGGAACGGCAGCTGTCGCTGCTGGTGCGGATGCTCGACGACCTGCTCGACGTCGCCCGCATCACCCGCGGCAAGATGCTGCTGCGGCGCGCCCCGACTGCATTGCGCGAGGTGCTGCGCAATGCGGTCGACACCGCGCAGCCGTTGTTCAACCAGTGGGGGCACGAACTCGTGCTCGAGCTGCCCGGGCAGGACGTCATGCTTGACGCCGACCCGGTGCGGCTGGCGCAGGTCTTCGCCAACCTGCTCAACAACGCGGCGAAATATTCCGAACCCGGCCGGCGCATCGAACTGCGCGCCGAGCTGCGGCGCGAGCCGGCGCTGCCGGCGCCGCTGCAGGTCGCCGTCCAGGTGGTCGACCAGGGCATCGGCCTGGACGCGGGGCACCTGGAAACCGTATTCGACCTGTTCCGCCAGATCGACAACCGCGTGGAGCGCGCGCACGGCGGCCTCGGCATCGGCCTGACCCTGGTGCAGCGCCTCACCCAGTTGCACGGCGGCCATGTCAGCGTGCACAGCGACGGACCGGGGCAGGGCTGCACGTTCACCGTGCTGCTGCCGTGCAGCGAGCGCGTGGCGGCGCTGCCGCCCAAGCCGGCGCCGGGCCTATCCACGGGTGTACCGGAAACAGCGGCCCAGCCGCTGCGCGTGCTGGTCGTCGACGACAACCGCGACGCCGCCGACACGCTGGCGACGATGGTCCGGCTGCTCGGCCACGATGCCGAAGCGCTGTACGACCCGCAGGTGGTCGAAGCCGCGGTCGCACGGATGACGCCCGACCTGATCTTCCTCGACCTGGGCATGCCGGGCCGCAGCGGTTTCGATGTCGCCCGCAGCCTGCGTGCGCACCCGCAAGGCCGCGACGTGCGGCTGGTCGCGGTCACGGGCTGGGGCCAAGCGGAAGACCGTAGACGCTCCCTTGATGCGGGTTTCGATCAACATCTGGTGAAGCCCCCGGATCTGGATACGGTGAAGCAGCTGTGCACCAGTCAGCAGGGCCGCCCCGATCGCCAGGCGGAAGTCGAATGACCCATCCGGAATGGTTCCAGCGCGTTGCCCATGACCTGCGAGACCCGTTGTCGCCCCTGCAGACGGCGGTCTACCTGCTGCGCAGCGCCGACATCACCGAGGAGGAGCGCGGCCGCATGCTCGAACTGATCGAGCGCCAGGGCGTGCGCCTGGCCGGGATGATCGACGAGCTGTCCGACTGCCTGCGCGCCGAGCGCGGCCGCCTGCTCGGCCGACGCATCCAGGTCGACCTGAGCATGCTGGCCGCGCTCGGCGTGGCCAGGGCCGACGCGGCGCCGCTGCGGTTCGAAGACGATGGCACCAGCCTGCACGTGCTCGGCGACGACAGCCGCCTGCTGCAGCTGCTGCGGATCCTGCGCGAGCTGCGCCTCTCGCCGGAAGAGGTACTGCCGGCGCCCCTCTTCCTCGAACGCGAAGGCCACCACGCGCGCCTGCATCGCCGCCTGGCCTGCCTGCCGGACTTCCTCGAAGACCCCACGCGCCTGCTCGAGGGTCCCCTGCCGGTGGCGCTGGGCAACCACGGGCTCGGCCTGCAGTTGCCGCTGGCCGCGGCCATCGCCCGCGGGCACGACGGCCATATGCGCGCGGAAGTCGAGCCGGACGGCCGCGTCGCGCTGATCGCCGAACTGCCCCTGATGGCCTGAATGACCATTCCCGCGGGGCGCGCCAGCCGGGGGTCGCCGCTCTCGCGCCGCCGTTGTACGCTGCGGACTCGTTGCGCCAATGAGGGGGTTTGATGAAGACCGTTCTGGTGGCCAGTTCCAAGGGGGGCGCGGGCAAGACCACGATCGCGACCCATCTCGCCGCGCAATCGGCAATCGATGGCCTGCGTACGGCGCTCGTCGATGCCGATCCGCAGGCGTCCTCCACCCGTTGGGCGCAGAAGCGCGCCGGCCTCGACAGCGCGGTTCTCGCGATCGACGGCACCCGCCGCAAGGCCTGGCGCAAGCAGGTGCCCGACGATACCCAGCGGGTCATCGTCGACGGGGCTGCGGGCGCCATGGCGGAGGAACTCGATCCGTTCCTGGAAACCGTCGATGCGGTGGTCGTCCCGATCGTGCCTTCGACCTTCGACATCGAAGCCACGGTGCCCTTCCTCGACTCCCTCGCCAGGCACCCGCGCGTGCGCAAGGGCACGCTGCGCGTCGGGCTGGTCGGCAACAAGCTCAAGCCGTGGACCAACGTCTCGCAGCAGGCGCTCGACCTGCTGAAGCAATGGCCGTACCCGCTGATCGCGCAGCTGCGCGACAGCCAGGGCTACGTCGTCACCACCGCGCTCGGCAAGAGCCTGTTCGACTACCACTCGGCGCAGGTGCGCGAGCACCAGTCGGACTGGCAGCCGCTGCTGCGGTGGTTGAAGAAGTAAGGATGAAGGCGGAAACGGAACGCGCAGCCGGCGGGCCGCATCGCCGCCGCGCGACGCTTCGTTCCTGCCGTCCGGTCCTCCTGCCCGCACGCCGCGTGGCATCGTCGCAATCACACGCCCGGGATGATGGGGACGCTGCGTTCCCATTCCCGCTTCTCTTTCCCCGATCCCGGCCCTGAATCCATGCGCGAACTGATCCTGCTCCGCCACGCCCACGCCGAACCTGCCGCACCCGGCCAGGCCGACCTCGACCGGCCGCTGTCCGCGGAAGGCCTCGCCGAAGCGGAGGCCGCTGGCCGCTGGCTCGCGGAGCAACGGCTGGTGCCCGACTGCGTGCTCTGCTCGCCGTCGCGGCGCTCACGCGAAACGCTGGAAGCCGTTCTCGGCGCGATCGGCTACGTCGACCAGCGCATCGAACCCTCGATCTACGACGCCACGCCGGGCACGCTGATTTCGCTCGCCGATGCGCATGCGCAGTCCACGCGCCTGCTGATGGTCGGCCACAACCCCGGCTTCGAGCAGCTCGCCGCGCTGCTGCACAGCGGCCAGTCCGGCGACTACCGCGGCATGCCGCCCGGCGGCATCGCCGTGCTCACGCTGCCCGCGGGCGCCGCGCTGGAACCCGGCGCCGCGCAGCTCAGCGCCTTCTGGTGGCCGTGACCGCACCCACGCGGACCCGGATCGTCTTGCAAGGGAATGCGCTGCGGCGCTTGCTGCACGCCGCGCTCGCATTCGCCTGCCTGCTGCCGGCGTGGGCCACGGCACAGGCACTGGATCCCGCGCGCAGCCGCATCGAATTCGAACTGGAAACGCGCTGGGGCCAGACCATCACCGGCCACTTCCCGCGCTACGACGGCGAAGTGGTGGTGTTGCCCGACGGCCGCCACGAAGTGCGCATCCGCCTGGCGACGACGTCGGTGGAAGTCGAAGGCTCGCGCCGCTACACGCGGTTCGCGCGCGGCGAACGCTTCCTCGATGCCGAACATCATCCGTGGGTCGAATTCCGCTCCGACCCGTATGCAGGCGAACTGGTGCGCAGCGGCGGGCCGCTGTACGGCACCCTGAGCATGCACGGCGTCAGCCGACGCGAAGCCTTCATGCTGGAACCGAGCGACTGCGCGCGTCCGGCGCGCGATTGCGACGTGGTCGCGCAGGGTCGTGTATTGCGCACGAACTACGGTGTCGAAAGCTGGCGCTGGGCGCTGACCGACGACGTGAATTTCCGTCTGCGCGTGCGGCTGCAGGCTCCGGCGCCGTAAGGTGCAGGATATGGCAAGTGCACCAGGGATTCGTCGCGCAACCGCAAGCCGCACGCCTGTTTTCCCCGCGCACGGCGGTGCGGTGGGCCGTGCCGCAGCCTGATGGCCTGGCGGCGCCCTACAATCGCCGGCCATGACCCTGTCGTCCCGCTTCGTCCTTGCCCTGTGCGCGCTTGCGTTGAGTGCGTGCGCGAGCCTGTCGCCGGCGCAGCGCGAACAGAGTGCGCGGATCGTCAGCGCGGCGCGGCCCACCACGGTCGAATGCACGGCAATCGACAAATGCGCGCAGCCTTCGCCCCTGCGCGATCTCGCCGCGCGCGCGCTGGCCGAATCCACGCCGGAACAGCCGCGCCACTACGCGGTGATCATCGATCGTGGCCCGGACGCGATGCTCGCGCGCATCAACCTGATCCGCGCCGCGACCACGCGCATCGACCTGCAGACCTACATCTTCGACGAGGACGATGCCGGGCAGCTGGTGCTGGACGAACTCCTTGCCGCCGCGCGCCGCGGCGTCCAGGTACGCCTGCTGCTCGACCAGCTCTCGGCGCTGCGACGCGTGGAAACACTGGCCGCGCTCGCTGGCGCGCACGCCAACTTCGAAGTGCGCATCTACAACCCGGTGCTGCACCGTGCGCGCATCAACTATCCGCAGTACGCCGTCGCCGCCGCGTGCTGCTGGAAGCGGCTCAACCAGCGCATGCATTCCAAGATGCTGCTGGTCGACAGCGCGATCGGCATCACCGGCGGGCGCAACTACCAGGACGACTATTACGACTGGGACGACGAGTTCAACTTCCGTGACCGCGACCTGCTCGTCGCCGGCCCGGTCGCCGCGACGATGGACGCCGCGTTCGTCACCTTCTGGAACGATCGCCGCAGCGTGCCCGTGGAAAATCTGCGCGACGTGCACAAGCTGCTCGTCGACAGCGGCGTGCCTTCGCTGAAGCCGCCAACGTTCGAGCGGCCGCAGCGCGCGGAAACAATGCGTCGTGACGCGGTTGATCCGGAGATCGTGCAGCAGCGCCTGGTGGCAAGCGCGATCGCGGTGGGCGACGTGCATTACGTGTCCGATACGCCGGTGAAGCAGCGCCGCGCCGGCCGCGAACGCGACTGGACATCGGACAGACTGCGCCAGCTGATCGAAACGGCGCAGGGCGAAGTGATGCTGCAGACGCCTTATCTGGTGATGTCGAGGCCGGCACAGGCGATGTTCCGGCGCATGCACGCGCGCAAGCCACGCCCGCGGGTGATCGTGTCGACCAATTCGCTCGCATCCACCGACGCGTTCATCGCCTATGCGCTGTCGTACAAGTACAAGCGCCGCTACCTGCGCGAATTCGGCTTCGACATCTACGAATACAAGCCGTTCCCGCTGGACGCGCCGATCGACATCGCCGCGACCGGTGCGGAGCTGCCGGACCTGCTCGACAGCGAGCAGGGGCCGAGCGAAGCGCTGCCGCGTCCGGGTCCCGGCTCGGGGTCGGGCGCCGACGGTGCGCGGAGTGCTGCCGAGGTCCGCAAGGATCGACAGGCGCAGCGCCGCCGTTACCGCGAGCCGGGCAGTGTCGTTTATCGCTACCAGCCGCCGCTATCGCGTGAATACGCCGCCAAGCGCTACGGCCGCCGCCGCGCGAACGAACCGGTGCCGCTCGCGCGCGCGGGCGTGCGCATCGGCCTGCATGCGAAGTCGGTGGTGATCGACGAACGCATCGGCGTGATCGGCACGCACAACTTCGATCCGCGCGGCGACACCTACAACACCGAGAGCGCGGTGGTGATCGAGGACCCGGGCTTCGCCCGCGCACTGGCCGACAGCATCCGCCGCGACATCCAGCCTGAGAACGCGTGGGTGATCGCACCGCGCGACAAGCCGCCGCTGTTTTCGGGGCTCGAATATTCCATCGGCAAGATGTCCGAGCGGCTGCCGATCTTCGACCTGTGGCCGATGCGTTACGCCACCAGTTACGAATTCATGCCCGGCCCGGCATGCCCGCAACCGCTGCCGCGCAATCATCCTGGCTTCCGCGCGTGTTACCGGCCGGTCGGTGATTTCCCGGAAGTGAACGTCGGCCTGAAGTCGCTCACGACGCGTGTGTTCACCGCGTTTGGTGCCGGACTCGCGCCGATCCTGTAATCACAAGCCATTCTCCCTCGCCCCGCTTGCGGGGCGAGGGACAGCGTTGCGATAGCAACGCAGGGTGAGGGGCCGTTGCGAGAAGCAAAACAACTCGCTCGCCTCCCCTCACACCCCAAGAGTGCTTCCTGCGGGCGTCCGTCCTTCGGGCACCTTCTCCCCGCATGCGGGAGAAGCGAAGCGCCACGTCAGGCGCGCCTTATTGCGCCCCGCCATGCAGGTAATCCAGCGTCACCTGCAGCATCGCGCGCAGGCCGAGATCGAGCGCCGATTCGTCCATGTTGAACTGCGGCGAATGATTGCTCGGCGCCGTCGCCGGATCGATGCCTTTCGCCGTCGCGCCCACGAAGAAATACATCGACGGCACTTCCCTCGCGAAGTACGCATAGTCTTCCGCGCCCATCTGCAGCGGCGGTTCGACCACGTTGTCCTTGCCCGCGACCGCTTCCAGGCTCGGGAGCATGCGCGCGGTCAATTCCGGATTGTTGACCGTGACCGGATTGCCCGGCGCATCGGGTATGCGCGCTTCGGCGGTTGCGCCGTGCGCGGCGCTGACGTGCTCGGCGACGTTCTTCAGGTCGGCGAAGATCTTCTCGCGCATGCCGGGATCGAACGTGCGGATCGTGCCGCTCATCTCGACGTCGTCGGGAATGATGTTGAAGCGGATGCCGCCGTGCACGGTGCCGAAGGTGACGACCGCCGGCAGCTTCGCCAGGTCGGTGCGACGCGAAACGATCGTCTGGGCGGTGCCGATCACGTCGGCCGCGGCGACGACCGGGTCGATGCCGCCCCACGGCCGCGAGCCGTGCGTCTGTCGTCCCTTCACCTTGATGGTGAAGCGGTCCGAGGCCGCCATCAGCGGTCCCTGGCGCACGCCGATCTGCCCGGCCTGCAGCGTCGAGAACACATGCAGGCCGAAGATAGCGTCCGGTTTGAACGTCTTGAAAACGCCTTCCTCGAGCATCATTGGCGCGCCACCTTTTTCGCCCGGAGGCACGCCTTCTTCCGCCGGCTGGAACACCAGCATCACCGAGCCCCGAAGCTCCTTGCGCATCGCCACCAGTGCATCGGCGACGCCGAGCAGGATGCTGGTGTGCCCATCATGGCCGCACGCGTGCATCACGCCGGTGGCCTGGCCGTTGAAGGTCGCCGTCACCTTCGATGCGAACGGCAATCCGGTCTGCTCGGTGACGGGCAACGCATCCATGTCGGCGCGCAACGCGACTTTCGGGCCCGACTTGCCGCCCTCGATGATCGCCAACACGCCGTGGTGGGCGACGCCGGTCTGCGGTTTCAGGCCGAGCGAACGCAGGTGTCCGGCGACTTTCGCCGCAGTGCGTTCCTCGCGATTGGACAGCTCCGGGTTCTGGTGGAAGTCGCGGCGCCAGGCGATCAGCCTCGCCTGCTCGGCTTTCGCCGCGGCGGCGACTTCGGGGCGCTGCGCGGACTGCGCGAGGACACCGAATGCGCACAACGACCAACACGCACCGAAAACCAGCACACGGGAAAGGGGAAGGGCCGCACGACGCATGGAGAACTCCGGCACGGAAAGCGCCGATGCTAACCGCAAAGCCGCGCCGCTCCTGTGCCGCGCATGGCGGCGCATGTTGAGAAGCGTCTCTGCGACGACGTGGTCAATGGGGTGCGGCAAGCAATGCCTGCGCGCTTCACGCGAGCCGCTCGCGGTGACGCGACACAAATGACGGTGCCGCCGCGCCGGAACAAGCATATGTCCGCCCGTACTTGGAGCGGCGCCTTCCGCATGCGACCCTGCGCCGACTCCGCCAGGCTGCCGCCGATGAACGACTCCAGGCCACTGCTCCACGGCGCTCCCCTGCGCGGCGACGCGGCACTGCTGCGCGCGGTGGGCTCCTTCGCGCTCACCGCCGCGGTGATCAACATCATCGTCGGTGGCGGCATCTTCCGCATGCCTTCCGCCCTGGCGGCGCAGATGGGGGCCGCGGCGCCGCTGGCACTGGTCGCCGGCGCGTTCGCGATCATTCCGATCGCGCTTTGCTTCGCCGCGGTGGGCAGCCGCGTGCAGGTGACCGGCGGGCCGTACAGCTATCTCGGTGCGACGTTCGGACCCTTCGCGGGCTTCATCGGCGGTGCGTTGCTGTGGATCAGCAACTTCACCTCGAGTGCCGGCGTCGCCGCGGCGCTGTCGGTGCAGGTCGCGAACCTCGTGCCCGCGTTTGCGCCGCCGTTGCCGCGTGCGTTGCTGCTGACGTTGGTGTACGCGGCGCTGTTCGCGCTGAACGCGTTCGGCGTGAAGCTCGGCGCGCGCGCGATCACCACGCTGGCCGCGTTGAAGCTGACGCCGCTGTTCCTGCTCGCGGCGATCGGCGTGTTCTTCGTCGACTGGAGCCAGGTGAGTTTCGCGATCGGCGACGTGCCCTCATGGGGCGCGCTGGGCGCGTCGATGGTGCTGGTGATGTTCGCGTATTCGGGCATGGAAACCGCGCTGGTGCCCTCCGGCGAACTCAACGATCCCGCGCGCGACGTGCCGCGCGCGACGATGGTGGCGATCCTGCTCGTGGTGCTGCTCTATATCGGTCTGCAGGTCGTTGGCCAGGGCCTGCTCGACGCGGAACTGGCGAAGAGTGGCGTACCCGTCGCCGACACCGCGGCCGCATTGTGGGGACCGGGCCGCGTACTGCTGCTCGTTACTGCGTGCATCTCGATGGCCGGCTTCCTGATGGGCAATCTCTTCGGCACCGCGCGTCTGGTGTTCGCGCTTGGTCGCGACGGTTATCTGCCCAGTATCTTCGGTACCGTCAGTGCGACACACCGCGTGCCGCTGTGGGCACTGGCCGCGCATGCGGTGCTGGCGTGGAGCCTTGCGATTGCCGGCAACTTCGATGCGCTGGCGCTGATTTCCGGTGGTGCGATCTGCCTGGTGTACGGACTGGTGAGCCTCGCCGCGTGGCGCGCGCAATCGTTGGACCTGCGCGAACGCGGCGACCGGCCGTTCGTGTTGCCGGGCGGCTTCACCGTGCCGCTGCTCGCGATTGCCGCGATGACCGCGATCCTCACCACGCTCACCGGCAAGGAATGGCGCGCGATAGGTATCGCGCTCGCGGTGCTGGTGGTCGTCTACTCGCTGCTCAAGTTGCGTCGTCGCCCCTGAGTCGCGTCATGCTGGCCCGACGAGGTTGGCGTCGCGGGCCAGCTTCCAGCGGCCGTTATCGCGGCGCAGGACGGTAAGCGCATAGCCCGCGCGGACCATGGTCTCGCCAGCGGGTGGCGTCACCCGCACGGTCAGGTGTGAACGCATGAACGCCCAGTCGCCGCTGACCTGGATTTCCTCGATGTCGCTCTCGCCGTCGATGTGCAGCGCGGACTGCGCCTGCGCGGTTTCGGCGAATTGCGCCTTGCCGAACGGCGCCTGGCCGGGCACGAGAAACACGGCGTCATCGGTCATGAGATCGAGCACCGCCTGCACATCGCCGGCCTTCGTCGCGGCCATCCAGGTGGCGACCAGCTCGCGGATCTCGGCTTCGTCATTGCGCATCGTTCGACTCCGATGAAGGACGCTGCCGCCTGCGCGGCATCAGCTCCGGTGTTCGAGCGCCAGGTATTCGGCTGACTGCATTTCGATCAGGCGCGAGGCAGTGCGCTCGAAGGCATGGTTGAGCCTGGTACCGGCGTACAGCATCGTCGGCGATGCTGCAGCGGTGCAGATGAAGTTGACGTGGCGGTCGTACAGTTCGTCGATGAGGTGCACGAAGCGGCGCGCCGGATCGTTGTTGGTGTCGTCGAACTGCGGGATGCCGCCGAGCAGGATGGTGTGGTGCTCGGTCGCGATCTCGATGTAGTCGCTGGCCGCGCGCGGGCCTTCGCAGAGCGCCGCGAAGTCGAACCAGGCGTGGCCTTCGGCAGCGGCGCGGACCGGAATCTCGCGGCCATCGATCACCATCTGCCCGGCTTCGCCCATGCACGGATCGCAGGGCAGGCCGGCGGTGAGTTCGCGCCAGCGCGTCGCCAGCCAGTCGTCCGATTGCGCATCGAGCGGCGTGCGATACACCGGCGATCTGGTCAGCGCGCGCAGGCGGTAATCGTTGGGGCTGTCGAGCAGCAGCTCGACGGTGTGCTGCTGCAGTTGCGCGATCGCGGGAAGGAAGCGCTCGCGTTGCAGGCCATGCGCATACAGGTTCGCCGGCGCGGTATTGGAACTCGTCACCAGCGCAACGCCTTCCGCGAACAGGCGCTCGAGCAGGCGCCCCAGCAACATCGCGTCGCCGATGTCGTTGACGAAGAACTCGTCGAGCACCAGCACGCGCAGGTTGCGCCGCCATTCGCTCGCGATCTTCGCCAGCGGATCGCTCTCGCCGGCATGCGCGCGCAAGGCCGCGTGCACTTCGCGCATGAAGCGGTGGAAATGGGTGCGGCGTTTCTCGGTGATCGGAAGCCCGTCGAAGAACAGGTCGATCAGGAAGGTCTTGCCACGGCCCACGCCGCCCCACAGATACAGGCCGCGCGGGGCTTCGGCCTTCTTGCCGAACAGCGAATCGAGCAGCCCGCGCCTGACCGGCTGCGTGAGCGCCACATGCAGGCGATCGAGTTCGCGCAGCGCGGCATGCTGCGCCGGATCATCGTTCCACTCGCCGCGCGCGGCGCCTTCGGCATAGCGCTGCGATGGCAGCGGTGCGGTCTCATCCGCGACAGGCGTCGACGCGAGCTGCTTCGATTGCGGTTGCTTCAATCGGCCACCGGGTTCGGAAGATACGGCCGGATGCCGGCCTTGATCGCGCCACGCAGGTCCATCAGGCGGCGATGGAAGAAGTGGCTGGTGTCGGGGATGCGCACGAGTTCCGCCGGTTGCGACAGCTGCGGCCGGACCGAATCGAACCAGTCGTAGACTGCCTGCGGCTCGACGACTTCGTCGGCGTCGCCCTGCACGATCAGCCACGGGCAATCCGGCAGCGAAATCGTGCTGAAGTCCCAGCTGCGCCCCGCGGCGGGCGGCGCGATCGAAATCAGCATGCCGGGTTTGAGTTCGGCCGCGCACTTGATGGTCACGTAGGAACCGAAACTGAAACCGGCCAGCCACAGCTGCGCATCCGGGCGCTGCTCGCGTACCCAGCGCGCGACGAAGCGGAGGTCGTCGGATTCGCCCTGGCCATTGTCGAAGTGGCCGTGCGAGGTGCCGGTGCCGCGGAAGTTGAATCGCACCGTCGCAATCCCCGACTCGCGCAACGCACGCGCGGCCATGGTCACGACCTTGTTGTGCATCGTGCCGCCTTCGGTGGGCAGCGGATGGCAGACGATGGCGACGACGGGCTGCGGCGCGCCTTCGGGCAGGTCGATCGCGGTTTCGAGTGCGCCGACCGGGCCAGGCAGGCTCAGCGCCGTGGATTCGCTGGGGAACGTGGGGGCGCTCATGCGCAGATGATAAAGGCCCCGCGTGGACGACAGCGAAAAGCAGATCCGTTCTGACGGCGCGCGCCTGCGCGACAGGAGTGCACGCAGCACAAGAACGACAACGCCGCCCGAAGGCGGCGTTGCAGATCGCCGAACGACAGCAATTACTTCAGGTTTGAAACCATCCAGTCCACCGTGGCCTTGACCTGTTCCTCGGTCAGGGCCGGGTTGCCGCCCTTCGCGGGCATCACACCGGCGCTGCCGGTGAAGCCTTCGATCGCGTGCTTGTACAGCGTGTCCTTGCCCTGCGCGATGCGCGCGCCCCAGTGGGCCTGATCGAGGGTCGGGGCACCGCCCGCGCCGGAGGTGTGGCAGCCGGTGCAGAGCTGGCCAAAGATCACCGAGCCGTCGGTGGTGCCGCCATAGGCGACCTGCGAAGCGGCCTGCGCAGCGGCGGCGGCCTTCGCGGCTGCCTGCGCGGCGGCACCAGTGCTGCCGGCGTAGACCGCGCCGGCGGGCGCGATGCGCGCCTGCGTCTTCTTGGCGGCGATCGGGTTGACCTCTGGCGGCAGCTGCAGGTGCACGTAATAGGCACCGGCCATGAGGCCCAGCGTGACCAGCATGAGGAAGCCGATCACCAGGGAGAATTTCTTGAGGAATTCGAGATCGTAATTGCGCACGAGGGACTGTTCCTGAGGCTTGTTCCCGGAGCCGCGGAGGGCCGTGCCCGCCGGGTCAAAGAGCGCGAATTATTCCAGAAGCGCGGGGCTGGCGCGAGTTTTCCGGTGCGCCGGGCGTCCCGGTCCGGACAATCACGGGTGGAATTCAGGCCTCGAAGCCGGCCGCCGTCGCCGGCGGCTCCCCGGCGATGTCGCGCCACAGGTGGTACATGACGCCGAACATCACCACGTACAGCACCAGCACGAACACCATGTAGAGCGGCAGGAACACCACCACGGCCAGCACCGGATGCAGCAGGCCCAGGATCCCCGCGACCAGCACCAGCACCAGGCCCGCCGCCATCATCAGCGCGAAGGCGACCGCCGCCATAACCAGCAGCGGCAGCAGGTTGCGCGCCGCGCCGGCGAGGCCATCGGCGAGTGCCCCGCCCAGGCCGCGATCGCGCAATGCAACCTGGCCGAAGCCGACCGCGAACACCGCCGCGACGAACAACGCGAACAACCCGCCCAGGCTGAAGAGGCCACCGAGGCCTTCCGGTGGAGGCGGCAGTTGCGCCGGCTTGTCCGGAGTAGCGTGCTGCAACAGCTGGGCCACGCTCACGTACCAGTCCTGCAGGTTCTCAAGCGCATGTCCGAACAGCGCAAACAGCAGCGACAGCGCGCCCAGCTGCACCAGCAGCATGATGAAACTGAAGCCGATCAGCCGCTGCGCATCGTGCGCGTTGCGGAACGGCGCGAGCACGTCGGCGGCGTGCGCGGGCTCGCCGCGTTCGCTGCGGTCGATGACGCGCAGGTAGCCGCCCATCAGCGGCCCCAGCAGCACGACGGCCAGCACGGTGGTGAGCGCCGCGATAAGCGTCGCGCCGCCCACACCCGGCTTCAGCACCGAATGCGCGAACGCCTGCAGGAAGCCCGGGATCAGCGCGGCCACCATGATCAGGGTCGCGCCGCCAAAGATCGCGCGCGGGTTGTGGCGCCCGGAATTGAAGCCGCGTTTCAGCCAGGCGAGGCCGGCGAGCGGGCCGTTGGCGCGAGTGGTCATTACGGATGCATCTCCAGCAAAAAAGGCGTAGCCGCAAGATGCGGCCGCACACAGGGAATTCCAGCGATCAGCGCGGCAGCCCGCGCGCGTGGCGAACGAAGCGGCGCAGTACCAGCCGTGCATGCGGGGTCGCGCTCACGCTGCGCGCCAGCTGCCTGTGGCAGCGGCCTTCTCGGGCGAGCGCTTCCTCGCGGGCGCGCACGTAGCCGCGCATGTGCGTGGCGGAAAATTCGGGATGGAACTGGACGCCCCAGGCGCGATCGCCCCAACGGAACGCGTGGCAGGCATCGTGCACCGACTTCGCCAGCACCGTCGCGCCTTCCGGCGCGCGCAGCACGCTCTGCAGGTGCGTGGCCTGCGCGGGAAACTGCGCGGGCAGGCCGGAAAACAGCGGATCGTTCTCCGCCTGCGGGTGCAGCTCCAGCTGCACGGTGCCCATCTCGCGTCCGGCCGGGTGGTAATCGACTTCGCCACCCAGCGCATGCGCGATCAGCTGGTGGCCGTAGCAGATGCCGAACAGCGGCATGCCTTCGTGCGCGGCGTCGCGCAGCCATTGCGCGGAACGCTCGCTCCACTCGTGGCGGTCGGTGACCATCGCGCCCGAACCGGTGACGATCGTACCGGCGAAGCCTTCGCGCGAAGGCAGCGACTCGCCGGCTTCGACGTTCACTACGACGGCTTCGTCGGCCTGCAGTCCGGCGGCGACGCGGATCCAGTGCGGAAAGCCGCGATGGCGGCGCATGGAGGCGACCGGCTGGCCGGTTTCTAGAATCAGGAAAGGAGCATTCACGGGCGTTGAAAGGGCTTGGAAAACGGCGGAAAACCAGTGGCGGCAAGCCTCGCGGCTATACTACCGCGCTTTGCCCCGCGGCCTTTCCGAACCCATGTCACAAGCCAGCGCGCCGCCTTCCCCGATCACGTTCCAACAGCTGATCCAGCGCCTCAACGCGTACTGGGCCGAACGCGGCTGCGTGCTGATCCAGCCGCTGGACCTCGAAGTCGGCGCCGGCACCTTTCATCCCGCGACCTTCCTGCGCGCGCTGGGCCCGGAGCCGTGGAATGCGGCTTACGTGCAACCCTGCCGTCGTCCCACCGATGGCCGTTACGGCGAGAACCCGAACCGCCTGCAGCGCTACTACCAGTACCAGGTGGTGATGAAGCCCTCGCCCGACAACATCGTCGAGCTCTACTTCGATTCGCTGAAGGCACTCGGCGTCGATCCGCTGGTGCACGACCTGCGCCTGGTCGAGGACAACTGGGAATCGCCGACGCTCGGCGCCTGGGGCCTGGGCTGGGAAGTGTGGTTGAACGGCATGGAAGTCACCCAGTTCACCTATTTCCAGCAGGCCGGCGGCATCGAGTGCCGGCCGGTGCTCGGCGAGATCACCTACGGCCTCGAGCGCCTGTGCATGTATCTGCAGAATGTCGACAACGTGTACGACCTGATCTGGACGCACGGCCCCGACGGTACGCCGGTCACTTATGGCGACGTGTACCACCAGAACGAAGTCGAGCAGTCGGCGTACAACTTCGAGCACGCGAATGTCGAGGAACTCTTCCATCGCTTCGACGCCTGTGAGGCCGAAGCGCAGAAGCTGATCGAACTCGGCCTGCCGCTGCCCGCCTACGACCAGGTCTGCAAGGCCTCGCACTGCTTCAACCTGCTCGACGCGCGCCGCGCGATCTCGGTGACCGAGCGCCAGCGTTACATCCTGCGCGTGAGAAAGATCGCGCAGGGCGTGGCCGAGGCGTATTACGCGCAGCGGGAGAAGCTCGGATTCCCCGTGCTCAACAAGCAGAAGAACACGCAGGAGGTCGCGTGATGTCCATGCAGCCTCTGCTGATCGAACTCGGCACCGAAGAACTCCCGGTCAAGGCCCTGTCGGGCCTCGCGCAGGCCTTCTTCGACGGCGTGCTCGATGGTTTGCACAAGCGCGGCATCGCCTTCGATCGTGGCGATGCCAGGCCGCTGTACACGCCGCGGCGCCTTGCGGTGCGCCTGCCGGGTGTCGCGACGGAGCAGCCCGAACAGACCTCGGAAGTGCTCGGTCCGTACCTCAACATCGCGCTCGATGCGAACGGCGAACCGACGAAAGCGCTGCAGGGTTTCGCGGCGAAGGCCGGCGTCGAATGGACCCAGCTTGCGAAGACCAGCGACAACAAGGGCGAACGCTTCGTTCATCGTTCGGTGAAGCCGGGCGCGCGCACCGCGGCGCTGCTGCCGGAGATCATCAACGAAGCCATCGCCGCGATGCCGATCCCCAAGCCGATGCGCTGGGGTGACCACGACTACGGCTTCGCGCGGCCCGTGCACTGGCTGGTGCTGTTGCTGGGCAAGGACATCGTCGACGGTGAAGTGCTCGGCGTGCGTGCCGATCGCATGAGCCGCGGCCATCGCTTCATGTTCGACAAGCCGGTGTGGATCAACGACGCGGGCGAATACGTCGAGTCGCTGCGCGGCGCGAAGGTGCTGGTTGATCCCGACGAGCGCCGCGCCCGCATCGTGCACGAGGTTGAAACCGCCGCGCAGGCATCCGGTGGCACCGCGCGCATCGACGCCGGCATCCTCGAGGAAGTGAACGGCCTCACCGAGTGGCCCAGCGCGGTCGCCTGCAGCTTCGATCGCGACTTCCTCGCGGTGCCGCAGGAAGCGCTGATCGCGACGATGGAAGCCAACCAGAAGTTCTTCCCGGTGCTCGATGCCGGCGGCAAGCTGAGCGAACGCTTCATCGGCATCGCCAACATCGAGTCGAAGAACGACGCCGAAGTGCGAAAGGGCTACGAGCGCGTGATCCGCCCGCGCTTCGCCGACGCGCAGTTTTTCTTTACCGAGGACATGAAGCAGGGCCTCGCCTCGATGGCCGAAGGCCTGAAGACGGTGACCTACCAGGCGAAGCTCGGCACCGTCGCCGACAAGGTCGCGCGCGTTGCGGTATTGGCCGAAGCGATCGCGCCGCAGGTCGGCGTCGATCCCGCGCTGGCACGCAAGGCCGCGGAGCTGTCGAAGGCCGACCTGCAGTCACGGCTGGTCAACGAATTCCCCGAGTTGCAGGGCGTCGCCGGGCGCTACTACGCCGCAGTGGAAAACCAACTGCTGGAAGTCGCCAACGCGATCGACGAGGCGTACATGCCGCGCTTCGCCGGTGATGCGATCGCGCCGTCGAAGCTGGGGCAGGTGCTGGCGATTGCGGAGCGGCTGGACACGCTGGCCGGTGGTTTTGCTGCTGGGCTGAAGCCAACCGGCAATAAGGATCCATTTGCGTTGCGCCGAAATGCACTGGGTCTGGCACGCACCATCATGGATGGCGGCGTGGACATTTCGCTCGCTTATTTTCTGTACATGGCTGTCGAACTCGTCGATAACGCAGTAAACAATGTGCGAGATCAAAGGGTCGAGGCCATCGCAGAGCGAGCACGAGCGAACGGACTTTCGGTCCTGATCCCGAGCGAAGCCGAAAGGCTGGAGATTGGTGAAGCTACACGCAAGAACGTGCTTGTTAAGCGGGCCTTTGAGATCTTTTCGTTTATCAGCGATCGGTTGATTTCTTACTACGAGGGCTTGGGTGTTGATCAAAGGCAGCTGTTTGCTGTGTTTGAAGTTGGGCCTCATTCACTGGTAGACGTTACTCAGCGCCTCAAAGCCATCAGTGAGTTCGCCAAACTCCCCGAAGCCGAGGCCCTCGCCGCCGCCAACAAGCGCATCCGCAACATCCTGAAGAAGGTTGAAGGCGAGCTGCCGACCGCCATCGATCCGTCGCGCTACACCGAAGCGGCCGAACGCGACCTCGGCGACGCCGTCGACGCCGCCTGCAACGACACCGACGCATTGCTGCAGAACCGCGACTACGTCGCCGTGCTCGGCCGCCTCGCCCGCCTGCGTCCGCAGGTCGACGCCTTCTTCGACAAGGTGATGGTCAACGTCGACGACATGGCCGTGCGCAACAACCGCCTGGCCCTGCTGAAGCGCCTCAGCGATCGCCTCGGCAGCGTCGCGGCGATCGAGCATCTGTCGATCTGATTGCAGGTTTGTTCGGCTGCGGGCATCGAGTTTTTTCTTGATGCTGCACCAGCTCCGCTCGTCATCTCGGCTTTCGCCGGGATGACGAATTCGTAGCCGATGGATGCGCACAGGCGGCGGATACCACGTGGATGGCAAAATTCTCACGTCCCCCGCGCGCACCAACCTCCCCACATTTCGTTAATCCCCTTTTGACCAACGCCCGGTATCCTCGACCGATGCGCGGCTTCCCCCGACCGATCGCCCTTCGACTGCCCGCCATCGGCCTGCATCTCCTGCTGGCATGCGGTCTTCTCTTCGCCGCAGGCGCACAAGCCGCCACGGTCACCGCCGTCGACGTGCGCGGACTCGACGAAACGATGGCGCTCAACGTGCGCGTTTCGCTGTCGCTGGTGGACGCGATCGGCAAGGACCTCTCGGGCCGCCGCCTCGCCTATCTCCTGCGCGAAGCGGAGAACGAAACCCGCGAGGCGCTCGAGCCCTTCGGTTACTACTCGCCGAAGATCGTCGTCGAGCGCACCCGCGATGGCGTGACCACGGTCGTGGGCGAATCCGCTTCGGGCACGACGCCCGCGCCCACCGCGCCGGCGAATGCCGAAGTGCCGACCGCCAACAGCGAAGCCACGCCGCCCGGCGAACGCCGCGCGAACACCTCGCCGGTCACCGTCACGATCACGGTGGACCTCGGCGAGCCGGTCACCGTGCGGCGTTCCAACCTCGCCATCGAAGGCGAGGGCGGCAACGACAAGTACCTGCGCCAGGACCTCGGCGAATTCGTGCCGCAGACCGGCGACGTTTTCGACCACGCGCTGTACGAAGCGAGCAAGGCGCGTATCACGCGGCGGCTGGCCGAACGTGGCTACTTCGATGCGGATTTCGCCAGCCGCCAGGTCGCGGTGACGCGCGCGGAGCATGCGGCGGACATCGACCTGGTGTGGAACAGCGGCGACCGCTACGACATGGGGCCGATCACGATCACGCAGATGCCCAAGCACATCATCCGCGACAGCCTGATCGAGAAGCTCATCTACTGGGAAGAAGGCAGCTACTACCACCAGGGCAAGCTCGATCGCTTCCGCGAATCGCTGGCCCGGCTGGATTACTTTGCCGGCATCGACATCGAGCCGCGACCGGAAGATGCCGTCGAGGGCGAGGTGCCGGTGACGGTCACGCTGACTCCGGCCAAGCGCAGCATCTACACCGCGGGTCTCAGTTACGGCACCGACAGCGGCGCCGGTGTGCGCCTCGGCCTGGAGCGTCGCTACATCAACGATCGCGGCCACAAGCTGCTGTCGCAGATCGACTGGGCGCAGAAGCGCAAGACCGCGACGGTGCAGTACCGCATCCCCGCGTTCGCGTGGCTCGATGGCTGGTACACGGTGAGCGCGCAGTTCTACGACGAGCAGAGCGATTACCTCGACACACGCAAGATGGAGCTCGTCGGCAGCCGCAGCGGCCAGGTCAACGACCGCCTCAATGCGGTGGCGTCTGTGCATGCCCTGCGCGAACGCTGGATCTTCGCCGATCTCGAGAACGGTGGCGAAGTCACACCGGTCTACAACTACGCCACCTTTTTCTATCCGTCGCTGCGCGGCGAATACATCGATGCCGATAACCGCGTGTTCCCGCGCGATGCGATCGGCATCACCGCCGAATTGCGCGGTGGCGTGGCCGGACTGGGTTCCGACGCGAGCTTCCTGCAGGCGTGGGGCGTGGGCCGCTGGTACCAGGGCATGGGCGAACGCGATCGCCTGATCGTGCGCGGCGAAGCCGGTTACACCTTCACCAACGGCCTCGTCGACATGCCGCCGAGCCTGCGCTTCTACGCGGGCGGCGACCGCAGCATCCGTGGCTACGGCTATCGCGAAGTCGGGCCGCTGCTGGAAACGGAAAGTGGCAAGAAGTACGCGCTCGGCGCGAAGAACGTGCTGACCGGATCGGTCGAGTACGAGCATTACTTCAACGACAGCTGGGGCGCGGCGGCGTTCGTCGATACCGGCGATGCATTCGATGACCGGCCCGACTTCCACACAGGTGTCGGTGTCGGCGTGCGTTGGCGTTCGCCGGTTGGGCCGGTGCGCATCGACATCGCGCATGGACTCAACGATCCCGATTCGCAGTTCGAGATCTACCTCAACATCGGCGCGGACCTGTAGGAGACAGATGGCGAAGTGGCGCACCCCGGCGAAGCAGGCGATGACGCAGGAAGAGCGCGACGCCCACGAAGCGCGCATCGCCGAACTGCGCGCGAAGCGGCGCGCGCGCCTGCGCTGGCTCGCGATCCGCAGCAGCATCGTCGCGGGCGTGGTGACGCTAGGTGTCGCCGCGCTGCTGTACTGGCTGCTCACCACCATCGGCGGCCGCGACGTGCTGCTCGCGCAGATCAGGCAACGCCTGCCCGCCGAAGCGGAGCTCACGTGGGAAAGCGCCGAAGGGCCCGCCTCCGGGCCGCTGGTGCTGCACGGCCTGCGCTTCACCTACGTGTTGGCGGACAAGCACGGCAACCGGGACCCAAAACATCCGCGCCTGCTCGAATTCACCGCGAAGCGCGCGATGCTCGATCCGGCACTGCGTCCGCTGTTCGGCCGCCGCCTGCGCCTGGATACCTTGCAGCTGGAAGGCGCGACGCTGGAGATTCCCGAGAGCGACGAGCCTTTCGAATTGCCACGCTGGCCCGAGTCGCTGCCGGCGATCAACCCGCCGCTTGCCTTGCAGGCCGATGACGTACGCATCGATGGTTTGCGCGTCACCCAGAACCGCGCGCCGATGATCGACGTGCGCCGGCTGCGCGCCGGGCTCGATGCGAGCGCTGGTGAACTGCACGTCGAGAAGCTCGACGCCGACACCGATCGCGGTCACGTCGTCGCGCACGGCGATTACGTGCCGCGCGACGACTACCGCATGGACCTGGTTGCCACCGCGGTACTGCCCGCGCAGGCCGGCACGACGCCGCCCAGGCTCGGCCTCGTCGCGCACGGCGATCTGTCGCGCATGGATGTCGGCATCGGCGGGCGCGCGCCCGCGCCGGTGCGCGCGATGCTGACGCTGCGCGGCAAGGAACAGCCACGCTGGAACCTCCGCGCGCAATCGGACGCGCTGGACATCGCGCTGCTGACACAAGGCACGCCATCGGACGCGCCGTTCGCACTGCGCTTCGATGCCGACGGCGTTGTTGGTGAGATGAACCTGCGCGGCGAATTCGCGCAGCGCGGCGCGACCGAGCCCGGCCTCGCCGTCACCGTATTGCCGTCGAAGCTGCGTGTCGCGGACCAGGTCCTCGAAGCCAAGCCGCTTGCGCTGCGTGTCTTCGATGGCACCGCGACATTGCACGGCCGCGCTGACTTCAACGATCCGGAAAACGCGACGCTGCGCTTCGCCGTCAACGCGCGGGGACTGAAATGGGGTGGCGCGAAGACCACGCCGAAGACGCCCGCGCAGGCCGCCAACGACACGCCCGCGATCGGCGCCGACGCGGACCTCGGCATCGCCGGCACGTTGCAGGACTGGACCGCGATCGGCCGCGCCACGCTCACGCGCGAAGGCGAGCGGGCGCAGCTGCAGTTCGACGGCCGCGGCAATGATTCGCACATGGCATTGAAGACGCTGCACGTCGCGATGCCCGCCGGTGCGCTCGATGCCACCGGCGACGTGGTTTGGAAACCCGCGCTGGGCTGGAAGCTCGATGCCGCGCTCGACGGCTTCGATCCGGGCTACTTCGCGCCGGACTGGAAGGGATCGCTCCGCGGCCGCCTCAGTACGCAGGGCGAAACGCGCACCGACGGCGGGCTCGACATCGCGGTGAATGCGCCACAACTCACTGGTCGTTTGCGCGGCCGTCCGTTGCAGGGCCGCGGCAACTTCGTGATGCGCGGTGCGGCGCCGGCCGGCGGGCAGGATTCGTACGCGGGCGATGTCGCGCTCATGCTCGGCGGCAGCCGCATCGAGGCGAAGGGCGAGGTGACGAACACGCTCGACATCGATGCGAAGTTCGAGCCGCTGCAGTTGAACGATCTGTTGCCGGAGGGCGCGGGCACCGTGCGCGGCACGGTGAAGCTCACCGGCGCACGCACCGCGCCGAACATCGACGCCGATCTCACCGGCAGCGGCGTGAGCTATGCCGGCTACAGCGCGCAGGGTTTCAGCGTGCAGGGGCGCTTGCCGTGGCGCGGCGGCAGCGGCGCGCTCGCGATCCGCGCCAACGGCGTCGACGCCGGCACCGCTATCGAAACGCTCACGCTGGATGCGCGTGGGGCGGTCGAAAACCTGCAGCTGCAGGGTGAAGCGCGCGGCGAAATCGGCACGCTGGCGCTGAGTGGGAATGCCAGCAAGCGCGGCAGCACCTGGCAGGGCGCGCTCGCATCGCTGCAGCTCGCACCGGTGAAGGGCACGCAGTGGCAGCTGCGCCAGCCCGCGCAATTCCGTTGGGATGGACGTAGCGGTGCGCTGTCGAATGCATGCCTCGCCTCCAGCGGCGGTGGTTCGCTGTGCGCGAACGCCGACTGGCCGCGGCGCGGCCTCGACGTGCGCGGTGAAGCCTTGCCGCTCACGCTGCTGCTTCCTTATCTGCCCGAACGCAGCGACCGCCGTCCGTGGATCCTGCGCGGCGACGTCAACATCGACGCGCAGCTGCGTCCGGTCGGCAATGCATGGCGCGGCACTGCGCACCTCACGTCGGCGAGCGGCGGCATGAAGAACAGCCCGCGCTCGCGCACCGAGTTCGTGCGCTACGCCGGCCTCGATCTGCGCGCGACCTTCGATCCGCAGCGCCTCACCGCCGAACTGCACACCACGCTCAATGACGACGGCCGCGTCGATGCGCGCATCGCCACCGGCTGGGATGCGTACGCGCCGCTGGCGGGCGAGATCGGCATCGACACCGACGAACTCACCTGGATGGAGCTGTTCTCGCCGGACATCGTCGAGCCCAAGGGCCGCCTCGAAGGCCGCGTGAGCCTGTCCGGCACGCGCGCGCAGCCGTTGCTCGGCGGCAATGCACATCTCAGCGCGTTCACTACCGAACTGCCTTCGCTCGCGATCCTGCTCCAGGACGGCGACGTGCGCCTCGACGCGCTGCCCGACGGCACCGCGCGCATTGCCGGGCGTGTCCGCTCGGGCGAGGGCACGTTGAACATCGACGGTTCACTTGGCTGGCGCGGCGACGACACACCGCTGGTGTTGAGCCTCAAGGGCGACAACGTGCTGCTGTCGGACACGCGCGACCTCCACGCCGTCGCCAATCCCGACGTGCAGGTGCGCTACGCCGCGAAGCAGCCGCTGCAGGTGACCGGCACCGTAACCGTGCCTTCCGGGCGCATCGATCTGGAACGCCTGGATGAAGGCGTGTCGGCGTCGCCGGATGTCGTCGTGCTCGATCCGGTCAACCCGGAAGAGACCGCCGATTCGCCGCTCGACATGGACCTGACGATCGCACTCGGCGATGACGTGAAACTCACCGGCTTCGGCCTCGATGGCTCGCTCAGCGGGCGGCTGCGCGCGCGCGCGCGGCCCGGACGCGAGATGACCGCGAGCGGCCGCCTCGATGTCGATGGCCGCTACACCGCGTACGGGCAGAAACTGCAGATCACCCGTGGCGAACTGGTGTGGTCGAACAGTCCGATCGCCGACCCCATCCTCAACATCCGCGCCGAGCGCGAAGTCGGCGAAGTCACCGCGGGCATCGACGTCACCGGCCGCGCCGCGTCACCGGAAGCGAAGGTGTGGAGCAATCCCGCCTCGTCGCAATCCGAAGCGCTGTCGTATCTCGCGCTGGGACGCCCGCTGTCGAGTGCGAGCGGCGACGAAAGCAAACAACTCAACGCCGCGAGCGCCGCGCTGTCCGCCGGCGGCAGCCTGCTCGCCTCGCAGCTCGGCGCGGCGATCGGCCTCGACGATGCCGGCGTGATGGAAAGCCGCGCACTCGGCGGCAGCGTGTTCGGCGTCGGCAAGTACCTGTCGCCGCGCCTGTATGTCGGTTACGGCGTGTCTCTGCTCGGCACCGGCCAGGTGCTCACGCTGAAGTACCTGCTGCGCAAGGGCTTCGACGTCGAAATCGAATCGAGCACCATTGAGAACCGTGCTTCGGTGAACTGGCGTAAGGAGAAGTAGCCCCGGTAGCGCGCAATGTGCGCACGTCATTGCTGCGGGGGACCACGTTGTGCACGCAGCCGCGTCAGGGCTGGTCGCTGGGAACCCACCCGCAGTAGGCGCCAAGTTCATCGCGGGAAACCGTCATCGCGCTGTTGCCTGCCGCGGCCAGCGCCTCGACTTCGCTGCGGGCGGGCACGCTGGCCTGTGCGCCCAGTCGCGTGCATGCGAGCGCGGAAGCCGCGCACGCGCGGCGCACGGCTTCTTCCTCTGGCATGCGCGATGCGAGGCCAGCAGCCAGGGTTCCGCAGAACGTATCGCCTGCTCCGGTGGTGTCGATTGCATCCACGACGAAACCGGGTTGCAGCAAGGCATGTCCGCCGATCCGTGCGTAACAGCCGCGGGCCCCGAGTGTCACCACGACGCCGGCCACGCGGAGCCGCGCGACGCGTTCCACGATCGTTCCCGAGCTGCCGGTCATCGCCGCGAGTTCGCCTTCGTTGACGATCAGCAGGTCAACGGCGTCGAGCAAGGCTGGTGGCAGTGGCGCACGCGGTGCGGGTGCCGTGTTGAGCACGACCCTCACGCCCGACGCATGCGCCTGTTTCGCCCAGGCCCCGACGCTGGCGAGCGGACTCTCCAGCTGCAACAGCAGCACGTCCACGCCGGTCAGGTCGGGCAGGTGTTCCGCCCGCAGTTCCGCGTTCGCACCCGGGACGACGGTGATCGCGTTCTCCGCGTCGTCGCCGACGCAGATGAACGCTGTCCCGGTAGGCGCGTGTGTGCGCTGGATATGGAGCTCGACACCCGCATCGCGAAGCGAAGCTTCAAGTGGCAGGGCCTGCGCGTCGTCGCCGAGTGCGAGCAGCATGCGCGTGGCCGCGCCGCCCGCGCGTGCGCATGCGACGGCCTGGTTTGCCCCCTTGCCGCCCGGGAACATGGCGAAGCCGTGGCCCAGTACCGTCTCACCCGGTGCGGGCACGTGAGGCGCGCGCACGACGAAGTCGAGGTTGGCCGAGCCAGCCACGAGTACGCGTCCCTTCGTCATTGCCTGCATTCCCCGTGCGCGGATGGTCGTATCACAAGCATAGCCAGTGACCGGAAGAGCCGTCAGCGCGCGATCGTTGCCGCGACCAGCTTCGGCTTGCCGTCCACGATGTCGGTCCATACGACATGCGCGATGCCGTTGTTCACCGCCAGCTTGGGAAAGCCGGTGCCGCGGCCGCGTCCCTGCAGGCGCGCAACTTCGATGCGCTGCAGTTCGCGCGAGAGGTCAGGTGCGTAGCGGGCGAGCTGCACGGACTGGCCCTGCGCGTCTTCGCGCAGCCACAGCGCCCAGGCGGCGTCCGTGTCGAATGCGACGTCGACACGGCCCTGCACGGCTTCGCCCTGGTCGAGGGTGACCGGCGCGGCGAAGTTGTCACCGGCGTCGTTCGAGCGGGCGAGCTTCAGCGCCTGCGTGTCGTTCGCGGCGGTATACCAGCCGACCAGCACGTCGTTGCCGCGCGCCGATGCCGACGGGCCGTTGACCGGGCAGGCGGGCATCTTCCAGTGGTCGTCGTGGACCGCGTGCGACGCCGTCCACGTGCCGTTCTCCAGGCGCGTGACCGCGATGTCGCGGATCTCCTCCGGCGTGCGGTCGCGATACACGAGCAGCGGCCCGCGCGAAGTCATCGCAACATCGGTCTGGCAGCAGTCGCAGGTCATCGCGTCGAGGCGCGATTCGTCGCGGCGTTGCAGTTGCGGATCGAACATCGCGGTGCGCAGTGTCATTGCCCCCGATGCGTGCGCGTCGTGACCGTGATGCCCGGTGTGTTCCTCACCGGCGGATTCGCGGCCATCCAGCCAGGCGATGCCGAGCGTGTCGCGCGATGCCGGCCATAGCGAGACGAAGCCGTGTTCGGCGGCCTTGCCGTCGTCATTGACGCGAACCGGCTTCGACCAGGTCGCGCCGCCGTCGGCCGAATGCACCAGCACCACGTCGTAGGCGTAGGTCGAAGCCGCGGACTTCTGCAGCCAGTGCGCCCACAACGCACCGTCTTCGGTGACGGCGACATGCGGAATGTCGGCCCAGTTGACGAACCAGTCGTCGCCTTGCGCAATCGTCCGCGGTGCCGACCAACGGCCGTTGCCGAAGATGGCGAACCTCAACGCATGTGCATCGCCCTGCGGTTCGACCCAGGACAGCAGCAAGCTACCATCCGGTGCGGTGATGAGATCGGGTTGCGCGGCGGCTGCATTCGTCGGCAATGACCACGGTTGCATGGTGAACGGTTGCGACTCGTTCGAAGGGATGGCCGCAGCGGTAGGTTGCGTGGGCGTCGCGGTTTCGCGCTGGCATGCAGCCAGCAGCAATGCGGTGGTGAGGGCAATGGCGAGATTCGATTTCATCCGCGCAGCGTAACTCCATGGGAGCGCGACGCGCTTTTTTCTTCTCTCTTCGGCCCCATAGGCATGCAGGAAAAGATGGCCGAAGCGCCGGATGAGGGATGACGAAGCGATGAGCACTCGAGCTCACGCGACTTCCTTCGCGGCGAGCCTTCACCACTCTCACCTGCGCTCACCCCAACTCCTCACAACCCTGCGGGCGCCAGGGCTTTGAAGCTCCTACGCGACTTGGCTGCGCCGCTGCCGCGTAAGGTGCACCAGCAGCAGCGAAATCGCCGCGGGCGTCATCCCGGGAATCCGCTGCGCCTGCCCCACCGTCTGCGGCTGCACGCGCTGCAGCTTCTGCGTGACTTCGGCCGACAATCCGCGCACCGCGACATAGTCGAAGCCGGCGGGAATCGCGGTGCTTTCGTGGCGCTGCTGGCGTTCGATTTCCTCGCGCTGGCGGTCGAGGTAACCCGAGTACTTCACGCCGATCTCGACCTGCTCGGCGACGGCAGGGTCGTCCACGGCGGGGCCGAGCGAGGCGACTTCGACGAGCCTTGCGTAATCGAGTTCCGGACGCTTGAGCAGGTCGCGTGCGCTGGTCTCGCGGGTGATCTCGATGCCGAGCGTCGAATGGATCTCGCGACCGAGCGCGTTGTTCGGTGCGGC
Organism: Lysobacter sp. Root494; assembly: GCF_001427225.1. Classification (GTDB taxonomy): domain Bacteria; phylum Pseudomonadota; class Gammaproteobacteria; order Xanthomonadales; family Xanthomonadaceae; genus Agrilutibacter. The sequence goes on from NZ_LMFH01000001.1 coordinate 126,696, forward strand.
CCATACGGCGGCGAGGCGTGCGTTCTCGCGCTCGATCGCTTCGCGCTTGGCATCGAAGACGGTCCAGCGCGCATCATCGACGAGGCCGAGTTCGCGACCGACAGGGGTCAGACGCAGGTCAGCGTTGTCTTCGCGCAGCTGCAGGCGGTACTCGGCGCGCGAGGTGAACATGCGGTACGGCTCGGAGGTGCCGTGCGTGATCAGGTCGTCGACCAGCACGCCGATGTAGGCCTCGTCGCGGCGCGGACTCCAGCCTTCGCGCTGTTGCGTATGGCGCGCGGCGTTGACGCCGGCGAGCAGGCCTTGTGCGGCGGCTTCCTCGTAACCCGTCGTGCCGTTGATCTGGCCGGCGAAGAACAGGCCTCCGATCGCCTTGGTTTCCAGCGTCGACTTCAGGCCGCGCGGATCGAAGAAGTCGTACTCGATCGCGTAGCCGGCGCGGGTGATGTGCGCGTGCTCGAAGCCGCGGATCGAACGCACCAGCTCAAGCTGCACGTCGAACGGCAGCGAAGTGGAAATGCCGTTGGGATAGATCTCGGCGACATCGAGGCCTTCGGGTTCGACGAAGATCTGGTGCGAGGCCTTCTCGGCGAAGCGCACCACCTTGTCCTCGATCGAGGGGCAGTAGCGCGGGCCGATGCCTTCGATCTGACCGGTGTAGAGCGGCGAGCGGTCGAGCGCGCCGCGGATGATCTCGTGGGTGCGCTCGCTGGTGTGGGTGATCCAGCACGAGACCTGGCGCGGGTGGTCGTCGCGCGAGCCGAGGAAGGACATTACCGGGCGCGGGTCGTCGCCGGGTTGTTCCTCCATCACCGAGTAATCGAGGGTGCGGCCGTCGATACGCGGCGGCGTGCCGGTCTTGAGGCGGTCGACCACGAACGGGCCTTCACGCAGCCTCAAAGCGAGCGCGACCGCGGGCGGATCGCCGGCGCGGCCGGCGGCGTACGTGGTCTGGCCGACATGGACCTTGCCGGCGAGGAAGGTGCCGGCGGTAAGCACCACCGCGGGCGCTTCGAAGGCCAGGCCGTTCTGGGTGACCACACCGGTCACTTTTCCGCCTTCGAAGACAATGTCGTCGACGGCGGACTGGAACAGGGTCAGGTTCGGCTGGCTCTCCACCGCGCGACGGATAAAGGCGCGATAGAGCGAGCGGTCGGCCTGGCAGCGCGTGGCGCGCACGGCCGGGCCCTTGCTGGCGTTGAGCCGGCGCCACTGGATGCCGGCCGCATCGGCCGCGCGGGCCATGATCCCGCCGAGCGCGTCGATCTCCTTCACCAGGTGGCCCTTGCCGATGCCGCCGATGGCCGGGTTGCAGCTCATCGCGCCCACGGTCTCCACCGAATGCGTGAGCAGGAGCGTGCGCGCACCCGCCCGCGCCGAAGCCAGGGCGGCCTCGGTGCCGGCGTGGCCGCCGCCGACCACGATCACGTCGTATTGGTAGAAGGAATGGGGCACGTGGGATTCCCGGAAGAGGGTGGAATTTTACGTGAGCGATCAGACGCTTGCCCGTGCGGTTACGGACTTGCGAAAAGTTGGCACGCATCCTGCTTCATATCCCTGCACCTCAGCGGGGCAGGCGCTAGACGCCGGCTGGATTTGGAACAGGGGCTGGCCGAGCGCTCGCGGGGGAAGCACAGGGGTCGAATGTCGGGGGACGTTCGACCCCTTTTTTATGCCCGGACGCCGGCAATGCGACTGCCGTCACGCAACGGTTCGGCCGAGCCGCGAAATCGGGGCTCGGAGACCGGGACGGGGAGGAGGACTTCGGGTGCGCGGCGCGGAGAAGAAAGGGAGCCGGCGTCCAACGAAGGCGGAACAGGGGGGATCCGTGATTCTTCGTAGGACGCCGACATCGGCGCTTGCGACCTTTCAACTGGGCCTGCCGCGTCTAAATGCGACGCAACCGGTCAGTGGTTGCAGCTTGCCGTCACTGGACGGACAGCGCAAGCGCTTTGGCGGGGATGTTCTGTGACGAACTGCCCCGCTGCATCACTTCAGGGTTCCTGCGTGTCGCCCGAGTTGCGGCGGCGGGTTTCCTGCGCGCGCCGGATTACCTGACCCATGCTGGAACCTTCGCCGCGGCTCTCGCGGCGCGGCGCCTGGCGCACCTGCGGTTGCGATGGGACGGCGTCGCGGGCCACTTCGTCACGGCGACGGCGATTGAGGTCGCGCCACGGCGGCGGCCGGTCGTTGTCGCGATCATGGCCGGGCGGAGGATTCGGCTGCGGAGTTCCGGTCACCGGCGGCTTCGGCTTCGGGTGCCGGTAGTAGGGGTTGTAGTAATACGGATGCCGCCCGTAGTACGGGTTGTAATAGGGCGAGCCGTAATAGTTGTAGTAGCGATACCGCTCGCCGTACGGGTAATAGCCATACCCATAAGGGTAGTAGCCCCCGCCGGGGTAGCCGTAGTCGTGGTACCGGTACTCGACGCTGGGCTGTCCGTAGTAATAGCCATCGCGATAACCGTAGCCGGTGACACAGCCACCGAGCAGGCCCACGAGCAAGGCCGGAAGCAGAAGTTTGCGGATCATGGCGGAACCCCCCAGGGTGTGTACGCCAGCTTCGTGCCGACGCTTTGAACTCGCGCTTAATTCCGCCGGACCGCGTTGCTGATACTGACTTGTTCAGGACGGCGTGCACGCTAGCATCTGCCAATGAACACTGCGCCCGACCTGACCCCCGCCGATTCGCTGGCAGCCGCATCCATGCCTTCGGGCCTCCCGGGTTTCGAGGACATTCTCGCGGCCGCTGCACGCATCGCGCCGCACGTGCACCACACCCCGGTGCTGCACTCGCAGTCACTGGATGTGCTGGCCGGCTGCGAACTGCATTTCAAGGCCGAACACCTGCAGCGCATGGGTGCGTTCAAGTTCCGCGGCGCATGCAATGCGGTGTGGTCGTTGCCGGATGCGACGGCCGGGCGTGGCGTGGTCACGCATTCGTCGGGCAATCACGGTGCCGCACTGGCGCTCGCCGCGCGGACGCGCGGAATTCCCTGTCACGTCGTGGTGCCCGAGAACGCCGTGGCCGCGAAGGTTGCGGCAATCCGTGACTTTGGGGCGAGCCTGCACTACTGCGCGCCGACCATCGCCGCACGCGAATCCGCCTGCGCACGACTCCAGCGCGAAACGGGTGCCGAACTCGTGCATCCCTACACCGATCCGCGCGTGATCGCGGGCCAGGGCACGGCGGCGCTTGAGCTGCTGGGCAACGATGGCGGCTTCGATGTGCTGATCACGCCACTGGGCGGGGGCGGACTGCTGGGCGGCACGGCGATCACCGCGGCCGCGGTTTCGCCGAAGACGCGTGTGTTCGGCGCGGAGCCTGCAGGTGCAGCCGATGGTTTCCAGTCACTGCAGCGTGGTGAGCGCGTCAGCGAACTCGTCCCGGACACCATCTGCGATGGCCTGCGCGGACTGCTGGGCGCGCCGAACTTCGCGATCCTGCGCCAGCACAACGTCGAGGTATTGCTCGCGGACGATACGGCGACGCTGCAGGCGATGCGCCTGTTGTGGCAGCGCACGAAGCAACTGGTCGAACCGTCTTCGGCCGTCGCAGTGGCGGTCGTGCTCGCCCATCGCGAGCGGTTCGCGGGGCAGCGAGTCGGCATCGTGCTGTCCGGCGGCAATGTGGATATCGACATGCTTGCGTCGTTGTTCGCCGCAGGCGCCTCCTGACAGGGGAATCCCGGCGGCAGCGAGCAGCAGGGTTGCCGTCGCCGGCAATCTGCGATCAGGGGTCGATTCCGACGGAGAGATGCAGACGCATGACATGGCGATCGATCTCCGTGTCCGCGACCGTCGCGTTCCCGTCGCATGCAACGGCTAGCATTCTTCCACCTCACGTCCCGCCGCCACCGTGACCGCGTACCTGCGTCGCATCCTGCATTCGCCCGGCTTCCGGATCACGGTGCTTGCGCTGGTCCTGGCGCTGGGCTTCCTCGGCACGCGCGGAATCTGGGATCCCGACGAGGGCCGCTACACCAACGTCGCCTTGAACATGCTCGACAGTGGCGACTGGTTGAATCCGCACCGCAGCGACGAAGTCGGCCACTGGACGAAACCGCCACTCACCTACTGGGCGATCGCAGGCAGCGTCGCCATGTTCGGCCAGAACGCCTGGGCGGCGCGGCTTCCTTCCGCGCTGGCGTATCTGCTGTGCGTGTGGCTCGCATGGCGCATTGCTCGACGACTGGTCCCGGGTGGCGAATACAGCGCGGCGGTGGTCTACGCAACGTTGCCATTCACCGTCGGCGCCGCGCAGATGATCACCACCGACTACGTGTTGTCTGCGTGCACCGGCCTGGCGATGTGGGCGTTCGTCGAGGCGCGTTTCGGCGACGGCGTGCATCCGCGCCGCTGGACCGCGCTGATGTGGGCAGCCTTCGCGCTCGCTTTCCTCACCAAGGGGCCGCCTGCACTGATCCACCTGGTCGCGGCGCTCGTCTTCGATCAGCTGATGCCGGCCGGCCGGCGCAACCGCGTGCTGCAGTGGTCGGGAGTGGTGCTGTTCGTCGTGCTTGCATTGCCGTGGTACGTCGCGGTGATCGCCAATCACCCGGGCCTGTTCCAGTACTTCGTCGGCGACGAAGTCGTCAATCGCGTCGCCACCAACGAATTCGGGCGCAACGGCGAGTGGTACGGGTGGCTGCAGGTGTATGCGCCAACCTTACTGCTCGGTACTTTGCCGTGGACGCCGGCGTTGCTGCGCTGGACGCGTGCGTTGCCGGCACAGATGCGGGCCTGGCGCGACCGGTCAATCCGCGAAGAAAACGCGCCGGCGTTGCTGCTCGCGCTCTGGTTCCTGCTGCCGCTGCTGGTGTTCTGCATCGCGCGCTCGCGGCTGCCGCTCTACATCCTGCCCCTGTTCCTCCCGCTCGCCGTGATCATCGCGAAGCAGCGATTGCAGGAAGGGCGCGCACTCAGCACGCGCTGGCTGCTTGCATGGGTTGCCGTGTTGCTCGCGCTGAAATTCGCCGCATCGTTGTGGCCTACCCACAAGGACGCTTCCGAGTGGGCGCAGGCCATCCAGGCGCGCGCGCATGGGCCGGTGCGCGAAGTGCTGTTCGTCGAGGACATGGCGCGCTACGGGCTGCACCTGCATCTCGACGCCAGGATCGAAAAACTGTCGCTGGAACCGCAGGCCCAGTCGCCGTTCAACCCGGTTTACGACGAGACGCTCGCACAGGAGCTCAGCGAGCACGAACCCGAGGCGGTGTGGATCTGCAAGCAGGCCTTGTGGCCACAGCTGCAACGGCGCCTGTCGGCGCAGGGTTATCGCGCGCAGGCGCTCGGCACGCCGTACCAGCGCCGCGTGATCTTCATCGTCACGCCGCCGGGTTCGCCTTAGTCACGCACCGCGATCGCCACGCAGTTCCTGCGTCGCATGGCGATCGCCGGCGGCCGCGCGCGACGCGACGATGCTGAAGGCGACGATGCCTGCGATCACGATCGCCGCGCCCCACAGCGCGCGGCCCTGCGGCCAGGCTTCGCCCAGCCACAGCACGCCGATCAGCGTGGCGAACAGGATCTCTGCGGCCTGCATCGCTTCGGCTGCCGCCAGTGCGGTGGGATCGTTGCGGACCATGCCGGTGGCCTGGAAGAACAGCACCGTGGCGATCACGCCAGCACCGAGCGCGACACCGGCGGCGAGAAGCACCTGGCCAGCGGGCGGCGAGCCCGTGGTGGCGAACGCGACGGCGGCGATCGCCCACCACAACGGCTGGCTCGCGAGCGTCATGCCGAACACGCGCTGCGTGGCATTGAGCTCGACGCCGACGCGTTCCAGGTGCAGCAGCAGCCCCCGGTTGCCGAGCGGATAGGCAAAGGCGCTCACGGCGACCGCGAACAGTGCGATCCACGCGTCACGATCGAGGCGTCCACCGCCGTAACCCACCTGCATCAGCAGCACGCCGCAGATCACCACGATGCCGGCGGCCAGCGCAGGCAACGGAATCCGCGCCCGTGCATCGCGGTACAGGAACGGTGCGCACAACATGCCTGCGATCACGGTGAGCTGGAACGTGCCCGCCACCAGCCACGACGGCCCGCTTGCCGCCGCATAACTGAGCAGCACGTAGAACAGCACGAAGCCGATGCCGCTCCACAAAAGCCACGGGCCAGGATGGGCCCGGATCGCGCGCCACACCGGTTTCATGCCGCCCTGCCATGGCATTACCAGGACCATGATCGGCAACGTGATCAGGTAGCGCAGCGTGGCTGTCCATGCCCAGTGCCCCCCTGCGGTCGCGGCGGCGCGGTTGAGCACGTAGGTGCAGGTGAAGAACAGCGCCGACAACAGCGCGATGGCGACCGCGGACAGGGCGATACGGCGTGCGCTGCCAGGATTCACCCGCGTCTCCGGATCGGAATCTTCGTTACCGGCACCGAGACCTCATCGACCCCACCGACGCGGATGGGCGTGCCCGGCTGCGGACCCCATGCCTGGGCGGTAATCACTTCCCACGTTGCCGGCAGCTTGCCATCGCGACGCAAGGGTTCGTACGCCTGCGCAGCGCGTGCGAAGCGCGCGCGCCCGGTGAGGCTGCGGCGGCGCGTCGCCAATGCGTTCGTCGCGCCGAGCGTGCGCAGTTCGCGCATCAGGTCGCCGAGCGAATCATGTTGCAGGTGGAATTCGTCGCGATCCAGCACCGGATCCTTGAAGCCTGCGGCGATCAGTGCATCGCCGAATTGCGCGATCGACGCGAACGGACTCACGTGCGGCGCGCTGTCGGCGTGACCGAAGGCTTCGCGCAATTCCCACAGGGTGTCCGGGCCGAAGGTCGACAGCACCATCAATCCGTCAGGCTTGAGCACTCGGCGGAAGCCGGCGAATACCGCGGGCAGGTCTTCGACCCATTGCAGGCAGAGGTTGGAAAACAGCACGTCGACGCTGCCGTCGGCAAGCGGCAACGCACGCGCATCCGCGCACAACGGCTGCGGCCGCTGCGGCTTCGCGAACGGCAGCAGCACGCGCGCGGGTAGTAAGCGGCGCGCGTTGTCCTCGGCTTCGCGCGCCATCGGCAACGCCAGATCGAGCGCAATCATCTGCGCCTTCGGCCAGCGCTTCTGCATGGCGACGGCGGCGTGGCCGGGACCACAACCGATGTCGAGCACCACCTGCGGCTGGTTGCCTTGTGCATCGCGCGCAGCACGCTCGTCGAAGTAGTCGAGCGATTCGAGCAGGCGCGACGCGACTTCACGCTGCAGCGCAGCCGCATCGTCGTAGTGGTGCGCGGCGCGCGAGAAGGCGCGGCGGACCTGGCGGTGGTCGAAGAGGTTGGTCATGGAGGGGAAGTCGACTTCAGTAACGAGCTATGCGTTCTCTGGCTCGTCATTCCTGCGAACGCAGGAATCCAGTGCCTCTGCTTTTGCCTGTATCGGCAAGTCGAAGCAAAGTCGCTGGATTCCTGCGTTCGCAGGAATGACGAGCGGATATGCGGATCGAAGCGGCCACATCATCGCAGCCTGTCCATGAAAGCGATGATTTCACTGGCCACTTGATCCCCCGCGCCCAGGAACGGCGCATGCCCCGCATTCGCAATCACGACACTGCGGGCATCCGTCGCCAGCGCCGCCGAAGCCGGCATCGCCCCCGCAGGCACGAGCCGGTCGCGACGGCCCGACAGCCACAGGCTTGGCACCCGCAGCATGGGCAGTTCGTCGCGCACGTCGAGGCGGTCGAGCAACTCGAGCCCCTCAAGCAGCGCGCGCGCTGCCGGTTCGCCGCGCTCGAACGCCTGTGCGCGCAGGCCGCGCAATTCTTCCTGCGCGTGCGCCGAACCCAGCGCTTCCAATGCGAGGAAGCCATCAAGCGTGCCGCGAAAATCCCGCGCCAGCGCCTCGCCGAAATCGCGGAACAACTGCGCGCCAACACCGTACGGCCAATCCTCACCAACGACGAAGCGCGGCGACGACGCGATCATCATCAGGCCGCGCACGTCGTGCGGATGGTCGAGCGCGGCGCGCAGTGCGAACTGTCCGCCCAGCGACCAGCCCAGCCACGCGGCATCGGGCACGCGCGCCACGAGTTCCGCGGCAAGTGTCTCCGGGACCAGTGGCGTCTCGTCTTCTCGCGAAAAACCATGTCCCGGCAGGTCGACGAGATGCAGCGTGTAGCGATCGGCGAGGCGATCGGCCAGCGGCGCGAACAATCCGCCGTGCATCGCCCAGCCGTGAATGAGTGCGAGCGCGGGGCCACGCCCGCGCGTTTCGATGTACATCGTGATCTTCCTTATCCGATCGCCACGCTGCAGGAGCGGCCTCGGCCGCGACCGTTGGCGCGTGGACCCGGTCGCTGCGATGCCGCTTTACGCGGTTTTCAACGCAGCATCTCGGCGACCCGCGCTTCGGCTTCGGCCTTGTCGCGAGCGCGGCCCAAGGCATCCACCAGGCCATCGACATCGCCATGCGTGTGCAGGGCCGACAACGTCACGCGCAGGCGCGCGCGGCCTTCGGGCACGGTTGGCGGGCGAATCGCCGTCACCCAGTAGCCGCGCTGCTCGAGCGTGGCCGACATCGACAGCGCGCGCGTGTCGCTGCCGCACATCACCGGCTGGATCGGCGTCTCCGAGGGCAGCAGCACCAGTCCGGCCTGCGCGGCCTTTTCGCGGAAATGCGCAATCAGGTCGTAGAGCTTGCCGCGGCGCCAGTCTTCGCTGCGCGCCAGCTTCACCGCCGCGAGCGTCGCCGCCGCCTGTGCCGGGGGCAATGCGGTGGTGAAGATATACGGGCGCGCGTTCTGCACAAGGTGTTCGATGAGATCGGCGTCACCGACCACGGCCGCGCCATAGCCACCCAGCGCCTTGCCAAGCGTGACCAGCTGCAGCGGCACCTGCTCGAAGGTGAGTTGCGCTTCGGCGACGCTGCCGCGTCCCTGCGGACCAACCACGCCGACGCCGTGGGCGTCGTCGACATACATCAGCGCCTTCTGCACGCGCGCGGCGAGCGCGAGCTCGCGCAGCGGCGCGACGTCGCCGTCCATGCTGAAGACGCCATCGGTCGCGAGCATCGCCACGCCGTCGATGGATTCGCGCATCAGCCGCAGCGCGCCGGTGGAATCACCGTGCGGGTAGCGGCGCAACTTGCAGCCCGACAGACGCGCGGCATCGATCAGGCTGGCGTGGTTGAGGCGGTCCTGCACGCAGATGTCTTCATCGCCGAGCAGCGACTGCAGCACGGCGAGATTGGCCATGAAGCCGCTGCCGAACAGCAGGGCGCGCGGCGCACCGAGCCAGTCCGCCAGCTCCTTCTCCAGCGCTTCGTGCATCGCGTGGTGGCCGCAGACGAGGTGCGACGCGGTTCCACCCGCGCCTTCGCGCGAGGCGGCGTCCTGCAACGCGCTCACCACCGCGAAATGCTGCGACAGTCCGAGGTAGTCGTTGCTGCAGAAGTTCAGCAGCTTGCGCGGCGTACCCGTCGCATCGAGGACTTCCACGCGTGCGCCATCGCGATGCGTGACCGCGCGCAGCGTGCGCACGCGCGAAACGGTGACGCGTTCGGCCCGCGCCGCCGCAATGCGATCACGCCATGACGCCCGGCCCATCGTCAGAGCCTGCCCCGGACTTGATCCGGGGCCACTGCGCAGGGAATGGTTTTCTCGCGGACAGCGGTGTCCGCGGTTTCAAGAATGTCGGCGTGCACGGTCTCCCCCTGTTCAACGACCGGCATGGGCTTCAGCCCAAGGCGGTTGAACAATGCCACATCGCGCTCGGTGTCGGGGTTGCCGGTCGTCAGCAATTTCTCGCCGTAGAAGATCGAATTCGCGCCCGCGAGGAAGCACAGCGCCTGCAGTTCGTCCGACATCGATTCGCGGCCGGCGGAGAGGCGCACCATCGATTTCGGCATGAGGATGCGCGCAACTGCGATCGTGCGCACAAATTCGAAGGGGTCGAGCTGCGCGGTGCCGGCCAGCGGCGTGCCTTCGACCTGCACGAGCCGGTTGATCGGCACCGAATCGGGGTGCGCCGGCAGGTTGGCGAGCGTCTGCAGCAGGCCCGCGCGCTGTTCACGCTGCTCACCCATGCCGACGATGCCGCCGCAGCAGGTCTTCATGCCGACATCGCGCACGTGCGACAGCGTGTCGAGGCGGTCCTGGTATTCGCGGGTGTGGATGATCTCGCCGTAGAACTCCGGCGCCGTGTCGAGGTTGTGGTTGTAGTAGTCCAGGCCGGCGGCCTTGAGCGCGTGCGCCTGTTCAGACGACAGCATGCCCAGCGTGGCGCAGGTTTCCAGGCCGAGCGCCTTGACCTCCGAAATCATCGCCGCAACCTTGGGGATGTCGCGGTCCTTCGGCGACCGCCACGCCGCGCCCATGCAGAAGCGCGAGGCGCCCGCGGCCTTGGCCTGCTTCGCCTTCTCCAGCACCGCTTCGGTCGACATCAACTTCGTGGCATCGACCCCGGTGTGGTAGCGCGCGGCCTGCGGGCAGTAGCCGCAATCCTCCGGGCAGCCGCCGGTCTTGATCGACAGCAGGGTGCTGACCTGGACCTGGGCCGGATCGAAGTGGGCGCGATGAACGGTGCCGGCGCGGTGCAGCAGTTCCGGGAACGGCAGGTCGAACAGGGCGCGGACTTCCTCGCGGCTCCAGTCGTGGCGGACAGCGGGCGCGACGGGAGAAAGGCTGACAGCAGACATGGGAGTTTTCCGACAGACGTGGGCAAACCGGGCGGGCAGTCTGGAAACCATGACCTTGGCTGTCAACCAAACGCAAGCGCATCCAGTTGACGACGAACCCGTCGCCGCACCGTTCCAGGCTGTGCGTCGGCGGCTCGGCCACTGGCTGCGGGTAGACGCGGCGCGGCTGTTATGGCCCAGCCGCTGTCTCGCCTGCGAGGCGCCGGGGCTCGAAGGCCTCGACCTGTGCGCCGGGTGCGCAGCAGCGCTGCCGTGGAACCGTTGCGCCTGCGCGGTCTGCGCACTGCCATTGCCGCAGCCGGGCACCTGCGGCGACTGCCTGCGTCGCGAGGCAGCACTGGCCCGGCGCAGACGCGTGCCGGCGTTGACGGCGGTACATGCGGTCTTCGTCTATGCCGCGCCCCTCGATCATCTGCTGCCGCGCTTCAAATTCCATCGCGACCTCGCCGCCGGTGCATTGCTGTCGCAGTTGATGGCCGAGGCCGTCGCATCGCTCCCGCGTCCGGACGCCGTGATCCCCGTGCCGCTGCATCGCGCCCGCCTGCGCCGCCGTGGTTACGACCAGGCGCTGGAGCTGGCCCGGCCGCTGGCGCGTTCGCTTGCGTTGCCGCTGCGCGACGACTTGCTGCGGCGCGTTCGCCGCACCGCGCCGCAGTCCGAACTCAGCGCCCTGGCGCGCCGCCGTAACCTGAAGGATGCGTTTGCGGTGAAGCCGGGCATCCGGTTGCCGGCGCATGTCGTACTGGTCGATGACGTGATGACCACCGGCGCCACGCTCCATGCCGCGGCCGAAGCGTTGAAACGCGCCGGCGTCCAACACATCGACGCGTGGGTGTGCGCGCGGGTGCCGTAACGCGCATCGAGATCGCCTGGCTACGCACCTGGCGCTCGCACTGCGCAAACAAATCGACGTAGCGAAGATGGCGCGCCCGGAGGGATTCGAACCCCCGACCAATGGCTTCGGAAGCCACTACTCTATCCGGCTGAGCTACGGGCGCATCTGGAAACCGCGCGATGGCGGGCATCGCGGGACGGGCATTCTAGCAGCGACGGCGTTGCCGCGGTCGCGCCATCGCAACCGGCTTCAACCGGCTTCGCGCAGCGGTCGCCAGGGCGTCGCCTGTGCCAGCCAGCGTTCGAATTCGCCCAGTTCCATCGCCTTCGCGAACAGATAGCCCTGGACGACATCGCAATTGCGCTGGCGCAGGGCCTCGAGCGTTTCCTCATCCTCCACGCCTTCCGCCACCACGTGCAGGCCGAAGCGATGGGCGAGATCGATGATCAGGGAGGTGATGTCGGCGCAGGTGGCATCGATGAGCATTCCGCTGATGAACGACTTGTCGATCTTCAGCTCGTCGGCCGGGATGTCCTTGAAGTAGGCCAGGCACGAATAGCCGGTGCCGAAGTCGTCGATCGAGATCTTCACGCCGAGGTCGCGGATGCGCGAAAGAATCCGGAAGCTGTGGCGCGGATCCATCACCAGCGAACGCTCGGTGATCTCCAGCACCAGTTGCACGTCCGGCGTGCCCCACAGGCTCAATGCGTTCTCGACGAGATCGGGCAGGTCGTCCTGGCCGACGAGCTCGGCGGGGACGTTGACCGCGACGCTGAACCGGCCGTGCGCGTGCTTCCACTCGCCGGCATGCCTTAGCGCGGAGTTCAGCGCCCAGATCGTCATGTTCTTGATCTGTCCGGTCTGTTCGGCGATCGGGATGAACTGGTCGGGCGAGATCAGACCGCGCGTGCGGTGCTGCCACCGCATCAGCGCTTCCGCGCCGATCGGCTGCAGGTCCGGCAGGTGCAGCTTGGGCTGGTAGACGAGGTAGGTTTCGCCGCGCTGCACCGCGCCGTCGAGCTCGATTTCCAGGTCCCAGAATTCGGAGTAGCGGCGGTCCTCCTCGGCTTCCGGCGGAAACAGCCAGCGCTGGCCGGTATTGCGTGCGAGCTCCAGGCTCTTTTCGGCCTGGCGCAGCAGGAATTCGGCCTGGCTCGCATGCATCGGGCTGACTGCGACGCCGACCGTCGCGGTCATGCGGACAGAGGCTTCCTCGCCGCGGAACGGCACTTCGAGCAGGCGGAACAGTTTCTGCACGGCAAGCTCGGCGTGGCCGATGTTCATTACCCCCGGCAGGATCAGCGCGAAGCGGTTGTCGCCGATGCGCGCGGCGTAGTCCTGCGCGCGGATCACCTCGCGCAGCTGGTGCGCGACGTGCCGAAGCGCCTGGTCGCCGAATTCGTAGCCGTGCGCCGCGTTGAGCCGGGCGAAGCCGTCGATGTCGACGACGATCAGCGCGAGGTTCAGGCCGCGCTCGTTGGCGAAGCCGACGTGCCGCCGCAACAGGGTGAGGAAACTGCGGCGGTTGTGCAGGCCCGTCAGTTCGTCGTCGATACCCGACATGCGATGCCCGACCGGCTCGCCGGTCAGTGCAGGAACAGTTCGACCGGATCGATGCCGTAGGCACCGGTCGGCAGACCGTTCTTGACGCTGAGTGGATGCCCGGCATCGTCCTGGTCGACTTCGCCCAGGTCGAGCATGCGGAATTGCTTGAGCGGCGTCTTGTCGGCATCCAGCAGCAGCATCACCCGCGGACGCAGGCGCTTGAGGCTGTGCACGTCGGTGACGACGGCAACCTGGCCGTTCGACAGTTCCACCAGCGAACCCGTGGGATAGATGCCGCAGTTCTGGATGAACTGTTCGACGAGCTCGGCCTGGAACAGCGTGCCGCGCTGCTGGTAGAGCTCGTTCACCGCCTGGTGCGGCGAACGGCTGGGCGCATACGGACGCACGCAGGTCATCGCGTCGTAACTGTCGACGATTCCCATGATGCGGCCGAAGATCGGAATTTCGCTGCCCTGCAACCGCCACGGATATCCGCTGCCGTCGTGGCGCTCGTGATGGGTCGCGACGATTTCGCGGATCTTCGGCGACAGGCCGGGCGTGGAATCGACGATCTCCAGGCCGTGCTGCACGTGCTGGTGGACGAGTTCCACTTCCTCGCGCGTCAGTGGCGTGCGCTTGTTGAGCAGTTCCGTGGACAGGCGCGTCTTGCCGACGTCGCATAGCAGTCCGCCGAGCGCGAGCAGTTGCAATTCGGCGCGCTCCAGGCCGAGATGGCGGCCGAAGGTCGCCGCCCAGATCGCGCAGCCCATCGCATGCTGGTAGGCGTAATTGTCGCGACGCTTCATCTCCTTGAGCCAGACGAAGGCGGTCGGATTGCGCAGGATCGAGTCGATCATCGACTCGACGCCTTCCTTGAGCCGTTCCAGGTCCAGGCGCTTGCCGTTGTGCAGGTCGTTCATCACTTCGTCGATCGAGGCTTCCAGCGACGCGTGCACGGCTTCGGCCTGGCGCAGTTCGTCCTGTACGTCGATCTGGCGCGCCCAGGTGGTCGCGCGCAGCGCGTCGACTTCCGCGGCGGCACGGTTCTGGCGCACGCCGGCGGGTTCGGGGAAGGCGATGAAGCGCGGGTTCGGCGAGGTGCCGAGCACCACGTCCACCCACACGTGGTTGCAGACGCGTTGCAGCATCGCGATCTCGTCCTCGGACGTGATCTTGAGGCCTTGCATCAGGAAAGCGGTTTCCAGCCACGGCCGGTCCAGGCGGCTTACGTACATTCCCAAAGTCAGGCCCTGGACCGTAATCCTGACTTCCCTGGACTGGACATCCATCTCAATCCCCCGGGAGGAGCATCCCCGTCGCTAGCCTAACCTCGCGTGCGCGGCACGCCTAGTGAAATGGACTGGGCAAAGCGGTGATCGGCGACAATGCGAATGCCGGCGCGATGCGACCGGCGTCGATCCGAGGTTGAACGAATGGGTTACGAGCGCGACTACGCTCCGATTCCGCCGTCCGTGCCGAAGTGGCGCGAGCGGCTTGGCCAGTATTGGCGGCTGGTCCGTGGCGATCGCCCGATCGGCTGGCTGCTGCTGCTGTGGCCGACCTGGTGGGGCCTGTGGCTGGCCGCGAAGGGCGTGCCGCCGTGGTGGACACTGGTCGTGTTCACCCTGGGCGTGTGGCTGACGCGCGCCGCCGGTTGCGTGATCAACGATTACGCCGACCGCTGGCTCGATCCGCACGTCGAACGCACGAAGCAGCGTCCGCTTGCCACCGGCGCGGTGAGCGGACGCGAGGCGCTGGCGGTCTTCGCGGTGCTGATGCTGGTCGCGTTCGCGCTCGTGCTGACGATGAACCGCCTGACCGTGACCATGAGCATCGTCGGCGTGTTCCTCGCCGCGAGCTATCCGTACCTCAAGCGCTACACGTACCTCCCGCAGGTGTATCTCGGCATGGCGTTCGGCTGGGGCATCCCGATGGCGTTCGCGGCGATCCGCGGCGAAGTGCCGCCGGAAGCGTGGCTGCTCTACATCGCCAACATCCTGTGGTCGACCGCGTACGACACCTGGTACGCGATGGTCGACCGCGACGACGACCTGCGCATGGGCGCGAAATCGACCGCGATCCTGTTCGGCGACATGGACCTCGTCGCGCAGGGCGTGCTGTACGCGCTGTTCGGGTATGCGCTGTTCCTGGTCGGCCGGCGCGCGGAACTAGGCGTCTGGTTCTGGAGCGCGCTCGCGGTGGCGGCGGTGCTGGTCGCCTGGGAATTCGTCATCGCGCGAAACCGCGATCGCGAAGCCTGCTTCCGCGCCTTCCTGCACAACCATTGGGTGGGATTGACGGTCTTCGCGGGCTTCGCGCTGCATTACGCGCGGCAAGGGTGACTCGGCGCCGCGTCACGCCCATGCGCATTTGCGCACGGTGTCGAGCGTGCGCGTGGTGATGTCGCTTCCGAACGTCCGCTCGATCAGGGTCATGAAGACGGGCGCGTTGGCGCCGGGCACGTAGCAGGTGAATGCTTCGGAGGCGGTCGTCTTCAGGATGCGCGCGTTGTCGCGTTCGATCGGCAGCGCGAGTTCGCGCGCGAACGGCTCGCGGAAGAAGGTCACCACGCGCTTCGCGTTCGAAGGGATCTCGAATCCGGCGAACGGATCGGCTTCGACCAGGTCCTGCAGGTATTGGGCCGGCCGGACGATCGTGGCGAAGCTGCGATCCAGGCCGTCGCGCATCGCCTTCTCGCAGCGCTTGGCCAGTGCAGCGGACGAGGACGCGCGGGTGTCGAAGACCACGTTGCCGCTCGACAACAACGTACGCACGTCGGAGAAGCCGGCCGCCTCAAAGCAGCGCTTCAGTTCCGGCATCCGCGCGTTCATCGGGCTCACTCCGCGCAGGAAAGCGACGTATCTCGGCATGGCCGGCGGTGCTGCGGTCAGCCTGCGGTTTCGCGCTTGGGCGCGAGCCAGCCCGCGGCGAGAATGCCGACTTCGTAGAGGATGATCATCGGGATCGCGAGCATCAGCTGCGATACGACATCGGGCGGCGTGATCACCGCCGCGATGACGAATACGCCGACGATCGCGTAGCCACGCGACTCCCTCAGCTGTTTCGGTGTCACCCAGCCGAGCAGCGCGAGGATGACCAGCGCCACGGGCAGCTCGAAGCTCGCGCCGAACGCAAGGAAGATCACCAGCACGAAGTCCAGATAGGCCTGGATGTCGGTCATCATCGCCACGCCTTCGGGCGTGACGCGGGTGAGGAAGCCGAACACGGTCGGCAGCACCAGGAAATAGGCGAAGGCGCAGCCGGCGTAGAACAGCGTCACCGCCGACACCAGCAGCGGCATCGCCAGTTTCTTCTCGCGCTGGTACAGGCCAGGTGCGACGAAGGCCCACGCCTGGTACAGCAGCCACGGCACTGCGACGAACAGGGCGGCGAAGAACGCCAGCTTCACCGGCGCGAAGAACGGCGAGGCCACGCCGGTGGCGATCAGCTGCCCGCCGGCTGGCAACTTGGCGAGCAACGGCTGCGCCAGCCACGCATAGAGCTTGTTGGCGAACGGCAGGAAGGCGATGAAGACGATCACCAGCCCGAGCACCGCGCGCAGCAAACGCGCGCGCAGTTCGATCAGGTGGTCGATCAGGCGGCTTTCGCCCTGCGCAGTACCGGATTCAGCGTCTTGCATCGGGGTGTCGTGCGTCCTGTCCGGAGTCGTCTGGGTGAACGGCGCTTTCGGACAGTGCTTCGCCGGAGCGGTTGTCGCGGTGCTCATGCTGGATGTCGTCGGCTTCGGCTTCCCGCCTGCGCACCGTGTCGCCAGCTTCCGCATCGTCGTCGTCGGGCAGCAGCTCCGGCTGCTCCCATTCGTCCATCACCGAACTCAGCGGCTGCTCGTGGTCCGACTCGCCGCTGTCGATGCGCGCGTTGTCGCTGCCGGTTTCCGACTCGAACGCTCCGCGCACCTCCGCGCCGGCCTGTTCCACCTGCTGTTTCAGCGCCGCGCCGCTCTGCGCAAGCGAGTCGCGTGCCTCCAGCAGGTCGGCCTGCGTCTGCTTCAGGCTGCGGCGCAGGTCGTCATCGGCCAGTTCGTTCTCGAGTTCGGCCTTCACCGAATACCACTGCGCACGCGCACGCCGCATCCACAGGCCGGCGAAGCGCGCGGCCTTGGGCAGTCGCTCGGGGCCCAGCACGAGCAGGGCCACGATCGCGATCAGGAAAATCTCGCCGAATCCAATGTCGAACATGCGTCAACGCGCCGTTTTCAATCCCGCCTCTAATCCCGCCTCGCGGCGGGTTCCTTGTGGTCAGCGGGGATGACGCTCGTCGTCGCGTTGCGACTCGGTCGTGGTGGTGCTGTCGCGACGGGTCTCGTCGGGAAGCTGTGCGGTCGGCTTCTTGTCCTCGTCCTGGATGCCCTTCTTGAAGCCCTTCACGGCTTCACCCAGGTCCTTGCCGACATTGCCCAGGCGCTTGGTGCCGAACACCAGCACCACGATCACCAGCACGATCAGCCAGTGCCAAATGCTGAAACTACCCATTGGTTATGCCCTGCGGAGTGGGCGGTCAGGATACCGCACGCGCTGTGACAGCCACGGTAACCGCGCCGCGATTGAAGCAGGCGTGCGGCATTGGTGGGGCCGCCGCAGCGGCCGGAGGTGCCGGACGCCCGTCAAAAGGTACTTCGGGAGCGTCAGTCGCGGGACGGTACCGGCGGCAGCGGCTCGCTGCGAACGCTGTCGGCGGGCACGTCCTCGAACGGCGCGGGCTTGGCTTCCTCGCTCGGCGGCGCCAGCGGTTGGGTCTGCGCGCCAGTGGGCATGCTGGTGCTCGTGGTGACCGTCGCGGGTGCCGCGGCCGAATTCGAACGCGTGGCGGTGGTGCCGCGGCGCGCGCGGGCGGTCGCCGTGGCTTCCTCCAGGGCATCGCGGAAGTCAACGATGCGGTCCGCGGGCTGCTGGCGCGTGCGGCCTTCGAAGATCATGCGCGGCGTGGTGCCTTCGCCGTAGACGAGCTGGTTGGCGGCGTCGTCGATCGACAGCACCGCGCCATCGAGCGCGATGCCCGCAAACAGGCCGCGTGCGCGCGACCACGACCAGATCTCCGCCTTCAGCTGGCCATCGGTGGCGGTGGCGGCGTTGCGGCCGACCGGGCCGGCGGCGACGCCGGCATCCGCGCCGAGGGTGACCTTGCCGTTGACGATCGAATCCAGGCCGCGCTCGCCGCGGAACACCAGCACGATGTCGGACGACTGCACGCCCGCCTGGAAACCGATGCTGCCGCCGGTGAGCTTGACGAAGCTCGGATTGGACCAGGTGCCGTTGGGGTTCTTCACCGACACCACGCCGTGGCCGCGACGGCCGCCCAGCACGAGGCCGACCTTCAGCGTGTCGGGCACCACCACTATCGCGCGGGCTTCATCGAACAGCCGGTCGGGAATCGCCGATTCGGGAATGCGCTGCACCTCAGCCAGTACGCGCACCGCGTCGAGGGCGCGCTGGTCTTCCTCGGGACCGGCCACCGCGGTGCCTGCGATGCCCAGCGACACGACGAGGGCGAGCGGGAGAAGAATGCGCTGCAGCACGGCGGGTTTCGGCAAGGCGGTGCGCGACATGGGAGTTCCGGCGGCGGGGATGCGGGCAGCGTAAGCGCGGCGGAATGAACGAGTCGCGAATCGCGCGGCGATAAAAACAGACGCGCACAAAAAATGAGACCGTCGCAACATGGCAGGCGACCGTGCGTCCTGCTGAAGCTTGCTTCGTTATTCCCGCGAAGGCGGGAAGCGCTTCACGGCTTCGTGGAAGTGATGCCCTCGCTCTGGACTGGCAGGGCTTCACGGTGGATCGCAAGCCGATATGAAGCGCGGTCGTTCGTCTCCCAAGCCACTGCGGCGGCCTCATTGGCGCCACGCGCCTGCTTTTATCGAGGCGCACTGTCATCCTATGCACATGACCGCGCCCACCCCAACGGCAGGCGAGCCCGCCATTGCATCCGTCGACCGCACTGCCCTGGTGCTGGTGAACCTAGGCACTCCCGATACGTCCGCACCAGGCGCAATACGCCGTTACCTGCGCGAATTCCTCTCCGACCGCCGCGTCGTCGACCTGCCGCGCTGGCTGTGGTGGCCGGTGCTGAACCTCGCGATCCTGCCGCTGCGTTCGAGGCGCGTCGCGCAGAAGTACGCGAGCGTGTGGCTCCCGGGCGGCTCGCCGCTGGCCGTGTACACGCGGCAGCTGGCCGAAGCCGTGCAGCGCGAATGCCCGCAATGGCACGTCGTGCACGCGATGCGCTACGGCACGCCCGCGTTGGCGCAAACCTTGGGCTCGCTGCGCGCAGACGGCTATCAACGTGCGGTGATCCTGCCGTTGTATCCGCAGTACTCGACCACGACCACCGCATCGGTGCGCGACGTCGTGGAGGCGGCAGGTTTTGCGATCCACGACGTGGGCTTCACCGGAGCCGTCGCGGCACAGCCATCGAAGAGTGCGCCCACCGCGCACTTCATCGCCGACTACCACCTCGACGCGGGCTGGATCCAGGCGATCACCGACTCGATCCGCGCCCATCGCGCGGTGCACGGCAATGCCGCGCACCTGCTGTTCTCGTTCCACGGCCTGCCGCAACGGCTCGCGGACAACGGCGACCCGTATCCGCTGCAGTGCGAAGCCGGCGCACGCGCGATCGCGACGGCACTGGGCCAGCGCGACGAGTCGTGGACACTGACCTACCAGTCGCGTTTCGGTCGCGAGAAATGGCTGGAACCGGCGACCGCCGACACGCTGCAATCCCTGGCCACGCGCGGCATCCGCAGCGTGGATGTGATCGCGCCGGGTTTTGCGGTCGACTGCCTGGAAACGCTGGAAGAAGTCGCGCAGATGCTGAAGGACGACTTCCGGGCGCGCGGCGGCGAACTGCGCTACATCGCCTGCCTCAACGACAGTTCCTCGCATGCGCGCGTACTCGCGGCGATCGCGCGCGACGCGCTGGCCCACTCCTCCGGGCAGACCACGGCATGACTTCGATGCGCCCGTGTGCGCTGGAAACTCCGTTCGGCACCGTCGGTGCCCTGCGCGCGGGCGAAGCGGGCGCGCAGCGGGTGCTTGCCTTGCACGGCTGGCTCGACAATGCGGCGAGCTTCGTGCCTCTGTCGCAGCACCTGCGCGGCATCGATCTGGTCGCGATCGACCTGCCCGGCCACGGGGCGAGCACGCACCTGCCGCTGACGGCGGATTACCTGCTGGTCGCCTTCGCGCGCGCTGCGTTCGCGGCCGCCGATGCGCTGGGCTGGGAGCGGTTCGCGTTGCTGGGCCATTCGCTCGGCGGCGTGGTCGCCAGCGTGATGGCCGCGGCGCAACCGCGGCGGATCGAACGGCTGCTGGCGATCGAAGCGCTGGGCGCGCTCGCGGAGAAGGAAGAACGCACGACGCAGCGCCTGCGTGATGCCTTCGACGCGCACCGCAAGCTGGCGGGCAAGCAGTTGCGCGTGTTTCCGGATGTCGCCACCGCCGCGCGGGCGCGCCTGCAGGCCGGCACCGGCGATCTCGGCGAGGCGGCGGCACGGCTGCTGGTCGAACGCGGACTGCGCGAGGTCGAAGGCGGCTTCGTCTGGCGCAGCGATCCCCGCCTGACCATGCCGACCGCGGTGCGCATGAGCGAGGCGCAGAGCCGTGACATCGTCGCGAACATCGAGTGTCCGGTTCGGGTGATCTATGCCGATCCGTCGCAGAGCTATTTTCCCGATGCGCTGCGTCGTGAGCGTGCCGCGCTGTTGCGCAATGGCGAACTCATCGTGCTGCCCGGCAGCCACCACCTGCACATGGACGATGCAGTGGGTACGGCCGCCGCGATTGGCGACTTCTTCAGCGCCTGACTATTCGAATGCGGGGGCGCCGAGCGCGCGTCAGTCCTTCGCGTTACCGCACAACGCATGCAGCGACGCCTTGATGCGGCGGCCTTCACCACGGAAGTAGTCGCGCTGCTCGCGCCAGAGGGGGAAGCGCGCTTCGACCTCGCGCCAGAAACGGCGCGAATGGTCGGCATGGATGAGATGGCAGAGCTCGTGCACGAGCACGTACTCGAACGCGGCCGGGGCGGCCAGCACCAGCGCGAGATCGAGGCACAACGTCGCGTCGGGCGCGAGCGAGCCCCACTGCGACGACATCATCCGCAGGCGCAGCCGCGATGGCGCGCGCGGCAGGTCCGGCAGATAGCGCGGCAGCCACCGGCCGATATCGGCGCGCGCTTCGGCTTCGTAGAAATCACGCAGCGCACGACGCAACAAAAGGGGGCGCAACTGCGCGGGCACGGTGACGTGCAACGCGTCCTCCGCCATGGCCAGGCGCAGCGCGCGGCCTTCCTTCCACAGCAGCGGAAGCTCGCCACCGCGCAGCGGAATTGAAACGGTGGCATGGGCCTGCAATGCCGGAGTGGAACCGCCGCTGCTGGCCAGTTGCGCCATCAGCCAGTCGCCGTGTTCGAGCACGAAACGCTGGCCGGCGACTTCGCTGACGCGCAATGGCAGGGTGAGGCGCGCGCCGCGTTCGCTGACGCTCAGCTTGATCCGGCGCGCACGCGGATCGCGCACGCGCAGCACGTCGACGGTCTGGCCGTTGTCCAAAGTGAAGCTGAGATTCTCGCGCGCGGTGCCGCGAGTCTGCGCACGCGGCTTGCCTGCCAGCAGGCGAAGTGGATTCATGCGTGCGCGCTCGTCATGTCGAAAGCATATCGCGATGCGGGCGCCGTTCCGGCGCGCATTCATCTACGAAGCGTTGAAAAAAGTGACGCGATGCATCCTGCAGGCCGCGTTGCGATGTTTGTCGTGCTGCGTCGCAGGGCGGCGGCGGAGCAGGTGTGCGTAGGGGGCTCAAGGCCACCGTCGTCATGCATGGATCGCAAGGTGGGCTTGAGCCCACCCCGCGTCCGCCTGTGCGCCTACGCCTCGGCCTTCGACAGCTTCAGCGCCTTCTCGAGCACGATGAACAGACGCTTCACTTCGCCGCTCATCAACGCGAAGCGCGCATCGAGTTCCGCTCGCAGGTCTTCGCGGTCGCTGGATTCGAGCTGGTCCACGGCACCGTCGAGCAGCTTGAACTTGCGCACCACCATGTCCTCGCCGAGCACGAACGACACGTGGTCGTCGAGCATCAGCGCAAGACGCGTGACCTGCTTGCCGGATTCCAGGTGCTTGGTGATCTCGTCGCTCTGCAGCTCCATGCGCTGCACCTTGACGATCGCGCCCTGGTCGATGGGATCGCGCAATTCGCATTCGTCGCCGAGGGAAAGACCTTCCGGCAACGGCTCGCCCGCGATCCAGCCGGTGAGCACGCTGCGCGGCGCGACTTCCGCATTTAGCGGCAATGCCGGGAAGCTGCCGAGCGCTCGCCGGATCTCGCTGACCACGTTCTCGCCGTTCTTGCGGCTGGAAGTGTCCACCACGGCGATGCCGTGCTCGAGGTCGAGCAGCGCGTCGGTGCGGCTGGGCTTCACGAAGGCGCGCGGCAGCAGGTCGGTGATCAACTCGTCCTTGATCCGCTTGCGCGTGCGCCCGCCGGGCTTGCGGCCTTCCTTCTGTTCGATCTCCTCGAGCTTCCTGGCGAGCATGTCGTTGACCACGCTGCCGGGCAGCAGGCGGTCTTCGCCGCCGACGGTCAGCCAGATCGCATCGCGCTGGCGCGCGGCGAGCACGTCGCTGTCGCGCCCGAACGGCGAGATGAAGCCGCGGCTGGACAGTTCGAGCGGTCCGACCGGCTTGAGCCGGCATTCGTCGAGGCCGCTGTCGAGATCGTCGAGTTTGGTGGTGGGAGGAAAGCGGAACAGCGTCAGATTGCGAAAGAACATTCAGTTTCCAGAAGATTTCTTGCTATGCGTGGTTTTATAGCGGGGCCTTGCTGCGCTGCTCTTCTGCTTGGTTGCGCAGAGGCGGAAAACAGGAGCAGGCTCTGCCCGGCAAGGCGATGAGGTCAGGGAACAAGCGGCGTCGCTGCGGCGAAGCGCGCTCCGATGGCTGACCATGGTAAGCGACTAATCGCGATCAGCCCCATCGCCATCCATCGCGTGCCGTTCACCCGCCAGCCACGCATGCGCGTCCGGGAGCGGCGCATCGCCCTGACGCCCCAGTGCGAGGAAATCGAACAGTTTCGGATCGCTCAGTTGCGATGCGCGGACGTTGCCGAGCGCGCGCGCGATGTTCTCGATGCGGCCCGGGCTGTCCTTTTCCCACGCGTCCATCATCTTCTTCACCTGCCTGCGCTGCAGGTTCTCCTGCGAGCCGCACAGGTTGCAGGGAATGATCGGGAACCGCTTCGCCTCGGCGTAGGCGGCGATGTCGTCCTCGCGCACGTAGGCGAGCGGACGGATGATCACGTGCCTGTCATCGTCGCTGAGCAGTTTGGGCGCCATCCCGCCGAGTTTCGCGTGGAAGAACAGGTTGAGGAAGAACGTCGCCACCAGGTCGTCGCGATGGTGGCCTAGCGCGATCTTCGTGAAGCCCTGTTCTTCCGCATGCGCATACAACGCACCGCGGCGCAGGCGCGAACACAGCGAGCACATGGTCTTGCCTTCGGGCACGACGCGTTTCACCACCGAATACGTGTCCTGCTCGATGATCCTGTACGGAACGCCGAGCGACTCGAGATACCCCGGCAGGATGTGCGCGGGGAAATCAGGCTGCTTCTGGTCCAGGTTCACCGCGACCAGCTCGAACTTCACCGGCGCACTGCGCTGCAGCTGCATCAGGATGTCGAGCATCGTGTAGCTGTCCTTCCCCCCGGACAGGCACACCATCACCTTGTCGCCCTCCTCGATCATCCCGAAGTCGGCGATCGCGCGGCCCACCTGGTGGCGCAGGCGCTTGGCGAGCTTGTTGGTCTCATGCGCGCGCTGGTGGGCGCGCGGGAGCGGTTCGGCGAGAGGAAGCGGGATGTTCACGAAACAGGGAAGAGACCGCGGGGCGGTCATTCTACTTCCGCTGCGACGGCAGTCCGTGGCGTCGCGGCAGCCATGACGCCGGCGCGTGGCGGCGTTAAGCTCGGCGCATGATCGAAGCCGACGATCCCGCCGAAATTGCACGCCAGCTGGCCGAGCTGCGAGTCGAGCATCGCGATCTGGATGCCGCGATTGCGCGCCTGGCGGCGGATATCGCTGCGGACGAGCTGGCGATCAAGCGCCTGAAGAAGCGCAAGCTGTGGCTCAAGGACTGCATCTCGCGCCTCGAGAGCGCGCTGATCCCCGACGAGCCGGCATAAACGCGGGCCGCGCGCCGGCAGGCAGTTCGCGGATTCGTGTCAGGGGCAGGCCGGCGTTGGCGAGGCCGTCGTGCCCGCGCACAGCGCCTTGTCGAGCGCTCGGCGCGCATCGACGGTGTAGTGATTGTCCTTGCCGAGTTGCCGTGCATAGGTGGCGTAGGCGTGCTGGAGCAGCGGCACGGCCTGCGCAGGTTGGCCACGCAGCACATGCAGCCTGGCCAGGCCCATCTCGACCTCGAGGGTGTGCGGATTGTCGGCGCCAAGCGAGGCCACCGAGCCGCGATGCGCGGCGTCCAGCGTCCGCGTTGCCTCGTCGTACCGTGCAAGCTCCAGCAGGTTCATGCCATGCAGGTACGAGAAGCGCAGCCGGGTCGGACTGTCGTGGTCGCCGAGGGCGGCGAATTCCTGTTCGATTCTCATGAACTGCTCTTCCGCCTGCGCAAAGCGCCCGGCGCGGCTGTGCAGGACGGCGAGGTTGGCGCGTGCCTTGATCAGCGCATTGCGATCGGCGGGATCGAGGGCCAGCTGCGTTGCGATGACGCCCTCGCAGGCGGGCTGGCCCGCGTCGTACTGCTCGCGCCAGATGTGCCAGTAGCAGCTCGCGCGATGCGAGAGCAGGGTGGTCTCGAGGTCGGTCAGGCCGTGCCTGGCGCGCAGCGCATTGGTCTCGTCGATGAGTTTCTTGGCTTCATCGAAGCGTGAGTTGTCGGTGAGGTCCGTCGCGAGCCGGTAGCGCGCCTGCTGCGTGCGCGGATCGTCGCGGCCCAGGTGCTTCTCGAACAGCGCGACTGCACGGCGTTCCTGCTCGATCGCCTTCGCGATCTGCATCGCTTCGCCGTACACCTGCCCGATGGTCATGCGCACGGTGGCTTCGACGACGGGCTGGTCGCGGAGGCGTTCATCGATGCGCGCGACGGCGTGGTCGATGGCTTCGCGGACGGTCGGTTCGTGGTTGCCGTCCTGCGCATAGGGCGAAGCCGCGCCCAGCACGTCCTGGTTGAAGAACCGGTTGACGGCGTCGGCGGTGGCGGCGTTCTCGTGCGCGCGGCGACTCGCGGTTTCCGTGGCGCGGCGGGCGTTCTGCAAGCGGTACTGCTGCCACAGCGACAGCACCAGAAAGGCCGACAGGACGGCCATGCCGGCAAGCAGCCAGCGACGCCGTTGCTTCAGTGCGGCCAGTTGGCGCCCCTGATGTTCGGCGACTGCGGCATGACGGCGATTGCGTTCGCGCTGTTCGCGCCGGATATCCAGCGTGCGCAGGCGCTGCGCAAGCGAACGTGCATCGATGTCGCGTCGTGCGGGGTTGGACGCTGCTGCGAGCGCGATGTCCTCGCGAAGCAGCTCATCGTCTATGTCCGCTTCCCATCCCGGTGCAAGTGGGCGGCGCAGGTCGCCGACGACAATCTGGTACGCGAGCACGCCCAGGGCGAAGATGTCGCTGCGTTGCGTCGGCATCTCGCCCGCGATCACCTCGGGGGCGAGATAGAGCAGGCTGCCCGCGCGCTGCGACAGCTGATCTGCGGCAACGCTCAGGGTGATGCCGAGTTCAGCCAGTCGCGGCGACTGCATCGCCTCGCCCGCGCCGAGGTCGGCCAGGACCACGTGCCAGCGACCCGCCGTATCGACACAGGGATACAGATTCTCGGGCTTGAGGTCCTTGTGGATCACGCCGATTTCGTGGAGCCCGGCCACCGTTTCGCATAGTTGCGCGCACAGGGTAATGCGCGCGTTCACGGGCAGCGACGACAGGCCATTGGCTGCATGTGCCCAGTCCGCTAGATGGCCCGCGGCAAAATGCGGCAGCTCAAGGAAGAACGGTGGCCGGCTGAGGTTCCACCCGATGACGGAGGCCACGTCCGGCACGTCTGCCTTTACCGCGCGGATGTAGCGGGCGAGCGACACTTCCCGTTTGAGGCTGCGCAGGCCGGCTTCGCTGGTGGCGAACTTGATCGCGCGTTCTTCGCCAGGGTGTTCTTCATCGCCGCCGGAGCGTGCAAGGAAGATCACGCCGCTGCTGCCTTCCCCCAGGCGCCGCACCAGGCGCCAGCCCTGGCGGTGTGGCACCGGATCCCCCTCGTGCAGCCGGGAGGCCTCGTGCGGATGCGCAGGGGCGCGATCATCCGCCACGGGCTGACAACTCACCGCGGCGGCCAGGCGATAGCCGTAGCCATGCACCACGCGGATCAGGTCGCCGTCCTCGCCCAGCGCCTGGCGCAGGCGACTGATTGCCTTTGCGAGGGAATTCTCGGAGACCACCCGGCCGGGCCAGCCGGCCTCAAGCAGTTCGTCCTTGGTCACTACTTCGCCGGCGTGGCGAAGCAGGGCAAGGAGGACGTCATAGCTGCTGCGGTCGAGGTCGACCGGGACATCGCCCACGCGCAGGGCGGCCACCTGCTCGTCGAGCAGGACGGTGCCGAAGCGCCAGAGTCCGGGTTGCAGCGGCACTGGCCCGTTTGCGGAATCGTTGGCCACGGCCCCCTCCGTAGCGGATGCCGACAGCATCGCGTGCGAACCGGCGCAGGACAAGCGATTCAGAACCTTTCAGAACTTTTCCCGGGACGGGAAAGACTGGCCGTGCCGTGCCGCGGTGCACTGGGTTTCGCCTATCCGTGGTTCTACAGGGGGATCCATGCAGGCCATCAACGCTATGCCAGAACCGGCGAACGGAGGGCAGCACGCGCGGCGCTGGCAGGACGTCATTGCGCTCGCGCAGGTGGGCATTGCCGAAACGCTCGCGCGCGCCATCGCCCAGGGAACCCTGACTCGCAACTGCTACCAGGATTGGCTGGCGATGGAATCGGTGGCCTGCCGTATAGGGGCCTTGTCGCTGGACGCCGTGGCCGGCTGGCATGTCAGCCAACCCGCGCTGCGCGCGACCGCGCTGGCATGGGCGCTGGAGTTGCGCGAGCACGCCCAGTTCGCCGCGCGGGACGTACGCGTCATCGATGGCATGGCGGGGGCGCCGCCACCCACGATGGCCCAGTGGCATGCATTTGTCTGCGCGGCCGCGGCCTCGCAACGCGCGGGTGAGGCGCTGGGGTCGGTGCTGCTGCACGGACATCTTTTCGCCGGGCCGATGCGCGCCGTGACCGCAACGATCCTGGAGATGCCTTTCAGTCGCGGCGGCCGGTATCTGGCGGCCAGCCTCCTCCGTGCAGCCCAGCCAGCTACAGCGCGGGAGGAACGGGAGGCTCTCTGCAATGCGTATTCGACCTCGGCGCTGGCCGTCGGGGCGCAGCGTGCCGCGGGCTGGTATCGGGCGGCCCTGTCGGTCGTTACATCCACTCCGGAGACCGCGCCGTGACCGGGCTGAATCCGGGGCGATTCAGGATGATCTTCTGGGGGCTCCTCACCTTGGCGGCCTTCGCGGTGCCGTGGTGGCTTGTGCCCGTCGAGCCGGCAGGCTCGCGAGCGATCGTCTGCAAGCCGGGAATCTCCGAGCCGATGCTCACAGAAACACGTATTTCCGGGGCCAAGACCGTCGGCGGCGCGCCTGCGGCCCTCTTACCACCGCCGCCAGGAAAAGGGGAACCATGAAGAACCTAGTTGCATTGACGTTGCTGGCCGTTTCGGCCCATGCAACCGTTGCATTCGCGCAGTCGGCGGACTGCGTCGAAATCACGGGGCTGCCGATCACCATCTCACAGCCGGGGAAGTACTGCCTGTCCCAGGGATTTACCGTGAACAGCGCCAGCATCAAGGCCATCACCATCGCCGCGAACGACGTGACGCTGGACTGCCATGGCCACACGATCCGCAACACGGCCACTTCCAATGCGGGCTCGTCCGAGGGCGTCTATGCCATGGGGCGTTCGAACGTGACGGTCAGGAATTGCCGTATCCAGGGTGGATTCACGAATGGCATTTCGCTCATCCAGGACAACACCAAGCCCACGTCGTCGTACTACAACACCATCGAGGGGAACTACGTCGCGGGCCCGTATTGGCATGGCATCCGTGCGTATGGCAGTGCCATCGAGGTAAAGGGAAACCGGATCGTGGACGTCGGGGGACAGGCCAACAACTATGCGATCGGAATCCGGTTGGCAGGATCGACCGCGGCCGGCTCCTTCAAGCTTCAGCTTGTCCACGACAATGCGGTGTGGGGAACCAACTCGCCCTACAACAACGCCTACGGCGTCATGAGCGACAGTTCGCTGGCCTCGCTGATCCGGATGAATTCGATTGTGGGAACGACGGCATCGAACCAGGCTTACCGGAGCTACGGCGTAAGAATCGCCTCCGGCACGGTGAACACCATCATCGACAACCACATCGTGGGGTCGCCGTTGGCCAATGACATCGCCATCCATACGCCAACCGGCAACAGCTGCCACGACAACACGTTGCGCTCGCCGACGCCGACCGTCGGTTGCGACGCCAGTCTCGGCAACTACTGACGCCCGGATCCGGGGGACCTGCATCGGGCGCAATGTAGTTACACCCGCTGGC
Organism: Lysobacter sp. Root494; assembly: GCF_001427225.1. Classification (GTDB taxonomy): domain Bacteria; phylum Pseudomonadota; class Gammaproteobacteria; order Xanthomonadales; family Xanthomonadaceae; genus Agrilutibacter. The sequence continues at coordinate 155,357 of NZ_LMFH01000001.1, forward strand.
CATGAGCATCAGCCCGAGGTCTCTCCGGAGCCCGGGCTGATTTTTTCGATCGTATGCCGCAGTTCGCGGCCGAGGATCACCTTGGCGTCCTTCGCCCAGGCGGCGAGGCGCTGGTCGAAGGTCAGCTTGCCGTTTTCGTCCGGCCACACCAGCCGGAGTTCGCGCAGTTTCAGGATGAAGCCGCGGAACAGCGACTTGTCGAAGAATTCCGGCGCGGCCGGTGCATACAGCAGCGACAGGCGTTGCGCGGCGAGGTGGCAGAGGCTTTCCAGCTCTCCCGAGCTGAGCGTACCCGGGCCGTTTTTCGCCAGCACCGAGATGGCGATGTAGTAGCGCTCGAACGCCTGCTGCAGCGAATGGCCGATGGCGCGCAGGCGGAAGACTTCGTCGGTCTGTCCCGCGTTGCGCGCGAGGATGCCGCCGTCGTCGTCGCTCACGCGTTCCAGCAGCCCTTCGCGCACGAACAGGTCGATCGTGCGGGCCAGGCGTTCGCCGAATTCGTCCTCGCCCCACGGCAGGAACAGTTCGGCCTGCAGGAACGGATATACGTTGCGGCCCAGCTCCAGCACGCGCGTCAGGCTCATGCGGCGGTTGTGCTGGAAGCAGCACGCGATCCACGCCGCGGCGGTGAACAGGTGCAGCACGTTGTTGCGGAAGTAGCTGAGCAGCACCGCCTTTTCATCATCGACGCCGAGCACGTCGCCGAGCGGATGCTTCGTCCGCTCCAGCACGTTGATCTCTTCGCCGTGGGCGATGATCTGCTCGGGCGTGTGCGGGGTGACGGTGACGCGTTCGGAGTACGGGAGGTCGGCGAGCAGCTTCTGCGACAGCGCGATCTGCGCGCGCAGGTCGGCTTCGCCCATCGCGTGCTTGGGCGTCGACAACAGCGCCAGCGCGAGCAGGTTGATCGGGTTCACGTCCGCGGCGCGGTTGATGTTGACGTTGATCTTCTGCGCGAGCGCATCGACGGTATCGGCGAGCCACTTGGGCTTTTCGTCTTCCGACACCGGCTTGCCGTCCCACTCGGGCGCGTGCTGCGCGAGCACGTCGTTGAGGCGGATGGCTTCGCCGAAGTTCACCACGACCTGGCCGTAGTTGCTGCGCAGCACTTTCGGGATGCCCATCAGCAGCTGCCAGACCGATTCCTTTTCCTTGGGCTTGCCGGTGAGTTCGTCGAGGTAGCTGTTGCCTTCCATCAGCTTCTCGTAGCCGATGTACACCGGCTGGAACAGCACCGGTCGCGTGGGCTGGCGCAGGAAGCCGCGCACGGTCATCGAGATCATGCCGCCCTTGGGCTGCAGCAAACGGCCGGTGCGTGAGCGCCCGCCTTCGGTGAAGTACTCGATCGAGTAGCCGCCCGCGACGAGCTGCGCGACGTATTCGCTCAGCACCGCCGAATACAGCGCGCTGCCGCGGATGCTGCGGCGGATGTAGAACGCGCCGCCCTTGCGCAGGATCGAACCCACGACGGGCAGGTTGAGGTTCACGCCGGCGACGATGTGCGGCGGCACCACGCCCTTGGTGTAGAGGAGGTAGCTCAGCAGCAGGTAATCCATGTGGCTGCGGTGCGAGGGCACGTAGATCACTTCGTTGCCCGGTGCTTCCTGCTTGAGTTTTTCCAGGTGGTGCACGAGCACGCCGCGATAGATGCGGTTCCACACCGTGGTCAGCAGGAAGCTGGCCGAACGCACCACCGGATGCGAGTAGTCGGCGGCGATTTCGTAGGCGAAACCGTGCGCCTTCTTCCACGCTTCGGTGAGCGAGGTCTTGTCGCGCGCGGCCTGGTCGGCGATGGCTTCCTTCACCGATTGCGAGGCGAGCACGCTGTCGACCAGCAGGCGGCGCGTCGACAGGTCGGGGCCGATCACCGCCGTGCGCAGGCGCTGGAAGTGCGTGCGCAACACGCGCGACAGCTTGCGCACGGTGCGCTCGGGCGGGAGGCCTTCGTCGATCGCGGCACGCACGGATACGGGCGGGGCGAACTGCACCAGCGTGTCGCGGCCGTTGAGCGCGATCGCGAGCAGGCGGCGGAAGCGGCCGACCAGCGTCCAGTTTTCCGAGAACAGCACCGAGAACCAGCCGCTGCTCTTGTCGGGCGAGCGGCCGACGAAGATCGACACGGGCACGAGTTGCACGTCGAGTTCGGGCTGCGCCCGGTGCGCTTCGAGCAGGCGCGCGAGCGAACCCGAATGCGTCTTCGCCGGCGGCGGCGAGGCGACCGTCGGCGTGCCGGTGATGGTTTCGGTGATCGTGCCGGTGATGGTGTCGGCGAGCGGTGCCAGCGTGCTGGCATTGCGCCGCGACAGCGCGAGGTAGGCGCGCTTGCGGCCGACCGGATCGCCCGGCAGCGTCTGCAGGGGCGAGGGCAGGCCGGCTTCGCGGCAGGCGCGTTCGAGGATCAGCGCGTTGGAGAGGCCGTAGTCCTCGAGGACATAGCAGACCAGACGCCCGTCGAGCGAGGCGATGTGATCGGCGGGGGATTCGGGTTCGATCTTCAGGTCGACCCAGGGATCGAGCAACCAGCCCATCAGCTTCGCCCACAGCGGACGGCGCGCGGCGGGAAGCGGACGCGGATCGGCGGCGAAGCCGGGCGCCGGGGGGATCGGCAGTTCGGTTTGCGCCGGATCGGGCTCGACCACGTCCGCATGGTGCCCGGAGGCGGCCTCGGGTGCCCCTTCGAACGAGGCGTCGGCCGGGCGTGACGGTTCGGCCGGCACCGCAGGCGCGCCCACGGCTTCACCGCTGGCGGCGGGCGCAGGGCGATCGGAGGACGCTGGCGGCTGCGGGCGAGTCGGTTCGTCGTCCGGGAAAAGGGAGGTCTGGTTCGGCATCGGGGGGATTATGGCCGCCTGCGGCGCATCTGGGCACGTCGGCATGAATGGTGGCGCGGTAGCAGGCAGGCAATGGTCGAAGTAGTGCGGCCGCAAACGCAAAGCCGGCGCGTTCGCCGACGTTGTGGTTTCCAGTGGGCCGCGGGTCGCTACTTGGCAGCAGGTCGGGCCGGTGCCGACGCTTCCGCTTCAGCCCGCCGCAACAGGTCGCTCAGGTACCAACGGCCCGCCCGGCGCTCGACCCGCACGAAGGCATCGATCGGCTGCCCGGCCAGCGTGTACTGCAGCCGCACCCGGGCCTGGTCGCCGGTCTGCTCGGCGAGGGTCACCCGCATGCCTGCGAGCGCCGCATCGAAGTCCAGCCCGTACTGCTGCGCGAGCATCCGTTCCAGACGCACGAAGAACGGCGAAAGCCGCTGCAGGCTGCGCTCCATCCCGGCCCGGCGCAGGCCGTCGGCACCGCCGAGACCGGTCGAGCGCGCGGCGAGGGTCACCTGCGGGATCACCTGGCGCGCGCGCTGCGCATCGCCGAGCGGCGCGCGCTGGCCCCATGCCGCGAGCGCCGCGACGAGCTGGCGGTAGTGGTCGCGTTCGATCTCGCTGTACGCCGCCTCGTTGGCGACGTATTGAGCCGTGAACAGTCCCAGCGTCTTCGCCGCGGTGCGGATTTCCGTATTCGCCCCGGCGAACTGGCGGCGATAGGTCGCCAGCAGCTTCTGTTCCGAGCGCGGCTCGGCGAGTGCGGTGAGGAAGCCCTGGAATTTGTTGTCCAGCGGCAGCTCGGTGAGCGGCCAAAGCGTGGCGCCTTCGCCCCAGGCCGCTTCGAGCCGCGCGTGCAGTTCGGGCGGAACGGCGTGGCGCGCGTAGCCGGCAAGGTCGTCGCGGCGGAGGTCGTCGACAAGTTGTTGCACGGCCTGCGCCGGCAACAGTGGCGTCGCCGGCGTTCGCGTCGGTGGCGCAACACGCTCGCAGCCGCCGGCAAGGACGAACAGGGCGAGCAGGGCGCCGGTGAGGACGCGTCGGATCGAGATGGGCATGGCCGGATGCAGTTTCCCCTGACGCCGGAGTGTCGCGGGCAGAAGCGGCAGGGGCAAGACGAACCGGTCGCGGTTCGCAGCCGTGGTTGGCGGTGGGAGCCGGCGGGAAGTCCGGGCAAAGAAAAGGGAGGCCGATGGGGCCTCCCGCAATCCGGCCGAGGCCGGTGGACTTGGTTGTGGCGTTGTTCCGGCAAGGCCGGACGGGATCAGGCTAACCGCATTCCAAAGTTGATGCAACACATGAATTTATGCCGCATAACACCTTGATTTATCTGGAGCCATCATCCAGCGCCGCTTCCTTGGCGGCGCGGCGTGCGCCGGCGGCCTGCGACCATTCGTTGCCAAACAGCGCGGGTTCCCAGCTGCCGTAGACGGGATTGGGGAGCGGCCACCAGCGGACCCCGATCCAGTCCATGTAGGGCGCGATCGCGGCGCGGCGGCCTTCCGGCGTGTTGGCCAGGATCTGCACGAAGTCGCCCACCTGGTCGCCGAACTGCATCAGCACGCGGTAGTTGCCGGCGACGAGCTGGCGCCGGCAGGTCTTCTCCGAGCCGTTCTGCTCGCAGCCGTCGACCACCGTGCCGAGGCCGAGGAACTGGCTGGCGTCCTTCAGCGGGAAGCCGGCCTCGCGCAGGTTCGCGACCGTGGCATCGGCGAGGCTTGCGTCGCGATTGCTGATGTAGAAGACGGTGACGCCGCGCGCCGCCGCGGCGTTGAGGAACTCGGTCGCGCCCGGCAGCGGCTTCGCCTTGCGCTCGTTCACCCACGCGCCCCAGGCGGCCTCGTCGAAGCCGCGGCGTTCGCGGATCTGCCGCACCTGGCTGGGCGAGTTGTCGAGCACGGTCTCGTCGACGTCGACGATGATCGCTGGCGGCAGCTTCGACACATCGTTGTTGCGCTCGTCCTTCGGCAGTGCGTCCCAGCCCTTGTCTTTCAGTGCGGCGTCGAGGCGCTGGCCGGCGGCGCGATAGATCGCGGTGTAGACGAGGTCGCGCTCGACGGAAGTCTGGAACCACGCGGTGGCGTTGAGGCTGTCGTCGGCGGGCGGGTCCTGCCCGGTTTCCGCGGCAGCAACCGGTGCCGGCGTAGCGTCGGCCGTCGCGGCCTGATGGGTAGCGCAGCCCCCGAGCAGGATGGTGGCGACAAACAGGGCGAGTGCGTGGGAGCGCATGCGAATACCGGATCCGGAAAATCGCGCGAGTGTAGCCGAGCGCGAAGGCATGCCGATGTCCGCGCTCAGGGCGTTGCGATCTGCAACGAGACCTGCTTTGTGCCTTCGGCCACCCACTGCTTACCGACTTCGCGGAAGCCGAAACGTTCATGGAAACGGCTCGAAGCGTGGTTGAAAGGTTCGATGTAGAACTCGCAGGCGATCGCATCGACGCCACGCTCGCGGGCGAAGCCGAACAGATCCTCGTACAGCCGCTGTCCCAGTCCGCGTCCCTGGTGGCTCGCTGCCACCGCGATGCGGTCGACATAAAGAAGCCGCGGCAGGCGTGCGGCGTGCCACAGGTAATTGGGGCTGTCGTAATCCGCGCCCTCCGCGAACACGAGCAGGAACGCCACGACGGCTTCGTTCTCGCACGCCACCCTGTGGTACGCCGCCTGCGCATGCAGGTGCGCGAGCCGTGCGCCGTCGAGCGGACTCAGCAGCGCCTCGGATTCGAGGTTCAGCGCAAGGATCGCCGGGAAATCGGCAGGCGTTGCATCGCGAATCGCGATCGCCATCGGTCAACCCTCGAGCAGCGCCTTGATCGCCGCGAAACCCGCGCTCGCGCGTTCCTGCTTGCGCGCCGCATCCGCCACCGGATCAGCACCATCGCGCTGCAGTTCGGTGGTGGGCAGTTCGTCGAGGAAGCGGCTCGGTTTCAGGCGCATCTTGTCCCCCCAGCGCGAGGCCTCGCGCGAATGCGACAGCCACAGCTGTTCCTTGGCGCGGGTGATGCCGACGTAGAGCAGGCGACGTTCCTCGTCGAGGCTGCCTTCCTCCAGCGCCATGTCATGCGGCAGCGTGCCGTCCTCGCAACCGATGATGAAGACGTAGCGGAACTCCAGTCCCTTCGCGCCGTGCATCGACATCAGCCGCACCTGGTTGCCGGCGTCGCCCTTGTCCGCATGCGAAAGCAATGCAAGCTGCGCCGCAAGTTCACCCGGGCCGGAACCCTTGCCGCCTTCGAACCAGCCGGCGAGTTCCTCGAGGTTTTCCTTGCGTCGCTGGAAGCTGGCTTCGTCCTTGCACTGCAGGCGGATGGCCGCAAGCATTCCCGATTTCTCACCGAGCACGCGCACCAGTTCGGCCGGCGTCAGGCGCGTCGCATCGGAGCGCAGCGAACGTACGATGCCCATGAAGCCGTCGAGCGCATTCGCCGCACGCGGCGCGAGCTGCTTGAGCGCGCCGACCGACTCGGCCGCGCGCGACATCGGCATGTGTTGGCCATGCGCCAGTTCGGCGAGCTTCGACAGCGTGGTCGCGCCGACTTCGCGCTTGGGCGCCTGCACCGCGCGCAGGAACGCGGCGTCGTCGTCGGGGTTGGCGACCAGGCGCAGCCATGCGAGCGTGTCCTTCACTTCCTGGCGTTCGAGAAACGCGGTGCCGCCGCTGAGGTGGTATGGGATGCGTAGCAGCTGCAGCGCCTTTTCCAGCGGACGCGACTGGTGGTTGCCGCGGAACAGGATGCAGAAGTCGCTCCACGGCGCCGCGTTCTTCTGCGCGATGAAATGAATTTCGGATGCGACCTTCTCCGCTTCGTGCGCGGCATCGCGGCATTCCCACACGCGGATGCGTTCGCCGTCGGGCTGGTCGCTCCACAGCGTCTTCGGGTATTCGTGGAAGTTGTGGGCGATCAGCGCATTCGCGGCACGCAGCACGCGGTTGCTGCAGCGGTAGTTCTGCTCGAGCTTGATGATTTCCAGCGCCGGATAATCCTTGCCCAGCTGCAGCAGGTTGTCCGGATTCGCGCCGCGCCAGGCGTAGATCGACTGGTCGTCGTCGCCCACGCAGGTGAACAGGCCCTTCTCGCCCGCGAGCGCTTTCAGCAGGCGGTACTGCGCGTCGTTGGTGTCCTGGCATTCGTCGACGAGCAGGTAGCCGATGCGTTCGCGCCACGCGAGGCGCAGCTCTTCCTCGGCTTCCAGCAGCCGCACCGGCAGGCGGATCAAGTCGTCGAAGTCGACCGCGTTGAAAGTGGTGAGACGCTGCTGGTACTTGCCGTAGAGGATCGCGGCTTCCATCTCGCGCGGACTCTGCGCGGCGGCGAGTGCTTCTTCCGGCGACAGCCCCGCGTTCTTCGCGCGCGAGATCAGGTTGCGCGCGTTGTCGAGCACGTCCGGCTTACTGCCCGGCGGCAGCAGGTCCTTCAATTGCGCGCCGGTGTCGTCGCTGTCGAACACGCTGAAGCCGCGGCGCAGGCCGGCCTTCGCATGTTCGATCTGCAGGAACTTCAGTCCGAGCGCGTGGAAAGTGCAGATCGTCAGCCCTTCGCCCGCATCGCCCCTGATCCGCTTGGCGATGCGCTCCTTCATCTCGCGCGCCGACTTGTTGGTGAAGGTGATCGCCGCGATGCGTTTCGCCGGCATGCGTCCCGATGAAATCAGGTGCGCGATCTTTTCGATGATCACGCGCGTCTTGCCGCTGCCCGCGCCGGCGAGCACGAGGAGTGGGCCATCGGTGTGCAGAACGGCGGCGCGTTGGGGAGGGTTGAGGCCGTGCATGGAGACTTCCGTATAGGTCGTCAGTTTACCTTGGGCTCCCGCGATAACTCGCTAAGCTGTCCGTCAACTTTTGACCAATTGAAGAAAGGGATGTCGATGCAGCGCACCTGTTGGACACTTGCGGTTTCCCTGGCGCTGCTGTTGCCTTCGACCGCGAGCGCGGCGCAGAACAAGGACATTCCGCCCGATCCGGTGAGCGATCCGCTGCTCATCACGGCCGGGTTCCTGAATCACCACCAAGATCTGAAGTACCGCTTGCTAGGCATCGAGGCGTACAACAAGCAGGACTTCGAAAACGCGCTGCGCTTCTTTCGTCGCGCGAGCTACTTTGCGGACAAGCCGTCGCAGGGCATGGTGGCCGAGATGTACTGGAAGGGTGAAGGCACGCCGGTGAATCGTCCGATGGCCTATGCGTGGATGGACCTCGCCGCCGAGCGCAGCTACCGGGGCTTCCTTTTACTGCGGGAACGCTACTGGAATGACCTGACCGGGGCGGAGCGCGAGCGCGCCGTTGCCGAAGGGCAGGTAATCTACGCGCGGTTCGGCGATGCCGCCGCCAAGCCGCGATACGAGGCGGAGCTCCGGCGCGGAAGGAAGAGCATGGTGGGCAGCCGCACGGGGTTCGCCGGCACAGTGCGGATCGAAGTGCCCGGCCCGGCCGGCTCGCAGTCGATCGATGGATCGAAGTTCTACGACGAGCGCTACTGGGATGCGAAGAAGTACTGGGCATGGCAGGACGCGATATGGGCAAGGCCGCGCGTGGGAAAGGTCAGCGTGGGCGAAGTGGAAGCGGTGAAGAACGCCGCGCCCTCGCGAATTCCCGGCACCGCGCCCGACATCGATGCGCCTGTTCCGGAAGTGCCGCAGGAGCCTGCGGTGCCCGCACCGGTGGATACGCCATGACGCCTGCCGATTGAAGACCCTCACCAGCTGCGGCATTGTTCGGGCATCGCCCTGATGCCGCCGCCATGACATACGAAGGTTCGCCAGGCACGCAACGCGCGATGCGCATCGGCCTGGTCGCCAACAGCCTGCACTACACCGCCCCGGACGCCGCGCTGTTCCGCTGGCTGCGCGCGTGCGAGCCAGGCATTCGCGAACTGGACCTCGGCCTGCATGTCGTCGGCCGCACCCACGATGCAATCGTGGCCGAAGGCATGCTGGCGGGCTACGCGGGCTTGCGCCGGTATCCCTACGGTCGTGATGGCGGCCTGATGAAGCTGGTCGCCGAAGTCGTCGGCCTGGACGAGGAACGCACGCTGGATGGCGCGATCTACCTGCTCAATCCAGTCACGCCGTCATCGGTGTTTCCCGAAGCGACGGCGCTCAAGCGCCAGTGCGTGATCCACGGCAAGCCATTCGTCTCGACGCTGGCGGGTGCGCGCGACTGGATCGAGATGGAGCGCATCCACGCGGGCTTCGCCCCCGATCCCGATGCCGACCGTTTCTACGCACTGGAACAGCAGACGCTCGCCCTGATCGCGCACGATGCGATGAAGCCGCAGATGCAGGCCTTCGCCGACGCGCATTTCGACGTGCTGTCGCGCTTCGCCCATCGCGTCGCCACAGGTACCACCGGGCAGATGCTCAACGAACTGGCGTGGAGACGCGGCTGGCCGCAGGACCGACCCTGGGCGGAGCGTTACCGCAGCGGCCCGATGGGCGGCGATGCGCAGATCGCCGACCTCGTCCTCGAGGGACGCTGCCATCGCGCGATCTTCTTCGAGGATCCGCATGTCGCACGCCAGCACGAAGCCGATATCCAGCTGCTCGAGCGCGCGGTGACCACGGTCACCGACAACGCGGTCTGCTTCACCTCGCCGCAGGTGGCGGCGCGATGGGTCGAGGCGGTAAGCAAGCGCGCCGCGTCTCCGTAGCGCCGCGCCTGCGCGATACTCCATCGCGGGAGTGCACCGCGAAGCGCACCCGCACGCGCCGCGCACCGGTCCGGCGCTGCCTTAAACTGCGCACATGGCCAAGCTCTACTTCTACTACTCGGCGATGAATGCCGGGAAGACCACGACCCTGCTGCAGTCCGCACACAATTATCGCGAACGCGGGATGCGCGTGCTGATCCTCACGCCGCGCCTGGATGATCGCGCGGGCAGCGGGACGGTGGCCTCCCGCATCGGCCTGAAGGCCGCGGGACATGCGTTCGGGCGTGGCGACGATCTGGAGCAGTTGATACGCAGCGACATTGCCGCGCACGGCAAGCTGGATTGCGTGCTGGTCGACGAGGCGCAGTTCCTCGGCAAGGCGCAGGTGTGGCAGCTCAGCGAAGTCGTCGATGCTTTGCGCGTGCCGGTGCTCTGTTACGGGCTGCGTACCGACTTCCGCGGCGAGCTGTTCGAAGGGAGCCAGTACCTGCTGGCGTGGGCGGACGAGCTCAACGAGATCAAGACGATCTGCCACAGCGGCAAGAAGGCGACGATGACCGTGCGCGTCGACGACGCGGGTCGCGCGGTGCAGCAGGGCCCGCAGGTGGAGATCGGCGGCAACGAGCGCTATGTGTCGGTGTCGCGCGCCGAGTTCAAGAAGGTGATGCGCGGCGAGAGCGCGGTCGAGGGATTGCCGGAACTGCAGCAGCCTTCGCTGCTGTAGGTCACCGCAGTCATCCGCACGCGGCGCGGATCGCACGCACCTCGCGCAGCACGGAACCGCCTTCGGGCATCGTCGCCTGCATGTCGCGGGCGATCGCATCGAGGTTGGCGCGCGCGCCCGCCGCGTCGTGCGTGCAGCGTGTTTCGGCGAGGTAGGCCTGGGCGAGCCAGCGTGTCTTGTTCAGTTCGGCATTCGCCGCGGACCCGCTACCTATCCCGATCAGGCGCTGCACGGCCTTCGCATCGCCATCGGCCGCAAGCAGGCGCGCCTGCGACAGTTCGGCGCGCAGCGTATGCGTATGCGCGGTGCCATAGCCGGAGCGGGTGATCGCGACCGCCGAGCGGAGCATGGCCCTGGCCTGTTCCGGGCGCCCCAGCGTCGCAGCGACCACGCCCATGAGGCGATCGGTGTCGCCGACGATCCCATGGCTCGCACCGAACTGCTCCACGCGCAGCCGCCGGGATTCTTCGAGCAACGGCCATGCGTCGTCGTCGAAGCCGGCCTCGTGCATCACCATTGCCTGGTTGAACAAGCCGGCCGCGAGCAGGCCCTTGTCGGCTCCCTTCCGCCAGATCGAGACCGCGCGCGCCAGGGCGGGCATTGCGGCATCGAAGTCGCCGCGTTCCCACGCGGTGATGCCCAGGCTGTTGTAGTTGCGCGCGACGTCGGGATGGTCCTCTCCCAGTCGGGACACGAGCCAGGCCTGCGTCTCGGTGAATTCGCGCTGCGCTTCGGCGTAGCGACCCTGGTCGACATGCAGTGCGGCCAGCTGGCGCCTGGCATCGACTCCGGCGCGGCTGTCGCTGCCCTGCAATTGCACCGACAGCATCGCGGCCTGTTCGCAGTCGCGCTCGGCGAACGTTTCGTTGCCTTGCGCGCGATACACGGCGCACCGGCTGCGCAGGATGTTCACGGCGAGGGGATGGCGTGCACTCACGTGTTCGCGCAGGCGGTCCAGCGCTGCGTCGTAGCCGCGCAGCGCCGCTGCGTTATCGCCCGTATCGGCATGCAGGCTGGCCAGGTCGATCAGGTTCTCGACGATGCCCACCTCGTCGGAAGGCGATTCGCGACGCACCGCCAGCGCGCGTTCGTACATCTGCCGCGCGCCCTGCTGTTCGCCCGCGGCGCGGCGGCAGCGGCCCAACTGCGAATAGAACTGGCTGGCCTGCGCAGGCAGCTGCGCTTCCTCGCTGCGCGCGAGGCCGAGCGAAGGCTGCATCAGGTCCAGGCACAACAGCGCCTTGCCCTGCAGGGCGAGCAGCTGTCCGCGCAACGCGAGCGATTCGAGTTGCAGGCTGTCGGGAATGTCGCGCGCGCCATCGACGATCGCGGCCTGGCGCCGCAGCAGCTCCGCGGCTTCGCGGTAGTCGCCCAGGCCCAGGCGCAACCGCGCGAGCAGGCCAAGCAACTCGGCGCGCGTGCGTGGCTGCCGGCTGGGCTCGGCCTGGTCGCGCGCCTCGGCGGCCGCCAGCAGGCTGCGCAGGTCGGTGGCCTTGCCCGGCGCACCGCCAGCCTGTTCGAACAGGCCGACCATGAAGTCCTGCATCGCCTGCGCGCGCGCGGCTTCGGCCAGCGCCTGTCGCGCCTGCCATGCCACCAGCGTGATCGAAAGGCCGAGCACGAGCGTCACCATCACCGCGGTCGCCAGTGCCCAGCGGTGACGCGCGACGTACTTGCGAAATCGGTAGGCGACGCCCTGCGAACGAGCGAGCACCGGCCGGCCATCCTCGTAGCGGCGCAGGTCCAGGGCCAGTGCTTCGGCCGAGGGATAGCGTTGCTCGGACTTCTTCGACAACGTCTTCAACACGATGTTGTCGAGATCGCCACCCAGCACGCGCGCCCGCCGGCGCAACGCCGCCACCTGTCCGGGATCTTCGGACGTATCGCCTTCGATCCGCCGCTGCACGGTCTGCGATGGCCGCAGCGGGTCGGTAAGCAGGATCGCTTCTTCCCACGCCGCATCGCTCTCGCGCTTGAGGCGATACGGCTTGCGATCGGTGAGCAGTTCGTACAGCACGACGCCGAGCGAATACACGTCGGTCATCGTCGTGACCGGCTCGCCGCGGATCTGCTCGGGCGCGGCGTAGTGCAGGGTGAAGGCGCGCACGCCGGTGCGCGTCTGTTCGATGATGGGGGCTTCGCTGTCAAGCAGCTTGGCGATGCCGAAATCCAGCAGCCGCACTTCGCCGGCCGGCGTGACCAGGATGTTCGACGGCTTGAGGTCGCGGTGCACGATCAGGTTGGCGTGCGCGTGGCTTACCGCGTCGCAGACCTGCTGGAACATGTGCAGCCGCTGCGCGACGGGAATGTCGAGTGCGCTGCAATAGTCGGTGATCGGTTCGCCGTCCACGTACTCGAGCGCGAGGTAAGGCACGCCTTCGGTGGTGACGCCGGCATCGAGCAGGCGCGCGATGTGCGGATGCGCGAGGCGCGCGAGGATCTGCCGTTCGCGGGTGAAGCGCAGGCGCAGGTTGGTGTCGGTGAGGCCGGGCCGTAGCAGCTTCAGCGCGACACGGCGCTGGTACAGGCCATCGGCGCGCGACGCCAGCCACACCTGGCCCATGCCGCCTTCACCGAGCAGGCGGTCGAGCCGGTACGGGCCGATGACCGTGCCCGGCTGCGCACCCGGGCGCGGGGGCACCAGCGGTTCGGCGAGGAAGTCGCAACGCTCGTCTTCGAGCGCGATGAGTTCTTCGAGCTCGGCGGTGAGCGCGGGGTCTTCACTGCGCATTTCACGCAGGCGTTCGGCGCGCGCTTCCTGTGGCAGCTCGAACAGCGAGTCGAGCAGCGGGGAGAGGCGGAGCCAGCGCTCGGGATCCATGGTCGTTATTGTTGCCCGTTGCTGCCTTCTCTGGGTGACCGAACGCAGGAGTGGCCCCTGCCGCTCCTGCCGCCGTCAGGAGTCCTTCAAGGACGCCAGCAGGAACATCCGCGCCTTCTGCCAGTCGCGACGGATGCTGCGCTCGGAGCGTTCGAGCAGGGCGGCGATTTCCAGTTCCGAGAGGCCGGCGAAGTAGCGCAGTTCCACCACCTGCGCGAGCTTCTGGTCGACCGCGGCGAGCTTGGTCAGCGCGGTGTCGAGGCCGAGGGTTTCCTCGTCCAGGCGCAGGCCGCCCTCGACATCCTCGGGCAGGTCGGTGACGCGGTGCAGGTCGCCGCCACGCTTCTGCGCCAGGCGCTGGCGGGCGTAGTCGACGACCACGCTGCGCATCGCCGAAGCGGCGTAGGCAAAGAAATGCGCGCGATCGTCGAACTTGGCTTCGCGGCGGCCGATCAGCTTGAGGTAGGCCTCGTGGACCAGCGCGGTGGCGTCGAGCGTCTGGCCATGCTGGCCGGCCAGTTGCCGCCGTGCCATGGAATGCAGCTCGGTGTAGAGGCGTGAGAGCACGTTGTCGAGCGCGCTGCGATCCCCCTCGCGGGCTGCATCCAGCAGCAAAGTGATGTCGGCGCTGTCCGTCATGTGCCACCTTCCCCTAAGTCGGGGCGACTATAAACCCATTCGTCGGAGGGGATCGCCGGCGTGGCCGCCTGCGGGGTTTTCGAGCGTTTATGCCGGCCCGCAGCAAGTACTTCTGATGATGCCCAGCACCGCGAAGCAATCACCTGGCCGCGGAGCGATCCAGCGCGGCTGGCGCGCTTCACCCGTAACGATGTCGAGCCGAGCGATCGCGCGCACGGCGCACGCTACGTGGATGCTTACTTCTGGCAATGCCCGCACCACACCGTCGCCCGCTGCCCGATCGCCGCCTGCTTCAAGGGCCGGCCGCAACGGGGACACGGCTCGCCGCCGCGCCCGTACGCCAACAGCTCCAGTTCGAAGTAGCCGGGCTCGCCATCCGGCTTGATGAAGTCGCGCAGCGTGGTGCCGCCGCGCTCGATCGCATATGCCAGGATCCGCTTCACCGCCGCGGCGAGCAGTGCGTAGCGTTCGCGCGACACCTTCCCCGCCGCGCGCAGGGGTGAGATGCCGGCTTCGAATAGCGCTTCGGCCGCATAGATGTTCCCCACGCCGACCACGACGCGCTGATCCATGAGGAACGTCTTCACCGGCGCCTTTCGGCCGCGGCTGAGCGCGAAGAGATAGTCGCCGTCGAGCGCGTCCGACAGCGGCTCCGGCCCGAGGTCGCGCAGCAGTTCATGCGTTTCCCCTGGCGGCTGCCACAGCAGGCAACCGAAGCGGCGAGGGTCGGTGAAACGCAGCACGCGCTGCGAATTCGAGGCGTTTCCTTGATGCGGTCCGGTGCCGAACACGATGTCGACGTGGTCGTGCGTCTTCACCGCCGTCGTCGCGGGGAGCACCCGCAGGCTGCCCGACATGCCCAGGTGCAGCAGGGCGCTGCCGGCCTGCGTGTCCAGCAGCAGGTACTTGGCCCGGCGCCGGATCGCGTCGATTTTCTGTCCCGGCAGCAGCTCGCGAACCTCGGCGGGGATGGGCCAGCGCAGGTTGGGGCGGCGCAGGGTCACGCCGGTGACGGTGCGGCCTTCGACGTGGGGTGCGAGGCCGCGGCGGGTAGTTTCAACTTCGGGTAATTCGGGCACTCAGGACCTCGCCATGCATTCATCTCGGGCCGCGGCGGCGGCGGCGCGGGGGCACGGCGTTGGCACGTCGTCCGCGGCGCGGCATCGCAACAGCTTAAAGGCCCGATCGGAGGCCACGGCCATTCAGCTTCAAACCTTGCTGAACCCCCGTCCGACCCCCATCACAGTCCCGGTTCCATACAGGGACGAACGTAACGCGGGGGTGGCAGAATTCCGCGCGGGACCGCGTCCTTTCATCCACCCCTTCGCCCGCGAAGGTGGCGCGTCCCGTTCCGGAGTTGTCATGCCCGCATCCCTGCTCGATTTCCTCGCCGGTGGCCTGTTGCAGGCCGGCTGGGTCAGCCTGCTGATCTATTTCCTGGTCGCCACGCAGCTCACCATCTTTTCGGTGACGCTGTACCTGCACCGCTCGCAGGCGCACCGCGCCGTCGACTTCCACCCGGCGCTGGCGCACGTCTTCCGTTTCTGGACGTGGCTGTCGACTTCGATGATCACGAAGGAATGGGCGGCGATCCACCGCAAGCACCACGCCAAGGTCGAGACCGAGGAAGACCCGCACAGCCCGCAGGTCAAGGGCATCAGGACCGTGTTCTGGCGCGGCGTCGAGCTGTACAAGGAAGCCCGCGCCGACCGCGAATCCATCGAGAAGTACGGCAAGGGCTGCCCGGACGACTGGATCGAGCGCCACCTCTACACGCCGCACGCGACGCTCGGCCCGACGCTGTATCTGTTCATCAGCTTTGCGTTGTTTGGTTTCGTGGGCGTCGCGTTGTGGGCGATCCAGATGGCGTGGATTCCGTTCTGGGCGGCGGGCGTCGTCAACGGGCTCGGCCACTGGTGGGGCTACCGCAACTTCGAAAGCGCCGACACCTCGACCAACCTCACCCCGTGGGGCGTGTGGATCGGCGGCGAGGAACTGCACAACAACCACCACGCGTTCCCGTCGTCGGCGAAGTTCGCGCTGCGCAAGTTCGAATTCGACATCGGCTGGGCGGCGATCCGCGTGTTCGAGGCCGTGGGCCTGGCCAAGGTGCTGCGCATCGCGCCATCGCTCGACGTGCGCCCGAACATTGCCATGCCCGACAGCGAAACGATCCGTGCGCTGCTCGCGATCCGCTTCCAGGCGATGACCGACTACTACCGCAGCGTCACCCTGCCCGCACTGCGCGAAGCGAAGGTCAAGCTGCCGCGTCCGCTGCGCCGCGGCCTGGCCGACGGCGGCCGCTGGCTCGACGACGAAAAGCGCGCGCGCCTGCAGGCATGGTTGGCCGAAAGCCCGCGCATGGCGCAACTCGCCGAATTCCGCGCCAAGCTCTCGCAGGTGCTCGATGAGCGCTCGCACGACGCGCAGGCCACGCTCGCCCGCCTGCAGGCGTGGTGCGCCGAAGCCGAGGCGTCGGGCAACGCGGCGCTGCAGGCGTTCTCGATGCGCCTGAAGGGCTACGCGCTGGCACCGGCGCGCATCGGCGCGTAATGCCGCGGTATCACGCAATGCATTCGGAAGGGGCGGCGACGCCCCTTTCGTATTTTTCGGTTCAGCGGAGCTCCGGCACATTCCGCCGCATGTTTTCGCAAATCCACATCGCTGCCTGCGTGGGCCTGCTGTATCCGGCGATCGCGTCGGCGCAGGTCACCGCAACGGGCGAGTATCTCGCCCGCATGGACACCGATGGCGACGGCCGAATCGCGCTGGCCGAATACCAGGCGTGGATGGGTTACGCCTTCGAACACATGGACGCCAATCGCGACGGGCAACTCACCGCCGACGAACTGCCGGGGGGCAAGGGGCGCACGATCAGTCTTGCCGAACATCGCGAGTCACTGGCCGCGATGTTCCGCCGCCAGGACGCGGATGGCGATGGCTTCCTCAGCGCGAAGGAACTTGCTGCGCCACCGCGCTGATCTGCGCCTTGTGGAGCGGAGCTTGCTTCGCTGCTTTTGCGTCCATGGCGCCAGCTGCTCCACTGCTTCTGTATTCAAAACACCCGAGCCGGCCTGATGCACCTCGCCGACGCCGTCCGGACAAGCCCGGATCCATCAGGAGCACAGCAGCCGGGCAAGCACCGATCTGCAAAGCTCCGTGCGGACGAGAAGACGATGTAAAAGGGAACGTCGCCCACGTTCACTACAATGCCCGCATGACCATCCTCGTTACCGGCGCAGCCGGCTTCATCGGCGCCTACGTGTGCCGCGCACTCAAGGACCGCGATGCCGTGGTCGGCATCGACAGCTTCAACGACTATTACGATCCGCAGCTCAAGCGCGATCGCGTCACGGCGTTGTGCGCGGATATCGACATCCGGCAGATCGACCTCACCGATCGCGGCGCGCTGGAAGCATTGTTCGACGAAGTGCAGCCATTGCGCGTCGTACACCTCGGAGCGCAGGCCGGCGTGCGCTATTCGTTGAGCAACCCGCACGCCTACGTCGACAGCAACCTGGTCGGCTTCGTCAACATGCTCGAGCTGTGCCGCCATCGCGGCGTGCAGCACCTGGTGTACGCGAGTTCGTCGTCCGTGTATGGCGATTCGGCGAAGCCGCCGTTCTCCGAGGACCAGCGCGTCGACCAGCCGCGTTCGCTGTACGCGGCGACCAAGGCCGCGAACGAACTGATGGCCCACACCTACGCGCATCTCTATGGCCTGCGCGCGACCGGCCTGCGCTTCTTCACCGTCTACGGCCCCTGGGGCCGCCCCGACATGGCGCCGCTGCTGTTCTCGCGCGCGGTGCTGGCGGGGCGCCCGATCGAGGTGTTCAACCACGGCCGGATGCGCCGGGACTTCACTTTCATCGACGACATCGTCGCGGGCGTGCTGGGCGCGCTGGATCATCCGTCGCAGGAAGATCCACCGCACCGCGTGTTCAACCTCGGCAACCACACGCCGGTGGAACTGGAGCGCTTCATTACGGTGATCGAACAGGCTGCAGGCAAGCCCGCGCAGAAGATCTACCGCGAGATGCAGCCGGGCGACATGATCGAAACCATGGCCGACACCTCGCGCGCGAAGGCGGCGTTCGGCTTCGAACCGGCGACTTCGATCGAGGAAGGACTGCCGCAGGTCGTGGCCTGGTGCCGCGATTACTTCGGCGACCGCGCCTGAGCGTCCCGCCGCTGCGCTGACGCCGTAACCCGCGGGCGGGTACGATGCACGCCCATCCGCCCCGTTCAGCCGCGTCCCGCACGCGACCGCAGTGTCCTGATGCCCGCCTTGCAGCAGCCCCAAATCTCCGTGGTCGTGCCCGTGTTCAACGAGCAGGACAATGTCGCGTCGCTGGTCCACGAAATCGTGGCGGCGCTGCGTGGCGTGGCGTCGTTCGAGATCGTCTACGTCGATGACCACTCGCGCGACAGCACGCTGGCGGTGCTGCGCGAGCTAAAGACGCAGGTGCCAGAACTGCGCGTGCTTCACCACGTTACCCAGAGCGGGCAGAGCACCGCGATCCGGACCGGCGTAAGGGCAGCCCGCGGCGAATGGATCGCCACGCTCGACGGCGATGGCCAGAACGATCCGGCCGACATTCCGAAGCTGATCGCCGAACGCGCGCAGGCGCTGCCCGACGTGAAGCTGTTCGCGGGTTGGCGCGTCAATCGCCAGGACACCGGCAGCAAGCGCTGGGCGTCGAAATGGGCCAACGCGATCCGCGCACGCATGCTGCGCGACGACACCCCCGACACCGGCTGCGGCATCAAGCTGTTCGAACGCGCGGCGTTCCTCGACCTGCCGTACTTCGACCACATGCACCGCTACCTGCCGGCCCTGATGCAGCGCGCCGGATGGAAGACGGTGAGCGTGCCCGTCAATCACCGTCCACGCACCGCGGGCGTGTCCAAGTACAACAATCTCAATCGCGCGCTGGTGGGTATCCGCGACCTGCGCGGCGTGGCGTGGCTGATCACGCGCAGCAGGCGCACGGCCGTCGAGGAGGTCTGAGATGTTGCTGATGGCCCTGTCCGCGACCATTCAAGGCGGCGCGGACTTCATGAACTCGTCGATCGGCTGGCTGGAATGGACCGGCCTGCACATGTCGCCGTGGAAAATCATCGGTCTCACCGGCGCGCTGATGTTCGGCGGGCGCTGGCTGGTGCAGTTCGTTGCCAGCAAGCGCCAGGGCAAGCCCGTGATCCCACGCCTGTTCTGGTACATGAGCATCGTGGGCAGCCTGATGACGCTGGCCTACTTCATCTTCGGCAAGAACGATTCGGTCGGCATCCTGCAGAACCTGTTCCCGGCGTTCACGGCCTGCTACAGCCTGTGGCTGGACATCCGGCACCGGGGTTGGAAGCGGGACAAGGCGACGCACTGACGCCTTTCCCTTCTCCCGGCCTGCGGGGAAAAGGTGCCCGCATCGCCCAGCCCCTCACCCTGCGTTGCTGCGCGACGCTGTCCCTCGCGGGGCGCGGGGCGCGGGGCGCGGGGCGAGGGAAGAGGCGAGACGACCTCCCGCGAAGGCGGTGCCCCTGTGGATAACCCTTGCCCGGCCTTCCCCGCACATGCATAATGCGCGGCTCGCTGCGTCCGGTCGCCTTCAGGCATGACCGGGCGGGACCGGAACCACGATTCCCTCCCGCCGCCGGCAGCGGACCAATCCTGACCCGAATCGTGAGCCGCCACAGACCATCGCGGGCGGAGGGGCCGCCGCCTCCCTGGCCAAGGGAAGCATCAAATACCTTTCGAGGTGCGTATGTCCCGAGTTTGCCAAGTAACCGGCAAGCGTACGACGACCGGCAACAACGTCTCGCACGCAATGAACAAGACCCGCCGCCGTTTCCTCCCGAACCTGCATGAACGCCGGTTCTGGGTTGCCAGCGAAAACCGCTGGGTGAAGCTGCGTCTTTCCACGGCTGCCCTGCGCACCATCGACAAGAACGGCATCGATGCCGTCCTGGCCGACCTGCGCAAGCGCGGCGAGAAGATCTGAAGGAGGATCTGAATCATGGCTTCCAAGCGCGACAAGATCCGCCTGATCTCCTCGGCCAACACCGGCCACTTCTACACCACCGACAAGAACAAGAAGAACACGCCGAACAAGATGGAGGTCAAGAAGTACGACCCCGTCGTTCGCAAGCACGTGATCTACAAGGAAGGCAAGATCAAGTGACGTTTTGGCCCCTTCGCGCTGTGCGCGAAGGGCTTTGCCAAAACGTCATCCCCGCATGCTCCTGGCGGGGATCCAGTGACTTTGCTGTTGATGTCGCTGTTGCCCTTGTTCGAAGAAGCCCGCCGCAAGGCGGGCTTCTGCTTTTCCGGGTGAGATAAAACGAAGAGCAAAGTCACTGGATCCCCGCTTTCGCGGGGATGACGAGCAACAGCACAGCACAGCACAAACAAAAGCCCCGGCCGAAACCGGGGCTTATGCATTCCAGGATGCGTGAAAAAAACACCCTCAACCCATCAGAACGTGACACTCCAGCTATTGATATAGCCCGTGTCCTGCGACGCGTTGTCGTTCACGCGCAACTTCCACGTGCCGTTCAAGGCTTCGGTCGAGAGGTTCAGCGTCACGGTCTTGTTGATGTTGTCGGTGCTCGAACCGGTGTGGTTGTGGATGTTGTACAGCGTGCCGTCCGGCGCGACGAGGTCGACCTTCAGGTCGCCGATGTACGTATGCACGATCGCAACGGTCACCGACGCATTGCTCGGTGCATTGCCGCTGCGGCCCGACACGGTGATCGGCGAATCCACTGTCGCGTTGTCGTTGATCGCGTAGTCGGTCGTGTTGCTGTACGTCTGCGTGCCGCCACCGCCGCCGGTGCTGTAGCTGCCGGTCAGGCTCATGCCCGAGTAGGTGCTGTAGGCGTGGATGGTGACGTAGTACGTGCCGGCTTGCGCCGTGGTGATGTTGCAGGTCTCGGCGGTGGTGCTGCCTTCCGACTTGCAGTCGTACGACGTCGTGGTCGGCTGCGAACCGAACTTCACGTACAGGTCCGCATCGCCCGTGCCGCCGGAGGTGACGAACTTCAGGCCGGTCGCTCCGGCCGGCACGTCCAGCTTGTAGAACTTGTCCGCACCCGTCGACGCGCCGATGCCCGTCACCGCGACGCCATTGCTCAACGCCGTCACGGTACCGCCACCACCACCGCCCGAGCAGCTCACGCCCACGACGTTGAATGCCGCGGTCACGTCCGCCTTGTTCAGGCCCACGTCCTGCGCGGCGGTTTCGACGCCGCACGCGCCCTGGTTGAAGGTGGAGCTCGCGGTCCAGTACAGCGCGTTCGCGCGTGCGAAGACCTTGAACGCCTTCGGCGTGTCCCAGCCCGCGGTCTTGGCCAGCGTGCAGAACGCCTTGTTGTAGACGCCCGAGGAGTAGTGCACGTCGAGGCCGCTGGTGTACTGCGAGGCATGGTCGATCGAGCCGCCGTCCGCGGTCGGATTGCACATGTATCGCAGCGCGCCGCTGGACGATTTGAAGATGTCGCGGCCGACATCGAAGTCGTTCGATCCCTTCCAGTAGAACTCCGTCGCTTCGCCGCCCATGTCGGAGAAGGCTTCGTTCATGCCGCCCGACATGCCCGAGTAGGTCAGGTTCGAATGCTGCTCGGTGAAGCCGTGCGACACCTCGTGGCCGGCCACGTCGACGCTGACCAGCGGATAGAACGTGCTGGCGCCGTCGCCGAAGCTCATGTTCGAGCCGTTCCAGAACGCGTTCTCGTAACTGCTGCCGTAATGCACGCGCATGACCAGCTGGAAGCTGAGCGCGTTGTAGCCGGTGTACGCCGGATACATCTTGGTGATCACGCCGCCGAAGAAGTGCGCATCGTTGATCGGTGCGTATGCGCCGTTGATGGCCTTCGTCGTGTTGCGCGGGCAGGTGTACGCCCATGCTGTCGTGCTGGTGCCGGTGCTGCCGTTGAGGTTCACCGACTTCACGCTGGTGTTGTTCATCGTGCAGGTGGAGCCGCTCTGCGTGACGTCGAGGTAGCCGTAGCGGCCGCCCGAACCCCACTCGTACTGCCCGGTCTTGCTGTTGCCGCCGGGACCGGTACCGATGTCGGCATGCGTCAGGCCCTCCCACTGCTTCAGCACGCGGCCGCTGTTGGCATCGACGATCACGAACGGACGCGTCGGTGCGCCGCCCTGCGAGGAGTCGCCGAAGTAGGACACGACATACACCAGGTGCGCACGGTCGTTGTCGTCGACCCAGATCATCTGTTCCGACTTCTCGTTCTCGGTGCGCATCGAGGTCGCGCGGTTGCCGAGACCGGCCTTCCTGCCGATTGCCAGTGCCTGCGAACGATCGAGCTTCGCCGCCGCCGCGGGCAGTTCGCGTGCAAGACCATCGACGCGGTTGCCGAACAGAGCGCGCACGTTGCCGGTGCGGTCTTCGGCGACGATCACCTGCTCACCGAACACGGGAATGCCGCGGAAGGTCTGCTGGTAGCGGCGCACGGAGCCGTTGCTCGTGTCCGTGTTGAGCAGGGTGAGGTTCGAATCGGCTTCCAGGCCGAGCATCTCGGCGTGGCGGTCCGCGGCGTTGGCGGCGACGCCCGCGCGCGCAGTGGCGGCCTTGTACTGCGATTCCAAACGCTTGGCGTCCTGCTTGTGCAGGTCGACGCGCGAGGCGGCGAGCGCCGGCGTGCAGATCAGCGCGAACGCCAGCGGCGTCAGCGCGAGTAGGTTCAACTTGCGTTCCACAACTCTCTCCTTGGAAACAATGGGAATAGCGAAATCGCCGCCGGCTGCATCCACAGCGCGAACAGGCGATCGGGGGAAACCGGCGAAGTCTGGTTGCCAAGGGCGGAACAGGGCCGCCCGCAAGAAGTGCAGATACAGCAAAGCCGTGAGCGCTTGCCGGCGCGCGTTCGACGGAATTCCGCGCGTGTCAGGCGCGAAGGAAAGACGTCGGAGGCTTACGGCGCGCCGTCGGCGCGAACGCGCATCGCACGGCGTGCTGCACGAATGACGAAGGAAGGCAGGGCGGGCGGGAGACGGACGGGCTGCATGGGTGACTCCGAGTCGGAACGACTGTGTCGTCACCGGCGGTCACACAGGTCATTCCGGAGGTCCGGAGCGCACTTCCCTGTGTCATCGCGTCGCTTCCGGTCGCGCCCGCTGGTGCGGGAAGGCGTGGAAGGTGACGACGAGTGGACGACCGGCCCTGGTCTCCACTCCTGCCGCGGCCCATGCGGCGCGCGCATCCTGCACGTTGCGTTCCTGTGCATGCACGCCGCGTTGCAGCAATGCGGTGGCGTCGGGTGGCTGCAGATCGCCTGCTTTTCACCTCCCCTTTGCGCGCACTGCACGGGGATGCTGGGAGGTGCCTTTTGAGGTTGCCGTTGGTTGTCCTGCCAACCAGCACCGCAACGGCACTCGCGCGTCCGGCGCTCGACCGTGCAACGGAGAGAGCAATCGCGACGCCCGCCAGGAGATGCACCGTCGTGGGGTGCCTGGATTCAGCATCTACGACTTTGGTTGCGCCAACGGCCGCGCCCCATAAACCGCGCCGTACACTCGCTGCATGAAGGCGCGGCGTCGGGCGCCAGCAAAAGGGTGGAGACAGCATGATCCCGGGCTGGATGCTGCTGCTGGTGTCGTTGGGCTATGTCGGCCTGCTGTTCACCGTCGCCTACATCGGCGACCAGCGCGAACCCGGATCGAAGCAGCAGCAGCGCTGGCTGCGCCCGCTGGTGTATTCGCTCGCCCTCGCGGTCTATGCCTCGTCGTGGACGTTCTACGGCGCGGTCGGTACCGCTGCGCGTACCGGGCTCGGCTTCCTGCCGATCTATCTCGGCCCGCTGCTGATGCTGGTGTTCGGCTGGCGCATCCTCGAACGCCTGGTACTGATTTCCGGCGAGCACCGCATCGTCTCGATTGCCGACTTCCTGTCGTCGCGTTATGGCCGCGCGCCGGGTCTCGCAGCACTGGTCGCCGCCGTCGCGCTGATCGCCGCGGTGCCGTACGTCGCGTTGCAGTTCAAGGCCGTCGCGTTGAGCGTGTCGGTGCTCGCGCCGGGCAGCGAGAAGGTGTTGCCCGGCGATCCCGCGCTGTATGTCGCGCTGCTGCTCGCGGTGTTCGCGATCCTGTTCGGTACGCGGCAGATCGACGCGACCGAACACCATCGTGGGATGGTGCTTGCCGTCGCGCTCGAATCGCTGGTGAAGCTGCTCGCCTTCGTCGCGATCGGTGTCTTCGCGATGGCGCACCTGCCTGGTACCGGCAACACGATCGATCGCGTCGTGCAGGCCTCCGACGTCGTCTTCGCGCAGGGCATGCCCGCGGGCTTCGTCGCTCAGACGCTGCTCGCGTTCGCCGCGATCGTGTGCCTGCCGCGGCAGTTCCATGTCGCCGTCGTCGAATGCCAGGACGCGGGCGACCTGCGTCCCGCGCGCTGGTTGTTCGGCGGGTATCTCGTGATCGTCAGCCTGCTGGTGGTGCCGATCACGCTCGCCGGACAATCGCTGCTCGCGGGCACCGGTGCGTCGCCCGACACCTACGTGCTCGCGCTGCCGTTGTCGCTCGACCACAACGCGCTCGCGCTGATGGCTTACGTCGGCGGCTTCTCCGCCGCGACGGGCATGGTGATCGTGGCGAGCGTCGCGCTGGCGACGATGGTGAGCAACGACCTCGTGATGCCGCTGCTGTTGCGAAGCGGCGCCTTGCACGAAGGCGCGAGTATCGATCGCCAGGTGCTCTGGGTGCGCCGCGTGACGATCGTCGCGCTCGCATTGATGGCGTACGCCTACCACCGTGGTTCGGCCGGCGAAACACTGGCGCAGCATGGTCTGCTCGCCTTTGCCGCGGTGGCGCAGTTCGCGCCCGCGCTGATCGGCGGCCTCTACTGGCGCGGCGCGAGCCGCGTCGGCGCGTTCACCGGATTGCTGCTCGGCGCGCTGCTGTGGGCGTACACGCTGATGCTGCCCGCGCTCGCGCGCGCGGGCTGGCTCGATACCGCATGGCTCGTCGATGGTCCGCTCGGCATCGGTTGGCTGCGGCCCGAGCAACTGCTCGGCCTGCGCGGCTGGGATGCGCTCACGCA
Source organism: Lysobacter sp. Root494 (assembly GCF_001427225.1). Lineage (GTDB taxonomy): Bacteria > Pseudomonadota > Gammaproteobacteria > Xanthomonadales > Xanthomonadaceae > Agrilutibacter. The sequence continues at coordinate 180,051 of NZ_LMFH01000001.1, forward strand.
CGGCGTGGTGTGGTCGCTGCTCGCCAACACCGGCGCCTTCGTGTTCGTGTCGGCGTGGAAGCGGCCGCGCCTGCAGGACCAGTTGCTCGCCACCTCGTACCTCGATCCCTACGCGCAGCGTTCAGCGCTCGGTCCCGGCGGCTGGGCCGGCAGCGTGCGCGGCGGCGAACTGCTCGCGCTCGCCGAACGCATCGTCGGCGAGCGCCACGCCCGCCGCGCCTTCGAGGAATACGCACGCGGACGAGGCCGCGTGTGGCATCCCGAACACCCCGCCGACCGCGCGCTCGCGCAGTTCACCGAACGCCTGCTCGCCTCCGCGATCGGCGCCGCCTCTGCGCGACTCACGCTCACCACCGCATTGCGTGGCTCGGGCATGGAACTGGGCGAAGTCGTGTCGCTGCTCGACGAAGCGAGCCAGGAGCTGCGCTTCAACCGCCAGGTACTGTCGACCACGCTGGAAAACATCAGCCAGGGCGTGAGCGTGGTCGACGCCGAAATGCGCCTGGTCGCATGGAACCGCCGCTACCAGGAACTGTTCGGTTATCCCGACGGCATGCTCTACGTCGGCCGTCCGGTGAGCGATCTCATCCGCTGGAACGCGCTACGCGGCGAGATGAGCACCGGACCGTTGTCGCCCGCCGGCGTCGAAGAGCAGGTGCGCCGCCGCCTCGCCCACCTGCGCGCGGGCTCGCCGCACCTGTTTGAACGCGTGCGCGCGAGCGGACAGGTGATCGAGATGCGCGGCCAGCCGCTTCCAGGCGGCGGCTACGTGACCAGCTACAGCGACGTGACCGATTACAAGCGCGCCGAAGCCGCGCTGCGCGAAATCAACGAGACCCTTGAGCAGCGCGTCGAGCTGCGCACCCGTGAAGCCGAAGCCGCGCAGCAATCGAAGACCCGTTTCCTCGCCGCGGTGAGCCACGACGTGCTGCAGCCGCTGAACGCCGCACGCCTGTTCGCGTCCGCACTGCGCGAGAGCGGTGTCAACGGCGAACAGTCGCGTCTCGCCGAACGCGTTGATGCGTCCCTGCGCGCGGCGGAAGAACTGCTCGACGGCCTCCTCGACATCTCGCGCCTGGAAGCCGGCGCGCTGCAGCCCGAACGCACCGACTTCGACGCCGGCGAACTGCTGCGCGAGCTCGCCACGCAGTACACACCCATGGCCGCAGAGCGTGGTCTGCAGTTGCGCGTGCGCCTGCGCGACGAATCGCTGCCCGTGCACACCGATCGCCGCCTGCTGCGCCGCGCGCTGCAGAACTTCCTCGCCAATGCATTGCGTTACACCCGCAACGGCGGCGTGCTGATGACCGCGCGAATTCGCGACGGTGCCGTCGTGCTGCAGGTATGGGACACCGGGCCGGGCATTTCCGAACACCACCTCGACCAGATCTTCGAGGAATTCCGCCGATTCGAAACGCCCGGCAGCAGCGGCGAACGCGGGCTCGGGCTGGGCCTGTCGATCTGCCAGCGCATCGCGCGCACGCTCGAACATCCGCTCGCGGTGCGTTCGCGCGTGGGTCACGGCAGCATGTTCGCGATCACCGTGCCGTTCGGCCGCGCGCAGTTCGCCGCGCCGCAGGACGAAGCACGCAACGAGATGCCGGCGGACTCGCTCGCCGGGCTGCATGTGCTGTGCATCGACAACGACCGCGAGATCCTCGACGGCATGCGTGCGCTGCTCTCGCGCTGGGAAGCGCATGCGCTGGCTGCCGCCGACGTCGATGAAGCACTGGCGCAACTCGACGCGCAGATTCCCGATGTGCTGCTGGTCGATTACCACCTGCACGACCGTCTCGATGGCCTCGGCCTGATCGACCTGCTGCGCGAGCGCATCGGCCGCGACATCCCCGCGGCACTGGTGACCGGCGACGGCAGCGACGCGGTGAAACTCGCCGCGCGCGAACGCGGCTGCGTGGTGTTGACTAAACCGGTCAAGCCGGCTTCGTTGCGGGCTTTGCTGGCGTCGGTAAGGCAGGTGGCAGCGGTGGGGTGACGCGGTTATCCCCCGCCCTGCTTGCGGGGAGAGCCAGCTTCGTTCGACACACCGGCGATTACCCTCGCCCCGCTTGCGGGGAGAGGGACAGCGTTGCGAAGCAACGCAGGGGGGCGTGGCGCAGGTGCTTGAGGCAACAGCAAAAGCAGTCCCCTCATCCGCCTTTCCCCTCAGCGGCTGTCGCCGCTTCGACCTTCTCCCCGCAAGCGGGGAGAAGGGAGATCGAGGTTCGGGCTGTCGCATGCAACTCAGTCCCCCGCGTGCTTCCGGACAAACGCCAGGTACTTGTCCATCCACCCCTGCACGAACTCCCGGCTCGCCTCGCCAACCCCGCCGTCGCCCGCGAAGAATCCTTCCTTCGCCTGCAGGAACGCCTCCGGCTGCCCCAGCACCGCCACGTCCAGATACGCCAGCACATTGCGCAGGTGTTGCTGGGCCAGCGCGGTGCCGATCGTGCCGACGGAAATGCCGATCACCCCAGCCGCCTTGCCGGCAAAAGCGCTCTGGCCGTACGGACGCGAGGCGTGGTCGATCGCGTTCTTCAGCACGCCGGGGATCGAGCGGTTGTATTCGGGCGTGACGAACAGCAGGCCGTCTGCTTCGCGAATCTCGGACTTGAGCCGCAGCACCGGTTCGGCCTGGCGCGCGTCGTCGTCCTGGTTGTAGAGGGGGAGGTCGTCGATGCGCGAGGTGCGGAACTCGAATTCGGGCGGCGCCAGCTTCGCCAGCGCGGCCGCCAGCTGCTTGTTGAAGGAATCCTTGCGCAGGCTGCCGACGAGGACGGCGATGGTGTACTGGCTCATGGGGGCTCCGGTTTGAAGGACGTTGGCAGGGACGTCCATCGTGCCGGGACAGGTGTTAAGCGAAGGCAGCCGCGGGGAGGCCGTAGTCGACGCAGCGGGCTCAAGTCCGAGAGTGCAGGGAGTCGAAGGTTGCTTGAGCCCGCCTACGAAGCACGTGGATCGCCACAAACAACGAAGGCGGGGAAATCCCGCCCTCGTCGTACCTGGTTATGTCGCAACGCGCCTTACGCGGTCACCTGCTGCGTGCGCACCAGCACCGGGCGTTCTTCGTGGCTGCAGACGCGATCGCGGCCTTCGGCCTTGGCGCGGTACATCGCACGATCGGCATGCATGAAAAGATTCTCGAAGTCGTGGCCGCACAGCTTGGTCGTCGCGCAGCCGTAACTGGCGGTGATCACCGGAACTTCGTCGTCGAACTGCGACGTATCGATCGCGGCCAGCTGCCTGCGGCATTCCTGCGCAATGCGCTCGGCCGCGTGCAGGTCGCCGCCGCAGGTGAGGATGGCAAATTCCTCGCCACCCAGCCGGCCGAACAGGTCGCCTTCGCGGCACGAGACCTGGCACGCGGCGGCCACCTGCTTGAGCACCCAGTCGCCGGTGGCGTGGCCGTAGCGGTCGTTGATGCGCTTGAAGTTGTCCAGGTCCAGCAGCACCAGCGCGGCCTCGCGGTTCGCCGTTTCGCAGCGCGCCAGCTGCGCCTCGGCCTGCTCGCGGAAGTGGCGGCGGTTGCTGACGCCGGTGAGGCTGTCCACCTGCGCCTGGCGGCGGAACATCACCTGCACGCGCTTGACCTTGTAGGCCCAGTACGCGCCCACGCCGAGCACCATCAGCAGCATCGCGACGAACAGGCGGTTGTTGATCGCCGACTTCTTCGAGATTTCCTGCTGCAGGCGCAGGACTTCGTTCTGGCGCTGAAGCAGTTCGATCGACTGGTTCTTCTGCTGCAATTCGTTGCGACTGAGTTGAAAGGCGAATTCGCGCGCCTTGACCTCATCTAGTCGCGCCTTGTCGGCTTCCGCGTACTGACGATAGTGGCTAAGAGCTGCCTTCAAATCATTGCGACGCAACGCGACTTCGTAGAGAACCTTATGGGCGGTGACCTGTGGCAACGAATATCCGCCATTTACGCTTCCGGCCAATGCTGCCTGGGCATGTTTTTCCGCCTCGCTCAGGTTCCCCATGGTCAAACGATATTCGGCAATCAACCCATGGATCTCCCCGATAAGGCGCGGATATCCGGTTGCCTCAACCGCAGGCAGATGTGCTTCCAACAGTTCGGCGGCTTGCGCAACCTGCCCTTTTGCCGCCCATCGACGCGCTAAATATCCGCGCAAGGAGTTTGATGGAATGGGTTCTTTCTGCTTTTCGCAGTCGGCAATCGCTTCATTGATCTCACTTTCGCTCAACTCTGAGCCAAGACCATAAAGAGCTTCAAATCGTACTTGCCTAGCGAGGCAGCGGTTTCGGGGAGCTGGATCCTGCGCCAAGAGCTGCTCTGCGTAATTTTGACCTAGAGCGTACTGTCCGTGTTGGTTGTACAGCACGGCAGCAACGCCTAGGCCGGTTTGCCGGAGTTCCGAGTCCTGGACGCGATCTGACAGTTGGAGAGCCGTCTCGAGACTGCGCAGCCCCAGCGAGAAATCTCGGGTTATCGCGGTTGTATTTGCAATCAGCAGATTGGCCCTGAACCTGATTGCTACATCGCTGGCATCGTTGCGTACCTCAATAGCCTGTTGAACCGCGAGGTCGTATCGCCCCTTCATGATCAGTTGATAGGCCTTGAGCAGGCGAAATTGCCACTGTTGTTCCTTGGTCGCGCTCGCATGCTGCTCTTCGATTTGCGCTAACGCAGCGGCAAAAGCCTTTGGGTCGGCGCTACGCGCCGCTTCGGCCTGCTTGAGCAGGCCTTGGATGTCGCCGGCATTCGCCGCCATTGGCAGGAATATCACGAGGCACAGACTTGCCAATGAAATCGTTCTAAGCATCCTGAGCATGATTGCGTTCCTTTGCTAAACGGTCGGGCCCGCGGCCCGACCAGTTGTCTAATAAAGCGGCAACCAAGCCCTATCAAGCAGCTTTGGAGCTTGGCTCCTGTTCGGGAGTGTCGTTGTCATCCTGCTGCTCGTCGCCTTCCTTCGGTTCTTCGTTGTCGGCGGGGAAAACCATGCAACACATTGCACCGCGTGCATCCAGTTCCCGGCAAAGGAGCGCGACATCTCGCTCCAGCAATGCCTTCCGGATTAGTGGGGCGAGATTCGCGCTCGCAATCAACGCGGTGAATTCTTCCGATGACGATGCCTTCGGATTGCGGGCTAAGGCTTCCAGGAACTGCACGACGTTGGACATCTTCGACTCCTACTGCTGATGGGTGAACGGCGAAGTGGGACTGGAGCGGCAACGTGCGTTGCCGCTGGAGTTGCGATTAGTCGGGAACAGTGGCAGCCGCTTTCGCCCCGGCCCGCTCGATCGCCTCGATCCGCGCCAGCATTGCCTCGTCGCGTTGCAGCGGCGCGCTCGGCGGCACCACCAGGGTCGAATGCATGTGCAGCGGCGTGTCGGGCAGCTCGCTCAGCGGCACGGTGTCCATGCGCGGCTGGGTGATCGGCAGGGTGGCGGCTTCGTAGACGGTGACGGGGTGGTCGGGCGGGTAGTCCTCGCGCAGGCGTTCGACCAACAGGCGGCGATATTCCGGTCCGGTGGCAAAGCGGCGGTAGCTGCGGTCGCCGGCGATGCCGACCTGCCACAGGACCAGATAGGCAGAAGGGTCGATGCGGCGGCGGTAGAACATGAACTGGCTGGCTTCGAAGTGCGCGCAGCCGACGCGGCCAGGGTCGACGCCGAGGTCGGCGTACAGGCAGTCCTCGGCGGAGACGCCGGGTTCCATGTGGGCGTGGAAGCCTTCGCGGCGAGCCTGGGCGATGGCGTCGTGCGGGACCTTGGCGAACACGCCGGGGTGGCCGTAGAAGGCGCCGCAGACGGTGCGGCCGGCGCGGACCTCGTCGAGCATGGCTTCGACCATCTCGCGGTAGGTCTGGTGGCGCGGCTTGCCTTCGGCGTAGTGCGGCTGGAGGCTGCGGACGTCGCGGTGCATCTGCTGCAGCCACAGTTCGACCACCGGGTCGGACACGGCGGCGAAGACCACGTCGGCCTGTTCGATATGCGCGCGGGCGCGCGGGCCCAGGTGGGCGCCGAGCATCATCCCCAGTCCGACGCAGGCCAGCTGGCCCGGCTTCGGCGCGTTCTTCTCCCCAGCAGGCGTCTCCACGCGCTGCACTCCCCTGAAGTAACCGGGGGACGATACGCCTGCGGGGAGCGGGTTTGCAAAATCGGTCACATTGGAAGGCGGCCCCTCACCCTGCGTTGCTGCGCAACGCTGTCCCTCTCCCCGCAAGCGGGGCGAGGGATCGCATTTCGATGGCTTGAACGCAGCGAAACCATCGAACCCGATAAGAGCGATGGGTTTCGCTGCGTTCAAGCCATCCTGGGAGGAGCGTGGTTTTGCTGTTGGTGCCACACGGCGCGCGGCAACTCCCAGCGGCACAGGCTCCTGTCGCTCACCTTGTCCGGTGTGCGCACGAAGCCGAATCGATCGAGTAACCGGTCGATAAGGAGTGCATGGTCGTCGTCCGGGCGCTGCGCGTAGATCAACGACAGGTTCATGCCGGTGAAGCCGTGCGCGAGCAGCGGTACGAATGCTTCGCTCGAGATCCCTCGGTTCCACCAGCCGTTGCGCAGCATCACGCCGAGTTCCGCGCTGTCGCCGCTGCGCAGCAGGGCCGCCATGCCGATCGCTGCGGCGCTGCCATCAAGCTTGCCGTCATCAAGCATCCTGCTGTCATCAAGCATGTAGTCGATCGCCCAGAAACGATGCCCCGGCGCTTCCTTCGCATTGTGCTTGCACGCGCGCGCGAAACTCTGCGCGGCGGCTTCCGCTGATAGCGGCGGCAGGATGCGGCGCATCACATCCGGGTCGGTGTAGAGATGGCAGAACATCGCTTCGTCGCGCGCTTCCATCAGCCGCAACCGCAGCCGCGGCGTCTCCAGCACCACCATCTCAGCTCGACCAAGCGGCATCGGCGCCGCGTGCCTTCGCCACGCGGATGCAGCCGGCGGCGCCGGCGCTGCGATCGAACACGCAATAGCGTTCCGACAGGAAGGGCAGGCCGAGGATGGTCTGGTTGGGCCAGTTGGGGAGCTGGTTCATCAGCAGGAACCAGGCCTGTCCCGCGCGCATCGCATTGCGTGGCCAATAGTGCTCGTCGGTGCAGGTGAGCCGGGTTTCGCTGCCGTCCGGCGCCTGCAGGTAGAAGTGGAGCGCGGGCCAGGCGAGCGCGTCGACGTCCGCGTTCGCGATGCCCTGTTGTTGCGCGAACGCCTGCTGGAAGCGTTCGGCCACCGCCGGCAGGCGCGCGTCGTGTTGGGCGAAGGCGGCGATCACGGCAGCGTAGAGCGAGGCTTCGAGGATGACGAAGCTGCAGCCGGTGTCGATGATCGCGTTGCTCGCGGCGCGGTGTTGGAACTTCGGATCGAGCGGCGGCGCGGCGATGCGCGGGCCGTCGCCGACCTGCACCGCGATCAGGTTCGCGTTGTAGTAGACGTCGTCGACGAGTTGGATGGTGCTGAATTCGCCTTCGTGCAGGCGGTAGCCGTGGTCTTCCTCGTGGTGCTCCGAACCGCCAAGCACGAGCACGCCCTGGTTGCGCGGATCGGCGGTGAGCAGCGCGAGGTCGGCGCTGTCGTCTTCGACATGAAGGAGCGGACGGCGCACGAGCAGGGCGAAGCGGTTGTCGATGCGGCCGGTTTCCGCGAGCGCGGTGAATAGCGGGGTGATGGTGACGCGCGGCTGCTGCTTCAGCAGGGTGCCGAAGTCGGCGAGGCTTTCGTCCTCGCGATCGAACGGCCACGGCCAGGTGAGCGGCGGATCGATGCCGCGTTCGTGCAGGTAGTCGCGCACGTCGTGCGCGGTATTGAGGCAGCTGTAGGCGAGACCGAAGAGGCCGTCGGCATCACGCAGGTCCTGCGCCTTGGCTTCGATGCGGGAGAATTGCGCGGCGTCGAGGCGCACGCTGCCGTGCCTGCCGTCGAAATGCACTTCCGCCGAGAGCACCGGCCCGGCCCATGTGCCTACGCCGTAGCGCACCTGCTGCGCGCACGAGGTGGGCTGGTGGCTTTCATCGTGATTCGGATCGTAGACGTGCGGCAGCACGACGAGCGTGCTGCTGCCGGTATCGAGCACGAAGTTGCCCGGGTGCTGGCCGCGGCCGATGCAGAGGCTGACGGTGTAGGCGCCCTTGGCGTAGGCGAGGGTAATGGGGAGGTGGAGGGCGCGGGTCATGCGGGCGCGGTGATGCCGGAATCGCGGGATGTCACTTGCGGCCGGTTTCGGTCATTCGCGCGTTCACGATCGCCGCCCAGCCGCTGCCCTTGAGCTCCTGCGCGAGCCAGTGCAGCAGGCGGCCTTCTTCCTCATACGACGTGATGGGTTCGAACGTGCCCTTGTCGCGGCGGAACAGCCCGCCCTTCGCCAGGACCAGCTTGTAGCTGCCGGCATACGCCGCCCGGCCGGCCTCCACGGTGAACGCCTTGTCGCCCGGCCTGGCATCGAGGGCGAAGAACTTGTTGCCGGAGAAGAAGCCGATAAGGCTGTAGATGCCAGGCGTGAGGTTGGCGGAGTAGAACTCGCCGTGGTTGTAGGTCACCGTCGCCTTCTCGCCGCCGGAGCCCATGTACATCCGCGTGGGCTTGATGCGCATCAGGACCACGTGGGTGACCGCGAGGTCCGAATCGGTGATGTCGAACGAGCCGAACGCGATGCCGGTGCCCGGTTCGACGTGGTCGTTCCCGCCGGCAGCGAAGGCCAGCCCGGTCGCCAATAGCAGGGCCGTCGCCAGCCATGCCTGGAACATGCGTTGCAGTTTCATGGGATCCCCGATGGTGTCGTCATGACGTCGTGCGGCTTCGCCGCGTCGGCCGCGAGAGTACTGCATGGCGGACGCGCAGGCCTGCGCCGCGTTTGCGTTCCGGATGCATTACCCGGCGCGAAGGATGGCGGGCGAATTACTCCAGCTCTTCCGGCGGCGGCACTATCGCGCTGGGGTCCAGTGCGAGGCGGCCGGCGATCAGCACCGCCTGCGTGCGGTTGTTCGCGCCGAGCTTGCGCAGGATCGCGGTGACGTGGGCCTTGATCGTTGCTTCGGAGACGCCGAGGTCGAAGGCGATCTGCTTGTTGAGCAGGCCGCTGCCAAGCATCTGCAGGACGCGGAACTGCTGTGGGGTGAGATCGCGCAGGCGGTGCGCGGCATCGTGTTCGTCGGGCGTGGTCGCCGGGGCGTTGAGCGCGGCGGGCGGGGCCCAGCGGTCGCCTGCGAGCACGATGGAAATCGCTTCGCCGAGCGTCTTCGCATCGGCGGACTTCGGAATGAAGCCGATCGCGCCATGGTCGAGGGCGCGGCGCATCACGGCGGGTTCTTCGCGCGCGGACACGACGACGATGGGCAATTGCGGATGCAACGCGCGCAGGTGCACGAGCGCGGAGAAACCGTGCGCGCCAGGCATGTTGAGGTCGAGCAGGAGCAGGTCGGCGTCGGGTTCGGATTCGACCAGCCGATAGAGCGCGTCGACGTTCTCGGCTTCACGCAGGTGCGCGTCGGGCAGCACGCGCGCGACGGCGCCGCGCAGGGCTTCGCGGAAGAGGGGATGGTCGTCGGCGATCAGTAGCGTGGGCATTGGCTTGCAGCTCCTGCTTGCTCGTCATTCCGCGGGTGGTGCTTGCTCGTCATCCCAGCGAAAGCGGGGATCCATCTTTTTTATGTTGCTCTCGCCCTGCTCGTCATTCCCGCGAAAGCGGGAATCCATCTTGATCTTGCTTTCGCCTTTGCTCGTCATTCCCGCGAAAGCGGGAATCCAGTGACTCTGCTCTTTGCTTCAAGTTCCAACCGCAACAGCCAAGACACTGGATGACCGGACATTCGTCCGTGGAAAAGACGCCTGCTTCGCGGGAATGACGAGCAAAAGCAACGAAGACACAAACGACACGACGACCGTCAAAACAAAGCTGCATCCCGGCATGCGCCGGGATGACGAGCAGGAAACTACGGCACCCGCCGATGCTGCACCAGCGACTCCACCACCGAAGGATCCGCCAGCGTGCTCGTATCCCCCAGCTGGTCCGGCGCGTTCTCCGCGATCTTGCGCAGGATGCGGCGCATGATCTTGCCGCTGCGCGTCTTCGGCAGGCCGGGGGCCCACTGCAGGTGGTCGGGCGCGGCGATCGGGCCGATTTCCTTGCGCACGTGGGCGACGAGCTCCTTGCGCAGCTCTTCGCTGTCCTGCTCGCCGGCGAGCAGGGTGACGTAGGCGTAGATGCCCTGGCCCTTGATGTCGTGCGGGAAACCGACGACCGCGGCTTCGGCGACTTTCGGATGCGACACGAGCGCGCTCTCGACTTCCGCGGTGCCGATGCGATGGCCGCTGACGTTGATGACGTCGTCGACGCGGCCGGTGATCCAGTAGTAGCCGTCGGCGTCGCGGCGGCAGCCGTCGCCGGTGAAGTACATGCCCGGGTACGTCTTGAAGTAGGTGTCGATGAAGCGCTGGTGGTCGCCGTAGACGGTGCGCATCTGGCCGGGCCACGAATCGGTGAGCACCAGGTTGCCCGCTGCTTCGCCCTCGAGGATGGCGCCGTTGGCGTCGACCAGCGCGGGCTGCACGCCGAAGAACGGTTTCGTCGCCGAGCCGGGCTTCGCATCGATCGCGCCCGGCAGCGGCGTGATCAGGATGCCGCCGGTTTCGGTCTGCCACCACGTATCCACCACCGGACAGCGCGAATCGCCGACGGTTTCGTAGTACCAGCGCCACGCTTCGGGGTTGATCGGTTCGCCGACGGTGCCGAGCAGGCGCAGCGATGCGCGCGACGTGCGCTTCACCGGTTCGTCGCCTTCGCGCATCAGCGCGCGGATCGCGGTCGGCGCGGTGTAGAAGATCGTGACCTTGTGCTTGTCGATCACTTCCCAGAAGCGCGACACGGTCGGGTAGTTCGGCACGCCTTCGAACACCAGCGCGGTCGCGCCGTTGGCGAGCGGGCCATAGACGATGTAGCTGTGGCCGGTGACCCAGCCGACGTCGGCGGTGCACCAGTAAATGTCGTCTTCGCGCAGGTCGAAGACGGCTTCGTGCGTATAGCTCACCCACACGAGATAACCGGCGGTGGTGTGCAGCACGCCCTTGGGCTTTCCGGTGGAACCGGAGGTATAGAGGATGAAGAGCGGGTCTTCCGCGTTCATGCGCTCGGGTTCGCACTGGTCGCTCTGGCCTTCGACGACGGCGTCGTACCAGCGGTCGCGCGGCATCTGCATGTCGACGGCGGCGCCGGTGTGGCGCACGACCAGCACGGTTTCGACCGAATTGGTGCCCGGCAGTTTCAGTGCGGCGTCGACGTTCGCCTTAAGTGGCACCTTCTTGCCGCCGCGCAGCCCTTCGTCGGCAGTGATGATCAGCTTCGACTGGCAGTCGTCGACTCGATCGGCGATCGACTGCGGCGCGAAGCCGCCGAACACCACCGAATGCACCGCGCCGATGCGCGCGCACGCGAGCATCGCCACCGCAGCCTCGGGAATCATCGGCAGGTAGATGGTGACGCGGTCGCCCCTCGAAACGCCGAGCGCGCGCAGCGCATTGGCGAGCCGGCACACGCGCGCATGCAGTTCGCGATAGGTGACGTGCTGTGCAGGTTTGGATGGATCGTCCTGTTCGAAGATCAGTGCGGTCTTGTCGCCGCGCGTGGCGAGGTGCCGGTCGAGGCAGCTCACGCTGGCGTTGAGCTCGCCATCGGCGTACCAGCGGATGTGGAAATCCTCGGGCCGGAAGCTCACGTCCTTGATCTGCGTCGGCGCCTTCATCCATTCGATGCGGTGGGCGACGTCGGCCCAGAAGGCGTCGGGCTCGCGCACGGACTGCGCGTAGAGGCGCTCGTAATCGTCGCGCTTGATGCGCGCCCTGGCGGCGAACGCGTCGGGAACGGGATACAGATCAGGCTGCGACATGCGCACGCTCCGCTTGCGGGGGAGGACAAGTGTGCCGCAAGCGGCCGCGCGGTGGGGTCTTAGACCTTCGTCGTAGCGGCTTGCGGACGAGGTACCCGGACCATGGTCGATGCTGCACTGCAGCTTCGACCATTGGGGAATAGGCGGCCGCAAGCGGCTGCGCGCAGTCTGCCGGAGTCGTGCAAATCCGCACGTTGTCCGGGAGGGGACATGTCCACTGGTCTCGCAAGTCGCCACCGTCGGCCCCTCGCGGCTGCGGTGCTGTTCGCATTACTGGCTCCAGGCGTCGCCCTGGCCGAAACCGCCAAAGAGAGAGAACTCGAAGCCCGCGTCGCACAACTCGAAGCGCAGGTACAGGCGCTGCTGAACGCAACGCAGCAACAGCAGACCCAGATCGCCGACACCAGGACGCAACTCGACCAGGTGAAGACGGCGCAGCCCACGGCTTTGCCGCAGGGCAAGCAACCGATCCAGAACACGACAATCCTCCCAGCGGGCAATCCCAACAGCGCGTTCTCGTACGGCGGCTTCATCAAGTTCGACGCGATGGCCACCGACACCAGCGACGGCAAGATCGCCGATGGTTCCTCGGGCCGCCTGTTCTACGTACCGAGCACGATTCCTGTCGTCGCCGACGGTACTGAGCCCGACGTCGATCCGTACACCGACTTCCATGCGCAGTTCTCGCGCTTCTGGCTGAGCGCCGACCACGTGACCGACAACGGCGACAAGCTGAAGGCGTACGTGGAGATGGACTTCTTCGGCGGCGGCAACGCGTTCTTCACCGGCACGGCGGCCAACCCGCTGGTCGGCAACGAGACGTCGACCAATACGTACGCGGTCAGCCTGCGCCAGGCCTACGTGAGCTGGAACAACTGGCTGGCCGGCCAGACCTGGTCGAACTTCCAGGACACCGCGGCGCTGCCCGATGCGGTCGACTTCGTCGGCACCACCGACGGCACGATCTTCGTGCGCCAGGCGCAGGTGCGCTACACCAAGGGTGCGTGGTCGTTCTCCGCGGAAAATCCGCAAACCACGGTGACGCCGTACCAGAGTCTTTCGGGGCGCTTCAATTCGGGCGACAACGTCATGCCCGACCTCACCGCGCGCTGGCTGAAGAAGGGCGACTGGGGCCACTTCACCGTCGCCGGCCTGGTGCGCCAGTTCAAGTACCTCGACGAAACCGCCACCGGTGGGGCCGTCAGCGTGTCGGGCAAGTTCAACTTCGGCAAGAACGACGACCTGCGTTACATGGTCAACGCAGGCAGTGGCATCGGCCGCTACATGGCGTTCGGGCTGGGCAGCGATACGTTCGTCGATGCGAGCGGCGACCTCGAGCCGCTGGACGGCTATGGCGCGTTCGTTTCATGGCGCCATGCGTTCAGCCCGAAGCTGCGCGGCAACCTGATGTACTCGGCTGCGCATTTCGACAACGACACCGGCATCACCGGCTTCGGTGTCACCGAACGCTCGCAGTCGTACCACGCCAACCTCATCTATTCGCCGTTTCCCAAGCTCGACGTGGGCGCGGAACTCAGCTGGGGCCAGCGTTCGCTCGAGGATGACCGCGAAGGCGACTTGACGCGCGTGCATACCTCCGTCAAATACAGCTTCTGACAGCGTATCCAGCATCTAAACCGCCTGCCTTCAACCAGCATGCATAGCTTCTGACCGGAAGGAACTCACCATGTCCACCATTGCAGCCAATGCTCCATCCGGCGCGCTGACCCAGGGCCACAAGAAGGTCATCTTCGCGTCCAGCCTCGGCACCGTGTTCGAGTGGTACGACTTCTACCTCTACGGATCGCTCGCCGCGATCATCGCCAAGCAGTTCTTCTCCGCACTGAATCCGACCAGCGCCTTCATCTTCGCGTTGCTCGCCTTCGCCGCCGGCTTCGCGGTGCGGCCGTTCGGCGCGCTGGTGTTCGGGCGCCTCGGCGACATGATCGGGCGCAAGTACACGTTCCTCGTCACCATCGTGATCATGGGCCTGTCGACGTTCCTGGTCGGCGTGTTGCCCAGCTACGCGAGCATCGGCATCGCCGCGCCCGTCATCCTGATCACGTTGCGACTCGCGCAGGGTCTCGCGCTGGGCGGCGAGTACGGCGGCGCGGCGACCTACGTCGCCGAGCATGCACCGCATGGCAAGCGCGGCCTGTACACCAGCTTCATCCAGACCACCGCGACGCTCGGCCTGTTCCTGTCGCTGCTGGTGATCCTGGGCACGCGCATGTACCTGGGCACCGAAGAGTTCGAAGCCTGGGGCTGGCGCATTCCGTTCCTGCTTTCGTTCGTGCTGCTCGGCATCTCGGTGTGGATCCGCCTGCAGCTGGCCGAGTCGCCGCTGTTCCAGCAGATGAAGGCCGAGGGCAAGGGCTCGAAGGCGCCGATCACCGAGAGCTTCTTCTCCAAGAACGGCAAGATCGCGTTGCTGGCCCTGCTCGGCGCGACAGCCGGCCAGGCCGTGGTCTGGTACGCCGGCCAGTTCTACGCGCTGTTCTTCATGACCCAGACACTGAAGATCGACGCAACCACCGCCAACCTGCTGATCGCCGGCGGGCTCGCGATCGGCACGCCGTTCTTCATCCTGTTCGGCTGGCTCAGCGACAAGATCGGCCGCAAGCCGATCATCATGGCCGGTTGCCTGATCGCGGCGCTGACCTACTTCCCGCTGTTCAAGGCACTGACCCATTACGGCAATCCGGCGCTGGAAGCCGCGAGTGCGACCAGCCCGGTCGTGGTGTCCGCGAATCCCGACACTTGCACCTTCCAGTTCAACCCGGTCGGCACCAGCAAGTTCACCACCTCGTGCGACATCGCCAAGTCGGCTCTGGCCAAGGGCGGCATTCCGTATTCGAACAAGGCCGCGGCGCCGGGGACGGTCGCCACCGTCACCGTGGGTAACACCGCGGTGTCCGCCTTCGAAGGCGCCGGCCAGGAGCCCGATGCGCTCAAGGCGGCGGGCGACAAGTTCAACGGTGACCTCAAGGCGGCGCTGACCACCGCCGGCTATCCGGAGAAGGCCGACCCGGCGCGCATCAACAAGCCGATGATGCTGCTGTTGCTGACCATCCTCGTGATCTACGTGACGATGGTGTACGGCCCGATCGCGGCGTGGCTGGTCGAACTGTTCCCGACGCGCATCCGCTACACCTCGATGTCGCTGCCGTACCACATCGGCAACGGCTGGTTCGGCGGCTTCCTGCCGACAACTGCGTTCGCGATGGTCGCCGCCAGCGGCAACATCTACCAGGGCCTGTGGTACCCGATCATCATCGCGCTGATGACCTTCGTGATCGGCTCGCTGTTCCTGCGCGAGACCAAGGACGTCGACATCACGAAATAAAGATTCCCCCGCGGTCGTGGTGTGTGGAAAGCAACGCCGGCCTTCGGGCCGGCGTTGTGTTTTTGCTCATCATTCCCGCGAAGGTGGGGCGTGGACTTTGCCTCTTCAAGCATTTGACGGATTCGCAAAGGCAAGAACAACGCCCATGGATGAACAGACATTTCGTCCGTGAAAAAGACGCCCGCCTTCGCGGGAATGACGAATGCAGACGCCAGTGCCTGTCCGCAAAGCGTGCCTTCCTGCACATGCAACGACCTGCCTGCGCGGCATGATCACGTCTTCCCTCCGCCACGGCCGACCGCACCCGCATGCATCTCAACCGCAACCTCCTCTTCCTGGCGCTGGCCTGCAGCCTGGCCGCGTGCAAACCCGCCTCCAACGACACCGCCAATGCACCCGCGACGCCCGCCGCCACTGCGCCGGCGACCGTCAGTTCCGGCGTCGACCTGGCCGGCATCGACAAGAGCGTGAAGCCCGGTGACGACTTCGACGCCTACGCGAACGGGTCATGGCGCAAGACCTTCGAGATTCCCGAAGACCGCTCCAACTACGGCGCGTTCACCGTACTGGTGGAGACCGCGGAAAGGCGCAATGCCGAGCTGATCGCGCAACTCGCCGCCAGCAAGCCCGCGCCCGGCACCGACGCGCGCCGCATCGCCGACTTCCACGCCGCCTACATGGACGAAGCCGGCATCGAGCAGCGCGGCCTGGAACCGCTGAAGCCGCAGCTCGACGCAATCGAAGCGATCGCCAGCCGTGCCGACCTCGCGCGCGCGCTCGGCGCGAGCGTGCGCGCCGACACCGATCCGCTCAACGCGACCAACTTCTACACCGACAATCTGTTCGGCGTGTTCGTCGCGCAGGGCTTGCAGGATCCGGAGCACTACGTCGCCTCGCTGATGCAGGGCGGGCTGGGCATGCCCGATCGCGAGTACTACCTCTCGGGCGACAAGGAGATGGTGGAAACGCGCAACGCGTACGAAACCTACGTCGCCGCGATGCTGAAGCAGGCCGGCATCGCCGATGCGGAGAAGAAGGCGAAGTCGATCCTCGCGCTGGAGACGAAGATCGCGAAGGCGCATGCGCCGGTCGTCGATTCGCAGGACGTGCACAAGGCCAATAATCCTTGGGAACAGGCGGCGTTCGCGCGCAAGGCGCCGGGCATGGACTGGACGGCGTTCTTCGCGGCCTCCGGGCTCGCGCCGCAGAAGAGCATCGTCGCGTGGCAGCCGCGCGCGATCACGGGCATCTCGAAGCTTGTCGGCAGCGAACCCCTGCCGGCGTGGCAGGACTACCTGCGCTTCCACGCGCTCGATCACGGTGCCTGGAACGCGGCGACGCGCGGCCCGGGCGAGTTGCCCAAGGCCTACGCCGACCTCGCCTTCGGCTTCCATGGCACCACGCTGTCGGGCACGCCCAAGGCGCGTGAACGCAGCAAGCGCGCGCTGGATGCGACCAGTGCCGCACTTGGCGACGCGGTGGGCAAGCTGTATGCGGAGAAGTACTTCCCGGCTTCGTCGAAGGCGATGGTCGAGGAGATGGTTCGAAACATCCTCGCCGCGTTCGACGAGCGCGTCGATTCGCTCGCATGGATGACGCCGGAGACCAAGGCGAAGGCGCGCGACAAGGCGAAGACGATGCGCGTCGGCGTGGGCTATCCGGATGCGTGGCGCGACTACTCGACGCTGGAAATCCGCCCCGACGATGCGCTCGGCAATCGCCTGCGCGCGGAGCTGTTCGAGTACCAGCACCAGCTCGCCAAGCTCGGCCAGCCGGTGGCGCGTGGCGAGTGGTGGATGACGCCGCAGACGGTCAACGCGGTGCAGCTGCCGCTGCAGAACGCGATGAACTTTCCCGCGGCGATCCTGGAGAAACCGTTCTTCGATCCCAAGGCCGATCCGGCGTCGAACTACGGTTCGATTGGCGCAGTGATCGGGCACGAGATAAGCCATGGCTTCGACGACACCGGCGCGGAGTTCGATGCGCAGGGCCGCCTGTCGAACTGGTGGACACCGGAAGACGCGAGGCATTTCAGGGAAGCGACCAAGAAGCTTGCCGCGCAGTACAGCGCGTACGAGCCGCTGCCCGGCCTGCACGTCAACGGCGAACTCACGTCGGGCGAGAACATCGCCGACGTGTCGGGTCTCACCATTGCGTACATGGCGTACCGCAAGTCGCTGGGTGGCAAGGAAGCGCCGGTGATCGACGGCCTCACCGGTGACCAGCGTTTCTTCCTCGCCTACGGCCAGACCTGGCGCAGCAAGATCCGCGACGCCGCATTGCGCCAGCGCATCCTCACCGACGGGCACGCGCCCGCCGCGCAACGCGCGCAGACGGTGCGCAATGTCGACGCGTGGTACGACGCGTTTGGTGCGAAGCCGGGGGAGAAGCTGTACCTGGCGCCGGCGGATCGGGTGAAGATCTGGTAAGCCGGCTTCGCCGTCGCGCGACAAAAAACGGCCGCATCCGCGGCCGTTTTTCTTTTGTCATTCCCGTGCAGACGGAAATCCATCGACCTTCGCCCTTCATGCCACGGCGAAATCCTTCCTCCAGACAAAACAAGAGCAACGTCCATGGATTCCCGCCTGCGTGGAAATGACGAGCAAAGGCAAAGCTAGGGACGAGATTCCCGCTTTCGCGGGAATGACAGGGGAAAGCGGAGCGTTATGTGTTTGCGAATCCGAGGGCGTTTTGCAGCCCGCACGCCCAATAACCGTCGTTCCCACGAAAGCGGGAATCTCATCTTTTCCGTTTACCTTCAACGGCCGAGAGCGTCGGCAATCACCCCACGAACGCGACCGCCATTGTCATCACCCGCTCGCCAACCGCACCGCCGCAATCTCCCGCCGCGGCGGCGCACCGAACAGACGCCGGTACTCGCGACTGAACTGCGAAGGGCTTTCATAACCAACGCGATGCCCTGCCGCCGCAGCCTCCATTCCATCCACCAGCATCAACCGCCGCGCTTCCTGCAAGCGCAGCTGCTTCTGGAACTGCAGCGGCGACATCGTCGTGACTGTCTTGAAGCGCTGGTGCAAGGCCGACGGGCTCATGTGCGCCGCGGCGGCGAGTTCCTCGATGCGCAACGTCTCGGCATAGCGCTGCTTGAGCAGCTCGATCGCGCGTGCGACGCGTTGCGAGGGGCCGTCGACTTCGCACAGGTGGCGTAGCCGGTCGCCGAGTTCGCCGGTGAGCACGCGGTAATGGATCTCGCGCAGCGCGAGCGGTGCGAGCACCGGCGCTTCGTCGGGCGTGTCGAGCAGGCGCGCCAGGCGCAGCACTGCATCGAGCAGCGGTGCGCTGGTGCGGGCGAGGAAGAGCGGACGCGAAGCCGATTCGTGCGGCGCCGCCACCGGTTCCAGTTGTGCGAGCAGTTCGGTGACCACGCGCGGGTCGATGTCGACGCGCAGGCACAGGTAGGGCTGCGCCGGCGTCGCGTCGATGATCTGGCCGGTGACCGGCAGCGTCATCGAGACGACGAGGTAATGCAGCGGGTCGTAGACGAAGACGTCGTCGCCGAGCAGCGCGCGCTTGCGGCCCTGCACCACCACGCACAGGCTCGGGTGGTAGACCGATGGCAGCGGCTGCGAAGGCGCGGTGGCGCGGATCAGCGCGAGCCCGGGAACGCGCGTGTCGTTGAGGCCATCCGCTGGCGTGTTTCGGGCAACCCGATCGGCCAGTTCCGCCTGCTGCGCGGAGAGGTCGGCGCGCGCCGCGACCACATTGCTGGCTGCGCTGGAAGCCGCGTCATTCATGACAGAAGCCCTGCAAGGTTCACGGCGGCGATTATGCGCGGGCATTGCTTATATCGAAGAGATGAACGCGGCACCGTGGAGGATCAGGCAAGAATCCGCGAGCAATCGGCTAACGGCGTCATGGCCCGGGGGCTAACGTGTTGCAACGTCCTCCCTCCCCCAACATGCATGGAGTTGACCATGAGCAACACCGACTATCCGCGCCGCACCCTCGGTCGCCAGGGCCTCACCGTTTCCGCCATCGGCCTGGGCTGCATGGGCATGTCCGACTTCTACGGCCCGAGCGAGGAAACCACCAACCTCGCCGTGCTCAACCACGCAATCGACATCGGCGTGAACTTCCTCGACACCGCCGACATGTACGGCGTGGGCGAGAACGAACGGCTGCTCGCCAAGGTGCTGAAGGCGCGCCGCGACGAAGTCGTGCTTGCGACCAAGTTCGGCAACGTGCGCGCGCCCAATGGCGACTTCCTCGGCGTGAACGGTTCGCCCGAGTACGTGGCCGCCGCGTGCGACGCGAGCCTGCAGCGGCTCGGCGTCGAGCACATCGACCTGTACTACCAGCACCGCGTCGATCGCAACGTGCCGATCGAGGAAACCATCGGTGCGATGCAGCGCCTGGTCGAAGCCGGCAAGGTGCGTCACCTCGGCATGTCGGAAGCGTCGGCCGAAACGCTGCGCCGCGCCGCCGCCGTGCATCCCATCGCTGCCTTGCAGAGCGAATATTCGCTGTGGACGCGCGATGTCGAAGCCGAAATCCTGCCGGCGTGCCGCGAACTCGGCATCGGCTTCGTGCCATACAGCCCGCTCGGCCGCGGCTTCCTCACCGGTGCGATCCAGAACAGTGGCGAGCTGACCGCGGACGACTGGCGCCGGCAGAACCCCCGTTTCCAGGAAGGCAACGTCGAACAGAATCGTGCGCTGGTCGAAGCCGTCACCGAACTCGCGCAGGCGCGTGGCTGCACGCCCGCGCAACTCGCGCTCGCGTGGCTGCTCGCGCAGGGAACGGACATCGTGCCGATCCCGGGTACCCGCCGCATCACGCGGTTGGATGAAAATGCGGGTGCCGCACTGATCGACCTGGGCGATGCCGAGTTGCAGCGCATCGATGCAGTGCTGGCGACGCATGCAGTCGCGGGTACGCGCTATCCGGCGGCGGGGATGGCATCGGTGAACGTGTAGGCCGCGCGTTAACGGTCCACTCCTGTTCGCAATGTTCTCGTTTGCTCGTCATTCCCGTTTCTTGTAGGGATGACGAGCGATCGCCTCAGCGTCCCTCGGCGTGGCCGGTGAGTCCCGGAGCCCGATTGATGAGGCTGAGGAGGCTTGCCTGTGAGGCAAAAAGCCTCAGCGACCAGGCAAAAAGCTCGTGACCTTGAAGCAAAAAGAGTCAACGAAAGGCAGCCGTACCTCAGGCGAGAGGCAAAAAGCCTGGAACTTGAGGCAGGAGTGCCTCGGCGGTGAAGCAGAAAAACTCAAGGGCGAGGAAAAAAGGGTCGGGAGTTGAAGCTCGGAAGCTCACGCTTGAGTCTCGGACACTCAATGGTCTTTCAAGCCGCCTAGCGGACTGCGATGTTCATTCGACCAGATCCCGCATCGCTATCCCCCGATCGCGACAGAACGTCTGGTATTCGACGAAGCGCGTGGCGGCATTGGCTACGCCGCGCACGTGGCCATCGGGGGCGAGGTCTTCGACTTCGCCCATCACCACGACCAGAGCGATGAGCGGCTCGTCGCCGATCACCTCCCAGCTGTCGACATTGCCCGGCGGTTCGTACACGTAACCGCCGGGACCGATCACTTCGCCGCTGGCGAGGCGGCGCGAGCCGGAGAGATTGAACGCATGCGTTTCCCCGGTGTGCCGGTGCGGCGGCATCGCCACGCCCGGCTCCATCCGCAGCAGTTCGACGAAGCCGCGGTTGCTGCGCAAAAAGCGCAACGGCTTCGACGACTTGCCCGGTACGGGCGACGGGATCCACGGCAACGCTTCGCTGTCCGTGCAGCGCAGCGGCGCCGAAGCGAGCGTGCGCAGGAGTTCGACGTTCATGCCGCCACCGCCTGCAGGTAGCGCGCGAACGAGGCGTCAACCGCCGCTCGCCCACCGCCGATGATGTTGCGGTTCCAGGTGAAGCCGAACACGTCGTCGAAGTCGTAGCCTTCGAGCAGCCGCTGCATGCGTTCCACGTCCGTACGCTTCATCGGCATGTAGTTCGGATAGCTGTACATGAAAGTGACGTGGCGGCGGTCGAGGACGACCTGCAGCGCATCGCCGGGCAGCAGC
This sequence comes from Lysobacter sp. Root494, assembly GCF_001427225.1. Lineage (GTDB taxonomy): Bacteria > Pseudomonadota > Gammaproteobacteria > Xanthomonadales > Xanthomonadaceae > Agrilutibacter. The sequence goes on from NZ_LMFH01000001.1 coordinate 201,270, forward strand.
GTCGCGCCGCGCGGACCCCGCTTCCAGTGCAGTGCGGTGCTGCCGTCGAAGTGGCCGCCGACGCGCAGCAGGGTGACGTCGTGCGAGAGCTTCAGCTCATCGCCGCTCCAGAAGCGGATGTGCTTCGACGGACGCTGCACCCATTCGCGATCGGCTTCGTGCAGCAGGATCGGCACGCCGCCGAGCGCCTCGCTCCACTCCACCATCGAGGTGTAGAAGTGCGGATGCGAGATCGCCATCAGGTCGACGCCGCCACGTGCGCGCAACGCGGCCACGGCCTCGTCGGTGACCAGGCTGACGCACTCCCACAGCACGTTTCCCAGGTCCGCCGGCAACAGCAGTGCGCGCTGCGGGATCGCGAAGTCGGTGGGCAGGCCGATGCCGAGCAGGCCGGCGTCGTCTTCGATGCGCAGGCGGTATCTGGCCGCGAGCACCTCGTGCGTGGTCCAGGCCTGGCCCTGCCAGCCGACGTACTGGCGCTCGTCTTCGCAGACGGCGCAGCGGGCGGGCGGCGCGGGAGAGTCGGCGTACTGCGTGCCGCAGGTTTCGCAGATGAAGCAGGTCATGGCGAGGTCCTCGTAAGCGGCCGGATGGCGGTGGACGTACCGTAGGGCCCGGCTGGATCCGGAATCAGGCCAGTTTCGATCAGCTTGCAGGAACCAGTAGGATGGGTTGAGCGCGGCGATACCCCGCCCTTGCGACAGCACATGGCGGCTCGCCTCCACCTCCACCTACGGTCGCGGAAAAAGACCCCCGATGCCTTCGCAGGAACCAGTCTTCGAATTCCCCATCCACTTCGAGAGCGACGGTGGCGATGGCGGCCGGCACCGGCGCACGCGCCGCCTGCACGAACAACTGCGCGCCGCGATCCTCGACGGACGGCTGGCGGCCGGGTCCACGCTGCCCTCCACGCGCCGGGTTGCGGCGGGGCTGGCGATCGCACGCAACACGGTGATCGCCGCGTACGACCTGCTGGTCGCGGAGGGCTATGTGGTGCCGCGCCCGGGCGCGAAGGCGGTCGTCGCCGATGTCGCCACGCGGCTGCAGGCACGATCGGCGCCATCCGTTCGCGCCACCGGCGATGCGCGGATCAATCCGCGTTGGCGGCAAACGCAAACCTACACGTCTTCATCGCGTGCGCTGCCGCCGCGCAGCTTCCGCCTCGGCGTGCCCGATCACACGCAGTTCCCGCACGCCGTGTGGCGGCGGCTGATGGCGCAGTCGCTGCGTACGTGGTCGAAGACCGCGTTCGGTTATCCGCCGTCGCAGGGCATTCCGGTGTTGCGCGAAGCGATCGCGAAGCATGTCGCATTCGCCCGCGCGGTCGCGTGCGTGGCCGAGGATGTCGTGGTGACGTCCGGCGCGCAGCAGGCGTTCGACCTGCTCGCGCGCCTGCTGGTCACCCCGGGTGAGACCCGGGTCGCGGTGGAAGAACCGGGTTATCCGCCGGTGCGCGCCGCGTTCGCCGCCGCAGGGGCGACGCTGGTGCCGATGCCGGTCGATGACGAGGGCCTGCAGGTCGAAGCGTTGCCGCCGGGCGTACGCGTCATCAGCGTCACGCCTTCGCACCAGTCTCCGACCGGCGCGGCGCTGTCGTTGCGCCGGCGCATGGCGCTGCTCGATTACGCACGCGCGCATGACGCCGTGATCATCGAAGACGACTACGACGGTGAGTTCCGCTACGGTGGGCGTCCGCTCGATGCGTTGCAGACGCTGGATCGCGAGGCGCGCGTGTTCTATGTCGGAACGTTCTCGAAGAGCCTGTTTCCATCGCTGCGCAAAGGCTTCGTCGTCGTGCCCGCATGGGCGCGCGAGAACTTCATCGCGGTGAAGCATGCCGCCGATTCGCATTGCGACACGACCACCCAATCGGTGCTTGCCGCCTTCATCCGCGACGGCCATCTCGCCCGCCACGTGCGGCGCATGCGCGGCGTGTATGCGCAGCGCCGCGAGGCACTGCTGGAAGGCATCGAGCGCGAACTGGACGCGTGGCTGGAGCCGATTCCTTCGGAAGCGGGACTGCATCTGGCGGTGCGCATCCGCGATCCTGCGCAGGCGGAACGCGTGATCGCGAAGGCGCGGCAGCACACGCCGGGCGTGCAGTCGATTGCCGAATACGCGGCGTTGCCGGTGCAGGCGCCGGCGCTGGTGTTCGGTTACGGCGTGATCGATGCGGAGGAAATCGCGCCGGCGTTGCGGCGCTTGCGCAAGGCGCTGGAGAGTTCTGCTTTGTAGAGCGGAGCGTGCTCCGCTGCTTTGTAGCGCTTGGCTCGATTGCACTGCCAAAGCGGTGAATGCCACCCTCGCCCCGCTTGCGGGGTGAAGGCGGGCGCTTGTGCGCCATTGGCGCACGCCCGACTGAACGCCCTTGCGCTATGCGCAAGGGCCGGGAGGCAGAGCGAGGGACAGCGTCGCGAAGCGACGCAGGGTGAGGGAGAGTAGCGAGTGAACTCGGCATTGGCGGCGCCGGTCTCCGCCGGCGCGCCCCCCATCCGCCCGTTGGGCACCTTCTCCCGCTCGCGGGGAGAAGGGGACATCCCGTAACGCCGTTATTCCGCCTTGCTGCGCAACCGCTCCAGCACGCCTTCCAGCGAATCCAGGTCGCTGTAATGGATCACCAGGCGGCCCTTGCCTCCGCGGCCATGCAGCACGTTGACCTGGGTGCTCAGTGATTCGGAGAGCTCGCGTTCGAGCGCGGCGATATCGGCCTGCGGCCTGGCCTTCTGCGGCTTCGTCCTGGTGTTCGCAGTGCCGCCGACCTTGCCGGAGGCCAGCAGCTGCGCGCGGTGTTCGACTTCGCGCACCGACCAGCCGTTCTCGGCGGCCTGGCGCGCGAGTGCGATCGCGGCCTGCGGCGCGAGCGTGAGCAGCGCGCGGGCGTGGCCCATTTCCAGCGACTTGGTATCGAGCAGCACGCGGATTTCCTGCGGCAGCTCAAGCAGGCGCAGCAGGTTGGACACCGCGGCGCGCGAACGGCCGACCGCATCGGCGGCCTGCGCGTGGGTCAGGTCGAATTCGTCGATCAGTCGCTGCAGCGCGACGGCTTCTTCGAGCGGGTTGAGGTCTTCGCGCTGGATGTTCTCGATCAGCGCCATCGCGACCACGGTGCGGTCGTCGACTTCGCGGATCACCACCGGGATCTCGCTCAGCCCGGCGAGCTGCGAGGCGCGCCAGCGGCGTTCGCCGGCGATGATCTCGTAGGCCTTGCCGCCGATCTCTCGCACGACCACCGGCTGGATCACGCCCTGTGCCTTGATCGATTCGGCCAGTTCGGCGAGCTTGCCCTGGTCCATCGTCTTGCGCGGCTGGTACCTGCCCGGCGTGAGGGCGTCGATCGGCAGCGTGCGCAGGGCGTCGCCCGGTTGCGCTTCCACCAGGGCGGGCGCCTCGGCGGCCGCTTTCGGGCCGAGCAGGGCTTCGAGTCCGCGGCCGAGGCCGCGCTTCTTCGGCGTGCTCATGCCACGGTTTCCTTCGGCGCGGTTGCGCTCGCGGTCTTGGCGGCCTGCTCGCGCTCGCGCTGGCGGCGCAGCACTTCGCCGGCCAGGCCCATGTAGGCGATGCCGCCGCGGCTGGCACGGTCGTAGCCGACGATGCTCTGGCCGTGGCTGGGTGCTTCGGCCAGGCGCACGTTGCGCGGCACGATGGTGCGGAACACGCGTTCGCCGAAGTGCTTGGTGAGTTCCGCCGACACCGCGTTGGCGAGGTTGTTGCGGACGTCGAACATGGTGCGCAGCACGCCTTCGATCTCGAGCTGCGGATTGAGGTTGGCCTTGAGCGCGTCGATGGTGTCGAGCAGGGCGCTGATGCCTTCCAGCGCGTAGTACTCGCACTGCATCGGCACGATGATCGAATCGGCGGCGGTCAGCGCGTTGAGGGTGAGCAGCGACAGTGCCGGCGGGCAGTCGATCAGGATGTAGTCGTAGTTCGCGCGCAGCGGGGCGAGTGCGGTCTTGAGGCGTTGCTCGCGGCCGGATTCGCCCATCAGGCTGATTTCCGCGGCGGTCAGTTCGATGTTGGCCGGCAGCAGGTCGAAGTCTTCGGCGGTGCGCTTGAGGATCTGCGCCACGTTCGCCTCGCCCAGCAGCACGTCGCAGATCGTGTCCTCGATCTCGCGCTTGTCGACGCCGCTGCCCATGGTCGCGTTGCCCTGCGGGTCGAGGTCGACCAGCAGCACGCGCTTGGGGGTCTTGGCGAGGGCAGCGGCCAGGTTGACCGCGGTGGTGGTCTTGCCGACCCCACCTTTCTGGTTGGCGACAGCGATGATGCGGGCCATGCGGCTCGTTGCCTCGGTAATGCGTGGTGGACCGGGGACCCCGGCCGGGCTAGGGATTATGCGTTATCGCACGCGCGGGACGCGCCGCGATAACTGTCGCCGCTGGAACCGCCCTGCGGGCGGTACACCGCCGACGGGGCGTCGGGTTTGTGACGCAGGTTGGGCCTGGCGGCCGTTCAGCGGCTGCTGGGTAGTGCCGCGGCTGCTTGCTCCGCGCGGTCATGGCGCTATATGGGCAACGGCGCTAGGACGAGCGGCGGACCTCGATCAGGTGGCGCTCGCCCGCGACCCCCGGCACGCGCAGCGGGTGCGAAGCGGCGGCGATCCAGCCGTCGGGCAGCGCGGCAATCTCGTCGGCCGGGTACACGCCCTTCATCGCCAGCAGGACGCCATCGGGCTTGAGCAGGTGGCCGCCGAGTTCGACGATCAGCGGCAGCGTGGCGAGCGCGCGCGCGGTGATCGCGTCGTAGGCGCCGGGCTCGGCCACGGCTTCGATCCGCGATTCGGCCACGCGCACGTCCTTCATTGCCAGCTGGCGCACGGCTTCGCGCAGGAAACGGGCCTTCTTGCCGTTGCTCTCGACCAGGGTCACGCGCAGGCCGGGTTTGACGATGGCGAGCGGAATGCCGGGCAGGCCGGGACCGGTGCCGAGGTCGGCGAGGTTGCCGCCGCGTTGCGCCAGCGCATCGACGAACGGATGCATCGCCAGCGAATCGAGCAGGTGCCTGCCAACCATTTCCTGCGGATCGCGCACCGCGGTGAGGTTGTAGGTCTGGTTCCAGCGCGCAAGCAGGGCGAGGTAGGCCAGCAGCGGCTCGGCGAAGGCGGGATCGAGGGCGAGCTCGCGGAGGCCGGCTTCGAGCGTGGGGCGCAGGGCGGGGGAAAGCGTCATCGGCAAATTATGACCGGAGCGTCCTGTGACCGGAGCGCCGCCTCAACGCCACGCCAGTGCCGCGACATAGCCGGGTGCGGGCTCGAATTCGTGCAGCGACCAGTCGTTCGCCGCACCCAGCGCCGCATCGCATTCCACCAGTGCCAGCGCCTCTCCGGTTTCGGCAAAGCGCAGTTTCTCGAGCCCGAACGACAGCCCGTGCCCGTGCGCCTTCAGCACTGCTTCCTTCGCGCACCACAGGCGCAGGAAGGCGCGGTCGCGCGTCGTGCCGGGTTCGGTGGCGGCGAGCCAGTCGTGCTCGGGCGGAGTGAAGAAGCGCCACGCCAGTTCCAGCGCGCGCGGCCGCGCATGCACGCGTTCGCAGTCCACGCCCAACTGCACGCCGTGGCCCAGCGCGATCAGCAGGCCGTCGCCGCTGTGGCTCCAGCTGCAGTCGTAATCGGCATGCGGCGGGCCCAGATAGGGGCGGCCGCGCGGCTCGCGGCCCAGATTGAGCATCTCGGGCGCCACGCCCAGTGTCGCGGCCAGCCATTGCTGCGCCACCGGGTCGGTGGGCGTGCCGTGCACGTGCGCGTGCCAGCTCCAGCGCAGCGCGCGGTCGGAATGGGACTCGATGAAGACGGTGGAAACGGGCATCCGGGAGGTCAGGTGCGCGGGCTGGCGCATGGCCGGCGCCGGGGCCGGTAACATAGCGCAGGGGAAAACACCGAGGATGGAGTTCACGCTCCATCACGCCAGCACAGTGCATGTCCGGGGGGACTATGTCGGCCGTCGTGCAATCCATTGCAGGTCAACCGCACGATCGCCGGGTCCGGCTGGTCACGGGTGCGCCTGCGCGCCTGCTCGCTTTCGGTGCCCAGGGCGGGATCGAGCTGGGCCGTTTCATGCGCGAAGTCCGCGCCGTCGCCGGATGCCTTCCCGAGGCCGGCTTCGCGGTGAACCTGTGCGAGGACCGCTACCGCTTCATGGTCGCTCTGTGCGCGGCCGCGCTGCGCGGGCAGACGACGCTGTTGCCGCCGTCGCGCGCGCCCGCGGTGGTCGATGAAGTGCTCGCGCAGCATCGCGACAGCTATGTGCTCGGCGATGTGCTTGCTTGTGACGAAGCCGCGGTATCTGCGCAACACCGGCGCTGGCAACTGCCGGCGGCACTGCCGCAGCAGGACGGCGAGCCGCTGGAAATTCCCGACGACCTGCTGATCGCGATCGGCTACACCTCCGGCAGCACCGGACGGCCCAGGCCGAATCCGAAAACATGGACCTCGTTCCGCGCCAGCACCGCGCAGAACCTCGCCGCGCTCGACGACCTCCTCGATCATTCCGGCACCACGCCGCTGGTGGCGACCGTGCCGCCGCAGCACATGTACGGCATGGAGATGTCGGTGCTGCTGCCGCTGCTGGGACCGGTCGCGGTGCATGGCGCGCGCCCGTTCTTCCCGGCCGACATCGCGCGCGCGCTGCATGACGCACACACGCCGCCGCTGCTCGTCACCACGCCGGTGCACCTGCGCGCGCTGGTCGAATCCGACGCGGTGCTGCCTCCATTGCGCGCGATCGTGTCGGCGACGGCGCCGCTGTCGCGCGAACTTGCTGTCGCCGCCGAGCAACGCTTCGGTTGCGAAGTGCGCGAGGTGTTCGGTTCGACCGAGACCTGCGTGATCGCGCGCCGCCGCACCGCCTGCGAAGAGGCGTGGACACCGTTGCCCGGCGTGCAGCTGGTTTCGCAACCCGACGGCACTGCGGTGCAGGCACGGCACCTCGCCCACCGCGTCGTGCTTGCGGACCTGATGGAAGTGCACGCCGATGGCCGCTTCGAATTGCGCGGCCGCAACGCCGACCTGATCGAGATCGCGGGCAAGCGCGCATCGCTGGGTGATCTCACCCGGCGCCTGCTCGCCGTGCCGGGCGTGCGCGACGGCGTCGTGTTCCAGCTCGACCCGTGCGAGCGCACCGGCGTTGCCCGCATCGCGGCGCTGGCCGTCGCGCCGGGGCAGGACGAACGTTCCCTGATGTCGGCATTGCGCGCGCACGTCGATGCGGTGTTCCTTCCGCGGCCGTTGCGACTGGTGTCCATGTTGCCGCGCAACGAAACCGGAAAACTGCCGCGCGAAGCGCTCGCCGAACTGCTGCGCAACAGCGCCTGATCACGCGCGTTCTACGCGCGTTTCACGGGTTTTTCATTGTTCCGGAACCGCTCCGGAACGCGGCTGAATTCATGGACGCGGCCATCACGCAAGCGCGCACAGACTCCAGCTGCCCCCCTTTGCGGGAGCGGATTCCGAAAGGATGTTCCAAGCGGATATCCGAGTCGGATCCACTGTTTTCCCACTCGCAGCTGGAAGGAGAACGCGCACATGATGGGTTTCATTATTTGGCTGATCGTAGGCGGCATCATCGGCTGGCTGGCGAGCCTGGTCATGAGGACCGACGCCCAGCAAGGCCTCTTCCTCAACATCGTCGTCGGCATCATCGGTGCCTTCCTGGGCGGTTGGATCGGCAGCATGCTCGGCATCGGTGGTGCGGATATCAATGACGGTGCCTTCAACCTGACCAGTCTGCTGCTGTCGCTGGTAGGCGCAGTAGTTCTGCTGGCCATCATCAATCTGTTCCGACGCGGTCGCGTGCGCTGATCGCACGGTCGCGTGGTGTGCAAAGGCCCGGATGTCCGGGCCTTTGTTTTTTGTGCGGAGAAGGTTTCTTGTCGGCTACGGATGAACAGTTGGAATTCTTCTCCCCGCAAGCGGGAGAAGATGCCCGAAGGGCAGACGCCCGAAGGAAGCACCCCTGGGGGACGAGCGAAGCGAGTTGCTTTTTGGGCATTGGAAGACAGCGCAAAGCAAGAGCAGCTCGCACCCGCCCTTCGGGCACGCTGTGTGGGGAGAGGGATCAGCGCGGGCTAGAAGGATCAGGCGTCCGCGATCTCCACCCACACCGGCGTATGGTCGCTCGGCCGTTCGCGAATACGCGGCGCGGTGTCGATGCCGGCGGCGACGCAGCGCGAACGCAACGCTTCGCTCACCAGTACCAGGTCGATGCGCAAGCCCCAGCCCCGCGTGAACGCATTCAGGCGGTAGTCCCACCAGCTGTGGTGCCCGGGTTCGTCGTTGAACAGGCGGAAGCTGTCGTGCAGGCCGAGGTCGAGCAGCCCGCGCAACGCTTCGCGCTCCGGCGTCGAGCACAGGATCTTCTCGCGCCAGCGCTTGGGATCGTGCACGTCGCGGTCGTCGGGCGTGATGTTGAAGTCGCCGAGCACGACCATGTTCGGGAACTGCTTCAGCTCCTCGCGCAGCCATTCGCGCACGGCTTCGAGCCAGCGCAGCTTGTAGGCGAACTTCTCACTGCCGACGGATTCGCCGTTGACGACATACAAATCGACCACCCGGATGTCACCGATCGTCGCGGCGAGCACGCGCTTCTGCGGATCGTCGAAATTCGGGATTGCCATGACGCACTCGGCCGCGAACGGCGTGCGGCTGAGCAGGGCGACGCCGTTGTAGGTCTTCTGCCCGCAGAACACGCTGCGATAGCCGAGTTCGGCCAGTGCGGCATCGGGGAATTTCGGGTCCTCGAGCTTGGTTTCCTGCAGTGCGACCACGTCCGGCTGGAATTCCTGCAGCCACTGCTGCAGGTGCGGCAGGCGGACGTTGAGGGAGTTGACGTTCCAGCTGGCGATTTTCATGGGCGGAGTGTAGCGCGGCTGTTTCCGGCCACGGCGCATGCGCGCCGTACAATCGCGGCATGAACATCCGTCCCTATCTCGACAAGACGCCGCTCCTCGGCGAACGCAGCTACGTCGATCCCGCCGCGAGCGTGATCGGCGACGTGGTCCTCGGCGACGACGTTTCGATCTGGCCCGGCACCGTCGTGCGCGGCGACGTCAACTTCATCCGCGTGGGCGCGCGCACGAACATCCAGGACGGCACCGTCGTCCACGTCAGCCACGACGGGCCGCACGCGAAACTCGGCGGCTTCGCCACGGTAATCGGCGACGACGTGACCATCGGCCACAAGGCGATCATCCACGCCTGCCGCATCGAGGACGCGGTGCTGATCGGCATGGGCGCGATCGTGCTCGACGGCGCGGTGGTGAGGAAGCACGGCTTCGTCGGCGCCGGCGCACTCATTGCGCCCGGGAAAGTCGTGGGCGAAGGCGAGCTGTGGCTCGGCAATCCCGCGAAGAAGGTGCGGATGCTGAGCGATGCCGAGATCGAGGCGCTGTACTACTCGGCGCAGCATTACGTGCGGCTCAAGAACCAGTATCTCGGCCTGGCCACGGTGTAGGCGGCTCACGGATTCCGTGGTTGTCGCTGTCGCTGCGGCGCCTTACAGTCGACCGGGAAGGGGAGCCGGGGAAGCTCGTTCGCATGGAAGAAATGCAGAATCCATATGCCGCGCCGGGCGCGCCGCTTCCGTCTGTTCCACCGCCGCTTCCCGCCACGGGCCAGGCCGACCTGGCTGGCCGGGGAGAACGCCTGCTGGCCAGGATCATCGACCAGCTGTTGTACGCAGCCTGCTTCCTGCCGTTCCTCGCCCTGATCCTGCTGCGAGATGGCTCGCGTCATGGAGGATTCGTGAGCCTGGCGCTGTTGATGGTGCTGGCTGCCTTGCTCGGCCTGTTTGTCTACAACCTGAGCCTGCTGAGCGAAAGCGGCCAGACAGTCGGCAAGCGCTGGCTGGGTATCCGTATCGTCCGCACGGATGGAAGCGATGCCGACCTGGGCCGCGTCTTCGGCCTGCGCATGTGCGTGCCGTGGCTGATCGGTTTTTTTCTTGGCCCGCTCTTCGTATTGCCGGACGTGCTCTTCATTTTCGGCAACGAACGCCGCTGCCTGCACGACATGATGGCCGACACCATCGTGGTCGACGCCTGACCGTGGAGCGCCATTGAGCAGCACGACAGTGAACAACGGCGGCGCCCATAGTTCAACGCGCGCTTCGATGCTCGACACCTACCGCGAAGTGGTCACGCCCGAAGGCGTGGCCCTGCACCTGCCCGCCGCGGGACCGGTGCCGCGCGCGCTGGCGTGGGCAATCGACCTGTCGATCCGCATGGTCGTGCTGATGGTCGCGAGCATGGTGCTGGCAATGCTCGGCACCGCGGGCTTCGGGCCGTACGCGATACTGATGTTCGTGGTGTTCTGGTTCTACCCGGTGCTGTTCGAGGTGCTCGATCACGGCCGCACGCCCGGCAAGCGCGCGCTCGGGCTGCGCGTGATTGCCACCAATGGCGCGCCGGTCGGCTGGCTCGCCGCCTTCACCCGCAATTTGATGCGCACGATCGACATGCTGCCGTTCGGCTATGCCACCGGCCTGCTCGCCAGCCTCGCCGATCCGTGGGGGCGCCGGTTGGGTGACATGGTCGCGGGCACGCTGGTGGTGCACGACGCACGTCCGCACGAGCCGCAGGCCGCGCCGGTGAGCGCCGCGCTCGCGCCCGCCGTGGTTTTGTTGCCGCACGAACAGGCCGCGCTCGTCGCGTTCGGCGAACGTGGCCCGCAGCTCACGCAGGAACGCCAAGCCGAACTCGCGGACCTCGCCGAGCCGCTGGTGCAGGCGCGCGGCTCGCTCGCCGTGGCGCGGCTGTACGGCATCGCCAACTGGCTGCTCGGACGGCGGAGCTGAGATGCGCCAGGAGACCTTCGTCCACCGCCACCAGGCCGAATGGACCGCCTTCGAGCAATGGCTGGATGCGCGTGGCGGCAACGCGCGCAAGGCACGCGCGCAGCGGCGCGATTGGCACGGGCTGCGTGACCACGAGATGCCCGAACGCTACCGCCGTCTGTGCCAGCAGCTCGCACTGGCGCGCCGGCGCGGCTACAGCGCGGTGGTCACCGATCGCCTGCAGCAGCTGATGCAGCGTGGGCATGGCGTGCTGTATCGCACGCCATCGCCGCGCTGGCGGCGCGCGGTGGAATTCCTGCTCGGCGGATTCCCGCGCCTCGTGCGGGAAGAAAAGGGCGTGATGCTCGCGGCCATGGCGCTGTTCGTCGTGCCGCTGGTGGTGATGTACACCGCGATCCAGATCCAGCCCGATCTCTCCAGCGCGCTCTACGACCCGGTGCAGCTCGCGGGTATGGAAGACATGTACGACCCGAACGATCCGCGCCGCGCACTCGGCCGCGATGACGGCACCGACGTCGCCATGTTCGGCTACTACATCTGGAACAACATCAGCATCGGCTTCCGCGTGTTCGCCAGCGGCCTGCTGGTCTGCCTCGGGCCGATCCTGTCGCTGGTCACCGAAGGCGTGCGTGCAGGCGCCATCGCGAGCCATCTGCAGGCGGTCGGGCACGGCGATCCGTTCTGGCGCTTCGTCTGCGGGCACGCTTCCTTCGAACTCACCGCGATAGTGATTGCCGGCGGCGCGGGACTGCGGCTCGGCCTCAACCTGATCGCGCCCGGGCAACGCCGCCGCATCGACGCGCTGGTCGAAGCCGGGCGCCGCGGCGCACTGCTGAGCGTGGGCGTGCTGGTGATGCTGCTGGTCGCGGCGTTCATCGAGGCGTTCTGGTCCTCGATCGGCTGGATGCCGGCATCGGTGAAGTATTCGGTGGCCGCGGTGCTGTGGACGGGCGTGTTCACGTGGCTGCTCGCGGGCGGGCGCAACCGGCTTCACGCCGCGGACGTGGCATGAAGATCGAAGACCTCACCGTCGCCCTGCGTCCGCGCACCGCGTGGGAAGCGGTCGAGCTCGGCACCACGCTCGTGCGGCGCCACGCAGGCGCGGTATGGAAACCGTGGCTGCTGTTGTCGCTGCCTGCGTTCGTGCTGCTGAACGTGCTGTGCAGCCTGATCGGCGAAATCTGGCTGGCCGGCCTGGTGATGTGGTGGCTGAAGCCGGTGTTCGATCGCATTCCGCTGTACGTACTGTCGCGCGCCGTGTTCGGCCACGTGCCATCGACGCGCGAAACCATGCGTGCGCAGCGCGGTTTCGGTACGCGCTGGATGTTCGCGTATCTCATCTGGCGCCGATTGAGTCCGGTGCGATCCCTCTACCTGCCGGTGGATCTGCTGGAGGGCAGCGCGGGGGAGGAAGCGCGTGCACGTCGGCGTGCGCTCGGCTCGCCGGTGTATGGCGTCGGCTCGGTAGTGCTGCTGGTGTTCGCGCACTTCGAGATGGCGCTGGTGCTCGGCGCGATATCCGCGGTGATGCTGTTCGTACCGGCCGATGTGATCCAGGAAACCGCGGCGCGGATGTGGAACGTGTTCGAGTCGCAGCAGCCGTGGGTGCAGGTCGCGACGAACGCGTTGATGTGGATGGCGACGAGCGTGCTGGAACCGTTCTACGTCGGCGCCGGCTTCGGCCTGTACCTCAACCGCCGCACCGAGATCGAAGCCTGGGACATCGAAATGGTGTTGCGCCGCCTGCGCAAGCGCCTTACCCAGGTAAGCGCGCCGCTGGTGCTGCTGTGCGCGCTGTGGTCTGGCGCAATGCACCCCGCCCGCGCGCAGGACGAGCCGTTCGTTCCCGATGCATCCGCGCCTTCCACCGAACAGCCGCGCTTGCAGGACAGGCGCCCGCAGTCGACCTTGCAGGAAGTCTTCGATGAACGCGTCGTCGAGGACGATGGCTGGCAGCAGGCGGTGAAGCGCGCCTACGAAGATCCCACCGTAAGCCCGAAGCGCACGGTGACGCAGTGGGTGCCGAAGGAGCAGAAGCCCGACGAGCCGCCGCGCCCGTTCGAGGGATTCGGAAAACTCGGCCAATGGCTCGCATCTATCGGCGAGTACGGGCTGTGGGTCGTGGCGGGTGCGGTGCTGCTCGCGCTGCTGGTGACCGCGCCGAAGTGGCTGGGCTGGGTCCGCGACATGCCGGGCCGGCGCGAACGCACCAGCGATGAAGTGATTCGCGAAGTGATCGCGGAGGAATCGCCGCTTCCCGACGATGTCCCCGCCACCGCGCGGCGCCTGTGGCAGTCCGGGCGTGGCCGCGATGCGCTGGCGCTGCTCTATCGCGCAAGCGTCGAAGCGATGACGCAGCGCGCGCATGTGGTGCTGGTGCCCGGTGCAACCGAGGCGCATACGCTACGTGCCTCGCGCCAGCTGCCGAACGCGGATGAGCGCGAAGCCTTCGCGCGCATCGTGCGGGTGTGGCAGATCGCCGCGTACGCGCACGGGCTGCCCGACGACGATGAATTCGACGCCTTGCTCACGCAGTTGTCGCAGCGCTTCTTCTGGTCGCGAACCGGGGTGCCGGCATGAGCGCGCAACCGATGCCGCGTCCGCAGGTGCTGCGCACGGTGGTGCTCGTGCTGCTCGGCATCGTCGTGCTTGCCGGGCTCACCGCGTGGTGGCTGCATACGCACGAGCGCGTCGAACGCAGCATTCCGATGCCGCGCACCGGCGAAGCGCGGCGCAATCCGCTGTACGCGCTGCAGGTCGCGCTGCAGAAGGACGGCATCAAGGTGAACTCGCGCCGGCGCCTGCAATTGCTGCCGGAAGGCGGCACGGAAACCACCGTTCCGCTGAAACCGCGCGACACCGTGGTGATCTACAACGATCCGCGCACGCTGAGCCGCGCCGAAATCGACGAGTTGCTGCGCTGGGTCAGCCATGGCGGCCACCTGATCGTGCGCACGCCGCCAATGGGCCTGCTGGCCACCAATTCGCCGGTGCCGTTGTTCGCCGACCTGCAGCTGATGCCGCTGGGGCGCGATGCCAACGAATGCGCGGAAGTGAAGGGCATCCGTGCGCAACCGGCCGATCCGGCCGCGGCGCGGGCGGGGGCGCTCGTTGGCGATGAGGATGCTGGTTCCGCGGGCCATGATTTCCTGTTCTGCGGCGACCGTCGCTTCACCCTGGTCGGCGCCAATCCCGTGCATAGCTGGGGCGATCTGAAGAACGGCTACGTCTTCGCGCGCCTGCTGCGCGGCAGCGGCAGCGTCGACGTGCTCGCCGATCTGGGCTTCCTCGGCAGCGACGGACTCGAGCAGCCGGCCAGTTTCGAGCTCGCCCGCCAGCTGCTGCAGCCGAACTACCGCGAAGGCACCGTGCACCTGGTCTACGCCGCGCAGATGCCGTCGCTATGGGCGACGCTGATCCGGCACAGCTGGATGGCGTGGGGGCCGCTGATGCTCGCACTGGTGTTCTGGCTGTGGCGACGCATGCAGCGCTTCGGCCCGCAGTTCGCCGCGCCGGCGCTCGAGCGGCGATCGCTACTCGAACACATCACCGCCAGCGGCGAACTCGCCTATCGCTACGGCTACGCGCACTTGCTCTATGACGCCGCGCGCAACGCCTTCCTGGCGCGCCTGCGCCGCCGCGACCCGCAGGCCGCCGCATTGCAGGGCGAGCCGCAGCTGATGCTGCTATCGCAACGTTTTCCCGACGTGCCGGCAAGCGAAATCCGCGACGCGCTGCTGCCACCCTTCGCGAACGACCACACCGCCTTCCGCACCCGCATCGCCACGCTGATCCGACTGAGAAACCGACTATGAGCGACACGCTGATTCCTTCCCTGGCTCCGGATCATGTGGCCGCCCCGCGCGCGATCACGCCCATCACCGGCGACGCGCTCGCGCAACGCGCCAGCGCCATCCGCGACGAAGTCGGCAAGGCGTTCATCGGCCAGGCCGAAGCGCTGGACCACGTCATCATCGCGCTGCTCGCCGGCGGCCATGCACTGATCGAAGGCGTGCCTGGCCTGGGCAAGACGCTGCTGGTACGCGCGTTGGCGAAGACGCTCGATTGCGGCTACGCGCGCGTGCAGTTCACGCCCGACCTGATGCCGTCGGACATCAGCGGCCATGCGGTATACGACCCGAAGACGGAAACCTTCAACATCCGTCGCGGCCCAGTGTTCACCAACCTGCTGCTCGCCGACGAAATCAATCGCGCGCCAGCGAAGACGCAGTCCGCATTGCTCGAAGCGATGCAGGAATTGCAGGTGACGATCGAAGGACACAGCTTCGAACTGCCGCCGCCATTCCTGACCCTCGCCACGCAGAACCCGGTGGAGCAGGAAGGTACCTATCCACTTCCCGAGGCGCAGCTCGACCGCTTCCTGCTGAAGGTGCTGATCGGTTATCCCTCGCGCGCGGACGAGAAGAAGATGGTCGCCGCGGTGAGCCAGGGACGCATGGCCTCCGACTTCGATCTCTCGCAGGTGCGTCGCGTCGTGGGTCCGGACGAAATCGTCGCCATGCAGCTCGGCACCGCGCAGGTCACGGTCGACGACGCGGTGATCGATTACGCCGTGCGTATCGCGGCGGCGACGCGCGACTGGGCCGGCATCGCGCTCGGCGCTGGGCCGCGCGGCAGCCTCGCGCTGGTGCGTGCGGCACGTGCGCAGGCGGTGCTCGGCGGCCGCGACTTCGTCACACCCGACGACGTGCGCGAGATCGCCAAGCCGGCCTTGCGCCACCGCGTCGCCCTCGCGCCGGAGCTGCTGATCGAAGGGCAGGAACCCGATGACGTGCTGCATGCGCTCCTTTCGAAGGTGGAAGCGCCGCGGCAATGACTCAGGCGGCGACACCTTCGCGTAGCTGGCCGCGTCCCGCGCCCGCGATGCTGGTGCTGCTCGTGTTGTGGGCTGCGTTCGGCCTCGCCGCGAGCATCGCCTTCGTCGCTGCCTCGGTGTGGCAGGCAGCAGGCATTGCGCTGTTGTTGCTCGCTGCCTTCGATGCGCGTCGGGTGATGCAGCGCGCGACGCCCGACGTGCAGCGCCGCGTGCCCGACACGTGGCCGATCGGCGTCGAGCGTCCGGTGACGCTGAAGCTGGTCGCGTCCAATGCGCAACGGGTCGACATCTTCGACCTGCATCCCGGCAGCTGGGCGATGCAGGGCTTGCCGCGACGCCTGCAACTGCAGCGTGGCGAGGCCACGACTCTCGACTATTCGCTGCGCGCGAATGCGCGGGGCGACTTCACGTTCGACGGCGTGCAGTTGCGGCTGTATTCACCGTGGCGCCTGTGGTGGCAATCGCGCGTGGCCGGCGATGCGCAGCGCGTGCGCGTGTTCCCCAACTTCGCCCCACTCGCGCGCTTCGCGATGTTCAGCGCGGAACAGGCCTCGCGCCTGGTCGGCGCGCACGTGAAGCGCCGCCGCGGCGAAGGTACCGACTTCCACCAGATGCGCGAATACCGCGTCGGCGACAGCCTGCGCCAGGTCGACTGGAAGGCGACGGCGCGTGCGCGCCGGCTGATTTCGCGCGAATACCAGGACGAAAAGAACCAGCAGCTGGTGCTGCTGCTCGACACCGGCCGGCGCCTGCTGGCGCGTGATGGCGAGCTGGCGCACTTCGACCACGTGCTCGATGCGGCGCTGGTGGTGTCCTATCTCGCATTGCGGCAGGGCGATGGCGTCGGCCTGCTCGCCAGCGGCGGCGATACCGCATGGGTGCCGCCTCAACGCGGCGTCGGTGCGATCGACAACCTGTTGCGCGCGACCTATGCGTTGCAGCCCAAGCCGGTAGCCACCGACTTCCTGCAAGCGGCGACGGAACTCTCGTTGCGCCAACGCCGCCGCGCGCTGGTAATGCTGGTCACCAACCTGCGCGATGAAGACATGGACGATCTGCTCGCCGCCGTGCAGATGCTGCGCAAGCGTCATCTCGTCTGCGTCGCGAGCCTGCGCGAAGAAGCGCTCGATGCGACGCTGGCGCAGGATGTCCACGACCTGCCCACCGCGATCCGCGCCGGCGCCACCGCGGAATACCTCGCCAAGCGCAATGCCGCGCACGATGCGCTGCGCAGCCACGGCGTGATGGTGCTGGACGTCGCCTGCGCGCAGCTGGCGGCGTCGCTGGTGGAAAAATACCTCGCGATCAAGCGCGACGGACTGCTGTAGCGATCGCTGCGTTGACAGCGATCGCGCGGAATTCAAACCGCGGTCGCCCGCCGGAAGATCGCACGCGTCGATGAATGATCGATCGGCACCGAAGAGTGCTCATGCGAGATCGACCATGACGCGTCCGTCTTGCGCAGTACCTGCGTGAGCCGGTTGCCGACCGAACGCAATTCCCTGCCATCGGGCGAGATCGCGGCATAACGGATGAAGGCGTGGCCGACCACCAGGTCCGTGCTCGACGTCGACCGCGCTTCGTCAATGGTCACTACGAGCTTCTCCGGCGAGGAAAACCAGTCGGACACGACATCGCGCCACGCCGCCTTGCCCTGCAACGACCACGTATCCCACACGTCGAAGATGTGCACGTCCTCGCCGTAGATGGACAGGAAGCCCTCGACATCCTTGTCGCCCACGGCCGCCGCGTAACGGTCCAGCACCTGCAGGAACGGGTCGTTCTGTTCGCTCATGACATCACTCCTCGTACCGCGGTTGGTTAGGGACGGGTAGCCAGTTCCAGTTGGGTGAGCACGGCTAGCGCCTCGGTTCGCGCTGACCCGCACATCGACAGCAATGGCTTCAGCGATGCACAGAACGCGGGACGCTCCGGCTTTCCGAACAGCCGGCAACGGAAATCGTCGTCCAGTTGCACGCACGGAATGCCGGCGGGCTTGCCATGCGGCATGCCGGGAATGGGCGACGTAATCGAAGGCGCGATGCAACACGCGCCGCAGTGGTTCCGGCAGTCCATAGGAGCGTCAGTCGGCGGTGACGAGGATCGCGTCGCGATTGCGCAGCATCTCGTACACCGCGTCGGTTTCCGGGCGCACCTTGTGCCAGCGCTGGAAACTCTCGGCGGCCTGTTCCACCAGCATGCCGAGCCCGTCGATGCAGTCGTGCGCGCGCGCCGATCGCGCCCAGGCGAGGAAGGGCACCGCGGCTTCGCCGTAGCTCAGGTCGACCGCCGCTCCGCGCGGCGCGACGAGGTTGATCGGCAAGGACGGCAACGCATCGCCACCGCGTGCGGCGGACGTCGCATTGATGACCAGGTCGAAGTTGCCGAGATTGCCGATGTCGTTCAGGTAACGCGGATGCACGCGGCCCGGTTGCGCGAGCACGTCGGCGAGCGCGTCGGCGCGTTCGGCCGTGCGATTCACGATGTAGAGGTCGCCGATGCCGGCATCGAGCAACGCCGGTGCGACACCGCGCGCCGCGCCGCCCGCGCCGATCAGCAATGTGCGCCGCGAGCGCAGGTCCAGGCTGTGGCGGTCGGTGAGATCGCGCACCAGGCCCATACCGTCGGTGTTGTCGCCCTGCCAGCCGGTGGCGGTGCGGATCAGCGTATTCACGGCTCCCGCACGCTGCGCGGCTTCGCTCAGGTAATTGCAGATCTGGGCTGCGCGCGTCTTGTGCGGCAGGGTGATGTTGGCGCCAATGCCGCCTTCGGCCGCGAATTCGGCGAGCACGGCGTCGAAGTCCTCTGGCGCGGCATCGATCGCGGAGTATTCCAGCGCGATGCCGGCCTGCCGTGCGAACGCCGCGTGGATGCGCGGCGACAGGGAATGGGAAACGGGATGGCCGATGACGGCATAGCGCTGGACGGACATGGATTCCTCGCGCGAAAACATGACGGAGTAGTGAAAGGAACGCGAAGCACGCCGGCCGGCGGCCGCGTTCGTTTCGAGTCTACGCCCGCTGTCGCGAACTGTGCGCCGACGCCGGCTTTTGCGATGGCGGCGAGTCAGCAACTGCGGCACATTTGCACGCTTCGTTAACGCAGGAGCCGTGCATGTCCCGCCGTCATGTCATTTCAAACGGAACCATCGCGGTGTTGGGCCTCGCGCTGGTGTCCGGGCTCGCCCACGCGTATCTAGCCGAATTCGGCATTGAAGGCATGGGCGTGGTGTCGACGCCGGCTTCGGAAGTGCGCGCCACGATCAGCCCCGACGGCAAGCGCATCGTCTGGGGCAGCACCGATCGCGCCGGCGGTACGGGCGGCTGGGACTTGTGGCAGGCCACGTTGAAACAGGGTCGCTGGCAGGACGCGCAGCCGTTGCCAATCAACTCGAAGGTGAACGATTTCGATCCGGCGTTCAGCGCGAACGGGCGCTGGCTGTATTTCTTCTCCAATCGCGAAGGCGGCCTGGGTGGCGACGATCTCTATCGCGTCGCCGTGCACGCGGACGGCGGCTTCGGCGGGGTGGAAAATCTCGGCCCCGGCGTGAACAGCAAGGGCGACGAGTGGGCGCCGGCGCCGAGCCTCGACGGCAAGTCGCTGCTGTTCGCCAGCGATGGCTTCGGCGGCGCGGGACGGCACGATCTGTTCGTCGCGCGTTGGGATGGCAGTGCGTTCGTCGATCGCAAACCGTTGCCGGGCGTGAACACGCGCGGTGACGAATTCGATGCGGCATGGCTCGATGGCGGCAAGGCGATCGTGTTCACGCGCTCGGCGAATGCGGAGGACAAGCCGATGCAGTTGTTTGTCGCGCAATGCGATGGCAAGCGTTACGGCGACGCATCGCCGGTGGTGTTGTCGTTCAACACGAACGACGGCTGGACGCTGGGTCCCTCGATCGACTGGAACAAGCCGGGCGAGTTGCTGGTCACCGGCACGGCGAAGGCGCCGCGCGCGGGGAAGCTGGATATCTATCGAATGAAGGCGCCGGCTGCGACGGGAAAGCCCGGTTGCGTCCAGTTGTAGTTGTAGTTGAAGCCGGCGCGCCCGTCACTGCTGCTTAACGATGCCGGAGGACCATCGCATCGAGGCCTGACGCGAGCTATCGCCGCGCACAGCAATCACCGACGGCCGAGCCCGGCAGCCGTCCCTTTCGGAGAACGGCCATGAACACGAAACCCACCGTGGTGCTGGTGCATGGGTTCTGGGGTGGCGCCGCGCATTGGGCCAAGGTCATCATCGAGCTGAAACGGATGGGATACGAAAACCTCCATGCCGTGGAAAACCCACTGACCTCGCTGCCCGACGATGCCGAACGCACGCGCAAGATGGTGGCGCAGGTGCCCGGACCGGTCGTCCTGGTCGGCCACTCCTACGGCGGCGCGGTCATCAGCGAAGCCGGCAACCAGCCCAACGTGGCGGCACTGGTTTACATCGCCGCCTTCGCGCCCGATGCCGGTGAAAGTCCGGGCGGCATTACCCAGGAACATCTGCCCGTCGCAGCGCCCAACCTCGCGCCGGACAGCGACGGCTACCTCTGGCTCAAACCCGACAAGTTCCATGAGAGCTTCTGCCAGGACCTGACGTCCGAAGAGGGCCTGGTCATGGCGGTGACCCAGAAGGCGCCGCTGGCGTCCACGTTCGGCAACCCGGTGACCGATCCGGCCTGGAAGCACAAGCCATGCTGGTACCAGATATCGAGCCAGGACCGGATGATCGCGCCGGAAAACCAGAAGCGCATGTCGGATCGCATGCAGCCGCGCAAGGTCGTCGTCCTCGATGCAAGCCACGCGTCGCTGGCATCGCGCCCGGCGGAGGTGGCGGCCCTGATCGACGAAGCCGCGGCCGCGGTAGCTTCGTAAGCCTGGTCGTGCCGGACGGCGCGTCTGCGTCATCCGGCTCGGATCATCGACGCATCGCATCGATGTTCACGTAGCGGCGAGCCGCTACGTGAAGCGCGCTCAGCCTTCGCGCAACCAGCGCGCCGCATCCAGTGCGAAATACGTAAGCACGCCATCGGCACCCGCGCGCTTGATCGAGGTCAGCGCTTCCAGCGCACACGCGCGCTCATCCAGCCAGCCATTGAGCGCGGCGGCCTTGAGCATCGCGTACTCGCCGCTCACCTGGTAGACGAAGGTCGGCACGCCAAATTCGTCCTTCACCCGGCGCACGATGTCGAGGTAGGGCAGGCCCGGCTTCACCATCACCATGTCGGCGCCTTCCTGCAGGTCCTGCGCGACTTCCTGCAGCGCTTCGTCGCTGTTGGCCGGGTCCATCTGGTAGGTGTACTTGTTGCCCTTGCCGAGCGCGGCGGCGGAACCGACGGCATCACGGAAAGGTCCGTAGAACGCACTCGCGTACTTCGCGCTGTAGGCGAGGATGCGGGTGTGGATGTGGCCTTCGCTTTCGAGCTCGCCGCGGATGGCGCCGATGCGGCCGTCCATCATGTCGCTGGGGGCGACGATGTCGGCGCCGGCGCGCGCATGCGACAGCGTCTGTTGCACCAGTGCCTCGACGGTTTCGTCGTTGAGGACGTAACCGCTCTCATCGATCAGGCCATCCTGTCCGTGCGTGGTGTACGGATCCAGCGCGACGTCGGTGATCACGCCGAGGTCAGGGAATCGCTGCTTGAGCGCGCGCACCGCGCGCTGCACCAGGCCGTCGTCGGCCCAGGCGGCTTCGGCGGTGAGCGATTTTGCTTCCGGTGCGGTGACCGGAAACAGTGCGAGCGCCGGCACGCGCAGTTCGTGGGCCTGCTCGGCGACCTTGAGCAGTTCTTCGATCGAGACGCGCTCGACACCGGGCATCGAAGCGATGGCTTCGCGGCCGTTGGGTTCATGCACGAACACCGGATAGATCAGGTCGTTCGCGGTCAGCACGGTCTCGCGCATCAGCCGGCGCGAGAAGTCGTCGCGGCGCATGCGGCGCGGGCGGGTGTAGGGATAGCTCATGGGGCGGCATTCTACTCCCGTGACAAAGGCCGCTTCTCAAGCTTGGCTTTTGCTCGTCATTCCCGCGAAGGCGGGAATCCATGGACTTTGCTGTGCTCCACGCGTGGCGCCCAAGCAAAAACAACGTTCATGGATGAACGGACACGTGTCCGTAGGAAAGACGTCCGCCTTCGCGGGAGCGGCGAATCAGGTCTGCCGCGAATACACCTGATATCGCAAAGGCTTCACCGCGACCACGCTGCCCACGGCCGGCGTTTCCACATCCGGTGTCGCGGCGAAATCCAATTCCAGCGGCCGCGATTGCCCCTCGACTTCAAGCTCGAGCGTGATCCGGTCCGCGAGCCGATGCGCCGCGACCACCCGAGCGCTCCAGCCCCCGTTTGGTCCAGCAAGCGCGAGATCGTGCGGGCGTACGTACAGGCGCGCGTTGCCGGCCCGCGCGTCCGTCGCGAAGCCAGGCGGTTGCGCATTCGCGAGGAAGTGGCCGGATTCCACGCGGCCATCGAGCGCATTCGCGCGGCCGATGAAGTCGAACACGTATTCCGAAGCCGGCGCGCTGTAGATCTCGTCCGGCGTGCCGACCTGCTCGATGCGGCCTTCACGCAGCACCACGACGCGATCGGCAAGTTCCAGTGCTTCTTCCTGGTCGTGGGTAACGAATAGCGTGGTCTGGCCGGTCTGCTCGTGCAGGCGGCGCAGCCAGCGGCGCAGTTCAATGCGCACTTTCGCGTCGAGCGCACCGAAGGGTTCGTCGAGCAGCAGCACGGTCGGATCGATCGCGAGCGCGCGCGCCAGTGCGACGCGCTGGCGCTGCCCGCCGGAAAGCTGCTCCGGATAACGCGCGCCGTGCTCGGCGAGCTGGATCAGCGAGAGCAACTCGTCGACGCGACGCGTGATCGTCGCCTTGTCGGGCCGCTTGGAGCGCGGACGGCTGCGCAGGCCGAAGGCGATGTTCTCCGCGACGGTCATGTGCTTGAACAGCGCGTAATGCTGGAACACGAAACCCACGTTGCGCTCGCGCAGGCTCAGCCGCGTTGCATCCTTGTCGCCGAACAGCACCTGTCCGCTGTCGGCGTGCAGCAATCCGGCGATGACGCGCAGCAGCGTCGTCTTGCCCGAACCCGAGGGCCCTAGCAACGCCACGAGTTCGCCGGAGGCGATGTCGAGGTCGACCGCATCCAGCGCCGCGACGTCGCTGTAGTGCTTGCTGAGTTGACGGATGTGCAGGTCCATTCCGCGTACGGCCGCTGGGGGGCTCGGTTCCTGTTGTACCAGCACCCGTGCCGCGGGGCGATCACCCGTGCCTCGCAGGGTCTTTTCGAAGTCGATTCTTACGACGTTCACTCAATGTCTCCGCGCCGCACAGAAATGAGGCTATGGGGATGGATTTCCGGCGCACCGGGCACGGATCCTTTCGTCGCGGTGGTCATCTCAATGCCTCCGGTGTGTCTTCGCGAGCGCATCGCCATGGCGCGCCTCCAGCCGCGYCGCGGCCATGATGGAACTACGAAGGTCTGTCACCGGCGCACCGGGCATTAAACTTTCGGTCGCAGTGGTCATCTCAATGCCGCCGGTGTGTCTTCGCGAGCGCATCGCCATGGCGCGCTTCCAGCCAGAACTTGATGATCAAAGTGATCAACGCCAATCCGCTCAACAGCGACGCCGCCGCGAACGCCGCCGTGCTGTCGAATTCGTTGTAGAGGATCTCGATGTGCAGCGGCAGCGTGTTGGTGAGACCGCGGATGTGGCCCGAGACCACCGACACCGCGCCGAACTCACCCATCGCGCGCGCGCCGCACAGCAGTACGCCGTACAACAGGCCCCACTTGATGTTCGGCAAGGTGACGCGGCGGAACATCGTCCATGCGCCGGCGCCGAGCGAACGTGCAGCGAGCTCCTCGTCGGAACCCTGCTGCTGCATCAGCGGGATCAGTTCGCGCACGACAAACGGGAAGGTGATGAACAGCGTCGCCAGCACGATGCCAGGCCGCGCAAAAAGGATCTTCACGTCCCAGGCTTCGAGCAGGTCCGCGAACCAGCCGTGCGTGGTGCTGAACAGCAGTACGAGGCACAGGCCGGCCACGACCGGCGACACCGCGAACGGCAGGTCGATCAGTGCCAGCAGTCCGCGCTTGCCGGGGAAGTCGAAGCGCGTCACCGCCCACGCCATCATCGTGCCGAACACCGCGTTGACCGGAATCACTATGGCCGCGGTGAACAGCGTGAGCCTGAGCGCGGACAACGCATCGGGCTCGCGCAACGCCGTCCACCACGCCCTGAAGCCGTCGCCGAACGCAGCGCCGAGCACCATCAGCAGCGGCAGCACGACCAGGCCGAGCATGATCAGCACGGCCAGGGCGATCAGCGCGGTGCGCAGCCACAGCGGCTCGCGCAGGACGCTTTGCGCATTGTTTTCAGCCACGGCGGTTCTCCTGGCGCTCGTGCGCGAACAGCGACGGAATCGCGTTGATCGCGAGCAGGCACACGAACGACGCAGCCAGCAGCAGCGCGGCGATGGCGATCGCGCCGTTGTAGTCGTATTCCTCCAGGCGGATGGTGATCAGCAGCGGCGCAATTTCGGTGGCGAAGGGTTTGTTGCCGGCGATGAAGATCACCGAGCCGTATTCGCCCAGCGCGCGCGCGAAGGAGAGCGAGAAGCCGGTGAGCAGCGCCGGTAGCAGTTCCGGCAGGATCACGCGGCGCAAGGTGGTGAAGCGCGAAGCGCCGAGCGATGCCGCGGCTTCCTCCTGTTCGTGGCCGAGAGCTTCCAGCACCGGTTGCACCGTGCGCACGGCGAACGGCAGGCCGATGAACACCAGTGCGATGACGATGCCGACCGGTGTGTAGGCGACCTTGAAGCCCGCCGCTTCGGCGAAACGTCCGACCCAGCCGTTGCTCGAATAGATCGCGGTGAGCGCGATGCCCGCAACGGCGGTCGGCAACGCGAAGGGCAGGTCGACCAGCGCATCGAGGATACGCCGGCCGGGAAAGCGATAGCGCACCAGCACCCAGGCGACGATGCCGCCCGCGACGAGCGCCACGAGCGCCGCGATGAGCGAAGCGCTGAAGCTGAGCTTGAGCGCGGCCTGCACGCGCGGGTCGTGGATCGCGCGCAGCCAGCCTTCGCTACCGAGTCCGGCGGCGCGTACCGCGAGCGCAAGCAAGGGCAGCAGCACGACGACGCCGAGCCACGCCATGCCCAAGCCAAGGCTAAGCCCGAAGCCGGGCAGCGGACGGCGGCTGCGGAAGGGAATCAGCGATGGGAGGACGGCGGTGGTCATTCGTTCTTCGTTTCTTCTCCCTTTCGCGTAGCAAAGGAAGGGTTGGGGTCGGGAACTTTTCGTCGGGCCTGCTTCGTGCTTGCTGCTTTCGTCGTTACTGGCGTTGCGTCTGTTGCGCCTTCAGCTCTTGTTTCGCCCTTGCGCTTTTGCTCGTCATTCCCGCGAAGACGGGAATCAGTGGCTTTGCTCTTTCCCTTCCTAAATCCATGCGAAGAGCCAAGTCACTGGATTCCTGCTTGAACAGCCTGCGGCTGTGGTGAAGCGCTTCGCAGGAATGACGAGCCAAAAATGCGTCTCGCGGCGCCCAAATCCTCCCCGGCGAGCGCGCCACGGAAAGGACGCATCACTTCGGCTGATAAATCCGGTCAAAGAACCCGCCATCCGCGAAATGCTCCGCCTGCGCCTTCTTCCAGCCGCCGAACGCCTGGTCGATCGTCACCTGAGTCACCTTCGGAAACTGCGCCAGTTCCGCCGTAGGCACCTTGTCCGGTTCGGCGGGTCGATAGAAATGCTTCGCGGCGAGGCGCTGGCCTTCGGGCGAATACAGGAAGCGCAGGTACGCTTCGGCCTGCTTGCGCGTGCCGTGTTTCGCCACGTTCTTGTCGACCCATGCCACCGGCGGTTCGGCGCGGATGCTCACCGACGGCACCACGATCTCGAACTGGTTGCGCGTGCCGGCAGCGTTCAAGGTCAGCAGCGCTTCGTTCTCCCACGCGATCAGCACGTCGCCGATGCGGCGCTCGACGAAGGTGGTGGTCGCGCCGCGTGCGCCGGTGTCGAGCACGGGCACGTTCTTGAACAGGCGCGTGAGGTAATCGACAACCTTGTCGCCGTCGCGATACTCCTTCGAAGCCCACGCCCATGCCGCAAGATAGTTCCAGCGCGCGCCGCCCGACGTCTTCGGGTTCGGCGTGATCACCGCCACGCCGGGGCGCGTGAGGTCGCCCCAGTCCTTGATGCCTTTCGGATTTCCCTTGCGCACGAGGAAAACAATCGTCGACGTGTACGGCGCGCTGTTGTGCGGCAGGCGCGATTGCCAGTTGGCCGGCAGCAGCTTGCCATTGCTGGCGATCGCATCGATGTCGGCGGCGAGCGCGAGCGTGACGACATCGGCTTCGAGCCCGTCGATCACCGCCCGCGCCTGCTTGCCGGAACCGCCGTGCGAGGCGCGCACCTGGATCGTTTCACCCGTCTGCTTCTTCCACTGTTGCGCGAAGGCGCGATCGACGTCGGAATAGAACTCGCGGGTCGGGTCGTAGGAGACGTTGAGCAGCTCGACGCCCTTCGCGTGCGCGGCGCCGCCCAGCAGCGCCATTGCGAGAAGCGCCGTGCGGAACGTGTTGCGGATGCGGATCGAAGTCATGGGGGATGGTCTCGGTTAGAACGAAATCTGCGCGCGGGTGAAGAGGGTCTTCTCGTCTTCGCGATCGCCGGTCGCCGTGCCGCCATCGAAGGCGGCCTGCGTGTAATTGGCAACCAGCTTCAGGTTCTGGGTGAGATACCAGTTCAGGCCGATGCTCCATGCGTCGACACGACTGGCGGACGCGGTGGGATTGGCGAACAGCGGGAAGGCGTCGTCGTCGATATCCAGCTCGCCGTAGCGCGCGACCAGTTCAAGTGCGCCCCAGCCTGCCGCACCGGCGGTAAAGGGATGGTTAGGCCGGGTTACGCCGCGGTATGACGCGTCTTCGCCGGTGAGGACCCAACTGCCGACGATCTGCCACGACTCGTTTTCCAGGTGCTCCACTCGGCCGGCGTTGGCGCCGCTGACCAAGCGCACTTCCTGTTCGGAGGTGACGTATTCGCCGAGCAGGCCGAGCGGGCCGCTGTAGTAGTACGCCTGCGGCGACCAGCGGCGATGCAGGCCATCGGCCGCGGCTTCGTTGCGGTAACTGAAGAACGTCGACTGCCCGGGCGTGCGATAGCGCGGCAGGAAGTTGTTGCCTTGGCCGAAGTTGTCGCCGACGCTCGTCGCGATGCCGACGCCGAGGCCCGACCACGCATTCGCGTCGTTCTTGAACGGCTCCCAGAACACGCGCGCGGTGGCTTCGAATTCGTTGTCGGGATTCGACGTCGCCGAGTCGCGGCCATCGACCGTGCCGTTGAACACGCCGACGGCGTAGTTCAGCGTGCTGCCGGCGAATTCGCCCTGCAGCTGCACGCCGTAGTCGCGCGCCGGGGTGAGTTCGGTCGGCAGGCCGCGTTCGATCGCAGCGATACCGCTGCTCGACTGCAGTTGCTCGAGGCCGAAGGGTTGCTTGAACTTGCCAACGCGCAGCGTCGCGCGCGGATCGAACCTGAGATCGAGGTAGGCGTCGTTGAGCGTCGCGCTGTCGCCGGCGAGCTGCGCCTGCAGGCGGAAGCCAACCAGTTGCCCCCACGTGCCTTCGAGCGTGGGTTCGACCCGGCGCAGCAGGAAGGTGTCGTTCTGCGGTTGTGCGTCATCGCCGAAGAAGAAGCGGCCATCGCCCTGCACCAGCGCCTTGAACTTCACCTCGATGCCGTCGCTGGCCGGCGACTTGATCGACAGGCCCTTGGGACTGAGGCTCACAACGGGATCCTTCACCGCCTTGGCCGCGGACTCCTCGGCCTGCAGTTCGAGCCGCCGCTCGATCACGCGCAGGCGCTGGTCGAGGTCGGCGAGGCTGTTGCTGTCGGTGGTCGCTTCGGCCGTCGCATCGTTGGTGCCGAGGCGTTGTTCCAGGGCCTGCAGACGGCGCGCGAGTTCTTCGACGGTGACCTCGGCGGCTTGGGCATGAATCGGCAGCAGGGCGAGGGAGATCGCCGCCAGCAGCGAGGGGCGGCGCAGGAGGGCAGGACTGCGCGCAGGGGAGGGAAGGTTCATGGGGATACCTGTCGTTGGGAAGCCACAGTGGCGGGCGCCGCGGTGGCAGGGAAACGGTCATGCTTTATCTGCATATGCCGGCAGCGCATCTGTTTTGAGCCTCGGACGGGATAGCTGAACAGGGCTGCCGTGCGGGCAC
Organism: Lysobacter sp. Root494; assembly: GCF_001427225.1. Taxonomy (GTDB): domain Bacteria; phylum Pseudomonadota; class Gammaproteobacteria; order Xanthomonadales; family Xanthomonadaceae; genus Agrilutibacter. Next base: position 229,107 of record NZ_LMFH01000001.1, read on the forward strand.
GGTCGAGGACCGCGCCTTGTCCGCGTGTGAAGGTGCGCGGGCCGTGGCCGTGGCCGTGCAAGGTCAGGACAGCGGCGCGGGCGCGCGGCCGTCGGCTTCAGGGAGGTCTGGCTACAGGGGAGCCGGGTGGATCAGAGCAGCCCGCCGCCCATGCTCAGGCGGATCGCGGCGACCACGATCACGATGCCGTTGAGGATCAGGCCGGCCTTGGCGCGGCCTCGATTCTCGCTGCGGGTAAACATGATCCCGATGGCGGCGATCAGCGCGCCCACCGCGGCGAAGGGAATCAGCAGCCAGTTGGTGATGCCGATGACCGGAATCAGCGCGAGCACCATCCAGAACAGGGCAACGATGCCCCACAGCAGACTGATCAGACCCATCGATGCGACTCCGGTGCAGGCCGCGGTGCGGCCGATGCGGACAAGATGACGGCGGGGCGCACCGGCTTCAAGTGAGCCGATGGCCTACGCGAACCGTGATTACGCCGGCACGCCGTGCGTCCCGTCGATCTCCACCCGCAGTTCGCGCCGGCAGATCGCCGCATGCAGCACGGTGAAGCGCACACCCGGATCGAGCCGCTCGCGCAAACCAGCCGCGACGACGTCGAGTTCATCGCGGTCGCGCACGTAAGCCTTCAGCCGCGTGCCCGCACCTATCTGCGGTGGCAGGTCCGGACGGCGTGCATGTGCGGCGGCGATGAGACTTTCGAGGTTGGCGATGGTTTCGTCGAGCTGCGCGGCGACGTCGCCGGCGTGGCGCGACTCGTGGCCGACGATCGCCGCGGTGCCGGAAATCAGCAGCGGCATCGCCGTGCCCGGAGGCAGCATCGCGCGGGCGAAGCTCGGCGGCTGCGGACCGTACTGGCGCGGGTAGCGATACGCGCTGATCTGGCGCGGATTTTCCAGCGGCGTGCCCGGCGTGCGCGCGGCGAGCCAGTACACCTGCAGGCGTTGCGCGCCGGTCGCGTGGCCGATCGCGGTGGCCGCGGGCAGCGCCTGCGCATCGAATTCGCCCAGTCCGCGCGCGCGGCCGACGCAGAAGATGCGGTAACGCTCCGCATCGCCATCGCCGTGCGTGATGCCGTCGAGGTAGTTCCACACGCGCAGCAGGTGCGGGTAGCCGCGTGCGGCGGTGAATGCGCGAAGCCGCGCGTAGGCGGCGGTCGCCGCGGCCTCGATGCCGTGGTCGTGCTCTTCCACTTCAATCGCGCCGAACTGCAACGCGCCGTCTTCGGAACAGGCCACGCCATTCTCGCGGCCGCGCGACACCGGTCCGTGCGCGCGCCAGTGCTCGAACACCGCCGCGCCTTGCGGCTGCAATGCCACGCGCAGGTAACGCGGATCATCGCTGCGCGGCGCATCGCCACCGAAGCCGATCACCGCCAGCGTGTCCTTCGCCGCGAGCAATGCGTCCAGCGGCGCGTCGCTGTAATCGACATGCAGGCGTGCCGGCAACACCAGGGATTCCACCGCGCTCATGGACTTTCCTGTTGCAGCGTGTCGCCACTGAAGTCCTCGCGCGCCGCGCGGCGCTGGCGCAGCCAGCCGCGCACGGCGGCGGGCAAGCGCGTCAGTGCGGTCAGCGCATAGATGACGCGGAATAAACGCAGGCGCCGGATCACGGCGGGATTGTCGAAGACGTCGCCGGCCAGCATCGAGATCACCGCCTGTTCCACCTGCCACGCATTGCGCGGGTTGGCGAACAGGTGCTTCATCACCGGCGTGTTGAAGCGATAGATGAACCACGTGAACCAGCGCAGGCCACGATCCATGCGCCTGGCCATTGCCGCCTGCAGCGTGGCTTCGCGCGCTGGTTCGCGCAGAGCGCCGTCGACGACGTTCGCGGCCTGCTCGGCGCTGTCCATCGCCAGGTACACGCCGGAGGAAAAGATCGGATCGACGAAGGCGTACGCATCGCCCGCCATCACCCAGCCTGAACCGTACATCTTCGTGCAGCTGTAGGCGTAGTTGCCGGTCACGTGCACCGGCGCGACGCGCGTGGCGCCCTGCATGCGCGCGGCGATCTGCGGTTCGGCGAGCAGTGTGTTCATCAGGAAGCCATCGTTCTCGCCGCGCCGCTGCTTCAGGTACGACGGGAAACACACCGCGCCGATGCTCATCACGTCGCGCGGCAGCGGGATCAGCCACATCCAGCCGTGCGCGAAACGCTGCACGGTGATGTTGCCGTTGTCGTCGCCGGGCCGCCGCGAAACGCCATCGAAGTGGCTGAAGATTGCCGCCGACTGGTGCTGCGCGTTCTTGCGCTTCAGCTTGAAACGATTGCCGAAGAAGGTGTCGCGGCCGCTGGCATCGATGACGTAGCGCATCCGCACGTCTATCGCCGCGCCGGTGGCGTCGCGTGCGTGCGCGGCGACCGGCCGGTTGTCGGGGCCGAATTCGACCCGTTCCACCTTCACGCCTTCGCGCGCGTCCACCCCACTGTCGCGGGCATGCGCGAACAGCAACTGGTCGAACTCCGCGCGATGCACCTGGTAGGCATGCGGAAACTTTGCATCCAGCGCGCGTGCGAAGCGGAAGGTGTTGTAGTCCCCGCTGCCGGTCTTTCCCGGCGTCGGGAAATCCGCGCCCGCCTTGTACAGCCCGATCGCCGCGACCTGCTCGAGCACCCCCAGGCGCTGCAGGATCGGCAGGTTCATCGGCAGCAGCGATTCGCCGATGTGGAAGCGCGGGTGGTGGTCTTTTTCCAGCAGCAGCACCTTCCAGCCCTTGCGGGCCAGGAAAGCGGCGGCCGTGGTGCCGGCGGGGCCGCCGCCGATCACCAGCACATCGGTTTCGATCGTGGTGCTGGCGGGCGCTTGCGAAGCGTCGGGTGTGGCGCGGTCGCCGGGCAAATGCGGTTCGGTCATCCCGCAATGATAGTCGGAGGCCGCCGCTCGCACGCTGGCCGTCGGTACGCTTGCGCGGCGGCGCCCGATGCAGGATCGTTGCGGCCCCGTATCGATGCTGTCCGGAAGTCCGATGTCTGAACAAAGCGTGGCCCTGCAGAATGCCGCCGAAGCCGAACTCGCCCAGTTGCTGGTCGAGAGCCTGAACCTCGAAGGCGTGGAGCCCGCCGGCATCGACCCGGAGGCGCGGCTGTTCGGCGAAGGCCTGGGCCTGGATTCGATCGACGCGCTGGAACTGGCGCTGGCGATCTCGAAGAAATACGGCTTCCAGCTGCGTTCGGACAGCGACGAGAACCGTCGCATCTTCGGTTCACTGCGTGCGCTGTCGGCGCATATCGAACAGAACAAGACCGCCTGATGCCGCGCGGCGTCGCATCGGCGCTCAACGCATGAACTCCCGGATGTCCAAATTCGCCGTCGTGGCGCGGGTGTTGTTCGCGCTCGCATATCCGCCCCTGGCGTACTGGGCCACGCGCAATGGCAGCGGCATCGCGGCGGCCCTGGCGATCGGCGATCTGTGCCTGGTGTTTCTGATCGACCCGCTGCTGCGCCTGCGCGGATGGGCTTGGCTGCTCACCGCGTTGCTGGCCCTCGCGCTGTCTGCGCTGGCGCAGACCGAAGTCGCGCAGATCCTGCTGCTGGTGCCGCCGGTGCTGTTCCTCGGCCTGCTGTCGTGGTTGTTCGGCCGCAGCCTGCGCGGGCCGCGCCCGGCACTGATCACCCGAATCGTCAGCGCATTGCATGGCCTGCCGGTGGACCAGCTTCCCGCCGACCTGCTGCGCTACACGCGCCGGCTCACCGCGGCATGGGCCTTGCTGCTGGCAATGCTGGCGCTGGTGAACGGCGTGCTCGCCTTCGCCGAAGTACCGGGCGGCGTGCTCGCGCGGCTCGGCCACGCGCCGGCGTGGGGCATTGCCCGCGAAACTGGTTCGCTGCTCGCCAACCTGGTCAACTATGGCGTGGTCGGCGGCTTCTTCATCGGCGAATACCTGTTGCGCGGACGCATCTTCAAGGATCGGCCGTACCGCCACTTCTTCGACTTCGTGCATCGCATGGGCAAGCTGGGGCCGGCGTTCTGGCGCGACGTGCTGCGCTGAAACGTGCCGTAGGCGCCCGCGTGACGCATGCCCGCCGCGTCCCCTCATAATCCGCGCATGCACTTCGTGATCGAACCCGACCATCCCAGCCTGCCCGGGCATTTTCCGGGTCGACCGCTGGTGCCCGGCGTGGTGCTGCTCGATCGCGTGATTGCGGTGATCGAGGCCACCCACGGCCCACTCGGTCCGTTGCGCCTGCCGCAGGTGAAGTTCATGCAGCCGCTGTTGCCGGGCGAAGACGCGCGTGTCGAACTCGAAGGCGACGTGCCGCGCTGGCGCTTCCGAGTCCTGCGTGGCGAAACGCTGTTGGCCAGTGGCGAAGTGGTCGCCGACCGCGCGGGCGCTCCCGCATGAAACCGGCGACCTGGAAGCAGCGTCCCGAAGGTGGCGGTTTTTTCGCCATCTGGCTGATCCGCACCATCGCGCGTCGCGGCGGACGCATGGCGGCGCGCAGCCTGCTGTGGCCGATCACCTTCTACTTCCTGTTGATGCGCGGACCCGAACGCCGCGCCTCGCTCGCCTGGCTGCAACGCGTGTTGCCGGTGCGGCCGAACCTGCTGCACGCCGCACGGCACATCCACACCTTCGCATCGACCATTCTTGATCGCGTGTTCCTGCTCAGCGGCCAGCTCGAGCGCTTCGATATCGAAGTGCGGGGCCTGTCTGGCCTGGAAGCGCAACTCGATCTCGGTCGCGGCGTGTTGCTGGCGGGCTCGCACCTGGGCAGCTTCGATGCGCTGCGTGCGCTCGCCTCGCGGCGTCCCGACGTCCGCGTGCGCGTGTTGCTGGACAAGGCGCACAACCCGGCGATGCAGCAGTTGCTCGATGCACTCAATCCGCAACTCGCGCGCGACATCATCGACGCGGGACAGCCGGGAACGGCGATCGTGCTGGCGATGAAGGAAGCGCTCGAAAAAGGCGAACTCGTCGCGATGCTGGCCGACCGTGCGCTGCCGCACGAACCCGCGGTGGCGGTGGAGTTCATGGGCGGGACGGCGCGCTTTCCTACCGCGCCCTGGCAGATCGCCGGGGTGCTGGGAGTGCCGGTTACGCTGGTGTTCGGCCTGTACCGTGGCGGCAACCGCTATGAGCTGGTGTTCGAGGCGCTCAGCGATGGCGTTTCCCTGCCGCGTCATGAACGCAGGCAGGCGCTGGCCGGGCTCGTGCAGACTTATGCGGCGCGGCTGCAGCATCATGCGCGGCGCGCGCCGTACAACTGGTTCAACTTCTTCGACTTCTGGCATACCGATGACGCGACTGCCGTCCGCGACGAAAACCCCGGTTCCGACCCCGTGGCTGGCCGCGTCGATGCTGGCCGCGGCAATCCTGGCATCGTTCGCGATGCCGCTGCGCGCCGCGCCTTCTGACGCCGCCAACGATCCGTCGCGCGTCGACAGCGACTGGATCCTGTCGAAGCTGGTACAGCCCGCGCCCGCGCGCACGTCCTTCGTCGAACTGCGCGGCTCGAAGCTGCTGAAGAAGCCGCTGCGCCTGCAGGGCGAATACCTGCGCCCCGATGCCGACACGCTTGTGCGCAAGGTCGCCGCGCCATACGCGGAAACCACGACGATCCGCGCCGGCGAAGTCGAGATCGCACGCGCCGGCAAATCGCCACGCCGCTTCTCGCTGTCGCGCGTGCCGGAAATGGCCGGCTTGCAGTCGAGCTTCGGCGCGTTGCTTTCCGGCGACCGCCGCGCCCTCGAACAGCGCTATGACCTGCACACCCAGGGCACGCGCCAGCGCTGGACGATGACGCTGACGCCGAAGGACGCGGCGATGCGGCAGAAGATCCAGACGATCACTTTGTACGGACGCGGTTCGGAACTGCGCTGCATCGAGACGCAGCCCACGGAAGGTGATGCCCAGCGCACGCTGCTTGCGGGTGCCGCGCGCGCAGCGGAAGGCGTGACCGGTGCGGGCGCCCTGGCGACGTTGTGCTATGGCGGCGCGAAGCCGGTCGCTCCCACGGCGAACGAAGCCGCGACGCAAACGCCCTCTCGTCCATGAGCCGGCGAAGCCGAAGCAAACGCGATCCGAAGCCAGGCGGCAGTCCATCGCGGCATGTGGAGAAAAAAGACGCGGGCCGCACTGCCATGACCGCCGGCAAGCGGCTTGCCCTGGCACTGTTGTGGCTGGCCCTGCTCGCGCTCTCGGGGTGGTTCATCGGCAGCCGCCTCGAACTGAGCGGCGACCTGCGCAAGTTCATGCCGAGCGCCCAGACCCCCGCGCAGAAACTGCTGATCGACGAGCTCGGCGAGGGGCCGGGCTCCCGGTTGCTGCTCGTTGCGCTGTCCGGCAGCGACGCGGAAACACTCGCGGCGCAGTCGGCCGCACTGCGCGAGCGCCTCGCTTCGCAGCCGCTGTTCAAGCTGGTCGCGAACGGCGGTGAAAATGGTTTGGAGGCGATCCCCGAACGCCTGCGTCCGTATCGTTACCTGTTGTCGGACACGCTCGATACGCAGACATTCGATCGCGAATTCTTCGCCGCCGAGCTCGCGCAGCGCGTGCAGGACCTCGGCTCGCCCGCCGCGGGCCTGGTCGAGCCGTTGCTGCCGCGCGATCCGACGCTGGAAACGCTCAAGCTGGCCGAAGCCTGGCAGCCTGCGAGTGCGCCGCAACGCCTGCACGGCGTGTGGTTCGACCGGCGTGGCCGTGAAGCACTGCTTGCGATCGAGACGCAGGCGGCCGGCTTCGATCCGAAGGGACAGCAGGCCGCTGTCGATGCGATCCGCGCCGCCTTCGCTGAAGCAAGCGCGGACACCCCGACGCAACTCACCTTGACCGGCCCGGGTGCGTTCTCGGTGGAGATCGGCGGACGCACCGCGCGCGAGGCAGGCTGGATCGGCACCATCGACAGCCTCATCTTCGCGCTGCTGTTGTGGGTCGCGTACCGCAGCTGGAAGGCGCCGCTGCTCGGCGGCCTGCCGCTGGCGAGCGGCGGGCTCGCCGGCCTCGCGGCGGTGACGCTGCTGTTCGATGGCGTGCATGGCATCACCGTCGCCTTCGGCTTCACGCTCATCGGCGTCGCGCAGGACTATCCGATCCACCTGTTCTCGCACCAGCGCGCCGGACTGTCGCCATGGGCCAGTGCGCGCGCACTGTGGCCGACGCTCGGCACCGGGGTCGCATCGACCTGCATCGCCTACTTCACCTTCCTGGTGTCCGGCGTGGACGGTTTGAAGCAGCTCGCGGTCTTCACCGTCGTCGGCCTGGGCGTGGCCGCGCTGACCACCCGTTTCCTGTTGCCAGGACTGATCGATCCCGCGCCGCGCGATGCCGCGGATTCGTCGCGGCTTGCGCGGTTGTGGCAACAGGTCGCGCGCCTGCCCCGTTTGAATGCAGTGGCTTACCTGGTGCTCGCTGGCATTGCGTCTGCGGTCGCGTACTGGGCTCCAGGCGTTTTCTGGCAGAACGACCTCTCGCGGCTCACGCCCGTTGCGCCGTCGCTGCTCGCGCGCGATGCGCAACTGCGCGGCGAACTCGGTGCGCCCGATGTGCGCTATGTCATCGCCGTCGAATCGCGCGATGCAGAAACGGCACTGCGCTCGCTGGAAAAACTGCAGCCCGCGCTGGAAACCTTGCAGGCGGACGGCGCGATCGGCGGCTTCGATTCGGCCGCGCGCTACCTGCCCAGCCGCGCGACCCAGCGTGCGCGCCAACAGAAGTTGCCCGATCCACGCGCATTGCAGCGGGCGTTCGGCGCCGCGGTGGCGGCGAGCGCGTTCGAGCGCGATGCCTTCGAGGGCTTCATCGAAGATGTCGAAACCGCGCGCACGGCGCCGACGCTTTCGCCGCACGATCTCGAGGGCACGCCGCTCGCGGTCACCGTGGATGGCCTGTTGCTGCAGAGTCGCGATCACGCCACCGCGCTCGTTTCGTTGAGCGCATTGAAGGATCCGGCGACCGTCGCGCGCGTCGCCACGCAGCATGGCGCACGCCTGCTCGACCTGAAGCAGGCTTCGGAATCGCTGGTCGCCGCCTATCGCCAGCGCGTCCTGTGGGCACTGGGATTGGCCTCGCTGCTGCTCGCGGCGACGGTGTGGATCGCCCTGCGCCAGCCGCGCCGCGTGCTGCGCGTGCTCGCGCCGATGGCGCTGACCACGCTGCTGGTGCTCGCCGTGCTGCGCGGCCTAGGCATCGAACTCAACCTCTTCCACCTGGTCGCGCTGATCCTCGCGGCGGGACTCGGCCTCGACTACGCGCTGTTCTTCGACCATGCCGGGGACGATCGCGCCGAGCAGCTGCGCACGCTGCACGCGATCATCGTCTGCAGCCTCACCACGCTGCTGGTGTTCTCGCTGCTGGCGCTGTCGTCGATACCGGTCCTGCGCGCGATCGGCGGCACGGTCGCGCTGGGTGTGCTGTTCAACTTTGCGCTTTCATTGCTGGTCACGCGCCAGCGGGCGCCGGAAGAGATCGCCGCATGATCGGCCGCGACGAAATTCTCTCGCTGATTCCGCACCAGGGCGCGATGTGCCTGTGGGACGAAGTCGTCGAATGGAACGAGGTCTCTATCCGCCTGCGTGCCCGCAACCACCGCGATCCAGCGCATCCGCTGCGCAGTGGCGATCGCCTGCATGCGGTGCACCTGTGCGAATACGGCGCGCAGGCGATGGCGGTTCACGGTGGTCTGCGCGCCCGCAACGATGACGGACGCGCGCTTCCCGGCGTGCTGGTCGCGCTGCGTGGCGTTACCCTGCACGTCGCACGTTTCGATGACCTGCCCGGCGATCTCGAGTGCGAGGCCCACCCGCTCGCCGAAAGCGCGGACAGCCAGCAGTACGCATTCCGCATCAGCCACGAGGGAGAACTCATCGCCGAGGGTCGCGCCGCGGTGATGCTGCAGGGAGAAGGCACATGAGCAAGCGCGCACTGGTCACAGGCGGCAGCGGCGACATTGGCTCCGCGATCTGCAGGCAGCTCGCAGCAGACGGCCTGCATGTGATCGTCCACGCGAACGCCAACCGCGCGCGCGCCGAGGAAGTCGTTTCGGAAATCCGCGCCGCAGGCCATTCGGCCGAGCCGGTCGTGTTCGACGTGACCGACGGCGACCGCACGCGCGCTGTCATCGAGTCGCTGCTCGAATCCGCGCCGATCCAGGTCGTCGTAAACAACGCCGGCATCCACGACGACGCACCGCTCGCCGGCATGAGCGAGGCGCAGTGGAAGCGCGTGATCGACGTGTCCCTGCACGGCTTCTTCCATGTCACCCAACCACTGCTGCTGCCGATGGCGCGCACGCGCTGGGGACGCATCGTCAGCATCTCCAGCGTGGCCGGCGTGCTCGGCAATCGCGGACAGGCGAACTACGCGGCGGCGAAGTCGGCGTTGCACGGCGCAACGAAGTCGCTGGCACGCGAGATGGGATCACGCGGGATTACCGCGAACGTCATTGCTCCAGGAGCGATCGCAGGACACATGACGGACGCTGCGTTCAGTGCGGAAACAATCCGGCAGATCGTGCCGGCCGGACGCATGGGCACGCCCGAGGAAGTGGCGGCATTGGCCGCTTTCCTGTGCTCGGATGCCGCGGGTTACATCAATGGCCAGGTGATCGGAATCGATGGCGGCATGAGCTAGGTGCGGGCGGTAGTGCCGAGCGCTTAAGCTTTCCTCGCCCGCCGATGACCGGCGGCTCAAAAGGGGAAAAACCTGATGGCTCGACTGCTTCGCTTCGCGTTGCTGCTGCTTGTGCTGTGCTCGCCGGCCGTGCTCGCAAAATCCAAACTCATGACCCCTGCCGCAGAGGCGGAACCGAAGCCCGCTGAGGGCAAGGCGCTGGTGGTGTTCATGCGCCCCTCCTTCTACGGCGGCGCGATCTCCTCGAGTATTTACGATGCACCCGATGGCGCTACAACGTTCCTTGGCGTGCTGAAGTACAAGGACAAGGTCGCGGTGCAGATGGAGCCGGGTGTGCACCGTTTGATGGTGATCGCGGAAAACGCGGACTTCCTCGATGCGACGTTCGAAGCGGGAAAGACCTACTACGTGTTGGTCAAGGCGCGTCCGGGCGTCTGGAAGGCGCGCTTCTCGCTGATCCCGGTGCACAACAAGGCCGATGCCGAGTACAGCCTGCAGATGCCTGATTTCGCGGAGTGGACCAAGGCCACCAGCTTCGTCGAGAAGACGGGCGAGGCGGATGCCTGGTACGAGGAGAACAAGGTGAGCGTCGAAGAGAAGAAGACTGACTACCTGGTCAAGTGGAACAAGATGCTTCCGGAAGAGCGCGCCGAGCTGGTGTTGAATGCCGAAGACGGCGTGTGAATTCCTGAGATGATCGATCACGGCGGTTCGCCGCCGGGAACGGCTAGTGGCCCGGGCGCGCGCTCGGGCCACTTTGATGCGACGTTCAGTCCCCGGGGTGGAACATCGCCACACCGGCTGCAATACCGCTTCACCACCGAGGTGCACCATGCGCAGGCTTCTCGTTGCTTTGCTGGTTCTTTTACTCGCGGGCTGTGCCAGCACCCACCACGTGATGCTCGGCCAGACCCGGCCGGCGATCGATCCGGCCCAGGTCAAGGTCTACCAGGTGCCGCCGAAGCGGTACGAGGAAGTCGCCCGCCTGGACGCGAAGAGCGCAGTGGGCTTCGGCACGCAGGGCCAGATCAATGCCGCGATCGACCGGCTCGCGCGCGAAGCGGCCAAGCTCGGAGCGAACGGCGTGATCCTGCTCGGTGTCGACCAGACAGGGTCGCCGGTGAGCCTTGGCGTCGGCGGTGGGACGTACGGGCGCCACAGTGGCGCATCGGTCGGGCTGGGGATTCCGACCGCGCAGCAACGCGCGGAAGGCATTGCGATCTACGTGATCGAGGAATAGTCCGGCGGCAAGTAGTCGATGGGCAGGTAATCGGCAGACCGTGGTTGATGGCGTCCGGTGCTCCAGCTCGCGACGCTTCCGTCACCGCTTTTGTTTTTGCTCGTCATTCCCGCGAAAGCGGGAATCCAGCGACTTTGTTTTTGCCTTGCCTGCAGACCAGCAAGAGCAAAGACACTGGATTCCCGCTTTCGCGGGAATGACGAGCAAAAGAAGCACGAGCAAGAGCAACACGAGCAAGAGCAACGAACGGCTCGAGCCAACCAGCCCTCCAGTGCGTGAACGCCGGAGCGCTACGCGTTCCTGCCCACCGCATCCCGCAACACCGGCGCCGAAGCAAATTCCCCACTCGGATCATGGATCACCGGCGGATTCGCGCGCGTCGTCCGGTATTCGCCCATGATGTTGCCGTAGCCCCACACCTGCTTCACGACGTGCGAGGTGATGCGCCACAGGTCGCGCAGCGGGCGGAAGTGGCTCTTGCGGAACTGCGGCCCTTCGGGCTCCACGCCCTGGTAGCGCGATTCGATCGGCACCGACACGCAGCGCACGCCCAGCTGGCGCGCCGCGGTGATCAGGATCTGCGCTTCGAACACGAAATCCTCGCCCGGCACGTCGCCGAGCCTTGCGACCTTGGCCGGATAGAAGCGCTGCCCGCTCTGCGTATCGGCGACGAGGAAGCCGCAGCCCCAGGAAATGCCCCAGTCGCCGAATTCGTTGGCGAGACGGCGATAGCCCGGCTGCGCGGCGCGCTTGCGCAGGCGCGCGCCGATCACGATGTGGTCGGGGTAGGCGTTGGCGGCATCGATGAGGCGCGGAATATCGGCCGCATCGTGCTGGCCATCGCCGTCCATGGTGATGATCCCGCGTGCGCCACGGCGCAGCGCCTCTGCAAAACCGTCGCGCAGGGCCGCGCCCTTGCCCATGCGCTGCGCATGGCGCAGCACGATCACCGGCAGGCCGGCGATCTGTTCGCCGGTGCCATCGTCGGAACCGTCATCGACCAGGATGACGTTGGGGCATTCCCGCAGCGCGCCTTCGACGACGCCGCGGATGCGCAGCGCCTCGTTGAGGGCGGGAATCACGATGTAGACGTCGTTGCGTTCGATCACCTGCAGATCCTGACGGTCAGTGCACGCCCGGCCCCGGCGCGCAGGATTACGGAGTCTTCACTACCACGCGCGCCGTCGCGGGCGAGTGCATCGAACACCGGCAGCATCTGCGCCATGGCATTGCCGGCCGCTTGCTTCGACAGCACGCCGCCGGAAGATGCCTCGCCACGATCCTCGCCCAGCTCGAGCGCGATCACGGGAGCGCCTTCGCGCGCGTGTCGCGACAGCACCATCGCCGCGCCGAGCAGGCCTTCGCTCGGAACCACCTGCCTCAGTGGGCCAGCCGATGCGCCGTCGTAAGCGGCCAGCAGTACCGCTTCGGCGCCGCTGGCCAACTGGGCCAGTGCTTCGATCAGTGCCTGCGCAAACGTGGCATCGCCTGCGCTGAGGGCTGTCGTGGGCTGCATCGCGCCGGTGCCGATCGTCCAGTAGCCCGCCGCCGCGTTGTGCACGGAATTGTGGAAGCGGGTCGGCGAAATGCTGCGCGGATCGCTCGCGAGCGCGGCGCACATGTAGTCGGTGATCACCAGGTCGCCGCTCGCCGAGGCAAACACCGAAGGCAATGCGATGGGCTCGCGTCCGGCCGCGGTGCAGGCGGCGAGCGCGACTTCCAGCGCGACCGCGACCGGCTCCGGTGCGCGTCGCCGTTCGTTGGGAGCGAGCAGTTGCGGCGACGGACGTGCCGGCGCATCGGCCACCAGTTCGCCACCGTTCGCGTACGCGCGGGCGGCATCCCACGACGGCAGGCCAGGCGCCCAGAAACCGACTCCTTCGATGGTGGCCTGCAACGGCGTCATGCAGGAGCCCGGCCGAATACCAGCGAGCAGTTGTTGCCGCCGAAGCCGAACGAATTGTTCATCGCGTGCGTGATCGGACGTCGCGCATTGTCGAAGCGGATCTGCGGACCGCACGCGGGATCGGGTGTGTCGCTGTTGAGGATGCCGGGCAGCTCGCCGTGTTCGAGCGCAAGCAGGGCGATCACCGATTCGACGATGCCGGCCGCGCCCAGCGTGTGCCCGGTCCAGCCCTTGGTCGAGCTGGCGTGCAGCGTCTCGGGGAACAGCGCCGCGACCGCGAGCGCTTCGACGGAGTCGTTCGCCGGTGTCGCGGTGCCGTGCAGGTTCAGATAACCGACGTCATCGGGTTCGAGGCCTGCGCGCGCCAGCGCATCACGCATGGCCAGTTGCGCGCCGAGCCCCTGCGGATGCGGCGTCGACATGTGGTACGCGTCGCTGGATTCGCCGTAGCCGCGCAGTTGCAGCATGGACGGCGCGTCGGTGGCGCGTTCCAGCAACGCATAACCGCCGGCTTCCCCGAGCGACAGACCGGTGCGCGCGGCGTCGAACGGTCGGCACGGATCGCTCGACACCAGTTGCAAGGAGTTGAAACCGAACAGGACGCTGCCGCAGAGCGTATCGATCCCGCCGACGAGCGCGGCATCGCACAGATTCGCCTCGATCAGGCGCGCGGCCTGCGCGAACACCTTCGCGCTGGATGAACACGCAGTGGCGACTGTCACGCACGGACCACGCAGGCCGGTGGCGGCCTGGACGAAGCCGCCGGGCGAGTGCGGTGCATGGATCATCGGCCGGTGCAGGTCGGCGGGCATCGCGCCGTTTTCGAGCCGCGCGTAGCCTTCCTCGGTGGCACCGATGCTGGCGGTCGAAGTGCCGATCACCACCGCAACGCGTTCAGCTCCGTGGCGCGCGGCGGCAGCGGCGACCGCTTCGCGCATTCCATCCTGCTGCAGCGCGAGCCATGCGAGCCGGTTGTTGCGGCATTCCCATTGCGCGAACTCGGGGGGAAGCGCGGCGTCTTCCAGGCCTTCGACGCGGCCGATCCAGCAATCCAGCGGCTCCTGGCCTGGCGCGAGCACGGGCAGGTCGTTGCGCCGCAGGCCACCGCGGCGTTCACGCAACGCGCGGAACTGCGCCTCGCAGCCGCGGCCGAGCGCGGTGGTGGCGGTGTACGCGCGGATCGCCAGCGGCGCCATCGGCGGCGGGCGGACATGCGACGACATCGGCGACACGCATTGCTCCTTTGTGACAGGGGCCGGAGTATAGCCAGCGGGGGTCCATGGCACGCGCGCCGCGCGGCCCGCCGATTTATCCTTGCGTCACGGGCCCGCAGCAGATCTCCATGAAAACCTCGGCCATGAGCAGCCGGATCGTCCACCGTTTTTCCCTCGCCATCGACCGCGACGTGCTGCATGCCGGCGTGGTCGCGCTGTCGGCGTGCGTGCTGAGCGCTGGGCTGGTGTACGTGGGCTATTTCGTGCACGTGTTGCGCGTCGCGAAGCGCGCCCCTTGCGAGCCGCAGCATGGCGACTGCGTGCTGCTGTTCGGCAAGAACGCGCCGCGCGGCCGCATCGACCGCGACTTCGCTGCGCGGCTGGATCGCGCGGTGTCGCTGTGGCAACACGCGCCGCGACGCAGCCTCGTGCTGCTGGGTGGCGGAGCGCAGGGCGAGCGCAGCGAGGCCGAAGTCGCGCGCGATGCCCTGCACGCGCGCGGGCTGGACCGCGAAGTCGCGATGCAGATGGAATCGCAGTCGCGCGACACGCTGCAGAACCTGCGCAACGCGCGCCTGCTGCTCGGCGAGGGCATGCGCACGCGCGTGACGCTGCTCAGCAACCGTTACCACCTCGCGCGCTGCGCGCTGTTCGCGAACCAGCTCGGCTACGACTGGGAATTGTGCGCGGCCGAAGCGAAGCTCCGGCTCGGCCCCGGCACGCTGTGGCGGCTCGCGGGCGAAGCGGCGTACGTGTGCTGGATCGACCTGGGAACGCGCTGGGCGCGTTTGATCGGCCACCAGCGGATGCTGCAACGGGTAACGTAAAAAAGGGATGGCGACGCGAGTCGCCATCCCTGTTCGAAGCATCCAGGCCGCGCTTACTTCGCCTTGCGCGCCGGCACGAATTCCTCGCGCACCGCCTTCGCCAGCAAGGCCGGCGGCAGCAGGCCCTGGTCGAGCAGGAAGTCGTTGAACGCCTTGCGATCGAACCGGTCGCCCAGCGCGATCTCGGTTTCCGCGCGCAGCTGCATGATCCGCGAATAGCCGTAGAAGTAACTGCCGGCCTGGCCTGGGGACTTCACCGAATAACGATCGACTTCCTGGCGCGCCATCGCCTTCGAGTAGCCGGCCTGTTCGGTCAGCACCTTGAACGCGGTATCGCGGTCGGTCAGTCCGAGGTTGATCATCGGATCGAGCATCGCGCGCGCCGCGCGCAACAGGCGGAACTGCAGGGCGATCAGCTGGCCTTCGAGCGGTTCGTACGGAACCATCTCGGCTTCGGCATACAACGCCCAGCCTTCGACGTTCACCGAATTGAACGCGTACAGCGTGCGCGCCAGCGACACGCCGCGCTCGACCATCGCGGTGAACTGCAGCTCGTGGCCGGGACGGCCCTCGTGCGCGGTGAGCGTCCACGCACCCGCCGGATAGTTGAAGTCGTCGTAGGGGCCGTCGGCGCCCGCGTTCGGATTGCCCAAGGGCAGCACGAAGGTGCCCTGCTGCCCGGTGTTGCCGATCAGCGGCGCCGGCAGGAAGTGCGGCGCGGGCTGCGCGGCGCTTTCGGCCGGCGTTCCCAGGCGCATCTGCATCGGGCGCTGCGGCAGGGAAACGACCTTGTTGGCGGCGATCAGGCGATCGAGCTCCGGCATGACCGTGTTGCGGTAATGCGGCTCGATCTGGTCGTTCTTCAGCTGCGGCTGCTTGAGCTCACGGATCACTTCGACGTAGTTCGTCGACTTCAGGCCCTTCGCCTTCGCCACCAGCGGCGCGAGCTGCTGCATCGCGTTGCGGGTTTCCATGAACTCCAGCTGCGCGCGTTCGATCAGCACGCGCGGGTCGATGTCGATGCCGTAGTTCTTCAACGACAACGCGTACAGCTCCGCGGGCAGCTTGTAATCGGTGCGCGCGGTCGGCAGCACGGTCGACTTCGACCATGCGTTGTAGTCGGCCAGCTGCTTGTCCAGCGCATCGAGTGCGGTGGCGGCTTCGCCATCGAGCTTGTACTTGGCGAAGAGGTCGCGGATCCCCTGCACGTAGGTCTTCGCGTTATCGAGCGACTGCTGCACCTCGATCTGGGTGGGCTGCAGCAGCCCCTTCTCACTACGTTCCTCGTAACGCTGGCGCGCGAGCGTGGTCAGCGGCGTGGTGCCGGGCATCACGCCGACGTAGCGCTGCAGCCGCTGCACCGCCTTGGCGCGACGCTCCTGCGGCGTCTGGTCGGAGAGCAGCGACTGCATGCCCTGGAAGATGGTCTGGCCCGCATCGAGCCACGGACGCGTCAGCTTCTCGTTGACCTGGCTGGCTTCGATCTGGTCGTCCGCGGCGCGCAGCAGGATCGCGATGTCCTGTTTCACGTTCGCGTCGGTTTCACTCGCCGCCTTCGCCTGCAGTTCGGCCTTGGCCTTCGCGGTGGCCTCGCGGAAACGCTTTGCGTAGTTGGGCCCGAAGTCGAACACCTGGTCGTCGAAGCCCGGTACGCCGAAGAACGACACCTGTTCCGGCTGGAACGGCGCCTGCGCCTTGATCAGGATCTGGGTGTATTCGTTGCTCTTCGCTACCCACGACGGGGCGGCGGGGCGAGCCGAAGCCGGCTTCGCCGCAGGTGCCGCCTGCGCGAGCACGGTAGCGGGCGCGAACAGCGCCAGGGACACGGCGAAGAAAAGTGGCGCGAGTGCGGGGGACCTGGTCACGGGATAGCTCCTTGGGTGGACGGCGCAGCATGGGCCGGCTTCATGCGCGAACCATGCGCCGAAGGTCACGGCATGGATCCTTTTATTGCCCGGGACGCAGGCAACGATCGAAGAAATCGGCACTCACCCGCAGCCGGTGCAGCAGGTCAGTGCCGCGCAGCCCATGCTTCGCGCCCGGGTACGTCATCAGTTCGAACGGCTGGCCGCGCTTCTGCAGCGCGCTCATCAGCGCGGTGGAGTTGGAGAACAGCACGTTGTCGTCGGCCATGCCGTGTACGAGCAGGAGCTTCGAGGTGAGGCCGCCGATGTGCTGCAGCACGCGGGCGTCGCGGTAGCCGTCGGTGTTCGCGGCCGGCAGGTTCATATAGCGCTCGGTGTAGTGGGTGTCGTACAGGCCCCAGTCGGTGACCGGCGCGCCGGCGATGCCGCAGGCGTACTGGTCGCTCGCCTTCGCCAGCAGCATCAGCGTCATGTAGCCGCCGTTCGACCAGCCGTGCACGCCGATGCGTTCGCCGTCGACCCACGATTGCGACTTCAGCCACTTCACGCCGGCGAGCTGGTCTTCGACTTCGACGGTGCCCTGCTTGCCATACAACGCGCCACCGAAGGCAGCGCCGCGGCGTGGCGTGCCGCGGTTGTCGATCGAGAAGACGGCGTAACCGTTCTGCGCGAGGTACTGGTTGAACCAGTGGTCTCCGCGCCCCGGCCAGCTGCGCACGACCGTCTGCGAGGCCGGGCCGCCGTAGACGAACACGACCACCGGATAGCGCTTCGAAGGATCGAAGCCGGCCGGCTTGACCAGGCTGTAGTGCAGCGTGGTTTTCCCGTCGGCCGCGGTGAGCGTGCCGAACTCGAGTGGACGCTGCGCGGCGCGGTACTTCGCATAGGGATGCTTCGGGTCGATGATGTCGTTGTCGAGCAGCGTCGCGATCAGCGTGCCGTCGTTGCGGAACAACTGCAGCTGCGGCGGCGTGTCCGGCGTCGACCAGTTGTCGACGTAGACGCTGGCGTTGCCGGCGAACGTGGCCTTGTGCGTGCCGTCCGGCTTCGACAGGCGCTCGATTCCGCTCAGCGTAGGCGAAGCCGAAGTCGAAGGGGGAAGCGCAACGCGATACACCTGCACGTCCAGCGGCGAGTCCTTGCCCGCGGCGAAGTAGACGAAGCCACTGGTTTCATCCACCGCGAGGACGTTGTCGACCGGCCAGTTCCCCGAAGTCAGCGCATTCGCATGGCCCTTCGCGTCGACGACATACAGGTGCTCGAAGCCGCTGCGTTCCGACGACCACAGCAGGCGGCCGTCCTTGAGGAAACGCAGGTTGTTGTGCAGCGGCACCCACGTCGTGCCCGTTTCGGTGATGAGGGTGCGCTGCTTGCCGCTCACCAGGTCGGCTTCGACCAGCTCCAGCTTCTTCTGGTCCCGCGACTGGCGCTGGAAGGTCAGGTGCTGCGGATCGCGCCAGTCGACGCGGGCCAGGTAGATATCGGTATCCGGACCGAGGTCGATCGTGCGCGTGGCCACGGGCGACATGCGTGCCTGAAGGCGCACGCGCGCGGGGCCGTCTTTCGTGTCGATCGCATGTTCGCTCGTCGGCACGGGCTTGCCGATCGGGGCGATGCCGGCCACGTGCAGGGTGATCAGCACGTTGCGGTCGCCGGCGGCGGGATAGCGCTGCTCGACGACTTCGGTGCGATCCGGATAGACCTCGTAGCGCTTCTGCACCGGCACCGGCGATTCGTCGATGCGGGTGAAGGCGATTGCCGAATCATCCGGCGCCCACCAGTAACCGGTGTGGCGATCCATTTCCTCGTCGGCGACGAATTCCGCCACGCCATTGCCGATGGTGTCGCTGCCGTCGCGGGTGAGCTGGGCCTGCTTGCCGGAAGCCAGGTCGATCACCCACAGGTTGCGCTCGCGGATGAAGCTGACGAAGCCGCCCTCCGGCGAGATCTTCGGATCGGTTGCGAAACCTTCGCCATTGGTGAGCTTGCGCACCGCGTCCTTGCCGCTCTTGCCGAGGTCGTACAGGTACAGCTCGCCACCGAGCGGGAACAGCAGCGCCTTTCCATCGGGCGACCACTGGTATTCGATGATGCCGCTCAGCGACGCGGTGCGCGCGCGTTCACGGCGCGCCTTCTCGGCATCGCTCAGCACTTCCTCGCCGGGCAGCACGACGTTGCTGTCGACCAGCATCTGCGTCCTGCCGCTGGCGACGTCGTACGCCCACAGGTCGAGGCGATTCTTGTTGTCGCTCTTGCCGCGCAGGAAAGTGACGCGGCTGCCATCCGGGGAGATCGCGGGCTTCTCGAGGCTCGGCCCGGAGAGCGGCGCATCGCCCGCGATCGCTTCGAGCGTGAGCTTGCTGGCGGTGGTGGAGGGCAATTGGGCTTGGGCGCTCATGGCGAATGTGACGGCGACGAGGAAAGCGGGCCAGCGCATGGGCGCATGCTCCGGTGAGTGGATAGGATGCCGATTGTAGGGTTGCTTTTGCCTTGTCTCGTCATTCCCGCGAAGTGCTTCACCACAGCCGGTGGCTGGTCAGGCAGGAAGCGCTTTTCCACAGCGCGAGGCGCTGGTCATCCAATGACTTCGCTCTCCCGACGACGCCTGCTTTTGCATGAGTGACGAGCCAGAGCAACCATCGCAACGCGAGGACTTCCCCATGCAATGGATGATTTACGGCGCCACCGGCTACACCGGCCGCCTGATCGCCGCCGAAGCCGCCAGGCGCGGCCTGCAACCGGTACTGGCGGGCCGCAACGAAGCCGCGCTGCGCGTGCTGGCCGACGAACTGGGCTTGCGCTGGCGTCAGTTTCCTCTCGACCTGCCTACCGCGGTCGAAGAGGGATTGCGTGGCATTGACCTGGTGTTGCATTGCGCCGGCCCGTTCTCCGCCACCAGCGCGCCGATGCTCGAAGGCTGCCTCGCCAGGCGCACGCATTACCTCGACATCACCGGCGAGATTGACGTCTTCGCGCATTGCCACGCGCAGCATGCACGCGCGCAGGAAGCCGGAATCGTGGTGGCGCCCGGCGTCGGCTTCGACGTAGTGCCCAGTGATTGCCTCGCCGCGCAGTTGCATCGCGACAATCCATGGGCGACCTCGCTGGTGCTCGCGTTCGAAGGCGGCGGCGGGTTCAGCCCGGGCACCGCGAAGACCAGCGTGGAAGGCCTCGGCAGCGGTGGGCGTGTACGCGAAAACGGCGAGCTCAAGCGTGTGCCGCTGGCGTGGAAGACGCGCACCTTCACCCGCGATGGCGCCGACCGCATGGCGATGACGATCCCGTGGGGCGACGTCTACACCGCGTACGTCAGCACCGGCATTCCGGACATCGAGGTCTATACCACCGCCTCCCCGAAAAGCATCGCGCGCATCCGCCGCCTGCGCATGCTAGGACCGCTGCTGCGCATGCAAGTCGTGCAGCGCTGGCTCAAGCGCCGCGTCGAGCGCAGCGTGAAAGGTCCGGATGCGCGGACGCGTGCGGACACGCAGGCGCACTTCTGGGGCGAAGTGCGCGGCAACGGCCGCGCGCAAGTGCGGCGCATGGTCACGCCGAACGGCTATGCGCTGACGGTCGATGCGTCGCTCGGGATCGTGCAGTGCTTCCTCGACAACCCGGCACCGCCTGGCGGGTACTACACGCCTTCGCAGCTGATGGGGCCGGATTACGTGCTGGAATTGCCGGGCGTGGCGATCGTGGGCCCGGTATGAGGCTTGCCACGGACGCTATCTTGCCGCTCGTCATTCCCGCGAAGGCGGGAATCCAGTGACTTGGAGATTGCCGTGGAACTGTCTGTACATGCTTGGCGAGCAAAAGCATCAGTCACCGGATGACCAGCGCTTCGCACTGTGGAAAGGCCCTTCCCGCCTGACCAGCCTCCGGTTGTGGTGAAGCACTTCCCGGGATGACGGGCAAGAAACGCAAACCGGCGCGACTTGGCAGCGTCACCAGCGGCCGCTACCCTGCGGCGTCCCTGAAAAGCAACCGCATCCAATGTCCGACGTCCGTTCCGATGCCCGCCTCAATCCGCTGCCTGCGCTGATCTTCTCCTCGCGCTGGCTGCAGCTGCCGCTGTACCTGGGCCTGATCGTCGCGCAGG
Organism: Lysobacter sp. Root494; assembly: GCF_001427225.1. Lineage (GTDB taxonomy): Bacteria > Pseudomonadota > Gammaproteobacteria > Xanthomonadales > Xanthomonadaceae > Agrilutibacter. Next base: position 249,840 of record NZ_LMFH01000001.1, read on the forward strand.
GCGTGTATGTCTTCCTGTTCGCCAAGGAGCTGTGGCACCTCATCCACGAGACGCCGCGGCTGAGCGAGCAGGACATCATGCTGATCGTGCTCGGCCTGATCGACGTGGTGATGATCTCGAACCTGTTGATGATGGTGATCGTCGGCGGTTACGAAACCTTCGTCTCGCGCCTGCGCCTGGAAGGCCACCCGGACCAGCCGGAATGGCTGAGCCATGTGAACGCGAGCGTGCTGAAGGTGAAGCTGGCGATGGCGATCATCGGCATCTCCTCGATCCACCTGCTCAAGAGCTTCATCGAAGTCGGCATGGTCGATGGCTTGCCGTTGTGCAGCACTGCCGCCGGCATCGAGGCCGTGAAGCTGATGCAGCCGCTGATCGATGCCGGGCAGAAGCTGAAGGCGTGTACGTCGATCACCACCGCTGGCGTGATGTGGCAGACGATCATCCATGGGCTCTTCATCGTCTCGGCGATCGGCATTGCCTACACCGACAAGCTGATGACCGGTACGACCAGCAAGCGCGAACACGCCCACGCGCACTGAAGCGTTCAGCGGCGCTGCATGATCGCGCGACGCAGCGCAACGGCGCTCGCGCGATCCGAAAACCGCAGTCCGCCGTCGGCGGATCGCGCAAGGCCAAGCGCGGCGTAGCTGGAATCCAGCGACGGAAATTCGCGCGATGCGGCGTACTCCCGGTAGCGGTCGCGGAAACCGGCGCCGCCGGCGATGCGATCCAGCTGGGTGACGAAATCCTCGGGTGCCACTGCGCCGCTACCACGCAGGCAGCAATCCGAATAGCGGGAAAGCACGTCGTCCAGGCTGCTGCCGGCGCGACGCAGCGCGAGGTCCCTCTCGAGCCAGTACGCGGCGCCGGCCCAGTACACCCGCATCGTGCCGCGGCGACCGGGGCTCAGTTCGTCGAGTCGCAGGCCGCTGCCTTCGCGCTGGCCGCGGCCGAAACCGGCGTCGAGACGGCGCCAGACTTCCTCTTCGCCAAGCGATCCGCTGCGGGCACGCAGGACGTTCTGGTAATAGCTCGCCAGGCCTTCCGCGAGCCAACGCCCGTCATCGCCCAGGTAGGGGTGGAACAGGTGCGAAAGTTCATGTACCGCAGTCCAGTCGGCGCGCAGTTCTTCAAGGCTCGCGCCCTTGCGCACGTAGAGCAGCACCGCGACCGATCCGCGACGTGAAGTCTGGCCCCAGGGAACGGGACTGTCGCTGCGCCGGTCGACCTCGCTGATGCGTACGGTCGCCTCTTCGAGCGGGAAACGACCGTACGCGCCCAGGCTTGCCCGCGCCGCTTCGGCGATCCACTCGCGCAGCATGCGCGTGCGCGTTGCGTCGATTTCTGGCGCGATGCTGATCCGGAGCGTGCGACCGCCGGCAGTCAGCATGTCGCCGTCGATCTCCAGTGCATTGGGCGAAGCTTGCACCGATGCAGCAAGCAGGCACGCAGGAACCAGGGCGCGCATTGCCATGAGGGAGGCGGGTCGCAACGATCTGAACATGGGAAGCGGCGTCCGGCAGTGTCCGCGCCACTGTGCCGCCGAAACCGTGAAGGCCGCCTTTCCCGACGGCGTCCTCAACCTGCGTTCTCAATGAGCGACACGCGTGGCCGGTAGAATGCCGGCATGGATGTTTCGCATTTCCTCGACGCGCTGAACCCCGCCCAGCGCGAGGCGGTCAGCGCTCCGCCAGGCCACTATCTCGTTCTCGCCGGTGCCGGTTCCGGCAAGACCCGCGTGCTCACCCACCGCATTGCGTGGCTCAACGAGGTCTTCGGCGTGCCCCCGCACGGCATCCTCGCGGTGACCTTCACCAACAAGGCCTCCGGCGAGATGCGCGCGCGCGCCGAGCACCTGCTGCGCCATGGTGCGCGCGGCATGTGGATCGGTACCTTCCATGGCATCGCGCACCGCCTGCTGCGCCTGCACTGGCAGGAGGCGAAGCTGCCGGAAGGCTTCCAGGTGCTCGACAGCGACGACCAGCTGCGCCTGGTCAAGCGCGTGGTGCAGCAGTTGGAACTCGACGACGCGCGTTTTCCGCCGCGGCAGATCGTGTGGTGGATCAACGCGCAGAAGGACGAAGGCCGGCGTCCGCAGAACATCCAGCCCGACGCACGCGACGAATGGCTGGACGTCATGCACCGCTGCTACGCGCTATACCAGGAGCGTTGCGATCGCGCCGGCCTGGTCGATTTCGCCGAATTGCTGCTGCGCGCGCACGAATTGCTGCGCGACAACCCGGCGCTGCTGGCGCATTACCGCCATCGCTTCCGCGAGATCCTGGTCGACGAATTCCAGGACACCAACGCGATCCAGTACGCCTTCATCCGCGTGCTCGCCGGCGAGAGCGGCCATGTATTCGTGGTCGGCGACGATGACCAGTCGATCTATGGCTGGCGCGGCGCGAAAGTCGAGAACATGCAGCGTTTCCTGCGGGATTTCTCGGATGCGCAGACGATCCGCCTCGAACAGAACTACCGTTCCACCAGCACGATTCTCGAAGCTGCCAATGCGGTGATCGCCCACAACCCGGATCGCCTGGGCAAGAAGCTGTGGACCGACACCGGCCATGGCGATCCGATCGACGTGTATGCCGCGTACAACGAAATGGATGAGGCCCGCTTCGTCGTCGAACGCATCCGCCAGTGGGTGCGCGATGGCGGCGATCACGGCGATGTCGCGATCCTTTACCGCAGCAACGCACAGTCGCGCGCGTACGAAGAAGTGCTGCAGGAAGAGCCGCGGATTCCGTTCCGCGTCTATGGCGGCATGCGCTTCTTCGAACGCGCGGAGATCAAGGACGCGCTGGCTTACATGCGCCTGATCGCCTCGCGCGTGGACGACGCCGCGTTCGAGCGTTCGGTCAACATGCCGCCGCGTGGGATCGGCGATCGCACGCTGGAGGAGGTGCGCAAGCGCGCCCGGGCCGACAGCGTCGCCTTGTGGGAAGCCGCATTGCGCGTCACCCGCGACAACACCTTGCCGGCGCGTTCGCGCAATGCGCTGGCCGGCTTCCTGCTGCTGGTCGACGATCTGTCCAACGAAGTCGAAACGCGCACGCTGCCGGACAAGATCGACCACGTGCTCGTCCGCTCCGGACTGCGCGAGCACTACGCCAACGAGTCGCGCGGGCAGCTCGATTCGCGTACTGACAACCTCGACGAACTCGTGTCCGTCGCCTCGCGCTTCACCGGCGGCGAAGACGAGGAGGAGGCCGCGGCCATGCCGGAACTCGTCGCCTTCCTCAGCTATGCCGCGCTCGAAGCCGGCGAAGGCCAGGCCCAGGCGGGCGAGAACAGCGTGCAGCTGATGACGCTGCACAGCGCGAAGGGGCTGGAGTTCCCGCTGGTGTTCCTCGGCGGGCTGGAAGAAGGCCTGTTTCCGAGCCTGAAATCGTCGGAAGAAGCCGGTCGCGTCGAGGAGGAACGCCGCCTCGCCTACGTCGGCATCACCCGCGCGCGCCAGAAGCTCGTGCTCAGTTACGCGGAAACGCGGCGCATCCACGGCATGGACATGTACGGCACGCCGTCGCGGTTTTTGCGCGAAATCCCTGCTGCACTGCTCCATGAAGTGCGGCCGAAGGTGCAGGTGTCGCGTCCGATGTATTCGTCGCAGCCGCGCCGCGATCTTGGCCATGCAGCGATCGACGTGCCTGCGTTTCGGCTCGGACAGGACGTCGTGCACCCCAGTTACGGCCCGGGCGTGGTCACCGATTTCGTCGGCAGCGGCGCCTATGCGAACGTGCAGGTCAATTTCGAGAGCGCCGGCAGCAAGTGGTTGAAGCTGTCGTCGTCCAACCTGCAACCCGTCTGAAACGGCTGCAGTTGGTCGCCGGCGAGCGCCATCCGTCGCCACGTCCTGAAAAAAACTGAAAAAAGTGCAAAAAGACGCTTGGCGGCGCGGCTTTTGTGCCCTACATTCCGCTTGCCGAGGGGTTTTTCCAGGCATACCTCAAATCAACTCTCCATCCGGGGGACATACAAAAATGGCGAAGAAAAAAGCTGCTCCGAAGAAGGCCGCTGCGAAGCCGGCCGCCGTCAAGCCGATCAAGGAAGTGCTGGGCAAGTCCGGCCTGGTCGCTCACCTGTCCGAAACCACGGGCGTTGCCGCGAAGGACGTGCGTGCGGTCATCGGCGCACTGGAAACGACGGTGCATGCTTCGGTCAGCAAGAAGGGCGCGGGTGCATTCACCCTGCCGGGCCTGCTGAAGATCAACGTGGTGAACGTTCCGGCCAAGCCGAAGCGCAAGGGCATCAACCCGTTCACCAAGGAAGAGCAGTGGTTCGCTGCCAAGCCGGCCACCGTCAAGATCAAGGTCCGCGCGCTGAAGAAGCTCAAGGACGCTGCGGCCTGATCCCCGGATCCTGCTGCCGTGATCGACAAGGCCCGCGAAAGCGGGCCTTGTTGTTTCTGCAGCGGTAGGCGCTTTTTCCGCACGCAGCGCTCGGCGGTGCTGCCCTTCTGCGAATCATTACCGTTTTTTGCTCGTCATTCCGGTCTGCGCGGGAATGACGAAGCGCCTGTCACTCAATAGCGACGCGCCTGCGCAGTGTGCTTTTCCATTTCGTCCCGCATCGGGCAAGGCTCGCCGCCAACCGGATTGTCCGCGCTTACAAACGGGAATCGAATCACGGCCCAACGTTGCCGGTCGACCTCAGTTCCACTGAAAAAGCTTCCACATCACCGGCGACACCGGGCCTTCGCCCTCGCTGCTGTCGAGGCGCCCATCGCCGTTCTTGTCGATGAGGTAGTACGGCGCGCCACGCTTCGGCGTGACCTTCACCACCTGCAGCTGGCCCTGCACGCGGTATTCCTCGACGCGGTCGCCATCGACCACGCGGCTGGTGACGTCGGCGTTCTCCAGGCCGGCGGTGGGGTCGCTGTCCATCGTGGCGCAGCTGGCCAACGCAAGGACAAGCAGGAAGGGGGCAATCGCACGCATGGGGTTCTCCACGGCAAGGAGGAATGGCTGGAGCATACGCGCCTGTGCGTGACACGGCCGCATCGACGGGCCGAGGCGTGCCAAGACGATCGCGACGGCGCCTGCGGAGAGTCGCCGCGTAGAATCGCCGGCATGAAACGACTCGTCCTGATCGATGGTTCCAGCTACCTCTATCGCGCCTTCCACGCGCTGCCGCCACTGAACAACGAGGCGGGTGAGCCCACCGGCGCGCTGTTCGGCGTGGTGAACATGCTGCGTGCGCACCTCAAGGAGCAACCCGATTACATCGCCTTCGTCGTCGATGCACCCGGCCCCACCTTTCGCGACGCGATCTATCCGGAATACAAGGCCAACCGCAAGGCCATGCCCGACGAATTGCGCGCGCAGGTCGAACCGATGTGCGAGATCGTGCAGGCGCTCGGTTTCCGCATCCTGCGCATCGGCGGCGTGGAAGCCGACGACGTGATCGGTACGCTGGCGACACAGGGCGCGGACGACGGTATCGACGTGACCATTTCCACCGGCGACAAGGACTTCGCCCAGCTGGTTCGGCCCGGTATCACCCTGGTGAACACCATGAGCGGCAGCCGCTACGACGGCGAGTCGGCGGTGGTCGAGAAGTTCGGCGTGAAGCCCGACCAGATCGTCGACTTCCTCGCGCTGATGGGTGACAGCATCGACAACATCCCCGGCGTGGAGAAATGCGGGCCGAAGACCGCGGCGAAATGGCTGGGCGAATACGGCACGCTCGAAGGGGTCATCGCGCACGCGGACGAGATCAAGGGAAAGATCGGCGACAACCTGCGTGCCGCGCTACCGCGCCTGCCGCTCAACCGCACGCTGACCACGATCAAGATCGACGTTCCGCTGGATTACCGGCCTGACGACCTGATGCTGCAGCCGCGCGACACCGACGCCCTGCGCCGCCTGTACGCGCGCTACGGCTTCAAGCAGGCGCTGCGCGAACTGGAAGGTCCCGGCGCCACCGGCGATACAGACGCGGAAAAGATCAGCGTGCGCGGCACGGCCGCGGGCTACGCGCGCAGTGCGGCCGTGGCCGAACCGATCGATCCGTCACTGTCGGTGCCGGGGCAGTACGAATGCCTCCTGGACGCGGACAAGCTCCAGGCCTGGGTCGCGAAACTGCAGGCCGCCGAAGCGTTCGCCTTCGACGTCGAAACCGATTCCCTCGACCCGATGCGTGCGCAGCTCGTCGGCATCAGCTTCGCGGTCGAGCCGGGCCACGGTGCCTACCTGCCGCTTGCGCACAGCTATCCCGGCGCGCCGCTGCAGCTTTCGCGCGACGCGGTGCTTGCGGCGCTGAAGCCGCTATTCGCCGATCCGGCCAAACGCAAGATCGCCCAGCACGGCAAGTACGACCTGCACGTGCTGCGCCGCCACGGCGTCGAGGTGCACGGCTACGCCGACGACACGATGCTGGAAAGCTTCGTCTACAACGCGACCGCCACGCGCCACGACATGGATTCGCTGGCCAAGCGCTATCTCGGCTACGACACGGTCAAGTACGAGCAGGTAGCGGGCAAGGGGGCGAAAGCCATTTCCTTCACCCAGGTCGCGCTCGAAGAGGCCACCTGTTACGCCGCCGAGGACGCCGACGTCACCCTGCGCCTGCACCTCGCGCTGGCGCCGAAACTCGCCGCCGAGCCCGCGCTGGAGCGTGTGTACCGCGAGATCGAGATGCCGCTGGTGCCGGTGCTGGAGCGCATCGAAGCCAACGGCGTGCTGATCGATGCCGATGAATTGCGCCGCCAGTCCAACGATCTCGGCAAGCGCATGCTCGCCGCGCAGCAGAAGGCGACCGAGATGGCGGGTCGCAGCTTCAGCCTGGATTCGCCCAAGCAGCTGGGACAGCTCCTGTTCGACGAACTCAAGCTGCCGGCGCTGGTGAAGACGCCCAGTGGCCAGCCTTCCACGAACGAGGAAGCGCTGGAAGCGATCGCCGACCTGCACGAACTGCCGCGCGTGATCCTGGAATACCGCGGCCTCGCCAAGTTGCGCAGCACCTACACCGACAAGCTGCCGGAGATGGTGAACCCGGACACCGGGCGCGTGCATACCAGCTACCACCAGGCCGGTGCCGCGACAGGGCGGCTGGCATCGAACGATCCCAACCTGCAGAACATCCCGATCCGCACCGAGGACGGCCGCCGTATCCGCAATGCGTTCGTTGCGCAGCCGGGACGCAAGATCGTGTCGTTCGACTACTCGCAGATCGAGTTGCGGATCATGGCGCACCTGTCGGGCGACGAAGGCCTGCTGCGTGCGTTCGAATCCGGCGCCGACATCCATCGCGCGACCGCGGCGGAAGTCTTCGGCAAGCCACTGGACGAGGTGAGCGGCAACGAACGCCGCGCGGCGAAGGCGATCAACTTCGGCCTGATGTACGGCATGAGCGCGTTCGGCCTGGCGCGCAACCTCGGCATCGCGCGCGGCGAGGCGCAGGATTACATCGCGCTGTATTTCTCGCGCTATCCCGGCGTTCGCGATTTCATGGAACGCACGCGCCAGCAGGCGCGCGACCGCGGCTATGTCGAAACCGTGTTCGGCCGCCGCCTCTACCTCGACAATATCGGCTCACGCAACGCAGGCCTGCGCGCGGGCGCTGAACGCGCCGCGATCAATGCGCCGATGCAGGGCACGGCCGCCGACATCATCAAGCGGGCGATGGTCGATATCGACAACTGGCTGGAACCGCATCGCAATGACGCGGGTCAAAGCCCGGCGCTGATGGTGCTGCAGGTGCACGATGAACTCGTGTTCGAAGTCGATGGCGGATTCGTCGACACGCTGCTCGCTGAGGTGCCGCAGCGGATGGCGGCCGCCGCGCAGTTGCGGGTGCCGCTGGTAGTCGACAGCGGGGTGGGTGACAACTGGGGCGAGGCCCATTAAAAGAACAAACGCCGCTGGCCGCTCGGTCCGGACCGGCCGGCGAGGACCACCCGTTCGGGTGAGCCGAAGCAAGCCGGACGACGTTCGACGCTGTTCTGGCATGTTCCGCGCCGCTGCATGCCCGGTTCAGCGATATTGACCGAACTTGTCGGAATGAATCCGTCCTGAATCCAACAGATTCTTAACCTTCGCCTTCACGAACTATCCATGCGGAGGATGGTCTTATTGCTCGCGACAGGTGCAATGCCTGTCGCTGATCTCTCCCTCCCCTGGAGTGATCCCAGGAGCGAAGACCCCTCCCCAGGTCCCGCTCCTCCAGCCCCGCCGGCCCCCCCTGCCAGCGGGGCTTTTTATTTTCCGCTTCGCGAAAAATAAAACCCAAAGTTTTGCGTGCGCAAAACTTCGGGCGCCACGCTGCGCTGCCAATCCCCGCGGCTGTCGCCGCGCCCCTTACCAATGGGGCTTTGCTCCGGATGGTTGCAGGTATTGGTGATGCGGCTGCGGAAGGCGTGGGTTGCACTGATTTGCACGAATGCATTTGCACAAATGCACTTGGGCTTCACGCGTTTATATCGCCGCATTGTCGGTTCATTGCCCGCAGGCGAATCACGTGATTGTTGGCATTCCTGCCGCTCGCTTCGTTGTGTGCACTGCGCTGTGCACAGGCGCGCTGCAGGCGGAGTCGATCGCTGCGGCGAACGCATCACCCTGGAAAAAGACAGCTGCTTCACCCTGTTTGGGGAAACTTGCTCGCAAGCATTCCGATGGCTCGCCAGGTTGCCCGGCAGTGAAACGCTCACTGAGGTACGAGGACGCCAAAGTGCTCGACCGCAACGTGTGGTTCGGCGGTGCACGCCTCCTGGCCGACGTGGTGGAGGAATAATGCGCGGCTGGCGAATGGCAATGCTCTGGTGCGCGCTCTGCGGGATGCTTCCGCTCGCACACGCGCAGCAGTCCTCCGCGCATTCGCCCACGGATGGCGAATGGCGCATGCCCGCGCACGATTACGCCAGCACGCGCTATAGCCCGCTCGCCGAGATCCAGCGCGGCAACGTGAAGCAGCTCAAGGTCGAGTTCACCTTCGACACCGGCATCGACCACGGCCAGGAAGCCGCGCCGCTCGTGGTCGGCGACACGATGTACGTGGTGACGCCGTATCCCAACGTGCTGTTCGCGCTCGACCTGTCGCAGTCGGGCAAGCTCAAGTGGAAATACCAGCCCAAGCCCGAGGCCGCCGCGCAGGGCGTTGCCTGCTGCGACGTGGTCAATCGCGGCGCGGTGTACTGGGACGGCGCGGTGATCTACAACACGCTCGACGGCGACACCGTGGCGGTCGATGCCAGCACCGGCAAGGAACGCTGGAAGACGAAACTCGGCAACATCCAGAAAGGCGAGTCGATCACCGCCGCGCCATTGGTGGTGAAGGACAAGGTACTGGTCGGCAATTCCGGCGGCGAGTTCGGCGTGCGCGGCTGGCTCGCCGCGCTCGATGCGGGCAGCGGCAAGTTGCTGTGGAAGATGTATGCGACGGGTCCCGACGCCGATGTCGGCATCGGCCCGAACTTCAAGCCGTTCTATCCCGCCGATCGCGGCAAGGACCTCGGCGTGCGCACGTGGCCGCCGCAGGCGTGGAAGATCGGCGGCGGCACGGCGTGGGGCTGGATTTCCTACGATCCGCAACTCGACCTCGTCTATTACGGCACCGCGAATCCGGGCCCATGGAACGAGGCGCAGCGGCCGGGCGACAACAAATGGACAGCCGGGATCTTTGCGCGCGATCCCGACGACGGCAGCGCCCGCTGGTTCTACCAGTTCAGTCCGCATGACCTCTACGACTACGACGCGATCAACGAGAATCTGCTGCTCGACCTGCGCATCGACGGCCAGCTGCGCAAGACGCTGGTGCGGCCCGAACGCAACGGCTTCGTCTACGTGATGGATCGCGCGACCGGGCAGGTGCTGTCGGCCGATCCGTTCGTGCAGGGGAATTCGATCCTGCGCGTCGACCTGAAGACCGGACGCCCGGTCTACAACCCGGAGAAGAAGACCGAGCAGGGCAAGGTGGTGCGCGGAATCTGTCCCGCCGCGCCCGGCGCGAAGGACTGGAATCCGTCGGCGTTCTCGCCGCGCACCGGCCTGGTCTACATACCGCACATCAACCTGTGCATGGACTGGCTGTCGGTGGAGACCAACTACATCGCCGGCACGCCGTACGTGGGTGCGGAAGTGAAGATGTATGCCGGTCCCGGCGGCCATCGCGGCGTCGTGACGGCGTGGGATCCGATCGCGCGCACGCCGCGCTGGATCATCAAGGAAGACCTGCCGGTGTGGAGCGGCGCGCTCGCGACCGCCGGCGACGTCGTGTTCTACGGAACGATGGACGGCTGGTTCAAGGCGGTGGATGCGCGGACCGGCGCGGAGCTGTGGAAATTCCGCACCGGGTCCGGCGTGATCGGGCAACCCGTGACGTATCGCGGCCCCGACGGCCACCAGTACGTTGCGGTGTTGTCGGGTGTCGGTGGCTGGGCAGGCGCGATCGTCGTGGGCAACCTCGATCCGCGCGACAAGGGCGCTGCGCTCGGCTTCGTCAATGCGACGGCCGACCTGAAAGACAAGACCCAACCGGGCGGGACCCTGTATGTCTTCGCGCTGCCGCACTGAGCGCACTGTCATGGAGCGCGTCGCCATCATTGTGCTGGCGTGCACGATGTTGCTGGCGGCGTGCAATCGCGAACGCCGCGAGTTCGCCGGCAAGCCGCGCGCGGAATCCGGGCCCGAAGCTGCTCAGCTGAGTCCACTGACGCCGGGCGCGGACAAGCCGTTCGTCGCCGATCCGCGCGGCGCAATGTACGAAGCCAACGCATACCACATCAACCAGGGCGGACGTCTGTTCCGCTGGTACAACTGCAACGGTTGCCATGCCTCCGGCGGTGGCGCGATCGGTCCGGCGCTGATGGATGACACCTGGCGCTATGGCGGCCGCATCGACCAGGTCTATTCGACGATCATGCAGGGCCGGCCGAATGGCATGCCGTCGTTCCGCGGCAAGATTCCGCCGCAGCAGGTGTGGCAGCTTGCCGCGTACGTACGTTCGCTGTCGGGCAACGTGCCCAAGGCCGCCGAACCGGGCCGTACCGAAGGCATGGCGGTGACTCAGCAGAACGAACCCAGGCAGCCGCCGCGCAACGCCGAGCCACCGGTGGCGCCGCCATGAAGGCGTGCCATGGCGCCGCCGCATCCCGGACGCTGCTCCTTCTCGGCGCAGGACTGATCGGTGCGTGCAGCCGCGTGCAGTCCACGCTCGATCCCGCCGCGGACCAGTCACGCGCGATCGACGTGATGTGGCAGGTGATGCTGTGGACGTGCGCGCTCATTTACGTCGGCGTGTTGGCCGGACTGGCGATCGCGCTGTTGCGGCGCGATGCCGCCACCGGGCACGGCGCCGAACGACGCATCAGCGCGTTGCTGGTGCTGTGGACCGGCTTCATCGCGGTCGTGCTGGTCGGACTGACCGCGGCGAGTTTTTCCGTCGATCGCCACCTGCTCGCGCGCGATCCGGACGCGCTGCGCGTACGCGTCACGGCGAAGCAATGGTGGTGGCAGGTCGAATACCTCGACCGCGAGCCGTCGAAGCAGTTCATCACCGCCAACGAACTGCACCTGCCGGTGGACCGCATGACCCGCGTCGAACTCTCGGCGGGCGACGTGATCCACAGCCTGTGGATCCCCAACCTCAACGGCAAGACCGATCTCATTCCCGGCCACGACAACCACCTGGCGATCACGCCGCGCCGCGTCGGTCGCTACCGCGGCCAGTGCGCGGAATTCTGCGGCCTGCAACACGCGCACATGGCGCTCGATGTCCGGGTCGACAGCGCGCGCGATTTCGCCGCCTGGCGTGCGCATCAACTCGCGCCTGCGACGCTGCCCGCGCAACCGGAGGCGCAACGCGGCGCCGCGCTGTTCCAGTCTAGCGCCTGCGTGATGTGCCATGCGATCGGCGGTACCGACGCCGGCGGACGCACCGGCCCGGACCTCACCCACTTCGCCAGCCGCCGCACGATTGCCGCGGGCACGCGGCCGTTCACTCGCGGCGATCTCGCCGCATGGCTTTCCGATCCGCAACGGCTGAAACCGGGCAACACGATGCCGGCGGTGGATCTCGAACCCGACGAGCTCAACGCGCTCGTCGCCTACCTGATGACGTTGCAGTGATCCGCCGATGAGCGTGCCGCCCGCCGCTTCCAATCCACGCGCAGCGCAGGACCACGTCGCGCAGGAAGAACGGGCCTGCCTCGCGCGCACCTGGGCGGACCGACCCGGCCTGATCGGCTGGCTTACCACCGTCGACGCCAAGCGCATCGGCCTGCGCTATATCGTCACCGCCCTCGTCTTCTTCGCCTGCGCCGGCGTGCTCGCGTTGCTGATGCGCACGCAGCTGATCCGTCCCGAGAACGGTTTCATCGGCCCGGACCGCTACAACCAGCTGTTCTCGCTGCACGGATCGGCGATGATGTTCCTGTTCGCCGTGCCGATCATGACGGCGATGGGCGTGTACCTCGTGCCGCTGATGCTCGGCGCCCGCACGATCTCGTTCCCGCGCTTGAACGCCTTCGGTTACTGGGTGTACCTGTTCGGCGGGATCACCATCTTCGTTGCCTTCCTGCTCGACATCGGGCCGGAAACGGGCTGGACGTCGTACGTGCCGCTCGCGTCCCCGGACTTCTCGCCCGGAAAGCGCACCGACTTCTGGTCGCAGATGGTGAATTTCACCGAGGTCTCGGCACTGTGCGTGGCCGCCGAGATCGCCACGTCCTTCATGGTGACGCGCGCGCCGGGCATGCGGCTCGACCGCATCCCGCTGTTCGCGTGGGCGCAGATGGTCACCGCCTTCATGGTGATGGTCGCGATGCCGTCCGTGATGATCGCGAGCCAGTTGCTGCAATCCGATCGCCAGTTCGGCACGCAGTTCTTCAACGCGGCCGAAGGCGGCGACCCACTGCTGTGGCAGCACCTGTTCTGGTTCTTCGGGCATCCGGAGGTCTACATCATCTTCATTCCCGCGCTGGGAATGATCTCCAGCATCGTGCAGACCTTCTCGCGACGGCCGATCTTCGCGCACACGACGATGGTGGTGGCGCTGGTGTCGATCGGGTTCCTGTCGTTCGGGTTGTGGGTGCACCACATGTTCGCGACGGGATTGCCGCCGTTGGGCAACAGCTTCTACACCGCGGTGAGCATGATGATCGCGATCCCGTCCGGTGTGCAGATCTTCTGCTGGATCGCCACGCTGTGGCTGGGCAAGCCGCGCTACGCGACGCCGCTGCTGTTCGTACTAGGCTTTTTTGCGTTGTTCGTGCTCGGCGGGCTCACGGGGGTGATGCTGGCGTCGGTGTCGCTGGACCAGCAGTTGCACGACACCTACTTCGTGGTCGCGCACCTGCATTACGTGCTGATCGGCGGCGCCGTGTTCCCGTTCCTCGGCGCCTTCCATTACTGGTTCCCGAAGTTCACCGGCCGGCTCATGAGCGAGCGCGCGGGGAAGTGGAATTTCTGGCTGCTGTTCGCCGGCGTGAACCTCACGTTCTTCCCGATGCACTGGCTCGGCCTCGCCGGCATGCCGCGCCGGATCTACACCTATCCGGCCGGGATGGGCTGGGAGTGGGCGAACATGGTGGCCACCGCCGGAAGCTATCTCGTTGCTGTCGGGGTGTTGCTGTTCGTGGCCAACGCGGTCTGGTCCCTGCGGCGCGGCAAGGCCGCCGGCGACAACCCGTGGGAGGCACCGGAACTGGAGTGGGCCACGTCCTCGCCGCCGCCGCCGTGGAATTTCACGCAGGTGCCGGCCGTGGAAAGCCGTACGCCGCTGTGGAGCCAGGGTGAACCCGCCTGGCTGCGCGGCTTGCGCAGCGACAAGCGCGAGATGCTCCTGACGTCGATCGCCGATGCACAACCGCGGGCGCGCTGGGCCTGTCCCGACCCGAGCATCTGGCCCTTCTTCTCGGCGTTGGCGCTCACGCTCCAGTTCATCTGGACGATCTTCGATCCCTGGGGCTGGGTCTGGCCTTCGATCGCGATCGCGATCGCGATGACGATCTGGTTCTGGCCGAAGAAGTCCGAGCCGAGCATGGAGTAAGCCGCATGCCTCGCCGCGCGACCGACATCGACCTTTCCGAGTTGCCGGACTACCTGTTCGGGCCTGGCGCGATCGGGTTCTGGGGCGGCATCGCTTTCATGCTGATCGAGGGTGTTGGCCTCGTGCTCGTGATCGGCGCGTACTTCTACCTGCTGCCGTACGAGCAGGAATGGCCGCCGGGAGCGCCGCCACCGCCGCTGTTCTGGGCGACCTCCGGTGTGCTCCTTGCGCTTCTGTCGGAGATTCCGAATGTGCTCACGGTGCGTCGGGCCAAGCAGCAATCGAAACCGGGGGTGCAGTTCTGGATCGTGATGACCGCGTTGTTCGGCGTCGCGCTGCTGGTGTTGCGCGGACTGGAGTTCCAGGCCTTCAACGTGCGCTGGGACCAGAACGCCTACGGCTCGATCACCTGGGCGGTGCTGATCATGCACCACGCGGACGTCATCACCGACGTCTACGACACCTTCGTCCTCGCGGCGATGGTCTTTGCCAAACCAGTCGACGGCCGGAAATTCTCCGACGTCAACGACAATGCGGTGTTCTGGCATTTCATCGTGGTGACCTGGGTCGTGGTGTACGCGGTCGTGTACTGGGTGCCGCGATGGCTGTGAAACGCGCGCGCATCGGCTTCCTGCTGCAGCCATGGGCCGGGCTGATCGCCGGCGTGGCCGGCTGGTTCGCGCATCACCAGATCATCGGCGATGCGCTGCACTTCCATTGTCCCGCCGGCAATCCTGCGAGCGCAGTGGTGGTGGGGATCGCGGTGATCGTGTTCGTCGCGCTGGCGGCGTTGTGGAGTCGCGCGGTGTTGCGCGAGGATGCCGTGGCGGTGGTGGAGGAAGGCGAAGCGCCGCCGCGTGGCCCGGCGCCGCGCAGGAAGCGCGCGTCGCCAAGGGACGAAGGCGCCCGCGAAGAGCCTGCACGCGAGCCGCTGCGGCGCAGCGCGGGCAGCCGCGCGTTCGCCGCGCGACTGAGCCTGATGGCGGCGGCGTTGTTCGCACTGCTGGTGGCGGTGCAGACGATGGCGGGCGTGATGCTGCCGGGATGCCCGCCATGAGACGCTGGCGCGCGGATACGACGCTGCTGGTCCTGTGCGCGATGCCCGATGTTGCCTTCGCGCATGGGCCAACGGCATGGCCAGGCTGGACGCTCGATCCCTGGGTGACCCTGCCGCTCGCGCTCAGCCTGCTGTGGTTCAACGCCGGATATGCACGCTTGCGCGCACGCGAACGCAGGCCGGGCACGCACCGGCGCCAGGCACACCTGTTCTGGCTGGGCTGGCTCGTGCTAGCGGCGGCGCTCGTGTCGCCGTTGCACGAAGCGGGCGAGCGTTCGTTCGCCGCGCACATGTTCGAACACGAACTGCTGATGCTCGCCGCGGCGCCGCTGCTGGTGTTGTCCCGGCCGATCGGCATCGCGCTGTGGGCCCTGCCAAATGCGTGGCGCACGCGCTGCGCCACTTTTGGCCATGCGCGCTGGTTCGCCGCGGCCTGGCAGGCGCTCACGCATCCGTTGCCGGCGACGCTGCTGCAGGCGCTCGCACTGTGGCTGTGGCATGCGCCGCGACTGTTCGACCTTGCGCTCGCGCAACCGGGTTGGCATATCGCGCAGCACGTGTCGTTCCTGGCCACGGCCCTGCTGTTCTGGAGCGCGGTCCTGGTCGCGCACCGTGCGCGGCCGGCGCTTGCCATCGGCTGCCTGTTCTTCACCGCGACGATCAGCGGCGCGCTGGGTGTGTTCATGGCGCTGTCGTCCAGTCCCTGGTACGCCGGCTACGCGCGCCTTGGCATGGCGCCGTTCGGATTGACGCCCGCCGAGGACCAGCAGCTGGCCGGCCTGCTGATGTGGATCCCGGGTGGAATCGTGCACGCAGTCGCCGCGCTGGTGCTGCTCGCGCGCAGCCTGCGCGAACGCACGCTGGAGCCGTCGCCATGAAGTGGCTGGTGGGCGCCGTGGCCGTAGTGCTGCTGGCCGGCGCGACGGCGCTGCTGTTGAACATGCGCCAGCGGCATCACGAAATCGAACAGCGCGCCGCATGGCTGACCGGTGGCAGGCCCACGCACGGCCGCGAGCTCTTCGCGCATTACGGCTGCGGCAGCTGCCACACCATTCCCGGCGTGCGTGGTGCCGGCGGGATGGCGGGCCCTTCGCTGCTCCGCTTCGGACAACGCACCTTCATCGCCGGACAGCGACGCAACACGCCGCAGAACCTGATTGCGTGGCTTCAGCACCCGCAACACATCGAGCCCAACACCGCGATGCCCGAGATGGGCGTGACGGACGCCGATGCGCGCGACATCGCCGCCTATCTCTACACGTTGAACTGACGGATGCCGAAGCGACTGTCCCTCCTCGCCGCCTCACGAATCCTGTTCGCTGGTGCGCTATGCATGGCGACTGCCGTGGCGAACGCGGAAACGGTGTACGTGTCGGACGAACAGGCGAACGTCATCCATGTGATCGAGGCACCGCAGTGGCGCGAGGTGAAACAGATCCCGGTGGGCCAGCGTCCGCGTGGGTTGGAATTGAGTACGGACGGCCGCCGGTTGTTCGTCGCAGTGAGCAACGACAATCGCATCGACGTGGTCGATCTCGCGTCGGGGCGCGTGACCGATCACCTGCCTTCGGGTCCGGACCCCGAGCGCTTCGCCCTCTCGCCGGACGGACGCATGCTCTATGTCGCCAACGAGGACGACAACAAGGTCAGCTTCCTCGACATCGCGGCGAAGCGGATCACACATGAAGTGGAAGTCGGCGCGGAGCCCGAAGGCATGGCGGTGAGTCCTGATGGCCACTGGGTGGTCTGCACATCCGAAAGCGCCAGCCTCGTGCACTTCATCGATGCACGCAGCGGAAAGCTGGTGGAAAGTTCGATGGTCGGCACCCGGCCGCGCGAGGCGCGCTTCACCGCGGATGGGCGCGAGTTGTGGGTGTCGTCGGAAGTGCGCGGCACGGTTGCCGTCTTCGCCATGCCGTCGCGCGAACGCCGCGGCGTGATCGACCTCGACGTGGCGGATGCACCGGCGACGGTGCAGGCCATCGGCATCGCCTTCGATCCCGATGGCAGGCGTGCCTTCGTCGCGCTGGGTCGCGGCAATGGCGTCGCCGAGATCGATCGCGGGACGAATCAGTTGCGGCGCGTGCTCCCGGCAGGACAACGCGACTGGAGCATCGCACTGGGCGCGCAAGGCAGGCTGTATGCAGCAAACGGGCTTTCCGGCGACGTCAGCGTGATCGATCGCGACAGTGGACAGCTGCTGGCGACGATCGCAACCGGAGGCAAGCCGTGGGGCGTGGTGGTGAAACCATGAGGGCCGCGATCGTGCTGCCGCTGTTGCTACTCGCCGCAAACGCAGGCGCGCGCGAACTGCGCGTGTGCGCGGATCCGAACAACCTGCCGTACTCCAATGCGCGCGGCGAGGGATTCGAGAACCGGATTATCGCGCTGCTCGCGAAGGACCTGGACGCCAACGTGCGTTACACCTGGTGGGCGCAGCGCCGCGGCTTCCTGCGCAACACGCTGCTGGCGAACGATTGCGACGTCGTGGCGGGCGTGGCGAGCAGCATGGGCATGCTCGGTACTACCGATCCCTATTACCGTTCCACATATATATTCGTCAGCCGCGCCGATCGCCATCTGGGCGTGCATTCGCTCGACGATCCCCGCCTGAAGCAATGGATGATCGGCGTGCAGCTGGTCGGCGACGACGGCGCCAACACGCCGCCCGCGCACGCACTGGCACGACGCGGGATCGCCGGGAACGTGCGCGGCTACACCGTTTACGGTGATTACGCCCAGGCAGCGCCGCAATCGCAGGTGATCGACGCGGTTGCGCGTGGTGACGTCGACGTCGCGATCGTGTGGGGTCCCACCGCGGGCTACTTCGCCGCAAAGCAACCGGTGCAGCTCGCCCTCATGCCGGTCACGCCCTGGCTCGATGGCCCGCTGTGGCCGATGGTGTTCGACACCTCGATGGGCGTGCGCAAGGAGGATCGCGCGTTGCGCCGCGAACTCAATGCGGCCCTGCAGCGGCATGCGACGGAAATCGCCGCGATCCTGGATGCGTACCACGTGCCGCGCGTCGAAACGAACGGGGACCGCGTCTCCCCGGCACCGTAGTCGCAGCTGCGCGCGGCATTCACGCACGGAGCACTACGGTGACGCGAAGCCACAGAGGAGGAACGGCCATGTCGGACCTGCTCGTCCTGTCGATGCCGTGGTACGAGATCGTGCTGCGCGGCGCCCTGGTCTATATCGTGTTGCTGTCCTTCCTGCGCCTGTCGGGCAAGCGCACGGTCGGCCAGTTCACCCCGTTCGACCTGCTGCTGCTCATATTGCTGGGCGACGCGGTGCAGGGCGCGATGATTGCCGAGGAGGAATCGGTGACCGGCGCGGTGATCCTCGTGGCGACGCTGCTGTCGCTCAACTGGCTCGCGGGTTTCCTGTCATCGCGCAGCCAGCGGCTCGATCAGTTGCTGGAAGGCAGTCCGGTGCTGCTGGTACGCAACGGCACGGTGTATGAGAAGGCGCTGCGCCGAACCAATCTCACCCATTCCGAGCTGAAGGAGTCCATGCGCAAGCACGGCTGCATTCGCGTCGAGGACGTGCGGCTCGCGGTGCTGGAGAGCGACGGCGAAATCTCGATCGTGCCGCGCGAGGATCCGAAGAAGTAACCTCATCAGCGCGCGAGTTCCTGCAACCAGTCTCGTGGCCGCAGGTAGTCGGCGAGGCGCGCTTCGGCGCTGCCCGGCTCCGGCGTGTAGCCGTATTCCCAGCGCACCAGCGGCGGCAGGCTCATCAGGATCGATTCGGTACGGCCGCCGCTCTGCAGGCCGAACAGCGTGCCGCGATCGAAGACGAGGTTGAACTCGACATAGCGCCCGCGCCGGTACAGCTGGAACTGGCGCTCGCGTTCGCCGTACGGCGTATCGCGGCGGCGTTCGACGACTGGAAGATACGCATCGAGGAAGCCGTCGCCGATCGAGCGCATGTAGGCGAAGTCGCGCTTGAAATCCTCGTGCAGGTCGTCGAAGAACAAGCCGCCGACGCCGCGCGTTTCGCCACGGTGCTTCAGCAGGAAATACTCGTCGCACCACTTCTTGTGCGCGTCGTAGCGTTGCGCGCCTCCGAACGGCTCACACAGCTCGCGCGCCGTGCGATGCCAGTGCAGCACGTCTTCATCGAAGGGATAGAACGGCGTCAGGTCGAACCCGCCGCCGAACCACCACGCGACGGTTTCGCCATCGCGCATCGCGCGGAAATGGCGCACGTTGGCGTGCGTGGTCGGCAGGTACGGATTGCGCGGATGGAACACCAGCGACATGCCCACCGCGCGCCATGACGCGCCCGCGAGTTCCGGTCGCGCCGCACTCGCGGAGGGCGGCAGCTTCGTGCCAGATACGTCGGAAAAGCCGATGCCGGCCTGCTCGAACACCGCGCCATCGCGCAGGATCCGCGTGCGCCCGCCGCCGCCTTCCGCGCGCGTCCATTTGTCCTCGACGAAACGCGCGCCGCCATCGGCGGTTTCGATCGCGGCGCAAATGCGGTCCTGCAGGTCGGTGAGGTAGTTGCGGACGCTGTCGAAGTCGTTCATGGGCCAAATTGTAGCGCCGCGCCTGCGCGGTGCAGCGGGGGGGCAGGGTAGCCTTGCCCATGTCATGTCGCGTCGTGTCGCTGTTGCTCTTGCTTCTGCTTTTGCTCGTCATTCCCGCGAAGGCGGGAATCCAGTGACTTTGCTTGCCTTGTGCTTTTTGCTTGGTCTTCGTGGTTCGCTCTCCGCCAAAAAACGGAAGTCACTGGATTCCCGCCTTCGCGGGAATGACGAGCGTAAAAAAGCGAACGCCCGGCCAATGCCGGGCGTCGCATGCTGTAGCCGTCAGAGAACGTTACTTCAACGTCCGCTCGAACAACTCCAGGATCCGCCGGTACTCGTCGTACCACGAATCCGGATGCGTGAAGCTGTGCCGCTCCAGCGGATACGGCGCGATTTCCCACTTGTCCTTGCGCAGTTCGACCAGGCGTTGGGTGAGCACCACCGAGTCCTTGAAGAACACGTTGTCGTCGATCATGCCGTGCGCGATCAGCAGGTTGTCCTGCAGCTTGTCGGCATAGTTGATCGGCGAGGAAACGCGATACGCCTCCGGATCGAGCTCGGGCGTGTTGAGGATGTTGCTGGTGTATTCGTGGTTGTACTGCGACCAGTCGGTGACCGGGCGCAGCGCGGCGCCGGCCTTGAACGTGCCCGGCGAACGGAACAGCGCCATGAAGGTCATGAAGCCGCCGTAGGAACCGCCATAGATGCCCGCGCGATCCTTGTTGCCCTGCTTGTTGGCGGCGAGCCAGTCGAGGCCGTCGAGGTAATCCTCGAGTTCCGGATGGCCCATGTTGCGGTAGATCGCGGTGCGCCAGTCGCGGCCGTAGCCTTCCGAGCCGCGATAGTCGAGGTCGAGCACGATGTAGCCCTTCTCGACCAGCAGGTTGTGGAACATCTGCTCGCGGAAGTAGTCGGGCCAGCGGTCGTCGACGTTCTGCAGGTAGCCCGCGCCGTGCACGAACATCACGATCGGGTATTTCCTGCCCGCTTCGGGCTGTTTCGGACCGTAGTACTTGCCCCAGATCGTGCCGGCGCCGTGCTTGCTCGGCACCTGCACGTATTCGGGCAGCATCCATTCGCGCGTCTTGAAGGCTTCCTTGCGCGTGTCGGTGATCTGCTTCGCCGCGCCGCCTTTCGCGCTCAGTACCGACAGCTGCGGCGGCATGTACGCGCGCGAGTGGCGCACGAGCAGCTGCTGGCCATCGGGCGACAGCGAGAAGTCCTCGACGCCGCCCAGGTCGGTGAGTTCGCGCACTTCGCCGCCATTGCGCGGCACCACGCAGACCTCGTAGTCGCCAGGCCACTTGCGGTTGCACAGGAAATAGAACGTGGCGCCATCGCGGGACAGTTGCGGCGCGGAGACTTCCCAGTTGCCGGAAGTCAGCGCACGCGGCTTGCTACCTTCGCCCACGTACAGGTGCGAATAGCCGCTCTGCTCCGACAGCAGCCACAGCTGGCCGTCGGGCGTCCAGCCGAAATCGTTGAAGCCCCAGTTGATCCAGGCGGGATCGGTTAGGCGGTGGCGCGGCTGCAGCTTCGCGCTGGCGAGATCGACGCTGGCGATCCAGCGGTCCTTGTTGTCGATCGCGCGGATCGCCACGGCGACGCTGCGGCCATCATCGGTCCAGCGGATCGACGGTGCGCCGCTGTTGTCGCCGCTGGTCAGCACCTGCACGTCGCGGTTGCCCTTCAGCGGATCCTTCTTCGCGGCCTTGCGCATCGCCGCGAGCGGGTCGTCGGCGATGCCGGGCAGGGTGTCGTACTTCACTTCCGTCGCCTTCGCCGCGGCGAGGTCGACGAGCCACAGTTTCTGCGGCAGCGGCGCATTGCGGCCGACGCGCGTGCGCACGTCCTCGAATTCCTCGTAGCCCGATTCCGTCACGTACCTCGGCATCTTGCCGGCCTGGCCTTCGTCGGCGTCCTTGGCCGTCGTCACCACCAGCATCCAGCGGCCATCGGGCGACATCGCGCTGTCGGCGATGTTCACGTCGGCGCCGAGATACGCCGGAACCGGCGCGCGTGTCGGATCCGCGCTTCGCCATTGCTGGTCCTGCACGCGCGCGGCGTCGCGCCGCGCCTTGTCGTCCTTCAGCGTGCGGATCATTTCGAACTGGCGTTCGCGCAGGTCGTCGGGCTTGGGTGCCGCGCCCGGATCCTTTTCCGCCTTGATCACGGCGGCCTGGCTCACGCCACTGCCGGCGCGCCACTGGTACCAGTCGTTGCCGACGCGGAAGACGAGGTTACCGTCGCGGCTCCACTGCGGCAGCGCCTCGGCGGCATCGGTGCGCGTGACCTGGGTCAGGGCGCCATTGCGCAGGTCGCGCACGAAGACATCGCCGTTGCGCACGAAGGCCATGTGCGTGCGCTGGTTGTCGAACGCCGGGTTCATGCCGTCGAGCTCCGCGCGCGCCGCGCCGTCCATCCTCGAAGCCGAGCCGCCATCGACCGGTTGCCGGTAGGTGTCTCGGATCGTCGCGCCTTCGCGCTTGAGCAGGTATTGCACCTGCCGGCCGTCCCACGACCACCAGGCCTGTTCGACCGGCGGCCCGATCCAGTCGGGATCGGCCATGACCTGGTCGAGCGTGAGCGGCGCCTGTGCGAAGACGGGAGCGCTCAGGAATGAAGTGGCGAGAAGCAGGGCGGGCAACGGAAGACGTGGCATGGGTGGGCGCGCGTGGAAAGACCGGCGGAGGTTAGCAGCCGTGTCCGTGGGGGACCGGGTCAAAGGTCATGGCTGGTGGTGGGCGGCGTGGAAGCGCAGATGGGGCAAAGGCCAGCGTTGGACGCGCGACAACCCCTCGCCCCGCTTGCGGGGAGAGGGACAGCGTTGCGTGTAGCAACGCAGGGTGAGGGGCGGTGCGCAACAGCAAGAGCGCCCCTCATCCGCCCTGCGGGCACCTTCTCCCCGCTGCGCGGAGAGAAGGGGTGAAGCGTCAGGTCGCTAATGCCAGCTAACGCGTTGCGCGCGGTACTTCGCTACGCACCCGATCCCGCGGCACCACCTGCAATTCCAGTGGCGCCAACCCGCGATCCGCCGGCCCATTGAGCCGCGCGCCCGTGCGCGGATCGAAGCGCGACCCGTGGCACGGGCAATCCCAGCTGCTTTCGGCCGAATTCCAGTGCACCACGCAACCCAGGTGCGGACACACCGCCGAGTGCAGGTGCAGTT
Organism: Lysobacter sp. Root494; assembly: GCF_001427225.1. Taxonomy (GTDB): domain Bacteria; phylum Pseudomonadota; class Gammaproteobacteria; order Xanthomonadales; family Xanthomonadaceae; genus Agrilutibacter. The sequence goes on from NZ_LMFH01000001.1 coordinate 272,595, forward strand.
CGCCGGTGTCGTCGCGCCACGCGGCGATCTTGTGCAGGCCTTCGCGCAGGATCGCCGCTTCGCCCGCGCCAATGCTCGCGTAGCTGTCGACGTCGCCGCCGCTCAGCAGTTCGCCGTAATACGGCACGAAGTTGAGGTTTTCGCGCAGGAATTCATCGGCGGCGCGCAAGGTCTTGCGGTCGGGCGCATACAGCGACGTCCAGGCCGATTCGCGGCCGGCGATCAGTTCGGCGATCAGCATGCCCGCCAGCGTGCCGTGGGTCAGGCCATTGCCGGAATCACCGGTGACGACGTAGACGTTGTCGGCGCGTCCCGGGTTGTGGCCGATGAAGGCGAGCGAATCGACCGGTTCGATGACCTGTCCCGACCACCGGTAACCGACTTCGCCCGCCATCGGGAAATGTTCGCGCACCCAGCGTTCGAGTTCGGCGAAGTGGTGTTCGGGTGTTTCGTCCTGCCCGACCTTGCGGTCTTCGCCGCCGACGATGAGCCAGTCGTTGCCGCGTCCCGGCTCGATGCGGATGTAGTGGTAGGGATCCAGCGTGTCCCACAGCAGCGCGTCGGGCACGGCGTGCTGGGCGATGCGCAGTGCGATCACGTAGGTGCGGTAGGCGGCCTGCTTGGTGTGCAGCGCGAGGCGGTCGTTGAACGGAACGTGCGTGGCGACAACGATCGCATCGCAGTCGATGCGGTCGCCGTCCTGCGTGGTCACGTGCGCGTTCGCACCGCCTTCGACGTCCACCACGGTTGCGCGGTTGAGTCGCCCGTCGAGCCGCTCGATCGTGTTCGCCAGTCCCGCGGTGTAACGCAGCGCGTGGAAGCGCGCCTGGTGGCGGAATCGCAACGCATCCCCGAACACCGACAGTGACCCGGGCGCACCGGGAACACGCTCGCAATCCAGGCCCGCACGAATCGCGGCGTCGTATTCGCGATCGAGGATGCCGGCGCGCTCGTCGCCGCGGCCTTGCACGAGATAACCATCGACGCGACTGAATTCGCAATCGATGCCTTCGGTCGCGCAGATCATCTCGATCGCATCGACGGCCGAAGCATGGCTCTGCGCCGCCTGCCGCGCGCCTTCGTGCCCATGCAGTTTTTCCAGTTCGAAGAAGCGGTCATCGAGCGCGCTGCACAGGTGGCCGGTAGTTCGCGCGGTCTGTCCGCCGCGCAATCCGCGTTCGTCGAGAACGAGTACGTCCTTGCCGGATCGGGCAAGCCGATACGCGGTGGTCAGACCGGCGATGCCGGCACCGACGACGCATACCTGCGCATGCTGCGATCCGGTCAGTGGTGTCAGTTCGGGCGTAGGTGCAGTGTCCATCCACAGCGACACGCTACCCGTGGCTTCTGCGTTCCCGTCGCTATGACTGCGCATGGCCAGCCCTCCGTGCGTTCCGAAACCAGATGGAAGCGTGCGCGACATCCGGTGAATCCCGCGTCCATACGCCGTGAGGCCGCGGTGATACGGCGCTGCGGGCGCCGACAACGGTCGCGTTCCTGCTCCGGTTCCGCACGAGCGCATCTGCTCCTGTTCGCCCGGCGGTTTGCGGCGCAGAATATGCAGCCGCGGCGCACCCCACGTGCCGCGGAGGCGTTGCGTGGATGCATTGCTGCTCTCCCGGATCCAGTTCGGATTCGTCATCTCCTGCCACATCCTGTTTCCGGCCTTCACCATCGGCCTGGCGAGCTGGCTGGCCTTCCTCGAGTTCCGCTGGCTGCGCACGCGCGACGCGGTGTGGCGCGACCTGTATTTCTTCTGGCTGAAGATCTTCGCCGTGTCGTTTGGCATGGGCGTGGTCAGCGGCATCGTCATGAGCTTCCAGTTCGGCACCAACTGGGCGGTGCTGAGCGAGAAGGCCGGCAACATCCTCGGCCCGCTGCTCTCGTATGAAGTGCTGACGGCGTTCTTCCTGGAGGCGACCTTTCTCGGCGTGATGCTGTTCGGCGCCAGGAAGGTGCCGGAGAAGCTGCATTTCCTCGCCACGTGCATGGTCGCGCTGGGCACGCTGATCTCGACGTTCTGGATCATCTCCGCCAACAGCTGGATGCAGACGCCGCAGGGCTACACGCTGACGGCCGACGGGGTGTTCGAACCGGCGAACTGGTGGGCGATCGTCTTCAATCCCTCGTTCCCGTATCGCCTCGCGCACATGGTGCTCGCGGCGTTCATCACCACCTGTTTCGTCATTGGCGGCGTCAGCGCGGGTTACCTGCGCCGTGGGCTGCATGTCGATGCGGGCCGGCGGATGCTGAAGCTCGCGGTCCTGTTCGCGGCGATCGCAGTGCCGGTGCAGGTCTTCGTCGGCGACCAGCATGGCCTCAACGTCGGCGAGCACCAGCCGACCAAGCTCGCGGCGATGGAGGGGCACTGGGAGCAGGGTGCGAAGGGTGAAGGCGTGCCACTGGTCCTGTTCGCGCTGCCGGACCAGAAGGCGGAGCGCAACGATTACGAAATCGCGGTGCCGAAACTCGGCAGCCTGATCCTCACGCATTCGCTGGATGGCGAGATCCAGCCGCTGAAGGCCGTGCCCGCGGACGAGCGGCCGCCGGTCGCGCCGGTGTTCTTCGCCTTCCGCGTGATGGTGGGGCTCGGCCTGCTGATGCTCGCGCTGGTGCTGGTGTCGCTATGGCAGTGGCGGCGCAAGCGGTTGTTCGAGTCGAAGTGGGTGTTGAACGGCTGGCGTGCGATGACGCTGGCCGGCTTCGTGGCCATCCTTTCGGGCTGGTACGTAGTGGAAATCGGCCGCCAGCCCTATGTTGTCTACGGCTTGTTGCGTACTGCAGACGCGGTGACGCCGACGCTCGCAGCCGGCAGCGTGTTGACGTCATTGCTGGTGTTCGCCGCGGTGTATTTCACCGTGTTCGGCGCGGGCATCTGGTACCTGCTCAAGTTGATCCGCAAGGGCCCGCAACCGCACGAGCCGATGCCGGAAAGCGATTCGGGAGAGCGCACGCCCGCGCGGCCACTTTCGATAGGCAATCGCACGCCGGATGATGCGACGGCGGAGAGTGCGCCGTGAGGCGAGCCGGCAAGCGGTACGTGAGCGCGTTTGTTTTTGCTCGTCATTCCCGCGAAGGCGGGAATCCAGTGACTTTGGGGTTCAGGGATGAAGCAACCCGCGGTCTACATCCTCGCCAGCGCACGCAATGGCACTTTGTACGTTGGTGTAACGAGTGATCTTGTTCAGCGGACTTGGCAGCACAAGGAACACCTGGTCGACGGTTTCGCGGAAAAGCACGGTGTCGAATACCTGGTTTGGTTCGAGCTTCACGCCACCATGGACTCGGCGATCACCCGCGAGAAGCAGATCAAGAAGTGGAATAGGGAATGGAAGGTGCGGCTGATTGAAGAAGCCAATCCGTACTGGAATGACCTTTGGTCCCAGATTGTCGGGTAAGAGCAAAGTCGCTGGATTCCCGCCTTCGCGGGAATGACGAGCAAAGGCAACAGCCGCAAAGCAGCAGCGGCAAAGCAGCAGCCACAAAGCAGCAGCGGCAAAGCAGCAACCACAAAGCAGCACTCACAAAAGCAGCACTCACAAAAGCAGCAATCGGATAGAACAGGAAATCCCCAATGGAATACTGGCTTCCCATCATCTGGTTCGGCGTCATCGGCTTTGGCGTGCTGATGTACGTGCTGCTCGACGGCTTCGTGCTCGGGCTCGGCATCCTCGCGCCGTTCGCGGAGGACGAGCACCAGCTCGACCACATGATGAACACGGCCGCGCCGATCTGGGACGGCAACGAAACCTGGCTGGTGCTCGGCGGTGCCGGCCTGCTCGCTGCGTTCCCGAAAGCCTACGCGGTGGTGCTGTCGGCGCTGTACCTGCCGGTGCTGCTGATGCTGATCGCGCTGGTGTTCCGCGGCGTTGCCTTCGAGTTCCGCTTCAAGGCGAATCGCGCGAAGAAGGCCTGGGGCCTGGCCTTCTCGCTCGGCTCGATGTTCGCCGCGTTCGCGCAGGGCGTGATCCTCGGCGCGCTGGTGGAAGGCATGCCGTTGCAGGGCGGCAAGTACATCGGCGGCCAGTTGTTGAACAGCGCATTCGCCTGGTTCAGTCCGTTCTCGATGCTTACGGGCATCGCCGTCGTGTTCGGTTATGCGCTGCTCGGCTCGACCTGGCTGATCCTCAAGACCGAAGGCGGCATGCAGCAGATCGCGCGCACGCTGACGCGGCCGCTGGTGCTGGTCGTCGTTGCGTTCATGGGGCTGGTAAGCGCGTGGCTGCCGTTCCTGGACTCGCGGATCATGGCGCGCTGGTTCGAAGGCGGAAATTTCTGGTGGCTCGCGCCGGTGCCGCTGCTCGCGCTGCTCAACGCGTTCGCGTTGTGGAAGGCCGCGATGCGGCAGGGGCGCGACGCCGCGCCATTCGTGCTGACGCTGTGCTTCTTCGTGCTCGGTTTCGCCGGCCTCGTGCTCGGCATCTGGCCGAACATCGTGCCGCCGTCGATGACGATCTGGGAAGCAGCGTCGCCGCCATCGTCGCAGGGCTTCGTCGCCGTTGGCCTGATCGTGCTGCTGCCGGCGATCCTCGGCTACACGGCATGGTCGTACAGCGTGTTCAAGGGCAAGGTCGCGGCGGACTCCGGCTACCACTGAGTCCTTCGCCGCATCGCGAAAACTCGCGAAAAAAAGCCTGAACACGCGTTTCCCCCGTAGGTGGGGGCGGTTATGCTGTGTGCGTTGTCACGCTGCGAGCCCGCCCCCGAGCGCATGCAAGCCCACGTCTACAAAAGTCTCCGCAAAGCCGACACTTACGTGTACCTCGCTGCCCGCGACGATTTCATGCGCCTGCCCGAACCGCTGCGCGCGCAACTGGGCCGCCTGCAGTTCGTGATGGAAGTGGCGCTGACGCCGGAACGCAGGCTCGCCCGTGAAGATGCCGCCGTGGTGCGCGAGAACCTCGCCATGCGCGGCTTCCACCTGCAATTTCCGCCTACCGTCGAGGATCCGATGACGGAGGATTGGGGCACCGATGCCTGACGCCATTGCGGCGACGCCCGAAGTGCAGTCCGGGACGGAACGAACCCTGGATACGGCGCCGGCCCGCTGGCCGTTGTGGGCAACGCTCGCGGCAGGTGCGCTGCTGACCCTGCTGGCCGGATTCGGCGGTGCGGTCGCGGCGATTGCGGCGATCTTCGCGCAGCCCGCGTTCGCGATCGGGATCGCGCAGCTGCGCGGCCGCCGGATCGCGCCGCGCAGGCTGCTTCGCGAAGGCGGCTGGCTCGCCACGCTGTGGGGCTGTGCATTCCTGGTCGCGCTGGCCGTGGCGTTGTGGCCGTTGTCGGCGCTGCTCGAAGGCGGCTCGCTGATGGCCGCCCTGGGCGTGAGCCTGGTGGCGGGCGTGCTGCTGCTCGGCGTGTGGCGCTTGTGGCCGCTCTGGCACGGGCAGGAAACCGAAGGCGGCCGGCTCACGCGCCACTGGAACGAACTGGGCGAACTCGATGCCGGCGCCTGGCGTGGGCTCGGCGTCGCCGCGATCGTGGTCGGAATGCTGGGCGCGATCATGCTGCTGGCATGGCCCGGATTGCTCGGGGGCATTGCGCGCTGGGTACTGGCCGCATTGCTGGTGCCGGTAGCGCCGTTGCTGCACTGGTTGCTGCAGCGGGTTGCGCCTGCCGATGCGCTACCTGAAGCCGACATCGCATTCGAAACCGACGCCGGAGCCGCCACCGAACTGCCGCTGTCCGGCATCCCGCTGGAGGCCGAGCTCCATGCGGCGGCGCGCGCGGGCCGGGTCGAGCAGGCGCTGCAACTGATCGAGGCGGGCGCCGACGTGCACGCGCCGCCGCCGGCCGACGACCGCGATCAGCGCAGCCTCGCCGTGCTCGCCGCGGTATTGCCGGACCTGCGCCTGCTGCGCGCGCTGATCGCGCAGGGAATCGACCTCAATGCCTCGCACGCCGGCATGACGCCGTTGCTCGCGGCGACGCGCGACAGCTGGCACGGCCGTCCGGACGCGGTGATGACCCTGCTCGCCAACGGCGCCGACCCGCGTGCGGTCGACTTCGATGGCAACACCGCGCTGCACCACGCCGCGCGCAGCTCCGATCCGGGTGTCGCCGCGTTGCTGCGCGATGCCGCCGCTGAAGTCGATGCATTGAACGCCGATGGACTTTCGCCGCTTGGCGTCGCCTGCGCCGCGGGCAACTGGCGCCTGGCGAAATTCCTGCTCGAACGCGGCGCGAAACCCGAGCCGCGCGGCGGCCAGCCCGCGCTGCTCGCCGCGGCGGCCACCGAAGAAGACGATCCGGCCGGTGTGCAGTTGCTGCTCAAGCAGAAGGCAAAGGTCGACGCCCGCGACGCGCAGGGCCGCACCGCGCTGCACGAAGCCGCCTTCGCCGGTCATGTCGAGATCGCCCAGGTGCTGCTCGGCGCGGGGGCCGATCCGGCCGCCACCGATCGGCTCGCGCGCACGCCCGTACTCGAGGCGGCGCGGGGTGGACGCCTTGCCGTGCTCGAATGCCTGCTTACGCAATTGTCCGGCTCGTCCAGGAGCGGGGGCGGCGTCAACGAAGCCGCCGCTGTCGACGCGCACGGCCGCGGCGCGCTGATGCTCGCGGCGATGTCCGAGAACGCAACGCCGGCACTGATCGAACGCCTGCTCTCGCTGGGCGTGGATCCGGACACACGCGATTTCGATGACAAGCGCGCGATCGATCGCGCCGCCGAAGCAGGGCGTTGGGCCTTGGTAGCCGCGCTCGATCGCGCCTATCCGGTGCCGTCCGCGGTGAGCGATGCGGCGGAACTCGACGCTCTCCTTCCCGATCGCGCGCCTGCGGCGTTGCTGCGCGAAGGCCTGCACGAACGCCGTGGCGCCGAACTCGGCGGCCTCGCGCAACTGCTCAGCCCGGCCGAACTGGGCGCATTGCTGCACGACAACGGCACCCATGACGGCAGGCCCGGCCCGGGTGCCGAACAGGTCGAGCGCCTGCTCGCGTGGGGCGCGGACCCCGGCGTGCGCGATGGCAATGGCGACACCCCGTTCTTCGCGCTGCTTACGCGCGGTCCGTCGGCGTTGCCCGCCTTGCAGGCGATGCTGCGTCGTGGCGTTTCGCCAGCCGGCGCTGGCGGCCTCGCGCGTTTCCTCGCGGCGTGTTCGGCGAGCGAACAGGCGGCGCGCGGGCTGGAATACTTCGCCCTCGAACTGCTCGAACGCGGTGCCGATCCGTTCGCGGCCTCACCCGCCGGCGATCCACCGCTCGCACTCGCGGTGCGCCTGGGCTGGTCGCGCCTGGTCGACCGCCTGCTCGCTGTCGGCGTGAGCCTGGATGGCCGTGACAGCCACGGCATGAGCGCGCTGCACCTCGCCGCCGCACTCGGTCGCGAGGCAATGCTGAGGAAACTCGTCGCGTACGGCGCCGCCCCCGATCTGTTGGCCGCCGATGGACAGACGCCGTTGGGGGTCGCGTTGTCGTCGGGCCGCCGCGACCTCGCCGACTGGCTTGACTGGCGCGGCTGGCCGCTGCCGCGACGTCCATTGCGTGCGCAGGATGTGCCGGCCGCGGCGATCGTCGGCGATGCCGATGCGGTGCGCCGCCTGCTCGACCTCGGCCTGCCGGTCGATGCCGCCGACAACCAGGGTTGCAGCGCGCTGCTGCGCGCGGCCGGTGGGGGCCACCGCGCGGTCGTCGACCTGCTGCTCGCGCGCGGTGCCGATCCGCAACTCGCCGCCAATTCCGGCGCCACGCCGCTGTCGGCGGCGGTGAGCATGCGCCATGCTGAAGTCGTCGATCGCCTGATCGCGGCCGGCGTATCGCTGGAACAGCGCCTGCCGGGTGATCTCACCGTACTGATGGTCGCGTGCGCGCTCGGCCTGCCCGACATGGCCGCACGCCTGCTCTCGGCCGGGGCCGACGTACACGCTCTCGACGCGCAGGGCCGCACCGCGCTGCATTGCGCGGCGATGTTCGGCTTCACCGCCCGCGAACGCGCGCGCCTGGTAGCGCTGCTCGACACGCTGCTGCTCGCGGGCGCCGAACCCGACCTGCCCGCGGCAGGCGCAACGCCGCTGCTGCTGGTGTTGGGTGCGCGTGCGGAGCCCGGCTCGGCCGCCGATGAGGACGTGCTGATCGCCGGGCTCGACCAGCTGCTCGACCACGACGTGCGCCTCGACGTGCAGGATCCGCGCGGTTTCGGCCCGTTGCACCTCGCCGCATTGCACGGACTGATGCGCGTCGTGCACAAGCTGCTGCGCGCCGGCGCGGACCCCGGCCAGCGCGACACGCTCAACCGCACCCCGCGCGAGATCGCGGTGATGCGCGGCTTCGTCGACATCGCCGCGGAACTGGCGCCGACGCCGGCACCGCCGGGATCGGATGTGTCGATGGCGCGCTTCCTGCGCGATCGTTGATCGCACCCGCTTCGTGGCGCGAAGCAGGCTTTACCCTGCGAAGCAGCGATCAGCTCAGCTCGCTTCCGGTTCCACCGGGCTGCTCGCGGCGATCTCGCCGAGCACGCCCTCGCCCGCATCGGCGGCGAACAGGTCTTCCAGCTCGCGCCGCGCATCCTGCACGGTCTGCAGCAGCGCGTCCTCGTCGTCGTGGACTGCGTACTGCGCGCGCAGCAGGCGTACGTCGTGGTCGTGGAACTTCCTGACGTGATCGCGCGCGGTGTCGGATTCGATGCCGAGTTCGATGAGCACCTTTTCGCCCATCTTCAGACTGGAATAAAACGTCTCGCGGATCACCTTCGCGCCGAGCGCCATCAGGTCCCATGCGTGGCGGCGGTCGCGTGCACGTGCATAGACGGTGGCTTCCGGATACAGGCGGCGGATGGTTTCGACGGTACGCGTGGAGCGCTCCTGGTCATCGATGGCGATCACGAACACCTTCACGTGCCGCGCGCCGGCCGAGCGCAGGAGTTCGGGTTTCGCGGGATCGCCGTAATAGATCAGGTTGCCGAAGCGACGTGAGAAGTCGACCTGTTCGATATTGTTCTCGATCGCGATGAAGGGCGTGCGGTGCGCGGCCAGCAGGCGCGCCACCACCTGGCCGAAGCGGCCGAAGCCGGCGATGAGCACCTGCGGGTGACCGTCGGGAATCGCGTCGAAGGCGCGCTTCGCTTTCGCGGGCGGATGCGCGGAGAGCAGGCGCGACACCGCGATGACGAGCACGGGCGTGAGTGCCATCGACACGCCCACCGCGGCGACGAGGCGGTCGCGCAATGCGTTGTCGAACACGCCGGCCTTCACCGCTTCGCCGAAGATCACGAAGGCGAATTCGCCGCCCAGTGCGAGCACCGCCGCCAGCTGCAGGGATTCGCGTTTGTTCAGGCCGCCCGGCCCCAATCCGACTGCGACGAGCAGCAGGAACTTGATCGCCATGAAGCCGAGCACGATCGATGCGATCAGCAGGGGTTCGGCAAGCACGCGCTGCAGGTCGATGCTCATGCCGACGGCCATGAAGAACAGGCCGAGCAGCAGGCCCTTGAACGGATCGACCTGCGATTCCAGTTCGTGCCGGTATTCGGAATCGGCCAGCAGCACGCCGGCGAGGAACGCACCCAGGCCCGCGGACAATCCGGCGAGCTGCATCACCCACGCAGCGCCGAGGACCGTCAGCAGTGCGGCGCCGGTGAATACCTCCGGCATCTGCGTGCGCGCGACGACGCGGAACAGATGGCGCAGCACGATCCGGCCGCCGAGCACCACGACCGCTATCGCGACCACCGCCTTCAGCACCGCGAGTCCGATCGGTTCACTGGCCTGCGCCTGCGCATGGCCGAGCAGCGGAATCGCGGCAAGCAACGGGATCGCCGCGAGATCCTGGAACAGCAGGATCGCGAACGCGAGCCGGCCATGTTCGCTGGTCAGCATCTTGCGTTCGGACAGCAGCTGCAAACCCACCGCCGTCGAAGACAGCGCAAGGCCGCCGCCCGCCACCAGCGCCGTTTTCCAGCCGACACCGTCCTGCAGCGTCGCGTCGCCCAGCAAGGTGGCGCCGAGCATCGCCACCACCATCAGCGCGATTGTCGACAACAGCACCTGCGCGCCGCCGGCGCCGAATACCGGTTTGCGCATTACCCGCAGGCGCGACGGCGAGAGTTCCAGGCCGATGACGAACAGCATCATCACCACGCCGATCTCCGATGCCGTCAGCACGCGGTCGGCGTTGCGGATCACCGCGATGCCGTGCGGCCCCAGCGCGACTCCCGCGGCGAGATAACCCAACACCGCACCCAGGCCGAAGCGCCGGAACACCGGCACCGCGATCACCGCGGCAAGCAGAAAGACCAGGGCAAGTTCCAGACCGCTATCGCCGTGCATTGCGCACCTCCATTGCGGTGATTATGCCGCTGCGGTGCGGTTATGCTCCGCGCGTTGTTACTGACATGGAACGAGGGACGTCATGAACATCCGCAATGGAGTCGCAACTTTCGCCGCTATCGCCGCATTGCTTGCCAGCGCAGGCGTCGCGGCCTTCGGGGGCGGTCCGGCGGCGGTGCGCAAGCAGGTCGAGGCCAGCATGCTGGTCACCGGCAAGATCGACGTGGACAGCGACGGAGCGGTGTCCGGCTTCTCGCTGGACCGGCAGGAAAAACTGCCGCCCGGCGTGGTCGAACTGCTTGGCAAGTCCGTCCCCACCTGGAAATTCGAGCCTGTGCTGATGAATGGCAAGCCGGCCAACGTCAGGACCACGATGAACATCCGCCTGGTCGCCAGGAAGCTTGATGACACCAGCTACAGCATCGAGATACGCAGTGCCGGGTTCGGCAATCCATCCGACAGGACGGCCGAGCGTGCGCGAGGGCAGAAGCTCACGCCACCGGGCTATCCGGAGAGCGCGGTCGCATCCGGCGTGGCCGGCACGGTCTACCTGCTGGTGCGCGCGGCGCGCGATGGCACGGTCACCGACGTGATTGCCGAACAGGTGAACCTGAAGGTGGTTGCGAGCGAAAACGTCATGGAGCAGTGGCGTCGCGTGTTCGAAAAGGCTTCCGTGCGTCAGGCGAAGCGATGGAAGTTCAGCCCGCCGACTGAAGGGGAGAAAGCCAGCGCGGACTATTTCGTGATGCGCGTACCCGTGGTGTTTTCGCTGGACGGTCCGAGCCGGGCCGATGTTTATGGCCGGTGGGAAGCCTATGTCCCCGGCCCACGACATGCCGACCCGTGGGAAGCGGCCACGGAAGGCATCGGTTTCAGCCCCGATACCCTCGCTCCCGGTGATGCCTACCGTGCGGGCTCAGGGCTGAAGTTAGTGACGGAGCTTTCCGGAACCTGAGGAGCGCAAGAGGTCTGCTTCGATCCATTGGCCAGGGCTTGAGCCGCGAACTGCGGCTCGCGGAGCCGGAGCGTATTCACGATCCTGATGGTGCCCGATCCGATCACGCCGGACCCGGACATCCCGGCGGACAACAGAACAATGCATGATGCAGGCCCCGCGCCGCACTCCGGCCACGATCACTTCGCGTCATGCAACCCAACGGCCTGAGCTTCCACCATCCCATCGCCTTCTGGTTCGGCTGCGCGCTGATCGTCGCGGGCGTGTTTTCGCATGCGCCGATGTTCCTGATGGGGCAGTACACGCACTGGCAGATGGTGGGCATGCCGATGGACCACTGGATGCTCATGGGCATGGCGGCGATCCCGATCGGCCTGGGTTTCGCGGCTTACGGGCTGATGCCGCGGCTCGCGCTGATGAAGCGGGCGCTGCATGGCGAAGGGCGCCATCTGCATTTCCATATCGCCGACGGCGTCGGGCTCAACATCGAACACTGGAAGCTGGTCGCCGTGCTCGTCGCGGCGCTGGCGGTGGACGTGATGAAACCGGCGACCCTCGGCTTCGTCATGCCCGGCATGAGTTCGGAATACGGCATCACCAAGCCGACCGCGAGCCTGCTCGCACTGGTCGCGCTCACCGGCACCACGGTGGGCTCGGTATTGTGGGGGCGCGTCGCCGACAGCTTCGGCCGTCGCGCGGCGATCCTGCTGGGCGCGCTGATGTTCATGGGCACGGCGATCTGTGGCGCGATGCCAAGCTTCGGCTGGAACCTGGCGATGTGCTTCCTGATGGGCGCGTCCGCTGGCGGCCTGCTGCCGATCACCTTCACCCTGATGGCCGAAACCGTGCCCGCCGCGCATCGTGGCTGGCTGCTGGTCGCCCTCGGCGGGATCGGCACTTCGGCGGGTTATCTACTCGCCGCGGGCGCAGCGGCCACGCTCGAACCGATGTTCAGCTGGCGCGTGCTGTGGCTGCTCGGCCTGCCGACCGGCGCGATCATCCTCGTGCTGTACCGCTTCATTCCCGAATCGCCGCGCTTCCTGTCGAACATGGGGCTCCAGCACCAGGCGCGCGCGGTGCTGATGAAGTTCACAGGCAAGTCGTTTTCCGGCAACGCGGCCGATGCGATCGAGCCCGACGACCGCGAACATCCGGGCGCGCCGAAGATCGACGATGCCCACCCGGTTATCGGAACGCGTCAGCTGTTGCGCGGCCGCCACGCGCCGATCACCTGGGGCCTGCTCGTGTGCGGCATGGCGTGGGGGCTGGCGAACTTCGGCTTCCTGCTGTGGCTACCGGTCAACCTCACCGAACTCGGCGTCGATCCCAAGCTCGCCAGCCGCCTGCTGGCGAAGTCGGCGATCTACGCGCTGCCCGGCATTGCCGTGGTGATCTGGCTGTACCACCACTGGAGCAGCTTCAAGTCACTGGTGGTGTTCATTGGCTTGACCACGGTGTCGCTGCTCGCGTTCTTCCTGATGGGCGCGTTGCAGCTGCGTTCGGAAGTCCTGACCGTCGCGGCGACGGCGTCGCTGCTGATCAGCATCAGCGGCGTGATCGCGATGCTGATTCCGTACGCCGCCGAGATCTATCCCGTGCACCTGCGCGGCACGGGTTCGGGCGTGATCGCGGCGAGCTCGAAGTTCGGCGGCATCCTCGGCGCGGGCCTGGGCGTGATGGGCTTCTTCAGCCATTTCGCATGGTCGGCGTTGCTGATCGCGGTGCCGATGGCGGTATCCGGCGTGATGCTGCTGCGCAGTGGCATCGAGACGCGTGGGCATCGCCTCGAAGACATCCAGGACGCGCTGTCGCATCCGTAAAAGCGGACTGCTGCCGTTTGCGTAGCGCCGGGCCTTCGGGTGCCTGCTTCCGTGCGCCTTACGCCGCACCGCGCAGTAGCGGCAGAGCGGCGTTACAGATGACCAACGGAAAGAGCCCATCGCGCACGCAATCGTATGCAAAGGCTTCCTGAACGTCCGGGGGATTAGACTCCGGGGACATCCCCACCCCGTCCCACGATGCCCAACCCTGCTTCCCTGCTGGTGATCTTCGGCGCGACCGGCGACCTGGCCCAGCGCATGCTGTTTCCCTCGCTGTACGGCCTCGAGGCCGACGGCCTGTGCACGCCGGCCATGCGCATCCTGGGCACCGGCCGCACCGACATCGATGCCGACGGTTTCCGCGCGCAGATCGGCGACGCGATCCGCCGCAACGTGCCCAGTGGCGAGTGCAACGAAGCCACGCTGCAGGCACTGCTGGACCGCATCGACTACTTCGCCGCGGACACCAACGACGAAGCCTCGTTGCAGCAACTGGGCGAACGCATCCGCGTGCTGCGCGAAGGCGGCGACGTCGTGTACCACCTCAGCACCGCGCCGCGCTTCTATGCGCCGATCTGCGAAGCGCTCGGCCGCATGGACCTTGGGGGCCCCGGCACGCGCGTGCTGCTGGAAAAGCCGATCGGCCACGACCTCGCCAGCGCGATCGCGATCAACGACGGCGTGACCCGCGTCTTCGACGAAGAACGCGTGTTCCGCGTCGACCATTACCTCGGCAAGGAAGGCGTGCAGAACCTGCTCGCCCTGCGCTTCGGCAACGCGCTGTTCGAACCGCTGTGGAACGCGCGCCACATCCAGCACGTGCAGATCACCGTGGCGGAAACCGTCGGCGTCGAAGGCCGCGGCGATTACTACGACCACTCCGGCGCGATGCGCGACATGCTGCAGAACCACATGCTGCAGCTGCTGTGCCTCACTGCCATGGAACCGCCCGCTCGCTTCGAACCGTCCGCGGTACGCAACGAGAAGATCAAGGTGCTGCGTTCGCTGCGCCGCATCGGCCGCGAGGATGTGGTCACCGAAACCGTCGCCGGGCAATACACCTCCGGCGCGGTGGACGGAAAAGTGGTGCCCGGCTACCTCGAGGAACTGGGCCGGGCCAGCCGCACCGAAACCTTCGTCGCGCTGCGCGCGCATGTCGACAACTGGCGCTGGTCGGGCGTGCCGTTCTACCTGCGCACCGGCAAGCGCATGCCCCGCCGCAGCACCGAGATCCACCTGCAGTTCCGCGCCGTGCCGCATTCGATCTTCCCCGGCGCGCTCGCGCAGCCCAACGCGCTCACCATCCGCCTGCAGCCGGAAGAACGCATCGAACTGAAGCTGATGAGCAAGACGCCGGGCCTCGATCGCTCGGGCCTCAAGCTGTCGGAAGTCGAGCTCGACCTCGACATGCACGAGGAATTCGCCACGTTCCGCCGCCGCCCCGCGTACGAACGCCTGTATCTCGATGCGATCGAAGGCAACAACACGCTGTTCGTGCGCCGCGACGAAACCGAAGCCGCGTGGGAATGGATCGACGCGATCTTCGACGGCTGGCGCCACGCCAACATCACGCCCCGGCCGTACCCTGCGGGTACCTGGGGCCCGGCCGCGGCGGTCGCGATGGCCGAACGGCACGGGCACAGCTGGCGTGACTGATGTCCTTCGACCTTGCGCCTGCGGCGCTACGCTCGGGATGAGCGGGGAAGGGACCTTGGCAGGAGTCCGCTGATGGCCTGGACCGAACATGTTTACGTCGATGCCGACGCACTCGCGGCGGCACTCTCGGCGCGCCTGGAAAACATCGTGCGCGAAGCCATCGCGGAACGCGGCCAGGCCATGCTCGTGCTTGCCGGCGGACGCACGCCGTTTCCCGCGTATCGCGCGCTGGCCTCGCGCGACGTCGACTGGAGCCGCGTCGTGCTGATGCCGACCGACGAGCGCTGCGTGCCGCACGACCATCCGGCGTGCAACCTGCGGGAAATGCGGAGTGCATTCGCGCAGGCGGAGGGCGTTCGCTTCGCATCGTTGACGACGGAGGACGGCGACCCCGATCGCTCCGGAACGCAGGCGCGCGCGATGCTTTCCCGACACGCAGCCGACTTCGATGCCGTCGTGCTGGGAATGGGCAACGATGCGCATACCGCTTCGCTGTTTCCCGGCGCGGTGGACCTCGCGGCCGCACTCGATCCGCAGGGTGCCGGGGATGCCTGCCGCATCGATCCGCAACCGCTGCCGCCCGAAGCGCCGTTCCCGCGCGTCACCCTGACCGCTGCGCGCCTGTTGCGCGCACGCAGTCTCCACCTCGCCATCACCGGCGAAGGCAAGCACGCCATGCTGCGTGAAGCGCAGGCATCGCAGGACGCATTGCGGTATCCGGTTGCCGCCATCCTGCATGCGCCTGGCGCCGACGTGCACATCCACTGGAGCGAATGATGTCCCTGCACCCCGCCATCGAACGCGTGACCCAACGCATCGCGGACAGGAGTGGCCGTACGCGTGGCGATTACCTCGCGCGCATGGACGCGGCGCGCGAAACGTCGCCCGCCCGTACGCGACTGAGCTGCGGCAACCTCGCCCACGGCTTTGCCGCGTCGGGCGATGACAAGGCGCACCTGCGCGGTACCCGCGGCGCGAACATCGGCATCGTCACCGCGTTCAACGACATGCTTTCGGCCCACCAGCCGTACGAGCAGTTCCCGACCCTGATCCGCATGGCCGCGCGCAATGCCGGCGGCAGCGCGCAGGTCGCCGGTGGCGTGCCCGCGATGTGCGATGGCGTGACCCAGGGCCAGGTCGGCATGGAGCTGTCGCTGTTCTCGCGCGACACCATTGCGCTGGGCACCGCCGTCGCGTTGTCGCACGACATGTTCGACGCGGTCCTGTGCCTGGGCATCTGCGACAAGATCGTGCCGGGCCTGCTGATCGGCGCATTGAGCTTCGGCCACCTGCCGGTGGTGATGATTCCCGGCGGACCGATGCCGAGCGGCCTGCCGAACAAGGAGAAGGCCGCGGTACGCCAGCGCTACGCCGAAGGCAAGGCGACACGCGACGAGTTGCTGGAAGCCGAAGCGGCCTCGTACCACGCACCGGGAACGTGCACGTTCTATGGCACGGCGAATTCCAACCAGATGATGATGGAAGCGATGGGCCTGCACATGCCGGGCAGCGCCTTCGTCCATCCCTACACCGCGCTGCGCGACGCGCTCACCGTCGCCGCGACCGAACAGGTACTGCGCATCACCGCGCTCGGTGACGACGGCACATCCGATAACTACCGGCCGATGGCGCGCACCGTCGACGAGAAATCGATCGTCAACGCGCTGGTCGCGCTTGCCGCAACCGGCGGTTCCACCAACCACGCGATCCACATGGTTGCGGTCGCGCGTGCGGCCGGGATCCTTTTCGACTGGGATGATCTCGATGAGCTGTCGCGGGTGACGCCGTTGCTTGCGCGCGTCTATCCGAACGGCAGCGCCGACGTGAACGGTTTCCAGGAGGCCGGCGGCACCGGGTTCGTGATCCGTGAACTGCTCGACGCGGGCCTGATGCACAACGACATCCTGTGCGTGCACGGTGGCGACCTGCGCCAGCAGACGCTTGAACCCTATCTCGACGGCACGCAGCTGCGCTGGCGCGAACCGCCACGGGTCACGCGCGATCCGACCATCGTGCGGCCCGTTGCCGAGCCGTTCGACAGCGAAGGCGGCCTGCGCCGCCTGCAGGGCAACCTCGGTCGCGCGGTCGCGAAGATCTCCGCGGTCGCGCCGGAGTTCCGCCGGATCACCGCGCCCGCGAAGGTCTTCGATGCGCAGGACGCTTTGCTCGATGCCTTCAAGGCAGGCCAGCTCGAAGGCGATTTCGTCGCCGTCATCCGTGGCCAGGGACCGCGTGCCAACGGCATGCCGGAACTGCACAAGCTCACGCCGACGCTCTCGCTGCTGCAGGATCGCGGCCAGCGCATCGCGTTGCTGACCGATGGCCGCATGTCGGGCGCGTCGGGCAAGGTGCTCGCGGCGATCCACGTGTCGCCGGAAGCCGCCGATGCCGGCGCGATCGCGCGGATCCGCGACGGCGATGCGATCCGTATCGACGCGGACGCCGGCACGATGGATGCGCTGGTCGACATCAACGAGTGGAATGCGCGCGCGCCGGAACTCGCGCCGCTGCAGCCCAATCGCACCGGCCTGGGGCGCGAGCTGTTCGCATTGATGCGTACCCAGGTCGGCACCGCCGAGCAGGGCGGATGCAGCCTGTTCGTGACGGAGACGCCATGACGACGCCTGATGGTTCGCAGCGCGAGCTTGCACTGATCGCCGATGTCGGCGGCACCAACGCGCGCTTTGCCCTGACCGACCCGGTGACGCCCGCGCCGGAGATCATCGAGCCGCGTTCGCTGGTCAACGCGAAGTTCGCGAGCCTGCAGCACGCAGCCGAACACTATCTCGCCGAAGTCGGCGCGAAGCCGCGCAGCGCCGCGATCGCCGTCGCGTCGCCGGTGCATGGCGACGAGATCCGCCTGACCAATCGCGCATGGTCGTTCACGCGCGCCGAACTCAGGCAGGCGCTGAACCTGGATCACCTCGCGGTGATCAACGATTTCGGCGCGGTGTCGTGGGCCGTGCCCGCGCTGCAGCCCGGCGAATACGTCACCCTGCATGGCGCCGACGACGCACCGTTGCGTGGCCCGGTCACGGTGATGGGTCCGGGTACGGGATTGGGCGTCGGGCTGCTGGTCGGCGACGAAAAGCGCAGCTGGGAAGTCATCGAGACCGAAGGCGGGCATGTCAGTTTCGCGCCGCTCGGCGACGAGGAACTGATGATCTCCCGCTGGCTCACCGCGCGTTTCGGCCGCGCATCGACCGAACGCGTGCTGTGCGGCGCCGGCCTCTCGCACATCGACGCGGTGCTCGGCAGCAATGGCAATGCCCCGAACGATGTCGCGTTGCGCGATCCCGCCGACATCGTGAAGGCGGCGCTGGAAGGCCACGACGTCGCCGCACGGCGCGCACTCGCGCGCTTCTGCGCGGTGCTCGGCAGCGTGTGCGGCGACGCCGCGCTGATCCATGGGGCGCGCACGGTGATGATCGCCGGCGGCATGGTGCCGCGCTTCATTCCGTTCCTGCGCAGCAGCGCGTTCCGCGAGCGTTTCCTCGCCAAGGGCCGCTTCGCCTCCTATCTCGAATCGGTGACGATCCGCGTCATCACCCACGCCAATCCCGGCCTGCTCGGCGCGGCCGTTGCCGCCCGCGAGGCCCTCTCGGAGGCAACATCATGAGCACGCCGATGGAACTCCATTCGCAACGCATCGACCAGGTCCTGGCGCGTGCGCCGATCGTGCCGGTGCTCAGCATCAACCGCGTCGAAGACGCGGTGCCGCTGGCGCGCGCACTCGTCGCCGGCGGCCTGCCGGTTCTGGAAGTGACGCTGCGCACCGAAGCGGCGATCGGCGCCATCCGCGCCATCCGCGAGGAAGTGCCCGGCGCCAGCGTCGGTGCGGGTACGGTGCTCAACGCGCGCCATCTCTCGGCGGTCGAAGCCGCGGGCGCGACGTTCGCGATTTCACCCGGCGCCACCGACGCGTTGTACGCGGCGGCGAGTGACTCGCGCATTCCGTTGCTGCCGGGCATTGCCACGGCGAGCGAGCTGATGCATGGACTCGAACTGGGCTACGAGCGCTTCAAGTTCTTCCCGGCCGAATCGAGCGGCGGCATCGCGTCGTTGAAATCCTTCGCCGGCCCGTTCGCGCAGGCGAAGTTCTGCCCCACCGGCGGCATCGATGCCGCGAAGGCGCCCGCGTATCTCGCCCTGCCCAACGTGATCACCGTCGGCGGTTCGTGGATGGTGCCCGCGGATGCAATGGCCTCGGGAGACTGGAGCCGGATCGAGAAGCTGGCGCGCGAAGCCTCCGCACTGCGCAACAGTTGATCGCGCGTTCCGGCGCCGCCTGCCCGCCGTTGCGGTTGAAGTGCGAGCAACCGGCACGGATAAAAAACACGCGCTCCTTGCAGAGCGTTCCGGCTTGCCCGGTTTTTCGCGCCGGTCCGGCCGTTGCGGCCATTCGCGTTCGACCCCAACAGCAATCGCTGTTCGGAGCGCACCGGCCTTTGCCGAGCCACCCGCGCGCCAATAAAAAAGCCCTTGCCTGCGGGAGGAGCAGGCAAGGGCCCAAAGGCAGAGCGAAGGCCCGTTATCAGAACTTGTAGTTCACGCCCAGCAGGTAGGTACGTCCATAAGAGTTGTACGAGGTCGGGCGGTCCGGGAAGCCCGCCTGCGATTCGCGGAACGGTTCGTTCTCCAGGTTGTAGACCTGCAGCAGGAACGAGAGGTTCTGCAGCGGTCCGGACTGGATCTCGTAACCCAGCTGCACGTCGGTGACTTTCTCGCCCTTGAACAGGCGTCCGCGCGACAGGTCGCCGCCAAAGCCGATGACCTGGCTGCGGAAGTCCGAACGGCTACGCTGGCTGACGCGGGCGGAGAAGCCCCAGCGTTCGAAGTACACCGACATGTTCGAAACGTACTTGGACAGGCCCGGCAGCGTCTCGTCGGCGTCGTTCGGGTTTGGCCGGATCGAGCTGGTCACGTCGCTGTAGTTGCCGGTGAAGCCGAAGCCTTCCAGCGGCGCCCAGAACATGTCGAACGGAATCGACAGCGCGACCTCGTAGCCCTTCAGCGTGCCGCCGGTGCCGTTCACCGGCTGGTTGAAGAAGCCCTCGGTCGTCGGCGGCCTTTCCGCGCCCGGCGGAAGGGCATCGTCGATCGGCAACTGGCTGAAATCGAACGGCGTCGACTGGTTGTAGATGTAGCTCTGCAGATCCTTGAAGAACACGCCGGCGGTGAAGAAGCCCGAGCCGTGGAAATACTTCTCGTAGCCCAGGTCGAAGGCATTGGCGATCCACGGCTTCAGCTCCGGATTGCCGCCGCTGCCGGAAAACTCGAGCCGCGTGCCATTGACGTCGCTGACGCGCGCGACGCTGAAGTCCGCGCTGGCCTTCATCTCGTCCATGCGTGGACGGGCCATCTGCCGTCCGAGCGCGAAGCGGATGAAGTTCTCGTTCGGCAACTCCAGCTTCAGGTTCAGGCTCGGCAGGATCTCGGTGTACTTGGCGCCATTGCTCGAGCCGGTACTCACCGCCACGCCGTTGAACATCGCGATACCGCTCGATTGCTGGTCGGCCTGCACCGCCTGCACGCCGAAGTTGCCGCGCAGCGGCGCACCGAGGAAGTCGGTATCGATGTTGGCCTGGATGTAGGCCGTGGCCAGGTCTTCGTCGACTTCCCAGTTCTTGTTGTTGATGTCGCGATGGATGTTCCTGCGTGCGTAATACAGCGGCAGGACCTTGTCCGCATCGACACCGACCAGGCTGCCGCTCGGAATGCCGGGGAAGCCAATGCTCGTGGTCCACAGCGCGTCATCCGGAATCGGCGCGCTGCCCGGAGTGAAGTCGGGGTTGAGATACAGCTGCGCTTCGTCGGCGGCACGGCTCTTCTCGCGCTTGGCGTAGTTGAGGCCGAATTCGAGGCTGCTGACAAAGCCCTTTTCGAAGCTGCGTTCGAAGTCGAGCCGGAGCGAGTTCATCTCGTCCTCGACGGTGAAGTCCTTCAGGTAGCCATCCTGGCCCCAGCTACCCGCGGCGCCGCCACCACCGGTGGTTAGGACCATCGAGCCCGGATCGCCATAGTCGCGGCCGTAGTCGAACTCGTAGTAACCGTCGGGATTCAGGGTGTAGGTCAGCGTGTCGCCGCCTTCCACCGGATACTCGGCATAGACCTCGAGCACGCGCTCCTTGCGCTCGGCGGAGGAGTGGCTGACGTCGGCCGTCATGTTCCACGCTTCGCCGAACTTGAACTCGTTGCGCCAGCCCACCGAGAGCAGCTTGTCGCGCATCGAATGCGATTCGTTCTTGCTGGTGATGAAAGGCAGGTTGGCGAAGGTGACCGAGGTGGCGGTGCCGTCCGGCGCGTCGGTGCGCGACGTCACCGTCGAACCCGCGCGGGCGCTCTCGAGGTTGTGCAGGTCCTCGTCGACGTCGAACTTGGAATAGAACACGTCCAGGGTCGATTCCCAGTTGCCGCCGGGGCGGAACTCGAGCACGCCCATCAGGCCATCGCGCTCGTTCTCACCGATGCGTTCGCCGACGTTCCAGCCGCCGAGGATGCCGTCACCGTCGTAGCCCCAGCTGCCGAAGGTGTGGTTCTGCGAAGGATTGTTGAGGTGCGCGTAGCCCAGCGCCAGGCCGATGGTGTTGTCGGCGAACTGGTCGATGTAGGAAACGCTGTAGCGGTTGCCGTACTTCTTCGAGTCCTCGAGGCGGTTCATGTCGCCGCGCAGGTTCACCGCGATGGTGCGCTTGTCGTAGTCGAGCGGGCGGACGGTGCGCAGGTCGACGGTGCCGGACAGGCCCTGGCCGATGATCGACGCGTTCTGGGTCTTGTAGACCACGGCCGAGCTCATCAGCTCGGAGGGGTACTGGTCGAATTCGACGCCACGGTTCTGGCCCAGGCTGACCTGTTCGCGGCCGTTGAGCGTGGTGGTGGAGAAGTCGCCGGAAAAGCCGCGGATGTGGATTTCCTGGGCGCGGCCACCAAAGCGCTGCGCGCTGAGGCCGGGCAGGCGGGCGATCGAGTCGGCGATCGACACGTCGGGCAGCTTGCCGATGTCTTCGGACGACACCGCTTCGACGATTTCGTTGGATTCCTTCTTGGTGTCGATCGAGCGTTCGATGGCGCCGCGAATACCGGTGACGAGAACCGTGTCCAGCGTCTTGGCATCGCCCTGCTTCGTGTCTTCCTTCTGCGTCGTCTGCGGTTCGGCGGTCTGCGCCTGCGCGCCGGCCGCGAGCATCATCGTGGCCGACGCCAGCGCGACACTCAGCATGTTTCTCTTGAATTGCACCATCACTCCCCCTCCGGAATGAAACTTCTCTCTTGTGTGGTCGTCTGCGGTCCGATTGCGCGGGCCGCGGGCCTTCACGTGCGGACCAAAACGGTGCCGCGAACGTTCGGCGATGGTAGTCCCGGGCGCCGCCGCACAATTTCCCCTGCATACGTATTCATGCAAAAAGCCCCGGAAAAACTGGTGTTAGCGTCACTTCCCGGTGAACACGCGGGTGCCCCCGGCCCTCGTCGTCACGCGCAAGGCGGCACAAGGAGGCCCGGGACACGGTGCCCGGCGTGGGATCGCGCAACAAGGTTCAAGGCGCTTCCGCGCCTTGCGAGGATTTACTTCGTGCCCAGCAGGAACTGCAGCGGCACGTCGACGCGCTGGCGCCAGGCGCGTTCGGAGTGCTCGGCACCTTCGTAGACGCGGGTCATGAAGTTGCCGCCTTCGACGTAACCGCGGGCACGCACCAGCGCATCCATGCGTTGCTGGAACGGCGCGTACTGCGCATCCAGCGTGGCCGTGCCGTGGTCGAAGTAGAGCCGGTGCGTGCGCGGATCGGGCAGGTGCGTGGCGAGCCAGTCGATGACGACGCCGTTGCCGATCGGCCAGTGCGTGGAGACCGCGCCAGCGCCGCCGAACACCTGCGGATACTCCGCCACCGCATACAGGGAAATCAGTCCGCCCATGCTCGAACCCATGACGAAGGTGTCGTCGCGCCCACGTCTGGTGCGGTAGGTCCGGTCGATGAACGGCTTGAGTTCGTCGACGAGGAAGGCGAGGTACGCGTCGGACACGATGCCCGATGCGGGCAGCTCGCCCATGCCCTCGACGCCGATGGGCAGCGAATCGCCCGTGACAGGCTTGCGCGGCATGTATTCCTGCAGGCGCAGCGGCGTGTTCCAGACGCCGACCACGATCGCTTCGCGCACGCGGCCTTCGGCGATCAGTTTCGTCATCGCTTCGTCCACGCCCCAGTCGGTCTGCGCGTAGTACGACAGTGACGGGTCGAACAGGTTCTGGCCGTCGTGCATGTACAGCACCGGATAGCGCCGGTGCGGATTCGCGGCATAGCCTGGCGGCAGCCACACGTCGACGTTGCGCGCGGCGACATGCGCCGAAGGCACGTCCTGCCAGCTCTCGAGCGTGCCGGTGGCCTTGATCGCGGGCGCATGCACCGCGTACGCCCAGCGCAGGAAGCGGGGAAGCATCTTCGCCCACGACGCCTGGTTGTGCTGGCCGCCTTCGAGCACGGCGAGCGCTGCGTCGGCGCGCGTCGGATGCGTGCCGTATTCGAGGTTCACGCTGTAGCCGAGCTGGCGCAGGCCTTTCGTCTTTACCTCTTCGCCCACGCGCCAGCCATCGATGAGATCGCGGGTGTCATCGAGTGCATCGTTGATGCCGTCGCCGTCGCGATCGTCGGTTTCCTCGGCCGTGCCCACGGCGAAGTAGAAGCGCGCGCCATTACGTGGCGCCGTGCCATCGACCATGCGTTGCGCCAGCCGCGTGCGTTGCACGGACGGCGGATCGCCGCGTTCGGCGGACAACCAGAACGAGGGCGAAAACGCACCCACGCGGCCGAACAGTTCCGGGTACTGCCAGCCGACACTGAACGCATTGAGCGCACCCAGCGACCAGCCCAGCACCGCGCGCGCATCCGGCGTGGTGCGCGTGCGGTAGCGGGCATCGATCAGCGGCACCAGCGTCTTCGCCAGCCATTCCGAGTACGCGTGCGCCAGCGCGCCCACGGGTCCGTACTTCGTCTGTGCAATGGTGCTGCGCGACTGCGCACGATCGGAAAGCCCGTACGCGCCCATGCGATCGGGGGGCATGTCGATCGCGACCACGATCACCGGCCGGATCGTCACTTCCGCATACAGCGCGGCGAGCGTCGGCTGCAAGCCAACGGCTTCCGCGTCCTGGCCATCGTTGACGTACAGCACCGGATAACCGATCGCCGCCCTCGCGTCGTAATCCGGCGGCAGGTACACGCGAACGCGCAAGGGTGCGGAAGCGATGCCGGGTGCCTCGACCTGCAGCGTGTCGACGCTCGAGTGCGTGGCGACTTCGCCGGGCGTCATCGGTCGCGGCGCCGCGACGTGCGCGCAGCCGGCGCACAGCAGGAACAGCAATGCGGATGTGATACGGAAAGAAATCACGCGAGGTTCCGCCTGCAGGTGAAGAAGCCGTTGAGAGTGAGCCGGCCGGTCCGCGGATCGTCGCAGAGCCGCTCCGGCGCCGTGATGTCGCCGCTGTGGAAGACGGTGCCGGAATAGAAGATCAATCGGTTCCACTTCGCCGGAACGGAAGTCATCTTCTCGAACCACGCATTCGAGGCAACCATGTAAGCCGGCCGGAGTCCATGGCGTGCGCCAAATTCAGCAGAAGGAAGCGCGGCCGCTTCCTCCATCAGCTGCATGATCTCTCCCAGGGGTCGCAGCGGCCGGTAAAAGCCGGTGCCGCCGAGCGACTCATCCCGGAACAGATAGAGCACCGATGCCACGGCGAGTTGCCCGGGCTCGGTACGCATGCGGTCAATGTGGCAAAGCCACTGCCTGGGCTGCAGTTCTTCAGGGCGCCTTGAGGCGATCGACAGTCGCGCATTGAGGCTCAGCGTGCGCCTCGCCTCGAAGCGCTGGCGCAGGTGCCGGGAAAAAAACGCTTCCAGTTGCAACAGGGCCGCTTCGGGAAGCGCCAGTTCTGGTCCGGGAAACGCGTTCCGCGGCGCGTCCCGGAAGGCGTGATGGTTCGCCGCGGCGAATTCGACCCAGCGTTCGGGCTCCAGCAACGCATTGTCGATGACGTGGCACAGCGGGCGCCCGCCGACGGTGACGGTTTCGATCACCGGCGCCGGATTGAACAGGCTGCGATCGAACATCGGCTACTTCGCCACGAACCGGATCGCCGCGCCACCGCCGGAACCGAGCTTCAGCGTCAGGGTGTCGCCACGCTTCACCGCGCGCTCTTCGCGCACGAATGCGAAGGGGCTGGTCTTCCAGTCGGCGCCGTCGCCATCGCGATAGATCTGCGCGGTGTAGGCGCGACCGGCATCGAGGAACGACAGCGGCACCTGCAACGTGCGCGCTTCTTCGTCGGTCACGCTGCCGAGGTACCAGTCCTCGCTGTTGCGGTCCTTGCGGACGATGGTGGCGTAGTCGCCGACCTCGCCATTGACCACGCGCGTGTCCTGCCAGTCGGTCGGCACGTCCTTGATGAACTGGAACGCGTCCATGTGCTGCTCGTAGTGCTCGGGCAAATCGGCCGCCATGTGGATCGGGCTGTACAGCACGACGTAATCGGCGAGCTGGCGCGCCAGCGTGTTCTGGATCACCTGGCCGCCGCGGCCCTTCAGGCTCACCACGCCCGGCGTGAAGTCCATGGGACCGGCCAGCATGCGGGTGAAGATGAGGTTGGGCTCGTGCTCCGGCGGATTGGGTGGATTGCCCCAGGCATTGAACTCCTGCCCGCGCGCGCCTTCGCGCGACACCCAGTTGGGATAGGTGCGGCGCAGGCCGGTGTCCTTGATCGGCTCGTGCGCATCGATCGCGATGTGACGCTTCGCCGCCGCCTCCAGCACGCGCGTGTGGTGGTTGCTCATGAACTGGCCTTCGTGCCACTCGCGCACGACCGGGCCATTCGTTTCATCCTGGCGTTCGATCTGGCCGGCGTCACAGACGTAACCCGTCTTCACCGCATCGATGCCGAGTTTTTCGAACAGCGCGAATGCCTCGTCCATCTGCCGCTCGTAGTGGCTCACCGCGCACGCGGTTTCGTGGTGGCCGATCAGGTGCACGCCCTTCGACTTCGCGTAGGCGGCAAGCCCTTCGAGGTCATAGTCGGGCGTCGGCTTGCGGAAATCGAAGTTCCAGCCGTTGGCGAACCAGTCGC
Organism: Lysobacter sp. Root494; assembly: GCF_001427225.1. Taxonomy (GTDB): domain Bacteria; phylum Pseudomonadota; class Gammaproteobacteria; order Xanthomonadales; family Xanthomonadaceae; genus Agrilutibacter. Next base: position 298,401 of record NZ_LMFH01000001.1, read on the forward strand.
CATCCCAGCCGACGTTCCAGCCTTCCACCAGCACGCCGCGGAAGCCATGCTTGGCCGCGAAGTCGATGTAGCGCTTCGTGTTCTCCGTGGTTGCGCCGTGCTTCGGCCCGGTACCCCAGGTCTGCTGGTCGAGATGCAGCGACCACCACACGCCGACGTACTTGGACGGCTTGAACCAGCTGACGTCGCCGAGCTTGTTGGGCTCGTTGAGGTTGAGGATCAGGCTGGATTCGACCAGGCCACCTGCGCGGTCGGCGACCTGGATGGTGCGCCATGGCGTCGCGAACGGCGCGCGGCGCACGACATTCGCCACGCTGCCGGGCGTGAGCGATGCGCGCAGGCGGCCGCCTTCGCCCTTCGCCAGGTTCATGCCGGCGTAGTCGACCAGCGCGGCCTCGTGGATGGCGATGTGCGTGCCTTTCTCGGTACGCAACGTGATCGGCGTCTGCGCGGTGCCGACTTCGGACAGTGGCGTCTTCGTGTACAGGTATTCCTCGCGGTTCCACTCGTAGGCCGGAATCCACCAGGCCGTCGCCGGCTGCGCGATCGCGAATTCGGTCAGCTCCTGCTGGATCTGCACCTCGTCGAGCCTGGGCTGCTTCGGGAATTCGTAGCGGAAGCCGACGCCGTCGTCGAATACGCGGAACACGATGTCGAGCCGGCGATGGTCGCGATCGCCCTCGACGAAACCCGTGCGCAGCTCGTTGTAATGGTTGCGCACGAAGCGGCGCTCGCCCCAGGGCTGCTCCCAGGTCTCGTCGAAGCTGCGCGTGGCCTTCGTATCCAGCTTCAGGCCGCGCAGGAACTCACGGCCGTTGCGCAGGTTCATGCCGAGCCGCGAATAGCCGATCAGCGGCTCGCCCTTGCGCGACACGCTATAGCCGAGGCGGCCTTCGCCGTTGACGTCGACTTCGACCTTGAGCGTGCCGTCGGGCGAGGAGACCTCGGCGACGGTGTCGGCGTGGGCGGGCAGGGCGAATGCCAGCAGGAGGATGGACAAATAAGAGCGCACGTGGAATTCCTCAGTAATGAACTACCGAACCGTCATTCCCGCGAAGGCGGGAATCCAGCGACTTTGTCTTGGCTGTTATCCGAAAGCAAAGACACTGGATTCTCGTCTTCGCGGGAATGACGAGCCAAAGCGAAGCCGGGCACTGCATCGCCGCGACCAACTCACTGCACAACAAACACTACCGTTGTTCGTGCCGGCACCGCCACGCGGCCTGTTCGCGAATCGAACCGGGCCTGCTTCACGCGAACGTCAGAGGCGCCTTCTTCCGCCAGCACCGGATGCAGCACGTAGCGCTTGCCGGCTTCTTCCGGGAGTTCCAGCGACTGCGCCTGCGGCGACACGTTCAGCAGATACAGAATCTCGCGGAAGCCGGCCCCGTCGTAGCCATGGCCATCGAGGTGGCCCACGATCACCAGCGGATTCTGCGAGGGACCGGTGTTGGGAAAGCGAAGACGCTGCTGCACGTCTTCCGCCGTGCGCAGGCGGAACAGCGTCGAACTCGCACGGATGCGCAGCAGGTCGCGGAAGGCATCGCGCATCCACGCAATGTGCTCCGGCGCCGGCTCGATCGCGGCTGCATCGGCGAGGATCGGTCGTAGCAGTTCCCAATCCTTGCCGTTGTCGTTCACGGGCGGCAGGCCGGTCCCGAAGTAATTGCCGCGATAGGTCCAGTCGAGCCGGTTGAACCAGTCGCCCGAATCGAAACTGTTGCGGTCCAGCGACTTCGAGCGCAGCACGTCCATGCCGGCATGGAAATACGCCACGCCCTGGCTGAAGGCGACGAAGGCCGCGCCCAGCAGCTGCACGCGTGCACGGTCTTCCGGTGAGGTATCACGCGGCAGCTTCATCGCGTTGATGTCGAACAGCGTCTGGTTGTCGTGGTTCTCGACGTAGTTGACGACTTCCGACGGCTGCGCGGCGAAACCCGCGGGCTGCCCCTTGTAGTCGATTTCCCGCAGCGGCCTGGTGCGGCCATCGGCGGTCTGCAGGCGGTAGTCACGCAGTGTGCCGGCAAGGCCGATACGCACGAAGTCGGCCGCGCGCAGCAGTTCGGCGCGCGTGTGCTTGCCTGTGCTCAGCGCGTTGGGTGAGTAGAACAGCCCATTGAGCCAGCCTTGCGCCGCGATTGCTTCGATCCCGCTGTCGCAGCAACCGCCGCCACGCAGCGCATCGCGCGCGCGATCGCTGAACGTGCCGATGCCAGAATCCTGCAGCGAGAGCTGCGAGGCCTGCACGAAACGCTTGCCGTCGGCGATCTCGCCGAAGTTCCAGCCTTCACCGATCAGGTTGACCTGGCGGCCGGCGGCTTCATCGGCGCGCTGCTGCACGATCTCCATCGCCGCGCGGGGCTGGTGGCCCATCAGGTCGAAGCGGAACGAGTCGATGCGGTAGTGCCTGGCCCACAGCGCGACTGAATCGGCCATGAGCTTGCCCATCATCAGGTGCTCGGTGGCGGTGTTGTCGCAGCAGGTGGAGCGCTCGACTTTTCCATTCGCGTCGAGGCGGTGGTAGTAGCCGGGCACGATGCGGTCGAGCACCGAGCGTTCTTCCTGGCCCGACACCGTGGTGTGGTTGTAGACCACGTCCATGCCGACGCGCAGCCCGGCAGCATGCAATGCAGCCACCAGCGCACGGAACTCGCGGATGCGCACTGCCGCGTCGCCGGGGTCGCTGGCGTAACTGCCTTCGGGCACGCTGTAGTGGTACGGGTCGTAGCCCCAGTTGAAGCAGTCGCGCGCGGCGTCCTTCATTACCGCCGCCTGTTGCGCGTCGCTGTCCGGTGCGGCCTGCGGAACCTGCGGTGTGATGCATCCGGCTTCCGGAATCGTGGCGATGTCGAACACCGGCAGCAGGTGGATGTCGCTGAGGCCCGCGTCGTGCAGTGCGCGCAGGTGGCGCATGCCGTTCGACTGCGTATCGGTGAACGCGAGGTACTTGCCGCGATGTGCGACCGGAACGCTCGCGTCGCCGATCGAGAAATCGCGCACGTGCAGTTCGTAGATCGACATGTCGGTCTGCGCGGCGAGCGGCGCGGGCCGCGCGGCTTCGTCCCAGCCCGGTGGTTTCAACGACGGATCGTCGAGATCGGTGATGTAGCTGCGCTTCGAATTCGTGGTCAGTCCGACCGAATACGGATCGGTGGTGCGGTTGCGCACCACGCCAACGCCGGGGACGAATACATCGACGAGGTAGGTGTAGTACTTCGTCGAAAGATCCATTGGCAACGTCGCCGACCAGAGGCCGGTCCCCGCTTCGCGCCGCAGCGGAACGACACGCGTCGCCTTGCCGCTGCCGGTATCGTGGATGCAGGTGGCCACCGTTCGTGCCGTCGGCGCCCAAAGCTGGAACCTGGTGCGTGCGCCATCGATGCTCACGCCCAGCGCATGGACATCGGCGGCGCGCGCATACAGTTCATCGAGCGCGCCTGGCACCTGCACGTAGGTGGCATCGAGCACGCGTCCGCGCTCGTCCTCGCGCACCAGCAACACCTGGCCAGTAAGCAGCGCCGGCACCTTCGCGAGATCCTCGCGCATCACCGCGAGTTCGATGCCCGCGCCAGTGAAGTCGAAGCGCCGGGTCGCTGCGGGCAGGTTGTCCGGAATATCCAGGGAGATGCTGCCATCGGCGCCGGCGATGCGTTGTCCGTTTGCGGCGCGAAGCTGGCCCGTCGCCGAGTGGTAGAGCCGGTAACGTCCGGACTCCACCCGCTGCTGCGGCCATCTCAGGAAACCGGCGCCGATCCAGTATGCCCGCGCGTCGGTTTCGCTCCGTGCCGCGGCCGAAAGCACCGTCGCATGCGTCGCCGCATCGCAATCGGCGAGCGCCGCCGGCCGCGCCGCCGCAGGGCCGGCCAGCGCGGCCGTCGTCAGCAGAAGTGTCAGGAATCGCGGCATGAATACGTTTCCAGTGCAATGTGAATGCGCCGCCGGCCGGGAATGCACGTGGCCCGGCACCGCAGAATGTGCGTCCGCTTTGTCGGCGGCATACTCAGCATTCGCAAGGGGACGGGGACGATCCATGGTCGATGGCAGCAACGAAGGTCGGGTGAGGAATATCGTCATCGTCGGTGGCGGCACCGCGGGGTGGATGGCGGCGGCCGCATTGTCGAAGGCGCTGACCCGCGACTATTCGATCCGCCTGATCGAATCGGAAGAGATCGGCACCGTCGGCGTAGGCGAAGGCACCATTCCGCTGATCAAGCTGTTCAACCATGCGCTCGAACTCGATGAAGCCGATTTCGTGCGCCGTACCAAGGGCAGCTTCAAGCTCGGCGTCAATTTCGTGGACTGGGGCAGGCTCGGCGATTCGTACGTGCACGGCTTCGGCAAGATCGGCCAGGATCTCGGGCTGGTGCCCTTCTACCAGTACTGGCTGAAAATGCACCAGGCCGGCAAGGCCAGGCCGCTCGACGACTATTCGATCAACACCGTCGCCGCACGGCAGAACAAGTTCATGCCGGCGGTGACCGATCGCCCGAACTCGCCGCTGGCCGATATCGCCTACGCCTACCACTTCGACGCCGGGCTGTACGCGCGCTTCCTGCGCGAGTACTCCGAGGCGCGCGGCGTGCAGCGCATCGAGGGCAAGGTCACCGGCTATCAGTTGCGTGGTGAAGACGGCTTCGTCGAATCGGTGACGATGGAAGACGGCACGCTGATCGACGGCCAGTTGTTCATCGACTGCTCCGGCTTCCGCGGCCTGCTGATCGAGCAGGCGCTCAAGACCGGCTTCGAGGACTGGACGCACTGGCTGCCCTGCGATCGCGCGGTCGCGGTGCCCTGCGCGAGCGCGCCGGGTGGAATCACGCCGTACACGCGTTCGACGGCGCGCAAGGCCGGCTGGCAGTGGCGCATCCCGCTGCAGCACCGGATCGGCAACGGCCATGTGTTCTGCAGCCGGTACACCAGCGAGGACGAAGCCACCGCGACGCTGATGGCGAACCTCGACGGCGAGGCACTGGCCGAGCCGCGCGTGCTGCGCTTCGCCACCGGCAAGCGCAACAAGACGTGGAACAAGAATGTCGTGGCCATCGGACTGTCGAGCGGTTTCATGGAGCCGCTGGAATCCACCAGCATCCACCTGATCCAGTCGACGATCGCGCGGTTGACCGCGTTCTTCCCGCATGTGGGCTTCGACCAGGCCGACATCGACGAATTCAACGCGCATTCCGATTTCGAAACGGTCCGGATCCGCGACTTCCTGATCCTGCATTACCACGCCACCGAGCGTGACGACTCGCCGTTCTGGAATTACTGCCGGACCATGGACATCCCCGACACGCTGCGGCAGAAGATGGACCTGTTCCGCAGCAACGGGCGCGTGTTCCGCGAGCACACCGAGATGTTCGCCGAGCCCAGCTGGGTGCAGGTAATGCACGGCCAGCGCGTGCATCCGCGCGGCTATCACGCGCTGGTTGACCTGCAGCCCGAGGAACGCATCGCGGAATTCCTCGAGAACGTGCGTGGGGTGATCGGCCATTGCGCGACGCAGATGCCGACCCACGATGCCTTCATCTCGCGCCTTGTCGCGAAGGAAAGCCAGGCCGCCTGATCGCGGCGGCGCCGTCACGAAAGCGCGGCGAAAGCCGCGCCGCAGGGCGGGAAATGCAGGATGCCGTCACGCAGCTCCGCGGCGGCCACGCCGGGTGCCGCCAACGGCGACAGCGCGTGCGGCGGCTGCCAGGACACCGGCGAGGACGACAGGTTGAAGGCGACGAGCATCGACTGGTCGCCGCATTCGCGGACGAAGGCAAGCACCGGTTCGGCCGTGTCAATGAAGCGGATCGATCCCTGGCGTAGCGCCGGTTGCGTCTTGCGCCAGCGCAGGAACGAACGCGCGGCATTCAGCACCGAATGCGCATCGGCATCCTGCAATGCGACGTTGCGTTCGACATGCTCCGGCGGAATCGGCAGCCACGGCTTGCCGTCGCTGAAGCCCGCCTGCGGCGCGTCGTTCCACGGCATCGGCGTGCGGCAGCCGTCACGGCCCTTGAAGTTGGGCCAGAACGTCTTGCCGTAGGGGTCCTGCAGCGCTTCGTACGGCACGTCGGCCTCGGGCAGGCCGAGTTCCTCGCCCTGGTACAGGCACACCGAGCCACGCAACGAGCACACCATCGCCACCATCTGCGCCGCGAACGTATCGCTTGCGTCCGGTCCGCCCCAGCGCGTTACGGCGCGCTGCACGTCGTGGTTGGAGATGGCCCAGCACGGCCAGCCTTCGGTCATCGTGGCTTCGAGCCGTTCCACCGTGCCGCGGATATAGGCGGCGCTGAAGTCATCGGTCAGCAGCTCGAAGCTGTAACCCATGTGCAGGCGCTGCCCGTTGCAGTACTCCGCCATCGTCGCCAGCGAATCCTCCGAAGAGATTTCGCCCAGCGTGGTCGCATCCGGATAGCGGTCGAGCAGGGCGCGCAGCTCCTCGAGGAACTGCAGGTTTTCCGGCTGCGTGTTGTTGTAGTGGTGATATTGGAATGCGTACGGATTGTCCGGGCTGAAGCCGCGCCCGGTGCGCAGTTCCGCCGGCTTTGGCGGGTTGTCGCGCAACTGTGCGTCGTGGAAGCAGTAGTTGATCGCGTCCAGGCGCAGGCCGTCGACGCCCTTGTCCAGCCAGAACTTGACGTTGTCCAGCGTCGCCGCGCGCACGTGCGGGTTGTGGAAATTCAGGTCCGGCTGCGACGACAGGAAGTTGTGCAGGTAGTACTGCCGGCGCCGCGGTTCCCACTTCCACGCCACGCCCCCGAAGATCGACAGCCAGTTGTTGGGTGGCGTGCCGTCGGGCTTCGCATCGGCCCACACGTACCAGTCCGCGCGCGCGTTGTCGCGGCTTTCGCGGCTCTGCCTGAACCACTCATGTTCCATCGAGGTGTGGCTGAGCACCTGGTCGATCATCACGCGGATGCCGAGCGCATGCGCCTTCGCCAGCAGGCGATCGAAATCGGAGAGCGTGCCGAACAGCGGATCGACGTCGCGGTAGTCGGCGATGTCGTAGCCGAAGTCCGCCATCGGCGACTTGAAGAACGGCGAGATCCAGATCGCATCGACACCGAGGCTGGCGACGTAATCGAGTTTCTCGACGATGCCGGCCAGGTCGCCGACGCCGTCACCGTTGGTATCCAGGAAGCTGCGCGGGTAGATCTGGTAGATCACCGCGCCACGCCACCAGCGGTTCGTCGCCATCTGCACCCGGCCCCAATTCCTTCAGAGCGGCGACTATTCCACGCCGCGCTCCCCGATAAGAGGGCGTTTGGTCACCGTGCTGCTTGAATACGATTACATTTCATTGTGCAGTGCGGCCGCTGACTACCATGCGTGCCGCCGTCGACAGAGGAAGCCAGATGAAGCAAAGCGAAGCGCAGCAGGGCACGAACCACAAGCCGCAATTGTCGTTCTGGCAGATCTGGAACATGTGCTTCGGTTTCCTCGGCATCCAGTTCGGTTTTGCACTGCAGAACGCGAACGTCAGCCGCATCTTCCAGACACTGGGCGCGGACATGGAGACGCTGCCTTCATTGTGGATCGCCGCGCCGCTCACCGGGCTGATCGTGCAACCGATCGTGGGCTATCTCTCGGATCGCACGTGGACGCGCCTCGGTCGCCGCCGCCCCTATTTCATGGTGGGCGCGGTCCTCGCCTCGGCTGCGTTGCTGCTGTTTCCCAACGTGCCCGCGCTGTGGATGGCCGCGGGCCTGCTGTGGATCCTCGATGCGTCGATCAACATCTCGATGGAGCCGTTCCGCGCCTTCGTCGGCGACCAGTTGCCGGTGAGCCAGCGCGCCACCGGCTATTCGATGCAGAGTTTTTTCATCGGGGTAGGCGCGGTGGTCGCCAGCCTGCTGCCGTGGCTGCTGACGAAGGTCGGCGTATCCAACATCGCCGGTCCGGGCGAAGTGCCGGACACCGTGCGCTATGCGTTCTATGCAGGCGGCGCGGTGCTGCTCGGCGCGATCACCTGGACGGTGTTGCGTACGCGCGAATATCCGCCCGAGGTGCTGCACGCCTGGGACGAAGCACCGGCGCTGGTACGACGCCCGCGCGAGGTTGCGCGCGTTCGCAGCCATGCACTCGCATGGCTGCTGGCCGGTGTCGCCGGATTGTTTGCGGTGGCGTGGGGTGGCTGGGATCGGCAGCTGTACATCCTCGGCGGCATGCTCGCCGCCTATGGCATCGCATTGCTGTTGCGCTCGCGCCTGCAGGGCGATCATCCATTCGGCCACATCATGGATGACCTCTACGACATGCCGCCGACGATGCGGCAGCTCGCGGTCGTACAGTTCTTTTCCTGGTTCGGCCTGTTCGCGATGTGGATCTACACCACGGGCGCGGTCACCAGCGTGCATTTCGGCAGCAGCGATACCAGTTCCGCCGCCTACAACGAAGGCGCCAACTGGGTGGGCGTACTGTTCGCCGCCTACAACGGCTTCGCTGCGCTCGCCGCGGTGGTGATTCCGTGGATGGTGAAGCGCTGGGGCCTGCGTGTTTCGCACCTCGTCAATGCGTCGCTGGGTGGCGTGGGCCTGCTCTCGTTCGTGCTGATCCGCGATGCGCAGTGGCTGTTGCTGTCGATGGTCGGTGTCGGTTTCGCCTGGGCATCGATTCTGTCGCTGCCGTACGCGCTGCTGTCGGATTGCGTGCCCTCGCAGAAGATGGGCGTGTACATGGGCATCTTCAATTTCTTCATCGTGATTCCGCAACTGGTGGCGGTGAGCACCCTGCCGGTATTGCTGAAGCTCGTCGGCGGGAATCCGATGTCCGTCCTGGTGATTGGCGGCGTCAGCATGATCGTCGCCGGACTGTGCGTGCTGCGCGTGCGTGAACCCGCACCGCGCATGGCAGCGGCGGTGAATTCATGAGGGCGCGTCGCATGCAACCCCGGATGATTGTCGCCGCTTGCGCGTTGTTGCTCGCGGCATGTGCGCGCGAAACGGCGCCACCCGCCATGAATGCGGAGCAAGAAGGTGCGAAGGCGATTGCCGCTTCTGCCGCGCCGCCCGAAGCAGGCGATTACGTCGGCACCACCGAACCGCTGGCCGCGGACGCGGTGTACTTCGTGCTCACCGACCGCTTCGTCAACGGTGATCCCTCGAACGACCAGCGCGAACAGGGCGGCACCGATCCCGCGTTGCGCACCTTCGATCGTCCCGTGCCCGGCGCGCCGGCGGGACGCACCGACAACGTCGGCTATCTAGGCGGCGACTTCAAAGGACTACTGGACAACGCGAAGTACATCCGCGACATGGGCTTTGGCGCGGTATGGATCACGCCAATCGTCGACAACCCGGACGAGGCCTTCACCGGCGGCGACGCGGTGAAGTGGGGCGGCATGTTCACCGACCGCGGCAAGACCGGTTTCCACGGTTACTGGGGCGTGAACTTCTACAAGCTCGACGAACACCTGCCCAGCAGCGGCCTGGACTTCCGCGCGCTCACCGCCGGGCTGAAGCAGCATGGCCTCAAGACCGTGCTCGACATCGTCAGCAATCACGGTTCCCCGGCCTACACGATGCCGAAGGACCAGCCTGGTTATGGCGAGATCTACGACCAGGACGGCAAGCTCCTCGCCGACCACCAGAACCTGCATCCGTCGAAGCTCGATCCGGCCGGCAATCCGCTGCACCGCTGGTACAACACCAGGCCGGGGCTGGCGCAACTCTCGGACATCAACGAGAACAATCCGGAGGTGCTCGAGTACTTCGTCGGCGCGTACTCGCAGTGGATCGACCAGGGCGCGGATGCGTTCCGCATCGATACCATTCCATGGATGCCGCACTCGTACTGGCACGCGTTCACCACGCGCATCCGTGAGAAGCATCCGGGCTTCTTCATGTTCGGCGAGGCGTTCAACTACGACGCCGCGACCATCGCGGCGCACACGCTGCCGCGCAATGCGGGCGTGAGCGTGCTCGATTTCCCGTTGAAGGAACGCGTCGCCGAAGTGTTCGGCAGGCAGGGCGGTGGTTTCGAGCGGATCGCCGAGCGCCTGTACCTGGAAGACGGTCCCTACGAGCGTCCTTACGAGTTGATGACCTTCTACGACAACCACGACATGGCAAGGATGGATGCCACGGACGAGGGATTCATCGACGCGAACAATTTCCTGTTCACCGCGCGTGGCATCCCGGTCATCTACTACGGTTCGGAAACCGGCTTCGAGCGCGGCACCGCGGAGCATGCGGGCAACCGCAACTACTTCGGGCAGGAGCGCATTAACGCCGCGCCGAAGAGTGCGATCCATCGGTCGCTCAAGCGCATCGCCAACCTGCGTGCGACCACGCCCGCGTTGCAGCGCGGCCTGCAGGTGAACGTGCTGATGGAAGGCGACCGTGCGGCGTTCTACCGCGTGCTGCAACACGAAGGCACGCAGCAGATCGCGCTGGTGCTGCTCAACAAGGGTGCGGCGCCCGCGGCGTTCGAGACCAGCGAGATGTTGCAGGCCGGTCGCTGGCGCGCGGCTATCGGCGGCGGCGCTGTCGACGTGGCCGGAGGCGGCGCGTTGCAGGCGACGGTGCCGGCGCACGGCGTCGAGGTGTACCTGCTCGATGCGGCGGTTACGGAGCCACAGTTGCGCATGGCGCTGGCGCGTGCGCAGACCGGCGCACGCCCACGCGGATAATCCGCCCTGTTGCAGAGCTGATCCAGGCGCTTTTGCCCGCCATTCCTGCTTCGCCAGGGATGACGGCAGGCCTTGTGCCCGCTATCGCGGGCGACGGGAGAAATACGGCTCCGCTCAGCCGACCGTGCTCGAACGCCGCACCACCAGCGACGGCGGCATCATCACGCTATCCACCGGTTCCTCGCGCACCAGCTTGAGCAGCGTTTCCACCAGCAGCTCGCCGGCACGCGAAGTGTCCTGGATCACCGAAGTGAGCGGCGGGCTGGCGAAGCGCGCCATCGGGATGTCGTCGAAACCGACCACGGCGACGTCCCACGGCACATGGCGGCCGTGCTCGATCAGTGCGCGCATCGCCCCGATGGCGATCATGTCGCTCGCCGCGAACACCGCATCGAACGGACGCCCACGCTCCATCAGCGTTATCGCGGCGGCGTAGCCGGCTTCCTCCGAGCTTTCCGCATCGACCTGCAGGTCCGCGTGCATCGACGCCCCTGCCTTCTGCAGCGCTGCATCGCAACCGCGATAGCGATCGAAGAATTCCGGATAGTGGTTCGAGGCATAACCGAGGAACGCGACGCGCTTGCGACCAAGCCCCACGAGGTGTTCGCCGACGAGCTGCCCGCCCTGGAAATTCTCGCAGCCGATCGAGATGCCGGGCTGGTCGGGCAGCACCGGCCCCCAGCGCACGAAATGCGTGCCCTGCTCGACCAGCTGGTCGAGCTTGCTGCGATACGCCATGTAGTCGCCGTAACCGAGCAGGATCAGGCCGTCGGCCTTCATGCTGTCCTCGTAGTCGGCGTGCCAGTCGTCCGAGAGTTGCTGGAACGACACCAGCAGGTCGTGGCGGTGGCGCGCGCAGGCGCGCGTGATCGAGCCGAGCATCGACAGGAAGAACGGATTGATGTGCGACTCGTCCGGCGTGGGATCCTCGAACAGCAGCAGCGCCAGCGTTCCCGAGCGCTGCGTGCGCAGGCTGGACGCGCGATGGTCGACCTTGTAGTTCAGTTCGCGCACCGCTTCGAGCACGCGCTCGCGCGTCTCGGGATTCACCAGCGAACTGCCGCGCAATACCCGCGACACGGTGGCCTGCGAAACGCCGGCACGATGGGCGATGTCGACGGAGGTGGCGCGGGTCTTCTTGCTGCGCATGCGGACCGGCTTGTTGCGGAAACCGGCCGAGTGTAGTCCGAAAGCGATCCGGTCTACGAGGCGGGTTAACACCCGGAAAGGGAGGTTGGAACGGGCCGCCGGAAACGGCGACGCCGGCGCGAGGCCGGCGTCGGGTGCAGCTTGATGTGGAACCTTACCGCTTCATCGAGCTGAAGAACTCGTCGTTCGACTTGGTGGTCTTCATCTTGTCGAGCAGGAATTCCATCGCGCCGATTTCGTCCATGCCATGCAGCAGCTTGCGCAGGATCCAGATCTTCTGCAGCAGCTCCGGCTCGATCAGCAGGTCTTCGCGGCGGGTGCCCGAGCGGTTGATGTCGATCGCCGGGTAGACCCGCTTCTCGGCGATGCGACGGTTGAGATGGACTTCCGAGTTGCCGGTGCCCTTGAACTCTTCGTAGATCACCTCGTCCATCTTCGAGCCGGTGTCGATCAGCGCGGTGGCGATGATGGTCAGCGAGCCGCCTTCCTCGACGTTGCGCGCGGCGCCGAAGAAGCGCTTCGGACGATGCAGGGCATTGGCGTCGACGCCGCCCGACAGCACCTTGCCCGACGAGGGCACGACATTGTTGTAGGCGCGCGCCAGGCGGGTGATCGAGTCGAGCAGGATCACGACGTCTTTCTTGTGCTCGACCAGGCGCTTGGCCCGTTCGATCACCATTTCGGCGACCTGCACGTGGCGCGCGGCGGGTTCGTCGAACGTGGACGACACCACTTCACCGCGCACGGTGCGCTGCATTTCGGTCACTTCTTCAGGACGCTCGTCCACCAGCAGCACGATGAGGTGCACGTCCGGGTGGTTGTGGGTGATGGCCGTGGCCACCTGCTGCATCATCATTGTCTTGCCCGCCTTGGGCGGCGAGACGATCAGGGCGCGCTGGCCTTTGCCCTGCGGCGCCATCAGGTCGAGGATGCGGCCGGTGATGTCTTCGGTCGAACCGTCGGCGCGCTCGAGCTTGAACTTGCGGCGCGGAAACAGCGGGGTGAGATTCTCGAACAGGACCTTGTTCTTGGACGCTTCCAGCGGCTCCCCGTTGATCGTGTCGATCGTCGACAGCGCGAAGTAGCGTTCGCCGTCCTTGGGCCAGCGGATGCGGCCGGACAGGTGGTCGCCGGTGCGCAGGTTGAAGCGACGGATCTGGCTGGGCGAGATGTAGGTGTCGTCCGGGCCGGCCAGGTAGCTGGCTTCGTGCGAACGCAGGAAACCGAAGCCGTCGGGCAGGATTTCCAGCACGCCGTCGGCGGCGACGCCTTCGCCGTGGCGGGTCAGGACCTTCAGGACCGCGAAGATGACGTCCTGCTTGCGCGCGCGGGCGACGCCGTCGGTGATCTGCAGCTGTTCGGCGATGTCGAGCAGCTTCGGCGCAGGCATGCGCTTGAGGTCGCCGAGCGAATAGGTCGGGAAGCCTTCCGGCACCTGCGGATGGGGGCGTGGGACGAAGGTTTCGTTGCCGCCGCCCTCGTCGGGCATGCCGCCGTCGCGGTAGCGGTCGCGCTGGCGATCGCGGCGGTTGCGGAAGCGGTCGCGGCGGTTGCCACGGCCTTCGAAGCCGCCGTCGCGCTGCTGGCCATCGCCGCCGCCGTTCTGGCCTGCGGAAGCGTTGTCGCCGGAGCCGGCGGACGCGGAGTTCTGGGTGTCGCCGGAGGCCTGCGGCGCAGGTGCGGGCGCGTTGTCGCGCGGAGCCGCCGGGGGCAAGGCTGGGGCCTGTGGGCTTTGCTCGGCAGCAGTGGCCGGAGCGTCGGCCTTTACGACGCGTGCCTTGCGCACGCGCTTCTCGGCGGTTTCGCCGGAATCGGGGGTGTTATCGGACAAGCAGGGAATCCTCGCTAAGCGGCGAGCGCTCGCGTCGGGCGAGCGGGACGTCAGGGACGTGTGGTGTGAGAAGAGGGGCGCGGCGCCGGAGAAAACGGAGCGCCTGCAGAGGCGAAACTAGCACCGTGGCTGCGTGGCGGCAAGCGGGATGGCGAATCTGTTCATGTTCCCCGTTGCCCGGGGAGGCTGGACGCGGTTCGGCCGCGTCGGCGTGCACGATCCGGCAAATCGACTTCCAGCACGGGCAGGCGCCGGACATCGTATCGACAATCGGCGCACCCCAACGGACAGGAGTCCTGTTGAATATCGATTACCTCGCACTTGAAATTCCGGCTGACGCAGTCGCTTTCGCGGATGAAGCTGCTGGCAGTCGGTGGCGCCCTGATAGCCGCCTTCACCCTGCTGGTGGCTGCGAAATCGCCGGAGCGCCCGGCGCAATTCGGAATCATCGATGCGCAGCGCTCGTGGTTACGCCATCCGGCGAAGCGAAAATTGTCTTTCTCGACGCCGACGTAAAGCGCACGAAGGAAATTTCAGGGGGAAATTAGCGCCTCACGCACAGGGCGCGGACCCGCACTGAGGGCGCCAGCAATGGGACGCATCGCCTGCCCGGCGGGCGAGCATTGGCGCTCAAAGCGCCTTGTCGATCATCTGGCTGAGCTGCGCCTTGCCCACGGCACCGATCTGCTGGGAATGGATCTGGCCGTCCTTGAACAGCAGCAGCATCGGGATCGAGCGGACGTGGTACTTCATCGCGCTGGCGCGATTGTGGTCGACGTTGAGCTTCACAATCTTGGCCTTGCCGGCGTAGGTATCGGCCAGCTCGTCGAGGGCCGGTGCGATCATCTTGCAGGGGCCGCACCATTCGGCCCAGAAGTCGACGAGGACCGGCTCGGACGAGCCCAGCACGACGGCATCGAAATCGGCATCGCCGACATGCATCACTTTGTCGCTCACGCAAATCTCCTGGATGGACCCCTTCGAGGGGCGCGCCCCGGCGAATCGGCGGGGCAGGAAAATATGGATTGGAACCGTGGGTTAAACTGGGGCGTTTCGCGCAGGCTTCAAGCCCTCTGGCTGGGGCCGCGCCGACATTCGACCGGACGGTCTGGCTGAACAGATTCCTGAACCAGCAGCCCACCCAACCCGGCCCCGGCAGTCTGCGATGGCAGGCCGCCACCATGCAAGCGCGCGAGTCGCGCGAGAATGAAACACACTGATGAGTGACAAGCCTTTAACCGATATCACGTTCGATTCGTTCGAACTCCACCCGTCATTGCTGGCGGGCCTCGAAGCCGCGGGCTTCACCCGCTGCACCCCGATCCAGGCGCTGACGCTGCCGCTCGCGCTCAACGGCCGTGATGTCGCCGGCCAGGCGCAGACCGGCACCGGCAAGACCCTCGCCTTCCTCGTCGCGGTGATCAACCGCCTGCTTACGCGGCCCGCATTGGCCGACCGCAAGCCGGAAGATCCGCGCGCGCTGATCCTCGCTCCCACGCGTGAACTGGCCATCCAGATCCACAAGGATGCGGTGAAGTTCGGCAGCGAGCTCGGCCTGAAGTTCGCCCTGGTCTATGGTGGCGTCGACTACGACAAGCAGCGCGAGCTGCTGCAGAAGGGCGCCGACGTCATCATCGCCACGCCCGGCCGCCTGATCGATTACGTCAAGCAGCACAAGGTCGTGTCGCTGCACGCCTGCGAGATGTGCGTGCTCGACGAAGCCGACCGCATGTTCGACCTCGGCTTCATCAAGGACATCCGCTTCCTGCTGCGCCGCATGCCCGAGCGCACCACACGCCAGACGCTGCTGTTCTCGGCGACGCTGAGCCACCGCGTGCTTGAGCTCGCCTACGAGCACATGAACGAGCCGGAAAAGGTCGTCGTCGAAACCGAGTTCATCACTGCGGCCAAGGTGCGCCAGAAGGTGTATTTCCCGGCGGACGAGGAAAAACTGCCGCTGCTGATCGGCCTGCTCTCGCGCAGCGAAGGCGCGCGCACGATGGTGTTCGTCAACACCAAGGCGTTCGTCGAGCGCGTCGCGCGCTCGCTTGAAAAGGCGGGTTATCGTGTCGGCGTGCTGTCCGGTGACGTGCCGCAGAAGAAGCGCGAGTCGCTGCTGAAGAAGTTCCAGGCCGGCAATCTCGAGATCCTCGTCGCCACCGACGTGGCCGCGCGTGGCCTGCATATCGACGGCGTGTCGCACGTCTACAACTACGACCTGCCGTTCGATGCGGAAGACTATGTGCATCGCATCGGCCGCACTGCGCGTCTTGGCGCGGAAGGCGACGCGATCAGCTTCGCCTGTGAGCGCTACGCGATGTCGCTGCCCGACATCGAGAGTTACATCGAGCAGAAACTGCCGGTGGCGCCGGTGGAACCCGAACTGCTGATTCCACTGCCGCGTCCTCAGCGCGAAATCCCTGCGGGCGCCGCCAACGAAGGCGATGACGAATCGGAAAGCATCGGCACCATCTTCCGCGAAGCACGCGAGCAGCGAGCCGCCGACGAGCAGCGCCGCGGAGGCGGTACCCGCAGCCGTAGCGGTGGTACCCGCAGCGGCGGAAGTCGCGACGGTGGTCCGCGTCGCGAGCGCGCGCCCGGCGAAACGCGCGCACCGCGTCCGCCGCGTGGGGAGCCCGCAGCCGCGCCGCCGCAAGCAACGCCCGTAGTGCCCGCAGTCGCCGCGGATGCCGAGCGCGCGCCGCGCAAGCGCCGCCGTCGCCGTAATGGCCGGCGCATCGAAGGTGCGGAAGGCGCGACGCCGGTGGTGAAGTCGGTGAATGTCGCGGCGAAGCCGGCTGCCGGCAAGGCCGAGTCGACGAAGCCGGGTCTGTTCGCACGCATCGGCCATGGCTTGAAGAAGCTGATCACGCGCGCGCCGAGTTCGCAGCACTGACGATTGCGTCCGGGCTCGCAGCGACCAGCTGCGGGCCCGTGATCCGCGCGGCTGCCGGAGTGACGCGTCACCGCAAGAGCACGATTGACCCTTCGTGCCTGGCAGTACATGGCGACTAGCCATCCGTCCCTCGGCGGTCGATACTGCCGGCATCCGGGCTGCAAATCGCGCATCGAATGACCGTCCTGCGCTTCGACAACGTCAGCAAACGCTATTCCAGCGGTCACCACGCCCTGACCGACGTCAGTTTCGAAGTCGCCCCGGGCGAGATGCTATTCGTCACCGGCCATTCGGGCGCAGGAAAAAGCACGTTACTGAAGTTGATCCATCTCACCGAGCGTGCGAGCCGCGGCGCGGTGCTGTTTGGCGAGAGGAACCTGGCGAAGGTGCGCGGCGGACGCATCGCGCTGCATCGTCGCGATGTCGGCGTGGTCTACCAGGACCATCGCCTGTTACCTGATCGAACCGTCGCCGACAACGTCGGGCTGCCGCTGGTGCTGCGCGGCATGCGCCGCGGCGACATCGCCAGGCGCGTCCGCAGCGTGCTGGAAAAGGTGGGCCTCGCCGCACGCGCGAATGCGTTGCCGGGACAGTTGTCGGCCGGCGAGCAGCAGCGTGTCGGCATCGCCCGCGCGATCGTCGGCGAGCCGAAACTGCTCGTCGCCGATGAACCCACTGGCAACCTCGATCCCACGCTGTCGGCGGAAATCCTCGCGCTGTTCGCTTCGCTGCCCGAGCGTGGCACCAGCGTGCTGGTCGCCAGCCACGACCTCAACCTGCTCAAGCGCATGAAGAAGCGTGTGCTCGTGCTCAACGATGGCCGCCTCGTCGACGACATCTCGCCGCAGGACCTGGCCGAATGAACATCGAATCGGAAGCCATCCGTTCGCAGTCGCGTCTCGGGATGTGGTTCGACCACCACGTGTACAGCCTGGTCGCGAGCCTCGGCCGCCTGTTCCGCAGGCCATGGGCGACCGCGCTGACCGTCGGCGTGATGGCGGTGGCGCTCGCATTGCCGCTGGGCCTTTGGGCGACGCTGCAGAACATGCAGCGCTTCGCCGGCGACATGCAGCAGTCGCGCCAGGTCAGCCTGTTCCTGAAGCCGGCCGTTGCGGTCGATCGTACGAAGTCGCTCGCGGAAGAACTGAAATCGCGCCAAGACGTCGCCGCCGTCGAACTGCGCACGCCCGAACAGGGCTTGGAGGAACTACGGCGACGCGGATTCGGTGACTCGCTGGCTGCGCTCGAAAGCAATCCGCTGCCGAGTTTGCTGATCGTCACGCCGAAGCTCGATGCGCGCGCGCTCGATGGCAGCACCAACGACAGCACCGCACTTGTGCAAGCGTTGCAGGCACTGCCAGAAGCTGACGTTGTCCAGCACGATGCCGGCTGGCGCAATCGTCTCGATCAATGGCTGCGCTTCGGCGCACGGCTGGCGTGGGTGCTCGCTGCGTTGCTCGGACTGGGCGCGCTGCTTGTCGTCGGCAACACCGTGCGGGTCGACATCCAGGCGCGGCGGGAAGAAATCGGCGTGCTGCAGTTGCTGGGTGCCAGCGACGGATTCATCCGCCGTCCGTTCCTGTATCTCGGCGCGTGCTACGGCTTGTTGGCCGGCGCGCTTGCGCTCGCATTGCTGACCGGCACGGATCTCGCGCTGCGCGAGCCGCTGGCCGAACTGGCGCGCAGCTACGGCAGCCGTTTCGCGCTGCGCGGCTTCGACATCGTGCAGGCCGCGGCCATCGTGGTGGGAGCAAGCGTGCTCGGCTGGCTCGGCGCCGGCCTGGTGACCGGCCATTACCTGCGCCAGACCCGTCCGACGGAAACCTGATCGAAAAGCCGACCGGCGTCGCAGCACGGTCCGATAAACCTTGTGCCCGGCGCGTACACTCGCCGTTCGCCTTCCCGCACTGAACTCCATGCCTTCGCAGGATCTCCGCCACCTCGACAATGCCGCGCCGCGCGTGATGGTGGTCGATGGCAGCAAGCTGGTGCGCAAGATGATCGGCGATGTGCTGGTGCGCGAAGTCGCCGACGCCGAACTGGTCGCCTGCAGCAGCATCGGCGAGGCGCGCGATGCACTCGCGCGGGGCACGGTCAACCTCGTCACGACGTCGCTGGTGTTGCCCGATGGCGACGGCATCGCGCTCGCGCGCACGGTACGCGAGGCATCGGGACAGGCCTACGTTCCGATCATCGTCGTTTCCGGCAACGCGCAGGACGCGCTCGAGGCGCGACGTTTCACCGAGGACGTCACCGACTACTTCGACAAGGGCCTCGGCTACAGCGCGCTCGCCGCGTTCATCCGCGGCTACGTGCAACCCGAGCCCATTCCGGGCGCACGCATCCTGTACGTGGAAGACAGCAAGGTCGTGGCGCTGGCGACCAAGCGCATGCTCGAACGCAATGGCCTGGCGGTCGTTCATTTCGTCGGCGTCGAGGAAGCGCTCGAGTATCTCGAACAGCATCGCGGCAATGGTGACCCTGGCGCGGACCTCGTCCTCACCGACGTGTACCTCAAGGGCCAGCTGGAAGGCAGCGACCTGCTCAAGCGCATCCGCAACGACTTCGGCTACGGCAAGCGCCGCCTGCCGGTGCTGGTGATGACCGGCGATGCGAATCCGGACAACCAGAGCGAACTGCTGCGCATGGGCGCGAACGACCTCGTGCTCAAGCCCATCGAAGAGCGGCTGCTGGTAACCAAGACGTTGTTCCAGCTGCGCGTGGCGAAGATGCCGGAGCAGCGCACGCTGGATGCCTGAATGACGTGAGTCGCTGGGTTGCGCGGAACGTGGCGGCCCGGAACATCGAAGCACATTCTCGTGAATGGCGGGAGTCGCTGGTTTCCGTCAATTCAAGGCAAGAGCAAAGGCGCTGCATGACTGCCGCCGGCTGCCGAAAAGCACTTCCGTCTTCGCGGGAATGAACGATTCTCCCTGTACGCACAGGGACGCCGGCACGGCGGCTTGCCCGCAGGCCAGCGCTTCGCTCTGCCATTATCCTTCCCCCATGAACGAAACTGCCGACCGGATCAAACTCGAACCGTCGTGGAAGGCGCGCATCGGCGATTACCTGCAGCGCGAGGACATGCAGTCGCTTTCGGCCTTCCTGCGCGAACGCGGGACCAACGGCGCACGCATCTTTCCGCCGGGTCCGCAGATCTTCGCGGCGCTCGACGCGACACCGTTTGACGCAGTGAAGGTCGTGATCCTCGGGCAGGATCCGTATCACGGCTTTGGCCAGGCGCACGGGCTGTGCTTCTCCGTACAGCCTGGTACAACGGTGCCGCCGTCACTGGACAACATCTACAAGGAACTCCAGCGCGATCTCGGCATCGCACGTCCGGACCACGGTTGCCTGACGCATTGGGCCGCGCAGGGCGTGCTACTGCTCAATGCCGTGCTCACGGTGGAAGAAGGCCGCGCCGGCGCGCACCAGGGCAAGGGCTGGGAAGGATTTACCGACCGTATCGTCGAAACGCTCAATCGCGGGCGCGAGCATCTCGTCTTCATGCTTTGGGGCAGCTACGCGCAGGCCAAGGGCAAGGTGATCGATCCGCGCCGGCACCTGGTGCTAAAGGCGCCGCATCCTTCGCCCTTGTCGGCGCATCGCGGCTTCATCGGGTGCGGGCATTTCTCCGCCGCCAATCGCTATCTCGCGCAGCACGGAATGCAACCGATCGACTGGTCGCTGCCGCCGCGATCGCGGTTAGCGGCATCGACTTCGTAACGCCGCGCCTGCGCGGTGCGTTGCACTGCGGAAGCAGGAACGCACGAGCAGGCCCGGCGCTAAAAAAGCAAAGCGCCGGCCATGGCCGGCGCTCTTGCAATCCGCCGGACATGCAGCTCAGTCGAACTGCAAAGCCGCATCGCCGGAGAACGACTCCAGCGTGATCTCGCCATCGCCGTTGCCGTAGCGGTGTTCAAAGCTGGAACCCGGACCGTGCTTGGGCCGGTTGATCTGCGCATTCGGCGCGGACAGGTCGCCGCTGAAGCTCTCGCCGCGCACTTCGGCGGAGAGTCCGGCCGGCACCTGCAGGGTGATGTTGCCGCTGACGCTTTCCAGCCCGATACGACCGCCGGAAGCGAGCGCCGTGCCGATGCGCATGTCGCCCGACACTGTGTTGCCGTCGAGCTTGCGCACGCTGCTCTCGTGTCCGGCGACTTCGATGTCGCCCGAAACAGTTTCCACGTGCACCTCGCCGCCCAGGCGCCCGCGCAGGTCGACGTCGCCGCTGACGCTTTCGGTGCTCACCTTGGCGCTGTTGAGGATCAGCTTGAGGTCGCCGCTGACGCTGTCGATGTTGGCTTCGCGTGGCGCGCCCACGACGCTGACATCGCCACTGACACTGTCGATGGTGAGTTCGCCCGAAGCGATGCCGCTGACGTCGACGTCGGCGGACACCGAGTCGATTTCCAGGTCTGCCTGCAGCGGCACCATCAGGCGCAACTGCGAGGGTTCGCTCTTGTCGCTGCCGGAGAAAAATCCCAGTCCGCCGCTCTTTGGATACTTCACCTTCACCGAGAGATGGTCGGCGTCACCGACGATCTCGAGCTTTTCCACACCCTGGCCGAGGCTGCCTTCGATCTTCACCTCGTTGCGTTCCCAGGCGCGCACTTCGATGCGGCCCTTGAGGTTCTCGATGGTGAGGTGGCCGCGGGCATCGAGCGGGCGGGTTTCGTTGATCGGCGTGGCCGCCTGGGCGCTGTTGAACAGCACGGGAGCGGCGAGCAGGCCGGCAATCAGGAAGACGGGGAGTCGGGACATGGCGGGTTCTCCGGAACAGCAGCAATCGGTCGAGACGGGAAGCAATCAGGTGTAGACCACGCGCTGCGCGAGCGCGAGGCGGTGGGCATAGGTGCGCCGCAGTTGTTCGAGCAGCCGTACCGAATCGGGATCACGCGCCAGCGCAGCGCGGATGAGGGCGACGTCGCGGTCGAGCGCTTCGACCGTCGGCTTCAGACTGGCCGGTGTCGGCGCCTGCACTTCCTGCAGCGCGGCCTGGTATTGCAGGGTCAGGCCATCCGCTTCGCGCTGCACCAGCGTGGGGACCGGCGCAGTGATCTCGGTCGTACGCGCGAACCAGCCGACCGTGCCGACCGCGAGCATCAGGCTGGCCGCCAACGCGACCGGACGCAGCCAGCGTTGTGGCCTGCGAACCGGCGGCTGCGCGGCAAGCCGCGATGCAATGCCGGGCCACAGATCGTGCGAAGGCGTGGCATCCCGGCGCAGGGCACGCAGCTGCCAGCGCAGGGTGTCGGGGAGTTCGTTGTTCCGGTCTGAGGTGTTCATGCGTGAGCCTCCAGCCGTTCCCGGAGCAGATGCCGGGCACGGTGCAATTGCGCTTTCGAGCTACCGACGGCCATGCCGAGTTCGGTGGCGATTTCTTCGTGTTGCCAGCCTTCCACGTCGTACAGCACGAGGACAGCGCGGGCGCGCGGCGGCAGGCTGGCGACCGCGCGCTCCAGGTCCATCGACAGGGCGGTGCCGTGGCCGGCGGAGTCCGGCGTGCCGAGCGCCTCGAAGGCATCCTCGTCGCCGTCGTCCTGCGGCCGGCTCTTGCGGCTGCGCAGGTCCATCAGCGCGGTGTTCACGGCAAGTCGATGCAGCCACGTGCCAAATGCGGATTCGAAGCGGAACGCCGGCAGCGCCTGCCAGGCTCGGACGAAGGCGTCCTGGGTCAGGTCCTCGGCCCGCGAACCGTGGCTTCCGACCAGGCGGACGATGACGCCGTGGATCCGGCCGGCGTGGCGGCGGTACAGGGCCTCGAAGGCCGCCACCTCACCGCGGGCGGCCGCACCGACCAGGGTCCGCTCGTCGTCGGGACCCGTTTCGGGGCTGCTGTCGGTCTGGATCGGCATGACGGCGGTGAGCATAGCGATACAGATGCACGGGCGGCCGCATGCGTTTAAGGCCGTGGGGAGTGCCGTTCGCCCCTTGTCAGGATGGCCGGCGACCCCATAGAAATGAGCTGGACAAACAACTGAATCGCGCCGGCGCCGTTCCATGAATGCAACGCACCGGAACTCTTCCACCCTTTAGCAGTCCCATACCCCGACTGCTAACATGGCCGCCATGACCCAGACCCCGTCTACCGCCCTCGTCGCCAACAACCTGCCGATCCCGGTTTTCAGCGGGCTTGCCCCGATTGGTTCGCTGGAGTCGTACATCGGCGCGGTGCACCAGATCCCGGTGCTGAGCGCCGAAGACGAACAGGCACTTGCCCGCCGCTTCCGCGACGCCGAGGACCTTGATGCCGCCCGCGAGCTGGTGCATTCGCACCTGCGTTTCGTCGTCCATGTCGCCCGCGGCTACAACGGCTACGGCCTGCAGATGGGCGACCTGATCCAGGAAGGCAACATCGGCCTGATGAAGGCCGTGAAGCGCTTCGACCCGGAACAGGGCGTGCGCCTCGTGAGTTTCGCCGTGCACTGGATCCGCGCGGAGATGCACGAGTTCATCCTCAAGAACTGGCGCATCGTGAAGGTCGCCACGACCAAGGCGCAGCGCAAACTGTTCTTCAACCTGCGCAAGTCCAAGACCCGCCTGGGCTGGATGAACGCGGAGGAAGTCCGCGCCGTCGCCGCCGACCTCAACGTCTCCGAGCGTGAAGTGCTGGAGATGGAATCGCGCCTGTCCGGTCGCGACATCGGTTTCGACGCCCCGGCCGACGAGGACGACGAACACGCCCCGCCGTCGCCGGCTGCCTATCTGCGTACCGAAGCCGAAGACCCGTCGCAGATCTACGAGCGCGCGGACGACGAGGACAACCAGCTCGAACTGCTGCGCGAAGGCCTCGCCAACCTCGATGCCCGCTCGCGCGACATCGTCAGGCGTCGCTGGCTCGATGCCGACAGCAAGATCACGTTGCAGGAACTGGCCGACGAATACGGCGTCAGTGCCGAACGCATCCGCCAGATCGAGGCGAATGCGCTGAAGAAGATGAAAGCGTTGTTCGTCGCCTGATTGTTGAATCAATGCGCATGCAGACAGCCCGGGAAACCGGGCTGTTTGTATTTACGGTTTCGGTGCGCCGTGTAGTTGATCCGATTCCGCATCCGCGTCACCGCCGAGGATGATCCGCGCCGCGCGCTGGTAGCTCCAGTACGCCCACGCCCAGTTGATCAGCACGATCAGGCGGTTACGGAAGCCGATCAGGAAGAAGATGTGGATCACGAGCCAGAACCACCACGCGAGCACGCCGGAGAGTTTGAGTTTTCCGAAGTGCACGACCGCGGCCATGCGGCCAATGGTGGCGAGGTTGCCGAAGTCGCGATAGCGGAACGGCAGGGTGCGTGACGTAGCTTCCGCTGAGCTGGCTGCACTGGCTTCGTTCGCATTGCGTGCGCCATCGCGCAGGCGTGCGCGGATCACCTTCGCCACGTGCACGCCCATCTGCTTGGCCGCGGGTGCGACGCCGGGCACCGGCTTGCCGTCCTGCTGCACGCTGGCGAGGTCGCCGGCGACAAAGATCTCGGGATGGCCGGGAACGCTGAGGTCGGCCTCGACCTGCACGCGCCCGGCGCGGTCGCGCGGGGCGTCGAGCAATGCACCCAATGGCGAAGCCGCAACACCCGCCGCCCAGACCACCGTGTGCGCGCGAACGAAGCTGTCGCCGAGCGTGTAACCCTCGGCATCGATAGCGTTGACTGGCGTGCCCGTCACGACTTCGACGCCCAACTCGTCCAGCTGCGCGCGCGCCTTCGCGGACAGCGATTCGGGAAACGACGGCAACACCCGCGGTCCCGCTTCGATCAGTCGCACCTTCGCCTCGGCAGGATCGATGCGGCGGAATTCGTCGCGCAAGGTATGCCGCGCGATTTCAGCCAGGGTGCCGGCGAGTTCGACCCCGGTCGGGCCGCCACCGACCACGGCGAAGTTGAGCCATGCGGCGCGGTCCCGTGCGCTCTCCGCCGACTCGGCGCGCTCGAAGGCGAGCAGCAGGCGGCGGCGGATCGCCAGCGCGTCGTCGAGCGTCTTCAGGCCGGGCGCGTGCGGCGCCCAGTCGTCGTGGCCGAAGTAGGCGTGGGTCGCGCCGCTAGCGAGCAGGAGGAAGTCGTAGCGCAGTACCTCGCCGTCGCGCAGGGCGACCGACTTCGTGGCGGCATCGATGGCGACCACTTCGCCCATCCGTACTTCAACATTGCGTTGCCCGCGCAGGATGTGGCGCAAGGGCGCGGCGATGTCGGGCGCCGACAGGCCTGCAGTGGCGACCTGGTACAGCAGTGGCTGGAACAGATGGTGGTTGCGGCGATCGATCAGCGTGATGCGGACGTCGGCGCTTGAGAGCGCGCGCGTCGCCCACAACCCGGCGAAGCCACCGCCGACGATCACGACGTGCGGGATCGCTTTCTCACTCACGTATGCGTGCTTCCCATGTTCATGCCCTCATTGATTTCGTCACGATCGATGCGCGAGGTGGTCCGTGTATCCGGCATCCACAGATACACCAGCAGCGATATCGCGATGCAGGCGGTGACGTACCAGTAGAAGCCGCTTTCGTGGCCCGCCTGCTTGAACCACAACGCAACGTATTCGGCGGTGCCGCCGAAGATCGCGACCGTCAGCGCATACGGTAAGCCAACGCCGAGCGCGCGCACTTCGACCGGGAACAGCTCGGCCTTCACCACCGCATTGATCGCGGTGTAGAAACTGACGATGGCAAGCGCGGCAAGAATCAGCCAGAACGCCTGCATCACGTTCTGCACGTTCTGCAGCGAACCCAGGATCGGTACGGTGAGCAGCGTGCCGAGCACGCCGAAGGCGATCAACACCGGGCGCCGGCCGATGCGGTCGGACAAGGCGCCCACCAGCGGCTGCATCAGCATGTAGAGAAACAGCGTCGATGCATTCAGCGCCGACGCCGTGTGGCTGTCGAGGCCCGCGCTGTTGACCAGGAATTTGTGCATGTACGTCGTGTACGTATAGAACGCCAGCGTGCCGCCCATGGTCAGGCCGACCACGGTCAGCACGGCGCGCGGATGCTGGAACAGCGCGTGTAAAGTCCCCTGGCGCTGCTGCACCGCGTTGTCGCGTTCGCTGCGAACGAAGGTGTCTGTTTCCTGCATGTTGCGGCGTAGCCACAGCGCCGTCACCGCGGCGAACGCACCGATCGCGAACGGGATGCGCCAGCCCCACTCGCGCAGCTGCGCATCGCTGAGGAATACCTGTTGCAGCAGGATCAGCACGGCCAGCGCCAGCAGGTGCCCCATCACCAGGGTGACGTACTGGAAACTCGACCAGAAGCCGCGATGCTCCGGTGTTGCCATTTCGCTCAGGTATGTCGCCGATGTGCCGTATTCGCCGCCGACGCTCAATCCCTGCAGCAGCCTCGCGAGCACCAGCAGCGCCGGTGCCGCCACGCCGATCGTGGCGTAGCCCGGCGTGAACGTGATGATCAGCGAGCCCGCGCACATCATCAGCACCGATAACATCAGCGCGCGGCGGCGGCCGTGGCGATCGGCGTAGCGCCCGAGCAGCCAGCCGCCGAGCGGACGCATGAGGAAGCCGACGGCGAAGATCGCCGCGGTATTCAGCAGTTGTGAGGTCCGGTCGCCACTGGGAAAGAACGCCTGCGCGAAGTACAGCGAAAACGCGGCGTAGACATACCAGTCGTACCACTCGACCAGGTTGCCGACCGAGCCCGAGAAGATGCTGCGCAGCCGGCCTGCGGGCGTGAGCGGCTCAGACCTCATGGGCGAAGGCCGATCACATCTGCGACGCGAGCAACTGCTCGAGCTTCACCTGGTCGGCGGCGAAGCGACGGATACCGTCGGCGAGTTTTTCCGTCGCCATCGCGTCCTCGTTGTGCTGCCAGCGAAATGCGGCTTCGTCGAGTTTCGCGGGCGGAGCACCGCGCTTGCCATCGTCCGCCAGTGCGCGCGGCACCTCGCCTTCGCTTGCATCGAGCGCGCCGAGCAGGTCGGGCGAGATCGTCAGGCGATCGCACCCGGCAAGCGCCAGCACCTGCGCGGTGTTGCGGAAGCTGGCGCCCATGACCACGGTGTCGTAGCCATGCTGCTTGTAGTAGTTCCAGATGCGCGTGACCGACACGACGCCCGGATCGTCCTGCGGCGTGGCCGGCGGCGGCGCGCCCTGTGCGATGTACCAGTCGAAGATGCGGCCGACGAAGGGCGAGATCAGGAACACACCGGCTTCCGCGCATGCCACCGCCTGGGCGAACGAGAACAGCAGCGTGAGGTTGCAGTGGATGCCTTCGCGCTCGAGCTCCTCGGCGGCGCGGATGCCTTCCCAACTGGAGGCGATCTTGATCAGCAGGCGGTCGCGGCCGATGCCCGCGGCTTCGTACAGGCCGACGATCTTGCGGGCCTGCGCGAGCGTGGCGGTGGTGTCGAAGCTGTGGCGCGCATCGCATTCGGTGGAGACGCGGCCGGGAATGAGCTTGAGGATCTCGCCGCCGATCGCCACGGCGAGGCGGTCGCCGGCGTCGGCGATACGCGCGGATGTGTCTTCGCCCGTGGCCTTCGCGATCACGGCATCGATCAGCGGCGCGTACGCCGGCAGCGAGGCTGCTTTCAGCAACAGCGACGGATTGGTCGTCGCATCGAGTGGGCGGAAGCGGGCGATGGCTTGGATGTCGCCGGTGTCGGCGACGACGGCGGAAAGGGCGCGCAGTTGTTCGAGTTGGCTGGTCATGGAGCGATTGTGCCGTGAAGCGGGTGCCCGCGGCCACGCTGGCCAAGGGCTTATGCCCCAGCGCTATCAGCGGATACGCATGGTTCTGCGAGCGCGACGCTAGTACAGGTCGACCGGATCCACATCCAGCGACCACCGAACCCGACGCGCTTCCGGTGCTGCATGGATCGTAGGCAACGCGGCATCGAGTGCGGCGTGCAGCGTGCGGCGCTCCGGCGACGACAGCAGCAGCTGCGCGCGCTGGAAGCCGGCGCGGCGCGGCATCGGAGCCGGCAGCGGACCGTGCAGTTCGAGCTGCGCGCCGCTGTCGCGCAGCGCGGCTTTCGCCACGTGCAAGAACGCGTGCGTGGCTTCGAGCTGCCTGGCTTCCGCACGCAGCAACGCCAGGTGCGCGAACGGCGGGAAGCCCGCGGCTTCGCGTTGCGCAAGCTCCGCATCGGCGAAGGCGTGGTAGCCGCCGTTCAACAGCGTTTCCAGCAACGGATGCTGCGGATGGTGCGTCTGCAACAGCACTTCGCCCGGACGAGCGGCGCGTCCGGCGCGTCCGGCAACCTGGATCAGCAGCTGCGCGAGCTTTTCCGGCGCGCGGAAGTCGGCGCTGAACAGTCCTTCGTCGACGCCCACCACGGCGACGAGGGTGAGGTTCGGCAGGTCATGGCCCTTGGCCAGCATCTGCGTGCCGATGAGGATCCCGGGCGCGTCGCCGAAATCGCGCAGCAGGTTCTCCAGCGCATCGCGGCGCTGCGTGGTGCCGCGGTCGATGCGCAGCACCGGGAAATCCGGAAACCGCTTCGACAGTGCTTCCTCGATGCGCTCGGTGCCCGCGCCCTGCGACTGCAACGCAAGGCCGCCGCAATCCGGGCAGGCGTCCGGTGCGGGTCGCCGCGCACCGCAGTGATGGCACTGCAGGCGGCGCCCGCCGGCGTGCACGGTCATCGAAGCGTCGCAGCGCGTGCACTGCGCGCTCCAGCCGCAGTCATGGCACAGCAGCACTGGCGCGTAACCGCGGCGGTTCTTGAACACGAGCGCCTGGGATCCGCTGCGCAGCGTCGCGGCGATCGCTTCGAACAGCTCCGGCGACATGCCCGCATCGAGCGGCCGCTTGCGCACATCGGTCACGCGCACGCGCGGCGGCCGCGCCTCACCGGCGCGCACGTGCAGGCGCAGGTGCGTGTAGCGGCCCGTTCGTGCGTTGCGTAATGATTCCAGCGAGGGGGTAGCGCTGCCGAGCACGATCGGAATATCGAGCGCTTTCGCCCGCACCAGCGCGAAATCGCGCGCGTGGTAACGGATCCCGTCGAGCTGCTTGAAGCTGCCGTCGTGTTCTTCGTCGATGACGATCAGGCCGGCGTTGGGCAACGGCAGGAACGCGGCCGAACGCGTGCCGACGATCACGCGCGCCTCGCCGCGCACGCACGCCGCCCAAGTGCGTGCACGCTCGCCGTCGCCCAGGCCGGAATGCAGCGCGTGCACCGCGATGCCGAGACGTTCGCGAAAGCGCTTGAGCGTCTGCGGCGTGAGGCCGATTTCCGGCACCAGCACCAGCGCTTGCCGGCCACGCGCGAGGCAATCGGCGATCGCGTGCAGGTAGACCTCGGTCTTGCCGCTGCCGGTGACGCCATCGAGCAGGAACGATGCGAAGCCGTCGCGGGCGGCGAGCAGGGCTTCGGCGGCGGCTTGCTGTTCCGGATTGAGCGGGGGACCTGTGTTGACGCCGGTTCCAGAGGCAGTGGCACCGCGCCGACGCGGCGGTACGAGCGCGTTGGGCTCGATCGCGAAGCGCGCGGCCAATTCGCGTTTCGCCAACGCACGCGCGGCGGCGCGCCAGTCGTCGAGCTGGTCGGCCAGCGCGTCTTCGTCCTGGTCCGAGCCGGCCAGCAGCTTCGCCAGCCGCCGCGGTTTGCCGCGCAGCCGTGGCACGGCGGTGCGGCCGGCGTCGGTCAGCCGCCAGCCCCAGGCGTGTGTGTCCGCCAGCGGTTCGCCTTGGCGCAGTGGGCCGGGCAATGCGGTGGCGAAGACCTCGCCGAGCGGCGCGTGGGTGTAGCGGGCGAGCCAGCGGAGCGACTCCAGCAGCTCGCCGTGGAACAGCGGCTGCGTGTCCAGGCGCTCGCCGGTCTTGAGCTCCGGCGTGCCGGCTTCTGGCGTACCGATCGCGGCGACAACACCGATGAGCTCGCGCGAGCCGAACGGCACCCGCACCCGGCAACCGATGTCGGCCTTATCCGCGACCCCATCTGCCGGCCGGTAATCGAACAGGCGTGGCAACGGGACCGGCAGGGCCACGTTCCACACCGTCGCGATGGTGGTTTCAGTGGACATCGGGCCGCTGGCAGTCGGCGGAAAACGCATGGAAACAGAAATGCGTCGCCACGCCAGAGACGGATTCAGATTTGGCGCGCAAACACGCCTGCGAGAGGGGTTGGAAGTTGCGCGTCATTCCTCTCATAACCATGACGTAGATCACGCAACTATCGGAAGCAAAAGGGGATTCGGGTTTATCCACACGAGTTGTGGATAAGTCTGTGGAAGCACACGGGCAAGATGCGCGCAAACCCGTAAACACAAGCCCCCTACACAGGTTGGTGAAAAAAGTGCCAACGCGACTATATCCTTCAAAATCAAAAAGTTAGGCGTGAAACAGTCCCATCACGCATCCTGGCCGCAGCCCCGGATTGACCCATGTGACGCGCGCGTTACTGCTGTGCACAACTGATTTGCGCGCAACCCGCGCCACGCCTCGGAGAGCGCCAAATCGGACGGTGTCAAGCCAGTGTTTTACCCGTTCAGGACGAGGCCGGTCCGGGGTAGGGAAGCTGGGCCGAAGCGGGCTCAGTTCGGCCCCGCCAGGACCCGCCGCGAAGCGGTGAACCGGGTGCCGAATCGTGCCACGCCTTCCGCGCGCAGCCGGGGGGCATGTTCGGCCAGATAGCGGCCCAATGCATCCGGGCCGGTGAGGCGGTACTGCACGCACAGGCTGGCCCGTCCGGGCGCGGGCGGCGGATCGGTGACTTCCAGGACCTGCGCGCCGAGAAAACCGGGCAGGGCGCAGATTTCGACGACATGGGCATCGAGCCAGGCCAGGTACTCGGTGCGGATCGCCGCTTCGAGGTCGATGTTGACCTCGTAGACCACGGTGCCCTTGGTCGCGCTCACGACGACAGCCCCGACACCATGGCGAACGCCACCACGAACAGCACCAGCACCATATAGATGGACCCGATGACCACGTAGCGCAGGGTGGTGACCAGCCAGTGGTCGCGGTAGACGCGGTGTTGCATCACCCACAGGTAGATCGGCACCCACATCCACAGCAGCGCGCTGAGCAGCGAGGTGAGCACCGCGACCCAGTTGGCGGAGAACGCGTCCTTCACCGCGTTGAGCAGGAACAGCGCCAGCAGGAACACCAACAGCCACGCATGGCTGTAGAGCGCGACGACGACGTGTTCCAGGTAACGGCGGCCGGAGCCGAGATAAAACACCTTCAGCAGCAGGGCGAACACCGGCATCAACAGGAACAGTGCGGTCGGCACCGCGCCGAGAAACGCTTCGATGAACCTGTTCGGGTCGCCATCCATCTGTTCGATGTTGTTCTTGGCGCGTCCGATCTTGTGGTTGATCCAGCGATTGGCGAATCCCGGGAGGAACGACACCTCGACCGGATTGGTTTTCTCGTCCCACTCGCGATCGTTGAAGCGCCAGCGGGTATCGTCGTCGTCCTGTGTTTTCGTTTCCTTTTCCTTCGCGTTGACGGAAGTGGGCGCGGTGGCAGCGCCGCTGCCCTGGCCGTCCGAAGCTTCGGTCCTGGCGGCTTCTGCCACGCCGTCGGTTCTTGCAGCGGCGGCGCCGTTGTCCCGGCCCTCCGATGCTTTCGTCTTCCCGCTATCCGCAGCCTTGGCGGAAGACTTCCCCTCGGCGCGGTCCTTCGCGATTTCCTCCAGTTCGGCGATGCGGTTGGCCGCGGCGCCCTCAATGGCCACGCGCGTGGCGACCAGCGCGGGGTTCACGCCCGGGGTCCGGGCCGCCTTCTTTTCATCGACCGAGAGTTTCGCCAGCAGCCGGCTTTCGATCTGCTTCACTTCGGCGATGGTCTGCGCCTTTTCGAGGGCCGCGCCGCCTTCGCCGCCGAAATGGATCGGCGCCTGGTCCACGTGCACCACCAGCTTGCCGATGAAGAACGTGAGCAGGCTCAGGATCACGAACAGGCGGATCGGCGCGATGTAGCGAACGCGTTGCCCGGCGAGGTAGTTGAGCGTGACGCGGCCCGGCACCATCAGGTCGCGCAGGGTGCGGAACACGCGCCCATCGAGATGCCAGAACGATTCCAGCACTTCCTCTACTGCATGGCCGAAGTGCCGTGTCGGGTTGTGCATCGACTGGCCGCAGACGTAGCAGTAGTGGCCCTGCAACGGCGTTCCGCAGTTTTCGCACTTGGCTGGTAGGTGTTGCTCGTCCTTGCCACTCATGCCCCGCTCTCCACAAGCCAGCTCCCCGTGCCGTCATCCGGCGTAAACAGGCGGCTAAGATAGCGAGCCGTCGTGACCTAGCGCCAGCGCGCAACACGGGTCCATGGCTCTAGCCGCATTCCAATGGTTTGACACCGGCCGCGACACAACTCGCATTCTGTGTGGTTGATGCCGCCCTGGCGGCCGGCCCGACTCGCACGTCGGGTCGTTGGTGCGGCGCGTGCCGCCGATAATCTTCAAGTCACTAGTGTTTGATGACATGGCAAGGTGTTGAAACAGCCACGTTGCCACGTCGCATGGAGTTCCAGTCCCATCCCCATGAGCATCGAATCCACCCTGCCGGCCACGCCGCGCTTCGCCAGCGAAGTGCGCACCACTGCCGTGCTCGCCGCGCCGCTGGTGGCCGGGCATGTGTCCACCGGCATGATCGGTTTCGTCGACAGCGTGATCGCCGGTCACCATGGCACGGCGACGCTCGCGTCCGTTGCGGTCGGCACCGCGCTGTTCTGGCTGCCGATGATGATCCCGATGGGTACGCTGATGTCGCTGCCGCCGGCGGTGTCGCAGCTCGATGGCGCGGGCCGCCGGCACGAAGTCGGCGCCTTGTTCCGCCAGGGCCTGTGGCTTGCCGCGATGCTGGGCGTGCTGCTGTTCGGCTTCCTCACGCTGCTCGTGCTCGCGCTGGAGCCGATGGGGATCGCGCCGGAAATCCGCCCGGGCGCCGAGGCCTTCCTGCATGGCATTCGCTGGGGCGTGCCCGGACTGACGCTGTACCTGACGATGCGCTACCTCAGCGACGGCCTGCACTGGACGCTGCCGACGATGCTGCTCGGCTTCGGCGGATTGCTGGTGCTGGTGCCGCTCGGTTATGCCTTCACCTATGGCATCGGTGGCCTGCCGGAGATGGGCGCGGGCGGCCTCGGCATCGCCTCCGCGATCATGATGTGGGCGCAGGCGCTCGCCTTCGCGCTCTACCTGTGGCGCGCGAAACGCTTCGCCGACCTCGGCCTGTTCGCGCACTTCGATCGTCCGCATGGACCGACCCTGCGCACCCTGCTGCGCACGGGCCTGCCGATCGGCGTGACCGTGACGATGGAAGGCGGCCTCTTCATCGCCACCGCGTTGCTGATCGGCCGTCTCGGCGAGGTACCTGCGGCCGCGCACCAGATCGCGATCAACATCTCCGCGCTGTGCTTCATGGTGCCCATGGGGATCGCCGAGGCGACGACGGTGCGCATCGGCCATGCGCTCGGACGCGACGACGGCCAGGCACTGCGCCGCGCGGCGCTCGCCGGTTACACGATCGTGCTCGCGACACAGGCGCTGTCTGCCGTGGTGCTGCTGGCGGGCAACGAATTCGTGGTCGGCTTCTACACCGCCGATGCGGCGGTGGCATCGCTGGCCGCATCGCTGCTGCTGTATGCCGCCGCGTTCCAGTTTCCCGATGGCGTGCAGGTGCTGTCGGCGGGCGCGCTGCGGGGGCTCCGGGACACGCGCGTGCCGATGGTGCTCGCCGCGCTGGCGTACTGGGGCATCGGCATGCCGGTCGGGGCGGGCCTGGGACTCGGATTGGGCTGGGGGCCGCGCGGCATGTGGGTCGGACTGATCTGCGGCCTGACGGTGGCGGCACTGCTGTTGTGCACGCGGTTCTGGCGATCGAGCCGCAAGCTTGCTCCTCCGTAGAGCTGAACTCGTTCCTCCCAACCCCCTGAGTCAGGCGCGAATGGGGTTGCAGCGCGTAGCGGGGTCCGAGGTTTGCGCCGCAAACTTTGGGGTTTCGCCGCCTGGGGAACGCCGCGGCCACGCCGGCTCCACCGGCATGAGGTCAGGATGACCTGTGGCGGGTGAAACCGCCGCACCGGGCAGGTACCCTGCCGGTATCGTTCTGGAGTCAAGTACATGAATAGTGTTTCGCGTCGCGGCCCCATTGCCGAATTCTTCGTCGGCCTGTGGGGCGTGATGAATTTCACCCGCCGGCTGATTCTCAACATCCTGTTCTTCGGCCTGTTGCTGCTGTTCGTGGTGCTGCTGCTCGCGATCGCCGGCGCCGGCGGCACCAAGCCGCTGCAGGACAACACCGCGCTGGTGATCGAGCCAACTGGCCCGCTCGTCGAGCAGTTTTCCTCCGATCCTGCCCAGCGCGCCTTCAAGCACGCGATCGGCGATCGCGATGGCGACGAGATCCAGTTGCGCGACGTGCTGCGCGTGCTCGATGCCGCGAAGGACGACAAACGCATCGAGCGCGTCGTGCTCAAGCTCGATCGCCTGCAGGGCAGCGGCATGGCCTCGCTGCGCGAAGTCGCCGCCGCCATCGCGCGGGTGAAGGCGAGCGGCAAGGAAGTGGTCGCGTACGGCGAGATGCTCGACCAGAAGCAGTACCTGCTTGCTGCGCAGGCCAGCGAGGTCTACCTCGACCCGATGGGCGGCATGCTGCTCGAAGGCCTCGGCCGCTATCGCAGCTATTACCGCGAAGGCCTGCAGGACAAGCTCGGTGTCGACGTGCACCTGTTCAAGGTCGGCGAATACAAGTCCGCCGCCGAGCCTTACGTGCTCGACGCCGCTTCGCCCGAAGCGAAGGAAGCCGACCTGTTCTGGATGAACGACGTGTGGCAGCGGTATCTCGCCGACGTCGCAAAGGCGCGCAAGCTCGATCCGGCCAAGGTCGCCGAAGGCATCGACCAGTTGCCCGCCGGCATCGCCGCCGCGCAGGGCGACATCGCGAAGTACGCGTTGCAGCAGAAGCTCGTCGACGGCCTGAAGACGGCCGAGGAAGTTGGCGACATGCTTGCGGAACGCGGCGCCGGCGACAACGACGCGGAAGACGGCTATCGCCAGGTGTCGTTCGACGATTACCTCGGGCACGTCAACAGCCGC
Source organism: Lysobacter sp. Root494 (assembly GCF_001427225.1). GTDB lineage: Bacteria > Pseudomonadota > Gammaproteobacteria > Xanthomonadales > Xanthomonadaceae > Agrilutibacter. Next base: position 332,888 of record NZ_LMFH01000001.1, read on the forward strand.
GCCAACCCGGTCGATCCGCGGCCGCAGGTCGCCGTGGTCGTGGCCGAGGGCGAGATCGCCGGCGGCGAACAGCCGCCTGGACAGATCGGCGGCGAATCCACCGCCGAGCTGCTGCGCGACGCGCGCGAGGACGACCACGTCAAGGCACTGGTGCTGCGCGTCGATTCGCCCGGTGGTGAGGTTTTCGCCAGCGAGCAGATCCGCCGCGAAGTGGCCGCGCTCAAGAAGGCCGGCAAGCCGGTGGTCGTGTCGATGGGTGACCTCGCCGCATCGGGCGGCTACTGGATCTCGATGAATGCCGACAAGATCTACGCGGACGAATCGACCATCACGGGTTCGATCGGCATCTTCGGCCTGATCCCGACGTTCCCGCGCGCGCTGGACAAGATCGGCGTGCACAGCGACGGCGTGGGCACGACGAAGTTCGCCGGCGCATTCGATGTCACCCGTCCGTTGCAGCCTGAAGTGGGACAGGTGATCCAGACGGTCATCGACAAGGGCTACCGCGACTTCACCGGCCGCGTCGCGGCCGCGCGCAAGCGCAGCGTCGAGCAGATCGACGAAGTCGCGCGCGGCCGCGTGTGGAGCGGTGCGCAGGCGAAGGAACGTGGCCTGGTCGATGGCTTCGGCGGCCTGCAGGTCGCGATCGACGACGTTGCGCAGCGCGCCAAGCTCGGCAAGCCGGGCAGCTACCGCGTGCGTTACATCGAGAAGGAAGCGCCGCCGTTCTCGCAGTTCTTCTCCAGCTTCGCCGAGAGCCGCATCGGCGCGTACTGGCTGCAGAAGTCGGACTTCATGCAAGGTGTCGCGCAGGTGCTGCTGCCGCACGCGATGCCGCAAGCCGCGCAGGACCTGCGCTTCCTGCAGAGCGCGATCCAGCCTACGCGCGGCGTGCCGGTGAAGTCGCTGGCGTATTGCTTCTGCGGGTTGTGACGCTCTGCTGTGAATAAAAAAAGCCCGGCATTTGCCGGGCTTTTTGTTTCCTTCTCCCCGCTTGCGGGGAGAAGATGCCCAGGGGCGGATGAGGGCGCTTCAGCCGTTGCCTTTTGCTTCTGCTGTGATTGCAACAAAAAGCCCCGGCATCGCCGGGCTTTTTCTATCCTTACCCCACGTACGCGAGGAGAAGGTGCCCGAAGGGCGGATGAGGGGCGCTTCTGCCGTTGCCTTTGCACTGCGCGCACCACGCCCCCTCACCCTGCATCGCTGCGCGATGCTGTCCCTCTCCCCGCAAGCGGGGCGAGGGAGAGGTCGCGTAGTGTGACGGCGTCGCCTAACCGCCCGCGGCTTCGATCGCCGCGTCCTGCGCATCCTTGTCTTTCTGCATCTGGTCCTCGACGGCCTTCGCCTTGTCGAGTGGCGCCTGGATCGCGTCGCGCAGTTCGGTGTGTGCCTGCGCAGCCTGCGGATCCGGCGGTTGATCCTTGTCGGGCGGCTGCGGCTTCGAACAGGCGGTGAGCAACAACAGGGTGCAGCAGAGCAGTCGAAGCATCGCGGCGGTCTCCAGTCTTGCTGCGGGTATGCTACGCCACGTTGCGCAACGACGTAGAGGAAGGCACATGGACCCGAAGCGTTGGCGGCTGGATGGCCAGCTGGCTCTTGTCACCGGCGGCAGCGCTGGCATCGGCCGCGCGATCGCGCGCGAACTGCTGGGATTCGGCGCCGACGTGCTGCTCGCCGCGCGCGACGCAGCGGGACTGGAATCCACGCGCAGCGAGCTGCTCGAGGATTTTCCCGAGCGCGAAGTCAGCACCTTCGTCGCCGACGTCGCCGACGACGAGCAGCGGCGCGAGCTGCTCGACTGGGTCGAGGATTTCGGCGAAGGCCTGCACATCCTCGTCAACAACGCCGGCGGCAACGTCACCAAGCCCGCGACCGATTACACAGAAGACGAATGGCGGCAGATCTTCGAGATCAACCTGTTCTCCGCGTTCGAACTCTCGCGCTACGCCTATCCGCTGCTCACTCGTCATGCGGCCTCGTGCATCGTCAACGTCGGCAGCGTGTCCGGCACGACGCACGTGCGCAGCGGCGCGCCCTACGGCATGAGCAAGGCCGCTGTGCACCAGATGACCCGCAACCTCGCGGTGGAATGGGCCGAGGACGGTGTGCGCGTGAACTGCGTGGCCCCGTGGTACATCCGCACGCGGCGCACCTCCGACAAGCTGGCCGACCCGGATTACCTGGATGAAGTGTTGCTGCGCACGCCGCTGGGGCGCATCGGCGAACCGGAGGAAGTCGCGGCGGCAGTTGCGTTCCTGTGCCTGCCGGCATCGAGTTACGTCACCGGCGAATGCATCGCGGTGGATGGTGGATTTTTGCGCTACGGCTTCTAAGCAGCGCTTTTGATACCGATTTAGATTGCGCCTTGCGCCTTGCGCCTTGCGCCTTGCGCCTTGCGCCTTGCGCCGTTGCGTCTTTGCATTTGCGTTTCGATTTTGCCTTTGCTCGTCATTCCCGCGAAAGCGGGAATCCAGTGTCTTGGCTTCATTCGCCATCGCAAACGCGAAAGGCGCTGGATTCCCGCTTTCGCGGGAATGACGAGCAATAGCAGAGCCACGAGCAACGGCTTCGTCCGAGACGAGCAGCGAGGACCTCGCAGGCACTACTTCAACAACGGCGCCAACGCCTTCCACACGTGATCGCGCAACAACGGCTGTGCCGTCGCCACAGGATGCAGGTTGTCGCCCTGGAACGCCGCGCGATCGCGCGCGATCGGCTCGAGCAGGAACGGCAGCAACGCGACGTCGAACAACTTCGCTAGTTCCCCATAGTTCTGTTCGAACGCGCGCGTGTACTCGGCCCCGTAATTCGGCGGCATGCGCATGCCGACCAGCAGCACCTTCGCGCCGACGCCTTGCGAGGCGCCGATCATGCGCGCGAGGTTCCGGCGCGTTTCCTTTACCGGCAATCCGCGCAGTCCATCGTTGGCGCCCAGTGCGATCACCACCACGCTCGGTCGCACGCGCGCGACTTCGCGTACCACGCGCGCCGCACCACCGGCGCTGGTCTCGCCGCTGATGCTCGCGTTGACCACACGCCAGCCAGGCCTTTCCTTCGCGATGCGCTGTCCGATCAGCGACACCCAGCCTTGCGCGGCATCGAGGCCGTAGGCGGCGGAGAGCGAGTCGCCGAAGACCATCACTGTGGGCGGTGGCAGCGGCGCGACCTTCGCGATGGGCGCGGCCTGCCCGAATGCGCATAGCGAAAGGCCGAATACGAGCAGGAAGCCTTGCACCCGGACTTTCGACCATTGAAGCCAGCGCATCGATGCCTTATGTCCTGAGTTCACCGAATCTCTCCCGAACCGTTACTGCGATCCCGCACGGGACGCAGCCAATGATGGATACCCGTGATGAATAGAGCCGATCCGTCGTCCGTTCAAGTCGTTGCCGTCGGCGCGTCCCATGCACTGGAAGTCACGGGCCTGGGCAAGCGCGTTCCCCTGCCTGCGGGCGAGCTCACCATTCTCGATGACGTGGGTTTCACGATCGAGCGCGGCGACGCGGTGGCGATCGTGGGTGCGTCGGGTTCCGGCAAGAGCACGCTGCTGGCGTTGATGGCCGGCCTCGACGTTCCCAGCAGGGGCCGCGTCGTGCTCGAAGGCGAGCCGATGTCCACGCTCGACGAGGACGGGCGTGCGCGCGTGCGCGGCGAAAAGGTCGGCTTCGTGTTCCAGAGCTTCCAGCTGCTGCCTTCGCTCACCGCGCTGGAAAACGTGATGCTGCCATTGGAGTTGCGCGGCGATGCCGATGCGGAAACGCCGGCGCGCGCGATCCTCTCGCAGGTCGGACTCGGCGAGCGCCTCGGTCATTACCCGCGCCAGCTTTCCGGCGGCGAACAGCAGCGCGTCGCGCTCGCTCGCGCCTTCGTTACCCGGCCTTCGCTGCTGTTCGCGGACGAGCCCACCGGCAACCTCGATACGCGTACCGGCCAGGCGATCATCGAACTGCTGTTCGACCTGAATGCCGCGGCCGGCACCACGCTGGTGCTGGTGACCCACGACGAACACCTCGCGCAGCGCTGCAACCGCATGCTGCGCCTCGATGGCGGTCGGCTGGTGCCTGCATGAAGACCCCGACGTTCACGCTTGCATGGCGGCAGCTGCGGCGCGACCTGAAATCGGGCGACATCCGCATCCTGCTCGCGGCACTGGCGCTGGCCGTGTTCGCGGTGACGGCGATTGGCTTCGTCACCGATCGCGCCGAACGCGCGCTCGCGATCGAAGCCAACCGGCTGATGGGCGGCGATGCGGTCGTGCGCGCCGACGCGCCGATCACCGGCGCCGTTCGCAATGCGGCCAATGCGCCGGGTTTGCGCCACACCGAAACCGTCGAACTCAACTCGATGATCCGGGTGATGCGTGCCGGCAGCACTGATGCCGAAAGCCTGCGCCTGGGCGACCTGCGCGCGCTCGGCGCCGGCTTCCCGCTGCGCGGTGCATTCCGTGTCATCGATGAACATGGCGTCGAGCGCAATGCCGGTGCGATTCCCGAGCGCGGCACGGTGTGGATGAGCCGCGCCGGCGCCGACACGCTCGGCGCATCGATCGGCGACACCGTGCGCCTGGGCGATGCGTCGCTGCGATTGACCGCGCTCGTGGCGCAGGAACCCGATGCGTCGATGGACTACTTCAACGTCGCGCCGAAGGTGTTCCTCAACCTCGCCGACCTGCCGGCGACCGCACTGGTGCAGGAAGGAAGCCGCGTCGGTTACCGGCTCGTCGTCGCGGGCGATGCGGGGCCCGTCGAGCGCTTCGTCGCTTCCGCGCGCGCCGCGCTCGGACGCGGCCAGCGCCTGGAGACCATCGGCCAGGCGCGCCCGGAAATCCGCTCCGCGCTCGATCGCGCCGGGCGATTCCTGGGCCTCGCGGCGATGGTGTCGGTAGTGCTCGCCGCGGTTGCAGTGGCCATGGCGGCACGCCGGCACAGCGCACGGCACCTGTCCGGCGCCGCGGTGATGCGCTGTCTCGGTGCGAGCCAGCGCACGCTGGTCGGCATCCATGTCGGCGAGATGCTGTTGCTGGGCGCGCTGGCGAGCGCGATCGGCATTGCGTTCGCGTTCGTCGCCCAGTGGGCGCTGAGTGACTGGCTCGGTCGCGTGCTGTCGTTGTCGATTCCACCGGCCGGATGGCTGCCTGCATTGCATGGACTTGGCGTCGGACTGGTCGTGTTGCTCGCCTTCGGCGCGCCGCCGGTGCTTGCGCTGCGTCGCGTGTCCGCGTTGCGCGTGCTGCGCCGCGATCTCGACGCGACCGAGCCGAGCGCGTGGCTCACCGCGATCGCCGGCATCGGGGGACTCGGTGCGTTGCTGTGGTGGAAGGCGGGTTCGGCCGTGCTCGGCGGCGCGATGCTGTTCGGCATCGGCGGCACCTTCGTCGTGCTCGCATTGCTGGCGTGGCTGCTGATCGTCGCCGTGCGCCGGTTGCGGCCGCGGCTGCGCGGCAGCCTGCGTTACGGACTCGCCAACGTCAGCCGCCGCGCGGCGACGAGCATCGCGCAGGTGTCGGCGCTCGGCTTGGGGTTGATGGCGCTGTTGCTGCTCACGTTCGTGCGCACCGACCTGCTCGATCGCTGGCAGCTCTCGCTCGCGCAGGACGCACCGAACCGCTTCATCATCAACGTGCAGGACGACCAGGTGCGGCCGGTACGCGAATTCGTCGCCACACAAGGGCTCGCGCCGCCAGTGCTGTATCCGATGGTGCGTGCACGCCTTGTAGCCCACAACGGCAAGGCGGTCGCGAACGCCGCAACGCAGGCGCCTGCCGCGGACGATGCGGATCGCGACGAGATGCGCGCGCGCCGCCGCAGCGAACGCGAGTTCAATCTGTCCTCGGCAACTACCTTGCGCGACGACAACAAGGTGGTCGAAGGACGCTTCTGGAGCACGGGCGGACACATCGCGCCGCAGTTCTCGGTTGAAGAGGACTTCGCCGAATCGCTCGGCTGGAAAGTCGGCGACCGCATCGCCTTCGACGTCGCCGGTCAGCGCCTCGAAGCCCCAATCACCAGCCTGCGCAGCGTGGAGTGGGAGAGCTTCCGGCCCAACTTCTTCGTCATCGCCTCGCCGGGTGCGCTCGACGGCTTTCCCGCCAGTCACATCACCGCGGTCAGCGTGCCGGCGGCGAAGACGCGCTTCACCGCCGATCTTGTCGAGCGTTTCCCCAACGTGTCGGTGATCGACGTCGACGCGGTGCTCAAACAGGTGCGCGCGACCGGCGACCAGGTGTCGATGGTGGTGCAGGTGGTGTTCTGGCTGTCGCTCGCCGCCGGCGTGCTCGTGCTGATGGCTGCGATCAGCGCGAGCCAGGACGAGCGCCTGCTCGAAGGCGGCGTGATGCGCGTGCTCGGCGGCAGCCGCATGCAGCTGCGACTCGCGCAGGCGTCGGAGTTCGCGGCGATCGGATTGATCGCGGGGCTGGTGGCCGCGATCGCGGCATCGGTGCTGTCAGGCGTCATCGCCGATCGCGTGTTCGACCTGCCGTGGAAGCCCGACTGGATGCTCGCCGCCGTTGGAGGTGGGCTCGGCATGCTGGCCGCGCTCGGCGCAGGATTGTTCGCGACACGGCGCGTGCTGGATGCGCCGCCCAGCGTGACGCTACGCGAACTGCAGGGGTGAGGAGGGCCTGCTTGCGCGGCACTGCCGCGCGGGCCATCCGAACGCCCGGCGCGCTGCGCCGGGCCGGGTGAGCAGGTGTTGGCCCATCTGCGCTTGGCAGTCAGACTCTGTTGAACGTCAGGATCCGATGAAGCGCGCGAATCCCTGCACGAACTCGCCCAGCAGCTTGCGCGTGGGGTCGTCGGCGAGTTCGCCTTCCGCATCCATCAACGTGTGCGCGCGGGAGACCTGCAGGCGTCCGCCGGACCAGTAACGCACCCTCAGCGTGCGCAGCACCGGCAGCCACGCGCTCTGCGCGAGGATCGTGCCGAAGCCGCCGGGTGAGGCGCCGATCACCGCGAAGGGCCGGTCGCCGAACACGCGCGGGATGTCGTCCGCAGGGCGCGACAGCCAGTCGATCGCGTTCTTGAAGACACCGGGAATGCCGTTGTTGTATTCGGGCGTGCACAACAGCACACCGTCGCTGGCGACCACGCGTTCCTTCAATTCCTTCACTGCAGCGGGCAGGCCATCGTGCTGCTCGACATCGCCGTCGTAGAGCGGAATGCCGTGCAGCGTGACGACTTCGAGCTTCACGTCCGCGCCTGCGGCGGCCTGTGCGGCACGCAGCAGCGCGGTGTTGAAGGAGCGGCTGCGCAAGCTGCCGGAAATGCCGAGGATCGTGGCCATCGAACGACTCCGTGGGTGGGAGAAATGATTCAAGCGCGTTGTAACAGCCGCGCGCTCGCCGAAGGTGATGGCTCACGCCGTCGGCAGTGCAGCCATCATCGATGTCGCGATCCGCACCTCGCCTTCGAGGACGTTATGGATTGGACAGGCGTTGGCGATCTGCAGCAAACGCGCGTGCTGCTCGGCCGTCAGTTCGCCCTGCAGCGTGATGCGCCGGGTGATGTCGGTGCCCGAGGCGGGCTTGCCCTGCGGATTGAACTGCAGTTCCACTTCGACCGCCGCCAACGGCCAGTGCTTGCGCGCCGCGTACATCTGCAACGTGATGATCGTGCACGCGCCGAGGCTGGACAGGAGAAGGCGCGTCGGATCGGGGCCGAGGTTGGCGCCGCCCTTGTCCGGCGGCTCGTCGCCGATCCAGGTATGGGCGAGGTCGTCGGTGAGCGAAACGGTGTAGGGCACGGCGCCGCTGCGCGCATGGACGGTCGAAAGCGTGGTCATTCGATGGAGTTCCCCTTGAGTTCAGCCGCCGCGTTCGCTGGTGATTACCGCACCTTCACGCATCGCCTTGGTGACCGGCGTGTTGGCGACGATCTCGAGCAGCCGCGTCCATTGTTCGTCGCTCAGCGGCTGGTCCGAGTGCAGCGTGCGATGCACGTGCACCTTGCCGTCGTCATCGAAGCTCAGCGCGAGTTCCGCGCGGAATTCACCGAGGTTCCAGCCCTTGCGCTCCGCATACATGCGCAAGGTGATTGCGGTGCAGGCCGCGAGCGAGGCGAGGTAGTAGTCGAACGGCGCAGGCGCCTGGCCCTGCCCCCCGAGCGTCTTGTGCTCGTCGGTGTCCAGGTCGAAGCGGCCCGCGTGGATGTGGTGGAGGTAGTGCGTATCGGTGGAAGTCACCGTGGCCGTGCCGATTTTTCTCACGAGACACTCTCCTGCGATCGCCTGTTGTGAAAAGTACGCGACGGCCCGGGCGATGGAAACAACAATCGCGCGACAGGCTGTCGCGTGGCGTGCAACGTTCCGGGATTCCGCGTGGCGTCGGCTACTGCTTGCCGCAGGTGCTGTCGCGCACGACGCGCATCACCCGTTGCACCTCGGCGTCGGCTTCGGCACGGTTTTCGGGTGCACCGAACTGCAGCGCCGACTGGACTTCGCGCAGGCGCCGCCGCCAGCTGTCGCACAGCGCGCCGTCGGGCACCCGCTGGCACTGGTCGGTCTTCATTTCGCACGCGGACACGTTGTTGCTCTCGATCACGCCGCTGAGCCCGGTCGGATTGAGCGTCACGCATCGCGGTGCCGGCGCGCCGACTTCGCTGAAGTAGGTGTCGTCGTTGTAGGTGCGGCACTCGTAGAGCCAGGGCGGTGGCAGGCGATCGGAGTCCGCGATCGTCGTTTCCGGCGCCGGTGCGATCGGGGGCTCGGCAGGAACTGCGGCGGGCGGGAGCGCACTCACCATCGCGCGCGGCGCCGGTCGCACGGGAGGCGCCGCAGAAGGCGAGGGAACGGATGTAGGCGCCAGCGCGGCCGGCGCGGCTTCCATCACCCGGCGCTCCTGCTTGCTGCCCTTGGGGCAGGGCGTGCCGTTCTGGATCGTCAGTGCGCCGCTGGCGTCGGTGCAGCGATAGATCACGACGGTGCCTTGCGCGGAGGCGGTCTGCGCACTCGCGAACGCGATCAGGCCAAGCAACGCCACGGCCGGAACCCAACGGCGTTCTGATTGCAGCACCAGGTCGAAAACAGATCGGAACGTGCTCATCAGCTGCCTCCGCAATCATTGGCCAGGCGCGCGTCGATGCCACGGGTTTCGCGATCGATCTGCGCGCGTTCGCTGGGTTGCGCGATATTCCAGCGGCGGTTGAGTTCGTAACGTTCGTCCCGCAGGCGGTCGCACACTTCGCCTTGCGGCAGGCGCTGGCAGACATCGCGAATCCATTGCCCGGTTGGCATCGCCGGCACCAGTACCGGCTGCGAGGACGGAAAGCGCTCGCCGATGCGCACGTTGCCGCTGACATTGCCGCTGCGCACGCCGATGTTCGCGCTGTAGCCGCCGCCACCGGGACGGATCGGATAGGCGGGATAACCGTAGGTCCACAGCGGTTCCCAGCGTGCGTGGCCTTCGCCCGTGTCGCTCGTGTAACGCTCGCCGTCTGGCGTCACGCACTCGTACAGCGGTTGCGGCGGCGTCACCATCACGTAGCGCGGCCCGGGTTCGCGTGGCGTTGCGACCGCGGGTGCGGGCGGAGGTGCCGGGCGCGGCGGCGGATCGGTTGGACGGACCATGTTGCGCGCTTCCTGCTGCTCGCCCTTGCGGCATGGCGTGTCGCGCAGGGTCAGATGGCCCTTTGCGTCGGTGCAGCGATAGATGGTCACTTCCGCCGCACGTGCCGCGGGCATCGCCAACAAGGCGGTGAGGCTCAACAGCAGGAAGCGGCCGTGGCGTTTCATGGCGGCATCTTGCGCCGGTGCGCGTGAGCAGGGAAGCGGGAGAGCCAGGTGCGTTGGCCCGGTTTCAGCCTGGGGAGCTGTCTCCGTGGCGGACACGTTGCGCACGAGGAGACGGAGTTGCCGGACTGAACGGATCGTGCGGCGAGCACGCGCTACGAGTTCTTCAGAGCCGCAGAACGGAGCCAGTCAGTGCATCACGGATGGCGGTGGGCGCGGACAGGCCGCCGGTTTCGCCTTCCGCGACACCATCGACCTGCGCGAGCAGCCGCGGATCCAGTGCCTCGCGCGAGAACGCAGGTGGCTCGCCCGCCAGGTTCGCACTGGTGGACACCAGTGGCGCGCCGAAGTGTTCGCACAACGCGATCACAAGCGGATGGTCGCTCACGCGCACCGCGACGCCGGTGTGCTCGCCGGTGATCCAGCGCGGCACGCGCGACGTCGCCGGCACGATCCAGGTGTTGGGTCCGGGCCAGCTCGCGTCGGCCGCCGCGACACGGTCGGGCGGCAGCCCGCTCCAGTCGAGCAGGCCATCGAACTGCGCGCGGCGTGCAGCGACGAGGATCAATCCCTTCGCGACTTCGCGCTGTTTGATCGCGAGCAGGCGCAGCACCGCGCCTTCATCAAACGGATCGCAGCCCAGCCCCCACACGGCTTCCGTCGGATAGGCGATCACGCCGCCGCGCCGCAGCGCGGCGATCGACTCGGAGATCGATAGCGGGAGCGAACTCATCGTCCGCACCGATCAGAAGGGCGGCTTGTCGGCGGTGGCCTTCGCGACTTTCTTCGCCGCCTTCTTCACCGTTTTCTTCGCCGCCGTCTTGCTGGTTTTCTTCGTCGCCTTCTTGGCGGCCTTCTTCGCCGGCGCCTTCCTTGCGGCGGTTGTTGTTTCCGCCGTCTTCGCCGCGGTCTTGGTCGCCTTCTTGACCGCCGGCTCCTTCTTCGCCGCCGCCTTCTTGCCGAAGCGGCCACGCATCGGCTTGCCGGTTTCTTCCAGCAGCTTGGTCACTTCTTCCAGCGTCAGCGAAGCCGGCTCGCGATCCTTCGGAATGCGCCCGTTGAGCTTGCCGTCGCTGATATACGGACCGAAGCGGCCGTTGAGCACCTGGATGTCGCTGCCCGGGAATTCCTTGATGATGCGGTTGCGCGCGATCTCTTCCTTCTCGTCGATCAGGAACACCGCGCGGGCGAGGTCGATCGTGTACGGATCGTCTTCCTTCTTCAGCGATGCATACACGCTGCCGCGCTTGGCGAACGGACCGAAGCGGCCGACGCCGACGCTGACTTCCTCGCCGTTGCTCTCGCCTAGCTTGCGTGGCAGCTTGAACAGTTCGAGCGCGTCTTCCATCGAGATGGTGTGCATCGACTGGCCCGGACGCAGCGAGGCGAACTGCAGCTTCTCGTCGGTGTCCTTGTTGCCGATCTGCGCGTACGGCCCAAAGCGCCCCAGGCGCACGCTCACCGGCTTGCCGGACTTGGGATCGGTGCCGAGTTCGCGCGCGCCGGTGGCTTCGCTGCGATCGACCGATTCGGTCTTCTCGCTGACCAGTTCCTTGAACGGGCCCCAGAACTTCTCCATCAGCGGGATCCAGTCCTCCTCGCCGCGCGAGACGGCGTCGAGTTCGTCCTCGAGCTTGGCGGTGAAGTCGTAGTCGACGTAGCGGGTGAAGTGCGAGCTGAGGAAGTTGGACACCGCGCGGCCAACGTCGGTCGGACGGAAGGCGCGGCCTTCCATCTCCACGTACTTGCGGAACTGCAGTGTCTGGATGATCGAGGCGTAGGTCGAGGGACGGCCGATGCCGTATTCCTCCAGCGCCTTCACCAGTGCGGCTTCGGTGAAGCGCGGCGGCGGCTGGGTGAAGTGCTGGTCGGCGTGGATGCGATCGAGCGGCACGCGGTCGCCGGTCTTCATCTGCGGCAGCTTGCGGCCTTCGTCCTCGTCTTCCGACATTTTGGTGTCCTTGCCTTCCTCGTAGACGGCGAGGAAGCCAGGATCGACGACCGTCGTGCCGGAAGCGCGGAAGCTGTGCTCGGAGCCGGCGGCGAGATCGACCGACACCGTGTTGAGCGTGGCCGGCACCATCTGCGAGGCGACGGCGCGCTTCCACACCAGTTCGTAGAGCTTGCGTTCGTCGTCGCTGAGGAAACGCGCGACCTGCGCCGGCGTGCGCAATGCGGAAGTCGGACGCACGGCTTCATGCGCTTCCTGCGCGTTCTTCGACTTCGTCGTGTAGGCGTTGGGCTTGTCGGGCAGCGCGTGCGTGCCGAAGTCGCGCGCGATCACGTCGCGGATCTCCCCCAGCGCGTCCTGCGAGAGCGCGACCGAGTCGGTACGCATGTAGGTGATCAGGCCGACGGTGCCTTCCTCGCCGACAGTCACGCCTTCGTACAGTTTCTGCGCGACCTGCATGGTCTTGCGCGTGGTGAAGCCGAGCTTGCGTGCGGCTTCCTGCTGCAGCGTGGACGTGGTGAATGGCGCGGCGGGGCGGCGCTTGCGCTCCTTGCTGACGACATCGGTGACGTGCAAGGCGCCCGCGGCAGCCTTCACGATGCGCTGGCGCGCGGCTTCGGCGGTGTCACCGTCGGTGACGGTGAACTGTTCGAACTTCTTGCCGTCAAGTTTGGTGAGCCTGGCGGTGAACGGCTGCTTGGGATGCGCGCACTCGGCTTCGATCGACCAGTATTCGCGCGCGATGAAGGCTTCGATCTCTTCCTCACGCTCGACGATCATGCGCAGCGCCGGCGACTGCACGCGGCCAGCGGACAGACCGCGCTGCACCTTGCGCCACAGCACCGGCGACAGGTTGAAGCCGACGAGGTAGTCGAGAGCGCGCCGCGCCTGCTGCGCATCGACCAGGTCACTGGCGATCTTGCGCGGCTGGGTCATTGCTTCCTTGATCGCGCGCGGCGTGATCTCGGTGAAGACGACGCGGTGCAGTTCCTTGCCCTTGAGCAGGCCGCGCTCCTTCAGGATCTCGGCGATGTGCCAGCTGATGGCTTCACCCTCGCGGTCCGGGTCGGTCGCGAGGAAGAGGTTGTCGGCGGACTTGGCGGCCTTGGCGATGGCGTCGACGTGCTTCTCGTTCTTCTCGATCAGGTCGTAACGCATGGCGAAGCCGTTGTCGGGATCGACCGCGCCCTCCTTCGGCACCAGGTCGCGCACATGGCCGTACGAGGCCAGGACGGTGAAGTCCTTGCCGAGGTACTTGTTGATCGTCTTGGCCTTGGCGGGCGACTCGACGATGAGGAGGTTCTTGGCCATGGGGGTCCAGTTCCGGGCGTCCCGGGATCACGGGGGAGGAACGCCAAACGACGGCAGAGAAGGCAACGCCCGGGGCAGGGCCACGGGCGTCGAGGGCTGTTTTTCTTTTTTTAGTGGAATCACGGCGGGGCCGGGGCTGTCAAGCCGGGGCGTCCGGGGCTGCGACGGGCGGCCGGTCAGGCCGGACCTGACCGGTAGCTTGTGCTTATTGGGCGCCCGCGGCCAGACCCAGGCCGATCAGGGCGAAAATCAGCAGGAAGTAGCCGACTACCAGCACGCAGGCGATCACCGAGATCACGACTGTGAGTGTTCCGAGCTCGTGCCGCTGGCGTTCCGGATGCCCGGTGAAGGCCCACCGATCCACAACCAGTGTGCTGGCGACCATGTCGTGGAGGGCGCGCTTGCGTTCGGTGAAGCCGGCCATGATGTAGCCGATGCACAGGATCAGGCTGCTGAGGATCGTGGCGAAGAAGCGGCCGAAGCCGCGCCAGAAGGTGATGGGTTCACCATCGTCGTCGGTGACCTTGATGCCTACGGCCATCTTGCCCAGCGTGGCCTGGTGGCTGGACGAATGCATCCAGGCGAAATACGCCGCCATGCCGACGATCTCGACGATGTAGAACAGCACGAACGTGAGGCCCATGCCGCTCATGGCGGCGGCCGGGTCACGCGTGCCCGAGGCGCTTACCGCGAGGCCGACGCCCATGATCGCGCCGAGGATGCCGAACACGATGCCGAGCACGAACGTGTCGATGGTGTAGGCGGCAAACCGCTTCCAGAATCCCGCGTAGACGACTTCGCCACCGGCGACATAGTCGCTGCCGCCATGGACGGCGGCGCGCGGTGGTGCGTAAGGCGAGTGCGGTTCCGCCATCGCATACGGATTGGTGCCTGCGGACAACGTGCTCGTTGACGAGAGCGTGCCCAGAGAAGACACAGTGCTTTGGTTTGACGACGCTTGCGCCGGTGCTGCCGACTGCAAGCGTTCCGCCATCGCGTACGGGTTCACGCCAGCCGACAACGGCACGGCTTCCATCGCCGGTGATGCGACCCCCGCGGCTTCGTTCAGCGCCTGCGTCATCACTTCGCGCCACGCGCGCCACTGCGGCATGCCTTCGCGCCACACCAGCGTGTCGGGCTGCAGCTGTCCGGCGTGGTGCAGGTCGGCGAGGTCGCGCGCGGCGACGGGGCCGAGGCGGTTGCGTTCGTAATCGCTGTAGTACCAGTCGCTCATGTGGGCATGCTCGTATCGGCGTGGTCAGGTGGGTGTCGCGTTCGGGGTGGTGCGGCATTGCCGCGGCCGGTAACGGTCGGGCAGGTTGCCACCGTTGCAGGCCCAGGATTCCGCCGCTTCGTCACTGGCTTCAAACAACAGCGTGGTGCCGTTGGTTTGCGTGCCTATCGCCCGCAGCGTGATCTCGAAGGCGCAACGGCCACCCTCGAGCGTGCCGACGCGCACCGCAGCCACGCGCGGGTTCTGGCGGAGTTGCTGGAGCGGGGTGGCGATGCCCGCGCTGTCGTCGTCGGGACACGTGCTTTCGCTGGCCACGTGCGTGGCGATCGCATGCTCGAGCGACGTGGCGCCGGCAATGACTTCCATCACCTTCGCCCGCTGCACGTAATCGTTGTAGGCCGGTATCGCGATCGCGGCGAGGATGCCGACGACCGGCACCGCCAGCGCCGCACAGATGATCAGCGCGATCAGGCAGCCGGACATGCGCGGTTTCTTCGGCATCGCGCGTACCGGGGTGAATCCGGGTGGCGGCTCGTTGCCGGGAAGCGGTGGCGGTTGGCTCGGATCGGGGGCGATCGCATCGAGCCCCAGTTCGCCGGCCATGTTCGCCAGTGGTTGCCACTGCGCCATGCCGTCGCGCCAGGCCAGGCTGTCGTACCGCACTCTGCGCTGGCGGTAATGGTCGCGCAGCTCGTCCGCGGACAAGGGCCCGATGCGGTTGCGGGTGTCGTCGGCGTAGTACCACGAGGTCATGTGCGTATCCGTGCTCGGCCGCGGGAGCGGCATTCGTGGGGGCGGTCTTCTTCGGCAAGCGTTCCGCCACTGCATTCCCAGGCGAATTCGTTGCCGTCCCGATAGCCTTCGTAGCGGAGCGTCCTGCCGTCGAGCGGCGTGCCGCCTCCTGGCTTGCGGGCGTTGATGGCGACTTCGAAAGCGCAGCCGCCATCGATCGTCGCGAACCTGACGTCGGCAGAAAAGCGTTGGCGGATTTCGTTGCGCAGGTTGACCACGCGCGGATCATCGTTGCGCAGGCAGCGGCCGGTGCGCAGCGCGTAATCGCCAGCAACCTGCTTGAGCCCGTTCGCAAGCCCGTCCATCGACCCGAGCCGCGTCGCGCGCTGTGCGTAGTCGCGATAGCCCGACAGCGTCATCGAACCGAGCACGAGCAGCGCGGGTATGCCGAGCACGCCGGCGACGATCAGCACGATCGCGGTGGTCGGAAGCGTTCTTTTATCGCGCAAGGGCGCGCGTGAATACTTGCTGCGCGGGGTCGTGATCGACGCATGCGTCGGAATCGGCGCAGGTGCAGGAGTGTTCGCAGGCAGTGGCGGCGGACGCGTAGTGTCGATTTGCAGTGTTTCAAGGCCGATGTCCGGCGCCATGCGTTCGAGCGGCTGCCATTCGCGCAGGCCGTGGTGCCACACCAGCGTGTCGCGCTGGATGCGGCGGTCCTGGAAGCGTTTGCGGAGTTCTTCGGCGGACAGCGGCCCGATGCGACCCTCGCCAGGGTCATGGTAATACCAGTCGATCATCGCCTCCCCCCGAGGCTCGTCCCTGAAACCGGATCGCATCGCATCCGCCCGCAATTCCCCGGGCAGTGATGCCGCGGCTAATGTACCGGTTCGGGTTCGTCCGCGAACATCTGAGTCTCCATCCAGGCGTACGCAGCTTCGCTGCCGGGCTGGTTGAACAGCACCATCAGCACGACCCACTTGAGGTCGTCGAGGTCGAGCTGGTCCTGGTCCAGTGCCATGGCGCGGTCGAGGACGAGCTCGCGCTGGTCTGCGTCGAGAATGCCGTGTTGCTCGAGGAACAGCAGGAAGCCGCGGCATTCGACGTCGAGCTTGTCGAGCTCGGGGCCGAAGTAGACGCGGGTGGGGCCGTTGGCGCGCGGACTAGTCGTGCTGGGGCGCTGCGAAGCCAGCGCATCCAGCCACTCGAAGGCCTTGTTGATTTCGGCTGGACTGAAGCCGGCCTGGCCGAGCTCCTCGAAGAGCGGGCCGCTGCGGAGCGAATCGTGGTCGCGGACGAGGTCGGCGTCTTCGGTGAAATAGTGTTCGAACAGGTACAGCAGGACGTCCAGAATGCTCTCTTTCATTTCCCTCGGCCTGCGCCGCTGGCGGCGCGATGGGCGGGTTGGGGCTTACTTGGCTGCCGCACGAACCGTGCCCCTGCGTGGTGATCTCGGGGCGGACTCATCGACTCCGGTGGTACCGGCCGTGTTGCGTTGTCACCCGGCCGTCAAGCTCCATGAGCAGGAGCATGGAGGACAGTTCGGCAGGCGTCAATCCGGTTCGTTCCACCAATTGGTCCATACCTGTGGGGTCATGTCCAAGCGCCTTCCACAACTTCTGGTAGTCGGCATCCTGACTTGGCCCACCCGGGCCTGAAGCCCGGAAGCGATCGTCGTTGCCGCTGGTGGCAGTGGCCTGACAGGTCATACGGATCATCGAAGTGGGGTCGCCCAGCCGTCGCCGCAAGTCGCCGGCCAGTTCCCGCGCGGTCGGTGCCAGCGCCGCGATCACTTCGTCAGCGGTCTCCACCAGCGCTGCACCGTCGCGGATCAGGCGATGGCAGCCGCGCGCGAGTGGGTTGTGGATCGAGCCGGGAACCGCGAACACTTCGCGTCCGGCTTCGGCGGCCTGCCGGGCGGTGATCAGTGCGCCGGAACGCTCGGCGGCTTCGATCACCAGCGTGCCCAGCGACAGTCCGGCGAGGATGCGGTTGCGGCTGGGGAAGTGCTCAGCCCGCGCGCCCGTAGCCGGCAGGTGTTCGCTGACGACGGCGCCAGCTTCAGCGACGCGTGCATGCAGCGCGGCGTGGCCGCGCGGATAAGCCACGTCGGTGCCAGTGCCCAGCACGGCGATCGTCGACCCATTTGCGTTGAGCGCGGCTTCGTGCGCGGCGGCATCGACTCCTGCCGCGAGACCGCTGGCAACGACGAATCCGGCATTCGCGATGGCGCGTGCGAATACCGCGGCGTTGTCTCGGCCGCCGGGTGTTGCGGCGCGGCTACCCACGACCGCCACGCCCGGATGCCAGAGCAGCGCCGGATCGCCCGCGACGAAGAGCGCGAACGGCGCGTTCGGACTGCGCCGGAGCAGTGGTGGGTAGTCGGGATCGGACCAGTCGACCAGATGGTGATTGGGCTGCGCCAGCCACTGTTTGGCGTTTTCGAGCGTCACCTCATCCGGTTTGAGCAGCGCGCTGATCTGCGCATCCGAAAGCCGGCATGCGCGCCAGAGCGCGGAGCCCTCGCGCAGGGCGGAGGACGGTGAGCGTTCGTGATCGAGCAGGGCCTTGCGTGGCGCGGCGGCTCCGCCGGCCGCGACCAACCGCAGCAGCGCATCGATGTCGTCGTCGGTATGCATCTGCACAGGCTACGCAGCGCGAAATTCGCGCGCAGCCGGATTCGTCTGCGTGTCTGTGTGGGAGTTTTCCGAAATGATTGACGAGCCGCGATGTGCGCCAGCAGTCGGCAGCAGCCCGCGATAGCTATAAGTGAGGGGCTAACGGCGCGCGAGGAACCACAAAAAACAACGGCGCCCAAGGGCGCCGTTGCGGATCGCGAACCGACAGAAGGATCAGTACGGCGCGTCGGGATGCTTCAACTCGTAGCCGACGCGGGTCGGGCGGATGCTGTCCATCACCAGCGCGTAGCTGACCTTGTCGAAGGTGCGGAACACCATCATGTGGCCGGCGAATTCATCCGGCAGGCGCACCTTGTTGCCCGCGCCCACGGTGTCATAGCTGCGGTCGTCGCCGACTGCCACGCGGTCGACGGCATTGCTGCCCACGCGCCAGCTCGAGAAGACGGTGCCGTTGTCGACGCCGTCGCGCGAACCCACCGACAGCGCCACCACGTCACGCGGTCCACCGGTGCTGATCATGTCGGCGACGGCAAGCACCTTGGCCTGACCGTAGGCGAACTCCTGCTTCGGCGGATGCGGGAAAAACTGCAGGTCATACGGTTGGGCTTCGACCGGGATCAGGCGATCCCCGACGCGGACTTCGCGGCCGGTGTCGTCGACGACGAGCGTGCTGGCTTCGGCCTGGCCGACTTCGCCGCGGCTGACTGTGGCGGTGGTGACCTGCATCAGTTCGTAGCCGAGGAATTCGCCGCGGGTCGCCGGAATCTGGTGGTTCCAGAGCTGCTCGGTGCCCTTGGTCATGCGGCCGCGGAAATCGAGATCGTCCGGCTTCTGCGTGGTGACGTCGCAGCAGCGCTTCGGATTGATGCCGGTGTAGCGCATCGTCGGACGCACGATCGCGTAGCGCTGGCCGGCCTGGGCGCCGGCGAGACCGCGGACGTAGGCGACCTGGTCGAGCGAGGCGCGCAGCCGGTCTTCTTCCAGGCCGACCACGTAGGGCAGGTCTTCGAATTCGTCGACGACGCGCAGGTTCTTCAGGAACGGTTCGACCTGCGACAGCGGCACGCCGGTGACCGGGGCTTCCTCACGCGGGCCCGGAGCCACGGCCACGCGGTCGAGGTAGGCGAGCGAGATCACGTCGCCCGGATAGATGAGATGGGGATTCTTGATCTGTGGGTTGGCCTGCCAGATCTCCGGCCACAGCCACGGACGCTTCAGGAACTTGCCCGCGATGTCCCACAGGGTGTCGCCACGGCGCACGGTGTAGGTGTCGGGGTGGTCGCCCCGCATTTCCTGGGCCACACCGACGGTGGCGATGGTCAGGAGCGCAGCGGTAAGAACCGTGCGGATAGGTTTAAGCATGGCGGCCATGTATCTGATTCCCCTTGCCAGTTTTCCCCAACGGCTCGGGCACTATAGCCCAGAAGATGCGCGTGTTTGCAAGCTTTCAGCGGGCTTGCCGGGGTTACAATCCGACCTGTGTTTGACGATGTGACCGCGGCCCCCGTTTTCCCGGAAGCCGCCCTGCCGGAGCGCACAGCGCTTCAGTGACCGGTTGCTTGTTTCCCCAATCAACGCGTTACGACCGCGTCGCCCGCGCCGGCGATCCGGTTTCCCTCCGGACAGGAGGGTATAGAGATACGAATCATGGCCCTGCTCCCCATCCTTGAATTCCCCGACCCGCGACTGCGCACCAAGGCCGTCCCGGTCGATCCCGCGAAGATCGCCGATCCCGCGTTCCAGCGCCTGCTCGATGACATGTTCGAGACCATGTACGACGCGCCGGGCATCGGCCTGGCCGCGAGCCAGGTCGACGTGCACCAGACCTTCATGGTGATAGACGTGACCGAGGACAAAACCCGGCCGCTGGTCTTCATCAACCCGGTGATCACTGCGCGCGACGGCGACCAGGTGTACCAGGAAGGTTGCCTGTCGGTGCCGGGCATCTTCGCCGACGTCACCCGTTCCAACCAGATCACGGTGCAGGCGCTGGATCGCAACGGCCAGCCCTTCGAACTCGAAGCCGACGGCCTGCTCGCGGTCTGCGTGCAGCACGAGATGGATCACCTCGTCGGCAAGCTCTTCGTCGACTACCTTTCGCCGCTCAAGCGCGAGATGGTGCGCAAGAAGCTGGCGAAGCAGCGCCGTCTGGCGGACGACGCGGCGTAAACCTTCGAAGGACGCGTGCTCCGCGTTCTTCCGTCTCGTGCCCATCCGTGAAGCGCTGGCAGTGATGTCGGCGCTTCGCTTCTTTCCGCTTCCGGATAATGGTTTCGCCTGATGAGAATCGTTTTTGCCGGCACTCCCGACTTCGCCGTGCCCAGCCTGCGTGCTGCCGCGCAGCGCAACGAAGTCGTCGCGGTCTACACCCAGCCCGACCGCCCCGCCGGCCGCGGCCGCGAGCTCACGCCGTCGCCGGTGAAGCGCGAGGCGCTGCTGCGCGGAATCGAAGTCGTGCAGCCGGAGAATTTCAAGTCGGTGGTGTCGAAGGACGCACTGCGCGCATTCAAGCCGGACCTGATGATCGTCGTCGCCTACGGCTTGATCCTGCCGCAGTCGGTGCTCGACATTCCCACTTATGGTTGCTGGAACGTGCATGCCTCGCTGCTGCCGCGCTGGCGCGGAGCCGCGCCGATCCAGCGTGCGATCGAAGCAGGCGACACGCAGTCCGGCGTGTGCCTGATGCAGATGGAGAAGGGGCTCGACACCGGTCCGGTCCTGCTTTCGCAGGCGCTCGATATCGGTGAGAACGAAACCGGCGGCCAACTGCACGATCGCCTGGCCGCGCTCGGCGCGCAGGTGCTGGTCGACGGGCTCGGCCTGCTGCGCGCCGGCATCCGTCCGGTGCCGAAGGCACAACCCGGGATCGGCGTGACCTACGCGCACAAGCTCGACAAGGCCGAAGCCAAGCTCGACTGGTCGCAGCCGGCCATCGTGCTCGCCAACAAGGTGCGCGCCTTCAATCCGTGGCCGATGGCCGAAGCCGTCGTCGCGGGCGAACGCCTGCGCCTGCATGGCGCGGTGGCCGTCGATGAAGCGCACAACGTCGCGCCGGGCACCTTGCTGCGCGCCGCCCGCGATGGCCTCGACGTAGCTTGTGGCGAGGGCGTGCTGCGCATCCGCGTCCTGCAGCGCGAAGGCGGCAAGGCGATTACCGTCGCCGACTATCTCAACGGCCGTCCCGACCTGAGGATGGCGTGAGCAACGGCGCCGCATCGCGCGCCGCGGCGGCACGCGTGCTCGATGCGGTGCTGCATCGCGGCCGTTCGCTCAAAGCCGAACTCGCCGCGCAATTGCCCAGGCTCGACGACGTACGCGATCGCGCGCTGGTCGAAGCGATCTGCTTCGCGGTGCTGCGCCAGCCGTCGCGATTTGAATCCGCATTGAAGTCGTGGATTCCGCGGCCGCTCGGCCGTCGCGACGACGAATTGCGCGCGCTGCTTTATGCCGGCTTAGCCCAGCTCGATCCACTCGCGCTTCCCGCCCACGCCGCCGTCGCCGCAACGGTGGAAGCGGCGCGCTCGCTAGGGCGCGCGCACCAGGCCGGCATGGTCAACGCCTTGCTCCGTCGCGCCCAGCGCGAAGGCCTGCCGCCGGGCGATCCCGCAGCACACTGGCCGCAATGGCTGCGCGCGCGCCTCGAGCGCGACTGGCCACAGGACCATGCGCGCATTCTCGAAGCCAGCGCGCAGACGCCGCCGCTGTGGCTACGAGTGAACCGCCTGCGCCACTCGCGTGACGCCTATCTCCAGCGCCTTCGGGACGCAGGCATTGAAGCGCAGCCCGATCCCGCGGCCGCCGATGCGCTGCGCCTCGAATCCGGTATCGCCGTTGCGCAGCTTCCGGGCTTCGCCGAAGGCGACGTCTCGATACAGGACGTATCCGCACAGCGTGTCGCCGATGCACTGGCGTTGCCTTCGGGTGCGCGCGTGCTCGATGCCTGCGCGGCGCCAGGCGGAAAGTCCGCGCACCTGCTTGAGCGCGACCCCGCGTTGCGGCTGATCGCGCTCGACGTGGATGCGACGCGCGTGCAACGCGTACGCAGCACCTTCGAACGCCTGCGTGTGGGCGCAAACGCCCGCGTGCTGGCGGCCGATGCGATCCGCCTCGAACAATGGTGGGACGGCACGCTGCTCGACGCCGTGCTGATCGACGCACCGTGTTCGGCCACCGGCATCGTGCGCCGCCAGCCCGACGTGCTGATGCATCGCCGTGAATCCGATCTCGCTCCATTGCTCGCGACGCAGGCGCAGCTGCTCGATGCGCTCTGGAAGACGCTCGCGTCGGGCGGTGCGCTGGTGTACGCGACCTGCTCGGTGCTGAAGACGGAGAACGAAGCGCAGGTCGATGCCTTTCTCGCACGGACGCCGGATGCCAGTCCCGAAACGCTCGATGACAGTTTTGGCCGCGCCAGTGGCGCCGGCCGGCAGCGTTTCCCCGGCGAGCAGGGTGGCGACGGCTTCTTCTACGCGCGCTTGCGCAAGGGCTAGCGTGCGCTGTGCGCACGTAGCAACGCCATCGTGCGCTCAACGCACGTTACCGGGCGCCTTTCTCGCCCTCCCAGGCGGGAGTCGCGAGGAATAGGCGGCTCCGACACGAACGCGGCAGCGCACGGCTATCATCCGCGCCATGCTGAAGACGCCGCGCACCTTCCCGCTTAGCTCCCGCGACACTTGGCTGTTCTGGCTCATCGCCCTGCTCGTGCTCGGTGCGGGCCTCGGACTGCGCGATCCGTGGCCCGCGGACGAGCCGCGTTTCGCCCTCGTCGCGAAGCAGATGATCGAAAGCGGCGACTGGCTGTTCCCGCATCGCGGCGCGGAACTGTATTCGGACAAGCCGCCGTTGTTCATGTGGCTGCAGGCCGCGATGTACTCGGTCTTCCACAACTGGCGTGTCGCCTTCCTGCTGCCTTCGCTCCTGGCGTCGCTCGGTACCTTGTGGTGCGTGCTCGACCTGGGCAGGCGCCTGTGGACGCGCCGCGTCGGCGTATACGCGGGATATGCAGTGCTGTTCGCGCTGCAGTTCACCTGGCAGGCAAAGAAGGCGCAGATCGACCCGGTTGTGGTGTTCTGGATCACGCTGGCCAATTACGGCTTGCTGCGGCATCTGTTGCGCGGACCGGACTGGCGCATGTGGATGTTGGGCTGGTTCGCGGCAGGCCTGGGCGTGATTACCAAGGGCGTGGGCATCATCGCGCTGCTGATGCTGATTCCCGCAGGCATCGCGTCGCTGCGCGGCTGGCCGGTGCGCGTGCATGCGGATCGCGCGAAGTTCTGGCTCGGCCCGCTCGCATTCTTCGCCGCGATCGCCGTGTGGGCGGTGCCGATGATCGTCGCCGCGCTCGGCCACGGCTCGGACGATTACCGCGCCTACATGAACGACATCCTGTTGCGGCAGACGGCGAAGCGGTACGCCGCCTCGTTCGATCACGCGCAGCCCGTGTGGTACTTCCTCGAAGTCGTCGCCACGATGTGGCTGCCGACCATGCTCGCGCTGTTCTGGGCCGTGCCCGCATGGAAACGTCGATTGCAGCGCCGCGATCCGCGCTACTTGCTGCCGCTCGCGTGGTGGGGCCTGGTGCTGGTTTTCTTCTCGATTCCAGGCGGCAAGCGCGACATGTACATCCTGCCTGCGCTGCCGATGGCCTGCCTCGCGCTCGCGCCCTTGCTGCCGGGCATCCTGCGCAAGCTGTGGGCGCGCCGCGTGGTCATCGGCTTCACTGCAATCCTCGCCGGCGTAGTGCTGCTGGCGGGACTGGCAATGTGGTTCGGCGATCCCGGCTTCGAACGCCGTTTCGTCGCCGAACGCAGTCTCGAAGCTGTTGCGCAATCCCTCGCCGGTGCATTCGTGGCCATTGGTGCATGGGGTGTGGCGAGCGTGCTGTGGTTCGGGCGTCGCCGTCCGGCAGCAGCCATGGTGTCGACGTTGACGGGGTTGTGGGTGCTCGTGGGTCTCGTGGTCATGCCATTGCTCAACGATTCGTCCTCCGCACGCGGGCTGATGCGCGAAGTCGGCGAACGGATCGGACCTCGAGCCGAACTTGGCCTCGTTGCCTGGCGCGAACAGAACCTGTTGATGGCCGATCGCAAGCCCGCCGAGTTTGGCTTCAAGGTCGCCTTCGACGAGCAGATGCGGCGTGGCCTCGCATGGCAGGCGCAGCAGCCGCAATCGCGCTGGCTGCTGGTGCAGGACGAGGCGCTGGCGAAGTGTGTCGACCAAGGCCAGTCGCAGTTCCTTGGCAATGCGAACCGGCGTGGATGGTGGCTCGTGCCGGGGAGTGCGTCTATCGCGTGCAGGTGAAACCTTGCGTGCTTACGCCACCCGCTGGCCGTTCTGTAGCATCCATAGCATGATGGTCTTCTGCCGCACGTAGTTGGCGCGCACGTAGGCGTAGACGAGGCCATGCCAGCCGTCGAGGAAGCCGCCGCGCAGCACATAGCCGCGCCAGAAGCGCCACGCCGGCGACACGATCAGCTTGCCCAGCGTGGCGCGCTTGCCACGGGCAAAATCGTGCTCGGCCATCATGCGGGCGTAACGCTGCGTCTTCAGCAGTTGCTGTTCGAGCGAGCGATACGGGTAATGGATGAGGTCGCCACGCAACGTGCGCACTTCACCGTCGACGCTCGCCGCCTCATGCACTTCGCGAGTGCCACGCCAGCCGCCACGCCGCCGGTCGAACAGCCGCAGAACACGATCCGGGTAGGCATTGCCATGGCGCAGGAACTTGCCGAAGTATTCGCTCAGCCGCGCGAATCGATAGCCCGCCGCGCCCGCAAAACCGCCAGCGCGCTCGGCTTCAATCGCGGCTCGCAGCGCATCGCTGACACGCTCGTCCGCATCCAGGCACAGCACCCAGTCGTGCGTGGCCTGCTCGATCGCGAACTGCTTCTGGCTGCGGAAGCCGTCGAATGGCCGCTGCAGCACGCGCGCGCCCATCCGCTGCGCGATCTCCACGGTCGCATCGGTCGAATGCGAGTCGACGACCACGATCTCATCGCAGAACGCGAGCGAGGCGATGCAGTCGCCGATGCGGTCGGCCTCGTTGAACGTGATAATGCAAGCCGAAACCGGCACGGCCGTGGTGGGCGGGGAAGCGTTGATGGCGGATTACCTGTTGTTCGCGACCGAGCGTTACGCGCTGCCCATCCTGCAACCGCTGGCGCATGCGCTGCAAGCCGCGGGTCATGGCGTGCATGCATGGTTCGCCGATGGGGCCGCGTCCGCCGCGTTGCCTTCACCGGTACGCATGGTCGGTTTGCGTGAAGCGGTGGCGCTGAAACCGCGCGCGGTATTCAGCGCGGCGAACTGGGTGCCGACGTTCGTCTCAGGTGCGAAAGTGCAGCTGTTCCACGGCTTCAACGTCGAGAAGCGCTCCGACGAGCGTGGTCATTTCCGGGTGCGCGGCCTGTTCGACCTGTACTGCACGCAGGGGCCGGCGACGACGGCGCCGTTCCAGGCGCTCGCGCAACGCGAGCGGCACTTCGCCGTAGTCGAAACCGGCTGGCCCAAGCTGGATCCCTTGTTCAGCGCGGACGACAGCGACGCGCAGATCCTGCGCGCACCGGCGATGGGGCGGCCGGTGGTCATGTTCGCTTCGACCTTCACGGAGCGGCTCAGCGCCGCGCCGCATCTGCTCGACGCTATCGCTGCCGAAGTAGCGAGCGGCGAGCGCTACTGGCTGCTGACCCTGCATCCGAAGTGTGCGCCGGAACTATTCGCGCGCTACCGCGCACTGACGGGTCCGAACGCGGCGTTCGTAGAAACCGAGCAGCTGGTGACCGCGCAGCGCGCGGCCGATGTGCTGCTTGCGGATACGACATCGGTGGTCTCGGAATTTGTCGTGCAGCGCAAGCCGGTCGTGACGTTCCGCAATCGCGCGCCGAAGCCGCACATGATCGACTTCACCGATCCAGCGCATCTCCCCGCGATGCTGGCGCGGGCGTTCGCGCCCGACGAGCAGCTGCTTCATGCGCTCGCCGCGTATGCGGATGCCATCCATCCGTATCGCGACGGACGTTCTTCCGAGCGCGTGATCGCGGCGACGCATTCATTGCTCGCCGGCGAGCTGGGCGAGCTGTCTCGCAAGCCGCTGTCGTCCGTGTGGCGGCGCCTGCAGATCCGTCGCGACCTGGGTTACTGGGGCCGCTGAGTCACCAGCGCAACGCGCGTCGTGCCAGCGTCTCGGAGAGCCGGTCGCAGAGAGCGCGTGCTTCGGTTTCCGGCAGGAAACGAATGCGCAGCGGAGGCGCCATCGCGCTTGCGCCCGCGGTGTCGAGCCACAGCGTGGCGGTGCCGCACCGTCGGTCCAGCGGATTGCGCGTGAGATGCAGTGCTT
Organism: Lysobacter sp. Root494; assembly: GCF_001427225.1. Lineage (GTDB taxonomy): Bacteria > Pseudomonadota > Gammaproteobacteria > Xanthomonadales > Xanthomonadaceae > Agrilutibacter. The sequence continues at coordinate 358,816 of NZ_LMFH01000001.1, forward strand.
GCAGCTTGTCGATTTCGGCGAACCGCCAGTGTCGGCGCCACCAGCCTTCGCGTACCGCGATGAGTTCGCCGTCGGCCGCATAGCCAGCGGTGCGAGCGTGGCGGCGCGCGACGTACGCATTGCATGGAACCAGTAGCAGCGCCAACAATCCCCACATGCCCAGCCACCACGTTGCGATGCTCGACATGAGCAACGAAGCGAACACGGCAGGCAGCATCAGCCGCCACCACGCGCGCGCGGATAGCGGCTTCCATTCGAGTTGAGGCCACCCGGAGCGCGGCAGTACATGCGCGATCAGCGCGTCGCAGGCATCCGGCGTGGCGACCGGCGCGAGTTCGCGCAATGCGCGTTCCTGGTTGTGTTGTTCCGCAACGGCGGTGTCGATGTCGAGACTGCGGCGCCGGAGCAGGCGATGCATCACGCCTTCGCGCAGCGTCCACGCCTGGATGCGGCGGCGCGACGCGCTCGTGCGCCAGCGTGCGAGCAGCCCGCGTTCCACCGTCAGCCGGCGCCCGGTTTCGCTCAGGCGGAAGCCGTAGTACTGCAGCAGCGCGAGCAGGATCGAGAACAGGCGCAACAAGCCGATGACCAGCAACACCAGGGTCACGCCCGCGATCGCGTAGTGCCCGGGCTGCTGCGCGCCGTTGTGCGATGCCCACCCGAGCAACCATTCGCCCCAGCGATCGACGAGATTAGGCAGGAGGCGTGGGCTCATCTGCGACAGGCCGCCGATCGCCGCACCGGCGACGATCAGCCCGCGATTGGAAACCAGCCCCAGGCGCACGATTTCGCCGGTGGCTAGAAACAACAGCTCTGAAGGCTGGTTTGCGGCCGATGTTGCTTCGGCGCTCGCGCCACGGCGGCGCACCAGTGCTTCCAGCGCGAGGGCATCGCTTAGCTTGAGCACGCGCATTTCCGCCTCGGGCTTCTGTCCGCCAGCGGACTCCAGGCGCACTTCTGCGACATCGAAGACGCGGTGCAGCAGCGACTGCTGCAATGCGACGTTGTGGATGCGCGCGAACGGAATCACCCGCACGCTGCGCTCGAGCAGGCCGCTGCGCACCACCAGCGCCTCGCCGGTGAAGCCGTAGCGATAAGTGAAGTAGCGCCACACGGCGACGACCGCGAGCACGCCGACACCAATCAGTGGCCACAGCTCATTGCGGTCACCGCCGAAGAAGAACGCTGCGATCAAGGGCACCACGAACTGGCGCAGTTGCTGCAGTAGCACGAACAGCCACGACATCGGGTGCAGCCGATGATCGGCCTGCGTTGTGTCCACGTTGCCGGGAGCGTCCGGCGGTACCGGTTCAGTCGTCGTCATCGCGATCGATCTGCCGCCCGAGCACGTCGCGCAGGCGCTCCGCGTCGTCCGCATCGAGATGCGCCAGCGTCACGGCGCTGTGGCGCGTTCCGGCGGTGTGCACGATCAACGTCGCCAGGTTGCGGCGGCGCTGCCACGGTCCTCGCTTGAGATCGAGGTGCTGCACGCGCGTGACCGGCACGCGCGTTTCGCGCTGGTACAGCCGGCCGCGGCGGATCGCGAGCCCATCGGCGTCGAGCCGCCATGCCACGTGGCGGAACTGGCGGAATCCCAGCCACAGACCGAAGCCACCGGCGAGAACGATGCCGCCGAGCAGGCCCGCAAATGCTGGCAGCCCGAAAACCCGGAACAACACGAAACCGGCGACGCCCAGGGGAATCGCCAGTCCCGTGCGCGAGATCGCAAACAACAGCCGCGCACGTTCCGGCAATGGTTGCCAATCCGGGACGCCCGCGGCATCCGGCATGGTTTCGTCGATGTTCAACGGATGCCCCGGTAGGGATTGTCGTAGCCGCTGCCGGAGGGCCGCAGCGTGAAGCGCTTGTACGTCCACTGATACTGCGAGGGGTCGCGACGCGCGATGCGTTCGACGCCCGCGTTGAGCGCGGTGACCGCGACCATCGGATCGGGGTCGGCGACGGCTTCGGGCGCGGCTTCGATGTGCAACGCGAAGGCGGGCTGCCCCTCGTGGCCGCTGTCGATGCGCTCGCACCAGGCGAACACGACCGCGGCGCCGGTGCGGTGCGCGAGCCGCCCCAGCAACGTCATCGTCAACGCGGGCACGCCGAAGAACGGGGCGAATTCGCCATCTCCCTGCTTGGGCTGCTGGTCGGGGAGGATGCCGACCACGCCGCCGTCCTTGAGGATCTTGAACAGCTGGCGCACGCCAGGCCCTTCCGCGCGGACCTGCGTGACGCGCGACGAGTTGGCGTCATCGGCGCGCACGCGGCGCAGGAAGGCGTCGCCGATGTCCGATTCCGGGGGTGCGTACAGGATCGCCAGTGGCGTGTGCGACGCGAGCCACTGGTTGAGCAATTCCCAATTGCCGTAATGCGGCGCAGCCACTATCACGCCGCGGCCGGCGGCGATGGCGGCGTCGAACAGCTCGACGCCGTGCCGTTCGCGGATCAACGCGAGGTTGTCGGTGTGCGGATGGGTCCACAGCCGCAGCGTTTCGAGCGCCTGCCGCGCAGTGGTGTGGACGATGCGCTGCTGCAGTTCGTCGCGCTGCGCGGGCAGCAGGTCCGGTTGGATCAGTTCGAGGTTGCGGCGCGCGACCCTCGCTTCGCGCGTGTTCCGGCGCAGCATCAACATTGCGATCCCGTCGGCCATTCGCAGCAGCCAGGGCCAGCGCAGGCGCGTGAGCAGGGTGGCGAGGAAGAAGAGGATGCGGGCGAGGAGGTCGGCCATCGCGGCGAGTTTAGCCGGTAGGCAGCGGATGCTTTTTGCTCCTCATTCCCGTGGGGACGAGGATCCGCGGACTTTGCTTCGTTTTTTGGCATGCCCGGCAAGGCAAATCAACGTCAGGATGACCAGCCTTCGACTGCAATGAAGTGTTTCCCGCTTTCGCGGAAATGATGCGCGAAGCAGAATCCCTCCATTCCGATTGCCGGCCTCCGCATGCTCGCCCTCATCCAACGCGTCACCGAAGCCCGTGTCACCGTCGATGGCGAAACCCTGGGCGCGATCGGTCCCGGGCTGCTCGCCCTGGTTGGCGTCGAACCCGGCGACGGCGAACCGCAGGTCGCGCGCATGAGCGAACGCCTGCTTGGCTACCGTGTCTTCGACGACGGGCAGGGCCGCATGAACCTCAGCGTCGCCGACACCGGCGGCGGGCTGCTTTTGGTCAGCCAGTTCACCCTGGCCGCGGACACGCGCAGCGGCATGCGCCCTGGCTTCTCCACCGCGGCGGCGCCGGAACTGGCTGAACCCGTCTTCAACCGGTTGCTGGCAACGTGCCGGCAAAAGCACTCGACAGGGGTGGAAACCGGGCGCTTCGGTGCCCATATGGTGGTCAGCCTGGTCAACGACGGTCCGGTGACGTTCCTGCTGAAAGCCTAGCCGGACCGCCCGCGAACCCACGGCCCGCCACGGCGCCTCTGGTTCCCGGCGCGCGGCTGCGCGTTGAACAATTCCGCAAGCCAAGCATCCCGCGGAGCGGTATAATGCTTGGTTCCCTTAGTACCCCTCTGGTGTCCACTCCATGGCCAACGAACGTCCGGCGCCCCAGTCCGACATCAAGCAGCTGATCAGCAAGGGCCTGGAACAGGGCTACCTGACCTACGCCGAAGTCAACGACCACCTGCCCGACGACATGGTCGACGCGGAGCAGATCGAAGACATCATCGGCATGATCAACGGCATGGGCATCGCGGTGCACGAAGTCGCGCCCGACGCCGAAACCCTGCTGCTCGCCGGCGAAGCCAGCCCGGGCCGCGAAGTCGATGAAACCGCTGCCGAAGAAGCCGCCGCCGCGCTGACCGCGCTCGATGGCGAAGGTGGCCGTACCACCGACCCCGTGCGCATGTACATGCGCGAGATGGGCACGGTCGAACTGCTGACCCGCGAAGGCGAAATCGCCATCGCCAAGCGCATCGAGGAAGGCCTGAACCAGATGCAGGCCGCGCTGGCCTCGTTCCCGGCCACGATCGCGCACATCCTCACCGATTACGAAACCCACAAGACCGGCAAGAAGCGCCTGGCCGAGATCGTCGTCGGTTTTCTCGACGCCGAGCCCGAACCCGAGCCGGTGCCGGTCGCGGCCGCCGAAGTGGACGCCGACGAGGAAGACGAAGACGTCGAAGTCGCCGGTGCCGACGAGGAAGCCGAGGAGGCCGGCCCGACCGGTCCGGATCCGGCCGAAGTCGCCGAGCGCCTGGGCAAGATCGCCGATGCCTACGGTCGCTTCGAGAAGGCCTACGCCAAGCACGGCCCGACGCACAAGAGCACGCTCAAGGCACGCGAGGAAATGGCGGAAGTCTTCGTCACGCTCAAGCTTCCTTTGGGCCTGACCGACACGTTGGTGAAGAACCTGCGCGACGTCGTCAACTCGGTGAAGGACCACGAGCGCCGGATCCTCGACCTGTCCACGCGCGTGGCCAAGATGCCGCGCAAGGATTTCATCCGCGCGTGGGAAGGCAACCAGACCAACCTCGGCTGGGTCGACGACGTGCTCAAGCGCAAGCAGAAGTGGTCCTCGGGCCTGCGCGACGTCAAGGACCAGATCGTCGGCGAGCAGGAAGCCACGATCGCCATCGAACAGGCGAACAGGCTGACCCTGGCCGACCTCAAGGAAATCAGCCGCGCGATGGCCTATGGCGAAGCCAAGGCGCGCAAGGCGAAGAAGGAAATGGTCGAGGCCAACCTGCGCCTCGTCATCTCCATCGCCAAGAAGTACACCAACCGCGGCCTGCAGTTCCTCGACCTCATCCAGGAAGGCAACATCGGCCTGATGAAGGCGGTCGACAAGTTCGAATATCGCCGCGGCTACAAGTTCTCGACGTATGCGACGTGGTGGATCCGCCAGGCGATCACCCGCTCGATCGCCGACCAGGCGCGCACCATCCGCATCCCGGTGCACATGATCGAGACGATCAACAAGCTCAACCGCATTTCCCGCCAGATGCTCCAGCAGTACGGCCGCGAGGCCACGCCGGAGGAGCTGGCCAAGGAAATGGACATGCCGGAAGACAAGATCCGCAAGGTCATGAAGATCGCGAAGGAACCGATCTCCATGGAGACGCCGATCGGCGACGACGAGGACTCGCATCTGGGCGACTTCATCGAGGACACCAATGTGGAGTCCCCGGTGGATGCGACGACCAACATCAACCTCTCGGAAACCGTGCGCGACGTACTCGCCGGCCTGACCCCGCGGGAAGCCAAGGTGCTGCGCATGCGCTTCGGCATCGACATGAACACCGACCACACGCTGGAAGAAGTCGGCAAGCAGTTCGACGTCACCCGCGAGCGCATTCGCCAGATAGAAGCAAAGGCGCTGCGCAAGCTACGTCATCCGTCGCGTTCGGAACAGCTGCGTTCGTTCCTCGACATCGACTGATCGCATCGCCCGGGCGCACCGCGTCCGCATTGAAAGGGCCCGCTTCGGCGGGCTTTTTCATTTTGCTTACATTTGCCATGCCAGCATGCGTGCGGGGTTCCCTTCGCCTGTGTGATGAGCGCATCCAACGTCCCCGCCGATGTCCGGCGATTCCTGTTGGCCGTAATCGAGTCCGTGCCGCATCTCGAGGCGCTGCTGTTGCTGCACTCCGATCCATTGGCGTCATGGAGTTCCGATGCCATGGCGGCGCGTTTGTATATCGACGAATCCTCTGCGTCGCGCCTGCTCGCCGACCTGCAAGGACACCATCTGGCGCGGCACGAAGCCGGCGATTGGCGTTTCGATGCGCGCGATGCGGAGATCGCCCGCATCGTGGACCGGCTGGCGGGCGTGTACGCGCGCCACGTGGTCGAAGTCGCTGAACTCATTCATTCCACCTCGGACCGGAAGGCGCAGCGCTTCGCCGATGCCTTCCGCTGGCGCAAGGAGACGTGACATGGTGGCCCTGACCTATGCCCTTTGTGCGATTACCGCCCTCGCGTGCGCAATCATGCTGTTCGTCGGTGCGCGCAGGACCGGCTCGCGAATGCTGTTCTGGAGCGGCCTGTGCTTCGCGGGGCTGTCGATCAGCAATGCGCTGATCGCAGTCGATGCCGTGACAGTGCCGGACCTGGGCCTGTTGCGGCTCGGCGTCTCGCTGGTGTCGGTCGCGCTGCTGCTGTACGGCCTGGTATTCGAGGAGAAGTGAGATGGAAACCTTCCTGCTGGGCGCCATCGCCATGGCCTGCGCGGTTGCTGCGCTGTACTTTTTCCGTTTCTGGCGCAACACCGGCGACCGCTTCTTCCTCTACTTCGGCCTCTCGTTCCTGATCGAAGCGATCAACCGCACGATCTTCGCGTTGGGCGGCGTCTACGACGAGGAAGCGGGGCTGTACTACCTCATCCGCCTCGGCTCGTACCTGCTGATCCTGTGGGCGATCTTTGCCAAGAACTTCCCGCGGCGGAAAGGCCAGTAGCCCGCGAACCGCCGAACCGCGCACTGGCAGCCGTTGCATTCAGCAGCGAACATTGCCGCGGGGCAAACCATTTGGAGTCACAGATGCGCAAGCGCACGTGGGGATTGATCGGCGGCTCCGTTTTGTGGGCCGCGCTGGCATTGCCTGCGACGGCGATCGCTTCAGACCAGGCCTATCGATCGGTGGATCCGTTCATCGGCACCGGCGGCGAAGGCCACACGTTTCCCGGCGCGACCGTGCCCTTCGGCATGATCCAGCTCAGCCCGGACACGCAGATCAAACCGCGCAGGGAAGCCTACGGTTGGGCCGCCGGCTACCGTTACGACGACAACACGATCGTAGGTTTCTCGCACACGCATTTCTCCGGGACCGGCCACTCCGATCTCGGCGACGTGCTGCTGATGCCGGTGACCGGCGAAGTGAAGCTCGAGCGCGGTGATGCCGCGCAACCCGGCAGCGGCTACACCTCGCGCTTCCAGCACGCGAATGAAACCGCCGAGCCCGGCTATTACGCGGTGACCCTCGATGACTACAGCGTCCGCGCCGAACTCACGGCCAGCGCGCGCGTAGGCGTGCATCGCTACTCGTTTCCGAAGAACAAACCGGCACACGTGCTCGTCGACCTGCGCACAAGCATGTACGACTACCCCGGCAAGGTGCTGTGGTCGCGACTGCGACTGCGTCCGGATGGCACCGTCACCGGCTTCCGCGAAACGCGCGGCTGGGCGCCGGGACGGCAGCTGTACTTCGCGATGCGCTTCTCGAAGCCGCTTACCGGCCACCAGTTCCACGACACCGAGCAGGACGTCGTCTACAAGGGTTTCCCGCCGCCGGGCGAAAAAGATCCAACGCAGCGCGCGCAGATCGAAGGACGCCAACTGGTAGCCGCGTTCGACTTCGGGGGTGCCGCCGGCAAGCAGCTGGTCGTGAAAGTGGCGATCTCGCCGGTGAGCGAAGACAACGCGATTGCCAATCTCGATGCAGAAATGCCGGGCTGGGACTTCGATCGGGTGCGCGCCGACGCGCGTGCGCAATGGACGCAGGCACTGTCCGCGGTCGAAGTGGATGCGCCGGAGGCGCAGCGCCGCAGTTTCTATACCGCGCTGTACCACACGTTCATGGGGCCGAGCCTCTTCATGGACAGCGACGGCCGCTATCGCGGTCCCGACAACGCCGTGCACCAGGCGAAGGGCTACACGAACTACTCGACGTTCTCGCTGTGGGACACCTATCGCGCGCTGCACCCGTTGCTGACGCTGGTGCAGCCCGAGCAACGCACGAACGACATCGTCAATTCGTTACTGGCCGCGCGTCGCGAGAGCCCGTATGGCGTGCTGCCGATATGGGCGTTCCACGGCCAGGAAACGTGGTGCATGATCGGGTACCACGCCGTGCCGGTAATCGCCGATGCCTACATGAAGGGCATTCGTGGCTACGACGCCGATGAAGCGCTGCAGGCGATGACCGCGAGCGCGACTTACGGTCCCTACGACGGCATCGCGCAGTACATGCAACTGGGCTACGTGCCCATCGACGAGGAAGGCGAGGCCGCCTCGAAAACGCTCGAATACGCCTTCGATGACTGGACGATCGCGCGCGTAGCGCAAACGATGGGACGCAAGGACGTTGCCGACACGTTCTTCAGGCGCGCTGCCAATTGGCGCAACGCATTCGATCCCGCCTCCGGCTTCATGCGCGCGCGCAAGCGCGATGGCAGCTTCCGCGAGCCGTTCGATCCGACCACCAGTGGTTACGGCAGTGATTACACCGAAGGCAACGCGTGGCAGTACTCGTGGTACGTGCCGCAGGACATCGCCGGCCTCGCGCAGGTGCACGGTGGCGAAGACAAACTGCTGGCGCGCCTGGATCAGGTCTTCGATGCGAAGGTCGACCCGAAGATCTTCGCGCACATGGAAGACATCACCGGCCTGATCGGCTGGTACGCGCACGGCAACGAACCCAGCCACCACGTTGCCTACCTCTACGCCGCTGCGGGCCAGCCGTGGCGCACGCAACAGCGGCTGGGCGGAATCATGAAAAGCCAGTACGCGCCGCGTCCGGACGGCCTCGCCGGCAATGATGATCTCGGTCAGATGTCTGCGTGGTATGTGTTCACGGCGCTCGGCTTCTACCCGATCACGCCGGGCAGCAACGAGTACATCATCGGCCGCCCGTTCCTGGCGCGTGCTGCGCTGAACCTGCCGAATGGCAAGCACTTCACGGTGATCGCCGAAGACCTCGACGACGCGCATCCGTACATCGGCCGCGCGCTGCTCAATGGCAAGCCACTGCAGCGCGCCTTCCTGCGCCACGACGAGATCATGGCCGGTGGCGAACTGCGCTTCACCATGCAGGCCGAACCGAACCGCGAGTGGCCGGGTCCCACAGCGGTCCGCCCCTATTCGATGTCGGTGCAGTGAGCGCCGTATCGCCGGGTGCGCGCGGCGGAGCCTGATAAAATGCCCGCGCACGGGCCTATAGCTCAATGGTTAGAGCAGAGGACTCATAATCCTTTGGTTCCAGGTTCGAGTCCTGGTGGGCCCACCACACATGTGTTCAAGGCCGGCTTTCCGCGGTAACCGGAAAGCGGCGCGAAGCCCCGTTATTTGCGGCGCTGTTTGAACGGCTGTATCCAGTCTCTTCATCGGTTGCTTCACGCTGCGCTCTGCGCAATCAACGGCTTCTGCATCTGATTGCGCTGACGGAATGGACAGTGTTGTCGCGATGCGACCGGGATGCGCGCGGCCGCAGGAACCCGCGCCGCCCGGCTTACGCCGAGGCTCCGACGACGATCGTTTCGATGTTCAACCGCTGCAGTCCATCGCGGTAATCGTCGCTGATGCCAGCGTCGGTGATCACCGCGTGGACCTGGTCGAGCCGCGCGATGCGATGCAGGCTCACACGGCCGAACTTCGAGGCATCGGTCAGCACCACGACCTTGCGTGCGCGCTCGACCATGCGATGGTTGAGGCTGGCTTCGGCTTCGTTGTGCGTAGTGAGGCCGAACTGCAGGTCGAGTCCGTCCACGCCGAGGAACAGCGTGTCGAAGCTGTAGGTGGTCAGGCTTGCTTCGGCCTGGCTGCCGTGTAGAGAGAGCGACTCCTTGCGCAGCTGGCCACCGGTCAGCAGCAGGTTCACGCCGGGCGCGTTCGCCAGTTCCCAGGCGATGTTGAGGCCATTCGTCATCACCGTGACGTCGCGATGGCCGCGCAGGTGCCGTGCGAGCGTCATCGTGGTCGAGCCCGAGTCGATGATGATGTTGTCGCCGGGCTTCACCAGTCGCGCCGCGTGCGCGCCGATCGATTCCTTCAGCGGCAGGTTGAGCGTGTCTTTCTCGTGGATGTCCTGTTCCAGCGGCGGCGTGCGCAGCAGGCTGGCGCCGCCGTGCGTGCGCGTGGCCAGGCCTTGCGATTCGATCTGCGACAGGTCGGCACGGATGGTCACCGACGACACGCCGAAACGCTCGACCAGATCGGCCACCTGCACACTGCCGTGCTGGACCAGCAGTTGCAGGATCTGTTGCCGGCGTTGGCGGGTGTTGCGCATGCGTGTCGGTCGTGGGAATGGGAAGGGCGAGCTTACCGTCACGGAAGCGTCGTGGCTGGGGCAGTGCGGTTTGCGCGCATACGGTCGCGCACGCCGGCCTGGTTGCGCGCGCAGGCGCGGGCGTATTCGGCCAGGCGGGCGGCAACCTTGTGCCGGATCAGCGCAAGCGGTTCGGGTTCGAGGCGTCCGGCGAGCACGTCGCTGTGTTGTTCTGGCAGGAACTGGCTGAGCAGGATCAGTGGTGGCGCATGTCGCCGCAGGTTTTCGACCAGCGCGCCGATGGCGGCCTGCACGTCCGGTTCACCCCAGTAGTAGCGGGAGCGATCGCTCAGAGAGTAACGGCGCAGCAGGTGCAGCTGGTGCTCGTTGCCGTGATAGTGGTTCTGCCAGTGACCTGGCCGTTCAACCATGCAGCGATCCAGCGTTGCCACGAGCTGCGAGCGCTGCAGCAGCGGAAGCAGTTCGTCCTCGATCGCCGCGAGCGCGAACAGTGCCTCGCGGAAGGCGAACGTCGCTGCCGGACCGACCTTGAGGATCGCGAAGTGGTCGCGCACCAGTGCGTGCAGCGCGCCTTCGGTCTGGTAATCGGTGGAATGCGCCTCGAACACGATGCGTGGCTGCGTTTCGACGAAATCCGACAACGCAATCGCGGCCTGCGGATCGTAGTGCTGCACATCGCTGTGGTCGAAGTCGACGCCGGGCTGCACCACCATCGCGATCACGCGCTCCCATGCGGACGCGAGGTCCGGTGCCGCGAAGGCTTCGCGGTGGATGTCCAGGGTTCTGGCCGCGGCCTGCGGGGCCGTCACCTGCACACCGCCGCCGAGCGAGCTTTCACCGCCCGGCACCGGCACCTCGGTGCCGATGACGTAGACCGGCGGAGGCAATCCCGCTTCGGCTGCGGTGTACTCGGCGATGCGCGCCAGTTCGGCCGAACGCGCCGCCACGATTTCATCCGGCAGCGGCACGGGGTCGCCCGCGCATGACATGCTGCAGTCGAGATGGATCTTGTGGAAGCCGGCGGCGACGTAGGCGCGGATGAGCTCGCGCGCATTCGCCATCGCTTCGGCGACGGGACGCTTCTGCCATGCATTCGGGCCGAGGTGGTCGCCGCCAAGGATCAGGCGTTCGACCGGGAACTGCTGCGTGCGCGCCAACTGCAACACGTAATCACGGAACTGTGTCGGGTTCATGCCGGTATAACCGCCGAACTGATCGACCTGGTTGGAAGTCGCTTCAATCAGCAGCACGGTGTCGTATTGCCGCGCGACCTGCATCGCCGCCAGCAGCACCTGTTCATTGCTGCAGCACACGCTGTACAGACCGACGTTTTCGCCACGACGATGGGCGGCAATGAGGGACTGGATGGTGGACATGCGTTGTCGTCTCTGCGCTGGCTGTGTTGGTGTTGGTGTTGGTGTTGGTGTTGAAGTTGAAGTTGAAGTTGAAGTTGGTTTTTGATTCTGGGTCGTCATTCCCGCGAAGCGCTTCATCACAGTCGAAGGCTGGTCAGCGGGAATCCAGTGTCTCGAGTCCTTCAAGGCGCGGTATCCCCGCCTTCGCGGGAATGAAGCCGATACAGGCTGCGCTGCCGCGCCAGCAACGCCGCGCCACGGGCGCCGCCGGCATCACCGAATTTCGGTGGCAGGAGCGGCGGCACGCGTACGCCCCTGAACAGATAGGGCGCGATCGCGGCGGGCAGTTCGCGATAGAGCGCCTCGCATTTCGACAGGCCGCCGCCGAGCACGATGACGTGCGGATCGAGCGCCATCACCACGCTCGCCAGTGCATGGCCGAGCAGATCGCGATGGATGACGAGCGCCCGCGATGCGACGTCGTCGCCCCGCTGCGCGAGTGCGATCACCGTCGCCGCATCGCTGACTTCGCCGCCGAGATGCCGGTGAAGAAAGGCGAGTCCGCTGCCGGATACGTAGCGCTCCACGCAGCCGCGCAGGCCGCAGGCGCAGTCGAAGATGGGCAGCGAATGCTTCGCCAGCAACGTGGCCGGCACGGTCCAGTGGCCCCATTCGCCGGCGATGCCGTTGGCCCCGGAGATCAGGCGGCCTTCGACGCAATATCCGCCGCCCGCGCCGGTGCCGAGGATGACGCCGAACATGCTTGGGTAGCCTTCCGCCGCACCGCCATGTGCTTCGGACAGGGCGAAGCACTGCAGGTCGTTGCCGATGTGCAGTGGACGCTGCAGGCGTTGCTGCAGATCGTGTCCGACGCGCTGCCCGGTCAGCGCCGGAACGTTCGCACTGAGCTGGCATCCGCTGGCCCGGTCGACCACGCCCGGCAGGCCGATGCCGATCGCATGAGCCGCGATACCCAACTCGACATCGACGGCTTCGACCAGCGCAGCCACCGCCTGCACGAACGCGGCGTAATCCTGCGTGGGCGTGTCGACGCGGCGGCGATGGCAAACCGCCAGCGTTTCATCGCAGGCGACCAGTTCGATCTTGGTGCCGCCGATATCGAGGCCGTAGCAGAGTTGCATGGCGCGCCTAGCGATGGATGGTCACGCCCTGGACGACACGGTTGACCGTGCCGTCCGGGAATGGATTGTCGGGAGTGAAGCCGAGCGCGGCCGAGCGCTGCAGCGCATAGCGTTGCGCCATGGTCAGCCACAGCGGGGCGAGCCACGGATCGGGCAGGTCAAGCGCAGCGATGGTGAAGTCGCGGGTTTCGTCCTCCTCCGGCCCTCGAAGCCCAGACAACGGTCCCACCGAGAGCACGCGTCCGGCGACGCCGTCGCGCCGGAGTTCGTCGAGCAGGTCGTGCTCGTACCGGCGCGCCAGCGGCTGCGCACTGCGCACCATCACGACCAGCGTCTCGCGATCCAGCGTGGACTTGGGACCGTGGCGGAAACCCAGCGGCGTATTCGCCAGTGCCAGGACCCGGCCTGCGGTGAGTTCGAGCAGCTTCAGCGCGCATTCGCGGGCGAGTGCTTCAAGCGGGCCGCTGCCGAGATAGATCACCCGCGCGTACGGCGCCTGGGCAAGCGTGGCAATGCGTTCATCCCATGCCGTCAGCGCCTCCTGGCCATGCATGGCGAGCGTGCGCAAACGTTGCGTGCGCTGCGGCCACGGGGCGGTTTCGAAGACGCACAGTGCCGCGAGCATCATGCAGCTCAGGCTGCTGGTCATCGCGAAGGCGCGATCACAGCTGGCTTCAGGCATCAGCAATGTGAACGTATCCGCGCGGTCGCGGCCGCGCCGCGCGAGTTCGCCGTCCGCATTGCAGGTGACGTCCAGGAAGCGCGTTGTCGTTACCTGTTCGCGCACCACGTCTACCGCGGCCGTGCTTTCCGGGCTGGAGCCGCTGCGGGCGAACGACACCAGCAGGGTGGGGCGATCGCGGTCCAGATACAGCCCGGGGTGGGTAAGCAGGCTCGTGGTATGCACCGCGCGCACTTCGGCCGGCCACTGCGCGTTGATCTGGTCGGCGACCATCTCGGCGATGAAGCCGGAACTGCCGGCGCCGGTGAGGATCACCCGGTGGGCAGGCTGCCGCAGCCAGTCGCCAAGGAATGCGTCGATCCGAGGGTGTGCCTGGTCCAGCGCTGCGGCCAACTGCTTCCAGATGACGGGCTGCTGGGCGATTTCCCTGGCGGTGTATTGCCCGCCCAGGCGCTGCCAGGCGGACGAATCGGGGAGCAGGTTGGCGGCCATTCGTGGGTTCCGTGAGTCGCCGTGCAAGATCGGCATTTTCTTTCGAAATGTCAAACTTCGAAAGATTATTGAAAGAATTCGCTTGGCTTCACGTGCACTGGATTTGCCAGATGGAATTGCTGGATTGGAGCTTTTTGGTAGGTTTACGAAAGTTGTGCTTTGCACAATCTTTCGTTTAGCATTAAATTACTTACTATTTTCTTTCAATTTCGTTGACTTTTTTCGACGCGCTGCCCTAGAGTCGGCCGGAAGTTCGGCATTCCGGGGTTGAGGCAGATGAAAACGCGCACTTGGGTCAACGCGGTGCCGCTCGTGCTGATGGGCATCGCCAGCCCGGCATGGGCCGAGCCAATCGGCAACCTGCGCGGCATCGCCGCGACGTCCACCAGCGAACATGCGCCGGCGTGGGAGCTGACCACCGATACCGGCGTCCGCATCCGCGTCGACCTGTTGCGGGACGACGTACTGCACGTGCAGGCCGGTCGCGCCGGCAAGCTGCTGCCCGCGGGCGACAAGGCCGCGCCGATCGTGGTGCCGCAAACGGCCATGCCGGTTCGTTCCAGCCTGGAAGAGGACGCCGGCGAAGTGCGCATCCGCACCGATGCCCTGGTGCTGCACGTCCAGCGCCGGCCACTGCGCTTCGCGCTCGATCGCCTCGACGCCGGCAAGGCGGTGCCGCTATGGCACGAACTGCAGTCGCTGGACATCGCGCCGGCGCAAAGCGTGCAGGTGCTTTCCAGCGAAGCCGGCGAGCGCTTCTTTGGTGGCGGCCAGCAGAACGGCCGTTTCGAGTTCAAGGGCCGCGAACTGGAAATCTCCTATTCCGGCGGCTGGGAAGAAGGCGATCGCCCGAGTCCCGCGCCGATGCTGCTCAGTTCGCGCGGCTGGGGGATGCTGCGCAACACCTGGAGCGACGGCAGCTACGACCTGCGCGAACCCGAAGCAGCAACTCTCCTGCATCGCGAAGATCGTTTCGACGCGTACTACTTCGTCGGCGCCAGCCTGCACGAGCTGCTCGACCGCTACACCGCGCTGACCGGGCGCGCTGGAATGCTGCCGCGCTGGGCGCTCTCCTACGGCGATGCCGACTGCTACAACGATGGCGACAACAGGAAGAAGCCCGGTACTGTCCCCGCAGGCTGGAGCGACGGTCCCACCGGCACCACGCCGGACGTGATCGACAGCGTCGCGAAGCAATACCGCGAACACGACATGCCCGGCGGCTGGATCCTGCCCAACGACGGTTATGGCTGCGGCTACACCGACCTGCCGAAAGTCGTGCAGGGCCTGGCGAAATACGGCTTCCGCACCGGGCTGTGGACCGAGAACGGCGTCGACAAGATCGCGTGGGAAGTCGGCACTGCCGGCACGCGGGTGCAGAAGCTCGACGTCGCCTGGACTGGCAAGGGCTACCAGTTCGCGATGGACGCGAACCAGTCCGCCTACAACGGCATCCTCAAGAATTCCGATTCGCGCCCGTTCCTGTGGACGGTGATGGGCTGGGCCGGCATCCAGCGTTACGCGGTGGCGTGGACTGGCGACCAGAGCGGCAGCTGGGACTACATCCGCTGGCACATTCCGACGCTGATCGGTTCGGGCCTGTCTGGTTATGCGTACGCGACCGGCGACGTCGACGGCATCTTCGGTGGCAGCGCGGAAACCTTCACCCGCGACCTGCAGTGGAAGAGCTTCACGCCGGTGCTGATGGGCATGTCGGGCTGGTCCGCGAATTCGCGCAAGCATCCGTGGGCGTTCGACGAACCGTACCGCAGCATCAACCGCGACTACCTCAAGCTGAAGATGCGGTTGACGCCGTACATGTACGGGCTGACGCGCGAAGCGGAGCGCACCGGCGCGCCGATCGTGCGCGGTTTGATGTGGGATTACCCGCAGGATCCGCAGGCACTCACCGAGGCGCACAAGTACCAGTTCCTGCTCGGACGCGATCTCCTCGTCGCACCGGTGTACCGCAGCCAGGCCGCGAGCCGCGGCTGGCGTCGCGACATCCACCTGCCGCCGGGCCGCTGGATCGATTACTGGGATGGCCGCGTCGTGCAGGCCGGCGCGCAGGGCCGCGATCTCGATCGCCAGGTCGAACTCGCGACGCTGCCGCTGTTCGTGCGCGCCGGTGCGATCGTGCCGATGTATCCGGCGGTGCTGTTCGACGGCGAGAAGCCGCTCGACGAAATCACCTTCGACCTGTATCCGCAGGGCGAATCGCAATACACGCTGTACGAGGACGATGGCAACACGCGCCGTTATGCGCAGGGCGAAGCGAGCGAACAGCTCGTCACGATGCGCGCGCCGGACATGCTGTCAAAGGCAGGGGGCAGTGGCGAAGTGCGCGTGCGCATCGATGCAGTAAAGGGCGAGTACAAGGGCCAACTGCCGCAACGCCGCTATGCATTGCGCGTGCTGAGCCGCAAGGCACCGCAGGCGCTGGAACTCGATGGCCGCGCGTTGCCGAAGCAGGCTGATCGCGCCGCATACGACGCCGCAACCGAAGGCTGGTATTTCGATCCGAACGAACGCCGCGGCACGCTGCACGTGCGCACCGCGCCGGTCGACATCCGCCGCGCGCTCGAATTCCGCTTCGCAATCCCCGTTTCCGCCGCTGCAGCCGACGACGCCTATCCCGCCGCGCCCGAACTGGGCCGCGCGCTGCCCGCCGACAGCCTGCTGGTCGTGAACCGTCCCGCGGAAGAACCGGGTCACCCGCTCGAAAACGCCTTCGATGACGATCCCACGACGTGGTTCCGCACCGTGCGCAACCAGGCCGTGCGCACCGGCGCGCACGAGTGGGTGATCGGTTTCGCCGAACGCAAGCTGCTCGATGGCATCGAACTGGCGCCGCGCAACGACAAGAACTGGAAGCACGGCCAGGTCCGCGACTACGAGATCTACCTGGCCGACAGCAACGGCGAATGGGGCGAACCCATCGTGCGCGGCCAGCTCAAGTTGCAGGAGACGCCGCAGCGTATCGACTTCGCGCCGCATGCCGGTCGCCTGCTTCGCTTCCGTGTGTTGAGTGCACAGAATCCGGACGGCGATGCGGCCAGCGGAACCGATCCGATGGTGGAAGCCGCAAAGGCCGGAGGCGCGCGCGCCTTCGATGTCCAGCGTCCGCGCGATGTCGGACCGATCACGTTGTCGACCTTCCGCGTACTCGAACACGTGTCCGCCGAGCGTCCCGCGCAGCAGCGTTACCTGTCGGAGCTGACGCTGCCTGCCGCACTCGGCAACGAAGTCGCGCGCGATCGCGGCTTCGGCGGCGCCAGCGACATGCGCATGAACGGCCTGCACTTCCGTCGCGGGCTCGGCGTCGATGCGGACAGCCGCATCGACTTGCGCTTGCAGGGCAACTGGCAGCTGCTGCGTGCCGACCTCGGCATCGACGATCGCTGCCGCGACGCGGGCGGCATGCAGTTCCAGGTCTGGGGCGACGACCGCCTGCTCTACGACAGCGGGCTGGTGCGTGCGCCCGCGGTGGTCAAACCCGAACTCGACATTCGCGGCCTGCAACGCCTGAGCCTGCGCACCCTCGGTGCGCAGGGCGCGAAACCCCCGCAGGTCTGCGGCAATTGGGCCAATGCGGTCCTGATCGGACAGGAGGGCGACGCGGCCACCATCGTTTCGCCCTGACGTCCCAGCTTCATTCCATACGCCGACTTCCCACTGCGGCCTGCGGGCCGCGGCACGGGCCGTGTTTTGTCCAAAAAACCTGAGCGCAGCGCCCGACGCTGCCGATCGATCGAGGAGAGAGAAGATGTCGTCCGCACGCCGCACACGCTCCATCCGCTTCACCACGCTGTCCCTCGCGCTCGGCGCCGCGCTCGCCGCCGGCCCGCTCGCCGCGCAGACCAGCGCGACGCCGGACGAAACATCCGGTGAAACGCCGGCAACTTCGGAGAGCACCAAGCCCACCGAGCTGGAGCGGGTGGAGGTCACCGGCTCCAACATCAGGCGCACCGATGTCGAAACCGCTTCGCCGCTGCAGATCATCAGCCGGCAGGACATCGAGAACATGGGCGCGCGCACGCTGCTGCAGGTGCTCGACAACCTGCCGGCCGCGCGCCCGGCGCAGCAGGATTACAAGTCGCTGTTCACCGGTTCCGACGGCGCGTCGCAGGCCAACCTGCGTGGCCTCGGCGCGCAGGGCACGCTGGTGCTGTTGAATGGCCGCCGCCTGTCGTATTACGGCGCGCCGGCGGGTTTCCAGACGCAGTTCGTCAACATCGACGCGATTCCCGCTGCCGCAATCGAGCGCATGGAAGTGCTGACCGACGGTGCGTCGGCTGTATACGGCACCGATGCGGTGGCTGGCGTGATCAACGTCATCACCAAGAAGTCGTTTGAAGGCCTCGAGCTCAGCTTCACCACCGACAAGTCGTCGCGCATCGATACCTACGGCGAGCACCAGGCCAGCATCACCGGCGGCTTTGGCGACCTCGACACGGACCGCTTCAACGTCTACGCCTCGATCAACCTGTACCGGCGCGATCCGATTCCGCTGAGCGACTGGTACGACAAGAAACCCGCGCAGTTCTACGTCAACCGCCCCAGCTACATTCCCAACTTCCGCCTCGACACGGGCAGTGCTCCCGGCGTGTTCAACCCGGGCAGCTATTTCGCTTTCGATCCGGTCACCGGCGCGCGCGTGCAGGAAGCCGCGCCCGGCTGCCAGAACGTGATCAACGAGGCTGCCGGCCCGCGCTGCGTGTGGCAGACCTGGTTGAATAACGAAATCGACGCCGGCGCGCAGTCCGATCGCTTCACCCTTTACCTCAATGGTCATTTCCTGGTCGGCGAGAACACCGAAGCGTTCGGCGAGGTGACGTACACCGACATCGACCTGCGCGCCAACGGCGGCACGCCGCGCGCGTACGGCACGACGACGGGCAACCCGACCAGCTGGTTCTCGCGCAACACCGGCACCAACGTCAACCAGTTCTTCTATCCGTACCTGGGCCCGAACAACGAGTACAACCACGCCAGTCCCGAACTGAAGGCGCTGATGGGCGGCGTGGTCGGCCTGCAATACCTGCTGCAGGACGTGGGCGACAACTATTTCGGCCAGCGCAACACCGATGAGAGTTATCGCGTCCTGGGTGGGCTGCGCGGCAGCCTCGGCGACTGGAACTGGGAAACCGCATTCGCCAGCGCCGGCACGCATTCGGTCACCTACCAGACCGTCAACGTCAACCTGGAAGGCTTCGAAAAGGCGTTCGGTCCGTTCACCGTCGATCCGGGCACCGGCCGCGTGATCATCTCCGACCATCCGGCCTACCAGTTCGGCGTGATCAACGAAGCCAACGCAGCGTTGCTGCGCGAGGCGTATCCGACCTTCGACATCCAGTCATGGACGCGGCTGCACACGCTGGACGGCAAGGTCGAAGGACCGCTGTTCACGCTGCCGGCCGGCGAAGTGCGCGCGGCCTTCGGCTTCAACCTGAGCCGCGAATCGTTCTACACGCCGGGCAACGAAGACGCCGCCAACGGCCTGATCACGCAGCAGGGCGGTTCGTGGTTCGACGGCAAGCGCACCACCTACGCGCTGTTCGCCGAAGCGGTAGCGCCGATCACGGAGAAGCTCGAACTCGACGCCGCGTTGCGCGTGGACAAGTATCCGAACTTCGGCGCCAACATCGCACCGAAGATCGGTCTCAAGTACCAGGCGCTGCCGCAACTGATGCTCCGCGGCACGTATTCCGAAGGTTTCCGCGCGCCGAGTCTGGCCGAGTCCGGTACCGGTGGCGTCTTTGCCCAGCTCGGCGGGTATCGCGACGAAACACGTTGCAACGAAACCAATGCGATCGCCGGATTGCTGCAGCAGTCCGCGCGTCCGGGCGACGTGGACCTCGGCAATTCGCTGCTCAACTCCGACTGCGGCCGTACCGTGGCGCGCATGACCCAGCCCAACCCGGACCTGGAGCCGGAGAAGGCGAAGATCGCCACGCTGGGCTTCGTCGTCGAGCCGGCCGAGTGGCTGTCGATATCGGCCGACTACTGGTTCATCTACCGCCGCAACCAGATCGTCGCGCCGGACTTCAACCGCCCGGAAGACATCGAGTCGCTGACGCGCTTCCCGATCACCGACACCGACCGCGCGAACCTCGCGGCGCTCGCGGCGATGTGCGCCGATCCGGCCAGCGGCGTCGCCTGCCCGAATCCGCTGCCGGGCTATTCGCTGGGCAACGTGGCCAGCGTCGTCGGCCAGTACAAGAACCAGGGCCGCACCCTGGTCGACGGTTTCGACATCGACGCGCGCAGCCGGTTTTCGCTCGGCGCATACGGCAACTTGAACGTGGGACTGGCCGCGACCATTGCCGGCCGCTACAAGGCCTATTACGACGACGAGACGCGCTGGTCCTACGGCGATTACATCGGCTATTA
The DNA here is from genome assembly GCF_001427225.1 of Lysobacter sp. Root494. Lineage (GTDB taxonomy): Bacteria > Pseudomonadota > Gammaproteobacteria > Xanthomonadales > Xanthomonadaceae > Agrilutibacter. The sequence goes on from NZ_LMFH01000001.1 coordinate 378,826, forward strand.
CGGCAACCCGAAACTGCGCGCCACGTTGAATGCCGACTGGAGCTATCGTGAAGTGACCACCAGCTTCTTCGTCAACTATGTCGGCAAGAACAAGTGGGCGTGGGACCGCTTCGACGAGGCCGACAACAATCCGGAAACCTGCACGGCCAGTTTCGTGGCGGTGTCGCCCGGCCAATGCGGCGGCGTGCCGGCGTGGTGGACCGCCAACCTGGGCGTGGGCTGGAAGCCGAACGAACATTGGAACGTCGGCCTCACCGTCAAGAACCTGTTCAACCGGCTGCCGTTCTATGACCCGAACAGCTTCCTGGGCGACGCCAGCGATTACACCAACAACTTCGGTCGCAGCTACAGCTTCACGGTTGGCTACAGGTTCTGATCAGGGCTCGGGCCGGCCGCAGTGGCTGGTCGCGAAACACGGGAACGATCCAGTGCGCCGGTGTCGCCGGCGCACTGCGTCCGGAAGACGATCAATCTTTCGCAAGGCGGATCAATCTTCCGTTGCCAGCCGTGGCGCGACTTCGACCGCATCGTCACGTTCGGCGACATGCCGGTGAGCCACCACGCTGGTCGCGGTGAGGTCCGCGGTGACGTTGCCCACGGTCGCGAACACATCGGGAATCGTATCGAGTGCGAGCAGCACGCCGAGCGGTTCCACCGGCAGTCCCATCGCCTGCACGACCGGCATGTTCGTGGCCATGAAACTGACCTGGCCGGGCAAGCCAACCGAGCCCATGCTGATCACCACCGCAAGCGCGGCGCCGGCGACGAGTTGCGCGGCGCTCAGGTCGATGCCGTGCGCCCAGGCGATGAAGGCCGCGACCCCGACGTACTGCATCGGACTGGTGATGCGGAACAGCGACACCGCCATCGGCAGCACCAGCGAGGTCACCGGCAGCGGATAACCCAGGCGCGTGCCCGCGCTTTCGATCATCGCCGGCAATGATGCGAGCGACGACTGCGTGCTCGCCGCGATGGTCTGTGCCGGCAGGATGGCCGATGCGAAACGGCGCAGCCGCTCGCCGCCGGCGAACACCGCAACCGGATACAGCAGCAGCGTCATCGCGAGATACAGCGCGATCTGCAGGCCGATGTAGGTGCCGAACACGCCCAGCATGCCGCCGCCGACGCGCGCGCACACCGCCAACACCAGCGCAAACACGCCCAATGGCGCCACCCACAGCACCCAGCGCACGATCACGATCATCACGTCGGCGATGGCCTGCACGAGTTCGAGCAGGCGCTGGCGACGTACTGCTTCAATGCGTGCCACCGCGAAACCGAAGAACAGCGCGAACACCACGAGCGGCAGCATCGCACTCTGCGCCGCCGCAGCCAGCGCATTGCTGGGAATGATCGCGGTGAACCATTCGCCCAGCGAAGCGGGCACGCTCAGGCCTGCGGAAGCCGCATTCGCCGAATGCAGCGATGCGGCCAGGCCTTCCGGGCGCGGCAGCAGTGACAGCAGCAGCGGTGCGGCGAAGGCGGCCAGTGCCGCGCCGATCGACAGCAGCACCAGGAAGCAGACGATCGCATGGCGCGCCGTGCGGCCCGAAGCGGCGGCGTCGCGCGCGGTGTTCACGCCGAGGATCACCAGTGCCGCGACCAACGGCACCACGGTCATCTGCAGTGCGTTGAGCCAGAGCCGGCCGATTGGTTGCACCGCATCGGCGACACGCGTCGCGACGCTGGCATCCCACCACGCGAGCAGCAGGCCAATAAGGGCGCCGAGAAGAAGTCCGAGCAGTACGCGGGCGGTGGTCGACATGTTTTGGCTCTGTTTTGTTTCTTGATGAAATGTGCGGTGGATCGGTTTGCGTGGCTTCGACTTCGCCTTCGCCTTTGCTCGTCATTCCCGCGAAGGCGGGAATCCAGCGACTTTGCTTTCACCAATGCCGAAATCGCAGCAGGGGCTAGTACCGGGAAAGCACGATCTATCATCCCCGCGAAAGCGGGATCTCCGTCTGTTCCGTGGAACAGGATGAAAGAGGGTAAGGTCAAAAACAAAGTCGCTGGATGACCAGCCTTCGGCTGTGATGAAGCTCTTCCTGCTTTCGCGGGAATGACGAGCAAAAGCAAGAGCCGCGGTGCCAAGTTTCTGTGCCATCCCGGTGGGCCGATATTCACGGTCTCCGCGGCGGTATCGGCAAGTTCCAGTCCGGCGCGAGCCGCTGGTACTCCGTCACCGGCAACAATACGAACACCGGCTTTCGCCGCGGATCCAGCCAGCCCACCAGCTGTTCCATCGTCTCGTCCGCCATCGCCGTGCAGCCCGCCGTCGGCTCGCCCGGCGCCTTCCACAGGTGCGCAAAGATGCAGCTTCCCGCGCCGGGCTGGGCGTTCGGATTGTGTTCGATGACGAAGCCGAGACGGTAACGCTGGTCGCCGTTGGCGTGCAGGTCGCGGCGCATCGGTTCGGTGGAACCGGCGACGGCCTTCTCGCCGACTTCGCGCGCATCGACGATGCGGTTGTAGAGCGGCGAAGCGGGCACGTCGATGCAGTAATCGGTGCCGCTCATCGCACGATAGGGCAGTACGGTTGCGGCGCTATTCGCGTAACCAAAGGCAGTGCCCAGCGCGAACACTCCCGCCGGCGCGCGGCCATCGCCTTCACGCTTCTGCGGCCCCGAGGGCTGCGCGGGATGCAGGCCGATGCCCCATGCGCTGCCCGCGCGCCCGACCGTGACCGGTGCCGGGTCGCCTACTTCACGCCACGCTGCACCGTCGGCAACGCGTTCATAACGGCGCAGCTCGCCGCTGGGCGCATCCCAATCCGCAGTGACGACCACGATCAGCTGCTCCGCATCCGCCCACGCACGGGATTCGCCGGTCGATTGCATGTTCGCGCATCCGGCAAGCACCGACATGCAAGCAGCCACCAGCAACGGCCCGAGCGAACGAAAAAGGAAATGCGGCGTGGACATGGCAGGCGCCTCTGCGGATCAGCTGTCGAGCAGATCCTGCATGTGTTCAAGGTTGCGGTCGAGCTGGCCGCGGCGCTCGTCGCTGGATTCGCACAACAGCACGAAGATCAGGTCGAGCAGGTGCAGCAGCGCGGACTGGTACAGCAGCGGCTCGATGTGGCTGCGCTCGTCGTGCGCAGACACCAGCAGCGGCAACTCGGCGTGCGCGCGCAGCGGATTGGGCGTATGCCGGGTGACGGTGACCACATGCCCGCCGCGTTCGCGTACGCGATGGCTGATCTGGCATAGCGTGGGCTGGCGCCCATGTTCGGAGAACACCAGCAGCACGTCGCCGGCCGCCGTCGTGGAAACACCGGCCTGCATCAGCGCGGCGTCGACGTAATGCACGGTGAGCACGCCCAGCATCGACAGTCGCGTCGCGAACGCGCGAGCCGGTATGCCGTCCTCGCCGAGCCCGATGATGTAGACCTTGCCCGCGCGCTGGATGAGCCGCGCTACCGCATCGATCTGCTCGGGTGGATTGATCAGCCGCGTTGCTGCTTCCGCCTGCGCTTTCAGTTGCCACAGTGCATCGGCCAGTGCGCTGTGCGGATGGCCGTTCGCCGGCGCGGCGCTCGCGACTTCGTCGGCGCCATCACCGCGTGCGACCGCCTGCACGATCGAATACTTGAGGTCGGGATAGCCCTTGAACCCGAATTTCTGGCTGAACTTGACCACGCTCGACTGGCTGATGCCGAGCGCGCTGGCCAGCTGCTGCGAGGAATAGTCGCGCAGCAGGTGCGCGTTCTCGAGCAGGAAGTCGGCAACGCGGCGTTCGATCGCCGACATCTGGTCGCGTTCCGCGCGGATTTTCAGCAGCGGCGACATGCGCTACCCGCGAGCTGCACGGTCGTGGGCACGATCATGCCGCGATGGGCTCCAGGCCCTGGATGCTGCGGATCCCCAGCCCCGGCGCATCGGTGATCGAAATCTCCGATTCGTTGAAGATCACCCCGCCGTCGACCGGGTTGTAGGCCGACAGCGAGGGACCGTCGAGGTCGACCTTGGTGATCGCATTGGATTTCGCCACCGCGAGGTGCACCGCGGCGGCGACGCTGATGCTGGATTCGAGCATGCAGCCGATCATGCACTCCACGCCGTACAGCGCGGAGATGTCGGCGATGCGGATCGCGTTGGAGAGGCCACCGGTCTTCATCAGTTTGATGTTGATGATGTCGGCGGCGCGCATGCGGATCAGGTCGATCACTTCGGTCGGGCCGAATACGCTTTCGTCCGCCATGATCGGCGTATGCACGCGCTCGGTGACGTACTTCATGCCGTCGAGGTCCTGCGCCTTCACCGGTTGCTCGACCAGTTCCAGGCGCACGCCGGCGTCTTCGAGCATGCTGATCGCGTAGACGGCCTGCTTCGCTGTCCAGCCCTGGTTGGCGTCGAGGCGGAGCAGGGCGCGGCCTTCCACGGCGGCGTAGATCGCCTTGACCCGCTCGATGTCGACGCCGATGTCCTTGCCGACCTTGATCTTCAGCGACTCGAAGCCGCGATCCACCGCGCTGATCGAATCGGCCACCATCTTGTCGATGTAGTCGACGCTGATGGTGATGTCGGTGGTGATCACCGGGTCGCCGCCGCCGAGCATCTTGTACAGCGGCACGCCGTAGAGCTGGCCGAACAGGTCGTATACCGCGATTTCCACCGCGGCCTTGGCGCTGGTGTTTTTTTCCAGCGCGCCCTGGATGAGCTGGGTGATGTGGTTGAGGTTGGCGATTTCCTGGCCGACCACGCGCGGCGCGATGAACTTGCGGATCGCTTCGAGGATCGAGCCGTGCGTGTCGCCGGTGATCACCGCGGTCGCCGGCGCTTCGCCGTAACCGACATGGCCGGTGTCGGTATGCACTTCGACGACGATGTCTTCGATCGCTTCGACCGTGCGCAACGCGGTCTTGAAGGGTGTCTTCAGCGGGACCTTCAGCAGGCCGAAGCGGATGTCGGTGATTTTCATGCAGCCCTTGCGTGCGAAGTGGAGGCGACGGCAGCCGTCATGGACGGATGCGCTGGATGTTGGTGATGCGGTCGACGTAGCTCTGGGTGCGATTGGCCATGAGCGGCGTAAGCGGCGAGACAGTGACGCCATTGGTCTTCGCACGGTGTTCGGTGCCATCGCGGTCGTACCAGCTCAGGCCGGTGGTGTCGTGGATGACGTAGGGTTCGCCGTCGAGCTGCCCGATCACCATCATCACGTGGCCGGGAATGTAGACGAGATCGCCGACCTGGAGTTCCCGCACGAGCGCAAGGCGTTTGGCGCGATCGTCCTTTTCGCTCAGTGCAATGCGGTTGAGCGCCGGGCTGACGGCCTGGTCGCGCGTGTTGCGCGGCAGCTCCACGCCCATGCTGCGATACACCTCGGAAACGAAACCGCTGCAGTCGCGTCCGTTATAGCTGTGGCCCCAGCCGTAGCGCTCGCCGAGGAACAGGAACGCCTGGCGGATGATGTTCGCCTTCGTCAGCGGCAGGTAATCGGCGCTGCTAGATTCACGGCGCGGCAGCAGCGCGGGAGCGAAGCGCAGCGAACCATCTTCGTTGCGCACCGGCAGTTCGATCACGTGCGATGCGTAGTGGTGCTGCCCGTTGACGGCGTCCGTGGACGGCCAGTTCGCCAGCACCGGGACGCGCACGCCCATGTCGAGCTGGAGTTCGGAAACCGCGGGCTCTTCCGGCGTGAACACCGTATGCACCTCGGCGCCGGTGACGACGCGGTAGGGCGTCTTGCGCGTGTAGGCGAGTACGGCGTCTTTTTCGCCGAGGGCGACGAAGCGCTTTTCGATCCACGCCGCGTAACGCGGGCTCACCACGAACGACCACGCGCCATCGCGACTCTCGTGGGCGATCGCCACCGGATCGCCGGGGAACAGGGCGCTTTCCTGGAAACGGTCGATGTCGTGGTCGTCGGACGAGGTGAAGACGCGCTGCATCGTCGGGAAGGCGCGTAGCGCCGCGCGGTGCACGACCAGGCCGTAACGGGTGTCGCGCGCAGCCGTGATCGCATCGATATTGGCGTTGTCGACGATCGCGCCGACTGTCGCCGCCGGCACCGGCTGGCCGCGTTCGTCGAACAGCGGCTTTTTCGGCGGCACCGACAGCGAGCGGATCCATTCGGCGACCTGTTCGCGCGGCAGCGAAGCCGGCAGCGCATCGAGGTCATACAGGCTCTTGTCGAGCGCATGCAGGCGGGCGTTCTGCTTCGCGACCATCGCGGTATCGAGCACGACCTTGTCGGCATCGGCCTGGCGCGCGATCCAGTACTGCGGATCGAGTTGCGCGGTTTCGACGCCGATGACCCCGGTGGCCGCCGGTACCTGCCACTCGCGCGCCTGCAGCGGCGCGAACGCAGCCAGTACCAGCATCGCGGCAAAAATTCTTGTGAGCTTCACGACACGCACCTCAGATTCCGTACGGAGACAGCGACGACAGCAAGCCCGCCATCGATAAGCCCACGCCGGTGCCCAGTACCAGGCCGAGCGTGGCAAGCAACACCGCCGCGGGTACCAGTGCACGCGAATACGTAGCGGCGAGCACCGGCGCCGTCGCCACGCCACCGATCTGCGCGAGCGACGCGATGCCGCACAGGTAAAGATCGAAGCGGAACAGCTTCGCCAGCAGCGCGAGCAGCGCGATGTGCAGCAGCAGCACACAGAAACCGGCGGCGACGAACAACGGCGCGGTGGCGAGACCGGCGAAATTGCTTTGCGAAGCGAGCACCGCCACCAGCAACGCAAGCATCGCGCTGGCGAGCGGCGCCGGCACCGGCGAACGCGCCGCCGTCGTGCGCGCAAGCACCAGTCCGACCACCGTGGCGATCAGCACCGTCCATGCGGTCGTGGTCAGCAATCCGCTGACCGGCAACAAGACGGCGATCGCGCTTGCCGCATTGCCAACGACCAGCGCAATGCCGAGCCATAGCAACACGTTGCCGGCGCCCGCCGTTCCGACCGGATGCTCCTCCACCGAAGGCAGCGGCGGACGCGTATCCGCACGCGTCCAACGGTCGAACGCAGGCGCGAAGCGCGCCGCCGAGAACAGCACCACCACCCACACCGAATAGCACAGCGCATCGGCGAGCAGCACCGAAGGCAGCAGGTTGTCGGGCAGCCCGATCGACTGCTTCACCGCGACGAGATTGGCCGAGCCGCCGGTCCATGTCGCGCTCAGCGTGGACAGCATCATCCAGCCTTCGGCCGGCAACGCGTGGCGGAACAGCAGGAAGACGATGACGATCGCCGCGAGGATGCTCGCCATCGCGCAGGCGAAGACCGCGAGCATGCGCGGGCCCAGTTTGAGGATCGCGCGCAGGTCGCAACCGATCATCAGCAGGAACAGCAGGGCGGGCAGCAGCTGCGTGGTCAGCGTGCGCTGCGCAGTAGTGATGTCCTCGCTCGCCTGCCACGTGCCAGACACCGCCAGCGCGGTGACGAACAGGTAGGTCAGCACGATCGGCGGCAATACGGAGAACAACCGCCAGCCGTAGCGCCGTTCCAACGTGGGGAACAGGCCGGCCGCGAGCAGGAGGATGGCGACGTAGGGCCAAACCGTGTCGATCATTACGTTGCAGCTTCCCCGGGACCCGCCGTCCGACGGAGAGAATAAAAACTTCTTAATTGCGGATAGTCAAGAATAAATTATTGACCGGCCCGTCCAGCCATGTTACACAGCCGTTACTTGCACGACCCGGGCCGGCGCAACGTGGATCGTTTTTCCCTTCCTACCGAATCGACGGCACACAGCGCTCGCACCCCCATGGCGGGATGGCGCTGGTACCTGGCGACCGGCGCGATCGCCATCGCGCTGCTGTCTGCGCAGGCTGGAGCGGAGTCCTCGATGCCCCTGGACACGGTGACCGCGCAGATCGAAGCAGGCGACTTCAGGGATGCCGAAGCCGGCATCGACACTGCACTGTGCAAGCCCGCGCTCGACGCCGAAACGCGCAGCGCACTGGAATTCCAGCGCGAGCGCATGCGCCGCATCCGCCTCGATTTCCCGATCACCGAAGCACAGGTGAAGCAGCGCCTGCGCGAACGCATTCCCGATTTGCGCGACGACGAATTCGCGGCGTGGAAGGCGAGCAACCAGCTCGAACACATGGTGATCGATGGCGTGCCGTTCTATTTCACGCGCTCGGTGTCGAACCTGTTCCTGTTGAACCCGCAGGCCGCCGCGCGCCGCGCGCCGCCGATCAAGCCGCCGGTCAACGGTCCGATGGAAAGCGCCAACGCCTATCACGCCGAAGCCGTGCGCGAAGCGCGCGCGAACGGCAAGCACAGCGTCGCCCCGCGCCACGTGCGCGTGACCCAATCGTTGATCGTCAATGCTGATGCGGTGCCGGCCGGTGAAACCGTGCGCGCGTGGATCCCTCTCCCACGCGCGTTGCCGGGACAGCAGGAGGGCCTCCGTTTCCTGGTCTCGCAACCGGCCGCGCACCGCATCGCACCCGAATCCACGCTGCAACGCACCGTCTATCTCGAGCAGCCCGCGAACGCCGGCACGCCGACAAAGTTCTCGATCTCTTATGAAGTCACTGTTTTCGGGCAGGTGAATCTGCTCGATCCCGAAAAAGTGCAGCCGCTACTGGGCGACGAACTCGTCGCCAAACACCCTGAGCTTGCCGCGCACCTCGGCGAACGCGCACCGCACATCGCCTTCACCGACGACATCCGCGCGTTTTCGAAGCAGGTCGTCGGCGACGAGAAGAATCCGTATTTCATCGCGCGCAAGCTCTTCGAAGCCGTCGACCGCATCCCCTGGGCCGGCGCCCGCGAGTATTCGACGATCACCAACATCAGCGATTACGCCCTGCACGCCGGCCACGCCGACTGCGGCCAGCAGACGCTGCTGCTGATGACGCTGCTGCGCCTCAACGGCATCCCGGCGCGCTGGCAGTCGGGCATGGTTTTCTCCGACGGCGACTACGACAACCTGCACGACTGGGGCTGGTTCTACCTCGCCCCGTACGGCTGGGTGCCGATGGACGTCACCACCGGCCGGTTCAAGGACGCGCAGGACCCTGGCGTCGAGTGGTTCTACTTCGGCGGACTCGACGCCTATCGCCTGGCTTTCAACGACGACTACGGAACGCAGTTCGTTCCGCCGAAGCAGCATTTCCGATCGGAAACCGTGGATTCCCAGCGCGGCGAAGTGGAGTGGAAAGGGGGAAACCTCTACTTCGACCAGTGGGATTACACATTCGAAGCTCACGTACTGCCGGAGTCGAAGCCGGGCACCTGACGGTTGCGATTTGCGGTTCACACATCACGCGGTGGAGGGGACATGAAAGCCAAGCGGTTGTTGACGAAGCGAGTGAGGAAGTCGGCGCTGTGCGTCGCGATGGGTCTGTGTCTGTCGTCGGGCTTGTTTTGGCAGCCCGCGTTTGCGGCGAACACGGATGGTTCGCTGGTGGGCCAGACGACGCCCGGTGCGCAGGTCACGGTGCGAAATCCGCAGACGGGATTCACGCGCACCGTCAAGGCGGATGCCGAAGGTAACTACCGCTTCCCGTTCCTGCCGGTGGGTGATTACTCGGTGGAGGTGAATAAGGACGGCGCGGCTGTCGGGACGCCGAAGCAGGTTACGGTTGGACTGGGCACTGCAACGAATGCGGATATCGGTTCCGGCGACGCCACGAATCTTGCGGCGGTGCAAGTAACCGGTACGGGCGTCGTGCCGATGGTGGATGTCACGTCGACCGAATCGGCGACCAACATCACGCGCGAGCAACTGCAGCGCTTGCCAGTTGAACGCGACCCGCTGGCGGTGGCCCTGCTCGCGCCAGGGCTGGTTAAAGGCGAATTCGGCGGCGTCTCTTTCGGTGGATCTTCGGTTGCCGAAAACACGGTGTATATCAATGGGTTGAACGTCACCGACTTTTATAACCGTGTCGGCTTCTCTTCCGTGCCCTTCGCGTTCTACAAGGAATTCCAGGTCAAGACGGGCGGCTACTCCGTGGAATTCGGGCGTACTACCGGCGGTGTGTTGAATGCGGTCACCCGCTCGGGAACCAACAAATTCGAATACGGTGCCGAATTCGCATGGGAGCCGAGCTTCCTGCAGGAGGAAGGCACCGACCGCTTCGATGCAGACGGCAACCCAACTTACATCGTCAGTCATGACGAATACGATCGCAGCAGCCTGAACCTGTATGCGTCCGGCCCAATCGTGCGCGACCGCTTGTTCTTCTTCGCGATGTACGAGGCGCGTGACTACCAGCCGACCAATACGAGCAGCTCGGGTAACCTCATCAACGAGGGAGATTCCGATGATGGATTCTGGGGTGGAAAGCTGGACTGGCAGATCAACGACAGCAACCTGTTGGAGCTGCTTGCCTTCTCAGACAAGAACGAGACGGCCACCGACATCTATGACTTCGACCTCGAAGGAGGACGCGGCGAGTTTGGGAACACCCAGTTCCTGAAGAATGGCGGCAAGAACTGGTCACTGACGTATACCAGCTACCTGACCGATACCCTTTCGGCCAAAGTGCTTTACGGCGAGAACGAACGCGAGTTCTCGCAGACCAGTTTGAATGATCTCAATTGCAATCGCATCCGTGACCGTCGCGATGTGGGAGAAGGTGACATCGGCTGCACATCGAGCTCGACGGTGGCGGAACGTCTCGACAACCGCGAAGCAGCGAGAGTGGACTTTGAGTGGTCGTTGGGTGACCACCTGCTCCGCTTCGGACTGGACCACGAGGTCAACACCTCCAACCACGCTCAGTACTATCCCGGAGCCAATCGGCTCCTGTATGAAATCCAGGATACGGATCCAGGCACCACGCTCGAGAACGGCGGCGTCGTCCCGGATGGGGTCACCGCTTACGTACGTACCCGCACCAACGAAGTCGATGGCGAGTTCGAGAGCGTCAACTCGGCGTACTACATCGAGGACAACTGGTCGATCACGCCCAACTTGATCCTGAACGCGGGGTTGCGCCTGGAAGCGTTCGACAACAAGAACTCCGATGGTGACAGCTACATCAAGATCGACGACATGCTGGCTCCGCGGTTCGGGTTCTCATGGGACATGAAGGGCGATGGACGGACCAAACTGTTCGGAAACATTGGCCGCTACTTCCTGCCGGTCGCGAATGTCATCAACATCAAGCAGGCCGGTGGCTTCCGCGACGAGCGCACGTATTACGTTTTCAACGGACTCGAGGATTTCGAATACAACGGCGTCATTTACCAGCGCCCGATCCTGGGTCCGCAGATCGGTCCGGTGGACAATTCTCAGGGTGACGGAACCGTTGGCGACCTGCGCGGCGAAGTCGATGGAGACATCGATCCGGTGTACCAGGACGAGCTCATCCTCGGGTTCCAGTCGATGATCGACGAAAAGTGGTCCTGGGGCGTACGCGGCATCTATCGCAAGCTCACCAACGCGATCGACGACATGGAGCTGACCTCGAACGGCATCCTCTGTGATGGCGAGCCGGGCTATATCGGCTACATCATGGGTAATCCGGGTGAAAACGCGACGGTCTACACAGATACGAATTGTGACGGCGAAAACGACGGTTACGTCACGATCGATACCTCGAAGGCAGGGTGGGCGCTCTACGATGATGATGGCAATTACATCGGTGAGAGGGGCTATTCCAAGCCCAAGCGCCGGTACACCGCGTTGGAATTCGTGCTGGATCGCGCCTGGGACGACAAGTGGATGGTGAATGCGTCCTACACCCTGGCATGGAGCAAGGGCAACGCAGAAGGCCCGGTCAACTCCGATACGGATTTCGCCGACACTGGTCGTACCGAAAATTTCGACGATCCCTGGGTGAATTTTGGCGGTAGCGGTTACCTGCCGAACGACCGTCGCCATCAGTTGAAGCTGCGTGGCGCCTACGCGATCACGGACAACTGGGAAGTCGGCGCAACCATGGGCGCGCAATCGGGCCGTCCGGTGAATGCATTCGGCGTCGGCAATCCGTTCGACGGGACGAACTACCACAGCAACTTCATCTGCGTTGCCAACTGCACAGCTGACAATCCGTCTGAGCGCGTTTACGAGCACAGCCCGCGAGGCGCGGGTGGACGTTTGCCCTGGACTTATGACCTTGGCGCCAGCCTTACGTACCAGCGCTCGTTCGGCGAGACGGATCTGCGAGTGAAACTAGCGCTCTACAACCTGCTGAACCAGGAGCGCGTCATCGAAGTAGACGATGAGCTGGAGACCGACATTGGCTTCCGCAATCCCAGCTATCGGGAAGGCACTGGTTACCAGCGGCCACGTTATGGACAGCTGACGATCTCCCTCAACTTCTGATGCTCTTGGCGGCCCGAGAAATCGGGCCGCCTTCTTCAGGCCATAGCCGCCTTGCGGGCCATGAGGCGAATTTAGTGACGGTGCACAGCTCTTTCGTGCCATTTGGCACACTCGACGGCGTTGACCTGCATGCGCTCGCCACGCACCTGCCCACGCCCTTCTATGCGTACTCCTCGAGCGCCATCCGCGAGCGGGTCACCGTATTGCAGGCCGCGCTGAAGGACCTCGATACACGGGTGTGTTTCGCAGTTAAGGCGAATCCGAACATTGGCGTGCTGCACCTGATGGCCGGTCTCGGTGTGGGCGCGGACATCGTGTCGCTCGGTGAACTGCGGCGAGCGCTGCGCGCGCGGATTTCGCCTGCGCGCATCGTCTTTTCCGGGGTCGGCAAGTCCGACGAGGAAATCGCGGCGGCGCTGTCGGCCGGCGTATGGAAGTTCAATCTCGAATCCGCCGACGAGCTCGCGCTGCTGCAGGGCGTGGCGCACCGGCAAGGCGTGGTCGCACGCGCGGCCGTGCGCATCAATCCGGACGTGGACGCGCGCACGCACGCGAAGATTTCCACGGGCAAGGCCGAGAACAAGTTCGGCGTGAGCATCGAAGAGGCGCGAGATTGGTTCGGAGACGCGGCGAAATATCCGAACGTCCACCTCGACGGCCTGCATGCGCATATCGGTTCGCAGATACTCGAGCTGGCGCCGTTCGAGCAGGCGCTGCAGAGAATGGCGGCGTTCTGGCGCGAGCTTGAGCAGGCCGGACACCAACTCGACAGCATCGATGTCGGTGGCGGGCTTGGTGTCTGCTACCGACCGGGCGAGGACGCTCCGATTGCGGCGACCGACTATGCCGATGCGATCCGCCGTGCATTCGACGGATTCCGCGGCCGCATCGTGCTTGAGCCCGGACGCTATCTTGTGGCTGAGGCCGGTGTGCTGGTGACGCGCGTACTCCGCGTCAAGCGCGGACAGGAACGCGAGTTCCTCGTGCTCGATGCGGCGATGAACGATCTGCAGCGCCCTGCGCTGTACGACGCATGGCATGACATCGTGCCGCTGCATTCCGAACCGCGGCCGCTGCAGCCCTACGACGTGGTCGGTCCGGTATGCGAAACCGGCGACACCTTTGCGCGCGGCCGCCAGTTGCCGCGTTGCGAAGCCGGCGACCTGTTGCTCATCGCCGGCGCGGGTGCCTATGGTGCGTCCATGAGCTCGAACTACAACTCACGTCCGCTGCTCGCCGAAGTGCTGCTCGACCAGGGTCGCTACGCCATCGTGCGCCGCCGGCAGAGTTTCGAGCAGATGATCGCGACCGAACAATTGCCGCAGGCATGGCACGCCGCATGAAGAAGAACGCCTGGACAGTGTTGCTGGCGCTCTTTCTGTCGCCGTTCACGCACGCCGCCGATCCCGTTATCGATGCCGCCTTCGACGACGCGATGGCGCGCTATCGCCTGCCCGGTCTGGCGGTCGGCATCATCGAGGACGGCAGGATCGTCTACACGCGCACCTCTGGCGAACTCATAGCGGGCGAAGGCCAGAAGATCGATTCGCAGACGCTGTTCAAGATCGCGTCCAACACCAAGGCGATGACCACGGCGACGCTGGCGCGGCTGGTCGATGCCGGCAAGCTGCAGTGGAACGACCCGGTGGCGAAGTACCTGCCGCAGTTCCGCATGCACGATCCGTGGGTCGGGCGCGAGATGCAGGTGCGTGACCTGCTCATCCACAACAGCGGCCTGCGCGCGGGTGCGGGCGACCTGATGCTGTGGCCGGAGCCGAACACGTTCACCCGTGCCGACATCATCAGCGGCCTCGCGTACCTGAAGCCGCAGCACAGCTTCCGCTCGCGTTACGACTACGACAACCTGATGTACATCGTTGCGGGCGAAGTTGCCGCCGTGGCGGGCGGTGCACCGTACGAAACACTGGTGCGACGCGAAGTCTTCGAGCCGCTCGGGATGAAGCGCTGTCAGGTCGGCGACTGGCGGCCCGTTGAAGTCGGTAACGTCGCGCAACCGCACATGCGCCAGGACGGCGGCAATGTCCCGGTGCGCAGCGACGGCAACGTGATCCGTTCGAGCACGATGGAAGCGGCAGGCGGCATCCGTTGCAGCCTCGACGACATGCTCGCGTGGGTTCGCACGTGGCTGGCGCCGCAAGGTCCTTCGCAGGCATGGCTGTCTCCAGCGCAACGCGAAGCCGTGTGGACGCCGCAGATGACGATGCCGTTGTCCAAGCGCATGCGCGAATGGGACAACAGCCACTTCTCCGCCTACGGTTATGGCTGGCGTCTCGCCGACGTCGATGGCGTGTTCAAGGTCGCGCACACCGGCACGCTGATGGGCATGTATTCGGCGGTGACGATGCTGCCGGACAAGGGTGTCGGCTTCGTCATCCTCATCAACGGCGAAGGCGACGAGGCGCGCACGGTGCTGACGCAAGTGCTGGTCAAGCACTACACCAAACGCGATCCCGGCCTGACGGTTGCCCATTACGCCGGTCTGATCGCTGCGGAGGAGGCGGTACGCCCCAGTGAGCAGAAAGCGCCTGACACTTCGAAGCGGAACGTGGCCACCGTAACCGAGCTGCAGTCGCGCCTTGGCGTCTACCGCGATCCGTGGTTCGGCGAGGTGTCGTTGTGCCGCGATGGCGCAGCCGTGCGCCTGCGCGCCGCGAAGTCGCCCCTGCTGAACGGCATCGTTCAGCGCGTCGGCGATCGCTGGCTCGTGGACTGGGACGATGTCAGCGTAGACGCCGAAGCGTGGCTGAATTTCGCGAGCGGCAAGACGGAACCCGATCTGCGCATGAGCAAGGTCGATCCGCAGGCGGATTTCAGTTACGACTACGAGGATCTGGCGTTTGCACGGGTACGTGGGTGTCCGTGACTGGCACCTCACGGAAATTTTCAGGACGTCATCCCTGCGAAAGCAGGGATCCAGCGTCTTTGCTTTTGACTGCCTTAAAGACACTGGATTCCTGCTTTCGCAGGAATGACGAGCAAAAGCGTAGGCACTTTCGCCACGTCGTGATGATGGCCATTGCTGCCGCCGCACTCACGCTCGCTGCGTGCGCCACGACAGGAGCAGCATTGAACCAGCAGATCGACACCCTGATGCACGACTACACCGGCAACGTTCCCGGTGCATCGGTGCTGGTGCTTCGCGACGGCGCACTACTGGTGCATCGCAGCTACGGCATGGCCGACATGGAAGCGCATGTCGCCGCAACGCCGCTGACCAACTACCGACTCGCCTCGGTCAGCAAGCAGTTCACCGCAGCCTCGATCCTGCTGTTGGCCGAAGACGGCCGCCTGCATCTCGACGACAAGGTACGTGACTGGTTGCCCACGCTGCCGCACGTCGCCGATCCGATCACGATCCGGCACTTGCTGACCCATACCTCCGGCCTGATCGACTACGAAGACGTGATGGATCCAGCGGACGCGCGGCAGGTCCACGACGCCGACGTGCTCAAGCTGCTCGAATCGCAGGACCGCACCTACTTCGTACCGGGCACGGGTTATCGCTACAGCAACAGCGGCTACGCCTTGCTGGCGCTCATCGTGGAGCGCGCCTCGAAGCAGCGCTACGCCGACTTCCTGCGCGAACGCATCTTCCGTCCGCTCGGCATGGCGAACACCGTCGCGTATGAGGCCGGCATCTCGGAGGTCGCACGTCGCGCGTACGGCTACAGCTTCGAAAACGGTGCATGGATGCGTACCGACCAGAGCACCACCAGCGCAGTGCTGGGCGACGGTGGCATCTACTCGTCGATCGACGATCTCGCCCGCTGGGATGCCGCGCTGTACGACGAACGACTGTTGAAATCGACGTCGCTGCAACAGGCGTTTACGCCTTTCACCGCGACAGATGACCCGGATGTGCGCTACGGCTACGGCTGGCGCATCACCGGCGAGACGCTGTGGCATTCCGGCGAAACGATCGGCTTCCGCAACGTGATCGTGCGTTACCCGAAACGCCACATGACGGTGATCGTGCTGACCAACCGAGACGACCCGGAGCCGTATGTGCTCGCAAAGAAGATCGCGGAGGCCGCTTCTCCTTAGGGTCATCCTGCGAACGGGATGCAACGCAACGCGCGGAAAGCAACCAATGCCTCACGCACGCCAATTTTTCTCCCGCGCTGCGGCGCGTTGGAATGAGCCGTTACCCGCGCCTTATCGCGGCGCGATCACGAAATCGTAGAACCGCTTCGGTTCCGGCTCGGGATTAAGCGTGAAGTGCCACCACTCCATCGGATAGTTGCGGAAGCCCCCACGTTCCATCGCCGCGCGCAGCAACAAGCGGTTGGCGCGCTGTTCCGTCGTGGCCTGCGGCGAATCAGTATTCGCCAACGGATCGAAGAAATCGAAGCTCGTCCCCATGTCGAGCGGCACGCAGGCGGCGTCGTTGCCATCGCACTGCATCAGGGTGAGATCGAGCGTGGCGCCGCGACTGTGGCCGGAAGTCGGCGAGATGTAGTCGCCGAGCAGTTCGCGCTTGTCCAGGTTCGGGTAATAGCGCGGTTTGGTGCGCTGGTCGGCGGGATCGCCGGCCCACGCGACGAAGTGGCGAACGGCGCGCGCAGGCCGGTAGCAGTCATAGATCCGAAGGCGCCGGTGTTCGCGGCGTAGCGCGCTTTCGACGCGGGCGAGCGCCCTGGCCGCAGGGACCTGCAGGAAGCAGCGCGCGGCTTCGTAACCGTCCACGCGCGTGCCGACGAAGTTGTTGTCGCTCGCATAGCGCATCTCCAGATCGATGTCCGGCACCAGTGTGCGGATATCGACCATGCCGGCGGCTTCGGGAGTGGCCGCGTCGGCAACCTGCATTTCGGGGGCTGGTTGTTTCGCCAGTTGCGCCGGAGCGCAGGCGGCAAGCAGCAACGCGAGTGCAGGGGTGCCGAGCCACCGCGCCGTCATGTCCGCGTGCTCAGAACGAATCGGCCGGCACACGCACCGCGCCTTCCATCAGGACGCGCGCACTCCGGCTCATCACCGCTTTCGTGACCGTCCATTGGCCATCGACCTGCTGCGCCTGCGCGCCGACGCGCAGCGTGCCCGAGGGATGGCCGAAGCGCACTGCTTCGCGCTCGCCACCACCCGCAGCAATATTCACCAGCGTGCCGGGAATCGACGCCGCCGTGCCGATCGCAACCGCCGCGGTGCCCATCATCGCGTGGTGCAGCTTGCCCATCGACAGTGCGCGTACGAGCAGGTCGACATCGCCGGCGCCGATGCGCTTGCCGCTGGAGGCGACGTAATCCTGCGCCGATGCGACGAAGGCGACCTTCGGCGTGTGCTGGCGCGTGGCCGCCTGCCCGACCGAATCGATCAGGCCCATGCGCACAGCGCCGTGCGCGCGGATGGCTTCGAACCTGGCCAGTGCTTTCGGATCGTCGTTGATCGCGCCCTGCAGCTCGGCGCCGGTGTAACCCAGGTCCGCGGCGTTGAGGAAGATGGTCGGAATGCCGGCATTGATCAGTGTCGCCTTGAAGGTGCCGACGCCCGGCACGTCGAGGTCGTCGACGAGGTTGCCGGTCGGGAACATCGCGCCGCCGCCTTCGCCTTCGTCGGACGGATCGAGGAATTCCAGCTGGATTTCCGCCGCGGGAAACGTCACGCCATCGAGCTCGAAGTCGCCGGTTTCCTGCACCTCGCCGTTGGTGACCGGTACGTGCGCGACGATGGTCTTGCCGATGTTCGCCTGCCATATGCGCACGGTGCAGGTGCCGTTGCGAGGAATTCGCGCGGGATCGATCAGGCCATTGGCGATCGCGAAGGGACCGACCGCGGAGGAAAGATTGCCGCAGTTGCCACTCCAATCGACGAAGGCGGTTTCGATGGAGACCTGGCCGTAGAGATAGTCGACGTCGTGGTCGGGTTCGCTCGACTTCGCGATGATCACGCACTTGCTCGTGCTCGACGTAGCGCCGCCCATGCCGTCGGTGTGTTTGCCGTAGGGATCGGGCGAACCGATCACGCGCATCAGCAGCGCATCGCGCGCCTTGCCGGGGACCTGCGCGGCTTCGGGCAGGTCTTCCAGGCGGAAGAACACACCCTTGGACGTGCCGCCGCGCATGTAGGTGGCGGGAATGCGTAGTTGCGGCGCGTGGGTCATGTGTCTGCTCGGGTTGGAGTTGTTGCCGTCATCCTGCAACCAGGTCAATCTGCTGCCCGCAGATCCTGGGCGAGCCCGATGAGAATTCCTTCGGGGCCGCGGATGTAACAGAGGCGGTAGATGTTTTCGTAGTCGACGACTTCATCGACCACCGACGCACCGAGCTTCCGCAGCCGGGCGAGGGTGTCGTCGATGTCCCCGACGGCGAACATGACGCGCAGGTATCCCAGCGAATTCACCGGGGCCGTACGGTGGTCGGATGCAATGGCCGGAGCGTCGAAGCGAGAAAGCTCGAGGCGGCTGTGGCCGTCCGGGGTGCGCATCATGGCGACCTCGACGCGCTGGCCGCGCACTCCGGTGACGCGGCCCGCCCACTCCCCTTCGATGGGCATACGGCCCTCGAGGATGAGGCCGAGTTCCAGGAAGAACGCGATCGCGGCATCGAGGTCCTCGACCACGATGCCGACGTTGTCCATGCGCACGACGGTCATGATGCGTTCCCGGTGGCCATCACACGTTGTCGGGAATGTTTGGCTCAACCAGTTGCGCGAGCAATTGCAACGACTCCTGCCAGCCCAGATAACAGAACTCGACCGGAATCGCGGCGGGAATCCCGCTCTGCTCGATATGCACCTCGGTACCGGTCATCACCGGCTTCAGCGTGACCGTGGTTTCCATCACGCCGGGCAGGTTCGGGTCGTCGAAGCGGTCGTTGTAGCGGAGTTTTTCGTTCGGAATGAGTTCGAGGAAGGTGCCGCCGAACGCATGGCTGCTGCCGGTACCGAAGTTGGTGAACGACATGCGATAGACGCCGCCGACGCGTGCATCCATTTCATGCACCTTGCCGGTGAAGCCGTGCGGGGGCAGCCACTTCGCCATCGCATCGCCATCGAGGAAGGCGCGGTAGATGCGTTCGGCGGGTGCGCGCAGGACGCGGTGCAGGCGGACGGTGCCAGGGGAAGAAGCAGTCATGGTCGGTTCCTTTTTGGTGGGTTGTACCGATACGACGAACGAGTCAGGCCGCTTTCGACGTCGCCAGGAAATCCTGTGCGAACCGCTGCAGCACGCCGCCGGCTTCGTAGATCGACACTTCCTCGGCGGTGTCCAGGCGGCAGGTCACCGGCACTTCGCTGCAGCTGCCGTCCTTGCGCCGGATCACCAGCGTGAGCGTCGCGCGCGGAGTGCGTTCGCCGACCACGTCGAAGGTTTCGGTGCCGTCGATGCCCAGCGACTTGCGGTCGGTGCCGGCCTCGAACTCCAGCGGCAGCACGCCCATGCCGATCAGGTTGGTGCGATGGATGCGCTCGAAGCCTTCCGCGGCGATCGCTTCCACGCCAGCCAGGCGCACGCCCTTGGCGGCCCAGTCGCGCGAGGAACCCTGGCCGTAGTCGGCGCCGGCGATGATGATCAGCGGCTGGCGGCGCTCCATGTAGGTCTCGATCGCTTCCCACATGCGCGTGACCTTGCCTTCCGGCTCGATACGCGCGAGCGATCCCTGTACGACATTGCCCGCTTCATCGCGCACCATCTCGTTGAGCAGCTTCGGATTGGCGAAGGTCGCGCGCTGCGCGGTGAGGTGGTCGCCGCGATGGGTCGCGTAGGAATTGAAGTCTTCTTCAGGCACGCCCATCTTCGCGAGGTATTCGCCGGCGGCGCTGTCGAGCAGGATCGCGTTCGACGGCGACAGGTGGTCGGTGGTGATGTTGTCGCCGAGCACCGCGAGCGGACGCATGCCGCGCAGCGTCCGTTCGCCGGCGAGCGCGCCTTCCCAGTACGGCGGACGGCGGATGTAGGTCGACATCGGACGCCAGTCGTACAGCGGACTGACCTTGGTGCCGTGCTCGACGCGGACGTTGAACATCGGCTCGTACACGCGGCGGAAGTGTTCCGGCTTCACGAACTGCGACACGATCGCGTCGATCTCTTCATCGCTCGGCCAGATGTCCTTGAGCGTGACCGGGTTGCCCTGCGCATCGGTGCCAAGCACGTCCTTCTCGATATCGAAGCGGATCGTGCCGGCGATCGCGTACGCCACCACCAGCGGCGGCGAGGCGAGAAACGCCTGCTTCGCATACGGATGGATGCGGCCGTCGAAGTTGCGGTTGCCCGACAACACGGCAGTGGCATACAGGTCGCGTTCGATCACTTCCTTCTGGATCGCCGGATCGAGCGCGCCGCTCATGCCGTTGCAGGTGGTGCAGGCGAAGCCGACGATGCCGAAGCCGAGCTGTTCGAGTTCCGGCAGCAGCGCGGACTCTTCCAGATACAGCTGCACGGCCTTGGAACCCGGCGCGAGCGAGGTCTTCACCCACGGCTTGCGCACCAGGCCGCGCGCATTGGCATTGCGTGCGAGCAGGCCGGCGGCGACGACGTTGCGCGGGTTCGACGTATTCGTGCACGACGTGATCGCAGCGATGATCACCGCGCCGTCGGGCAACAGCCCCTGCGCTTCCTGCGCACGCGCGGCGTCGAGGTTGCCGGCGATGCCGCGCTCGGCCAGGGCCGAAGTCGGCAGGCGCTTGTGCGGATTCGAGGGGCCGGCCATGTTGCGCCCGACGCTCGACAGGTCGAACGACAGCGTGCGTTCGTACTGCGCGTTCGCCAGCGCATCGGCCCACAGGCCGGCCTGCTTCGCGTAGGTTTCGACGAGCTTCACCTGTGCATCATCGCGGCCGGTGAGGCGCAGGTAGTCGAGCGTGTTGTCGTCGATGAAGAACATCGCGGCGGTCGCGCCGTATTCGGGCGCCATGTTCGAAATCGTCGCGCGGTCGCCAACCGTCAGCGCGGCTGCGCCTTCGCCACGGAATTCGAGGTACGCCCCGACGACCTTCGATTGGCGCAGGAACTCGGTCAGCGCGAGCACGATGTCGGTCGCGGTAATGTCGGGCTGCGGCTTGCCGGTCAGCTCGACGCCGACAATCTCCGGCAGGCGCATCCACGACGCGCGGCCGAGCATCACGCTCTCGGCTTCGAGGCCGCCCACGCCTACCGCGATCACGCCCAGCGCATCGACGTGCGGCGTGTGGCTGTCGGTGCCGATGCAGGTATCGGGATAGGCAATGCCGTGATCATCGTGCACGACCGGCGACATCTTCTCCAGGTTGATCTGGTGCATGATCCCGTTGCCCGGCGGAATCACGTCGACGTTGCGGAATGCGTGCTTGGTCCACTCGATGAAGTGGAAGCGGTCCTCGTTGCGGCGCTCCTCGACGGCACGGTTTTTGGTGAATGCATCGGGGTCGTAACCACCGCATTCGACCGCGAGCGAGTGGTCGACGATCAGCTGTGTCGGCACCACCGGATTGATCTGCGCCGGATCGCCGCCCATGTCCGCGATCGCATCGCGCAGGCCGGCGAGGTCGACCAATGCGGTCTGGCCGAGGATGTCGTGGCAGACCACGCGCGCCGGGAACCACGGGAAGTCGAGATCGCGGCGGCATTCGATCAGCTGCGCGAGGTACGCATCGAGCATGGCCGGATCGGCGCGACGCACGAGGTTCTCCGCATGCACGCGCGAGGTATAGGGCAGCGCGTCCCATGCGCCCGGCCGGATCGCTTCCACGGCGGCGCGCGCATCGAAGTAGTCGAGCGAGGTGCCGGGGAGGGGTTTGCGGTATTTGCTGTTCATGGGCGGGCCTGGAGTGGCGGGCGGCGCGGGGCGCGCGGCGGGCATGAGGGAAGAACGTGATTATCCCGCAATCTGCTGCAGGGCATCAGTCCTTGAAATGGTTGCGGATATGGCGTGAGTCAAGGCCGTTCGGGCGCTTCACATGCGGAAATGCCGCTTCCTTTGCTCGTCATTCCTGCTTGAACAGCCTTCGGCTGTGGTGAAGCACTAGCTGGACGCGGTAATCCGCTCAACATCAACCAACTTGCCGCGATCCATCATCAACACCCGATCCGCAAGGAACTCCACTTCCGCCTGCGCATGGCTGACATACAGCATCGGAATCCGCGTCTCGTCCTTCACGCGCTTCAGGAACGGCAGGATCTGCTGCTTCAACCGCTCGTCCAGCGACGACAGCGGCTCATCGAGCAACAGCAATCGCGGCGAATAGAGCAGGGCGCGACCCAGCGCGACGCGCTGGCGCTCACCGCCCGACAACAATGCAGGGCGACGCTCGAGCAGATGGCCGATCTCCAGCAGTTGCAGCACGGTATCGAGCGTGAACAACCGCGACGCGGGTGCAAGGCGCTCGAAGCCGTAGAGCAGGTTGTCGCGCACGCTCAGGTGCGGAAACAGCTGCCCGTCCTGGAAGACGAGGCCGAAATGCCGCCGCCATGCCGGAACGAAGATCTTCCGTGCACGATCCACGAGCACGTCGTCGCGCATGCGCAGCTGCCCGGATTGCGGCTTCAACAGGCCCGCGAGCAACAACAGCAACGTGCTCTTGCCAGAACCCGACGGCCCGCAGATGCCGGTGACACCATTCGCGACATCGGCGCGTGCGTCCAGCTGGAAGCCGCCACGCGCATAACTGAAGTCAAAGCTCAGCATGCGCGCTCCGGTGATCTGTGAAACCGAGACGGCGCTCGGTGCGCGCACTGATCCAGTGGCTCGCCAGCAACGCCGCGACCGCGAGCGCGATCGACAGCAGCGCAAGCCGCATCGCGCCGGCTTCGCCATCGGGCGTGTGCGTGAGCGAATAGATCGCCAGCGGCAACGTGCGGGTTTCGCCGGGAATGTTGCCGACGAAGGCCATCGTCGCGCCAAACTCGCCGAGGCTGCGCGAGAAGCACAGCACGCAACCGGCGATCAGGCCGGGCGCCGCCAGCGGCAGCGTGATCGTGGAAAACACGCGCCAGGGCCGTGCGCCGAGCGTTGCCGCCGCGTGTTCGAGGCGCGCATCGATTAGGCGGAACGCGAGGCGGATCGGCTGCACCATCAGCGGGAACGCCATTACCGCGGAGGCGAGCACTGCGCCCTTCCAGTTGAAAGCCACGACGATTCCGAAACTGCGTTCCAGCCACCCGCCGAGTGGTCCCTGCGTGCCGAGCAGCAACAGCAGCAGATAGCCCGGCACCACCGGCGGCAACACCATCGGCAACTGCACCAGTGCATCGATGAGGAAGCGGCCTGGAAAGCGGCGTCGTTCCAGCCACCATGCGAGCGCGATTGCCGGCGGCAGGCAGGCCAGTGTCGCGAACAGCGCCACCTTGGCCGATAGCCAGAGCGCCTGCGCTTCTTCGGGCGAAAGCCACATGCCGTCAGTCCTCCAGCACGGTGAAGCCGTGGCGGCGGAACACCGCGGCGGCCTGTGGCGTGTGCAGATGATTCAGGAAGGCCGCCGCTTCCGGGCGTGCGTTCTTCACCAGCGCGAAGGGATACACGATCGGCGCATGGGTGTGGGCGGGGAACGCCGCAAGCACTTCGACCTTGCGGCTGATGCGCGCATCGCTCGCGTAGACGATGCCCGCACCGCATTCGCCGCGTTCGACGAACGCCAATGCGGTGCGCACGTCGTCGGCGCCGACGATGCGCGGCTGCAGCGATTGCCACCAGCCGAGTTTCTCAAGGGCTTGTTTCGCGTAGATGCCCACCGGCACGACATCGGGCTCGCCGGTGCACAACTTCCCCTTGAAGGCATCGGCGATGCGGAAGCCGGCTTGCATCTTCGCGTCGAAGCGGTGGCCCTTCGGCGCGATCAGCACCAGCGTATTGCCGAGCATCTCGACGCGTGAGTTGCGGTCGATGCGATTGCGCGCGTCGAGGTAATCCATCCACTTGCGATCGGCGGACGCGAACAGGTCTGCGGGCGCGCCGGCTTCGATCTGCTTCGCGAGCGTCGATGACGCGCCGAAGGCGAGGACGGGCCGCGGATGGCCGGCGCGTTGCCACTGCGTCGCGATCTCCTCGAGCGCGTTGGTCAGGCTGGCGGCGGCGAAGACGCGCGCCGGTGTTTCGGCCACGCGGCCGGCGGCTTGCGGCGAACCGCAGAGCAGCAGGGCGAGGAGCAGGACGAGGCGGAAGGGGGACATGAAGAAACCGCGCGGAGGTCGGTGGATTCTGCCGCAGTGCAGGGCATTGAACCCCGGGAGCGAGGCCAGGTGTGTCGTGAATGCCGTAACCCGGGGAAGCAAAGCGCACCCGGGATGCCTTTCTCTCCGGAGGGAGACGCCCCGGGTGCGCGCGATGCGCTTGTTCGGGTTACCTCGCTACCGGCAGGCTCCGCGGCCGTGCTGGGGGATGCCGACCGCATGGGGTGTGTGACCCCATCGTTAGGGTCTGAAGGTCGATCACATGGGCTCCGCGACCCCATCGTTGGGGTCCGAAAGTCGATCACATGGGCTCTGCGACCCCATCGCTGGGGTCGGAAGGTCGATCACATGGGTTCCGCGACCCCATCGTTGGGGTCCGAAGGTCGATCACATGGGTTCCGCGACCCCATCGTTGGGGTCGGAAGGTCGATCACATGGGCTCTGCGACCCCATCGTTTGGGGTCCGAAGATCGATCACATGGGCTCCGCGACCCATCGTTGGGGTCCGAAAGTCGATCACATGGGGTGCGCGACCCCATCGCTGGGGTGCGACGGTCGATCACATGGGCTCCGCGACCCCATCGTTGGGGTCGGAAAGTCGATCACATGGGGTCCGCGACCCCATCGCAGGGGTCGGAAGGTCGATCACAGGGTTCGCAATCCCGTCGTCGGACCCCGGAATGGCTACGGAAGGGGCGGATCCCGCAGCGCCGACGGCTCGGTGTCCGCCGCGACCGCCTCGGCATCCAGCCAAGCCCGCAGTTCCGCAGGGAAATCGAAGCTGGTGGCATGCAGCTCCGGTTCGCGCATCAGCACCTTGTGCGCGGCGCGCTGTTCGGTGGCGGGCAATACCACCAGCCACGCGACTTCGCCGGCGGCCAGCGTGGCGACGGGCACTCCGTCGCGCCACAGCACGCGCGCGCCGAACTGGCGCGGCACCTTGGTGCCGGCGATGACGGTGCCGACGAGATTCAATGGATCCAGTGCGGAGAGCGCGAGCCACTCGCCGTCCGGCGTGCGCTTACGCATCTGCCGCAGTGCGGCGATCGCTTCGGGCAAGGCGAACTGTTCGCCGGACAGTCCCGCGATGAAGCGGCCGCCGCGGATCTCGCCGCGGGCTTCGAGGCGGTGGTAGACGCGCAGCAGGTCGCGCCACGGCGGCAGCCACGGCGCCTCGCGTTCGAGGATGCGCCAGCACACCACGCCGTAGCGGCGCAGCAAGGTGCGGGCGATGTGGTCGAGGGTATCGGCATCGGGCTTTTGCTTTTGCCCGTCATCCCCGCGAAGGCGGGGATCCAGCGACTTTTGCGCTTTGGCCGCGGAAGCCAAAGGCACTGGATCCCCGCCTTCGCGGGGATGACGAGCTTGAGAGCGGCGCGTCAGCGTCCAGCGCCCCGCATCCTCGATGCCCATCAGCGCCGCGCGCCGGCCGCGCCGTCCGCGGCCTTCGAACGCACTGGGCCGCTTCGATTGCGGCACCAGCAACGCGCGCAGGCCCGCGTAGCTGTCGCAGGTCACGCGGCCGCGCGCGACGAGTTCGGCCAAGGCATCTTCCAGTTCGGTGTGCAACAGGTGCGCGCCCGCGACCAGCTCGTCGAAGAACGAGGCGCCGTGGTCCTTGAGGTAATCGGCGACGCGCTGCGCGCGCGACGACAGCGCAGGGCCGTCGTCGAGCGCGCCGGCGGTGAGCGGCGTCCACAACGGCAGGTGGCGGCGCGGCAGCAGCACGATGGGCGTGGCGCGCACCGGCGCGGTGCGGCCGTTGCCGGCGGCTTCGGACGATGCGCCGCGCAGGCGCGTCCAGGCGATGCGGCCTGCGGTGCACAGGTCGTCGAGCCAGGAGATCGAATAGTCGTTGACGCGCGCCGGCAGCAGTTCGCCTTCCCACGCCGCGGCGGGCGCCTCGAAGCCTTCCAGTTGCGCGAGCACGCCGGCCAGCGCTTCGGGTCCGCTTACGCGCGCCGACTTCGACACGCGCTGCCACTCGAACAGGAAGCGCATGAAGTCGCGGGGTTCGACCGGTTCGATCTCGCGGCGCAGCTTGCCGATGGTGTAGCGGTGGATGCGCGCGAGCAGGTGGCGTTCGCACCATTCCTCTTCGATGGCGTGCGGCGAAAAGCGGCCGCGCATCACGTAGCCCTCGGTTTCGAGCTTCACCAGGGCGAAATCGATGTCCGATTGCGGCAGTGCGAGCGAAGTGGCGAGTGTTGCCGCGGGCGTGGGGCCCAGACCGGTGAGCCGCGAACGCAACAGTTCGACCAGCGCGTCTTCGCGCGTCCAGGTTTCCTGCGCGAATTCGGCGGGCGCTTCGATGGCGGGCTCGCGCCTTACCTGCGGATGCACGGCGTCGGCCTGCGGCAGGCGCTCGGCGGCGAACCACAATTCCTGTAGGAGCGGCCCCGGCCGCGACTCCGCGTCGTCCAGCTGCAGCGGATTCCCTCTGTCGGCGGTCGCGTCCGAGGCCGCTCCTACGATAAGGCGCGTGGCGCGATGGTCTTTTGCCAGCCGCTGGAGCCAGTCCGTCCACGCGTGCGCCTCCGCATCCTCCTGCGTGATGCAGCCCAGACCCATGAGCGCGTCGTGCATCTCGTCGGCGTTGCGCACCTGCGGCCAGGCCTGTTCGCGCACTTCCTCGATCGCAGCCGAGTCGAGGCGGCCGAGATCGTCCGCGCTGTCGGCATCGGCGTAACGACGCGCCATCACTGCCTGCGTGCGGCGTTCTTCCAGCGGTGCGTCGTCGAGGAACGCGTACGGCCGTGCATTCAGCGCTTCCGCGGCGAACGGCGACGGCGCGGTGAGATCGCGCGCGACGACGTCGACTTCGCCGCTCTCCATCTTCCGCAACAGTTCCAGCCAGCCTTCGGTGTCCATCGCCTCGTGCAGGCAGTCGTCCAGCGTCTGCGCGACGAGCGGATGGTCGGGCACCTCGCGTTCGCCGACGATGTTTTCCTGGCACGCGACCTGATCGGGGAACACCGTCGCCAGCAGGTCCTCCGACTTCATGCGCTGCAGCTGCGGGGCGACCTTCTTGCCGCCGATGAAGCGCGGCAGCGCGAGCGCGGTGGTGGCGTTCCATCGCCAGCGCACGCCGAACAGCGGCGCGTCGAGCAGCGCCTGGATGAGGATGTCTTCAGCCGACGAGGAATGCAGGTATTTCGATACTTCGATCAGCGGGAAGCTGTGGCTGGTCGAGAGCGACAGCACGATCGCGTCTTCGGTCGCCGCGGCCTGCAATTCGAAATTGAACTTGCGGCAGAAGCGCTTGCGCAGCGCGAGGCCCCAGGCGCGATTGAGGCGGCTGCCGTAGGGCGAGTGGATGATCAGCTGGGTGCCGCCGGATTCGTCGAAGAAGCGCTCCAGGACGATGGTCTGCTGGGTGGGCATGACGCCGGTCGAGGCCTGCTGGCGGCCGAGATAGTCGGCGAGCTGCAGGGCGGCGGGGGGCGTGAGGCCGACCTCGTCCACCAGCCAGCGCGCGGCTTTTGCAATCGCCCCTTCGTTGAACAGCACGTTGGCGACCTGTGCGGCGGAAGCGGCTTCCTCCGCTTGCGCGGGCGCGCCTGTGTCGTTGTGCGAAGACGGGAGTACAGCGCTTTGCGCGGGAGCCGGGGTCACGCGCGAAGCGACTTCCTCGCGCAGGCGCGACACGCCCCGCGACAACTCATTGCTGCGTCCGGGAGCCTCGCCCAGCCAGAACGGAATACTCGGCGGCATGCCCTGTGCGTCTTCCACGCGCACGCGGCCGGGCTCCACGCGCAGGATGCGGTAGCTGGCGTTGCCGAGCTGGAAGATGTCGCCGGCGATGCTCTCGATGGCGAAGTCTTCGTTGATCGTGCCGATGTTCTGCGACTGCGGTTCGAGCACGACGCTGTAGTCGGCCATGTCGGGAATCGTGCCGCCCGACATCACCGCGGTCATGCGCCCGCCCGCGCGGCCGCGCAGGCGCTTGTGCACGGCATCGCGGTGCAGGTAACCGGCGCGCGTGCCGCGGCGCGTGGTGAAGCCATCCGCCAGCATCTTCACGACCGCATCGAAATCCTTGCGTTCGAGCTTCGCGTACGGCCAGGCGCGGCGGAACCACTCGTAGAGCGCGTCCTCTTCCCATTCGCGCGCGGCGCATTCGGCGACGATCTGCTGTGCGAGCACGTCGAGCGGCGCGGGCGGGATGATCACCGCGTCGAGTTCGCCACGGCGCACGCAGTCGAGCAGCGCGGCGCATTCGGCCAGGTCGTCGCGCGAGGACGGGAACAGCCGTCCCTTCGGCACGCCACCGACATGGTGGCCGGAACGGCCGACGCGCTGCAGGAAGGCGGCGATCGCGCGCGGCGAACCGAGCTGGCAGACGAGGTCGACGTCGCCGATGTCGATGCCCAGTTCGAGCGATGCGGTCGCGACCAGCACCTTGAGCTGGCCGCTCTTCAGGCGTTGCTCGGCGTCGAGGCGCAGCTCCTTGGCGAGGCTGCCATGGTGCGCGGCGACGTGTTCCTTGCCGAGGCGCTCGCCGAGGTGGCGCGCGGCGCGTTCGGCCATGCGCCGTGTGTTGACGAAGACGAGGGTGGTCGAGTGCTGTTCGACCAGCTCGGCCAAGCGCGTGTAGACCTGCTCCCACTGGTCGTTCGACATCACCGCTTGCAGCGGCGTCGGTGGTACTTCCAGCGCGAGGTCGCGCTGTTTCGCGTAGCCGATGTCGATGATTTCGCAGTCGGGTTGATTGTCGTTGTCGACATAGGCGCTGCCGACAAGGAAACGTGCGACTTCGTCGATCGGTTTCTGCGTCGCGGACAGGCCGACGCGCGTGAGACGGCGCCCGCACAGCGCTTCCAGACGCTCCAGCGACAATGAAAGATGGCTGCCGCGCTTGCTCGCGGCCACCGCGTGGATTTCGTCGACGATCACCGTGCGCGCCGTCGCCAGCATCGCGCGGCCGGAGTCGGAACCCAGCAGCACGTACAGCGATTCGGGCGTGGTGACCAGGATGTGCGGCGGCTTCTTGCGCAGCTGCGCGCGTTCGCCCTGCGGCGTGTCGCCGGTGCGCACGGCGGTGCGGATCTCGACGTCGGGCAGGCCCTGGCGCGCGAGTTCTTCGCGGATGCCTTCGAGCGGCGCTTCGAGGTTGAGGTGGATGTCGTTCGACAGCGCCTTCAAGGGCGAGATGTAGACGACGTGGGTTTCGTCCGACAGGCCCTGCGCCAGGCCCTCGCGTACCAGCGCGTCGATCGCGGACATGAAGGCGGTGAGCGTCTTGCCCGAGCCGGTCGGCGCGGCCACCAGGGTGTGGCGGCCGGAACGGATCGCCGGCCAGGCCAGTGCCTGCGCTTCGGTCGGGCCGGGGAAGGCGCGCTCGAACCATGCGGCGACGGCAGGATGAAAACCAGCAAGGGGGGAAGCGGACTGCGACACCTGGTCATTATCCCGCCGCCGCGCGGGCGGGGCCTGAATGGTGGGGGCGCCGCCGTCAAAGGTGAAGTTCAGGCGGATTTGGCCGTGCATCGGGTGAGGATGCGGGGGCGGTGTCTCATGTTGTGAGACGGGGTGTGTTGCAGTTGATTGGCGAACAGCCAGAGCTTCCGCGCCTGAAGGCGCGGGTCACTTTCTCTTGCTTGCCCAAGAGAAAGTAACCAAAGAGAAGGCACCCCGCATGCTCGCGCCCTCCGCTTCGCTCCGGGTCCGCGGACGGGCCGGGGTTTTTCGACAGGACATCCGTGTCCTGTCGAAAAACGCGCGGCATCCATGCCGCGCGCCCTGCGGGCCTGATCCGTCCCGCCCGCCGCTGCGCCACGGGGCCCGTGACGAACAAAGGCAAGGACAAAGGCGCTCTTGCCGCTTCGCAGTTCTTCGTGATCATTGCCGCAAAGCGTGCCGGCAAGCCCGGCACCTACGACAGATTGTCTGCCCACGCTGGCAAGCGCCGGCGTCTGGCCCCCACAATGCCTCGCATGAACGATTCCGCGACCGCCCTGCTCGAAACCGTCGAACACGCAACCGGCCCCGCGCCCGAATGGAGCGTGCTGTGGTTGCACGGCCTGGGCGCCGACGGCAACGACTTCGCCCCGATCGTGCCCGAACTGGTGCGCAATGGTTGGCCCGCGCTGCGTTTCGTCTTCCCCCACGCCCCGGTGCGCGCGGTGACGATCAACAACGGGGTGCGCATGCGCGCCTGGTACGACATCCGCGACATGAATCTCGCCAATCGCGCCGACGAAGCCGGTGTCGACGAATCCGTCGCGCAGACCGAAGCCTTGATCGTGCGCGAAGTCGAACGCGGCATTCCTGCTTCGCGCCTGCTGCTGGCCGGCTTCTCGCAGGGTGGCGCCATCGCACTGGCGACCGCGTTGCGCCGTACCGAACCGCTCGCCGGCGTGATCGCGCTGTCGACGTATCTGCCGATGGCCGAGCGCCTGGTGAAGGAGACGACGCCGGCGGCACCCACGCAGCCGCTGTTCATGGCGCACGGCCAGTTCGATCCGGTGGTGCCGTATGCCGGCGGCGACCTCAGTGCGCGCAAGTTGCGCGAACTCGGCTTCACCGTCGACTGGCACGCGTATCCGATGGCGCACCAGGTGTGCGCGGAGGAGATCCGCGATCTCGGCGACTGGATGGCGCACCGCTTCGCTTCCGCACAAACGCCTGGCTGATCACCCACCCATGGCCCCCCGCGACCCGCAGGAACCCTGGCTACCCGACCTGTGCCGGTTGCCGCGCCTCGCGGTGATGCTGGGCATGGCCGAGCTCGTGGTAGTGGTGCTCGCGCTCGCCCCGGGCGGCGTGCATTGGGACCTGGAACGCTTCGTCACTGCCAGCGGCTTTTCGCTGTGGCTCGCACTCACTGCATCGGTGTTGCTGTGCGTGTCGCGGCACCAGCTGTCGCGCCTTTCGCAGCCGGTGGGCACGGCGCTCGCATTGCTGGGCGGCGGCGCGATCGCGGCGCTGGGCGCGTCCATGGCCCACGTGATCGATACCAGCCTCGGTTACGGACTGGTGCCGCACAACGTGTCGATGCTCCGCTTCGTGTGGGGCTCGGCGGCGATGACGACGCTGATCGTCGCGGTCGTGTTGCGCTACCTGTACGTGAACGACGCCTGGGCCGCGCAGGTGCGTGCCAGCGCGCGCGCCGAAGCCGATGCATTGCAGGCGAGGATCAAGCCGCACTTCCTCTTCAACAGCATGAACACCATCGCCGGCCTGGTGCGCAGCAACCCGGCGGTGGCCGAGCGCGCGGTGCTCGACCTCTCCGACCTGTTCCGCGCCGCACTCGGTGCGGGCGAATCCGATTCCACCCTGCGCGAGGAAGTGGAGCTGTGCGAGCGCTACTTCGCCATCGAGCAGCTGCGCCTCGGGGAACGCCTGCGCGTCGTCTGGCGCCGCGCCGACCTGCTGCCGTGGCGCATGCCGATGCCGCGCCTGGTGCTGCAGCCATTGCTGGAGAACGCGGTGCTGCACGGCGTCTCGCGCCTGCCGGGTGGGGGTGAGATCGAAGTCGAACTCGCCCAGGTCGGCGACGAACTCGCGATCTGCATCCGCAATCCAGCGCCGCCGCCGCGCGAGGGCGACATCCTGCCTACCCTGGGCAACGGGTACGTGACCGATGGAGGCAGGCCCGCCGGCAACCGTCACGCGCAGCAGAGCATCGCCCAGCGGCTTCGTTACGCCTATGGCCCGCGCGCCCGGATGACCGCGGCGTGGAACGAGGGCTACTATCAGGTCGATCTTCGGCTGCCGATCATCACCGGCAGCATCGGCGCCGCCGCGTGAGTGGCAAGTCCAGGGTGGTCAAGTCATGAGTTGCAAGGACACGGGAAGCAAGAGGACCGCATGAAGGTAGTCATCGCCGACGACGAACCTCTGGCGCGCGAACGCCTGCGCGACCTGCTGGCCGAGATCAAGGGCGTGGAAGTCGTCGCTGACGCGGCCGACGGCCACGAAGCCCTGCACGCCTGCGCCACCCATCGACCGGATCTCGTGCTGCTCGACATCGCGATGCCGGGCATCGACGGACTCGAAGCGGCACGCCATCTCGCCGCGTTCGAACCGCGCCCCGCCGTGGTCTTCTGCACCGCGTACGACGCGCATGCGCTGTCCGCCTTCGAAGCCGAAGCGATCGATTACCTGGTGAAGCCGGTCCGCCCCGAGCGCCTCGCCGCCGCGATCGAACGCGTGCGCACGTTCGCCGCAGGCCGCGGACAGGCGACGGCGGCCTCGAGCACGGCTCCCGTCCAGCGCCGCACCCACCTGTGCGCGCGCCTGCGCGGCAGCCTGCGGCTGATTCCAGTGGAGGAGGTGCACTACCTCCACGCCGAGGAGAAGTACGTCATCGTCCACCATGCGCGCGGCGAGGACCTGATCGAGGAGTCGCTGAAGTCGCTGGAGGAGGAATTCGGCGAACGCTTCGTCCGCATCCACCGCAACTGCCTGGTGGCGCGCCACGAAATCGTCGAACTCAAGCGCAGCCCCGATGGCCACGTGCAGGCGATGCTGCGGCATGGCAAGCAGCCGCTGGAAGTCAGCCGCCGCTGCGTGGCGGGGTTGCGGGATACGTTGAAGCATCTTTGATCGTCGAGTAACTCTGGTCGTCGAGTAACTCGTTGGCTTTTTGCCTTTGCTCGTCATTCCCGCGAAGGCGGGAATCCAGTGACTTTGGCTTTGCTTGCGCCATCCATGTCGCGCACCGTGCGGGCCTGGTCTGTCCTACAAAAACCGATTACCTGCTCATTCCCTGCGCGGGGGCGCTGCCGCTCGGCAGGCAGGCGATAATGTCCCCATGACCCGCCTGCTCCGAATCGCCACCCGCAAGAGTCCGCTCGCCCTGTGGCAGAGCGAGCACGTCGCCGCCGCCCTGCGCGCCGCGCATTCCGGCCTCGACGTCGTGCTGGTGCCGATGAGCACGCGTGGCGACGAAGTGCTGGATCGTTCGCTTGCCGCGATCGGCGGCAAGGGCCTGTTCCTCAAGGAGCTCGAGCTGGCGATGCTGCGCGGCGAAGCCGATTGCGCGGTGCATTCGCTCAAGGACGTGCCGATGGAGCTGGAGCCTGGCTTCGCTTTGCCGGCGATCCTGCAGCGCGCCGACCACGCCGATGCGTTCGTCAGCAATCGTTACGACGACATCGACGCGCTGCCGCACGGCGCGGTCGTGGGCACGTCGTCGCTGCGCCGGCAGGCGCAGCTGCGCGCGCTGCGCCCCGACCTGCAGCTGCGCGACCTGCGCGGCAACGTCAACACGCGCCTGGCCAAGCTCGATGCCGGCGAGTACGACGCGATCGTGCTCGCATGCGCGGGATTGCAGCGCCTCGGCTTCGATGCGCGCATCCGTTCGCGCATGGATGCTCCGCAGTGGCTGCCGGCGCCCGCGCAAGGTGCCATCGCGATCGAATGCCGCGAAGACGACGCCGACACGCGCGCGTTGTGCGCAACGCTCGACCACGCCGCCACGCGCACCTGCGTCGAAGCCGAGCGCGCCATGAACCGCGCGCTGCACGGCAGCTGCCACGTGCCGGTCGCCGCCTTCGCGCGGTTGGATGGCGAACGCCTGTACTTGCACGGCCTGGTGGGTTCCGCCGCAGACGGCCGCGCGATCCGCGCTCAGGCGCAGGGCCGCGGCAACGCGCCCGAGGGCCTCGGGCTGGAGGTCGCGCAATCGCTGCAGCAGCAGGGCGCCGGCGAGTTGATCGCGGCGAGCGGGGCGTAGGACGGCGTAACGTGCGTTGTGCGCACGTAGCTTGCGTGATGCAGCGTTTGCGCGCGCAGCTGGCGCTACGAACGTCAGAACCGCCGCCGCAACCCTAGCCAGGCTTCGGCCGTATCGCTGCCGCTCGCACCCTGCGAGTCGTAGCGGATCACGTAATCGGTTTCGAGTTCCCAATCGCTGGGAAGCTCCACGTCGACGCCGAGCATCTGCTTGACGAAGCGCTCGCCGTTGCCGGTTTCGAACTGCACGCGCTGGCTCCACTGCGCGCGTTCGCCCAGGCGCTGGCCGATGCTGATGCCGCCGCGGAAAACCGGCCCCGGCAGCGACACGCCGTCGTCGTACAGCGGCGCGAAGCGGTAACCCGCGCCGAATTCGACACCCAGCTGCGTATCGCTGTCGCGTACCAGTTGCAATCCATAACGCGTGCCGATGCGCCAGTCGTTGGAGTACGCCGCGCGCGATTCGCGCGACCGCGCGGGTGCACTCAGCGGCCGTGCCGCGCGCAAGCCGGGCAGGCGCGGTCGTCGTTTCGACGATACCGGCAGCGGTTCCAGCTGGCGCTTCCACTCCTCGTCACCGCATTCCACCTGCAGGCAGTCCGGGCGAAACCAGATCGGATCGATGCTGATCGGTTCCACGGGCACGGCTTCCTGCACCGGCATCGGCGTGGTCAGGAAGGGACTGACGATGGCGAGGAACCACTGGGCGAGCATCGCGTGGGGCGGCCGGAGCGCGAGTTGGCGTCCATGATGCCGTCGCGCGTCCCTGCATGAAAGCCGGAGAGGCGATGCGCCTCACACTATGGCGAGGGCACCAGGTCGAATGCGACGGTCATACGCGGCTCGGTATCGTCGAAGGGCACGGTGCCGTGCCACATGTACGAGGGAAACAGGACCAGCCTGCCTGGTCGTGGACGGAGGACGCGACGCGGGGGCAGTCCGAGTCCCATATCGAGTGGAGGCTGTCCGAACTGGATGCAGCCCGCGGTCGAGGACTCAGCTGCCGACAGCATCGAGGGCGGCAATTTCACGTAGAACGCGGAACTGATCCATCCCTGGGAATGGATATGGTTGACGTGACGGCCTGCCGCCCGAAGCTTTACCGACCAAGAACCGGCATACCGCATGCGGGGAGATTTCCGGCGCAGGAAGGGGTGCTCGCGATCCAAGGGCAGCGTCGATAGCCAGCGCCCGACCGTGTCCTGCAACAGTCTTGCGGTCGATTCGATAACGGGGTTCGTCCGGCCGAACAGTTGTCCGGGTGTCTGTGAACCGCCGCGTACGCTTTCGGGAATCGGCTCGCGCGCGGCCAGATGCAATTCGTCGAGGGTTGCATTCAACGCGCCGAGGAATTCCTGCGTGCTCCCAAAGCCGGGAGGCGGATCGATGTCGATCGGCTGTATCAGCCGCTCGTAATCGCATAGCCAGAACTCGCGCTCGTCGCCCAGCAGGCGCCATGCGGTGGCGAGATAGGCAAGGGCCTGCTGGTTTCCGGGATCCTGTTGCAGAACGTCGCCGGCGCGTTCGGTCGCCGATATCCACTCACCGCTGACCAGCAGGTGGCGCGTGTAGGCATTGAGGAAGTCGGGGCTGCGTTCGCCGCTGTCGATCAGCGAGGCATACAGGGCGTTGGCGCTTTCGGTGCGTCCGCTCCGTGCGAGCGCATCTGCATGCATTCGCATCAACAACGGGGAGTCGCTTCGATTGCGCACATGTTCCGCGCGGGCTGCCGCCTCTTCGGCCTTGTTCGACTCGAGCAACAGGGCGAGATACGAGGTCTGCAACCCAAGATTCGAGGGTTGCGCATCCGCGGCAGCGGCGAAGAGAGCGAAGGGATCTTCCGCGACGTCCAGCGTCGGCCCGTATTCCCATAGCAGGCTGGCCAGTGTCCGGTGACCGTCTGCGAAGGCAGGGTGTTCCGCGACCAGGCGCCGGGCGCGACTCATCGCCTCCGCGATCCGGCCTGTGTCCGTGAACGCACCTACCAGTGCGTCGTGCACCTCGGGGCCGTGATAGCCCAGGGTTTGGGCATGTTCGTAACAGGGAATGGCTTCCGTCGCGCGCCCGAGCAGCCGCAAGACCGCGCCGAGATTGATGAATGCACTTGCAGAACGGGGGTCGAGCGCAATGGCGTTGCGGAAAGCGGTTTCCGCCAGCGCGAACTCGCCTTCGGCGCGTCTGGCATTGCCCAGGTAGTGCCAGGCGCGTGCCGAGGGCTGCAGCGCGAGTGCCCGCTCGAA
Organism: Lysobacter sp. Root494; assembly: GCF_001427225.1. Lineage (GTDB taxonomy): Bacteria > Pseudomonadota > Gammaproteobacteria > Xanthomonadales > Xanthomonadaceae > Agrilutibacter. Next base: position 415,074 of record NZ_LMFH01000001.1, read on the forward strand.
AGCCGTTGCCGCTTTACGGTTGTGACCGATGGACAACTCGGCCGCGCCCAGATCCATCCAGGCCTGGAGGTGGCCCGGATTCGCCTCAGTCGCACGGCGCCATAACGGGATCGCTTCGTGCACGCGGCCTGCGCTCCGCAACAGGGTGGCCAGGTTGGCCAGCACATGCGGGTGGGCCGGCGCGAGCCGCAGTGCCTGCGCGAATTCACGTTCCGCTTCGTCAGCGTCGCCGGTGCGCGCCAGACAAATCGCCAGCAGTTGACGCGCCTCGACATTCATCGGGCTCGCTGCCACGAGTTGGCGCGCCAGCGCGAGTGCCTCGGGCAGCGCACCACTGCGGAGCAGCCCCATGGCGGTATTCATCCGCTGCGCCTGTGGCGAATCAGGCGTGTGCAAGGCGGCCACCAGTGGAGCGAACGCCGTTGCGCGGCGGCGCGCTGCAACACCATGCGTAAGCACTGCTCGACATCGACGCGTGCGCCTCAGTAGTACAGCGTGACCAGGTGCCGCGCTTCGGCGAAAAACAGCCAGCGTTCGACCACCGCACCGAGCAGCGCGCTAATTGCGGCCGCGGTGAGCCAGGGCCCCGTGTCGAGGTGCACGAACAGCCAAACCGGCAGCATGAGCAAAGTCGGAAGGACCGCAAACAGCGCCAAGGCGACGATCCGCAGCCGGCGCGAGTGCTTGCGGGCGACCACGAAACCCATTTCGCGGGTGAGGTAATTCGACTCGGTATGCGGGCGCTCGAACACGCTGACATCGCGGCCTGGCAGCCCGACCGCATCGGCGCGGGTCTGGGCCAGCGGCGTGGTGTCTATGTCGCGCCAGTAACGCCACTTCAGCACGGCCACGACGGTCGCTATGGCTATTCCGGCCATTGCCACCCCGTTGCCGACATAACCATCGAAGCCAATCAGTGCACTGCACAGCAGGCCGCCGGTCAGCAGCGAGAACAGCAGGTACACCGGCACCACGAATGCATGCCGCCAGGCCGGGACCGGTTTCAGCGATGCATAGATCATGGCCGTGCATACGACGGTGATGAGCGCGCACGCGACCAGCGCTAGTGCCGCGATCACACCCAGCATGTTGGCCATCACGGGTGCGCCTTCGGCATCCGGCGACAACATGCCGGGCAGGAGCATCGCGGCCACCAGCACCGCCGGCACGTAGGTTGCGATCGCCATCACGCCTTCGCGCGACAGCCACGAGGTGCGCCACTGCGAGAACGCACGCCAGGCGCGCGATGGTTTTCCCAGGTGCGCCATCGAGCTGAGCAGGCCGACGGTCACCATCATCAGTCCGAGGGCCACGCAGGCCAGCAGTGGTCGTGCGCCGGCCCAACGGAACACGGCGGCGATCGCGCTGCAGATCAGCAGGCCATAGCCGGCGCCCGAGAGTGTTGTGAAGAAGATGACGGAGAACGCGGGATGCATGTCGAAAACCGGTTGAGCTAAATCATCGTCATTCCCGCGAAGGCGGGAATCCAGCGGCTCTCTATTTTGCGGTCCATCGCGAAAGTCACTGGATTCCCGCCTTCGCGGGAATGACTAAATGGGAGTTGCATGCTACGGGCATTCATCGCGACAGCACCCGATCGAGCCAGCGCAGCACAGGCGGCAATGCCGTCGTGTCCAGCGTTTCGGTTTCCGCTACCGGATCGTTCTTCGCTGCTTCGTTGCCCGCGCGGCGCGGCCGCGGCGGCAGGTAACGATTGACCGGTGCATAGCCCAGTTCCGGCATCAGCGCGACACCGCCGCGCTCGGCCACGAGCTTCGATACTTTCGATTCCGGGTCGCCAAGATCGCCGAAATGGCGCGCGCGGGTCGGGCAGACCTGCACGCAGGCCGGTTCGCGCTCGGCCTCGGGCAGGTTCTCGTTGTAGATGCGGTCGATGCACAGCGTGCATTTCTTCATCACGCCTTCGACCGGCGAATATTCGCGTGCGCCGTACGGGCACGCCCACGAGCACAGCTTGCAGCCGATGCACTTGTCCTCGTCGACCAGCACGATGCCGTCTTCGGCGCGCTTGTAGCTCGCGCCGGTCGGGCACACGGTGACGCACGCCGGTGTCTCGCAATGCAGGCAGGAGCGCGGGAAGTGCAGGGTCATCGCCGGCTGCGCGGCGAGCTGCTGCGCGAGTGGCGTGGTCGAACTGCAGGCGGTCGAAGACGTGCTCTGCGCAAGATTGAGCGCGTTGTGTTCGCCCGGATCATGCGCGGGCGTGGTGAAGTCGGTTGCGGCGACCTCGTAGCTGTGTACGCGGTTGAACCACACGCCGCTGGGTTCCTTGCCGTAGGGCTGTTCGTCGGTGAGCGGGGCCGCGAAACCGCCGCTGTTCCATTGCTTGCAGCCAACCGCGCAGGCGTGGCAACCCACGCAGGTGTCGAGGTCGATCACCAGGCCGAGCTTCTTCGGCGAAGGCGGAGGCAGCGACGTCACTTCTTTCCCTTTCCGTTCATGCGCGCCGATTTCAGCAGCCACAGCCCGATCGCAAACAGGCCCAGCGCCATCAGCACGCTCGGCGCCAGCGCGATCAGCACCGCGCCCATCGAGGATGCCTGCGCGAGCGAAGCGCCGACCGGATCGATCACGCCGTAACCCAGCGACAGGATCAATGCGAAGCCGGCCGCGACGCAGGAGAAGCCGGCGAGCTTGCGTGCGGTCATGCCTGTTCCTCTTCGGCGCGCGCCGCGCGGGTCGATTCGTCTTTTGCTTCCGCGCGGGACGCGCGGAAGACAGCGCCATAACGTAGTGGCCGGTTGTCGGCTTCGCCCATCTTCAATGGCGCAAATTGCGGCGCGCTTTCGCTGGCGTGCTCGGCCTTCGCGATGCGCACGCGCAGGTCGAACCATGCGGCCTGTCCGGTGACCGGGTCGGCGTTGAAGTAATCCCCGCGCGGGGTGATGTCGCTGATCAGGTGGTTGAGCAGGAAACCCTGCCTGCCTTCGGGTGCATCCTTGTCGAGGCGCCACGCGCCCTTGCGCTTGCCGATCGCGTTCCAGGTCCACACGGTGTCGGGTTGCATGTTGGCGGCGAACTTTGCCTGCACGGTGATCGTGCCGTGGTGCGAGGTCACGGTGATCCAGTCCTCGTCGGCCAACCCGTACTTCGCACCGGTGGCCGGATGCAGGTAGAGATAATTGCGCGTCGCGATCTGGCGCAGCCATGCGTTCTGCGAACCCCACGCGTGGTACATGAACATCGGGCGCTGGGTGATGGCGCTGAGCGGGAACTGTTCGTCCACGCCGGCGATCTGGTCGCCTTCGAACGGCTCGTACCAGATCGGCAGCGGATCGAAATACGTCGCCACGCGCTCGCGATGCTGCAGAGGCGGCTGGTGCCCGCCGAAGCCCTGGGCGGCGAGGCGGAACTTCTGCAGCGTCTCCGAATACAGCTGCAGCGTGATCGGCGCCGTGCCGGCGAGGAAGCCCATCTTCTGCGCCCATTCGAGGTAGCCGCGGTTGGCCATCTTGTAATAGCGCGCGTCCTCGGGAATCTCGCTGCGCCAGAAACCGTCGTTCTCGATGTACCGCTGCAGTTGTTCGGGATTCGGTGCGCCCTTGGCTTCCAGTGAGCCGTCCTCGCCACGCCAGCCGGCGAGCAGGCCCACGCCTGGCGCGCGTTCGTGGCGCTGGATGTAGTCGGCGTAGTCGCGGTACTTCGGCGAACCGTCATCGTTGCACAGGCCTGGCAGGCCAAGCCGCGCGCCGAGATCGATCAGCACGCTCTGGAAGCCGCGCACGTCGCGGCCCTCGCGTTGTTTCGCCGGATCGAGCACCGGGTGGCGGATCGCGTCGATCGCGGCATCGGCATCGGAAATGGGGCGGTCGAGCAGCGAGATCGCATCGAAACGCTCGAGATAGGTCGTGTCCGGCAGGACCAGGTCGGCGTAGGCGACCATCTCGGATGCGTACGCATCGGCGTAGATGATGCGTGGAATCCGGTACTCGCCGCTTTCGTCGCGATCGGTGAGCATCGCGATCGTCTCGCGCGTGTTCATCGATGAGTTCCAGCTCATGTTCGCCATGAACATCATCAGCGTGTCGATCCTGTAGGGATCGCCGGCCCACGCGTTGCGGATCACACCATGCATCATGCCGTGGGCCGACAGCGGATACGCCCACGAATAGGCGTGGTCGATGCGTCGCGGATGGCCCTGCGCATCGACGACGAGATCCTCGGGTGAATGCACGAAACCAAGCGGCGCCGCATCGAGCACGCCATTGGGCTGGCGCGATTTGCCGGGCCGGTTCGGTGGCGCAATCGGTTTCGGGAACGGTGGCTGGTAGCGGAACGAGCCCGGCGTATCCACCGCGCCGAGCAGCAATTGCAGCAGATGGAGGGCACGACAAGTGTGGAAACCATTGCTGTGCGCGCTGATGCCGCGCATTGCATGCATGGCGACGGGACGGCCGATCATTTCGCTGTGTTCGCGTCCGTGCGCGTCCGTCCACTTCACCGGCAGCCGGATCTCGTTGTCGAACGCGGCTTCGGCCAGCTCGCGCGCGATGCGCTGGATGGTGTCGGCGGGAATGCCGCAGCGCTCGCTGACCGCATCCGGCGCGTATTGCGGGTCGAGATAGCGCTCGACGATGAGATGGAAAACGGGCACGGCGCGGCGGCCATCGGCCAGCGTTACTTCACCGACCACCGCAGGTGCGACATCGATCGAATTCGCATCGGCGGGCGCATTCGCGTGCTTGTCGAAGCACTGCGGTTTCCCTTCGGCATCGCGCACGAACAATCCGTCGTCGCTTCCACCGGGATTCCGCACCACGAGCCAATGCGCATTCGTGTAGCGCACCATATAGTCCAGATCGATGCGATCGGCCTTCAGCAATTCATGGATCAGCGCGAATGCGAACAGGCCATCGGTGCCAGGCCGGATGCCGATCCATTCGTCCGCGATCGCGCCATAACCGGTACGCACCGGATTGACCGCGACGATCTTCGCGCCATGCGCCTTGAGCTTGCCGAGGCCGAGCTTGATCGGATTGGAGTCGTGGTCTTCGGCCACGCCCCACATCATCAGGTACTTCGCGTGCTCCCAGTCGGGCTCGCCGAATTCCCAGAACGAACCGCCGAGCGTGTACAGCCCGCCCGCGGCCATGTTCACTGAGCAGAAGCCGCCGTGCGCGGCGTAATTGATGGTGCCGAACTGCTGCGCCCACCAGCCGGTGAGTGCCTGCGACTGGTCGCGGCCGGTGAAGAAGGCGAGTTCGTCAGGATTGCGCTCGCGGATCGGCGCGAGCCACGAGGTCGCGATCTCCAGCGCTTCGTTCCATTCGATCTCGCGGAACTGGGCCTTGCCGCGTTCGCCCACGCGCAGCAGCGGTTTGTCGAGCCGCGCCGGCGAGTAGTGCTGCATGATGCCGGCCGAGCCCTTCGCGCAGAGCACGCCCTTGTTGACCGGGTGCCCGGGATTGCCCTGGATGTAACGCACCTTGCCGTCGGCCAGCCACACCTTGATGCCGCAGCGACAGGCGCACATGTAGCAGGTGGTGGTCCTGAACCCGTCCCCGGGAGACGGGGACAGGTTGATGTCCGGTTCCTTCATGCTTCAGTCCGCCATGAATGGCGGACCCTCAGGCCACATGCGCGATGCCACTGGCATCGCGAAGGCATGCGGCCTTCGATGCACGGTGACGGCGAATAGTCGATCACGGGCGGTCCGGGCAGTCGCATGGGTGCGCATTGTAGGCGCGTTCGCAGCCGCTGCCTTCGAAGCCGCGCAAATCCGGCGGGATCCGCTCGGCTCGTGAATCCACCCGCTTATTGCGGCGGATCGATCCGGATCGCCGGATCGTTGAAGCGCGAGTAGCGCACGACCATGCGCACGTTCTCGTTGCCCTGGCCGGCGATTTCCATCTTCAGCGGATAGCCCTCGCCGCTGATCCAGATCGTGGATTCGCTGGGCCGCGGCTGCGTGTTGCGGATCAGGAATTTGCGCGCGCGCTGGCCGTCGATGCTGTCGCTGCCGAGCGCTTCCACGGTCATCGTCGCCTTGTTCGCCTCCAGCTGCGCCGGATCGCGGTACTGGGTGACCTGGCCCTTGGGCAGCGCCATCTTCATCGTGCGCCCGTTCATCGTCATGTACATGGTGTCGCCGATCACGTACTGCGTGCCCATCGGCGTCTTCATGCGGAAGCGGTCCGGCGCGGCGAAGTCCATGTCCATGGTCATGTCGCCCTTCGGCGTCGACGTCGTCATGTCGGCATGGAAACTCCTGACGCCGAGGAACGCCTCCATCGCCTTGCTCATCTCGTCCTTCGCGCTCAGTGGATTGATCGCTTCCACCGCATCCGCCAGCGATGAGGACGCGCTCGCCACCGGCGCCGTGGCTTCCGCCGCGGTAGGCATGTGCAAGGACGCTTCATCACGCGAGCATCCACCTGCGAAAGCCAGGCCAACGGCGGCGAGCAGCACGGAAACGGATGGACGCAGCGCGGTCATGCGGAGGCTCCGGAAAAGAAGGTGGGGACTGTCACGAAAACGGCAAAGGCACGTCCGGTCCGGCCAGCACTGAACCTGTCGCGGGTTTTTCGCCATACTGGCGGCCGCTCGCCGACCATGCCGCCCGCGCGGCCATGCGTGGCCACTCTCCCCAGGCTCGCCGACCCACATGGAACGCATCGAACGCATCCACGCCCTGCATCGCATCCTCAGCGCGGCCCGTTACCCGGTAACGGTGCAGCGGCTGCAGGAGGACCTGGAATGCTCGCGCGCGACGGTCTATCGCGACCTCGCCTACCTGCGCGACTATCTGATGGCGCCGGTGATCGGCAATGGCGAGGCGGGATTCCGCTATGACCACAACGACGCGCAGCGCTTCGAGCTGCCGGGCCTGTGGCTGAGTTCGGAAGAACTGCATGCGCTGCTCGCCGCGCAGCAGCTGCTCATGCGCAGCGGCGGCGGGATGCTCTCGAATGCGCTCGCGCCCCTGCAGCAGCGCATCGAGAAACTGCTCGACGAACACGCGGGCGGACGCCGGCTTCCGGTCGAACGCGTGCGCGTCGTCCCGCACCGCACCCGCAGGCTCGACGAAACCGCGTTCCGCGCGGTCGCCACCGCGGTGCTGGACCGCAAGCAGCTCAGCTTCGAATACCGCGCGCGCTCGACCGACGAGAAAACGCGCCGCATGGTGTCGCCGCAACGCCTGACCCACTATCGCGACAACTGGTATCTCGATGCGTGGGACCACGACCGCGACGCGCTGCGCAGCTTCTCGGTGGATCGCATCAGCGCGGCAAAGGTGCTCGAGGACGCCGCCATCGACCGTGCGGACGAGGAACTCGACCAGCACCTGGCGTCGAGCTACGGCATCTTTTCCGGCACACCCAAGGGCTGGGCGACGATCCTGTTCAGCGCCAAGGCGGCGCGCTGGGTTGCTGACGAACACTGGCACTCGCAGCAGCAGGGCCGCTACCTGCCCGACGGCCGCTACGAACTGAAGGTGCCCTACAGCGCGGGCCGCGAACTGCTGATGGACGTGATGCATTACGGCAGCGATGCGGAGATCGTCGAGCCGGCGTCACTGCGGGAGCAGGCGCGTTCGTTGCTCGGGTTGGCGCTGAGCAATTACGACCGCTGAGGGCCAGGTAGAACGTGTGGCCCCCGGGCTACACGCTTTCGCTTTTGCTCGTCGTTCCCTCGAAGCTTTTTCTCGTCATTCCGCGAATCCGGTGTCCTTGCTCTTCGGAAGTTTCGGTCATTGAACGAAAGTCGCTGGATTCCCGCCTTCGCGGGAATGACGATCGCGAGGAGTCGCTTTCGCAGGAATGACGACCGTTGTTTCCGGGGATGTCCACCCGTCGCAGCTTGTGAGACCTCCCCCCGCCACGCTGGCTCCCACACCCAAGGGAGCCCGCCATGCGCCACGATCCTGACCACGACACCGTTTCCACCGGCGGCCTTGAAGCCCGCCTCGAAGACACGCTGAAGTACGCGCTCGCGATCGGTGGCGTGCTGGTCCTGCTGCTGCCGGGCGCACGTGGTTTCAGTGAAACCCTGGGCTGGCTGCCCCTGTGGCTGCTCGGCATGCCCGCGGCCGCGTTCTGGGCGCTGAAGCGCTTCCCGCTCCCGCACCGTGCGGTGGAGGAGATGGCGGCAATGCCCGTGTCGCGCCGCCTCCGTTCCGGTCCGCAGGCGCGGCGCCGGGCCCGCGGTGTCGCGCGCCGTGTGCTTTCGCGGGCCGCATGAAGCCTTCACGGCTGCGGCCTGATCCCGCAAAGGCAACATGACCTTGGGCAGGGCGGCCGGAGCGCCGCCGCATGCTAGCGTCGGGTCCTTTCCGCCGCCCGTACGCCCATGCCCACAACATCGAAGTTTCCTGGACCGTCCGCCCTCAAGTCGGCGGCCTCCTCCGCGATCCTCTCCCTCGGCATCATGGCGGCCACGACCGCCGCCCACGCCGAGGATGCTCCGAAGATGAAAGACCCCGCCGACCCGTTCGCCTGGCTGGAAGAGGTCGAAGGCAGCCAGTCGCTGGACTGGGTCCGCGCGCAGAACGCGAAGAGCGAAGCGGCCCTCGCCGCGACGCCGCAGTTCCAGCAGCTGGAAGGCGACATCCGCGCGATTCTCGACTCGACCGCGAAGATCCCCGGCGTCGAGAAGATCGGCGCCTACTACTACAACTTCTGGAAGGACGCGCAGCACCAGCGCGGCCTGTGGCGCCGCACCACGCTCGAGGAATACCGCAAGCCGGAGCCGAAGTGGGAAACCGTGCTCGACATCGACGCGCTCAACGCCGCCGAGAACGCCAAGTGGGTCTGGCACGGCGCGCAATGCCTCAAGCCAAAGTACGAGCGTTGCCTGGTCGCGCTGTCGCCCGGCGGCTCCGATGCCGACGTCACCCGCGAATTCGACCTCACCACCAGGACCTGGGTGGAGGGCGGCTTCGAGCGCCCCGAAGCCAAGGGCGGCCTGGGCTGGATCGACCAGGATCGCGCCTACGTCTATACCGACTTCGGCAAGGGTTCGATGACGCCGTCCGGTTACCCGCGCATCGTCAAGGAATGGAAGCGTGGCACGCCGCTCAGCGCCGCGACCACCGTGTACGAAGGACAGGCCGACGACATGTACATCGCCGCCTTCCACGACGACACGCCGGGCTTCGAGCGCAACTTCGTCAGCCGCACGCTTGCCTTCTACAACGACGAGCTCTACCTGATCGGCGAGGGCGGCAAGCTCGCGAAGATCGACGCCCCCAATTCCGCCAACAAGTCCGTGCACAAGGAATGGCTGCTGCTCGAACTGCGCGACGCCTATGTGGCCGGCGGCAGGACCTTCGCCGCGGGCAGCCTGATCGCGACGAAGTTCGATGACTTCATGGCCGGCAAGCGCGAGTTCACCACGCTGTTCGCGCCGACGCAGCGCAGCTCGCTGGCGAGCTATGTGTGGACGAAGAACCATCTCGTCCTCAACGTGCTGGAAGACGTGAAGAACCGCCTCAGCGTGCTCACGCCAGCGACCAGCGGCGAGTGGAAGAGCGCGCCCTTCGCCGGCGCGCCGACCATCGGCACCGTCAGTGTCGGCGCGATCGATGCGGACGAAAGCGACGCCGTGTGGCTCACCGTCACCGACTACCTCACGCCGACCACGCTCGCGCTCGCCGATCTCGCCTCCAACGCGCAAGCGGAAGTGCTGAAGTCCAACCCGGTATTCTTCGACGCCGGCAACCGCGTCGTCGAGCAGCACTTCGCGACCAGCAAGGACGGCACCAAGGTTCCGTACTTCATGGTGAAGCCGAAGAACCTCAAGCTCGATGGCAGCGCACCGACGCTGCTATACGGCTACGGCGGCTTCGAGATCTCGCTGACGCCGGGCTATTCCGGCAGCGTCGGCAAGGGCTGGCTGGAGAAGGGCGGTGTGTATGCCGTCGCCAACATCCGCGGCGGCGGCGAATACGGTCCGCGCTGGCACCAGGCCGCGCTCAAGGCCAATCGCCACAAGGCCTACGAAGACTTCGCCGCGGTCGCGCAGGACCTGATCGCGAACAAAGTGACGTCGGCGAAGCACCTGGGCGTGCAGGGCGGCAGCAACGGCGGCCTGCTCACCGGCAACATGCTCACGCAGTATCCCGAGCTGTTCGGCGCGGTCGTCGTGCAGGTGCCGCTGCTCGACATGAAGCGCTACAGCCACCTGCTCGCGGGCGCGTCGTGGATGGCCGAATACGGCAATCCCGACACCACCGACTGGGAATTCATCCAGAGCTTCTCGCCGTACCACCTGTTCGATGCGAAGAAGAACTACCCGCCGGTCATCTTCATGACCTCGACCAAGGACGACCGCGTCCATCCGGGCCATGCCCGCAAGATGGCGGCGAAGATGCTCGAAGCCGGCAAGGACGTGACCTACTACGAGAACATCGAAGGCGGCCACGGCGGTTCGGCGAACAACGCACAGGCGGCGCACATGAGCGCGCTGGCGTATACGTTCCTGTGGGAAAAATTGAAGTAAACGCAACCCACGCCGCCATCCGCCGCAGTATTCGTGTGTTGCTCGTCATTCCTGCGAAAGCAGGAATCCAGTGCCTTGAAGATCATGAAGACGCTGGATCCCTGCTTTCGCAGGGATGACGAGCATGGGCGAATCGACTGATCCGGCGGTATCCTCGGACGGGCGCTACGGCGCCCGTCTGTCGTTCCAGCTCCCGACGGCCATTGCGCACCGCCATTCCGGACCCCATTCCATGACGACGTTCCGATCCCTGCTGGCCACGCTGTTCACGAGCACGCTGCTGATGACCACTTCGCTTTCGATTGACACCGCCCACGCCGCCGACCTTCCGCAACCGCCCGACGCCGCGAAGAAGCCGCATGCCGTCAAGGCCCCGCACGGCGCCACGCGCAACGACGACTACTACTGGCTGCGCGACGACACGCGCAAGAACCCGCAGATGCTGGCGTACCTCAACGCGGAGAACGCCTACGCCGACGCAGTGATGAAACCGCTGCGTCCGCGGCAGGACCAGATCTACCAGGAGATCGTCGCGCGCATCAAACAGGACGACAGCTCGGTTCCGTTCCGCGAACGCGGCTACTGGTATTACACGCGCTTCGAGACCGGCAAGGACTATCCGATCCACGCGCGCCGCAAGGACCTGATGACCGCGCCGGAGGAAGTGCTGCTCGACGTCAACACGATGGCCGAAGGCAAGGAATATTTCAGCGTCGGCGACTACGAGGTCAGCCAGGACAACCAGGTGATGGCCTGGGCCGAGGACGACGTCGGCCGCCGCCAGTACACGATCCGCTTCCGCAACCTCGTCACCGGCGATGTATATGACGACGTGGTCAAGGGCGTGTCGCCCAACCTCGTGTGGGCGGACGACAATCGCACGCTGTTCTACGTCGAGAACGATCCGGAAACCCTCCTCACCGTGCGCGTGAAGAAGCACGTGCTGGGCACCCCGGCCTCGCAGGACGAACTCGTCTACGAAGAGCACGACGACAGCTTCTACATGGGCGTCTCGCGCACCCGCGACGACCAGTACATCTGCATCGGCGTGAGCAGCACCGTGTCCGATGAAATGCGCTGCGCGCCCGCGGCGAACCCGGTTGATTTCGCCGTGCTCGCACCGCGCGAACGCGACGTCGAATACGACGCCGACCACCACGGCGGACGCTGGGTGATCCGCACCAATGCCCCGGATGCCAACGGCACGCCCGCCAAGAACTTCAAGATCGTCACCGCGCCGACCGGCTCGACCTCGCGCAAGGACTGGAAGGACTGGATCGCCGCGCGCGACGATGTCTACATCGACGGCTTCGAACTGTTCGACACCTTCACCGCGATCGCCGAGCGCTCCGAAGGCCTGGAGCGCGTGCGCGTGCTCAAGCCCGACGGCGCGTCCGAATTCGTCAAGGCGGACGAACCCGCGTACTCGATGGGCCTGGCGGTGAATGCAGAACCCGACACCGAGTGGCTGCGCTACAGCTACACGTCGATGACGACGCCGAACACCACCTACGAACTCAACACCAAGACCGGCGAACGCAAGCTGCTCAAGCAGGATCCGGTGCCGGGCTACGACGCGAGCCTGTACGTGACCGAGCGCCTGTGGGCCACCGCGCGCGACGGCACGAAGATCCCGGTGTCGCTGGTCTACAAGAAGGGCTTCAGGAAGGACGGCACGGCCGCGCTGCTGCAATACGGCTACGGCAGCTACGGCGCATCGATGGATCCTGGCTTCAACAACGGCGTGGTCAGCCTGCTCGATCGCGGCATGGTGTACGCCATCGCGCATATCCGCGGCGGCGAGGAAATGGGCCGCGCGTGGTACGAGAACGGCAAGCTGTTCAAGAAGCAGAACACCTTCACCGACTTCATCGACGTCACCGATTTCCTGGTGAAGGAAGGCTACGCCGCGAAGGACCGCGTCGCCGCGCACGGCGGCAGCGCCGGCGGCCTGCTGATGGGCGCCATCAGCAACATGGCGCCCGACCGCTACCACGTGATCCTCACCGAAGTGCCCTTCGTCGACGTGGTCACCACGATGCTCGATCCGAGCATCCCGCTGACCACCAACGAATACGACGAGTGGGGCAATCCGGAGAAGAAGGAGTACTACGACTACATGCTGTCGTACTCGCCCTACGACAACCTGAAGGCGCAGGCGTATCCCGCGATGTTCGTCGGCACCGGCCTGTGGGATTCGCAGGTGCAGTACTACGAGCCCGCCAAGTACGTGGCGAAGCTGCGCGACGTGGATACCTCCGGCCACACCGTGATCTTCCGCACCAACATGGACGCGGGCCACGGCGGCAAGTCGGGCCGCTTCCGCCGGCATAAGGAACGCGCGGAAATGTACGCGTTCATGCTTGACCAGCTCGGCGTGAAGTAATCCGCCGGATGCGAGCGAAGTAGTTGGGCCCTGAAGTAAGCAGTTCGTCCTGAAGTAGGCAGCGCTCCCGCTCTTCCCCCTCCCTTTCGCCGAAGGCGAAGGGGGAGGGCCGGGGAGGGGTGCTCCTAGCTCCGGCTGTTGCTGCTTCGTAACGTGCGCTGCGCGCACGAGCCACTCGTTCGCACGGGGTACGTTGAAACAGGCGTCTTCCCAACGCAGAGAGGGGACCTGGCGCGGTAAAAGGCAGGTTCCTCGCTGCGCTCGGGATGACAGCGGTAGCCGCACGCTAGCGATAGCCGCAGCGCCCCGCGCTACACTCCCCGCATGAACCAGACACTCCGTATCGCCTTCATCGCCGCCTCCCTGGCCCTGCTGGCCGGCTGCGGCAACAAGGGCCCGTTGGTACTGCCGACGCCGCCCGCACCGATCGACCCAGCCACCGTCCCGGAAACCCCGGCGGAAGCCACGCCCGCAGAAACGCCAGCCACCGAGCCCGCGGTCGAAGGCACCGAAACACCCCCGGCGGAAACGCCTGCAGAAACACCCGCCGAACCCGCGACACCGCCCGCCGATGACGACGGGAATGGCTGAAGCCGCTTCGTCGTCCGCCACGCCCGCAACGCACGGCGCGCGCGCGTTGCGCTTCAGCAAGATGCACGGCGCGGGCAACGACTTCGTCGTGATCGACCTGCGCGACGGCAACACCACGCTCGACGCCGCGCTGTGCCGCGTGCTTGGCGACCGCCACATCGGCGTGGGCTGCGACCAGATCCTCACCATCGAAGCACCGCGCAGCGCCACCGCGGTGGCGAGTTACCGCATCTGGAATTCCGATGGCTCGCTCGCGCGCCAGTGCGGCAACGGCGCTCGCTGCGTCGCCGCGTGGCTGCTGCGCGAAGGCACGGCAAAAGGCGATGCTTTCGAGGTCGACAGCCCGGTCGACACCCACCACGTCACGCGCCTGGCCGACGGAAGCTTCCACATCGCCATGGGCGTGCCGCGCTTCGCACCGCAAGACGTGCCGCTGCGCGGCTTCGCGCAAATGCAGGACGAGTACACGCTGCAAATCGGCAGCGAGAGTTTCCGCTTCGGTGCCGCCTCGATGGGCAACCCGCACGTCGTGCTCGAAGTCGCCGACATCGCCACTGCTCGCGTCGAAACCATCGGCCCGCTGCTGCAATCCCAATCCGTATTCCCCGATAGCGCCAACATCGGCTTCGCCCAGGTCGAATCGCGTGACCGCATCCGCCTGCGCGTGTACGAACGCGGCGCCGGCGAAACGCTCGCCTGCGGCAGCGGCGCCTGCGCGGCCGCCGCGGTGCTGATGAAGCGAGGCCGCGTCGATCGCGAAGTCACCATCGCCTTGCCGGGCGGCGAACTGCGCATCGCATGGCCGCGCAACGATGCGCCGATCACCATGGCCGGACCGGCCGCCTTCGTCTTCGAAGGCAACTTCCTGACAGGAGCAGTGCCCGCATGACAGACGTGACGGAAAAACTCGGCGCGCACGAAATCGCCGCGTGGCTGCGGCGCCATCCCGGTTTCCTCAAGCAGTTTCCCGACCTGGCGCTGAGCCTCGTCGTGCCGCGCGACGAGGGCCCGGCCGCGTCACTCGCCAGCTACCAGCTCGACGTACTGCGCGACAAGAACCGCGAACTCGCGCGCCGCCTGCAGGAACTGTTCGGCAACGCGCAGGAAAACGAGCGCCTCGCCGTGCGCACGCACCAGCTCACGCTCGCACTGCTGAAGCAGGACAACGCCGCCGACACCTTGCGCGCGATGGCGGCCACGCTCAGCGAAGACTTCAACGGCGACCTCGTGCGCATCGTGACGTTCGCGTCGGTGCCCGGCATGGAAGAAGCCGACTGGTTGCAGCACATTCCCGCCGATGACGCGCGCCTGCACGCCTTCCGCGACTGCATCGCCGACAGCGAACCGCTGTGCGGCCGCCTGCAACCGGAAAAGAACGCGGTGCTGTACGGCATCCGCGCCGAAGAAGTGCAGTCGAGCGCGCTGCTGCCGGTGCCGGGCGTGGGCCTGGTGGCGGTCGGCAGCCACGATGCGAACCGCTTCTTCCCCGGCATGGGCACGCTGTTCCTGCGCATGATGGGCGAGGCGCTGGGCGTGGCGTTGCAGAGGTATGTGCGTTAACGCTTTTGTTCGTCATTCCCGCGAAGGCGGGAATCCCGTCTTCGTTCTTGCTCGTCATTCCTGCGAAAGCAGGAATCCAGCGACTTTGGTTTTGATGTGTCCGCATAGAAGCAAGAGCAGAGGCACTGGATGACCAGCGCTTCGCGCTGTGGAAAAGCGCTTCCTGCTTTCGCAGGAATGACGAGCAAAAGCAACGACAAAACAGGCAAGCAAAAGCGAAAGGACGAGATTCCCGCTTTCGCGGGAATGACGAGCACAAACGGCGATCACCATGTCCGCAGTTGAAGACTTCCTCGCCTACCTCGCCGTCGAACGGCAGATGTCCCCGCACACCCTCGACGCGTACCGTCGCGATCTCACCGCCGTCGCCGCGTGGGCCGCCGACAAAGGCCATGGCGACATCGCCACCCTGCACACCGAACAGCTGCGCGGCTTCGCCGCCGACGAACACCGCCGCCAGCAATCGCCCAAGAGCATCCAGCGCCGCCTCTCCGCATGCCGCAGCTTCTACACCTGGCTGCTCAAGCACGGTCGCATTGCCGCCAATCCCGCCGCCTCGATCCGCGCACCCAAAGCGCCACGCAAGCTGCCGCAGGTGCTCGATCCCGACGAAGCCAAGGCGCTGGTCGAAGTTCCCACCGACGCACCGTTGGGCCTGCGCGATCGCGCGTTGCTGGAGCTGTTCTATTCCTCCGGCCTGCGCCTGAGCGAACTGTGCGCATTGCGCTGGCACGATCTCGATCTCGAAGACGCGCTCGTCACCGTGATCGGCAAGGGCCGCAAGCAGCGCAGCGTCCCGCTCGGATCGCACGCACGCAACGCCTTGCACGAATGGCGCGCCTTCACCGGCGCTACGAACGACTCGCACGTCTTCCCTGGCCGCAACGGCGCGATCACCCCGCGCGCGATCCAGCTGCGCGTGCGCCAGCTCGCGCAGCAGCAAGGCCTGTTCAAGCGCGTGCACCCGCACCTGCTGCGCCATTCCTTCGCCAGCCACATCCTCGAATCTTCCGGCGACCTGCGCGGCGTGCAGGAACTCCTCGGCCACGCCGACATCGCCACCACGCAGATCTACACGCACCTGGATTACCAGCACCTCGCCAAGGTGTACGACGCGGCGCATCCGCGCGCGAAGCGGAAGAAGTAGCCGCGCAGTGAAGCTGATGACCCTTCGCCCCGCTTGCGGGGAGAGGGACAGCGTTGCGCAGCAACGCAGGGTGAGGGGCGGAGCACCGCGTTGCTATGCAGAAGAAGCAACCGCAAGGGCGCCCCTCACGCTCCAAGGGTGCTTCCTCCGGCGCGTCGCCCTGCGGGCACCTTCTCCCCGCAAGCGGAGAAGGATGAGAGTTCCCCGCATCCATGTCGCCGTTTCATTTCCCCTCGCCCCGCTTGCGGGGAGAGGGACAGCGTTGCGCAGCAACGCAGGGTGAGGGGCGGTCGTGCAACCCTTCCCGCAGCCCTGCCTTGCAAACACAAGGTGAAGGAACACCCTCTCCACAACCCGTCGCGCACCATCGCGGCCATGCGCAAAAAAACGGCATGACTTCCCACCCGCTTGAACCCCAGCGCACCGCCCCCAATTCCGGTGGACCCCACGGAGAAACCCATGGATCCCAGCCGCAACCCCGATGTCTTCCACGCCACGACGATCGTGTCCGTGCGCCGCAACGGCCGCGTCGCCGTCGCCGGCGATGGCCAGGTCACGCTCGGCCACACGGTGATGAAGTCGAACGCGCGCAAGGTGCGCCGCCTCGGCCGCGACAGCCAGGTGCTCGCCGGGTTCGCCGGCGCGGCCGCCGATGCATTCACGCTGTTCGAACTGTTCGAAGCCAAGCTCGAAAAGTACGGCCAGCTCACCCGCGCTGCCGTTGAACTGGCGAAGGAATGGCGTACCGAACGCCGCCTCGGCAAGCTCGAGGCGTTGCTCATCGTCGCCGACAGGGAAACCTCGCTGATCGTCGGCGGCACCGGCGACGTGATCGAACCCGAAGACGGCATCGTCGCGATCGGCTCCGGCGGCCCTTACGCACTCTCGGCTGCACGCGCACTCGCCGCGCACACCGAACTCGATGCGAAAGCCATCGTCACCGAAGCGCTCAACATCGCCGGCGACATCTGCATCTACACCAACCGCAACATCGTGGTGGAAGAGCTATGAAGTCCGAAGTCACAGTCATTGCAGCGCAGCTGTTGTCGCGGTTGCCGTTGCTTGTCATTCCCGTGAAGGCGGGAATCCAGTGACGTTGTTCCGCCCATAAATTCCCGAAGCTCGAATCCAAAAACGCCAAGTCGCTGGATTCCCGCCTACGCGGGAATGACGAGCAAAAACTCCCGATTCCCGAGCCCACCATGTCCCCCAAACCCGATACCACCTCCTCCACGATGACCCCGCGCGAAATCGTGCAGGAGCTCGACAAGCACATCGTCGGCCAGCACGCTGCCAAGCGCGCCGTCGCCATCGCACTGCGCAACCGCTGGCGCCGCATGCAGCTCGCTCCCGAGCTGCGCGACGAGGTGATGCCCAAGAACATCCTGATGATCGGCCCCACCGGCGTCGGCAAGACCGAGATCGCGCGCCGCCTCGCCACGTTGGCGAATGCGCCGTTCGTGAAGGTCGAAGCCACGCGCTTCACCGAAGTCGGTTACGTCGGCAAGGACGTCGAGCAGATCGTGCGCGACCTCGCCGACACCGCGGTGAAGATGTACCGCGAGCAGGCCAAGCAGCGCGTGCGCACGCAGGCCGAGGAGCGCGCCGAAGACCGCATCCTCGAGGCGCTGCTGCCGCGCCGCGCGGTGACCCTGTTCGGTTTCCAGGGCGATCCGGAAGGCGTGCAGAACGACGACCCGCCGAAGG
Source organism: Lysobacter sp. Root494 (assembly GCF_001427225.1). Taxonomy (GTDB): domain Bacteria; phylum Pseudomonadota; class Gammaproteobacteria; order Xanthomonadales; family Xanthomonadaceae; genus Agrilutibacter. The sequence goes on from NZ_LMFH01000001.1 coordinate 432,926, forward strand.
AATCCGAAGCCGACGACAAGACCCGCGCCAAGCTGCGCAGGCAACTGCGCGCGGGCGAGCTCGACGATCGCGAGATCGAGATCGACTTCGCCGTGAACGTCGGCGTCGACATCATGGCGCCGCCCGGCATGGAGGAAATGGGCCAGCAACTGCGGCAGATGTTCTCGCAGGTGGCCGGCGGCAAGACGCACAAGCGCACGCTCACGATCAGGGCCGCCCGCACCCAGCTGATCGAAGAAGAAGCCGGCAAGCTGGTGAACGAGGAAGACGTGCGCGCCGCCGCGGTGGAAGCCTGCGAACAGCACGGCATCGTCTTCATCGACGAGATCGACAAGGTCGCCCGGCGCAGCGACTCCAACATGGTCGGTGGCGACGTCAGCCGCGAAGGCGTGCAGCGCGACCTGCTGCCGCTGGTCGAAGGCTCCACCGTCAGCACCAAGTACGGCTCGGTGAAGACCGACCACATTCTTTTCATCGCCTCGGGCGCGTTCCATCTTGCCAAGCCGTCCGATCTCATTCCCGAACTGCAGGGCCGCTTCCCGATCCGCGTCGAACTCGGTGCGCTGAGCAAGGACGACTTCGTCCGCATCCTCACCGAACCCAAGGCCGCGCTGACCACGCAGTACGTCGAACTGCTCAAGACCGAAGGCGTCTCGCTCGAGTTCGCCCCCGACGCCATCGACCGCCTCGCCGAAATCGCCGCGACGGTGAACGAGCGCCAGGAAAACATCGGCGCCCGCCGCCTGCACACCGTGCTCGAACGCCTGCTCGACGTCCTCAGCTTCGAAGCCCCCGACCGTGACGGTTCATCGATAACCATCGACCGCGACTATGTCGACAAGCACCTCAACGAACTGGTGAAGGATCCGGACCTGAGCCGGTACATCCTCTGAACCCTCAGTCCACCTCCCGGCGGCTTCTCTTGCCCTTCGCCACGGGCGAAGGCAAGGGTACCCATAGTGCCGAGCACTGCTCGGCACGCTGTCGCTTCGTCATGTTCCACGGTGCCAAGCGTTGCCCGGCACAATGTGGCGATAGGTCATGTCTTCCTACAACGTCGCCAGAATTGACGCCCAGTCACGCTGCTTGGGCATGACGAAGTGGAATTTTTCTCCGGCACGTCGCGCCCACAGGGCACCGATGTGCCGCTTCTCGGCCTGGTCCTTGTCGTCGTACAAATGAGCGCCCTTGTATTCGATGACCAGGAAGTGGCCGTTTTCCATCCGCACCAGGAAGTCGGGATAGAAGCGATGTTTCGAGGTCGGCAATGAGAACGCGCCGGGCTTGCGCTCCACGTTGCGGATCCAGTCCTTCACGCCCTTCAGTTCGTTGGCGATGAAATTCGCGCACTCGAATTCCTCGCCCTGCGACTTGAGGTTGCCGATCTGTGGGAAGAAGTGCTTCGGCAAACTCACGTAGCCGTTGTACTGCCAATCCCAGGCGTAGCGCCCGGACGAGTAAACGCATTGCAGGCGTTCGTCGGCGCTCAAACGCTCCTCGTCCTGTAGCAGGGAAAGGAAGCGCTGCTTGTGCCCCGTCGCGCGCGCCGAGCCGATGCGTGCGACCAGCACGTCACGCAGGCGCCCCTTGCGGTAGGCCAACTCGTCCATTGCGAAGCCGCGCGTATCCAGCAGGTGACGCAGTGCGCCCGACAGCCATCCCGCGATCTCATCCGGATCGATGTCCGCGCGGATCACGCGCTGTTCCAGCCACCACAGCAGGTCGGCTTCGCTGGCCGACTCGCGCACGCCGAACAGGCCCATCTGCACCTGCAGCCGTTCCAGCGAATCGAGCTTCAACTTGCCGGCATCACTCATTCCCAGGCGCTTGCGCTGCAATTCCTCGAACTGGCGCGGGAAGGCGGTTTCGTCCAGTAGCGAGTCGACGTCAGCCAAGGCCAGCGTGCCTTCCAGATCCGGCGCATCGTCCAGATCGCCCAGCCAGTCGCCCTGCTTCCATGCCAGCAAGGGCAGGGCGAAGCTTTCGCCCTGCTCGGAAGGCGTTTTCTCGAGCGGCCCGGCAGGCGAGAGCAATCGGGCGAAGGCGTTCTCGGCCGCTTGTACCGCAGCCTCGGAGGGCATCGCGGCTTTCAGTGCCTTTTGCTCGGCGGGCGACCACTCTCCGCGCAAGGTCAGGCTGCCGGTTTCCGGTGAAACATCCAGCTTGTTTTCGATGCGCTTGCGCACCGTATCCAGGGCCTGGCTGAAATCAGGCAATTGCACCCGGCCTTGATTGACCGGCAACTCGATGCTGACGCTCTGCTGGCTGCGCAACAGGTCCTCTTCCTTCGGGTCCGGCGTGTGGATCAGGTCCTTGACGTCCTGCCGTTCGAAGCCCGCATGTACCAGGCCATCGCGCAGCGTGTTGGCCACGGCGAGGATGTTGGTGGAGACCGCAAACGCGTAGGCGCGGTTCAATTCGTCGTGCTGCTTACGCCGTACATTCGGCATGCGCAGCACTCGGCCGAGGATCTGTTCCAGTGCAGTTTGTGTGCTGCTTCCACGGAAGCTCAACAATACATAGGCCTCAGGCCAATCCCAGCCTTCGCGCAGCTTGTCGGCGGTGATGACGAAGCGCAGTTTGGCCGGATCGATGCCATCGAGTTCATCCACGCCGGTGGCAGAGCGCGCGATCTGTTCGGCGGGAATGCTGAAGTCGTCCAGCAAGGCCTGCCGGACCTTGTCGACCGTCATCGCATCCGGGTTGCCTTGCTGCTGGCGCTCGGCCTGCAACAGCATGATCGGACGCAGTGCTTCGCCGGTCGTTTGCTTCTCCGCATCCGCCGCTACCTGCAGGCGGTCCAGGCAGGCGATGGCCTCGCGCAGTGCGATGCGCCAGTCGCCATGCGCGGCCATGTCCACCGGCAGCTTGATCATGTCCTCGCCCTGCAGCGTAGACGCCGACACCGAATACAGCACATTGGACGGCTGGTTCAGACGATCCGGCGTGGCGGTCAGTTCCAGCACCGCGCACGGGTCCAGCCGTGCCAGCGTGTCGAAGGCCAGATCGGTACCCTGGTTGTGCGCCTCGTCGATGATCACGAAGGGCCGGCGCAGCTTCAGCGCCTCCACCAGCGACCAGCTTGGCTGCTCGACGCCACGGAAGTGTTCCATCAGCGCGCCGTTCGGCTTGTACACGGCGAGCCGCGTAGTGTCTTCCTGCTTGAACGCCTGCATGGTGGCGACGACTACCGTGTCCTGGCTGTCGAACACAGAAGGCGGCGTCGACAGGGCTTCGTCGATGTCGAGCACGGCGACGTCACCGAGTTCGGCGCGCAATTCGTCATGCAGCAGTTCGCCCGGCGTGCGCAACACGCGCAGGGTCTGCGTGCGGATGGCGTCGCTGGGAACCAGCCATAACGTCAGGCTGGTTCCCGCCGGCAGCAGCCTGCGCTTGAAGCGGGCGATGGCATGGCCGCCGATCAGGGTCTTGCCACCACCCGTGGGGATGCGCAGGCAGACCACGGGCACGTCGGCTTCGGCCAATGCGGTTGGCGCGTGATACGGAATCTTGAGCTTGAAGTGCTGCTGCGTGCATTGCTCGAAGGCGTCGCGGCTGGCGTTGCGCGTGCCGGGCGTGGCTTCATTCGCAGCCTTGTAGGCAAGCAGGAAACCTTCCCAGGCGTCGAGGACCTGGTCCTGATACTTCTTCAGCAGGCTCATGGCTTCACCCGCAGGTCGTAGGGCAGGTGCCTGAAACGGATGCCGAGCTTGCGCAGGCGTTCTTCGCCGATGGCGCAGCGGGCGGCATAGACCACGCGCGGGCCGAGGTGCGGTGGCAGTTGTTCAAGCAGCGGCGTGGTGACGACGTTGCCGCCGTCGATGGAGCGATCCTCGAGGATGCCGTTGTAGAGCAGGTATACGGCGCGGCCTTCGTGCACGCCAAGCAGGGGGCTGCCGATGTCGGCCTTGCGCTTGCTGGCGCGTTGTGGCGGCAGGCCCATGCCGGTTTCCATGAACCAGACGAAGTTGGCCAGTTCGGCGAAGCGCACGTCCTTGTCGATGTGGCCGCGCGGATCGAACAGGGCCTTGCCGAGCCTGCAGAACTGGAAGCCGCCGCCGAGGCCTTCCACGTGTTCGCCTCTTGCGTTTGTGTAGCCGTCAGCGATACGGCGAATTCGTTCTGCGGTGATGGCTTCCGCGATGCTTTGCTTCATCTCAATAGTAATAAAGCGGCGCCGCGAGCCATCAGCAGCGTTTAGCTTCAAGACCGCCGCACCTGTCGTGCCCGAACCGCCAAACGAATCCAGCACGATGTCATCGTTGTTGGTGGTGAAGCTCAGCAGCTCTTCGATCAGCTCGGTGGGCTTCGGGAAGTCGAATGGGCGTTTGTTGCCTGGGAAAATCTGCTTGATTTCGTTGGTGCCGGTACGGCCATCAAGTTCGAACAAGCTTGAAAGCTTGGATCGGTAGTCCCTGATGTAAACCTTCAATTCGATGAGCTTGGTTTCGTCCTCGCCGAAGAGGATTCGTTCTTCGGCAAGCAATCGCGCCATCGTTTCTTCTGGAAAGCGATACCCCATCATCGGTTGTACGCATGGCTTACCAGTGACCGGATGAATTACGTCATAGCGATAGCCTTCCTTGCCCGGGTTATGGACGCTTCTCATCCCAGTGTAGATGCCGCCATCGTCGATGAACTTGTAATCCTGAAATGGCCAAAGTTCATCCTTGTGCTTACGAAACCATTTCGTGTATTCGAGTTGGCGCTTTACGCCATCCGAGTATTCGAGGACAAATTCGTCGCCTATTTCGAGAAGGCGTGATTTCACCGCCAGGTTGGCGGATTTCCACTCTTTCTTGATCTTCCCCTTGTATCGCGCGTAACACAGCACGTATTCGTGCTCGATGGCGATATTCGTTGGGTTGTTATCCGTTGCGTTCTTCCAGATGATGGTCCCGACCCGGTTTGAAATCCCGAAGATTTCATCCAGCAACAGGCGCAGGCTGGCGTATTCGTTTTCGTCGATGGAAACGAAGATGACGCCGTCGTCGCGCAAGAATTGCTTCAATAGCATCAAACGCGGATACATCATGCATAGCCACTTGTCGTGGCGGGAAAGGTCTTCCGTTTCCGAGCCGACTACTTTGTTTAGCCATGCCGAAATTTCAGGGCTGTTGACGTTATCGCTGTAAATCCAGCCCGTACGGCTGCCACTTTCGTCGCGATCGTCCACGCCCGTGTTGTATGGCGGGTCGATGTAGATGCACTTCACTTGCCCCGCGTAGCGCGGCAGCAGTGCCCTTAATGCCAGCAGGTTGTCACCCTGGACGATCAGGTTCCCGGCGCCGTCTCCGTCTGGGTTGCAGGAGAGCCCAGGCACCGGCTCCAGCAGCCGATATGGCACGTCCTTGTGGTGTTTGACCACCGCAGGTTTGCCGATCCAGTCCAGTACGGGCACTTAGCGCAGCCCCATCCGCAGCTGCGCCTGCCGGTGGCCACGGGCAACGAACTTCGGCAGTTGCTCGAGGATGGACTTGGGCATGGACCCGGAGGCGAAACGACAATATGAAAGTAAAACTTTCAATCAAATGAAAGTCAAACTTCCTATTCGCGCTCGACGGGCACCTAACGTCCTGTGCCATGAAGGACGAGAAAGCGGAATTTGCGGCGCGGCTCCGCGCTGCCCTGCACGCCGCGAACATCGAGGCGAGCGCGTCGGTGCTGGAGAAGCGGTTCAACTCACGCTATGGCGGCGCGCCGGTAACCGCGCAGGCGATTTCGCAGTGGCTCAATGGCAAGGTGATCCCGCGGCAGGACAAGATCCGCGTGCTGGCCGCGATCGTCGGGATCGATCCGCATGTCCTGCAGTACGGCGGCGGCAAGTCGAAGGTCGCGGAGGTCCGGACCAGTTGGGCCGACGGCATGAGTGCGCAGGACCGGGCCATGGTCGATGCCTTCCTCGGGTTGCCTCCAAGGCAACGCAACCTGGTGCGCGAAATCGTCGCGGTGCTGGCGGATTCGGCCGGCGACCGGTGAGCAGTGCCGGCGGGATAGGGTTCCGGGCCGGAGGGGAGCGGAACGCCATTCAGCGGGTCCTGAGGGCTGAATGGAGCCAGTCGCCAAGTTGGCGAATTCAACAAAGCAATCTTGCCCAGCTCGTCAACTGTATGCACAATGTGCACACATACCGCCGAGTCCGTGCCATGACTGCTGCCACCCCAAACAGGGTCATCAATTTTCGAGCGCCGGCTGCCAAGCAGGCGCTGATCGACCATGCCGCGCGGGTTTCCGGTAAGAACCGGACGGAGTTCATCCTGGACGCCTCCTGTGAGAAGGCTCGGGAAGTCCTGGCCGACCAGACGCACTTTGCTTTGAGTCGCCAGGCGTTGCAGCGCTTTAACGAGCTGATTGAGGCACCACTGACCAATACCGATGCTTTGCGTCGCTTGTTGAGTACACCAGCACCCTGGGAGCGTTGATCCTTGGCGATCCGTCCTCCTGCGCCGCTTTCTGGCGAGCATAGGCTGGAGGACTTCCAGTGCACCTCCCCCGAGCTGGCGAAGTGGCTGGCGCATCGCGCCCGTAAGAATCACCGCGATGGGGCTTCCAGGTGCTTCGTGGTGTGCGATGACCATCAAAACGTCATCGGCTACTACGCGCTCGCAGCGGGTGCGATTTCGCACGGGATCGCACCTGGCAGCATCAAACGCAACATGCCCGATCCAGTCCCGGTGGCGGTTTTGGGGCGGCTTGCGGTGCATGTGGATTGGATGGGGCAGGGGATCGGACGCGGGTTGCTGAAAGATGCGGTCCAGCGGATCTTGCAGATTGCCGGACAGATGGGCATCCGGGCGCTGCTCTGTCATGCCATCGATGAAGAGGCGAAGGCGTTCTATCTGAAGCATGGATTTATCGAGTCGCCCATCGATCCGATGACGGTCATGCTGAGCCTTGCCCGACTGCAGGAAGCGCTACGCCAACAATCAGATAAGTAGTCCGGCGTACTACCCAAGGCTCCCTCCAATGCGCCGCTTACTGCAGGGCCACTTCCCGATCCGTGGCGAACTCGGTGCACTGGGCAAGGACGACTTCGTCCGCATCCTCACCGAACCGCCACGCAATACGTCGAACTGCTGAAGGCCCGACGGCGTCCCGCTGCAGTTCGACCCCATCGGGCATGACCCGCTCTCACGCCCGCGCTGCCACCAACCGCCGCGGCATTCAAAACCTTTCATAACTTTTCAACGATCGGGAAAAGCATTCCGCAGGCCGCTATGGCCCACTTGACCGGCGCCTAACGGCGGCGAACACCCGGGACTCCAGGCCGTGCCTGCGGGGACTGCGGTTCCATTCGCCGGCGGCGCGTTGAATCTTCAGGGGGAAAACTTGAGCACGAGACATATCAATGCCGGCCTGTGGCTGGCGTGCGGGGCGTTGCTGTTCGCAGCCGGGGCCGGTGAGGCCCGTGACCGCAAGAAGCCGGAGCTGGAAAACCGCAACGGCGTCCAGACCCGCGACCTCGACCCGAGCCAGAAGGGCATCGTCACCGGTGTCGGCATCGAAGCCCACGACATCCAGACCATGACCAACCAGATGGCGCGCGACATGTTCGCCAGCGGCTTCCTCAATGGTCTCGGGAAACCGCCGCGGATCCTCATCGACGAGCAGGAGTTCCGCAACGAAGGCTCGCAGATCATCAACCGGCGCATGATCACCCAGCGCCTCATGACCGAACTCAACCGCGCCTCGCAGGGCCGCATGACCTTCGTGAGCCAGCGCTACGCCGGCATGGTCGCCAAGCAGCGCGAACTCAAGCGCGACGGGGTCACCGACGTGGGCACCACCGGGCTCACCGGCGGACAGGCCGGCGTCGACTACTTCCTCGGCGGCGCGATCATGACCCTGGACAGCCGCGATCCGCAGAGCGGCGTGATCCAGCGTTACAACCAGATCGCGTTCGAACTTGTCGATGCCGAAACCGGCGGCGTGGTCTGGAGCGGCATGTACGAATTCCAGCGTGCCGCGGCCGACGACGTCATCTACCGCTGACCAGGCATGGCCGGGTCCACGAGCCGGTCATGCCGCAACACCATCCCCCGGCCTTGCCTGCGTGCCCACGCGGGGCGAAGGCACGGTGCATCGCGTCCGCCCGGACGACGACGCACCGATCCGCACCGCGCTGACGCTGCATCCGGCGACCGCGCACGCCAACACACCTCCGAAGGAGTTGCCATGAAATTCGCCGCATCCGCCCTCTGCACCGCCGGCCTCATCGCCCTGTCGCTCGCCGGCTGCTCCACGCCCAACACGCGCCCGCAGGCGCTGCTCAAGTGCGACTACAAGGCGCTGAAGAAGAACGCGCCCGTCGGTGGTCCCGCGCTGACCTCGGTCGCGTACGGCGCGGTCAAGGACATTCCCGCCGACGCCGTGCTGATGAGCGACTCCGTGCTCTTCCACAGCGTGATGGTCCAGCAGCTCAACACCTCGAACACCGCCGGCGGGACCGTGCAGGTCAGCGCGCGCCTGGCCAACTGCACGGGCGAAGGCATGAGCGTGCGCGCGCGCACCGCGTTCCTCGACCAGGGCATGGCCCCGGCCGAACCCGTCTCCGCATGGCGCACGGTGTTCCTGCCCGCGGGCGGCATGGCCGTCTACCAGGAGTCGTCGTTCTCCGCCGGCAAGGCCGCGCACTACTACATCGAACTGGCGCCCAACCTCTGATCCGGGAGCACGCGATGCGTATCGCACTGATGACCTGCGCCGTCGCACTGGCGCTCGCGTTTCCGCACGAAACCGCCGCGCAGATGCGCGCCGGCCAGCCGCCGGTGCTGAAACCCGCGCCGCGCCATACGCCGCAGGCAACCACGCCATGGTCCGCATTGCGCGAACGCCTCGGCGCGCGCAACCGGGTGATGCTGTTCTGGGAATCGCAGCTCGAAGACGGGCTCACCACCGGTTACCGCGAAGTCGAAACCCTGGACCGTCGCGTGCAGGGCAACGCCGCACAGGTCGCGGGCGTCGCCAGCACCTACGACGGCGCGGTCGGCGTTTCCGTCGCCGGCGCCGAAGCCAGCCTGCATCAGCGCAGCGAGAAGTTCACCGAAGGCCAGGGCCCCGCGCGCACCACGCTCTCGGCCGATGCGCGAGCGATGCAGTCGGAATTCATGGCCCAGTTGCGCCAGGGCGGCGTGCGCTTCATCGACCGCACCCTCGCCACGCGCCTGACCGGAATGGACGTCGAAGGCGAACGCCCCAACCTGCACGCGATCGAGACGCAGGCGCTGGTTGGCCACGCCGACTACCTGGCCGAAGTCACCTCGCGCATCGACGCGAGTGCCACGTCCGGCCGCCGCTTCCACGTCGCGCTGCGCGATGTCGCCAGCGGCGAAACGCTGGTCGATTTCGACACGCCCGCCGAACTGGGCGAAGCCGGTCCGCAGCCGTGGGTCGCCGGGGCGAATGGTTTCGAACGCGCCGCGCCACGCGCCGCCACCATGACCGACACCGCGCGCGTGCTCGCCGACGAAACCGGCCGCCACCTGGCCGACGCGCTGGTGCACCGGTGAGCGTGCGCGCGCTGCAGCGCTTCGCCCGCACCACCGCGTTCGCGATTGGCCTGGCCTGCACGGTGCCCGCGTTCGCGCAGGGCGCCGCTGCATCCGCGCCGGTGCCCGCCAGTCTGCAGCCGTACTACGACACGCTGCTGCAGGAAGGCGAGTGGGGCGCGGTGCTCAACCTGCAGCGCCTCGGTCTGGAAGCCATCGACCAGGGCCACCTCGACGTCGCGGCGCGCGCCTTGGATGCCGCCATCACGCGCATCGAACTGATCTACGCCAACTCCGAATCGGCGAAGAAGGCGCGCTCGATGTGGTCGTCGGAAGGCACCAAGGATTTCAAGGGCGAGCCCTACGAACGCGCCATGACCTATTACTACCGCGGCCTGCTGTTCATGGCCGACGGCGATTACGAAAACGCGCGCGCGAGTTTCCGTTCCGCCGAGTACCAGGACACGATCTCCAACGACGAAACCTACGCCGGCGACTTCGGCCTGATGTCGCTGCTGGCCGGCTGGGCCTCGACCTGCGCCGACGACCCCGGCATGGCGAGCGACCTGTACCGGCGCGCCGCCACCCAGCAACCGGAAGGACTCAAGCCCCCGCCGGCGGACCACACCACGCTGCTGCTGGTCGAGTCGGGCATGTCGCCGGTGAAGACCGCGGCCGGTGGTTACGGCGAAGCGCTCAAGCTGCAGCCGGGCGACAACCCCTTCGTCGCTGCCGTAGCCAACGACAGGGAATTGCCGGTGCTCGGCAATCTCGGCTGGCAGGCGAGCACGCTCGGCGGCCGCCAGATCGACGTGATCCTCAATGGCAAGGCGAGCTTCCGCCAAGGCGCCGACACGGTCGGCGGCATCGGCATCGAGGGCGCGTCATACGCCGGGAGCGCTGCCATCGGCGGTGCAATGCTGGTCGTCGGCGTTGCCACGGTGCTGATCAGTTCGGCGGCCAAGGCGCGCGCCGACACCCGCCACTGGGACAACCTGCCCGACCGCATCTACGGCGACTTCCTCAAGCCCGGCGCAGGCGATGCGCTGGCGATCGCGGAGAAGTCCGGTGACGGCGACCGCTACGCGATCCCGAAGCCGGTGCTCGACGCGACGGCGGGTCGCTGCCGCGTGCTGCTGTACCGCACCCGCGAACCCGGCACGCTCCGCGCGCAGGCGGTCAGCAGCCTCACCGATGGCGAGCGCAAGTCGCTGACCAGGCGCAACGAAGCGCGTGACACGCGGTTCCGCAACGAAATGAACGCTCTGTTCCTCGGGAACGGCGAATCCCTGGCTGGAGGCGAATAAGCATGAGTCCGATCCTGAAGAACGCAGGCGCGCTCGCGCTGCTGTGGCTCGCAGCGTTCAACGCGAATGCGCAGGTGCAGAGCGCTGCTGTCGAAGCCGCACCGGCGCAGGCAGCGCAGACCGAAGCGGTAGTCGCCGATCCCGCGGTATGGGGCCCGTACGCGAAGCTGGTCGGCAAGACCTTTGCCGGCGAAGACCTGGCGGGCTGGCCCGGCTACGCCAGCAAGACGCGCAGCATCCAGTGGGAAGTGCCCGGCAAGGTGATGCTGGAAACCGGCGTCCAGGCCAACGGCACCGAGTTGTCGAAGATGCGCATCAGCCCCGGCAAGCGCCCCGGCGAGTTGTACTTCGACGTCGAAAAATCGCCGAACGCCACCGCCCGCATCGTCGATGCCGACACGCTCGAGTTCGACGCGATGCTGGGTTACCGCAGCATCGTCCAGGTGACCGGACCCGATGGTTACGAGATGCGGGTGGAGAAAGGCGGCGAGGTGAAGGGCAGTGCGCGCTACCTCGACATGCAGACGGCGGCTTACAGCGCCCACACCGTGGAACTCGCCGAAAAGGCCGTCGCCGACAAGCACGCCGCCATGCTCGCCCTGCGCGCCGCCGGCGTGCCCGACGAACCGGTGACCGAACTGCCGGCCGACCGCGTCCTCGCCTACCAGGAACCGGTGCGCGGCCCATGGGGCACGTTGCGGATCACCCGCGGCAAGGCGTGGGAAGCCAGCGCGTGCTTCGCCGCCGTCTACATCAACGGCCGCTGGGCCGGACGATTCGAAGACGCCGAAACCGCGACCTTCAAGGTCCCCGCCGGCAAGGTCCAGGTCGGCGTCGGCTCGGATCCGAAGGGCCGCGGCACCTGCCGCGTCGGTGGCGACGCCCAGACCATGCACGACACCGTGCTCGCCAAGGGCGAATCGCTGCACGTGTACTTCGCGTACAACTCGGGAGCGAAGTTCAAGGAAGCACTGCTCGCGCCGGCGGCAACGCAAGCGGGTGCGCCGTGAATCGCGCGCCCGGCCTGCTCACCGCGCTGACTCGTTTATGCCTGCCCGCATGAATCGGCAGGTGACAGTTGTTGCATCCGATGGATTGGGCGACCATCGCGCCGGGCGCTGCGTCGCCCACACAGGGGAACCCATGAATTCGAAGAACAAAGCGGCCATCCGGCCGCTTGCGCATGCGTGCGCCTTGGCCGTTGCCGGCCTGATTGCATCGACACAGGCACTGGCCCAGGTCGATACCACCCAGATCCCCGGCCAGGGCCGCGAGGAAAACGATCCCGCGCTGCGGACCCCGCCGGTGCAGCCGCGCGTGATCGATCCCGCGCAACTCGCCGAGCCGGCGCCATGCCCGTTCGCAGGCAAGGGCACCGTCACTTTGAGCGGCATCGAGGTCACTGGCTCGACGCTGGTTCCGCGCGAGCGCCTCGATGCCAGCGTCGCCGACCTGATCGGCCACAGCGCGGATGCGCAGATCCTGTGCACCGCGCGCGACCGCGTCGCCGCCGTCTACGCGCGGCATGGCGAGGCACTGGCGCGCGTCGAGCTGCCCGAGCAGCGCATCAGCGATGGCGTGCTCACGCTGCGCGTCACTGAAGGACGCATCGCCGATGTGCGGATCGAGAACGCCGAAGCGCTCGGTCCGGCCGCCGGCCTCGCGGGCGATTACCTGGGCAGGACGCGAACCGAGGGCGCGACGCGTTGGCCGGATGTCGAACGCGCCTTCCTGCTCGCGCGTGAAATTCCCGGTGCCGACGTGCGCTTCGCACTGCGCCGCGCCGACGACGGCAGCGACGACGGCCTGCAGGCGATCGCCGCGTTCGGCCCACGGCGCCGCTTCGACCTCGGCGTGAGCGTGCAGAACATGGGCTCGGAAGAACTCGGTCGCACCGGCGTGTCGTTGCGCGCCGACGCCAACAGCTTCACCCGCTTCGGCGAGCGCACCAGCCTGGTGCTGTACTCGAGCCACACCGGCGCGCAGCAGGTCGTGCAGTTGATGGAGGAAGTGCGCCTCGGCGCGAGCGGCTGGCTGCTGCACGGCGATTACGCCTACGGTCGCAGCCAGCCCGAAGGCGCGCTCGAACCGCTCGAACTCGACGGCCGCTCGCGCGTCGCCCGACTCGGCGTGCGCTATCCGCTGCTGAAGTCGCGCGCTGCATCGATCGACGCCGGCATGCGCCTGGAAGGCATCGACCAGCAGAACGACCTCGGCTTCCTGCGAGGGCCCGATGGCGACGCCATCCCGCTGTTCGACGAACGCCTGCGCGTGCTCGCTCTCACTCTCGATGGCCGCTGGCAATCCACAGCGATACCGGGGCTGGCGACGATGGCCGGGATCGAGCTGCGCCAGGGCCTCGATGCACTGGGTGCCAGCGAAGCGGGCGAGCCGCTGCTCTCGCGCAGCGAGGCGCGTCCGGATTTCACCAGCGCCCGGCTCAATCTCGGCACGCGCTTCGCGTTCGCGCCGCAGTCGCGGGTGTCGCCGTACGTGCAGCTGAACGGCGTCGCGCAATGGACGCGCGACGTGCTGCCGGCGTACGAGGAATTCCAGGTCGGCAACTACACCGTCGGCCGCGGCTACGACCCGGGCGCCGCTTCGGGCGATCGCGCGCTGGGCGTGCAGGCCGAATTCGGTTTCGACATCGCGGGCAACGCGCGTCGCTACGGCGTGTTCGCCTTCGCCGACGCGGCACGGGTGTGGAACTACGACAGCCTGGGCTACGACGCCGAGCCGTGGTCGGCCGGCGCCGGCGCGCGCATGCGCTGGAGTTCGGGCCAGCTCAGCCTGGTCTGGGCCTCGCCGCAGTCGGCACCGCTGCCGGGCGCACCGACGCCGGGCGATCGCGTGCTGCTGACCTTCAACCATGCCTTCTCGATCCGCTGAGGACACCGACATGACCGCTTCCCGCAACCGCCGCAGCCCCATGCTGCGCCTGCTGTGCCTCGGCATCGCGCAGTGCCTCTACGCCGCACCCGCGCTCGCGCAGAGCCTGCCCGGCAGCATGACCGCCAACACCAACGTCAGCGCGCCCGTCACCAACGGCACCACGATGACGGTAAACGTGACCGGCCCGCGCGCCTACGCGGAGTGGAACAGCTTCAACGTCGCCGCCGGCAACACCTTCCAGATCACCAACAGCGGCGGTCCCAACAACTACATCTTCGTCAACCGCGTCACGGGCGGCACCGCCTCGGACATCAGCGGACTGGTCCAGGGCAACGGCCACTTCTGGCTACTCAATCCCAACGGCATCTCGGTGGGCAGCACCGGTGTGTTCGACGTCGGCGGCCTGTTGCTGTCGACGGCGACGACGCTCAATGGCGAAACCGAAGCCACCAACGGCGCAGCATTCCTCGCCGGCGCGACCAACACCTTCAGCTTCGGCGGCGCGACCAACAGCATCGTCGTGCAACCCGGGGCGCAGCTGACCGCCGACATCGGCGCGATCGCGCTGCTCGCCAACCAGGTGACCTTCGGCGGCACCGCGAATGCGGGCACTGGCGAGACCGCGATCATCGGCGCGCAGGCCGCGACGGTGACCTTCGACGCGGACCTCAATGCGTTCAGCACCTTGACCATCAACACCGGCAGCAACCAGGGCACGGGCGTCCGCGTCGGTGGCAACAGCCAGTTCACCGCGGCGCGCACCTTCATCAGCGCCGCGGGCATGGCCGATTCACAGGGCAACATCCTGCTGGTCGACGACAACGCGGCCGACAACATCAGCTTCGTCGGCGGCGACCTGGTGCTCTACGCCGGCCCCATAGGCAGCGTCACCGTGTTTGGCTCCGGCTCGGTACAGCCGGGTCCCGGGGCGCAGGCGGGCGCCGCCAAGCTGCTGATCCAGGGCGGCATCAACGCGCCGGGCCGGCTCGACATCGTCTCGTCCGGCGGAGTGGGACAGGGCGGAACCGACCTGAGCATCCGCGCTGCCGGCAACCTGTCGATCCGCAGCGACATCAAGGGCCGCGACGTGGCCCTGGGCGGCAACGCCATCTCGACCTGGAACATCGACGCGCAGGACGACGTCGTCATCCGCGGCATCAACGGCCTCAGTGCGCGCGCGATCCGTTCGGGACAGACCGTCGACGCGCTCGGCCCGGTGGATGTCGTCGGCAGCGCGGACGTGCTCGGCGGCGCCACGTATGCCGGCAACGACGTCGATCTTTCCGCCGGCACCGGCCTGGTGAGCTTCACCGCGCGGCCATCGGTCGCGGGCGACTACTGGATCACCGCCGGCGACTTCATGGGCTCGGAATCGCTCACGCCCGACTTCGGCCTCGGCACCACCAACGCGTTCTCGATTACCGACACCGCGGGTGGCTTCACCATGGGCTTCAGCATCACCAACCCGGGCAACTTCTCCTTCACCACGACGGGTGGCGGCAACCTCACCACCATGGCGGGCGCGAACATCACCTCCACCAATGGCAATGTCACGCTCGCCACCACGGGCGGCGGCTCGCTCTCCCTGGGTGGCAACGTCACCACCGGCGCCGGGCGATCGGTCACGCTGAATTCGAGCCGCTCGCTCAGCCAGAGCGGTGGGGTCATCACCACCGATGCTCTCGTGGCAAGCGCGCTCAACGGCATCGTCCTGAGCAACGCCGCCAACCAGTTCGCCAGCGGCACGTTCACCAACCTCGGCGGCGGCGGCATTACGGCGGTGTCCTCCGTGTCCGACCTGCTGATCGCCAATGCCACCACCGCGAGTGGCGATGTCAGGTTGACCGGCAGCAATATCCTGCGCCTGTCCAACAGCACCGTGTCCACGGGTTCGGGGCTGGTGCAGTTGAACGGCAACGTGCTCGTCGCCGGTAGCAACGTCATTAATGCCGGCGGCAGCAGTGCCTCGTTTACCGGTAGCGTCGATGCCACCAGCTCCGGCCAAGGCGATCTCACCGTTACCTCCGGTACCGGCACCACGTTCCAGGGCGCGGTGGGCGGCACTTCGATGCTCAACACCCTGACGGTCAATGGCATGTCCGTCTTCAACGGCGGCGGCGTGCGCACCGACAGCGGCATCAGCCTCGGCAGTGTCGTCGTCAATGCGAGTGCACCATCGACCTTCGCGCTGGATGCCGGCGCGGGCGCGCTGACGACCGGCTTCATCAGCGCCGACAACGCGGGGCTGGCGGCTACCGGCGCTTCGGTGAACATCGCCGGTATCGGCGCGCCGAATGCCAACGTCACGCTCACCGCCACCAACGGCAACCTCACGCTCGGCAACGGCGATATCGGCGGCAGCGCCAATCTCGCGACGACGGGTGGCGGCGGCAGCGTCACCGTGACCGGCAGCCTGCAGTCGGCCGGCACGATCACGGTGAATTCCGCGAACCACGCACGCATCGCGTCGGCGACATCCAACGGCGGCAACGTATCGGTAACGGCCGCGGGCGAAGTCACCGGCGCCAACGGCAGCGATCGCGCCAACCTGTCCGCCGCAAACGGCGTCACGGTGAATGCCGGCACGCTCGCCCAGCTGGGCAGCGCCAATGCCGGCGGCAACATCGGCGTGGTCGCTGGCAGCGTCGACATCACCAGCGCCACGGCGGGCAACTTGCTGTCGCTCACCGCCAACGCCGGCAATCTCACGCTGGGCAGCGGCAGCGGCTTCAGCAGTGTGTTGAACGCCACCGGCACGCTGAGCGTCACCGGTCCGCTCACCACCGTGGTGTTGACGGGCGGCGCTGGCGGCAGCGCGTCGCTCATCGGCGACAACCACATCAACGGGCTCTCGACCTTCAGCTCGAACGGCCTGGCGCTGCGCAATGCGGGTTCGCTGATCGTGCAGGGCGTCGTGGACGGCGGCAGCGGCGACGTCACGCTCGACGTGGTCGGCGACAACCTGCAGATCACCCCTGCCGGCCAGGTCCGAGGCCAGGACGTGGTGCTCTCCACCACGCATGCGTTCTTCAACCAGTCCGGCGCCGACGCGATCCAGACCGGCGCCGGCGGTCATTGGGTGGTGTATTCGCAGCGGCCCACCGCGGGCTCGTTCGACAATCTCGACAGCGGCAACACCGCGATCTGGAACGGCACGCTGGCGACGGTCGCGCCCGGCAGCGTCAGCGGCAACCGCTACGTGTTCGCCTTCCAGCCGACGCTGACCTTCACCACTACCAGCACCAGCAAGGTTTACGGCACCGATCTCACTTCAACAGGTGGAAATCTCTTCACCGTCTCGGGCCTGCAGGGCGGCGTCGCAGGCGCATTTCTCGGCGACACGGCTGCCACCGCGTACAGCGGCGCGCCGCTGCTCACCTCCGCCGGTTTCGCCGAACGCGCTTCGGTCGCCGGTGGTCCGTATGCGATCGGGATTGCCAACGGCAGCGTTGCCGGGCTCAACGGCTATGCAATCGCGCTCAACGGCGGCGGCCAGATCACGGTCACGCCGAAGGCGATCACCGGTACCGGCACGCCCGACAACAAGACCTATGACGGCAATACCGATGCGACCGGCAACATCGTGCTGAGCGGCGTGGTGACGGGCGACAGCGTCGGTGCGACCGGCAGCTTCGCGTTCGTCGACCCGAATGCGGGCACCGGCAAGCCAGTCGATCTCACGGGCGCCACGCTCACCGGTGCCGACGCAGGCAACTACACGCTGACGATTTCCGGCACGGCACTCGCCGACATCCTGCGCAAGGCGATCACCGGCACCGGCACCTTCGACAACAAGACCTACGACGGCACCACCGATGCGACCGGCGTCATCACGCTCACCGGCGTGATCACCGGCGACGACGTCGGTGCAACCGGCAACTACGATTTCGTGGACAGCAACGCGGGTGCGGGCAAGGTCGTCACCATCTCCGGCGCCACGCTCACCGGTGCCGACGCAGGCAACTACACGTTGGTGATTTCCGGCACCGCACTCGCCGACATCCTGCGCAAGTCGATCACTGGCACCGGCACCTTCGACAACAAGACCTACGACGGCACCACCGATGCGACCGGCGTCATCACGCTCACCGGCTTGATCACCGGCGACGACGTCGGTGCAACCGGCAGCTACGATTTCGTGGACAGCAACGCGGGTGCGGGCAAGGTCGTCACCATCTCCGGCGCCACGCTCACCGGTGCCGACGCGGGCAACTACACGCTGGTGATTTCCGGCACGGCCCTCGCCGACATCCTGCGCAAGTCGATCACCGGCACCGCGAACGTCGACGACAAGACCTACGACGGCACCACCGATGCGACCGGCATCATCACGCTCACCGGCGTGATCACCGGCGACGACGTCGGTGCAACCGGCAGCTTCGATTTCGTGGACGGCAACGCCGGCACCGGCAAGACCGTCACCATCGGCGGTGCATCGCTGACGGGAACCGATGCCGGCAACTACACGCTGGCGATTTCCGGCACGGCGCTCGCCGACATCCTGCGCAAGTCGATCACCGGTACCGGCACCGCCGCAACCAAGACGTACGACGGATCGACGACCACCACGGGCACGATTTCGCTCAGCGGCGTGATCACCGGGGACGACGTCGGCGCGACCGGCAGCTTCAACTTCACCGACCGCAATGCGGGCACCGGCAAGGTGGTCACCATTTCCGGCGCCACCCTCAGCGGCACGGATGCAGGCAACTACACGCTGGCGATTTCCGGCACCGCGCTCGCCGACATCCTGCGCAAGTCGATCACTGGCACCGGCACCGCCGCAACCAAGACGTATGACGGATCGACGACCACCACGGGCACGATTTCGCTCAGCGGCGTGATCACCGGGGACGACGTCGGCGCGACCGGCAGCTTCAACTTCGCCGATCGCAATGCGGGCACCGGCAAGGTGGTCACCATTTCCGGCGCCACTCTCAGCGGCACGGATGCGGGCAACTACACGCTGGCGATTTCCGGTACCGCACTCGCCGACATCCTGCGCAAGTCGATCACCGGCACCGGCACCGCCACCAGCAAGACGTACGACGGATCGACATCCACCACCGGCACGATTGCGCTCAACGGCGTGGTCGCCGGCGACAACGTCGGCGCGACGGGTAGCTTCAACTTCGCCGACCGCAACGCGGGCACCGGCAAGACCGTCACCATCAGCGGCGTATCGCTGACCGGCGCGGATGCAGGCAACTACACGCTGGCGATTTCCGGTACCGCACTCGCCGACATCCTGCGCAAGTCGATCACGGGCACCGGCACCGCCACCAGCAAGACGTACGACGGATCGACATCCACCACCGGCACGATCGCGCTCAACGGTGTCGTTTCCGGCGACAACGTCGGCGCGAACGGCAGCTTCAACTTCGCCGACCGCAACGCGGGCACCGGCAAGACCGTCACCATCAGCGGTGTATCGCTGACCGGCGCGGATGCCGGCAACTACACGGTGACCGTATCCGGCAGCGCGGTCGCGGACATCCTGCGCCGCGCGATCACGGTGACCGCCGACCCGGCATCGAAGCCCGAAGGCGAGGCCGATCCGGCATTCGGTTACCAGGTCACCACCGGCTCGCTGGTCGCAGGCGATTCGCTGGCCGGCGCGTTGACGCGCGCACCCGGCGAAGCACCCGGCGCCTACGCCATCGGGCAGGGCACGCTGAATGCATCGAGCAACTACCAGCTGACCTTCGTCGGATCGACGCTCACCATCACCGAAGTGCCGGTCAATCCGGTGCCGGTGATTGCCGGCCGCGATGATTTCGGCGGACTGGTGGGCTTCCTCGAAGGCATCGGCAATCGACCGGTGGAACCGCTGCAGGTCGCCGACGAGCGCGCGGCATGTGCCGCAGGTTCGAATGGACGCGAAGCGAGTGCGTGCAGGCAGGCGCGGACGCAGTAAGCAACCAGCGCTGCGGTTACCTGGAGGCCCCGCATGCGGGGCCTCCTTTTTGGTCGGTGTGTCCGCGCAAAGTTCGGTCGCGCAAGCGCTGGCGAAGTCATTGCGAAGTCGTTTCTTTCCGTCGCGGATGGACACTGCGTGCGACGCGCGCTGAAGGGACTTCCGCTTCTGTTGTTCGACACGAAAAAAATGCGCGCGTCGAGAAGGATCTTTCAGGCAACCGCTCAGCCATCCCACTCCAGCGGACCGACGCGGGCGCACACATCCATTTCCCACAGCTGTTCGCGCACCTGTTCCTTCAGCGCGTACCCCGTCGGACCACTGAAGGTCTCCAGCCGCCGCCAGACCAGTTCGCCCGGCAGCCCCACCTCGTCCTCGGCGCGCTCCTCATGGAAGATCCCGACGGCATCCATCGCCATCACGCCCGGCGTCTTCGGGGTGAGTCGCACGCTGTAGCGGACCGTGCAGTGGGGCATGCGTGAACTCTGCCGCGAGAGCGCGCACGAAAAAATGATGAACCCGCGGGACTCACCCGAATGGGGGATGCCGTCGGCGGACGAGCCTACGAGCGCCCCATACAGACAAAGCTGCGTTGATGCATTCGCGCAGCGCAGACCCCGCCGCTTATGCCACGAGCGCAAGCTCGGAAGCGAACGCGCGGTAGGAGCGCAGCGGACGACCCAGCAGCGCCGTGAGACGTTCGACATCGCCGCTCTCCGGGCGCATCCCGTCGCTCACGAAGCGCTCGCTCATCAGCCGCATGTCGTACGCCATCCAGGCCGGCATGAAGTTGCGCAGATTCCGTTCGAAGGCCGCGGGATCGTCCCCGCCGTAGGCAATCGATCGGCCCAGGACGTCGGACCAGATGCCGGAAACGTCGGTGCTCGTCAGCGTGTCGGGCCCGACGAGATTGATGACCTCCGTCGGCAGTGGCGTGGCCGACGATTCGCGGCGGATCAACTCGAGCGCGGCGATCTCACCGATGTCGCGCGCGTCGATCATGGCCAGGCCTTTGCTGCCGATCGGCATGGGGTACACGCCGTGCTGGAAGACCACGTCCTTGATCGTGACGTCGTTGTCCATGAAATAGGCCGGACGCAGGATCGTCGCGTTGAAGCCCATCTGTTGCAGCATCCGCTCGACGCCGAACTTGCCCGCGAAATGCGGGACGTTGACGTAGACGTCGCTGTGGATCACCGACAGGTAAACGATCCGCTCTATCCCGGCGTCGCGCGCCACGTTGAGGGCGACCAGCGCCTGGGTGAACTCGTCGGGCACCACGGCGTTCAGCAGGAACAGCGTCGAGACGCCGTCGAAGGCGGTACGCAGTGAGTCGACGTCGAGCAGGTCGCCCTGGACGACCGAGACACCGGTGGGGAAGTTGGCCTTGGCGGGATCACGGACGAGAGCGCGCACGTCGGCGCCGCGCTTGGTCAGCTGTTCGACGACCTGGCGGCCGACATTTCCGGTGGCGCCGGTTACGAGGATGGTCATGGGAGGACTCCGTTGGTTGGGTGGACCGATCATTGGTGATCCATAGGTGGGTCGATAGCCCTAATATCTGGACCACCTGTCTCTCTGGTGAAACACATGGACCTGCTGGCCCTCACCGACTTCAATCTCGTCGCCCGCCACGGAGGGTTTGGGCGCGCGGCCCGCGCCGCCGAGCGGCCGAAGGCGACGCTTTCGCGCCGCGTCGCCGAGCTGGAGAGCAGCCTCGGCTTGCGCCTGTTCGAACGCGGCGCGCACATGCTCAAGCTGACCGAAGAAGGACGCGCGCTTTACGAGCGAACCGCGGCCCTGCTTACCGAACTCGACGAGACGACGGCGGAGATCGCATCGGGCGGCGCCAGCCCGCGAGGGACGTTGCGCGTCAGCGCTCCATTGCTTTTCTCCCAGCTCGCAATGGGAACGCTCGCGGCCCGGTTCGCAATGCGGTTTCCGGACGTACGACTGGAGGTCACGACCGAAGACCGCGCGGTCGACATGGTCGAGGAGGGCTACGACGTCGTGATCCGCGTCAACCCCGATCCGGACGAGAACCTGGTCGGTCGCGTCTTTCTGCGCGATCGCCTGGCCGTTGTCGCAGCCCCCGGCCTGAGCCATCCGACCGAAGGCCAGAGAGTTCCAGCCGTCATGCGCAGTGGCGGCAACCGACCGGCGACGTGGACGTTCTGGGCAGAGTCGGGCGAGACAACACTCGACATCGAGCCGGTCCTGGGTTTGTCGTCGCTCATCATGGCGCGCGATGCCGTGCGTGCCGGCGTGGGGGTGGCCAAGCTGCCCGTGTCGCTCGTCACCCACGACCTGGCAGCGGGCTCCCTCGTGCAGTGGGGCGAAGTCAGGGGACCCGATATCGAACTGTGGTTGCTCTATCCATCGCGACGGCTGCTGAGCGCGCGCGTTGCGGCGTTCGTGGAGTTTTTCAGAGAGGCATTCCCCACTGGTACACCGGAGGAGCTCGCGGGATACATGAGCCGATAGGGAGCCCGCCACTGCCGCCTGACACCGGCGCGGATTAGCGTTTGAGCAATTGAGCCTGACGGGTGAGGCGACTGAGCCTCATCGGTCAGGCCATTTGCTTCATGCGAGACGCAATTTGCTGCGAGGGTCGAGGCTGGGGAACCTCAAGCGAATCTTGTTTTGCCTCGGCGCTGAGGCTTTCTGCTTCGAGGTTGAAGCCCGCGAGCCTCGGTCCTGAGGCTCTTTGAGTTAGCGATGAGGTTCCAAGCTTCGAGGTTTGAAGCAAAAAGCCTCGTCGATGAGGCTCAGGACCTCATCCGCCCAAAAACCTCCCTTCTGCCCGCTCGCAGCGCGAGAGGTGCCCAGGCGGGATGAGGAGCTGGCACTTGTTGGCGCGCCTCTACGGGGGCAGGATCGCGTCTCCGGAGACTTGGGGGAGTCCATGGACGCGATCGAGCTGGAGTTGGACCGCAAGTTCTTTAGCGACGACGTTGTCGTCCGGACCGCTCACCGATACAGCCATTCATTTGGTGTCGAAATTCGGCAGAGTGATACGACCACAATGGTCTGCCTGACGCCGTTCGACAGCCACACCAATTGCGAGCAACTGCCGGCACACTTTCGTAACGATGCGTTGGATGAGGTTCTGCGCGAACGTGTTCGCGCGCAGACCGCGGACTTACATACGACGCTGGTGCAGGCCGCGTTTCGCGAACTGCGTCCGATCCGGGCCCCAGAGGAATGAAATTCGCGGGTGCCGCGGCTTTTACCGGCAGTGTTGGTTATCGACTACTGCCCTTACGTTTCCGCCGCCTGCCCTGGGACTCCAGCAGAGTATTGGTGACGTCTTTGTCGGGCGACTGGCTCATCGTGCCGCGAGAGACACTCGACCGTGTCGTCGCGGGTGAGTTGGCGTCGAACGAACCATTGTTCGCCGATCTTGAAGCACGTCACTTGCTCATCGCCGATCCTGAGCGCAGCACGTTTTCGCCGTTGCTATCGCAGATGCGCACACGCAAGCAGTACCTGATCGATGGTCCGGCGCTTCACATCTTTGTTGTCTCCTTGCGCTGCCATCACAGCTGCGCCTACTGCCAAGTGTCTCGTCAGCCCACGACGGCAGCGACCTTCGATATGGCGGGGAGCGCCGCTGCGCATGCTGTAGATCGTCTGTTCGAATGGCCGTCGCCGGCGTTGACGGTGGAGTTCCAAGGCGGCGAGCCGCTGCTGCACTTCGATCGGGTACGCGACATAACCCAACGCATCGTCGCGCGAAATCGCACCGAGCAGCGTTCGCTACGCTTTGTGCTCGCTTCCACTCTCCATGACCTCACTGATGATCAACTCGCCTTCTTCCGCGAGCACCGGTTCCAGCTTTCAACGTCATTAGATGGGCCCGCTTGGCTGCACGACGGCAACCGGCCTCGACCTGAGCGCGACAGCCATCGTCGGACCATCGAAGGGATAGAACGAGGACGCAGGGCGCTGGGGGATGATGCCGTCTCGGCGCTGACCACGCTGACCGCACGCAGTCTGACTGCGCCTGAAGCCATCATCGATGAGTATCGACGACTGGGCTTTCGCTCCATTTTTTTGCGCCCGCTCAGTCCTTATGGATTCGCGCGGAAGACTCAGGCGCGTAACGGATACACCATTGCTGATTTCATCGCCTTCTATCGGGTTGCGCTGGACTATTTGTTGACGATAAACCGCAATGGCTACGCCATGGATGAGGTCTATGCCAGCCTGCTGATGTCCCAGCTGATGGCGCCCTTCGGTCACGGCTACGTCGACTTGCGTTCGCCGACCGGTGCCGGCTTCGGCACGGTGGTCTACGACTACGACGGACGCGCCTATCCGTCGGACGAAGCGCGGATGCTCGCTGCGATGGGTGATCATCGCTTTGCGCTGGGTCGTGTGGACGAGCCCATCGAAAACTGGTTGGCCTCATCGGCCATGCAGGAGATCGCGATAGCCAGTGTGGCCGAGGCGCTACCCACCTGTGCCGATTGCGCTTACGTACCCCTCTGTGGGGCCGACCCGATTGACCATTACGCGCGACAGGGGGATTCGGTCGGACATCGACCCAGCAGCGATTTCTGCCACCGACATATGGGCCTGTTCGATTTGCTGCTCGAACGCTGGGATCAGGGCAGCCCGGAAGATCGCTCCATCCTGGAGGGATGGGGTGTGCATCCACGAGCAGCGGCTGGCAGGCCGGAGGAGACAGTCGATGCTTGCGCTTGATGCGAAGGCAACACTGCATGGCTGGACGGGACCGACGCTCGCCAAAGTCGCGGGACTCAACGAATTTGCGTCAGGGGCACACCCGGTCGAGCGGATGATGCTCGATCTCCGGCAAGCCAACACCAATGACGATGCACTGCTCTCTTTGCCTTGGGCGGGCTTTCTGGCCGATCAGGGCGACGAGATACCGTCGGGTCGACCAGCAGTGGTACTGCACGGCTCGCAGGAAATAGCCAAGCCCGGGGATGTATTGGAAGTGTTGCCCGGAAGTTCCAAGGTGGCGGTTCGCTACAGGCGCGGCGACAACGGCAACGTCCTGTTCGCCACAGAACGCTGCAACAGCTTTTGTCTGATGTGCTCGCAGCCTCCTCGCGCTGTCGATGACGATTGGCGGGTAGCGCAGTTGTGCGACCTGGTCGAACTGATTGATCGCGATGAGCGATCGCTCGCCATCAGCGGTGGTGAGCCGACGCTCTTAGGCGAGGGCCTTGCTCGAGTTGTGCGTCATTGCTCGGCGTTCCTCCCGCGCACGCATATGCATGTGTTGTCGAATGGTCGCCGCTTTGGCGAAGGCGGGCTGGCAGAAACATTCCGCGATTTGCACCCGTCGCTGAGTTGGGGAATCCCGCTCTACGGCGACCACTACCGTCTGCACGACTATGTCGTGCAGAGCCCAGGCGCCTTCGCGCAGACGCTACGAGGCTTGTATGCGCTTCAGGCGGCCGGCCAACGCGTTGAAATACGTGTGGTCCTTGTGAAGCCGACGGTGGAGCGGCTTACCGAAGTCGCCCGCTTCCTCTACCGCAACTTGTCATTTGTCGAGCACGTGGCACTGATGGGAATCGAGCCAATCGGTTTCGCTAAGGCTAATCGAGAGGCGCTATGGATCGACCCGGTCGACATGGCGCCCGCTCTGAGCGAGAGCGTGGGCTACCTGAGCCAGCGGGGCATAGCCGTGTCGCTATACAACCTGCCGCTGTGCACGCTGCCGAGAGAATTGTGGAGATATGCCCGACGCAGCATCTCCAATTGGAAGCAAGACTATTTGCCAGCGTGCGAAGCGTGTGCGGTTCGCGCGG
Organism: Lysobacter sp. Root494; assembly: GCF_001427225.1. Lineage (GTDB taxonomy): Bacteria > Pseudomonadota > Gammaproteobacteria > Xanthomonadales > Xanthomonadaceae > Agrilutibacter. The sequence continues at coordinate 458,319 of NZ_LMFH01000001.1, forward strand.
AATGCGGTGGCTTCTTCAGCTGGATTAAACCTGAGTGGACCAGTCGAGCTATCGGCCCGGTCAAGAAGGAGCAGGAACATGCGTAAGGTTCTAACAGTTGTGGGCGCAGGGTTGACTACTTTCCAAGGCAGCGCCAATGCCAACGTCGAGCATCCGTCCCTGCAGGCGGCGCTGACTGCGCTCGCCACCCACGATGCCGACTACGCGGTAACGCTGACTGCGCCGCTCAACGTAGGCCTAGACAACATGTATGCCGGGCACCGCTCGCATAGCAGTCACAGATCACATAGCTCCCACAGTTCGCACTATTCGGGGAGCGGTAGCCAATACACGTCGCCGCCAGCGACATACACAGCGCCGCCACCGCCGCCAGCGGCGTCTTCCTACACTTCTCCGTCTTCGAATCGGAAATCGACGCCATCATCGGCATACGACTCGACTTTTCCGCAGGCCGCTCCATCGAGTTCGCGCCCGACAGTCGATCAGTTGCAGACGATGATCATGAGGGTGCAGGCAGCATTGTTTGCTCGTGGTTACGACCCAGGAGCGATCGACGGCACTCTTAGTGCATCCACTCGCACTGCTCTGCGCCAATTTCAGGCGGCGCATGGATTGGCAGCGACGGGCACGATGACCACCGACTCCCTAAATGCGCTCGGTGTCGGCATTAGATAGATTCCCTGGCGTCGTTCAAGCGAAGCCACCCGGTGGCTCGACTAATTCGACCATAAACGCGCGTATATGGAGATCAAATGTCCTTTCCAGCAAAGGTCTATCGGATTCTGATCGGTTCCCCATCAGATGTTGCGGACGAGAGGATGCTGTGGCTCGGGATCAAGGGGGTTACGCAGGAGGCGGTGGATGCGCGGACGCTTCAGGGTGAGACAAGGGAGGCGTGAGATGTGCGTTGGTACAAAGCACGGGCAGATGTCGTTCGAAAGCTAAGGCAACGCCAGCTCGCGCGAACCGTTACGCCTGCCCAACATCCAACTGCGTCAGGTACAACCGCAGATCGAACTCCAACTGGTGGTAGTCCGACTCCATGTGCGTGCACAGCTGATAGAACGACTTGTTGTGCTCGGCTTCCTTCAGGTGCGCCAGTTCATGCACCACGATCATCTTCAGGAACGGCGCGGGCGCATCGCGGAAGACGGTGGCGATGCGGATCTCGCGGCTGGCCTTGAGCTTGCCGCCGTGCACGCGTGAGATGGCGGTGTGCGTGCCGAGCGCGTGCTTCATCACCTGCAGCTTGCTGTCGTAGAGCACCTTGCCCAGCGGCACGGATTTCTTCAGGTGCCGGTCCTTGAGCGACTGGACGTAGTCGTACAGCTGGCCGTCGCTGCGCACGGCGTGGGGCTCGCCGTACTTGTCGGCGAGCATCGCGCCCAGCCGGCCCTGCTCGATCAGCGCGTGCACGCGCGCCTGCAGGTGTGGCGGGTAGCCGGCCAGGTACTTCAAAGATTCCATCAGCGTAGGGGCAAGGACGGCAGCTGCTCAGGCAGCCACGATCCGGAACTCCGTCGCCTTCGCCACCGGCCGCACGGTGTTGTTGTTGCGCTGCATCTCGACGATGCCGTAGTGCGACATGGTCTTGAGCGTGCGCGAGAGGTTGCCGGGCTCGCGTCCGGTGGCCTGGGCCAGCATCGCGATGGACTCGGGCTGCGTGTCGCGGATCACGCGCAGCAGGGCGCGGTTGTCGTCGCTGAGTACTTCGGCCAGCGACTTCATCGAGGTGAACCAGACCTTCGGCTCGCCGGGCCTGGGCTTGATCGTCCCCTTGGCAATGGCCAATGCGCGTGCGCGGATCGCCTGCCGCGGCGCGATGCCGATGGTCAGGAACTTGGGGGTGCGTCGCATCGTCTTCCTGCTTTTGATGGTCATGGTGTTCTGCTCTTCTCCAGCACGCGGTCGGCTTCGTCGAAGAAGTCCTGCAGCAGCTGGTGCGCACTGGTGTATTCGTAAGGCACGCCCTTGTCGCGTGCGTGGCGGTACTTGTGGTCGTAGGCGAGGATGCGTCCGGCGTACTTGAACTTCTTCGGTGGTTTGACGGCGTGGGCGTTGTCGTAGCCGAGGATGCGGGTGCCGTAGGGTTCGTGCAGGGTCAGGCTGTAGGCGATGCCGTGCGGAATCCCCGGCGTGGGCTCGACCCGCCAGGCCTCGATCCTGATCCAGTAGCCCTCGCCCTGGTCGAAGATGCTGCCATTCAGGTCCAGCAGGGTCTCGACGTCCTTGTCGCGCATGGCCTATCGTATCAGCAGATGATATGAACACAACAGGTTGTGTCGGCGACGCCAGCCCATCGCGGTCGGACTTGGGTAGCATTCCGGGACATCGCCAACTACCCGAGCCCGGCCATGAGACTCGTGGGACGTATTTCAGACTGGATCGACGACAAGGGTTATGGCTTCGTCGTGCCGCACGATGGCGGGATGCGCGCGTTCGTGCACGTGAAGGCATTCCAGGGCGGATCGCGGCGGCCGGTCGAAGGGGACCTGGTTTCCTACGAGACGGCAAAGGACGCGAAGGGCCGCGTGAATGCGGTCAACGTGCGCTTCGCCGGGCAGCGCATCCAGTCGCGGCCGCTTCGCGATGAGCGACGCACGCCGTCGCGTCGCGTTCCGCGCGCGGTGATGGGCGTGCTTGCGCTGGTCGCGATCGCTGCGATGGCGGCGATGGGCCGGGTGCCGGTCGTGGTGCCGCTGGTCTACGCGTTGATGAGCCTCGCCTCGTTCCTCGTGTACTGGTGGGACAAGGACGCGGCGGGAGCGAAGCGCTGGCGCACGGCGGAAGACACGCTGCACCTGCTGGATCTGCTCGGCGGCTGGCCGGGTGCCTTGATCGCGCAACAGCAATTCCGCCACAAGACGGTGAAGGCGTCGTTCCAGGTGGGGTTCTGGATCACCGTGCTGCTCAATGTCGCCGGCGTGGCCTGGCTCGTTCGCAGCGGTGCGGTGGATGCGCTCACGCGGTGGCTGGCCTGAGCAAGCCGGGGCGTCGCGATGGCGGACTTGGAGCGGTTTCCGGTGGAGCGCGGCTGACGGATTCGCCGCCGCGCTCCTGTCGAAACAGTCAGCGCTTGAACAGCGCGTTGATCTGTCCGTAGTTGCCGCGCGGTGCGTCGCCCGCGCGTCCGTCCTGGAGGAATGCGGAGGCCAGCGTGCCGACGTGCGCGAACACCGCTTCGGCCAGGTCGGAACCCGCGCTGAGGCGGCGCACGCCGAGGGCTTCGAGTTCGGCCAGCGGCGGTAGCGCGGGGCGCAGCATCACGTTGAGCGGGAGTGGGGTGCCGCTGGCAATCGCGCGGATCGCGTCGGCTTCGGTCAGGCCGGGGACGAACAGGCCGTCGGCGCCGGCGTCGCGGTAGAGCGCGGCGCGTTCGAGGACGGCTTCGACGCGGCGTTCGGGCGGGGCGAGTCCGCGCAGGTACACGTCGGTGCGTGCGTTGATGTAGACGTCGAGTCCGCGCGCGGTCAGTGCGCGCTTGATGCGCGCGATCTTGGCGGCGAGGAGCTGCGCTTCGGCGGCGCCGTCTTCGAGGTTGATGCCGACCACGCCGAATTCGGCCAGCCGCACGACGTGGCTGGCGACGGTGTCGGGGTCGTCGGAATAGCCGCCTTCCACGTCCATGCTCAGCGGCACGCGCACGACGCGCGCGATCTCGGCAGCGACGGCGAAGAGTTGTTCGACGGGAAGCTGGTCGCCATCGGCGTAGCCGCGGCTCCAGGCGACACCGGCGCTGGTGGTCGCGATGGCCGGTGCGCCGAGGCTTTCGATCAGGCGCGCGCTGCCGGCGTCCCAGGCGTTGGCGATGCGCAGCACGCCCTGCGCGTGCAGGCGGCGGAAGTGGGCGGCGTGTTCGGCGTGGGACATGGAGGCGCTCGGTGGGCGAGGGGCGGCCAGCTTCGCAGATGCATGCGGGGCTTGCGCGCTGGTTTCGGACATCGATGTGTTGCGCCGGCCACCGCATGAAGGATCGTGAGCGGGCGTTACGCCTCGTTGCGATCAGTTCGGCCACGCCCCCGGCAACAACGCGAGGGCCGCCAATGCGCCGATCGCGGCGACAGCGAGGGTCCAGTAAATCCAGCCGCGCGACGGGCTCGCCCGCCTGCCTGCCGGTCGCGCGGCGTCCTGTTTGCCCGGAGCGGCATACACGCGGAAGCGCAACTGGTCGAAGGTGACTTCATCGCCGATGCGAGCGACGGCGATGGCGATGCGTTGCCCGTTGATAAAGCTGCCGTTGGCGGAGCGGAGGTCTTCGATCTCCAGGCCATCGCGGGTGGGGCGCAGCCGTGCGTGCCTGCGCGACAACCCGGGCACCGTGATGCTGATGTCGCATTCCGGTGCACGCCCGATCACCGTCGGCGACAGCAGCTGATAGCTGCGGCCGAAGGCTTCGCCAGCGACGCCGCGCAGCGTGTACTCCGGGTCGGGGATGACGATGGCCATTGCATGCCTTGGGTTGCGGGACGCGCATGGTCAGTGAGTGGAGCGGCGCCGTCCAGTGGGGCCTGGCTGAAGTGGGCTTCATGGCGTTTCGCACCGGGAAAGAAAAACGGCGGGGCTTGCGCCCCGCCGTTTCCGTTACGACTTACGACAACGACATTACTGCTTGGTCGGAATATTGACCTTGTCGATGCCGTGGATGACGCCGTTGCTCGAGCTGATGTCGCCCGTGGTCACCATCGCGCCGTCGATGCTGACCTTGTCGCCGGTCAGCTTGACCGGAGCCTGTTGGCCATTGACGGTCCTGGCGTTCTCCCACTTGCCGACGTCGGCGAGCGGCTTGCGGCCGTTGACGACGTGGTAGTTGAGCAGCGAGACGAGTTCTTCCTTGTTCTCGGGCTTGAGCAGGTTGTCCAGCTTGCCGGCAGGCAGCTTTTCGAAGGCGGCGTCGGTGGGCGCGAAGATGGTGAACGGCCCCACGCCGCGGAAGGTGTCGCTCAGGCCGGCGTGTTCGACGGCCTTGCCGAAGGTCTTGAATGAGCCGTTGGCGGCCGCGGCATCCATGAGGTTCTGGTTGCTGGGGACATTGGTGGTGGTGTTCATGGTTTGAATCCTTTGAGTGTCGCGCAGTGCGAAATGCGCGGACGGCCGAAGCCGGGCTCCTGCCGATGGCAGGGGCGGAGGGCTCAGTGCGGATGGGGAGTGGGTCGTACTGCGCGGCTGAGTGGCCGTTACGACATTGCGTCGTAGTGCCAGGGCACAGTGCGCGCTTCGTTGTTAGCTGAGTGTTATTCCGACTGCGTGATGCGATCACTGCACGCGTTTACCGGGCGCTGGTACACGGAGGTACAGACTCGGGGTTTCCCGAGGCTGAGCGATCATGAACGAATGGAACACTCGCAAAGGCGAGATCGAAGATGCCGACAGGCAGGTGGCTGCGACGCTGGCCGCCGCTCTCGTCGCCCGCGGTTTCAACATACCCAACACAGCCATGGCGGCCGCGCAGGCGGTGGACATCTATCGGCATGTGCTGGAGCAACTGCAGATGGCGGCGACCGGCGGGATGCGTGATCACGCGCCCGCGATTTTGTGAGCAGACGCCGTTGCGTCAGCCCGGCGTCGCGAGCGGTTCCTGCGTCGGACTGGCAAGCCGGGACGGAATGAATGCGTCACAGGCACGCGCGGCGAGAGGCCAGCCTTCGTTTTCGGCGGCGCCAAGTGCACGATCAGCGCATCCGGCGGGCCATTGGTCGAAGGGGCCGCGGCGGCTGACGTAACGATCCTGCTTCACGCACTTCATGGTGGTCTCCAACGCATCGTGCGTTGGTTGTACGCGTGTATCGGTGCCCGGGCATGAACAGCCTCTCGACCTGCCGACGGATTCGCTCTTCCACGGCGAAGCGGTCAAACCCACTGCCGCGTCATTTCGATTTCGCCGGCTCCGCCTTGCGATTGCGCGGGTCGTCCTTCGCATCGACGTAGTTGATCTGGAACGGGCCGGTGCCGTGGATTTGCACGACGGCGCCGCTGGTCGTCGAAGCTTCGTGCTGCATCTGCGCGGGGAGCAGGACGTAGTCGCCGGGCGCGAAGGTTTCGGCGTGGGCCTTGGCGGCCTCGCCCATCGAGAGCGTCAACGAGCCTTCGAGGACGGTCACGTGTTCGTCGCCGGGATGCCAGTGGCGGGCGATGCGGTAGCCGGCGGGCATCTTCAGGCGGATCACGAACAGGCTGCCGGCCTTGCCGGGATCGCCGGAGACCAGGGCGAACTGCGCGCCGCGTTCGAGGAAGGGCGGCGCGTCGCCCCAGGCGATGTCGGCCGCGCGCGCCATCACGTGGCTGGGTGCCGCGGGTGCGGTGGCGGGTTCGGCGGCGAGTGCGCCGGTGGACAGCAGGAGCAGGGGAAGCAGGGCGGATTTCATCAGCGTGTCTCCTCGTTCACGCACGCAGGCGTGGCGACGGCGGAATCGCCGTACTGGAGACAACGCAGTGGTTTGGGTGGAGCGGACTCGCGGTGGCGAACGTAGCTCGGCAATTTCGCCTTCGCCGTTGCGTCCTGTAGAGCGAAGCTTGCTCCGCTGCCTTCGCTTTTGGTGGCGCTCGATCAGGAGCAGCGCAGCAAGCTCCGCTCTGCAAGGCTGCACTCTCGTCGCGACGGCGATTGCCGCGGCTGATTGCAGCGGCGCAATTGCATTGCGCCCTACGGGGCTGCCTTCGCCTTGACGGCACTCGATCCAGAGCAGCGCAGCGAGCTCCGCTTTACAAAGTTTCACCCTCGAATCGGCGACGATTGCCGCGGTTGCAGCGGCGCAATTGCATTGCGCCCTACGGGGCCTGACTGCAGCAGCGCGTGCATTGCGCCCTACGGGGCGGCGGTCGGTTTCGATGCGGTTTGCGGCGGCGCATCGCGCATGGCCTGGCGGCGCGCGCTGTCTGCACGCAGCAGTTCAGTGGCAGCCTGCTGCAGGGCGGGCACGGACACCGTGTCCGGAGCCTGGCCCAGTTTCGTCGTGAGATCGGCGATCACGCGCGTGTTCGCGTAGGGGTGCGCCGCGTCGGGCGAACTGCCCTGTGCCGTGATGAAGCTCTGCAATCGCTTCTCGCTGAGCGCTCCGGTGGCACGGACGAGTTCCGCCAGTTTCGCGCGGTATTCCAGCTCCCAGTCGGCCATGCCGGGGAAGCGGTTCTTGTCGGCCATGTGCTGGCCTTCGTGGCCGAGGAAAACGATCTGGAAGCTCTCGCCTTCGATGCCGTCCTTGTAGCGCGGCAGCACGGCGTACAGGGCTTCTTCGGTCGCCCATCCGCCGTTGGCCACCTTGTTGCAGGAGCCGAACTGGCTCCAGCCGATCGTAGCGAAATCGTCGAGCAATTCCGCGCGCACGCGATACGGGCCGTCCAGCAGCGGCACGTCGAAGTCGCGCGTGGTCTGCGTGCGCCAGAGCATCGCGTTGTGCAGCGGCGTCACCGTGCCGAGCTGTGCGTGGTAGCCGTGCTTCTCGAGTTCGGCTTCCATGGCGTCCTCGAGCGCATCGAGATCCTTCGGCGCCGTGCCTGCGGGGCCGAGCAGCTTACGCAAACCGGTTTCGAGTTCCACTCCGAGCGCGGCGCGGTCGTCGGGGCGGCGCAGTGCCTGCCACCAGTAGTCCTGGTAGAGCTTCAGCACGTCGCGCACGAAGGGCTCGGTGATGTCGTCGCTGACGGGCGGCGGTGAGGCGCTTTCGAACCGCTCGATCATGCAGCTGCGGATGCGCGCGTCTTCGCCGGCGAATGCTTCGGCCGGGACCTTGCGCAGTTCCGCGAGCGCATCGGCGCTGTTGCCGCGCAGGATCGCGCCGCTGGCGCACACCAGGGCCTTGCTGGCATCGGGCGTGCTGACGGGTTCCGCGGCATGGGCGGTGAAAACCGCGGCCAGTCCCAGCATCAGGGCGGACGAAAGCAGGCGTGGGGTCATGGGAGAGTCCGGCAATGGCGTTGAAGCCATTACGCCGCAGCGGGCAGGCGCGCGTCTTGAACGGATTTGATCTGCCGGCGCACTTGCGATGGCGTCAGGCCGGTGATGGTGCGCGCGGTGCGGGTCAGGTGGCTCTGGTCGGCGAAGCCGGCGAGCGCCGCGACTTCGGCCAGGGTGTGTTCGCACGCGAGCAGCTCGAACGCATGGCGCCAGCGCAATTCGCGCCGCAACAACTGCGGGCTCATTCCGTGCGTGCGGGCAAGGGTTCGGCTGGCGTGCGCGGCGGAAACGCCTGCGCGGCGCGCGATGGCATCCAGGGACGCTTCGCTGCATTGCAGTTCGTGCAGGAAGTCGGACTGCCACTCCGGCAATGCAGGCGAAGGCGCGGATTGCGTGCATGCCGCGAGCAGTTCGCCGAGGCGATGTGCTCCACCACGGGTGAGTAGCGCGCGTGCTTCATCCAGGTTAGGCACCTGCACCGCGATCAATGCGCTGCCCGCGCGTGGTGCGATCAGTTCCAGGTTGAAGACGTGCGCGCCGCGGTGGCCGAAACGATCACCGTGGGCATGGAACGCCGGATGCAGCAGCAGCGTGCCCGGCGTGCATTCGACCGGGCCGTCGGCACTGCTCTCGACATAGCTGCCTTCGGTTACGAGCGAAGCGTAGGCGGCACCGTGCCGATGCGGTGCGATCCGGTCGGAGGGAGCGTGCCGGGTTTCGAACGGGGCGCTGTCGGGCATGGCCACATGATGTCGTGGTTGCACGCAAGCGCATGATGCATAAGTCACGAACGGGGTGATGCGGTGGTGTTCTTGGGGCGATGCATCTGGTGCTGCGATGGTGGCTGCGTGGTTTCGTGTCGCGCTGAATCGGCCATCAGGTGCGGGACGGATCAGCGGATCGCGCGGAGCCGCTGCGTGCCGACCCAGCGCTCGCCGGGAACCAGGACCAGCGGTTGCAGCACCGTGCCGGCTTCGATGCATACGAAGCGGCGGTAATCATCCGGGGCGAGATCACCGATGGTCGCGGCGAGCGCGGCGCCGGGGTTCCACACCACGGCATCGGTAAAGCTTTCCTGCTCGATGGACAGTTCGCCGGTGCCATCGGCCAGCGTGAGCGGCGCGACCACGTCGTTGTAGATCCGGTCGACTTCGCCGTCGAAGCGGACTTCGTAGCTCTCCTCGCGACGCAACACGCCTCCGGCAGCGCTGTCTTCGTAATCGCAGCCCTGCAAGCCGGCTACTGCGGCGCCTTCAAGCGCATCGACGCGAAGATAGGTGTGTAGCGCGGCGGTGAAGTCGAAGGTGCCGTCGCCGGTGTTCTCCACTTCCAGCGTGAGTTCGAGCGCGGTGGCGGAAAGGCTGACGAGCAGTCGCGCGATGAACGTATGCGGCCAGTGCGCGGTGCGTTCGTCATTGCGGAGCTCGAATGTCGCGTGTTCGTTTTCCACGCCGATGAAGCGCCACGACAGCACGCGCGCGAAGCCATGGCGCATGCCGGTGCCGCGTTCGGAGAACTGCGGAAAGATCACCGGCACGCCGCCGCGGATCGCCGAGTTGCCATCGAAGCGCGCGCGTTCGCTGAGGAACAGGCGTTCGCGCTGGTCGGCAGGGGTCCACGAAAGCACGTGTGCGCCGTGGAGGGCGATGAGGGTGCTGGCGCTTTCGTGGCTCAGGCGGATGCAGGGCAGGGCGTGGCAGGTAGTGGAGGTCGCTTGCATGGGCGGTGGTCTGTTACGTCATCCAGGAGCGGGAATCGAATGGCTTGGTTGCTGTTGCTGTCATTCCAGCGGAAGCGGGATGTCGTCCCTTGCCGTTGCATGGCCGGATCAGCACGGAACGCAGCACGAGCGAAGACGAGATTCCTGCCTTCGCGGGAATGACGATCGAAAGCGGAGGATGGAAGGCGGAAGCAGCAAAGCAGCAAAGCAGCAAAGCAGCAAAGCGGCAAAGCAGCAAAGCAGCAAAGCGGCAAAGCAGCAAAGCAGCAAAGCGGCAAAGCAGCAAAGCAGCAAAGCAGCAGCAAAGCGGCCTCAATCCTCGCCGATGTCCTCGTTCCACACGTCCGGATTCGCCGCGATCCAGTCGCCGAGCATCGCGATGCATTCCTCGTCGGCCAGGTCGATCACGTTCACGCCGTTCTCGCGCAGCCAGTCGATGCCGCCGTGGAAGTTCACCGATTCGCCGACGACGACCGTGCCGATGTTGAACTGCCGCACCAGCCCGCTGCAGTACCAGCACGGGGCGAGCGTGGTGACCATGATCGTGTCGCGATAGCGGCGCTGCCGGCCGGCCTTGCGGAACGCGTCGGTTTCGCCGTGCACCGAGGGGTCGCCTTCCTGCACGCGGCGGTTGTGGCCACAGCCGAGCAGTGCGCCATCGTTGCGGTAGAGCGCGGCGCCGATCGGGATGCCGCCTTCGGCGAGGCCCTGTCGCGCTTCGGCGATGGCGGTGGCGAGGAGGGCGCGGTAGTCGGGGGTGTCGATCATGGGAGCTCCTTTAGCTCGGCATGATGCCTGCTGCGGGGCGCCCAGGAGCGCTCAGGAGCGCTCAGGAGCGCTGAGGAGCGCTGAGGAGCGCTGAGGAGCGCTGAGGAACGCTGAGGCGCTGAGGAGCGCATGCAGCGCGTGGATACTCCGCGCGTCATCCCTGCGAAAGCAGGGATCCAGTGCCTCTGCTTCTGCTCGTCGTCTCCGCGAAGGTGGGCGTTGCTTCCGCTCGTCATCCCCGCGCAGGCGGGGATCCAGTGGCGTTGCTTCTCCTCGTCGTCTCAAACCTTGCCGCTGAAAGTCGCTGGATCCCCGCCTTCGCGGGGATGACGAGCAAGAGCCGAGAGCGCGAGTAAAAGGAGGGGGACGAACAGGGGCGAAAGTCGCTGGATCCCCGCTTTCGCAGGGATGACGAGCAAAGGGCAGAGCACGAAGCAGGCATCCCGGCCAAAACCCCAGCGATGCGATAATCCCCGCATGAGCGAACAGAACAACACTCCCGGCACCACCCACTTCGGCTTCCGCGACGTTCCCGTGGCCGAGAAGCAGAAACTCGTGGGCGAGGTCTTCTCCTCGGTTGCGGGCAAGTACGACCTGATGAACGACCTGATGTCGCTGGGCATCCATCGCGTGTGGAAGCGCTACTTCGTCGGGACGTGCCAGGTGAAGCGTGGCGATCGCGTGCTCGACCTCGCCGGCGGCACCGGCGACATCGCGCTGTTGTTGCGCGAGCGCGTGGGCACGACCGGGCACATCGTGCTGGGCGACATCAATGGCGAGATGCTGAAGGTTGGCCGCGACCGCATGACCGATCGCGGCGTGGTGTCGGGCATCGAGTTCGTCGAATGCAATGCGGAGTCGCTGCCGTTCCCGGACGCGAGCTTCGATCTCGTCACGATCGCCTTCGGCCTGCGTAACGTCACCAACAAGGACGCGGCGCTGCGCGAGATGCATCGCGTGCTGAAGGTCGGTGGCCAGGCGCGCGTGCTGGAGTTCTCGGAAGTAAAGGCGGAATGGTTCAAGCCGATCTACGACTTCCATTCGTTCAACATCCTGCCCAAGCTGGGCAAGCTGTTCGCCCACGATGCCGACAGCTACCAGTACCTCGCCGAGTCGATCCGCAAGCATCCGCCGCAGGACGAACTCAAGGGCATGATGGAAGTGGCCGGCTTCGCGCGCTGCAGTTACAGGAACCTGTCTGCGGGAATCGTGGCCATTCATACCGGCTACAAGGTCTGAGCATCACCCGATCGGGTGATGCGATTGGCAGCATCACCCGGCTGTGTAACGCCGCTGGTTAGTCTCGGTAAGGACATCCGATCGGTCGTACAAAGCAATGGCTGGCCTCGGCGTTTATCGCGCGCTTTCCCGGGTGTTTCCGCACTCGTTCCGGGCCAAGCTCATGGCGGTCGTGGCCGGTTGCACGCTGCTGCCGCTCAGTGTGTTCCTCGCCTGGCTGCTCCTCGCCGAATCGATCACGCCGCCGCAGCTCAAGGCCGCCGTCGCGCTCGCGGTGTCGGCGACGCTTATCGGCATCCTGGTCGCGCTGGTGCTGCTCTATCACCTGCTCACGCCGTTGCGGATGATGGCGGACGTGGTCGAAGCGTATTACCGCGAACATCGGTTGCCGCAACTGCCCGAAGACGGACGCGACGAGGTCGGCCTGCTGATGCGCGGCATCAACTGCGGCCTGCGCGAGATCGAGACCGGCATCGTCGAACTGCAACGTTCGGTGCGCGAGGATCCGTTGACCCATGCGCTGAGCCGCCGTGGCAGCGACCAGGCGCTGCTTCAGTGCGTAGAGCGCGCCGAACGCGGCATGCCGCTGGCGCTGTATGTCCTCGATGTCGACAACCTCAAGCCGGTCAATGACGAACACGGGCACGTCGCCGGCGATCGCATGCTCATCGACCTCGTCGAAAGTTCGCGGCTGTGGCTGCAGAGCGAGGACTGGATCGGCCGGTGGGGCGGCGATGAATTCCTGGTCTGCATCCACGAACCGCCCCCGGCGGCCAATGCGCGGATGCGCGAGTGGTTGTGCGCCCTCACGTCGATGGTGCGCGCCGACTCCATCCCGATCCGCATCAGCGTCGGCGGTGCGCATTACCGGCCCGGCATCGACGCGATGGAGCTGTATCGCGAAGCCGATGCGGCGATGTATTCGGCGAAGGCGCAGGGCGGCGCCAAGCTGGTGTCCGACGAGGGCATCGTCCTGTCGTCGCCCTCGTCCCGCAACGGCGCAGGCTGGCTGGGGACTACGGCTGCCAGCCGTAAGTGATCTTCAGGAACACGCTGCGCGTGTTGCCGAACAGATCCGGGTGGTCGTCGTCCATGAACGCGCCGTACGACGCCCCCGCATAGACCGCCGTGCGCGGATTGACCTTGTACGAGTAGACGAGCTGCGTCGCCCAGTCGCGCGCGGTTTCGTTGACGACCTCGGCGTACAGCGACGGATCGCGCTGCACCTCGCTGCCTTGCAGGGTGAGGCGCAGGCGCTGGCGCGGATCGAACTGCCAGCTGCCGCCGGCGTTCAGCACGGTAGCCTCGAATGCGGTGCCACCGTCCCGGCGCATGCGCTGGTGGAGGATGTCCCAGTTGAGGCTGAGGCCGCGGCCGATGCTTGCGTTGCCCCACAGTTCGACCAGTTCGCGCCGGCCGGTTTCCACCGCCAGCAGGTCGATCATGGTGCCCACGTTCGCGTATGCGCCGAGCAGCACGTTGCCGGTCGGGCGGAATTCGCCATTGATGTCGACGTAATGCTCGTCGAACAGCGTGCCTTCCCAATAGCGCTTGCGGGTCATGCCGTGCAGGCTGAAGGTGCTCTGCATCGGTCCGCGGAACTTGAGGCTCGATTCGAATTCGCGCTCGAGCAGCTGGCCATCGAAGCGGTCGGTGATGTCGAAGTCGGCATACCAGTCGATGCGGTTGATCGGCCTGTCGTCGCGGTACCAGGTGTAGCCGCCACCGACCAGCGACTTGTCGTAGCCGACCTGGCCCATGAACCCGAGGTCCGCGCGGAAGCCCGGGTCGATGTCGATGTGCCAGGTGTCGAAGTTCCAGTTGCGGTTGCTGAAGACGTATTCGGCGCGCCATGCGGTGCCCGACGGCGTCGCGTCGGCGCCGAGTTCGCCGGAATACGCATCGACGATTTCAGCCGGGTATTCGGATTCGCTGCGCAGGATCTGCGCGGTGGCGGTATGCGCGCCGTCCTGCCAGCGCGCGTCCACGCCCGCGACGTTGTTGGCGTAGTCATCGCCCTCGCGGAAGGTACCGATCACGCCGACGCTCGTGTGCTTGCTGAGGTCGTAGCGATAACGGCCGACGGCCACGTCCGCCTTCTGGTCGAGTTGCACGAAGTCGGAACCCAGCACGCCCGGCACCAGCACCAGCGTGGTGGCGTCGCGCGCCACGATCGCGCCGTAGGCACCGCTTCCGGTGCGCCCGGTCGTGCGCAGCCCGAAGTCGGGATCGGCGATCTGGCGCGTGTAGAGCACGTCGAACTGGCTGTTGAAATAGTCCGCGCCTTCCAGGAAGAACGGGCGCTTCTCCGGAAAGAACAGCGCGAAGCTGTCGTTGAAGTTCAGCTGCAGCTGGTCGGTTTCGACCTGCGAGAAATCGGGGTTGAGCGTGGCGTTGAGCGTCATGGCGGGCGAGGGCGCCCAGCTCACGTCGAGGCCCGGTTCGATCGAGGTGTCGTCGCTGCGCCATGCGGTGCCGGCGGCGTCGCGCGATTGCGTCTGGCCCACGGTGAGCGTCGGCACGATTTCCAGGTTGCGCCCCTGTTCGACGCCGGCCATGCCTTCGTACTTGGCCCAGGTGCATGGAAAGCAGTTCGAGTCGCGCGGCGACTTGTGGCTGGTCAGCTGGTGGCGCTTGTCGCGCGGCCAGTTGCGGAACAGCGAGATGCCCCAGCGCTGGTCCTGCGGTCCACCGCGGAAGCGCAGGGTGGAGAACGGAATGCGCATCTCCACGTCATAGCCTTCGGCGGTGAGCTGGCCGGCGCTGCTCCACAGGCCGTCCCAACTCGCGTCTTCCTGGTTTTCGCTGTTGGCTTCGTCGCGGATCAGGTCGCCCTGCACGCCGAGCGGATTGACGATCAGCTCGTAGCCGCGGCGCTGGTCGTCGAAGGTGTCGAGGAACACGCCCACCCAGTCGTCGCTGAAAGCCGCATCGCGATCGCGCAGGTGCGCGAGGATTTCCCCTGGTTTTTCATCCAGCGCGTGGAACGCGACGTACAGCGCATCGGCTGTGTAGCCCAGCCGCACGATGGTTCGTACCGGTGCCGGGGTGTTGTCGCCGGGCTGGATGTCGTAGGCGACTTCCTGCACCAGTGCGCCGTCCCACGCGGCTTCGTCGAGCTTGCCGTCGATCGCGATGTCGCCCTGCAACAGGGGAATGCGTCCACCGGGGACGTACTCGGCGGGCGCCATGGTCTGCGCAGCGCAGGGGGCGGAGACAGCGAGCAGGCACGCGAAGAGCAGCGGAGCAGGACGGAGCGAAGACATGCAGGGCCGGAGGTCGCGTAAGGGTTCCGTTAAAGATGCCCGATCATGCAAAAAGGTTTAGGTGCCGTCAGTCGGGCTTGACTCGGGAACCTGTCTGCGAACTACGCACATGTGGCTCATGTGGCAATGACGACTGCTGGCGTGGTGCGCTGCTGGGAAGCAGGGCATCTCCGTTCCCGGCATGAAGTTCCGGACGCATGCTCAAGCCGCCGGCCTTGGCTAGGTCCCGCTAGCGGCGGCAGCGCTACACTCCGCGCTTTCCGATCTGTAGGCCCGATCCATGCGCCATTCGATCCTGATGCTGTCCCTTGCGGCCGTGCTGGCCGTCACCGCCGGTTGCCAGCGCAATACCGCACCCGCCGCCGATGCGGGCAAGCCGGACACCGCCACTTCCGCCACCACCGCTGCCACGCAAATGATCGACGAGCATTCCTACGCCGAACCGGACAAGGTCAAGGTCAAGGACCTCGCCCTCGAACTGAAGCTCGATTTCGACAAGAGGCAGATCGACGGCAGCGCGACGCTGACACTCGATTGGCTCGACCAGAAGGCGACGAAGCTCAACCTGGATACGCGCGACCTGACGATCGGCAAGATCGTCGGCGAACGCAGCGACGGCAAGTGGGAAGACCTCAAGTACACGCTGGCACCGGCCGACAAGGTGCTCGGCAGCAAGCTCACCATCGAGACCCCGCAGCGCAACCAGCGCGTGCGCATCACCTACACCACGTCGCCCGATGCCTCCGGCCTGCAGTGGCTCACCGCGGCGATGACCGAAGGCAAGAAGACGCCCTTCATGTTCAGCCAGTCGCAACAGATCCACGCGCGTTCGTGGGTTCCGCTGCAGGACACGCCGTCGGTGCGCTTCACCTACACCGCGCACGTGCTTGCGCCGAAGGATGCGATGGTGGTGATGAGCGCCAAGATGGAGCCCGGTGCCGACAACAGCGGCGACAAGCGCGACGGCGATTACAGCTTCGCCATGCCCAATCCGATTCCGTCCTACCTGCTGGCGATCGGCGCCGGCGACCTGGTGTTCAAGCCGATCAGCAATCGCAGCGGCGTGTGGGCCGAACCTGCGGCGGTCGACAAGGCAGCGAAGGAATTCGCCGATACCGAGAAGATGATCGCGACGACCGAGAAGCTGTACGGACCGTACCGCTGGGAGCGTTACGACATGCTCCTGCTGCCGCCGTCGTTCCCGTACGGCGGCATGGAAAATCCGCGCATGACCTTCCTTACGCCGACGGTGATCGTTGGTGACAAGTCACTGGTGTCGCTGATCGCGCATGAACTCGCGCACAGCTGGTCCGGCAACCTCGTGACCTTCTCCAGCGCGCGGGATGCGTGGTTGAACGAAGGCGTCACCAGTTATGTCGAGAACCGCATCATCGAGGAGCTGTACGGCAAGGAACGCGCCGACATGGAGAACGTGATCGAGCGCAATGAGCTGGCCGCCGATTTCAAGGGGGCAATCCCGCCGCAACTGCAACCGCTCTCGATCAAGCCGGGCCTGATGGCGGATCCCGATGAGGTGGACCGGGGCGCGGTGGTCTACGCCAAGGGTGCGTGGTTCCTGCAGTTCCTCGAACAGCGTTTCGGGCGCGCCGATTTCGATGCGTTCCTGCGCGGCTACTTCGACCACTTCGCGTTCCAGTCGATCTCGACCGACCAGTTCCGCGATTACGCCAAGGCCAACCTGCTCGAAAAATATCCGGGCAAGGTCACGCAGGAAGAATTCGACGCATGGCTGTACGAGCCGGGCGTGCCGGCCACCGCGCCGCAGACCACGTCCGCGCGCTTCGACGCCGTCGATGCCGCGCGCAAGACTTGGCTCGACAACGGCACGCTGCCGGCGAAGGACGCGACCGCGAAGTGGACCACGCAGGAATGGGTGCACTTCATCGAAGGCATGCCGGAGAAGCTTTCGACCGAACAGCTCGCCGCGCTCGATGCCACGTACCACTTCACCGGCACGCCGAACGGCGAGATCGCGCAACGCTGGTATCCGCTCGCGGTGCGTAGCGGCTACACGCAGGCGAATGCGGAAATCGCGAAGTTCCTCGAGCGCGTCGGCCGGCGCAAGCTGATCATGCCGACGTACAAGGAGCTGGTGAAGACGCCGGAAGGGCTGAAGCTGGCGGAAGAAATCCTGGCGCGGGCCAAGCCGGGTTACCACCCGATCACCACCGGTTCCGTGGAAGCGGCAATCGCGGAAGGCAAGGCGGGCAAGCCCGCCACGAACTGACCGCCTGATGCGGACGCATCGTCCCTTGCGTACGGCCGCCCTCGTGGCGGCCGTATTGCTTGCGCTGCTGGTGCTTGCGGGTGCGATTGCCATCGCGCTCGATCCGTATCGGCTGGTGCGCGCCGAGTTCGCGCGTCAGCGATGGGATGCGGGACTGTCCCGCGCCAGTATCGACGTGGCCGGTCATCGCTGGGTCTACGCATACAACGACGACGCACCTCGCGACGCGCCCACCATCGTGATGGTCCACGGCTTCACCGGCAGCAAGGAGAACTGGTATCTCCTCGCGAAGCGCCTGCGCGGGCAGTACCGGCTGCTCATCCCCGACTTGCCGGGGTGGGGCGAAAGCGAACGCAAGGCTGGGGAAGATTACGGTTTCGTCGCGCAGAGCGAACGTCTCGATGCATTCGTGCGCGCAACGTCCCCGGACCGGCCCGTGGTGCTGTTGGGGCATTCGATGGGCGGCGGCATCGCGGCGCTCGCCGCGGCACGCCATCCGCGCGACATCGCGCGCGTCGGCTTGTTCGCGGCGGCGGGCGTGCGCTTCAGGGACAACCGGTTCGGCATCGACGTGCTGGCGGGGAAGAATCCGTTCGGCGTCGAAGACGAAGCATCGCTGCAGCGTTACCTGGACGTTCTCTTCCACGATGAAGCGGCAAGGCCGGTGGTGCCGTGGCCGGCTTCGTCCGGACTGATCGCGCATCGCCGCGCGGGAGCTGCCTTCGAACAATCCGTGCTCGACAGGATCGGGCGCGGGCCGGAACGCTTTCTGCCCGGCGACGGAGCGGCGAACATCCACCAGCCCGCGTTGTTGCTGTGGTGCCGGCAGGACGCCGTGATCGATCCCAGCGCGATGGCGCTGTACGCTGCGCGCATGCCGCAGCCCACGCAGGTGATGCTCGATGGTTGCGGCCACATGTCCATCATGGAACGCCCCGATGCCGTTGCCGACGCGGTAAGGACGCTGGTCGAAACACCGTAGGAGCGCCCCGTAGGCGCGACCTTGGGTGTGGCAAGGCTTCAGGCATCGCGCCCATGGGGCGCTCCTACGACAACGGGATTCTCGACAATGACTTCGACCAGGCTGCATCTCATCCTCGCCGTTTCCCTCGCGCTGTCCGCATGCAATTCGTCGGAAAAACAGAAGGCGGCCGCCGAAGCCGCGGCGGCCGCGCAGGCCGCGGCGAAGGAACAGAAGGCTCAGGAAATCGGCAAGCAGTTCGACGCGAAATACGCGGAGAAGAACTGGGTTCTGGCGGCCGCGCATGGCGAGGAACTGGTGGTGATGCACCCAGACAGCCCGGTGACCGCGCGGATCCGCGCGCAATACGAAGAGGCCAAGGCAAAGGTTGGCGAGACCCGCGAACAGCAACGCATGGCCGCGCTGTGGGAATACCAGAGCGTGCCGGTGAAAGGCGGCAACCAGCTGTCGGCCGCGATCTATTCGAAGAAGCCGATCGACACCGGCTTCGGCACGCCGTATCCGGTGCGGCTGATCTTCCGCGACCACCCGTCGTGGGGCCGCAGCAGCTACCTCGTGCTGGAGAACGGCGACTTCGACTGCTACGGCGGCTGCAAGGTGCAGGTCACGCTCGACAACAAGGCGCCCAAGGCGATGGCGGCGTCGCGGCCGAAGACCGATGAAGCGATCGCGATGTTCATCGAGGACGAGCGCGCGCTGTGGCGCATGGCGGGCAGCGCGAAGACGATGACGATCGAGTTTCCCGTGAAGATGGGCGGCAAGCGCAGCGCGCTGTTCGAAGTCGGTGGACTGGACAAGGGCAAATTGCCGAAGTGGTGATACGCCCATAGGAGCGCCCCATGGGCGCGACCACATCGCGTGCGTGCGGTCGCGCCCATGGGGCGCTCCTACGTTCACGCCACCGGTGTGCAGCGGGAGTAAGCTCGACCGCAATGGCGTGCACAGCGCGCCGGGACGGCGCAACGCAGGATGCACGCGCCGCGTCCACCAGCGGCGCCGCCGCACGGGACGAAAGGCGGATGCCTTGCGGAGGGAGTCATGCTTTCCCCACGCCTGCACAACCTGCTTGACGAGCATCACTCGGCCTACCAGACGCTGGTGCACGACCGCACCGTCACCGCGCACGAAACCGCCGCCGCTTCGCACGTACGCCAGCAGCAGTTCGCCAAGACGGTGATGCTCAAGGTCGATGGCAAGCTCGCGATGATGGTGATGCCCGCGTCCTATCGCATCGACCTGACCCGGCTCTCCCGCGCACTTGGCGGTGGCGTGGTGGAACTGGCGGGCGAAACCGAATTCAAGGACGCCTTCCCCGATTGCGAGCTCGGCGCGATGCCGCCGTTCGGGCATCTGTACGGCATGCCGGTGTATGTCGATTCGCGCCTGGCACAGCAGCCGGAGATTGCCTTCAATGCGGGCTCGCACACCGACGCGGTGCAGATGCCGTACGAGGAGTTCGAGAAACTGGCCCAGCCCGAACTGCTGTGGCTGGCCCACGTGATGTGATCGAAGCGGCCGGAGCGGAATGGCTCCGGCGTGCACAGTGGCGAGGTGCGGCGATGCCGGTTTCCGGCATCGGCCCCGCGCGCAGGCATGTATCCACTACAGGGAGCAGGTGATGGAACGTGTATACGGAAGGTGGTTGGCGGTTGCACTGGCCGGCATGGCAGGACTGGCGACAGCATCGCCATGCATGGCGAAGACGCTGGTGTTCTCGGGAATGACCTGGACCGTGCGACCGAACGGCCAGGGCGGGCCGCGCAACAACTACTGGTGCGAGAACAATGCCTTCGTCGATGCGAGCGGCGACCTGCACCTGCGCATCACCCATGCGAAGGGGAAATGGTGTGCGGTCGAGATCGTCAGCGACCTGCACCTGGGATTCGGCATCTATCAATTCCAGTTGAAGAGCCGCGTCGACCTGCTCGATCGCAACGTGGTGCTGGGGTTGTTCAACTACCCGACGGCCGACGTCGGCGCCGATGGCACCCACGAGATCGACATCGAGTTCGCGCGCTGGGGCGACGCGCGCGCCGACATGCTCAATTACACGGCGTGGCCGGTGCAGCAGTCGCTGGGGCCGTGGGGCAACACGTTTCCGCTCGCGCTCAACGGCACGCTGAGCACGCATCGCTTCACCTGGCAGCCGACGTACATCCGGTTCCAGTCCACGCACGGGCACTACGACGACAACCGCTATCCGATCGCCGACTGGACGTTCGCACCGGCGGACTACGCGAACCGGATCGCGCAGCGGGCAATGCCGGTGCACATGAACCTGTGGTTGTTGGCGGCGCCGTCGGATCGCAAGCCGGTGGAAATTGTTGTTCACCGGTTTAGTTACATGCCGTAGGGCGTGAGTCATACGCAGTGGAGCGTGTCGTCACTTCCCCTCACCCTGCCGTCGCTGCGGCGACGGCTGTCCCTCGCTCTGCCCCCGGCCCTTGCGCATAGCGCAAGGGCGTTCAGTCGGGCGTGCGCCAGTGGCGCACAAGCGCCCGCCTTCACCCCGCAAGCGGGGCGAGGGCGATTCCTTCTCCCCGCTTGCGGGGAGAAGGTGCCCGAAGGGCGGACGCCCCGGAGGAAGCACCCTTGGGATGTGAGGGGCGCTCTTGCCGGCAAAAAGAAGGCCGCCTATGAGGCGGCCTTCGATGCATCGTTGAACGACAGAGCTCAGATCAAAGCGCGTACCCAAACTGCTGCTTGAACTGCTCGGCAAACTCGTCGTAATCGAAACGCTGGTTCTGCGTGCCCGGATGCTCGACCTTCAACGCGCCCATCAGGTTGCCGATGCGGCCGATGGTCATCCAGTCGTAGCCCTTCTCGATGCCGAAGATGAGGCCCGCGCGGAACGCGTCGCCGCAGCCGGTCGGATCGGTGACACGGCGTTCGTGCGCGGGTGCCACGTCGAAAATTTCCTTCGCGGTGTGGATCTCGGCGCCCTTCGGCCCGCGCGTGCAGATGTACGCCTTCACGCGGGAGACGATGTCCTTGTCGCTCCAGCCGGTGCGTTCCTGCAGCAGGTTGGATTCGTAATCGTTGACGGTGACGTAGTCGGCGAGCTCGATGAAGTCGCGCAGTTCGGCACCGTTGAACAGCGGCATCGCCTGGCCCGGATCGAAGATGAAGGGAATGCCGGCTTCGGCGAATTCCTTCGCGTTCTGCAGCATGCCTTCGCGGCCGTCGGGACTGACGATGCCGAAGCTGACGTTGGGCACGTCCTTCACGTGGTTCTCGTACGACCGCATCATCGCGCCCGGGTGGAAGGCGGTGATCTGGTTGTTGTCGTGGTCGGTGGTGATGAAGGCCTGCGGGGTGAACAGTTCGTCGATCACCTTGATGCGATCGAGGGTAATGCCCTGCTCGCTGAACCAGTCGCGGTACGGACCGAAGTCCTGACCGACGGTCGCCATCGGAATGGGATCGCCGCCCAGTAGCTTGAGGTTGTAGGCGATATTGCCCGCGCAGCCGCCGAATTCGCGGCGCATGCGCGGCACCAGGAAGGACACGTTGAGGATGTGGACCTTGTCCGGAAGGATGTGGTTCTTGAACTGGTCCGGGAACACCATGATGGTGTCGTAGGCGAGCGAGCCGCAGATCAAGGCTGCCATCGGCAAATCGTCCTGGTCGGGAGCCCCGGCGAGGGGCGATCAAAGAAGGTGGATCGAAGTGGGGTCCCGGGATCCCCGGGCCGGCAGAACGCCGCGCGGCGCGTAGGGTAGCGGCTGGATCTTCACGGAGCCAGCGCCAGTGCACCTTTTGGGCAAAATTTCCTTGTCTGGACAAAGGGCTGGGCGTAGGCTACCGGGCTCTTCGTGCCCCATCCCCCATACGGCAAAACGGCTGATTTCCTGATGTTCAAGAAGTTCCGCGGCATGTTCTCCAATGACCTGTCCATCGACCTGGGCACGGCCAACACCCTCATCTATGTCCGCGGGCAGGGAATCGTGCTGAACGAGCCGTCCGTGGTGGCGGTGCGCCAGGACCGCCTGATCGGCGGCAACCGCTCGGTGGCGGCGGTCGGTTCGGAGGCCAAGCAGATGCTGGGCCGCACCCCGGGCCACATCAACACCATCCGGCCGATGAAGGACGGCGTGATCGCCGACTTCACCTACACCGAGGAAATGCTCAAGTACTTCATCCGCAAGGTGCACAAGTCGCGCTTCCTGCGCCCCAGCCCGCGCGTGCTGGTGTGCGTGCCCTGCGGTTCGACCCAGGTCGAGCGCCGCGCGATCAAGGAATCGGCCGAAGAGGCCGGCGCCCGCGAGGTCTACCTGATCGAGGAACCCATGGCCGCCGCCATCGGCGCCGGCATGCCGGTGACCGAGGCCCGCGGCTCCATGGTCGTCGACATCGGCGGTGGTACCACCGAAGTCGCGGTCATCGCCCTCAACGGCATCGTGTATTCGCAGTCGGTCCGCATCGGCGGCGACCGCTTCGATGAGGCGATCATCGCCTACGTCCGCCGCACCTACGGCACCCTGATCGGCGAAACCACGGCCGAGCGCATCAAGCTCGAGATCGGCTGCGCGGTGCCCCAGAAGGAGCCGCGCTCGATGGAAGTGTCCGGCCGCAACCTCGCCGAGGGCGTGCCGAAGATGGTCAAGCTCAACGCGAACGAAGTGCATGAAGCATTGCGCGAGCCGCTTGCGGGAATCGTGGCCGCGATCCGCCTGGCCCTGGAACAGACCCCGCCGGAACTGTGCGCCGACGTCGCCGAGCGCGGCATCGTGCTGACCGGCGGCGGCGCGCTGCTGCGCGACCTCGACACCCTGATCAGCGAGGAAACCGGCCTGCACGTGCAGGTGGCGGACGATCCGCTGACCTGCGTGGCACGCGGCGGTGGCCGTGCGCTGGAACTGGTCGACATGCACGGCAACGAGTTCTTCGCGCCGGAATGAGTCGGGTCCCGGAAGGCGCAGTACGGAAGCACGACCGCTTCCACATATCGCCTTCCGACTTTCAGCACAATGCAGGACCGCGTGGCGCGTCTGCCGCTTCGCCTCTTCCGACCCCTTCCTCCTGTTGATCTGACGTGCCTTCCTACGCCGGTCCTTCCGCCAGCCGCTCCGGCGACATCGCCGACACCCTGCGGCTGCTGGCGTATCTCGCGCTGGCCGTCGTCCTGATCGTGCTCGACCATCGCGGCGGCTGGCTCAGCCGCGTGCGGCAGCAGGCGCAGGCGCTGACCCAGCCGGTACGCGCCGTCGCCGGCCTGCCGGGACGCGTGGTCGAAGCTGTGTCCAACGATGCCGGCACCCTCAGCCAGCTCACCGCCGAAAACCGCCGCCTGCGCAACGAACTGCTGGTGACGCGTGCGCGCATGGCGCGGCTGGCGACCGTCAATGCCGACAACGCGCGGCTGCGCGGCCTGCTCGGTGCATCCGGGCAAGGCAGCCTCGATGTGCAGCTGGCGCCGGTGCTCGACGTCGATCTCGATCCCACCCGCCAACGCCTGGTGCTCAGCGCGGGCAGCGGCGATGGCGTGCGCATTGGCCAGACCGTGATCGATGCGGGCGGCGTGGTCGGACAGATCATCGAAGTGGGGCCCTTGCAGTCGACGGTGTTGCTGCTCACCGATCCGGACCACGCGATTCCCGTGGCGATCGCCCGCAACGGCGTGCGCCTGATCGCCTACGGCACCGGGCGCGCCGACCAGCTCGCGCTCGCCAGCGTGCCGCTGTCGAGCGACGTCAAGGTGGGCGATGTGCTGGTGACGTCGGGCCTGGGCGGCCGTTTCGCAGCGGGCTTCCCAGTCGGCACCATCACGGCACTGCGGCCGGACGAAAGCCGCGCGTTCCTCGTCGGCGACGTGAAGCCGGCGGCCGAACTCGACCGTGGCCGCGACATGCTGTTGCTGCGCACCTTGCCGCCGCGTCCGGTGATCGGGCCGCAGGCGCCGGGCGGCGCGTCGTCTGGTTCGCAGGCAGGAGGTGCGACGGGTGCGAATTCGCCGGCGACGCAACCTGCGACTTCAGCGACTGCTTCGAATGCAAGGAACACGACCGCGGCGCGCGGAGAGTCGGCGCGCGCGGCAGCACCGTCGCCGTCGATGCAGGCGCCGCAGTCCGCGCAACAAGCCAGGCCGCAACAGGCGCCGCCGCAACAGGCCACGCCGCCGGTGAACCAGACCGGCAAGCCGCAACCGATACCCGCCGCGCCCGTGCAGGAGCAACGCTGATGCGCTCGCGTTCGCCCTGGGTCCTGCCGCTGAGCCTGCTCGTCGCGCTGCTGCTCACGCTGCTGCCGATTCCGCCGGCCCTGCAACTGCTGCGGCCGTACTGGCTGGCCCTGGTGCTCGCGTACTGGGTGATGGAAGACCCGGATCGCGTCGGCCTCGGCCTGGCGTTCGTGATCGGCGTCGTCGCCGACCTGGTGGTCGGCACGCTGCTCGGTGAGCAGGCGCTGCGGCTGGTGGTGATCACCTTCATCCTGCAGCGGTTCCGCGCGCGGCTGCGCTTCTTCCCGATGTCGCAGCAGGCGCTGGCGATCGGCGCGCTGCTGCTCAATGACCGCATCGTCGCACTGGCGGTCCGGCTGACGCTGGGCGAACCGCCGCTCGCGTCGCTCGCGTGGTTCTCGCCGCTGGTCGGCATGCTGCTGTGGGTGCCGGTCTTCATGCTGCTGGACGGGATGCGCATGGGCGGCTGGGGCAGGCGCTAGACACAGATGAGCCTGCGTCCACGCCGCCGCGTACTGAAGAACACCGCGCTGGAGGCCGATCAGTTCCGGCGCCGCGCGTTCCTCGCCTTCGCCGGCGTGCTGTTCGCGCTCGGCGGCCTGGCGCTGTGGTACTTCCGCCTGCAGGTGTGGCAGCACAGCGAGTACGTCACTCGCTCGGAAGAGAACCGCATCAAGCTGCGCCCGGTGGTGCCCGCACGCGGGCTGATCTACGACCGCAAGGGCCGCATCCTCGCCGACAACGTGCCGGCGTACCGCCTCGACGTCACGCCGCAGGAAGCCGGTGACAGCAAGCAGTGGCTGCCGGAACTGCAGAAGCTGGTGTCGCTCTCGCCCGAGGACATTGCCAGCTACGAGGCGAACCGTTTCGTCGCGCGCGGTTACAAGCCGGTCACGCTGAAGCTGCGGCTTACCGAGGAAGAAGCCGCGCGCTTCGCGGTCGACCGCTGGCGCTTCCCCGGCATCGAGCTGCAGTCGTACCTCAATCGCCGTTATCTGTACGGCGAACTGCTTTCGCACGTGATCGGCTATGTCGGACGCGTCGACGTCAACGACCTGAAGTCGATGAGCGAGAGCGACAGCGCGCTCAGCCACGTCGGCAAGACCGGCCTGGAGCGCTATTACGAGCAGGACCTGCGCGGCAAGGTCGGCTACGAGAAGATCGTCACCAATGTCGATGGCCGACCGATGTATTCGGCGGGTCGCGTGCCCGCGCAGCCGGGTGCCGACCTGCGCCTGAGTATCGACCTCGACCTGCAGCAGGCGATGGTCACCGCGTTCGGCGACATGGACGGTTCGGCGGTAGCGATCGATCCGCGCACCGGCGAGATCCTCGCGATGGTGAGCCTGCCGGGGTACGACACGAATCTGTTCGTCAACGGCATCACGCACAACGATTACCGCGCGCTGATGGACAACCCGTCGCGGCCGCTGTTCAACCGCAACGTGCTCGGTGGTGGGCCGCCGGGTTCGACGGTGAAGCCGCTGATCGCGCTCGCCGGCCTCGACAGCGGCCTGCGCACGCCCGAATCCAAGGTGTTTTCGACCGGCACGTTCTACATCCCCGGCCAGCGCCGCGGCTGGCGCGACGCGCACGGCGCCGCCGGCTGGACCGACCTGCGCAAGTCGATCTCGCATTCGGTCAACTTCTACTACTACAAGCTCGCCTACGAGATGGGCATCGAGCGCTTCGCGCAGTACATGTACAAGTACGGCTTCGGTGCGAAGACGGGGATCGATCTCGCCGGCGAGAACATCGGCGTGGTGCCGTCGATCGAGTGGAAGCGTAAGCGTTCGAAGGAAGGCTGGTATCCGGGCGAGACAGTGAACGCCGGGATTGGCCAGGGTTACTGGGTCGCCACGGTGCTGCAGCTGGTGCGCGGCACCGGCGCGATCGCCAATGGCGGCTATCTGCAGCGGCTGCATCTGGTCGACGATCGTCGCGACGGCTACGACCGTCCGTGGACGCCGCTGCCGCAACCCACGCCCGCGCGCATCACCGACAACCCGAACAACCTGCGCGCGGTGCAGGAAGGGATGATCGAGACGATCCATGGCGGCGGCACCGGCGCGGCGATGGCACGCGGCGCGCCCTACATGATGGCCGGCAAGACCGGCACCGCGCAGAAGATCAGCCGCAAAGGCAACGTCAGCGTCGATCCGCACAACCTGCCGTACCACCTGCGCCACCAGGCGCTGTTCGTGGGTTACGCGCCTGCGGAGAACCCGACCATCGCGATCGCGGTGTCGGTGGAACACGGCGGTTTCGGCGGCACCGCGGCGGCGCCGATCGCGCGCAAGGTGTTCGACGCGTGGCTGCTGGGCAAGATGCCCGAGCCGGTGGAGGACGTGACGCGGTCGCCGCAGGGCGGGATGTTGATGCCGGGACGGGAGCCGCCGTCGGCGGTGCCGACGTTGCCTGCGACCGCCGAGGCTTCGAGCGGCACGCATATGCCAACGATCGCGGGTGTGGTCGCGTCAGGCGCCGTGCGCGCCGACGCGACGGCCATGCCTGCTGTTTCCGGGACGAATTCAACGGCAGCGAACGCTGCCGCCAGCGTGCACTCACCGGGTTCGATTCAAACGCCATCTGCCGCGCAGGCATCGCCGGTGGAGCGCCGCGAACCGCAGCGCGAGCGCCCAACCAGCCAGCAACCGCCTATCGAGCAGGCGCCGGAGCCGACGCGATGAGGATCATCCTGCGCTGGCTCTTCGACCTGCTGCTGCGCTTCGTGCGCACGCTCGACCTGCCTCTGCTCGGCGCCTTGCTCGCGTTGATGGCGATCGGCCTGGCTGTGCTCTACAGCGCGGGCGACGAATCGATGCGCCTCGTGTTCGCGCAGGGCGCGCGCTTCGCGGTCGGTCTGGGTTTCATGTGGCTGCTTTCGCGCATACCGCCGACACAGTTGCGCAACTGGACCCCCTGGATCTACGGACTGTCGATGGTGCCGCTGGTCGCGGTGCTGATTCCCGGCGTCGGCGCGGGCAAGCACGGCAACCACTGGATCAATCTCGGTCTTTTCTACTTCCAGCCGGCGGAACTGCTGAAGCTGAGCCTGCCGATGATGGCGGCCTGGTACCTCAATCGCCGGCCGCTGCCGCCGCGCATCGATGTCGTGTTGATCGCCGCGGTGATCATCGGCGTGCCGACCGGACTGATCCTGCTGCAGCCCGACTTCGGCACGGCGATGCTGGTCGGCATCAGTGGCGCCTTCGTGCTGTACCTGGCGGGGCTGCCGTGGTGGTGGTTCGGCGCGGCGTTCGCATCGGTGGCGGCCGTCGCGCCGGTCGCGTGGTTCTGGCTGCTGCGGCCGTACCAGAAGGACCGCATCCTCACTTTCCTCAATCCCGAATCCGATCCTCTCGGCACCGGCTGGAACATCATCCAGTCGAAGATCGCGATCGGCGCGGGCGGTTTCTTCGGCAAGGGCTGGGGCGAAGGCTCGCAGTCGCACCTCAACTACATTCCCGAGCACACCACCGACTTCATCTTCGCGGTGCTGAGCGAGGAGTTCGGCTGGCTCGGCGTCTCGCTGGTGCTGTTGCTGTACCTGTTCGTGATCGGCCGCTGCCTGTGGATCGCTGCAGGTGCGCGCGAGGGTTATTCGCGGCTGGTCGCCGGCGCGCTCGGTCTCGCGTTCTGCGTGTACGTGATCGTCAACGGCGGGATGATCGCTGGCCTGTTGCCGGTGGTGGGCGTGCCGATGCCGTTGCTCAGCTACGGTGGCACGTCGGCGGTGTCGCTGCTCGCGGGCCTGGGAGTGGTGATGGCGGTGCACGCGCATCGGCCGGTGCACGCACGCTGACGCCTTGAACGATCGCCTCGCTTCTTCACATCGGCGAAGCTGACCGCAGCGTTCATCCATCGGGAAAACAAAGGTTTTTCGATGCGGAATCGCATGCTACCCTCGGCCGCGATGACCCGATGCCCGCACCCTTCACGCGCGTGGTTCAAGGCGGTGCCGCCTGCACTGACCTCCGCGCCGGTTCTTACACTCGTACTCGCGCTTGCCGGTTGCGCCACGCAGGTGCCGCCTCCCGCAACGAAGCCGGCATCCACGCCTGCGACGCAAACGGCGACGCCCACCGCACCGGGCATGACGCCATCCGATGCGATCGCCACGCCGCTGCCGATGCCGCGTCCGCCGAGCGAGGAAGTGCGCCGGGCATTCGTGGTCGAAACGGCGACGAAGTACGGCCTCGACGAGGCCTACATCGAATCGGTGCTTGCGCATGCGCAGATCCGCGAGAGCACTGTCGCGGCGATGTCGCGTCCGGCGGAAACCAAACCCTGGCGCGATTACCGCCCGATCTTCATCACCCAGCAGCGCATCGATGGCGGCCGCGCCTTCCTCGCGGAGCATCGCGAGCAGCTCGCGCGCGTCGAAGCGCAGTACGGCGTGCCGGCCGAAGTGATCGTCGCGATCCTCGGCGTCGAAACCATGT
Source organism: Lysobacter sp. Root494 (assembly GCF_001427225.1). Classification (GTDB taxonomy): domain Bacteria; phylum Pseudomonadota; class Gammaproteobacteria; order Xanthomonadales; family Xanthomonadaceae; genus Agrilutibacter. Next base: position 487,059 of record NZ_LMFH01000001.1, read on the forward strand.
GGGGTCGCAACACCGGCAAGACGCCGGTGCTCGATGCGCTGTACACGCTCGCCTTCAACTATCCGCGCACCAACCTGCCCGACAAGATCGCGCGCGAGAACCAGCGCGAAGCGTTCTTCCGCGACGAACTCGCGCAGCTGCTGAAGATGGGCAAGGAAACCGGCTTCGACGTCGCCACGTTGCAGGGCAGCTATGCCGGCGCGATGGGGTGGGGGCAGTTCATGCCTTCGAGCTATCGCCTGTATTCGGTCGATGGCGACAGCGATGGCACGCGCGATCTGTTCAGCGATCTAGATGACGTTTTCGCCTCGGTCGCCAACTACTTCGTGAAGAAGGGCGGCTGGCAGCGCGGGCAACCGGTGATGGTGCGCGCGTCGTACACGCCCGGGGCAATTCCGCTGGTCGACTCGAACGGCGAGCCGATCCACACGCCGGAAACCCTCGCGCAGGCCGGTTACCGGCCGCTGGAACCGGTGCTCCCTGGGCTCACCGCGGCGCCGATCAAGCTCGATGGCGAAACCGACGAGTACTGGCTGACATTCCGCAACTTCCGCGCGATCTGGAGTTACAACAACTCGATCCGCTACGCGACCGCGGTGCACCAGTTGTCGCAGTTGATCGCGGCGCCTGCGGAAAACCCCGCACCGTTGGCTGCGCCCGCCGAGCCCGCTCTGGGACAGCCGGGAACATGAGGCGGCTGCTCGCCATTTCGGTAGTCACGCTCGGCCTCGTGGCCTGCGCCGGCGCTCCGAAGAAGTCCGCACCGCCACCGTCGGCCAGGGCCGAAGCGGAAGCCTCCGACATCGCATCCACGCCCGGCCGCAGGAAATCGCCCTACGCACCGGCGCAGGAAGATCCGAACAAGCGCGGCGATTACGTCGCCGGTGGCCTGTACGCGCCGCACGTGCGCGACAGCGTGCCCGACGAGATTCCCGACGTCGACGCGATTCCCGAGCCGGAAGTCACCAACGAGCCGCGCTCGGCGGTAGGCAATCGCAAGACCTACGCGGTGCTCGGCAAGAAATACGAAGTGCTCGACGATGCGAAGGGCTATGTCGAAACCGGCGTCGCTTCGTACTACGGCAAGAAGTTCCATGGACGCCGCACGTCGAACCTCGAGGTGTACGACATGTACGCCTTCAGCGCGGCGCACAAGACGCTGCCGCTGCCGAGCTTCGCGCGAGTGACCAACCTCGACAACGGCAAGTCGGTGATCGTGCGCGTCAACGATCGCGGGCCGTTCCATTCGGGCCGCCTGATCGACCTCAGTTACGCGGCGGCGACCAAGCTGGGCTATGTCAGCCAGGGCACTGCGCGCGTCGAAGTGCGCGCACTCATGCCGGGCGAAACGCAGTCCGTGTACGCGAGCCGCAAGGACGATGCGAAGCCGCAATCGTCCGCGGCGTCGGCGAAAGCCACCGGCGCCACGCAAAGCCCGATGGATCGCCTGGTGGCCTCCGTGCCTGCGGCCGACAAGCCCGGTGCGAGCGCAACCGCCGCGGTTTCCACCGATTACCGCTTCGACATGCGCCAGGACGGCAAGGCGATGACCGCTGCCGAATTCGATGCGTGGATGAAGTCGCGGCAGTTGCGCATCGCCACGGGCAAGCCCGGCAGGCCCCTGCCGGTTGCGCGGGAAGTCGCTTCCGCCGTACCGCTGCAAGCCCCTGAAACACCAGCGCTGCCCACGCCGCCACGCGAGATCGTGAAGACCGGCGAACGCGTGGTCCTGCAGGTCGCATCCTTTGCCGCGCGTGCCAACGCCGATCGCGCGCTCGCCATCCTGCAGGGTGCCGGGATCGCCACGGCTGCGTTGACCGATGGCGACGCCAATGGCCAGAAGGTCTGGCGCCTGCGCGTGGGTCCGCTGGCCCTCGACGCCGCCCCGGAGCTCGCTACCCGCATTTCCGGCCTGGGCTTCGGTACGCCGCAACGCGTGCGGGAGTAGCATCGCCACGCAGTTCGTTCCAAGGCCCGTGCACAGGCTGCGGCGTGCGCCCGGGCATGCAGTCCACCCTGCTGCTGCATTACGATTTCCCGCGTTTTCGCGCCATCCCTGCATCTCCACGCAGTAAACAGACCGACCGCACCGGTCGTCCGGAGTAGTTCCCGCAATGAAATTCCGTTCCGCTCTCGCCACCGCCTTCCTGCTCACGTCCGCGCTTGGCCTGGCCGCGGCGCAGACACCCGCGCCGACGCCGGCGCAGCCGCCCGCCAGTGACGCGTTGCCCGTTCCCGCGCCGCCGAAAGTAACCGGCACCTCGTGGGTGCTGATGGACTACGCCAGCGGCAACGTGCTTGCGGGCGAGGGTTACGACACGCGCCTTGAGCCGGCAAGCATCACCAAGGTCATGACCAGCTACGTGATCGCCGCGGAAATCGCCGGCGGCAAGGTCAAGGCCACCGACCAGGTGATGATGAGCGAGAACGCCTGGCGCAAGGGCGGCGCCGGCACCGATGGCAGCTATAGCGGCTTCGAGGTAAACAAGACCGTGTCGCTGGAGCAGATGGAAAAGGGCATGGCGGTGCAATCCGGCAACGATGCCGCGATCGCGCTGGCCGAGCATGTCGCCGGCAGCGAAGACGCCTTCGCTTCGCTGATGAACGCCTATGCCACTCGCATCGGGATGAAGAACTCGCACTTCCTCAATGCGACCGGCCTCTCGGAACAGGGCCACTTCTCGACCGCGCGCGACCTCGCGCTGCTGGGCCGCGCCTTCATCCGCGATTACCCGCAGACCTATGCCTACAACAAGATCAAGGAATTCACGGTCGGCCCGATCACCCAGCCCAACCGCAACCTGCTGCTGTGGCGCGATCCCACCGTCGACGGCATCAAGACCGGTCACCATTCGGGCGCGGGCTACTGCCTGATGGCCTCCGCGCTGCGCGGCGACCAGCGCCTGATCAGCGTGGTGATGGGTTCGACGTCCGAGGCGCAGCGCGCCACCGATTCGCTCGCGCTGCTCAACTGGGGCTTCCGCTTCTTCGAAACCCACAAGCTCTACGACGCCGGCAAGGCGATCGCCAAGCAGAAGGTATGGAAGGGCGAGGCTGCCGAGGTGAACCTCGGCGTGGCCGAGCCGATGCTGGTCACCGTGCCGCGCGGCCGCTACGCGCAGCTGAAGCCGTCGATGGACGTGCCCAAGAGCCTGGTCGCGCCGATCAAGAAGGGCCAGAAGATCGGTACGGTGAAGGTCTCGCTTGATGGCAAGGTGATCGCGCAGCGTCCGCTCGTCGCGATCAATGCGGTGGAAGAGGGCGGTTTCTTCAAGCGCCTGTGGGACGAGTTCTGGATGTGGTGGGAATCCGACTGAGTCCTTCCGCGCGAATCTGTCCTGTAGTCGACGGAATTCGCGTATTGCCAGCTTGAAGCCGTGGCCGGCTCGCGCCGCTAGCGCAGCCGGCCATTGCGTTTCTGGAGAACGCTTGCGGCGTTCGTGGCTGGCAATCAACGAGTGGACATCGAAATGAACAACGGCATCACCCATCGCGCACTGCAGCGCGCCTGCCTGTCGGGCCTCGCGCTGCTACTGGCGGCCTCGCCCGCGATCGCGCAACGCCAGAGCGCACAGGACCTGCGCAAGGAACAGATGCAGCAGATCCCGGTCTGCGTGAAGAAGCTGGGCACGATCTCGGTGCTCGAGCCCGAGGATTCGACCAACTGGTGGAGCGGCCAGCAGCTGCCGGCGCCGTCGAAGCTGATCAAGGTCTTCGTCAACAAGTCGAAGTGCTTCACCCTCGTTGATCGTGGCGCCGGCATGGACGCGGCGATGCGCGAACGCGACCTGGCTTCCAGTGGCGAACTGCGCGGTCGCTCCAACATCGGCAAGGGCCAGGTCAAGGCCGCCGACTACGTGATGGTTCCGGACCTGATCTCGCAGAACAGCAATGCCGGTGGCAGTGGCGTCGGCGCGCTGGTGGGTGGACTGCTCGGAGGCAGCCGCGGCGCGGCACTGGGCGGCGCGGTGAACTTCAAGAAGAAGACCGCGGACGTGGTCCTCACCGTGACCGACGTGCGCTCGTCGGAACAGGTCGCGATGTCCGAAGGCAGCGCGAAGAAGACCGACATCGGTTTCGGCGTGGGTGGCGGCCTGTTCGGCGGCAGCGGCCTGGGTGGTGCGAATGTCGGCGGCTATGCGAATACCGAAGTCGGCCAGGTGATCACCATGGCGTACCTGCAGGCGTATATCGACATCGTCAGCCAACTCGGTGGCCTGCCGGAAAATGCTTCCGCCGCCAATGCACAGCAGGCGGTGACCGTGACCAAGCCGGCACGCCTGTTCGCTGCGGCCGACGGCAGGAAAGTATTGCGTCCGCTCGACGTGGGAATGATGCTGTATCCCACCGGCACCAAGAATGGCGTGATGTGGGAAGTCGAGGACGAGCTGGGCAACAAGGGCTGGGTATCGTCGACCTTGCTCGAGTTGTCGAGGAACTGAGCCGCGCAGGTGTCGGCGAAACAAAAAGGGTTGCCACGGCAGCCCTTTTCATTGCGGGGTATCAAGCGCTACAACCGCACGAAGTACGGCAGCGCCATCAGCGCCCCGCCTACCAGTACCAGCGTCCACGGGCCGGAAACGAAGTAGGGAAAGACCATCAGTACGATCCCGCACACCAGCGGCACGGGCGCCTGCTGGCGCTTGCCGTAGATGAAGTAGCCAAGGCCGATCGAACTGAACAGCAGTCCCCAGAACAGTGCGGCGACGTCCACGAGATTGGTCCCTCGGCGTGATTGGGGGCATCCTACGCTCCCTTGGGTTATCCGCCCCCGACCCCATTTCCCGGCGATGGAAATCAAGTCTGAAAACCCCGAACACGGCTTCCAGTTTCCGGGCACCTTCGAGTTGTCGGCCATGGGCACGGCGGAAAAGGATCTGGAAACTACGCTGCCGACCCTGCTGCTCGATGCCGGCATCGAAGTCGTGCACGAATCGGTGACGTGGAAGCATTCCTCCAATGGACGCTATGTTTCCGTTCGCATCAGCTTCCGCGCCGAGAATCGCGAGCAGTACGACCGCGCGCACGAAGTCCTGCGCGAACATCCGGAAGTGAAGTGGACGCTCTAGCCGACGTTGCGTGCAGCGAGCCCCAGGCGCCGCGTGAAACCGCTGCGGCGGCGTGCGCCCTGGTCCGCGATCTCGGCCSCCAGCCGTATGAACCGGTGTGGCGCGCGATGCAGCGTTTCACCGACACCCGCACCGACGACATGCCCGACGAGCTGTGGCTGGTCGAGCACGATCCTGTCTTCACCCTCGGCCAGGCGGGCAAGGACGAACACGTGCTGTTTCCCGGCGACATCCCGGTGCTGCACGTCGATCGCGGCGGCCAGGTGACCTACCACGGTCCCGGGCAGATCGTGCTGTATCCGCTGCTCGACCTGAAGCGGTTGAAGGTCGGCGTGAAGGACTACGTCTGCCGCATCGAGCAGGCGATGATCGACACGCTAGCCGACTGGAACATCCACGCCCGGCGCCGCGAAGGCGCGCCGGGCGTCTATGTCAACGACGCGAAGATCGGCGCGCTCGGCATCCGCGTGCGCCGCGGCTGCACCTTCCATGGACTCGCCTTCAACATCGCGATGGACCTGGAGCCGTTCCGCCGCATCAATCCCTGTGGTTACCAGGGGCTCGAAGTGACCTCGATGCTAGACTTGGGCGGCCCGTCCAGCCTGGACGCGGTCAAGCCGGTGCTGGTTGCGCATGTGGCCCGCCTGTTCGGATTTGACGTCGAATCCGCCGCTCCGCAGCTGCCCGCTTTCACTGCCTGATCCCGATTCCCTGCGACCCCACGCCATGACCGAGCCTGCCTCCAAGACCATTCCGCTCGCGGTGGTGAACGCCAACGCGCCCGCGTCGCTGCAGCCGGGGGTGAAGCAGGTCGCCGGCGACAAGATCAGCCGCTCGCCGGTGCAGTTCGCTGAGGCGCCAGTGCTGCGCAAGCCGTCGTGGATCCGTGTGCGAATTCCCAGCGACAACTCGGTGGCGCGCCTCAAGGCCAAGCTGCGCGAGAACCGCCTGGTCACGGTATGCGAGGAAGCCAGCTGCCCGAACATCCACGAGTGCTTCAGCCACGGCACCGCGACCTTCATGATCCTTGGCGAGGTGTGCACGCGCCGCTGCAGCTTCTGCGACGTCGCCCATGGCCGCCCGAAGCCGCCGGACCCGAATGAACCGCTGAGCCTGGCGACGACCGTCGCCGACATGGGCCTGAAGTACGTCGTCGTCACCAGCGTGGACCGCGACGACCTGCGCGACGGTGGTGCCCAGCACTTCGTCGACTGCATCCGCGCGATCCGCGAGCACAGCCCGAAGACCAAGATCGAAACGCTCACACCCGACTTCCGCGGCAAGGGCCGCATGGAACGCGCGCTGGAAATCTTCCGCGCCGATCCGCCGGACGTGTTCAACCACAACATCGAAACCGTGCCGGACCTGTACACCAACGTGCGTCCCGGCGCCGACTATCAGTGGTCGCTGACCCTGCTGCAGAAGTTCAAGGCGCAGCATCCGGAGGTCGCGAGCAAGAGCGGCATCATGCTCGGGCTGGGCGAAACCATGGAGCAGGTGCAGGCCACGCTGCGCGACCTGCGCGCGCACGACGTCGACATGGTCACCATCGGCCAGTACCTGCAGCCGTCCCCGCATCACCATCCGGTGATGCGTTACTGGACGCCGGACGAGTTCAAGCAGCTGGAAACCTACGGCTACGGACTCGGCTTCACCCACGTCGCCTCGGGCCCATTGGTGCGTTCCTCGTATCACGCCGACCGCTCGGCGATCGAAGCGGGCTTCGCGGAAGCCTGATTCGCCTCCATACCCGCATACCTGCGGTTGCCGCGCCGATTCATGAAATCCGTGTGGCGCCGCCGCGGCGCGCACCATCTCCGGACGGCTCGTGAGGCGACAGTCACCAAACTGAACCTTCCCCGCACTGGCCTCGCCAATGAAGCGAAAAGGCCGTTAATTGGGATGCTTTGGCGCGCTGCGCGCAGTCGACAGGGACTGCAACTTCCGGCACTGTGGACCGGTCGAATCCCGCGACATCCTTGACCTCGGGCCATGCCGGTCCGCGAAGACTCCGCGATGAAAATGCTTCCCCGCGTCACCACACTGCTGGTCGCCTCCCTGCTCACCGCTCCGGTCGCACTGCTCGCTGCAGACGGCAACAAGACCGCGCAACTGCCCACGCCGCCGCAAAGCGACAAGGCCCTGCTGAAGTCGGTCGATGCGAAGACGCTGCCGAACGCGCCGACCACCGACCAGACCACCGCGGCCAAGCTCGTCTACGGCCTGCTGTCGGACAGCCGTTATGCCTATCGTCCGCGTGCGCTCGACGACACGCTGTCGGCCGACATGTACAAGCGCTATCTCGAATCGCTCGACGGCGGCAAGCAGTTCTTCAGCGCGCAGGACATCGCGAAGTTCGATGCGTACAAGCTGAAGTTCGACGACGCCATCAAGTCGGGCGATCTGTCGCCGGCGTACGCGATGTTCGCGACCTACCGCCAGCGCTTCGACGCGCGCGTCGCGTACGCGCGCAACCTGCTCAAGCAGGACATCTTCGACTTTACCGGCAGCGACCGCTTCGAATACGACCGCGAGGACGCGCCGTGGGTCGCCGATGAAGCCGCCCTCGATGCATTGTGGAAGCAGACCGTGCGCAACGACTGGCTGCGCCTCAAGCTCGCCGGCAAAAAGCCTGACGACATCCGCAAGACGCTCGACAAGCGTTACCTCAACATGGCCAAGGGCGTGGCCGAGCTGAAGGGCGAGGATGTGTTCCAGACCTTCCTCAACAGCTACGCCAACGCGATCGATCCGCACACCGATTACTTCACCCCGCGCACGGCCGACAACTTCAACATGACGATGTCGCTCTCGCTCGAGGGCATCGGTGCCGTGTTGCAGAAGCAGGACGACGTGGTTGCGATCCGCGAGATCGTGCCCGGCGGTCCCGCCGGCAAGTCGCAGAAGCTCAAGCCCGGCGATCGCATCGTCGCCGTGGGCCAGGGCGATAGCGGACTGATGGAAGACGTGATCGGCTGGCGCATCGATGATGTCGTCGCCAAGATCCGCGGCGCGAAGGGCACCAAGGTCCGCCTCGACGTGATTCCGGCCGAAGCCGGTCTCGACAGCGCGCCCAAGCGCCTCGTGCTCGTGCGCGACAAGGTGCGCCTGGAAGACCAGGCGGCGAAGTCGGAAATCATTACCCTGCCCGGCGTGAACGGCGCACCGGCGCGCCGCGTCGGCGTGATCAAGCTGCCTGGCTTCTACCAGGACTTCGAAGGCCGCCGCCGCAACGATGGCGACTACGCTTCGGCCACGCGCGACGTCGCGAAATTGCTGACCAAGCTGCGCGGCGAGAAGGTGGAAGGGGTTGTGCTTGACCTGCGCAACAACGGCGGCGGTTCCCTCGATGAAGCCATCGATCTCACCGGCCTATTCATCGATCGTGGCCCGGTCGTGCAACAGCGCGAATCTGGCGGCCGCGTGCAGGTGTACGGCGACGAGGATTCAGGCATCGCTTGGGACGGCCCGCTCGCGGTGCTGATCAACCGTGGTTCGGCTTCGGCGTCGGAAATCTTTGCCGGCGCGATCCAGGACTACGGCCGCGGTCTCGTCATCGGCGAAACCACCTTCGGCAAGGGCACGGTGCAGAACCTGGTTGACCTCGACCGCTGGCCGGCGAACGAAACCGCGCGTTTCGGACAGGTGAAGCTGACCATCGCGCAGTTCTTCCGCGTCAGCGGCGGCAGCACGCAGAACAAGGGCGTGGTGCCGGACATCGCGTTCCCGGTGTCGGTGGACGCGACCGAGTTCGGTGAGAGCACCTACGACAACGCGCTGCCGTGGACCCGTATTGCCGCCGTGCAACACACGCGCTACGGCAACTTCGCGCCGCTGCTGCCTAAGCTGCAGTCGATGCACCTCGCGCGCATCGCCAAGGACAAGGAATTCCAGTGGTGGAGTGAAGACGTCGCCGAGTTCCGCGAGGAGCGCGCCAAGAAGTCGGTGTCCTTGAACGAAGCGGAACGCCGTGCCGAACGCGCGCACGACGAAGCCAAATTCAAGCAGCGCCAGGAAGAACGCAAGGCGCTGGGCCTGGCCCTTGATCCGCTGGCGGAAGAACGTACCGACGACGGCCTGGCTTCGAGCGAACGCGACATCGCCAAGGACGCCGCGCGCGAGAAGCTGGCCGAGCAGAGTCCCGATGCACTGCTGCGTGAATCGGCCGCGATCCTCGCCGACGCGGTGCAACTGCTCAACGCCGACAAGAAGCTGTCCGCGCAGGTGTTGCCGCAGGCAGCGACACCGGGCCATTGGGCGGATTGATCGCGCATGGCATGCACGGGCTGCCCTTCCCAGCCCCCTGAGTCAGGGGGCGACTCGCGCCGCAGGCGCGAATGGGGGTGCGGCAGCGCGTGGCGCGGCCCGAAGTTTGCGCAGCAAACTTTGGGGTTTCCCAGGCGCAGCCTGGGGAACAAGAATCGGATAGCGGGCACCTTCGGGTGCCCGTTACGCTTCGGGCCATGAACGCCATGGTCAAGAAAATTCCAACGCCAGCCAACGAATCGCATGACAGGCTCGAGCGCGCACGCGCGCTGCTCGACGCGGGCGAGCCATCGCTCAGCGAGCTGGCGGCGATCGTGAAGCTGAGTCCGTCGCACCTGCAGCGCAGTTTCACCGCGCGCTTCGGCATCAGCCCGGCCGAGTACCTCGCACAACGCAAGCTCGGCACGTTGAAGTCGGCCCTGCGGGAAGGCCGCGACGTCAGCGCCGCGCTGTACGACGCCGGTTACGGTTCGCCTTCGCGTGTGTACGAACAGGGCGCGGCGAAGCTGGGCATGACTCCCGCGCGTTATCGTGCCGGCGGCGAAGGCGAGCAGATCCGCTGGAGCCTGCTCGACACCGCGCTCGGCACGGCGCTGGTGGCGACCACGCAGCGCGGCATCTGCATGATCGAGCTCGGCGACGATGCGACGGCGCTGGAATCGAAGCTGCGCAACGAATTTCCGCGCGCGACGCTAGAACGCGTCGACGCCGGCCGCGACGAGTTCCTCGCGCCGCGTCTGCATGCCGTTGCCGAAGCACTGGCGGGCCGGCAGTCGCAGGTCGATATCGACCTGCTCGGCACAGCGTTCCAGAGGAAGGTGTGGGATGCGTTGATGCGGATTCCCGCAGGTGAAACCCGCAGTTACGCGGAGATCGCCGCGCAGCTCGGCGCACCTCGTGCGGCACGCGCCGTGGCGAGCGCCTGCGCGCACAACCGGGTCGCGATCGTGGTGCCGTGCCATCGCGTCGTGCGCGGCGATGGTTCGCTCGGCGGTTACCGCTGGGGCCTGCCGCTAAAGCAGCAGGTGCTGCAGCGTGAACGCGCGGCTTGAGCTGCGTCGGGGCGACCCGCGAATGAATCGCCCACCGATGTCGATTTCCAGCTCCCTGGTTCGTCTTGAAGATAGAAGCGCGCAATCCGCCGCGCATCTGCTTCAAACACAAGGAGACACCCGATGAAGAAGTACATGGCCGTTTTTACCGGCAGTCCCGACGCAATGGCCGGATGGCAGGCACTGGATGCAACCGAACGCCAGCGGCGCGAAGCCGAGGGCATGCAGGCGTGGAAGCGCTGGGTTGAGGACAACGCCCAAGCGATCGTCGACAACGGCGCTCCGTTGGGCAAGACCAAGCGCGTCACGAAGGACGGCATCGGCGATGCGCGCAATAACCTCGCGGCTTACACAGTGGTGCAGGCCGCGTCGCAGGAAGCGGCGGCGCGCCTGTTTGAAGGCCACCCGCATTTCACGATCTTCCCGGGCGATGGCGTCGAGATCATGGAGTGCTTGCCGATGCCGCAGTAACAGAGGCGAACGCGGTAGCGTTGCCCCGCGCGGTGCAAACGTGCAGGAGCCCCGCACCGCGCAGGCGCGGCGCTACGAAACGATTTGGAAGCCACTAGCGCTTGCGTCGCCCCGGTGGCCTGGTAGGCAAGGCAAGCCCCTGCTTCACCGGCTCGAACACCATCCGCGTCTCATAGCGCTTGAGGTTGTCGTCGCCACCGAACAGCCGCTCGGCGACTTCGCGCGTGTGGGCGAGGCCCGTGGTAGCGAGGATGACCAGGTAATCCCATTCACCGGCCAACACGTAGCACTGCTGCACTTCGGGCGCCGCGCGCAGCCGCGCGTGCAGCGCGACATGGTGGCGCGCGGATTCGCGTTCCAGCGCGACCAGCACGGTGGCGAGGGTGACGTTGCCCAGCTGCGAGGGATTGAGCACTGCGACGGTGCGCATCAATCCACTTTCGCGGTAGCGCTTGATCCGTCGCTGCACGGCGCTGGCCGACAGGCCGACGGCTTCCCCCAACGCGGTCAGCGTGGTCGCGGCGTCGCGCTGCAGGAGATCGAGCAGGCGATGGTCGAATTCGTCGAGGGCGAGCGCAGTGGCCACGCAAAAATATTGCGCCATGGCGCACGTATTTTCAAACGCGATGCTTGCCGGGCCGATACGCTGGTTCGCATCCCACGTTGGCCTGCCACCCATGATCCCGATCGAGCAACTGCTGTTGTTCGCCGCCACCGCGTTGGTGATGGTGCTGACGCCCGGGCCGAACATGATCTACCTGGTCTCGCGTTCGGTCAGCCAGGGCCCGCGCGCGGGCGTGGTGTCGCTGCTCGGCGTGGTGTGCGCGTTCCTGGTGCACATGACCGCGGCGGCGGCCGGCCTCACCGCCTTGTTCGTGGCGGTGCCGCTGGCGTACGACGCGCTGAAGATCGCCGGCGCCGCGTACCTGCTGTATCTCGCATGGCAGGCGGTGAAGCCGGGCGCGCGGTCGCCACTGCAACCGGCGCTGCTGCCGCCGGATTCACCGGCGAAGCTGTTCCGCATGGGCTTTCTGACCTGCCTGCTGAATCCGAAGGCCGCAGTGCTCTATCTCTCGATCCTGCCGCAGTTCGTCGATCCGCACCGCGGCTCCGTGTTCGTACAGAGTGTTCTGCTGGGTACCCTGCAAATCGCGATCAGCTTCACCTTCAATCTGCTGATCGCGTTGTCGGCCGCCGGCCTCGCCGCCTGGTTCGCGCGCAAGCCGGCGTGGCTCGTGGCGCAGCGCTACCTGATGGGCACCGTGCTTGGCGGACTGGCCGTGCACATGGTGCTCGAACCACGCCGCCTGGCCTGATGGAGAAGGCGATGAACGAAGCAACCTTCCAGGCACTCGCCAACTTCCCGCAGCAGCTGGAAGCGCATTACGCCGCCGTGCCTGCAGGCTACGAACACTGGATGCCGGCGTCGTGGGACGGCGTGCCGAGCGAACGCTTCACCGCCATCGAACAGGTGCTGCATGTCCGCGACATCGAGACCGAGGGCTACCACGTCCGCTTCCACCGCAGCCTGCACGAGGACAATGCGCTGCTCGCCGACATCGACAGCTACGCGCTGGCGCGCGAGCGCGGTTATGCCGAAGCGACCGACGCACGAGCCGCATTGGCCGACTTCCGCAACGCACGCGCACGCACGGTGGAACTGCTGTCGTCGCTGCAGCCGCATGATTTCGCGCGCACTGCGGCGTTCGACGGCTATGGTCCGGTCACCGTGCGCGGCCTGATGCATTACCTGTGCAGCCATGACCAGCAGCATCTCGCCGGACTCCAATGGTTGCTGGGCAAGATCGAAGCCGCGCGATCGTCGCCATGAACTACCAACGTCTCCCATCCTTCCAGGTTGTCCTCCCATGAATGCCGTCGCGCCCTCCGCTTCCCGTGAAATACCTGCGCTGGCCGTGGCGCTGGCCCTGGCCGCGGTGTACCTCATCTGGGGTTCTACTTACCTGGCGATCCGGTTCGCGCTGGAAGGCGGACTGCCGCCGCTGCTGATGGCGGGCTCGCGCTTCGTCATTGCCGGCGGGCTGATGTTCGTCGTGCTGCGCCTGCGCGGAGAAGGCGCGCCCACGCGCACGCAATGGCGCAACGCCGCGGTGATGGGTGCGTTGCTGCTCGGCCTGGGCAACGGCCTGGTGACGATCGCGCAGCAGTGGGTGTCGTCCGGACTGGCGGCGGTGGCCGTGGCTTCCGCGCCGCTGTGGATGGGATTGTTCGCGATGATGCGCGGCCAGCATCCCAACCGGCTCGAGTGGATTGGCTTGGCGATCGGTTTCGTCGGCGTGCTCTGGCTCAACGCGGGCGGCACGCTTGGGGGGCAGCCGATGGGACTGGTGGCGTTACTGATCGCGGCGGTGGCGTGGTCGTTCGGTTCGATCTGGAGCCGTGGGCGCGATCTGCCATCGCCTTTCATGACCGCTGCGGCGCAGATGCTGTGCGGCGGCGTGCTGATGCTGGCCGTCGGCTTCGCGCTGGGCGAACGCTTCGAAACCTGGCCGACGACCAAGGGCCTGGCCGCCGTCGCCTACCTGATCGTGTTCGGATCCATCATCGGCTTCTCCGCCTATATCTGGCTGTTGCACCACGTGCGCCCGGCGCTTGCCGGCAGCTACGCCTACGTCAATCCCGCGATCGCGGTGATGCTCGGTGGCTGGCTGGCCGGCGAGCACTTCAGCACTACCGATATCGCGGCGATGGCCGTGATCCTCGCCGGCGTCGTGGCCATCACCCTGGCCAAGGCGCGTGCTTCGAACAAGCCCGCGCCGGCGAAGGAATCGCAGGCATGAATCCGATGCCGTCCGCCGAGCGTCGTGGCCTGTGGGTCGCGATCGCCTCGTTCGTGCTGTGGGGCTTGATGCCGTTGTACTGGCATCTGCTGAAGACAGTGCCGTCGCTGCAGATCGTCGCCCACCGCGTGGTGTGGAGCACGCTGCTCGTCGTCGCATGGCTGCTGTGGAAGAACGGCCGCGGCTGGCTGCGTGCGGCCCTCGCGCGCCCGCGCGCGGCGTGGATGCTCGCGTTGAGCGGCGCGCTGATCGGCTTCAACTGGAGCCTGTACATCTGGGCGGTGAATGCCGGCCACGTGGTCGAAAGCAGCCTGGGCTACTTCATCAATCCGCTGTTGAACGTGGTGCTCGGCGTCGTCTTCCTGCACGAGCGCCTGAGCCGGGTGAAGTGGCTCGCGGTTGCGTTTGCGGCGGCGGGTGTGGCGTGGCTCACGGTGCAGTTCGGCCAGCCGCCGTGGATCGCGATCTGCCTGGCGCTGTCGTTCGCGTTGTACGGACTGCTGCGCAAGCTGCTCGCCATCGATGCAGTCGCAGGTCTCGGTGTCGAAAGCGTGTACCTCTTCCTGCCGGCAATTGCCGTGGTCGCGTGGGGCGAGCTGCACGGGCAGGGCGGATTCCTGCCCCTGAACGGAGTGGATGCGTGGGGCGCGGGGGCGGATGCGCTGTTGATCTTCGGCGGCGCGCTCACCGCATTGCCGCTGATCGGCTTCGCCTTCGCCGTGCGACGCGTGCCGCTTTCCGTGGTCGGCCTGCTGCAGTACATCGCGCCGACGCTGCAGTTCCTCACCGGCGTGTTCGTGTTCCATGAAGCGTTCGACCAGCAGCGGCTGGTCGGATTCGTCTTCATCTGGGTCGGACTGGCGATCTTCGCCAGCGAGAGCGTGTGGCGCGCGCGGCGCCAGGCGGCGTTGTCGGCCGCATAGGTATTCCCGACAAAAAACAAAACGGGCGGTTTTCCGCCCGTTCTGCTATGCGCGAACAACACCTGCTTACGCCGCGCGCAACGCCTCGGTCACCGGCAGGCGTGCAGCACGCAGTGCGGGAAACAGCCCGCCGACCAGGCCGATGCCCAGCGCCCACTTCAATCCCGTCCACAACAGCGCGGGCGAAACGCGGAACTGGAACACGACCTGGCTGAAGTTGTTGCCCAGCGTCGACACGGTGTGGCCGTTGAACATCAGCCACGCGAGCAATGCACCAAGCGCGCCACCGACCAGCGCGAGCAGCATGGTCTCCAGCATCACCGCGGTCACCACCGGCAGGCCGCGGAACCCGATCGCGCGCATCGTCGCGATTTCGCGCGCGCGTCCGGCGACGGCGGCGTACATCGAGTTGAGTGCGCCGAATACTGCGCCGATCGCCATGATCGCGCCGATGATCGAACCCAATGCCTTGATCAGCTTCGTCAGGCCTTCGGACTGCTTGGCGTAGTAGTCGTGCGTGGTCGACACATCGAGCTTTAGCCGCGGATCGGCGGCGAGCGCCGCCTTCAGGCGCTTGAAGCCGTCCTTGCCGTCGAGCTTCACCGTCACCGACTGGTAGGCCTGCCGTTGGTAGGCAGGACCGAGCACGTCGACATCGGCCCACAGTTCCGAATCATGCGAATCGCCGGATTCGAACACACCGACCACGGTCCACATCTGGCTGGCGAGCTTGAGCTGCCTGCCGACCTCGAGCCCGCGGAACTGCCGTTGCGCACCGCGTCCAACGACGATCTCGCGCAGGCCAGCGCCGAACTTGCGGCCTTCGACGATCTTGAGATTGGGTCTCAGCGCCCACGCCGCGGGACCGACACCGCGGAATTGCACGTTCGAATCGGTGCCGTCGGCCATGCTCGGCAGGTTCACCACCTGCGACAGTTCGGGCGAGATCACCGGGCGTCCGTCTTCGCCGCGCGCGATGCCGGCGAGCGCCGAAATCAGCGGTGCCTGGTCGCGGGTGATCACCGAATTGGTTTCCGCCTGCGAACCGCCGCGCAGGATGATCGCGGTGTCGTCGCCACCGGTGCTGTCGAGCGTGGCCTTGAAGCCTTCACCCATCGCCAGCATCGCGACCAATACACCGACCACGCCGGCGATGCCGATCACGATCACCGACGAGGCGCCCCAGCGTTGCGGCAATCCAGCAATGCCGATACGCGTGGCGGTAAGGGCGAGGCGGCCGCTGCGGGTAAAGGCGAGCCATAGCGCAACGATGACGGCGATGGCGAGCACGCCGGTCCACGGCAGCATCATCCAGGCCACCAGGCCTGCGATCAGCAACAGGATCACGCCGAGGTTGCCGAAGAAGCGTTTGATGCGATTCATGTCATGTCCTCGGTCAGCGTCCGGCCAGTGCATCGACGATGTTCAGCCGCATCGCGCGCAGCGCGGGCAGCGCCCCGGCGAGCACGCCGAAGGCGAGCATCAGCACCAGGCCGGTGATCCAGCTTTCGGGCGGCAGGTTCGACGGCAACTGGATGAAGCCGCCGCTCATCTTCGTCGCCGCGGTCATCGCGATCGGCGCCAGCAGCAATCCGAGCAATCCGCCGATCACGACCAGCAGCACCGCTTCGCCCAGCACCAGGCCGAGCACACTGCGGTTGGAGAAGCCGATCGTCTTCAGCACCGCGAGTTCCGGAATGCGTTCGCGCACCGCCTGCGCCATCGTGTTGCCGGTGAGCAGCAGCAGGGTGAAGAACACCGCACCCATGATCGCAGTGACGATCAGGCCGATGTCGCCGATCTGCTTGGCGAAGGACTGGTTGAACGCCTCTTCGGTCTGGGTCTTGGTCTCGTGATCCGAGTTGGCGGAGAGCGCATCGATCGCCTTCGCGACGCGGTCGGCGGAACCCGCATTGTCGAGCTGGATGATGTACCAGCCGACGCGTCCCTTGACGTAGTCGTTGGCCTCGTCGAAATAGTTCCAGTGGAACAGCAGCATCTGCTCCTGGCCTTTCCGCTTTTCGTCGTCGATGCGGAAGATGCCGTCGAGCTTGTAGGTCCAGTCGTTGCTGCCCTTGGTCGGGAAGATCGTCGCCTGCAGCGGGATCGTGTCGCCGACCTTCCAGCCGAACTTCTTCGCCAGCGATTCGCCGACGATCGCGCCCTGGCGATCGGCCTCCCATGCCTTGCGCTGCGCGTCCGGCAGCTTGAATTCCGGGTACAGGTCGAGATAGCCCGGGCCGACGGAGAAGTTCGGGAAGAAGTTCTTCGGGTCCTGGTAGATGCCGCCGAACCAGGCCGCGTACGAGGAGCGTTTCACGCCACCGATCGATGCGATCTGCGGCGACAGGCTGTACGGCAGCATCTGCGTGATCGACAGGCGCGAGGCCACGACCATGCGGTTGGCGCCGGTGACGTCGCCGCCGGAATTGAAGGCGACACGAACCGAGTCGAGCATGCCGAACAGGAAGAACGCGGCGGTCACCGACAGCAGCGTCAGCAACGTGCGCGTCTTGCTGCGGAACAGTGCGGCCCAGATGAGGTGCAGGTATTTCATGGTCTGCTCCTGTGTGGATTACGCGTACGCGGTCTGTTCGACGAGCGTGCCCTTGTCGAGATGCAAGGTGTGCGTGGCGTATTCGGCGGCCTTCGGATCATGCGTGACCATCACGATGGTCTTGCCGTGCGCGCGATTGAGCGTCTGCAGCAAGGTGAGGATTTCCTCCGCCGACTGGCGGTCGAGGTCGCCGGTGGGCTCGTCGCAGATCAGCAGCGTCGGGTCGGACACGATCGCGCGCGCGATCGCGACGCGCTGTTGCTGTCCGCCCGAAAGTTCGGAGGGGCGATGCTTGCCACGATCCTTCAGGCCGACCAGTTCCAGCGCGATTTCCGCGTTGCGCTTGCGCTGAGCGGAAGAAAGCTTGGTCAGCAGCAGCGGCAGCTCGACGTTCTTCTGCGCGTTGAGTGTCGGCATCAGGTTGTAGAACTGGAACACGAAGCCGACGTTGTTGCTGCGCCAGTGCGACAGCTGGCCCGAACCCAGCGTGTCGATACGCTGGCCTGCCACTTCGATCTCGCCGCTGCTGGGCGAATCGAGGCCGCCGATGAGGTTGAGCAGGGTGGTCTTGCCCGAGCCGGACGGTCCCATCAGCGCGACGAAATCGCCGCGCTCGATGTCGAGGTCGATGCCGTGCAGTACGTCGACCTTTTCCGGGCCGCGCTGGTAGGTCTTGTGCAGGTTGCGGATGCTGACGAGGGTGGACATGCGGGGCTCCGTGGGTCGGTTGTGCGTTTGCTTGTCGCAGTGGTACTGGCGTACTGGCTCATGTTCCACGCTCGTCATTCCCGCGAAGGCGGGAATCCAGCGACTTTGCTTCTACTCGTTGTGTTCTCGCCCGTCATTCCCGCCCAGGCGTAAATCCAGTGACTTTGTCTTCAACGCGAACAGCGAAAGTCACTGGATCCCTGCTTTCGCAGGGATGACGAACAAACTACTTGTTGTTCTCGCTATCGTCCGACTCCTCGCGCGCCACCTGCACGCGCGCGCCATCGGCCAGCTTCGCCGGCGGCTCGACCACCACGGTCTCGCCACCGCCCAAACCTTCCAGCACTTCGCGGTCGTCGCCCAACGTCCGCCCGAGCCTGAGTTCGCGCTGCCGCGCAAGACCCCCGCCGTCCTTCAGGTCGGCGACGACGAACGCCACGTCCTTGCCGTCACGCTGCACGATCGCATCGGATGGCGCCAGCACGCCAGGCCGTGTCGCCGCGACGGGCTTGGCTGCTTCGAGGAAACTTACCCGCACGCCCATGTCGGGAACGATGCGCGGATCCTTCTGCTTCAGCGCGACGCGCACCTTCACGGTGGCCTTGCCGCGATCGGCGGCGGGAATGATCGCGATCACTTCGGCCGGGATCTTCCAGTCCGGATACGCGTTGAGCGTCGCTTCCACCGGCATCTTCGGCTGCACGCGCCCGATGAAGGCTTCGCCGACCTCGACTTCGACTTCCAGCGAATCCATGTCGACGATCGTGCCGATGCCGGTGCGGGTGAAGCCGCCGCCCGCGGACAGCGGCGACACGATCTCGCCTGGCTGCGCCGCCTTGGCGATCACCACGCCGGCGAAGGGCGCGCGCACGATCGTGTTGTCCACGCCCTGCGCGGCGATCCGCAGGCCGCCGCTGGCCACCTGGGCGTTGCGCTGCGCGGTGGAGAGCTGCGCGCGCAATGCGTCGCGCTGCGCGATCGCCTGGTCGTACTGCGCTTTCGATACCAGCTGCTGCTGCGCGAGGCCGGCTAGGCGCACGGCATTCGCCTCGGCTTCCTTGAGTTGCGCCTGCACGCTGCCGATCTGGCTGCGCGCGGCGGCGAGCTGCGACGCGGCGAGGTCGCGTTGCGCGTCGGCATCGATCGGGTCGAGCGTGGCCATCACCTGGCCGGCTTCAACGCGTTGGCCTTCCTCGATCAGCACTTCGCGCACCTTGCCGGTGATCTTCGCGGACACCGTGGCCATGCGGCGAGCAACGACATAGCCGGTCGCATCGAGCACCGAGGCATTGCCGCCGCCGTTGCCGATCGCGGTGACTTCCGCGGTGCGCACTTCGATGCCCTTGTCGCGTCCAAACAGTGCCCAGCCCGCGACAGCGAGCACGAACACGATGGCGGCCGCGGCCAAGCCGATCCACAGCGTGCGGCGCGGGGCCGGCGGTGGCGGCGCGCTGCGGTCGATGCGGAGTTCCCTGAGCAGGTCCGACTGGTTCATCCGTAACTTCATCCTGAAATCTGCGCGGCCCATGCGGCCGCATGTCGATACGACGAACGGGCAGGAGCGGTTTCGACCGATCCTGCAAAGCGGCGACAGTGTGAGTGACGGCGCCACTGGCGCCAACCTGCCGGAAGTCAGTTTCTTCGGTCGGCCAGGGATGGGGCCCGCCAGTGTGGCGCGTTGCCCACGGCGCCGCCAGCTCACGCAAGGCGAGGTTTTGCCGGCCGGTGCCGTCCATTCCCCGTGCTGAAACGGAGGCGGGCATCGCCCGCCCTCGTGGCTGCTGCGCTCAGCCGGCGCGCGCCTTCAACATCGCGTACGCGGCGCGCAGGCCTTGTGCTTCGCCGCCGGCGGGCTTGCCGGGACGATCGCTGTCGTTCCAGGAATAAACGTCCAGGTGCGCCCACTTCTGCTGCTGCGGAACGAAGCGTTCGAGGTACAGCGCCGCGGTGATGCTGCCAGCCATCTTCGAGGGCCCGCCGTTGGCGATGTCGGCGATCGTGCTCGTGAGGTAGCGCCAGTACGGGCGCCACAACGGCATGCGCCACAACGGGTCGCGCAGCTGCACGCCGGCTTCGAGCCATGCGCCAGCGACAGCTTCATCGTTGGCGTACAGCGCGGGGAGGTCGGGACCGAGCGCGACGCGCGCGGCGCCGGTGAGCGTGGCGAAATCGAGCAGCAGTTCGGGCTTCTGCTCGGCGGCGAAGGTGAGCGCGTCGCACAGCACGACGCGGCCTTCGGCATCGGTGTTGTCGATCTCGACGCTGAGCCCGGCACGCGTGTCGATGACCTCGCCCGGGCGGAACGCGTTCGGGCCGATCGAATTTTCGACCGCGGGAATGTACAGGCTGATGCGCAGCGGCAGCTCGCGCGACATGATCAGTTCGGCGAGCGCGATCGCGTGCGCGGCGCCGCCCATGTCCTTCTTCATGTTGCGCATGCCGTCGGCGGGCTTCAGGTCGAGGCCGCCGGTGTCGAAGCACACGCCCTTGCCGCAGATCGCGATGTGCGGATGCGCGTCGCTGCCCCAGGTGAGCGTGATCAGGCGGGGGGCACGGTGGGAGGCGCGGCCGACGGCATGGATCGCGGGGAAGTTCCTGGTGAGCAGGTCGTCGCCACTGACGACTTCGATGTGCGCGCCGAAGCGCTCGGCAATTTCGCAGCACACCTGTTCGAGCTGGTCGGGGCCCATGTGCTCGGTGGGCGTGTTCACCAGGTCGCGCACGCGGATGCACGCGGCGAGTTCGGCGAGCACGTCGTCGGCGTCGCCTTCGATCAGCAGCGAGCCCGGCACGCGCAGCGGTGGCCGGTAACGGCTGAAGCGATAGCTGCCCAGGCCCCACCCGAGTTGCAATGCGGCGGTTTCGGCCGGGTCGAGCGTGTCGACGAGGCGCCACGTACGCGCGGGCAACGCCAGCGACGCATGGCCGTAAGCGGCGGGGTCGAGGCGGTCGCCGACGCCGATGACGCCGGCGGCGATGCTGCCGTCGGTATCGGGCACCAGGATCGCGGTGTAGGCACTGCCATCGAAACCCTGCGCATCGAGCCACGTGCCGACCGCCGCAGGCTGTGCGCCGCGCCATTCGGCATAGTCCGGGCGCGTGACGACATGCAGCGGCAAGGCGTTGGTGGAGTCGCGGGTGAGTCCGGCGGGCAGGGTCATGCGGCGGCTTCTTCTTGTGCGTTGGACGACTGCGCATCCAGCCAGTCGGCCAGTGCGGTGAGGGAGGTGACATGCAGGTCGGGATGCACGTCGGCATGCGGCCATGTCGCGCCCTCGCGATTGAGCCAGCACGTGCGCAGGCCGGCGCGCGCGGCACCGACGACGTCCATTCCGATGTCGTCGCCAACGTGCAGCACTTCGCGCGGCGGCACGCCGAGGCGTTCGCAGGCGGCGTGGAAGATGCTTGCGGCGGGCTTCGCCGCGCCGTGTTCGCGTGCACCCAGCTGGAAGCGGAAATGCGCGTCGATGCCGATCGCGGCAAGATCGGCGTTGCCATTGCTCACCGCGGCGACGGGCACGCGCGCGGCGATGCGGCGCAGGGCATCGGGCGCATCGGGATAGAAGTCGACGCGGGTGCGCTCGGTGAAGAAGATCGCGTACGCGGCTTCGGCGAGCGCGACGTCGCCGCCGCTGTCGCGCAACGCGCGCTCGATGGTGAGGCGGCGCAGCAGGCTCAGGTCGTGCGCGTGCTGCGGGTATTCGGCAACCACGCATTCACGCAGCGCGCGCATCGCCTCGATCGGGAAGCGCTGCGCCGTCTGCGGGCTGTGCATTTCCATCCATGCGTGCAGCTTGCGTTCGATCCGCGCCCCGATCGGCGGGAAGGGCCAGAGGGTGTCGTCGAGATCGAGGGTGATGGCGCGGACGGGGAAGTTCACCCGCGCATTGTAGCGGTCCGGCGTATGCGCCAAATCAGTACGCGAGTCGCCGCTTCGAAGGGGGCATGTAGCGCCGCGCCTGCGCGGTGCGAACGTCCTGCGACGCGATGTTTCCCGGCGTTCGGTACCGCGCAGGCGCGGCGCTCCCGTCACTCCAGCAGCCGCGCCCAGCCGTCCATGCCCTCGGTGCGCTCCAGGATCAGCTTCACGCACACCAGCAGCGGCACGGCGAGCAGCAGGCCGATGATGCCCCACAACGAACCGAAGACCATCAGCCCGAGGATCAGCACCAGGGGCGACAGCCGCATGCGCCGGCCCAGCACGATCGGCGTCACCAGCTGGCCTTCCAGCGTGTGCAGCAGCAGGTAGATGCCCGCGGGAAGCAGCGCTTTCGCGCCGTCGAATTCGGTCATGCCGATCAGCAGCATCACCGCGATGCCAATCAGCGGGCCGACATACGGCGCGTAGTTGAGCAGCGCGGCCATCGTGCCCCACAGCAACGCTTCCGGAAGCGACAGGCCGAGGTACTGCAGCGCTCCGGCGAACACCAGTCCGACAATCACGTTGATCACGCTGATGGTCAGCACGTAGCGCGAGAGCTCATCCTCGATCGACTGCAGGATCTCGACCGTGAGCTTCTTCTGCTGCCGGCTGTGCAACAGCGCGATCGCGTTGCGCTGCAGGTTCTCGCCATAGACCATGAAGAAGAACGTCAGCAGCACCACGGCGAGCACCGAGGCAAGCATGCGCGGCGTCGTGGTCAATGCCTTGTACGGCTCGTTGACTTCGGTGAAGACGATCTGCGGCGGCCTGGATTCGCCACCGGCGGCGCGCGCGAAACTTTCCGCGGCGCGGTTCGCTTCCTGCACGGGCTTGGTCATCGCGCGCAGTTTCGGCGCGAGTTCCTTCAGTTCCTTCGGCGCCTGCTTCATCCATTCGCCGGCGGGTTCGACCAGCTGGTTGCCGAGCGCGCCGGCGAGGAACAGCCCGCCGACGATCACCAGCAGAGCACCGAGGAAACGCGGAATCCACAGGCGCCGCAACACGCGGATGATCGGGTTGCCGATCAATGCGAAGAACATCGACAGCAGCACCGGCAGGATCAGTCCCTGCGCGAGCCACAGCACGGCGCCGACCGCGATCGTCGCGAGCACGACCATCGCAACGGACGAACGCGGCCGCGGCGTGGAGGGCGGGGCGTTGGGAATCTCGTCGGCCGGAGTCGCGCCTGCCGGATCGGATTCGGACGACTCGGATTCGGACGCGGATGCGGGAAGCGACACGGCTCAGGGCCCGGTGGTGGAGGAAACATCCTGCGGTGGCGCAGCTTGCGATGAAGCCGCTTCCGGCGCCACTGCTTCGGCGACGTTTTCCGCGGTATCGGCGGCGTGCCCGGCTTCTTCCGCCGCGACCTTGGCGGTGCCGCCAGCAAACAGTCCCGACAGCATCGTCACCAGTTGCATGAACTGCCCGCTGCGCGCGACCGTGCGCAAGGGCTGCGCGCGGCCGACCAGGAAGCCGCTGACCAGGCCCGCGATGATGATGCGTGCCGGCGTCCACGTTTCCTTCCATGTGCGCTTGAGATGCCGCCAGTCGTCGGCGACGAGGCGCTCGCGCGTTTCCAGCGCGGCTTCGGCCTGCTGCACCTTGGTGAGGAGTTGCCTGAAGCCCATGTCGGCTACGTTGCCATGCCGAAGGCGGCGCTGGGTGAGGTGAGCATGTCGTCGTGCAGGCCGAACACGTCGTTGTCGTCGACGCCCGGATCGCCGAGTGCGTACAACGTGCCGAACACTGCTTCGTACGCGGTGAGCTGCGTGATCAGGCACAGGTCGCCCGGCGAGACACCGGCGGCTAGCACGCGTTCGATCGCCGGTCCTGCGGCCGCGAAGCCCTCGTCCGGCGCGCGCCGACAGTTGGCGATCACGTTGTCCATCCAGCGCGGATCGCGTAGCGGATTGATGACCGTCTGCCAGAGATGTTCGACCAGTTTTTCCCGTGTTCCCACGCCGTCCTCCCGTGTTCGCCGTGCCATGCATGGAGCGTCGCGCACTCAGGGCGGCGTGACGTCGACACCCATGCCCTTCTTCACCGGCGTGTCTTCGGTCGCCTCGGCCACGCGCTCGGCTGCGTTGCGCGTGGACTCGCTCGATGCGGGATCGGGCATGAAGTCGGCCAGTTCGCCGATGCCCAGCCGTGCCAGTTGCCGGCGCGTCGCCTGCATGCGCGTGTGTTCGAAGTAATGGATCGCGCGCCACACGCCCAGGCCGGTGACGATCAGGCTCAGCAGCGCGCACACGCCGAGCGACAACGTCCATGACCAGTCGAGCGCGTCATGCAGCACCGCGGTGAGCGCAGCCATCAGCAGCATCCACGCCGAACCGCCGAAGGCGATTGCAACAGCGGTGAACGCCAGCGCTCGCCCGAACGCGCTGCGCGCCAGCGAGAGGTCCGCACTGATGAGGATGCGGAGCGCCTTGGCCGCCTCGCCGGCGGCGCCCAGGCCGGCACGTCCCGCGGCGCCGATCTGGCGCAGGGATTCGGCCAGGTCTGGTGCCGAAGCCGCGTCCGGTTTGCCGGCATCGGGAGAGGAGTTCGTATCGGTGCGCGGTTCGTCCATCGCGTGCCCGCCGGTGCCTGTCGGCTGTGCAGTGAGAGTAGCCCGGCAGGTCGGTTCGCCGAAGTGGCTCCTGCGAGAAATGCCCGGCAACGCTTCGGCAGCACGCCGCCAGCCGGTCGGTGGCTACATTCGCCGGATGCCTACTTGTCGCCGCTGCGCGCGAGCTTGGCGATGATCCATCCGGCGGCGAACGCGACGCCGAACGAAGCCAGGGGCCGCTCGCGGATCAGTTCCGCCGCGCTGTCGATCAGGTCGCGGCCCTTGTCCATCAGCACGTCCATCTGTTCCTTCGCCGCGCCTCCGGCCTGCTCGGCCGCGGTGAGGCCCGCGAAGGCGCCGTCGGCGAGATCGGCCTTCACGTTGGCCTTGCCCAGCCGCAGTTCGTCGGCCGCCGCGCCCGCGGCATTGCGCAGTGCGTCGCCGGTATCGACTGCAGCCTGCTTGAGGTGGCTGCCGGCTTCGCCGAGATGGGACTTCATGCCGTCGGTGTTGGTGGGGGACATGGGCGTTCTCCTGAGTGGGCGAAGCAGTGGCGAAACGCTTACAGCACCTCGATGGGTCCGCGCGCACCGCCACGGAAGACATTGAAGATCAACCTTGCCGGGGCCCGCGTGAAGCTGGCGCGGAAACCGGGCAGGTCGTCGAACTCGCCCGTGGTGGCGCCGGTGATGATGTCACCCTTCTGCAGCCCGCTGCGCGCCGCACGACTGCCGCGCTCGACGCTCTCGACCAGCACACCGCCGGCACCGGACTGGCGCAGCGAAGCTGGCAGTTCGGCGAAGGTGACGCCGCTCAGGCGCGGATCGAGCTCGGCGCCCGCCACCGCGCGCGGCTGTTCGCGCAGGCTGGCGCTGAGCTGCAGCGGCTTGCCGTCGCGGAGCACGTCGAGGGTGACCCGGCTTCCCACCGATTGCAGGCCTTCGAAGTTGCGCAGCGAGTTGCGGTCGTCGATGTGTTGACCGTTGGCGCCGACGATCACATCGCCCGCCTTCAGCCCGGCCGCCGCCGCCGCGGAGTTCGGGAACACGCGCGTGACCACCGCGCCGCGTGTTTCGTTCAGGCCCAGCGCCTGTGCAATGCGCGCATCGACATCCTGCACTTCCAGCCCCAGCGTGCCGCGGCGCACTTCGCCGGTGGCCACCAGCTGGTTCATCACACTGCGCGCGATGCTGGTGGGAATCGCGAAGCCCAGGCCGATGTTGCCCGCCATCGAGCCGCGCGGATTGAAGCTCGCGGTGTTGATGCCGACCAGCTCGCCATTGAGATTGACGAGCGCGCCGCCGGAATTGCCCGGATTGATCGAAGCGTCGGTCTGGATGAAGTTCTGGTAGCCCAGCCCGCGCAGGCCGCTGCGCCCTACCGCGGAGACGATGCCGGAGGTGACCGTCTGGCCGATGCCGAACGGATTGCCCACTGCGACGACGAAGTCGCCGACCTTCAGCTGGCTCGAATCCGCCAGCGGCACGGCCTGCAGGTTGGACGCCTTGATCCGCATCACCGCGACGTCGGTGTCCGGATCGGAGCCGACGAATTCGGCGGCGAACGTGCGGCCGTCGTCCAACGTCACCGAGACTTCGTCCGCGCCTTCGATCACGTGGTGGTTGGTGACGATGAGCCCGCGCGCGGCATCGACGATCACCCCCGAACCCAGCGACTCGGCGATCCGCTCCTGGGTGAGTTGCGGAAACATGCGCCGGAACATCGGATCGTCGCCGAACGGGCTCACCTGCACGCGCTGCTTGGTGTGCACGCTGACCACCGCGGGCGTGACCCGGGCAAGCATCGGCGCGAGCGAGGGCAGCGGCGTGGTGCCGACGGCGGCGGGCAGGGCGGCGGCGGTGGGCACGGCCGGCAACGCGGCGGGCGCGGCCAGTGCCGGAACTTCGATCGCATCGCGCATCGCGGTCGCGGCGAAGCCGCCGAAAGCCGCGGCGGCGGTAAGGGCGAGCAGGGTCTTGCTGGAGGTCTTCATGCGGAAAGCAGCGCCTGGGAACCGAATGGGTTCAGTTTCGGTGCAAATCGTGCAATCGATCCTGAAGGCGATCAATGCATCGAGGGGCCACGAAGGCCCGCAACGGGCCGGATTTGCGCCGTTCCGCTGCGGATGCGGGCGATCACCGGCGGTTTCAACCGCGGTCCCGAATGGATTTCAGGGAATCGTCCGCGCCCGGCCCGGGCTCTTCATCACGTCGGTCCTGCCCGGATCCTTGCAGGCGCCGGCGCCCCCGTTGAGGCAAGCCAACACCATCCATCTCACGGGCTTGCCGTCGGGTAGCGGCCTGGCTGCCACGACCGGCAACCGCTGCATGCGGTCCAGCGGCACCGGAGTTGTCGGCGACAGGTGGCAGTGGGTCACCTGGCTCCCCGGCCGTATCCAGCAGGCCTTGGCTTCATCGCTTCGCGCCGGGCGCAGGCAGTAGCCGTAGCTTCCGGGGAAATGAGTATCGCCGGAGCAGTCGCTGTCCGCAGTGCAGCCTTGGCCACCGATGCCGCTCGCGCGCAGATCGGCGACCAGGCAGGCGCCGCCGGTGCCGATGGATTCGATTCCATCGGCCGACTTCCTGACCTTGAACGTGCCGGTGACGCTATCGGCGTGTTTCGTCACCGGATAGGCGACGATTTCGAGCCGGTGCTGCGCATGCGCGATTGGCACAGCGCAGGCCAGCGCGATTGCGGCCAGGAACCTGTTCATGGCAACTCCTTTGTCGACGGCAGCTTCAACGTCAAAGGGCGGGTCGCTGCGGACGCGACCTGCTCAGAAATCGCGGCGCAGGCCGACGAACACATCGGTGCCTGCGAGACTGCGGCCGAGCCGCCGTTCGTAGTCGAGCGTCCACAACCAGTTGCGATGGAAGCCTCCGCTGAGGCCGAGCGCCATGGTTGCCGATGCGGGTGGCTGCCATGCGCCGACGTCGAAAGTCACGTCCGGCGTGCCCGCGAACGCCGCCTGCATCGCGCCATTCGCGCCGTCGATGCGCCTGCGGTATCGCGCGTCCAGGTCCAGGCGCAGCCATCCGCCATCGCCGAAGTTCCAGTCCTGCGCGAAGCGCAAGCCCATCGACGCCGACAGCTGCGACTGGTTCGACGATTGCGCGATCAGTTCCAGCCCGGTGACGCCCCGCTCGAGGAATCGTCCGCCATGGCGTTGTTCGTACGCGACGCCGATGAAGGGCCTGAATTCACCCTGGCCGAAATCCGCGCGCCGTCCGATTTCGCCTTCGACACGCGCCTGCGAGAGGTGCCGCAGCGATTGCGCTTCGTGCACGCCCGCCGAACCGAGATCGATCGGTCGCCGCATCTGCAGCGTGGTGCTCGCGGCACCGACCACGCCCGTCGCATACCAGTCCGCTGCGCGGCGATGCGCGTAGGCGTAGGCCGCCGGTGTCCGTGCGCTTGCCTGGCCGCCTGCGCGATCCAGCTGCATCGTCGAGCGGCTGCTGGCGATCGCGCCACCCACGAGCAGGCCGGGCGAGATCCATTTGTCGTAGCCGGTGGCGATGCCGTCGCTCGCGTACGTGCCGTGCTGACGACCCGTGTCGGTGAAGCTTTCCGTCCACGAAAGGCCATCGGTTGCCGCAGTGCGTGCACCGACGCGATCGCGCAGCCGCATGGCGCCGGCGGCGAACTGTTCGTCCACCATCTGCGACGCGGATGCATGCGCCTGTCCGCCGAGACTGTCGAGCGTGCGTTCCGCCTGTGCGAGGTCGCCGATGTGCTGGATCGATGCCGCCGATGCGAGGAATGCGCGTTGCGGATCGCTGAGGGTTTCCGGCGATTGCAATGCGAAACCATCCGCATCCTCGAACGCGCGGTCCAGCCGCCCGGCGACGTCGAGGCTCTGCGCAGTGATCGCGGCAGATTGCGCCATGGCGGCGTGCAAAGAGATTCGCGTGGCATCCAGGTAAACGTCGTTGGGCGCGTAGCGCAAAGCACCCTCAACGAAAACGCCCATGCCGGTCCAGTTACGGAAGGTCCCGGAGACTCCGCCACCGGCATGCAGGATATGCAGCGATGTATTCGTTGAGGGCAGCAGGTATTGCATGCCCGCAAGGCGTTGCGCATACAGCTGTAGCGTGCCATCCAGGCCCGCACGGCCGGTGATTTCCAGGGTCCACCCGAGGACCGCATTCATCGTCGCGAAGCTGCCCTGCTGGTAATCGCCTTCGATGCGCGCGCGCATGTCGGGATTGCAGGCCCCTCCTGGAGAGCACGCCGTTTCCCAGGAAAACACCCCGTTGTTGATCACGTCGCCGCGCACCGTGCCAATCAGCCACAGCTTGCCGCCGGCTGAAAAGGAGGTGTCGTAGATTTCGACGTCCGATTCGAGCGTGTCCCACACGATGAGGTTGCCCGCCACGATGGTGCCGTCGCCGAACCGGTAAGTGCCATTGCGGAGATTGAGCCATCCGCGACCGTCTCCCGTGACGACGAGTTTGTGATCGCTCTGCCGTCCGCCTTCCATGCCGATTTCATCGTAGGTCAGCGTGTACGGCGGATCGATCCAGCAATCGACAGTCACCGGTTCCGGACACAGGACTACCTGCGCAGGGGGAGGTGGCGGCGGCGGCGGAGGTGGCACGGCCGCGGGCGCAATGCTTTCGCGCACGCCACCACCGCCCGCGCATGCGGACAACAACAGCAGCGTTCCGATGCAGGCAGCCAATGCCGAGATTTTCGGAAGTGTGTTCATGGGAAGTCCTCGAGGCGGCTGCGCCCGCAGCCACCTCCATGGGAATGCATGGGAATGTCCTAGCGACGCACTGCGGTGACTTCGCCGCACACGGCGAACAGCAGGTTGTCGTTGACGCCATAGAAGCTCGCCTGGACCGGTCCATGGGTGCTCTCGCCGTCCGCGCTCACGATGAAGTCGCGGTCGACCAGCGTGCGCCCGGCGTAGCTGCCGTCGCTGTTGAACCGGTAGAACTCCAGGTGTTGCCGGTGCTGGCTCGTGGGGGGATCGTAGGACCAGGTTCCGAGGCCAATGGTGCGGGCGATCGTCGGGGTGCGCGGGTTCTCGACCAGGGTGCCGCCGGGCTGGAACACGACCGTGGCGACCACCTGGATGGTCGGGCCCGGGCCGCCGTTGCATGGGGTGAGGGTGCCGCTGGATTCCCACATTCCCACGACGCGGTTGGCGGGCACGGACAGCGCGCCGGTGGTTTCCGGCCCGGCTTGGACGGCGCCCGCTACGGCCAGCAATAGGGCGGGTACGATGCAGGGTGTCTTCAGTTTCATGGCGAATCTCCGGTTGGGTGGGGGCCCGACTGGACCCGCGGCCAACCTTCGGCTCGCCTGTCCGGAAATTCCTTCGTATTTCGCTGAAACAATCTGAAAACAACTGAAGAAAACCATGGCCAGCGCCCGGCACTACCGCTTCGGCAGCTTCAGGCTCGATACGCAAACCCGCGAGTTGCGCGACGGCGACGGCCCGCCGATCGCGCTGACCGCGAAGGCGTTCGATACGCTGTGCACGCTGATCGCCCATCGCGACCGCATCGTCACCAAGGACGAACTGCTGGAAGCAGTCTGGGCCGGGCGCGTGGTCGAGGAAAACAACCTCACCCAGGCCGTCGCCGCGCTGCGGCGCGCGCTGGGCACCAACGCGGGCGAGCACCGCTACATCCTCACCGTGCCCGGGCACGGCTATCGCTTCGTTGCCGAAGTGCGCGACGACGCCGAAGCCGTGCCGCCGGCCGCCCAGGCAACACGGCCGGCCCGGCCCGGTGCGATCGTGTTCGGCGCGATGTTGTTTGCGCTGGCACTCGCCGGCGTTGCCGCCTGGCAACTGCGCAAACCGGCGCCCGCTCCCGCGCACGCGCAGGCTGCCGCGCTCGCCGTGCTGCCGTTCCGTCCGCTCTCGACGGGTCCACGCGACGAGCTGCTCGAGCTCGGCATGGCCGACACGCTCATCACGCGCATCAGCAGCTCCACCCACCTGCGCGTGCGCTCGCTGGCGTCCAGCCAGCAGTTCGCCGGCTTGAAGCAGGATCCGCTGGAAGCCGGCCGCGATCTTGGCGCGGATTACATCGTCGAAGGCACGATCCAGCGCAACGGTGGGCGGGTGCGCATCACCTCGCGGCTGTTGTCGGTGCGCGACGGCATGGCGCTGTGGTCCGGTACCTTCGACGAAACGCCGGACAGGATCTTCACCCTCCAGGACAGCATCGCCGAGTCGATGACGAAAGCGTTGCAGCTCAACGCGAACATGCGCGCCAGCCGTGCCAGCCCCTGCGACGGTGCCGACGCCGAGGCCTATCGCGCCTACCTGGCCGGGCGCTACCAACTCGATCGTCCTTCGCGCTCGCGCATGCGCGCATCGATCGCCGCTTTCCAGCGCGCGATCGACCGTGATCCGACCTGCGCGCGCGCGTACGCCGGCATGGCATACGCCTATCGCGCGCTGGCGATTACCGGCGATGAGGCGCCGCGCAAAGCTTTTCCGCTCGCGAAGGCCGCGGTGCAGCGCGCGCTGGCGATCGACCCCGAACTGGCCGAAGCCCACTCGTCGCTAGGCTTCATCCGCTTCTGGTACGACTGGGACTGGGCTGGTTCGGAAGCATCGTTCAAGCGCGCCATCGAGCTCAATCCGAGCCTCGCCGAGGCGCGAATCGGCTACGCCCACCTGCTCTACAACATCGGCCGCGACGATGAAGCAGCACGGCAGGCGAGGCAGGCCATGGCCCTGGATCCGTTGTCGCCGCTGATCAACACGCTGGGATCGAGCTTCATCGCCGCCGCTGGCCAGGTCGAGGAAGCCCGGCAGGCGCTGGAAAAGGCATTCGAGGTCGAGCCGGACTTCTGGGTCGCGCTGCTCGGCCGTGCCATTGGCAAGCTGCAACACAAGGATTCCAAGGGCGCAATCGCGGACCTGGAACGCGCGCGCGTGCTGTCCGAAAACAGCAGCCAGATCCTCGCGGTCCTCGGGATGGCGTACGCCCGCGCCGGCGACCGTGCCGCAGCCGAACAGATCCTGCGTGACATGGAGGACCTGCGCGCACGCAGCGGCTACATGCCGGGAACGAGCCTGGCGAAGGTGGCATTGGCACTCGGCGATACCGAAGGCGCGATGGACCTGCTCGAGCGTGCCTACGAGGATCGCGACATCCGGCTCACGTTTTTGCAGGTGGACACCGCCTGGGAGAAGCTGCGTTCGCACCCGGGATTCCAGGCATTGATGGAGCGCATGCATTTCCCGGCGAATCCAGCCGCCGGGCGCCCTGCGACATCGCAATGAGCCGTTGACACGAAGTACGCGCACTCCCGCTTTCAGAAGTCACGACCCACTGTCACTGCCACCGTGCGCGGCGGCCCGTAGTAGCCGGTCAGGACGCCCAGCGTCGGAAAACTGAAGCCCGTCGTGCGATACGCCTTGTCGCCGAGGTTCTGCCCAACCAGCGCCACGTCCCAGCGCCTGCCGGGCGAGTGCCACGCGAGCGACGCATTCCAGAGCGAATACCCGGCCTGCGCGATGGTTTCGTTGAGGTCCGTGGTCGGATACACCTTGCTCTGGTAGCGGCCATCCACGCGTGCCGTGAGGCTGGCGCCGGAGGCGAACGGAACGTCGGCGATGACACTGGCGCCGCCGGTCCACCGCGGTGCGTTCGCGAAGCGCTTGCGGTCGGCGACGTCCACGCCGCGGTCGATGTACCGGTCGTAGCGCGCATCGAGGTAACCCGCATTGCCGGTCCAGCGCAGCCATCGGCCGGTGCGCGCCGCGAACTCGATCTCGCCACCGCGGATGGTGCCTTCGCCGGCGTTGCGGAAATCGCCGAAGAGCGCGTCATCCACCCCGTCGCCGTTGGAGTCGTAGGTCGTGAAGACGCTGAGCTGGATATCCCGGTAATCGTTCCGGAATACCGCCGCCTCCAGCGTGAGCCGTCCATCGAACCATTGCGTCTTCGCGCCGGCCTCGTAGGAGGTGACCGATTCGTCCCGCAACGGCAATGCGGATTCCGGTACCACCGCAGGCACCGCGCGGATGTTGTAGCTGCCGCTCTTGAAGCCGCGGCTACCCTGGACGTACAGGAGCATTTCGTCGTTCGGTCGCCACGACACATTGAGACGCGGTGACAGTGCGTTGAAGGTCGTCGCGTCGCCGAAGTCGGCACTCACCTGTCCCGTGGGTGTCGTGTAGGTGCGATCCGTGTAGCTGCGGTTGAAGACGTCCACGCCCTTGCGTTCGCGCGTGTAGCGCAGCCCGGCCTCGATGCTCCAGCGGTCGTCGAACGCGTGCGTCACGTCGCCGTATGCCGCGGCGCTGCGCGTGTCGATCGCGCCTTCGGTCTTGCCGAACGCCTGGTTGAAGCTGTTGTTGTAGCCAGCCCCGCCGGCTTCGCCATCGAACCAGTACAGCCCCACGACCGCATGGTCGTTTCGCCCGCTCCAGTGCAGCTGGAATTCCTGCGTCGCCTGCGAATCGTGGAACACGCGGGTCAGCGTGTTGATGGTCACCGGAAGCATGTCGAAGTCGGTGTAGCCGATCGAATCGCCCTTCCGGTACGCCGTGATCGACTTGAAGCGCCAGTGTTCGTTCAACTCCCAGTCGACGGTAGCCGAGCCGCCCTGCGCATCCACTTCGTCGATATCGGGAGCATCGCTGCGCACGTCGAAATTGCCCGGATCGGGTGGTGTGCGCTGCGGATCGAAGGGGTTGACCGCGAGACGCTTCGCTCCACGCACGCCGGAGCGGTCGCGGATGCGATCCCAGGACAGGGTGACGTCGAGGTAATCGCTGGGCAGCCACTGCGCCGTGAAGCGCGCCACGCCGACGTCCCTGACGGACACGTCTTCACCCGTCACCAGGTTCCGGCCGAAGCCGTCGCGGCTGAAGCTGCCGATCGCCATGCGCGTGCGGAAACGCTCGCCCAGCGGCATGTTGAGCACCGCCTTCGCATCGCGCCGCGAATACGTGCCGGCGGTCAGCGCCACCCGGCCGGCAAAGGCGTCACCGGGCCGGCGACTCACGAACTTGATCGCACCGCCGATCGTGTTCTTGCCGTACAGCGTGCCCTGCGGTCCGCGCAGCACTTCGACGCGTTCGACATCGAGGATTTCCAGCAGCGCGCCCTGTGGCCGCGCCAGGTACACGTCGTCGACGTACACGGCTACGCCCGGCTCCACGCCCCACACCGGATCCGCCTGGCCGACGCCGCGGATGTACGCGGTGAGCGTGCCGGTGAATGCACGCGCCGGGTAGAGGGTCAGGTTGGGCGTCGTTCCGCCCAGGTCACCCAGGTCCTGGGCGCCGCGGCTTTCCAGTTCGTCCGCATCCAGCGCGGTAACCGACAGCGGCACGTCGCGGGCGGCTTCCTCGCGTCGGCGCGCCGTAACGATCACGTCCGGCACCTGCACCGGACTTCTCTCCTCCGTTTTTCCCGATGCGGGCTTTTCCCCGGCCGCCGCCGCAGGCGCGAGCGATGCCGACGCGCAAAGCAGCAGGGTCACCGTGGCCGTGCGATTCCGCATTTCGATCCCCGGTGTGCTGGCGTTGTCAGGAGGCCGCCCCTGGCAGGTCGCGGCAGTGAAGCAAACGGATACGGACCCCTGCCGAGGCCGTCCGGGTCGTGAGCACGCCCGACTGTCGCATGCCGCGCGCCGCATGCTGGAGCCTTTGCCGTGCAACGAAAGCAAGCCTTGCCGCGTCTGTCCGCATGGGCCGCGGTGAGTGTTTTTCCCTGAGCGCAGTCATGAAAAAACGGTTGACTTGGCCTAGGGGCAGGTTTAGGTTTGATCCCCGTTCGGCCACTACATCTTGTGGTTGGCCTGGCGGAAGGAGCCCAAGCTTAGGGGTGAGCTTGGAAGGCAACGCTAAGGCCGGAAGACGCGGGGGAGCGGCGGACGGCAGGAGCAAAACAGGGTCTGCGCCGGCTTCGGGCGCAGCCCAGACGACCCACAAACCAACGGCAACGCGGCGCTTACCTGCAATCTCCATCGGAGTAGTCAGTCATGCGATCGCGCGCCACGCCGTCGGCGTTCCGGGTCAATGTGACGCGCAACACACAACCATAAGAACAGCATGGGCGGCCGGCCCCGACCTGCCACCCGATAGAAAGGAGACAGGACAGGCATGAGCACGGTGCGCCTCGAAGCGGTCAAAACGAAGATGGCCGACAAGGAAATCCCCATGCAGCCCGCGTCCCAGGACATCTGGGACAAGAAGTACCGGCTGAAGACCAAGACGGGCGAGGCGGTGGACGCGGACATCGACGCGACCTACCAGCGCGTCGCCAAGGCCCTGGCGGAAGCCGAGCCCAATTCCGAGAAGCAGGCCTACTGGTACGAGCGTTTCGTCTGGGCGCTGCGCCGCGGTGCGATCCCCGCCGGCCGCATCACCTCGAACGCCGGCGCGCTGGAACACAAGCCCGCGACCTCGACGATCAACTGCACCGTGTCTGGCACCATCGAGGACTCGATGGACGGCATCCTCGAAAAGGTCCACGAAGCGGGCCTGACCCTGAAGGCCGGCTGCGGCATCGGCTACGAGTTCTCGACCCTGCGTCCGCGCGGCGCGTTCGTCGCCGGCGCCGGCGCGTACACGTCGGGCCCGATGTCCTTCATGGATATCTACGACAAGATGTGCTTCACCGTGTCCTCGGCCGGTGGCCGCCGTGGCGCGCAGATGGGCACCTTCGACGTGTCGCATCCGGACGTGAAGGACTTCATCCGCGCCAAGCGCGAAGACGGCCGCCTGCGCCAGTTCAACCTCTCGCTGCTGATCACCGACGGCTTCATGGACGCGGTGAACGGCGACAAGGACTGGCCGCTCGTCTTCCCGATCAACATCAAGGAAGCTGGCGACGTCGACGTGAACAACGCCGCTGACGTCGTCTGGCGCGAATGGCCGACCCACAAGAACTACATCGTCCGCGACGACGGCCTGGTCGCCTGCAAGATCTACGGCCACATCCGCGCGCGGCACCTGTGGGACATGATCATGGTCTCGACGTACGACTACGCCGAGCCGGGCTTCATCCTGATCGATCGCGTCAACGAGATGAACAACAACTGGTGGTGCGAGAACATCCGCGCGACCAATCCCTGCGGCGAGCAGCCGCTGCCCGCTTATGGCGCCTGCCTGCTGGGCTCGGTCAACCTCACCAAGTTCGTGCGCAAGCCGTTCACCGATGAAGCGAGCTTCGACTGGGACGAATACAAGGAAGTCGTGCGCGTCTTCACCCGCATGCTCGACAACGTCGTCGAAGTGAACGGCCTGCCGCTGCCGCAACAGCGCGCCGAGATCATGCGCAAGCGCCGCCACGGCATGGGCTTCCTCGGCCTGGGTTCGACCGTGACCATGCTGCAGATGAAGTACGGCTCGAAGGAGTCGTGCGAATTCACCGAGCGCATCGCCCGCGAAATGGCCGTGGCCGGCTGGGAAATGGGCCTCGCCCTCGCCAAGGAAAAGGGCGCCGCCCCGATCATGGAAGAGCGTTTCCCGGTCACCGCCGAGATGCTGCGCAAGCGCCCGGAAATGGTGAAGGACGGCTGGAAGATCGGCCAGGAGATCGAAGGCAAGACCCTGCACGCGCGCTACTCGCGCTACATGCAGCGCGTCGCCTCGGTCGCGCCGGAACTGGTGGATGAACTCGCCGAAGTCGGTGCGCGCTTCACCCACCACAGCTCGATCGCCCCCACCGGCACCATCTCGCTGTCGCTGGCCAACAACGCCTCCAACGGCATCGAGCCGTCGTTCGCGCACCACTACAGCCGCAACGTGATCCGCGAAGGCAAGAAGTCGAAGGAAAAGGTCGATGTCTGGTCGTTCGAACTGCTCGCCTACCGCGAGCTGGTCAATGCCAAGGCGATGCCGTTCAGTGAAGAAGCCGAAGCGAAGCTGCCCGACTACTTCATCTCCGCCGACGACATCTCCCCGAAGGAACACGTCGACGTCCAGGCCGCCGCGCAGAAATGGGTCGATTCGTCGATCTCCAAGACCGCGAACGTCCCGACCGACTATCCGTACGAGGACTTCAAGGACATCTACCGCTACGCCCACCAGCAGGGCCTCAAGGGCTGCACCACGTTCCGCTTCAACCCTGCCGCCTTCCAGGGCGTGCTGGTGAAGGAAGCCGACCTGGAGAACACCACCTACCGCTTCGAGCTTGAAGATGGCAGCGTGGTCGAGGTCAAGGGCAACGAGCAGATCGAATACGACGGCGAGATGCACACCGCCGCGAACCTCTTCGACGCGCTCAAAGAGGGTTACTACGGGAAGTTCTGACGATCTCCCCGCCGCCCATGCGGTTTCTTTCTCCCCGCAAAGCGGGGAGAAGGTGCCCGAAGGGCGGATGAGGGGCGCGCCGCAGGCGCGAGATGCTTTACCGCCAAACCTGAAAAACGATTCAGCCTTCGCCCCACCCAATCACGATGCTTTCGAAGCCGCACGGGTATAGCATCGAATCGCAACATGTTTTCCAGTTGCATGCTTCCACTTGCAGTACCAGTTCCAATTGTTTGTCCCCGATAAAAACCAGCAAGGCATAGCGCCCGCGAGGAGGGCACATGAGCAACGGGAATGGAGTGACGGCGACCTTGTCGCAGGCTGCCGAGACGGTGAAGGAAACCGCGTCCAACGTCGGCACCGCCATCGCCAGCACGGCGGAAGGTGCGGTCAAGGCGGTGAAGAAGCGCGCGACCAAGGCGAGGAAGGCAGCAGGCAAGGCGGTGACCAAGGCGAAGAAGACGCTGGCATCCGCTTCGGCCGCCGCGAAGAAGGAAGCCACGGCGCTTAGGGCCAAGGTCACCGGCAAGAAGAAGACGGCGAAGAAGGCAGCCAAGAAAGCGACGAAGAAGGTCGCGAAGAAAGCCGCCGGCGCCAGGAAGGCGGTCCGCAAGGTAGCGAAGAAGGCCACCAGGAAAACCACCAAGAAGACCGCACGCAAGGCGACGAAGAAGGCCGCCACGCGCAAGTCACCCGCCAGGAAGGCGGCGAAGAAGACCGTCCGCAAGGCGGCGCCCAGGAAGGCAGCTGCAAAGAAGGCCGCTGCAAAGAAGGCCACCAGGAAGACGGCACGCCGACCGGCCAAGAAGGCCGCGAAGAAGACCGCTCGCAGGTAACAAGTTGAGAGTGAACCGTCCTGGGCGTAGCGGCGAAGCCGCGAAGTCGAAGGACCATGCAAGACAGGCCATAAGCAACAACCAAGAACAGAAAGCCCCGATTGGTCACCGCGCCCCACGCGGGCGCGGTGACCGCACTAAACCCAGATTCCCGCTCGTCTTGGGGCAACGCGCCAAAGCGCGAAGCCGAAGGACCCGCAGAGCACCACTTCCACCCCGCTGGTCCGCGCACCGCCACAGGCGCGAAGCCGACTGACCAGCAGCAACACCAGGACAGCACGATGACCGTCAAGATCAACAAGAAAATCAAGGGCTACACCGTCGTCAGCGCCGACGACAAGGCCCGCGAAGCCATCAAGGCCGAGTCCGTCTCGCGCGCCGCCGCCGAAGCCGAGCTGCCCAAGAGCGCCGACGTCATCCAGATGCACGAGCGCGTCGAGCGCCCCGAAGTGCTGATCGGCTCCACCTACAAGATCAAGACGCCGCTGGTCGAGCACGCCATGTACGTGACGATCAACGACATCGTCCTCAACCCGGGCACCGAGCACGAACTGCGCCGCCCGTTCGAGGTCTTCATCAACTCCAAGAACATGGACCACTTCCAGTGGATCGTGGCCCTGACCCGCATCATGTCCGCCGTGTTCCGCAAGGGCGGCGACGTCACCTTCCTGGTCGACGAGATGAAGGCCGTGTTCGACCCCAAGGGCGGCTACTTCAAGGCCGGCGGCGTGTACATGCCCTCGCTGGTCGCCGAGATCGGCGCCGTCGTCGAGGAACACCTCAAGTCCATCGGCCTGATGCACGACCCCGAGATGAGCGACGCCACCCGCGCCCTCATCGCCGAGAAGCGCAAGGCGTTCGAAGAACGCTCAAAAAAAAACACTGAAGTAAGCACCGCCGGTGAAATGGGCGGCGCGATGAGCGACGTCGACGCCCGCACCGAAGAAGTCATCGAAGTCACCGGCGAAGGCGCGTCCTTCCCGCCGTCCGCGACCATGTGCCACAAGTGCAACACCAAGGCCGTGGTGATCATGGACGGGTGTGCGACTTGTTTGAATTGTGGGTATAGCAAATGCGGTTAGACGTCTGAAATTTGACATTAAGAATGTAATCTCGATGGCCGCTCCGTATGGAGTGGTCATTGCCGTCCTGTACTTAAAGGGCTACTGGGATACATTCGATGTCAATGCATTGCAGTATGTGAGTCTTAGTGACTTGCTCAGTGCTGCCATTTTTCCCATGGTTGTGTTTGTTGCCCTGATGCCACTGGCAGCGTTGATTGGGACTGCCGCAGGCGGGTGGTTGCGTTCGCTTCACAAGACAAGCGACGCCGTAGGTACTAGTAGTACTGCTAATGCAGAAAGGGAGCCAAAAAATGTGCGCAACGGGCGCCTAATCGCTGTCTGTTCGGCGCCGTGCGTTCTGTTGGCGTTTTTCTTTATCCCCGCGCCTATCAAATGGGCATTCATTGCACTTTTTTCGGCGATGGCCGTCGCGCCAATCGTCAATAACGCGCTGTTCGAAAGGCTTGTGCCGAATACGCATGTTCGTTTGGTCTTGCTGCTGCTCACGGTTAGTACTCCTATCTTGGTTTATTACCGAGGGAGTATCGATGCAACGAGAAGTACCGAAGCTAAGCGAGAGCGTGTTGTAGACGTGGCTCGTTCGAAGCTGCCCGTTTCCACTCACGGCAAGGTGCTTTACCTTGGCCTTCTGGGTGATACCCATTTCTTGCTGGAGCGGGACAGTGGGTCGGTCATCCTTCTGGCTAAGTCGGATGATCAGTTGATTGTTTTCACCCCTTCCAAGGCTCCCAATCCGATTGTTGGCTTGCCGTTTCGAGGGAAGGGAGGGGCGCATATACCGACGGCGCCTGTGCCTCAACACGAGGACAAAGGGAGCAGTAAATAAGACCCCCGTAGGGTGCGAAGGGCATCGCGCCGTTATCCATCCGGAGACGGCAAGAGATCAGCCAGCGTAGCCCGGGTGAGCGCAGCGCACCCGGGTGCTCTTCGTGATGCGGCGAGATTCTCCCAGGTGCGGTCTTCGGCTTGCCCGGCTACATGAGAGCTGTCTGGAGATTACCGAAGCCATGTTTTTCACAATGCGCCACTTGGCGGCAAGTGCACGGTCATGGTCCTGGCTTGTTGCAGCCAAACACAATCCGCATAAGGCGGGCTTGAGCCCGCCCTACGATCTGTGATCACTGTGGACGCGTAGGGTGGGCCCTGGCCCACCGATGCCCAGATCTCGTAGGGCGCAATAACATTGCGCCGACTGTGCTTCCGGCGCATTAGCCTTCGGCTAATGCGCCCTACTGACTACCACGGTGAGCGGTTGTAGTAGACCTTGGTTCAATCTCGTTTTGCGGGATCTACACGGCTCAAGCATGCAAACGAACACGCGGCAGTCCCCATCGACCTCCGATAACGCGGCTGATTTCGTCTGGCAGCACGACGACGTCTTCGGTCGAGTCGCATCACGTTATGACCTGCTTTGTGATGTCTTCAGCCTCGGCATTCATCGGCTTTGGAAGCGCCGGGTCGCGCGTCGCATCGCAAGCGAGAAGTGGTCTGTGCTGCTCGACGGAGCAACCGGTACTGGCGATATCGTTTTGCGGGTGTTGGAACACGACGCTACTGACGGACGGACCGTCATCGCCGCCGATATCAGCGAGAAGATGCTGGCGGTCGCCAGGCGCCGCCTTGGCGCGCGAGCGGAGAACGTGCATTTGCGGCACATGGACGCCGAAGCGATGCCAACGATTCCGGATGCGAGCGTGGACGCCTATTCGATGTCGCTCGTCATGAAGATTTGCGACCGGCGGCGTGCGCTGGATGAAGCATTCCGGATCCTGCGGCCAGGTGGGCGCCTGGTAATCCTCGAGGCGTCGAACATCCGTTGGGTTCTTTTGCACCGGCTGTATCTCGCATACATGGCGACCTGCATGCCTGTACTCGGCTGGCTGGCAACGGGTGGCGACACGTCGGCGTACAAGTACTTGTTGCATGGCATACATGGATTTCCCTCCGCCGAGTCTTTCGCCGATGAGCTCATGACCCACGGTTTCGAGGACGTGGCCTTCGAACGGCTCTCGCTTGGCATCGTCGCGATCCACACCGCCCGTAGGCCGGGGTAAAGAGAGCAACTTGCCGGCGAACCTCCGGGCCTCGTATCGTGCGCCTGGGCCAATCGGGCTCAGGGAAAAGGACGAAGGGGGAACAATGGATGCAATCAAAACAGTCGCAGCACTCTCGCTATTGTTGCTGTCAGCGTGCACAGGCACGGCTGGCTCCGACTCTCGCGACGTGACCGCCGAAGAATGCCGCGCATATTACGAATACACGTACCGTCTCGATGGAATGGATGCGCGCCAGGTCCTCGGCGAGGAACAGCTTGCGAAGGATTCGGCCACGTGTGCCGATACCGGCATGGTGACGAGACGCCACTACGATTGCGCCATGGCAGCCCAGTCGGTTGATGCGTTGCAGGCCTGTGGTTTGCCGAATACCTGATAGATCTCGTAGGGCGCAATAACATTGCGCCGCATGCGCTGGCGCATTACGCCTGCGGCTAATGCGCCCTACGTGCTGGGGCCGTGCAGGAAGTCTTTGAGTCGACGTATTTCCGTCGGCAAGGTGTTCAAGCTGGTAGGCGTGGTTCTGCTTTTCTCATTCGGGGGAGAGTTCATGAAGGGGATGTTGTTTCGATATCTGTCGGTCGTTACCTTGCTTGTCGGTTTGGGAGGGTGCGCTTCGGGGCTGGAATACGCCGAGGTGCCGGCTCCAGTCGTCACGGACAAGGCGACCGTAGTGGTCTATCGCGTCTTCTCCATGCAGGGCGCGGCCTGGACGCATGGTGTCTTCGTGGATGGACGCCACATTGCCAATCTCAGGAACGATGGCTTTACACGATTCCTGGTGAGGCCTGGCCTTCATAAGGTCAGCGTCGGTACGAAATCCAAGCTGACCCGACATGCGGAGCCGGTGGAGATGGCAGCCGGAGAAACCTATTACTTCGGTGAACCTCCGAGCATGATGCCGTACGCGCCTATCGATTTCGTGCGCGTAGAAGAGGACAAGGCGCAGAAGTGGTTGCGCGGCAAGAAGTACCAGCCGCCTTTGATCGCAGACGTCGAGTAAATGTCGGGGCCGTAGTCTGGGTCGGGAAAACGGTGTCAGAGTGCCATCGGGTGTCAGAAAAGAGGACGCATGAATCCAACCCTCGTACTCACCGCCCTCCTTGTCCTTCTCGCGGGGGGAATGATCGCGCTGCAGGCGCCGACC
Source organism: Lysobacter sp. Root494 (assembly GCF_001427225.1). Lineage (GTDB taxonomy): Bacteria > Pseudomonadota > Gammaproteobacteria > Xanthomonadales > Xanthomonadaceae > Agrilutibacter. Next base: position 528,745 of record NZ_LMFH01000001.1, read on the forward strand.
AATGTCATGCTGGCCAAAGCGGGCGGCTCGCCCGTGCTTGCTGCGCTCATTTCCTTCGCCGTCGGCACCGCTGTGCTGTTCGCCGTCTGGCTGGCGAGCGGGAATCGGCCGGGCGTGGCGCCGTTCGGCGCATTGCCCTGGTATGCATGGGTCGGCGGTGTCTACGGTGCGGTGTATGTCGCCATCGCCGCTTATGCCGCACCGCGGCTCGGGCTCGCGTCGTTGATCACGATCGGCATCGCAGGGCAGATCCTGATGGCGCTATGGCTCGATCACATCGGCGCACTCGGATTGATGCGTCAGCCTGTCAGCGCCATGCGCGTGGTTGGCGCGTTGCTCGTGGTGGCGGGTGTCGTTCTGGTGCGTCGGGGCTGATCGGATCCAAGACCTCGTAGCCTCGTATGGCTCAAGGTCCATTATCGGGAGGCAGGATATGTGGAAGTCCGCATTCTTTCTGATCGCGTCATCGGCTTCGTCATTCGCGTTCGCGGCAGATGACGGGGCCAAGGCGGTGTTCTTCACCGCTCGCGTATCAGTCGCAGCCGATGGCCATGCGACAGTGAGTGATCTCGTCGGCCCCAAGGGAGCGCTTGCACAGGTTGTGGTGAGCCGGCTCGCCAAAATCCGGTTCGTTCCGGCCAGGCGGAACGGCATGCCTGTCGCGGCAGAGGCCCCACTCCACGGGCGCATTGTCCTCACGCCTGTCGGCACGGACGACTTCGATGTTTCCGTGCGAGACGTGACTACCCGGCCCGTCTGGGAAAAAGCGCAGCCGCCCAACTATCCTCCCGATCGAATCAGGGTGGGCCAGCCAGGTGCGGTGGAGATGCGGGTCCGGATCGATGCGCAAGGGCGTGTCAGCGATGCCGTCATGTTGTCGAGCACCGACGCATCGTTCGAACACGCTGTTCGTCGCGTTGCCACCCAATGGCGCTTTGCCCCACAACTCGTTGAAACCACGGTTGTGGTCCCCGTCGTCTTCAGGGACCAATCTAAGGCGGCTGCCGCCTTCAAGCCCCAGTTCCTGTGCCTGCCCGACGAGACACGGCCGAATGTGGAAGGCGATACCGGATGCACAGATCGTCTCGAGGTTTTCGGGGCACGGGTAAGGCGCGAGGTCACGATTTAAGTGTGTAGGCTGGCTTGGCTCATCAACCCAGCCTGCAGATCTCGTGCGGCGAAATAGCATCGCGCCGCACCATAGGACACGGCGCAGCACGTCCGGCGCACCATTGGACTCAGGCGCAGAACACTGCCCTATCGGATCGGGAATGGAAAATCCCGTGTGCTGTCGTATGTTCCTGATCGTGCCCAGGAATGAGCATCGATCTGCTGGCACGCACCGACACCGTTGCGCGGGCAATGACACCCAAACGGGATGCGAGAGCAATGACCGACAGACGTGCCTGTTTCGACTTCGAGGTCGACTTTTCCAATGGAGGAGGCATCCAGGGCCAGGGATTCCGCCTGGACATCGACGGCGACGATATCGGTGACGATGCGCTGGCGGCCTACATCATCCAGGACCTGCGCCTGTTGATGGTCGGCGAGGTGCGCATCCTCAACAAACGGATCGTCGAGGAGCGACACAAGCGGGCAACCAGCGTCGCCGACGCCGATGAAGCCAGCGATCACGCCGAGCTGATCGACCTGAGCCACACGATCGAAGACGGCATGATCACCTACAAGGGCTTGCCCGCCCCGCTGATCTGCGATCACCTTTCGCGCGAAAAATCCCGCACGGTCTATGCGGAGGGCACCGAGTTCCAGATCGGGCGCATCAACATGGTCGCCAACACCGGCACCTATATCGACACGCCGTTCCACCGCTACGCGCATGGCCATGACCTGGCCGGCCTGCCACTGGTGAAAGCGTCAGATCTGCCCGGCGTCGTAGTGCGGCTCGAGGGATTCGAGGGACGCGCAATCGACTGGCACGCGTTCGCGGCGACCGACGTCAAGGGCAAGGCCGTGCTCGTGCAGACCGGATGGGACCGTCACTGGCGCACCGATGCCTACTTCGAAGGACACCCCTTCCTCACGGAGAAGGCAGCACTGCATCTACGGGACAATGGCGCGGAACTGGTGGGCATCGATTCCTTCAACATCGATGACGTTTCCGGTGGCGAGCGTCCGGTGCATTCGGTGCTGCTGGGCGCCGGCATCCCGATCGTCGAACACATGACCGGGTTATCGAGGCTGCCAGTTCACGGGTTCCGCTTCTGGGCCGTTCCGCCGAAGGTCGTCGGCATGGGCACGTTTCCGGTGCGTGCGCATGTGAGGATCAGCAAAAGTAAGTAAGGACCGTACCCTGGTTTGATTCCATCAGCTCCGTCTGTGCTGTACCACCGGCGGCGCGTGTCGTGCGTTATCCACCGCGGACGTCGCGGCACCATCCTCCAGGGAAAGTGAATCTTGAACTGGATGCAGTCTCACCTTGCCGCAGCTACGATGTTTCTCGGATCAAGGGGAGGGGCGGGAATGAGGGCAGTTGTTGTTTTTCTGATGCTGGCGGGGTTTGTTTGGAGTGCATCCGCGGAAGCGCCTGAAAAATCGCCGGAGGACGCGGTGGTCCGGCTTACGGCGGCGGTCGACATCGATACAGATGGCAACGTAGCGGCACTCAAGTGGCTAAATGAAAAGCCGGCGCTGAAGATCTTCACAAACGCCGTGACATCTGAAGTCACGCAATGGAAGTTCGAGCCCGGCACGCTAAACGGCGCACCGGCAGCTACGCGCACCTACCTTGCGCTCGCGATACTGGCCAGGCCGAACGAGGCTGGTGGAATTTCGCTCACCGTAAAAGCTGCGTCCACGGGGATGAACCTGAGCAACCCCGTCGTGCCAAGCTATCCGACGGCTGGAGTCGTCAACGGCGTCAATGCAACGGTCAGGGCGATAGTCGACTTCGACGTGAACGGCAAAGGCACCATCAGGTCCACGGAATACACAGCCAGTCGCAGTCGGTACGACAAGCATTTCCTGAAAGCGGTGGCTGCAGCCGTCGACGCATGGCGTGTCGAGCCCGAGACAGTTGGAGGCCGTCCGGTTGCGGGCACGATAAGCATTCCCTTCGTTTTCTGCGTGCAGGTCGAGTGGTGTGCAAAGCGCCGCGCCGGGGCCAAGGGCGAAGACAACACCACACCGGTGGCTCTGGGCAGTGCCACCAAGTTGCGTAGCGAGGTCGAAGGACTGTCGATCGGCAGCATCGCTTCCTAGGGGTGGCTCACCGTTCTGTCGGTGAATTGGAGCGGATAGGAAATCAGGTTCAGTTCCATCGACGGTGATCGATGCCGCAGCCACCGCGTGTTAGCATCGACGTCGAAGGGGAGTAGCTCCCGATCGCTGTTGCCGTCAATACGAGCGTTTGCTCCGGTGCAGTGGCAGGTCCAGAGGCCTGCGAGCAAGACCTTCGCCGATCCACGGCGAAGATGCGTCCATTCGATGCTTCCTGGCCATGGTCCCGCCCCGGCGCCGTTGTGGCGCGCGGACTTTCTGCAGCCTTATCGAAGAGACACCACCATGGACGTCCTAGCGAATCCCGAAATCTGGATCGCCCTTGCCACGTTGACCGCACTGGAACTCGTGCTGGGCATCGACAACATCATTTTCATCTCGATCCTCGCGGGCAAGTTGCCCCCGGAGCAGCGCGATCGCGCCCGCAAGACGGGCATTGCGCTCGCGGCGATTACGCGGCTTGCGTTATTGCTCGCGATCGCCTGGATCATCGGCCTGACCGCGCCGCTGTTCTCCGTAGCCGGCCATGCGTTTTCCTGGCGCGACCTCATCCTGATCGGCGGCGGCCTGTTCCTGATCGGCAAGGCGACGCATGAGATCCACCAGAAGCTGGAGGGCGCGACGCAGCAGGTCACGGTCGGCACGGCGGCGGCCACGTTCGGCAGCGTCATCGTCCAGATCATGCTGCTCGACATCGTGTTCTCGCTCGACTCGATCATCACTGCCGTGGGCATGGTCGACGAACGCTGGGTCATGGTCACCGCGATCGTGGTGTCGATCGGTTTCATGCTGCTGTTCGCCAGGCCGATCGGCGATTTCGTCGAGCGCCATCCCACGGTCAAGGTGCTCGCCCTGAGCTTCCTGATCATGATCGGCCTGGTCCTGGTCGCCGACGGCTTCGGCCAGCACATTCCGAAGGGCTATATCTACACGGCGATGGCGTTCTCGGTGTTCGTGGAACTGATCAACCTGTGGATCCGCAAGCGATCGAAGACGCAGGTCGCGCCGGTGGCGTTGCACGAGAAGTACTCGGACGACGGATCCGCATGATCGGAACGAGAGGTGATCGCGAGGAGTGGTTGACCGCGTAGACGACATCCGGTCCGCATCCCTCGTCACGCGCAATGGAATTGCGTCGTATGCGAAGCCAGCGCATTGCCCCATGCGCTGCGCTTCTTTCTCGCCCTCTGCGCCGCAAGGTTCGGCAAGACCGCAAAGAAGAAGGCCCGCTTGCGCGGACCTTCTGCATGCGTGCACGAAGCCGGACTACTTCTTCTCGACTTCTTCAGCGGACTTGTCGGCCTTGTCCGCGACGTTTTCGGCGGCATCGGCGGTCTTCTGCGCCGCGGTAGCGGTGGCGTCCGCCGCTTTCGCCGAGGCCTCGGCAGCCGCAGCCCTGGCGGATTCGGTCGCCTGATCGATCGCGGCACCTGCCTCGGTCGCCGCTTCACCCGTCGCGGCCGCCGCGGCTTCGACGCCCTGTTGCGCGGCCTGGCCGGTGGCCTGCGCCGCTTCGGTCGCTGCCTGGCCCGCCTGGTCGGCGGCGGTTCGCGCTTCCGCGGCTTCGTTCTGGGCTGTCGGAGTTTCGTTCTGACAGGCCGACAGGACCAGGACGGCCGTCGCGAGGAACACGGCGAGCTTGGTGTTCATGGGTCATCTCCAGAAGGAGGGAGCCTGAACATAGCGCTCTTCGTGCAAACGCCGGATCAATTGCATCAGGCAACGCCGGACTGCAGGTGCCTGGCCATTTTCGTAGCGTTGCGAAACCGCATCCGTGCGCGGCGAACGAGTGCGCGCGTTCAAACGCGGCATCAGTTCGCAGCGCGTCATGTCCACGAAAACGAGTCAGGTAAATGAATCCTGCCTTGGCACGACGGCCTTCGCGAAAGCGATCCGCCAAGGCGACATTCCTGTCCTATGATCAAGCCGAGCTCTTGCCAGGAGGCCGGCATGATTCGAGACATCCGAGTCTTTCCGGAAGCGCGGCGACTGGAAATGAAGTTCATGGGCGGCGTCAGCATCCAGGATCGCCTGGATACGCTGGCCCTGGTGGCGCCTCTGATCGCAGACCAGAAACTCAACCGGATCCTGGTGAACTTCAGCGCGGCCTGGCATGAACCGCCCCTGGAAACAGGCGGCGTTCCGTTCGAGGAAACGTTGCAACAGTCTGGCGGGTACGCCGGTACCCGCATCGCATTCGTCAGCCGGCCCCACAGCTTTGTCCCGCCGGAGGGCGACGCCGCTCCGGCGCTGGGGTTCGAGTTCCGCTGCTTTACCGGACGCCATGCCGCATCCATCTGGCTGGACGGCCCATAACGTTCTCAGCCGAACGCCATAGCCAACGATTGCAAGTCGCGCAACCCGCGCGGGCGAACGACGCGGGCGATCTCGCGACCATCGCGCAGCAGCACCAGCGTTGGCCAGAGTTTGACGCGGTAGGTGCGGCCAAGCTTGCGGCCGGGACCGTCTTCCACGCGCACGAGATCGACGTCGGCATGCGCGTCGAGCCACGCATCCACCGGTCCGCGCGCCGTGGTGCAGTGCCCGCACCAGTTGGTGCCGAAGTCGAGCAGGACCAGGCCCGTCATCGCCTCGATCTCCGCAGGATCCGGGGCGTGGATCTGATAGGTCGCGTCGCGTCGGGTCATGGCGATCCGTGAGTGGCGAAGCCAGCGCGCCCACCCTGCGCCGCAGGCTGTCCATGCGGCGTCGAAGCCGCAGCAAGGCTGCAGCACGACCGGACCGGCCCGGAAGCATTCGCTGCACGCCGCTACACTGCCTTCGTCAGCAGCGTTTTCGCGGAGTGCACATGGGCAAGAGCCGGCTTGAGGCCTTCAGCGATGGCGTGATCGCCATCATCATCACCATCATGGTGCTCGAGATGAAGGTGCCGCATGGCGAATCGCCGGAATCGCTGCGCCCGTTGTTGCCGGTGTTCCTGAGCTACGTGCTCAGTTTCGTCTACGTCGGCATCTACTGGAACAACCATCACCACATGTTGCATGTCTCCAGGCAGGTATCCGGGCGCGTGCTGTGGGCGAACCTGCACCTGCTGTTCTGGCTGTCGCTGTTTCCCTTCGCCACGGGATGGATGGGCGAGAACCATTTCGCGGCGTGGCCGAGCGCGTTGTATGGCGGTGTCCTGTTGATGGCGGCCATCGCTTACTGGTTGCTGCAGCAGGCCATCATCGCCGCGGAGGGTTCCGATTCCCTGCTCAAGGTGGCTCTCGGCAGGGACTGGAAGGGCCGGATTTCGCCGCTGCTTTATCTGCTCGGCATCGCATCGAGCTTCTGGCTGCCGTGGGCCGCGATGCTGGTCTACGTGGTGGTCGCGCTGATGTGGCTGGTGCCGGATCGGCGCATCGAGCACGTCGTGCACGACGGCGGGCACTGACGCGCAAGGCAGGCTTCGGAATTTCGCGGGCTGCGCAGATCCCTAACGCGCAATAAGCGAAACGCATCGCGCCGGCTTCCCGATGCCGTGAAGGCGATCGCATCGGTGAAGCAAGCTGGCTTTGTAAGACACCGCGTCCGCGAGTGCCCGGAACGGTATCGACGACGCTGGTCGCCGTGACCAGAACCGATTGCCCGCAAGCAGATTCCGGTCGTGCACGACCGCAGCGCGGTTGCGTTCAACCGGAAAACGCTCGATCGCAGGCAGAAACCGGTTGTCCACGACTGCAAAACGGTTGTCTAACGAGCGGAGAACGGTCGCCCAAGACCGCCCGACGCCCGACTGCGACCACAAACCGATCGTGCGCAACCGCAAAACGGTCGGCGGCGAGCAGACAATGCTCGCGGACAACCGCGAATCAGTCGTGCGCCGCGCGAAACCGGCTGCCGGCGACCGCCGCCGAATCCCAACCGTTCAGCCCCGCCAGTCCCTCCGCTCACGCCGGCCGAACAACCGCGCGCGCATCGTCGGCGGCCCGGAAAAAACACCATGGCAAGGGCATTCCGCGAACCGATCCGGCCGGCCCGGGATTCGAATGGCGTTGGCTTCGGAGCAACACAGCCTTTCCGCGCCCGCCCGGCGGGCTCATCCCAGGAGGTCTCCCGTGATCAAGAGTGCTTTGAGCGTCCTCGCCGTTGCATGCCTGCTTCCCGCCGTTGCGCAAGCCGCCCCCGGTTCGCGCACCGTCGGCGTCAACGTGCTGCTCAATACCGATCCCTCGCCGTCAATCCTCGCGCAGCTGGGTGCCCACGGCACCGTGCGCGACGTGCTGGTGGAAATCGATGCCGTGGCTTTGCGCACGACGGAGAGCGAGCTGGCCGCGATCCGCGCGCTGCCCTTCGTCGTGGCCGCGAATCCGGATGCGGCGCGCAACGGCTCGCCGGTGGATACCGTGGCCGCCACCAGCTTCGCCAACGGCATCAGCACCTGGGACCAGGACGCCGTCGATGTCACGAGCCGCGAAACCGCCGGGCGCACCGTGGCCCAGGACGGCAACGGCATCTATGTTGCGGTGCTCGACACCGGGCTGCTGGACACGTGGCGCCAGTACTTCCCGCAGGAACGCATCGCCACGCAGTTCGCCAAGGCCTTCAACGGCGGCGGCGGCGAGCAGGGCAACGTGTCCGAGCCCACCAACAAGTGGGAGCACGACCAGAACTCGCACGGCAGCCACGTGACCAGCACGATCCTGGGTTACAGCCTGGGAGGTGTGCCCATCAACGGCACCGCGCCGAAGGCGACCGTCATTCCCGTCAAGGTGCTGAACCAGAACGGTTCGGGCTGGTCGTCGGTGGTCGCGGCCGGCATCGTCTATGTGGCCGACCTCAAGGCCAGCGGCGCGCTCGGCGATGCGCCGGTGGTGATCAACATGAGCCTGGGCGGATCGCAGCTGGATGCGATGGAGAAGGCCGCGATCGATTACGCGATCGGCGAGGGCGTGGTGATCGTCGCTTCGGCCGGCAACGAGGGCGAGGATGGCATGGGCTATCCCGGCGCCTACGCACCGGTCATTTCCGTTGCGGCGACCGGATGGAACAACCAGTGGAAGCCCGGCGGCGACGGCAATCCCAACAATTGGTGGAACGCCGACAACGTGGCCGAACCCACTTCGGCGGCGGATTTCCACATTGCCGATTTCTCCAGCCGCGAGCTGGCCGGGCAGGATCTCGACGTCGCGGCTCCGGGCTCGTGGGTCGTCGGTCCTTACCAGACGCAGAGCGGCAAGACTTCGTTCTTCTATCTCAGCGGCACCTCGATGGCATCGCCGCACGTCGCGGGCATCGCCGCGCTGATGCTGCAGAAGAACCCGACCCTGCAACAGGCCGACGTGGAAGACATCCTCGAAACCGCCGCGCTGCCGATGGGCGCGGGCTGCGCGATGCTGTCGCAACCGTCGGGTCCGGCGCAGCAGACCTGCTGGGGCGCCGACGCGACCGGCTCGGGAATCATCACGGCGGCGAATGCGTTGGCCGCAACGCCGTAACGCGAAACCGGAAGGCAATGCACTTGGAAACCGCCGGTTATTACCGGCGGTTTCTTTTTGCCCGCCAGGAAGCGGGCGCTCCAACGGGATGCCCTACGCCGATGGGGCGTTTTCGTGAACGATGCAATTCGACGGCGACGTTGCGGACGACTGCACGGTTACACCCGAAGCGATCGCGGGCGACAGGCCGTCCGCGATCATTGAGCGCGGCCAGAACCGCGAACCAGTACGCCGTTGTTCCCGCCGGCGGCACCGTCCCGGTGCACGCCAGGCCCGCGCCGCTTCCGTAGCGGGGCCGGAAGCAGGTACCTTGCCGAAGCTGGCGGGGACCGGCGCGTATCGCCTGTTCGCCTTTGCCGCTGCGTTCGACCTCTCGCAATCAGACAACCGGCAATACCGCTTGCCGTTCCGGGGAAAATCATGAAGCTCGCAGCACTGGACCTCACCATCCTGTTCGTCTACCTGGCGGGCATCTTCATCCTCGCGCAGTGGGTCTCGCGCGAGAAAGCCGGCCACCAGAAGTCCGCGAGCGACTACTTCCTCGCCAGCAAGGCGCTGCCGTGGTGGGCGATCGGCGCGTCGCTGATCGCGGCGAACATCTCGGCCGAACAGATCATCGGCATGTCGGGTTCCGGCTATGCGATCGGCCTGGCCATCGCGTCGTACGAATGGATGGCGGCGGCGACCTTGCTGATCGTCGGCAAGTTCTTCCTGCCGGTGTTCCTGCGCAACCGCATCTACACGATGCCGCAGTTCCTCGAGGAGCGTTACGGGCATCGCATCCGCACATTGATGGCGGTGTTCTGGCTCGGCCTCTACATCTTCGTGAACCTCACCTCGATCCTGTGGCTCGGTTCGATCGCGGTGGCGCAGGTCGCCGGCATCGACCAGATGCTCGCGCTGATCCTGCTGGGCGTCTTCGCGCTGGCCTACCAGCTGTACGGTGGCCTCAAGGCGGTGGCCCTGACCGACATCGTGCAGGTCACGCTGTTGGTGCTGGGTGGCCTGCTGGTCACCGCACTGACGCTGTCGAAAATCGGCGACGGCAGCGTCATCGCCGGTTACCGCACGCTGCTCGACGCGCACCCGGGCCACTTCGACATGATCCTTGGCAAGGACAATCCCTTCTACAAGGACCTGCCGGGCATCAGCGTGCTGATCGGCGGCATGTGGATCATGAATGTCAGCTACTGGGGCTTCAACCAGTACATCATCCAGCGCGCGCTGGCGGCGAAGGATCTCGGCGAGGCGCAGAAGGGCGTGATCTTCGCGGCCTTCCTCAAGCTGCTGATGCCGCTGGTCGTGGTGGTGCCGGGCATCGCCGCGGTGATGCTCGCGCCGGAACTCGCGCGTCCGGACCAGGCGTATCCGACCATGATGGCGTTGCTGCCGAGCGGCATCCTCGGCCTCGTGTTCGCGGCACTGGTCGCGGCGATCGTTGCGTCGCTCGCATCGAAGATCAATTCGATCGCCACCATCTTCACCCTCGACTTCTATGCGAAGGGCAAGGCGGAAGGCCGTGACCAGGCGCATCTCGTGCGCGTCGGCCGCATTGCCGCCGCTGCGGCGGTTGCGCTCGCGATCCTCACCGCGCGGCCGCTGCTGGGCAGCTTCGACCAGGCCTTCCAGTACATCCAGGAATACACCGGCTTCTTCACCCCGGGCATCGTGGTGATCTTCGTGCTCGGCCTGTTCTGGAAGCGCGCCAACGAAGCCGGCGCGCTCGCCGCGGCGATCGGTTCGTTCGTGCTGTCGATCGCGCTGAAGCTGGCATGGCCGGCATTGCCGTTCATCGATCGCGTCGGCCTGGTGTTCCTGCTGGCGCTCGCGCTGGCGGTGGCGGTGTCGTTGCTCACACCGTCCGGCGCGGGTCGCGACCGCATCCGCACGGATGATGTGGGCTACGGAACGCCGCTGTCGTTCAACGTGGCGGCACTGGCGGTGGCGGCGATTCTCACCGCGCTGTACGCGGCGTACTGGTGATCCGGCGCTGCGGATAAACCGGTGCTCGCATGCGCAGGTTGCGCATGCGCTCCCACCTTGCATCGCGTTCCGTTCGCTCGCCATCGAAGCGCCCCGCTGGCAGCCGTGGGCTGGGTTGGCTTCACCAACCCAGCGCTCCACGGGATGGACATCACCAGGCAGCAGCTTTCGTGAGGGCGGATGCCGGGTTAATGGAGCCAACCCGGCCCACGTTCCCTACGTTCTGCGCGCTTTCGCCGGTGGCGGGCCGGGCCGCGTCTTCGACACATGCACGTGTTCGGGAACGTGCCAGCGCCACAGGTGTTCGATGCCGTGGCGTATGCCGATGCGCGACGTCGCGATCGCATCCGCCGGTGGTGGCGTGCCATCGGAAACGATGCGCATGCCACGGTCGCCGGTGACGAGGTCCGCGCCATCGATCTCACGCGTGATGCCGAAGGCCTGCCCGAGACGGCCGGGACCGCTGCCGAGATCGCGCTCCCGCGCCGGATGACCGCGCGCTGCGCGCATCAGTTCGACGCCGGCGACGGGTTCGATCGCGCGCAGCAACACGCCGTAGCCTTCGCCGACTTCGCCGCACACCGCATTCGCGCACCAGTGCATGCCGTAGGTGAAGTAGACATACAGATGTCCCGCGGGACCGAACATCGTCGCGTTGCGTGCGGTCCTGCCGCGGAACGAATGCGCGGCAGGGTCCTCCGATCCGGCGTATGCCTCGACTTCGACGATGCGACCGGCGCGGCCGTCGTCGCGCACGAGCAGCTTGTTCAGGAGTTCGGGCGCGACTACGCGCGGGTCGCGCCGGTAGAACGCGCGGGGAAGCGTTTTCCAGCGTTTGACGGTTGATGCCGGAGTGCTCAATGCGGAACCCGGCAATCGCCCGGACGCCCGGTCGCGTGCAGCGCGAGCGAAGAGAGCGGGGTGGGCACGAGCAAGGGCATGGCCGGATTCTGCCATCGCGCCCGATGCCGGGCCGTGTACGTGCGCCAACCTTCACGAACGCCGCGAGGTCCAGGCCGTCGTGCATGCGGCGAATGGTGCGTGGCCTGCGGGAGGGTTAGGCTTCGGGACACATTGTCCAGCAGCGTTTCTCGAACACCGATGCAATCGATCGATCCCATCCAGCGGCGCGCACAGACCTGGCTGCCGGCGTTTCTCGCCGTCAGCATGTCGGCCTTTGTCGCCGCCGTCGTCACCGTCATCAACACCGGCATCGACGGTGGCCTTCCGTCGCGATGGCTGCTTGCCTGGAGCATCGCGTGCCCGGCGGCGATCGTCGCCGCGTATCTGTTCCGCCCGCTGGCATGGCGCGCGGCGTGCCTGGTGTCACGGATGACGTTGCGTTGAGCTGGGACCGCGGTTTGTCCGCGACCATTCGAGGGTGATCCGGATGAAGAGCCGACTGTTTCCGATCCTTCTCCTGGTGCCGTTCGCCACCGCGCTCGCCGCACCACCCGACGCCGAACCGCCGCAGGCCCCGATCAACCTCACGCCTGGCGCGGCCACGACGCCGGAGATGGTGAAGGCGCTGGAGGAGAAAGATCGCGCGCTGTTCGACGCGGTATTCGGCTGCAAGCCGGACCTGCTCGTGCCGATGGTGGCCGACGACTTCGAGTTCCTTCACGACAAGCATGGGATGACCGCGACCTCCGGCGCGCAGTTCATCGCATCGATCCGTGACATGTGCGAAGGACAGAAGACCGGGCGTAACTTCCGCGCGCGCCGCGAACTGGTACCGGGCACGATGACCACGCACGCGCTGAACAACTATGGCGCGATGCAGACGGGGACGCATCGCTTCTACGCGCTGCAACCGGGAAAGCCCGACCAGCTCACCGAAACGGGGCGCTTCATCGACGTGTGGAAGCTGGAGGATGGCGCGTGGAAGCTGGCACGCGTGATCAGTTACGACCACGTGCTGGCGCGGGATGAAGCGAAGTAACACGGTGCCTGGAATGGGTCATTCGAACGCGCAACCGGATGCGGCGCATTTCGCCAGCGATCAGCAGTTCCCTGCGCGTTCCCACGCGCTGCCGACCTTGCGGTAACGCACGCCGCCTATGCAACGCTCGTTGGCCTCGAGGGCTTGCGCCTTGTTCCGCTCCGCACGGATGCGTTTCATCTCGGCACGGTAGTGGTCGTAGCCGGCCGGTTCGCGCGTCGGCCCGGTGTTGGCTTTCGTGCCTGGCAGTACAGCAGTTGCGGTCGCGACCGGGGCCGCTGGCGCCGCAATGGCGGCAGGCGTGGCGGGCAACGACGCGGGCGGCGTGCGCAGCAGCAGCGCGGCCGCTGCCACGCACGCAAGAACCAGAACGACAATGGCTGGCCAGAACCTGCTGATCATGAACACGCCCTCCGTGAACCTCATTATGGCCTGCTGACGGGGGCGTCACCGGCACCGATCGCCAACCGGGTCGCATCGATGATGCGGCGCCCGTTCCATCGCCGCGCATCCGGATCCGAACGGCCGCAGCGTGAACAATTCATCCGCCCGTTGCGCAGTCGCACGGCGCGAGATGGATCGACGCGATCATTCTGTGCGATGAACTACGGACGACGCCCATGACCCGCCGCTCCGGCAGCGCCGACCTCCCATTGCACGGCGGCCGCGTGCCGCGCTGGCTCGCCGATCGCATGACCCGGCTCGGCGCGGTGATAGTGGAAGCCATCGTGCTCGAATACGGACGCGACGAACTGCTGCGGCGGCTGGCGCATCCGTTCTGGTTCCAGTCCTTCGGCGCGGTGATGGGCATGGACTGGCATTCCTCGGGCATCACCACCAGTGTGATCGGCGCGCTCAAGCGCGGGCTCACGCCGCTGTCGCGCGAACTCGGCATCCATGTGTGCGGCGGACGCGGCAAGCATTCGCGCGCGACGCCGGGCGAGCTGGCCACGATCGGCGAACGCGTCGGCTTCGACGGCAACGCGCTCGCACAGGCGAGCCGCATGGTGGCGAAGGTCGACAGCGCGGCGGTGCAGGACGGTTTCGATCTCTACCTGCACGGCTTCATCGTCACCGACGACGGCAAGTGGGTCGTCGTGCAGCAAGGCATGAACGGCGAACGCAAACAGGCGCGCCGCTATCACTGGCTGTCGGAAGGCCTGTCGAGTTTCCTCGACGATCCGCATGCGGCGGTGGATGGTCCGGGGCAGGGATGCATCATCAATCTTGCCGATGCGCGCGCGGCGAGGTCGCGTGCGGCGCAGGTCGCGATGCTGGCGGAGCTGTCGCCGGAAGCGATTGCGAAGGAATTCGTTCGCATCGAACGAAGCAAGGTCGCAGGCGCACCGGCCCCTCATCCGCCTTCGGCCCCTTCTCCTCGCAAGCGGGGAGAAGGGGAGCAGCGCGCGGATGCGATTGCGTCCGGCAGTGGCGTGCAGATGGAGCTGCTTCCCGCCGGGCCGCTGCCGCATCTCATCCTGCCCGATCACCACGACGTGCGCGCGAGCGACGTCATTGCACGCCGCCTGCACGGTGCGCTCGCGGCCGCCGCCGAATGCGGGCCGAAGGACTTCGCCGAGCTGCTGCAGGTGCCCGGCGTCGGCGCTCGCACGGTGCGCTCGCTCGCGCTGGTGGCGGAAGTGCTGCATGGCACGCCGTGCCGCTTCACCGATCCCGCGCGGTTCTCCCTCGCGCATGGCGGCAAGGACCGGCATCCGTTTCCGGTGCCGACGAAAGTGATGGACCACACCATCGGCGTACTCAAGTCCGCCGTGCGCAACGCGAAGCTGGGACGCGAGGAAGAACTCGCCGCGTTGCGCCGGCTCGACACACAGGCGCGCCGCCTGGAAAGCACCGCCGTCGGACCTTCCGTCGACGACTACATCGCCGACGAACGCCGGCATTCGCATGCATACGGCGGCCGCAGCATCTTCGGCTGGGAGCCGCCACCGGCCGAAGCGGCGCAGGACACCACCAGCAGGCGCCGGGCTCCCGGCTGACGACGCACTTCCTGTGCGCTGCGCATTGGCGCCATCTGAGTGCGTAGAGCGCCTTCACCTCCCGCATGCATGCATGAAGGGTTAAGAACAGTCGTGTTCGCATAGGGGCGCCATACAGCTCGGCAGCAAGCGCCAGTTTTGTGCACGCGACGTTCACGCGCGCGAGCCGCAGACAGGCCTGTCCCGTCAAAAGCTGCAGTCAGCGGGATGAAAAGGCCGCGTGTACGTAGCGCAAGAAATTCATGAGCGGCCGGCAACGCGGTTTTCGTATTTGCTCATGCAGGCGTAACGAAAAATTTTGACCGTCCTGTGACACCCGTCGCGTTGTTCTATGCACTTGGGCGCGATCGGAAGCATGCGTCCCACGTGCACGGCTGGATGCCTGCCCTTCCCAAGTGAGGCTAGAGCCATGACATCCCTGTCCCGTCGCAACTTCGTCCGTGGCCTGGCGATCATGCCGTTCAGCGTCTGGCTGGCGAGCAATGTCCGGGCGGATACCCCGTACATCCGCTATGACATCGCCACGCCCGAGGGTCAGGCGATGCTTGCCGTCTTCGCCGATGGCTTCAGGCGGCTGCGGGCGCGTAGCGAGAAGGACCAGCGGAGCTGGCGCTGGCAGTGGTACACGCATTTCGTCAGTGGCGCGACCACCAAGTCGAACGAGATCACCCGGATGTTCGGCACGACGGTGAGCGACCAGAGCACGCTCGCCAACGACATGTGGAACACGTGCCAGGCGCATGCGGGGCAGAACGTCAACAACTTCCTGCCGTGGCATCGCATGTTCGTGTTTTATCTCGAACAGATCGTGCGGCAGACCACCGGACGCATCGACTTCACGCTGCCGTACTGGAACTACACGTCCTTCGATCCCGCAAAGCGCGGTGTCGTTCCGCAGCAGTTCCGCATGTCGTCGGATCCCGTGTTCGGCCCGTTGTATCGCCCGGATCGCACCATCCTGGCGAATTCGGGACAGCCCATCCACAAGAACCAGCCGGGCGATGCGATGGAAATAGCCACCGCCATGGCGAAGACGAGTTACGTCAGCGTGTCGGGTGTGCAGGGCTTCTGCCGCGCGATCGATTCGGGCATCCACAGTCGCATCCATGTGCTGACCGGTACCGCGAAGAACATGGGTGCGGTGCCGTATGCGGGCCAGGACGCGCTGTTCTGGGTGCATCACTCCAATATCGATCGCCTGTGGGCGAGCTGGAACCGCAACGGCGGTACCAACCCGGCGACGATCTCGTGGCTGAACACGAGCTTCGTCTTCGTCGACGGAACCGGCCAGCGCGTCAGCGCACGGATCGGGGATTTCCTCGACGCGTCATTGCTCGGCTATGGCTATGACACCTATGTCGGCCCCGATGGGCAGGAAATCATGACGACCAGCCCGGCAAGACTGCTCGCCGGTTCGGGCGCAACCGTCGGCACCGTGGCCGAGCGCATCGGCGACGCCGCTTCGGTGGAACTGGGCGAACGTCCGATCCGGACGAGCCTGAAACTCGGCGTCGGCAAGCCGCTCACCGCGCTGGACCCGAGCGGCCAGCGTCACACCTATCTCGTCGTCAAGGACCTGCACACCTGGTCGCAGCCGGAAGTGCTGTACCACCTGTATCTCACGCCGCGCGGCGGCGGGCCGAACCCCAAGACGTACATCGGCACCATCAACTTCTTCGACGCCGAGTTCCACGACCACGGCAACGGAGCGAAGGGCGATGTGCTGGGTGAGAACTTCTACAGCTTCGACGTTACCGAAGTGCTCAGGCGGCTGGTGCGCAGCGGCACCAGGCCGGGTGCGCTCGAAGTCACCTTCGTCCCAGGCGGACGGCCTACGCCAGGCGCGAAGCCGCTGGTCGGTTCGATCCAGCTGGTATGGCAGTAGATTTCGCGCGGATGACGACCCGTCACGCCGGCGAAGCCAACGCTGCCGTCCCGCCCATGGAGCGGACGCAGTTGCTGGTTTCGCCGTTCTACGGCACGCCCGATGTCTCGCATCTGCAGGTGCACAGTCCGTCGCTGGACGAAACATCGCTGGCTGATCTTTTGCGCAATGGCTTCGTCTATCCACCGTATTCGATCTACGAAAACGTGCGGTTGTTCAGTTGCGGCTTCGACCCGAGCCAGGACCTGTTCGAACAGGCGCATTACCAGCCGATCTTCCGCGACAGCCGGCATTCGCATGAGCATGCCGACGACCGCCACCACGACTGGGTTGGCGAATACCACGAGCGGCTGTGCGCGTCGCTGAGAACCGCAACCGAAAACATGCGCGCGCCGTGGCTGCTGCAAAGCGGCGGCAAGGATTCGACCTCGCTTGCGATTGCAGCGAGCGATGCGCGTCCCGACACGGCGTGCCTTACGTACCTGGGCGGACAGGAGGAGAACGAAGTCGATTCGGCGCGCCAGGTCGCCACGCAACTCGGCCTTCGCCACGAGGCGCTGGTCTGCGACGTCGACCGCGCGTACGACCGCTATCTCGCGCTCGTGCCGCGGATGAAACTGCTGACCGCCGACTTCGCGCTGCTTTCGTACGCGGACCTGGCGACGGAAATCTCGCGCTGCGGTGGCGATGGCATCCTCGACGGCATGGGCTCGGACGTCTACCTGGGCGTGCCCGCGAACTGGGCCAAGCGCGCGCTGCGCATGCTCGCGATGAGCGTGCACCTGCCGGACTTCCTGCACGAGGCGGAATGGCTGGGTTCCAACTTCAAGCTCGCCTACCTGATCTCGACGCTGCAGATGAATCCGTTCGAGCGTGGCTTCCCCGGCTCGCGCTTCACCGACGCGGAGGTGGATGCGCTGTTCGGGCGCGAGATCGCCGGGCGTTCGAAGGAACGGCTGTCGCGCTTCATTCCTGCGTTCGCGCAGGCGTCCAATCTCGAGGAGCAGTTGTCGATCACGCTCGACATCATGTCGTGCGCCGGTGGCATGGCGAAGGGCCTGTACACGTCGGCAGCGCTTTCGTTGCCCGTGCGTTACCCGTATTGCGACCAGCCATTGCGCGACTGGCTGGCGTGGAAAGTGCCGCCGGAGCTGCGCATGGACACGCGCAAGGGCATCAGCAAGGTGCTGGTACGCGAACACATCGGGCGGCGTTTCGCGAGCCTGCCGTATGTGCAGGCCAAGGGCAGCTTCCGCTTCAACCTGCGCGAGCTCGCGCGCCGTCGCTTCGAACACGTGTACGACTATTCGCTGCGCCTGCGCGACGTGCTGCCCGGTGCCCCGGCGTGGCTCGAGCGCCATCGCCAGCGGCTGGACAACAAGTACGACGCATCGAAGTTCTACCTGCTCGCGGTCGTGCTGCCGTGGCTCGATCACCATTCCGCGCTGGCCGTTTCCATACGTGAGGAGCGAGTGGCAGCACAAGGCGGCGCGGGTTTTGTCGCCGACCCCGAGCGACAGGTGGCCGCCCGTTGAGCCAATCCCCTATGCCGGCGATCATCGGCGCACGAGAGGGTTGCAAAACACATGGAACATCCAGGCAATGCGTCCACGCATTCACAGCCGGCCGGTCTCGGGCCCTACCGGGCGCTGCTGGGAATGACCGTGCTGTCGTACATCGCGATGTACCTGCTGATGTACGCCATGGTCGATCGCTGGAACAACGTGTTCAACAACGTCAACCAGCTCTACATGGCGGGCCTGATGGCGTCGCCGATGGCGTTGATCGAGCTCGTGCTCATGCGCGGCATGTATCGCAACCGCCTGCTCAATGCCGCGATAGCGATCACCGCGCTGCTGTTGATGCTGCTGTGCTGGATCGGGATACGGACGCAGGCGGCAGTCACCGACCAGCAATTCGTGCGCTCGATGATTCCGCATCACGCCGGCGCCATCCTGATGTGCGGGAAGAACCGGCTGCGCGATCCTGACCTGCAGCAGCTTTGTCGCGAGATCGTGCAGTCGCAGCAGGCGGAGATCGAACGGATGGAGGCGGAGCTGCGATAGCCCTGCTGGCGGTTCCGCGCGCCCGTGGACAGCGTGACCGCGAATGCACGCACAAATAAAAAGGGACGAAGCCATGGCTTCGTCCCTTTCGTGTTGCGCTGTAGCCGCGTGTGTTGGCTTACAGCCCGATCGCCTTCTCCGCCGGCACGTACGGCAGGTTGTGCGCCTGCGCGACGGGTTCGCAGGTGATCTGGCCTTCCGACACATTGAGGCCGTTGCGCAGGTGCACGTCCTGCGCCAGCGCCTTCTTCCAGCCGTTGTTGGCCAGCGCGAGGGTGAAGGGCAGGGTGACGCTGTTGAGCGCGAAGGTGGACGTGCGCGCAACCGCGCCCGGCATGTTCGCCACGCAGTAGTGCACGACGCCATCGACGACGTACGTCGGGTCGGCATGCGTGGTGGCGTGCGAGGTTTCCACGCAGCCGCCCTGGTCGATGGCGACGTCGACGATCACCGAGCCCGGCTTCATCGTGCGCACCATGTCGTGGGTCACCAGCTTCGGCGCGGCGGCGCCCGGGACCAGCACGGTGCCGATCAGCAGGTCGGCGCGGCGGACGAGTTCCTCGATCGCCGAGCGGGTGGAGAACACGGTCGAGATCGACGTGCCGAACTGCGCAGCCAGGCGCTTGAGTGCATCGGCCGAACGGTCGACGACCGTGACCTGCGCACCCATGCCCACGGCAATCGTGGCTGCATGCGTGCCGGACACGCCGCCGCCGAGGATCACGACTTCGGCAGCCGGTACGCCGGGAACGCCGCCCAGGAGGACGCCGCGGCCGCCCTGGGCCTTCTCCAGCGCGTGCGCACCGACCTGCGGGGCGAGGCGGCCGGCGACTTCGGACATCGGGGTGAGCAGCGGCAGCGAGCCGTTCGGCGCCGTGACGGTTTCGTACGCAATGCAGATGGCGCCCGAATCGATCAGGTCGCGCGTCTGCGGCGCGTCGGGGGCGAGGTGCAGGTAGGTGAAGAGGATCTGGCCCTGGCGCAGCTTCCTGCGCTCCTCGGCCTGGGGTTCCTTCACCTTCACGACCATGTCGGCCTCGGCGAAGATCTGGTCGGCACTGTCGACCATCTTCGCGCCGGCAGCGACGTAGTCGGCGTCGGTCAGGCCCGCGCCGAGGCCGGCGCCGGTCTGGACCAGCACTTCATGGCCGTGGTGCACGAGTTCGAGCACGGACGACGGCACCAGGCCGACGCGGTACTCGTGGATCTTGATTTCCTTCGGTACGCCGATACGCATTGCTGGTTCTCCCCGGATGGTTGGCGTCGGCTTCCCGACGTTGTTCGGTGGGGCAGTATGGTTGAGGGATTGCGCACTTTGGCGCGAATTTTGTTGATGTGAAGGGCTGAATGTCGCATTGTTGTTCGCGTTTCAAGCCAATGACAGAACAAAATGCGACTCTTGGATCCGGCCATCGACGATCGCGACCGCGCCATCCTCCGCCTGCTCCAGCAGGACGGACGCCTGACCAACATGGAGCTGGCGCAGCGGATCAACTTATCGCCCTCGGCCTGTCTGCGCCGGGTCAAGCTGCTCGAGGAGCGCGGCCTGATTTCGCGCTACGTGATGCTGCTCGACGAGAAGGCGGCGGGGCTGCCGGGCACGGCCTTCGTGCTGGTCACGCTGGACCAGCAGGGGCGCGCGGCGCTGGATGCGTTCGAAGCCGAGATCCAGCGCCATCCGGAAGTGACCGAGTGCTGCCTGCTCGCCGGCACCGCCGACTACATGGTGCGGGTGGCGTACGCGGACTCGGCCGACTTCGAGCGCATCCACACCGAGATCCTGACCCAGCTGCCCGGCGTGGTCCGCGTGCAGTCGACGCTGGCGCTGCGCACGGTGAAGAAGACGACGGCGTTGCCGGTGTGAGTCGATGACGCCCCGGTGCCGTTGCGGGTTTGGAAAATGAAAAGGGCCGGCCTTCGCAGGCCAGCCCTTTGCGACGTGGCTCGTTAGCCGCGCCGTTACTTCATCGGCTGCACGCCCAGGTAGGCGCCGGCGATGCGTTCGGTGGTCCAGGGATCGTCACGCTCGATCTCGAACGCGCGATCGAACAGCTTTTCCGCTGTCGCGCGATCGCCGCGGAGCAGGTAATAACTGCCGACTTCGGCGAAGTCCTTGCCTTCTCCCGGATTCGCGGCGAGGTAGCGGTCGAACAGCGGCCTGGCCTTGTCCCACTCGCCCGCTTCTTCGTAGATGCGCGCGATGCGGTAGATGTCGCTGTCTTCCGGTTTGCCGGACAGCACCGCATCGAAGATCGCCTGGCCTTCGGCCTTGAAGCCGCCGAGGTAATACACGCGGCCGGCGCCGATGCGTTCCCAGCTGCCATTCTTTCCGGCCTGCACCAGTGCGGCCTGCAATAGTCCCTGCGCGGCTTCCTTTGCGTCCTTGCCGCGATACATCGCGGACGAAGGTTGCATCTTCGCGGAATAGCCGGCGCCAATGCCCGCAACGAACAGGATCGCGGCGCCTGCCGCGATTTGAATCTTCATCGATGACTCTCCCTTTGGCATGCCCGACCGGATCTGCGCAACGCTCCCCATGCATGCGTGGCTTTTTCAGCCTGTGCGCGTGGTCGTGAAATGAGCCTAGCACGGGCTCTGGGGCGCCCTCATCCATGACGGGATGTGCACGGAAACATCGTCGTATGCTTCGCCCTCCCCGTAGCGAAAGGACATGTCATGCGCAAGCTGATACTGGTGGCTTCGATGGTTGTGTTGTCTGCGTGCAAGCCCGCGCCTTCAACGACAGAACTGGCGACGGAATCCGCACCTTCCGCGACTTCGCCTGCTGCGGCTGAGCCCACGGCTTCACCTGCGCCTGCGCCTGCGCCCGCGCCCGCAGGCGATGCGGCGGAAGCTGCCAAGCCCGAGTTCGCAGGCAAGGTCTGGCGCGTGCAATCGTCTACTGCAGGCGAGCCCGGCAGCACGTACGCGTTTCTTGCCGACGGCACGCTCGTGATCGATTCGCCGCACGGTACGCCGATGTATGGGAAGTGGAGCTACGACGACGGCAAGCTGGTGATGACGGAAGAAGGCGTGGCCTATCCGACCGACATCGTCGCGCTCGATGCCGGCAGCTTCCAGATCCGCAGCCACAACCCGGGTGGCGTGGTCGACATCACCCTGGTGCCGGCACCGGATGCGCCATTGCCCAACGCGCCGGCGAAGTGAGCTGGCGAAGTGAGCTGATCTGACGCGCCGTATTCGTGCGGCGCGTACCTCAACGCTGAGCGGACCTGCGCGCTGCGATGCAAGCACGCAGCGCTTCGGCCCTGAAGAAAAAGTGAAGGCAACGCAGCAGCGAAACGTTCGTCGGCATCACGCTTACGACTGTCCGCAATGCGGCATTCGCATCACGTCCGTATCACTGTCTTGCGGATTACATCTCCCTCCGGGTGGATCCGTGCCCACGGACGTGGGCGAAAGGCAGAGGACATGAAACGTGCATTCCAGGCGCTGACCTTGGCAGCGGTGTGTGTGTTCGTGTTGGGTGGTTGCCCCAGGAAGCAGTGGGGTGGTGGAAGCAGGCCAAGCG
Organism: Lysobacter sp. Root494; assembly: GCF_001427225.1. Lineage (GTDB taxonomy): Bacteria > Pseudomonadota > Gammaproteobacteria > Xanthomonadales > Xanthomonadaceae > Agrilutibacter. Next base: position 550,828 of record NZ_LMFH01000001.1, read on the forward strand.
CGCCGGGTTGTCCGGCGAATCCCTTGGGCTGACAGGTTCTTTCTCGCAACATCGGCTCGATTGCAGCGGGCACACCGCTGCAATCGGTGGTGCTTCGCGCGTACTGCTCCGGGTAGGGAAATTCGGCCCTGCCGGCGGTAAGGTGCGCGCGTGACGAAACCACGCGGCCGCCCCCGTTCCGACGACCTGCTCACGCCGGCCGAATGGCGCGTGCTCGAAGGCGTTCGTCACGGAATGACCAATCCCGAGATCGCCCGACGCCAGGACGTGAGCGTCGATGCGGTGAAGTACCACGTCGCCAACGCACTGCAGAAGCTCGGGCTGTCCAACCGCGGCGAACTGCGCGTGTGGAATGGCGTCCGCCGCGACAGCGCCCTGCACAGAAAGGCTCCCGCCATGAACAACGACATCACCCTGGGCCCGATCGGGCAGATATCGCGCACCGTGAAGGACATCGCCGCCGCGCGTTCGTGGTACGCGGACACGCTGGGACTCCATCACCTGTATTCGTTCGGCAATCTCGCGTTCTTCGATTGCGGTGGTTTGCGCCTGTTCCTGTCGGAAGGCGAAGGAGCTGCGGCGGATTCGATCCTCTACTTCCGCGTCGACGATATCCGCATCGCGCATGGCGCGCTTTCCGCGCGCGGCGTCGAGTTCACCCACGCCCCGCACCGCATCCACACCCATGCCGACGGCACGGAAGAGTGGATGGCGTTCTTCAAGGACAACGAAGGGCGCCCGTTGGCGCTGATGTCGCAGGTCGCGCCGCAGGGCTGACCAGAGCACGTTCGCGCAGGGTCACTCGTCGAGAGTGAATCCCACCTTCAGCGTCACCTGCCAGTAGGCGACCTTGGCGTTCTCGACATGGCCGCGCGTGGAGAGGACTTCGAACCACCGGATGTTGCGCATCGAAACGGAAGCGCGCTCGATGGCAGTGCGGATGGCGTCGTCGCTGCTGGTCTTCGACGAGCCGGTCAGTTCGAGGGACTTGTAGACATGGTCGGTCATGGCGGCGCTCCGTGGCAGGCACTTCAGCGAACGCGGTGTGTATTGCGTTCCGGTCATATTCCGGCATGGCCTGCGCTATGCCGGAATGAAATTCGCCGCCCATGCCACGGCTCGCCCATGAAAGCTCGCGCCCGTCGACGGTGCGCGAGCTCCTGCGCGATCAGCCGCCGGTCGTAGCCTTCGCGCGTTCCATCGCGATCAGGTGATCGGCGATGCGAACCTTGTCCTCCCAGCCCTTGCCGCCGGTGACGCGGTACTTGCCGTCGATCACGAGCGTGGGCGTGCTGGAGACCCCGCTGCGCATCATGAACTGCTTGCCACGATTCACCTTCGAGGCGACCGCGAAGCTGTTCATCGCGGCAAGGAATTGCGCGGCATTCGCCCCATAGCCGGCGTAGAAGTTCGCGATCTTCTGCTCGTCGGGCTTGTCGCCTTCGCCGGGCATGGCGTGGGTCACGTGGATCGCGTTGATGAGTGCGTCATGCGTGCGCTTGACCAGCCCCATCGACTCGGCGACGTAGTAGCTCTTGGCGTACGGATTCCATTCCGGGCCGAACGGCGCCGGCACGTAGGTGAAGCGCACGTCGGCCGGCAGCTTCTTTTCCCAGTCGCTCACGACCGGATGGAAGCTGGCGCAGGCGGGGCACACGTAACCGAACACTTCCACCACCTCGATCTTGCCGTCGAGCGGCTGGTACGGCTGGCCACCGGCGATTTCCTCGTAGTCGGTACCCGCGACCGGGGCGGGGCCTTGCGGCGGGACGATCGGATTGTTGTTGGGGGCCTCGGGTTCTGCAGTTACTGGAGCAGTGGCGGGTGCGGCCTCCGTGGCTGGCGCGGCAGCGGCGGTGCTGGCAGGAGCCGGCGTCGGGGTCGTGGCAGCTGGCGCAGCGGCGGGAGCTGCGGCTTCGGGAGCCTGTTGTTGCGAGCAGGCGGCCAGAGTCAGCAAAGCGAGAAGCAGTGAAGTCAGGCGCAAGTTCATCGGGCGAAGTCTCTGCGGAGGAAGTGTGCGGCGCGATGCGCCGCGTGGACGGCAAGGATAGCCGCCGCGTTCGCGCCCCGGAAATGCATTCGTCTGGCGGGGCCCGCCGCCTGGACGAAAAGAAAACGCCCGGCGGATGCCGGGCGATGCGATCAATGCGTACTTGGCAGTGCGCTGCTTCAGTACGGACGCAGGTTGAGGATCGCCTGCAGCACCGAAGCGAGGATCACGTAGCTGCCGTCGTCGTAGCGGCCATAGCGGTAGCCGCGTCCGTAACCGTCTTCGTAACCGCGCTGGAAGCCCTGGCGGAAGTAGTAGTTGTATTCGCCCTGGTTTACGTAATAGCCGTAGTAACCGTAATTCGCGTCCATGTAGGCAAAGTTGTTGCGGTAATCGTTGCGCCAGCCGTCGTAACGGTCGGCTTCACCGGCGCGGTAGCCCTGCTCGTAACCCTGCTGGACGGCCTGGCGCAGCAGGTCCGCCGCGTAGCGGTTCACTTCGTAATAGCGGCCGCCGCGCAGATAGCGATAGCTCGCCGGCGTGTAGTAGTACGGATCGTTGTAGTAGCTGTAGTTGCGCGAGTACCAGCGCTGCTGCAGTTCGCGCTGGCGCTGCCAGTAATGCTGCTGGTACTGGTACTGGCGCATGCGGCGATCGTGCTGCAGGGCAAGGATGCGCTGATGCTCCGCCGACCGGCGTGCGGCGGTTTCGCGCCGGTATTGCTCGGCACGCCGTTGCTGGATCGCGATGCGGCGCTGGCGCTCCTGCTCGGAGAGGCGCGCGCGATTTTCGCGGGCCTGCTCGACACGGGCTTGCTCGCGCCGATCATCATCGCGAAGCTCGTTGCGACGCCGGTCATCGAAACGGCGTGCCTGTTCGCGGCGCGCGTCGGCCTGCTGTTCGCGAGCGCGGCGTTGCACCGCTTCCATCGCGTTGCTGCGATCGCGGTTGCGGTCGAGATCGCGACGCTCGTCTTCGTGGCGGGCCATTTGGCGCTGTTCGATCACGCGACGCTGCTGGTTCTCGCGCCATGCCTGTTCGCTGCGTTCGCGATCGCCGCGAACCTGGCGCTCGCGCGCGGCTTCGCGCATGCGCTCCCGCTGCGCGCGCTGTTCGGATGCGCGCTGCATGGCCGCGTGGCGCTGCTCCGAGGCACGCGCCTGCGCGGCTTCGCTTTCGTTCCTGGCGCGATCGATCTGCGCACGCTGTTGTTGCTGGCGCTCGGCGTTTCGCGCCTGCACATCCTCGCGCTCGCGAACCTGCATTGCGCGGGCGTCGGGACGGGCCGGCGCGAAGCTCTCGTTGCGACGCTCGGGTGCGGCGCGTTGTGTTTCGTCGCGGGCCTTGCGCGCCTTGGCGCGGCCCTCGTCCTGGTGCTCCTGTTCGGTCTTGCGGTCGTGCTCGCGGGCAAACGCGGGGCTCGCCGTTCCGAGCGCCATCACCACGGCCATTGCGCTGCCCAGGACGCGTGTGCCCGGCAGCAGCCTCTTCATCGTCTTCATTGCTTCCCACCTGCGGGTGCGACCCAACTGTCGCTGTGGGCAGTTAGCGACCGCGGCGCTTAATCCTTTCTGAGAATTCCGGGCGCGTGACGGGTGCGTTCAGCTGGGATAGGGCATGTCGCTCCGTGGTCGATCTCGACCTCGTACAGGCGCTGAAGCCGGATCGATCAGGCAGCGCCGCTCAGGTGTTCGTACAGGATCACGCTGCCGACCACGATCAGGATCACGCCGCCGGCGATTTCCGCGCGCTTGCCGATGACCACGCCGAGCGCGCGGCCCAACATGATGCCGAGTGTCACCATGGTGAAGGTGCACAGGCCGATCACGATCGCGACGACCGCGATGTGCACGTCGGCGAAGGCGAGGCCCACGCCGACCGCCATCGCATCGATGCTGGTGGCCAGCCCGGCGAGGGCGAGCTTGAACACGCTGGCGTTTCCATCGCCGGCTTCGATCGCGTCAGCGTCTGCAGGCTGCAACGCCTGGTGAATCATGTGCAGCCCCAAGGCCACGAGCAGGCCGAAGGCGAGCCAGTGATCCCACGTTTCGATGAAGCGCGACGCCGCACTGCCCAGCAACCAGCCGATCACCGGCGTGATCGCTTCGACCACGCCGAAAATAAGCCCCGCCCGGAGTGCCTGTGGCAGGCGCGGGCGCGTCATGGCCGCACCCTTGCCCACGGCGGCAGCGAAGGCGTCGGTCGACATGGCCAGACCGATGAGCAGGATCGAAAGCGGATTCATCAAGGCGCAACGGGAGCAAAAGGGCGGCCATGATCGCGCAGTGGCCGCATCGGCGCGATGACCGACTCGGGCGGCAAGCCCGGGGAACCCGGAGCCGCTAGGATGTGCGCCCCACGACGAGCCGCTGCCATGTCACGAAACTCCAAAGCCCGCCGCGACGCGCGCAAGAAAAAGCAACCCAAGCGCCCGATCCGCCGCCTCGGTTCGCCGATCCAGCCGCATGCACAGCTCGAACTTGCCGACGGCAACACCGTCGGTGGCGCCGGCTGGCGCGATGGCGAATGGCTCACCGTGCCGGGCAGCCAGGTGGTTGCGCGTACGCAGAGCGCGGCGATGACGCTGGCGGTGCTCCGCCACATCGTCGCGTTGCAGGAGCGGGCCGGGCACGCGGTCAAGCTGACCTATTCGCCGGCGATGGAAACCGTCGCCACGCGTGAAGCCGAAGCGGCCGGGAAATCGCTCGAGGAGTACTTGCTAATGCTCGAGCAGGAACGTGCCCAGCGCGCCGCGCTCGACGACGAAGCCGGTGACGAAGACATGCCGGCGGAAACGGAAGATCTGCCCGCAGATCGCGAGTGATTGTTTCGATTTGCAGCACTGAATAAAAAAAGCCGCCGGCAGCACCGACGGCTTTTTTGTGCGCCCGGGATCAGACCGCCGCGAATTGCTCACGCGTGAGATTGATCGGATCGCCGTCGGTGCAGACCACGTCGTCCTCGATGCGGATTCCGCCGAAGGGCTTGAACGCGGCGACACGGTCCCAGTTGACGCTCGGGCCCAGTCCCTTGTCCTTGAGTTCCTCGAGCAGCATGTCGATGAAGTAGAGGCCCGGTTCAATGGTGACTGCCATGCCGGGTTCGAGCACGCGGGTCAGGCGCAGGTAGGGATGTCCGGCCGGCTTGGGAAGCGTGCCGCCACGATCGCTTTCGGCGAAGCCGGCAACGTCATGCACCTGCAAGCCGATGCCGTGGCCGATGCCGTGCGGGAAGAACGCACTGCTCACGCCGGTTTCCACCGCGACTTCCGGCGTGACATTGATCAGCCGGAAGTCGTGGAGGATGCGCGCGATTGCCAGGTGCGCGTCGAGGTGCAGCTGCCTGTAATCGAAGCCCGCGCGCACCTGCGCGCACATCGCCTGCTGCGCGTTGTCGACGGCATTGATCAGCGCCTGGAACTCGCCGTTGCGGTTGAAGGCATAGGTGCGGGTGATGTCGCTGGCGTAACCGTTGAAGCTGGCGCCGGCGTCGATCAGGAAGCTGCGCGTTTCCTTCGGCGGCAGGCGGTCACGGTTCATGTAGTGCAGTACTGCGCCGTGTTCATTTAGCGCCACGATGTTGCCGTAAGGAAGATCGTTGGCGTCCTGCAGCGCCGCCTGGCAATACACCAGGTGGATGCCGAACTCGCTGGCGCCGCCACGGAACGCGCGTTCCGCGGCGCGGTGCGCACGCGCGCCGATCCGCGACGCTTCGCGCATCAGCGCGATTTCGTACGGCGTCTTGAAGGCGCGGTGATATTCGAGATACGAGATGACGGTCGGAGGATTATTTGGCGCGAACTCGCCGATACCGCTCTGCGGTTCGCCCAGGATCGCGCAGCGCGCGACGTCGCCCGGAAGGTGTTGCTGCGCTTCATCCGGCGTGCGGATCACCACGATGTCGAAGTGTTCGGTCCAGTATCCGTTCGGTTCCTCGGGCACGACGTGCCAGTAGTCGAACGGCTGCAGGTAGATGAGCGTCGGGCGCCGGCCCGGCGTGACCACCAGCCAGCTGCCGGGATTGCGGATCAGCGGCGCCCAGTGCTTGAACTGCGGGTTCACCGCGTACGGATAGTCGCGATCGTCGAAGAATTGATAGTGCAGCGTGCCACTGGGAACGACCAGGTGATCGAAGCCGCCGCGCTGCAGCGCTTCGGCAGTGCGCTGCTGCAGGATCTCGAGGTGTTGCGGATACAGTGCAGCCAGGGCGCTCTTGCTGATCGAACTCATCGCGGTCAACCGTGTGGGATCGGCGCATTCTAGAACGGACGTGTTCGCGCGCGCGTGCAGAACAGGCGCGGCGCGGGAGGCGGCAGGTTGTGCCGATCCTGTCGGAGAGCCTTCAGGCGTACTGGCTGCCAGGCGCGTCGATCCAGCGCCGCAGCTGTTCCATCTGCTCGTCGCTCATAGTGATGAAGCGGAAGCCGGTCCATGCCTGGCCCGGCGCGCTGGCCTGGTCGCGCCACAGCAGATGCGCGCCGACTTCGAACGGCAGCCGCACCGGGCCATCGGGAAGCCCGAAGCGCAGCTGATAGAGCGCGTCCGCGACCAGCGGCGCGTTCGACATCACCAGCATGCCGGTCTCCGATATGTTGCCGATATGGCCGACCACCATGTCGGTCATGGTGTCGGTGACCTGGACGGTTTCCGCAAGCTGGCGGCGGCGACTGCGGCGGAACTCCTTCATGCCTGCGGCTCTCCCGTGCTTTCCTTGCCGCCCACGAATCCGCGCAGCGCACCCAGTGCGCTATGCCAGGCGCGATCGACCAGGCTGCTGTGGTCCGCAGTGACGATGCGCGCCTGTCCACTGGCGACCGCGCGGGCGAGGCTGTCGAGCGATTGTTCCCCGACCCGCTGCCCCCGCTGGTTCACGAACAACGCGTGATCGGTCATCGGGCTGTACCAGGACAGACGCTGGCGCCTCACGTCGCCCTGCTGGTTCAGGACGAATTCGAACCATGCGCCGAACGGCAACGAACGCAGCATCTCGTAGGCCGCCTGTTCGCGTTCGTCGCGTGGTGCAAGGTGGGGCTTTGGCGGCGAGGCATCCTGGCCGAGCCGGCCGCGGGCCTTCAGCCGCATGGCAAGTTCCGTGCGCGACGCCGGATCGTTCTCGTCATCGTCGGCATGGGCGGTGAGCCGCCGCGCGATGTCGGTCGCTTCGCTGGCGTGGTAACCGACCAGGGTCAATGCATGTTCAATGTGCGCCGCGAGATCGGCGGGCGCGGATGCCGGATGGTTGAGCGAAGTCGCGCTCACGATCGCCGACGTCATCTCGACATGTTGCGGCCATTCGTCGGAGTCCTCGCCGTTGCGCAACTGCACCAGGGTGAGCACGTCGGCCCACGAGTTGGCGAGCAGCGTCTGGACGAAGCGCGGCAGCTTGTGGCCCTGCGACGCCTCGGCAATCACTTCGCCGGCACGGCGCTTGGCCAGTTCGAGTTTTTCCTTGCCCCTCGCGGCGTCGACATGGCGGCGTTCTGCGACTTCCGCGCGGCGCGCCATGGACTGGAGATGGTGTTGCACGCGCTGGTTCGCGGCTTCGAAGACACCGGGGTCGCCTTCGTAGTGGGATACGACATCGTCCACTGCGTGGGAGAGCTGATCGTTGAGATGCGGATCGACCTCGTCTTCCGATACCCACGTGGCACTGGATTCGGCCACCGCGTTGAGCAGCTGCCGGGCCGGATGGCTCTGCTGGACGAAGAAACCGCGGTCCTTCAGCACGAGTCGCAGCAACGGCACCATCAGGCGATGCACGAGGCGGTTGCCAGGTGCGTCCTGGCGCAGGTCGCGCTGGATCTCCGACAGCAGGATGGCAAGCAGTTCGAAGGCGTCGTTGTCGTCGCGCGACAACGACGCGGTGCGCCCGTGCGTTTTCCCGCCCTGGGAGAGTAGTGCCTGGCGCACTTCCTGCACGCTGCGCGGCGGGTGCTCGGTCGCATCGGCCACGGGCTCACGCGCGCTGTTTTGCATCCGCGCGAGTGCCTGCATGACGTCATCGGTGCTCAACTGCGAGCGTGAGGCCGCTTCGTTATTGCCCGGCGTGAGCTTGCTCAGCAGGTCCCGCCGCGACGCCAGCATTTCCTGCAATAGCGTGAAGTCCTCCGAGCCCTCGTGCTCGCTTTCCTCGCCGCCGAACCAGCCGGTGTAGGGCTGTTCGCCGCGACTTGCCTGTGTCCGCGCGCGCTCGCGGCGTTCGCGGCCGGCTTCCCCGCTGAGTTCGGACGCCAGGGTCGGCCGGATGCGCACCGGCACGTACGCCAGGTGCGGCAGGATGTTCTCGCGCGCCAGCGTGGCATTGACCGCTTCGACCAGCTGCGCGTAACCGTTCAGCGCGTAATGATCGAAGCAGTGGAACAGTTCAAGTCGCGGCTGCAGGTCGATCTGCAGCACGCGGCTGGCCTTGGCGAAGATGTTGCTCAGGCGCTGCGGGCCGATCGGCAGGCGTTCGGCCTCGTAGGCCGGCGCGCCCGCGAGAACGCCGAAGCGCTGCCCGAGCAGATGGAGCGGCAGGCTCGTCCGCGATTCATGGCGCGACGCGATTGCGCGCAGCACGCTGCCCTCGTCGAGCTCGTGATCCTCGATCAGGCGCAGGTCGTTGAAGGTCAGGCGCCGCGGCGCCATGTCCGCCGCGGGTGAAGGATCGCGGATGCCGGCAAGCGCGGCTTCGAGCCCGCCGAGGTATTCCGGAATCAGGTCGGCACGGTTCTGGCGCAGTAAACGCAGGGTGTCGAAGTGCGCCTGCTGCAATCCGGGACTGGCCGCCTGGTCGGCGTGGCGGAACTGTTGTTGCTCGAATTCCGCCAGCATCCGCTCCAGCGCATGCGCCATTTCATCGGCGACGAGGTTGTAGACCTGCTCCAGTGCACGGCGCACGCGGCGCGGCAGCTGCGCTGAAGCGAGGGTGGGGTGCAGGACTGAGTGTTCGTAGGTCACCGACATGCGTCCTTTCCCGGACCCCCGGTGTGGAGACCGCGATCTTAATCACGGTATGGCTTGACTGCCAGCGGGGCCCCAACTACCCAACGGCGAACCGCGCGGACTCAGGCCAGCGTCCGGACAGAACGCTGTCAGAGAAACAGCGAGACCAGGTCGTTGTTGAAGCGGCGACCGGCATCGGTGGGCTGAGCGTGGCCGTCCTCGATCGCGAGCCAGCCCTTGCTTTCTGCCTGCTGCAACTGCGTTGCGATGGTGTCGAGCGCGAGCCCGGTGCGTGCACTGAACAGCTTCAGGTCGAAACCGCCGGCCAGCCGCAGCGCATTGAGCATGAATTCGAACGCCCGGCGCTCCGGTTCGATGCGGTCGTCGCCGCCGAGGCCTTCGGCCTTGCCGGCATTGGCGAGATAGGCCGCCGGATGCTTGTGCTTCCAGCGGCGCAGGATGCTTTCGTCGTGGCCCAGCGTGAGCTTCCCGTGCGCGCCCGCGCCGATGCCGAGGTAATCGCCGTAGCGCCAGTAATTGAGGTTGTGCGCGCATTGCCGGCCGGGTTGCGCGTACGCACTGACTTCGTACTGCGCGTAACCGTTCGCGGCGAGCAGCGCCTGGCAATGCTCCTGCATGTCCCAGCTGGCGTCATCGTCGGGAATGCCCCGCGGTGGCTTCGCAGCGAAGATCGTGTTCGGCTCGAGCGTCAGCTGGTAATGGCTGATGTGCGCGGGTTGCAGGGCGAAGGCCCGTTCGAGGTCGCGTTCGGCCATCGCCAGCGTCTGTTCCGGCAGCGCGTACATGAGGTCGAGGTTGATGTTGTCGAAGCCGGCGTCCTGCGCGAGCTTCACGGCGGACTCGGCTTCGCCGCTGTCGTGGATGCGTCCGAGCCGCTGCAGGCAACCGTCGTCGAAACTCTGGATGCCGAAGCTGAGCCGGTTCACGCCGGCGTTGCGATACAGCTCGAAACGGCCGTGCTCGGCGGTGCCGGGATTGGTTTCCAGGGTGATCTCGCAACCCGGCGCGAAGCGCAGGCGACTGCTCGCGCCCTGCAGGAAGCGGTCGATGTATTCGGGCGGGAACAGGCTCGGCGTTCCACCACCGAAGAACACCGTCTGCACGGTGCGGCCCCAGACCAGCGGCAGGTCGTAGTCGAGGTCGGCGAGCAACGCATCCACGTAAGCGTCGAACGGCAATGCACCGCGGCCTTCGTGCGAGTTGAAGTCGCAGTACGGGCACTTCCGCACGCACCAGGGCAGGTGCACGTAGAGCGACAAAGGTGGCGGCGTGAGCGTGGTCATGCGGCTTCGAAGCGGCCGACGCAGCGCTCGTCGACGGTAAGGGCATCGCCGAGCGCATCGATGTCGGCGTAACCTGGTTTCGCGGCTACGAGGAAGGCGTCGTACACGGTCTGCGAGGTCCAGCGGTCGATGGTGACGAATCGCTGCGGCTGCGTGGCGTCGCGCAGCAATTCGGTGTTGATGTAACCGGCATATTCGCGGAACAACGCCACCCATGCGCCTTCGCCGCCGTACAGCGCGGCGAACTCGCCTTCGCGTCCGGCGTGCACTTCGTATTCCCAGATCACGGCGAACATGGCCTACAGCGCCGTGTCGGCGAGTTTCTGCCGCAGCATCGCCAGTGCGCGGCCCCGATGGCTGAGGCGGTTCTTGATCGCAGGATCGAATTCGGCGGCCGAGAGATTGTTTTCCGGATCGAGGAACACCGGGTCATAACCGAAGCCGCGATCGCCGCGCGGCGCATCGAGGATCAGCCCCGACCAGCGGCCTTCGGCGATGACAGGCTGCGGATCCTCGGCGTGCCGCAGCAGCACGATCACCGCGATGAAGTGCGCGGTGCGGTGTGCGCGCGGCACGTCCTTCATCGCTCCGAGCAGCCTGGCGATATTGGCCTGCGCGTTGCCGTGCTCACCGGCATAGCGCGCCGAATACAGGCCGGGTGCACCACCGAGCGCATCGACGCACAGCCCCGAATCGTCGGCGAGCGCCGGCAGGCCGGTAATCCGCGCGGCATGGCGCGCCTTGAGCAGCGCGTTCTCGACGAAGGTCAGTCCGGTTTCCTCCGCGTCGCTGACGTCGAGTTCACCCTGGGTGACGAATTCGTATCCGGCTTCGCCCAGCAAGTCGCGGAATTCCGCCAGCTTGCCGGCGTTGCTGCTCGCGACGACCAGCTTCATTTCAGTTCGACCAGATCCCAGCGATTGCCGTACAGGTCGACGAACACCGCCACGGTGCCGTACGGCTCATGGCGCGGTTCTTCGGCGAAACGCACGCCGCGTTCGCTCATCGCGGCGTGGTCGCGGGCGAAGTCATCGGTGTGCAGGAAGAAGCCGACTCGGCCGCCGACCTGGTCGCCGATGCGCGTGCGCTGTGCCTCGGTGTTGGCCTGCGCGAGCAGCAGTGCGGTGCCGCCGTTCGAGCCGGGTGGCGCAACCCGCACCCAGCGCTTGCCATCGCCCATGTCGATGTCCTGCAGCAGGGTGAAGCCGAGTACCTGCGTATACCAGGCGATGGCTTCGTCGTAATCGGCGACGACGAGGGCGATGTTTGCGAGGTGTTGCGTCATGGAATTCCTTGGACGGTGGCACGCCGTGATTGCTGCCTGCAGACAATCGGCAGGCAATCGTGGCAGATGAAGGTGAAGCACGGCGCCGGATGCGATCCTGCCGCGATCCGGGCCAGCCCACGTGAACAGGGCTCAGAGCGTCAGCGCCTCGCGCTGTTTGGCGATCAGCGCGGCGACGCCGGCTTCCGCGAGACCGAGGAGTTCGGTCAGTTCGTCGCGCCGGAAGGCATGGCCTTCGGCCGTGCCCTGCAGTTCGATGAAGCCGCCGCCGTCGTTCATCACAACGTTCATGTCGGTGTCGCAGTTGCTGTCTTCGGCGTAATCGAGATCCAGCACCGGCACGCCGCGATACACGCCGACCGACACTGCCGCGACGGCGCCGACCACGGGATGGGTGTTGATCATCCGCTTGGCCTGCATCCAGCGCATGGCGTCGACGAGTGCGACGTAAGCACCGGTGATCGCCGCGGTGCGCGTGCCGCCATCGGCCTGCAGCACATCACAGTCGAGGGTGATGGTGCGTTCGCCCAGCGCCTTGCGATCGACGCAGGCGCGCAGCGCGCGGCCGATCAGGCGCTGGATCTCCAGCGTGCGCCCGCCCTGCTTGCCGCGCGCGGCTTCGCGATCGTTGCGGGTGTTGGTGGAGCGCGGGAGCATGCCGTATTCGGCAGTCACCCAGCCCTCGCCCTTGCCGCGCAGGAAGCCGGGCACCTTGTCATCGACGCTGGCGGTGCACAGCACCCGGGTGTCGCCGAAGCTGACGAGCACGGAACCTTCGGCGTGGCGGGTGAAGCCGCGTTCGATGCGCACTTCGCGCAACTGGTCGGCGGCGCGGCCACTGGGGCGGATCAGGGGGGTATTCATTGCACGCAGTTTAGCAGTGCGGATTCGCCGCTCCCGCACTCGTTCAGGCATGCCGCCCGTCGGTGGCATACTGCGCGCCCGAAACCTCCGGAGCGCCGCATGATCCGCAGCATGACCGCCTTCGCCAGTGGCGAACGCGCCACGCCCTGGGGCACGCTCGGCTGCGAACTGCGCTCGGTCAATCACCGCTTCCTCGAAGTCGGCGTCCGTCTTCACGACGAACTGCGTTCGCTCGAACCCATGCTTCGCGAACGCATCGCCAGCCGCATCGCCCGGGGCAAGCTCGATCTCACCCTGCGCCTGCGGTCGCCGGAAGGCACCAACGGACTGCAACTCGACCCGACGCGCCTGCGCGAACTGAGCGAGCTGGCCATCGACATGGCCGCGCGTTTCCCGGGCCTGCATACCGATTTCACCCAGTTGCTGCAGTTCCCCGGCGTATTGCAGGCGCAAACCACCGATGCGGCGGCGCTGCAGGAACAGGCGCTGGTCTTGCTCGATGAAGTGCTGGACGAATTCGTCGCGTCGCGCGAACGCGAGGGTGGCAAGCTCGCGACCGTGATCATCGAGCGCGTCGACGCCATCGCGCGCATCGCGACGGAAGTGCGCGCGCTGATGCCAACGATCCGCACCGGCCAGCGCCTGAAGCTGGAAACCCGCCTGTCCGAACTCTCGCAGCCGATCGAACCGGGGCGCCTGGAGCAGGAACTCGTGCTGTGGCTGCAAAAGCTCGATGTCGAAGAGGAACTCGATCGCCTCGAATCGCACGTCAGCGAAGCGCGGCGTGTGCTGAAGCTGAAGGAGGCGGTGGGCCGCCGCCTCGACTTCCTGCTGCAGGAGTTCAATCGCGAAGCCAACACCCTGGGCTCCAAGTCCGTCGATGCGCGCAGTTCCGCCGCTGCCGTGGAACTGAAGGTGCTCATCGACCAGGTCCGCGAGCAGATCCAGAACATCGAATAGGCCGACGTCAGCCCATGCGCGGAACCCTCTACATCGTCGCGGCGCCTTCGGGTGCCGGCAAATCCAGCATCGTCAACGCCGTGCTGGCCCGTGATCCGAACATCTGCCTGTCGATCTCGTTCACCTCGCGCCAGCCGCGGCCGGGCGAGCGCCATGCCGAGCACTACCACTTCGTGAGTGCCGCGGAATTCGAGGCGATGGTCGAAGCCGGCGACTTCTTCGAGCACGCACTCGTGCACGGCGACTGGAAGGGCACCGCGCGGCAATCGGTGGAGCCGCAGCTCGCTTCGGGCAAGGACGTGCTGCTGGAAATCGACTGGCAGGGCGCACGGCAGGTGCGCAAGCAGGTTCCGGACTCGGTGAGCGTGTTCATCCTGCCGCCGTCGCGTGAGGCGCTCGAGCAGCGCATGCGCGTGCGCGCGCAGGACAGCGAGGAAGTGATCCGCCAGCGGCTGGATGCCGCGCGCGAGGAGATGTCGCACTACATCGAATTCGACTACGTGATCGTCAACGAGCACTTCAATACGGCCGTCGACGAAATGTGCGCGATCTTCGTTGCCAGCCGGCTGCGGCGCGAAGCCCAGGTCGCCCGCCACCAGCGCCTGATCACCCAGTTGCTGGTGGACTAGGCGTTTGTAGCGCGCGCTGTCGCGCGATCGAGGTCCCGGGTGCCGCCATGTGCAGACAGCGCGCTACTGTCCCAGTTGTGGTCCGTGCCGGCGGGTCTTTCAAGCGTAACTGACTGATTTGCAAGGCAAGGCTTGCTTTCGGGCCGGCCCGCCGCCTACAATCCACGCCCCCTCAAAGCCTGATGGACGGCCGCTCGGCCGCCCGGGAGTCCCATGGCCCGCATCACCGTAGAAGATTGCCTGGAAGTGGTCGATAACCGCTTCGAACTCGTCATGATGGCCGCCAAGCGTGCGCGCCAGCTGGCCAACGGCGTCGAGCCGCTTATCGACAACAGCGAAGCCCAGGACAAGCCGACCGTGCTGGCGCTGCGTGAAATCGCCGCGCGCCGCATCGACACCGGCTACATCGACGCCGTTGAGAAGGCCGAGCGCGAGCGCAAGGAACGCGAGGCGCTGGAATGGGCCGCCGCCGAAGTGGTCGCCGACGACGACATGTCCAAGGGCGACGACTGATCGCAGCAGCGACGTCGCCACCGGTTGTTCGACGGCCCCGCTTCGGCGGGGTCGTCTGTTTTTGGATCATTGATCCACGCTGTGTATTCCAGGCCGTGTACTCCAGGCCCTGTATTCAGCGGACTTCCATTGCGCCTTCCCCGGCGCGCCCTTAGATTCAGGCCATGACGTCCGCTACGCCCGCATTGACCCCGACTACGCCCGCTTCCAGCGAAGCGGACCTGCCGGACTACGTGCGTGAGCTGGACCGGGCCGCGCATTACCTGCCGCTGGCGCAGCGCGAGCAACTGCACCGGGCCTGGAGCATCGGCGCCGCCGCGCACGCGGGGCAGAACCGCAAGTCGGGCGAGCCCTACATCACCCACCCGGTCGCGGTGGCGAAGGTGCTCGCGGACCAGGGACTCGATGTGGAAACCCTGGTTGCCGCAATCCTGCACGACACGCTGGAAGACACCCCGCTCACTCCCGATTCGATCACCACCGAATTTGGCGCCACCGTCACCGAACTGGTCGATGGCGTCACCAAGCTCGACAAGCTGCAGTTCCGCGATCGCCAGGAAGCCAACGCGGAAAGCTTCCGCAAGATGCTGCTGGCGATGTCGCGCGACCTGCGCGTGATCCTGATCAAGCTCGCAGACCGCCTGCACAACATGCGCACGCTCGGTGCCCAGAGCGATGAAGCGCGTCGCCGCATCGCCACCGAGACGCTGGAGATCTACGCCCCCATCGCGCAGCGCCTGGGCATGAACCTGATCAAGGCCGAGCTGCAGGACCTCGGCTTTCGCGCGTTGCATCCATGGCGCCATGCCGTGCTGGAAAAACGCATCCGCACCCAGCCGGTAATGCGGCGCGAAGCGATGGTGCAGATCGAGGCGCAGCTCGCGCAGAAGCTGGCGAAGGAGAAGCTCCAGCATCGCCTGATCAGCCGGGTGAAGTCGCCCTGGAGCATCTATACGAAGATGCGTTCGGAGCACAAAAGCTTCACCCAGGTGATGGACGTATTCGGCTTCCGGATAGTGGTAGGCACGGTCGCCGATTGCTATCACGCGCTGGGTGTCGTGCACGCCGCGTACAAACCACTGGATGCGCGCTTCCGCGACTTCATCGCGATTCCCAAGGCCAACGGTTACCAGTCGCTGCACACGGTGCTGTTTGGTCCCTACGGCTCGCCGATCGAAGTGCAGATCCGCACTGAAGACATGGACCTGATCGCCGAACGCGGCATCGCCGCGCACTGGTCGTACAAGCACGGCGGCCGCGACATGCCGTCGAGCGCGCAGAGTCGCGCGCAGGGCTGGATCACCAGCCTGGTCGAATCGCAGCGCGCCACCGGCTCGTCGCTGGAATTCCTCGAAAACGTCAAGGTCGACCTCTTTCCCGACGAGGTCTACCTGTTCACGCCGAAGGGCGACATCCTGTCGCTGCCGCGCAACGCCACCACGCTCGACTTCGCCTACGCGGTACATACCGACGTCGGTAACCATGCCGTCGCCGCGCGCGTGGACGGCAAGCTGGTGCCGTTGCGCAGCAAGCTTGCGAGCGGCCAGCGCGTCGAAATCATCACTGCGAAGTCGTCCGCGCCGAAGCCGCAGTGGCTCGAATTCGTGGTGTCCGGCAAGGCCCGCACCTCGATCCGCCAGCAGCTCAAGCAGCTGGAGCACGAGGACGCGGTTTCGCTCGGTCATCGCATGCTCGATCGCGCGCTAGAGGCGCAGTCGACCTCGCTGGAACGCGTGCCGTCGAAGCGTGTCGATGCCTTCCTCGCCGAACACCGTTACCCGCGTCTTGAAGCGCTGCTCGCCGACATCGCACTCGGCAACCGAATGCCACAGCAGGTCGCGCAGGCGCTGGTGCGCGAGGCTTCGGAAAAGAAGACGCGCAAGGTCGCCGCCGCGCCAATGCCGCGCAGCGAGGACAAGATCCTGATCACGGGTGCCGAACGCGGCGTGATCAGCTTCGCCCAGTGCTGCCTGCCGATTCCGGGTGACGAGATCATGGGGTATCACACCACCGGCAAGGGCATCGTCGTGCACCGGCTGGATTGCCCGAATGTCGCCGACTACCGCAAGTCACCGGATCGTTGGGTGTCGATCGGCTGGGATCGCGAAGTCAGCGGCGATTTCCCCACCGCGATGCGCATCGAACTCGACAACCGGCCCGGCGCGCTGGCCCAGGTCGCGGCCGCGATCGCCGAAGCCGAGTCGAACATCGATCGCCTCGAATACATGGAACGCGACACGAACATCTCCGCGATCCGCTTCCAGATCGAAGTGCGTGATCGCAAGCACCTGGCCGAAGTGATGCGACGCGTACACCGGCTCAAGGTCGTGCTCGGCGTGCAGCGGATCTGAGAGAGCGGCTTCCGGGAGCTAGCTCCGGTAAGCTTTGCGCAGCTTCCGACCGGAGAATTCCATGTCCCGCGACATCGTCCACACCGACCGCGCGCCCGCCGCCATCGGCCCCTATTCGCAAGCCGTGCGCGTCGGCGACACCGTTTACCTGTCGGGCCAGATTCCGCTGGATCCGAATACCGGCCTGGTCGTCGAAGGCGACATCGAAGCGCAGGCGCGCCGCGCCTTCGAGAACCTCCGCGCAGTGTGCGAAGCCGCGGGCGGTTCGCTCGACCAGATCGTGCGCGCCGGCCTGTTCCTCACCAACCTGGCCGACTTCGCCAAGGTCAACGCGGTGATGGCCGAATACTTCAACACACCGTTCCCGGCGCGCTCGACAGTGCAGGTGTCGGCGCTGCCGCGCGGAGTGCAGTTCGAGGTCGACGCGATCATGGTGCTCGACTGAGCGCGGGACGCCCTTGCGTACGCGACTAGGCACGCAGGCTGTGCGGAGTGACTCCTGACCATCGCTTGAACGCGCGCCGGAATTCACGCGCATCGCGGAATCCCACGGCCAGGCCGATCTGCGCGATGCCCAGGCGCGACTCGACCAGCAGGCGTCGCGCGGATTCGCTGCGAATGCGGTCATGCAGCGCGGTGAAGCTGGTCTGCGCCGCCTGCAACTGGCGGCGCAGGGTCCGCTCGGTCATGTGCAGGTCGGCGGCGATGTCCACCAGCCGCGGATTGTCGGCCAGTCGTGACAACAGCAGGCGTTCGACGATGGCCACGATCTCGCTGGTGGCACTGTCTCCCGGCATCTGCGCATCGCACAGCGCCAGCACCTGCTGCGCGCTTACCGGGTTGTGCGCTGGCATGGGCGATGTGAGCCATGCCGCATCGATGAGCACGCGGTTGCGATCGCAGCCGAACGCCACCTCGCAATCGAACGCCGCGATGTAATCGTCTGCATAGGTCGGGGCTGGATAAGCGAGTTCGACGCAGCGCGGGCGGAATCCCGGGCCGAGCAGTCCGCGACACAGATGCAGCGAGCTGACGAACAATTCCTCGCACAGGAAAGCCTCGAGCTCGCGATCTGCGCTGTCGCGCGTGCGGGCGATCACGGCGATCCCCCCGCGCACGTCCTCCAGCGCCAGCTGCACCATCGCACCGGTAATCGGGGCGTAGTGGACACCCAGTCGCAGCGCGCGGTCGAAGTCGGGGGCGGTGAGCATCGCCAGGCCCAGCAGGCCAAAGCTGCCGATGTCCTGCCTTTCCCCCAGCGTGAGGCCATGCCCGTGCCCAGGCAGGCTGCGCAACGCGCGACGAATGACCTGGGCCGCCTGCCGGTACGACAGATAAGGCAAGCCTTCGACGGAAAATTGCGCCGGTCCCAGGCGCAGGCCGGCGAACCAGGATTCGCTCGCAATGCCGCGCTCGCGCGCAAGCGCCACGAGCCCGGCAACGATCGTGCTCTTGATGTTGGCGACATTCAGTCGCGCGTCCCCGCTGTCGAGGACAGCGCCGTCAGGTTCCTGCATACCCCGCCGTACCTTGTCCGTTTTGCCCCCCGGAGTATGCCGCGTTTGCCCTCCACGGGAGGCCGGGCCTCGTCCCAGACTCCCGTGACCACTCGGGGATACCGCGAATGAAGCGAATCGTGATGTGCATGGCGGTAGCCGCCGCCCTGACCGGCTGCCAACGGCAGGAAGAAACCTCCCGCATCGCTGACCGCGACTACCAGAAGGTTTTGATCGAGCGACTGCTCGATGCGAAGCCCGGCGATGTGATCGACATTCCCGCCGGTACCTACGCGTTCGACCGGAGCCTCAACCTGCGTGTGGATGGCGTAACGCTACGCGGCGCCGGCAAGGACAGGACCATTCTCAGCTTCAAGGGCCAGAAGGCCGGCGCCGAGGGCCTGCTGGTCAATGCCGGCAACTTCACCATCGAGAACCTCGCCATCGAGGACAGCAAGGGCGACGGCCTGAAGGTCAACGAAGGCGAGAACATCGTCATCCGCGGCGTGCGCGTGGAATGGACGCGCGGGCCGCATGTCGACAACGGCGCCTATGGCCTGTACCCGGTTCAGACGAAGAACGTGCTGATCGAGGACTGCATGGTGATCGGCGCGTCCGACGCCGGGTTGTACGTCGGGCAGTCCGACAACATCATCGTCCGGCGCAACCGCGTGGAAAACAACGTCGCCGGCATCGAGATCGAAAACAGCAAGAACGCTGATGTCTACGAGAATGTCGCCACGCACAACACCGGCGGCATCCTGGTGTTCGACATGCCCAACCTGCCACGCCGCGGTCACAGTACGCGCGTTTTCCGCAACCAGGTGGTCGACAACAACACCGACAATTTCGCCCGCAAGGGCGCAGCCGTGGCGAGCGTACCGGCCGGCTCCGGCGTGGTGCTCAATTCTGCCGACAAGGTGGAGATCTTCGACAATGACATCGGCGGCAACCAGACGGCGAACGTGATCATCTCCAGCTACTGGTCCACCGGCTATATGAACAAGTACGGCATCTCCAAGGATTACGACCCGTATCCCGAAGAGGTGTACGTACATGGCAACCGCTTCAAGGGCGGCGGCGAGTCGCCGGACGGCCTGGATCTGAAGGCACTGAAGGTCGCCATGTTCGGCTTGCGTGGCCGCTTGCCGGACGTGCTGTGGGATGGGTACGCGAACGCCAAGCGTGCGCAGGGCCCGCAAATCTGCGTGCAGGGTGCTTCCGGAGTGCTCAATGCCGACGGGCCCAACAAGTACAAGAATCCGGCTCTGATGGACGCCAACACGATCAACTGCGCCTTGCCGGGTCTGCCAGCGATCGTGCTGCCGGGCGTGGCTTCGACGGTCAAGGCGACGCCTTCTGCATGAAGTGGACGCTGCTGCTCATCACGACGTTGTTCGCCGGCGCATGCAGTCGTGCGGGCGATCCTCCCGTCTCCTTCCATGCACAGGGCCAGCCCGAAAAACTCAGCGACTGGCATGTCGTGATGGCCGACGGAAAACGCCTCCGCCTCAACGCGGGCGTCGAGCCGTACGCGCTCAACACCGCGCTGTTCAGCGATTACGCGCACAAGCTGCGCACCCTGTGGCTGCCGCCTGGGGCCCGGGCGAAGTACAGCGGCGATGCCGCGTTCCAGTTTCCCGTTGGCACCATCATCAGCAAGACCTTCTACTACCCGCGTGCGACAGATGGCGCGAAAAACGCCGTGCTGCGGATCGCGGAACAGAAGGACGAAAGTCGCGATGGCCTCGACCTGGCCAAGATGCGCATGATCGAAACCCGGTTGCTGGTGCGCCGAAAGGAGGGCTGGGTCGCGTTCCCCTACGTGTGGAACGAAGAGCAGACCGAAGCCGTCCTGGCGCGTGGGGGCGATATCGTTCCACTCGCCCTGCATGAGCCCAAGGCTCGCGGGATTGTCCTGCAGATCGACTACATGGTTCCCGACGAGAACCAGTGCGCCGGTTGCCATGCCACCGACAATACGTCGCGGTTGATCGAGCCGATCGGCCCGCGCGCCCGTCATCTCAATCGGGATGATCCATGGCATCCCGGCGAGAACCAGCTGACGCGCATGGCCGCGACAGGCCGGCTTGAAGGTTTGCCGTTAAATGGCGTCCCGCGCAATGCGCGCTTCGACGATGCGAACGAAGCTCTCGATGCCCGCGCACGCGCGTATCTCGACATCAATTGCGGCCACTGCCATAGCGCAAAGGGGCCAGCCGACACATCCGGCCTGTGGCTCGATGCCGCCACGCGCGATCCGATCCGTCTTGGCGAATGCAAGCCGCCGGTGGCCGCGGGGCAGGGCACTGGCGATCACATGTTCGACGTGGTGCCGGGACAACCGGACGACTCGATCCTGGTGTATCGCATGAGCAGTCTGGACCCCGGCGCGATGATGCCGGAGGTCGGCCGGACGACCGTGCATGCGGAAGGGGTCGCGCTGGTCCGTGACTGGATCAAGGCGTGGCTGGGGACGTGCAGCAGTTCTGCATCCGCACGAAGCGCAGCAGTATCGAATTGAAGGCCCTGCGATTCCCGTCGCAGGGCACTCAAACCGCTGTTTCATCCACGGAAGAGTTTTGGGGGTAATTCCGATGTCGCCACGAAAGAACCAGCTCACTGTTTCGCTGACCTATGCGCTGTTCGGCTGCGCGGCGCTGTTCGCAGCGCCATCGGTAAAGGCGCAGGACCCTGCCACGCCCGAAACGTTGCAGCAGAAAGCCACGGATCTCGACGCGATCACCGTCACCGCGCAGAGCCGCGAGCAGGAGCTCCAGGACGTACCGATCGCCCTGCAGGTAGTGGATGAACAACTGCTCGATGACGTCGCCGCGGAAGACCTGGGCGACATCGACAGCTACGTGCCCGGCTTCAAGGTCAACAGCCTGCAGCCGACACAACCGAGCTTCGAACTGCGCGGCATCAGCACCGACGACTTCGGCATCGGCACCGATCCGGCGGTCGGCGTGTACGTCGATGGCGTCTATGCGGGCCGGGGCGGCGGTGTGTTGTTGCCGTTCACCGACGTGCAGCGCATCGAAGTGCTCAAGGGCCCGCAAGGCACGCTGTTCGGGCGGAATACTGCCGCCGGCGCGATTTCCATCATCACGCACCGGCCTGAGAACGAAACCCACGCCAGCGGCAAGCTGCGCCTGGGCAACGACAACAAGACCTACCTCGAAGGCATGGCCAACGTCGCGGTCAGCGAGGACTCCGCGTTCCGTTTCAACGGGCTGTTCAACCACAGCGACGGCTGGTTGCATGATTCGGTCAGCGGCGAAGAGCTCAATCCGGAGAACAACTGGGCGACGCGAGCGGCATTCCAGACACGCTTCGGCGACAACACGCGCGCCTGGATCACCTGGGACCACGAAAGCCTCGATCAGCGCGGCCAGGCCACCACCGGTGTCGTGTCCATACCGGCATTACCCGCCTTGCCCGGTGCGCCCGCCGATCAGGATGCCTTCCTTGACCCGCTCGATGTCGCGACCGCCAGCGACGCGGCGAACGGCGAAACGCGCGAGTTCGACGGCATGACCCTGATCGTCGACCACAGCATGAGCTGGGGCAGCCTTACCTCGACCACCGCGTGGCATCAGTACGATTCGCTGAATCGTGTCGAAGAGGACGGCACCAACCTCAGCTACCTCTATGTCGACTCCACCAATACCGAGAGCAACGAGAACTTCTACCAGGAGTTCAAGTTCAGCGGCAGCACCGATCGCCTCGACTGGATCGCGGGCGCCAGCTACTTCCAGGAGGACGCCGACCAGACCAGCGAAGTGAACGTACTCACCGATTCGGTGGACACGCTGGCGCAGAACCTGGGCCTCGCGCCCCCGGGTGGCCTGTTCGGGCCGATCAGCGACGCCGCGAACATGTTCGGCATCCCGGTGAACCTGCGCGGGTTGCCCTGGAACGAGAAATTCGTCAACACGCTCGACACCAAGGCCTACGCGGCCTTTGGCGATGTGATCTGGCACGTGAGCGACAGATTCAACCTGACCGCCGGTCTGCGCTACACGCGGGACGAGAAGGACTTCACCTGGTTCAACGACCTGCGCAGCGCGCCGGAGCTCGACGCGCAACTGGATCTGCTCGAGGCCATCGGGTTCCTGGACGCGATTGGTATTCCCAAGGAAGCGCTGGTCTTCGACGTAGCCTTCGTCGATCCGCCGGCGGTGTTGAACAAGGGCGTCCTCAACCGCGCGAAAAAGTCGTGGGACGACTGGAGCCCGCGATTCGTGGCGGACTACCACTTCACCGACAACCTGATGGGCTACGCGTCGCTGGCCAAGGGCTACAAGGCCGGTGGATTCAACGCGTTGCAGATCGGGAGCGAGTTCGAGAACGAGGAAGTGTGGAATTTCGAAACCGGCATCAAGCATGCGCTGCCGGACTATCGCCTGTCCTACAACGCGTCCCTCTTCTATTACGCGTACGACAACCGCCAGGCGGTCACCCTGGACATGTCGACCGAGATCCCGCGCTTTGTCGTCAACACTTCCGACCAGGAAGCATGGGGCCTGGACTTCGACATGCGCTGGCAGGCCACTGACGGGCTCGGCTTCGATTTCAACGCCGAGTACCTGGACGCGACATACAAGAACTACGTCAATCCGCAGGAGATCGACCTGGACGGCCAGTCGACGGGCACGCCGCACTGGTCGTTCGCTGCGGGCGCCAGCTATCTGTGGCGGCTGGCCAACAAGGGCGATGTTCGCGCTGCGCTGCGCTATTCGTACATTGGCGAGTGTCGCAGCAACGGCGAATCCGATATCCAGCTGGGTTGCGGCCGCTACGGCGCGCTCGAAGTCGGCGAGGCCCAGGAGCAGGTCAACGCGCGCGTGGGTTGGACATCCCCGAACGGATACTGGGGTTGGGCGATCTACGGCAACAACCTGCTCGACAACCAGTACGTGAACACGCTGGGCACCTATGGCCGGACGGTGCTGGGGACCGTTGGTGCGCGCGTAACCGAACCCCGGACGTACGGCGTGGAAATCAGCGTGAAGTACTGACGCCTGGTTCGGGCGTCGATTTCCGACCCGGCGCGCTGCGCCGGGTTTTTTTTTGGCAGGCAATCCCGTCATGCTGTAGCGATGCCGACGCGCAAGAACGGGGTCGCGTTCGACCTCCAGAAGCAACCGATCACTGCCCTCGCCGGGGTTGGCCCGCGCGTGGCCGAAAAGCTCGCAACGCGAGGCCTGTCAGCCTTGCAGGACCTGTGGCTGCACCTGCCGCGCCAGTACGAAGATCGGACGACGCTGACGCCGATTCGCGCCTTGCAACCCGGTGTTGCCGCACAGGTCGAGGGAACGGTCGAAGCGGTGGAACGAGGCTTCCGCTACCGGCCGATGCTGCGCGTGGCCATTGGCGACGATTCGCACGCCACACTGGTGCTGCGCTTCTTCCATTTTCGCGCCGCCCAGGTGGCGCAGTTCGCGCCCGGCGCGCGCGTGCGCTGCTATGGCACGCCGCGTCCCGGCCAGCACGGCCTGGAAATCGTGCATCCCAGCTATCGCTTGCTGGGCGACGATGCAGAAGCCGGGCTCGGCAGCGCGCTCGACCCGGTCTATCCGGCCATCGAAGGCGTAGGTCCCGCATCGCTGCGCAAACTGATCGGACTGGCGCTCGATCGATTGCCGCAGGACGACTCGCTGGAGCTGCTTCCGCCGTCGATCCGCGACGCACTGCAACTGCCATCGCTGCGCGAGGCTTTGCTTACGGTGCACCGGCCGCAGGCGGGCGAGGACGTCGCTGCGTTGCTTGCCGGCCGGCATCCGGCGCAGCGTCGCCTCGCGCTGGAGGAATTGCTCGCGCACCATCTGAGCCTGCGCCGACAACGCCTCGCGCAGCAGGCGCATGCCGCGCCGGCGTTGCGCAAGTCGAGCCTGGCCCTGAAGTTGCAAAAGCGGTTGCCATTCCAGCTCACCGGCGCACAGCAGCGTGTCTTCGCGGAAATCCAGGCGGACCTGGCGAAGCCAACACCGATGCTCCGGCTCGTGCAGGGCGACGTCGGCAGCGGCAAGACGGTGGTTGCCGCGCTTGCCGCGATGCACGCCGTGGATGCCGGCAAGCAAGCCGCGCTGATGGCGCCCACCGAACTCCTCGCCGAGCAGCACCTCTCCAACCTGCGTGGCTGGCTCGAGCCGCTCGACATCCGCGTCGCATGGCTTGCGGGCAAGGTCACCGGCAAGGCGCGCAGCAAGGTGCTGGAGGACGTGGCGTCCGGTGAAGCGCAGGTCGTGGTTGGCACGCATGCACTGATGCAGGCAGGCGTGGCCTTTCGCGACCTCGCCCTGGCCATCGTCGACGAGCAGCACCGCTTTGGCGTGCACCAGCGGCTGGCGCTGCGCGACAAGGGCACTGGTGGCGGAGGCAACGGAAACAGCATCGTGCCGCATCAACTGGTGATGACCGCCACGCCGATTCCGCGCACGCTCGCGATGGCGGCGTATGCGGACCTCGATGTCTCCGCGATCGATGAACTGCCCCCTGGGCGCACGCCGGTGCAGACGGTTGCGCTCAGCGCGGAGCGTCGTCCCGAACTCGTCGAGCGCATCCGCTCGGCGTGCGCCGAAGGCCGGCAGGCGTACTGGGTCTGTACGCTGATCGACGACAGCGACGAAGTCGTCGCGCAGGCCGCGCAGACCACGTTCGAGGATCTGTCGAAGCAGTTGTCGAAGTTGCGTGTCGGCCTGGTGCACGGCCGCATGAAAACGACGGAGAAGCAGGCGACGATGCGCGCCTTCAAGGAAGGTGCGATCGACCTGCTCGTCGCCACCACGGTCATCGAAGTCGGCGTCGATGTACCCAATGCGTCGCTGATGATCATCGAAAACGCCGAGCGCCTCGGGCTCGCGCAACTGCACCAGCTCCGCGGCCGGGTGGGGCGTGGCAGCGCGGCCTCGAGCTGCGTGCTGCTGTACCGGTCGCCGCTTTCGCAGCTCGCGAAGCAGCGCCTGGAAACGATGCGGCAGACGCACGATGGTTTCGTGATCGCCGAGAAGGACCTGGAATTGCGCGGTCCGGGTGAACTGCTGGGCACGCGACAGACCGGGTTGGCGGGCTTCCGGGTCGCCGATCTCGCACGCGACGCCGATCTGCTGCCACAGGTCCACCAGCTCGGAACGCACCTGCTCGAACGTGCTCCGGACGTTGCCGAACGCATCATCGCGCGCTGGGTCGGTGGGGCCGCGCGGTACGCGGCGGCCTGATCCGGATCATCGGATGATGTCGGTCATAATGGCCGCATGACCAACCGCATCCCGCTGCTGATCGATACCGATCCGGGTGTCGACGACGCCCTTGCCATCCTCATGGCCTTCAACGACCCGCGCCATGAAGTCGTGGGGCTCACCATCGCCGCCGGCAACGTCGGCCTGCAACACACGGTCGCGAATGCATTGAAGCTGTGCGAAGTCGTGGGCGCAGACGTGCCGGTATATCCGGGTAGTGCGGAACCGTTGCTGCACCCTGCGCGTGACGCGGCGTATGTGCACGGGCGCGACGGCTTTGGTGATACCGGCTACGAACTCGCTTCGCGCGGGCCCGAAGTGGAGCACGCAGCGCTCGCGATCCTCCGGCTCTCGCACCAGTACGCCGGCCGCCTGTTGCTCGTCGCCCTGGGGCCGCTGACCAACCTGGCGCTTGCGCTCAAGCTCGATCCCACCTTGCCGTCACGCGTCGCGCGCTGCGTGGTCATGGGCGGCGCGGTGACCGGTCACGGCAACATCACGCCGGCCGCCGAGTTCAACATCGCCTTTGATCCGGAAGCCGCGCACATCGTCTTCAGCGCTTTCCCCCACGTCGACCTCAGCGACTGGGAGGCCACGCTGGACCACGGCCTGCTCGACACGGACGTGGATCGCTGGTTGACCGCGGCTTCGCCGCGGGCGCGCTTCTATGACGCGATCTCTCGCCAGACCCGCGCCTGGGCCGGCGAGCGCCGTGGCAACCGCTGGGCGTCCGCCGACGCGCTGGCCATGGCCTTCGCCTTGTCCCCGGAAGGGGCAGTGGACACAGCCGAGCGACCCCTGGCCGTGGAGATGGAGGGCCGCCAGGCCCGTGGCGCCACCATCATCGACTGGCGTCGTGAAAGCGGGCGTCCCGACAACGTGCGGATCCTCCAGCGCTACGAACAGGGCCGGTTCGAGGCACTGATCGAAGCGGCCCTCGCGGCAGATTGAGGCGCGTTCCCGGGCTTGCCACGAGCCGAAAGCTCCCGCTATACTGCTGAGCTCTTTCCCGAACCTATTGGTGCGTTGCCATGAAGACCGGCATCCATCCCGACTACCGTGAAGTCGTTTTCCAGGACGTGACCAGTGATTTCGCGTTCCTGACCCGCTCGACCCTTGCCAGCAAGGAGACGATCAAGTGGGAAGACGGCAACGAATATCCGCTCGTCAAGCTCGATATCACGTCGGCCTCGCACCCGTTCTACACGGGCAAGCACAAGATCATCGACACCGGCGGCCGCGTCGACAAGTTCCGTAAGCGCTACGCACAGAAGTGATCTGACTGCGCGTCTTCGCGCAGTTCGACATCACTGGTTCGGATCAGGTTCGAACGGTTTCAGCGAAGCCCGCCCAGGCGGGCTTCGTGCTTTCCGTATGTGCCGGTTGCGATGCGGATGAGTTCGCCATGTGCCATGCCAGGCAGCGATGTTCGGCGCCATAACCGGCACAAAAAGCCCGCCTCTCCGGCGGGCTTTTTCATGTCTGCGGCAGCCATGTTTTTTTGAGCAGCGGCTCTATTCCAAGGCTGCGCATGCGACTTTGGTACGACCCTTCGCCAGCGAATGCTTATGCGATAATTCGTTGTCGCGGCGAGCCGCGTGCATCACTTTCTGTTTTCCTCCACCCGCCGCGGCGACCCCTGTGGCGTGCAGATATAGGAGCGTTGCGTGTCCGAGTCCTCCAAGTCCGGCCTCGATCAGGTCACCCTGACCGCGGGCGACAAGAGCGTCACCCTGCCGGTGCACCATCCGACCCTGGGTGCTCCCTGCATCGACATCGCCAAGCTGCCCAAGGAAACCGGCTGCTTCACCTACGACAACGGATTCACGGCCACGGCCAGCTGCCGTTCGGCGATCACGTACATCGATGGCGATGCGGGCGTGCTGCTGTATCGCGGCTATCCGATCGAACAGCTTGCAGAAAAGTCGAACTTCCTGGAAGTCGCCTACCTGCTGATGAATGGCGAACTGCCGACCAGCAGCGAGTTCGAGAAGTTCGAACACGAGGTCACGCATCACACGATGATGCACGAGGCCTTCCGCACGTTCCTGTTCGGCTTCCGCCATGACGCGCATCCGATGGCGATGCTCACCGGCATGCTGGGTTCGCTGGCGAGCTTCTACCACAACGATCTCGACCTGGAAGACCCGGAGCAGCGCCGACTTACCGCGATCCGGCTGATCGCCAAGGTGCCGACGATTGCGGCTGCGTGCTATCGCTATTCGATCGGCTGGCCGATCCGCTATCCGCGCAACAACCTCGAGTACACCACGCGCTTCCTGCACATGATGAAGGAAGTGCCAAGCGAGCCGCTGGAACTCAATCCGGTTGCGGCGCGCGCGATGGACCTGCTTTTCATCCTGCACGCCGACCACGAACAGAACGCGTCGACCTCGACCGTTCGCCTCGTCGGCTCGACCGGCGCCAATCCGTACGTAAGCGTCGCGGCTGGCGTGGCCGCGCTGTGGGGCCCGGCGCACGGCGGTGCAAACGAAGCCGTGTTGAAGATGCTCGCCGAGATCGGCAAGCCGGAGAACGTCGGTGCCGCTGTCGCGAAAGCGAAGGACAAGGAGTCCGGCTTCCGCCTGATGGGCTTCGGCCACCGCGTGTACAAGAACTACGACCCGCGCGCGGCGCTGGTGCGCAAGATGACGCATGAAGTGCTGGCTGCGCTGAACATCAACGATCCGCTGCTCGAGGTCGCCATGCGCCTGGAAGAAGCGGCGCTGAAGGACGAGTACTTCATCCAGCGCAAGCTCTATCCGAACGTCGATTTCTACTCCGGCATCATCTACAAGGCACTGGGCATCCCGACCGAGATGTTCACCGTGATGTTCGCCATCGCGCGCACCGCCGGCTGGGTGTCGCACTGGTTGGAGCAGCAGAACGATCCCGAAAACAAGATCGGCCGCCCGCGCCAGATCTACACCGGTGCGGCCACGCGCGACTACACCGGGATGGACAAGCGCTGATCCGCGAGTCGACGCAAGGCAAAATGAAAACGCCCCGATGGTTCGGGGCGTTTTTGTATCCGCAATCGCAAAAGTTACTTCGACAGTTCGTACAGGTACTCGACGAACGACATCACCGCACCATCGATGCCCTGGACCTGCGGATTGGCCGATTCGATGAGGTAATACTCGTCAGGGCCATGCGCGCCGCTGCCATGCCCCAGTCCGAAATGGCCGGAGGCGAGCTTCAGTGGTTCGCCGGTGAAGACATAGCCCGGATACGAACCGGCATTGCGCGGCCACAGCAACGGATCGATGCCGGCCTTCTTCAGCGTGGCGACCTGCGCCTGGATCAAGGGCGCATCGGCTGACGTGCTCGTCGGGTCGTAGCCGCCCGATACGTTCACTTCGATATCGCCGAAACCGCGCTTGGCCAGATGCGCCTTGAGCGCCGCGACCGCGGCATCCTTCGTCATGTCCGGCACCAGGCGAAGGTCCAGCTTCGCGACCGCACGATGGGGCAGGATGGTTTTGCCGCCCACGCCGGTGTAACCACCGACGAGTCCTTCGATATTGACCGTCGGCTGCGACTCGAGCCGTTCATTGGCCTGCTGCCACGGCAGGTCGTCGATCCAATGCTGCACGCCGAGCTGCTGTTTGGTCTGCGTTTCGCTGCGGCGTTTTGAAGCTGCCGCGATCATCGCGCGCTCCGCGTCGCTCAAGGGACGCGGCTTGGGATAGCCATCGATGGCGATGGTGTTGCCGTCGTCGGAAACGAGCGTGTCGAGGGCCTTGACCAGCCGCCAGGCCGGGCTGTCCACCATGGCCTTCAGCGACGAATGGATGTCCTTGCCCGGGCCGCGCCCCCACTTTTCGCCGCTGGCCACGAGCTCCAGCTCGACGACGCCCTTCGAGCCGAGATTGACGGTGACCACGCCATCGATACCCTGCATCGCGGCAGGCATGAACACGCCGACGGTCTTGCCCAGCGCGGCCTGAACTTCGGGACGATGGACAATCTGCCCGATATGGGGTGAACCGATTTCCTCTTCGCCCTCCGCGACCAGCACGAGATTCACCGGCGGCTTCCTGCCTGCACCGCGGATCGCATGCAATGCGGCGAGGAACGCGGCTTCGGGGCCTTTCTGGTTGACCGAACCGCGACCGATCATCACTTTGCCGAGCCCCGGCTTGTCGACCAGCTTCGCTTCGAGCGGTGGCGAGGACCATTCGGCCGGATCGAATTGTTTGACGTCGTACATGAAGTACAGGCCGACCGTCTTCGGCGCACCGGCATCGAGTGTCGCGAACACGCCGGGCTTGCCGTCCGTCTTTACGATCGACACTTGCTGGAAGCCGGCGTCGCGCGCCAACTGCGCCATGTATTCCGCTCCCACCGGAAAGCCGCGGTCTTCGGCTGCGATCGCGGGTTGCGCGATCCATTCCTGCAGGCGTTTGACTGTCTCATCGTGGCGACGGGTGACTTCGGCGCCGATGGCGGACAGGTCGGCATCCTGGGCTCGCACGGGCGGAGCGATAGTGGCGAGGACGACGATCGCGCTGGCAAGCGCAGCGATACCCCTGCCGCGCAAGGAATCGAGCATTACATACATGCATTCACTCCCTCTGGTTGTGCAAATCCTTCGCGGCGAAGCGCCTCGCCCACGGCGATGCGTCGCAATCGCGATGGTCAATTGTCACCGTGCTCGTAACCGGCAATTTCCTCATCGGCCAGAAGCTGCCGCAACTGGCTGGCCGAAGCGCGCTTCATCGGCTTTTCGTCGATGCTCGACAGCGGCGCCTGGCGCAACACGTCGCGCGGCAAGACGGTCAGGTCGAAGCCCAGCCCTTCGGCGCTGAACAGCCATACGGGAAAGTCGTCGCTGCGTTCGCGATCGAGGCGGATGCGGCGATTACGGGATTCAGCGGGAATGCGGTGCAGATCCAGATGGCGATGC
Source organism: Lysobacter sp. Root494 (assembly GCF_001427225.1). Taxonomy (GTDB): domain Bacteria; phylum Pseudomonadota; class Gammaproteobacteria; order Xanthomonadales; family Xanthomonadaceae; genus Agrilutibacter. The sequence continues at coordinate 581,296 of NZ_LMFH01000001.1, forward strand.
ACGGCTTCGGGATCGTCGCTGTGCAGATGCAGGCTCACTGCAGTGCGTGCATCGGCCGTGCCATCGAGGACGGGGCCGACCAGGCGCGGTTCGAACTCGGTAAAGAATTCGAGCGCGCGCAGTGCCGCTTCGCGCCGGTTGCGCAGTTCGGCGACGTTGTCGCGCTGGAACAGACGCTGGTATTCGCGCAAGGCGTCTTCGATCTCGCGGTTACGTGGCAGCGACGCGTCGTCGAAGATGCCCAACCGCTCCGCCGCCTTGAGCTTGGCCTGGTGATAGTCGCGGATGCCGCCTTCGGCCATCAGCCGCGCGGCTTCGTGCGCGAGACTGCGGCGGCGCTCGTGCGTGCGCGTCTGGGCATGTTGGTAAGCGTGCTGTCGGGCGTGGCGCATGACGTCCTCCGCGGCTGGCACTGCAACGGCGAGAGCTCGCCGCGGCCGGCAGGCGCCGGCAGCGGAAACCTACCACGGTCCCCGTGAATCAGGAATCGGCTGGTGGTAGCTGTCGAGTTCGAAAACCGTCGATCCAGGAGGCAAAAAAGAAGCGGGCCGAAGCCCGCTTCTTGCACGCATTCGGAACCGTGATCAGAAGATGTCGAAGGATTCTTCCGCGGGAACGGCGTCCTGCGGACCGTAATCGACGTAGGTTTCCATGCGGTCGAGATCTTCGGCTTTCACCCACTCGACCACGCCGCCGCTTCCTTCCGGCATCAATGCGCCGTTGGCGGCGACCGACACCTTCACCATGCCATCAGGTGGCTCGTTGGATGCAAGCGGCTGGTCCTTCAGTGCAACGCGCATGTAGTCGATCCAGATCGGCAGCGCGGCCTTGCCGCCGTATTCGCGATAACCAAGCGATTTGTAATCATCGCGGCCCACCCAGACCGTCGTGGCGTACGGCCCGCCGATGCCGGAGAACCATGCGTCCCGGTGGTCGTTCGTGGATCCGGTTTTGCCGCCGATGTCCTCGCGGCCGAGCACCTTCGCCGGCGTGCCGGTACCGCGCTGCACGACATCGCGCAACATCGAGACGATCTGGTACGCGATGCGGCCATCCATCGCGCGCGGCGCGACGATCATGTCTGCAGGTGGCGTCTTGACCGTCTTCGGTTTGCTCCTGTCGGCTTCCTTCACCTCGGGCTTGGCGCCACCTGCCGGACCGAAGTCGAAGCCATCCACCACTGTCGAACTGGCCGTACTGGACGCCATGGCCTTGCCAGCAGTACCGATGCCACATTCGGGGCAGGCGGTCGCCGGCTTCTCCTTGAAAAGCACGGCACCATTGCTGTCGCGCACTTCATCGATGAACCACGGGGTGATCAGGAAACCCCCGTTCGCGAACGCGGAGAAGCCACGGGCAACCGAAAGCGGGGTCAGCGAAGCGGTGCCGAGCGACATCGACAGGTTTGGCGGCAGTTCCTTTTCATCGAAGCCGAGGTGGCTGATGTACTTGCGGGCGTAATCCACGCCGATCGCATCGAGCAGGCGCACCGACACCAGGTTGCGCGATTGCACCATCGCTTCGCGCAGGCGCATCGGGCCGGCGAAGTTGCCGGTGTCATTCTGCGGACGCCACAGGTGGCCGCGGCGATCCTTGAAGACCACGGGCGCATCGAGTACTACCGAAGCCGGGTTGAACCCACGTTCGAATGCGGCGGCATACACGAACGGCTTGAAACTCGAACCGGGCTGGCGACGTGCCTGCGTGGCGCGATTGAACTTGTTGCCGGAGTAGCTGTAGCCGCCCGACAGCGCGCGCAGCGCGCCGTTGGAAGGTTCGAGGGATACCAGCGCCGACTGCGCGCGGGGCAGCTGCCCCAGCGTGTAGAGGATGCGCTTGGCTGCTGGCTTGTCGTCGGCGCTGGATTCGCCGGCCGGCTTCATGCCTGCCGTCCCGGATGCAATCTCGGTGCGAAGCACGCGCACCAGGTCGCCGCGCTTGACCAGCTTGCCCGGGGGCTGCCCGTTCCAACCCTGGCTGGGGCCGAGTTCGAGCCGGATGCCATTGCCCAGCAGCACGTCTGCCTTGCCATCGTTCACGCCGAGCACCATCGCGGAGAGCAGGTCGGCCTGCGGCGGGATGGAACGCATCCGGGCGAGGGTGGTCGCTTCGTCCTCGTTGTCGGCCAGATCGAAATGCTGCTCGACACCGTGCCAGCCGTGGCGCAGGTCGTAGGTGCGCAGCCCCTCGCGCAGCGCCTTGTCGGCGGCGACCTGCAGCACCGGATCGATGGTGGTGGTGACGTGGTAGCCCTTGGTCAGCGCTTCGGCGCCGTATCGGGCCACCATTTCCTGGCGCACCATTTCCGCCACGTACGGAGCGCTGACTTCGACCGTGCGTTCGTGCGGTTTTGCATGCATCGGCACGGACTTGGCGGCGTCGGCTTCGCCCTGGCCGATGTAGCCCAACTGCGCCATGCGTTGCAGGATGTAGACGTCGCGACGCTCCTTGGCGCGGGCCGGGTTGCTCAGCGGGTTCGCGGTGGACGGGAACTTCGGAATGGCGGCCAGCGACGCCATTTCATCGAGCGACAGCTCGTTCAACTTTTTCCCGTAGTAAAACTCGGATGCCGCGCCCACGCCGTACGAGCGATGGCCGAAGAAGCTCTTGTTGAGATAGAGCTCGAAGATCTCGTCCTTGCTCAGCTCGTTCTCGATGCGCATCGCGAGCATCATCTCGGCGAGCTTGCGCTTGTAGCTGTATTCCTGGCTCAGGAAGAACTGGCGGGCCACCTGCTGGGTAATGGTCGAGCCACCCGGAACGCGGCGGTCGTCGGTGGTGGCGAGCAGCCACACGGCCCGGGCGATGCCCTTGTAGTCGAGGCCATGGTGCTTGTAGAAGCGGGCGTCCTCGGCGGCGAGGAACGCCTGCTTCAGGCGCTGCGGCACATCCTCGATGTTGACCGGGTAGCGCCGCGTCTCGCCGAACAGCGCCATCAGCTTGCCGTCGCGGGAGTAGACGTACATCGGCTCCTGCAGCTCGACGTTTCGGAGCGTTTCCACGTCCGGGAGCTTGGGGGCGATGAGGAAGTAGAGGACGCCAAGCGCGATGGCGCCCAGCAGGACCACGCTGGCGGCCGCAATCAGCGTCCAGCGCAGCAAGCGACGAAAACGGGGCATTTAAGCGGAATTCCTTGCGGAGACGATTGCGGGTGTTGTGGCCGAGGAGTATAGAGGACGCGACTTGCAGCGCTGTCCGAGAGGAGTTTTCAACAGCAATCCGCGACCACGGCCGCAATCCGGTTTGCGCAGATGCGCTGCCGATCGCGTTCCCGGGGGCTCGGACGGGACAGCGCGTTCACTTCCGGGCGATCATGGCCGGAAGGGGAAGATCTTCGACACCGGACGGCACCGATTGGGGTGGTGACCGCGGGGCAGGGGATCTTGTAGGGGTCGGGCGAGTGCCACGGCCGTTCCGGTTCTGGTTCGGCGTTCAGAGGGAAAAGCGGTCTGGTTGGCAGTTCCCGAAACGGGGGAGTTGCCAGCCCGGGGAAAGTCCGATATTTAAGGCAGGGCCACACGAAGTGCGCGTAAGCGCTTGTGGCATGGGGAGAAAAATCGTGGGGATCGTCACAAAAGGCCAGCCGACGCTCGTCGGCGTGGACATCAGTTCGACCGCGGTCAAGCTGTTGCAGCTCTCAAGGGCCGGCGACCGCTACCGCGTCGAGCACTATGCGGTCGAGCCGCTGCCGCCGAACGCCGTGGTCGAAAAGAACATCGTCGAAGTCGAGGCGGTGGGCGAGGCGATCAAGCGCGCGGTCAACCGCTCCGGCACCAAGGTGAAATACGCCGCTGCCGCGGTCGCGGGCTCGTCGGTGATCACCAAGGTGATCCCGATGCCGGCCGACCTGGACGAAGACGATCTCGAATCCCAGGTGGAACTCGAAGCCGTCAACTACGTCCCGTACCCGATCGAGGAAGTGAATCTCGATTTCGAGGTCCTCGGGCCGATGCCGAACAACCCCGGAACGCTGCAGGTGCTGCTCGCAGCTTCGCGTTCCGAGAACGTCGAACTTCGTTCGTCAGCGCTGGAAATCGGCGGCCTGACTCCGAAGGTTATGGACGTCGAAGCCTTCGCGATCGAAAACGCCTTCGCGCTGCTCGCCAACCAGCTGAGCGGCCCGCGTGACGGTCTCACCGCGCTGATCGACTCGGGCGCGACGATGACCACGCTCAACGTGCTGCGGAATGGCCGCAGCCTCTACAGTCGCGAACAGGTGTTCGGCGGAAAGCAGCTCACCGACGAAGTGATGCGCCGCTATGGCCTCAGCTACGAGGAAGCCGGCTTGGCCAAGCGCCAGGGTGGGCTGCCGGAAAGCTACCAGGCCGAAGTACTCGAACCCTTCAAGGAAGCGATGGTCCAGCAGGTCAGCCGACTGCTGCAGTTCTTCTACGCCGGCAGCGAATTCAACCGCGTCGACCAGATCGTCCTTGCCGGCGGCAATGCCGCGATCCCGGGCATTGCGCAAATGGTCGAGGAGCAACTCGGTGTTCCGACCCTGGTCGCGAACCCGCTCGCCCACATGACGCTCGGCCCACGCGTACAGGCCCATGCCCTCGCGCAGGACGCCCCCGCGCTGATGATCGCCTGCGGCCTGGCCCTGAGGAGCTTCGACTGATGGCACGGATCAACCTCCTCCCGTGGCGCGCCGAACGGCGCAAGCAGCGCCAGAAGGAATTCAGCATCCTGCTCGGCCTTTCTGCCTTGGGCGCGGTGCTGTTGTCGTTCCTGATGGTCGGCTACTACAAGGCGCAGATCAGCGGCCAGAACGAGCGCAACCAGTATCTGACCGACCAGATCTCGCAGGTCCAGAAACAGATCGACGAAATCAAGCTGCTCGACGAAAAGAAGGCCAAGCTGCTCGCCCGCAAGGAAATCATCGAGAAGCTGCAGGCCAACCGTTCGCAGATGGTGCATCTGTTCGATTCGCTGGTACGCACGATCCCGGACGGCGTGATCCTGACCTCGATCAAGCAGGACGAAGACACGCTCACGCTTGAAGGGCGTGCCCAGTCGAATGCGCGCGTGAGTACCTACATGCGCAACCTCGAGGGCTCGGGCTGGATGACCAAGCCGGACTTGTCGATCATCGAGGCGAAGGGCGAGGACAAGGCGCTGCCCAACATGTTCAAGCTGTCGGTGAAGCTCTCCAACCCGAACGCACCGAAAGACGAGGACGGCGATGGTGTTCCGGATGCTCCCGCGGCTGCTCCTGCCGGCGTTGCGCCCGCAGGTAGTGCACCTGCGGCGGCCCCTGCCACTCCGACCGACACCGCCCCGGCTGCAGCCCCAGTGAAACAAGGAGCCGCCTCGTGAGCGCCAAGAAATTCTCACTGCGCGAACTCGATTTCAACAACATGGGCTCCTGGCCGCAGCAGGCCAAGGTCGGCTTCTGCGTGATCATCGCCCTGCTGATCGTCTTCCTGAGCTGGTGGCTGTTCGTTCGCGACAAGCTGGGCGAGCTGGAAGGTCTTGAGAGGCAGGAGACCGAGCTGCGCCAGGAATTCGAAACCAAGCAGGGCCGCGCCGCCAATCTCGAGCCGCTCAAGCAGCAGCTCGCGCAGATGGAAGAACAGCTGAAGCAGATGTTGCGCCAGCTGCCGAGCAAGACCGAAATGCCTGACCTGATCGTCGACATCTCGCAAACTGCGCTGGCAACTGGCATCACCAACGAACTATTCCAGCCTGGTCCGGAAATCCCGAAAGAGTTCTACGCAGAGAAGCCGATCGCGCTGCGCATGGTTGGCACCTATCACCAGTTCGGCGGCTTCGTGAGCGGCGTTGCGACGCTGCCGCGAGTGGTGATCATGACCATGCACGACATCTCGCTGAAGCCCCGCGACAAGGACAAGAATGGCAAGCCCGTGGGAATCACGGCAAATATGCCGCTCGAACTTGCCGGTACGGTGAAGACCTATCGCTATCTTGATGAGGAAGAGGTGGCCGAGCAGGAAAAGGCGGCCCAGACAGCGCAAGGTGGCAGTGCGGCCGGTACGCAGGGGGGAACCTGAGATGCTCGGACACTCTGACCGCATGACTACCGTCCGCAAGCGCATCCTGCTTGGCGCAGTGCTGGTCCTCGCGCTGGTGGGCTGCACTCGCGGCATTACCAGCACGCCAGGCGAGGCCCCCAACCTTGAGAAGTGGGTGGCGGAAGTCAAGGCGCGCCCGGCGCCGCCCCTGGATCCCCTTCCGGTGATGCAGCAGTTCGAAACATTCGAATACGCTGCCTATGCATTGCGCGATCCCTTCAGCACCGCCTTCACCGATGCCGACAACGGCTCGGGCCCGCGTCCTGATCGCCAGCGGCGCAGGCAGACGCTCGAGCAATTCCCGCTGGATAGCCTGGATATGGTCGGCACGTTGGGCCGCGGTGCGGGGGTGATCGCACTCGTAATGGCCCCGGACAAGGTGACCTATCGCGTGCGCCCGGGGGACTACATGGGCCAGAACGATGGGCGGGTGACCGGTGTGTTTGAAGACCGCATCGAGTTGGTGGAACTGGTGCCGGATGGCGCGGGTGGCTGGCTGGAACGTCCAGCGTCGGTCGCATTAGAAGATCAATGATTGGGGGATGACACGATGACCGTTTTCAACGCCAACCGCTCCATGCGCGCCGGCCCCGCTCGTGTTGGTCTAGGCCTCGCGATCGGGCTGCTTGCAGGAATGAGCGCCGTGCACGCCGCCACACCGGTATCGCACGGCACTTTCACCCCGACTTTCGTCGCGCAGCTGGCACCCGCTGCCGCGCCGGCACCGAGCAACGATCCGGCGAAACAACTGCCGGGTGCGATCTCCGTGTCCAACATCGACTTCAAGCGCGGCGACGGCGGCGCGGGCAAGTTGATCCTGCGCTTCACAGGCGACGGTGCTGCCCCGGATCTGCGCAGCACCGGGTCGACCATCACGATCAACGTAGGCAATGCGCAGCTGCCGGCCAACCTGCAGAAGCCACTGAATGTCACCGATTTCGCGACGCCGGTGCAGTCGATCGATGCGCGCTCGGCAGGCACGGGTACCCAACTCGTACTCAACACGGCCGGTGCTTATGAGTCGATGGCTTACCAGACCGGTCGCGACTACATCGTCGAGATCATTCCGCGCGCAGCAGGCACCAAGCAGCGTGCAGTGGGCGCAGCTGCGACTACTGGCACGACCGGCGCGCGTGCGTACAGCGGTCGCCCGGTGACGTTCAACTTCCAAGATGTGCCGGTTCGCACGGTTCTACAGCTGATCGCGGAAGAGTCGGGGCTGAACGTTGTCGCCGCCGACACCGTCCAGGGCAATGTCACCCTGCGGTTGGTCAATGTGCCGTGGGATCAGGCGTTGGACATCGTCCTGCAGGCCAAGGGCCTTGATAAGCGTCGCAGCGGCAACGTCGTCTGGATTGCCCCGCAGGCAGAAATTGCCAAATACGAACAGGACAAGGAAGACGCGCGCATCGCCTTGGACAACCGTGTCGATCTCGTCACCGAGTACATCCAGATCAACTACCACAATGCCGGCGCCATCTATAAGGCATTGACGGAAGCCAAGGGGATCGGCGGGAACAGTGGACAAGGCGGCGGGGGTGGCAACAACCAAAACGATAATGGCTTCCTGTCGCAACGTGGACGGCTGGTCGCGGACGATCGCACCAACACCCTGATGGTCAGTGATATCCCGAAAAAAGTCGTCCAGATCCGCGAATTGGTGCGGGTGATCGACCGTCCGGTGGACCAAGTCATCATCGAGGCCCGTATCGTGATTGCGACCGAAACCTTCGCGCGTGAGGTGGGCGCCAAGTTCGGTATCAACGGCGCCACTGGCAAGGATGGTGATCGCAGCTCGCTCGGCTTTGGTGGCAGCGATACAGCGTCGTCTGGCAATGCGGTTACGCGTGGCAACAATCCCAACACGCGCGGTGCGATTACCCGCAACCTGAACGTAGACCTTGGTGTGCAGAATCCGGCAGGAGCATTGGCACTCTCGATTCTCAATGCCGGTTATCTGCTCGACGTCGAACTTTCGGCGATGCAGGAAGAAGGCCGCGGCGAAGTCATCTCCAATCCGCGCGTAGTCACCAGCAACCAGCGCGAAGCCGTGATCCGCCAAGGCCAGGAAGTCGGCTACGTAACGGTGACGCAGGGTGCCGGCGCAGGTGGCAACGTCGCCCAGCAGACCGTGCAGTTCAAGGACGTCCTGCTCGAAATGAAGGTGACCCCGACCATCACCAATGACGGCCGCGTCTTCCTCAACATGAACGTCAAGAAGGATGAAGTCGAAGATTTCGTCGAAGCCTCCATCGGCAGCGTTCCGCTGATCAACAAGCGCGAAGTCAACACGGCGGTGCTGATCGAAGACGGTCAGACCGTCGTCATCGGCGGCGTGTATGAATTCCGCGACCGCAGCGACATCCAGAAGGTCCCCTTCCTTGGCGACATTCCCTTCCTGGGCAACCTGTTCAAGAAGAAGGGCAAGAACAAGGAAAAGGCGGAACTGCTGATCTTCGTCACGCCGAAGGTATTGCAGGTTTCCCAGCGCTGATCCGCGCTGATCGAAGCCAACTACGGGAGCCGCAAGGCTCCCGTTTTCGTTTTGCTCGACGCGGAATGCAACTGTCGCCCAACTGAACCCTGACCCGGTGCGTGAACCCGCTGCGCCTTCTTCGGTCAAAATGGGTCCGATCCGCCAACGAGTGCCCGATGGACAGCAGTATTCCCCCGATTCCGGCCGCCCCGCGACATGAAGCGGGAGGGCAGCTGCATGAGGCCTTTAGCGATCTGCGCGCCGCGTTGTCGGCCGAGATCGTCGGCCAGGCGGCCCTGATCGAACGCCTGCTGATCGCACTGCTCGCCGACGGCCACCTGCTGGTTGAAGGTGCGCCCGGCCTCGCCAAGACGAGCGCCATCCGCGCCTTGGCCGCGCGGCTCGATGCCGATTTCGCCCGCGTCCAGTTCACGCCGGATCTGTTGCCTGCGGACCTGACCGGTACGGAAGTCTGGCGGCCCCAGGATGGGCGTTTCGAATTCCAGGCCGGGCCGATCTTCCACCCGTTGCTGCTCGCCGACGAAATCAACCGCGCGCCCGCCAAGGTGCAATCCGCGCTGTTGGAAGCCATGGGTGAGCGTCAGGTGACGGTCGGCCGGCAGACCTATGCGCTGCCGCCTTTGTTTCTGGTGATGGCGACGCAGAATCCCATCGAGCAGGAAGGCACGTTCCCGTTGCCCGAAGCGCAACTCGATCGCTTCCTGATGCACGTCCGCATCGGTTATCCGGAAGCGGCGACCGAAACAGAAATCCTCCGCCTGGCGCGCGAACGCGCACGCGCGACCGTCACCTCGATGCCCGCGGCGATTACCCGCATATCGCAGGCCGACGTATTCGCTGCGCGTGCTGCAGTCCTCGATCTGCATGTGGCGCCAGCGGTCGAGCGCTACCTGATCGAACTCGTCCTGGCCTCACGCGATGCGCAGCGCTATGACAACGCGCTCGCACGACGGATTGCCTGGGGTGCGAGTCCCCGCGGCTCGATCGCACTGGAACGTTGCGCGCGCGCGCATGCGTGGCTGGCCGGGCGCGACTTCGTTACGCCCGACGACGTGCGCGCGATTGCGCCTGACGTACTGCGTCATCGCATCCTGCCCAGTTACGAAGCTACCGCCGAAGGCTGGGATGGCGATCGCCTCGTGGCAGAACTGCTGCGGCAGGTACCGTTGCCCTGAGCATGGACGGGCGGGCCGTTCCAGCAAAACCGGTGAGCGGATCCGACAACGGCATCCGGCCTTCGCTATCCGAACTGGTAGCGCTGCGCGGCAGCGTGAGCGGGCGCCGGAATGCAAAGCTCGGACGGCAGGGCGTGACCGGGCACTCGCTCTCGCCCCTGCGCGGACGCGGCATGGAATATGCCGAATCGCGCGACTATGTTGCTGGTGATGATGCGCGGCACATCGACTGGCGCCTCACCGCGAGAACCGGTCGCGCCCATACCAAACTGTTCCAGGCTGAACGCGAGCGCCTGACGCTGATCGTCGCGGACACCGCCCCGTCGCTGTATTTCGGCACGCGCGTCCGCTTCAAGTCCGTGCAGGCCGCGCGTGCGGGTGCGGTGGCCGCGTGGGCGGCTGCACGTGACGGCGATCGCATCGCGGCGCTCCGTGGCAGCGTGCGTGAAGCGCCCGTCACGCCGGCTTCGGGCGCGCGCGGCGCACTGCGTGTTCTCGATGCGCTCGTGCGCTGGTATTCGCAAGCGCCTGAAGAAGACGCGGGGCTCAACGTCGCGCTCGATCACGCACAACGATTGCTGCGTCCTGGATCGCGCGTGGTGTTGCTGGCTGATCCGCGCAGCATCGCTGACATTCCGGAACGGCGTTGGCCCGCATTGGCGCAACACCACGAAGTGATCGTCCTGTTGCTGACTGATCCACTGGAAACGGCGCCGCCGAAATCCGCGGTGCCGTTCAGCACCGACGGCCATCGCGTCGAGATCGATCTTGCTTCGGCCGCGCAACGCCAGCGTTGGCTGCGCGAGTTCGCCGCGCCTGTCGAAGCCGCCATCGCCTCGCTGCCGTCACGCGGCGTGCGCGTGCAGGCGTTGCCGGGCGACGCGCCGAGTGAATCCTGGTTGCCGCTGCTGGGCCGGACGCGGCCGATGGTGGCGTGATGCAGGACGCATCGCTGGTCCTCCGCGATATCCACCAACCCGTCGCCCCTGCGTGGTGGCCGCCTGCGCCCGGGTGGTGGGTTGTAACCGCCATTGTGCTCGTCGCAGCACTGGGCTTCGTGCTGTGGCGGCGACGCCGTCGCGAACGGCAGCGCCGCATCGCCGGGATATTCGACGACACGATCCGGTCCGCAGACGGCGCGCCCGCACAGATCGCCGCCATGTCCGAACTGCTGCGCCGCGCCGCGCGCCGCCACAATTCGCAAGCCGACAAGCTGCAGGGCAGCGCGTGGCTCGAATATCTGGATGCGGATGACAAGCGCCATCCGTTTACCAGAGGCATCGGAAGACTGCTGCTCGAAGGCGGCTTCCGCCGTGATGCCCATCCGGAAGACGTGTCCGCGCTGCACGCACTAACACGCGAACGCTTCATCGAGTGGATGGCGAAGTGACCATGCCATCGATGCCGTCCATCGAAGCCTTGACCGAACTGTTTGCCTGGCCCTGGTTGCTCGCCGCGCTGCCGTTGCCGCTGCTCGCGCGCTGGCTGTTGCCAGCATCGCGTGCGAGCGGCGCCGCGCTTCGCGTGCCGTACGGCCCGCGCCTGGATGCCATCGCGCAGGGCGGTGGTGGGCATGCACTGCGGGGCGGCGTGCATCCCCTGCTGGTGCTTGCGTGGATCCTGCTCTGCGTCGCCGCCGCGCGTCCTCAGCAGCTCGGTGACGCCGTGCAGCCACCACAGGTCGGTCGCGACCTGATGCTTGCGCTGGACCTGTCCGGCAGCATGGGCGAACCCGACATGGAACTCGGTGGCCGCCCCGTCGATCGCCTTACGGCTGCGAAAGCCGTGCTCGCCGACTTCCTCGAACGGCGCGCGGGCGACCGCATCGGCCTGCTCGTGTTCGGCCGACGCGCGTATGCGCTGACTCCGCTTACGCTCGATCGCGATTCCGTGCGCGAGCAGCTCGGCGACAGCGTGGTAGGGCTCGCCGGCCAGGAAACCGCGATCGGCGACGCGATCGGCCTCGCTGTGAAGCGCCTGCGCGCGCAACCGGCGGAGCAGCGCGTGCTGATCCTGCTGACCGATGGCGTCAACACCGCCGGCGCACTCGACCCCCGCAAGGCCACCGAGCTCGCGCGCAGCGAACACGTGCGCGTGCACACGATCGCGTTCGGCGGCGACGGCTCGCTGTCGGTTTTCGGCTTCAAGCTGCCGATGCCGGGTGCGGGCGACGAAGTCGACGAGTCCACGCTGCGCGCGATCGCCGAGCAGACCGGCGGCCGCTTCTTCCGCGCACGCGATACAGCGCAGCTCGTCGACATCTATGCGGAAATCGATCGGCTCGAACCGATCCGCCGCCCCGGCAAGGCCGTGCGCCCGAAACTGGAGCGTTATGCGTGGCCACTTGCAGGCGCATTCGTGTGTGCGTTGTTGGCCTTGGCGTGGCCGCGGAGACGCGCATGAATCCGGCCGCATTGCTTCAGGATTTCGCGGCGTTGCATTTCCTGCGTCCGTGGTGGCTGTGCGCTCTCGTGCTCCTGCCAGTGCTCGCGTGGTGGTGGCGCAGGCGGCAGCGCGAAAGCAGCGCGTGGCACGCCTTCGTCGATCCGCACCTGCTTCCGCAGCTGCTGGAATCCCGCGGTGATCGCAGGAGCCGTGTCGCGCCGTGGCTTGCCGCGCTGGGCTACCTGCTCGCGGTGCTCGCGCTGGCAGGTCCGAGCTGGCGCCGTTCCGAACAACCGTTGTGGCAGAGCCAGACCCCGCTGGTCGTGGCGCTGGATCTCTCCAGCGCATCGCTCGCCGCCGACCTTCCGCCCTCGCGCCTCGCGCAGGCACGCGCCAAGCTCGCCACGCTGCTGCGCGAACGCAACGGCGGGCAGATCGGCCTCGTAGCATTCGCCGGCGACGCTTTCACCGTGGCGCCACTGACCGATGATGCGGCGAATGTCGCGCTCTACCTCGATGCGCTCCAGCCCGATGTCATGCCGCGCGATGGCCAGCGGGCGAGTGAAGCGATCGAATGGTCGGCGCGGCTGCTGAAGCGCGCCGGTGCGCGCAGCGGCGACATCGTCGTGCTGACCGACCACGCCGACGATGCCGCCATCAACGCAGCCTCGGAAGCGGTGGCGGGCGGTTACCCCGTGTCGGCATTGGGACTGGGTACAGAAGCCGGAACCGTCTACCGCCGCGTCGACGGAAGCATCGCCAACGCGCGCCTCGATTCGGCTTCGCTTCGCAAGCTCGCGGCCAACGGTAATGGCGGCTACGCGGCGCTCTCGGGCGATGATTCCGATCTGCACGCGCTGGGCGTGCTGGAGCCGCGCACTTCCGATGAAGTCGGCGGAACCGGAAGCGGCTTCACCTGGCGCGACGAAGGCTTCTGGCTGCTGCCGCCGCTGATGCTGCTGGCGTTGTTTGCTTTCCGCCGTCGCACCGGCGGCACATTGGTGCTCGTGCTGTTGTGCGCCGGGTTTCCGCTGCACAGCGCGCACGCGCAGGGCGTGTGGCGCCGACCCGACCAGACCGAATACGCGCGCATCCAGCGCGGCAATGAGGCTTACCGCAAAGGCGATTTCAAGGCGGCGGCGCAGCAGTACGACGATGCCGACACCGCCACCGCGCATTACAACCGCGGCAATGCACTGGCGAAAGCCGGCCAGTACCAGCAGGCGATCGATGCGTACAACGAAGCGTTGCGCCGGCAGCCGGGCATGGCCGATGCCATCGCGAACAAGCGCGCAGTCGAAGCGGCAATGAAGCGGAAACAGTCGCAGTCCAGCCAGGGCAACCAGCAGCAGAAATCGCAGGGCGATCAGGACGGTCAATCGCAGCCGCAATCCGGGCAGCCGTCGCAGTCGCGCAATCCCCAGCCAAACGACCAACAGCAGCAGTCCTCGAAGCAGGACGTCCAGCAACAGAAGAACCAGCAGCAACAGGCCCAGGACACACAGGCCAAACCGCAGGACGCAAAAGCGCAGCAACAAGCCGACCAGGCCCAACGCGAACGCATGCAGCGCGCACTGGAACAGGCACGCAAGCAGGACGGCAAACAGCCAACGCAGGAGGCCGCGCGCGCAAGGGAAACCCCCGAGCAACGCGAACGCCGCCTGGCCAACGAAGCCTGGCTGAAGCGCGTGCCGGACGATCCGGGCGGGCTGCTGCGGGCGAAGTTCCGCCTCGAATACGAACGCCGCGTGTCGCAGGGCAGGGCAGAAGAATGAAGCCGTACGCAACCATCGCGCATCGCGCGCTCGTATTCCTTCTGCTGGCGCTGTGCGCGTTGCCGGCCTTGGCGCAGACGCGCGCGTGGCTCGATCGCGATCGCATCAACGCGAACGAAACCGTCACCCTCAACATCCGCACCACCGGCATGACGCGACCCGATTACGACCCGCTGCTTGCCGATTTCATCGTAAGCGGGCGCAGCAGTCGCACCGAAATGGACAACACCGGCGTGCACAGCCTGTACGCCGTCGCGCTGCAACCGCGCCGCGCAGGCCGCATTACGATTCCAGCGCTGCGCGTCGGCAACGAACGCACGCAACCGCTGACGCTGCAGGTGGAAGGCGCCAGCGCTCCCGCTCCATCGCATGCGGGCGATGACGTCTTCATCGAAAGCGAACCCGACGACGCCACGCCCTACGTGCAGCAGGCCGTCGGCTGGATCGTGCGCCTGTATTCGGCGGCGCCGCTGATCTCGGGGCAGCTCGATCAACCCGCGCCCGATGGCGCTTCGTTGCAACAGGTCGGCGAAGACGCCCGCTACGTGCGTCAGATCGCCGGTCGCCGTTACGAAGTCGTCGAGCGCCGCTATCAGCTGATTCCCGAACGCAGTGGCGCGGTGACCGTGCCCGGTGCAGTCTTCGAAGGCCGTGGCACCGGTGGCTTCTTCGACGAGCTGTTTGGCGATCGTGGCGGCGCACTCACTGCGCAGGCCGCGCCGCGCACGTTGCAGGTGCAGCCCGCGCCCGCGAACGCGCCACAGCCGTGGCTGCCGCTGCGCGACCTGCAACTGCGCTACGCCACGACGCCAAGCGGACTGCGCGCGGGCAGCGCCGGAAGTCTCGTGATCGAGGCCACCGCCGATGGCGCGACGGCCGCGCAGATGCCGGAGCTCGAATTGCCGCCCATCGATGGCGTGCAGGTGTTCGCCGAGCCGGTGCAGGCCGACGAAACCTTCCGCGAAGGCCGCCCGCGGGTGAAGCTGACGCGCCGCTTCTCGCTGGTGCCATCGCGCGCCGGTGCGACGCAGTTGTCAGGGCTCCGTATCGACTGGTGGGATGTAGACGAAGGCGCGCGGCGCACGGCGGCGCTGCCACCGATCCCATTGGCTGTCGCTGCGGCCGATGGCTCCGCCGCGCCGCCGGCTGCAGTGCCGCAAGGCGCTGCAGCGACAGACGCCAACGCAGCGCCAACTACTTCGACGAATCGCGGCTGGATCATGGCGACGCTGTTGTTCGCCGCGCTGTGGCTGGCGACGCTCGTGTGGGCCATGCACCAGCGTTCGCATCCCGCTCCGGCTTCACGCAGGCGCGTGCCTGGCGAATCCACCGGATCGCCACCGCAGCCAGCCCGCTCGACCGCCGAGCTGAAGCGCGCACTCGACACCGGCGACCTCGGCGAGGTGGCCGACGCGCTCTGCGCGATGGCCGTGCCGCCTGTGCTCGACATTGAGGACGTGCGCAGCCGGCTCGCCGACGCCGCGCAGTGCGAAGCCGTCGACGCCCTGCAACGCGCCCGCTGGGGTGGCGGCGACGGCGCGACCGCGCGCCAGCGCCTGCGCCAGGCGTTCGCCACCGGCCCGAAGTGGCAAAAGGAAACGACGCCCGCACCGACGCTGCTGCCGCCGCTGTATCCGGACACGGTTGGCGAAAAGCGCAATCGGGCAGGCTGAACGCCATAGCCGCAAGGACGTCCGGAACGGCTGGTGTACTCTGCGCCGTCGAAAAATCACCGGAGTCCGCATGAGCCACGTCCACCTGCCCCCTGCCGCAGCCACCCGCGGCATGCCCCTGCACGTGAAGGTGCTGATCGGCTTCGTGCTCGGCGCGGTGCTGGGGCTCGCGGCGCACTGGTTCGGTGGCGCGGACGTGCCATTCATCGCGGGCCTCGTCGAATTCGTGGCCAAGCCCGCCGGACAGGTCTTCCTCAACCTGCTTTTCATGCTGGTGCTGCCGCTGATGTTCTCGGCGCTGGTGCTCGGCGTGGGCGAACTCGGCGACATCGCCAGCCTCGGCCGTCTCGGCTGGCGCACGCTGACCTACACCGCGGTCGTCACCGGCGCGGCCGTCGCGATCGGCCTGCTGATGGTCAATGTGATCCAGCCCGGCACGCACATGGATCCGGCGCTGGTGCAGCAGGCGATGGCGAGCAACGCGGGCAAGGTCGGCGACATCGTCGCCAGCGGCCAGCAGCTGCGCTTCTTCGACCTGCTGGTCAACATCGTTCCACACAACGTCATTACCGCGGCGGGCGACGACAAGCAGAAGCTGGGCATCGTCTTCTTCGCGCTGATGATCGGCATCGGCCTGGTGCTCACGCCTTCGCCGGCGACGCAAGCGTTCAAGCACGCGCTGCAGGGCTTGTTCGAGATCAGCATGCGGCTGATCGGATTGTTCATCCGCCTCGCGCCGTATGCCGTGGCGTGCTTCATGTTCAGCCTGTGCGCGCAGCTCGGCTGGGACGTCCTGGCGGGACTCGCCTACTTCGTGATCACCGTGGTGCTGGCGCTCGCGCTGCACATGTTCGTCGTGCTGCCGCTGTGGGTGAAGTTCATGGGCGGGATGTCGCCGCGCGCGTTCTTCCGCGGCAGCCAGGAAGCCACGCTCACCGCGTTCGCCACCGCATCGTCCACTGCAACGCTGCCCGTTACGCTACGCGTGGCCGAGGAAAACCTGCGCCTGCCACGCAAGGTGAGCCGCTTCGTGCTGACCGTGGGCGCATCGGCCAACCATCACGGCACGGCGTTGTTCGAAGGCGTGACGGTGTTGTTCCTCGCGCAGGTGTTCGGCCTGCACCTGCCGCTCGTCGACCAGTTGCTCGTGCTCGCGTTGTGCATCCTCGGCGGCATCGGTACTGCGGGCATTCCATCCGGCTCGTTGCCGGTGATCGCGATGATCTGCGGCATCATCGGCCTCAATCCGGCCGGCATCGGCATCATCCTCGGCGTCAACAGCTTCCTCGACATGTGCCGTACCTCGCTCAACGTCACGGGCGATCTCGCGACCGCGGTCGTGGTGTCGGCGCGAAGTGGTGAAGTGGCGGAGTCCGAGTTGCCGGTGACGGAAACCGTTTGACGTAGCGACGCACTGTCGTCGTCATTCCCGCGAAGGCGGGAATCCATGGACGTCGGTTTTTTATCCAGAGATGCCCGCCAGTCGCCTGTGCGGGCATCTTTTTGCCTGCCCGTCCGGTCTTTTGAAGGTCACGCCCAGGGATTGCCGCCTTCGCGGGAATGACGAGCAACGCCTTGACGAGCGCAGATAGAACAGGTTGCTAAGCTCGGGACACTTCCGCCGCCGGAGCCGCACCATGAGCGAAGCCATTCGCACCAGGACGAAGCTTCCGCTGCACTGGAAGATGCTGATCGGTTTCCTCGCCGGCCTCGCTGCCGGCCTGGTGGTGCACTACACGGTCGGCGCCGACGTGGCATGGGTGCAGATGCTCACCACCTACGTCACGCAACCCGCGGCGACGATCTTCCTGCGCCTGATCTTCATGCTCGTCATTCCGTTGCTGTTCGCGGCGCTGGTGATCGGCGTGTCGGAGATGGGCGACATGCGCGCGTTCGGCCGCGTTGGCTGGCGCACGCTGCTCTACACGGTGGTGATGTCGGGCCTCGCCGTCGTGCTCGGGCTGGTGCTGGTGAATCTCTTCAAGCCCGGCGCCGGCGTGGACGAAGCGCAGGCGCTGAAGCTGCTGAGCGACAACGCCGAGCGCGCGCGCGGCATCATCAGCGAGGCCGGCGAGCAGCCCAAGGGCCTGGACATGCTGCTGTCGATCGTGCCCGACAACATCGTCGCCGCCGCATCGAGCAACAACACGATCCTCTCGGTGATGTTCTTCGCGCTGATGCTGGGCATCGGCCTGGTGATCGCGCGCAACGAAGCGACCGAAACGCTCAAGCGCGGCATCCAGGGCCTGTTCGACGTGTCGATGACGCTGATCGGCATGGTCATCCGCCTCGCGCCGTACGCGGTGGCGGCGCTGATGTTCAACATGACGGTCGTATTCGGTTGGGACCTGCTCGGCAAGCTCGCTGAATACGTACTGGTAGTGGTGCTCGCGCTCGCGCTGCACCTGTTCGTCACTTATTCGATCGCGCTGAAGCTGCTCGCCGGCTGGTCGCCGCTGAAGTTCTTCAAGGGCGTGCAGGAAGCGATGCTGCTGGCGTTCTCCACCGCGTCGAGCAACGCGACGCTGCCGACCTCGCTGCGCGTCGCCGACGAGAAGCTTGGCCTGCCGCCGCGCATCTCGCGCTTCGTGCTCACGGTCGGGGCGACCGCCAACCAGAATGGCACTGCGCTGTTCGAAGGCGTCACCGTGATCTTCCTTGCGCAGTTCTTCGGCGTCGAGCTGTCGCTGGCGCAGCAGGTGACGGTGATGTTGGTGTGCATCCTCGGAGGCATCGGTACCGCGGGCGTGCCGTCGGGTTCGCTGCCGGTGGTGGCGCTGATCTGTTCGATGGTGGGGGTGAAGCCGGAGGGCATCGGCCTGATCCTGGGCGTGAACCATTTCCTGGATATGTGCCGGACCACGCTGAACGTCACCGGCGATCTTGCGATCGCGGCGATGGTGTCGAAAGGGGAAACGGAAGCGGTGGTGGAAGCAACGGAAACCGCGTAAGTCGCAACTTGCGAGGTTTTTTCCGTTCTCCCTTCGGTCGCCGACGGCAGAGGGCTCACAGCCCCCAACGATGGGGTCAGGGACCCCATGTGATCGATCCTCAGGCTCCAACGATGAGGTCGCACCCCATGTGATCGATCTTCCAACCCCAACAATGGGGTCGCAGACCTCATGTGATCGATCTTCCGACCCCATCGATGGACTCGCGCACCCCATGCGATCGATCTTCCGACCCCAACGATGGGGTGGCGGACCCCTGCGACCGATCTCCGGACCACAACCAGATGGGGTCGCGGACCCATGTGATCGATCTTCCAACCCCAACGATGGGGTCGCCAACCCCGCGCGCGCTATCCGGAACCCCACGCGTCGCATCCACGTCGCCAACCGCGACATCCCGAACCCGGCCCGCGCCCCGTGCTGTGGGACAATGGCGCCCTTCGCCGGGGCGGCCGCCCGCCCTGAGTCCGCCGCTTCCCAATCCCAGCCGAGCCCATGACGACGCCGACCCGCCGCGATCTCGCCAACGCCATCCGTTTCCTTGCCGCCGACGCGGTCCAGGCCGCCAACTCTGGCCATCCCGGCATGCCCATGGGCATGGCCGACATCGCCGAGGTGCTCTGGAACGACTACCTGCGGCATAACCCGAAGAACCCGACGTGGTTCAACCGCGACCGCTTCATCCTCTCCAACGGCCACGGCTCGATGCTGCAGTACGCGTTGCTGCACCTCGCCGGTTACGACCTGTCGATCGAGGACCTGAAGAAGTTCCGCCAGCTCGAATCGAAGACCCCCGGCCACCCGGAAAACTTCATGACGCCGGGCGTGGAAACCACCACCGGCCCGCTCGGCCAGGGCTTCGCCAATGCCGTCGGCATGGCGCTCGCCGAGAAGCTGCTGGCGCAGCGCTTCAATAAACCCGAGTACGACATCGTCGACCACCACACCTGGGTGTTCATGGGCGACGGCTGCCTGATGGAAGGCATCTCGCACGAAGCCGCATCGCTCGCCGGCACCTGGGGCCTCAACAAGCTCGTCGCGTTCTGGGACGACAACAAGATCTCGATCGACGGCAACACCGACGGCTGGTTCACCGACAACACGCCGGCGCGCTTCGAGGCCTATGGCTGGAACGTCGTGCGCGGCGTCAACGGCCACGATGCCGACGAGATCAGGACCGCGATCGAGACCGCGCTGAAGTCGACCGACAAGCCGACGCTGATCTGCTGCCGCACCACGATTGGTTTCGGTTCGCCCGCGAAGGCCGGCAAGGAATCCAGCCACGGCGCGCCGCTGGGCAAGGACGAAATCGCCGCGACGCGCGAAGCGCTGAAGTGGCCGCACGCGCCGTTCGAGATCCCGCAGGAAATCTACGACGGCTGGCGCGCGGGCAACACGGGCCTGGTGCGCGAGGACCAGTGGAACACGCTCTTCGACCGCTACGCGCAGCAGTTCCCGGAACTCGCCGCCGAACTCACCCGCCGTTCGCGCAACGAACTGCCGGAAGGCTTCATCGAAGCCGCTGACGCCTACATCGCCAAGCTGCAGGCGGAAGGTCCGGTCGTCGCCTCGCGCAAGGCGTCGCAGATGGCGATCGAAGCTTTCGCGCCGCTGCTGCCGGAACTCGTCGGCGGCTCGGCCGACCTCGCGCATTCCAACCTCACGTTGTGGAAGGGCAGCAAGTCGGTCGCGACCAGCGATCCGAACGCCAACTACATCTATTACGGCGTGCGCGAATTCGCGATGACCGCGATCAGCAACGGGCTCGGTTTGCACGAGTGCTTCATCCCGTACGACGCCACCTTCCTCGTCTTCAGCGACTACGCGCGCAACGCCGTGCGCATGAGCGCGCTGATGGGCGCGCACGCGATCCACGTGTACACGCATGATTCGATCGGCCTCGGCGAAGACGGTCCGACCCACCAGCCGATCGAACACCTCGCCTCCCTGCGCTACATCCCGGGCAACGACGTGTGGCGCCCGTGCGACGCGGTGGAATCGGCGGTGTGCTGGAAGAAGGCGATCGAACGCTACAACGGCCCGAGCTGCCTGGTCTTCTCGCGCCAGAACCTGCCGCACCAGCCGCGCACCGCGCAGCAGGTGAAGGACATCGAGCGCGGCGGTTACGTGCTGAAGGATTCGGCCGGCCAGCCCGAGATGATCCTCATGGCGACGGGTTCCGAAGTGGGCCTCGCGATGCAGGCTGCCGAACAGCTCGGCGACAAGGTGCGCGTGGTGTCGATGCCGTCGACCGACGTCTTCGACCGCCAGGATGACCAGTACCGCGAAAGCGTGCTGCCGAAGGCCTGTCGCAGGCGCATCGCGATCGAGGCAGCCACCAGCGATTTCTGGCGCAAGTACGTCGGCCTCGACGGCGCGGTGATCGGCATGGAGCGTTTTGGCGCGAGCGCACCGATCGAGCAGCTGCTGCCGCATTTCGGTTTCACCGTCGAGAACGTGATGGCGGCGGCGAAGGCGCTGGGTTGATGCGCCGCGCGTGAGATCGCGACATTGCTGAAGCATGCAGACGGCGCTTTCGGCGCCGTTTGTGTTTGAGTGCCGGTTCGCCGCGCATTCCCTTCTCCCCGCATGCGGGGAGAAGGTGCCCGAAGGGCGGATGAGGGGCGGCGAGCGCAGCGAGCTGCTCCTGCTTCTTCGGCGAAAAGGCAAAGCACCGCTCGCTACGCTCGCGGCTCCTCACCCGCCCGTTGGGCACCCCTCTCCCCCGCACGCGGGAGAGGGGGTAAAGCCGCGCGCGCGCGTGCGGCTTCCGTCTCCATTACGTCTGCCACAATCGCCCAGCCGCCGACTCCCATCCATGCAAAGGAGCTGCACATGAGCGACGAACCCGTTTCCCTCACCCTGCCGCGCACCCAGCTGGTCGCGATCGACAACGCGCTCGACCTGGTCGAGTCGCAGCTCGAGCGGCTGCTCACCCTCGATGAGGAATACGACGAGGACGACGAGTTGCCGGAGCGGCCGACGCAGCGGCCGTTCAAGCCCGTCGAAGAAACGCGGCTCGGCCCGGAGCAGGAACGCTTCTGCCGCGAGACGCTGATGCGCCTGCTGCTCAATCCGCAGCTCGACGTGTCCGACATCCCGCACGCGAACGAGGCCCTGCGCGCGCTCGACCAGCTGCGCCCACGGCTCGTGCGCCTGCAACGGCTGGGCGAACGCGCGTCGCACGCGCACTCGGTACTGAGCGAGCACGTGATGCTCTGCGCGCTGATCGGCTACGGCACCCTGCGGAACGCGGACCAGCATCATGGGCTGGAGCCGCTGCGCGAGGCGACGCGGGCACGACGCAGGCGCGGGAGTTCGTCGCCCTAGTCGTAGTCGCATGAAGTGCGGGCAGCCCGTATTCGCCTGCACCCGCGCAGACAGCCAACTGAACAGGCGCGGCGCCGATGGCAGCGCGGCCGCTCTTGCGCAATCGCGCCGTTGCCTTGGATTCATGCCAGCCGCAAGCGGCGCTCAACCCTATTCAGTTCTTCGCGACTTTGAAGGCGCGCACAAAACGGAACTTCCAATCGCAAATTCTTTCACGGCGTCTCTACATTCCCAACCGGCCCGAAGGCCCCGTGCATCGCTTGCCAGGGAAGAACGACTTAAGCCGAAGGCAGCCGGCACCCGGGAAATACATGAATCTTGCAGACGAACAGACCCTGCGCCTGCCGGAAACGGCGCGCCGCGATTTTTTGAAGAAGTCCTCCGCGGTCGCCGTATCCGTGGTCTTCGGCAGCGTCGCGCTGCCGGCGCTCGCCGCCTACGTTCCGCCGACCCGCTCGCGCGGCACCACGACGCGCAACGTGCGCAACTATGGTGCGGTAGGCGATGGCGTGCATGACGATACCGCCGCGATCCAGGCCGCGATCAATTCGCTGCCATCCACGGGCGGCGTCGTGTCCATTCCGGCTGGTACCTATCTGGTCGACACGACCAAGCGCATCAGCCTGCGCAGCCTGATGCTGCTCTCGCTGGCTCCGGGCGCCGTGCTGAAGGCGAAGACGTCTTCGGTACGCCGTGCCTACCTGCTCAACGTCAACAACGTGAGCGATGTGGAAATCGCGGGCGGCCAGATCGTCGGCGACCGCGACACCCACCGGTACGTCACCGGCTACACCGACGAATGGAACCACGGTGTCGCCATCAACGGTTCCAAGCGCGTGACCCTGCGCGACATCCGCGTCAGCAAGTGCACCGGCGACGGCGTCTGCATCGGCGGTTCGTCGAGCGACGTGGTGATCGCGAACATCGTCTCCACGCAGTGCCGCCGCCAGGGCCTGTCGATCACCCAGTCGACCAACGTCAAGGTCTACGACTCGGAGTTCAGCTACACGCAGGGCACCAAGCCCGAGTGCGGCATCGATATCGAACCGGATGAGCCGTACTCGGTGTCCAACGTGGTGATCGAGAACTGCTGGATCCACCACAACAAGGCCAACGGCGTGCAGATCTACAAGCGCACCAGTGCGGTGACGCTGCGCGCCAACAAGATCGAATACAACACCGGCTTCGGCGTGCTTGCGATCGGCGCGGGCGGCGGATCGATCGTCTCGAACCAGATTCTGCACAACCGCCTCTACGGCATCGGCCTGCGCGCGGCGAGCCACGGGTTCTCGGTGAGCGGCAACACGTTCCGCAACAACAAGACGATGTTCTTCGGGGTGAAGACCTCCACCGCCACGCCGATCAGGGTCACGGGCACCAGCACCTCGACCAGTCCGAAGACGACGTGGCACATGGAGATCACCTCCGACTGCTACAGCAACTCGATCGGGACCAACTACTACGCCCAGTAACGGCGTCGTCGTTCCCAATCACCGCAAACAAGAGCTGCCGCGCATCCACGCGGCGGCTCTTTTTGCTTGCGGCGTCCGGATCGCCGTGCCCCTTGTGAACCTACCGCTTTCCCGGCATCGTGCGCGTTCCATACGCGACCGTACTGCGAATGACCGCCCAGCTGGTTTCCGATCCGAAGTCCGCCCCGCCACGCCCGGCCTTCCCGCACCTGTTCGCGCCGCTCGACCTCGGCTTCTGCACGCTGCCCAACCGCGTGCTGATGGGGTCAATGCACACGGGACTGGAGGACAAGGCGCGCGATTTTCCGAAGCTCGCCGCGTACTTCGCCGAGCGCGCGGAAGGCGGCGTCGGCCTGATGGTCACCGGCGGCTTCTCGCCGAACATCGAAGGCTGGCTCAAACCCTTTGGCGGCACGCTGCGCTGGCCCTGGGACGCGCGCAAGCACCGGCAGGTGACGCAGGCGGTGCATGCGCACGGCAGCCGCATCTGCCTGCAGATCCTGCATGCGGGCCGTTACGGCTACCACCCGCTGCAGGTCGCGCCTTCGAAGCTGAAGGCGCCGATCAATCCCTTCACCCCGCGCGCGTTGTCGGCCGGTGGCGTCGAGCGCCAGATCCGCGCCTTCGTGCGCACCGCGAAGCTCGCGCGCGACGGCGGCTACGACGGCGTCGAGGTGATGGGTTCGGAAGGCTATCTGCTCAACCAGTTCACCGTGCCGCGGACCAACAAGCGCAACGACGCATGGGGCGGCGACGCGGCCAGGCGCATGCGCTTCGCGGTGGAAATCGTGCGCCGCATCCGCGAAGCCTGCGGGCCGGACTTCATCATCATCTATCGCCTGTCGATGCTCGACCTGGTCGACGGTGGCAGCGAGTGGGAGGACGTCGTTGCGCAGGCAAAGGCCGTGGAAGCCGCGGGCGCGACGCTGATCAACACCGGCATCGGCTGGCACGAAGCACGCGTGCCGACGATCGCGACGTCCGTGCCGCGCGCGGCCTTCACCGGAATCACGGCGCGGCTGAAGCCCCACGTGCAGGTGCCGCTGATCACCACCAACCGCATCAACATGCCCGACGTCGCCGAGCGCATCCTCGCCAACGGCGAAGCCGACATGGTGTCGATGGCGCGTCCGCTGCTGGCCGATCCGCAATGGGTGAACAAGGCGCGTACACGCCGCGTCGACGAGATCAACACCTGCATCGCCTGCAACCAGGCGTGCCTCGACCATGTCTTCCAGAACCAGAACGCGAGTTGCCTGGTGAATCCGCGCGCGTGCGCGGAAACCGAACTCGTGTATCGCGCGACGACTGCGCCGAAGAGGGTTGCCGTCGTCGGTGCTGGACCTGCGGGACTTGCCGCTGCAACGGTGGCGGCGGGGCGCGGTCATCAGGTCACCCTGTTCGACGCTGCAGCGGAAATCGGCGGCCAGTTCAACCTGGCCAAGCGGATTCCGGGCAAGGAAGAGTTTTACGAAACCCTGCGCTACTTCCGGCGCAGGCTGGAGCTGACCAAGGTCGACGTGCGCCTCAACACGCGCGCCGACACGACGACGCTGGCGACTTCGTTCGATGAAGTCGTGCTTGCCAGCGGTATCCAGCCGCGCAGGGTCGATTTCCCCGGTTCAACGCATCCGAAGGTGGTCAGTTACGTCGACGTGCTCACCGGTCGCGTCGTGCCCGGACAAAAGGTCGCGATCATCGGTGCAGGCGGCATCGGTTTCGATGTCGCCGAATTCCTCGTGCACCGGCACGAGCCCGGCAACGGCGACATGCCCTCGCCCGATCCGAAGCGCTGGCGCGCCGAGTGGGGCGTGGACCTCGACTACAACGGCAACCGCGGCGGCCTGCGGGACGCAGCACCCGAACCGGCCGCCCGCGCCGTATGGCTGCTGCAGCGCAGCCCGGGCAAGCCCGGCGCGAAACTCGGCAGGACCACCGGCTGGATCCACCGCGCCACGCTCAAGGCGAAGCAGGTGCGCATGCTCGGCGGCGTGGAATACATCGGCGTCGACGACGAAGGCTTCCACATCCGCATCGACGGCGCGCAGCAGACGCTGCCCGTCGACCATGTCGTCGTGTGCGCCGGCCAGGAGCCCTACCGCCCGCTTGCCGACGACCTGCGCGCTGCCGGTGTCACGGTGCACGTTATCGGCGGTGCGGATGTCGCCGCCGAGCTCGACGCCAAGCGCGCGATCGACCAGGGCAGCCGGGTAGCGGCGGGGCTATGACTGTCGGATTGCGGCCGCAGGACGGCTCCGCTGCTTTGCTCCGCCAGCTGCGCGTCAACGCGCCGGGCGCGGAGTGTCGTAGCGCTTGAAGTAGCGGTGGTGCTGCAGGTGGTCGTGCTGCTGCCCCACGGCGAAGTACGCCTTGCCACCACGACGCCCGGGCTGCAGGCAAGGCAGTTCGTACTGGGCCTCGGGATTGTTGGTGTAGTAGTGCGGGATCTTGTCGATGAAACGCCCAAGCATGTCGGGGCCGCATTCGATCTCGCCATATTTATCGAAACCGAAACGCGGATTGCCGATGTTGAAGTCATCGACGCAAACCACGCCATTCTCGATCAACCCGAGTTCGCGCTCGAGCGGCCATGCCTCGTACCAGTGCGCGTCGAGGTAGAACAGCGGGCAACGGAACTTGTCGCGGAACTTCGCGATCAGTTCGGGCGAGTCGATCTTTTCAACATGCGTGTGCGGCATGAAGCCGACCCGGCGCTTCACCAGGTCGACGTACTTGTCCACGACATCGCAGGTCACGATGGTCAGGTTCGGATAGGTTCGCGCCAGGTAGTCGGTCGTATCACCTGCATTGCAGCCGGTCTCGATGACCGCGTCGCACTGGTAGCGTTCGATCAGATAGTCGAATTCGAGCGCCGTAGTAATGTCGAAACCGAACGGCCCACCGCCGTCACTCAGCTCGGCTGCGCCGAGACGAAGGGTGCGGTAGAAGTGCTTGTAGACGTTTTCGGCAGACATTCGGTTCCCCTCGGCTTGGCCGGGGAAGCTAATACGTTTTGCACAAATTCGGCAAATTCCAGCCTGCGGCCCCTGGCCTCCCGGCATGGAACCGGGTGTTCGAATGCCTGTTGCCGCCGTTCTGCCTGCCGTGAGCCTCGTCGCCACTGCGGCTCCGTGCGGGTTGGAACTTGAAGCGGGCGGGCACCATTCAGCGCCGTGTTGCGCGCAACGCAAGTGACAGCAGGCGGGACTCGATCCATTCGCCGATACCAGCGGGCTCGCCCAGCCCCATCCGGTCTGCCGCTTCAGCGTCGCTGATGCTGCCGGCGGTCAGCGCCCGCAGCAGCGTACGCAGCTTGGCACTGCGCGTCGGCGTATGGGCCTTGAGCCAACCCAGTGCGGTTACGAGACGTTGCTCCACGGGAGTGAAATCGCTGCCCAAGGGATAGTCGGGCAGAGTGCCGTCGGCACGGAAGGGTGACAGCGCGGAGTGGAGTTGTTCGGGTGTATTGCGACGCGCTGCGGCCGGCGTGGTGAAGTCCGCACGAAGCTTTCCATTGGCCTTCGCGGTGGCGAGGAGTCCGCCCTGGAAGCGTGCATCGGCAATCGCCGCCATCGCGATCACGCAGTCTTCGTCGGCGCGCCCGCGCACGTCGGCGACGCCGTATTCGGTGATGTAGAGGTCGCGTAGATGGCGCGGGATGGTCGCGTGGGGGTAATTCCACGGAATGCCCGATCGCACATGCCCACCGGCTTCGCGGCTGGCGCGCAGCATCAGGATCGATCGCGCATCCGGCAGCGCGTGCGCCATGGCGACGAAGTTGTATTGGCCGCCGACGCCGGACACCACGCGCCCGTCGCCCAAAGCATCCGATACCGCCGCGCCCAGTGCCGTCGCCATCATGCAGGTGTTGAAGAAGCGGGCATCGCGGCGCTGCAGGCGCTCGAGTTCCTCGTGGCCGCCGTAGAGTTCGTTGACTTCGCTGACCCGCTTCATGCCGATCGCGCGGCGCTGTTCACCGGGCATCGTGCGGAACCACTCATAGAAGTCGGGCGAGCCGAGGTAGAACGCGCCGTGCAGGTATTCGCCTTCGCGTTCCAGTCTCGCGTGGTCTTCGGGGCTCGCTTCGCCGCCCGCCAGCCGCTGCATCAAGCCCAGGTCGTCGACGACCTTGCGCCGGATCACACCCGCTTCGACGAGACGGCGGAAGCCTTCGTTGATCATCTCGCTGCAGCCATAGAGCCCTTCGGCGAAGGGGGCGAGCGCCGTGTCGTTCGCGCCCGGTGATCCGAGTGCGCGCAGTACGCGCCGGTACGCCGCGTTGTCGAGATGGCGCAGCACCAGCGCATGGCACAAGGCATCGGCTAGGGCACCGATGCCGATCTGCAGCGTGCCGCCATCCACCACCAGCGTGCTGGCGTGGAAGCCGATCGCGTAGTCGGTATCGTTCACCGGTTGGCGCGGCAGGCCGAAGAGTTTCGGATAGGGTCCCGGCGGCGCAACCACGATGTCGAAAAAGCCGACGGGCACGCAGGCGCTGCCATCGAGCCACGGCAGTTCCGGATCGACTTCCGCCACCAGCAGCGGACGCGGCAGGCCGCGCGCGGTGATGGCCTCGATCGCATCGGCGGTCAGGTCGGTATTGCACGACAGCGAAAGCCGGCCGTCTGTCGAGCGCGCCACCTTCTGCACGATCACGTTGAGGCCGCGATCGGCGAGCGCCCGCGCGACATGCGTGTAGTTGAGGCTCGCGTAGCGCCGCTGTGCCTGTTTCGAGTGCAGCAACGCGCCCGATTGCAGGTAGAACTCCTCGACCTCGATGTGCGCAGGCAGTGCATCGCGTCGCAGCGCCTGCACGTACGAAAGGCGCGGGAAGTCATTGCCGAAGTGGCGTTCGACGAACGGTTGCAGGAAGCGCGCCTCCAGTCCCTTGCCGCCAGACGGCGGGTCGAGCGACAGCGCGGTGTACAGGTGCAGGGGACGCGCAGGATCGCGTTCGATCCGTGCATACAGCGCGTTGAGCAGGCGATGCGGCTTGCCGAGACCAAGCGGTGCGCCGACGTGGAGCGCGCCATCGATGCGCGCAAGCATCGCGTCGATGGCGTCGTCGATCGATTCGAGCTGGAGGGGCGCCGTCATTGCGGCAGTATGCAATGGCGCGGAGTGGCGGCGGGGTTAGAACTGGTCCAGCGGGATGCGCAGGTAGCGGATGCCGTTGGGGGCCGCGACCGGGAGCGCACCCGCGCGCAGGTTGACCTGTAGCGAAGGGATGATCAGCGCCGGTGCGGCGAGGATCGCATCGCGCGCTTCGCGCAGGGCGATGAATTCAGCTTCGCTCGTGTGTTCGCGCACGTGGATGTTGTTGCGCTTCTGTTCGCCGATGGTGGTTTCGCAGGCGGGCTCGCGGCCTTTGCCGTCGCTCGCGGGCTTCCCGTAGTCGTGGCACACGAATACGCGCGTCGACTCCGGCAGTTCGTACAGGCGCTGGATCGAGCGGAACAGCATCGCCGCGTCGCCGCCGGGAAAATCGCAGCGCGCGGTGCCGGCATCGGGCATGAACAGCGAATCGCCGGTGAACAGCGCGTCGCCCACCAGGTAGGCCAGGCTGTCGCGCGTGTGGCCCGGCACGGGAATGGCGACAGCACGCGCCATGCCGACGGCGAACTCGTCGTCGTCGTTGAACAGGCAATCGAAACTGTCCGCCGCGGTTTCCGGATCCAGCTCGAATACGGGTGCGAACGTGCGCTGTACCTCGCGGATGCCGTGGCCGATGGCGATCAGTGCATCGGGAAGCCGCGCCCCCAGCCACTGGGCCGCGGTGAGGTGATCGGCATGGGCGTGGGTCTCGAGCAGCCAGCGCACCTGCAGCTGCTGCTCATTGACGCAATCGAGCAGCTTCTGCGCGAAGGCATGCGAGATGCGTCCGCCCCTGGCATCGAAATCCAGCACGGGATCGATGATCGCCGCCTGCCGGGTGGCGGAATCCGCGACCACGTAGCTCCACGTGCCGGTGTCGGCGTGGTGGAACGGATGCACCTGCACTGTCGCGGCCGGCGTAGTCATTGCCGGGGCGCCAGCGTCTCGTTGAGCAGCGTCGCCAGGCGCCAGGCGGCGATGCGGATGCGTTGTTCGGCCAGCGCGCGATGTTTTTCGGAATAGCCGCGGTCGAGCTTGTGCAGGTCCTTGCCGTCCGGCGTCTTCGGATACAGCTGGCGCAGGTCGGTGAGCGCGCAGGATTCGCTGGCCCACGAAGCGGGCGTCAGTGCGTTGCGATCCATTGTCGGCGGCCACGGCTCGTGGTCGAGGCGGTCGGCGTATGCGTCCAGGCCCAGGCCGCGTTCGGCGAGCACGTAGAAGTCCCACACCGAATGCAGGTTCGTGCCCATCACGCCGCCAACGTAGCGGTCGCGCGCGTAGGCTTCGGGTTCGATGTCAGTGCGCAGGCTGATCTGGTACTTGTTGCCGCCCTGGTCGTCATGCGCGTTCGCATGCATGGGCTGGTGGATGTCGCCGACGAAGTGGACGATGAACTTCAGCGCGTCGCGTCGCTTTTCGATCGGCTGGCTGCGGTCGGCGAGGATCGCGCGCTGCGCGTCGATCGCGGCGATGACGCATTGGCCATCCTTGCAATCGCGTTCGGGCCGGTAACTGCATTTGTCGCTGGAGAGATTGACGTAGTGCCAGCGCGAGGTCTGTTTGAAGCGATCCGGATCGCTGTCGCGCAGCGTGTCGGCCCAGGTGGCGACGCCCGCGAGTGTCGGGTCGGCTTCGCCTTGCAACAGTCGTGCGACTTCGGCGTTCGCGGTCTTCGTGAGATGGCGCTGTGCGAGTTCACCGACCAGCTTGTGGCCCAGCGCGCTCCAGGCGACGACCGGGGCGGCGATGACGAGGGCCAGTGCCGCGGCCAGCCAGGCCAGGCGGCGAAGGGAAGGGGTTCGGGAGTGGTGGGCGTTCATGCCATCCACTGTACCGGAGCCGGCCACGGCTTCGATGGCAGCGGACCGGCCGTTTCCGTGCACGCCGCTTGCCGGAGCGGGCCTTGCGACGCCCCGTCTGCCTGTGCCACCGCGCCGGGCCGCCTGGCCGGGCGCGACTGCTAAAATGCGCTTCCCCTTCCATTCCGCCGCGTGCACCGCGGCCGCAGGAGCTTGCAGCAATGACGATCAAGGTAGGCATCAACGGCTTCGGCCGCATCGGGCGCAATGTCCTGCGCGCCGCCGTGCAGAATTTCGGCAACGACATCGAGATCGTCGCCATCAACGACCTGCTCGAGCCCGACTACCTCGCCTACATGTTGCGCTACGACTCCGTGCACGGCCGCTTCAAGGGCGACGTCTCGGTCGAAGGCAATACCCTGGTCGTCAACGGCAGGAAGATCCGCCTGACCCAGGAACGCGATCCGGCCAACCTCAAGTGGGGTGAGGTCGGCGCCGACGTCGTGATCGAATCCACCGGTCTGTTCCTCGACAAGGCCACCGCGCAGAAGCACCTCGATGCGGGCGCGAAGAAGGTCGTGCTGTCGGCGCCGTCGAAGGACGACACGCCGATGTTCGTCTACGGCGTCAACGACAAGAGCTACAAGGGCGAGGCGATCATCTCCAATGCCTCGTGCACCACCAACTGCCTGGCGCCGATCGCCAAGGTCATCAACGACAAGTGGGGCATCAAGCGCGGCCTGATGACCACCGTGCACGCCACCACCGCCACGCAGAAGACCGTCGACGGCCCGTCCAACAAGGACTGGCGCGGCGGGCGCGGCATCCTCGAGAACATCATCCCGTCGAGCACCGGTGCGGCCAAGGCCGTCGGCGTGGTGATCCCGGAACTCAACAAGAAGCTCACCGGCATGTCGTTCCGCGTCCCGACCTCGGACGTGTCGGTCGTCGATCTCACCGTCGAGCTCGACAAGCCTGCCACCTACGCCGAGATCTGCGCCGAGATGAAGTCGCAGTCGGAAGGCGCGCTGAAGGGCATCCTCGGCTACACCGAGGACAAGGTCGTCGCCACCGATTTCCGCGGCGACGCGCGCACCTCGATCTTCGACGCCGAAGCCGGCATCGCGCTCGATGGCACCTTCGTCAAGCTCGTCAGCTGGTACGACAATGAGTGGGGCTACTCGAACAAGTGCCTGGAAATGGTCAAGGTCGTCGCCGGCAAGTAAGCGGCCACGAATGTGTTGCAAAAAAGCCTCGCATTGCGGGGCTTTTTTGTGGGCTCGTGCGGGTCAATCACTCCCTATCCCCGCCAGCGGATTCGAGCAGCTCGATATCGAAGACCAGCGTTGCATTGGGCTCGATGTCGCCGGCGCGTCCGGCTTCGCCATAGGCGAGCGGACCGGGAATCCAGAAGCGATAGCGGCTACCGGGCGTCATCAGCGTCATCGCTTCGGCCAGGCCCGGCATCACGCGCGGCAGCGGAAGGGTTTCGGGATGCTGCGCGGCGTAAGTATTGGAGAATTCGCGGCCTTCGAGCGTGCGGCCGATGTAATGGATGCTCACGGTGGCGGACGCACCGGGATGTGGACCGCTGCCAGGCCGGAGGATCTGGTACTGCAGTCCGGATGGCGTGGTGACAACACCGGGCTTTCCGGCATTCGCGACAAGGAACGCCTCGCCCGTCCTGCGGTTGCGTTCGGCGACCTCGCGCGCCTGTCGCGCACGCTTCTCGCGAAGCTGTGCGGTGAACTCGCGGCGCACCTGGTCGAGTTGCTTCGCGTCGAGTTGCGGCTTCTGTCCCGATAGCGTCGCACGCATGGATTGCTGCACGATCTCGAGGTCGATGTCGTCGCGGATCGGACGCAGGTCGTTCGCGACATCGACGCCAACCATGTAGCTCGCGCGCGCCCGGTCGGTGGCGAGATCGATTTTCCGGGTGGCATCACTGCCGTCCTGCGCGGGGTGATCGCGGGCGGTGCAGGCCGTGAGGAGCAGCATCGCGAGCAGCAGGAGAACGATCGGTTTCATGGGCTTCGCCGGCAACGCCGGCATCGGTCGGCGCGGAGGTCGCCATCCAGCGGGCGTCGTGAAGGAATGTCGCACTGTGCAGTCAGGAATGTATCGAAGCTGTAAACATGGCTTCGTCCATTGCTTTTCCAGTTCAGATCACTCGCCCGGGCGAGTGAGGAATCGTCGACACGTTGAGGCGTATACACGCGCTTACGGCGTGTCCGTTGCGGACGGAGTGCCGCGTTGGAATGAACATCGGCACACGCTTCGCAACATGGGATGCCCTCTATGAGCAGGCAATGCATCGCTGGTTTGGTTTGGGCCATCGCGATGTTGCTTGCCATCGTGAGTCCCGCGTGGGGGGCTTCCCGGGTTCCACAACTCGCGGAAGATGGCGCCACAACGCGTTATCTCCCGGCAACTTCCAGGCTGGCTGTGCCGGCCACGCAGGTGTGCGGGAAGAATGCGAAATGGGTCCGCATCGGCTTCAGCGAACTCACGCTGGGCGCGTACGACTCGCTCGTGCTGGAGAGCGACGGTGGCGATCGCTACGTTTTCGAAGGCAACCACTGGAAGGGCCGCGCGTTCTACTCGCGAGCCTTGCGCGGGAACTGCGTCGACATCCACCCCTCCTTCGGTCATTCCGACAGCCGCTATACGGTGGAGAGCTACCAGTTTGGAACCGCCGCACTCGAAGGCTCGCCCGTGGTGGCGGCCGGCGCGGGCGACATCTGCGACAGCACCCCTGCCGATTGCGGCAGGACATCGGACCTGATCGTCGCGATCAATCCGACGGTCGTATTCACCACGGGGGACAACGCGTACAACAGCGGCACGCTGGCCGAGTTCAACACGCGTTACGCGCCGCGATGGGGGCGTTTCAAGGAGCTGACCAATCCCACCCCCGGCAACCATGACTACCTGACCGCCGGTGCCAGCGGCTACTTCGATTACTTCAACGGCGTCGGCCGGCAGACCGGTCCCGCGGGCGATCGCAGCAGGGGCTATTACAGCTTCGATGTCGGCGAATGGCACTTCATCGCGCTCAACAGCATGTCGAGCGGAACGGTTTCATCGACGCAGCTGGCGTGGCTCGATTCCGATCTCGCCGCGAATACGAAGCCATGCACGGCGGCCTTCTTCCACCATCCGATGGTGAGCCGGGGTGTGTACAACGGGTCGGCGTCGATGAAGCCGGCATACGACCGCCTGTATGCGGCCGGGGTCGATCTGGTGCTGGTCGGCCACGACCACAACTACCAGCGCTACGCGAAGATGACGCCGTCGCAGGTCGCATCGAGCGATGGCCTGCGACAGGTCATCGTCGGCACCGGCGGTCGCGATCTCTATGCGCTCAATGGCACGCATCCGCTGCTGCAAGCCGCACAGGCAGACACGTGGGGCGTGCTCAAGCTGGAACTGACTGCCGATGGATACACGGGCGAGTTCGTGCCGGTCGTCGGCAAAAACTGGACCGACAGCTTCAGCGGTACCTGCAACAACGCTGCTTCGGAGAACGCACCGCCGTTGGCCGACTTCTCGTTTGCCGCGCAGGGGCTGTCGGTCGACTTCACCGACGACTCGACCGATGCGGATGGAACCATTGCCTCGCGAAGCTGGAATTTCGGCGACGGCCAGAGTGCGACCAGCACCAATCCCAACCATGCCTACGCGACAGCAGGAACCTACACGGTCACGCTGACCGTCACCGATGACGAAGGTGCGACAGACAGCGTGAGCCGCTCGGTAACGGTAAGCAGTCCGGCCGCGAACACGCCTCCGACCGCGTCGTTCGGCTATTGGGTGCGCGGGCGGCAGGTCGTGTTCAAGAATTACTCGACCGACAGCGACGGCACCCTCGTCACCCATGCCTGGGACTTCGGCGATGGCACCTCATCCACCAGCGCCACGCCCAGTCACACCTACGCGACCCTAGGCCTGTGGACTGTGCGACTGACCGTCACGGACGACGACGGCGCACAGCGCAGCGTGACCCGAAACGTGCCAACGCTCAATCTGACCGGCACCGTCGACGAGAGCACTGGAACGGTGAACGTCGACCTGCGCTGGGTGGGCGCGCAGACCAGTTCGGTCGACATCTTCCGCAACAACACGCGCGCCACGGTTACCGCCAACGACGGCGCCTACCTGGATGCCACCGGCCTGAGCGGCTCAGGCACGCTCACCTACCGGGTGTGCGAAGCCAGCCGCGCGGTATGCACGCAGACGATCACGCTGACCTACTGAAGCCGTCGCGCGCCGTGCCGCGGGCGATTTGAAAGGCATCCGCGCAGAACGGACAATGTGCGCCCCTGTTTGCGCCATCTGCCCGGAGCCCCATGTCCATCGTCCGCATGACCGACCTTGACCTCGCTGGCAAGCGCGTGCTGATCCGCCAGGATCTCAACGTGCCCGTCGCGGACGGCAACGTCACCTCTGACCAGCGCCTTACGGCTTCCATTCCCACGTTGAAGCTGGCGCTGGAAAAAGGCGCCGCGGTGATGGTGATGTCGCACCTGGGCCGCCCGAAGGAAGGCGTGTGGTCGCCGGAAGATTCGCTCGAGCCGGTCGCGAAACGTCTTGGTGAACTGCTGGGCCGCGACGTGCCGCTGGTGCGCGACTGGCTCAGCGCCGACTTCGCGGTGAAGGCGGGCGACATCGTGCTGCTCGAGAACTGCCGCATGAATGTCGGCGAGGGCAAGGACGACGAAACCCTGTCGAAGAAGTACGCGGAGCTGTGCGACGTCTTCGTCATGGACGCATTCGGTACCGCGCATCGCGCGCAGGCCTCGACGCATGGCGTGATCCGTTTCGCGAAGGTCGCCGCCGGTGGCCCGCTGCTGATGGCCGAACTCGATGCACTCGCCAAGGCGCTCGAACATCCCGCGCGCCCGCTGCTCGCGATCGTCGCCGGTTCCAAGGTGAGCACCAAGCTCGAACTGCTGTCGTCGCTGGTGGGCAAGGTCGACCAGCTGATCGTCGGCGGCGGCATCGCCAACACCTTCATCGCGGCGATGGGTCATGGCGTCGGCAAGTCGCTGGTCGAGATGGACCTGCTCGATACCGCGAAGCAGATCATGGCCGACGCGAAGGAGCGGGGCGCGGACATCCCGATCCCGAGCGATGTCGTCGTCGCGCCTGCCTTCGCCGCTGATGCACCCGCGACCGTGAAGGCCGTCGATGCGGTCGGCGCCGAAGACATGATCCTGGACATCGGCCCGCGGACCGCCGCGCGTTATGCGGAACTGATCCAGGGCGCCGGCACCGTCGTGTGGAACGGCCCGGTCGGCGTGTTCGAATTCGACGCATTCGGCAAAGGCACCGAAACCCTGGCGCGTGCCATCGCCGCATCGAAGGCGTTCTCGATCGCCGGCGGCGGCGACACGCTCGCCGCCGTCGACAAATACGGCATCGAACAGGACGTGTCCTACATCTCGACCGGCGGCGGTGCGTTCCTGGAATTCCTGGAAGGCAAGGAACTGCCGGCGGTTGCAGCATTGAACGCGCGCGGCTGAACCCATGGCCACGCTCTTCTTCGACATGGACGGCACGCTGATCAATTCGGAGGTCGGGATCACCCGCTGCGTCGCGCACGCGCTGACGCAGATGGGGCTGGAAGTGCCGCCTGAGGCGGAGCTGCGCCGTTGGATCGGTCCTTCGCTGCGTACCAGCTTCGCGCCCTTATTGCGCGATGACGGGAAGGTCGAACAGGCGGTGCTGCACTATCGCGACCGCTTCGAATCGCACGGTTGGGCCGAGCACGAGGTTTACGCAGGCATCGGCGAGGCCGTGGAGGCTCTGCATGCAGTCGGGCATCGTCTCGCCGTGGTCACGGCGAAAAACGAACCGCACGCGCGCAAGATCGCGGCCCACCTGCCATTCGGCCATCGTTTCGTCGACATCATCGGTGCGACCATCGACGGCAGCCGCAGCCACAAGCCGGAGCTGATCGCCGAAGCCCTGCAGCGGCTCGAGGTTTTGCCGGACGAGTGCTGGATGATCGGCGACCGCCGCATGGACATCGAAGGCGCGCTCCACCACGGCATGCGCCACGTGGGCGTGCTCTGGGGTTTTGGCGGTGAAGACGAGCTGCGCGCGGCCGGTGCCCGGCGGCTGGCCGCGCATCCCGACGAGTTGCCACTGCTGCTCGCGGCCTGACAGCGGCCGTGCGAACGCGGATGCTGGCCACACGCCCGGTGAGCCCGCGCATCTGAACTCGATTTCATAACCCTTGTCGGACCAGTGTGCGGCGGGCTGTGCTAGTTTCGGGGGCTCAGTCATCACCGCATCCACGCACAGTGTCCATCGTCCGCCGCCGCACCAAGATCCTCGCCACCCTCGGTCCCGCCACCGATGCACCGGGCGTCCTGGACGCCCTCCTCAATGCCGGCGTCGACGTGGTTCGCCTCAACTTCTCGCACGGCGATCCGTCGGGGCAGGTCGCGCGTGCCAATGCGGTGCGCGAAGCGGCGCATCGCGTGGGCCGCGAAGTCGGCATCCTCGCCGATCTCCCCGGCCCGAAGATCCGCATCGAGCGCTTCGCCGAAGGCCGCGTGCTGCTGAAGGCGGGCGACCGTTTCGATCTCGTCGCCAGCACCACTGCGCCGCCCGGCACCATCCACGAAGTCGGCGTGAGCTACCTCGGCCTGCCGGGCGACGTGATCCCCGGCGACGTGCTGCTGCTGGACGACGGCATGCTGCAATTGCGCGTCGAACGGATCGAAGGCGAGCGCATCGTCAGCACTGTGCTCAACGACGGCGCCCTGTCCGACCGCAAGGGCCTCAACAAGCAGGGCGGCGGTCTCTCGCTCGGCGCGCTGACCGAACGCGACCGCGAACTGATCAAGGTCGCCGCCGAACTCGGGGCCGATTTCATCGCCGTGTCGTTCTGCCGCAATGCCGAAGACATGGAGGAAGCGCGCCGCATCGCGCGCGCCGCCGGCAGCGATGCCGCGCTGGTGTCGAAGATCGAACGCGCCGAAGCGATCGAGAACCTGCGCGAAATCGTGCTCGCCAGCGACGTGGTGATGGTGGCGCGTGGCGACCTCGGCGTGGAGATCGGCGATGCCGAACTGCCGGGCCTGCAGAAGAAGATCATCCGCGAATCGCTCGAATGCGGGCGCGTCGTGATCACCGCGACGCAGATGCTGCAGTCGATGGTCGACAGTCCGATCCCGACGCGCGCGGAAGTGCTCGACGTCGCCAACGCCGTCATCGACGGCACCGATGCGGTGATGCTTTCGCAGGAATCGGCGGCCGGCAAATATCCGGTGCGCGCGGTGGAAGCGATGGCGCGCATCTGCCTCGGCGCCGAACGCCAGTTCGAATCCGACACCGACTTCGAGGATGCACCGCGCAATCTCGAGCGCGCCGACCAGGCGATCGCGATGGCGGCCATGTTCCTGTCCGAGCACATCGGCGTGCGCGCGATCCTGGCCGCGACCGAATCCGGCGGCACCGCGCGCTTCCTCTCGCGCTTCCGCTCGTCCGTGCCGATCTACGGACTCTCGCGCCATGACGGCGCGCGCCGGCGCATGGCGATGATGCGCGACGTCTTCCCGATCGACTTCGACAGCCGCGGGCTGGCCTCGCGCGATGCGGCGCGGCGCTCGATCAAGCAGCTGTTCGACGCGGGCTACCTCGACGTGGGCGAGCGCGTGATCTTCACCAGTGGCGACCACATGGAACACCACGGCGCGACCAACACGCTGCGCCTGCTGCAGGTGGGCGAGGACGGGAAGGCCGAGGGGCTCGGCGAGTTGTAGAGGGCATCGCCGCGGATCGGCGGGAGCCTGCGACTGGTATTGGATTCGCGGGTGTGTGGTCTGCAAGTGGTTGATTCTGCGTCGCCGCAACGACGCGGTGGTGACCCTCAGCCGCTATAATCCGCGGCTTCCCACCGCTCCCGCAGGACACCCATGAGCATCGAACAGCTTGCCGAAACCGCCTTGGCCATGGTGGCCCCGGGCAAGGGCATCATCGCGATCGACGAATCCACCGGCACCTGCGCCAAGCGCTTCGCCGGCGTGGGCATCGAGAACACCGAAGAGAACCGTCGCCGCTACCGCGAGCTGCTGCTCACGACGCCCAAGCTGAGCGACTACATCTCCGGCGCGATCCTGTTCGACGAGACCATCCGCCAGTCCACCAGCGACGGCGTGCCGTTCGCGAAGTACATGATGGACCACGGCATGATCCCCGGTATCAAGGTCGACAAGGGCACGCACAACCTCGCCGGCTGCCCGGGCGAAGTCGTCACCGAGGGCCTCGACGGCCTGCGCGATCGTCTCGCCGAGTACTACAAGCTCGGCGCCCGCTTCGCCAAGTGGCGCGCGGTGATCAACATCGGCGATGACATTCCGTCGGGTACCTGCATCGACGCCAATACCCACGCGCTGGCGCGTTATGCCGCGCTGTGCCAGGAGCAGGGCCTGGTGCCGATGGTCGAGCCGGAAGTGATCATGGACGGTAGCCACGACATCGACGAATGCTTCCAGGTCACCGAAGTGACGCTGCGTTCGCTGTTCAACTCGCTCGTCGAGCACAACGTCGTGCTGGAAGGCACGATCCTGAAGGCTTCGATGGTCGTGCCGGGCACCACCAGCGGCGAGAAGGTGAGTGTCGAGGAAGTCGCCGCCGCCACGCTGCAGTGCCTGAAGTCGACCGTGCCGGCGATCCTGCCGGGCATCGTGTTCCTCTCGGGCGGCCAGTCCGACGAAGACGCGACCGCGCACCTCGACGCGATGAACCGCATGGGCCCGAACCCGTGGCCGCTGTCGTTCTCCTACGGCCGCGCCATGCAGGCCGCTGCGCTGAAGCTGTGGTCGCAGGACCTGGTGAACAACTTCGCCGCCGCGCAGCAGACGGTCTACGCGCGTGCGAAGGACAACGGCCTGGCGGCGCTGGGCCAGTGGCAGAAGGCTGCGTAAAGCGCTGCACGATGGATAGCAAGAACGCCGGCTTCGTGCCGGCGTTTTTGTTTATTGCCTCAGGTCGTGCCGAGCGCGTGCCGGAACACCGACGCCATCCCGGCGCTGAAACAACAAAGCAGCACATCGGCCGGCAGCGCGTGCGCATCCAGCCATTCGCGTATCGATGCGATTGCTACCGGCGCCGCGAGCTCCGGCGGATAACCGAAGACGCCGCAACTGATTGCGGGGAATGCAATCGTCCGTACCCCGTGTTCCGTCGCCAGCCGCAGCGATTCGCGATGGCAACTCGTCAGCAGGGCCGGTTCGTCCTGATCTCCGCCATGCCAGACCGGCCCCACCGTGTGGATCACATGGCGTGCCGGCAGTGCGAAACCTGCCGTGATGCGGGCTTCGCCAGTGGGGCATCGCACATGCGGCCGCACGAACGGGATTGCCCTGCATGCCTCGTGCAGTTCCGGTCCCGCGGCGCGATGGATGGCGCCGTCCACGCCACCGCCGCCCGACAGGGCCTCGTTGGCGGCGTTGACGATGGCGTCTACCGGCAGGCGGGTGATGTCGCCCTGGATGACCTCGATCGGCATGGCTGGATCCGGAGCCTGTTTTTCAGGGGATTTTGCCGTATCAGGGGACAACCATTGGCCCATACGTCGGGTCCACCCATTCCGTAGAATCGATCGCTGCCGGTTTCCGGAACGATTGCTGCAGGGCAATCGCCCCAGGCTATCCCTAGAATCGGCCCTCGCCCGTTGTCTTCCCCGGAGTCATGCTTGACCAGGACACTGCTTGCCCTCGCGTTCACCTGCCTGCTTGTCGCCTGCGGCAAGGACGTGGCATCGCAGGGCGACGGGAAAGGCGACCGGCCAGTGACCGTGACCACGCAGGTCGTGCGGCCGCAATCGTGGAGCGACAGTGTCCAGGCGCTGGGAACGGTGCATGCGCGCGAATCGGTCACGGTAACCGCCAAGGTGAGCGAAACCGTGCAGCAGGTGCATTTCCAGAGCGGAGATATCGTGGCCAAGGGCGCGCCGCTGGTCACGCTGAGCGGGCAGGCGCAGCAGGCCGCGCTGGTGGAAGCAAAGGCGGAAGCGGAAGAAGCCGATCGCCTCTATCGCCGCCAGAACGAACTCGCCGCGCAGCAACTCATCGCGCGTTCCGCGCTCGATACGCAGCGCGCAGCGCGCGATACCGCCAACGCGCGCGTCGCCCAGATTCGCGCGCAGCTCGGCGATCGCGTGATCCGCGCGCCGTTCGCCGGCGTCCTCGGCATCCGCCGGGTGAGTCCCGGTTCGCTGGTGACGCCGGGCACGGCCATCGCCACGCTCGACGACACCGCGCGCGTGTACGTCGATTTCCCCGTGCCCGAAACCATGCTCGCGCAGCTCGCGCCCGGTCTGCGCGTGAGCGGGCACAGCGAGGCCTATCCCGATCGCCGCTTCGACGGCGTGGTCAGCACGATCGATGCGCGTATCGACGAGGCGACGCGTTCGGTCACGGTGCGTGCCGATTTCCCCAATCCCGATCGCGCGCTGCGCCCGGGCATGCTGCTGGAGATCGCGTTGCAGCGCCCGGAACGGCAGGCATTGCTCGTGCCGGAAATCGCGATCGTGCAGGTCGGCACCGATTCGTTCGTGTATCGCGTCACCAGCGAGGGCACCGCCGAGCGCGCCGACGTGGATGTCGGAGCGCGCCGCGATGGCCTGGCCGAGATCACACGTGGCGTGAAAGCGGGCGAACGCATCGTCGTCGACGGCACGGTGAAGCTGCGGCCGGGCAGCAAGGTTGTCGATAGTGGCGCGAAGGGTGCTGCTGCGAAGTAATCCCATCGATCCTGGCGCCACGCGCCGGACGGTTACTCCCTCGCTTGTGCGCCGCGCAGTGCAGGGTTGAGGCAAGGCATGAAACTCTCCGACATCTCGATCAAGCGCCCCGTCTTCGCCACCGTGATCAGCCTGCTGCTGATCGTGCTCGGCGTGATGGCGTTCTCGCGGCTGACGCTGCGCGAACTGCCGGCGATCGATCCGCCCGTGGTGTCGGTGGAAGTGACGTATCCGGGCGCCTCGGCCGCGGTCGTGGAAACGCGGGTCACCCAGATCCTCGAGGACGCGCTGGCTGGCATCGAAGGCATCAACACCATCGAGTCGCGCAGCAGCAGCGGCCGCTCCAACATCAGCATCGAGTTCAACCTCACCCGCGACATCGAGGATGCCGCCAACGACGTGCGTTCCGCGGTCAGCCGGGTGATGGACCGCCTCCCGGAGGAAGCCGACCCGCCGCAGGTGGCGAAGGTCGAAGCCGACGCCGACGTGATCGTGTGGCTCAACATGAGCAGCACGAACATGGACACGCTGCAGCTGTCCGACTACGCCGAACGCTACGTCGTCGACCGGCTGTCGAGCATCGACGGCGTCGCGCAGGTGCGCATCGGCGGCCAGCAGCGCTACGCGATGCGCATCTGGCTCGATCGCGATGCGATGGCCGCGCGCGGCATCACCGCGGCCGACATCGAAACCGCATTGCGCGCGCAGAACGTCGAACTGCCCGCCGGCCGCATCGAATCGGAAACCCGCGACTTCACCTTGCGCGTGGCGCGCAGCTTCGAGAAGCCCACCGACTTCGCGCAGATTCCGCTGGGCAAGGGCAAAGACGGCTACGTGGTGCGCCTGGGCGATGTCGCCAAGGTCGAACTCGCCTCGGCCGAGCGCCGCAGCTATTACCGCAGCAACGGCGAGCAGAACGTCGGCCTCGGCATCATCAAGACGTCCACCGCCAACAGCCTCGATGTCGCCCGCGCCGCGCGTGCCGAGGCCGAGCGCATCCAGGCGTCGCTGCCCAAGGGCACCAGCATCTTCGTCGCCTTCGACACCACCACCTTCATCGACGCTGCGGTCGAGCGCGTGTACCACACGCTTGCCGAAGCGATCATCCTCGTGCTGATCGTGATCTGGCTCTTCCTCGGCAGCGCGCGCGCCGCGCTGATCCCGGCGGTGACAGTTCCGGTGTGCCTGATCGCCGCCTTCATGCCGCTGTACCTGTTCGGCTACTCGATCAACCTGCTGACCCTGTTGGCGCTGGTGCTGTGCATCGGCCTGGTTGTCGACGACGCGATCGTGGTGCTGGAGAACATCCAGCGCCGCGCCGACCTCGGCGAACCGCGCCTCGTCGCCGCGCGCCGCGGCACCCAGCAGGTGGCGTTCGCGGTGATCGCTACGACTGCGGTGCTGGTGTCGGTGTTCCTGCCGATCGGCTTCATGGAAGGCAATACCGGGCGCCTGTTCCGCGAGCTGTCGGTGGCGCTCGCGGGTGCCGTCGCGATTTCCGCCTTCGTTGCGCTGACGCTCACGCCGATGATGTCGTCGAAGCTGGTGAAGCCGCACAAGGAAGAAAAATCCAATCCGGTCACGCGCTGGGTCAATGCGCGGCTCGAGGCGGTGAGCGCGCGTTACCGCCGCCTGCTGGAGCGCAGCGTCGAGCGACCGTGGTTTTTCGGCGTGCTGATGCTCGTGGCGCTCGGCTTGAGCTACGGAATGCTGAAGGTAGTGCCGTCCGAACTCGCCCCTGCGGAAGACCGCGGCGTGTTCTTCCTGATGTTCAACGGACCGGAAGGCGCGGGTTTCGACTACACGGTCAAGCAGGTCGCGGCCGCCGAGAAGATCATGCTCAAGCACGTCGGCGAGGACGGCCCGATCGAGCGCGCGAGTTCGCGCGTGCCCGGCGGCTTCGGCGCGACGGAAGACATGCAGAGCGGCCGCATCAGCGTGTTCCTGCGCGACTGGCGCCAGCGCGAGGAAGAGACGGCCGTAGTCGCGCAGAACATGCAGAAGGAACTGAGCCAGCTGCCCGGCGTGCGCGTGTCCTCGCAGGTGACCGGCGGGCTGGTGCGCACGCGCGGGCAGCCGGTGCAGATCGTGCTCGGCGGCCCCGACTACGCGCAGCTGGCCGAATGGCGCGATCGCCTGATGGCACGGATCGAACAGAACCCGGGCCTGGTCGGCGCGGATTCGGACTACAAGGAAACACGACCGCAGATGCGCGTGCAGATCGACCACCAGCGCGCCGCCGACCTCGGCGTGAGCGTCGGCGACATCGGCAGCACGCTGGAATCGATGATGGGTTCGCGCCGCGTCACCACCTTCGTGCGCGGTGGCGAGGAATACGACGTGATCGTGCAGGCCAGCAAGGCGCTGCGCGCGTCGCCCGCCGACCTCGCCGCGATCCAGGTGCGCACGCGCAGCGGCGATCTCGTGCCGCTGTCCAACCTGGTCACGCTGAAGGAAATCGCCGAGCCCGGCAGCTTCAACCGCTTCAACCGCCTGCGTGCGATCACCATCAGCATGGGACTCGCGCCGGGTTACCGCATGGGTGATGCCATCACCTGGATGCAGCAGACGGTTCGCGAGGAGCTGCCGCAGCAGGCGCAGATCGACTGGAAGGGCGAGTCGCGCGAATACCAGGCCGCCGGCGGTGCGGTGCTGCTTACGTTCGCGCTGGCGCTGCTGGTCGTGTACCTCGTGCTCGCCGCGCAATTCGAGAGCTTCATCCATCCGTTCGTGATCATGCTGACGGTGCCGCTGGGTGTGCTCGGTGCATTGCTGGGCCTATGGCTGTTCGGCGGCACGCTCAACCTGTTCTCGCAGATCGGCATCGTGATGCTCGTCGGCCTGGCGGCGAAGAACGGCATCCTGATCGTCGAATTCGCCAACCAGCTGCGCGATGAAGGCCGCAGCATCCACGAAGCGATCGTCGAGTCCTGCGCGGTGCGCCTGCGTCCGATCCTGATGACCTCGATCGCGACGGTGGTCGGCGCGATTCCGCTGGTGATCGCGGGCGGCCCGGGCTCGGCGAGCCGCGCGACGATCGGCGTGGTGGTGATCTTCGGTGTGTCCTTCTCGACGCTGCTGTCGTTGTTCGTGGTGCCGGCGTTCTACGCACTGCTGGCGAAGTACACGCATTCGCCGGAAGCCGTCGCGCACGAGCTGGAGAAGCTGGAGGCGGTCACGCCGCAGGCGGGCGGGCACGCGTAAGGCGTTG
Source organism: Lysobacter sp. Root494 (assembly GCF_001427225.1). Taxonomy (GTDB): domain Bacteria; phylum Pseudomonadota; class Gammaproteobacteria; order Xanthomonadales; family Xanthomonadaceae; genus Agrilutibacter. The sequence goes on from NZ_LMFH01000001.1 coordinate 625,449, forward strand.
CGCTCGCATCTGCTCGTCGCCGGCTTTCGCTGGGATGACGCATCCATAGGCCCGCTTTCATGGCGTGAAAACAATGCAAGCTTTCGCGTCCTTCACGTGGATGACGCGCCACGCACTGCCCGTGGGCGTAAGCTTCCCGCATGTCCGATCACACGCCCCGACCGCCGCGCCGTCCGCCCGGTGCCAGTCCCTGGAAGTCCGCGTCCTCGTCACCCACGCGCGAGCGCTCGCCCTCCCACGACGAGTCCCCGCGTCCGCCACGCGCTCATGAAGAGCGTGCCCGTGCACCGCGCACGCGCGACGAGCCGCGCTCGCCGCAACGCATGCGCGACACCGCGTGGCCGCCGGCACAGCCCGAAGAACACGCCGCGCATCCCGCACGCGCGCGCCGCGACGCCGAGCTGCGCGTGTACGGCCTGAACGCAGTGCATGCCGTGTTCGCCCGCAGGCCGCAGGCGATCCGCAAGCTGTATCTCGCCGAAGCCCGCATTCCCGCCGTGCAGCCGCTGCTGAAGTGGTGCGTGGCCAACCGCGTCGGCTATCGCGTCGTAGATGAGGAAGATCTCGGCCGTCTCGCTTCGAGCACGCACCACGAAGGCGTCATCGCCGACGTGATGCGCGAAGAGCCCTTGTCGCTGTCGGCGTGGCTGCGCGACCTTCCGGCCGGTCCGCAATGCGCGCTCTGGCTCGACGGTGTCGGCAACCCGCACAACTTCGGCGCGATCCTGCGTTCGGCCGCGCACTTCGGCGTCAGCGCGATCCTGTTGCCGAAGCATTCGCCACTCGCGCTCTCCGGCGCCGCCGCGCGCGTGGCCGAAGGCGGCGCCGAAGCGGTGCCGATGGTGCGCCTGGGCCGGCAGGACAACGCGATCGCGCAACTGCGCAGCGCGGGCTTCGCGCTGGCGGCCACGGTGGTGCAGGGCGGCAAGGATGTGTTCGACGCCACGCTGCAGCAGCGGCTCGTGTTCGTGCTCGGCAGTGAAGGCGAGGGCATGGATCGCGAACTCGCCGCGGCCTGCGACGTGCGCGTTTCGATTCCCGGAACCGGCGCGGTGGAAAGCCTTAATGTCGCGGCCGCGACGGCGGTGCTGCTGGCGGCGTGGCGCTCGCGGTTGTGATAGCGGAGTTCGTTATTCCGGCGAGGCGGAGATTCGGGATTATTCGGACACAAGCAGTTAGATGACGGACATAAAAAAGCCCGGGAATCCCCGGGCTTTTTTCATCCGAAGCGAGGCGTCATTCCGACGGCGGCTTCACAACCTTCGCCTCGCTGCCGAAATCGCCCTCCGCGCTCGCCGCGAGATAGCCGAACACCGCATACGCCGCGACGTTCTGCGCCAGCGCCTTCGGGTCGATCTTGTCGAGCGTGTCATCGGGCGTGTGGTGGTAATCAAAGTAATCGGTGCCGTCCTGGCGCAACGACGCCCAGGCAAGGCCCTGCGCCGCGAATGGGCTGACGTCCGGACCCGGTCCGCCTTCTTCCGGCGTGTAAGCGATGCCCAGTGGCGCCAGCGCGTCGGCGATCTGCTTCGCCGCGCCCTGCGCGTAGTCGGGCGCGCTCGTCCGGAAAGCGTAGATGCGGCCGGCGCCGAAGTCGCTCTCCGCGCCGATCTGGTGCTTGCGGATGTCGCCGATGTGCTTCGCCGCGTACGCCTTGCCGCCGTACAGACCTTGCTCCTCGTTGGCGAATGCAACGACGCGGATCGTGCGCGACGGGCGCTGCTTCATCTTTCCGATCAGCGCGCCGGCGGCCATGGTCAAGCCCACGCCCGCCCCGTCATCGATCGCGCCCGTGCCCGGATCCCACGAATCCAGATGCCCGCCGATCAGCACGACTTCGTCGGACTTGCCCTTGCCGCGAATCTCGCCGACGACGTTGTACGAAGTCGCCTCGCCATCCCAACCGCAGTCGAGCGCCATGCGCACGCGCACCGGTCCGCGCGCGAGCAGGCGCGTGAGCTGGTCGGCATCGGGCGAGCCGAGCGCGGCCGACGGAATCGGCGTCAGGCCTTCATCGAAGCGGGTGATACCGGTGTGCGGATTGCGGTGCGAATCGGTGCCCGCCGAACGCATCAGGTAGCCCGACGCGCCGGCGCGGATCGCCGCGGAGGGACCCGCACCGCGCACCTTGCCGCCCATGCCGTAACCGGCACCGTCGCGCGCGCGTTCCATGCGGTAGTCGATGAAGGCGATCTTGCCGGCGAGCGAGCCGGCCGGCGCCGCTTCGAGGGACGCGAGATCGGCGAAGCGCACGATCTCGGCTTCCACGGTGCCGCCCGGGCTGCCGCCGAGCGCGATCAGCGACAACGGCTGTGTGCTCGCCCCGATCACGGCGCCATGTTCACTGCGCCGTTCCCACTTCGGGAAATGCACTTCTTCCAGCCAGACCTTGTCGTAGCCGAGTGCCTTGAACTTCGCCTGGGCCCACTTCACTGCGCGTGCATCGGCTTCGCTGCCGGCCAGTCGCGGGCCGACTTCGGTAGTCAGCGATTCGGTGATCTCGAAACCGAGATTGCTGGCAAGCGCCTGCTCGCGCAGCTGCACGGCATTGTCGATCGCCTTCTGCGGAATGATGGTGGTCCGCGGTGCGGCGTGGAGCGCACCTGCGGCGAGCAGGGAAGTAGCGAGAAACAACGGCACGACGCGCATCACGGCCCCTTTGGAGATCGGATAAAAAAGAAGCCGCGAGCTTAACCGCCCGCGGCTTCGTTCCGGTGTGCTCCATGCCAAAACAGGCGTGAGAGTTTTTGGCGGCAGCCGCGAGCGAGGCTCACGGCTGCCGATGCAGCCTTCAGCGCTTGAGCGAATCGCGGATCTCGCGCAGGAGCAGCACTTCTTCCGCGGTGGCAGGCGCGTCGGCCGGCTTGCGCATGCGGTTGTAAGCCTTCAGGAACACGAAGATGACCAGCGCGATGAGCAGGAAGTCGATGATCGTCTGGAAGAACATGCCGTACTTGATCGCGACTTCGGCGGCAACTTCCTTCCCGGCCGCGTCCAGCTGCGCAGGAGTGATCACGTGCTTCCAGTCGGAAACGCTCACGCCGCCGGTAAGCATGCTGATGATCGGCATCACGATGCCATCCACCAGTGCGGCGACGATCTTGCCGAACGCCGCGCCGATCACGACACCGACGGCGAGGTCGACCACGTTGCCGCGGGCGACAAACTCTTTGAATTCCGCAATGAGACCCATCTTTTCCTCCGGGAGTGGAATCGGCAAGGAATGCCGGGTCCGACTATACCGGGCAGCTTCCCGCCGGAACGATGGGTGAAATCCCCATGCCGGCGCGGCTACCTCGCAGGCAGGATGCTGCCGCGCAGCACGATGGCGTCGTCGAGCGTGGCCTCGAATGCATCTCCCGGCTGCAAGGGCCCGACGCCGGCGGGCGTGCCCATGAAGACCAGGTCGCCCGCGCGCAGGTCGTAAAGTTCCGACAGCTCCTGGAGGATGTCGGCGATGTTCCAGATCAGGTCGCTGAGCGGGCCCTGCTGGCGCACGGTGCCGTTGACTCGCAGCGTCAGCGTGCGTGCGTAGACATCGCCGATTTCGCCCGCGGGAACAATCGCGCTGATCGGCGCGGCGTGCTCGAACGATTTGCCGGTATCCCACGGCAGGCTTTTGGCTTTCGCCGCCGCCTGGAGATCGCGGCGCGTGAGGTCGAGGCCGACCGCATAGCCATACACGAGCGACATCGCTTCGTCCGCGGAGAAGCTGCCGCGTGGCGCATCGCGACCCAGTGCGACCACGAGCTCGACCTCATGGTGCAGGTCGCGGGTACCGCGCGGGTACCTCACTGCCCCATCGATGACGATCGAGTCGGATGGCTTGAGGAAGAACGTCGGCACGCCGCGTTCGGCACGCGAGGCCGGAGCCGCGGCTCCCATCTCGCGCGCGTGGTCGGCGAAGTTGCGGCCGACGCAGTAGATGCGGTGAACGGGGAAGCTGCTCCCGGCGGGTACGCCGGTGCCCTGCACCGGAACGCGGGGTTGCGGCGGTGCGGCGACGACGTCTTGCATGGGTCAACGCGGCAGCGTGACGGAATCGACGACGCGGAACTCGCCATCGAGCACGCGCGAATCGCGCGCGCTGCCATTCGCGAGCGGCTTGCCGCGCTGCTTCCACAGCTTGAACAGCAGGCCAGTCGCGATCATCGCCGCACCCACGAACAGTCCGAACATCACCAGCACTGCCAGCACGGCTACGCCGACGAGACCGAGCACCACGCGCAGCACGCGATGGCGTGGCTTGCGTGGGGCCGAGAAGGTGTTGCGCATGCGCGCATTGAACTGGTCGAAACGGAAGGCGTGGGCAAACATGGCTACATCCCCTTGTGGTTGCCGAAGGACGCGCCTCCGTGGCGTCTTGCGGAACCGGTGCATTGCGGCTCGCGGTGGCGATTTTCAATCGCCCGGGTTGCGGTGACACAATCCGGTCACGACGACCGGGCGCGCAGTATCGAACGCGACTCCCGGCCGAGTGTGAGAACTCCGTTAAACAACGAGACCGTGGACACATCCAGCCAAATCCGGCGCACTGCGCTGATCGCACTTGACAGCATTGCCGATGGTGGTTTCGCCGAAACCGAAGCCGCGATCGACGGCGATGCCGAATCGGTGATCCTGTACAGGCAAGGGCACGAAGTGCGGGCGTGGCTGAACATCTGCCCGCATGCCGGACGCCGCCTCGATTGGGCGCCGGGGCAGTTCCTCAAGAGCCGGGAAGGCCTGCTGGTGTGCGCCGCGCACGGAGCGAGCTTCGAACTCGCGCAAGGCGAATGCGTTGGCGGTCCCTGCCGGGGAGAGGCATTGCGCGCAGTGGCGGTGGAAGTTCGCGACGGACAGGTGTGGCTCGCGTCGGCGTAAAGCGGTCCCGATCAGAACAACAGTTCGACCATCACGACGATCACGCCTGTGTACAACAGCGAAAGCGGCGCGCCAATGCGCCACAGGTCCTTGCCGGTGTAGCCCGCAGGGCCACTGATCATCGAGATCACCGGGTTCGAGGCAGTCATGAAGTTGTTGGACGCCGAAAGCGCGACGATCAGCGCGAACGCGCTCGGGTTGCCTTCAGCCGCAAGTGCGAGATTGATCGCCAAAGGCACCACCACGATCGTGGCTCCGACATGGCTGATCACCAGCGAGAACGCGGTCGTCAGTACGCCCACCAGCAGTTCCAGTACCCACACCGGCGTGCCGCCTGGCAGCTGTTCCAGCGAATGCCCCGCGACCCACGCCGCCGCACCGCTGGAATCCATCGCCCAGCCCAGCGGAATCAGGCACGCCATCAGGAAGACGGTGCGCCAGTTGATCGCCGCATACGCTTCTTCGATATGCAGCACGCCGGCGATCAGCATTCCGGCCACGCCGGTCATCAACGCGATCGAAACGGGAAGCCGCGAGGACAGGGCCAACAGCATCGACACCGCGAAGATGACGAGCGCGATCTTGAGCTTGTGCGGGCGCTGCTCGCCTTTCGGGTAGTCAGTGACGACGACCAGGTCCTTGCTCTCCGCGGCTTCGGCGAGGTCGGTCCAGATGCTATGCAGCACCAGCATGTCGCCGGCGCGCAGGGTGACGTTGCGCAGGTCTTCGCGCAGCACCTGCTTGTCGCGGTTCACCGCGAGCAGGCTCAGGCCGAGGTTCTTCCGCAATCCGAGATCGCCGGCGTTCTTGCCGAGGAACTTCGAAGTCGGCGGCACCACCGCTTCGGAGATGCCTGCGCGGCTCGGATTGAAGAGGTCGGCGAAGTTGCGCAGGCGCGTGCTCATGCGCAGGAAGTTGTTCTGCGCGAAGTCGCTCACCGCCTGCTTGTCGCCCATCGCGCCGAGCACGCTGCCGACCCAGATGCGCGCATCGGCGGGCGGCGCCAGGCGCGAGTCGTCGCCTGTCTTCAATGCGAGCAGCAGGGGCGCGCCGTGCAGTGCCTCGGCTTCGCCGACCGACATGCCCACGAGTGGACTGTCGGCGCTCACGATCAGCTCGTAAACGTCGCCTTCGATGCCATAGGTCTTGGCGAAATAACTCTGCGTTCGCGCGGGCGTGACCCCGCCGCCGGCTTCTTCCTTCTCGCGCAGGCGCTTGTCGCCGAAGAAGTGGAAGTAGGCGAGTGATGTCGCGAGCAGTGCGAGGCCGATCGGCAGCGGCGTGAACATCTTCAGCGGCTCGATCGTGGCCGCGCCGGAGGGTAGGTTCGCGTTGGCGGCGACCAGCAGGTCGTTGAGTAGCATCAGCGGCGAGTTGCCGACCATCGTCAGCGCGCCGCCCATCACGATTGCCGCGGCGATCGGCAACAGCAGGCGCGGCAGCGACAGGCCCGTGCGCGAGGAAAGGCGCGAGGCGACGGGCATGTACAGCGCCATCACCGACGGGTTCTGCATGAAGGACGAATTCAGGCCGGCAATCGCAGTGGTGAGCAGCAACAGTCGCTGCTCGATGCCGTTCGCGCGCCTGAGCAGCCAGCCCGCGAGACGATTGAGTGCGCCGGTGCGATCGAGACCCGCGCCGAGGATCATCGTCGCGACGATGCTGATGACGGCGTTACCGGAGAAGCCGTTGAACAGGAGTTCCGGCTCGACCAGGCCCGAGAGCCCGAGCAGCACGAGCACGACCAGCGCGACCACATCCGCGCGGATCCGCTCGAACAGGAACATCACCATCGTGAACACCACGAGCCCGAGAACGAGCTTCATGTCCGTGGTGAGCGGGAGGGCGGTATCCATCGATGTGCGGCTGCTCTGTTCGGTAGAGCGGAGCTTGCTCCGCTGCTTTCAACATGGATCCCGAAAAGCGAAGCGGAGCAAGCTCCGCCCTACAAGGCGGTGCCTTGCGCCCTAGGGCTTGTCGTACAACAAATCCCACACTCCATGGCCGAGTTTCTGGCCGCGGGTCTCGAAATGCGTCTGCGGCCGCCACTCCGGTCGCGGCACCGTCCCACGCTCCCCGGCGCGATTGACGATGCCCGGCGTGGCGTCGAGCACATCCCACATCTGCTCGGCATAGTCGTGCCAATCGGTGGCGAGGTGCAAGCGCCCGCCGCTCGCGAGTTTGCCCACGATCAGCTTTGCGAATTCCGGTTGCACGAGGCGGCGCTTGTTGTGCCGCTTCTTGTGCCAGGGATCGGGGAAATAGATGCGGACTTCGTCCAGCGATCCGTCGGCGATTTCGTTGCTCAGCACTTCCACCGCATCGTGGTGGTACAGGCGGACGTGACCGCTGTTGTCGTGCGCAAGCGCATTGAGCAGGCGGCCCACGCCGGGCGCGTGCACTTCGATGCCGATGTAGTCGCGTTCGCGATCGTGCTGCGCGGCAAAGCGCAGCGCCTCGCCATTGCCGAAGCCGATCTCGGCGACACGCTTCGCCTTGCGGCCGAACACGGCTTCGAAGTCGCGCAGCCGGCCGGTGTATTCGAGGCCGAAGCGCGGCCACAGCTCATCGAACGCGCGCTGTTGCGCCGGCGTGAAGCGGCCCTGGCGCAGGACAAAGCTGCGGACCTTGCGATGGCCTTCTTCGATGGTGAAGGGCTTGGGCGGCGCTTTCTTGGAATCCTGCTCCGCCATTACCCGATGAGCCCGTCCACCGGTGATGAAGCACTCGCATAACGCTTCCGCGGAATACGCCCGGCCTTGAACGCGGCACGCCCCGCTTCGACCGCAAGCTTCATTGCGTGCGCCATGAGCACCGGATCCTTCGCGCCGGCGATCGCGGTATTCATCAGCACGCCGTCGCACCCGAGCTCCATCGCGATCGACGCGTCCGAAGCCGTGCCGACGCCTGCGTCGACGATGATCGGCACTTTCGCGTTTTCGATGATCTCGATCAGGTTGTAGCGGTTCTGCACGCCGAGGCCCGAGCCGATCGGTGCGGCCAGCGGCATCACCGCGACGCAGCCGATTTCCTCCAGGCGCCTGCACAGGATCGGATCGTCGCTGGTGTAGACCATCACGTCGAAGCCGTCCTTCACCAGTGTTTCGGCGGCGGCGAGCGTCTGCACCACGTCGGGGTACAGCGTCTTCTGGTCGCCGAGCACTTCGAGCTTCACGAGCTTGTGGCCATCGAGCAGTTCGCGCGCGAGACGGCATGTGCGCACTGCGTCATCGGCGGTGTAGCAACCGGCGGTGTTGGGCAAGATGGTGTAGCGATCCGGAGGCAGCACGTCGAGCAGGTTGGGTTCGCCCGGGTTCTGGCCGATGTTCGTTCGACGGATGGCGACGGTGACGATCCGCGCGCCCGCGGCATCGGTCGCGCGGCGAGTTTCGTCGAGATCCTTGAATTTCCCGGTGCCGGTGAGCAGCCGGGAAGCGTATGTCCTGCCCGCGATGACCAGCGGGTCGGCGGGCGGCGTGAAGAAGGCGGGGAGCGTCATGCGGCAATTTTAGCAGTGGCATGCGGCTGTCCGGTTCCATCCCGGAGGCGGATGGCGTCGCGCCATCACCCATTTGGGGGAGGCGAGAAAACGCATTCGGCTGACCGCTCCGGCCGCCACGATGCGTTGATTCGTGCAGCAGGAAGGATCCGGCCCGGCACCAGAGCGTCCCCTGCGCTTCTCCCGGCGAAGTTTTTTCCTGCTGCGCGCGGTCAGCACCGTGCGGTACGTCAAGAGCACACCCGGCGCGAGCCGGGGCCGCAAAGCCCACGGATCCAGGCGACTCCCTCCGCCTGGATGGCCGGGTTCCAGTACCGCCGGTGTTTACCGCGCGTGATATGTGGCCGGCCGATCCCGCCGCGAGCTATGGCGCTATTCGCGTGGCTACGAGGGAATCCGGATCCTCTCGTATGACGATCCACCTTTACCCGTCTGGTCAGTCGGGTGATTGCCAGGCCGATCCGATCGCCAGCGGCGACCATGTGGCTACTGCCTGCGCACCGACGAGCCCTCCACCTGCGCTCAGGCGACGGCTACGACGTCCAGTTCATGTGGATCTTCCAGTCGCCCTGCGTGCAGGTGCAGCCGGAGACGTCGCGCAGCTTGCTGACATTGACTGACGACACTTCGTCCTGGCGTCACGCATTGCTCGAGAGATTTGCTGCACTCCCAAGGGGTTCCTTTTTCCCGTCACTTCCACCTTTGCGGGAAGCAGGGCAGCCATGCCAACTCGATAACGTCGAAGTCCTTCAACCGCCGCCCAGCGCATGCACGATTTCGACGCGGTCGCCTGGCTGCAATGGGTGCTCGCCATGATGGCTGCGCGGAATGATTTCGCCGTTGACTTCGACGGCGACACGGCGATCGCCCAGCCCTTCGCCGTGAAGCAGCTCAAGCACGGTCAGGGAATGTGTCAGCGAGCGCGGCTCGCCATTCAGAACGATATCCATGCGCCCATTGTCCTAGCAGCGGCACGTCGGAGCCAGTCACGAGGTGTCCGTTGCCGCACTGCCGCTTGTGCGGCGCGTCATGGCATGGTTCGATGCGGCGCCATGCGTAGGCGTATTGCGCCGACGCGGGGCCAACCATAAGAAATCTTATTTTTTCGGGGAGAGAACAATGAAGAAGCCTGTCCGCCGTCTGCTTGCTGCCGCCTTGGCGTTGGCTGCGGCGCCTGCCTTTGCGGGAACCTTTTCCAGCACCGTCTTTTTTGGCGACAGCCTCACGGACTCCGGCTTCTACCGGCCATTTCTGGTCCAGAACGCCGGGCCGGGCGCGGCGCTTGTGGGCCGCTTCACGACCAACCCGGGACTGGTGTGGTCAGAGTACCTTGCGGGCTACTACGGGACCGATGCGTCGCCCGCCTGGGGGCTCACCAACACAGGCATCGTCGCCGACGACGGGAGCAACTATGCAGCCGGTGGCGCGACGATCGTTCCTGGCCCGGGATTTCCTCCCACACCACCCACGCAGTTCGCGCCGTCGCTGACCGCGCAGGTCGGCGCATACCTCAGCCGCAATGGCGGACAGGCCGACCCCGATGCGCTGTACACGCTATGGGGCGGCGCAAACGACCTGTTCTTCACTCTCAACGGGGCGACGACGCCGCAGCAGTTCCTTGCGTCGGCGCAGGCGCAGGTTGGTCTTGTCGGCACCCTGACCAATGCGGGCGCGCGATACATCCTGGTCCCCACCATGCCGGACGTCGGCCTGACTCCTTTCGGCCTGTCGCAGGGCGCCGCAGGTTCTGCCGGCATCACTGCACTGGTGAATGGCTACAACCAGACGTTGTTCGGCGGTCTTGCCCAGCAGGGGCTGCGAGTGATTCCGCTCGATACCTACACCCTGCTGCACGAGATCAGCGCAAATCCATCCGTGTACGGCTTCAACAGCGCGACGATTCCCGCGTGCGCCGGCACTTCGCTGACTTGCGTGAGCACAGGTAGCGGACGTGCCTTCGCCGATGGCGTGCATCCGAGCACCGAGGCGCACGCCATCCTGGCGGACTACGCGGTCTCCGTGATCGAGGCCCCGCGCCAGATCGCGTTGCTGCCGAATTCGGCCTCGATGGTCGGCCGCTCGCGGGCTGAACGCATCGGCGCACACGCCGGTGCTCCGGAAGCCGACGGCATGAAGTGGTGGAGCGACGTGCGCGGCGACTTCCAGCGTTATGGCGACGGCAACGTGTACGACGGTGCTGGTCCCTCGCTGACCTTCGGCGTCGACTGGAGCAGTGGCAACCTCGTCTATGGCGCATTCGCCGGTTACGGCCGCCAGGCGCAGGACTTCGGCCGCAACGGTGGCAGCTTCGACCAGACCGATCTCGGCCTGGGCGGCTTCATCGGCTGGTATGGCGACAACGGCGCATGGGTGAATGGCCAGGTGAGCTGGAACCAGCTCGACTTCGACATCGACCGCCAGGTCGTCCTCGGCCCGACCATGCGCAAGCACAGCGGTTCGACCGACGGCGAGAACCTGACTGCCGCCATCGGCGCGGGCTGGGAATTCGGCGAAGGTGCGCTGCGCCATGGCCCGGTGCTGAGCGTGATCGCGCAGCGCATCGACATCGACGGCTTCGCCGAAGACCAGCCGGCGCTCGCAACGTCGCTGGCCTATCCGGACCAGAGCTTCGATTCGATGATCGGCAGCGTCGGCTGGCAGGCGAGCTACGCGATCAACGATCACCTGAAGCCGTATGCACGGCTCACCGTCGATCGTGAGTTCGAAGACCAGGCCGCGGAAGCCTGGGCGCAGCTGCAGTCGATGCCGGGTACCGATGCCTATGCCGTGCCGGGCGTGAAGTTCGACCAGGACTACAGCACGCTGACGTTCGGCGCGAAGACCAAGGTCTTCGGCCTCGACGCCAACATCGGCACCGCCCTGACCGTCGGCCAGAAGAACGCGAACCACGCGACGGTGTTCGCCACGGTCAGCGCCGGTTTCTGACCGCGGCAACGCGAAGGCAGGACGGCAAAGGGCCCTGCGGGGCCCTTTGCTTGAGGCGTGTCCTGCGTTGCCAACACTCCGAACCGCGGCATAGACTGCGCGGGTCACGCGGGTGTAGTTCAATGGTAGAACTGCAGCTTCCCAAGCTGCTAGCGTGGGTTCGATTCCCATCACCCGCTCCATATCGGAACGCTGGCGAAACAGGTTTCCTTCGATCGTTCCGCAGCGGCTTCACAGCAACACAAACGTAACGGCAGCCGCGTCACAGTGGCTGCCGTTTTTCCTTTCAAGGTGACGACGTGGCGCGACTGGGTTCACCTGGACCGGCTTCGCGAGAGCGGGCTTCACGAGAGTTGGTCGTGTTGGGCTGGCGCGAGTGGGCCGGCCTGCCGTGCCTTGGGTTGCCTGCCGTGCGCTGCAAGATCGACAGCGGTGCGCGCAGTTCGGCGCTGCACGTGGATCGCTGCTGGCGATTCAGCGAACGCGGCGCGCCGTGGGTCGGCTTCAGCCTCAGCAATGACGGACATGGCGAAGCGACGTTGCAAGCAGTAGCGCCGATTTTCGACGAGCGCGAAGTCATCGATTCGGGCGGTCATCGGACCCGCCGCATCTTCCTGCGCACGACACTGGCGCTTGCCGGCGTGGAACGCGAAATTGAAATCAACCTGACCGATCGTCGGGGCATGCTGTTTCCCATGCTGCTGGGACGCACCGCGATGGCGGGGTGGTTCACGGTGGATCCGTCACGCTCCTTCCTGCATGGCCGGCGGCCGCTGGCGGTGCCGGTTTTTCCGGAAACACTCGGCGAACTCCGCCTCGCAGCTCCGCACCGGTGACCCACCGGCCCCAGGGCTCCTGTTCACTCTCCCTCCGAATTCCTTCCCATGAAACTCGCGATCCTCTCGCGCAACAGCAAGCTCTATTCAACCCGCCGCCTGGTGGAAGCCGCGCGCGAACGTGGCCACAGCGTGCGCGTGCTCGATCCGCTGCGCTGCTACATGCGCATCGCCAGCGACGGCTTCGCCATGCGCTACAAGGGCAGGCCGATCGCGGGCTATGACGCGGTGATCCCGCGCGTGGGCGCGTCGATCACGCGTTACGGTTCGGCAGTACTACGGCAGTTCGAGCTGATGGGCTGCTACACACCCAATCCATCCGACGCGATCCTCAAGGCGCGCGACAAGCTGCGCTGCCACCAGCTGCTCGCCGCGCAGGGGATCGGCCTGCCGGCGACGGTGTTCGGCGATAACCCGGACGACACGCAGGACCTGCTCGCGATGCTCGGCCCGCCGCCGCATGTGATCAAGCTCAACGAAGGCACGCAGGGCGCCGGCGTCATGCTCACGGAGAAACCGTCCGCATCGCGCAGCGTGATCGAGGCGTTGCGCGGCCTCTATGCGAATTTCCTCGTGCAGGAATTCGTGGAAGAAGCCAAGGGCGCGGACCTGCGTTGCTTCGTCGTCGGCGATCGCGTGGTCGCGGCGATGAAGCGGCAGGCGCCGAAGGGCGACTTCCGCTCCAACCTGCACCGCGGCGGCAGCGCAAAAGGCATCCGTCCGAGCGCAACCGAACAGGACGTCGCGATTCGCGCAGCACACGCATTGGGATTGGGTGTGGCAGGTGTCGATCTGATTCGTTCGAAGCGCGGTCCACTCGTGCTCGAGGTGAATGCATCGCCTGGATTGGAGGGCATCGAAGCGGCCAGCGAGGTGGACGTGGCAGGCGCCGTGATCGACTTCGTCGGAGGCCGGTTCAGGCCCCGGGCGAGCCGCCCAATCGGGGCCTCACGAACTCTTAACGAAAAAACTGCGACCGAAAATTACTTTTGATAATCAGAAGCTTATTTGTTAAATGCTGCTTCTGGACAGGCCTCGGTCACTCGAAATAACGAATTTTTACATGGCCCTTTTAACGGACTTTTAGTCCCGGCAGGCGTAGCCTGAGCACACCGGAATCCCGCTGCTTCCTCGTCAATAGTCGGTCGCAGGATGACGGTAATCGGGGCAACACCCTTTTTGACCCGGATGCGGCGGCCCCGCATTCCGGGTCTTTCTTTGCCCGTCGGTTTTTCACGAATTCGCGTGTCCGAATCGCGCATTTCGCACATTCATCCGGGCGCCAAGCGACAGTCACGAGATCGTTTCGGCTGAATTTGTTAATTTCGCCCGATGCTCCGGTCGCTTAAGCGCTCCGGAACCCGGCAGCGGCCGCATGGTCGAAGCCCTACCCTCATACGGACGGTCCCATGCGCATCCTTGTCATCGAAGACAACCAGGACATTGCCGCCAATCTCGGCGACTTCCTCGAGGACCGCGGCCACACCGTGGATTTCGCGGCCGACGGCATCACCGGACTGCACCTCGCGGTGGTCCACGACTTCGACGCGATCGTGCTCGACCTGAACCTGCCGGGCCTCGATGGCCTCGAAGTCTGCCGCAAGCTGCGCAACGAAGCGCGCAAGCAGACGCCGGTGCTGGTGCTGACCGCGCGCGATTCGCTCGACAACAAGCTGGCCGGCTTCGACTCCGGCGCCGACGATTACCTGATCAAGCCGTTTGCCCTGCAGGAAGTCGAGGTCCGCCTGAATGCGCTCGCCCGGCGCGGCCGCGGCGTGCAGACCCGCGTGCTCAATACCGCCGACCTCGAATACAACCTCGACACGCTGGAAGTGCGCCGCCAGGGCAAGCTGCTGCAGCTCAACCCGACCGCGCTGAAGATCCTGCAGGCGCTGATGGAAGCCTCGCCAGCGGTGGTGACGCGCCAGGAACTCGAAACCCGCGTATGGGGTGAGGAACTGCCGGATTCGGATTCCCTGCGCGTGCATATCCACGGCCTGCGCGCCGTAGTCGACAAGCCGTTCGAAGTGCCGCTGATCCAGACGCGCCACGGCATCGGTTACCGCATCGCGCCGCCTGAAAACGGTTGAGGCGTGCCGCGACAACGACAGGGGCGGGGACGTGAGTGCTGAAATCGAACCGGTGGCGCCATCGGCATGTCGCGCGCGCGCTGCGCGACCAACCGGTAACTGACATGGCCAGTGATTCTGGCCCCGCTCCCGTCGCCAAGCCGAAGACGCGGTTTCGGCGGCAGCTGCGCAGCCGCATCATCCTGTCGTTCGTGCTGCTGGGTTTCGGGCTGACGGCGCTGTTCGCCTACGCGACCAACCTGACGCGTTCGCGCGTGGAGAACGCGCTGGTCGAAGACGTGATGAACCGCAACATCAGCGCGTTCGCCGAACAGTTCGCGCGGGATCCGAAGAATCCGCAATTCGCGGTCGACCAGATCCGCGCCTTCGTGTACACGCCGGACAAGTTCGAGTCGGTGCGCATCAATCGTCCTGAATGGTACGAATTGAAGGACGGCATCCACGGCATCACGGGCACGGACGAACAGGGGCGCCCGCTCAGTTACAAACTTGCCGTGCGCAAGACGCCCAACGCATGGTTCTTCCTCGCCTACGACATGAGCCAGACCATGCGCGGCGAGGAGCAGTTCAATCGCGCGATCTATCTGGCCGTGGTGGTGTTCACGCTGCTGTCGCTCGTGGTTGGCTGGTGGGCGGCGTCCCGCGTGATGAGCCCGGTGATCGAACTCGCCAACCTGCTGCAGCAGTCCGGAGGCAGCACCGCGCCGGAATCGCTGGCCGCCCATTTCCCCACGGACGAAGTGGGCCAGCTTGCCGAAGCGCTCGACGATTACGCCGAACGGCTGACCCATGTAGTCCAGCGCGATCGCGAATTCAATGCCGACGTCAGCCACGAATTGCGCACGCCACTGGCCGTGATCCGGGGCGCCGTCGAGCTGTTGCTGTCTCGTCCCGATGTCGACGAGAAGACGCGCGCCCGCCTGCAGCGCATCCAGCGCGCGGAACAGCAATGCACCGATCTGATCAGCGCGCTGCTGCTGCTGTCGCGCAACGAGCGTGGCCATGGCGCAACCGATGTGGCGAAGGTGGCCGAACAACTGCTCGATGCCCACCGCGCGCAGCTGGGCGGCAAGCCGCTGGAACTCCTGCTGGAAGGCGAGCGTGGTCTCGTCGTCGACGCGCCCGAAGCCGCGGTGTCGGTCGCGCTCGGCAACCTGATCGGCAACGCGGTGAAATACACGACGCAGGGCGACGTCATCGTGCGCATGCATCCGAAGGCGGTGGAAGTGATCGACTCGGGACCGGGCCTCAGCGCCGAGGACGCCGCGCGCCTGTTCGAACGCGGCTATCGGGGTACGCACGCCGGTCATTCGCAGGGTGGCGGCATCGGCCTGTCGATCGTGCGCCGCTTGTGCGAGCTCTACGGCTGGGATGTGCGCGTGTTGCCTGGCCCCGAAAAAGGGGTGGTTGCAATCCTGACGTTCGGCCGCGACGACACGTCGCTTCTCTAGATCGCACCTGCGGATACAAAAGAGCCGGGTCGCCCGGCTCTTTCTATTCATGCGCGAAGGCGGAAATTACAGCGGTTCCAGCCAGCCGTACTTGTCCGCGGTATTGCCGTCGAACAGGCCGAAGAACAACTCCTGGATGCGACGCGTCACGGCGCCCGGCTTGCCGGTGCCGACCTGGCGGCCGTCGACCGAACGGATCGGCGTGATTTCCGCCGCGGTGCCGCACATGAACAGCTCGTCGCACAGATACAGGTATTCGCGCGGCAGGTCGCGTTCGATCACTTCGATGCCGTTGTCGCGGGCGAGCGTGATGATCGTGTTGCGGGTCAGGCCGTTGAGCAGTGCGGCGCTCACGGGCGAGGTGTGCAGCGCGCCGTCGAAGACGAGGAACAGGTTTTCGCCCGCGCCTTCGCTGAGCAGCCCGGTCGATGCCAGCGCGATGCCTTCGCCGAAACCGAGCCGCCGTGCCTCGCGTGCGACCAGCTGGCCCGACAGGTAATTGCCGCCGGCCTTCGCGCCTGCGGGGAGCGTGTTCGGCGCGAAGCGCTGCCAGCTCGACACGCAGGCGTCGATGCCTTGTTCGACGACGCTGGCGCCGAGGTACTGGCCCATCTTCCACGTCGCGACCGCGACTTCGACCGGTGTGTCGGCCGAGAGGCCGAAACCACCCAGCCCGCGATACGCGACCGGGCGCAGGTAATCGGTGCTGTTCTCGTTCGCCTTGAGGGCTTCGCGGCAGGCCGCGTTGATCTGCTCCAGCGAATAAGGAATCGCCATGTCGTAGATCTTGGCCGACGCGAACAGACGCTTGTTGTGGTCGGTGAGGCGGAAGATCACCGGACCGTTGGGCGTCTGGTAGCTGCGGATACCTTCGAACACCGACGAGCCGTAATGCACGACATGCGCCATCACGTGGGTGGTGGCTTCGGCCCAGCGCTTGATCGCGCCGTTGTGCCAGATCCATTCGGGGTATTGCATGGCCATGCGAGGTCTCGACGGGGTGCGGGGCCAGCTAGTTTAGCGTTCCGCTGCTGCAGCCGCTTTTCGGCCGGCACATGAAAAACGCCGCGCGGTTGCCCGCGCGGCGTCGAGGCGTTCATCGCGACGCGATCAGCGGAAGCCGGCCACCGTGGCCTTGGTTTCCACCAGCACGCGCTGGTTGTGGCTCTTGTCGTAGGTGCCCATTGGTACGCCGCCGTAGGTGACGGACGGATTCGACCAGTAGTTGATGCGCGGGCAGCCGGCGCCGGTGCAGTTGTAGGCCATCACCGTGCGCCAGGCATTGCTGGGTTCGCGGTAGCCGTGGCCGTACGGATACGGATTGGTCGTGGAGTCCGTTGCGGGATCATGACGCGCCGACTGCAGGTGCCCGATTTCGTG
Source organism: Lysobacter sp. Root494 (assembly GCF_001427225.1). Lineage (GTDB taxonomy): Bacteria > Pseudomonadota > Gammaproteobacteria > Xanthomonadales > Xanthomonadaceae > Agrilutibacter. The sequence continues at coordinate 642,514 of NZ_LMFH01000001.1, forward strand.
GGCGAAGCTGTAGTAACCGGCGATGCAGTCCCAATAAGCCGTCGCGAACGCGGTCGCGGCGGTGGAACCAATGCCCGAAGCAAGCCCGCAGGCCGATGCATCGTTCGCCACGAGCATGCCCACGTCAGCCGTGCTGCTGTCGCGAACGGCGTGGATGCCATCCATGTAGCCGTCGCTGGTGCCACGGAAACGCGAGAGGTCGGTACTCATGCCGGCCGTGGCATACGTCGTGGTCGAGTAGTTCGCCAGCACCATGTTGATGCCGATGTTGGAGTTGACGTAGCCCTGGTTGGACTCGGCCACCGCCAGTTCGACCAGCGCCTGCATGTCGCCGCCGTAAGCGGCGATCGCATCGTTGGTGGCGACCACCATCACGCGGATCGTCTGGGTCGGGCCTGGATCGACCGGCGTGCCGCCGCCACCGCAACCGGTACGGCAGGGCTTGCCCTGGGCGGTGACCTTCCTGTCGCGCACCGCGGCTTCGAAGATCGCGCGGTACGCGTCTTCGGGGTGGTCGGCGGGCATGCCATTCTCGTCGACCTGGACCACCGCGGTCGCGCCGCTGGGCAGGGGACGGATGCGATAGAGCTGGCCGTCGACACGCACGCTGCCGGTGATCTGGTTGCCATGGCGCACCAGCACGACATCGTTGAGCGGGTCGGCGGAAGTCTCGCGCGGCGCGTAACCCGCGTTTCTCGCGTGCTGCACGCGGCCGTACCACACGTCGCTGCCCGTGGCGGTGCGCTCGGCTCGTGAACGGTTCACCGTGAGCTGGCGTCCGCCGACGGACAGTTCGATCTGCGCGCCGTCGCTCGCGCTCGCGTCGACGTTGACGATACTGACGTCGCGCGTGCTGGGATTGCCGAGCAGGCGTTCGAGCACGCGATCATTGCGTGCATCGGCGTTGGCGTTGCCGGACACGAACAGCGGTTTGCCAGCCGCGGTAGCGGAGCCCGCGAGCAGCAGGCCGGCAGCACCGGCCGCGAAAACAAGCGATCGAACCATTGGTAGTTCCCTCTTCGAGTTGGCTGCGGCCCATGCAGTGGACGCGACGCGTCCGCAAGCAGCTTAGGGGAGGGTGGCGTCGATGCAACGCGGCAACGCAGCAGTACGGTAATGCCGCACCACGCTCAGAAGCGGATCCACCAGCATCCGAAGTAGTGCGTAAGTCCGAACACGGTGCGCGCAGGCGTGGCGCCATTTGCCAGCGTCTGCTCCACCCGCAATGCCACGGGGTTACGCCGGATGGCGGTCTGCGGATACAGCTCCGGATCGACCGGCGGATCCACGCGCGCCGTTTCGCTCGCGTCGTTGCGGGTGCTTCCTGCATCGGGCGTTGGCTCCGGCGAAGGCCGGCTCGCCGGTGTCACCGGCACGATATCGACCAATGGGCGGTTTGCGATGGCATCCAGCCGCGTCCAGATCCGGTAGCCCGATTCCGCCGATGTTCCGGGCCAGTGATAGACGGCGGCAAGGCGGTTCGCGTCCCGGCCGTCGATCGCGCTGGTCATCTCGAAGACGAGATCCTGCAGCGTGCGTGCGCAGCCACCGGCGCGACGCAGCGCCGCGCCGTATGGGGCCTCGGCGCGCGGCAGGCGTTCGACTGCATCCACTTCGGCGCATTTGCGATCGGTGAATATCGTCTGGCCGCTCGCGGTCACGCAGCGACGCACATCCGCCTGCGCTGCCGGCGGCCACAGTGTCATCAATGCGCAGGCGAGGGCGAAAAGCAGATGCGGGGCGAAAAGCATGCGGCAGCCTAGCCCTGCCGCATGGAACGGAAAAGTGCAGCCCGGCCCAGATCGCGATGCCGTGCCAGCTCCCGTCACGAGGCGATGAAGTAGCACCCGGAATAGCGCCGTACCTCGAAGTCGATGATCCGCCCGCCATCGGCGAACACCAGCTGCATGAGTCCGGCGTCTGTCGGAATCCGCGTCGCCGCCACTTCGCCCGAGCCGATCCATGCCGAAAGGAAGCGCGCGTCTGCCAGTGGTTGCGCGGACAGGCGTTCGAGCTGCTTCATCACCGGCAATGCCTGGCGCTGGCTCATGCCGGCCCAGTGATAACTCTCGGCGACGCGATTCACGTCGTGCAGCGCGAAGGCGCCGACCAGATCGCGCGACAGCTGTTGTGGTGAACGCGCGCAGCCTGCCGACAGGGAACGTCGTCCGGGCAACGTTGCGCGCAGCGGTTCCGACGCGTCGCGGTAAGCGCCGAACGACACGGGTTGTGAAGCGATGTCGCCGCGCCGGGTTTCCGCTTCCGCCATGGCCAGCCGGATGCCGAGATCGTCCGACAATCGCGAAGGCCGGGCGCGGAACGCGCCGCAGGGTTTGTCCGTATAGATGGCGTTGCCATCGGGTGCTTCGCAGCGCTGGATGACCGAGGCGCTTGCCGCGCGAGCTGCATGCTGCGGGATCGCGGGCGCTGCCGCGAACACGAACAACGCAATCGGGAGCGCCGGGAACTTCACGCTGGGCCATTGATGCCGAACACGCATCGATGGTCGATTTCCGAACATCAACGGCGCGTCACAAGCCCCGCAGTCAGGCTGAACCCTGGCTGTTGTTGCAACTGCGATTCAGCGATGTCGAACTGCAGTGATCGACCGGCGGCAATCAGCCCAGGCGCGACAGCACACCCAGCGTCGGCTTCGAAAGATTGAGCGTGTAGAAGTGCAGGCCGGGCGCGCCGCCATCGATAAGCCGCTGGCATAAACCGGCAACGAAATCGGAAGCGAATTCGCGCACGCTGTCGACGTCGTCGCCGAACGCCTGCATCCGCTTTCCGATCCAGCGCGGGATCTCGGCCCCGCACGCTTCGGAGAAGCGGCGCAGCTGGGTGAAGTTGGAGATCGGCATGATGCCCGGCACGATCGGAATATCCATGCCGAGGCTGCGCACATCGTCGACGAAACGGAAATACGCGTCGGCGTTGTAGAAGTACTGGGTGATTGCGCCGTTCGCGCCGGCGTCGACCTTGCGCCTGAAATGGCGCAGGTCGGCGAGCGCATCGTCTGCCTGCGGGTGGCACTCGGGATACGCCGCGACTTCGATGTGGAAGAAGCCGTCGTATTCGGTGCGAATGAATTCGACGAGATCCGACGCATAACGGAAGTCGCCCGACTGGCCCATGCCCGAGGGAAGGTCGCCGCGCAGCGCGACGATGCGGCGACAGCCCATCGCCTTGTAGCGCAGCAGCAGTTCGCCCAACTCCGCGCGCGTGCCGCCGACGCAGGACAGATGCGGCGCGGCCTCCAGGCCGTGGTGCGCTTGCAGGCGCTCGATCGTCTCGGGCGTGTACGACAAGGTCGAACCGCCCGCGCCGAACGTGCACGAGACGTACTGCGGCTTGCGTGATTTGAGTTTCGCCGCGGTCTTGTCCAGCTGCGCGCGCTGTTCGTCGGTCTTGGGCGGATAGAACTCGAAGCTGATCGCGGGCAGGGGCATACGGCGGTCCGGGACGATTTCGGGAAACTATATCGCTTCATCGCGATGGAGTGAATCGAAAATTTGCCGGGCTGCGGGCCTGCCGCTCGTCCCGGCTCGCAGCCGCCGGCCGCGCTCGGGAGCCACTCGTCATTTATTCCCGGCGATCTCGCTACCTGGCCGCGAACCTGTCGGCACACCAACGCAAGGAGCCCGCCATGCAATCGTTCGTCCAGTCCAAGTTCCGCCGCGCCTTCCGCATCTTCGCCGCCAGCTTTGCGCTGTCCTTCGCCGCCTGGAATGTGGCGCATGCCGCCACACCGGAGTCGTTCCAGGGCTTGAAGATCGAAGTCGTCGGCAAGGGCCGTCCGGTCCTGATGATTCCCGGCCTCAACAGTGCGGGCGAAACCTGGGGCGAAACCTGTGCCGCGCTCCAGGCGGACCATGTGCAATGCCACATCGTCACATTGCCCGGCTTTGCCGGCCTGGCCCCTGTCGCGGATGCCAGCAAGGACGCGTGGCTCGCCGACATGCGCGACCGCCTGCTGGCGTATGTGGAGTCGCGCAAGCTCAGGCATCCGGTGGTGATGGGTCACAGCCTGGGCGGCTTCCTCGCCCTGCAGATGGCGATCAGGCAACCCGCCGCGTTCGAACGCCTGGTGATCGTGGATTCGCTTGCCTTCCTGGGTGCCGTGCAGAATCCCGCCGCCACCGCCGAATCGGTGAAGCCGATGGCCGAAGCGATGCGCTCGCGCATGCGAGCGCAGGACGATGCGAGCTATCGCGCCGGCGTGTCGGCCACGTTGAAGGGGTTGGTGCACGATCCGGCCCGCGTCGAGTTGTTGACGGCATGGGGCAACGCAAGCGATCGGGCGATCACGTCCGAGGCGATGTACGAAATGATGACCATCGACCTGCGCGACCAGCTCGATCGCGTCCGGGTGCCGACGCTGGTGCTCGGTGCATGGGCTGCCTATGCGCCGTACGGTTCCACGAAGGAGTCGACCGCCGCGATCTACCGGGCGCAGTACGCCAGGCTCGCCGGAGTGCGCATCGAGATGAGCGAAGGCGGCTACCATTTCCTGATGTGGGACGACCCGCAGTGGCTACAGTCGCAGGTACGCGGCTTCCTGGACGCCACGCCTGTTACCGCGAAGTAAGCCGTTTTCCCCTGCTTCGACCGGCGCCGCATGCCGGTCGAAGCTCCTGAATGGAAGCGCCAGGAACAATGCCCGCCATGACCCGTGACGACGTGCGCTTCGTGCTGTTGAACACCCTGTTCGGCGTCGCATACGCCGCGTTCAACCTGCTGTTCTTCTCGATCTTCATGCGCCTCAACGTGGTGGCGTGGGTGATTGCGGTCGGTCTCGGCATCGGCGTATGGCTGGGCAGCAGCGTGTTGCGGATCGCGGCGATGCGCGGGCGGTGGATCGAGCAGGGTGGCGCCCGTTTCGCACTGAAGCTCGCCATCGGCGTGCTCCTCGGCGCGACAGCCACGATGCTGCTGGTGAATGTCATGGCACGCGCGGCGCTGTCGCTGGGTTGGGTGGCCTCCGGTGAGTTGGGACGCAGCAGCCTGGGCCAGCTGTTCGGTTACTGGACGAACATTGCCGTGGTGCTCGGCATGTGGACGGCGCTGTGGGCCGGCTGGCAGGCATTGCGCCGTTACCGGCAGGGCGAGATGGCGCGATTGCGCGCCGAGTCGCAGCGCAGCGCGCTCGAACTCGATGCGTTGCGCGCCCGTCTCAATCCGCACTTCGTCTTCAACGCGCTCAACAACGTGCGTGCGCTGATCAACGAGGAACCGGCGCGTGCGCGGGAAGTCGTCACGCAGCTGTCGAACATACTTCGCCACGCACTGGAACACAGCCAGCGCGAATCCGCGTCGCTCGGCGAGGAGCTGGCCGTCGTGGACGACTATCTGGCCGTGGAAAGCGTGCATTACGAGGAGCGGCTGCGCGTGCACCGCGATATCGCCCGCGATGCGCTGGATGCGCAACTGCCGCCGATGCTGTTGCAGTTGCTGGTGGAAAACGCGATCAAGCACGGCATCGCGCGCACTCCGGGAGGCGGCGAACTCTCGGTGTCGGCGTGGCGGCAGGACGGCAAGCTCGCCGTCGAAGTGAGCAATCCCGGACGCATGGACGGAAACGAAGGCGGGCACGGCGTCGGCCTGGCTTACCTACGCGCACGGCTTGCCCGCGAGCCCGGCCATCACTTCGAACTGCGGCAGAACGGCCCGCGCGTGCTGGCGCACCTGGAGATCTCGCAATGATGCGCGTGCTGATCGTCGACGACACCCGCCTGGCGCGACAGGAGCTGCGCACTCTGCTCGCCGTGCTTCCCGGCGTGGAGTGCATCGGCGAAGCCGACGACGTGCCCGCCGCGCAGCAGGCGATAGCGAAGCTGCGGCCGGATTTGGTGTTGCTCGACATCCAGATGCCATCGGGAACGGGTTTCGATGTGCTCGACGGACTCGACAGCGCGCCAATGGTCGTCTTCACCACCGCTTACGATCACTACGCCGTGCGCGCGTTCGAGGCGAACGCGCTCGACTACCTGGTGAAGCCGGTGGTGCCGGAACGACTGGCCGCGGCCATCGCTCGTGCGCGGGAGCGCCAGGTGGCAATCGCTGTGGAAGCACCGCGTGAAATGCTGGGGCCGGAAGACCAGGTATTCCTGCGCGATGGCGAACGCTGCTGGTTCGTGGCGCTGCACGAGATCAGCCGGGTAGTGGTGGACGGCAACTACGCGCGGGTCTGGTTCCGCGAGGAGAAGGCGATGCTGGCACGCAGCCTGAGCGCACTGGAAGCGCGCCTGGATCCGGCGATGTTCTTCCGCGCCAACCGCAACACGCTGGTGAACCTGCGGATGGTGAAGAACATCGATCTTGCCGTCGGAGACGGCTACGACCTCACCTTGAAGGATGGCAGCGTGATCGAAGTGTCGCGGCGGCAGGCGCGGGAATTGCGCGAGCGATTGGCGCTGTAGGTCCGCGAGGCTTCAACGTTGAAGCCGGTCCCCCATCGTTTTCAGCAATCGGCCCGGATCGGCGGGTGTCGCGGCTTAACTCGTTCTGCAAGTACCGCGCGAAGGGCCCGCGGCAGCGATACGCGTCATCTATCCAGGTCTTCATGCGGGTAAACGAATCAAGCTGGCATACGGACACCCTTGACCTCGCTCCAACCGGAAAGGCATGGTGCGTCAGGGGGAATACACGTGAACACAGTGAATCGCATCGCGAGCGCGGCTGCGCCGCGGTTGTTGCAGGAACTGGGCGAGACCCGGCAACGCCTGCGACTGGGCGGACCGTTCTATGTCCTGCTCTGGATCCTTGCAGGTACCGCGAGCGGAATCTGGGACCGCGCACGCTGGCCATTCGTGTTGGTGGGTGTGGGATTCATCCTGCTCACCGTCGCCCGCTTCCGGGTGCGCGACCCGGTTGATTCGAGCGATTCCGCGGTGCGAGCGCGGCTCGACTACATCTGGTTGCTGCTGCTGGTCAACGCGGCACTCTGGGGCTGCGCGATCGCATGGCTGCTGTGGGTAACCCCGAACGAGAGTGCACGCACCGTGGCGGCGATCAGTTCGTATGCATTCGCCACCGCCTTCGCGCACAACTTTCCGATGCGCCTGCGCCATGCCTTTCTTGCCGTCGGACTGATCTTCGTGCCGACCCTGGGTGCGTTCATCGTCAGCGGGGCCCGCTTTGAACTCATCGCGGTCGGGTGCCTTTACCTGCTGTACGTGTCGCTCGCCTTGCGGCGTAGCCACGGCGAATACCGGCAACGCCTCGACCTGGAGGACGAGTTGCGCGAGCAGCGCGACCTGTTCGAGCAGCAGAGCCGGCGCGACGGATTGACCGGGCTGGCCAATCGCCGGCGCTTCTCGGCCACGCTCGACGAATGGATATCGGAGGCGCGTGCGAGCGGAAGGCCGCTCGCACTGCTGATCCTCGACCTGGACCATTTCAAGGCCGTCAACGACCGCCATGGCCACGCGGTTGGCGACGCCTGCCTACGTGCCTTCGCCGGCCAGTTGGAGCAGGCCTTCGGATCGCCGGATGAGCTGGTGGCGCGCCTGGGAGGCGAGGAGTTTGGAGTGCTCCTGCGCGGGTGCACCATCGACGCCGCCGTAGCGCGCGCGGAGGCGTTCCGGACCAGGCTGGCTGCCACGCCGCTGGGATTGGACGACGTGGGTGCGCTGACCTTGGGCGTGAGCATCGGCGTGGCCGCCTACGACCCGGCGCGATTCGCCGATGGCGATGCCTTCTATCACGCGTCGGACGTGGCGCTGTACCGCGCCAAGGCGGGCGGACGCAATACGGTGCGGATGGCGGAGACCGCTTGAACTGTCGCAAACGAAACGGGCGCCCCAGGGCGCCCGTTTCGGTTCCGATGGGCGGAATATCAGTACCGGTAATGATCCGGCTTGTACGGACCTTCGACCGGAACGCCGAGGTAGTCGGCCTGTTCCTGCGTCAGCTTCGTCAGCTTCACGCCGATCTTCTCGAGGTGCAGGCGCGCGACTTCCTCGTCGAGCTTCTTCGGCAGGATGTACACGCCGACTTCGTAGTTGTCCTTGTTCGCCCACAGGTCCATCTGCGCGAGGGTCTGGTTGGAGAACGAGTTCGACATCACGAAGCTCGGGTGGCCCGTGGCACAGCCCAGGTTCACCAGGCGGCCTTCGGCCAGCAGGAAGATCGCGCGGCCGTCCTTGAAGGTGTACTTGTCGACCTGCGGCTTGATGTTGGTGTGCACCGCGCCCGACGCGTACAGCCTGTCGACCTGGATCTCGTTGTCGAAGTGGCCGATGTTGCAGACGATGGCCTGGTCCTTCATCTGCTGCATGTGCTCGAGCGTGATCACGTCCTTGTTGCCGGTCGTGGTGACGTAGATGTCGCCGCGGCCGAGCGTGCTCTCGATCGTGTTGACCTCGAAGCCTTCCATCGCGGCCTGCAGGGCGTTGATCGGATCGATCTCGGTGACGACCACGCGCGCGCCGTAGGCACGCAGCGAGTGCGCCGAACCCTTGCCGACGTCGCCGTAACCGCAGACGACCGCGACCTTGCCGGCCAGCATCACGTCCATCGCGCGCTTGAGGCCATCGGCCAGCGATTCGCGGCAGCCGTAGAGGTTGTCGAACTTCGACTTGGTGACCGAGTCGTTGACGTTGATCGCCGGCACCAGCAGCTTGCCTTCCTGCGCGAGCTGGTAGAGGCGGTGCACGCCGGTAGTAGTTTCTTCGGAGACGCCCTTCCAGTGCTTCACGACTTCGGCGAAATAACCAGGACGCTCGGCATGCACGCGCTTGAGCAGGTTCTTGATGACCTGTTCTTCGTGGTTCGACGACGGGGTGTTGACCCAGTCCGAACCGTTTTCGAGCTCGAAGCCCTTGTGGATCAGCAGGGTCACGTCACCGCCGTCGTCAACGACGAGTTCGGGACCCTTGTTACCCGGGAAGGTCAGCGCATCGAGCGTGCAATCCCAGTATTCCTCCAGCGACTCGCCCTTCCACGCGAACACCGGCGTGCCCGACTTCGCGATCGCCGCAGCGGCGTGGTCCTGCGTCGAGAAGATGTTGCACGAAGCCCAGCGCACGTCGGCACCGAGGTCCTTCAGCGTCTCGATCAGCACGGCGGTCTGGATGGTCATGTGCAGCGAACCGGTGACGCGCACGCCATTGAGCGGCCTGGCCGGCGCGTACTTCTTGCGGATCGACATCAGACCCGGCATTTCCTGCTCGGCGATCTCGATTTCCTTGCGGCCCCAGTCGGCCAGCGAGATGTCGGCAACCTTGTAGTCGCCTTCGGTGGAGAAGGTCTTCTGTACGGCGTTCATGTGTAGCTCCGTTGTTTGGAAGTCCATGCGTGGACTTGCATTAACGGGCGCCGTTGTTGCGTGGAACCTCGCCGAGCCTGGCCGCAGGTGACTTCATGCGGTCGCAGCGCCCCTCGGCGGGGCAGGGGCGGGATTCTACCGCGCCCGTGTTTCGCGGTTGTAATGATTGATGAGCCACGCAAGACAAACGGCCGCGTTGCGGCCGTTGTCAAAGACGCTGGATCCCCGCCTTCGCGGGGATGACGATCTGGCAAAGCCGCGCGCCCCTGGTGCGCGCGGGCCAGATCGTCACTTCTTCAGGCCGGCATCCCTGCGCAGCGCGTCGGCGCGATCGGTCTTTTCCCACGAGAAGGCCGTGGCCTTCTGCTTCTTGCCGGCGCCGTCGGTGTAGCTGACTTCCTTGGGTTTGCGGCCGAAGTGGCCATAGCTGGCGGTCGCCTGGTAGATCGGATGTTCCAGGTCCAGCATCTTGGTGATGCCGTACGGACGCAGGTCGAAGTGCTTGCGGATCAGCTTCTCGATCTTGTCGTCGCTGATATGGCCGGTGCCGAACGTGGTGACGGAAATCGATGTCGGATCGGCGACGCCGATCGCGTAGGAGACCTGCACTTCGCACTTGTCGGCCAGGCCGGCAGCGACGATGTTCTTCGCCACGTAACGCGCGGCGTAAGCGGCCGAACGGTCGACCTTCGACGGATCCTTGCCCGAGAACGCACCGCCGCCGTGACGGGCCATGCCGCCGTAGCTGTCGACGATGATCTTGCGGCCGGTCAGGCCGCAGTCGCCCACCGGGCCACCGATCACGAACTTGCCGGTCGGATTGATGTGCACCTTGTTCTTCGCCAGCGCGTCGAGCCATTTCTTCGGCAGCACCGGCACCAGGATTTCCGAACGCACGGCTTCGACCAGGTCCTTCTGCTTGATGTCCGGGTCGTGCTGCGTGGAGAGCACGACGGCATCAAGGCCGAGGATCTTGTTGCCGTCATAGCGCAGGGTGACCTGCGACTTCGCGTCCGGGCGCAACCACTTCAGCTTGCCGTTCTTGCGCACCTTGGCCTGCTGTTCGACCAGGCGGTGCGAGTAGTACAGCGGCGCCGGCATGAATTCCGGAGCCTCGTTGCAGGCGTAGCCGAACATCAGGCCCTGGTCGCCCGCGCCCTGTTCTTCCGGCTTCTTGCGGTCGACGCCCTGGTTGATGTCGGGCGACTGCTTGCCGAGCATGTTGATGATCGCGCAGGTGTGGCCGTCGAAGCCGACGTCGGAATTGTCGTAACCGATGTCGTTGATGACCTTGCGCGCCAGCGCTTCGATGTCGACCCACGCCGAGGTGGTGACTTCACCCGCGACGATCGCGGCGCCCGTCTTCACCATCGTTTCGCACGCCACGCGTGCGCGCTTGTCCTGCGCGAGGATCGCGTCGAGGACGGCGTCGGAGATCTGGTCGGCGATCTTGTCGGGATGGCCTTCGGAGACCGATTCGGACGTGAAGAGATAGCTGGTGGACATCGGGGCTCCTGGGGTCATATCCCTTCATGGGGATGAAAAGATGGCCGCGCATGATACAGGCTCAGGCGGGCCGATGCATGAGCCGCATTGTGCGCCGGTTTAGGGACGCCGGGCAGGCTGTGGAAGTGCCGATCCGCCTGCATGAGCACATGCCGGATTGTCACGCGGCCGTCGTACGGCCGCAGCGTCGCTGTCGCATCCCTCCGTCAGGCTGCCCGGCGAAAGGGGGCGCCGGCGATGCAAAAGTTCGAGCAGCAGCTGCAACAACGATTCCCGCACTGGTTCCGCGGCCGCCGCGCGACGCTGGCGAGGCCGCTGCTGCGCGCGATCGGGCGTTGGTCGAAGTTCGATGCGATCAGCGGGCACCTGGAAGCGAACGGCCACCTGCGCGACTTCGAATTCGTCCGCTCGTCGCTGGAGTTCCTGCAGGCACGCTATGCCGCGGACGTGGCCGAGCTGCGCCGCATTCCCGCCAGCGGCCGCCTGCTGATCGTCGCCAACCATCCCTCCGGCGCGCTCGACGCGCTGGCGCTGCTCGACGCGGTGGGGCAGGTCCGTCGCGACGTGAAGATCATCGCGAACGACCTGCTGTCGGCGCTCGAGCCGCTCTCCGGCCTGTTGCTGCCGATCCGCATCGTCGGCGGCAAGCCAGGCTCGGACAGCCTGCGCGCGATCGAGGACGCGCTGCGCGAGGAGCGCTGCGTGATCATTTTCCCGGCAGGCGAAGTTGCGCGCCTGGGCTTTCGCGGGGTCAGCGATGGGCGCTGGCGGCGCGGCTTCCTCCGCTTCGCGCGCTCGACGAAGACGCCGGTGCTGCCGGTGCGCATCGAAGCCCGGAACTCCGCGCTGTTCTATGGCGCGTCCGCGTTGTTCAAGCCGGTCGGCACCGCGTTGCTCGCGCGCGAGATGTTCGCTCGTGGCGCGCGCCGGATCGCGCTGCGCATCGGGCATCCACTGCAACTGCCGGAAGGCGGCAAGCCGACCGAAATGCTGCGCCAGGTGCGTCGTGAACTGCACGCGATCGGCACGCGACACGAGCGTCCTGCACCGATCGGGCCTGAAGCGCTGATCGATGCGGTTGATCCGGCGCTGGTTTCGGCGGGCGTCGCAGCAATGGAATCGCTCGGCCAGACCTTTGACGGCAAGCAGATCCGGGTCGGCAGGCTTGCCGCGGGTTCGCCGCTGCTGCGGGAAATCGGTCGCCTGCGCGAACTCACGTTCCGCGCGGTAGGCGAGGGCACGGGCCATCGGCTCGACGTCGACCTGTACGACAGCTGGTACGAGCACATCGTCCTGTGGGACGCCGCGGCTTCGAGGATCGCGGGTGCGTACCGGTTGGCGCGCGGCGCCGTCCTGCTGCCGGAACGGGGGCTCGCCGGTTTCTACACCGCTTCCCTGTTCGACTACGCCGATGACGCGCTGCCACGCATGCAGCAGGGCATGGAACTGGGCCGCAGCTTCGTCGCTCCCGAATACTGGGGCAGCCGCAGCATCGATTACCTGTGGCAGGGCATCGGTGCCTTTCTCGCGCGGCATCCGGATGTGCGCTATCTGTTCGGGCCGGTGTCGATCAGTGCCGCGTTGCCGGTCGAAGCACGCGAACAGATCGTTTCGTACTACGCGCGTTACTTCGGGACGCAGGAGCATTGCGCGGCGTCGAAGCGGCCGTTCGCGTATCGAGCGGCGCCTCCGCAGTTCGGCGAGGAACTCGATGCGCAGACCGCGTTCCGCGTGCTCAAGAACAATCTCGATGCGCTCGGCGCGACGCTGCCCATGCTTTACAAGCAGTACACCGACTTGTGTGATCCCGGTGGCGCACGATTCCACGCCTTCGGTGTCGATCCGGATTTCAGCGATTCGGTGGATGGCCTGATCGAAGTCGACCTGCATCGCCTGCGGGCGAAGAAGCGCGAGCGGTATCTCACGCCACAGGAAGCGGTAAAGGGCGAAGCCCGCGTCGCCGAGGTAATGGAATGACGACCGTGGCATCGACGCCGGTCGCGTCGTTGCCACCCCGGCGCCGCGCCGTTTTCATCTCCGACATCCACCTCGGGTCCAAGCACTGCCATGCGGCCGAACTTGCCGACTTCCTCTGCGGACTGCGTTGCGACCGCCTGTACCTGGTCGGCGACATCGTCGACCTGTGGTGGATGGCGTCGCGCCGCGCGACGTGGAAGGAGGCGCACAACCGCGTCGTGGAAGCGCTGCACGCCCTGCGTCGCGCGGGGACCGAAATCGTCTACGTGCCCGGCAACCACGATCGGCCGATCCGCCGCTTCTGCGGACTGGTGTTGCCGCGCATGGCGATCCGTCGCCGCACCATCCACGTGACGGCAGATGGACGCCGCCTGCTGGTCGTGCACGGTGACGACTACGACAACGCCACCCACTTCGGCAGCCTTCAGGAAAAGCTCGGCGACTGGCTGTATTACCGCATCCTCACCGGCAACCGCCTGCTCAACTTCGTGCGCCAGCGCTACGGTCTGCGCTACTGGTCGCTCGCTGAGTTCCTCAAGCGCCAGAGCGGTGCGGCGGAACGCTACATCGCCCGTTTCGCGCAGGCGGGCTTCGAGGATGCGAAGCGACGCGGACTGGACGGCATTGTCTGCGGCCACATCCACCGCGCCGCATTGTTCGAGCGCGAAGGCTGCGTGTATGCGAACGACGGCGATTGGGTCGAAAGCCTTACCGCGCTCGCCGAGGAACCGGACGGAACCCTGCGGCTTCTGTCGCATACCGGCGACACACTCGCGGTGATGCCGCCGCGCCTTCGCCTGACTTCGCAGGTCCCGGAGCTCTCCCGCGCGGCCTGAAGGATTGCCGTAAGGATCGATTCGAAAGTAGCGCGTGTGAGCCCCGGCGCGGCGCCTGTACGATCCGCACATGGACTCGATCACCCATCTTTTCGTCGGCGGCGCCATCGCGGCCGCCCTTGCACCTGCCTCGCAGCGCCGGGCCGCGCTGCTGGCCGGTGCTGCACTGAACAGTCTGCCGGACATCGACGTATTGCCGCTGATGCTCAGCGACGATCCGGTCACCCGCATGGTCTGCCATCGCGGCATGACGCATTCGCTGCTGGTGCTGCCGTTCGTGGCATGGGCGTTATGGGCGTGGTTCCGTAGCCGCGGCGGGCGCGTATCAGCCGCCCCGGGACGCTGGTTCTGGATATGCCAATGCACGTTGCTCGCGCATCCGTTGCTGGACGCGTTCACCGTCTACGGCACGCAGTTGTTCTGGCCGTTGCAGGCGCCACCGGCGATGTGGTCGAGTCTCTTCATCATCGATCCGGTCTTCAGTCTCTGCCTGGCCGTGCCGTGCGTGATTGCATGGTTTGCGCTGAAGGGTTCGCTGGCGCAGCGTTCGCTGAAGGCCGGCCTCGCCTTGTCGCTGGTATATCTCGGGATGTCGCAGGCGGCGAAGTGGCAGGTCGAACGTGAAGCCGAACGCTCGCTGGCACGGATCGGACTCCAGGACGCGCCGCGCTTCTCGGTGCCGATGCCGTTCAACATCCTCTTGTGGCGCGTGGTGGCGATGACGCCGGACGGCTTCGTTGAAGCCGAGCGCTCGCTCGTTGCGGATCGCGGCCCGATGCAGTTCCACCGGTATGGCAGCGACGTGGATGCGCTCGAAGCCGTGCGCGATTACGCGTCCGTGCAGCGGCTACGCTGGTTCAACCACGGCTTCATGAAGGCGCAGCGGCGCGGTGAACTGCTGGTGCTGTCAGACCTGCGCATGGGTTCGGAACCGGATTACTCGTTCCGTTTCGCGGTTGCCAGGCGCGATGGCGTGCGTTGGCAGGAAATGGCACCCCAGCAATTGCGATGGCCGTGGGAAGCCAGTCGCCGGCTGGATGCGATGTGGCGGCGGATCTGGCGTGCACCTCCAGAATCCTCGCCACCGACATCGCAGTCCACTTCGACGGATGCTCCGGCATACCGCCAGAGGCAAGGTTGACTATGGGGTGCGGGCGTTGCGGCGGTTTTCATCCAGGGCGGCAAGCAGGGCGACGGCCTTGGTATCCACGGATGCGGCAATCAGGTTGCCTTTGTTCATGAGCTGGTCGTAGCGGCTTTCACCGATCGCCCTGCGAAGCGTCGCGACGCTGCGTTCGTAGGTGTACGGATATTCCGCGAATGACGTGCGGTTGCCGAGGACCATGTTGATCTTGCGTTCGCTGAGTCCGGTTTCGCGGGCCAGCTGGTTGCAAGGATTGTCGCCGGCGAATGCCGGAGCGGACATGGCAGCCAAGGTGGCCGCGAGTAGTACGAGCCTGATGTTCACTGTTGTCTCCTGTCGGTGTCGACTTCGGAATGCATCGGGCGGGGGCTCGTTGAACACATTCCGTGGTGACAGTTTCGGAGAATGCTCGCAGCAATTACATCACCCATTGGACGGTGTGACTTTCGTCATCGCTCACGCAACGCATCATCGTTGCGGCAACGCGTGCACAGTCAGCAAGCAAGAACAATCAAAGCGACGCCCGCGTTTGTGCAAGTGAGTACGGAAAAATTTTCAGTCGCTACCTTTGCCACCCGGTCGGGGGCAAGGAACACATCACGCGGCGACGGGCAGGTCCGGCACCACGCCAGCCACCAGCGCATCGAAGTAATCGCGTGTCAGCCGAAGCTGCATGTCCGCGGTTTCCGCACGGTTCACTACCGCGCGAAATGCCGAATTTTCAGGGCGATCCTTCGCATACCAGCCCAGGTGCTTGCGCGCGATGCGCACGCCGGATTGCTCGCCGTAGAACGCGTGGAGGTGTTGCAGGTGCGACAGCAGGATGTCGCGGATTTCCGCCAGCGATGGCTCGGGTAATGCCCCGCCTGTCGCGAGGTGATGGGCGATTTCGCGGAAGATCCACGGCCGCCCCTGTGCCGCTCGCCCGATCATCACCGCGTCGACACCCGTGCGGGTGAGCACGGAAGCGGCCTTTTGCGGCGAGTCGATATCGCCGTTGGCAATCACGGGAATCGACAGCTGCGACTTGATCTCGGCGATGGTGTCGTACTCGGCGACGCCGGTGTACTGCTGGTCGCGCGTGCGGCCGTGAACGGCGAGCGCAGCGATACCGGCCGCTTCGGCGATACGCGCGATCGTCACCGCGTTGCGTTGGCCGGCGGCCCAGCCGGTGCGGATCTTCAGCGTGACCGGCACGTCGACGGCCCCGGCCACGGCTTCGAGGATGCGCGCGACGAGTGCTTCATCGCGCATCAGCGCGGAACCGGCCCAGGCATTGCAGACTTTTTTCGCCGGACAACCCATGTTGATGTCGATGATCTGCGCGCCGTGATCGACGTTGTAACGCGCGGCATCGGCCATCACGGCCGGCACGGTGCCCGCGATCTGCACGCTGATCGGCGCGGGCTCGCCCGCGTGGTCCATGCGATGGCGCGATTTCGCCGTGTCCCAGAAGCGCGGATCCGACGTTGTCATCTCCGACGCGCACAACCCCGCGCCGAGGCGCTTGCACAGCACCCGGAAGGGCTTGTCGGTGACGCCCGCCATTGGGGCGAGGATCACCTTGGGCGTGATGTCGAAGGGGCCGATGCGCATGCAATTATTGTAGTCGCCGCCACGCTGGCGGTCTCGGAGGAAACATGCGTAGTCCTCTGCTTTGCCTCGTTTTCCTGCTGCTCCTGGCCCCGGCGGCAACCCGTGCGGCCGAATACCTGGAGTTGACCGATTTCCAGCTGATCGACGGCACCGGAGCCCCGGCGCGCAGTACCCATCGGCTGGTCGCCCGCGACGGCGTGATCGTCTTGATCGATGACCAGGGCGAGATGCCGACGCCAGAGCCTGACGCGCGCTGGTTGCGCATCGGGCTCAACGGCGCCTGGGTCATGCCCGGACTGATCGACACCCACGTCCACGTCGCACGGTTTCCCGACGCCAGTACGCAGGCGAAGATGATCCTTCAACGTGCGGCGCGTGGCGGCGTGACATCGGTGCGCGATCTCGCCGGTGATGCGCGTGCGCTCGCCGACATCGAGCGGGCGACCAGCAATGGCGAATTCATTGGCCCGCGTGTGGTGTACAGCGCCCTGTTCGGCGGCCCCGACATCTTCCGCAGCGGACCCACGAGCGAAATGGCCGCGGGTCGCCCCGCAGGAGCCGCCCCCTGGACGCGTGCGATCACCGCGAACACCGACCTGCGGCAGGCCGTTGCTGAAGCCAGGGGAACGGGTGCTACCAACATCAAGTTGTACGGTGATCTCGACCCGCGCGTTTCGAAGCGGATCATTCGCGAAGCCACTCGCCAGGGACTGCTGACGACGGCGCACGCCACCGTGTTTCCTGCGGGCCCCGGCGATCTTGTCGAAGCAGGCGTGGGTACGTTGTCGCACGCTCCCTATCTGGTCTGGGAAGGAGCGGATCGCATCCCGGCCGACTATCGCATGCGTACCCAAGGCCCTTGGGAGAGTATTCCGCCCGATCATCCACGTCTGCTCGCGCTCTACCAGCGCATGGCCGAACGCGGCGTCTTTCTCGATGCAACGCTCTATGTCTACAAGGCGATGCGCAACTACTCCCCGCAGGTGGACGCGAGCTGGACCGGTGCGGCATTCGCGTGGGCGGCGAAGGCCACGCGGCTCGCGCACGCGGCAGGCGTACGCGTGACGACGGGTACGGACTGGTTCGAGCCCCGCGACGATGCCGACCTGCCGCACACCCACGAAGAACTCGCGCTGCTCGTCGAAGCCGCCGGGTTCACGCCCATGCAGGCGATCCAGGCTGCGACGCGCGACGGTGCCGCCGCGCTGGGCATGGAACAGTCGCGCGGTACCGTGGAACTCGGGAAGATCGCGGATCTGCTCGTGCTGGAAGCCGATCCGCTCAAGGACATCCGCAACACCACGCGCATCCGCATGACCGTCATTCGAGGAAAGCCGGTCACTCCCGAGTGAAGCTCACGCCGATTTGATGAACGAAGCGACCGCCGCGCGCACCGCATCGTCGTTGTCCAGTCCGCCATGGTTCGTCGCGCGCGTCGCGGCTTCACCCGGGCGCCAGCTGAATCCCGGGCAGCGCAGCTGCTGCACCTGCGCGCCCCATCCGTGCGTCGGCAAGGCGGGAATCAGGTGTTTTTCCATGCCGAGGATCGGCGTTTCCTTGTGCCCTTCGAACGAGCGCGCAACCAGATAGAGCAAGGAGTGGCCATACGGCTTGCAGGTGTCGTCGGCACGTTCGGCGGCATCGGTGAGATTGGCAAGCAGCACCGGAATCCGTCGCTGCGCGATGGCCGTGCCCAACTGCCGATCGAATTCGTCGAGCCGCACCGCCGCCGCCATCAGGCTGATCGAGGCAACATCGAAGCCCTGCTTCAACGCGACGGCGCCCAGGTGCGACTGCACGATCGAACCGGCGGAATGCCCGACCAGGTGAAGCCGGATCGGCGGCAGCGCTGCCCGCACCGCAGGTTTCCGCAGCAGTCCGAGCAGCTGCACCGCGCCGGCACCGCGCGCACCGGAGATGTCGCGCGCGTTGTCCTTCATCTCGTTCCACAGCGTGCGGCCTGGCAGGCGTGCGAGGCCTTCGAGCCGCTCGTTCCACCATTCGCGCAACTCGTCCTTGAAGCGGCTCCAGCGTTCGCCGCCGGTCTTCTCCGCTTCGCCGCGCACCGCGTCTTCGAAGATGTTGCCGAGCGTCTGGAAGGCACCGGTTTCCCACATCAGGAAGATCGGGAAGATCCGATGTGAGTACAGATGCGGAATCCATGCGCGTGCGGTTTCGGCTGCGGCGTCTTCGCTGGTCAGGCCGCCGTGCGCGTAGATCGCGACATCGATGTGCCCCGTGCGTTTCGCGTCCCACAGATTCGCCGCGTGCGGCAGGTGGTGTTCGACCAGCAGGCGCAGGTCGTCGGGGCCGGTGCGGAAGCGGCCGCGCTGGCTCAGCTGGCCTTCGTTTTCCATGTCGATCACGAACGGTGCGATCTCGTGGAAGGCGAGGGTGGGATCGCGAGAAACAATCGCCTTGCCCGCCGGATCGGTGCGCAGCGAAGGCGCGCGTGCCACGCGTTCGTGCTCGGCAGTAACGACGCCCAACTGCACGACCCAGCAATCCATTGCGTTCGCCAGCCAGTCCTCGTAAGGCAGCACCGCGAAGCCGCCGCGGCCCCAACTCCGGCCCCACGAGTTCTGCACGATGAAGCCGTCGCGCGTGTAACCGACGATCGCGAAAGCATGGCCCTGGTCGCGCGCACCGCTGCCGGCCGGCAGTACCGGAATGTCGTCGATGGAAGTCGGTGCCGGCGATCCCTTGGACGCCAGCAGCGTGTCCCAGCCTGTGTGCGTGTACGCGCTGGCATAGATCGCGCCGACTTCGGTGAGCGCCACGTGCATGTCGCGAATGTTCTTCGGATCGATGCGGTAGTACGCGCCCATCGGCCGCTTCACCGCATCCAGCCACCAGTCGCTTTCACCGACATCGCATTTCGGCATCTGCAACGTGCGCCAGAGCCGTTCGGCGCTCGCGCCATGGCGTGACCAGCCCTTGAGTGCTCCGCGCAGCGAGGAACCGCTGTCGCTCTCGTCGCCTTCCTCCGCCCATTCGTCATAGCGGCGCGCCATGCTGTAAAGCATGTAGCCGGACATGGTTTCGACCGGGCGCTGGCTGCGATCGAGCAGGTATTCGATCACCGTCGCCAGCGCAAAGCCGGTGCAGGCATTGCTCTGGCCCTGCTGCTTGGTCGATGCCGGATCGTTGGGTATGAGCCGCGCGTCCGGCGCGATTGCGATGTTCGGCCGGTATTCCCAGTCGCGCAGATCGACGGCATCCGGGCGCACATTGCGACGGCGCGGGTTCTCGCGGCGGATCTCGGCAACCGCGGCGAAGCTCTCGCGGCCCGGCGGCAATGTGGAGGTGGATTCGGCAGCGCGTCGTTGCGTAGCGGATGCCTTGCCAGTGCGCGAAGGTGACCGCGTCCAGCGCCCGTAGGCCGCCGCCAGTTTGCCGTCGTAATGGTTCGTAGCGAAACCGGGCCCGTTGTAGGCCCGCGCGAACGCTTTCCAGTTGCGCGTACGCAGCGCAGGCAGCAACGGCGGCCGCGAAACGAACTTCACGAACAGGGCGAGTTGCTGCGCCGCACTTTCGTACTGCTTCGCGACGAAGGTTTCCACGTCTTCGCAGCCGCAGTACGGGTAGTTGAATCCCATGATCTGGAACAGGCCCCAGCTCGCCGACTGCAGTGCGGCGGTGCGATCGAGCCGGCATGCCGCATCGAGCCGGCGCCACTCGCCCGCGAGCGAGCCCGAGTACCTGCGCCGGCTCCATTTGGGATGGCTGATGTCCGGATGTTCCGAGCTGTAGCGGCCGCCGGTGAGCCGATGGAAGGCGTGGCCTTCGAACAGGACCTTCGGTTTGCCGGAGGGCGCGGGCAAAAAACCGCTGCCAGTGGATTCGACTTCGGCCACGGCGCGCAACGTGGCTTCCTCGATCTCCAGCGCCTGAGCGAAGTCGCGCCAGTCGCTGGCGGCAATGATGCGGTTGTTGGCCGCTGCGGATTCGTGGTTTCGCGGCTGGGTCGCAGTGCTCATGTGCGTCTCCTTGCTCCGGTCCGTGGGTATCCTCGGTGCGGGGTGGATCAGGCATCTGTCCTGCAGCGCGCAGAATGCCACTGCAGCGGGGATGGCGCCGGATCTGAATGTGAAGACTGTACGCAAGAGGCCGGCGGGATTGAGACGCCGGTGCTGAAACGAAAACGGGCCGCGATGCGGCCCGTTTTCTTCACTTCGCTGAAGGCTGGAGTCAGCCAGCGAAACTGGTCAGCACGCCGGCAATCGTGGCGGTCATGAATGTGGCGATCGAGCCGCCGAGCACCGCCTTCAGGCCGAGACGGGCGAGGTCATGGCGACGCTCCGGTGCCAGTCCGCCGATGCCGCCGATCTGTATCGCGATCGAACTGAAGTTGGCGAAGCCGCACAGTGCATATGTCGCGATCAGCTTGCCCTGTTCGCTCAGCACGACGCCCGGCGTCTTGCCATTGATGATGTCCGACAGCTGCAGGTAGGCGATGAATTCGTTGAGCACGATCTTCTGGCCGATGAGGCCGCCGACAGTGGTCGCGTCCTGCCACGGAACGCCGATCACCCAGGCAATTGGCGAGAGCACGTAGCCGAGCAGGGTGCCGAGGTCGGTCGGCTTGCCGAGCGCAGCCGCCATGCCGGTGGCTTCGCCGAGTTCGCGCAGCGGCCAGTTGATCAGCGCGATCAGTGCAGTGAAGGCGAGTAGCATCGCGCCGACGTTCAGTGCGAGGCGCAGGCCGTCGCTGGCGCCCGCAGCCGCCGCGTCGATGACGTTCGCGGTGCTCTTCTCGACTTCCATCTTCACCTTGCCGCGGGTGAGCGGCTCGCCCACTTCCGGCATGAGGACCTTGGAGATCACCAGCGTCGCCGGCGCGGCCATGATCGATGCGGTGAGCAGGTGCTTGGCGTAGTACGCGCCCTGCACCGGATCGCCGCCGCTGAGCATGCCTACGTAGGCTGCCAGCACGCCGCCCGCGATGTGCGCCATGCCGCCGACCATGATCGTCAGCAGTTCCGATTGCGTCATGCGGCCGATGTAGGGTCGGATCGTCAGTGGCGCTTCGGTCTGGCCGATGAAGACGCTGGCGCACACGCTGGTGGTTTCGGCACCCGAAACCCGCATCAGCTTGGTGATCGCCCAGGCCATGCCGCGCACGATCCACTGCATCACGCCGAGGTGGTAGAGCATGCCCATCAGTGCAGCGAAGAAGATGATCGTCGGCAGCACCTGGAAGGCGAAGATGAAGCCGAACTTCGCGCTCTGCGACAAGTCGCCGAAGATCAGCTGGGTGCCGACGCCGGTGAACTCGAGCAGCTTCACGAAGCCGCGGCCGAGCGCGTCGAAGACATCCTTGCCCCCTGGCACCAGCAGCACGAGGGCCGCAAACGCGATCTGCAGGCTGACACCCACGCCGACCAGCTTCCAATCCACCGATTTCTTGTTGGCCGAGAACAACCAGGCCAGTCCGATCAGGACGGCCAGGCCAAACAGGCCGAAGGCGACGCGTGCCAGTGCTTCCACTCAGTTCCCCTGTGCCGGTGACGGCGTAAATTCGCCGCAGCGTAGCGGTGAGGGGCTGGTGCGGGCAACCGAAGTGAGCCGAATCTTCGGGAATCGCAGCCTGCGCTCTATCGGGAGAGGGAAATCCGCTGTGTGGTTCAGGTATCGCGCGCGACGACCCGGTTGCGCCCTTCGCGCTTGGCCTCCTGCAGGCGCTGGTCGGCACGGCGCAGCAGGCGCGAGAGGTCGGCGCCTTCCTGCGGATAGGTCGCGAGGCCGGCGCTGAGGCTCAGGCGGAACGGTTCGCCGCCGCGTTCGGGTTCGAAAGGTCGCTGCAGCAACTGGCGGCGCAATGCGTCGACGCGTTCCCACGCGCTGCCGATCGGTTTGCGCATCAGCAGCACGAATTCCTGGCCGCCGATGCGCACCAGGCTTTCGCCGGGTTCCGCACCCTCGCGCAACACGGTGACCACATGCTTGAGTGCGCGATCGCCGGCGCGATGGCCGGCTTCGTCGTTCACGCGCTTGAAGTTGTCGATGTCGATCAGCGCCAGCGACAGGCTGCTGCCGTCGCGTTGCACGGCGTCCATCGCGCGCGGCGCGCGGTGCAGCAGCCAGACGCGATTGGGCAGGCCGGTGAGGCCGTCGGTTCCCGACATCTCCACCACGCGCTGCATGCGGAACGTCACCATCGCGGTCATGAGCGTGGTAATGGTCAGCAGGACCAGCCGTTGTACCTGCGTGCCTACGGTGACCGCGCCATAGTCGGCTGAAATCAGCTGTTCCGGCGAGGTCGCGGAGTCGAAGGCTACGATCACGAGCAGCGCGTATTCCGCCAGCGCCAGACCGCCCGCAAACAGGGTGACGCGGACGTCGCCGCGCAGCGCGGTCAAAAGGATCGCGAGCAGGTAGCCGCACCAAACCACCATGCTGTTGAGCGCGGATGGCAGGTGATTGAAGGCCAGCACCACCAGTACCAGCGTCGCGGCCGTGACGTCGAAGGCGCTGGTTGCGAACGGCAGCCAGCGATGCGCACGCCGGCTGCGGGCAAGCGACAGCCAGACCTGGGCGAAGACGTTCACGAAGACCGCTCCGCCGAGCCCGATCATGGTTTCGCGCACGCTGCCACCGCTGGCCGCGTTGATCAGCGGCAGCAGCAACAGCAGCAATGCGATGACGGCACGCAGGCGGGCGACGATGAGCTCGCCTCCCGAGCCGACTTCGAGCATCACTTCGTCAGGCTGCGCGAGCAGCAGGGGAAGCATGTCGCGGATGTGGCGGACGAAAACCTGCACGTAGCTTCTCCACGCAGTCGGGGCGGCCGGCGGTAGCATGCACGCCAACGCGAACGATTTCACGGAGCAGGGTCTGCCAATGCGTGGGCAGCGGATCGCGTTGTCCTGAAGGGCAACCCTTCGGGCTGGCGCCGGGGCGACGCTGGGCGGCGTCATCACTCGGGCGTGTATCGACATACACTTCCTCGCTCTTCCTTGCCCAGCGTCGCCCCGGCGCCAGCGCGACCCACTTCCCACACATCGGCAGACCCTCCATGCACTACCGCCGTCTCGGTTCGTCCGGCCTGCAGCTGTCGGCCCTTTCCTTTGGCGCCTGGCTGACATTTGGCGCGCAGATCGGACGCGGCGTGTCGCGCGACCTGGTCGCGGCGGCCTGGGACCATGGCATCAACTTCTTCGACAACGCCGAGGGTTACGCGAACGGCAACGCGGAAACGGTGATGGGCGACGTGATTGCCGATCTGCGGCTGCCCCGCGATGGCTACTGCGTGTCGAGCAAGGTGCTGTTCGGCTCGGCGGTCGATCCGAAACCGACGCAGAAAGGTCTCTCGCGCAAGCACGTCACCGACGCGTGCCATGCCGCGCTGAAGCGCCTTCGCGTCGACTATCTCGATCTCTATTACTGCCATCGCCCCGATCCGGACACGCCGGTGGAAGAAACGGTATGGGCGATGGATGCGCTGATCCGCCAGGGCAAGGTGCTGTACTGGGGAACGTCCGAATGGCCTGCTTCGCTCATTCGCGAAGCGCACAGGATCGCGCGCGCATCGCACCTGCACGCACCGACGATGGAACAGCCGCAGTACAACCTGCTGCACCGCGAGCGCGTGGAAATGGAATATGCACCGCTGTATGCGGAGCTCGGCCTCGGCACCACGACCTTTTCGCCCTTGGCCTCCGGATTGCTGACCGGCAAGTACGCGGCCGGCATGACCGACGATGCGCGACTCGGACGCGAAGGCATGGGCTGGCTACAGCGCATCGTGGTCGGCGACAGCGATGCGCATCGCATGGAGCGGTCCGCGCGCTTTGCCGCGACCGCGAAAGAAATGGGGCATGCGCCAGCGACGATGGCCATCGCTTGGTGCCTGCGTAACCCGCACGTGTCGAGCGTGATCCTGGGCGCGAGCCGGGTCGAGCAGCTGGTGCAGAACCTGCAGGCGCTGGAGCTTTACCTAAGCCTCGGCGAAGACGAGTGGGCGCGCATCGAGGCAGCCGCTGCCTGAAGGTCCGGCACGGTGTTGCAAATCAAATGAGAATGATTATCATCTGAGAAACACCCGAACGAGACATCCGCCATGGCCCAGCGTCCCGTCCTGCATCTGGTGCATCGCCCGGTCCGCGCGGACTTCCCGCGCTCATCGCCGGTGTCGCCGGCGGTCGAAAGCGATGCCTTGCTGCGCGGTACGCGCGAAGTGCTGATCCGGCACGGCAATGAGGTCTATCGCCTGCGGCACACGCGCAACGACAAGCTGATCCTCACGAAATAACGTTCTGCTTCTCTCTCCCCCCGCAGAAGCTTGAAGCCCAGTCCGCTCGGACTGGGCTTCTTTTTTGTTGCCTACAACAGCGTCAGCGGCTCCGGCGGCGGAGGAGGAACCGGAGCTTCCGGCGCTGCTGGTGGTGAAGGCGGCGCGGGCGCCGCAAACGGTGCAGGCGCTGCGTTCGCGTGCGGAGCGGAACGTGGCGCCGGAGGAGCCGGAGGAGCCGGAGGCGCGGGTGGCGCAGGCGGTGGCGGCGGCGGCAGGCGCAGGACCGCGCGTTCGGGCAGTGTCACCTTTGTGCTCAGCACCTTGCGATCGCGCAGGTATTCGACCGGCACGGCGTTGCCGGGTGCGCGCGCGTGCGCGGCCGCCATCACTTCGCGCGGCGTGTTCACGACCTTGCCGTCGACTTTCTGCAGCACGTCGCCAGGCTGCAACCCGCCCATGCCTTCGGGAATGCTGAGCACCAGCACGCCGCGATCGGTGCCGAAGTAATGGCCGAGGTTCCTGTCGACCGATGCGAGATTCAGTCCGTTCCAGCGGAAGGCTTCCGCCAGCAGCGGCATCCGGCAGTCGGCGTCGTCATCGCAGAGTTCCTCGCGGATGATCTCGCGACGGATCTGCGGAGCGACTCCGCCAGGTGCGAATTGGACGACGCGCGCTTCACCGCTGAACTCTCCATCCGGACCGATGTGCATGCCCGGTGCACCACTGAACTCGAAATCGCCGTCGCTGTTGTGCAGCATGATCAGGTGGTCGCCGGTGCCCGGCGTCACCTTGACGCTGGCATTGCGCCCATCGCGCACATAGCCCAGCGCGACCGGCGTTTTTGTGTCGAGCGCGCGCAGGCGCGCGCGGGCATCGGCCAGGCGCGCGTTGGCATCGGAACCCGCAAGCGGCTTGCCTTCAATCGCGGTGATGCGATCGCCGCTGCGCAGGCCGGCTTTCGCAGCGCCACCCTCCGGCGTCACAGCCGCGATGCGCACGCCCGCGCCGTCATCGGGTTCGAGAATGACGCCCAGCACCGGACGTTGCAGCAGTCGTCGTTCGACGACCATGTCGCGCGGACCGGCATGGTCGCGGGAAAGTTCGGCAACGCGTCGCGCGGCGCGATGCAGTTCCTCGCGGGCGGCGGCGAGTTCCTTGTCCTTCGCGGCGTCAGGCGCGGCTTGCGCGAAGGCACCGAAGGCCAGTGCGAGCGCGACGGCTGACGCGAGTGCGGTGGTGAGGGGAGTGAGGCGCTTCATGGACATCTCCACTGATGAATCGGCTGAAGTTCGTTGGTCGATCAATAGACGCTGACCAGCGCGGTGTCATTGGACGCGCCCTGGGCCGCGAGCCAGCGCGAAGTCGCTTCGACCCCGGCAAGCTGCTGCAGCAGGTCCACGCGTTGCTGCCAGAGTTCCTGTTTTCGCGCATCGGCAAGGTCCGGCTGCGCCAGCGCCGCATCGACGGCAGCGATGCCGGAATCGAGTTCGCTGCTCAACAGTTCGCTGCTCGCATTCGCCACGCGTTCGTCGCGGGCGAGGATGACGAGTGCTTCGAGCTGGGCGGATTGGGTTTTCAGTTTCTGCAACGGGTCCACTGCTGCTTCCGTCGTCGTTGAAGCGGTAAGCGGAGCCGTATCCGGTTGCACCTTTTCCGAAGTTGCGGCCAGCATGGGAAGAGTCGATTCCTCGTGCGGCCGCTTCGCTGCAACCCGCGTAGTGCGAGCCGGCTTGCGGTGCGTGGACTTCGGGGCACGCGTGGAAACCTCGGAAGACGCAACACGGATGTCTTCGGCAGCCGGCTTGGTGGCCGGCGCCGTGGAGATTGTTTCACTGCGCAGCGGCGCCGCCGGTCCGCGCAGTCCAGGCGCTTCCGCTGTGGCCATGGTGGGCCGCGTCGTTTCAATGCCGCCCTGCAGCCGGAGCGACAGTGGCGACCAGGCCACTGCCGTCAACACAGCGGCGCTCGCCAACCCGATCATCCAGCTCATGCGGCGTTCGCGCTGCATCGCACCGCGACGTGATGCCGGAGCGTCGAGCGCGCGCGTGATTCGGGTCCAGGCATCCGCAGGCGGCGTTTCCATGGGCAGCGCCGCGAATGCCTCGCTCCATCCATTCGGAGCACTTTCCATGCGGTCGTTGAAGAAGTCAGGCATGACGCACCTCTAATGTTGCAGCCGGTGTGGGAACGTCACTGGCGTTCGTTAGCGCGGTGTTCGATTCCGCACCGGAACCTTCGAGCAGCTGGCGCAGGCGGCGTCCGCCGCGCGCAAGTTGCGATTTGGAGAAGCTCGTGGTGCGTTGCATCAGCACCGCGATTTCTTCATGTGTGTAACCCTCGGCGTGATACAGCCACAACACGCTACGGGTGATGGCGGGAAGTTGCGCGAGCGCGCGCTGCAGCTGCGCGGCGTCGGCAGCCGCCGGGGGCGGTGGCGCGTGGTCTTCCAGCGCGTATTCGTCCTCGATCGCCACTTCATGGCCGTGGCTGCGGCGGTTGCGCAGACGCATCAGCGCCTCGTTCACCGCGATCTGCCGCAACCATGCCCAGAACGGACTGCCTTCGCCACCGCTCCCGGCGCCGCGGAATTCCGACACCCGCTTCAATACTTTCAGCATCGTGTCCTGCAGCACCTCGGCAGCCTCTTCGCGGTCGCCGCACATGCGCATGGCCAGGGTGAACACCGGCCGTTCGAACCAGCGATACAGCTGCTCGAACGCGGCCCGCTCCCCGGTCCGCGCGCGGGTCAGCAGGGTGTCGGGTACGTCGATCGCGAAGGAGGAATTCGGCGGCATCCAACGGTAAGGATGCGCCCGGATGCGGAAAGGTCGCATCCGGTTCAAAAAAATGTTCTCGCAGCCGCCGAAACCGGCGCGGAGACCATTCGGGAGAGGCGTTCAGGGTTATCCGCGGCCGCCGCGAAGCGACGGCCGACCGCCGCAAGCTGCGCCTATACTCCGAGCAACTTCAGGGAGGGGATCGACATGACGCTGGGTTCGTTGTTGGCCGTGGTCGTGGTGTTCGCGGGCGTGATCGTGCTGTCCAAGGCCGTCCGCATGGTGCCGCAGGGTTACGAATGGACGGTGGAAGCCTTCGGCAAGTACACGCACACGTTGACGCCGGGCTTGCATTTTCTGGTGCCGATCTACCAGGGCGTGGGTCGGAAGATCAACATGATGGAACAGGTGCTCGAAGTCCCGAGCCAGGACGTCATCACCAAGGACAACGCGGTGGTGAAGGTCGACGGCATCGTTTTCTTCTCGGTGCTGGATGCGGCCAAGGCCGCCTATGAAGTCGCGCAGCTGGAAGTGGCGGTCCTCAACCTGGTGATGACCAACATCCGCACCTCGATCGGTTCGCTCGACCTGGACGAATCGCTGTCCAAGCGCGACGAGATCAACGCCAAGGTGCTGCTGGCCGTGGACGCCGCGACGCACCCGTGGGGCCTCAAGGTCAACCGCATCGAACTCAAGGATATCCAGCCGCCGCGCGACCTGGTCGATTCGATGGCGCGGCAGATGAAGGCCGAACGCGAGAAGCGCGCCAACATCCTCGAGGCCGAGGGTTTCCGCCAGGCAGCGATCCTCAAGGCCGAAGGCGAGAAGCAGTCGGTGATCCTGGAAGCCGAAGGCAGCAAGGAAGCCGCATTCCGCGCCGCCGAGGCGCGCGAGCGCCTGGCCGAAGCCGAAGCCAAGGCCACGCAGCTCGTTTCCGACGCGATCGCCGGTGGCAACGTGCAGGCGATCAACTACTTTGTCGCGCAGAAATACATCGAGGCGTTCAAGGCGCTGGCCGAAGCGCCAAACCAGAAGTTCGTGATGATGCCGATGGAATCGGCAGGCGTGATCGGCTCGCTCGCCGGTATCGCCGAGCTGGCGAAGGACGCGATGGCGAAGACGCCGCCGGCGATGCCGGGCCGCGGGAGCTGAGCCATGCGTTGGGACTGGCAGGTAGTGGCGTGGGCGGCGGCGGCGCTGGTTCTGTTCGCACTGGAAACGATGGCGCCTGGCGCTTTCATGCTGTGGCTGGGTTTCGCCGCGGCGGCGCTGTTCGTCGTGGTGTTGCTGTTCGACATTCCGGTGCTGGCGCAGGTCACGCTCTTCGTCGTGCTCAGCTTCATCTCGATCCAGGTGTACCGGCACTGGTTCCGCGGCCGTGAACGCGTGAGCGATCGACCGACGCTCAATCGCCGCACCGATGCGCTGGTCGGACGCGTGGTTCCGCTGGAGAGCGCGATCGCCAGCGGCCGTGGCCGCGTGCAGATCGCCGATGCGTACTGGGAAGTGACCGGCCCCGACCTGCCGGCGGGCACGGCGGTACGCATCATCGGCGCCGATGGCATGACATTGCGGGTGGAAGCGGCGTAAGGGAGCGGGCCCTGCAGCTGGCGTGTGCGGCGGGCGCCAGCCCCTTCAGGCCACTGCGCCGCGCCAACATACGCTGGCGTCAACAAGGTTTCTGCGAATGGCCGGCACGTCCCCCGGCGCGCCTCTGCAATAATTACGGACTTCCTCGCGCCCGCAGAGTCCGCAATGACCCAGAAGACCATCCTCAACGACACCCATCGTGCCCTCGGCGCCAAGATGGTCGACTTCGGCGGCTGGGACATGCCGATCCACTACGGCTCGCAGATCGACGAGCACCACCTGGTGCGCGGCGACGCGGGCATGTTCGACGTCTCGCACATGACGGTCGTCGACCTGCGCGGCGCGAAGGTGCGCGATTTCCTGCGCCACCTCGTCGCGAACTCCGTCGACAAGCTCAAGACGCCGGGCAAGGCGCTGTATACCTGCATGCTCAACGAGCAGGGCGGCGTGATCGACGACCTGATCGTGTACTACCGCGCCGAGGATTTCTTCCGCCTGGTCGTGAATGCCGCCACGCGCGAGAAGGACCTGGCATGGATCAACCGGCAGGCGAAGGCCTTTGACGTCACCGTCACCGAGCGGCCTGACTTCGGCATGATCGCCGTGCAGGGACCGAACGCGCGCGAGAAGGTGCTGGGCCTGCTGCGCGAGGAAGATCGCGCGGCAATCGCCAGGCTAGGCAAGTTCGCCGCGGGTGAAGCGAAGACCGCCGACGGCATCGATGTGTTCGTCGCCCGTACCGGTTACACGGGCGAGGACGGTTTCGAGATCGTGGTGCCTGAAGCGGACACGGTCGCTTTCTGGAATGCACTGCTCGCCGCGGGCGTGAAGCCGGCCGGACTCGGTGCGCGCGACACGCTGCGCCTGGAAGCAGGCATGAATCTCTACGGCCAGGACATGGACGACACCGTTTCTCCGTACGAAGCCGCACTGGCGTGGACCGTCGCACTGGACGACCAGCCCGGCGGAAAGCCGCGCGACTTCATCGGCCGCGGCGCGCTCGAAGCGCAGAAAGCAAGTGGCGTGCCGAGGCAGATGATCGGCCTGGTGATGGACGAGAAGGGCGTGCTGCGCCACGGCCAGAAGGTGCTCACCGACAATGGTGAAGGCGAGATCCTGTCCGGTACGTTTTCGCCGACGCTGGGCAAGGCGATCGCGTTCGCACGGGTTCCTGCGGGCACGGCTGGGAACGTCCGCGTCGACATCCGCGGCAGGGAAGTGCCGGTGCGCATCGTGAAGTTCCCGTTCGTGCGCGAAGGCAAGCCGCAGGAAGGAATCTGACCGCGCACGGGTGCGCTTGATCCGGCACGCCCGCGCTTCGCTACACTACGACGGCGCGCTTTCGGGTGCGCACTCCACCATTCCCCCAAGACACATTCGACGCATCCACGGAGCACCCCATGAGCGAGATCCCCGGCGACCTCAAGTTCCTCAAGTCCCATGAGTGGGCCCGCGTCGAAGGCGACGGCAAGGTCACCGTAGGCATTTCCGATCACGCGCAGGGCCTGCTCGGCGACCTGGTGTACGTCGAGCTGCCGAACATCGGCGATCGCGTCGAGGCCGGTAATGCCTGCGCCGTCGTCGAATCGGTGAAGGCCGCTTCCGACGTGTACGCGCCGGTCACCGGCACGGTTACCGCCATCAACAACGCGCTGACCGACAAGCCGGAAACGATCAACGAGGACGCCTACGGCGAAGGTTGGCTGTTCACGCTGGAAGTCGACGACGCCGAGCAGCTCAACGAACTGCTCGGCCCGGACGACTACGCCGAGCTGCTGGAAGACGAAGCGCATTGATCCCGGGGCGGTTCCGCCCGGAAGCGATTGCCAAGCAACAACACGCGATGCCGGCCGGATTGCTCCACGCCGGCATCGTTGTTTCTGCATG
This sequence comes from Lysobacter sp. Root494, assembly GCF_001427225.1. Lineage (GTDB taxonomy): Bacteria > Pseudomonadota > Gammaproteobacteria > Xanthomonadales > Xanthomonadaceae > Agrilutibacter. Next base: position 673,331 of record NZ_LMFH01000001.1, read on the forward strand.
GACGATCGGCGCGCGCACTTCGGTAACCGGGTGGTGCTTGAAGACATGCAGCCGATCCCAGGCCTGCCTGGCGGCGGCGCTCCGCTCGCGATGCTCGTCGCCTGTTCGCGCCGGTTCGCAACTATGCGAACCACGCCTGCACGCATCCCGATTGGCGACTGTCGACACGCGATCGGATGCGCCACGAGCATCCGCGACGCAGTGCGCGGGCGGAAAAAGTTCGCGCAGTTTCTGCGCAAATCGGGTTGTGCGATGCCGGATCGGGCTGCCGATCGTCGGCGGCTTGTGAACACCGGAACAGTGGCTGACCGACCAGCTCCACATCATTGCCACGCGCCGTTGCGCAACGGCACTGCGCGCGATGCGCAAACGCTTCGCGAAAAAAACGCCTTTATTTAAGTGCTCTGCGAAAACGCATTGCGCGTGTGCATTGCATTCGAAGCGCAGCGGTTGTGGATCGGCGGCGCCGATGCCTGCGGTTACCGCCGGACGCCCGGGAAGTGCGCCGGAAAAAAATTTACGCGGGATTGTTGACATGCCGAAAAACCGTGATTAGGTTTCGCCCAGCAGACGTTTCCTGCGGAACAATGTGAGTAGAGCGATCGCGACAACGCGCAGTAAAAAACGGACCTCCGCCCGCAACATGAAGACGGTGGACGTTGGCGTTCTGTCCTTTGCGAAAACGCAGCTCACCTACGCGCAAACGAGTGACCGCCTCCAACCCGGTTCGCCCACAGCGGATCGGGTTTTTGTTTGCGGCACGTTCGGGGAATCGTTTGGAACCGACCTGGCACGCGCTTCCGGGCGTGGCGCCGGGTCAACCCGTCGGGCAGGTGGCCGGCCTGCGATGGGTGATGGATTCGCTTTGGTGCGCCTGGCGCACCGGCGTTTGGTCGTGGGTTCGCCCACGGCAGGTTTTGTACTGGGCTGTTGTTAACCCGAAAGACCGACGCCCTCATGGGCACGTTTCACAACTGACGAGGATTCAACCATGGCTATGAAGAAAGCTGCGAAGAAAAAGCCCGCCGCCAAGAAGGCTGCGAAGAAGGTCGCCAAGAAGACTGGCGCCAAGAAGGCCGCCAAGAAGACCGCGAAGAAGGCAGTGAAGAAGGCTGCCAAGAAGACCGCGAAGAAGGCCACCAAGAAGGTAGCCAAGCGTCCGGCCAAGAAGGCTGCCAAGAAGACCGCGAAGAAGGCTGCCAAGAAGACCGCTAAGCGTCCTGCCAAGAAGGCTGCCAAGAAGACCGCGAAGAAGGCCGCCAAGAAGACCGCTAAGCGTCCTGCCAAGAAGGCTGCCAAGAAGACCGCGAAGAAGGCCGCCAAGAAGGCTGCCAAGCGTCCTGCGAAGAAGGCCAGCAAGAAGCGCGCTTCGAAGAAGTCCGCTGCTGCTGCCATGCCGGCCACCCCGGCGCCGATGATCTGAGTCATCGACTAAGAACAGAAAGTCCCGATTGCCGTAACACCCGCTCTCTCCCCGCAGCCCAGGCGGGGGGAGAGTTTTTTTATGGGGCGCCGGAAAAATCGCGTTTGCCCGGAACGATTGCCGCTCGGCGCGGGAGAGTGCGAGGGCGCGCAGACCCGATCGACCTCCGGAGCCGTATTGCGGTAACTGAATGCTCAGGCCATCAGGGCGCGTACGTGCGCCACGCTGCACTCCCGCAATGCGGTGAGGTCGTAGCCTCCCTCCAGCATCGATACGAGGCGGCCACGCGCGTGCTTGTTGGCCAGGGTCACCAGCTCGGCGGTGAGCCATGCGTAATCGTCGGCTTCGAGCTGCAGTTGCGCCAGTGGATCCAGCCGGTGCGCGTCGAAGCCGGCCGATACCAACAGCAACTGGGGCCGGAAGGCATCGATCACCGGCAGCAGGATCTGCGACCAGGCCGCGCGGAACGCCTCGCCACCGGCGCCCGGACGCAGCGGCGCATTGACGATGTTGCCAACGCCGCGTTCGTTGGCGTAACCGGTGTCCGGATACAGCGGCATCTGGTGCGAGCTGAGGTAGAGCACGCGCTGGTCGCCCTCGAAGGCGGCCTGCGTGCCGTTGCCGTGGTGTACGTCGAAGTCGACGATCGCCACGCGCGCCAGGCCATGCGCATCCAGCGCGTGCGCCGCGGCCACCGCAATGTTGTTGAAGAGGCAGAACCCCATCGCGACCGAGGGCGTGGCGTGGTGGCCCGGCGGCCGTACGGCGCAGAACACGCGCGGTGGTTCCGCGTCATGGTGTCCGGCATCGATCACGGCATCGACCGCGGCGACACCCGCACCCGCGGCGCGCAGCGCGGCTTCGGCGGAGCCCTTCGACAGCACGGTGTCGGGATCGAGCGCGATGCTGTCCGAGACCGGCGTATCCAGCACCAGACGCAACAGTGCGTCGTCGTGCACGCGCAGCAGCTGTCCGCGGGTCGCGCGCGGTGCATCGGACCAGGACACTCGCGGGAAGGCCTCGCGCAGCGCGGAAGTCACCGCTTCAAGGCGCGCCGGACGCTCGGCGTGGGCAGGACCGGTGTCGTGCTGGAGGCAGGCGGAGTGGGTGTAGAAGTGCAAGGACGTCAGCCGTGACGGTGGCGCGTTGAGCGTAGCGAGTAGGTCGTGGCGGCGCGTGTGAAGCCGTGTTGCGGAAGAAGTGAAGCGTTGTTCTCGCACGCCTGTTGCGACGGCGCGTTGCGACGCGGCTAAAGAACCGCGCTCCTGCTTCCCTGGCGGTCTACCGGGCCGTCGGCATAGACGGACGGGCGTTCGTCGGGGCGCGAGCCAGTGGCTCGCGAGCGCCCCTCCTCATCCTTTTCGGCGTTCGTGGTTCCACAGCACCTCGCCGTGCCCGCTCGCACGCGCCAGCACGCGGGCCAGGACGAACAGCAGGTCGGAAAGGCGGTTGAGATAGCGGATGGCTTCCGGCCGCACCGCGTCATGGCGGGACAGCGTGACGGTCTCGCGTTCGGCGCGGCGCACGACGGTGCGGGCGACATGGCAGCGGGCCGCGGCTTCGCCGCCACCGGGGAGGATGAAATCCTTCAGCGGCGGCAGCGGGTCGTTGAAGGCGTCGAGGTGCTGTTCCAGGCGCTCGATGTCGGCATCGAAGATCGCCGCGTGCCCGGGAATGCACAGCTCGCCGCCGAGATCGAACATCTGGTGCTGCACCGACACGAGCAGCGAACGCACGTCGTCCGGAATCTCTGCCGCCAGCACCAGGCCGATGCACGAATTGGCTTCGTCGACCGTGCCATACGCAGCGACGCGGGCCGAATCCTTGGCGACGCGGCTGCCATCACCCAGGCCGGTGGTGCCGTCGTCGCCGGTCTTCGTATAGATCTTGGAAAGACGGTTGCCCATGCTTCGCCCTGTCCGGGTAGGAGCGGCCCATGGCCGCGATCGCTTTCGCGGTTGTGCAGGTCGCGCCCGCGGGGCGCTCCTACACCGTCTGCGCGCGCAGCGCCGGCATCCGGTGGCGCAGCAGGCTGAAGCCGCCGAACAGCAGCGCCGAGAAGAACAGCGTGCCCAGCAGCGTGCCCTGGAAGAACGGAATGCCGGCGATGTACGAAGCGAGCAGGCCGGCCGCGTTCTGCGGATACATCGACGAACCGATCCATGCCGCGAAGTTGGTGATGAGGAAGAAGAGCACCGAGCCCATCAGCGAATAACCGAGCACGCGCACGCCGTTCACCTTGCCGCGCAGGCCGAAGCCGAGCACCGAGGACAGCGCGATGCAGGCGTACACCAGCCAGAAGCTGGTACTGCCGAAGTAGGTGGCGTAGGTGCCGCCGTGGATGCCGGACAGCGCGAGGTCGGAGGCGAACATCGCCACCAGGGGGACCAAGATCGCCAGCGAGCGCGATCCGAAATACGCACCGCCGAACAGCGCGATCGCTTCGACCGGCGAGAAGTTCCACGGATGCGGCATCACCCGCGTCAGCGCAGCGGCGAGGATCATGGCGCCCAGGATCAGCGGGCCGGGAGCGAAGGAGACGTTCGGACGATTCATGGGCGGTATTCGTGGCGTTCATGGCCGGTGGCGGCCGCAGACCGTTAGCATAACGCAATGCCCCAGACCGACCTGTCACCGGCCTCCACGCATGTCGCGAGCGAAGGCGCCCTGCACGACGTGCTGATCATCGGCGGCGGGCTGGTCGGCGCGAGCCTCGCCATCGCACTCGACCGGCTGGGCCTCGCCGTCGGCCTGGTCGAAGCCGCGCCGCCGGGCGCAGTGCCGCCCGTATTCGACGAACGCAACCTCAGCTTCGCCGAGGCCACCGTCAACGCACTCACCGCGCTCGGCGTGATGCGGAAGCTGCGTGCGCCAACCGGCGCGATCGAGCGCATCCACGTCAGCCGCAGCGGCGACTTCGGCCGTACCCTGCTCGACGCCGCCAGGCACGGGCGCAGCGAATTCGGACGCGTGGTGATTGCGCGCGACTTCGGCGAAGCGCTGGAAGCGCGACTGGGCGAGCTCCAGCACCTGCGCCGTTATCGTCCCATGCGTTTCCTCGGACTGGAGGAAGACAACCCGGATGCGCGCGTGGTGCGCGTCGCCGGCGAAACTGGCGAACACCGGCTGCGCACGCGCCTGCTGGTCGGCGCGGACGGCACCCGCAGCGGCGTTCGCGACGCGCTGGGCATCGGCGCCGACGAGCACGACTATGCGCAGACACTGTTCGTCACCCGCCTGCGCGCCGAGCGCACTCCCGACGGCACCGCTTACGAACGCTTCGGCAACGATGGTCCGACCGCGCTGTTGCCACGCGGCGATCGCCACTTCGGACTGATCCACGGCGTGGCGCGCGGGGAGGCCGACGCGGTCGCCGCCATGGACGAGGCCGCGTTTCTCGCGCGCGTGCAGGAGGCCTTCGGCTGGCGCGCCGGCCGCTTCCTGTCGTGCGGCGCGCGCAGCGCCTATCCGGTCACGCGCATGATGGCGCAGGCATTGGCCGCGCCGCGCGCAGTGCTGGTCGGCAATGCGGCACAGACGATCCACCCGATCGGCGCGCAGGGATTCAACCTCGGCCTGCGCGATGCGCTCACGCTCGCGGAGCTGATCGAAGACGCGCGACGCGGCGATCCCGGTTTCGATTGCGGCGATGCGGCGCTGCTCGCGCGCCATGCGCAACGGCGCCAGGACGATCGCGGGCGGACCATGGCGTTTTCCGATGGCCTCGCCCGCTTCACGTCGAATGATTCGGAACTGCTGCGCCCGCTGCGCAGCCTCGGTCTGTTCGCGGCCGATCGCCTGCCGTCCGCACAGGCGTTCCTGGTCGGCGCGGCGATGGGCTACCGCGGCGACGTACCCGCGCTGTGTCGCACGCCCGCGACCGCGGGGGCCGCATGAGCCGCCGCGACCTGGTTGACGTCGCCATCGTCGGTGCTGGTGTGGTCGGCGCCGCCGCCGCGCTCGCACTCGCGCGTGATGGCTGGCAGGTGACCCTGGTCGAAGCGCGCGAACCCCCACGCTGGCGCGTGGAGCAGCCGGACCTGCGCGTCTACGCGTTCGCTTCCGACAATGCGGCGCTGCTGGACGATCTCGGCGTCTGGCCGTCGATTGCCGGCGCTCGCGTGCAGCCGTACCGCGGCATGCGCGTGTGGGACGCGGCGGGCGGCGGCGAGCTGCGCTTCGATGCGGACAGTTTTGGCCGTCGCGAACTCGGCTGGATCGTCGAGAACGCATTGCTCGTCGACCGCCTTTGGGCCGCATTGCCGGCCGCCGGCGTGCGCGTGTTGTGTCCGGTGCAACTGGTTGCGCTCGAGCAGGGCGAGGACCACGCCACGCTCGACCTCGACGATGGCACGCGTCTGCGCGCGCGGCTCGTGCTCGCGGCGGACGGCGGCGATTCGAAGCTGCGCTCGCTCGCCGGCATCGACACCTATACCCACGACTACGGGCAGAACGGCCTCGTCGCTTTCGTCGACCACGAACGCCCGCACGATGCGACCTGCTGGCAACGGTTCCTGCCGACCGGCCCACTCGCCTTCCTGCCGTTCGTGGACGAGCGCGACACCGGCGAAGGCGGCCACCGCAGTTCGATCGTATGGACGCTGCCCGAAGGCGAAGCCCTGCGCCTGCTTCACGCTGAGGATAAAAACTTCCTGCGCGAACTGGACAACGCCTTCGCCGGCACGCTCGGTGCATTGACTGCAGTATCGAAGCGCGCCGCGTTCCCGCTGAAGCGCCAGCTCGCCCAGGCGCACGTCGCTGGGCGTGTCGCGGTGATCGGCGATGCCGCGCACGTGGTGCATCCGCTCGCGGGCCAGGGCGTGAACCTGGGCCTGCGCGACGTCGCCGCGTTGCGGGCGATGCTGCAACGGCAGCGCGCAGCGGGTCGCGATCCGGGCGCCTCGGCCTCGCTGGCGCGGTGGGCACGGGAACGTCGCAGCGAGAATGCGATCGCCGCGTATTCGTTCGACACGCTCAACCGCCTGTTCTCCAACGACCACGTGCTCGCGACGCTGGCGCGCGGGCCGCTGCTCGGGCTCGCGGGAAAGTTGCCGCCGCTGCGGCATGCGTTGTGGAAGCATGCGGCGGGGTTGTAGGGCTCGCGCTGACGGCCCCTCACCCTGCGTTTCTTCGCGACGCTGTCCCTCTCCCCGCAAGCGGGGCGAGGAGGGAACGAGTACTTCCCTCTATGCTTGCAAGGGCAAGGAGATGAATATTTCCTTCTCCCCGCATGCGGGGAGAAGGTGCCCGCAGGGCGGATGAGGGGCAGTTTTTCGCGGCGAAAACCGGAAACAAAAAACGCCCCGCCGAAGCGGGGCGTTCTGCTCCTGCACGCACTCCCTTGTGCGTCAGTCCGTCCAGCCCTTCATTTCGTCCTTCGACAGGCGGCCGTTGTGGTTGATGTCCACCGCAACGAATTCGCGCGTCAGGTCGGCATTGCCGCTGGCATTCACTTCGCCATGCGAGAGGTTGCCGTCGCTGTTCTTGTCGAGCGAAGCAAAATCGACGTGGTAGTTGTTGGAAATCGAATCACCCGGGCGCGAGCTGACGACGACGCCCGACGGCAGCGTCGCCGTGGTCACGCCGGCGCCCGTCGCCGTCGCAGCTGTCGCCGAAGTCGCGGCGCCGGTGGACTGCATCGCGGCGGAGGCGTCATTCGATGTCGTCGTGCCCGTGCTGCTGGAAGCATCGTTCGACGTCGTTGCGCTGGTGCTTGCAGCCGCATCGTTCGACGTGGTCGTGCCGGTCGCCGCCGAAGCATCGTTCGACGTATTACCGGAGTCGGTGTTCTGGCCCGCGGCGGTCATTTCCTGCGTCGAGCCCACGGCGGTCGCGTCGCTGCGGGTCGTGGTGTCGGTGCCGGTGGCTTCCTTCGCCGACTTGCGTGCCTTCGGATCCAGCGAGCCAGCCTGGTCGCTTGTGTCATTGCTGGTCGTGCTCTGGGTCATGGTCTGGTCTGTCGACGTGGAAGCATCGTTGCTGGTCGTCTGGTCCATCGCAGCCGAAGCGTCATTGCTGGTCGTCGTCGTATCCGAACTCGTGGCCGGTGGCGGCGTCTGCTGTGGTTCGTTCTCGGCCTCGGTCTGGGCCTGCGTGTCGGTGGACTGCGTCGTCGTCGTGGCGGGCGGCGCATCCTGCGCGAATGCAGGGGCGGCCAGGAACGAGGCGAGGACGGCCAACAGGGCTGTGTTCAATAGCGTCTTGTTCATGAGCAACCTCACGCGGGGGGAAAAGACTCATCAGAACCTAGACCCCGGCGCATCAAACGCGCGTAAAACCGCGCAATGCCCGCTGAACAATATGAATCCGCGGCGCGCGATGTGCACGGCGCGTGACGCCGTCCTTACCGGTGTGAAGCAACCGTTGCAAAAACGGTAATTTCCTCGCGGTCGTGGTAGAGCTGGCGCGCGCGCACCAGCAGGGGCTTGCGCGCCTGCTGTTCGAACAGGTCCAGGCACAGCCGTGTTTCATCCCAGCGCTTCTTCATCGGCAGTTTGAGGTTGAAGACCGCGTGCCGGCACCAGCCCTCGCGCAGCCAGGTGGCCATGCGCTCGGCGACGCGGCGCGGCTGTTCGACCATGTCGCAGACCATCCAGTCCAGCGGTGACTTCGGCTGCCAGGTGAATCCGTCCGCGCGCAGGTGGTCGACGCGGCCGCTGTCCAGCAACTGCTGGCGCAACGGGCCGTTGTCGATCGACGTGACATGCAGGCCGTTGCGCACCAGCACCCAGGTCCACCCACCCGGCGCCGCACCAAGATCCGCGCCGCGCATGCCGTCGCGCAGCAGGCGCTGGCGTTCGTCGTCGGTGAGCAGGGTGATCAGCGCTTCCTCGAGCTTGAGCGCGGAGCGGCTCGGCGCATCGGCATGCATGCGCAGCCGCGGAATGCCGAGCGGCCATGGCGCGCTGTCGCGGGGCTCGCTCGTCGCAAGCACCACGTGGTCGCCGGCGAGGAAGACGACATGCAGGCGCGGCTTGCGCGCATCCTCTTCGCGCGTGAGCCTGCCGGCCTTGCGCAGCGCCGGGCGAAGCGCGTTGCCGAAGCTGCGTGCAAGGCCCGCGAGCGGTTTGCACTCGTCGGAGTCGGGATGCTCGACCCACAGATCGCCGAACGCTGGGCCTTCAGCCGCAGCGTTGGTTTCACCGAGCGCCGCGATGATCGGCGCGATGCGATCTTTCGGATCGATGCCACGCAGGTCGGCGAGCCGCAGCAGTTTCTGCCGCGCGAAGATCAGCTTCGCGAAGGGCAGGGCGCGCGACAGTGCCGGCGCGTCCTCGCTGATGAATTCGACGAAGCCGCTGTTGCGCTCGGTGCGCGCATAGCCGGCGAAACCCGCGTGCGCGGCACGCTCGGTCAGTTCAGCGGCGAGTTCGGGCTCGAAGCCGGCGCGGCAGTAACAGAACAGGGCGTCCGTCATGCGGAAGGGCCTGCAACCAGCGAATCGTCGTTCCCGCGAATGACGAACGTTGGCAGCTGCGATTGTTGAGGCATTTCCATCAATACCGCTCGCCGCCTGCTTCGCCATACGCACGCAGCACCGCGCGTGCCGCTTCACGCTGCACGTCGCGGGTGACTGCAATGCCACGACGCTCCAGTTCGCCGATCCAGTCCGCCGGCAACGGACCCTCGTCGAACTCGGTGAGCGATTCCACGTCCTCGCTGCGCGCGCCGATCAGCAGGCGGTCGATGCCCGCCCATACGGTCGCGCCATAGCACTGGCAGCACGGCTGCGACGACGTCGCCAGCGTGATCGGGCCGAGCGGCGCGTCGTTGTCATCGCGGTTGAGGCGACGCCGCTGCGTGCGCTGCTGCGCGAGCATGTACGCCATCATCTCGGCGTGCGCGACCGAGCAGGTGTGCGGCACGACGCGGTTCACGCCGATGGCGATCACGCGGTCATCGGGACCGAACACCGCCGCGCCGAACGGGCCGCCGCTGCGCGCTTCGACATTGCGCCGCGACAGCTCGATCGCCAGCGCGACCTTCTCGTCATCGCCGGCCCACACGCGGGTGAGGTCGACGGCCTCGTGCACCCACGCCGGCAGGGTGAGATGGACCTGCGCGTACAGCATCATTGCAGCGCCTGCGCCGGACCGGCTTCGCACTGGCCCTGCTTGCAGCTGCAGGACGAGATGTCCTGGAAGCCGCACACCGACATCATTCCGTTCTTCGCGCATTCGGCCTGCACGCCCTTCGGATCGGTCGGACTGTTGACGTTGACGCACGCGGGGTAATAGCCGCAGCAGTTGCCTACGTTCTTCACCGCGCAGTCCGCGTCGGTCTTGCAGGAATGGTCGAGCGTGACGGCGCCACTGGGCGAAGTCGCCAGAGGCTGTCCGGCAGCTGTGGCGGGTCCGGTGGGCGAAGCCGGAGCTGGCTGCACGGACGGTCCGGAAGAAGGAGCGGGCTGCGCCGATGAATCCGGACTCGTCGGTGCGGGCGCTGCACAGGCGGCCAGCGTGAGCAGCAGGGCGGCGATCAGGGCGGATGGCAGGCGCATGGGCTTTGCTCCGGAAATGGGGGCGCCGGGGGATTGTCCTTCTCCCCGCGTGCGGGGAGAAGGTGCCCGAAGGGCGGGTGAGGGCCGACGAAGCCGGCGTGTTGAGGCGAGGGCGAATTCGAGCGCGGGTTACGCGCACTCGAGATCGCCGGTTGCGGAAGGCGTCGGCTCGGGTCCGCCCCTAATCCGGCTCGCCACCTCTCTCCGCAGGCGGGGAGAGGGATTCACGTGAGCGGGGGTTGTCAGTCCGCGTCAGCGTGGAGAGTGAGGAGTCGCGGTCAAGCCTTCCCCGACCACGTATCCCGCAACGTCACGCTGCGGTTGAACACCGGCTTCGCGGCTGCATGGTCGTAGCGGTCGGCGACGAAATAACCGATGCGCTCGAACTGGAACGACTGCTCCGGCGCGGCCTGCGCAGCGGCCGGTTCGACGTAGCCGGTGACGACGCGGCGCGAATCGGGATTCATGTAGTCGCGGTAGGTCTTGCCGCCTTCCTCGCTGTCGGGATCCGCGACAGCGAACAGGCGATCGTACAAACGGATCTCCGCGGCGACCGCATGCTTCGCACTGACCCAGTGGATCGTGCCCTTGACCTTGCGGTTGGCGCCTTCCATGCCGGGGCGCGATTCCGGATCCAGCGTGCAGCGCAGTTCGATCACGCGGCCCGCATCGTCCTTCACCACTTCGTCGCAACGGATGATGCCGGCGCCGCGCAGGCGCACGTCGCCACCGACGGTGAGGCGCTTGAAGCCCGGCGGCGGCACTTCCTCGAAATCCTCGCGCTCGATCCACAGCTCGCGCGAGAACGGCACCTGGCGTTCGCCCTGCGACGCGTCCTTGGGATGGTTGGAGAACGTCAGCGATTCGGCGTGGTCGTCCGGAAGATTCGTCAGCACCAGCTTCAGCGGATCGATGACCGCCATCCGGCGCGGCGCATGCGCGTCGAGATCGTCGCGCAACGCGCCCTCCAGGATCGAGATGTCGAGCAGCGAGTTCTGCTTGCTGATGCCGACGCGATCCACCATCAGGCGCAGCGCGCTCGGCGTGTAGCCGCGGCGGCGGATGCCCTGCAGCGTTGGCATGCGCGGATCGTCCCAGCCGTCGACGAGGCCCTCGGTCACCATCGCCAGCAGCTTGCGCTTGCTCATGACGAGGTAGTTGAAGTTGAGGCGCGAGAACTCGATCTGGCGCGGCTTGCTCGCTTCGAACGGCAGGCCCTTGCCGGTCAGCGGCGCGACGAGTTCCGGCGAATGGGCGAGATCGACCTTGTCCACGCACCAGTCGTACAGCGGGCGGTGGTCCTCGAACTCCAGCGTGCACAGCGAATGAGTGATGCCTTCCACCGCGTCGCTCAGCGAGTGCGCGAAGTCGTACATCGGATAGATCGGCCACGCGTTGCCGGTGTTCTGGTGCTCGACGTGCTTGATCCGGTACAGCGCGGGGTCGCGCAAATTCATGTTGCCGCTGGCCATGTCGATCTTCGCGCGCAGCGTGCGCGCGCCATCGGGGAACTCGCCCGCGCGCATGCGCCGGAACAGGTCGAGGTTCTCCTCGACGCTGCGATCGCGGAACGGCGAATTGCGGCCCGGCTCGGTCAGCGTGCCGCGGTATTCGCGCACCTGCTCGGCGCTGAGGTCGCAGACGAAGGCGTCGCCCTGGCGGATCAGCTTTTCGCCGGCGAGGTACAGCACGTCGAAGTAGTCGGAGGCGTGGCGCAGGTCGTGCCATTCGAAGCCGAGCCAGTGCACGTCGTCCTGGATCGCACGGACGTATTCGGGGTCTTCCTTGGCCGGGTTGGTGTCGTCCAGGCGCAGGTTGCAGTCGCCGCCGAATTCCGCGGCCACACCGAAGTCCAGGCAGATCGCCTTGGCGTGGCCGATGTGCAGGTAGCCGTTCGGCTCGGGCGGAAAGCGGGTGCGGATCGCCGAGTGCTTGCCGCTGGCGAGGTCCTCGCGAACGATCTGCCGGATGAAGTCGTTCTTCTCCGGGGGGGCGGGGACGGCATTTGCGGGCGTGGCGGACATTCGGGACTGCGAAGGCGAGGGAGAACGCGAAGTTTAGCTGGTGGGGGCGTCGGTCGCGGTCAGGAGACCAGGACACGACGTGCGGAGGGCTCCGGGTGGCATCCGGAAAGCGGTCGCGAACGAGCGGAAGGCGGTTGCGGTTGTCCGGAAAGTGGTTGTCGATGACCGGAAAGCGATTGCGAGCAACCAGAAAACGGTGGTGGTTGTCCAAAAAACGGTTGCCGGCAACCGGAAAACGGCTGCGGCCGGGCGGGGAACGGTGGTGTGCAACCGGAAAGCGGCGGCTGCCATCCACGGAACGGTCGTCGCCAACCGGAAAGCGGTTGCGATCCTCCGCAAGATGGTTACCGGCGACCACGAAGGTGGTTGTGGCTGGGCGGACGGTGTCGGCTCGCACCGATGGAAGGACCCGCAAACAACGCGTCCCGTAAGCTGCCGGCCATGACGACTTTCCACACCCTGATCCGCGACGTCCCCGACTTCCCCAAGCCCGGGGTCGTCTTCAAGGACATCGGCCCGCTGCTGGCCGATCCGGCCGGTTTCGCGGCCTGCATCGACGCACTCGTGGCGCAGTGGCACGGCACCGCGGTGGATGCCGTCTGCGGCATCGAGTCGCGCGGCTTCATCTTCGGCGCCGCGATGGCGCAGGCGATGAAGACCGGCTTCGTCCCGCTGCGCAAGGTTGGCAAGCTGCCGCCGCCGACGCTCGGCATCGATTACGACCTCGAATACGGCAGTGCGCGGCTGGAAATCGGCGCGGAAGGGTTCGCGCCGGGTACGCGCGTGCTGCTCGTCGACGATGTGCTGGCCACCGGCGGCACCTTCGACGCGGCGCGCCGGCTGCTGGAACAGGCGGGCGCGACGGTCGTCGGAGCGGGAGTGGTGATCGAGATCGACGCACTGCGCGGCCGTACGCGCTGGCCCGGGGCGATTCCAATGCACGCGTTGCTGCATTGTTGAGGTCAGCGGCGGCAAGGCCCGCCTCGCGCGGTGAGGCGTATGCTCGGACTGCCGCTTGAGCGCAGGAGCCGTGCGATGAAAGTCGTTTACGAAGCCGCCAACCTGATCGACGCCCACCTGGTCCGGCATGCGCTGGAAGCAGTGGAGATCCCGGTATTCCTGCGTGGCGAGCAGTTGCTGGGCGGGATGGGTGAGCTGCCGCTGTTCGGCGTGATCGCGGTGTGCGTGCCGGACATGGCGTGGCCGGAAGCGCGGGACGTGGTGGATGCGCTGGCCCTGGGTGAGACGCCGGGCGAAAGCAGCGAGTCCGACGAGGATTTCGGGTGGTTGCCGGCGTAGATGTCGCGCTGCACTGATTCGATTTCGTGCACGCCCCTCGCCCTGCGTTGCTTCGCAACGCTGTCCCTCTCCCCGCAAGCGGGGCGAGGGATGATCCGCGCTAACGCATGTGGGGCAACGCTTTCCTTCTCCCGTCAAGCGGGGAGAAGGTGAATGCAACCCCTCGCCCTGCATTGCTTCGCAACGTTGCCTCTCTCCGCAAGCGGGGCGAGCGAGGCGTTCGTCCCGTGAACTGTCATCGTTGCCCTTCTCCCCGCGCGCGGGGAGAAGGTCGAAACGGCCGACAGGCCGTTGAGGGAAGGGCGGATGAGGGGCGCTTTTGCTTCGCTCCTGCACGAGGAACCGCACCCACCTGCCCCGACTCCGTTCCATCACCCGTCGCCAACACCCCATCGCTACGCGCGACAATGCGCCATCGATTGATGCCAAGGAAAGACACATGCCCCTGCTCGTGATCGGCAACAAGAACTACTCCTCCTGGTCGTTGCGTCCATGGCTGCTGCTGCGCCATTTCGGCGTCGCCTTCGACGAATTGCGCCTGAGGCTCGACACGCCCGAATTCCACGCCGAAATCGACAAGTGGTCGCCGACGCGCACGGTGCCCGTGCTGCACGACGAAGGCCTCGTGGTACCCGATTCGCTGGCGATCTGCGAATACGCCAACGAGCGCTGGCTCGATGGCCGCGGCTGGCCCGCGGACCTGCGCACCCGCGCGAAGGCACGCGCCGCCGCGGCGGAAATGCATTCCGGCTTCCGCGCGTTGCGCACGCAACTGCCGATGAATTGCCGGCGCAAGCCCGACAACTACCGCTGGGACGCAAGCGCGCAGGCCGACATGGACCGCATCCAGCAGCTGTGGCGCGAGCTGCGCGGTGAACATGCGGATCAAGGCGCGCTCCAGGAAGGTGAGTTCCTCTGCGGCGGCTTCGGCATCGTCGATGCGATGTACGCGCCAGTGGTGATGCGCTTCGTCGGCTACGGCGTCGGGCTCGACGACAACGCGAAGCGCTACGTGGAGGCGATCACCGCACTGCCGGCGATGCGCGAATGGTTCGCGGCGGCCGACGCCGAAGGCGAGCGCATCGAAGCCACCGACAACCTGGTGCAGGCGTGACAACGACGCATTACCGCGGCGCGCTCGCCGCGATGGCGCTGGGCGCGGTGCTGATCAGCACTTCGGCGGTGTTCGTGAAGTGGGTGAGCGTGGGTCCGACCGCGTCCGCGTTCTGGCGCACGGGGCTGGCCGCGCTGCTGCTGCTCGCCTGGCTGGCGAAACCGTCGGTGCGCAGTGGCTGGAAGCCCGACCGTCGCGTGTTCGGCCTGCTGATGCTGGCCGCGCTGTTCTTCGCCATCGACCTGTGGATGTGGCACCGGAGCATCCTCTACGTCGGCGTGGGCCTGGCGACGCTGCTGGGCAACTTCCAGGTGTTCGCGCTCGCCGGCTACGGCGCGCTGGTGCTGGACGAACGTGGCGGCTGGCGGCTCTGGGCCGGGTTGTTGATGGCGGTGGCCGGCCTCGCGTTGCTGCTCGCGCCGGGATGGGAGACGTTCGATGCGCGGTTCCGTGTCGGTATTGCGTTCGGCCTGGGTACCGCGGTTGCGTATGGCGGCTTCCTGATCGCGTTCCGTGCCGCGCAGGCGCAACGCGCGCACGTGTCGAACGAGGCATCGCTGTGGTGGTTATGCGTCTTCACCACCGTCCTGCTGCTGGTGATGACGGTGCTGAGCGGCGAGGCATGGCAGCCGCAGGGCGCGCGCGACTGGAGTGCGCTGCTGGCGTATGCGTTGATTGCGCAGGTATTCGGCTGGCTGGTGATCGGCAAGGTGATGCCGAAACTGCCCGCCGGCGTGTTGGGCCTGTGCCTGTTGCTGCAGCCACTGTTGTCCTACGTGTGGGACGCGCTGCTGTTCGGCACGCGGCTGGGGCCCGTCGAAATGCTGGGTCTGGCGTTGTCGCTGGCCGGCATCTTCCTTGGCTTGGTGCGCGGGCAGGACAAGGCAAAACTTGCCGAAGCGACATAGGGCGCGTTTTGTAGCGCCGGGGCTACGCGGTGCGCTTTTGCCGCGGCGCCGCGCAGGCGCGGCGCTACAGGTTGGGCGTACGCGTCGAGCCAGGCTTCACAATCGTGTGATGGCGCAGACGTAAACGACTTCGCACGCGCCCTGGCCGGTGTCGTCGCGCGTCATCGAACTGCGCCAGCGCCAGCCGTCGGGCGCCTGCGCTTCGACCAGCCAGCCGTCGATGCGCACGCGCTGCCCGGCTTCGACTTCGTCGAGTGCGGCGGCAATTTCACGGCTGCCCGGAATCATGTGCATGTTGGCCGCGGAACGGTCGATCTCGGACGGCGGAATCGGTGGCGTCCGGCCATAGCGATACCGATACCAGCGCCCGGATTGGGTGATGTCCAGTTGCGACAGCACCGCGTCGTCGCGCATGCGGCCCCAGCCGAGGGCGAGATCAATCGGCGACAACTCGGCCTCGCGATCGGAACGGTAATCGCGACGCGATAGCACGCGCGCATCGATGCTGAAGCCGGCGAGTGGCGTGAGCGTCGCGGCTTTCAGTCGGAACGGTACGAAGGAAGGCGGCAATGGTGACTGCCGTGGCGGATCCAAGGGCGGCACGAGGGGCGGCAACTGGCACGCGATCACCGGCGCCAGTGCATTGCGGGATTCCACCCGAGGGGCGGTTTGCGTCGCAGCGTCCGTCGCGGCTTCGACGCGTTCATAGCCCGCCGCCTTGCGCGGCGAGACCGGCGAATACCACCAGCCTGTCGCCGCGACCAGCACCAGCAATGCCAGCCACGCGCGGCTACTCACGCCTTCGCCCTTGCGTTCTTCTTCTTCACCGGCAAGGCCGGCGCGGGAGGCGTTAGCAGTGACGCGGGCAGCTTGCGCAGCTCCGCCGCCATCTGCTTCAGGAAGTCGCCCATCGCCGAACTGCGCCGCCACACCATCGCGATCTCGCGATGCGGCGGCTCGCCGCGGAAGGTCAGCAAGCGGATGTCGGGCGAGGCAGGCACCGGCGGTTGCACGGCGAGCATCGGCAGCAGGGTGATGCCCACGCCAGCGGCGACCATCTGCCGCAGTGTTTCCAGCGAGGTCGCACGGAAGCCATCGCGTTCGTCGGCGCCGGCCATGCGGCAGACATCGAGCGCCTGGTCGCGCAGGCAATGGCCTTCCTCGAGCAGGAGCAGGTGCTGGTGGTCGAGGTCGCCCATGTCGAGTGCGGAATACGCGGCCAGCGAATGCTGTTGCGGCACGGCGAGCACGAAGGGTTCGTCGAACAGCGGCTCGACATGCAGCTGGTCGTCGTGGATCGGCAACGCAAGCAGCCCCGCATCGAGGCGGCCGTCGCGCAGACGCGCGAGGATCTGGTCGGTCTTTTCTTCGACCAGCAGCAGCTCCAGTCGCGGGAAACGCTTGCGCAGGTTCGGCACGACATGCGGCAACAGATACGGCCCGAGCGTCGGGAACAGGCCCAGCCGAACCGTACCGGCTTCGGGGTCCTGGCTGCGGCGCGCGATCTGCGTCATCTGGTCGACGTCGCTGATCACCTTGCGTGCGCGTTCGGCGATCTCGCGCCCGACCGGCGTCAGCATCACCTTGCGCGGTGCGCGTTCCACCAGGGCGACGCCGAGTTCGTCCTCGAGCTTGCGGATCTGCGTGGACAGCGTCGGCTGGCTGACGAAGCTCGCCGCGGCCGCGCGGCCGAAGTGCTTGTGGTCGGCGAGGGCGACGAGGTATTTGAGGTCGCGCAGGTTCATGCGGGGATGGTAGCGGGAAACTTCCCTCGCCCCGCTTGCGGGAGAGGGTGCCCGAAGGGCGGGTGAGGGGAGGCGAGCGCAGCGAGTTGCTTTTGCGGTTGTTGCACGTCGCAGAAGCTAAAGCAGCTCGCTGCGCTCGCTCCCCTCACACCCCAAGAGTGCTTCCTTCGGGCGTCTGCCCTTCGGGCATCTTCTCCCCGCAAGCGGGGAGAAGAGGGCGTCCATGTGAGTAGAGAAGAAGTTGGCTACGCCGCCTGCTGCTGCTCTTCCGGCGCACTCGTGCGAATCAGGAAATCGAACGCACTCAGCGCCGCTGCGCATCCCGCGCCCATCGCGATCACGATCTGCTTGTACGGCACCGTCGTGGCGTCGCCCGCCGCGAACACGCCAGGGACCGACGTCCCGCCGCGCTCGTCGATGACGATCTCGCCGCGCGGCGACAGCTCCAGCGAACCCTTGAGCCACTCGGTATTCGGCAGCAGGCCGATCTGCACGAAGATGCCTTCGAGTTCGATCGTGCGCGATTCGCCGCTGTTGCGATCCTTGTAGACCAGGCCGGTAACGCGGTTGCCGTCGCCAAGCACTTCGGTGGTCTGTCCGCTGACAACGACGTCGACGTTAGGCAGGCTGCGCAGCTTGCGTTGCAGGACTTCGTCGGCGCGCAGCTTGCTGTCGAACTCGATCAGGGTGACGTGGGAAACGATGCCGGCGAGGTCGATCGCGGCTTCCACGCCGGAGTTGCCGCCGCCGATCACCGCCACGCGCTTGCCCTTGAACAGCGGGCCATCGCAGTGCGGGCAGTAGGCCACGCCCTTGTTGCGGTACTGGTCTTCGCCCGGCACGTTCATCTGCCGCCAGCGCGCGCCGGTACTCAGCACGACCGACTTCGCCTTGAGCGATGCGCCGCCTTCCAGCTGCACTTCGATCAGGTCGCCGGGCTGCTTGCCGGGCACGAGCTTGCTCGCGCGCTGCAGGTTCATCACGTCGACTTCGTATTCGCGCACATGCTGCTCCAGCGCCACCGCAAGCTTCGGGCCCTCGGTATAGGCGACGGAAACGAAGTTCTCGATCGCCATCGTGTCGAGCACCTGGCCACCGAAACGCTCGGACGCGACGCCGGTGCGGATGCCCTTGCGCGCGGCGTAGATCGCCGCCGCGGCGCCGGCGGGGCCACCGCCGACCACGAGCACGTCGAACACGTCCTTCTTCGCGATCTGTTCGGCAGCGCGCGCGGCGGCGCCGGTGTCGAGCTTCGCGACGATCTGCTCGACGCTCATGCGGCCGACCTCGAACAGCTCGCCATTGAGGAGCACGGTCGGCACCGACATGATCTCGCGCGCCTGCACTTCGTCCTGGTACATCGCGCCGTCGATGGCGACGTGGGTGATGTTCGGATTGAGCACGCTCATCAGGTTGAGCGCCTGCACGGTGTCCGGGCAGCTCTGGCAGGAGAGCGACATGAAGGTTTCGAACCTGAAATCGCCTTCGAGATCACGCACCTGGTTGGCGACGTCTTCCTCGATCTTCGGCGGATGGCCGCCGACCTGCAGCAGCGCGAGCACCAGCGAGGTGAATTCGTGGCCGAGCGGAATGCCGGCGAAACGCACTTCGATGTCGGTGCCGCGGCGCGCGATGGCGAACGACGGCTTGCGTGCGTCGTCGTCGGCACGGCGGTAACTGATCTTGTCGGACATCGAGGCGATGTCGTGCAGCAGCGCTTCGAGTTCGCGCGAGTTCTCGCTGTCGTCCAGCGAGGCGACGAGTTCGATCGGCTGCTGCAGGCGGGTCAGGTAGGCCTGCAGTTGGGTTTTCAGGTCGGCGTCGAGCATGGGAACCCCACGAAAATGCGAAAAGGAAGGAAGGCGGTGCGGATCGTCGATCGACGCACGCCAGCGCGGCGCTGCATGCGCGGCATCGGGCAGATGCTTGCAGGAGCGGCCGCGTCGCGACGGAAGAGCCCGGGGGAGGGAGGTCAGCTTCCCTGGCGCGCTGCGGCGCGTTCGACGCCGCCGCACGCCAGATCAATCGCGGCGCAGCCGCTGATGCAAGCATCCGCGGGCCGTCGCGGTGCACGGCCCGGGGAGTGCGGAGCCTTCTACGAAGAAGGCTCCGCGGTGACGCTCAGATCTTGCCGACCAGGTCCAGCGACGGCTTGATGCTCTTCTCGCCTTCGTGCCACTTGGCCGGGCAGACCTCGCCCGGATGCGAAGCGACGAACTGGGCGGCCTTCAGCTTGCGCAGCGTCTCGCTGACGTCGCGGGCGATGGCGTTGTCGTGGATTTCCAGCGTCTTGATCACGCCGTCCGGATTGATGATGAAGGTGCCGCGCAGCGCAAGGCCTTCCTCATCGATGTGCACGTCGAACGCGCGGGTCAGCTGGTGGGTCGGGTCGCCGACCAGCGGGAACTGCGCCTTGCCGACGGCCGGCGAGGTTTCGTGCCACACCTTGTGCGAGAAGTGCGTGTCGGTGGTGACGATGTAGACCTCGGCGCCGGCCTTCTGGAACTCGGCGTAGTTGTTCGCCGCGTCTTCCACTTCGGTCGGGCAATTGAAGGTGAAGGCGGCGGGCATGAAGATCACCACCGACCACTTGCCCTTCAGGGTGGCGTCGGTCACTTCGATGAACTTGCCGTTGTGGAAAGCCTGGGTCTTGAACGGCTTGACTTGGGTGTTGATCAGGGACATTGCGTTTTTCGTCCGTGGTTGAGGATGGGTGGAAACCTTGAAAGGGGATGCTATGCCCGCCAATCGAATTGATCAATTCGATTGATGTTATTGATGCAATAGCGATTGCCTATCGCTGGCGATCGCGGTCGGACGCCGGGGTGATTGTCCGGATCCATCGTTTCGCGGGCGTGTGCGGCCGGGTTTGGCACGGGTGGGCCGCTACCATTCGCCGATGGAATCCCAGACCGCCCGCGCTCGACGCCTCGATGACCTGCTGCAGGACGCGCGCAAGCGGATCGAGGCGATCGATGCCGAGTTCCTGCTCGTGCATGTGCTGCGGAAGCCGCGCAGCTGGTTGTTCGCGCACCGCGACGACCTTGCTCCGGACGAAGCGGCCGCTGCTTTCCGCGCCCTCGTCAGCAGGCGGGCGGCGGGAGAACCGGTGGCCTATCTCACCGGCCAGCGTGGCTTCTGGCGCTTCGACCTGGCGGTGTCGCCGGCGACCCTGATTCCGCGCCCGGAGACCGAACTGCTGGTCGAGCTCGCCTTGGAGCGGCTGGCGGGCGACCGGCCGCTGCGCATCGCCGACCTCGGCACTGGCAGCGGCGCGATCGGGCTGGCGCTTGCCTTCGAACGCCCGCTTGCGCAGGTGGTCGCGACCGACGCGAGTGCCGCCGCGCTCGACGTCGCGCGCGCGAATGCCGCCGCGCTGCAGTTGCGCAACGTGGAATTCCGCGAAGGCGACTGGTTCGCGCCGCTGGCCGGCGAACGCTTCGACCTGATCGCGAGCAACCCGCCTTACGTCGCGCTCGGCGATCCGCACCTGGACGAAGGCGACCTGCGCTTCGAACCTGCTTCGGCACTGTCGTCCGGCGCCGATGGCTTCGATGCGCTGCGCGCCATCACCAGCCGCGCGCCCGCTCACCTCGGCGAGGACGGCTGGTTGCTGGTCGAGCATGGCTGGGACCAGGGAGCGACCGTGCGCGACCTCTTCGCCGCGGTCGGGTTCATTGAGGTGGAAACCGCGCGCGATCTCGAAGGACGCGACCGCGTCACGCTCGGTTGCTGGCCGGGGTGATGCGATCGCCGCGATGACAGCCTTCAGTCTCTTCCGCTAAATCGGCCATCGGCCGCAGGTTCGCCGGGCGAGGCCCGCCCTACAATTTCCACTTCATCGCACGAGTGAATCCCATGCGCACGCTCTTCCCCGAGATCCAGCCGTTCGACAGCGGCACGTTGAAGGTCGACGACCGCCACACGCTCTACTACGAGCAGTGCGGCAATCCGAACGGCAAGCCGGTGGTGATGCTGCATGGCGGACCGGGCGCGGGCTGCAGCGACAAGATGCGCCGCTTCCACGATCCGGCGAAGTACCGCATCGTCCTGTTCGACCAGCGCGGCAGTGGTCGCTCGACGCCGCACGCGGACCTCGTCGGCAATACGACGTGGGATCTGGTCGCCGACATCGAGAAGCTGCGCGCGAAGCTGGGCATCGAACGCTGGCAGGTGTTTGGCGGTTCGTGGGGCTCGACGCTCGCACTGGCGTACGCGGAAACGCACCCGGAGCGCGTGACCGAGCTGTTGCTGCGCGGCATCTTCATGCTGCGCCGCTGGGAACTGGAATGGTTCTACCAGGAAGGCGCATCGCGCCTGTTCCCCGATGCCTGGGAGCACTACATCGCCGCGATCCCGCCGGTGGAACGCCACGACCTGATCTCCGCCTTTGGGCGCCGGCTCACGTCCAGCGACGAAGCCACGCGCCTGGCTGCCGCGCGGGCATGGAGCGTGTGGGAGGGCGCGACCAGCTTCCTGCATGTCGACCCGGATTTCGTCTCGGGCCACGAGGACGCAGCCTTTGCGCTCGCCTTCGCGCGCATCGAGAACCACTACTTCGTCAATGGCGGTTTCTTCGAAGTCGAGGACCAGCTGCTGCGCGACGCACACCGCATCGCCGATATCCCCGGCGTGATCGTGCACGGCCGTTACGACGTGGTCTGCCCGATCCAGAACGCGTGGGACCTGCACAAGGCGTGGCCGAAGGCGGATCTCGTCATCTCGCCGGCGGCGGGACATTCGGCGTTCGAGGCCGAGAACATCGACGCGCTGGTGGCAGCGACGGAACGGTTTGGCTGAGGTTGTGTGCGCTTGCGCGCCGGGCGGGCGTGTGCAGACGCGACGCCGCCCATGCTCCGCTCTTGTTTTTTGCTCGTCATTCCCGCGAAGGCGGGAATCCAGTGACTTTCGTGAATTAGCGGAAGATCTGGCGCAGGAAGCCAGAGCCAAAGTCACTGGATTCCCGCTTTCGCGGGAATGACGAGCGGGACAAAAAGAAGGCGAAAGGCCCGGAAACCGGAAAACGAAACGAAAGCGGGCTCACGTTTCCGCCGGCGACCCATCCGGATTCCGCTCCAGCATCCACAGTCCCGCCCACAGCTTCATGTCGAGCTCGTAGCCCTCGCGCTGCTTCTGCACCAGCCACGCCGGTGCCTGCGTGCGCGGCACTTCGTGCACGGTGATGCCTTCGCCGTCGACACCGCCGCCGTTGCCGACGCGCCGGAGCTGCGTGGCGCGGACGAAGGCGATGCGTTCGTTGCTCATGCCGGCCGACGTTGGGCCGGTGAGGAGTACTTCGACCTTGCCGGCTTCCCAGCCGGTTTCCTCGATCAGTTCGCGCGCGGCGGCCGATTCGAAGGTGTCGTGCGAGTGGTGGTCGCCGACCAGGCCGGCGGGCATTTCGATCGTGCGTTGGCCCAGCGGCACGCGGTACTGCTCGACGAAGAGGACGTTGTCCTCGGGCGTGGCGGCGATGATGATCACCGCCATGCCGTTGCCGTGCGCGCGCTCGGCGAATTCCCAGCGGCCGCGGCGTTTGAGCCGCATCCATTCGCCGTCGTAGAGGGTTTCGATAGGCTGGTCTTCGGCTTCGTGGCGTTCTTGCGTCATGCCGCGATGCTACCGCGCCGCGATCAATTTTCCGCGACGATGGAGTGAGCGCGCCGCAGCGCGGGGGGAAACTCGCCGGCCAGGGACCACGTGCCCAGGTCGCAATGCGGCGACCAGGCAACACGGGCCCTATGCCGTCGCGTATTCCAGCCCTGCCGCGGCATGCAGGCGCCGTCGCGTCATCGGGCCGAAGCGCAGCACTTCGCACAGGGTGGCAAGCATCGCCGCATCGGCATTGCCGCGTACGAAATGGCCATCGTCGAGCGGCGCGTTCAGCGCGATCGTCGTGAGCTGGCGCCACAGCAACGCCTGCTCGCGATGTTCGCGCAGCTTCACGGCTATCCCCGCCGCGCCACGCAGGCGCAGATACGGGACTTCATCGATGCGCGCGAGCAATGCATCCAGCGTGCCGAAGTGCGCGAGCAACACCGCCGCTGTCTTCGCGCCCACGCCAGGCACGCCGGGGATGTTGTCGACCGCATCGCCGGTGAGCGCGAGGTAGTCGGCGATCTGGTGTGCGTGCACGCCGTGGCGGTCCTTCACGCCGCTGGCGGTCCAGCGCTGGTCTCGCGCGTAGTCCCATTGTTCGTCGCCTTCGATGAGCAACTGCGAGAGATCCTTGTCGGCCGACACGATCACGCCCCGGAAGCCATGCGCACGTTGCCGCGCCAGCGCCGAACCGATCAGGTCGTCGGCTTCGTAATCGTTGTGCGCGAGCACCGCGAAACCGAGCGCAATGCACAACGCCTTGCAGTGCGCGAACTGGCGCTTGAGCTCGTCGGGCGCCGGATCGCGATTGGCCTTGTAGGCCGGATACAGCGCGTTGCGGAAGCAGGAATCCAGGGCCTCGTCGAACGCGATCGCGATGTGCTGCGGCTTCGTGCGATCCAGCAGTTCGAGCAGGAAGCGGGCGAAGCCATGGACGGCATTGGCGGGCCAGCCGTCGGCGTCGCGGAATTCGTCCGGCATCGAATGCCAGGCACGGAAGACGTACATGCTGGCGTCGACGAGGTGGAGTGGACGCACCGAGGTCTCCGCCGTCATGGCGCCCATACCGTGAACAGGTCGTGCGGATCGGGTCGCTCGCGTTCGGGCGCTTCCAGTTTCGGCGTGCCGATGTGGATGAAGCCGGTGACGTGTTCGTGTTCGCCCAATCCGAGCCAGCGCTTCACTTCGCTGTCGTACGCGGGCCAGCCGGTGAGCCATTGGGCGCCGAAGCCGAATGCCTGCGCGGCCTGCAGCAAGGCGAAGCAGACGCAGCCGGCGCTGAGCAGGCGTTCCTGTTCGGGAATCTTCGCGTGCGGGCCGAGTTGCGCGATCACCGCGATCACGAGTGGGGCATGCGAGAAGCGCATGCGGTCCTTTTCCACCGCGGCTTCCCCCGCCCCAGGGTCGCGTTCGAGGCCGCGCGCAGCCAGCCGGTCGCCGAGCAGCTGGCGTGCATCGCCCCGGATCGCGAGGAAGCGCCACGGCGTGAGCTTGCCGTGGTCGGGCACGCGCACCGCGGATTCCAGCATCCGCATCAGCGTCGCCTCATCCGGTGCCGGTTCCCCCAGCTGCTTGGCGGGAACCGACCGGCGGGCATCGAGCAGCCTGAGGACGGAAGCGGAGTCAAAAGGGTTATGAGACATCAGTCACAGATCGGAAAGTAAGGGCAGAAGCTGACACATCCCGACACTATGCTGCGGAAAAGGTCGCAAAGTGTCGCCGGCGTCGGTTCCCGGCGGCATCGGCAAATCGGGGAAGGGCGAACACATGTCTGATTATCCTCCTGGCTTGGGCAAGGGAGCACCCGTTGCTTCGGACTCGGCGACTGCGGGCCGCGGCGATCCCGCGCGCGTACTCGAAGAAATCAAGCGTATCTCCGTCGAGCTGCTCGGCTCGGTGCCAAACGGACTCTATTCACCGGTGGAATTCTCGCTGCAGGACTCGGCCGCGCGCGGCGGCGCTGCCCGCCACGTTGAAATGCAGGCGCTGGTGAAGCTGCGCCAGCAATCCGCCGCGCTGGTCATGCGTTTCCGCCAGCAGATCGCCCAGGGCTTCGACGATTTCCGTTCACTGCGCATCCGCAACCGCGGCGACCTGCCGCTGTCGCTGGTCGCCGAGAACCAGCTCGCCTTCCACCTCGCGGGGCAGCAACTCGCGGATTCGATCGAAAACCGCTTCGCCCCCGCACTGGAAACCATGAGCGCCCGGCTCGACAAGCTCGCCGATGCTTTGCAGATGCAGCCGGGTTCCAATCCGATCGGTGCGGGCCGGCTTGCCGGTGCCTTCATCGAGACCTTCCGCGACGCGCAGATGCCCAACGACCTGCAGCCGCTGATGTTCCGTGCCTACGAGCAGGAACTGTCGCGCGTGCTCGGTGACCTCTACACCCGCGTCAACCAGTTGCTGGCGTCGGCCGGCTTTGGAGTGGCGACGCAGGGGCCGCGCCCGCTGCCGCCGAAGGATGTCGAGGTGGCGCGGCACGACCAGGAATTCGAGACGGTCCAGCCCATCCGCCGCCAGCGCGCAGCCGATCCCGCGATTGCCGCGCAGTTCGCCCAGTTGCGTTCCGAGCTGCATGCGTGGCGCCAGCAGCTGCCCGGGAATGCGCAGGCCGA
Organism: Lysobacter sp. Root494; assembly: GCF_001427225.1. Taxonomy (GTDB): domain Bacteria; phylum Pseudomonadota; class Gammaproteobacteria; order Xanthomonadales; family Xanthomonadaceae; genus Agrilutibacter. The sequence continues at coordinate 698,557 of NZ_LMFH01000001.1, forward strand.
AGCCTTGAACGCATTGCCGCGTCGCGAGCTGCGCACGGAGGAAGTCGCCAGCGTCGCTTCGCTGCTGCAGACGGAGTCGCCCGACATCTTCGTGCGTGCGCTGAGCGGCCAACCGGGCCAGCTCGCGCACGCGATCCGTGCACAGCTGGTCGATGGCGCACGCCGCCTCGGCCACAGCCCGGACTACACGCGCATGAGCGCGGACCAGGACGACGCGATCGACCTGGTCGGCATGCTGTTCGAATCGCTGTTCCAGAGCTACGCGCTGCTCGACCACGCACGCCGCCTGTATGGCCGCATGGTGATGCCGTACGTGAAGGTCGCGATGTCCGACAACGGCCTGTTCGTCCAGCGCGAACATCCCGCGCGCAAGCTGCTCGATGCGATCACCGAAGCCTGCGAAGGCAACGCCGCCGCGACGCCGCAGGACCGCGAGCTGATCGAGCGCTGCGCCGCGATCTCGCAGCGCATCGTCGCCGACTACAACGAGGACCTCGCGGTATTCGAGATGGCGCATGCCGAACTCGAAGCGCTGCTTGAACAGCACCGTCGCCGCGTCGAGCTGCAGGAAGCGCGCGCCGCGAAGGCCACGTTCGGCCGCGAGCGCCTTGGCGAAGCGCGCACACAGGCCGATCAGGTCCTGCATTACCTGTTCCATGAGCCGATGACCGGGCCGGTGGGCGAGTTCCTCGCGCAGCCGTGGCGCCATCACCTCGTCCAGACCTTGCTGCGCGATGGCGCCGGTTCACCGCGGCACACCGAGACGCTGGCGCTGGGCGACGCACTGCTCGACGCCGACCGCATCGCCCGCGCCGGCAACGAGGGCCGTCGTCTGGCCGATCGGCTGCTGTCATTGCAGGAATCAATCACGCAGTGCCTGGCCAGTTCGGGCCTGGACGAAGATGCCGCCACGCAGCAGCTCGCCGAATTGATCCGCGCACTGGCGTTGCCGGACGTGCCGCGCAACCTGCAACCTGTACCCGCGCCGGTCGTCGACGAGGAAGCGGCAAGCGAAGACGCGTCGTTGTGGCTCGCCGGCGGCACCGACACGATCAGCCACGATCCGGAGCTGGCCGCGCGCATGCGCCGCCTGTTGCCCGGCGAATGGCTGCGCCTGATGGATCCCGCCGGCCAGGCCGTTGCGGTGAAGGTGGCCTGGATCAGCCCGATGACGGGGCGCTTCCTGCTGGTGAACCGTCGCGGCCTGCGCGTGCTGGTGGCTTCGGCGACCGAGCTCGCGGCATTGGCGCAGGCCGGACGCCTGCACGTCGGCGCCGAGCGTGCGCCGACCGACGAAGCGATGCGCGTGCTTCGCGACCGCCTGGCTCGCGCTGCGTAAGCAAGCGGTGCGATGGTTACGAGGGAGGCGGCTTCGTGCCGCTTCTTTCGTTTCAGGGATGCCGACGCCGCACACGACGTGAGATTGCCAACGCACGGCGAGGCGTTGCGCAGTCCGCTGCACGGTGTGCGACCTTTGGTTACGATGCCATGACTATCTGGCGCGGAGCGCGGCATGACGGCAGGGCAGGGAATCACCGTTGCAGTGGCGAGCGAAACCGCAAGCGGCGAACGCCGCGTCGCGATCACGCCGGAAACGTGCAGGAAGCTCGTCGCGCTCGGAGCGCAGGTGCGCGTGCAGCGCGGCGCAGGCTTCCCGGCGGGCTTCACCGATGACGCGTATGCCACGGCGGGCGCGCAGCTCACCAGTGATGCGGCTTCGACACTGGACGATGCCGACCTGGTGCTATGCGTGCAGCCGCCTCCCGCTACGACACTGGCGCAGCTGAAGACCGGCGCCGCACTCGTCGGCATGCTCGCCCCACAAGCCGACCCGGCGCGCAGCGAGGCCATTACGTCGCGCCAGTTGCATGCGTTTCCGCTGGAGCGCCTGCCGCGCACGACGCGTGCGCAGGCGATGGACATCCTCAGCTCGCAGGCCGGCATGGCCGGTTACAAGGCGACGCTGATCGCTGCGCAGCTGGCGCCGCGTTTCTTCCCGATGCTGACGACCGCAGCGGGCACGATCCGTCCGTCGAAAGTGCTGATCGTCGGTGCCGGTGTCGCCGGCCTGCAGGCGATCGCCACCGCCAGGCGCCTGGGCGCGCAGGTGGAAGGCTTCGACGTGCGCCCGGAAACGCGCGAACAGATCGAATCGCTGGGCGGCAAGTTCCTTGACCTCGGCGTGAGCGCGGCGGGCGAGGGTGGTTATGCGCGCCAGCTCACCGATGAAGAGCGCGCGCTGCAGCAGCAGCGCCTCGCCGATCACCTGAAGACGATCGACGTCATGGTGTGCACCGCCGCGGTGCCGGGACGGCCGGCGCCGAAGATCATCAGTGCCGCGATGGTCGCGGGCATGAAACCGGGCAGCGTGATCGTCGACCTCGCCGCGGAAACCGGCGGCAACTGCGAACTCACTCGTCCGGGCGAAACGATTTCCAGCGAGAACGGCGTGACGATCGCCGGCCCCCTCAACCTCGCCAGCATGGGCGCCGTGCACGCAAGCGAGATGTACGCGCGCAACCTGCTGAACTTCGTCAGCCTGTTCGTGAAGGATGGAACGATCGCGTTCGACTGGAACGACGAGCTGCTGGCGAAGACGGTTTTCCCGGCCCGCGGGGAGTCCGCCGGACCCTCTTGAGCGTGCCGGTCAGGAACGACAAAGGGCGGGGATAACCCGCCCTTCGCTTTTGCAGCAGTCGCGACAATCAGCGCTGCGGAGCCGGGTGCGCCTTGATCCAGGCTTCACGCTCGGCCGGCGTCATCGCCTTCCACTTTGCGCGCAGCTCCTGGCGTTGCTCCGGGGTCAACTTGCGCATCTCGCCGAAGAGGGCGCGGGTCTGCGTGCGCTGTTCCGGGGACATATGACCCCAGCGCTTCATGCCGCGGTGTGCGCGCTGGCGCTGCTCGGGCGTCATCGTCTGCCAGCGCTGGGCGTGTTCCATCATTCGCGCGCGCGCTTCGGGATTGCTGTTCCAGCGTTCGCGCACGGGAGCGACCAGCATTTCGCGCTCGGCGACGCTCAGCTGCTCCCACGCGGGATAAGAACGGGCCGGAGTCGACGTAGCATGCTTTGCCGGCGCGGCTGGTGCGTTCTGCGCGAAGGCGGGCGCGCTGCACAGCAGGGAAAACGCGAGAACAGAGGTGAACAGTTTCATGGGTTACTCCGTTACGAGTTCGGTGTCATTGGATGCGAGCCACATGTAGAGCTCGGGCGATTCATCGAGGGCGGCGTAGACGTCGCCCGGTTCGTTGTTGTCGGTCGCGGTGACGATGGCGGGCTCCACCGGCGCGTCCTGCATGGGCTGGCGAAGGAAAACACCGCCGGCGACAAGTGCGATCGCACAGGTAGCGGCCAGCGGCCAGGCCTGCAGGCGCGGCTTCGCGGGCGACGTGCGTGGCGAAGGCTGCGGACGCAGTTGCACGAAGGTGCGCGGCGAAACGTGCTCGACGGCCTGCGCGTGTATCCGGCGCAGCTTCGCGTCGAAGTCGTTGCGTTCGTCGTGGTCGTGGCCGGTGTTCATCGGAAATCCTCCAGTTGCTTCTGCAGCGCTTCGCGCGCCCGCGAGAGATGCGTTTTCACCGCTCCCTCGCTGCAGCCCATGGCGCGTGCGGTGGTGGCGACGTCCAGTTCTTCGAAGATGCGCAGGCCGAAGGCTTCGCGCTGGCGCCGCGGCAACCGCCGCAGCGCGGCGACGATGTGTTGCCACGCTTCCTGGCCTTCGTGGCTGCGCGATGGATCGGCGCCCGGATCGGTCCAGTCGACGCTCTGCTGCTCGTCGCCATGCGGCGACAGCCAGCGCAGCCGCAGCACGCCACGGCGCTGCGCATCGACGATGCGGCTGCGCAGGATGCTCCAGAACAGCGGCGTCCATTCGGACGCCGGCCGGTCGCGGTAGGCGAGCATCTTCGTCATCGCGTCCTGCACCACGTCGCGCGCGTCTTCCCGATGGCGCAGGCCGGTTTCCGCGAAGCGGAACGCGCGCGTCGCGATGCCGGAGAGGAAGCCCTCCAGCGTCGCCGCCTCTCCCGTTCCAACGGAAGAGGCGTTCGGCGATTCCATCGTGGAGGTCATGGGCACCAGCATGCATCGACCTCAGTGTCTGCCGTCCGAACGGCGGTCCCAGCGGCGGTCGAAGCGATGGCCCCGGCGATCCCAGCGCGCGTCGGCGACGTGGCCGCGATGGTCCAGGCGCGCATCGATGCGGTCGCCCTTGCGGTCGAGGCGATATGCCTTCCGGTAATGACCATTCGACGCGGCATGCGCGGCGCGGTGGTCGAGGCGCGTGTCGATGCGGTCGCCCCTGTTGTCGAGGCGGTGCTCGATGCGATCGCCCTTGCGGTCCATGCGGTGTTCGACGCGGTCGCCGAAATCATGGGCGCCGGCCACCGTGCTTGCGGTCAGCAGGCCCAGGCCAAGAGCGGCCTTCAAGGAAGCGTGTACCAGCCATGCCTTCATGTGCGTTCTCCCGGCAGGCTGGGGCGCGGAGTGCGCCGTGGATGTCGGCCTGCATGAGGGGAAACGTGTGACGCCGATGGCGGTTGACACGGCATCCGCTGCGTTCACGGATCGTTATGATGGGGACAACGCGACCCTGGGGAAGACACGCATGACGGACGGTCTGGTAGCGCTGTACATCTTCATGCTGGCGGCCATCGCCGGCCACGTGATCATCTCGCGGGTGCCGGTGATCCTGCACACGCCGCTGATGTCGGGCTCCAACTTCATCCACGGCATCGTGCTGATCGGCGCGATGGTGGTGCTGGGGCATGCGGATACGACGTTGGAGAAGGTGATCGGTTTCGTCGCCGTACTGCTCGGCGCCGGTAATGCGGCCGGCGGTTACGTGGTGACCGAACGCATGCTGGAGATGTTCAAGCCTTCGCAGAAGAAGAGCGGGGGCAAGGCATGAGCGGCTTCTCGACGGCAGCGACATGGATTGCGGCCGCGAGTTACTTCGTGGCGGCGACCTTGTTCCTGCTGGGCCTGCAACGCATGGCATCGCCGATTACCGCGCGCAGCGGCATCCGCTGGGCGGGACTGGGCATGGTGATCGCCACGGTCGCGACGTTCCTGCTGCCTGGCCTGCACAATATGGCGTTGATCGTCACTGCGCTGGCGATCGGCACGTTGCTGGCGTGGGTGTCGGGCAAGAAGGTCGCGATCACCGACATGCCGCAGATGGTTGCGCTCTACAACGGCATGGGCGGCGGTTCGGCGGCGGCGATCGGCGCGGTTGAATTGCTGCGTTTTTCTGCCGAAGGGCGGCCGCCATCGACGATCACGCTGGTGCTTGGCGTCACCGGTGCGTTGATCGGCGCGGTGTCGCTGTCGGGTTCGGTCATCGCGTGGGCCAAGCTCGATGGCCGCATGGACAAGCGCTACACTTTTCCCGGGCAGCAGCTGTTCAACGCGGCAGTGGCAATTGCCGCGGTGGTGCTCGGTGGCATCGTGATCCATTCGCTCGGCGTGCCCGCGATCATCGCGTTCTTCATCGCCGCGCTCGCGCTGGGCGTGCTGATGACGCTGCCGATCGGCGGTGCCGACATGCCGGTCGTGATCTCGCTGTACAACGCACTGACCGGCCTCGCGGTCGCGTTCGAAGGCTACGTGCTCGGCAACCAGGCGCTGATCATCGCCGGCATGATGGTCGGCGCGGCGGGCATGCTGTTGACGCGACTGATGGCGAAGGCGATGAATCGGCCGATCCGCGGCGTGCTGTTCTCCAATTTCGGCGGCGGCGGCCAGATGCAGGAAATCGGCGGCTCGCAGAAGCCCATCGAAGCCGGCGACGTTGCCGCGATGATGGCCTTCGCCGAACGCGTGGTGATCGTTCCCGGCTATGGCCTCGCCGTCGCGCAGGCCCAGCACAAAGTGTGGGAGCTGGCACAGAAACTGATCGACCGTGGGGTCAAGGTGAAGTTCGCCATCCACCCGGTTGCGGGTCGCATGCCCGGCCACATGAACGTGCTCCTGGCCGAGGCGGGCGTCCCTTACGACCTGATCGCCGACATGGACGACATCAATCCCGAATTCGCCAACACCGATGTCGCGCTGGTTATCGGCGCGAACGACGTGGTGAATCCGGTGGCGAAAACCGATCCGGCTTCGCCGATCTACGGCATGCCGATCCTCGACGTGGTCAATTCGAAGAACACCATCGTCATCAAGCGCGGCAAGGGCACGGGTTTCGCGGGCATCGAGAATGCGCTGTTCTACGCGGACAACACGCGCATGCTGTTCGGCGACGGCGCCAGCATGGTCGCCGCGCTGGTGAGCGAACTGAAGGCACTGGACGGCGGTGGACACTGAATCAATGCCATCGGCTCACGGAGGGCAGGGCATGAAAACGGATTTCCTGCGCACGGATTTGATGCGTAACGTCCGGCTCGTGGCGTCGACCACGTTGTTGTCGGTTTGGGGCTACTCGCACCTCGCCGCGACGCCCGTGCTGGGCGACACGATCCTGCCGCTGCTGGTGGCGTTGTTCATCGCGCCTGGCGCGAACTGGTTCGAGCGTCGCGGCGGCGGTTACAAGCCTTGGCTGTTCGCGCTGCTCGCGTTGGTTGCGCTGACCGGATTGATGTTCTGGGCCGGGACGGAAGAGACGCTCGGCGCATTCGCGCACAGTCCCTGGTTCGTGTTGCCCGTGTGGACGCTGGCGTTGTACGGAGTGGTCCGCAACGCTACCGGTGCCGAGCGCTCGGCAGCGGCGGCGCGTGCTGCGTCCGCGGCCGCGCATGCGTCGGACGTGGGCTGATCTGGCGTAGGGCCGTCGCAGGCAGGCGACGCGCCTGCGTGGTGGTCAGGCCGTAGGCGCTCTTGAAGGCGCGGCAAAACGCGCTCTGGCTTTCGAAACCGAGCCGTTCGGTGATCTCGCAGACGGGCATTTCGCTCTCGCGCACCATCGACCACGCGCGTGCAAGACGCAGTCGCGCGGCATGTTCACTGGGTGTTTCGCCGAAAGCGTCGCGGTACATGCGGATCAGGTGCCACGGCGAATAGCTGGCGACGCGGGCCAACCGCGCAAGGCTGAAGTGATTGTCGCTGTCGTGTTCGATCAGGTGGTGCACGCGTAGCAGCCGCTGCAAGGTGAGATAACGCCGCTGCGGGGTGCGGCCGTTGCAGCGGTTCGTCAGCGGTTGCAGGGCGCATTGTTGCTCCATGAGCATCGTGCAGAGCGCCAGCGTCGCGGCTTCGCACGCGTCGGGCTCGCGATCGTCGCGCAACAGGCGCGCCAGGCGGACGAATGCGCGAAGCACCTTGCGCTCGCACGGCGCCTGCATCGGTAACCAACCCGGTGGCGGCGACGGGATCGTGCGCATCACGGTGTTCCATGCATTCTGCGGACCCGCCAACACCAGCCATGTACCGGGCCCTTCCGCATGCCCCTGCATTGCATCGCGCGTGATCAGGAGATGGCGTCGCGGCAATCGCCAACGACTGCAGGCGGATTCCATGTGCAGATCGTGGCGAAGAGGCAGCCATAGCGACCATGTGCCGGCAGGCACTTCCAGCCGCGCACCCGGTCCGGCAGCGCGGATGAGTTGCAGGCGATCGCCGGAAGCCAGGCCGGGGTCGAACGCCGTATCGCTTCTGAGCGGATGAAGGTCCGTTGCCACGGACACCTCCGGAATGTGCGCGGATTGCGTACAGCTCAGGCTAGGCGGGCGTGTGGACGGCGCACAGCACCAGTTGCTGGCGTTTCGATGGGGCCAATTGCGCTCAGCGGCGCAGCCCGTGGGCGCGGCGCGAGAACCCTGCGCAGATCACGCCGAACAGCAGGTGCATGAGAAAGTTGGTCACAAAGGCGAGCATCACCGGCTTCGCCGACGTTTGCGCCTGCGACAGCGGAACGACGACGTAGGTCATCACTCCCCACAACAGCAGTCCGTACGGCAATCCGTAACGCACCGGGTATTGCACGAGCGCGCGATAGCGGCGGCTGGCCAGGTAATAGGCCAGGACCATGATGGTTGCGATGAAGTAGTGGAATCCCGCGCCGAGGAGTGCAGTGCCGATGCCGCCGTCGAACGCTGCTTCGCCGAGTGCGCCCGATGCGATGTATTGCAACAGCCGCATCGGCGACACGTGGCGCAACCATGCCCAGAACGAGCAGGCATAGATGAGATCCAGCGTGGCCAGGGTGAACCCGCCGGCCACCACATAAAACGCGGCTGGCCGCGAGTGCATTGTTCCTGACGTGGACATCGGCCGTGACCTGTGCGGGGAGGGGCCGCCTTCAGCCGTACTGACGTGCGCGGCGCGCGAACCATGCACAGATCACGCCGAAGAGGGCGTGCATGATGATGCTTGCCACCGTCCACGACGGATAGACCTTTGTTGGCTGCGGCGCGTTCGACAGCGGCACCACGACGTACGTCATCGCCGCGTACAGCAGCAGGCCATACGGCAGTCCGTACAGCACTACTCGTTCGGCCAGCGCGGCCCACCGGGTGCTGGCCAGGTGATAGGCCAGCACCATCATCGTTGCGATCAGGTAATGGCAGGCGGCGCCGAGCGCGGCACTGGCGATGCCCCCTTCGAACGCAGCCTTGCCCTGCACGCCGGCGGCAATGGACTGCAGGATGCGTTCGGGCGCCACGTCGCGCAGCACACCCCAGAACGTACAGGCGAACAGCAGATCGAGCGTGCCGAGCGTGATGCCGCCCAGAACGATCCAGTACCAAGGGGAGTGGCGCGAGGCCGGGAAGGTTGTCGTCATGGGAGCGCCAGGAGAAGAGCGTGGAGTGGGGGGCATCAGGGAGAAGGAGAAGCGCAGTGATGCACGTCTACTTCCTTGCGCAGGGGGGAGCAGGCCAGGTCGCCGCGTTGTGACCGCGCCTGGCAGGCGCGATCTTCGGAAGGAGATCAGCCCCGTCAGCGCGCACGTACGGCGCGCCGTGCATACACCGCGGCAATGACACCAAACACCGCGAACATCGGCACGTTCGCGAGCGTCCAGGCGATGTTCGGGTGCGCCGGCTGTGGCGCGGCCGACAGCGGTACCACCACGTTGGTCATGACCAGGTACAGCAGCATTCCGTACGCGATGCCATAGCGGCGCGGATGTGCGCGCAGCAGCTCGACTCGCCGCGAAACGAGCGCGTATGCGAGCACGTAGCCGAAGCCGATCAGCCACTGGAAACCGGCACCGAGCAGTGCGGTCGCGATGCCACCGTGGAAGCTCGCGCGACCGAGTGCACCGGCCGCGATGCCCTGCAGGATCCGCGTTGGACTGACGCCCTGTGGCGCCCAGAACAGCACGCAATAGACCAGGTCGGTCGCGGCGATCGCCAGGCCGCCGGCCATGACCAGCGGCCATGCGATGCGGCCGGCGCCGCTACGAACGACTGCGTCGAAATACGAAGTGTTGGCATTCATCGGCTTCTCCTCTCCGGGCCGCACTGCGGGCAGTTTCAGCTTGATGTTCGCAATCCTGGGCCGGGAAAGTGTCGCCGGCGAGCACCAATCCATTCCGATTCGAGGGGGCCAATTCCGTGCGGACCGCGATGATGAACGGCACGGCGATGTTCTTGAGCTCGATGGCCACGGCTTGCGCCGTCCCGCACAGACCCTTGCGCGGGCCGGCATGGTTGCGTGGTTTAGATGAGGAGCACCTGCAGGCCCCGATCACCGCGGCTCATGGGATTGCTGATGGTCTGCTCACGCCGAAAGCGATCGGCGTGGCGATGGTTCGTTTGGGGAAGCCTCTCGCGACGTTCGAGCGCGCGTCGCGACCCCGTAATTCAGCGCGAAGCGATCGCCGCGAGCAGCAGGCCAAGGCCGATCATCGTCACTTCGAAACCGCCGTTGGCCAATTGCGCCAGCGTCCACGCGTGCTGTAGCCCGAGGCGCAGCGCCGATCCGAACGGATCGAGCCCCATCACTTCGCCCAGGTGCACGGCGATGATGAACCAGTTGGCCAGCAGCACGATGCCGGCGGTGGCGATGACGCCAATGGCCGCGCGGCGCGTGCCGGCCGGCCAGCCGGACAGGCGCAGGATCCAGGCGACATCCAGTGCCGCCAGCAGTGCCATCCAGCCGCACTGGCTGTTCTTGGACCAGGCCAGGACAACCCATACCACGACGAAGCCGATGCACGCGCCGGACAGCATCAGCAGCCGTAATGCGCGCGTCGGCCAGCGGGTGGCATTAGGAGGAAGGGTGTCCGGGGAGGCGGGAGGCATGAAGGTGGCAAGGATAGCGGTTGCGCGATTGGCGATGCGTGGGCCGATGGTGGGATTCGCGGTCGCGGGCGTGCCGCGAGTGGAACCGAGCGTCGCGCGGCCACATGAAGCCGGAACCGGCGTTGGACCGCCGCAACCCGTAAAATCCACGGCCTTGCGCCTGTGCGGCGCCGCCCCGATCTTTCCCACATGTATTCCCGTAGCAGCGAACCCGTCCGTTTCGAGCGCGATTGCGCCGCCGTCCTCGTGCCGCAGGGCGAAAAGGTCACGTTGCCCGCCGGCAGCGTCGGCTACATCACCCAGGCGCTCGGCGGGAGCTGGACGGTGTTCGTGGAAGGCAACCTGTTCCGCATCGCCGGTATCGACGCCGACGCGATCGGCAAGGAACCGCCGGAGCCGCTGGAGCTCCCCGATGACGCCGGCGATGAAGCCGTCGAACAACTGGTGTGGAGGCAGCTGCGCACCTGTTTCGATCCGGAAATCCCCATCAACGTCGTCGACCTTGGCCTGGTCTACGAAGCCAATGTGAAACCGCATCCGGACAAGCCCGGCCAGCGCCTGGTCGAGATCCGCATGACGCTCACGGCGCCCGCGTGCGGCATGGGCGACATCCTCGTTGCCGACGTGCGCGACAAGCTCGAGATGATTCCCACCGTGGCCGAAGCCGATGTCGAACTCGTGTTCGATCCGCCGTGGAACCGCAACATGATGTCGGAAGTCGCGCGGCTGGAAACGGGGATGCTCTGACGGCCGGGTTGTAGTTTCCGCTTGCGGGTGGATTTGTCGTCCACGCACTTATGTTTGCTCGTCACCCCTGCGAAGTGCTTCACCGCAGCCACGGCTGGTCAAGCAGGAATCCAGCGACTTGACGCTCTTTCATGCACTGGACCTGCATTACCAGCCTTGGGCTGTGGTGAAGCACTTCGCAGGAATGACAAGCAGATAACCACCGCGGCAACGATTACGGGCCTGTCGCCGCCCGCAACTGTCAGCGAATGCTCTGCCCCAGCAACGTCTTCGCATCCACTTTCGCCGGCACGACCAGCCAGTCGAGCGTCGCACCACGCAGCCCACTACTCGCAACCAGCGCCGACTGGCAACGCTCGTTGCATTCGCCGATCGCCATGCCGGGCGGAAGCAGGCTCTGCACTTCCAGCTGGGTGACGACATCGCCGTTGCGGACGGCCTGCGCGTGCACGCTGGCGAGCAGCTGCAGGGCCCGCCTGCTGTCGCCATCGTTGAGCGCGGCAATGGCATCGAGCACGCTGATGCGGTTGCTCAGCGTCCAGATATCGCCCAGGCCGATCTTGCGGGCGGTGGCAAGGTGCTCGCGTACCGCCTTCCAGTCGCCGCGCGTCGCGGCCGTTTCAGCCAGGCCCGTTTCGGTGATGGCGATGATCCATTCGTACTGGGTGGCGCGTGCCAATGGCAGGATGCGCCGGAACGTATGTTCGGCGGTAGTGATGTCGCCGGCGCGCGCCAGCCCGTTCGCGATCCACAACTCCGTGGTCCAGCGATCGGGGCCGTCGGGCATCTGTTCGACCTGTTTGCGGGTGTCGAGTAGTTGCTTCCGTGAAGCGGCGCGGTCGCCCGCGGCGAGGTCGATCATGGCGTTGCCGATGGCAGCCTGCAGCCGCGACGACGGCGATTCGGACGCGCTGCAAGCCTTCCAGCCCGCGCGCGCGCCCGGGATGTCGCCGCGGACAAGGCGCAGGTCCGCACGCACGCAGCCGACGCGCGATACCGCCGCCGAGGAGGACTGCTCGCCCGGGTTGGCCTGGCTATAGGTCTTCCCGGCTTCGTCCAGCACCTTTTCGCTCAGCGCGAAGCGGCCACGGTTGGCGAGGATGATGGCTTCGAACGACGACAGCCAAGACGCGTCGTCGCCCTGCAGCCCCGCCTTCGCAAGGCGCATGACGCGGCGTTCGGCGGAGTCGAACTGTCCGCGCAGGAAATCCTCGTTGAGCAGGTCGAGTTCGAGCAGGTGCTGCTCGTTCGTATCGCCGGACGTGAGCGCGGTCGCGAGTGCCTGTTCCAGGCGCGCGCGATACGCCGGCATGTTGCCGCGTTCGTAATGGCGGAACGCGACCATGCGCAGCATCGCGATTTCCAGGCTGCGATAGCCGCGCTCCCGCGCCTGCGCGAGCAGCACGTCGAGGCCGCTTTCGGGCGGCGTGTCGCCGCGATTGCTTTCGGCGAGGAAGCGCGCGTACAGCGCATTCATGCCGTCGCCGGCGAGTTCGAACTGTTTGGCGGCTTCCTCGAAACGCGACAGGTCGGCCTTGCGCTCGTACTGGAACACGTCGGTCTGCGCCGTGAGCAGCAGGGCGCTGCCGAGTTCGTGTTCCCAGCCCTGGCCGGCGGCCGCCGCGATGCGTTCGGCCGCGAGCGCGTGCTCGCGCGCATGCTGGGGATCGCCCAACTGCAGGTAGGCCGCGGCGAGATTCAGGCGCTGGCGCAGGCGGATACCGGCCGATTCCCTGTCCCACTCGGGCCGGTTGAGGAGGGCCAAGGCTTCCTTCGGCTGGTTGGACGCGTTGAGCTTGGAGGCCTGCTCGAGCGTGTAGGCGCGCTTTTCCGGATGCTTCGCCGCGAGCGCCGCCCATGCCTTCGCCGCTTCGCCGAACTGTTGCGGGTTGCGCGACAGGCGTTCGGCGTTGAGCACTTCGGCGACATCGTCCGGTACGGGCTGGAGCAGCCGGATCGCGGCTTCGGTCTGTTCGATCGCCGGCGCGGCGCGCGACAGCCGCGACAGTGCATAACCCAACTGCAGGCGCGGGAGGCCGAACTCCGGCGCGAGGCGGGTGACGTCCTGCAGGATTTCGGCGGACTTGACCCAGTCGCGGCGATCGATGGCGTCGATCGCCTGGGCATAGCGGCGCGCGGCATGGGTATCGATCGTCAGCACGGGCCACCGCTCCTTCGCGCGTGCGGGCACGAGGACGACGAGCAGTTCGCGCGAGAGTGCATCCGCCATCGCCGGCAACTCTGCGCGTGTGCCCCGCTTCTCGATGCGCTGTTCGACGCCGCCCTGGTCGAAGCGGGCAAGCAGATGGATGCGGTTCGGATTGGCGCTGTCCACGCCCGAACTGAGGAACACGATGCGCGGCGAACGTCCGGCGGCATCCGCGGCGAGGTGCGCCTCGGTAAGCAGGGTCACCTCGGGCAGGCTGTCGAGTTTCCATTCCAGCCAGGTGTGCAGCAGCGTCACCGGCCACCGCGCGTCCTGCGGCGCGGCCTTGTCTTCCACGTCGATCAGGGCGATGGCCAGTTGCGGCGGGAGGGGTGGCGTGTTGGTCTCCTCTCGCTGCATCCACCAGAAAGCCGCACCGATCAGCACCGCTGCGAGCGCCGCGACGGCAACCCAGCGCCATCGGTCACGGCGCGGCGCGGCGGGCGGCAAAAGGGGCCCGGGTGAAGGCGCGTCACCCGCCGGGGCAGCGACCTCGTCGGCTGGCCGCGGCGATTCCTTATTAATAGCCTCGGCGGGGGGCGCGGACGGCGATTCGTCGAGCGCTTCCACCGGCGAGGGCGGTTCGAACACGTACCCGCTCTTGGCCACCGTGCGGATCCAGTGCTTGCGCGACTCGCCCAGGGCCTTGCGCAGCATCCAGACGCTCTGCGAGAGGTTGGCGTCCTCGACGATCACGCCCGGCCACACCCGCGCGAACAGCTCGGAGCGGTTGTGCAGGACCTGCGGTTCGGCCAGGAATACCAGCAGCAGCTCGAACATGCGCTGGGGCAGTTCGGCTTCCTGGTCAGGGCGAATCACCCGGCGATAACGCAGGTCGATCTGGACGTCGTGCACCCGCAGGCGCCGCGTTCCGGCGGGCCACGGATGCTGTGTCGGGTCAGCCAAGACGCGTGCTCTCCAGCTGCGGGAGCCGAATCCTAGCCTCACATCGGCGCCATCCTTTGCTGCATTGCAGCGAGGAATGGTTCAAAGCTGTCGCCAAGAGATGCAAAGCGCATTCCCGGCGAGGCATGGGCATCCCCGTGACACCACTTTGGTTACGGCTGCAACCGCCGATTTCGCCCGGGAACGGGCAAATAGCGGGACCCCGGCCACAGTTCGAGGTGGATTTGAGAAGTTTTTGATCTTCCGGACGAGGTCTCTATGACCTTTGGCACCCTTTCATCGGGGTGTCGAACGGAGGCCCACCGATCGGCAAGAGCCCTCTGCCCCGGGCACACGTCCGGGGCAGAGGGGCAGTACCAGGCCGGCGAATGCGCTGGCGCACATACGAGTGAAGCCGTCGCGGATGGGGTCCGATCCGGCTTCACCCAGTCTACGGAGCCGCGCGAGCGGAGCGGGAACCGGAGGTCCCCGCGCTTGGAAGCCCAGGTCCCAGGAAGGGACCGCCGCCCCGGCGTCAGCCGGGGCCTTATCGCAGTCTGCTGCCGGGGATGCAGGGACTCGAGGATCGTGCGAGTGGCGACAAGCGATTCCGTCGTCAGGCGTGGTCGCGGACAGCGACATGCCAGGGGCCCCGCGATCGAATGCAGTGGAGTACGGCTGGTCCTTCGCCGGGGGGCGAAGTGTTCGGGCTGTCGTGAGCGCGCGCGAGGGGGCGGGCGCAACCGCAGCCGTTGTCTGTCAGCGCCATCCCAGGATGGTCCAAGCAACCAAGCAAGCCACCGAGAGAGAGGGAATCACCTGATGTCTGCACCGAGCCGCTCCAACCGCATGCGCCTGCATGCGCTCGCCGCCGCCACCGCGGTCGCTGTTTCCACCCTGGCCGCTCCGGCCTTCGCCGCCGAACGCCTGAACCTGTCGGGCCTCGATGCGGGCCAGCAGTACGACCGCTTCATCGTGAAGTACCGCGACGGCACCGCCGAAAGCGCGGACACCGGCAAGGCCAAGGCCGCGCTGATGCGCGCCACCAAGGCCGGCGTCGCCGGCAAGGCCCTCGCCCTTGGCCACGTGCGCCGCATGGCGCTGGGTGCCGACGTGGTGAAGTCGGACCGCAAGCTCGATCGCGTCGAGGCCGAAAGCCTGATGCGCGAGATCGCCGCCGACCCGAACGTGCAGTACGTCGAAGTCGACAAGCTCAACAAGCCCTACCTCACCCCGAACGACACCCGTTACAGCGAGCAGTGGGGCTACTCGGGCACCTACGGCATCAAGGCCAACCAGGCGTGGGACGTGACCAACGGCGCGGGTAGCGTCGTCGCCGTGCTCGACACCGGCATCACCAGCCACAGCGACCTGAGCGCCAACATCCTTCCGGGCTACGACTTCATCGTCGACACCACCGTGTCGAACGACGGCAACGGCCGCGACAGCGATCCGAGCGATCCGGGCGACTGGGTCACCGCCAACCAGTGCGGCGGTACGCATGCCGCGCAGAACTCCAGCTGGCACGGCACGCACGTGGCCGGCACGATCGCCGCCGTCACCAACAACGCCAAGGGCGTAGCCGGCGTCGCCTACGGCGCCAGGATCGTCCCGGCGCGCGTGCTCGGTACCTGCGGCGGTTACGACTCCGACATCGCCGACGCGATGATCTGGGCCTCGGGCGGCACCGTCAGCGGCGTGCCCGCCAATGCCAATCCGGCCGAAGTGATCAACCTCAGCCTCGGCGGCTCCGGCGCCTGCAGCACCACCACGCAGAACGCGATCAACAGCGCGGTCGGCCGTGGCACCACGCTGGTCATCGCCGCCGGCAACGACAACACCAACGTGTCGAACGCTTCGCCGGCGAACTGCAACAACGTCATCGCCGTCGCCTCGATCACCAGCACCGGCGCGCGTTCGTCGTTCTCCAACTACGGCTCGCTGATCGACATCGCCGCGCCGGGTTCGAACATCCTGTCGACGCTCAACGCCGGCACCACCACGCCGGGCGCCGAAACCTATGCGTCGTACAACGGCACCTCGATGGCGACGCCGCACGTCGCCGGCGTCGTCGCGCTGATCCAGTCGGTCGCCACCACGCCGAAGACGCCGGCGCAGGTCGAAGCCCTGATCAAGGGCAACGTCACTGCGTTCCCGTCGACGCCGTCGCAGCCGATCGGCCCTGGCATCCTCAACGCGAAGGCCGTCGTCGACGCCACCAACGGCACCACGCCGCCGCCGACCGGCGGCACGCTGACCAAGGGCGTGGCCGCGACCAACCTGTCGGCCTCGACCGGTGGCTACGTGAAGTACACGATGGTGGTGCCGGCCGGCGCGACCAACCTGACCTTCAAGACCTCCGGCGGCACCGGCGATGCGGACATGTACGTGAAGTTCGGCAGCGAGCCTACCGACACGGTGTACGACTGCCGTCCGTACGTGTCGGGCAACACCGAAACCTGCACGATCGCGGCTCCGCAGGCCGGCACGTACTACGTGAACCTGAAGGCGTACTCGACGTTCTCGGGCGTGAGCCTGGTCGGCGACTACACCGCCGGTGGCGGCGGTGGCGCGCAGACCTACAGCAACACCAGCGACTACACGATCAGCGACAACGCGACCGTGGATTCGCCGATCACGGTGTCGGGCCGCACGGGCAATGCACCGAGCAACGCGTCGGTGACGGTGGCGATCGTGCACACCTACATCGGTGACCTGAAGGTCGACCTCGTCGCGCCGGACGGTTCGCTGTACAACATCCACAACCACACCGGTACCAGCACCGACAACATCAACAAGACGGTGACGCTGAACCTCTCGACCGAAGTCCTGAACGGCACGTGGAAGCTGCGCGTCAACGACAACGCCGCGGGCGACACCGGTTACATCAACAGCTGGAGCGTCACGTTCTGAGTTCCGCGCCGTCCGCAGTCCGGACGGAGATGTGAAACACCCGACCCCGGCTTCGGCCGGGGTTTTTTGGCCAGTGAAACGCGGCCCGGCAAGTTGAGTCCTTCCTGCGCGCGAACACGGTTGCGATGCACCGCCTGAGTTCCGCGCCGTCCGCAGTCCGGACGGAGATGTGAAAACCCAACCCCGGCTTCGGCCGGGGTTTTTTTTGGGCAGTGAAACATGGCGCTACCAGCAGCGCTGCGCCCTTCTGCGGGCAAACGCGGTTCGATGCACCGCTAAAGGCGTTGCAATCCGGTTCACGCCCTGGCCGGCCCGACGGACGGCGCTCGTTCTTCATCCGGCCGTGAGTCCCGCAGGACTAGCGTCGCCCGGTCGCCGCGTGCTGGGTCCACGCTCGCGACCATCCGTATCGGGCCAGTGCCGTCTTCGGGCGGGATTGTTCCGGTTTGACCGGGGCGGATGCACAACCGGAAGTGCGCGGCCGCGCTTGGCGGCCATCCATCACTGCTTGGGGGTATCTCCCGTGAACAATTGTGTACGCATCCACGCGCTGGCGGCGGCGACGCTGCTCGCGCTCGGCACCGGTTCGGCATTCGCCGCCGGACGGCTCGAACTCAGCGGCCTGCAGTCGGCCGACACCCATCAGCAATTCATCGTGAAGTACCGCGAGGGCAGTCCGGCGCGCGCAAGCGCAGCCGCACTGCAGCGCAAGCTGGACGTGGCCGCGCGCGGCACCGGGCCGAATGCATCGGGCCTGCTTTACATGCGGCGGCTCGCTGTCGGCGCCGACGTGGTCCGTGCGGAGCGCGCGCTCGACCGCGCCGAAGCCGAGCGCCTGATGCGGCAACTTGCCGCCGATCCCGACGTCGAGTACGTCGAAGTCGACCGCCTGCTCCAGGCGGTGCTCACGCCGAACGATCCGCAATACCCGCAGCAGTGGGGCTACCAGGATGCCGACGCGGGCATCCGTGCGAACGAAGCCTGGGACACGGCCACGGGCAGTGGCGTCGTGGTGGCGGTGCTGGACACCGGCATCACCAACCACAGCGAGCTCAACGCGAATGTCATCGCCGGCTACGACTTCGTCAGCGATGCAACCGCGGCACGCGACGGCAACGGCCGCGATTCCAATCCCGCCGACCAGGGCGACTGGTATGCAGCGGGCGAGTGCGGCCAGATCTCCGGTGCCAACTCCAGCTGGCATGGCACCCACGTCGCCGGCACCGTCGCCGCGCTGACCAACAACGGCGTCGGTGTAGCCGGCACCGCGTTCAACGCGAAGGTGCAGCCGGTGCGCGTGCTCGGGAAGTGCGGCGGCAGCATCTCCGACATCGCCGACGCCATCATCTGGGCATCCGGCGGCACGGTGAGCGGGATTCCGGCCAACGCGACATCGGCCGAAGTGATCAACCTCAGCCTCGGCGGCAGCGGCGCCTGCAGTGCCACCATGCAGTCGGCGATCAACGGTGCCGTTTCGCGCGGCACTACGCTGGCGATCGCGGCCGGCAACAGCAACGCGAACACCTCGAACTTCACCCCGGCCAACTGCAACAACGTGATCGCAGTGGCCTCGGTGACCAGTACCGGGCAGCGTTCGAGCTTCTCCAACTACGGCGCGCTGATCGACATCGCGGCGCCGGGCTCGTCGATCGTGTCCACGCTCAACGCCGGCACGACTACGCCCGGCGCGGAGAGTTACGCCACTTACAGCGGTACCTCGATGGCCACGCCGCACGTCGCCGGCGTCATCGCGTTGCTGCAATCGGTGGCACCGGCACCGAAGACGCCGTCCGAAGTCGAAACCATCATCAAGAACAATTTCCGTCCATTCCCCGTCACGCCGACGCAGACCATCGGTCCCGGCATCCTCGACGCGAAGAAGGTGGTCGACGCCGCCGGTGGGGGCGGGGGCAACGTCGCTCCCACGGCGAACTTCAGCTTCACCACCAGCGGGCTGACCGCGAACTTCACCGACGCATCCAGCGACAGCGACGGCACCATTGCTGCGCGCAGCTGGAACTTCGGCGACGGCACGACGTCGACCGCGACCAACCCAAGCAAGACCTACGCGGCGGCGGGCACCTATTCGGTCGCACTCACGGTCACCGACGACGACGGTGCGACCAACACGCGCACGCAATCAGTCACGGTCGGCACTTCGGGCAACGTGCTGCAGAACGGCGTGCCGGTGAGCAACATCAGTGGCGCTTCGGGCAGCCAGCAGTTCTGGACGATGAACGTTCCGGCAGGCGCGAGCAGCCTGAAGTTCACGATCGCCGGGGGAACCGGCGACGCGGACATGTACGTGCGTTTCGGTTCCGCGCCGACCACCAGCACCTACGACTGCCGGCCGTACCTCAGCGGCAACAACGAGACCTGCAACATCGCGACAGCGCAGGCCGGCACCTACCACGTGATGCTGCGCGGCTATACCGCGTATTCGGGCGTCGCCCTGACCGGCAGCTACAGCGCGGGCGGTGGCGGGCAGACGTACAGCAACGGCACCGACTACACGATCAGCGACAACGCCACGGTGGAAAGTCCGATCACGGTGTCGGGTCGCACGGGCAACGCGCCGAGCAGCACGCCGGTGGCGGTGAATATCGTGCACACCTACATCGGCGACCTGAAGGTCGACCTGGTCGCGCCGGATGGTTCGGTGTACACGCTGCACAACCGTGCGGGCGGCAGCGCCGACAACATCAACCAGACCTACAACGTGAACCTGTCGAGCGAAGCGCTCAACGGAACCTGGCGCCTGCGCGTGAACGACAACGCAAATGCGGACACCGGTTACATCAACAGCTGGAGCATCACGTTCTGATGGCCGCATTGATCAGGGTGTTCTGATCGCAAAGCCATGAAGGCAAGGACCCCGGCCTTGGCCGGGGTCTTTTTTTGCAGGAATGCCTTGCGATCTCAGGAGTGCGCCGACGCGCGCCGCGAATGCGAAAACGCCCGCTGCCCATACTGAAAGCAGGCCTTGGCCAGTCGCACCATGCCATACAACGCGAGCAGCAACGACGACATCGCGAAGAGGAACACCGGGCTACTGGAGAGCATCGAATTCAGGATCATCGGATCAGCTCCTGCACTGGGCCAAGCATACGCCGGGGCTGCTGGGTGCGCATCTGGCGTCCGGCATCGCCGGCGCCAGCCGCGCAGCACATCGGCTACTGCGGATCAATCGCCTCGAAGCGATTCGCCGCCACGTTCTTGCGCACCTTCTGCGGATCCCACACGCGGCCATTCATCGCGATGTAGACACCCGGCGGCAACGACTGCACTGCGCCCACCGCGCAGCCGACGTTGAATTCCGCATCCGAACCGCGGAAACGGGCCGGGCTGAGCGCGCCGGTGAGCACGATGGTCTTGTCGACGAGCGAAGCGAGCACTTTCGCCGTTTCGACCATCGTGTCGGTGCCGTGCGTGACCAGCACGTGCTTCGCTGGCTGCGCGGCGATGGCAGCGCGGATCAGTTCGCGATCATCGGCGGTGATGTGCAGCGAATCCTTGCGGATGATCGGGA
The DNA here is from genome assembly GCF_001427225.1 of Lysobacter sp. Root494. GTDB lineage: Bacteria > Pseudomonadota > Gammaproteobacteria > Xanthomonadales > Xanthomonadaceae > Agrilutibacter. The sequence continues at coordinate 719,025 of NZ_LMFH01000001.1, forward strand.
TCACGCTGAATTCGAAAGCGACGCCGAGCTCGCGCAGGATGCTGCCGATCTGCGGCTCGCCGATCTGGTAGTCGGACTTGTCGTCGAAATAGATCTTGTCGATCGTGCCGCCGGTGGTGATGACGCAGAGCTGGTCCATGGTGCGAATGCGATGCGGAGCGGGACGTCATTGTAGGCCTTGGGCCACCCCTCGACCCCGCGCCGCGCAGTTTGTAGAGCCGGGCCTGCCCGGCTGCTTTCGCCGGTCCGCTGATGCGTTGGAAGCAAAGGCGGCCGGGCAAATCCGGCTCTACAAGGACCAAGCCCCGCGCTCACGATCCGGCTGGCGGCGTCCGCTTCGAAAACCGCGCCTTCATCCCCGGAATGCTCGCGGCGAACACCACCACCAGCGCAAGCACGATTTCCGCCGTGGCGAACAAGCGTTCCGGCGCCCGCGTGTACGCGACCATGACCCCGTGGCTGAACCAGCCGAGCGCGAACACGCCCGCCCAGAAGCCAGCCGCGCGCCAGCCGCGCAACACGGCCATCGCCAGCGCCGCGGCGGGAACCGCGAAGACGAACACGGCCGCCCACGGCGATGGCATGCCGCCGAACCACAGCAGGTACAGGCCGGTGAGTGCGACCAATGCGCACACCAGCACGCGTCGCCACGCATTGCCGGTGAGCACGCTCATGCCAGCTTCCCCGCGATTACCGCGAGGCGGCGGCCCAGTGCGCGCGCCAGGGCAGCTTCGTCGTCGCTCGGTTGCGGATCATCCTGCAGTCCGGCGACGTGGCTCGCGCCGTACGGCGTGCCGCCGGTGCGCGTCGTATTGAGTGCGGCTTCGGTGTAGGGAATGCCAACGAGCACGCAGCCGTGGTGCAGCAGCGGTACCTGCATCGACAGCAGCGTGGATTCGTTGCCGCCGTGCATCGTCGAAGTCGAGGTGAACACCGCGGCAGGCTTGCCGACCAGCGTTCCGCTCGCCCATTCGCCGCCAAGGCCATCGATGAAGTGCTTCATCGGCGCGGCCATGTTGCCGAAGCGCGTCGGGCTGCCGATGGCGAGTCCCGCGCATTCGACGAGATCCTGCTTTTCGACGTATGGAGCCCCTTCGTCGGGCACCGGCGGCGCGCTCTGCTGGGTCACGGCCGCGACTGGCGGCACGCTGCGCAGGCGTGCGCGCATGCCGTCCACTTCTTCGATGCCGCGCGCGATCAGGCGAGCCAGCCGCGCGACCGAACCACCGCGGCTGTAATAGAGGACAAGGATTTCGGGCATGCACGTATCGCCGTGGGTGTTGCGGGGAAGTGTAGTCGTGATGGGTTATTCGAGGGCTGCCGTTGCCTGTGCTCGTCATCCGGCATTAGCGGGATGGCTCGCCGCAACTGCATCTGCGCAGACTCATGCCCAGCCGCCATGCCATCGGTTACCCTGCGACGGATGGAGCCCCTGGATTCCCTCTATCGCTGGACCGACCGCATGCGCGATCGCGCGCGGGCGAAGACGTTCTTCCGCTTCCTCGGCAAGCGCTTCCTCGATGATCGCCTGTTCCAGGCCGCCGGCGCGCTGTCGTACACCACGGTATTCGCGCTGGTGCCGCTGTCGATGGTGGTGTTCGGCGTGCTGTCGGCGTTTCCCGTCTTCAACCTGTGGAGCGATCGCCTCAGCGATTACATCTTCGCCAACTTCGTGCCTTCGGCCGCGCGTTCGGTCGAGACGTATCTGCGACAGTTTTCGGAGAACGCCGGCCAGCTCACCGCGGCCGGCGTGATCGCGCTGGTGGTGTCGCTGCTGATCACGCTCAACGGCATCGAGACGGCTCTCAACCGCATCTGGCGGGTGAAGTCGGCGCGACCGAAGGTCGGCCGGTTCCTCGTCTACTGGACGGTGCTTACGCTGGGCGCGCTGATGGCCGCGGCAAGCCTGGCGATTTCGGCGAAGTTCTTCGCGATGTCGGTATTCCAGACCACCGCGGGAACGCTGTTGCAGGGCTTCCTGCTGCGGCTGGCGCCGATGACGATCGAACTGGCCGCGATCGCGACGATCTACAAGGTGGTGCCGCATCGCACGATCAAGTGGCGGCATGCCGTCGCGGGAGCGTTGCTGGCGACCGTGGCATTCGAACTCGTGAAGTGGGGCCTCGGCCTGTATCTGTCCAACTTCAGTTCGTATTCGAAGATCTACGGCGCGCTGGCCGCCGCACCGATCATGCTTCTCTGGATCTACCTGAGCTGGGTATCGGTGCTGCTCGGCGCGTCGCTGGCGTCCTCGATGTCTGCCTTCCGCTATCAGCCGGCGGCGATGCGTTTGCCGATCGGCTACGAGATGTACGGCATCATCCGCCTCCTCGCGCGTTTCAACGAGGCCCGCAAACAGGGGCGCGGCCTGCATAGCGACCAGATCCAGATGCTCGAACCGATGCTCACCGACAGCCTGGTGCAGCAGATGCTCGCGCAGCTGTGCGACATCAACGTGGTGCGCCGCGCCGAAGACGGCGAGTGGCTGCTGGCCCGCGACCTCGACGAACTCACCATGGCCGAGCTCTACGAAGCCTGCCAGCTGCGCATCCCGATCGCGGAAGCGCACCTGCCATGCCGCGACGATGCGCTTGGCCACGCCGCCGTCGCTGCAATCGACGAGCTGCGACTGCCGTTGCGCGATCTGCTCAAGCGCCGCGTTTCCACCATCAACGCCGATCACGAGGATTGATCCGATGCGCCTGCACCATGCCGCCCTGCTGTCGATCCCGTTCGCGCTGGCGCTCGCCGCGTGCAAGCCCACGGCAGAGGCCCCCAAGCCGCAACAAGCCGCGCAACCTGCCACAGGCGCTCCCGCTACCGGACCTGCGACAGCATCGAATCCAGCTCCGCAACCGGCGGGCGAGGCAGCGAAGCCCGCCGAAACGATGGACGCCGAATTCCCGACGCTGCAGCTCGCCACCCTCGACGGCACGCCGTACGACCTCGCGCAGCATCGCGGCAAGTGGGTGGTGGTGAATTTCTGGGCGACCTGGTGCAAGCCGTGCGTCAAGGAAATGCCGGAGCTGTCCGCGCTCGACGCGATGCGCGAGCACATCGAAGTGATCGGCCTGGCTTACGACGACTCCGACCCGAAGGACATCCAGGCGTTCCTCCGGCAGCATCCGGTCGCGTATCCGGTCGCGATCGTCGATACCTACGATCCGCCCAGGTCCTTCGCCACGCCGCGCGGCCTGCCGACCACGTACCTGATCGGTCCCGACGGCAAGGTCGTGAAGAAGTTCATGGGTCCGGTCACTGCAGGCGACATCGAGAGCGTCATTGCCGCGTCTGGTGGACCGAAGCCGCCCGCGGCAGGTTGAACAATGCAACGTTGAACAAGACCGGTTCGACGCAACTGGTTTGAAGCAAGCGGTTTGAGCAACTGGTTTGAAGCAGGAGGCAGCGATGAAGTCGGTTCGCTTTCTCGTCGGTGGCAAGGTGCAGGACGTGTTCTTCCGCGCCAGCACGCGCGAACGCGCGCAGGCGCTGAAGCTGCGCGGCTTCGCGCGCAACCTCCCGGACGGCCGCGTCGAAGTGCTGGCGATCGGCGAAGACGACGCAGTCGAGGACCTCGCGCAGTGGCTGCATTACGGGCCTTCGCAGGCGCGGGTTGATGAGCTCGAGCGGATCGAAGGCGAGGATGACCCAGCGATCCGCGACTTCGAAATCCGGTAGCCATTGACCACCATGCCCATCCGCATCGTCCGCCTCGGCACGCCACGCGCGAAGAACGAAGGCCTGCGCATCGGCACGGTGCGGCGCCCGCCGCGCGGGGTGCCGAAGGAAAAATTCGCTTCGGAGAACTGGTACGACGTCTGGTTCCCAAACCTCGCGCCGAGCCTGGAAACGATGAAGCAGGCGCAGACCGCCGAAACACCCGCGCAATGGAATGCGTTCGTGCGCAAATACCGCGCAGAAATGGCGACGCCCGAGAACAGCCACACCATCGCCCTGCTCGCGGCTTTGTCGCAGCAGGCGGATTTTTCAATGGGCTGCTATTGCGAAGACGAATCGCACTGCCACCGATCGATCCTGCGCGAGCTGCTCGCCGCGCAGGGCGCGACGTTCGCCTAGGCCCGCGCCGCCGAAGGCGCCCGCGTTTCCAGCAGCAAGTAGGCGATGAAGGCCAGGACCAGCGGCGCGAGGTAATACAGCGCGCGATAGCCGAGCAGCGCGGCGAGCACCTGCGTCGCATCGATGCGTTGCGCGAAGGTCGCCACGAAGACCGCTTCCAGCACGCCCAGTCCGCCCGGCACGTGCAGCAACGAAGCGGCGACCGCGGTGAAGAGGCTCGCGCCCAGCACCGTCGGATAGTCGGCCGGCGCGGGCAGCAGCACGAAGATGATCGCCGCCATCAGCGACCAGTTCACCATCGCCAGCGTGAACTGCACCAGCGCCAGCGGCACGGAGGGAAGGCGGAAGTGATGCCCGCGCACATGGAAGATGCGTCCATGCAGGCGGTGGCAGGCGAATACGTACACCAGCGCCGCCATCACCATCGCCGCGCCCAGCCACGGCAGCGAGCCGGCCGCCCTGGCGAACCGCGCGGGCACCTCGACGGTTCCGCTTGCGAACAGCACGCCTGCGAGCAGCAGGTAACCCAGCCAGTTGGTGCTCGCGCTGAAGGCGACGATGCGGCTGATCGTCACCATGCCGAGCCCCGCGCGCGAATACATGCGGAAGCGGAATCCGGTGCCGCCGATCAGCGCGCCAATGTTCAGTGCGAGCGCGTACGCGATTGCGGTGATCAGCATGACCCGTCCGGTCGACAGGTCGTGTCCAGCGTAGCGACGCGCCGCGAGGTCATAACCGCAGTACACGATGTAGCTCGCCACGGTGAGCAGGGCCGCGATCGCCAGCGTCGCCGCGCTGTAGCTCGCGATCGCCTGGCCCACCTGCACCCAGTCGACCGCGCGCGCCGCACGTGCCAACAGCGCGAGCACGGCCACCGGAAACAACCAGAACGCGACGCGCCACAAGCGATGCAACAGCGGATGGCGCGTCTTCATTGCAGCAGGTTCATTGCAACAGGCTTCCTGGCGAATCGGCGGTGGGTGGTTTCGCCAGCGCCATCTTCGGCGTGTGCGCGGGCAGCCAGCCGGCCCAGTCGGGGAAGCGGCGCAGGCAGTGGAACACAAGCGGCCGCGTCGTGCCTTCCCAGAAGCGGCTGCGCGGCACCGTTGCGGGATCCACCGCCTGGCAGTGGTGTTCCAGCAGGTTGTACATGTGACTGCGCAACTCGGCCACGAACTCCGGATCGCGGATGAAGACGTTGGCTTCGAGGTTCAACGAGAGGCTCAGTGGATCGAGGTTGCTCGATCCTACGGTGGCCCAGCCGTCGTCGACCAGCGCGACCTTGCCGTGGAACGGCCGCTCGCAGTATTCGTGGATGTGCACGCCCGCATCGACGAGGTACGCATACAGCGTGCGCGCGGCGGCCAGTGCCACCTGCATGTCCGGCTCGCCCTGGAAGATCAGCGACACCTTCACCCCGCGCCGCGCCGCATGGCGCAACTCGCGCAGGAAGCCGTATCCCGGGAAGAAGTAGGCATTCGCGATGAGCACCTCGCGACGCGCCGAGCGGATCGCGCGACGGTATTCGCGCTCGATGCTGTCCTGCCGCCGATGGTTGTCGCGCGGCACGAACATCACGCCGGCCTTGCCCACGTGCGGCATGGTCGAAGCGATACGCGGGGGCTGCCACGACTCGCCGGTGCCGCGCGTATCCAGCGCTTCGCGCATGAAGCCGTGGACGTCGGCGACGACGGGGCCTTCGATTTCCACCGCGTAGTCCTGCTTCGCCTCGGGTCCGAAGTCGAGCACATGGTCGGCGGAGAAATTGATGCCGCCCACCAGCGCGACGCGCCCGTCGGCGACCAGCAGCTTGCGGTGCATGCGGCGGAACATGTGCAGGCGCACGCCCAGCCAGCGTGGGTGCGGATCGAAGATGCGCAGCCGCACACCGGCGTCAACGAGACTGGCCAGGAATCCATCCGAGAAATGCGGCGATCCGTACCCGTCCACGGTCACTTCCACGCGCACCCCGCGCGCAGCGGCGTCGACGAGGTGGCGATGCAGTTCCTTGCCGATCTTGTCCTCGAACAGGATGAAGCTCTCGATCAGCACCTCGCTGCTCGCGGCATCGATGGCGGCGTAGGCGCGGGCGAAGAATTCCTCGCCGTTCTCGAGCAACGCCACGCGGTTGCCGGCGCGCCAGGGAAACGGGCTCTCCGGATAGCCCCTCACCACTCGATCCTTGTCAGCAACGGCGCATGATCGGACAGGTGCGACCAAGGACGCGCCGAAAGTACCCGCGGTTCGACGCCGCGCGCATTGCGCACGTAGATGCGATCCACCGGGAGCAGCGGCCAGCGCGCAGGAAACGTCTTCGCCAGCGCGCCGTCGTGCTGCATGAAGACCTCCTGCATCCCGCAGCGCGCGAGCAGCGGATGCCCGCGCCGGCGCCAGTCGTTGAAGTCGCCGGCGACGATCAGCGGCGCATGGGCCGGCACCTGCGCATCGATGATGTCGCACAGCAACGTGAACTGCTGGCGACGGTGCGATTCGAGCAGGCCCAGGTGCACGCAGATCGTGTGCACTTCAACACCGCTCTCCGGCATGGCGAGCACGCAATGCAGCAGGCCGCGTTCCTCGCTGCCGTGGATGGAGATGTCTCGGTTCTCGTGGCTGAGGATCGGGAATTTCGAGAGCACCGCATTGCCGTGGTGGCCGTGTGGATAGACCGCGTTCTGCCCGTAGGCGAACTGCGGCCACAGCGTGTTCGCGAGGAATTCGTATTGCGGGCCTTCGGGCCAGTTGAGATGCTTCTCCGCATGGCGCGCGTGTTCGCCGAGTACTTCCTGCAGGAACACGATGTCCGCGGAGACCGAGCGGATCGCTTCGCGCAGTTCCGGCAGCACGAAGCGGCGGTTGAGCAGGTTGAAACCCATGTGGGCGTTCAGGGTGAGTACGTTGAACGCAGGCACGGGGTGGATTCTCCAATGGGCCGTGGGGTGCCGTGGGTTGGCGAACAGTGGTTCACCGTCATTGGCYGCSGSCGCGGCGCATYGGCAGCGGCTGCTTGAAGTATGTGGCGGGCCGGTTGAAACCCATGTGGGCGTTCAGGGTGAATACGTTGAACGCAGGCATGGAGTGGATTCTCCAATGGGCCGTCGGGTGCCGTGGGTTGGCGAACAGCGACGGTTCACCGTCATTGGCYGCSGSCGSGGCGCATMGGCAGCGGCTGCTTGAAGTATGTGGCGGGCCGGTCGTGCGCGGGTGAACCGTGTTCACCGCACCGGGGGGCCGCTCCGCGCGCGCAGCAGTTCGAGTATCTGCATGGCGCGATAGGGCTTGGCCACGAAGTCGATGCCGGGCGGCACGTTGTCCAGCCAGCCTTCCGAATAACCCGAAGCAAGCAGCACGCGCAGCGCTGGCCGCAGCTCCAGCGCCTTCTGCGCCAGTTCGACGCCGGACATGCCGGGCATCACCACGTCGGAGAACAGCACGTCGATGGCCGGATCCTGCTGCAGCAACTGCAGTGCCTGCGCGCCGTTGGACGCGGTGAGCACGTCGTGCCCGGCATCGCGCAGGACGTCGCTGACGATGCCGACGATGTTGGAGTCGTCGTCGACCATCAGCACGCGCGGCGCGATCGATAGGTCCGGTCCCGTTTCTTCCTGCAACGCCGGCAGCGACATCGTCACGCTGGTGCCGATGCCGGGTTCGCTGGTGATGGCGACGCGGCCTTCCGACTGCGTGACGAAGCCATGCACCTGGCTCAGGCCGAGCCCGCTGCCCTTGCCGACTTCCTTCGTCGTGAAGAAGGGCTCGGCGGCGCGCGCCACCACCTCCGCGGGCATGCCTTCGCCGTTGTCGCCGACGGTGATCGCGACCCGGTCCGGCTTGCCGGCTTCCCGCACCTGGCGCGTCTGGATGACGATGCGGCCTTGCCGTCCCGGCGGTATCGCATCGCGCGCATTGACGACGAGGTTGAGCAGCGCCGCTTCGAACTGCGCCCCGTCGACGGAGACGCGCGCCAGCCCGGGCGCCAGTTCGAAGTCCACCTGCACCGATGAGTCGCAGGCGCGGCGCAGGATCTCGCCGGAGTTGCTGATGAGCTCGTTGATGTCGTGCGGTTTTGGCCGCAGCCACTGGCCACGGGAGAACGCGAGCAGCTGGCGCGTGAGCAGGGCCCCGCGGTCGGCGGCGCGTTGCGCGGTGATGATCGAGCGGCGCCTGCGTTCCGGGTCGTTGTCCTGGGCGGACAGGGTGTCGAGGCTGTTGGTGATCACGGTGAGCAGGTTGTTGAAGTCGTGCGCCAGCCCGTAGGTGAGCTTGCCGATCGCCTCCATCTTCTGCGCCTGCAGCATCGCGCGGTGGGCTTCCTCGACGGCGAGCCGCGCCTTGCGTTGTTCGGTGACGTCGCGGGTGACCTTGGCGAAGCCGATCAGCTCACCGTCGCGCAGCACGGGATCGATCACCACGCTGGCCCAGAAGCGGGTGCCGTCCTTGCGCATGCGCCAGCCTTCGGACTCGAATGTGCCTTCCTCGGCCGCGGTGCGCAGGGCCAGCTCCGGTACGCCGGCGGCAGCGTCCTCGGGCGTGTAGAACAGGGAGAAATGCCGGCCGATCACTTCTTCGGCGCGGTAACCCTTGATGCGCTCGCCACCGGGATTCCAGCTGGCGATGTGGCCTTCGCGATCGAGCATGTAGATCGCGTAGTCGACGACGCTATTCACCAGCAGCTGGAACTGCCGCGCGTCGTCGAGCAATGTCATCGAGCCGCTGGGGTGCTTGCCGTTTGTCGCAGTTGAGGAGCCGGAGGCCATGGGAGAGTTCCGGGCAATCGGACGATCAGCTTGGGCAGGCTAGCGTGAAGACCTATTTCACCTGCCGTGAGCGTTTTTTACCTGCCGCGGACGCTGCCGGGATGGGTTTGAGCGTGCCGTAGCGCTCCTTCTTCGGCTTTGCCGGCAGTGGCGGGAAGTCCAGCTTCGCCGGCGGAACGTTGGTGTCGGGCAACCGCTTGAGCAGGTCGCGGATCAGGCTCAGGCGGCCTTGCTTCTGGTCGTTGAAATCGACCAGCGTCCACGGCGCGTGCGGCGTGTGCGTCGCCTTGAGCATGGCTTCGCGTGCGCGGGTGTAATCGTCGTAGTGCTTGCGTGCGTCGACATCGATGGGCGAGAGTTTCCAGCGCTTGAGCGGATCCTTCAGCCGCTCGGCGAAGCGCTCTTCCTGTTTTTCCTGGTCGCAGCACAGCCAGTACTTGAACAGCAGGATGCCGTCGTCCGCCAGCAGCTTCTCGAACGCGGGCGCCTGCTTCAGGAACGCCTTGACCTGCGCATCGGTCGCGAAGCCCATGACCTTCTCGACGCCGGCGCGGTTGTACCAGCTGCGGTCGAACAGCACGATCTCGCCGGCCGCGGGCAGGTGCGCGACGTAGCGCTGGAAATACCACTGCGAGCTCTCGCGCTCGGTCGGTTTCGGCAATGCCACGACGCGGCACTGGCGCGGATTCATGTGGTCGGCGATCGCGTTGATCACGCCGCCCTTGCCGGCGGTGTCGCGGCCTTCCAGCAGCACGATCACGCGCCTGTTGGTCGCCTGCAGCCAGCGCGCCATCGCGACGAGTTCGTGCTGGAGGCGTTCGATCTGTTCTTCGTAGTCCTTGCGCTTGAGCCTGGCCATCACTTCTTCCTGCGGGTGGAAGCCTTTGCCGGCGACGGATGCATGCTGCGCGCGACTTCGAGCAGTGCGCCCTGTTGCTTGCTGTTGAGCCCGCGATAGGCGGCGAGCAGGTCGTGCTCGCCCTTCGTGCGAGCCGGATCGAACGTGCTCGCCAGTTCGCTCAGCAGTGCGCCCGCGGGCACGCCGAAGGTGCGGGCGAGGGCGTCGAGCTGTTCGCGCCCGGGCAGTTTCTCGCCCTGCAGCCAGGCACTGACGGTGGCGGCACCCGCGCGCGGAATGGCTGTGGCGATGTCGGCGGCACTGAGTCCGCGCGCCTTGGCGAGCAGGCGCAAAGTGGTTGCGAGCGGCATGTCGATCACTCCGTTATTCCTTGAGGCGCGGACGCAGCGTGGCGAGGTTGCAGGGCTTGGTCCGTGCATCCAGTTGCGCGCCGATGATCTTTTCCCACGCAGCGCGGCAGGCCGAAGTGGAGCCCGGCAGCGCAAACAGGAACGTGCCGTTGGCCAGCCCCGCGAACGCGCGCGACTGCAGCGTGCTGGTACCGATTTCCTCGAAGCTCAGCGCGCGGAACAGCTCGCCGAAGCCGGGCATCTGCTTGTCCAGCAACGGCAACAGTGCCTCAGGCGTGGAATCGCGCCCGGTGAAGCCGGTGCCACCAGTGACGAGGATGCCATCGACGCCGTCGTCGGCAATCCACTGCGACACCTTCGCGCGCAGCTGGTAGCGGTCGTCGCGCAACAGCGCGCGGTCGGCGAGCTGGTGGCCGGCTTCGGTGAGTGCGGTCACCAGGTAATCGCCCGAACTGTCTTCGGCAAGCGTGCGCGTGTCGGAGACGGTGAGCACGCACAGGCGGAGCGGGATGAAGTTGCGTTCTGCAGTCATGGGGGGAGTGTAGGGCGGGCACATGCTTGCTGCGAGCAGGCAACCTTTCACGTCCCTCTCCCCGCCGGCGGGGAGAGGGCGTCCGAAGGGCGGGTGAGGGGTGGCGAGCACAGCGAGCTGCTTTTGCTTTGCTGTTCGATGAAGCAGGCAGAGCGAAAAGCAACTCGCTGCGCTCGCTCCCCCTCATCCGCCCTGCGCGTCCCTTCTCCCCGCACGTGGGGAGAAGGGACGCGCAGGGGGGCGCGCATGCGGAGAAGGGATGCAGTGCAGTGGGGCGGGCGACTTATGCCAACGCCATCCCGCGCACGGCTTCAACGAAATCGCGCGCGAATCCCTGCATGTCGAACAACCCGCTGTCGCGTCGCCGTACGGCCAGTTCTTCGCGCAGCACCGCCAACGCCCGCGTATCGCGCCCCAGCTCCACCGCGCGCGCGACGAACGCCGCATCGCTGTCGACATTCATCGACGCCATGCCGAGATGATGGTTGAGGCTCCCTGCCACCCGCGCCGCGAACGTCTCACCCGGTCGCGTCAGCACCGGGCATCCCGCCCAGAGCGCATCCGACGCCGTGGTGTGCGCGTTGTATGGCTCGGTGTCGAGGAACAGGTCGGCGTGCTGCAACCGCGCCATGTATTCGGCATGCGGCTGCTTGGGCATGAACACCAGCCGTTGCGGATCCACGTCCTGCGCGCGGGCGAAGTCGCGCAGGCGTTCGTCGGCTCGTCCGGGACCCGACAGCAGCCACAGCACGCTGCCGGGCACTTCGCGCAACACCGCCAGCGCACGTCGCATGCTGCGCGGATTGAGCTTGTAGCTGTTGTTGAAACAGCAGAACACCGTGCCGCCCTCGGCGCTCCGTTCCGGCAGGCCACATTCCGCTCGCGAAGGCGCAGGCGGAATCCCGCGTGCGGTGTCGCTCGGCTGGAAGCAGCGTGGCATCCGCACCACGCGTTCGCTGTAGTGCGGCGCCAGTGCATCGGGAAGGACGAAGTCGTCGGCCAGGACGTAATCGATCCACGGCGCGCCCGAGGTACCCGGATACGCAAGCCAGTTCACCTGCACCGGTGCCGGCCGCATCGCCAGCACTTCCGGCGCGCCGCCGCCGCCCCAGCCGCGCAGGTCGACGAGCACATCGATGCCGGCCGCGCGGATTCGCTGCGCGACCTGCGCATGCGCAAGTCCCGCGACGTCGTGCCATCGTGCGGCGGCTCGCAGGCGTTGCGCGACCAGGCTTTCTTCATCGCGGTTCAGGGCGAACAGATGCGTGTCCAACGCATCGCTCGTGCGCAGGGCTTCGAACAGTGCAACTGTCAGCAATCCGGTGGGATGCGCGCCGAAACCGTTGGAGAGAAAGCCGACCCGCAACCGCTCGCCGCGCGCATGCGTCGCCGGCGGCAACGGACGGACCGAACGCGCGATCGTCGACGCACGGATGCGCGCGCACTGCAGTTGTTCGGCCGCGGTCGAATCCTCGCTCAAGAACGCGAATGGTTCGACCATCGCCCGGCCGGTGCGCACCGCTTCGCGCACCTGCGCGGCGAGCGCATCAAGGTCGCGCCAGTCGCACAGCCTGCGCCGCCATGCGAGCAGGTAGGCCGCGATCTGCGGTTCGCCGGGTGCGAGCGCGTAAGCGCGCGCGTAGGCATCGGCGGCCGCCTCCGCGTCGCCGATGTCTTCGAGCACGTGCCCGAGCCATACCGTGATACCCGGGTGGTGCGGGGCATTCGCGGCGGCGGCGCGCAGGCTCACGGCGGCCTCCTCGCGGCGGTGCTGCATCCACTGCGCACGACCGAGGCGCGCGAGTGCTTCGGGATGTCCGGGCGCGAGTGCGAGCGCGCGTCTGGCCGCAGCCTCACCCGCGCGTGCATCGCCGGCGTCGAGTTCGTCCTCGCTCAGCAGGATCCACGCGAGCGCGTTGTCCGGCTCGTGCCGGACCCGCGCGCGGGACTGCTCGCGTTCGCTCACTGCGCGGCGCCCGGAGTGAACGACAGGCTGTACCACTGCGTGGCGTCCTCGTTCCAACCCGCGGCGCGATACAGCGCGCGCGCGGCATCGTTGTCGCGCGTGGTTTCGAGCATCAGGCCGGCGGCGCCGTGTTCCCTCGCGAACTGCGCCGCGGCATCGAGCAGCGCCTTGCCGGCCCCGTGGCGGCGCGCGCTTTCGTCGATGTAGAGATCGTTGAGGACCCAGATCCTTGCGGTGCGCACCGAGGAAAACATCGGATAGAGCTGGGTGAAGCCGGCAGCGCGGCCGTCGAGTTCGGCGAGCAGGATCGCGGATTCGCCGCGCTGCAGGCGTTCGTGCAGGAAGTCGCGGGCGCGCTGCAGGTCGCCCGGCTGCGCGTAGAAGCGGCGGTAGGCGTCGAAGAGCGGCGTGATGGTGTCGAGGTCTTCGAGGTCAGCGTGGCGAGTGGTGACGGGCATGGGCGGCGGCTGCGGGGGTGGATGCGCATCGTAACGGGCGCGGCTTTGCTCCCTCCCTTTCGCCGAAGGCGAAGAGGAGGGAGAAGAGCAACAACGGTCACATGGGGTCACAGCCTCATTGTTGGGCCGGGGATCGATCACTTGGGGTCGGCAACCCATCGATGGGGTCGGAAGATCGATCACATCGACTCAGCCACCCATCGCCGGGGTCGGAATATCGACCTCCGCAATCCCATCGTTGGGGTCGGAAGATCGATCACATCGACTCAGCCACCCCATCGTTGGGGTCGGAATATCGATCACATGGGCTCCGCGACCCCATCGTTGGGGTCGGAAGATCGATCACATCGACTCAGCCACCCCATCGCCGGGGTCGGAAGATCGATCACATGGGGTCCGCAACCCCATCGTTGGGGTCGGAAGATCGATCACATCGACTCAGCCACCCCATCGCCGGGGTCGGAATATCGACCACATGGGCTCCGCAACCCCATCGTTGGGGTCGGAAGATCGATCACCTGGGGTCCCCAACCCCATCGCCGCTCACGCCCCCTGCGTCAGCCGCGCCAGCTCGTCCGCCTGGTGTTCCTGCTGCAGCCGGTCGACCAACCCGTCGAGGTTGCCTTCGATCACGTTGGGCAGGTCGTACAGGGTCAGCCCCTCGACCCGATGGTCGGTGATCCGCCCCTGCGGGAAATTGTAGGTGCGGATGCGCTGGCTGCGGTCGCCGCTGCCGACCTGCAGCTTGCGGGTCTCGGCCTGCGCGGCGGCGGCCTTGGCTGCCTGGGCCTCGGCGATGATCGCGGCCAGGCGTTTCATCGCCTTGTCGCGGTTGGCGTGCTGGCTGCGCTCGGTCTGGCTTTCCACCACGATCCCCGTGGGCACGTGGGTGATGCGGATCGCGGACTCGGTCTTGTTGACGTGCTGGCCGCCGGCGCCGCTGGAACGGAAGGTGTCGACCCTGAGGTCCGCGGGATTGATCTCGACCGGCTCGCCTTCGACTTCGACCGGGATGATCGCCACCGTCGCGGCAGAGGTATGGATGCGGCCCTGCGATTCGGTTTCCGGAACGCGCTGCACGCGGTGGGTGCCGGATTCGAACTTCAGCCGCGAATATGCGCCGCGGCCTTCGACGCGCGCGATCACTTCCTTGAAGCCGCCGTGTTCGCCGGGGCTCGCGGATTCGATCTCGACCTTCCAGCCCTGCCGTTCGGCGTAGCGCGAATACATGCGGAACAGGTCGCCGGCGAAGATCGCCGCCTCGTCACCGCCGGTACCGGCGCGCACTTCGAGGTAGATGTCGCCTTCGTCGCGCGCGTCCTTCGGGATCAGGTGCGCGAGCAGTTCGGCGTCGAGCTGATCGAGGCGAGCGGTGGCGGCGGCGATTTCCTCTTCGGCCAGCTCGCGCAGTTCCGGGTCGTTGCGCATTGCTTCGGCGGAGGCGAGGTCGGCCTTGGCCTGCGTTTCGGCCTGCAGCGCAATCGCGACCGGTTCGAGCTGGGCGAATTCGCGCGAGAGCCTACGGAACTGGTCGTTGTCGCCGATGACGGCGGGCTCGCCGAGCAGGCGTTCGAGCTCCTCGCGGCGTTCGGCGAGGGCTTCGAGTTTGCGGCGCAGGGTTGGGGTCATTGAATGATATTGATCGAGGCCAGCGACATTTTTTGCTCGTCATTCCTGCGAAAGCAGGAATCCAGCGTCTTTGATCTCTTGCCGGGAAGGAAGTAAAGCGAAAGTCACTAGATTCCTGCTTTCGCAGGAAAATGACGAGCGAAGGAGGCGAGCGTCGCTAGCCGTGTTGTCGCTTCGAATTGGGGTCGGTCGTAGCTTCAGCATCGCTGCCCGTGGCATCAACCGCCGGAAACAGCTTGTCCGCCGCCCGCGCCAGTTCCGCATTGCCACTGATCGCCGCCTCGCGCAACGCAATCGTCGGCGCATGCAACAGCTTGTTGGTCAGCGTATGCGCAAGCATGTCGAGCACCGCCTGCGGATCGCCACCCGCGGCGAGTTGCTGCCGGGCCTTCGCCAGCGCATCGGCCTTCGCGGCCTCGCCATGCGCGCGCAGGCGCTTGAGCGGCTCGGTGCGCGTGCTGGCGCCGAGTGTTTCGATGTAGCGCGAGACCTGCAGTTCGACGATCGCTTCGGCTTCCTCCGCGGCTTCGCGGCGGCTGCGGCGGTTTTCCTCGATCGCGCGCTCGAGGTCGTCGACGGTGTAGAGGAAAACGTCCTTCAGCTCGGCGACGTCGCCGGCGATGTCGCGCGGCACGGCGAGGTCGAGCAGCAGCATCGGGCGATGCCTGCGCGCGGTGAGCGCGGCGGCGAGTTGCGGCTTGTGCAGGATCGGATCGCGCGCGGCGGTCGCCGAGATCACCACGTCGGCTTCGGCGAGATGGCGGTCGAGTTCGCCCAGCGCGAGTGCGTAACCGCCGTGGCGCGTCGCCAGGTCCTGCGCATGGGCGAGGGTGCGGTTGGCGATCAGCAGCCGCCTGGTCTTCGCCTGTACGAGGTGGCGCGCGGCGAGTTCGATGGTTTCGCCGGCGCCGATCAGCAGCACGGTGGAGTCTTCGAGCCGGGCGAAGGATTCCTGGGCGAGGCGCACGGCGGTGGAGGCGACCGAAACGGGATTGGCGCCGATGCGCGTGTCGGTGCGGGCGCGCTTCGCCGTCGCGAATGCCTGCTGGAACAGGCGGTCGAGCTGGTTGCCGAGGCTGCCGGCGTTGCGTGCGGTCGCCCAGGCGTCTTTCACCTGGCCGAGGATCTGCGGCTCGCCGAGCACCAGCGAATCCAGTCCGGTCGCAACGCGGAAGAGATGGCGCACCGCGTCGGCGTTCGCGTGCCGATAGAGATAGGCGTGGAGATCGCCGGCATCATCGGGATGCGAAGCGAGCCAGTCCGCGAGTGCATCGCCGTTGTCGTCGGCGACCGCATACAGCTCGGTGCGGTTGCAGGTCGAGAGCAACGCGACTTCATGCACCGACGGCAACGCGCGCAGGGCATCGAGCGCCGCGGGCACCGCGTCGCCGGAAAACGCCACCCGTTCGCGCAGGCTCACGGGCGCGGTCTGGTGGTTGATGCCTAGGACGAAAAGACTCATTGCGGATTCGGTCCGTGGAAGCACAGGACCGTTCAGGGGCTTGCGTTAAGCTGGCTCGCGAAGGCCGCCATTCTACCGGCCGAAGCTTCCACGGGTCCCGCCTTGCCGTATTCATTGCGTTCGAATCAGCGTTCCGTTCACGCGATTGCCGCTCCTGCGGTAGCCCTGCTGCTCGGGGCTGCGCTGGCACTGCCGGCCTGGGCCGCGAAACCGGGCAAGGCCGCCGCCGGTGACGATGTCGTGCGCGCGCTCGAACCGACCCTGGCGGGTGAATTTGCCCTGCAGGCCGGCAAGCTGGATGAAGCAGCCAAGGCGTATTTCGACGCCGCGCGTGCCGGCAACGATGCGACGCTGGCCGAACGCGCGACCCGCATCGCCCTGCTTGCGAAGGACGACAAGCGTGCAACGCAATCGCTGGCGCTGTGGCGCAAGCTCGGTGGCGATGCGCGCTCGCAGTCGGCGGCCGAGGCGACCCTCGCCCTGCGCCGCGGTGACGAACGCACCGCGCGCAAGCAGCTGAACGGACTACTGGCTGCAGAGGACGACGGCTGGCAGCAGGTGCTCGGCGTGCTGGGCGTGGGCGCGCGCGATCCCGAGCAGTCCGCGCGCCTGCTCGGGCAGCTGGTGGATGACGGAAAGATTCCCGACCAGCTGCAGGCGTGGCTCGCCTTCGGCGGCCTGGCGCAGAAGCTCGATCAACAGGCGCTGGCGCAGCGCATCGTCGATGAAGTCGTGCAGCGTTTTCCCGGCGAGCCGCGCGTCGCCCTGCTACGCGCCAGCCAGCTGCGCCAGAACGGCAAGCCCGACGATGCGCGCAAGGTGCTGGCAATGCTGGATCCGGCAATGCTGCTGGTGCCCGAATTGCGCATGGCCGTGGCCGCCGAATACGACGAACTCGGCGATTACGCCACCGCGGCTGCGACTCTCGCGAAGGGACCGCAGGACGACCAGACCTACGCGCTGCGCGCCTCGCTGCTGGCGCGAGCGGAAGACAAGACCGCACTGATCGCCCTCTACGAAGAGCTGCGCCGCGAGGCCGCCAGGCCCGAACCGAGCCGGCGGCTGTTGCTGGGACGCATGGCGGAATTCCTCGAGCGTTTCGACGAAGCGCTGGGGTGGTACCACGGTGTTCCCGGAGGCAACGAACGATGGGCCGCGCGGCTTCGCGCTGCCAATGTGCTGCATGAACTCAAGCGCGCGCCGGAAGCCTACCAGGCGCTGCGCGACCTGCAGTCCGACGCCGCCGCGCCGGAAGAAGCGCGACGCGATGCCTACATCCTCGAAGCGGATCTGTCGCAGCGCGACAAGAACGATGCCGGCGAACTCGATGCACTGGCGCGCGGTCTCGCCGCCTTCCCCGACGATCCCGACATCCTTTATGCGCGTGCACTGGGCTGGGAGCGCCGCGACAACATCGCGCGTGCCGAAGCCGACTTCCGCAAGATCCTCGTCGCCGATCCGGACAGCACCGCCGCGCTGAACGCTCTCGGCTACACCCTGGCGGACCGCACCACGCGTTACCAGGAAGCGCTGGAGCTGATCGATCGCGCGCGCACCGCCGAGCCCGACAACGCCGCAATCATCGACAGCTATGGCTGGGTCCTGTATCGCCTCGGCCGCAAGGACGACGCACTGACCGAGTTGCGGCGCGCCTTCGCCCTGCAGAAGGATCCGGAAATCGGCGCGCACGTGGGCGAAGTGCTGTGGGATCTCGGCAGGAAGGAGGAAGCACGCAAATACTTCGAGGAAGCGCGCAAGCTCGACCCCGGGAACCGCGCCCTGCAGCGCGTGCTGAAGAAGATCGGCGAATGATGCGGCGTGTGTTGCGTTCGCTGGTCGCGGGTTTGTCGCTGTGCGTCATGCTGTCCGCGTGCGTCGCGCCGCAAACGCGCCAAGTCTTGCCCGCTGATCCCGTCCAGGCGCGCGCGAACGATGCGCGGCGTGGTGCGTTGGCCGAATGGAATCTGTCGGGCCGGATTGCGGTTTCCACTGGCAATCGCGGCGGCAGCGGGCGCATCGACTGGCAACAGGAAGCGGGCGGTTACACGATTTCGCTGAGTGCGCCGGTCACGCGGCAAAGCTGGCAGCTGAGCGGCAACGATCGCGGCGCGCGCCTGGAAGGCATCGCCGGCGGACCGCGCGAGGATGCGGACGTCGAGCAACTGCTGCTGTCGGCGACCGGCTGGAATATTCCGGTGCGCGCGCTGCAGGACTGGGTGCGTGGCATTCCGGCGCCGGCGCAGGAATTCGGCCCCGAAAAACATGTGTACAGCGGCAGCCTGCCGGCAAGCCTGGAGCAGGCGGGCTGGACGATCGAATACCAGGAATGGCTTCCGGCCGGCACGGATCGGCCGCAGTTGCCGCGGCGCATCGTGGCCCGCAGCGGCGATGCCAGCGTCAAGCTGGTGATCGACGAATGGAGTCTGGATTCGCTCCAGGAAGCCTCTGAATAACTGCACTTGCTCGTCATTCCTGCGAAAGCAGGAAGCGCTTCATCACAGCCCAAGGCTGGTCATCCAGTGCCCTTGATTTGACGGCTTGAAGTTGCTGGATCCCTGCTTTCGCAGGGATGACGTTCCTGGTTTCGAAGTCGCGTCCCGAACTGCTTTACCCTTCAGCGCCCCGATCTCCGCGTTTGACCGGATGACCCTCCCCCAAGCCACTTCCGGATGGACCGTTTGGCCCGCGCCGGCCAAGCTGAATCTGTTCCTGCGCATCACCGGGCGGCGGCCGGATGGGTACCACGAGCTGCAGACAGTATTCCGGCTGCTGGATTGGGGCGACACGCTGCGGCTGCGGCTTCGTGGCGATGGTCTGGTCGTCCGCCACGGCCCGTCCATTGCCGGAGTTGCGGAAGCCGACGATCTGACGGTACGGGCAGCGAAGTTGCTGCAAACGGAAGCGAACGTCCGGCAAGGTGTGGATATCGGCATTGAAAAGCGCATCCCGGCGGGCGGTGGCTTCGGCGGTGGCTCGTCGGACGCGGCAACCGTGCTGGTCGCGCTTAACAGGCTATGGGGCGTCGGGTTCAAGACCGAAACACTGGCGGCCTTGGGGTTGCAGCTGGGCGCCGACATCCCCGTCTTCCTCCGGGGTGAGAACGCCTGGGCCGAAGGCATCGGCGAGCGCCTGCAGCCCGTCGAACTTCCGTCCGCCTGGTACCTGCTGGCCGATCCCGGGGTCCATGCCCCGACCGCCGGACTTTTCCAAGCCCCTGATTTGACGCGGAATGCAGCGCCCGCGACAATATCGGACTTCGTTTCGGGAACTGAGCTCGGGAACGCATTCGAGCCGGTCCTGCGCGCGCGCGAGCCGGCTGTCGAGGCGGTATTCGGGGCGCTGTCGCTGGTCGGCACGCCGCGATTGACCGGGTCTGGCAGTGGTTGCTTCGTCGAATTCGCCACCCGCGAATCGGCCGAAGCGGCGCTGGCAGCGCTGCCGCCGGGCATCAAGGCCTGGGTGGCGGCGGGTGCGGCAAGGTCGCCGCTGCTGGATGCGCTCGACGCGAGGGCCGACGGGTCGCCAGGACCGTAGCCGAGGTTTCAGCGCAGGGGCGTCGCCAAGTGGTTAAGGCACCGGGTTTTGATCCCGGCATTCGTAGGTTCGAATCCTTCCGCCCCTGCCAACTCATCGTTGTTACACCGTCCCTTTCACCGCCAGAGTCAGAGCGAAGCGGAGCCCCACGTGCAGAACGATCGCAACCTGCTGGTATTCAGTGGCAACGCCAACCGCCCGCTCGCCGATGCCGTGTGCAAGGAACTCGGCATCCGCATGGGCAAAGCGCTGATCGGTCGGTTTTCCGATGGTGAAGTCCAGGTCGAGATCGAGGAGAACGTGCGCCGCCAGGAAGTGTTCGTCATCCAGCCGACGAACGCGCCCAGCGCGGAAAACCTGGTGGAGCTGCTGGTCCTGATCGACGCGCTCAAGCGCGCATCGGTGTCCAGCATCACCGCGGTGGTGCCGTACTTTGGTTATGCGCGCCAGGATCGTCGTCCGCGTTCGGCCCGCGTGCCGATCACGGCGAAGGTAGTCGCGAAGATGTTCTCGACGGTCGGCGCGGACCGGGTGCTGACGGTCGACCTGCACGCTGACCAGATCCAGGGTTTCTTCGACATCCCGGTCGACAACGTATATGCATCGCCGCTGCTGCTCGCCGACATCTGGCGCGCGCACGGTACGGACAACCTGATCGTGGTGTCGCCGGACGTCGGTGGCGTGGTGCGTGCGCGAGCGATCGCGAAGCGCCTCGACGACGCCGACCTCGCGATCATCGACAAGCGCCGCCCACGCGCCAACGTCGCCACGGTGATGAACATCATCGGTGACGTCGAAGGCAAGACCTGCGTGATGGTCGACGACATCGTCGACACCGCCGGCACGTTGTGCGCTGCTGCGGCTGCCCTCAAGGCGCGCGGCGCGCTCAAGGTCGTCGCCTACTGCACCCATCCGGTGCTGTCGGGCGCGGCTATCGACAACATCATGAAGTCGCAGCTCGACGAGCTGGTGGTAACCGACACCATCCCGCTCGGCGAAGCCGCGAAGGCCTGCAGCCGCATCCGCCAGCTCAGCGTCGCCGAGCTGCTCGCGGAAACGATCCGCCGCATTGCATTCGGTGAATCCGTCAGCTCGCTGTACGTGGATTGACGGGGCGCCGCACAAGATCCAACTCACCTGGTCGCGGGTGAGTTTTCCAAGCCGCCGCGAGGCGGACCAACGTTGTAAACAGTGAGTAAGAACATCATGGCAACCGAACACAAGATCTCGGCCACTGGCCGCGAAGCCGCAGGGAAGGGTGCGAGCCGCCGCCTGCGTCGCGCCGCCAGCATCCCGGCCATCGTCTACGGCGGCAACGCCGCTCCCCAGAGCATCCAGCTCGAACACGAGAAGACCTGGCTCGCCAGCCAGAACGAGTGGTTCTACTCGTCGATCCTCGACCTCGACCTCGACGGCAAGGTGCAGAAGGTGCTGTTGCGTGACATCCAGCGCCATCCGTACAAGCAGATCATCATGCACCTCGACTTCCAGCGCGTGGACGAAAACCAGGCACTGCGCGCCAAGGTGCCGCTGCACTTCCTCAACCAGGAAAAGTCGCCGGCCGGCAAGACCGCGGGCGTCGTGGTTACCCACGAACTCAACGAAGTCGAAGTCAGCTGCCTGCCGAAGGACCTGCCGGAGTTCATCGAGATCGACCTGGTCGACCTGCAGATCGGCGGCATCGTCCACCTGTCGGAGCTGAAGCTGCCGAAGGGCGTCGAGCTGCCGGAACTGAAGCTGGGCAAGGAACACGACGTCGCCGTCGTGATCGCCAAGCACGGCAGGGAAGAGACCGAGGAAGCTGCTCCGGAAGCCGCCGCCGAAGTGCCGGCTGCCAAGGTCGCGAAGAAGGAAGAGAAGTAATCGTGCCTGCACCGGCGCGCCGAAACGCGCGCCGGGCAGTGCGGTCTACTCGCTTCATCGATGGCAGGCTTGCGCCTCATCGTCGGGCTGGGCAACCCCGGACCCGAACACACCCGGACCCGGCACAACGCCGGGTTCTGGTTTGTGGACGCCCTTGCGGAAAAATCCGGCGTTCGCTTCGGGCTGGAATCCAAGCTGTTCGGCGAAACCGCCAAGGTCGAGATCGCCGGCCAGAACGTGTGGCTGCTGAAGCCGGCCACCTTCATGAATCTTTCCGGCAAGTCGGTTACCGCCGCGCTGCGTTACTGGAAGATCGAGCCGGAAGAAATGCTGGTCGCGCACGACGAGCTCGACCTGCCGGCCGGTACGCCGCGGTTGAAGTTCGATGGTGGCGCCGGTGGCCAGAACGGCCTGCGCGACATCATGCGTTTGCTGGGGCACGGGAAATTCGCGCGCCTGCGCGTGGGCATCGGCCACCCCGGGCACAAGGATCGCGTCACGCCGTGGGTGCTTGGAAAGCCTGGCAAGGACGATGAAGCCGCGATCCTGCGCGCGATCGACGACGCGATCGACGTGCTGCCGCTGGCAGTGAGCGGCGATTTCAACGAAGCGATGAAGCGGCTCAATACCGCCAAGTCGTGATTGGTGATTGGTGATTCGAAGGAATCACCAGCCACGAATCACGAATCCCGGATTTAAGAAAGTTATGGGCATCAAATGCGGCATCGTCGGCCTGCCCAACGTCGGCAAGTCGACCCTCTTCAACGCGCTCACCAAGGCGGGCATCGCCGCGGCCAATTTTCCGTTCTGCACGATCGAGCCGAACGTTGGCGTCGTACCGGTGCCGGATCCGCGTCTCAACGCATTGAGCGAAATCGTCAAGCCGCAACGCGTGCTGCCGACCGCAGTGGAATTCGTCGACATCGCCGGCCTCGTCGCCGGCGCGGCAAGCGGCGAGGGCCTCGGCAACAAGTTCCTCGCGCACATCCGCGAAGTCGATGCGATCACCCATGTCGTGCGCTGCTTCGAGCACTCCGACATTATCCACGTCAACAACAAGGTCGATCCGATCGCCGATATCGAGACGATCGATACCGAACTTGCGCTCGCCGACCTGGAATCAGTCGACAAAGCCCTGCAACGCGCCGAACGCACCGCCAAGACCGGCGACAAGGACGCGAAGATCCGCGTTGAAGTCCTGGCGCGCATCCGTGCAGCCCTCGATACCGGCAAACCAGCGCGCGCGCTGGGGCTGTCCGAAGACGACAAGGCGCAGGTCCGCGATCTGTTCCTGCTTACGCTGAAGCCGGTGATGTACATCGCGAACGTGCTCGAGGACGGATTCGAAAACAATCCGCACCTCGATGCCGTGCGCGCGCACGCGGTGGGCGAGGGCGCTGAGGTCGTGCCGGTCTCGGCTGCCATCGAGGAAGAGTTGAGCCAGCTCGACGACGAAGACCGCGATGTGTTCCTCAAGGATCTCGGGCTGGATGAGCCGGGCCTCAATCGCGTGATCCGCGCCGCCTACAAGTTGCTCGGCCTGCAGACCTACTTCACCGCGGGCGTGAAGGAAGTCCGTGCCTGGACAGTAAAGGCGGGTTCCACCGCGCCGCAGGCGGCGGGCGTGATTCACACCGATTTCGAGAAGGGCTTCATCCGCGCCGAAACGATCGCCTACGACGACTTCATCAAATACAAGGGCGAAGCCGGTGCTCGCGATGCCGGGCGCCTGCGCCTGGAAGGCAAGGAATACCGGGTCCAGGAAGGCGACGTTCTGCATTTTCGTTTCAACGTCTGATCGCGTTGCGATAGCACTGGCCTGCGGTGCCGATGAACGCGCCGCAGCGCATGGCGCGGGAGTTCTGCGCTTTGCCGTGCAGCGACCAAGGTTGGCCATCGCGGCTCCGGCTATAAAAAAGAATTTGCCGGAAATGCGTTGACTTCCTCCAAGGTGCTCACCAAAATAGCGGGCTCTTTGGAGGGATACCCAAGCGGCCAACGGGGGCAGACTGTAAATCTGCTGGCTTACGCCTTCGGTGGTTCGAATCCACCTCCCTCCACCACCTTCCCGTTCACCGGAAGGCGGCGGAAGTAACATGTAACACCCGGGTGCCTTACCAGCAGCCGGTGCTTCAAGGGCAGTACGTTCCAACCCGGTTGTGGAAATGTTTCATCCGGCGCGGGAGTAGTTCAATGGTAGAACTGTAGCCTTCCAAGCTACTAGCGCGGGTTCGATTCCCGTCTCCCGCTCCATTGCAACAACCCGGTTCGTACAGTCCGTAACAACTGCTCACGTAGCTCAGTCGGTAGAGCACCTCCTTGGTAAGGAGGAGGTCGATGGTTCGATTCCATTCGTGAGCACCATCTTCAAGAATCCCGCTTCGGTGGGGTTCACGGCCCGAACCCCGCCCATGCGGGGTTTCGTCACGTCCCCATCCAAGCAGCACAACGAGAAGCGACAGCCATGGCAAAGGGTAAGTTCGAGCGCACCAAGCCCCACGTAAACGTCGGCACGATCGGCCACGTGGACCACGGCAAGACCACGCTGACGGCAGCGCTGCCCATGGCAAAGGGTAAGTTCGAGCGCACCAAGCCCCACGTAAACGTCGGCACGATCGGCCACGTGGACCACGGCAAGACCACGCTGACGGCAGCGCTGACGAAGGTGGGCGCGGARCGTTTCGGCGGCGAGTTCAAGGCCTATGACGCGATCGACGCGGCGCCGGAAGAGAAGGCGCGCGGCATCACGATCTCGACGGCGCACGTCGAGTACGAAAGCCCGAACCGCCAYTACGCGCACGTGGACTGCCCGGGCCACGCCGACTACGTGAAGAACATGATCACSGGTGCGGCGCAGATGGACGGCGCGATCCTGGTGTGCTCGGCCGCGGACGGYCCGATGCCGCAGACGCGCGARCACATCCTGCTGTCGCGCCAGGTCGGCGTGCCGTACATCGTCGTGTACCTGAACAAGGCCGACATGGTGGACGACGCCGAGCTGCTGGAGCTGGTGGAGATGGAAGTGCGTGARCTTCTGTCGAAGTACGAGTTCCCGGGCGACGACACCCCGATCATCCACGGCTCGGCCCGCCTGGCGCTGGAAGGCGACCAGTCGGAGATCGGCGTGCCGTCGATCATCAAGCTGGTGGAGGCGCTGGACACCTTCATCCCGCAGCCGGAGCGCGCGATCGACAAGGCGTTCCTGATGCCGGTGGAAGACGTGTTCTCGATCTCGGGCCGCGGCACCGTGGTGACCGGCCGTATCGAGCGCGGCGTCATCAAGGTGGGCGAGGAAATCGAAATCGTCGGCATCCGCCCGACCCAGAAGACCACGGTCACGGGCGTGGAAATGTTCCGCAAGCTGCTGGACCAGGGCCAGGCGGGCGACAACGCSGGYCTGCTGCTGCGCGGCACCAAGCGTGACGACGTGGAGCGCGGCCAGGTGCTGTGCAAGCCGGGTTCGATCACCCCGCACACGCAGTTCGAGGGCGAGGTGTACGTGCTGTCGAAGGACGAAGGCGGCCGCCACACGCCGTTCTTCAAGGGCTACCGCCCGCAGTTCTACTTCCGCACGACCGACATCACGGGCGCCGTGACCCTGCCGGAAGGCGTGGAAATGGTCATGCCGGGCGACAACATCAAGATGGTGGTGGAGCTGATCCACCCGGTGGCGATGGACGAAGGCCTGCGTTTCGCGATCCGCGAAGGCGGCCGCACGGTCGGCGCCGGCGTGGTGTCGAAGATCCTGAAGTGACGAACTGACCCAGGCGCGCCTTGCGCGCCCRGGTTRTCGGTTCGTCATCCCCGCGGCTATGAGTGGGGATCT
>NZ_LMFH01000002.1 GCF_001427225.1 Lysobacter sp. Root494
AGTGCCTCAAGCGTGAGGCTGGAAGGGTCACGGCTGAGGCAAAAAGCGTCGAGGGTTGAAGCTCAGAGCCTCAAGCGTGAGGCTAAAACACTCAACGGCTTTCCCAGCGGCCTAACGCCAGAATTAAGCCGAGCCACGAAGTGGCTTCGGCTTGAATGAATTGTTAGGCCGCCAATCTGCCCGGACATGGGCAGTACCGCAAGCCCGCCCTGTGGCCGGAGCCTGGCCAGCCGGAGCGCGCGGCAGGAAGCCGCGTGCGCCTGCCGGGAAACAGAATGTTGAACGACTTGCTTTGGTTGCTGGAGCTTCGGGCGCAAGCCGGGAAAGCGCAGGACGCGCCACGAGAAACTGACAGAAGCCAGAAGCCAGAAGGCGAGAGTGGCTAGTGCGCGAGAGAGCCACCGCAGAAGAAGCTCGAGCGGCCTAACGCCTGAATTAAGCCGAGCCGCGAAGCGGCTTCGGCTTGAATGAATTGTTAGGGCCCGCTCGGTTACTTGAGGCGTCTAACGTGATCGACGACGATCTTTGCCCTCTCCGCATAGTTCTCATAGCTCTGACGAAGATTGCCAGCGAGAAGATCATGGTTTGCGGCGCTTACGCTAAAGGTTAGCTGAAAGAACTCACGCGACTGTCGCACGATATCAGACAGAAGCATAAGGTCTTTATGAATCTCTAAGAGCTGCCTCTGGTAGTCGGTCTCGAAGCTCCATAGTGCAGCAACCCTAGCGTCCAGAAGCGGAGCCGGATAGTGCTGAAGAACGGTAACTTTGTCAGGGGGAGTAGCCATAAAATCTGCGACTTTTGCTAGATCCTCTGGGGTGGTCGAGAGGCCGGCCTCAACGGCTGCGCGAAGTGACGCTGCTGCAGAGGATTTGTCCCTTTTTAGATTGGATCGCAGCCACTCAAGAAACGGATGATCGAGTGAGCCGGCGGCCTTTCTCGCTTTAAACGCTGCGAACACAAGGATCTCGCAGAGTTGTTCAAGCTCCGCCTTGATCGCCGCGCGGCCACGGATATTTTCTCGGCGCAGCTTGATCGCATCGACTATGGCGGGGCTTAGCAAGCCGAAGAGCCAGCCAATGATCAAGAGCAGTATCGCTTGTTGGAGTTGCGACATATTTGGGTGCGGGCCCTAACGCCTGAGTTAAGTGGAGCCGCGAAGCGGCTTCCACTTGAACGAATTGTTAGGCCTCACCTGCCGGCGGCCCGTTTTTCGAGAAGCTCGACGTACTCTACGCAAGTCTCTAGCTGATCTATCGCGGGCATATTAGTCAGCTTGGCCTCGAAATCTTTGACCATATTTTCATTGTATGCGTCTAACGACGGCCAACCCTTAGGCGGATGGGCCGAAGCTAGAGTGCGACCGCGCTCGACGGACGCCTGGTTTGCAAGTGACCATGCATCTGCGGCAGTTTTGAACCGTGCCTCGTCGTCAATTGCAGCGCCGCAGATCTTAACGGTGGATGGTATGCCGACACTCCTCAAGTAATTCATCCAATCGTCGAGTTGTTCGTCGCTGGGCTCACTAGCGCTCGCTAGGGCGCTGCTAACGGAAAGGAACGAGAAGAGAATTGCTGTTGAAGCTTTCATAGGAACTCCAGAGTGAGGCCTAACGCCTGAGTTAAGCCGACCCGCTGCGGTAAAAGCCGGAGAACGGCAGTGGTGCAGATCGCGAGTCGTTCAAGACGAAGCCGCGAAGCGGGTTCGGCTTGNGCCTAACGCCTGAGTTAAGCCGACCCGCTGCGGTAAAAGCCGGAGAACGGCAGTGGTGCAGATCGCGAGTCGTTCAAGACGAAGCCGCGAAGCGGGTTCGGCTTGAACGAATTGTTAGGCCGCCACTGTAACCGAGGAAATGACGGCCGACAGACTCGCTTGAACCGAAGCCGCGACAACCCGAGCGCGCCCGATGATGCCGCGTGAAGCCCACCGTTGGCGACGCAAGCCGCGAGGAACTCAGTGCGCGCATGGTGACGCCAAACGAAGGAGTCCTGGACGAATGGTTGTAGTGCTGGCACTCGCGAGAAGCCACTTTTAGCGCTTTTGATCCACAGCGGCCTAACGCCWGAATTAAGCCGAGCCGCGAAGCGGCTTCGGCTTGAATGAATTGTTAGGCCTCGCCACGTGGGAGGCCATCGGCGACAAGCTTAAGCCGAACGACAGCCTCATCGGGACCAAAGCGACCGGACCTGCCGTAGCTGCCCTTATCAGCGTCATGGTCCGAGCAGGCATTGGCCAGGACGGTCTCCGCCAAGCTGCGGTGCGGCGTAATGCGGTCCGCAAGTTTGTCTAGAAGGGTTTGGCCGGCAGCATCAGACTCATGACCGTCCAGCGCGTACGCCCAATAAAAGTTGTCATACGCTGCGCAGAAATCCCAGAAAGACAAGCGTCCGGCAGCGCACAGCCGCACCAACTCATCGTGATGATCTAAGGCAGCGGCAAGCTCTGACTCTGACAGGTGCATGTCCATCCAGTTTAGAGGCCTAACGCCTGAATTAAGCCGAGCCGCGAAGCGGCTTCGGCTTGAATGAATTGTTAGGCCGCACTAGCTAAGCCTAGTGATTTGAAAACTGACCCTGTCACCTAGAAAGGAAATCTCGGTTACGGTAAGTGTGTAGCGCTTAGTCCCTAGTTTGAAGGACCACTGTTGTCCAGCGCTAATCGTATATTCCTGTTGTGACCCACTTTCTGGGAATTTCACAAGTACGGTTGCCGTCATGGACGGCGTAGTGTCCTTAACCGTAAAAATCAACCCCGTTTCTTGATCAATGAAGGCCGTTCCGAGCGTAGCGCTATGAGCATCTTCCTTTGGCTTGGGCCCGGTGCCAGATGCAAGAAGTGCCGAATTTTCGGCCTCTAGAGTTTTGATTCGACCAGTCAGCTCGATGACTCTCGGTACCATGACTGGAATAGCGTCCTTGGTTTGTGACAGCCATTGCCGATACTCGGCGTTCTCAGCTCTGGCTGTTTCTACATCACGTTGCAGAAGCTCAACTTTGGATTTGTACTGATCAGTCTGTGCTCTCTGGGCGTCGAGCTGTCTTTGAACCAGCGCGACCCGATTGTCATTGAGAATGAATGTAGATACAGCCCAAGTGCTAGTGATAACGAATGCCGTATAGATCAGTACGGATTTGGTTGCGTTGTTTTCAAACCAATTTGACATTAATCCTCCATGCGGCCTAACGCCTGAATTAAGCCGAGCCGCGAAGCGGCTTCGGCTTGAATGAATTGTTAGGGGTGCGCCTGTACGACACATCCCCACCCGTCATACTCCAACCCGAACAGCTCGCAGACGCAAGCCATGAATCCAGAGACGGATTGGATGGCGTTCTGCTCAATGGGCATGTGGATCACGACCAGAACGCTGGGCGAATCATCCAGGTCTTGGGTAGTCGCGACGCCGTACTGGTAGTCGTTGATAAAACTAGCAACGGTTGTCGCCTTCTCGGCAGACGGAGCACGCAACAAGAACTCGACGTCGCGCGGGACGCCAAAACGGTCGCCCTGCGAGTCGAGCTTGCGGAGCAAGTCCGTGTCTGCGACGGCTGTTTCTATCAATGTGTCGATTACTGTCATAGCACGCCTAACGCCTGAGTTAAGCCGAGCCGCGAAGCGGCTTCGGCTTGAATGAATTGTTAGGCCGCTCACCCGCAATGGCGGATTGCTGCCGCTTTGAAAGGCCGGAGAGCGCCTTGGNAGCCGAGCCGCGAAGCGGCTTCGGCTTGAATGAATTGTTAGGCCGCTCACCCGCAATGGCGGATTGCTGCCGCTTTGAAAGGCCGGAGAGCGCCTTGGCGTAAGACCACGTGATCAGTTCTTGGAGATAGTCGGCTGGAACAGTGCCGACGTCCACGATTGTGACCCAGCGAAACCTAGCCATGTAGCGGGCTGGCTTGATGCCGGGTACGTCCGTCAACTCCAGGAAGCGTTCTGGGCTGGCGCAAATACTAAAGCGCCATTTCTCCGGCTCGCTGGTCTTGAAGTAGGCAAACTTTCTGCTACCAACGTAGTAGACAAGTATGTTGCTTGGCGGGCCGAAAAACTTCGAGGAAGCGCCGGGGTAACGACTGCAATGTTCTTTGACGGCGGCAACATCCATCTAACGGTCCTGAGCGGCCTAACGCCTGAATTAAGCCGAGCCGCGAAGCGGCTTCGGCTTGAATGAATTGTTAGGCACCACCCGAGGTGCACCGATATGCCTCGCCAGAACTCCAGGCACCAGCCCCAAGGTTGGGGCCGCCGTGGCTAGAGGTGAGAAATAGAACGTTGCCCCCAAGACGGGCGGTCTCATTTTGCATATCGACCTGAGCCCGCTCTTCGCCCGTACCACCGCCGAGCATTGAGCCAGAGCGGAGATTGCCAACGAACTCACAGCCGCGAACAACGTCCGGATTGTTGGTGATACGAACGCGCTGACCCTCAGGCGTGAGTGAAACGCACCCGGTCACGCCGATGGCGAGAAGTGCAACCTCTATCAATTTGCGCATATGTCCTCCGTGGTGCCTAACGCCTGAGTTAAGCCGACCCGCTGCGGTAAAAGCCGGAGAACGGCAGTGGTGCAGATCGCGAGTCGTTCAAGACGAAGCCGCGAAGCGGGTTCGGCTTG
>NZ_LMFH01000003.1 GCF_001427225.1 Lysobacter sp. Root494
AAGGAGAGCCGATAGCACAAAGATCACCCAGGACTTTGGCTTATCTCTCGGAATGAACGGCTTCTTCCCCATGGCACCTAACGCCTGAATTAAGCCGAACCGCGAAGCGGTTTCGGCTTGAATGAATTGTTAGACACCACCCCGTTTAGCAAACCAACTGCTTTGGGTAGCGATATCCGGTGACAACCCATCCCTGCCTGCTTTCATTCCACTCCGTCAGGTATGAAATCACGCAGCCATTGCTGATCATTGCGCTGCCATTGGAAGTGATAGCCGTACGGCCAAGCCAACCGGTTGAATCAACTTGGCTATTGGAACTCGTAGTTACGGCAGTCTTGGATGAGCCGCCCCACATGAACTGAAATGCTCGGACACCGTTGCCCATATCCATTGCGGCGATTGGTTGACCACTGACAAGCATCACCTCGCGAATGTCTTGACCCACATAACTCTTCATCTCGGTGGAAACGCACCCGACGAGGACGGCTACCAGCAGCGCGAGAACGAACCTCATTGAAGCCTCCAGTGGTGTCTAACGCCTGAGTTAAGCCGAGCTGCGAAGCAGCTTCGGCTTGAACGAATTGTTATGCGGTGACTGCCCGAGATGCCGAAGAACCCCACCGGCGCCAACCGCTCCAAGCCGAAACACTACCAGCCGCTCGCGCCCGGCGCATTACCCGGAATCCGTGAGGCGTGGAATTGCCGAAGCCGCCTGCAATGGGAGCGCCGTGCAGCAAGACTGCGAGCGGCGAAGCGGTGAACCAAGCTGAGGTGGACGAAGGTGGGGAAGCTCACCGGAGCCGACCATAAAGAGCGCGGCAATTTAGCGGAAGGAACAACTACGGCAATGCTGGGAGCAGCACCGCATAACGCCAGAATTAAGCCGAGCCGCGAAGCGGCTTCGGCTTGAATGAATTGTTAGGCCGCAGCCCGCTAATGAAGAGCATCGCGATCTTCGGCCGTTGCCGGGTATGTGTAGACGACGAGCACAATACCGTCGATCAGTGTCTGCTCGAAGTACTGCAGGCCATCGGGAGAGTCCACCAGATCCTCGCGCGCGAGAAGGTAATTGTCCTCGACTGATTGGATTTGCCATCCGGCCCGAGCTACCTCCCGAGCGGCAATGGCCAGCGCGCCGTCCTCCGACTCCTCAGTAGTGTAGATGTTGATGGTTGCGCCACCGTACTCCGCAAACGCGTCCGTACCTGGCAGCGGTAAGGCATCAACCATGACAACACGAACTCTTTCCATGCGGCCTAACGCCTGAGTTAAGCCGACCCGCTGCGGGAAGAACCGGTGTGCGAGGCGGCAACAGTTTGCGAGGAGTTCAAGACGAAGCCGCGAAGCGGGTTCG
>NZ_LMFH01000004.1 GCF_001427225.1 Lysobacter sp. Root494
ACCGGGACCGGGCAGCCGTCCGGACCGATGGTCTGGCCTGCCTGCGAACCGGGGCACTTGTCGTCGCAGTTGTTCACGCCGTCGCCGTCGTCGTCGCCATCGGTGCAGTTCGGAGCGACCGGAGGAGCCGGAGCAACCGCGGGAGCGGCAGCAGCGCCCAGCGGCACGATGATGCCGACCGAAGCGAGCACGTCGCCGAACCAGTCTTCGTCCACGGCCGCGACGCTCTGGTCGTCGAAGTCAGCGCGATAGGCGAGTTCGGTGCGGACGCCGAAGCTGCCCATGTCGCTCTGCAGACCCACGCCGACCTTGGCGGCCAGGTTGCCGTCTTCACGCTCGCCCGGCGAGTTCACGCTCGGGAACGCGTCGAACTCTTCTTCCGAACGCTGGAAGCCCAGGCCCATCAGGACGTACGGGTTCCAGTTGCGGCCTTCAGCGATGAAGTGGCGGCGCAGGTCGATCGAGACGCCGTACTGGCTCCAGTTGAGGTTCTGGTTGGCGTCGTTATGGGGATTCTGATAGTTCAGCTCGCCATCGAGCGACCAGGTGTCGCTGATGAACTTGCCGATGCCCAGGCCCACGAACGGCGCATTGCGCGTGCCGCGATCGTTGTCCTGGATGTTGAAACCGGTCGACCCCGTCAGGTACCAGCGGTCGTCGAAATCCTGCGCGTTGGCCGTCTGCGCGAACGCCAGGCCAGCGAGCAGCGCTGTGCTCAACAAGCGGATCTTCATATTTCTGACTCCTTGAGAAATGTCGGGAAACTCAATTCACGGCACTGAAACTGTGACCGGGATGGTCCAGCGGGCGTGACCCCCATTCACGATCCCTGGCGCGGCGGATGATAGCACCGTCAAGGCGATTGTTAACATCTCTTAACGTAGTGGAAAACCTTCAGCCACTAACTGCCCGTTCAGCCAAGCCCAAAAACGAAGCCCGGCACAAGGCCGGGCTTCGAAGTGTTGCCTGATGCCAGATCAGTTCTGGACGTTCAGCTCGGTGCGGCGGTTCTTCGCACGGCCTTCCGGATTGTCCGAACCATCTTCATTGGTGTTCGGAGCGATCGGACGGCTTTCGCCGTAGCCGTTCGGGCCCACCAGGCGCGCGGCGTCGATGCCGTTGCTGGTCAGGTAGTCGTACACGGCG
>NZ_LMFH01000005.1 GCF_001427225.1 Lysobacter sp. Root494
GGCGACGACGACGGCGACGGCGTGAACAACTGCGACGACAAGTGCCCCGGTTCGCAGGCAGGCCAGACCATCGGTCCGGACGGCTGCCCGGTCCCGGTTTCGATCGACCTGAAGGGCGTGAACTTCGACTACGACAAGTCGAACCTGCGTCCTGACGCGGTGCAGATCCTGACCGAAGCCACCGAGATCCTGAAGCGCTATCCGGAGCTGAAGGTCGAAGTCGCCGGTCACACCGACTCCAAGGGCACCGATGCCTACAACCAGGCCCTGTCCGAGCGTCGCGCCCGCGCCGTGTACGACTACCTGACCAGCAACGGCATCGACGCCGCGCGCCTGGTGGGCCCGAACGGCTACGGCGAAAGCCGTCCGATCGCTCCGAACACCAANCGCTCGAGTGGTCCTTCGCGGATGCGAGCTATGTTTCGGTGACCCCTGTCCGAGCGTCGCGCCCGCGCCGTGTACGACTACCTGACCAGCAACGGCATCGACGCCGCGCGCCTGGTGGGCCCGAACGGCTACGGCGAAAGCCGTCCGATCGCTCCGAACACCAAYGAAGATGGTTCGGACAATCCGGAAGGCCGTGCGAAGAACCGCCGCACCGAGCTGAACGTCCAGAACTGATCTGGCGTCAGGCAACACCTTCGAAGCCCGGCCTAGTGCCGGGCTTCGTTTTTCCAGCTTTATAAAGAAGGCGATAGCTCGACGGACGTGCGGTTCGCGCGACTTCACGAGCCAACTTCCGCATTCACGTCGCGCAGGTTGTTGCACGACACACCCGCGCCTACACTCGCTGCAGATAAAAAGCTCGCGGAGTCGAACATGCAGCGCGCACTCACTGGTCTCCTTCTTTTCGCCCTTGCCAGCACGGCGCATGCACAGGCGGCGGGTAACTGCGCAACACTCGGTGGCTCCGGCCTCCCTGTGCAGCCGACGCTCGTAGCGCCACTGTCCCCCGAACTGACTGCGCCTACGCACCAGCTCGGTGCTCCCACAGGCGTGCTTGCGCAGGCCTTCGATGAAGCCCTCGCCGTCGACAACGTGCTGCTCCGCCAGCGCCTGGAAAACTGTCTCGCGCTTGCGAAGGCGACGCCCGCGACGAGCCCCGCTCTTCCGTCTTCATCGGGTCCGGCTGCTTACAAGCCGCAGACGCAATACGACAACACGCCCTGGCGCTTCGATATGAGCCAGAACGGCAAGCGCATGACCGCCGAAGAATTCGATGCATGGATGAAGGCGCGCGGCGTGCGCGTCGCCAAGGGCGCACCAGCCCCAACGCCTCCACCGCCGGTCGAGCCGCCGCAGGAACCGAAGAAGAAGTAGCGCCAGCGGTAGCCTATATATGGCCGCGGGCAATGCGCGCCACGGTCTCGCTCGGGTGCTGTCCAAGCGCGGCGTGTGTTCGCGCAGCGAAGCCGCGCGATGGATCGCAGCCGGGCGGGTGAGCGTCGACGGAAGGACAGTGCGCGATCCCGAATTCCCCATCATCGCCGGCGGGAATGCCCGCATAGCGGTGGACGGACGCGACATCGACGAACCCGCGCGCCTCTACCTGATGTTGAACAAGCCCCGGGGCCTGGTCACGACCGCGCAGGACGAGCGTGGCAGAGACACTGTCTATCGCTGCTTCGATGGCGCGCAGTGGAACAACGCGCCGCTGCCATGGCTCGCACCCGTGGGAAGACTCGACCAGGCCAGCGAGGGCCTGCTGTTGTTCTGCAACGATCCCGAGTGGGCGGCACGCATCACCGACCCACAGGCCGGACCTGACAAGACATACCACGTGCAGGTCGACGCGATTCCCGATGAAGCCCTGCTCGCCGGACTCGTGCGTGGCGTGGAGCACGAAGGCGCGCTCCTGCGCGCGAAGGTCGCGCGTCTGTTGCGGGCAGGCGAGCGCAACGCCTGGCTCGAGATCGTCCTCGACGAAGGACGCAACCGGCAGATCCGCCGCTTGCTTGGCGCCTTCGACATCGAGGTCCTCAGGCTGGTGCGCGTGGCCGTCGGCGGCCTGTTGCTCGGTGATCTGCCCAAAGGGCAGTGGCGCGTACTGGGCGAAGCAGAGCTTGCAGCTCTGGATGCCTGAAGTGCGCTGAAGTATTTCGCCAGCCCGCTTCGCGCAAAGTGTGTCGTGCGCCACATGGTGCATCGCAGAAGAAGCATGCGTACCGAAGCTTGCCTGTCGCTTCCCGCACGCAACACTGATATCTGCGTTGCAACTTGAAGTGTGCGGTCCGCCACGCATCGCGAAGGATATCGGGGGGCTGTTCAGTGGAGCGCGCAATCTGTGTGCGTGCGCACCATTTTCCGCATGGTCGACGTGTTCATTTCCCCGCACGCCCGGCAAACGGGGGAACTAGGGGATGAACATGCGCATGATCATGGTGGCACTGCCGTGCCTGCTTTTCTGTGGCTTCGTGTCGGCCAGGGAAGCTCCTTCGCTCGATGTACGCACCGGCGCCGACAGCCAACTGATGGCGACGGCGTTTGATGCCATCCACGCAGAACATCCGCTGGTCGGCAAGACCGGCGCGATGGAAGCTGCGAAGAAGAAGTCGGCCAAGACTGCTGCCAAGGCCGCGCCGGCACCAGCACCCGCCGCGCAGCCGACCGACACCAGCAAGCGCTTCAACATGACGCAAAACGGCAAGCGGATGACTGCCGACGACTTCGACGCGTGGATGAAGAAGAATGGCTATCGCGTCGCTACCGGCGCGCCGGCAGCGGGGAAGGAAGAACCGCAGAAGGGCGCGAAGAAGTAATCGTTTCCTTTGCGGAACATGGCAACGCCCCGCGCCGGTCACGGCTGCGGGGCGTTCGTGTTGTCACGGGTATGAGGTCGAACCCGGGCGTCGCAGTACCCGGGCGCTCGCTCAGGCCTTGATCACGCCAAGCTCGCGGCCGATCTTGATGAAAGCCGCGATCGCGCGATCCAGGTGTTCGTGCGTGTGCGACGCCGATATCTGCGTGCGGATGCGGGCTTGGTCCTGAGGCACAACCGGGAAGAAGAAACCGATCGCATAGATGCCTTCCTCGAGCAGGCGCTGGGCGAACTTCTGCGCCAGCGGCGCGTCGTAGAGCATCACCGGCGAGATCGGATGCACGCCCGGCTTCACGTCGAAACCGGCGGTCGTCATTTTCTCGCGGAAGTACGCGGTGTTTTCGGCCAGCTTTTCGCGCAGGTCGCCAGCGGCGGACAGCATCTCGAACGCCTTGACGCCGGCTGCAACCACATGCGGCGGCAGTGAATTGGAGAACAGATACGGACGCGAACGCTGGCGCAGCAGTTCGATCACTTCCTTCCTCGCCGTCGTGAAACCGCCGAGCGCGCCGCCCATCGCCTTGCCCAGCGTGCCGGTAAAGATGTCGATCCTGTCCATCACGCCCTTGACTTCGGCGGAGCCGCGGCCGGTCTTGCCGAGGAAG
Organism: Lysobacter sp. Root494; assembly: GCF_001427225.1. Taxonomy (GTDB): domain Bacteria; phylum Pseudomonadota; class Gammaproteobacteria; order Xanthomonadales; family Xanthomonadaceae; genus Agrilutibacter. The sequence continues at coordinate 3,424 of NZ_LMFH01000005.1, forward strand.
CCGGTGGCGTGGCATTCGTCGATGTGCACCAGGGCGCCATATTTCTTTGCCAGCGCGGTGATCTCGTCCAGCGGCGCGATGAAGCCGTCCATCGAGAACACGCCATCGCTTGTGATCATGATCGTGCGCGCACCATCGGCCTTCGCCTGCTGCAGCTGCTTCTCGAGATCCGCCATGTTGCAATTGGCATAACGGTACCGCTTGGCCTTGCACAGACGCACGCCGTCGATGATCGAGGCATGATTGAGCGCATCGGAGATGATCGCGTCGTTTTCGTCCAGCAACGGCTCGAACAGGCCGCCATTGGCGTCGAAGCAGGCCGCGTAGAGGATCGTGTCTTCGGTGCCGAAGAAGTCGGCGATCGTCTTCTCCAGCTGCTTGTGCAGGTCCTGCGTGCCACAGATGAAACGCACTGAGGCCATGCCGAAGCCGTGCGTATCAAGCGCCTCCTTCGCTGCGGCGATCACGTCCGGATGATCGGCGAGGCCGAGGTAATTGTTGGCGCAGAAGTTCAACACCGTGCGGCCGTCGGCGAGGGTGATCTCGGCCGATTGCGGAGAGGTGATGATGCGCTCGGACTTGAACAGGCCAGCGGCGCGGATTTCTTCGAGGGTGTCGGCGTAACGTTGGGTGAGGGATGACATGACTTCTCGCTCGTCATTCCCGCGAAGGCGGGAATCCATGGACTTGGTTTGCAATGCCCGCGATTGAAGGGAGTCCAGCGACGAAGCAACGGCAACGTCCATGGACTCCTGCTTCCGCGGGAATGACGTTGATCAGTTCCAGCTCAGTACGACCTTTCCTGCCTTGCCCGATTCCATCAGTTCGAATCCCTGCTGGAATTCATCGACCGGCAACTGATGCGTCAGCACCTTGCCAAGCGGGAAGCCGGACAGCACCAGCTGCGTCATCTTGTACCAGGTCTCGTACATCTTCCGGCCGTAGATGCCGTGCAGGGTCAGGCCCTTGAAGATGATCTTGTCCCAGTCGGCGCCGGCGCCCTTGGGCATGATGCCGAGCATTGCGATCTTGCCGCCGTGGTACATGCAGTCGAGCATGTCATTGAAAGCGCGGGGATTGCCGCTCATCTCCAGGCCGACGTCGAAGCCTTCCATGTGCAGGTCCTTCATCACGTCCTTCAGCGACGTGTTGGACACGTTCACCACGCGCGTCGCGCCCATGTCGGCGGCGAGCTTCAGGCGGTAATCGTTGACGTCGGTGACGACGACGTTGCGCGCACCGATGTGCTTGCAGATACCCGCGGCAATGATGCCGATCGGGCCTGCGCCGGTGATCAGTACGTCTTCGCCGACGACATCGAACTCAAGCGCGCAATGCGCGGCGTTGCCGTAGGGATCGAAGAACGCGGCCAGTTCCGATGGAATCTGGTCCGGAATCGGCCACAGGTTCGAAGCCGGCATGACGATGTATTCGGCGAAGGCGCCGTTGCGATTCACGCCGATGCCGACGGTGTTCGGGCACAGGTGCTGGCGGCCGGCGCGGCAATTGCGGCAATGGCCGCAGACGATGTGCCCTTCGGCCGACACGCGTTGACCGATCTTGTACCCGGTGACGCCCGGACCGAGGTCGACGACGCGGCCGACGAATTCATGGCCGATCACCAACCCCGGCTTGATCGTGCGCTGGCTCCATTCGTCCCAGAGATAGATGTGCAGGTCGGTGCCGCAGATCGCGGTTTTCTCGAGCTTGATCAGCACCTCGTTCGGGCCCGGCGCGGGCACCGGCACCTCTTCCATCCAGATGCCCTTGGTGGCTTCGCGCTTGACCAGCGCCTTCATCGTTTGCGACATGGGATTTGCCTGCCTGGCTTGCTTGATTTGGCGGGCCGCGCAGTGCGCGGCGAGAAGGGCGAAATTATACGCCCGGGTGCGTGCCGGCTCCGGTGCAGCGTTTGCCGACAGCGGGCGGCTCGCCTATCGTCGCGGCTTCTTTTTCCGGTCCTTTTCTGATGCCGACCATTCGCCGCCGTCTGTTGGGTCTTTCCCTCTCGCTGTTGGGTGCGAACGCGCATGCCGACGAAGGCATGTGGATGCCCTCGCAATTGCCAGATCTCGCCAGGGAGATGAAGGCGGCGGGCTTCAAGGGCGATCCGCGCGACCTCGCCGAGCTCGCGAAGCCGCCGATGAGCGCGGTGGTGAAGGTGGGCGGCGCCAGCGGCGCGTTTGTTTCCGATCAGGGCCTGGTGCTCACCAACCACCACGTCGCCTTCGGCGTGATCCAGTACAACTCGAAGCCAGGGCGCGATCTCATCAGGGACGGCTACATCGCCAACACGCGGGCCGACGAACTGCCGTCCAACCCGGATTACCGGGTGCTCGTCACCACCGGTTTCGATCGCATCACCGACCGCATCCTCGGCGATGCGAAGGGTAAACAGGGCCGCGCGTACTACGACGCGGTCGATGCAGCGACCAAGCGGGTAGTCGCCCAATGCGAACGCGAAGCCGGCTATCGCTGCAGCGTCGCCAACATGTACTACGGCACCGACTTCTATCTAGTGCGGCAACTCGAACTGCGCGACGTGCGGCTCGTCTACGCGCCCCCGAACGACATCGGCAATTACGGCGGTGAAGTCGACAACTTCGTCTGGCCACGCCACGCCGGCGACTTCACTTTGCTGCGTGCTTATGTCGGCAAGGATGGAAAGCCGGGCGATTACTCGCCAGACAACGTGCCGTATGTGCCGTCGGCGCACCTGCAGGTCTCCACGGCAAACCTCAAGGAAGGCGATTACGCGATGCTTGCCGGCTATCCGGGCGTGACCTTCCGTCATCGAATGGCGTCCGAATTCGCGCAGCAGATCGAGTGGCAGCTGCCGTCGCGCGTGGCGTTATACCAGCGCATGATCGATGTCGTTGAGGGCGCCGCGGCGAAGGACGAAGCCGCGCGCGTGAGTTACGCCTCTCAGGTGCGCAGCCTGAAGAACAATCTCAAACGCGCGCAGGGCGAACTCGATGGGCTGCGTCGAAGTAACGCAGCGGCGGTACGCCGGAACGACGAAGCCGCAATGTATGCATGGCTGGACAGGCAATCCGATGCCACCACCACGAAGGCCGATATCGCTGCCGCGCAGGCCGTGCTCGATAGGGCAGCGGCGATGCGCGAACGCGACCAGCTGCTCGGCGTGATCGTTTCCCAGAGCCAGCTGTTGAAGTCAGCCGTGACGTTGCAGCGCCTTGCGCATGAACGAACGAAGCCGGATGCACAGCGGGAGAGCGGCTTCCAGCAGCGCGACGAAGCGCTGATCGCCGGGCAGCTGAAGCAGGTGCAGCGCCGTTACGCGGCCGATGTCGAAAAAGCATTGCTCACGGAGCTCCTCGCCCAATACGAGGCATTGCCTGCCGCGCAGCACGTACCCGAATTCGACACCGTGTTCGGCACCACGCCCGCGCAACTGAAGACGAAACTCGATGCGCTCTACGCCGGGACGCAACTGGGTGCGGAAAGCCAACGCCTTGCTGCCATGCAGGCCGACCGCGCCACGCTCGCCACATCGAAGGACTCCCTGCTGCAGGCCGCCAATGCATTGCTGCCCGCGCTGCTGCGGATCGAAGAGGAAAAGAAGGCCAGCGAAGGCGAACTCCTGCGCCTGCGTCCGGCCTACATGCGCGCGCTGATCGGCTTCCGCAAGTCGCAGGGCCGCGCGGTGTATCCGGATGCGAATTCCACCCTGCGCGTGAGTTACGGCCGTGTCAGCGCGCTCGATCCGCGTGACGGCGTGCATTACACGCCGCTGACGACGGTGCAGGGCATCCTCGAGAAGCACACCGGCGAGGAGCCTTTCAATGCGCCGCAACCGCTGCGCGACGCGATCGCGAAGGGCGACTTCGGCAGCACCGCCGAACCAACCCTGAAAACGCAGACAGTCGACTTCCTCACCAACCTCGACACCACCGGCGGCAATTCCGGTTCGGCGGTGATGGATGCGTACGGGAAGCTGATCGGCCTCAACTTCGACAGCAACTGGGAGGCGGTGAGCGCGAGCTGGATGTTCGATCCGCGCTACAAGCGCGCGATCCATGTCGACATGCGCTACATGCGCTGGCTGCTGGCGAAGGTGTATCCGGCACCGCACCTGCTGAAGGAAATGAACCTGCCGGCGGAGTGAGCCGATGCGGCTGCTTTGATGTTGTTCTGTAGGGCGAAGCAAGCTTCGCCCTACAAAGTGTTGAGCGAATCAGCCCAACGTGTAGTCGAACGTGTACGAATGCGCGCCGCCTTCGGCAATGTCGATGCGCAAGGTGCCGCGCAGTCCCTGCAACTCGTCCTTGCCCGTGCCCGGCACCACGCCCACCGTCAGCGACGACGCGCCGCGATCCATCGTCCCGCTGTGCTGGAACATGAAGCTGCCGCGACGTCCCTGCAGCGTGCCGATGACGTGTTCCATGGCCACGTAGCCGGCGGAGCCCGCGCCCGGGTCTCCTCCGCTCAGCATCTCGACGACGCCGGTCGCGTCGAGGTCGCCGTGGAAGCGCTTCTCGAAGCGGATCCGACCGAACGAAGCGCCGTTCCCTGCATCCACCATTTCCATCGCGGTCCGCTTTACATCGAAAGGACCCTTGGCCTGTTGCTCCATGACGCGCTCCTGTGTGGGGGATGCCGCATGCTAAGGGCCTATTGCATGCGATTTCATAAGCAACCATTGCGAATCCGCGTCCGCGCTCTGTTAGGCTTCCTCCGTCGCGGATTCCCATGCCATGCCGGCCCCGTCTCCCGACCCGTGAGTGACCCGCGTTCCGAGTTGTATTCCGGCGACGCACTCAGTTCCACACGTTGTGCCGGCTACGCAGGCTTTCCGCGCTCCCACCCCTCTAGGAGCTTGCGATGAAAGTACTGGCCTGCGATGGCATCCACGAAGACGGTCTGGCCCTGTTCCGCGAAGCGGGATGGGACGTGGTCGTGGCCGCCGACCCCATCAAGGATCCCCAGGTCCTCGCCCTGGCGTTCGCGGACGTCGATGCCGTGCTCGTGCGCTCGGCAACGAAAGTGCCGGCCGAGGCCCTCGCCAACGTTCCCAACCTCAAGGTGATTGGCCGCGCCGGTGCCGGCGTCGACACGATCGATGTCGACGCTGCGACGGCCAAGGGCATTGCGGTGATGAATGCCCCCGACGGCAACACGCTGGCCGCCGCCGAACACGCCATCTCGCTGCTGTTCGCGCTCGCGCGCCACGTGCCGCGCGCCGACGCGGGCATGAAAGCCGGCGAGTGGCCCAAGGCCGGCCTCACCGGCTTCGAGCTGGAAGGCAAGAAGCTCGGCGTCATTGGCCTGGGCCGCATCGGCGGTACCGTTGCGCGCAAGGCGCAGGGCATCGGCATGGAAGTCGCCGCGCACGACCCGTTCCTGCCGGCTTCGGCCGCGGGCAAGGGCAGCGTGCCGCTGAAGACGCTCGATGAGCTGCTCGCATGGGCCGACATCGTCACGCTGCACATCCCGCGCACCAAGGAAACCACCAACCTGCTGTCGGAAGAGCGCATGCGCGCGATGAAGAAGGGCGCGTACGTCATCAATGCCGCCCGCGGTGGCCTGGTCGACGAAGCCGCGCTGTTGCGTCTGCTCGACGAAGGCCAGCTCGCCGGTGCCGCGCTCGATACTTTCGCCACCGAGCCGTTGCAGGCCGATTCGCCGCTGCGCAAGCATCCCAAGCTGATCCTCACGCCCCATCTCGGCGCCTCGACCAGCGAAGCGCAGCAGGCCGTCAGCACGATCCTCGCGCGCCAGATCATCGACTTCGTCGCTACCGGCGCGGTCGCCGGCTGCGTCAACCTGCCGCCGCTCACCGCCGAAGCCGCGCGCGAAGTCGGCCCGTGGATGCCGCTGATGTCCGCGCTCGGCCGCCTCGCATCGCGCCTCGTGGATGCACCGACCAGGCTCACCGTGACCTACGCCGGGCGCACCGAAGCACTCGACACGCGGCCGCTCACGCGATTGCTCGTTGCCGCGCTGCTCGGTCCGCACTCCGGCCGTGTCACGCCGGTGAATGCGTTGCATGAAGCCGCCACGCGCGGCCTGGTGGTGGCGGAAACCGTGGGCGGCGACGGCGACGGTTTCGACCGCCTGCTGAGGATCCGCGTCGAAGGCGGCAAGAAGCCGCGCGAAATCGAAGCGACGTTGCATCGCGGACCACGCGTGGTCCGGCTGGACGGCGTCGAGATCGAATTCGATCCGCAGGCGCACGTGCTGCTGCTTCGCAACGAGGACCGTCCGGGCATGATCGGCACCGTGGGTTCGCAGTTGGGCGCGGCCGGCATCAACATCGTCAACTTCGCGCTCGGCGCGGCGGGCGAGGGCGAGGCGCGTGCGGCGATCACGGTCGATCGCGAGTTGAGCGACAAGCAACTCGGCGCGTTGCGAGCGACGCCAGGCGTGCTGTCGTTGCAGCAGGTGTAAGCATGAAGATATTGCTCGCACGCCACGGCGAAACCCCCTGGAATGCCGAAGGCCGCTACCAGGGGCAGGAAGACATCCCGCTCTCGCCGGTCGGTGAATCGCAGGCACGCGCGCTGGGCGAACGCCTGCACGAGGTACGCATCGATCGCGCCGTCGCGTCGCCATTGGTGCGTGCCGCACGGACCGCGCAGTTCGCGCTCGGCGAACAGCGCGCATCGATGCTCACGCTCGACGAAGGCCTGATGGAAATCGCCCACGGTACGTGGGAAGGCCTTCTCGCTTCGGAGATACATGAGCGCGATCCCGACCTGATGCATGCGTGGCGCCACGCCCCGCACGAAGTGCTGATGCCGCAGGGCGAATCGTTGCAGCACGTGCTCGATCGTGCGTGGCCCGCGTTCGAGCGCGCGTGCTCCGGCATGGGCGCGCACGAGACGCTGCTCGTCGTTGCGCACGATGCGGTAAACCGGGTGCTGCTGTGCCGTGTGCTCGGCATCCCGCTGTCGAAGTTGTGGTCGTTCCGGCAGGCACCGACGACGCTCAACCTGCTGGAGGGCCCCGACGTCGATCACCTCGATGTGGTGCGGCTCAATGATTGCAGCCACCACACGGCGTTGTTTGGCGAAGCCGTGCACCGGGCCCTCTGACATCTTCCCTCGCTCCGCACGCGGAGAGAGGGACAGCGTTGCGCAGCAACGCAGGGTGAGGGGTCGGGCGGCTGGTTTCGCAACCGACAGCAAAGGCAAAAGCGCTCTCATCTGCCCTTCGGGCATCTTCTCCCAGCTCCACGGGAAGAAGGGAAGGGCAGAGGGGAGCGCGACCGCAACTACAATGCGCACATGGCCCGCACGCTCCCCGAATGGCTCGACTACATCGAGCGACAACATCCGAAAACCATCGACATGGGTCTCGACCGCGTGCGCGAAGTCGCCACGCGCATGCGGCTGAAGAAGCCGGCGAAGAAGGTCATCACCGTCGGCGGCACCAATGGCAAGGGCTCGACGGTCGCCTTCATCGAGGCGATCGCGCGCGCCGCGGGATGGAAGGTCGGCGCATACACCTCGCCGCATCTGCTCGCCTACAACGAGCGCGTCCGCATCGATGGTGTCGACGCTAGCGATGACGATCTGGTCGCCGCGTTCGAAGCCATCGAAACCGCGCGTGGAGAAACCCTGCTGACGTATTTCGAATACGGCACGCTGGCCGCGCTCTGGCTGTTCGAACGCTGCAAGCTCGACCTGGCACTTCTCGAAGTCGGTCTGGGTGGCCGCCTGGACGCAACTAACCTTGTCGACCCCGATGTCGCGGTGATCACCACCGTCGACGTCGACCACCAGGACTGGCTCGGCAACGATCGCGAGACCATCGGCTTCGAAAAAGCCGGCATCGCGCGAGCGTGGAAACCGCTGGTGCTCGGCGAAGACGATCCGCCGGCGAGCGTGCTTCGCCACGCCTACGCAATCGGTGCTTCCGCGATCCGCGCGGGTTGCGATTTCTTCTTCGACTCCGCCGCTGCGCACGGCAACCGCTTCAGTCCCACCGATTCGGTGCTGCCCGATGCTGGCCGCTGGACGTGGCGCGAGCTGGGAAAATCATTCGACCTGCCATTGCCGCGCCTCGCCGCACCCGCGCAGCTGCGCAACGCCGCGACCGCGATCGCCGCGTTGCGCGCGCTGGGGAGCAAGCTTCCGCCCGAAGCGATCGCCCAGGGCGTCGCGAGTGCGCACGTCCCCGGACGCCTGCAGCGTTTCGAGCGCAACGGCGTCGAAGTCGTCGTCGACGTCGGCCACAACCCGCAGGCGGCGCGCGAACTGGCCGCGTGGCTCACGACGGCACCGGCGCTGGGCCGCACGTTCGCCGTGTTCGCCGCGCTCGGCGACAAGGACATCGCGGGCGTTGTGAACGCGCTCGCAGAGCGCATCGATGCGTGGCATCTGGCCGGGCTGGCCGACAGCGGCCCACGCGGCCTCACCGTCGACGCATTCGCTGAGCGCCTCGCGGGTAGTGCGGCGGCTTCGGGCACCCGCCGTGCGGATGTCGCCGCTGCCCTCGAAGCAGCGGTGGCGCAGGCAGCGCCGGGCGATCGCGTGCTGGTGTTCGGCTCCTTTCACACGGCGGCCGCCGCGCTCGAGTGGCTGAAGACGAAGTAGCAGGCTCCCGGCTGCATTGCAGGCAGCACCCACCCAGGGCAAAAGGCGGCGCGCCAGCTCGCTCGCGCGCCCAACCCACATGTATGTACCGGCGTTCATCTCAGTCCGGCAGGCACCGCGATGCGACGCGTATAATTCGCGCGCCCTTCCCCCGAGGCCCATGAATCGATGGAACCCGCTTTGAAGCAGCGCGTGGTAGGTGCGGCAGTACTGGTGGCGCTGGCAGTGATTTTCCTGCCCATGCTGATCAAGGGCCCGGCGCCCGAAAGCGGTGTCTCCGACGTTCCCCTCAAATTGCCCGACGCCCCGCAGGGCGACGGCTCGCTGCAGACGCGCGAATTGCCGCTGGTCGCGCCCGGCGCGGCGCCGGCGAGCGGCGTGGTCGGGCTCGATGCCAGCGATGCGCAGGCCGATGACGCGGCTGAACCCGCATCCGGGGCCTCCACGGACAGCGCAATGATGCCGGCCGCCACTGCGGGCGGCGATTACGTCGTGAGTTTCGGCCGCTACGCCAGCGCGACGGATGCCGACAAGGTTGTCGCGGCACTGCGCGCATCGCAGCTGCCGGGTTACCAGGAATCCACCATCGACGGCGGCCGCACGCTCTACCGCGTCCGCATCGGGCCGTACGCCACGCAGGCCGACGCCGAAGCCGCGCGCCTGCGCGCCGCGCACGTACGCGACGACGTCGGCGCGAAAGTCGTCGTGCTCGATGCCGGCGCCGCGCAGCCCGCGCAAACCGGACAGTCCGTGTCAGAGCCGGCGCCTGCTTCGCAGCCGGTCGCCGCGGCGAGTACGCCCGTATCGAAGCCGGAACCGCTGGTTGCGGAACCCAGGCCCGCGGCTCCGAAACCCACGGCCACGGCGACCAAAGCGGCCACGACTACGACGGTCAAGCCGGCCGCGACCACGACCGCCGCCGCCGCGCCCAAGCCCGCGCAACCGGCCGCTTCCGGCACCGGTTTCGCCGTGCAGTTGGGTGCTTTCGCGAGCCCAACTGAAGCCGCCAAGCTGCGCGATCGCGCCCGCGCCGCGGGCATGCGTGCCTTCGTCGACTCGGTGCGTACCGACAAGGGCGTGCTGAGCCGCGTGCGCGTCGGTCCGGTGCTGACGCGTGCCGAAGCCGACCAGCTGAAGGCGCAGGTCGCGGCCAAACTCGGCATCGGCGACGCGATCGTCAAACCGCAACCGTGATTTTGTATCCCCGCACCCCTCGCCCCGCTTGCGGGGAGAGGGACCGCTTCGCGGAGCGAAGCAGGGTGAGGGGCAGTGACAGGAGCGACGAGCCATGACGGCGCTGGACTGGGTATTGCTGCTGATCATCGGCGTGTCGGGCCTGCTCGGCCTGCTGCGCGGAATGATCGGCGTGGTGATGTCGCTGGTGGCTTGGCTGCTGGCCGGACTGACCGCATATCTGTTCGGCGGCGACGTGGGCCGCAGCCTGGTGACGGACGGCCAGCTCGGCTGGGGCGAGTACCTCGGCGGCTACGCGATGAGTTTCGCCATCGTATGGATCGCGGTGGCGCTGGTCGGCCTGCTGGTTCGCCGGTTGGCCCAGGAAGCAGGATTGTCGGGCGTGGATCGCCTGTTGGGTTTCGGTCTAGGCGTGGTGCGCGGCCTGTTTTTCGCCTGCGTGCTGCTGTTGATGCTCGGATTGACCGGAATCCCCGGCAAGCGTGCGTGGCACGAATCGACCGGCGTCGCGGTGCTGCTGCCGGTGGCGAAAACGATGCGTGCTGCGATGCCGCCGTGGATGGCGCTGCGCATCGACCTGGAAGGGCGGGGCACCTCGCTGCAGGACGAAGCGGAACGACTCAGGCAAGCGATGCCGGACGGATTGCCGATCGCGGATATGGTGTCCGGGGGCGTGCTCCCGGATGGGGCGCTTTCCAAGGGACTGCTGGCGGACGGACTTCCGCAGGCGCTACCCGAACTTCTCCCGCCCGCGACGGAAACGACGCCACGGCAGAAGGATCCAAAACTGGTTACCGCGGATCCACCGTCGCAGGGCACGCCGCCCGACGACGCGAAGGTCCTCTGAAACATCCTTATTTGCAGGATTCAAGCTTATGTGCGGCATTCTCGGAATCGTCGGCAACACGGATGTCGCCGCGCAGCTCTACGACGGACTGACGGTGCTCCAGCATCGTGGCCAGGACGCGGCCGGCATTGCCACCGCGGATGGCGGCAAGCTCCGCGTGCACAAAGGCAATGGCCTGGTCAGCGACGTCTTCGACGAGGACTCGATGCAGCTGCTGCAGGGCAAGTTCGGCATCGCCCACTGCCGCTATCCGACCGCGGGTTCGGAAGGCTCCGACGAGGCGCAGCCGTTCTACGTGAATTCGCCGTACGGCATCGCGCTCGCGCACAACGGCAACCTGATCAACACCGACAAGCTGCGCCGCGAGGTCTTCGAGCAGGACCGCCGCAACGTCAATACGGAATCCGATTCGGAAGTGATGCTCAACGTGTTCGCGCACGAACTCGATACGCAGAAGTCGCTGACACCCGAAGCGGTGTTCCGCGCGATCGAGGGCGTGAACCGCCGCTGCATCGGTGGTTATGCGGTCGTGGTGTCGGTGCTCGGTCTCGGCCTGGTCGCCTTCCGCGATCCGCACGGCATCCGTCCGCTGGTGCTGGGCAAGCGCACCAAGAACGGTACCGACGAATACGCCGTCGCTTCCGAATCCGTCGCGCTCGACCTGCTCGGCTTCGAGCGCATGCGCGACGTCGGTCCCGGCGAATGCATCATCATCACCGCGCGCGGCGAGCTGTTCACCAAGCAGACCGCCGAGCCGCAGGAGCACACGCCCTGCATCTTCGAATACGTGTACTTCGCGCGTCCCGATTCCATGATGGACAACATCTCGGTGCACAAGGCGCGCATGCGCATGGGCCAGAAACTCGGCGAGAAGATCTTGCGCCTGCGCCCGGACCACGACATCGACACGGTGATCCCGATTCCGGACACTTCGCGCGATGCCGCGCTGGAAATCGCCAACGTCCTCGGGGTGAAGTACCGCGAAGGCTTCATCAAGAACCGTTACGTCGGCCGCACCTTTATCATGCCGGGCCAGGGCCAGCGCACGAAGTCGGTGCGCCGCAAGCTCAATCCGATCCCGCTGGAATTCAAGAACCGCGTCGTGCTGCTGGTCGACGACTCGATCGTGCGCGGCACAACATCGCAGCAGATCGTGCAGATGGCGCGTGAAGCCGGCGCGCGCAAGGTCTATCTCGCTTCGGCCGCACCGCCCGTGCGCTATCCGAACGTCTACGGCATCGACATGCCGTCGGCGGAGGAGCTCGTCGCGCACGGCCGCACCGACGAGGAAGTGCAGCAGCTGCTTGGTTGCGACTGGCTGATCTACCAGGATCTCGAGGATCTCGAGGACGCGGTGTCCGGACCGAAGCACCACCTGGAGCACTTCGATTCTTCATGCTTCAACGGCGAATACGTCACGGGTATCGAGGATGGATACTTCGATCGCATCAAGCAGCTGCGGTCGGATGAGGCGAAGAAGACGCGGCGGGCTTCATAGTCCGTTCTTTGTTCTTTGTTCTTTGTTCTTTGTTCTTTAGTTCTTTGTTCTTTGTTCTTTGTTCTTCGTTATTCGTTTTGTTGTTTGTTGTTCGTCGTTGCTTTTTTGCTCGTCATTCCCGCGGAAGCGGGGCTTTTCCACAGACGAATGTCTGGTAATCCGAGTGACTTGCCGTTGCTCTTGTGTCGGAGCTGAAGACACGGAATTGCCCTGGTATGACGAGCCTGATCGCACGCACGCAGAATTCATGACCCACCTCTTCGCCGCCGCCCGCAGCTGCCTCGACGCCGCTACGCCTGAAGAGAAACTGGCGTGCACCTTCGCCGCCGCCGAAGCCTTCGCCCGCGACGGACTCGTCATTCCCGCAGACGCACCGCCGCCCGAACCCATCCGCATGCCTGGCCGCCCCGCGCGACCCAGGCTCGTGCACCCGCGCGATCTCCCGCGCCGCGGCTTCGGAACGAAGGAAGGTCTCGCCGCCTTCATCCACGCCGTCGTGCACATCGAATTCAACGCGATCGATCTGGCCTGGGACGCGGCCTATCGCTTCCGCGGCATGCCCGATGCGTTCTACGCGGACTGGGTCGGCGTCGCCAACGACGAAGCCCGGCACTTCGCGATGCTGCGTGAGCGCCTGCAGCAACTCGGTTACGACTACGGCGACTTCGACGCACACAACGGCCTGTGGGAAATGGCCGAGAAGACAGCGCATGACGGCCTCGCGCGCATGGCGCTGGTGCCACGCGTGCTGGAGGCGCGCGGGCTCGACGTTACCCCGGGAATGATCGCGAAGCTTCGCTCGCTCGGCGACACTGCGACGGTTGGCATCCTCGAAATCATCCTGCGCGAGGAAGTCGCGCACGTCGCCGCGGGCTCGCGCTGGTATCGCTGGTATTGCGGGCGCGCAGGTATCGAGCCACGCTCACGCTTTCGAGAACTGTTGCACGAATATGCGGGTGGCGTGCTGCACGGTCCGTTCAACACCGACGCGCGGCTCGCCGCCGGTTTCGATGAAGACGAGCTGCTGAGCCTGCAGGCTGAGTCGACCGTTGTAGCGGCAAAGTAGCGGCACGACAGCTAACGACGGCGCGGCACATGCGCCACCTGATGGAGTGACGAACATGCGCAGCAAGTTCACCCGTGTTTTCCTTCTCTGTGCGGCTACGTTGTCATTAGCCGCATGCCCGCGTTCCCCGCAATCACCATCCGCGGAGACGCCTGCTGCAATGGCTCCGGAGCCAGCACCCATGAACGAGCCCGCGTCCATGCCGGCCACGCCGCCGCCGGGCCCGCTAGCCAAGCGCGCCGCTGGCCAGGAAAACGAGCCGCTGATGGCCTGGCGCGCGTTCGGCACCGAACCCTTCTGGAACGCGCGCGTCGATGGCGACACGCTGATCTTCAGTACGCCGGAAGATCAGGCCGGGCGCAGCATGCATGGCAGGCGCGTGCCGTCGCTGGTCGGCTTCGTCTACATCGGCAAGGACGGAGACAGGGAATTCAATCTCGACATCCGCCCCGGCGAATGCAGCGACGGCATGTCGGATAACCGTTACGAGTACGTCGCGAATTTCATTTACGGCGATACGACGTACAAGGGTTGCGCTGAAGCCGCGAAGTGATCGCGAACAGCCAGGAAGTGCGAGCTTTCTCTCCCCTAGGGGAGAGGGTAGCGCGCCGCGCCGGATGCGAGGCGGCGAAGCGACTTCGGTGAACGACGATAGAGCATCTGTCCTTCCCTTCTCCCTCCGGGAGAAGGTGGCGCGTAGCGTCGGATGAGGGCGCGACGAAGCGAAGATGAAGAGCAATCAGCTCATTGCACGGTGCTGTTCACCCGCAGGGAGAGGGGCTTGAAACGCCAGCTCAAAGCGCTTCGAGCTTTACTCCGTCCGCGTCCACACGCAGTACCGACCCCTGGTCATACCAGTCGCCCAGCACGATGCGCTGATGCGCCCGTCCATCTACATCCAGGTCATGGATCGCGGGTCGATGCGTGTGCCCGTGGATCAGTCGAGTGATGCCGAAACGCGACAAAGTCGTCTCCACCGTCACGGGCGCCACGTCGGTGATCGTTTCCATCGCGCCCTTGTCCTGCAGTCCTGCCTGATGCGCCTTGCTTGCCGCACGTGCCTGTTGCGCGAACGCCACGCGCGCGGCCAGCGGCTGCGACAGGAACTGCTGTTGCCACGCCGGATTGCGCACCTGCGAGCGGAACTGCTGATACGCCACGTCGTCGGTGCACAGAGTGTCGCCGTGCATCAGCAGCGTGGGCTGGCCGTACAGCATCACCACGACCGGATCCGGCATGATCGCCATGCCGGCGCGGCGCGCGTAGGTTTCGCCAAGCAGGAAGTCGCGGTTGCCGCGGATAAAGAACACCGGCACGCCGCCTGAAGCGAGCGCGCTCAGTTCGCGAGCGACGAAATCGCCGGTTTCCGAGGGATCGTCGTCGCCGACCCATGCCTCGAACAGGTCGCCCAGGATGTAGAGCGCATCGGCGCGGCGCGCTTCTTCACGCAGGAAACGGCCAAACAGGTCGGTGACCTGCGGGCGCTCGGCATCGAGGTGCAGGTCGGAGATGAAAAGCGTGGTCATCGGGCCATTTTAAGGGGCTCGGGGCGGACGCGCTGCGCAGCGGCTAAAATTCAACCTTTCCGCACGTTCCCGAGCTCCAGGATGACCCGTACCCGCTTCGCCCCCAGTCCCACCGGCTACCTGCACATCGGCGGCGCGCGCACCGCGCTGTACTGCTGGCTGGAGGCGCGCCGCCGTGGCGGGCAGTTCATCCTGCGCATCGAGGACACCGACCAGGAGCGTAGTACGCAGGCCGCGATCGACGCGATCCTCGACGCGATGCAGTGGCTGGGTCTCGATTACGACGAAGGCCCGATCTACCAGACCCATCGCCTGGCCCGGTACAAGGAAGTCGCCGAGCAACTCGTCGCATCCGGCCATGCGTACTACGCGTACGAGACGAAGGAAGAACTCGAAGCGATGCGCGAAGCGGCGATGGCGAAGAACGAGAAGCCGCGCTACAACGGCGCCTATCGCGAGCAGGATGCCGGTTTCCGGGATGATCCGAACCGCGTGATCCGCTTCAAGAATCCGCTCGACGGCGTCGTGGCATGGGAAGACAAGGTCAAGGGCCGCATCGAGATCAGCAACACCGAACTCGACGACCTCGTGATCTTCCGCTCCGACGGTTATCCGACCTACAACTTCGCCGTCGTGGTCGACGACATCGACATGCGCATCACCGACGTGGTGCGCGGCGACGACCACGTCAACAACACGCCACGCCAGATCAACATCTACCAGGCGCTCCGTGCGCCCGTGCCGCATTTCGCGCATCTGCCGATGATTCTCGACGAACAGGGCGCCAAACTGTCCAAGCGCACCGGCGCGGCCGACGTCATGCAGTATCGTGATGCCGGTTACCTGCCGCATGCGCTGCTGAACTACCTCGTGCGCCTGGGCTGGTCGCATGGCGACCAGGAGATTTTCTCGATCGCGGAGATGATCTCCCTGTTCGACCTGAAGGACGTGAACGCGAAGGCTTCGCGCCTGGATCCGGCGAAGCTCGGCTGGCTCAACCAGCAGTACCTGAAGGCCGATGCGCCCGAAGACGTCGCCAGGTATCTCGAATGGCACCTGCTCAACCACGGTTTCGACCTGTCGAAGGGCCCACAGGCTGCCGACATCGTCGTCGCACTGCGCGACCGCGTGCAGACGCTGAAGGACATGGCCGAGCGCGCCGCGGTGTGGTTCCAGCCACTCACGCAGTACGACGAAGCCGCCGTCGCCAAGCACCTCACCGCGTCCGCGCAGGCGCCGCTGGCCGATGCGCGCGAGCGCCTGGCGAAGCTGCCTTCATGGTCGGCTGAATCCGTCTCCGCGGCATTGCACGAAACCGCCGAAGCGCTCGGCATCGGCATGGGCAAGGTCGCGCAGCCGCTGCGCGTGGCGATCACCGGCACGCAGGTCAGCCCGGATATTTCGCACACGGTGTACCTGGCCGGGCAGGGCGAAGCGGTCGCGCGCATCAACGCGGCCCTTGCAAAACTGCCCGTGGGCGCCTAAATCGAAGCCATGGCCCATTCCCCCGCCTGCACCGACCCGCAGCACCACGTTCACGATGGCGACGGCTTCGTGCGCGAGGTCGAGCGCGCATGCGAGCAGCGCGGATTGCGCCTCACGCCGATCCGTGCCAACGCGCTGCGGCTGATCGCCGATGCGGGCCGCCCGATCAAGGCCTACGACCTGCTCGACCAGATGAAGACGACGCACGACGCCGCGGCGCCGCCGACGGTGTATCGCGCGCTCGACTTCCTGCTCGAGCACGGCTTCATCCACAAGCTCGCGTCGATCAATGCCTACGTGGGCTGCCACCATCCCGGTGGCGAACAGCACGCGGTGCCGTTCCTGATCTGCGACAACTGCCAGTCCGCGACGGAACTGGAAGATGCGGACGTCGTCGATTCGCTCGAAGCCAGCGCCCGCGCGTTGGGTTTCATGCCGCAGGCGCAGACGCTGGAAGTGCATGGGTTCTGCGTGAACTGCGCGAAACAGGAAGCGGCGGAATAACACCGTTGAATTGGTTCGAACAGCACTTGGTGATCAGCACGGTCACGACGGTGGCCGGCCTGCTGTTGGTTGTCCGCTGCTGACCAGCAAGCGGACGCGTCGCTGGGCTCGGCAGACGCTCGATGGAGATATTGAAGCCATCGGAACCTTAGTGCTGATCCTCGCAATCATTGCGATCGCGCTCTACAACCGGCTGTCCTGACGGCGCCCTTTCGGCGAACTGCGAGACTCACGCGGTCGCAGGACGCAGCACCAGTTTCGTTTCCCGAATCGGCAGGTTTGCCGCCGCCGCAATCAATGCCAGCGCAATGTCGGCGTACCACATCCATGTGTACCCGCCGAAACGTTCGACGACGAGTCCGCCGACCCATGCGCCGAGGAAACCGCCGATCTGGTGCGACAGCAGCGTAAGTCCGAACAGCGTGCCGAGATAACGCGGGCCGAACAGTTTTCCGACCAGCCCCGCTGTTGGCGGCACGGTGGCCAGCCAAGTGAGGCCGAGTCCGGCGGCGAACAGGAAGAAGGTCGTCGGCGTCGGCGGCGACACCATATAGATCGCGATCAACGCCGCGCGGCTCGCATACATCAGCGCAAGCAGGTGCTTCATGCGATAGCGCTGGCCGAGCCAGCCGATGCCCAGGCTGCCGCCGATGTTGAACAGCCCGATCAGCCCGAGACTGATCGCGGACACCTGCGGCGAGAGGCCGCACATCGCGATTTCGGTGGGGAGATGCGTCACCAGGAAGGCGATGTGCACGCCGCAGGTGAAGAAGCCGACATGCAGCATCCAGTAGCTGCGATCGCGCAGGGCGACGCGCAACTGTTCGCGCAAGGTGATCCCATTGGTCGTGCTCGAAGTCGCGGCAACACGCACAGGGGCTTCGCGCCGGCGCAGCGGCCACGCCAGCGGTAATGTCGACAACGCCGCCACCGCGAGCGCCCACATCGCCGCCGCCCAGCCGAATGCACTGATGAACGCCTGCACGAACGGCGCGAACACGAACTGTCCGAACGAACCGCCGGCATTGATCACGCCGCCCACCATCGAACGTTTCTCAGCGGGTACGTGCTGCGCCGTCGCGCCGATCAGCACCGAGAAGCTGCCCGCGCCGGCGCCCGCGGCGGTGAGCACGCCCAACGTCATCAGCAGGCCGAACTGCGAATCGAAGAACGGCACCAGGGCAGTGCCCGCAACCAGCAGCAAGCCACCCGCGATCAGCACGCGCCCGGGTCCTCGCTGGTCGGCGATCGCACCGAACAAAGGTTGCACTGCACCCCACACGAACTGCCCGATCGCGAGCGCGAAACTGATCTGCGCGATACCGAGGCCGGTCGCCTTGCCGATCGGGCTGACGAACAGACCCATCGACTGGCGGATGCCCATCGTGACCATCAGCGTGGCGGTGGCGGCGAGTACCAGCGGCCAGTAGCGCGGCGATTGCGAAGTCGTGTTCATGCCGATCGGCCTTCCAGTTTTTGCATCGCGTGATCGAGGTGGTCGTGCAGGGCTCCGATGCCGGGGCCGAGCAGCGCATTGATGGCGTCCTGTGCCTCGCGCCACCGCGGCTTCGCATCTTCGAGCAGTGCCTTGCCTGCAGCGGTGACATGGATGCAACGCTGGCGTGCATCGACGGCACCGCTGGCGAGTTCGATCCACCCCGCCGCGGCAAGCGGCCGGATATCGCGGCTCAGGGTGGTGCGGTCCATGCCGAGTTCGCGGGCGAGATCGCCGATCGGGCGTGGCTCGCGCGCGGCGCGGCGCAGGATCGAGTACTGGTTGAGGTTGAGGCCCAGCGGGGCGAGGGCGCGGTCGTATCGCTGCGTCACCAGTCGCGAGAGCTTGCGCAGGCGGAAGCAGGTGCAGTGGCTGACAGGCGGCGTCTGGTCGGTCATTACGTGTATATACACCTATTTGCAACTCCTGTCGAAATGACCTGCAGCCAACGGGATGACGAAAGCCCTATTGACCGCTTCGCGACAGCGAGTGTTATGTTATTACATCCCGCCCATAACCCTGCCAGCGAGCCTCGCGCCCATGCGGAAATCCCTGCTTGCCCTCTGCATCCTGAGCACCCTCGCGATCCCGCCCGCATTCGCGGCCGACCCGGCGACCGACCGCCGCATCGAAGCGCTCGAGGCCCAGGTCAAGGCGCTGCAGGCCGAACTGCAGGCGATGAAGTCGCAGTCCACGGCTTCCACGCCCGCCAGCACACCGCAGGCCGCACCCACGGCTCCCGCTGACAGCGTGCAGGCGGAAATCGACTCGCTTGCGGCCACGCCCGAAGCAGCGCCGGCCGCCAGCGCGACCAGTGAGCTCGACATCGACCCCACCGCAAACATCGCGGCTTCCGCAGACTCCACGAGCGCGAGCGGCGCCAACGGCAACGCCTTCAATCCGGCAATCAGCATTATCCTCAACGGCAGTTATTCGCATCACTCGCTGGATCCCGAAAGTTATGCGCGCGCGGGTTTCCCGCTGGTAGGCGAGGGTGGCCCCAGTCCGGACGGCTTCTCGCTGGGCGAGAGCGAAATCTCGTTCGCCGCCAACATCGACGACAAGTTCTACGGCCAGCTCACCGTCGCGATGGAAAGCGAGGACGGCGAAGACGAACTCGGCATCGAAGAGGCCTACATCGATACCACGGCGTTGCCGGCCGGCTTCAACCTGCGCCTGGGTCGCTTCTTCTCCAACATCGGCTACCTCAACAGCCACCATGCGCACACCGACAGCTTCTTCGACCGGCCGCTGGCGTACCAGGCGTTCCTCGGCGGACAGTACGGCGACGACGGCGTGCAGCTGCGCTGGGTTGCGCCGACCAGCTTCCTCTTTGAAGTCGGCGGCGAAGCATTGCGTGGACAGAACTATCCCAGCGGCGGTGCGCAGCAGGGTGGCGTCGGTACGCACACGGTGTTCGCGCACGTCGGCGGCGATGTGGGCACCAACAACGAGTGGCTTGCCGGCGTTTCGATGCTGAAGACGAAGACCGAAGGCGGCGAAGACGGCTTCAGTGGCGACGCGAAGGTGTACGTCGCCGACGCGACCTGGAAGTGGGCGCCGCAGGGCAACTTCAAGGATGGTGGCGTGACCCTGCGCACCGAGTATTTCCGCGACGATCGCGACGGACTCTTCATCGATCCGGAAGACGACACGATCACCTCGCCGTGGAACGGCGCGCGTCGCGGCGGTTACGTCGAAGCGGTGTATCGCCTCAATCGCCTGTGGGATGTCGGCTACCGCTACGACAAGCTGTGGGCGGACGCGAGCGGCCCGTACGCGAGCGATTTCGACCCCTACCGCCACACCGCCGAGCTCACCTGGCGCAACAGCGAATTCAGCCTGTTCCGCCTGCAGCTCAGCCACGACAAACCGAACAACGAGGACAGTGACAACGCGGTCACGGTGCAGTACCAGACCAGCCTGGGCGCGCACGGTGCGCACAAGTTCTGACTTTCCCGCTGGTCATTCCTGCGAAACAGGAATCCAGCGACTTTTGCTTTTCGATTTACATATGTGGCAACAGCAAGGCACTGGATTCCTGCTTTCGCAGGAATGACGAGCAAAGACCAGCACCCAACGTTTCACTCGAGGTAAGACGTCAATGAAACTCTTCGCAATCCCCGCACTGCTGCTCGCCGCGCTGATCTCCACGCCCGCGCAGGCGAAGCTGAAGGTGTTCGCCTGCGAACCCGAATGGGGTTCGCTGGTGAACGAACTCGCTGGCGACAAGGTCGAGGTTTCCGTTGGCACGTCCGCGCTGCAGGACGTGCACCAGATCGAAGCCAAACCCAGCCTCATCGCCAAGGTGCGCAGCGCCGACCTGATGGTGTGCACGGGCGCGGAACTCGAAGTGGGCTGGTTGCCGCAGCTGATCCGCCAGTCCGGAAATTCGAAGGTCGCGTCCGGTGCCGGTTCGTTCATGGCCGCCGCGCAGGTGAAGACGCTGGAGAAGCCGACCGCGCTCGATCGTGCCTACGGCGACGTACATCCCGACGGTAATCCGCACGTGCAGATGGACCCGCGCCGCGTGCTCGTCATCGCCAAGGCACTCGATGCGCGACTGGCGCAACTCGATCCCGCCAACGCCGCCGCCTACCAGCAGCGGCTCGACAGCTTCACCCAGCGCTGGCTCGCCGCGATGGCGAAGTGGAAGGCGCAGGCCGCACCGCTCCGTGGGCGCAATGTCGTCGTCCACCACATCAGCTGGGTATACCTGTGGGACTGGCTCGGCATCAAACAGGTCGGCGCGCTTGAACCCAAGCCCGGCGTGCCGCCGACCAGCGCGCACCTGGC
The DNA here is from genome assembly GCF_001427225.1 of Lysobacter sp. Root494. GTDB lineage: Bacteria > Pseudomonadota > Gammaproteobacteria > Xanthomonadales > Xanthomonadaceae > Agrilutibacter. The sequence continues at coordinate 24,396 of NZ_LMFH01000005.1, forward strand.
CAGCCTGATCGCCACGACCAAGGGCGCGAACACGCTCGCGATCGTGCGTGCGGCGTACCAGGACGGAAAGCCGTCCGAGTGGCTGTCCGGCCGCACCGGCGTGCCCGCGGTGTCGCTGCCGTTCACCGTCGGCGGCGATGCGCAGTCGAAGGACCTGTTCGGCCTGTTCGATTCCACGATTTCCAAGTTGCTTGGGGCATCCAACGCAGGAGCTGCGAAGTGACACTCAACTGGGATGGTCTCGATCTCAGCATCCTCGGCCCGGCCTGCGTCGCCGGGCTCGTGGTGCTGTCCACGCACGTGCCGCTCGGCAAGCAGGTGCTGTCGCGCGGGATCATCTTCATCGACCTGGCGATCGCACAGATTGCGGGACTGGGCGTGATCCTGGCGCAGTACCTGGGTATCGACGAACACGGCCTCGGTGTGCAGTTCGCCGCCGCGGCGGCGGCGTTGGCCGGCGCGGGCCTGTTGTCGTGGACCGACCGGCGCTGGCCGGAATACCAGGAACCGCTGATCGGCACGCTGTTCGTACTCGCGGCTACCGGCGGCCTGCTGCTGCTTGCCGACAACCCGCAGGGCGGTGAACACCTGAAGGATCTCCTGGTCGGGCAGATCCTGTGGGTCAGCTATGCGCAACTGATTCCCGCAGTCGTGTTGTCGGCGGTATTGCTGGCTTTCATGTGGCTGCGCGGCGGCCGGCTTGCGGGATTGCTGTTCTACGCGCTGTTCGCGCTGGCGATCACGGCGTCGGTGCAATTGGTGGGCGTCTATCTCGTCTTCGCCAGCCTGATCGTGCCGGCGCTGGCCACGGCGGGAATGAAGGGACGCGGACGGCTTGTCGCCGCATACGTGGTGGGCGCACTCGGTTACATCATCGGTCTGGGCCTGTCGGCGGTGCTGGACCTGCCCAGCGGCGCCATGATCGTGTGGACCCTCGCGGGCTGTGCACTGCTCGCGCAGGCGGTTCCCGCGGTCCGCCGCTCGCATCCCGCGCACGAAACCGAGCGGCCTGTTTTTGACGCCGGGGCGTAACCGGCCGTCGTGACAGAATCGCGATCTTCCAACGTTACAATGTAACGAAATGACCGACATCCCCCGCCAGCCCCGATCCAACCGCACCACCCGGTCGATGCTCGACCGGCTGGGCGCGTTCGGCTCGTTGCTGTGCGCGATCCACTGCGCGCTGCTGCCGGTGGTGATCGCCGTGCTGCCGTCGCTGGGCATCGCGGTGTGGCTGGGCGAGGGGTTCGAACGTGGTTTCGTGCTGTTCGCGACGATGCTTGGCCTGTTCAGTGTCGTCTGGGGCTACCGCCGCCATGGGGCGGTGCGTGCCCTGAGCCTGCTGCTGCCGGGTCTGGCGATCCTGTGGACCGGTGTGCTCTACGAGCCGCTGCATCACGCGGTCATCCCGCACGCGATTGCAATGACCATCGGCGGCACGCTGGTGGGACTGGCGCACCTGGCGAACCTGCGGCTCAACCACGGCCATGTGCATGACGGCACCGACGCGTGCTGCGCCCCGGCCGATCCCCAGGGCTTCAGCCGGTAGGAACCCCGGTTCTCGAAGCCTCCTGCGCGCGACAGGCAGTCAGCAGGTTTCCGAAATCTCGGCCAGGAGGACCTGCGTGCTAGACTTCGCGGCCTCGCGCGAGGCGCGACTTTCGTAACCCCCGCACCCGAACCGTGCGGATTTTTGACAGCTTCAGGAGCACGAACATGGGCAAGGGCGACCGCAAGACCGCCAAGGGCAAGCGCTACAACTCCAGCTACGGCAACGCCCGCAGCAGCAACGCCGTGACCAAGGCCAACGGCACCGCCGCCGCGCCGGTTGCCAGGAAGGCTGCAGCCAAGACCGTTTCCAAGGCGCCGGCCAAGAAGGCCGTGGCCAAGAAGACCGCCGCCTGAGCAGGTCTTTGGAGTGACACGAAAAAGCCCCGCATCGCGGGGCTTTTTTATTGCGTTCGATATGTCGGCACGCGTGGCCCGTTACCGTTTCGCCGCGTTCTCGACTTCGGTCCACACCCGCAACAGGTTGCCGCCGAGGATCTTGCGGATGTCGGCGTCCTTGTAACCGCGCTGCTGGAGTCCGGCGACGAACTGCGGATAGTCGGCGACCGACTGCAGTTCCGCCGCGAGTTCGCCATTCACGCCGTCGAAGTCGGAACCGATGCCGACATGATCGACGCCTGCCAGTTGCACGATGCGATCGACGTTGTCGAAGACCTGGTTGATTGAAGTCGGCGGCGCGACCGGCGAATTGGGTTCGGGAGCCGTGAACGGCTTGCCCGCGACTTCGGCCGCCAGTTTCGCCACGCGATAGGCCTCGCGCTCGCGCAGGACGTTGGCGTACGCGTTCGCCGCCTGCGCATCGATGAAGATGCTGCCGAACGGCACCTGGATCACGCCGCCCTTCGCCGCGATCACCTTGACGTTCTCGTCGCTGATGTTGCGCTGGAAGCCGGGCGTGAAGTGGCGCAACGCCGAATGGCTGGCGATCACCGGCACGCTGCTCAGCTCTGCGGCCTGCCTGATCGCGGCTTCGGACAAATGGGAGACGTCGACCATGATGCCGACGCGGTTCATTTCCTTCACCACTTCGCGGCCGAACGGACTCAGGCCATTCCAGCGCGGCGCGGAGTCCGTGGCCGAATCGCTGATGCGATTGTTGCGGCCGTGCGCGAGGGTGATGTAACGCACGCCGCGCGCGTGGAATGCCGCGACTTTCGACAGGTCATCGCCGATCGGCCCGCCGTTTTCCATGCCGAGCGCCAGCAGCACCTTGTTGCCGCGCTGCAGCTCCTGCACGTCCTTCGGGGAGCGCAGCAGCGCGAATTTGTCGGGATGCCGCGCGACCATCGCTTCCACCGCATCGATCTGCGTCTGCGCGATCTGCCAGGCCTCGCCCCGCTCGTCCTCGTCGGCCGAGGTGTAGATCGACATGAAGGCGACATCGAGTCCACCGGCGCGCGCGCGCGGGTAATCGAACTGGCGCGTCGGCGTGGGCAGGCCGAGGTCGTTCCAATGGTCGAGCAGTTCGCCCGGCGCGTCGATGTGGGTATCGACGATGACGACATCCTGTGCGATGCGGCGCGCGGCTTCGGGCGCTTCCGCCGCATTGGCGAACCCCGCAAAACCAGTCGCCAGCGAAACGAGAAGCGCCGGGGTGAGTAGCTTCATGCGAACTCCAGTGTCACGTGGATGAGTGGATCGGCCGGCCCGCAGCGTACACCGATCGCACCAGCTGGCCGGAGAGCCAGTAGCACAATTCCGCCGGATGCCCGACGTCCCACAACACGAAGTCGGCACGCATGCCGGCGCGCAACACGCCACGATCATGCAAGCCGAGTGCGCGCGCCGCGTGCGTGGTGGCGCCACGCAAGGCTTCTTCGGGTGTAAGGCGGAAGTGCGTGCAAGCCAGTTGCATCGCGTGCCGCAACGACAACAGCGGCGAGGTGCCGGGATTGCAGTCGGTGGCTATGGCCATCGGGACGCCGTGGTCGCGGAAAGCCTGCAACGGGGGTAACTTCGTCTCTCGTAGCACGTGGAAGGCGCCCGGCAGCAATACCGCGACCGTGCCCTGCGCCGCCATCGCACGCACGCTCCCGGGCGAGGTGTGTTCGACATGATCGGCGGAGAGCCCGCCGAACTCCGCCGCGAGCGCGGCGCCACCGAGATCACTGAGCTGGTCGGCATGCAGCTTCACGGGCAGTCCGAGTGCGCGCGCGGCCTCGAACACGCGCCGCGTCTGCGCCGGAGTGAAACCGATGCCTTCGCAGAACGCATCGACGGCGTCCACCAGGCCTTCCCTATGCAGCTGCGGCAGCCACTCGCACACGGCCGTGATGTAGTCGTCGGCGCGATCACGAAACTCCGGTGGCAGTGCATGCGCGGCGAGACAGGTGGTGCGCACAGTGACGCCCAGTGCTTCACCGATCTGTCGCGCGACGCGCAGCATCTTGCGTTCGTTGTCGAAGTCCAGGCCGTAACCGGACTTGATCTCCAGCGTCGTCGCGCCATCGGCGATCAACGCGCGGGCGCGCGGCAACGATTGCCGCAGCAATTCGGTTTCATCCGCTTCGCGCGTCGCGCGTACGGTAGACAGGATGCCACCACCTGCCCGTGCGATGTCCTCGTAGCTCGCTCCCTGCAGTCGCAGTTCGAACTCGAGTGAGCGGTCGCCGGCAAAGACCAGGTGGGTGTGGCAGTCGATCAGGCCTGGCGTGATCCAGCCCGTGGCTTCGATCACTTCGCGCGCGAGCGTACGCGGGTCGCCCGGCAACAGCGCGCGTGGTCCCGCGAAGGCGACTAGACCATCGCGCCAGCCGAGCGCACCGTCGGTGATTTCGCCATAGCCGTGCTCGTCATCGAGTGTCGCGAGGTTCGCGCCAAGGATGAGGCCGTCGAAGGGTTGTATAGCAGCGGTATTCATTGGGGCGATTCTACGGCTTGGGCTGCGTGCTCCTGCATGGCGCCGGGGGAGGCCATCCCAGCGGAGCGGGACTGTCCGTTTGCAGGCATGTCTTGATTGCCGATGTCATCCATCGCCACGGCATCGACCCTTCCGCTGGACCGCAGGGCGGGGCGAGAATGCACGCATGAAGACCCTCGACGCCGCCATGTTGTGGACCCCGGCCGGATGGCAGGCCGATGCCGGATTCGACATCGACACTGCCGGCCGCATCGCTGCTACCCGCAAGGCCGAGCCCAGCGGCAGCGCGAGCTGGATCGTGCCCGGCATCGCGAACCTGCATTCGCACGCCTTCCAGCGCGCGATGGCTGGAATGGCCGAGCGCCAGACCAATCCCAGCGATTCGTTCTGGACCTGGCGCGAGACGATGTACCGTTTCGCCGCGCGCTTCGATCCCGATTCGCTGTATGCAGTGGCCGCGCAGCTGTACGTCGAGATGCTCGAAGCCGGATACACGACCGTCTGCGAATTCCATTACCTGCACCACGCGCTCGATGGCCGTGCGTACGGCGACCCGGCGGCGATGTCGCGGGCATTGATCGCGGCGGCGCGCGACACGGGCATCCGCCTCACGCTCCTGCCTGTGCTGTACATGACCGGCGGGTTCGACGGGCGCGCATTGGGCGAGCGGCAGCGCCGCTTCGGCCACGACGTCGGCGGCTACCTGCGCCTGCTCGACACGCTGCGCGCGGAAGAGAACGACATGCTGTGCATCGGGTGTGCGCTGCATAGCCTGCGCGCGGTTCCACCTGATGCGATGCACGCGGTGCTGGCTGCGCTTCCAGCCGACAGCCGCATCCACATCCACATCGCCGAGCAGCTCGGCGAAGTGCAGGACTGCCTTGCGTTGCGTAATGCGCGTCCGGTGGAATGGCTGCTCGACAACGCAGCCGTGGACGCGCGCTGGACGCTGGTGCATGCCACGCATCTCAGCAGTGAGGAAACGCTCGGCATTGCGGGCAGCGGCGCGACCGTGGCGATCTGCACGACGACCGAGGGCAACCTCGGCGACGGTTTGTTCCCGCTGCGCGATTACCTCGATGCCGGCGGCGCCTGGGGCGTGGGTTCGGATTCGCACATCTCGATATCGCCGATCGAAGAACTCCGCTGGCTCGAGTATGGCCAGCGGCTCGCGACACACCATCGCAACATCGCGGTGCATGCGGGGTCCGGCAGCGTCGGCGAAACGCTCGTGCAGGGCGTGATGGCGAGCGCGTCGGCTTCGACCGGGCATCGCATCGGCATGCTTGGCGTGGGCGAGCATGCCGACTGCCTGATCCTGGATGCCGATGCTCCGCAGTTCGCCGGCGCGGCTGCCCAGGACGCGATCGATCGCTGGATCTTCAGTGGCAATCGCAACCTGGTGCGCGATGTATACGTTGCTGGCCGCCAGGTTGTCGGGAATGGCCGGCACCGCGATCGCGATGCCATTGCACTGCGTTACCGCGAGACCATGCGATCGTTGCTCGCCACATAACCGGTCCATGTAGCCGCCCATTCCGTGCGTGGTGAAGCGCACCACACACGGCGTTGCGCGGCGGAGTCGTTCGCCCGCACGGGTGGTCAGGCGAACAAGTCCACTTCGCGCGGCAATGCGCCTTCCAGTTGCAGCAGGAACTGCTTGGTCGGCAGCCCGCCGCCAAAGCCGGTCAGGCTGCCATCCGCGCCGATCACGCGATGGCAGGGCAGCACGATGGGGAGCGGATTGCGCCCGTTCGCCGCGCCGACCGCGCGCGTTGCCGTGGGCCGGCCGACGCGCTGCGCGAGTTCGGCATAGCTGACCGTGCCACCGAAGGGAATGCTGGCGAGTTCCCACCAGACTTCGCGCTGGAAGTCGGTGCCTTGTGGCGCCAGCGGCAGGGCGAAGTGGCGGCGCTTTCCCGAGAAATATTCGCCAAGTTGCATCTGCGCCTGCCGCAGGACCGGGTGATCGCCTTCGCGCCAGTGCTCTCCGCGCCGCATCGGATGGCGTGGGGCATGGAATTCGATCAGCTGCAGTCCTTCGTCGTCGCCGGCGACCAGCAGCGGTCCGACAGGGCTGTCGATGTAGCGATAGAACAGGACGCTCATGCTGCCACCTTCGCTGGTCGCGTCGTTGCCATCGAGTCCTTCCAGAGATGGATCACCGAATATGCGCGCCATGGCCGCCACGCTTCCGCTCGCGCCGCCAACGCCTTCGCGCTCAGTCGCGAACCATCGTTCGGAAGCGAGCGCTGCAGCACGAGATCGTCTGCGGGAAATGCATCGGGATGGCCCAGCGCACGCAGTGCAATGTAGTGCGCCGTCCACGGTCCGATGCCAGGCAGCGCGACCCAGCGTGACGTGAAGTCGTCGAGCGTGCGCTCGGGCTTGAAGTCGATGCGTCCGTCCAGCAGGGCCCGCGCCATCGTTCGCAAGGTTTCGGCGCGCGCCCGGGTCAGGCCGATCGACGCGAAATCCGCGTCGGCAACCGCTTCCGCCGTCGGAAAAATATGGTCGAGCCCTGGTGCAAGCGGCGCAGCCATCGACTCTCCGAATCGATGCACGAGCCGCGACGCCAGCGTGCGTGCCCCGGCGACGCTGATCTGCTGGCCGATGATCGCGCGCACCGCGATTTCGAATCCGTCCCAACCGCTGGGCACGCGCAGGCCCGGCCGCTTCTTCAATAGCGGCCGCAACCGCGCGTCGCTGCCAAGTGCGTCGGCAATCGCCCGCGGGTCGGCGTCGAGATCGAACATGCGCCGCAACCGGTTCACGATTTCGAGCATCTGCGTGGGGAGCGCGCCGTGCAGTTCCAGCTTCAGTGCATGCTCGTCCGAGGCACGATGGGAAGCAGGCCATGGCGATATGCGCAGCCAGCCCGGCGCCTGCGCCGACCCGATCACGCGCGCATAGCTCGCGTCGTCCACGACTTCGACGCCGGGCAGTGCACGTCCGCGCAGGAAATCGAGCATCGCCGCGAAGTCGTAAGGCGGGCGATAGCCCAGGCGAAGGGTCAGGGTTTCACCCGGTACTTCGACGCGCTGCCTGCGCAGGTCACGCGGCGCCATGCGATAGGCCTCGAGGAACGACGCATTGAACCGGCGCAGGCTGCCGAAGCCGGCGGCGAGCGCGACCTCGGTGACCGGCATCACCGTCTCGGTCAGCAGCTGCTTGGCGAACAGGAGACGGCGCGTGCCGTGCACGCCCATGGGCGGAACGCCGAGTCGCTCCACGAACAGGCGACGCAGTTGCCGTTCGCCGATGTCGACGCGCTCTGCAAGCACCGATAACGGTTGATCGTCGAGCGCGCCCTGTTCGATCAGTTTCAACGCACGCGCGACCACCGCATCGCCGCGCCGCCACGCGCCATCGCCCGGCGACAGTTCCGGCCGGCAGCGCAGGCAAGGGCGATACCCCGCGGCTTCGGCGGCAGCGGCACTCGTGTAATAGGTGACGCGCTTGGCCATGGGTGCCGGGCACACCGGGCGGCAGTAGATGCGCGTGCTCGTTACCGCGGTGAAGAACAGGCCATCGAAGCGCGGATCGCGGCTGCGCCGCGCCTGCTCGCAGGTCCGTGCATCGGGAAGCGTGGCGGCGAGGATCGTCATGCACGCAGGCTAGCACCGCCTGCGAGCCTGGACTCGCCGGATTCGGACATCGTATGGGTGGCGTTCCGGGCCGGTTTATTTGAGCGCCGGCAGCAACGGCGCGATGTCGCCATCGTTCGCTTTCGGCTCGATACCGACCAGTGCCGCGAGCAGCGGATACACGTCGACGTTGTCGAACGGCTCGATTTCCACGCCTTGCCGGAATGCCGGTCCCTGCGCAATGAACAAGGCGCGCATCGACGGATCGGCCGGATCATACCCATGCGATCCGCGCGTCGAGCCGGGCTTGCGCGTGGCGAGTTTGTCCGGCGTCTGGGCATCGAAACCCACGTCCATCTGGCAAACAATCGGCGGCACGCGCGGATGCGTGCCGTAGTGCCAGCGCGCAGGCAGTTCCCCCTTGCGCCAGCACTCGTAGTGACCATGACGGCCGAGCAGCTGCGCTTCGGCCGCTGCTTCATGGCCGGGACGCGGCACGAAGCCAATCACTTCACCCGCGCTCACGTATGTCGCGTCATTGCGATCGACCAGCGTTTCGACACTGCGCGAATGCGAATACGCCACCGGCGCCATGCCATGGTCCGACACGACGACGATGTTGACTCGATCCCGCAATCCCTGAGCCGACAAGCCATGCAACAGGCGGCCGATCGCCGCATCGACCGCGGCCAACGTCGCGTTGGTTTCCGGTGAATCCGGGCCGAAGTCGTGCGCGGTGTGGTCCAGCGCGCCGAGATACAAAGTGACCAGGCGCGGGCGCTGTTGCGCAGGACGCGCGAGCCATCCCAGCACGATGTCGACCCGTTGCGGCATCGGCATCCCGTCGTCGTATTTCACCCAGTCGCTCGGCCACGTGCCGTTGATGGGGGCCTCGCTGCCCGGCCAGAACAGCGTCGCCGTGCGCAGTCCGACTTTCTCCGCCGTGACCCACACCGGTTCGCCGCCCCACCAACGCGGTTCGCGCACCGCCATCTCATCAGAATTGCGGAATTCGCCCAGCTCCGTGTCGCGCATTACGTTGTGCACGATGCCGTGATGGTCGGGCCGCAATCCGGTAACGAGCGTGTAGTGGTTGGGGAAGGTGAGCGAGGGATACGACGGATTCATCCAGCGCGCACGCACGCCGCCGCGGGCGATCTGCACCAGGTTCGGTGTGACACCGCGATCGAGGTAATCGGGACGGAAGCTGTCGATCGAGATCAGCAGCACGGGCGCGGGTTCGCCGGAAGCCGCCGGAGGCGTCGAAGCGCACGCGGCCAGCAAGAAGGCGAAGGCGGTGAATGCGAGGGCGCGAAGGAAGCTCATCGCGGGATCATAGCCAGCGGACTTTGCGACAACTATTGCAGTGCGATGGCCGGAGGCGCGCTGGCAAGATGCCGGCAGACACGGCAAATCTCCGGAACCCTCATGCGCATCCTCCTGCTTCCACTCGCCAGCCTTCTTCTGTCTGCCAACGCCGCGGCCGCCGCGCCGCAACTCACCGCCAGCGAGTGCGCGGTGTGGCAGCGCGAGCAGAGCTTCGCCCGCTCGGTGGCCGAGCACGATGCCGCCACTTTCGCGACTCACGTGGCCGAAAACGCGGCGTTCGGCGCCAGCACGCCCGAACCCAAACGCGGCCGCGATGCAATCGCGAGGCGCTGGGCCGGCCTGATCGAGGGCAAGCGCGTCGCACTGCAGTGGTACCCGACGCGCGTGACGATGGCGCCGGGCGTCGAAGACGTGGCCTGGTCCAGCGGTCCGAGCCTGATCGAGGTGCTCGATCCAGAGTCCAAGGAGCGCTATCTCATCGGCGCCTTCCACTCGGTCTGGCACAAGGACGCCGACGGCGTCTGGCGCGTACTGTTCGACGACGGCATCGAACCCCGTCCCGCCACGACCGAAGACGTCCGCAATTTCGAAGCCGGACGCACCGACTGCGTGGCCCCGGCGAACAGCTGACAAGCCGCTGAATCCCGGTTTTCGCGACACATGCCGGGGCCACGCCAGCGGCGTAAGGTGACCACGAAAGCACCATGGGAGATCGACGCATGAAACGCCTGAAGATCAGCCTCATCAGCCTGCTCGGCGCAGTGGCCTTCACCGCGATGGTCCAGGCAGCCGAACCCCAGGCCACACCGGCCAGTGACACCACGGCGGCCGCGCGGGCCGATGCGAACAAGCCGCCGGCGAGCGACGCCTACTGCCTGCGCCACACCGGCACGCGCATCACCAGCCGTGCGGCGGACAAGGTGGATGCGAGTGCCTCCACTGCCAGTGCCCGCAAGTCGCGGACTTGCAGCAACGGTGCAATCGGCCGCGCCTACACCCGCGACGACCTGGACCGCACCGGCGACATCAATCTCGCCGATGCGTTGCGCAAGCTGGATCCGGCCATCCACTGATTGCCACCTGCATCGAGAAAACGCCCGGCAATGCCGGGCGTTCCTGTTTCTGCGCCTTCAATCGAGATACGCGGGAATCTTCGGCAACACCTTGAAGTCCCCCGGGTCATGCTGGATGACCAGGCGGCCATTCGTGTTCTTCAGGATGCGCTTGATCCGGTCGATCGAGCCGAGCGTTTCGCCACGCGAATCGTTGAACACCGGCATCCGCTCCTGTTCGAAATTCTCGCGCGTGTGGAACAGGTCGCCCGACAGGATCACCGTTCCCGCCTTCGCCAGTTTCAGCTGCAGTACCTGGTGGCCGGCGGTGTGGCCGTTGGCGCGAAGGATCTTCACCGTGCCGTCGCCGAACACATCGCGATCCAGGTCGATCAGGTCCACCTTCGCCTGGGTGCGCGCGCTGAAAGTGTCGGGCTTCACGTTGGGCGGAAGATGCGGGCTTTCCAGCACGTCGACTTCGCGGCGGCTCAGCAGCCACGTCGACTGGGCGAAGGCGTTGGCGTTGCCGGTGTGGTCCCAATGGAAGTGCGAGAACGACAGGAACTCGATGTCGGCCGGCGCCACGCCGAGCTGCTTCAGTTGCGCGATCAGGGGCCTGTCGACGATCGCACGCACGCCAGGACGTACTTCTTCGCCACCGGGCGTCGCCGCGAAGTGGTCACCGAGACCGGTGTCCCACAGCAGATCGCCCTTGGGATGGCGGACCAGGAAGCAGGGCTCTGCAAGGGTGCCGGGCTTGCCGTCGTATTCGCCGGTATCGGAGAAGTTGCCCAGGTCCTTGAACTCGATGCGGCCGCAATCCAATGCGTACACGCGCATGGTCGCGGGGGCCTTTGCAGCCTGCGCCGGAACGGCGGTGGCCAGCAGCGCCGTGGCGATGAGAAGAGCGATTCGATGAGGCATTGCAATCGTCCATGTGGGTGAAGGAGCGCGAATTATCTTCGCCATGTCTCCACCATGCGGCGAACACTGAGTCCAATCGGCGGGACAATCGCCAGCGATACCGCGTTGGTGCATGCCTATGCCCTCAGGCCATCAAGCAGCCGGCGCAGCGAAGCCTCGTAGAAGCGGCGGAATTCGGCCTCGGCGTAACTGAAACGTCCCGCGCGATACAGCGCGACCAGCCCATGCGTATGCGCCCAGAGCGTCATCGCTACGTCCCACTCGTCGTCCGTGCGCAACAGGCCGGCACGCATTGCCTCGGCCACGGCGTCTGCGGCGATGCCGAGCGTGGGGGAGCGTCCGGCACGGAAGTCTTCAGGGTATTTCCGCGCATCCGCGCGCCGCGTCGAGAATGCGTGGTCGAACAGATGCGGATACGCCAGCGCGTAGTCCAGGTAGATGCGTTGCAGCGCGATCACGCGCGAGAGCGCATCGCCGCCCTGGTTGCGCGCGAGCCAGTGCCGCGCGATCTCATCGAAGCTGTCGTCGCTGATGCGCTTGAGCAGTGCTTCGCGATTGGGGAAGTGGCGATAGATCGCCATCGGTGTCAGGCCGATCGCATCCGCGATGCGGCGCATGCTGACGGCCTGTGCGCCTTCGCGTTCGAATAGCGCGCGTGCCGCGCCCAATATCCGATCTGCCGTGCCGGTCGTTGCGGACGAGGTTGCGGAGGCTTTGCGGCTGCGCGTCATGTTTACAGCGTATACAAAAGCTGCCCGAGGCGTGGAATTCGACGTCCGAGGGAGGTTTTCGTGGCCCTTGCCACCTGCGATGCATGGCGGGCATTGAAATCCCGGCGCGATAATTTTCCAACTCCTCGTAACACTGGAATCCGCCATGACCCGTCGCGACCCGTCCCGCAGCATCCGCGCGCCGCGCGGCAACACGCTCGCCTGCAAGTCATGGCTGACCGAAGCCCCGTATCGCATGCTGCAGAACAATCTCGACGCCGAAGTCGCGGAGAATCCCGCGGAGCTCGTCGTGTATGGCGGCATTGGCCGCGCCGCACGCGATTGGGAAAGCTATGACGCGATCCTCGAGTCGCTGCGTAATCTGGAAGACAACGAAACCCTGCTGGTGCAGTCGGGCAAGCCGGTCGGCATCTTCCCCACGCACCCCGACGCGCCGCGCGTGCTGCTCGCCAACTCCAACCTCGTGCCGCACTGGGCGACGTGGGAGCACTTCAACGAGCTCGATAGGAAGGGCTTGATGATGTACGGCCAGATGACCGCCGGTTCGTGGATCTACATCGGCTCGCAGGGCATCGTGCAGGGAACCTACGAGACCTTCGTCGAGATGGGGCGCCAGCATTACAACGGCAGCCTCAAGGGCAAGTGGATCCTCACCGCCGGCCTGGGCGGCATGGGTGGCGCGCAGCCTCTCGCCGCATCGCTTGCGGGCGCGTCTTCGCTGGTGATCGAATGCCGTCAGGCCAGCATCGACTTCCGTCTGCGCACCCGCTACATCGACGAACAGGCCAACGATCTCGACGACGCGCTCGCACGCATCGCGAAGTACACCGCGTCGGGCGAAGCCAAATCGATCGCGCTGCTCGGCAATGCCGCGGAGATCCTGCCGGAGCTGGTGAAGCGCGGCGTGCGTCCGGACTGCGTCACCGACCAGACCTCCGCGCACGACCCGGTGCACGGATACCTGCCGATCGGATGGACGATCGAACAATGGCTGGCAGAACAGCAGGCGAATCCTAACAAGGTGCGCGACGAGGCCAAGCAGTCGATGCGCGTGCACGTCGAAGCGATGCTCGCGTTCCACGAGCAGGGCATTCCCACGGTCGACTACGGCAACAACATCCGCCAGATGGCCTTCGACGAAGGCTGTGCGAATGCGTTCGCATTCCCAGGTTTCGTTCCGGCCTACGTGCGCCCGCTGTTCTGCCGCGGCGTCGGGCCGTTCCGCTGGGTCGCGCTGAGCGGCGATCCCGAGGACATCTACAAGACCGACGCAAAGGTGAAGGAACTCATTCCCGACGACGAACACCTGCACCGCTGGCTCGACATGGCGCGCGAACGCATCAGCTTCCAGGGCCTGCCGGCGCGCATCTGCTGGGTCGGTCTCGGCCTGCGGCACAAGCTTGGTCTCGCGTTCAACGAGATGGTGCGCAACGGCGAGCTGAAGGCGCCGGTGGTGATCGGGCGCGACCATCTCGATAGCGGTTCGGTCGCCTCGCCCAATCGCGAAACCGAAGCGATGCGCGATGGCTCCGATGCCGTGTCCGACTGGCCGCTGCTCAACGCGATGCTCAATGTCGCCGGTGGCGCGACGTGGGTGTCGCTGCACCACGGTGGCGGCGTCGGCATGGGGTATTCGCAGCATTCGGGCGTCGTGATCGTCTGCGACGGCACCGTCGAAGCCGACAAACGCATCGCGCGTGTGCTGTGGAACGATCCGGGCACCGGTGTAATGCGCCATGCGGATGCGGGCTACGAAATCGCGAAGCAGTGCGCGAAGGAGCAGGGACTGAAGCTGCCGATGGTGCAGTCGTGAGCGCGGCCGCCACGGTGCCGCTGCGTATCGACTTCGTCTCGGACGTGGTCTGTCCATGGTGCGCGGTCGGGCTGGCTTCGCTGGAACAGGCAATCGAACGCCTGCGCGGCGAAGTGGACGTCGAACTGCATTTTCGTCCGTTCGAGTTGAACCCGCAGCTCGGCTCGGAAGGCGAAGACGTCGCCGGGCACCTGCAGAAGAAATACGGCATGTCGGACGCTGACCTTGCCGCGAGCCAGGAAACGATCCGCCAGCGCGGTGCCTCACTGGGCTTCACCTTCGACATGGAAAAGCGGCGGCGCATCTACAACACCTTCGATGCCCACCGGCTGCTGCATTGGGCTGCGCTCGAAGGAAAGCAATCCGTGCTCAAGCACGCACTGCTGCGCGCCTACTTCACCGAAGGGCGCGATGTTTCCGATCACGCCACGCTGGTGAAGGTCGCCGAAAGCGTGGGCCTGTCGGCCGATCGTGCACGCGCGATCCTCGGCACCGACGAGTACGCCGGGGAAGTCCGCGCGGAGGAACGTTTCTTCATCGAGAACGGCATCCAGGGCGTGCCGGCGATCATCATCGAGCAGCGCCACCTGATTTCCGGCGGGCAGCCGGTCGAGGTGTTCGAGAACGCGCTGCGGCAGATCGCGGCGGCGAAGCGGGGATGATGCCCTCGGGCTGGCTCGGGCGTCGTTCAGCACACCAGCGAACGAAACGATTCGTGCTGGCGTGCGTTGCGATGGCGCTGCTGCTCACCGCGTGCGAGCCGCGTCCGACGCCGGAAGAAGTGCGCGCCGAACTCACGCGACGGATCCCGCGCAGCGTGCCCGATCGCGCCGATTGGGCACGTGACATCCAGGCCGCATTCGCGGCGCAGGAGATCGAACCCAGCGTCAGCAACCTGTGCGCGGTGCTGGCGGTGATCGAGCAGGAATCGACCTATCGCGCCGATCCGCCCGTGACCGGCCTTCCCCAGATCGCGCGCAATGAGATCGCACGTCGCGCCGAACGCCTGCATGTTCCCGCCTTCATGCTCGACGCGGCGCTGGACATCCGCTCGACCGACGGACGCACCTATGCCGAGCGCCTCGCGGCGCTACGCACGGAACGCGAACTGTCGGAACTGTTCGAAGAGATGATTCATCGAGTGCCCTTGGGGCGTCGCATGCTCGATGGCTTCAATCCGGTGCACACCAGCGGCCCGATGCAGGTGAGCATCGCCTTCGCCGAACGCAATGCGCGGGGATATCCATACCCCCGCGACGGCTCGATACGCCATGAGGTGTTCACGCGACGCGGCGGCATCTATTTTGGCACGATGCATCTGCTAGGTTATCCGGCGAATTACCGGCAACCGCTGTATCGCTTCGCCGACTTCAACGCAGGCTGGTATGCGAGTCGCAACGCCGCCTTTCAACGTGCCGTAAGTATCGCTGCGGGCAAGGCACTGGTGTTCGATGGCGACCTGCTCGCACCCGGTGCGCCAATGGACAGTCCCGGCGCGACCGAAGCCGCAGTGCGCACGATCGCACCGCAACTCGGAATGGATGCCGCCGGCATTCGCGATGACTTGGGCAGGGGCCGCCTGCTCGCATTCGAAGACACTGCGCTGTATCGCAACGTCTTCGCGATCGCCGAACGCAAGGCCGGCGGTGCGCTCGCCCGCGCACGCCTGCCGCAGATCGACCTGAAGAGTCCGAAGATCAGCCGAAGGCTGACCACCGCGTGGTTCGCGGATCGCGTGAACCAGCGCTGGAAGCAGTGCATGGCCCGGTGAGCCCGGCCGCAAGACCGATCAGAAGGGCTCGTCGTCTTTCTCCAACCGCCGGTGCGCCGGAGTTCGCGCCTCCGCGCCAAGACGATGCAGTCGTAGGCTTAGTAGCATCGCCATTCCTGCGTTCGCGGAGACTCGACGATGAAAGGATGGATGCTGATACCGGCTCTCGTGCTGGCCATGGCCGGTGCGCAAGCGCGGGACGCGAAACAGGATGAGCGCGAGATCCTGCGGGCGGAGGCGGCTGTCTGCGAAGCGTTCGAAAGCGGCGATGCCGCCTATCTTCGCGGCGCACTGGACCCGCGCTTCACGCTGGTGGATTCGCGCGGAACCGTGACGAACCTCGAACAAAACCTGCAGGAAGTGCAGGCCCGCGAGCCGCGCTACGAGGCATTCCGCAATCACGGCCAATCGATCCGCATCTACGGCGACACGGCCATCGTTACCGGCATTACCAGCATCAAGGGAACGGCGGGCGGCGAGGCGTTCGCGGCGGATTTCCGCTTTACTGATACATGGCTGTATCGCGACGGGCGCTGGCTGCTTGCGGCCAGCCATGCGTCGCGCCTCCCCGGGCCACCTGCGGATTGAATCCTGCCGCAGCCGATGACGGCTGCTTGCGGCAGCCGGGTCTATGCAAGGACACTGCGGCCGCGAGACGCCGACGTGTCAATGTCGATTTCGCCTCTTCCGGTTCGTCGCCTTTCTGAACCCGTGCGACGGGTACGTCGCACGATTGTCTGCCGCGAAGGAAATCGATAGCGCATGAGCACCGAGCCCACTCTCGAAACCACCGCGATGGCGCCTACGCACTCGCTCTGGTCGGACCTGCGCGATGCCGTCCGCGGCACCGGCGCGGACTACACGAAGATTCCGCTGCGCCGCGCGGTGTTCCTGCTCGCCGTGCCGATGGTGCTTGAACTGGTTCTGGAATCCACCTTCGCCGTGGTCGATATCTTCTTCGTCGCGAAACTCGGGCCATCGGCGGTGGCGACGGTGGGCCTGACCGAGAGTTTCCTGTTCCTGCTGTACGCGGTCGGCATGGGGCTGGCGATGGCGGTGACCGCGGTGATCGCGCGGCGCATCGGCGAGGGCAAGCGCGAGGAAGCGGCGGTCACCGCGGTGCAGGCGATCTTCGTCGCACTCCTCGTATCGGTGCCGTTCTCGATCGCCGGCATCGTCTGGGCGCAGGATTTGCTGCGTCTGATGGGCGGCGACGCCTGGGCGCTCGAACACGGTTACCGCTACATGCAGTGGATGCTCGGCGCGAACCTGGTGATCCTGCTGCTCTTCATCATCAACGCGATCTTCCGCGGCGCGGGCGATGCGGCGATAGCGATGCGCGTGCTGTGGCTCTCCAATGGCCTCAACATCGTGCTGTGCCCGCTGCTGATCTTCGGCATCGGTCCGTTCCCGGAGCTGGGTATCGAAGGCGCGGCGATCGCCACCATCATCGGCCGCGGCACCGGCGTGCTGTATCAGCTGTGGAAGCTGTTCCGCGGCGGCGAACACATCCGTGTGCTCGCCTCGCAACTGAAATGGCACGGCGCGATCCTCTGGAATATCATGCGCACGTCGCTCGGCGGCGTCGGCCAGATGATCATCGGCATGACCTCGTGGATCTTCCTGATGCGCATCCTCGCGAGCATCGGCAGCGAAGCCGTCGCCGGCGCGACCATCGCCATCCGCATCATGATGTTCACGCTGATGCCCGCGTGGGGCATGTCGAACGCGGCGGCAACATTGGTCGGACAGAATCTCGGCGCGGGCGAAGCGGGGCGCGCCGAAGCCTCGGTGTGGCGCATCGGCTGGTACAACATGGCCTTCACGGTCGCGGTGTCGGTGCTGTTCTTCCTGTTTCCGCGCGAGCTGATCGGGATTTTCAGCAGCGATCCGCAGGTGATCGCCGTCGGCGGTGAATGGCTGCGCATCCTGTCGTACTCGTTCTTCGTCTACGGCTGGTGGATGGTGGCGGTGCAGGCGTTCAACGGCGCCGGCGATACCGTGACACCGACCAAGATCAACTTCGTGTTCTTCTGGCTCATCCAGATCCCGTTGTCGTGGTGGCTCGCGATCCAGCTGGACTGGCAGCAGTCGGGCGTATTCTGGGGCGTGTTCGTCTCCGAGACGTCGGTCGGCCTGTTCACGTTGTGGCTGTTCTCGCGGGGAAAGTGGAAGACCGTGCAGGTGTAGCAGGCGCAGAATCAGGTGCGGGATCCGGCTGGTGCTGGTGAAGTACCGAGCGCGGTACCGAAGGTCAGCGATCCTGGCCCACCCAGGAATTCAGGCAGCCATGTCCCGGCGCAGAGAGCCCGCTTTTGTGCGGCACCGAGTTGCTTGATCGCGTATTCGGCACGGCTCGCGGCGGAGCGGTCTGGAAATTCGAACCGGGCAAGCAGCTGCTGCGGTGGATGTGCTCTCGTATAGCGCGCACCTTTACCCGCCACGTGCATGGCATAGCGGCGGTCGACGTCGGTGGCGATGCCGGTGTAGAAGCTCGCGCCGCGGCATTCGATGAGATAGACGAACCATGTGCCCATGCGCAGCAGTCTACGATGCAGGAATACGGTGGACGAAGCACGCATCGTTCACTCCACGGCGGGCGTCCTGCGAGGAGAAGTGGCGGCCGCCTGCACAGGCAGCGAGAAGCCCGAAAGAGAGTACGGCCACAATTCCGGAGACAGGAATACGCGTACCGACGAGCACGACTGGAAGCACTTCAGGCACGGCAGGGGAACACACGAGCCTATGGATGCCGGACGGGATCCGTCCGGTGATCCCCACCACTGCCATTGAAGCCGAGTAGGAAGAAGCAACGCATCAGGAAAGCAATCGAATCGCCGATGGCTCCCGATACCGCAGATGAAAGCGCCTACCTGCAGGCGCCGCGGACGTCCCTCGAATGGCAGGTAGATCCTGGCGAAACTAGGGGGGCGGATTGCACTGATGAAGAATTCAGGGAATCACGACCTGGTCGTCCACGGCCGACGCAGCCGTAACCACCGGAATCACCACGATCCGTGGCAGGGCGGCTGACGATGCTTCTCGGTGAGCTTTCCGCTTCACCCATGCCAGACTGGTCGCGCTGGATGTTCACCACCCACGATGCGTCGCACCTGCTGGCGTTGCGTCTTCGGACGGGCTGTCTCCGCAAGGCCTGCGCACGCGCACAGTTGCGTGGATCCGCAACGTATTTGTGAGCCCACTCCGGCCAGCCATCCACGCTCGATCCATGTTCCCTGAGATGTGACGCCGGTCGTGGTATCCGGTAGATTGCGATGGCCCGGCGCCGGAACGCCGGCCATCACGACATCAACGGGGAGGGGATATGAAGCATTCATCCAAATGGCTGCATCGGGCGACGTTGGCCGCGTTTCTTGTTTTCATTGCTACCGGCGCGGCGCACGCACAGGCGACCAGGACCTGGGTCTCCGGCGTTGGCGATGACGCCAATCCGTGCAGCCGCACGGCGCCGTGCAAAACCTTCGCTGGCGCCATTTCCAAGACGGCGGCGGGCGGCGAAATCAGCGTTCTGGATCCCGGCGGCTACGGCGCGGTGACTATCACGAAGTCCATCACGATCACCAATGAAGGCGGCGAAGCCGGCATCCTGGTTCCTGGAACCAACGGCATCAATGTATCGGCCGCCGCCACCGACCGCATCGTGTTGCGAGGCCTCATGATCGAAGGCGCGGGAACCGGCCTGAATGGCATCAGGGTGAATTCCGCATCGCAGGTAGTGATCGAGAATTGCCTGATCCAGAATTTCCGGGGTACCACACCCTCCTATGGCATCTACGTCGCGCCGAGCGCGGGTACGGTACGCGTGACCGTCCGCAACAGCATCATCAATGCCAATGGGGCAGCGGCTGCCGGCGGCGGTGGCGGAATCGGCATCAAGCCGTCCGGCAACGCCTATGCGATCGTTGACGTCGATAACGTCAACCTAGCCCACAACAATACGGGACTGTTCGCCGACGGCAGCTTTAGCAATTATTCAATCTGGACGACGCTTAGCAATTCCCAGGTGACCGGCAATCTGTTCGATGGCGTTTTCGCTCGCGCCAACACTCCGGGAGAGGTACGCGCGGTGGTTAAGAACAGCACCATCTCGGGCAACGGTTTCAGCTCGACGACCGCAGCCGGCATCCAGGCGGATGGCGCGGCCGCGACCGTGCGCATGCAAGGCAACACCATCAGCGTCAACAAGATCGGTGTGTTGTTGTCCAATAGCGGAACGATCTACTCGTACGGCGGTAATATCATCAGCGGAAACGCCAACAATGGTTCGTTTACGTCGACTCAAGCTACGCAATAGCGGCGCGCCTTGCGGTCCTAGCACAGCCCGGCATTTTGCCGGGCTGTTTTTTTTCCGAATGCAAAGTTCTCGGCTCGTCGGACAGCATCGGGTCGACTGTCGGTACTGGCGTGAGCCGTCCGGCGATTCAACCGCCGCCAGTGAAAGCCGAGTGGAGAAACGGTTCCGACATCCAGGCCGTTGCTTGATGCGGGCGAGTAATCCACCATCGTTTTCCACGCGACCCGCATGCATTGCCCATACTCATGCCTGCACACGACCTCGACAATCCCTTCTGGAATTCGCTGCAGACCAGGCATCGCCATGTCGCCCAGCGCATCGGCGACGTCGCGCGATATCCACGCGAGTTCGCCCCATTTCTCGGCGTCGCATCCGCGGAAGTGGACGTGGCGGAAGCCGTCGAGTCGCTGGTGGCGCCGGATGAAAGCGTCTACCTGCTGGGCGTGCTGCCGGACGTTCCCGCCGGATGGCAGGTGGAAGCATTCCGTCCGCTTGCGCAGATGGTCTGCGCCCAGCGGCTTGAAGTCGTCGATGGACCCGAAATCCTCCCGCTCGACGAAACGCATCGCGGCGACGTGCTGGCGCTGACGGCGTTGGTGTATCCGCACTACTTCCGCGAGCGCACGATGGAGATGGGCCGCTACTTCGGCATCTACCAGGACTCCCGGCTTGCCGCGATCATCGGCGAGCGCCTCGGCACCGGGACCCACACCGAGATGAGCGCGATCTGCACGCACCCCGATTTCAACGGCCGCGGTTACGCGCGGCGACTCACCGCCATGCTGGCCAACGACACGCTTGCACACGGACATACGCCCTTCCTGCACGTAAGCCACGAGAACGCGCGGGCGAAGCAGCTGTACGAACAGATCGGTTTCCGTCATCGCTGCGACATCGGCTTCTGGTCGTTGCGCCGCTCGCAGGCATGAACGAGTAGATCCGGATCAGGCGCTGCCGTCGCCCAGGCTGTCTTCGTTGACTGCCAGCGCGCGGCATAACGCCGCAGTGGCTTCATCGACGGGAAAGCAGCACTCGATGTGCAATTCGTCGATGGTCACGTTGCGGGAAGTGGCGAACGTCGTGATCGTCGAAAAGAAGCGCAGTTCGTGTTCGTCGCGCCGTAGAACCGTGGTCAGCAACGGCAGTGGGGCGACGTCGATTTCGCGCCGGTGCCATCGTGCAGGCACGCCGGGATAGGCCAGTGCTTCGTCGAGCAGGGCACGCGCGGCGTGGTCAGAAGGGGCGGCCGCGACCGCATCGTGCAGGTGCCGGATGAGATCGCCGGCGACTTCCTCCCAGTTGGCAACGGCAGGACGCAGATCCTGCGGATCGAAAATCTGCCGGATCATGTTGTCGTGCGCGCTCGCACGCCCGCGCATGACGAAGCGGTTGACGCGCATGGCCGCCGGATTGGCCATCAGCACGTCCCAGCGCCGGTTGAGCACGAAGGCGGGGAAGGGTTCCTGCTGTTGCAGGATGAAGTCGATGGCGCGCCGCACCCGTTCGAGTTCGGGCGTGGTCAGCGCGGTTTCGGGGTACTGCGCGGCATAGCCTGCGGCGACCAGCAGCGTGTTGCGTTCCCGCAGCGGCAGGCCGAGTGCATCGGCGAGGCGCGCGAGCATGTCGCGGCTGGGCTGCGCCTTGCCGGTTTCCATGTAGCTGAGATGACGCGTGGAAACATCGGCCGCGAGTGCGAGGTCGAGCTGGCTGAGGCGGCGCGCGGTGCGCCACTCGCGCAGTAATTGCCCGACAGGTGGCGTCGACGTGCGCGTTGAGGTCGGTGCGAAGGTGTCCACCAGAGCAGGATACGCCGCGGCGCGTGCAAGACCATGACCTCGCAGGTCAAGCCGACATGACCTCGCGCGTCATTGCCCACCTGCATCCGGTGGCGAATCATTCGCTCCGTCAACATTCCGGAGCAGATCGATGCATCGTCGTGATTTCCTCGCCTTGGCCAGCGGTACGATGGCGTTAATTGCGCTGGGCGTACGGGCTTCCACTCGCGAGCCAACTCGCGTTGCCACTAGCGAACCGTTGGATGCCGCCGCCTACCGTGCGCAGCGCCGCTTGGCCACGACGCGATTCGGACGGATCGCCTATCTCGAACGCGGCAGTGGTGCCGCGGCGTTGTTCCTGCATGGCTTCCCGCTCAACAGCTTCCAGTGGCGCGGTGTGATCGATCGTCTGTCGCCGTATCGCCGTTGCATCGCGCCGGACATGCTTGGCCTGGGCTATACCGAAGTCGCAACCGGCCAGAGCGTCGCGCCCGATGCCCAGGTGGAAATGCTGGCCGAGTTGCTCGACACGCTGGGCGTCGCGACGGTCGACCTGATTGCCAACGACAGCGGCGGTGCGATCGCGCAGATGTTCCTCGTGCGCTATCCGCATCGTGTGCGCACGGTGCTGTTGACCAACTGCGATACCGAACACGACTGCCCGCCTCCGGCGCTGTTGCCCGTGCTGGAGCTGGCGCGCAAGGGCGAGTTCGTCGCGAAATGGCTCGCACCCTGGCTGGCGGACAAGACGCTTGCGCGTTCACCGCAGGGGCTCGGCGGAATGACGTTCACCCATCCGCACAATCCCAGCGACGAAGCGATCGAGTATTACCTCTCGCCGCTGGTGGCCAATCCGGACCGCACCCACGCTTATGCCATCGCGCTGGATCGCAACTGGCTGGAAGGCTTCGGGGTCAGGCTGCGAAGCTCAAAGGTACCCGC
The DNA here is from genome assembly GCF_001427225.1 of Lysobacter sp. Root494. Lineage (GTDB taxonomy): Bacteria > Pseudomonadota > Gammaproteobacteria > Xanthomonadales > Xanthomonadaceae > Agrilutibacter. The sequence continues at coordinate 47,064 of NZ_LMFH01000005.1, forward strand.
GCGCATCGTGTGGGGCACGGGCGACACGATCTTCTCCGCAGAGGGCGCGGACTATCTCGATCGGAGCTTCGGCAATTCGCTAGGCGTGCGCCGCGTGACCGGCGCGAAGCTGTTCTTCCCGGAAGAGTTTCCGGACGTCATTGCGGAAGAAGCCCGTCGCCTCTGGAACGTGTGAGCGGCGGCTTCAGCGCTTGGCCACCTGGCCACGGCCGGCGACGGGATCGATCGAACGCAGGTACGCCCACACCGCGCGCAGCTCGACTTCTTCCATGTTGTTGTAGACCGCCCACGGCATCAGCGGATCGACGCTGGTGCCGTCGGGACGATGACCGGTGTGCATCAGGCGCAGGAACTCGTCTTCCTTCCACTGCCCGAGCCCGGTCGGATGCGGCGTGAGGTTGGCCGACGCCGGCTTGCCGGGAATGAGGGTGATGCCGCCGGCGAGATTCGCGCCGTGGCAGCCCGTGCACGATTGCGCGATGTAGCGGCCGTATTCGGGCGTGATCGCGGCGGGAGGTGCGTGGCGCTCGCGCGGTGCATGGTCGATGGTTTCCGCGGGCAGCAGCGGCAGCTTGCCGAGGGTGTAGAGCACGCGGCCGACGGGCCGCACGACGCTGGTGCCGGGGTCGTTGTCGCTCGCCGGGAGCGTGCGGATGTAGGCGATCACCGCGGCGACATCGGCATCGGAAAGGTCCGCGAATTCGCCCGACGGCATGATGAGCAGCGGCGTGCCATCGGGACGGATGCCATGGCGGATCGCGGCCGCAAGCGCGTCGTCGGTGTAGGCCGGGTTGCGCAGGCTGCGGGTGAGATTGGGCGGCACGATGCGGCCGAGCCCCGGATCATCGATCAGCACGCGCCCGGCGCCTCGGGGCCCGTGGCAGTCGCCGCAGCCGCGCGTATCGAACAGATGCCTGCCGCGGGCGAGCGCACCGGCATTGGCGTCCACGCGCAGCGGCGCATCGGCGACCGTGTAGGTGCGGGACATCCCCCTGCTGGTGACCGCCCAGGCCACGGCGAAGAGGCCGGCAACGCCGAGCAGGAGGAGGATGAGGCCGATACCGGCCCATTTCAGAAGTCGTCGCATGACCGTGTCCGTGATGTTTCAGGAAGCGGATACGCGGACGGAGCCCGGAACAGGCCAGCGCCGAGGCAACGGGACTCATGAAATCGTATTCAGCAGCCGGGCCGGTGCCTCAGCGCCGGACGACAGCCAGGTTGCGCAGGCGCCACAGGTGCGCGGCGCCGATATGGGCGATCGCTTCGAACGCCTGCTGGTAGCGGCTGTCGAAGAAGCCGGTTTCCGCGGCCTCGCTGTCGAGCACGCCGAGCAGGATTCCGTCGCGGCTGAGTGGGACCGACAGTTCCGACAATCCCGGCTGGTCATCGTGGATGTAGCGCATGTCTTCGCGCGTGTCGTCTACGCACTGCGTCTGCAGCAGCAGCGCGCATTCGCCGACGATGCCGCGACCGATGGACAGGCGCAGGCGCGATTCGAGCATGCGTTCGGCACCGCGCTTCGGTCCCCATGCGGCGGCCTGGACAAGAATGTCGCCGCTGGTGGGGAGGTACATGACGCAGTCGCCGAGATTGAGTTCGCGGCCGGTGTATTCGCACAGGACCCATGCGGCGTCGTGCGCGCTGTCGGTTTCCTGCAGTTGCTCGTCGAGCCGCGTCAGCAGGGCGTCGCGGCGCTCGAGAAAGCGGGTGACGGTATCCACTGCGCTGGCTCTCCGGACGCGTGAGGGCGAAGGGTAAACCAGATCTTGCGGAGGCTGGCTGTTGCCCAAGGGAACGGACGAAACTTCATGAGTGACGTGGTCGGGACACCGGCACGTCGTCATGCGGTCGCGACTCAGCGCGCTGGCAGCACTTCGATTTCCGCGCCGCCGATCGTCACGCGCTGGCCCGCGTGGATCTTGCAGGTCTTGCGCAGCTCCACGACGCCGTCGACGCGCACCGCGCCGCTGGCGACCAGTTGCTTGCCGGCCCCACCGCTGTCGCAAAGCCCGGTGAGCTTGAGCAGCTGGTTGAGTTCGACGAAGTCGCGATCAAGCTCGAAAGTGAGGCGTTGCATGGAGCCACCTTTGCTGAATGGGGCGGCAGGGTCGCAGCGCAACGGGCTGCAGTGCAAGCGGAATGTGACCGCCAGCCCAACCATTTCGAGAACATACGCCTGCGTCGTTTGCGGTGGCGCGGATGTGGCCGGACAATGGCCGGGCCTTAGGGGAGAACCGCTTGAACACTGCTGCATCGAACACCGTATCCGCCGCTCCGTCCGTCAACCTGCGCAAGCTCTGCGCTCAATTCGCCACTCCCCATGTTGGTCGCGCCGTATGGCAACTGATCAACACGATGGTGCCGTTCGCCGCGTTGTGGGCGCTGATGGCATGGAGCGTGGTGGGCGAATGGGGCTACGGCTGGACGTTGCTGCTCGCCGTTCCGGCGGCAGGTCTGTACGTGCGCACCTTCATCATCCAGCACGACTGCGGACATGGCTCGTTCTTCGCGAGCTCGCGCGCGAACGACATGGTCGGCCGCGTGCTCGGCATCGTCACTCTGTTCCCGTATGGCTACTGGAAGAAGACGCACGCGATCCATCACGGCACGTCGGGCAACCTCGACCGCCGGGAAATGGGCGACATCGAAACCCTGACTGTTGCCGAGTACCGCGCACGTCCTTGGTATGGCCGCCTGGGCTACCGTCTCTATCGCAGCACGCCGGTGCTGCTGGGCATCGGGCCGCTTTACCAGTTCGTGCTCAAGCACCGCTTCCCGTTCGATCTTCCCTTCACCTGGAAGAAGGAATGGGCGAGCGTGCTGCTCAACAACCTCGTCCTGCTCGTCGTCGGCGGCCTGATGGGCTGGGCGATCGGCTGGCACACCGTGCTGCTGGTGCACCTGCCGGTCGTGCTCATTGCCGGCGCCGCGGGCGTGTGGCTGTTCTATGTCCAGCACACGTTCGAAGAGGCGTACTGGACGCGCAAGGACGAGTGGGATTCCAACCAGGCGGCGATCGCCGGCAGTTCCTTCTACGACCTGCCGCGCGTGGTGCACTGGTTCACCGGCAACATCGGCTATCACCACATCCATCACCTGGCGAGCCGCATTCCGAACTACCGCCTGCGCGAGGCGTTCGAATCCAGCCCGCTGCTGCAGGCCGCACCGCGCATCACGCTGTGGACCAGCCTGAAGAGCGCGCGCCTGAAGCTGTGGTGCGAAGAGACCCGGCGGATGGTCGGGTTTCCGAGGCGCGCGACGACATAATTCGTCGACCGGTAAGACAGAAAAAAGCGGGCGTTGGCCCGCTTTTTTTTGCGCTCCGGCTGTCCGCGGCTAATCACGTTCGAAACGCGCCAGTTCTCCCAACTGCCCGATCGCCCGGCGCAGGCTGTGGCCTGCGAGGTCGTCGGCAAACCGGGCCGGCTCGCCGGTCTCCTTCGCGCGACGGGCGATGCGCCGCGCAAGCCACACGCTGGCCATCAGTGCGAGCACGCCGAAACCGAGGTTGCTCCAGACGAACGCCGGCGCCGTCGCGTAGAGATCGATGCCGAGCCAGTGTTTCACCCCCACCACGAAACCCACCGTCCACAACAACCACCACGGCAGGCCGAGCAGCAACGTGCTCCAGATCCGCAGCGTGCGCAGCTGGATGAGGCGGCGCTGCAATGCGAGCACCGGTGAGGAATAGTCCATCGAAGCCATGATGCAGATCTGCAGGACACTGCTGACCACGGTGACGACCGCGTAGGCATGCAGGGCCAGTCCAAACACGAGCAGATGCGGTACGGCGCGATGTTCAATCCAGAAAGGCGCGACGACGGTGGTCACCGCGATCCAGATCGCGACCTGTAGTGACTGGCCGGCCATCAGCCGGCGCAGCGTCGAGCGGACGCGATCCGTCCGGCTCTCGCGATAGAGCTGCAGCCCCAGCTTTCCTGCGCTGTCCAGCCGTTGTTCCATCGAGCGCCAGGCCAGCTTGAGTTCGTCGAGTTCCATGGTCGTGTCCTCAGGAAGAAAAAACGGCGCGCATGCGCTGCTTGAGACGGCTGATCTTCGTGGCGATGTTGCCTTCGCTGATGCCGAGTACGTCGGCGATCTCGCGATAGCTGCGGTCTTCCAGGTACAACAGCAGCAGCGCGCGGTTGAACGGATCCTGCTGCGCGATGAAGCGGTGGAGCAGGCGAAGCTGCTCGCTGGTTTCCGGATCGCTACCTTCATCCGCAATGTCGTGCAGGACGTCCTCAAAAGGAATGGCATGCTGCCGGCGATGACTGGTGTTGCGCAGGTGCGAAATCGCCACGTTCAGCGCGATGCGGTACATCCATGTCGGGAAGCTGCGTTCCGCGTCGTAACCCGGAAATGCGCGCCAGAGCTGGGCGGCGATTTCCTGCGCGAGGTCGGCCCGGTCTTCGGGATGCGAACAGTAGGAGTACGCCACCTTCAGCACGATGCCGCGATGGCGTTCGAGCAGTTCGCTGAACTGCGCGCGCGTGCTGGCCTGCGTGGCCGCTGCGATCTGCATGGAAAGTCAGTTCCTTCCTGGGCGGGAGTGGAGGCCGGTTTTCGGAAGGTGATTCGCGGCAGCGGGCAATTCCTTACACGGCCGCTGCATCCCGCGTTGACGTGCCCTCATGCAGGATGAGGCTGGCAGGAGGCGGAGCGCGGTCATGCGCAGCAAAACGTTGAGGTTCGGAAAAGGCTTCCGCGTCGCCTTTGAAGTGCGCAAGGCGCAGGCCGCGGAGATGGTCATTGCGCCGGGCGGTAGCGAAGGCGGCCCGGACAATCGCCATCGCGGCGCGGACCAGTGGCTGTTCGTGCTGTCGGGCAGCGGCGTGGCGTCAGTCGAAGGCAAACGCGTGCCGTTGAAGGCGGGCAGGCTGCTGGTGATCGAGAAAGGCGAGCGCCATGAGGTGCGCAACACCGGGCGCACGCTGCTGAAGACACTCAATTTCTACTACCCGCCGGCGTTCGATTCGCAAGGTGATCCGAAGGGGCCAGGGCGCGAGTAGCGGAACGCACCTCAGCGGATCGGCAACCGGATCTGCCGTCCGCGCCATGACAGCATCACGCCGTCCTGCTGGATCGCCTCGATCGTGGCTTCGCCCACGCGATCGCCCTCGCTGACGCGCGTGCCGTCGATGATCGCGAACCGGCTCCCAGCATCGGACGTCCACATGTGCATGCTGACTTTGAGCGTCGGCAGTTGCGCGCGATCCTCCGATGAAAGATCCGAGAGTTTCACCGGAACATCGGGACTGGCGAAGGCGGGCGCGTTCGCGGAGGCAGGTGCCGGAAGCGGCTCGAGCGAGGCGACTTGCGCAGGCGCGGGTAATGCCGGTTTCGGCTCGGCTGCGCCAGGTGCACGTGCGGGCACGGATGCTTGAGTCTGCGCTGCTACCATCGACGGCACGGCCGGGGAAGGCGGTGATGGTGCGGGCGGCGTCAATTTCCCGGGTATGGCGGACGCCGACGAACCGATGGCCGGTGGCGAAAGGCTCGGCAGCGCACGTGCTGCCGGAGAATCCAGCGGTCGAGCCGGTGCGGTTTCGCCAGCAATGACCGTTGGGTCCCCGACGGAGGCGTCAGCAGCGCCGCCGCTGGAAATTGGTTCCGCCGATGGACGCAGCCACCACACCACGAGCAGCAGCGTAATCAGCGCCGCACCGATCACCGGCACCAGCATGGTCCAGTTCGGCGGCGGGCGCCGGATAGCGGGCGCGACCGGAATCGCATCCGTGAGCAGGTCCGGCGTCTGTCCGCGACGACGCTCGGCTTCGGATTTGCGCAGAGCTTCGAGGATGAGCGACATGGCTACTCCAGGCTTCCCAGCAGGCGCGGCCCGTCATTGTCGCCGGAGGCGAGCGCCATCAGCGTTTCCGCACCGATCACGCCGTCGCTGGCGAGACCGTGGTCGTCCTGGAAGCGGCGCACCGCGGACTGCATGTCGGCATCGAGCGTGGCCACGGCGTCGACCGGGAGGTAACGCGTGGCGAGGTGATCGCGTATCCATGGCAGCGAAGGATTGCTGTCGGTGACGGGCAGCGCGAGGTTGGAGGGCCCGCGCCACAACGCCGCGTATTCGCCGTTCCAGTAGCGGGAGAGCGCGATGCGGTCGATGTCGAGCGTGCGCCCGTCGAGCATTATCCGCGCGCGGCGTGCGTCGGCCCCAAGCAGCACGGCCCAGGCGTCGCGAGCAGCATTGCGAAGATGCAGCAGCACGGGGCGATCCTGCGTCACGAGCCGGTCGAGCGAACCGCGCGTACGCAGGCAGTAGGCTTCGGCGGAAACCGCGAACGGGCAGCTCGCCGCGATGCCGATGCTGAGATCGTCGGAAGGCAGCTTCCATAGCTCGAGCAGCTGTTTCCATGCGAGCGGTGACGCGGGCGCCGCATTGCCGATACGCGCTGCGAGCGCATCTGCATCGAGCGATTCGATGGTCGGCTTGTTCGCTTTCGCCTTGGCGATCGCAGGCACGGCCGACGCGGTCGCTGCAGCCGCTTCGGGCAACGGCTTCCCAGCCGTTTCCGACGCGCGCCACGCGTAGACACCCGCAATCAGCAGCAAGGCCGCGGCACCCACGCCGGCCGGCAGCAGCCAGCGCCGGCCGGCAAATCCGGACTTCCTGGGCGCGAGCGTTTCGCGCGCCGCACGATCGACCATGCGCGCATCGAGGCGGGTGTCGTCGTGCGCGTAACCGCCGAGCAACGCGCGTTCGGCGATCACGTTGATCAGGCGCGGGACGCCGCCCGAATGTGCGTGGATGCGCTTGATCGCGGCAGCGTCGAAGGGCAGGTGCAATCCGCCGGCGACGCGGTAGCGGTGGCGAAGGTAGGTGGCGGTTTCATTCGCGTCGAGCGGAGTGAGGTGATAGCGGGCAGTGATGCGTTGCGCGAGCTGGCGCAGCTCGGGCCGCGCCAGCATTTCGCGCAGTTCCGGCTGGCCGAGCAGGATGATCTGCAGCAGCTTCTGCGTATCGGTTTCCAGGTTGGTGAGCAGCCGTACCTGTTCCAGCGCTTCGATCGAAAGGTTCTGTGCCTCGTCGACGATCAGCACCACGCGCAGGCCTTTTGCGTAAGCATCGAGCAGATAGGCGTTGAGCCCGTCGGTGAGCGCCTTCACGCTGCCACGCCTGCCTTCGATCGGCAGGTGCAGTTCCTCGCAGATGGTTTCCAGCAACTCGACGGGCGACAGGCGCGGGTTCAGCACCAGCGCGACGCGCGTGGGCACACTGGTTTCGAGCTGGGAAATCTGCTCCAGCAGAAGCCGGCTCAGGGTCGTCTTGCCGGTACCTACTTCGCCGGTGAGCTGCACGAAGCCGCCGCCACCACCCTGGCCGATGCCGAACAGCAGGTGCGCGAGTGCGTCGCGATGGCGCTCGCTGAGGTAGACGAAGCGCGGGTCGGGCGTGATCGAGAACGGCGGTTCTTTCAGGCCGTAGTGCTCGAGATACATACCGGGACCTGCAGGATGGGCCACTGGGCTGCCATTAGCCGCCACCGCGTGGAGCAGGTCAACCCCTCCGGCGGCGGATGCGACGGGCTTTCAACCGCGCGAACGCAGGCAGGCGGCTCATTCGGCCGCGCCCTTGGATTCGGCGGTACACAGCACGTCCTCCTGCAGCGGGCGCGGCGAGCCAAGCAGGGGATACACGAACACGGCCGTGAGGATGATCGCCACCCCGAGGTAGAACTGGGTGGTGAGTTCGCGTTGCTCGCCCAGCAACAGGATGGCGAGGACGATGGCGTACACCGGTTCGAGATTCACCGCGAGCTGCTGCGCGAAGGCGCTCATGTGCCGCAGCGCGATCAGCGACAGGGTGAAGGGCAGCAGCGTGCACGCCAGTGACAGGGCGAGCAGCAGGAGCAGGTCGCGCGTGCCTGGCATCACCAGCAGGTCGCCGGCGAACGACGGAAAGATCAGCGGCATCAGTGGCGCGAGCGCGGTGAGCACGATCGCACCCGCCCCGAGTTCGAGTGCGGTGACGGTGAGCGGGTCGGCATGTTCGACGAGGCGTTTGTTGAGGGATCCGAACACCGCGACGAGCAGTGCCGACAACGCGCCTACCGCGATGCCAACGCGCATGCCGTGCGGCACGCCGCCGACGACCAGCACCACGCCGGGCAGCACCAGCACGCCGAGCGCCAGTTCGCGCTTGGAAAACCGTGTACGGGTCAGCCACGGTTCGATCATCGCGACGAACACGGTCCCGAGCGCGATGCAGGTCGCGCCGACCGACGCATTCGAAAGCTTGATGGCGCCGTAAAAGGTGAGCCAGTGCAACGCGACCAGCGCGCCGATGCCGGCATAGGCGAGCATCAGGCGCGGCGACATCGCGTGCAGGCCACGCCAGACCCGCGGCACCAGCGCGAGCGCGGCGACGACGATCAGCAGGCGCCACCAGACCAGCGGCAGTGCCGGCAGGGAAATCATCTTGCCCAGGATCGCGGTGAATCCCCACAACACCACGCAGAAATGGATCTGCAGGAAGGCCTTGCGGGTGGGATTCATCGGCATGGGAGCGTGGTCGGCATGGGTGTCTGGTGATTTTCAAGGTCGCAACCCACGGTCGCGATCCGCCTGCGCTAGTGTTGCAGAGTCGCGCGACCGGGTAACGTGACTCTCGCCGCGATGCCTGCGGTTCTGGACGGCGTGGCACAGCGTCAGGGCCAGTGCGCGATCGATAGAAGGAGAAGGCATGAGCCTGTCGTATCGTTCCGCCCGGACGTCCGCCGCGCTGGTGGCGGCCGTCGCTGCGTTCGCGTTGGTGCTGCAGTACGTGCTGCTGGTTGGCGCGACGCTCGGCACGATCGGTCCGGTCCTCGCCACGGTGCGCTTCTTCAGTTACTTCACCATCCTCAGCAATCTGCTGGTGCTGCTGATCACGGCTACGTTCGCCTTCATGCCCGAATCCGGTTTGGGTCGGTGGTTCGCCCGTCCGCTGGTGCGTGGCGCGGTTGCGCTGTGCATCGGCGTGACGTTCGCCATCTACGCGACGATCCTGCGCGTGCTGTGGGAACCGCAGGGCGCGCAATGGTGGGCCGATTCCAGTCTTCATTACGCGGTGCCCGTGCTGTATCTGCTGTGGTGGCTCTTTGCGGTTCCGCATGGCGTCCTGCGCTGGAGCGACGTACTGCGCTGGCTGCTGTTTCCGCTGGTGTACCTGTGCTGGGTGTTCCTGCGTGGCGCATGGGTGAACGAGTATCCGTATCCGTTCCTTGATCTCGGCGCAGTCCCGCTGCCGGATGTGTTGCGCAACTGCGCCGGTGTGTTCGTGGTCTTCCTGGCGCTGGGCGCGGTGCTGGTGGCCATCGATCGCTGGAGCGCGCGCGCGAAGGCGGCGGCAGCGACATGAGCGAAGCACTGATCGAGCACCTGCGCGACCTGTTCGAACCACTCGGGCCGATTTCGGCACGCGCGATGTTCGGCGGCTACGGTCTCTACTTCGAAGGCGTCATCATCGGCGTGATCATGGACGAGACGCTGTACCTGAAGACGGACGCGGAAACGCGCGGCCGCTTCGAAGCCGCAGGTTGCGCACCGTTCGTCTACGACATGAAAGGCAAGCCGCTGCCAATGAGCTATTGGTCGTTGCCGGAAGACGCGATGGATTCGCCGCAGGCGATGCGGCCGTGGGCCTTGCTGGCGATCGAGGCGGCGCGCCGGAAGCCCGCGCCGAAGCCGCGCCGCAAGCGCCGCTCTCCCTAGGCTCGGCAACGCCGACTCTTGTCGAACGGAGCGTGCTCGGCGGGGCAAGCTCCGCTCTACAAACTGACGTCGGTCTTGGGCAGGCCGATGAGCCAGTCGACGAAACTTCGCGCCGCCGGCTTCAACCGTTTGTGCGACGGATACACCACGGAGTACCCCCAGCGCGCCTTGATCGCGGGTCCCGGCAATCGCGTCAGCACCCCCGCGGCGAGATAGGGCGCGACGATCTTGTCGCGCGCCAACGCCGCGCCGAGTCCGTGAACGGCGGCGTTGAGCGCCGCGGTGCTGTCGCTGAAGCGGTAGCGTTCGTCCGGCGTTGCGCCATGCACGTCGGCGGCGCGCAACCAGTCATGCCAGCCCTGTCGCGCCAGGTCGGAAACCAGCGGCAGGCGCAGGATGCCGGCGGGATCGCGTACGTTTTCCACGCCCGGTAGCGTGGGCGAAGCGACCGGGAACAGGTAATCGTCCATCAGGTGATGGGCAGTCAACCCAGGCCAATGCCCCGGACCATGGCGAATGCCCAGGTCGGGCCCGCCGTCATCGAAGCGTGTCAGCGCCACTTCGGTGTCGACGGTGAGCTGGATATGTGGATGCGAGGCCGCGAACTGCGGCAGCCGCGGTTGCAACCACGTGTACGTCAGCGAATGCAGCGTGGTGATGTGCACCCGGTGCTGCTCCGACCGCGCAATCCGCAGGCTGCGCACGACCCCTTCCATGTCCGCCATCGCGCTGCCTGCCGCGTCGGCGAGCTGGCGACCTTCGGCGGTGAGCGACACCCCGCGAGCATGGCGCTGGAACAGGACCACGCCGAGCCGTGCTTCGAGCTTGCGCACGTGATGGCTGACCGCGCTGGCGGTGAGGTGCAGCTCTTCGGCTGCATGGGCGAAGTTCTGGTGGCGTGCGGCGGATTCGAACGCCGCAAGGGCCGGAAGGAGGTCCGCGCGCAGGGCCATATCAACGTCCGTAGATGCCTTCGGCACGAGGTGCGCCGGGCTGGTGGGTCATGAAGCGTCTGATACGTCCGAGTGCCCGGTCCAATGGTTGTTCCCCAATCGCCGCCGTGCGGCGCCGCGCTCGCAGCACCACCTGGCGGCTATCGGAAAACAACGCACCACGTGCTGAAGACATCTACTGACGGAGCCTCAAATCTGGTTTGTGTCTGCCGGCGAAAGTATGCGCTTGTGCCGAATCCGTGTCTGCCGGAAATTGAGCGGTGCCCGCATTGCAGTGCCGGGCAATTCCCCCAATGCCATGCGCCTACGCACAGGAAGTTTCCCATGGGCCGACTCGAAGCAGTTCCCGTCTCCACGCTGCAGGCATCGCGGATCGACGACGTGCCGGCCGTGCGCATCGGCGCCGGCTGCATGCGTCGCGACCTGTCGTCCGACGGCAGCGTGCGCGTCTGGGTAGTCGACATGGAGCCGGGCAGCATCTGGCCCTACGTCGATGACCACGATACCGGCGAGTACTACTACGTGATCGAAGGCGAGGTCATCGAAGGCAGCAAGCGTTACGGCGCGGGCACCTACGTCCGCTTCCTGCCCGGCACCAGCCACCGGCCGCGCACCGACACCGGCGTGCGCCTGTTCGGCTTCAATCTCGACCCGGCCGCGATGAGCGCCGCGCGCGAAGCCACGAGCCGCACGCACCGCTTCAATTACAGCCAGGGCTGATGCCCTCCGTCCAGGGAAGAAACCATGAACGTCATTGCCGACAACCGTCCGTTACTGCGCGCAAATGAGCGCGCGTGGCTCACGCCGGTCGAACTCGCCGTGCTCGGCGCGATCTGGGGCGCATCGTTCCTGTTCATGCGCGTTGCAGCGAACGACTTCGGCCCGATGCCGCTGGTGGAAGTGCGCCTGGGGCTGGGATCGCTGGTGCTGCTGCCGTTCCTGTGGCGCGAACGTTCGCGTTTCACCTCCGGGAAGCTGTGGGGCAAACTCGCGCTGATCGGCGCGATCAACTCCGCGGTGCCGTTCATGCTGTTCGCCTGGGCGGCGCAGCGTGCACCGGCGGGCGTGGGCGCGATCTCGAACGCGATGACGGTACTGTTCACGGCGCTGGTTGGTTTCCTGTTCTTCGGCGAGAAGATCGGTGCCAAGCGAGCGGTCGCCTTGTTCACCGGCTTCGCCGGTGTGGTCGTGCTCGCCAGCGGCAAGATTGCCGGCGCGAGCATCGGCTGGGCCGTACTCGCCGGCAGCGCGGCGGCGTTCCTGTATGGCATCGGCATCAACCTGGTGCGCCGTCATCTCACCGGGCTGCCGCCGGCAGCGGTGGCATCGGCCACGCTGGGAACTTCGACCCTGCTCACGCTGCCGTTTGCCGTCGCCAGCTGGCCGCAGCATGCGATACCACTGAAATCGTGGATATCGGCGGGGATGCTCGGCGTGCTCTGCACCGGCATCGCCTTCGTCATGTACTACCGCCTGATCGCGCGCATCGGCGCGAGCCGCGCGTCGACCGTCACCTACCTGATTCCGGTGTTCGGCGTCGCCTGGGCCTGGCTGCTGCTTGGCGAAGCCTTAACCTGGACAATGGCAATCTCCGCTGCGCTCATCCTGGGTAGCGTGGCCATGAGCCAGCAACCGTCGCGCTGATCCTGCGACGCGCATTCCGCGAGGATGCCTTCATGATCGCCCGACTCTGGCATGGCACCACGCGCCTTGATCGCGCGGATGCGTATTCGACCTTCCTGGGTGAGCGGGCGATGCCCGATTACCGAGGCACGCCCGGCAATCTCGGCGCGCAGGTGCTGAGGCGCGACGAGGGCGATGTCGCCCACTTCGTCACCCTGAGTTACTGGGAGAGCGAGGACGCGATCCGCTCATTCGCGGGGACCGACCTGCTCAAGGCGAAGTACTACCCGGAAGACGAAAGCTACCTGCTCGAATTCGAGCCGCAGTGCGTGCACTACGAAGTGCGCTCGGCCGGCTGAAGGCCCGCCTGCCACGGATCGTCAACTGTAGGAGCGCCCTTGGGCGCGATGCGTTGGCGCCCCGGAGTTTCGCCCCGAGGACTCTCGCCGGAGCAATCGTTATTGCTGCAGCTGCCTGATCAGCGCCATCGCTGCGGCCGGATTGCGCTCCTTCGCCGCGCTGATGAAGAACACGTACACGTCGCGCGCTTCCGCCGCCGGCGTGCCGTTGACCGCGATGTAGGGCAGGTCGTCCGGATGCTGTCCGCGCGCCCACTGGCGCGCGCGGCTGGCCCAGTGGGCGAGTTCCTCTTCCGTGTAGCCCGTTTCGATCTCGCTGCGAGAGCGCATCAGCCGCGCATAGACGAAGTCGGTGGTGAGATCGGCGAACGACGGGTAATCGCGGGAATCGGTGAAGACGGTGCCCAGCCTGCGCTCGCGCATCAGCGCGATGAAGCGTGCGTCGACGAACGATGAATCGCGCACGTCGAGCACATGGCGCATGCGGCGGCCATCGACTTCATCCGGCAGCAGGTCGAGGAAGGCGGTGAAATCCTCGCGTTCCAGCTTCCTGCCGATGTCGAACTGCCACACCACGGGACCGAGGCGGTCGCCCAGCGACGCGATGCCGCCGAGAAAGTCCTCGATCTGCGCGCCGGTATTGGCGAGCACGCGCGACTGCATGATCCGCATCGGCGCCTTGAGCGAGAACACGAAACCTTCCGGCGTTTCCGACGCCCACTTCGCATAGGTCGCGGGTCGCTGCGCGCCGTAGTAGGTACCGTTGATCTCGATCGCGCTCAGGTGGCGCGACGCGTATTCCAGTTCGCGCCGCTGCACCAGGCCGGGCGGATAGAAGTTGCTGCGCCACGGCGCGTACGTCCAGCCACCGACGCCGACACGGATGCCGTCGATCGCAGGTGTCGACTCGGGGAAGGCTTCGGGCTGCGGCCGTGCTTTTGCCATGGTCTATCGGGTTCCGGTTTCGCGGGCATGCACCCGGGCGCGCACGTTCGCCAGCAGGGCGTCGAGCGCGGCGCGGTCAAGATAGTCGCCCTTGAGTACGACTGCGTGGATGGCGCGGGTCGCGCCGATGTCCTGCAACGGATTACGGTCAAGGAGCACGATGTCGGCCACCTTGCCGGCGGCGATGTCGCCCGAGTCGCCTTCGTGGCCGAGGAAGGCGGCACTGCGCAGCGTCGCCGACTGGAGCGCCTGCAGCGGCGTCAGGCCGTAACGCACGTACTCGCGCAGTTCATCGTGCAGGCCGATGCCCGGGTAATCGAAGGAGTTGAGGAAACCCGCATCGGTGCCCGCGAGAATGGTCACGCCTGCTTCCTGCAGCAGCGGCAGCAGCGCAGCGCTCATTTCGTACACGCGATGGCGCGCGGCGATGGCGTCAGCGTCGTCCTTCGCGGCGCGCTCGACGCGCCAGGCATAGGTCGCCTTCAGGCCCGGCCCGATGTAGTGCAGGTAATCGTCGTCGTGGTGGTCGTCCTGGTCGAGGTAGGCGGTCACGCGGCTGCCGTAGAGCGTCGGCGTGATCGCGGTGCCGCGCGCGGCGAGCTTGCGATACGCGGCGAGGGCGGTGTCGTGGTCGAAGGAATCGGCTGCCTGCACCAGGGCATCGCGATAACTCAGTTTGCCCATCGCCGATGCGTCGGCGATTTCGCGCTCGCGCGTCGAGCCGGCCTTGAGCGCGTAGCCCATGTGTTCGATCGAATCGAGTCCGGCGGCGCTCACATCGTCCAGCATCAGCGACATCGGCACGTGCGCCGAGGTCTTCATGCCGCGACGTTCGCCCTCCGCAAGCGCCGCCTTGAACAGCTGCGGGGAGAGCGCGCTGTCGGTGATCTTGATGAAGTCGACGTGCATCGCTTCGAGCTGGTCGAAGGCGGCACGCAGTTCGGTTTCGTTGGCGACTTCGAGGTCGCCCGGCCAGATCGATCCCTTGCCTTCGATCTTCGGACCCGAGGTGTAGATCGTCGGCCCCTGCAGTTCGCCCTTGCGGATCTGTTCGCGCCACTGCAGCACCTGCGTGCTGAGGTCACCCGCGGCATCGCGCACGGTGGTCACGCCATGCGCCACGTACAGCGGCAGCAGGTCGCGGTTCTCGTCGACCAGGGCTTCGCCACCGCCGAAGTGCACGTGCATGTCCCAGAGCCCCGGGATCGCGTACGTTCCCTTGCCGTCGATGGTGCGGGTGGCACGGAAGCGCGCGGCTTCGCGATCGTCGGCCACGGCGACGATGCGCTGGTCGCGCACGGCGACATGGTGATGGTCGAGCAGGCGTCCGTCGTGCAGATCGACGATGGTGATGTTTTCGACCAGAAGGTCGACGGGAACGGCTTCGCGATGCGCGCAGGACACGAGCAGCAGGAGCAAGCAGGGCAGGGCGAAGCGGGGTTTCATGGCGTGGATATAGCCTGGATAGGTGTTGGGGCTTGTTGCGTCGCTTCTCTGACTTCGGGGCTTTGACCAGCGCTCAGGGTGAACGGGGGTGCAAACAGGAGGAAGAAGGATGCCGGAACCGCGGCGCGATCGAAGCGCCGTCGCGTGAAGCATGGAGCGACGGCGCGGGACGTGAGCGTGAAGCGAAAGCGGAAGTCAAAAGCAAAGTCGCTGGATCCCCGCCTGGAGCATGCGGGGATGACGCATCGGCAAAGCCGGGCGCGCTATGCGCGCCCGGGCCGATGCGTCACTTGATCTCCTCATCCAGCATCAGCTCACGCGCAAAGCGCACCGGCGGCGAGCCGTACGACAGCAGCTTGTCGTGGTACGCCTTGAGGTTGAACTTGTCGCCTTCGCGCTTCTGCACTTCGTTGCGCAGGTCGAGGTGTTCGCTGTAGCCGACGAAATAGGTCGGCAGCTGCGCCGACGTCAGCGACGCGCGCACCCACTTGCCGGCGGCTTCGCGCTCCTGCTGGAACGTGGTCACGGTCATCAGCTTCATCGCGTCGTCGCGGCTCATGCCGTCCACGTGGATCGCCTGGTCGAGGACGGCGTTCGCCATCGCGCGCAGCGCCCACTTGCGCTGGATCAGCTTCATCAGCGGATCGCCGTTCATGTAGTTGGCGTCGTCCATCACCTTCTCGCCGTACATGGCCCAGCCTTCGATGAAGGAACCCGAGCCGAGCACCGCGCGCAGCACCGAGGGATGCTTGTTCGCATGCGCGATCTGCAGGTAGTGGCCCGGCATCGCCTCATGGATGCTCAACTCGTGGATCGAGCGGGTGTTGTATTCGCGCAGGAACGAATCGACCTGCTCCTTGCTCCAGTCGTCCGGAATCGGCGAGACCGCATAGAACGTGTCCAGGCCCTTGTCGAGCGGGCCGGGCGAATCGCAGTAGGCGACAGCCACGCCGCGCTGGAATTCCGGCATCAGGATGATCTGCACCGGCGTTTCGGGCACCGATACCAGCTGCTTCTCGCGGGTGAACGCCGTGGCTTCGGCGGTGGACTGCTTGGCGAGTTCGACGACCTTGTCGCGAGCCGGGCGATCGGCATACGCCATTTCAAGCGCCGCTTCGATCACCTTCTGCTGCTGCTCGTCGCTCGGCGTGTCGGGCATTTCCGCCGGAGTGTTCGGCTTCCCGGCCAGGTGCTTGCGCGCGATCTCGTACATCTCCGCGCGCGTCTGCTTGATCGCAGCTTCGGCGCGGGTGCGGATTTCCTGGCGGGTCAGCGGAGAATTCAGCGCGAACGCGAGCTTCTCGTCGTACAGCTTCTGGCCGATGCGGAAGTCGCCCTTCGCATTCGGCACCAGGGTCTTGTCCAGCCATTCCTGGTTTTCGGCAACAGCCTTCTTCACCGTCGCGATCGCGGCGTCCAGGCGCATGCGGTCTTCGCCGGTGAGTTCGCCCGCATGCGGTGCGATCATGCCGTCGACGATGCTGGTGATGCCGGCGTTCTGCTTGGCGACGGTTTCGGCGTGGATCTTTGGGACGCGTCCGGCGTCGAGGTTCTCGCGCATCTGCGCGAACAGCTGCGGGATCTTCTCCATGCGCGCGGTCGCGGCCTTGAGGCGCTGCGGCATCGGCGCGAACTCGCGCGCCATCAACGTGTACAACGCACCGCCGGCGATGCCGTTGTACAGCTGCGGATCCCATGCCCAGCTCTGCAGCGTGTCCATCTGCCAGATGTCGTAGCGGATCTGGTTGCGCAGGATGGCGAGGTCGACCTGGTTCTCGCGCGAGAGCCTGCTCGCGTCGAGGGTATCGACTTCGGCCAGCATCTTCTTGCTGAAGTCGGTGAACTTCTGCCGGCCCGCGGCACTGAGATCCTCGATGCGGTCGTCGAAGTCGTGCTTGCCGGTCTGCGTGGCGCTGACGGGCTGCTGTTCCAGCCAACCATCCAGCCAGCGCCTGGAGACGTCGGCGAATTTCGCGTCGGCTTCCGCCGTCGCGGCCTGCGTGTTCGCGGCCGGCGTTGCGGTCGAAGCGGTGGTGTCCTGCTTCTGGCAGGCGGAGGTGGCGATCACAAGGGCGATCGCGATCGATGCAGGTATGGGACGCAGGCGCATGGTGTCAGGCATCTCGGGTAGGCGGCGAGCCGCGATTTCCCGAGGATATCGCCGTCGCGGTGGCGATGCGCGGGTCGTTCGTCGCGGCTTCGCGAAGGTGGCGGACGCGGCAAACTCAGTCGGTGTCGGTGTCGGTGCGAGGCGCTTCGGAGCTCGCGTCCGCTTCGTCCTCGGGCGGCGCAACGAGCTGTGCGGTGGCGAGGTCGGCGAGGCCGTGCAACCGCGCGCTGCGGCCCCAGGCCATCGACGCCACCACGAGCTGCGTGCAGGCGAAGGCCAGCAGCCAGCCCGTCCATCCGCTGGCATCGACGAAGGCGCGCAGGCGCAGGAAGGCGATGGCCAATCCGACGCCGACCAGGCTCGTTCCGAGATACACGGTGAGGGTGGCGCCAGGCCGTTTCCACAACAATGCGATTCCGCGCTTCCATGCCTGGGTCACCGAATTCAACGCGAGATCCGCCCCGAGCCAGCCGCGCCCGGCTTCGACGGTCATGTGCACGAACAACACGAGCGCGATTGGCAACAGCCAGCCCATGCGCGATGGCGCGAGGTCTTCCGGCGATGGAGCGAAACGCGTAACGAGCCACTCGATGCCGACCATCGCGGCGATGCCGATCGCGGCCGCAACCGCCAGCAGCACGGCCGATAACACCAGCATCCGCAACATGCGCGAATACTCGCCCAGGCCCGCGCGAACGACGCCACCCACGCGTAACCGGTACACGGTGCGGATCTGCGCGACGATCATTCCGCTGAGCCACGGCGACAGCAAGACCGCCACGAGCAGCGCGAAGACGGCGCAGGCGCCGAGCAGGACGGCTTCGCCCTGCATGCCCTCGAGTGCGCTGGCGATGAACGTCGCATCCGTATCGGCGGCGATAGCAGCGGCCATCGGCGAATGTCCGAACTCGAGGTACAGCCAGAGCGCCGCGGGAAGCGCGGCGATCGCCGCGGGCAACCACAGCATGATCACCCACGCGAGCAGGAGTTGCGGATGGAATCCGCGCTGCAGTCCCGCAAGCAGTGCGCCCCATCCATTGCGTGCATGCGTGGCATCGGCCGTCGCGCGCTTCGCCGCCGGCTTCGCGGCCGCCGGAATTTCGGGGGGAGCATGCGTGGCGGTCTGCGCGTTCACACCAGCACCAGCCAGGAGGCGGCGAGTTGCACCATGGCCGCGAGTTCGCTGGTCCAGCGCCGCACGGGACGCGTGTCCGCGGCGAGCGTGCGGCCATCGTCGAACTTGTTGCGATCGAGCACGACGTGCCGCTGCGGATCCAGTTGGACCGATATCGCGCGCACCGGCGTGGTCCATTCGAAGTGCGCAAGCGTGCGCGTGTCGTTCCATTGCGCGCTGCGCCTGCTGCCATCGGCGAAGGTGACGGTCAGCAGTTGCGGCACGGCGACGCCTTCGCGCTGCGTGACAACGACCGTTCGATACTCCAGCTTGCGCGCGTCTGCCTGCTCAGTCTCGGTCAGCTCGATCCGCGTACCGTTGCGCAGGACGTATCCGGGCCGGGGCAGGATCCTGTCGCTGCTGAAGCCGATGATGCGGTCGTCCACCGCGATACCCGAATCCATGATCGCGAACGCGCGCTCGAATTCGTCGGGATAGCCGCTGCCTTCGGCGAGCAGCCAGCGCGTCTGGCTGGTATCGGGATAGCCCGCCCGTACGCCGCGCCTCCAGCTGCGAAAGGCATTGTCCATGGCAGGTGTGCCGATGCGCATTTCCACGTCATGCAGCGCTTTGGCGACGTGGTCCGTGCGAAGGTTTTCGGAATCCATGCGCGTGGCGTTTCTGGTTCGCTGCGCCGTGAATGCCAGTCGCCACGGTTCGAAGAACCGGCGCAGCCATCCGGATTTCGTCGGAACAGCCGTCGCCTGTCCTCGATAACGCTGGTAGCGATCGGCCCAATAGCGCCACGCGCCTTCGCGAAGCGTTTCATCGGTGCCCTCGGAAAAATACGCGCTGCCGATGGCGGCGAGTGCAGGCGCATCGAGGGGGGAAGTACCGGCAGCGGAAGGCTGTCCGCTGGCCGTGAACAAGTCGGGGAATGACTGTCCGGCCAGCTGGGCTGCATTACGCGGCGCGATGACGGCGGTCAGCGAGAGCGTGGGATAGCTGCCCAGCGATGTCGAGTAATAGGTGAGCGCATCCATCATCGTGCCGAGCACGCGCACGGCCGCGGCGGCATTACCTAGGCGATACAGCACGCGCAGCGTCAGCGGCTGGCCGTTGGGCGGGGTGTACTCGTATTCGAGCGGCTGCACGAACTGCGAGTCGGCGGCCCAGGCGAACGTCTTCGCGTCCTGCTGCACGAAATGGTGGTCGCGATGGTCCGGCTGCAACGCGACACCAAGCGGTTCGCCGCTCGCAGCCACCCTGTAATTGGGCGGAACCTTGATGTGCACGTCGAAGTCGGCCGGTTCGCGATCGGCGTAATCGCCATTGAAGGCGTACGTGTTCCATTGCAGCCAGGCGGCGGCCTGTTCCCCCGGCAACTGCAGCGTGGCGATCTGCGGGAACCATCCCGAAACGAGGTGGAAGCTGCCGGCGCGGCCCGTGCTCGCCCACGAACCGGGAAGCCGGGCGGCGAAGTCCATCTCCAGTTCCGCAACTTCCCCGGGCGCAACCGGTTGCGGCAGGTCGACGCGCACCACGGTGTGATCATCCGCTGGACTTCCCTCCGGCTGCACGTAGATCCACGGCGCGTCCAGACCGCCTTGCCGCACGCGCTTGAGTTCGCTGTAGCCCCATTCGCCCCGCGGCACGTCCGGCTCACGGCCACGCGCACGCTGCAACGACATATAACGCGTGCCGTAGCTTTCGAACGCGTTGAGGTCCATGTGCAGGTACAGCGCGCACACCGGCACGCTGCTGCGGTTGCGCCAGCTCACGCGCTGGCTGCCGCGAATGGCGTGGGTCTCCGGGTCGAGCATCGCGTCGATCTGGTAGCGGGTCGTGCGTTGCGGCATCTTCAGCGGCAACGGTGCGCGCGTGCGCATGTTGTCCGCAGCCGCACTGGTGTCGCCCGCGAGTGGAATGACCGGACAGGAGAGTGTTTCGTATGCCGCGGCTGCGCCGGCGGGCGCGACGCAGAGGCAGACCAGCACAAATGCGATCAGCCGCCACATCGCCGTCGTCCTATTCGCTCCATTCCTCATCGGATTCGAATTCGACGATCACGTCGAGTTCGAATGCCAATGCTTCCACGGCCTGGCGCACCTTGCGCGCGGTGGCGTCGTTGGGCGCTTCGATCTCCAGCTCGTGCACACCGGGGCCCTGGTCGTCGGGCAGGCCGGCGGAACTGGAATCGTCATCGTCCAGGTGGTCCATCAGGTCGGCGACTTCCTCGACGTGCTCGATACCTTCGATGCTCTGCAGCAGGTTGCTGATCGCACGCGCATCGTCGTCGCTGCCGGTGATTCGCAAACGCAGTTGGGGCATGGGACGCCGCCTCTGTCCTGGTCTCGCTGGGGCCGCCTCAGGCTAGGCGGCAGTACGTGACGGGCGGGTGGACTTTGCTGAATCCCGCGGACGGTGGCATGCGGAAGCGGCGAATGCAGAAGGCCGCCCTTCGGCGGCCTTCCGTCAGCTGCATTCGCGAGCGGCGATCACTTCTTGGGCGTGCGCACCGGCAGCGGCACGTTGCACAGGTCGATGTGGCCGGCGGGGCGCTTGTACCACTCGTCGCGACGGTTGCGGCGCGCTTCGACCAGCTGGGTAAACGCAGGCGTATCGGTGCGCAGCAGCTCGAGCGGCACGCGATCGTTCTCGGGTACTTCCGACGCAAGACGGATGGCCTTGATCTGCGTGCGTTGCTCGGGCTTCTCGTAGAAGCCGAGCGGACCGGTGCCGCGTGGCAGCACCGAAAGCAGTTCGATGCCCTGCACGACGCGGCCCACGACGGTGATATTGCGGTCGAGCTGGCGCGGCGACTGGCCGGTGACCACGTAGAGCTCGGTGCCGTTGCTCGAATCGGGCGCAACGTCGCGGCCTGCGCCGATCGCGCCGTAACAATGCGCGAGCCAGGCCTTGCCGCTCTGCGGATCGCGCGCGGCGGGAAAGCCGTCGGCGAATCCGGCCTGCGGCGCCCAGCCGTCCTTGTCCGGCAGGCGATCGAACTTCACGCCCTTGCTCGCGCGTTCGAACTCGGCGGGCAGCTTGGCGCTGGCGCTGCCGAGCGGCTTCTTCTGTTTGTCGTCTTCCGCGGCATCGCCCCATTGCACGACGAAATTGTCCTGCGAGCGATTGATGCTGAGGCCATTCCAATAGCCTTCCTTCGCCAGCGTGCGGATGTTCTGGACATGCGCCGGGGCAAAGCCGGGTGCGAGTTCCATCACCACGCGGCCGGAGGCGAGGTCGAGGTAAAGCGTGTTGGCCGGGTCGAGCGCACGCCAGTCGCCAGGTTGCGTGGCATCGAGGATTTCCTGCATCGACTTCGGCTTGGCGGCGGTTGTTTCCGCTGCGGGCTTCGCTGCGGACGCCTTCTGCGTGGAAGCCTTCGCGACCGGCTTCTTTGCGGCGGGCTTGGCGGCATAGGCAGTAAGGGTCAGGCCGAGCAGAACAGGAAACAGGACGGCGTGCTTGAAACGCATGGAAACTCCTTGGTTCGCGGGCGGCATCCGCCATCGATTCGCAGCGGTAATCGGAGCCGCGCGGCATTCAATCGTGCGGCTCCGCAGGACCGGGCGAGGATACGACAAACCGGCAGGCTTCCACCCCGAGCCTCGGCTGCGAGGCAGTGCACCGAGGCATGCGACAGCGTTGCGCTGCGCGTACTTGTCTTCAATGCGTGCCGCGGTGTGCGGCGCCGCCAAGAGCTGCGTCGTCAACACGCATGCGAGGAAAATTGATCCCGCAACGTGGCCACGACCATGCGCGGCCACGCTGCCTGGCTTCAGCTCGAAGACTTGCGCGCCGTCTTGCGTCCCGCCGTCTTTCGCGTGCTCTTGCGAGCCGACTTCTTCGCGGGCGACTTGCGTGCGGTCGATTTACGGCCAGTCGATTTGCGCGCGCTCTTCTTTGTCGCGGATTTGCGGGCGGTCTTTTTTGCCGGTGATTTCCGCGTGCTCTTGCGCGCGGTTTTCTTCGCGGGTGATTTGCGGGTCGCCTTCTTTGCGGTTTTCTTCGCAGGTGATTTCCGCGTCGATTTCTTGGTCGCTTTTTTCGCAGGCGACTTGCGCGTCGACTTCTTGGTGGCCTTCTTCGCGGTCTTCTTGCGGCCGCGCGCACCACCGGTCTCCTTGTTGACGGTGGCCCAGCCGATGCGTTCTGCGTCTTCCTCGGAGCCGCCGCGTTCGCGGACGCTCTCCTCGATGTGTTCGGCCTGGCGCTTCTGCTTGCCGGAATAGGCGGACTTGTCTCCACGGGGCATGGGAGTTCTCCACGCCGCGAACCGGGCGGCGCAGGGCTCGTTTAGCAGGGTCCGGGTCGACGCGGCGCGAGCGCGGGCATGACTTCGACCTGTAATGACTAATGGCAGGCCCGGTATAGCGGACTTAGCAATAGCATTGTCTTCAAGCTACCGGATACCCCGATGACCCAGTCCTCCACCAGCCTGCCCGACACCCAGCTGCGCAAGTTCCAGAAGGAGCTCAGCGCCGGCACGGTGTCCCTGGCGCTGCTGGCGGTGCTGGGCTCGGCCGGCGAACCGATGTACGGCTACCAGATCGCCAAGCGCCTGGAGCAGGAAGGCGAGGGCGTGCTCAGTGGCAAGCAGAGCGCCCTGTATCCGGTACTGCGCAACCTGGAGTCCGGCGGGCTGCTCGAAAGCTTCGTCGAGCCTTCTGTTTCGGGGCCGCCGCGCCGCTATTACCGCATCACCGAAGCAGGGCACGACGCGTTGCACGAGTGGTCCGCCGCATGGCGCGCCACCCGCGACTCGGTCGATGCCGTGCTCGAAAACATTCCGTCGGACACTAGGGGAGCTACGCCATGACCTGGAATCTCAATGCATTGCGGCGCTCGCAGCGCGATCGGCTGATCGGCGGCATCTGCGGCGGCCTGGGCCAATGCACCCCGCTAGCCTCGTGGGTATGGCGCGCGTTGCTGCTGCTTTCGCTGTTGGTGAGCGGCGGCGGACTGGTCGTCTACCTCGTGCTGTGGATCGCCGTACGTGAAGAAGAAGACGAGGCCGGCGCGGATGCGCAAGGCGATCGCTTCACCCCCGCACTGTGAATTCCACGCAACTTCTTCAGCCTGGATCCGAACCATGAACGCTTCCGTCCTGCCCACCACCATCCCCGACTACCTCGAGCAGTTGCAGCGTTCGCTGGCCGGCGCCGACCCTGCGCTGGTGCAGGACGCGCTCTACGACGCCGAGGAGTACCTGCGTTCGGAACTCACGGAGAACCCGGGGAAATCCGAAGCCGAAGTCATTGCCGCCGTTGCCGGCAGCTATGGCGCACCGGACGAAGTCGCGGACATCTATCGCGACACCGAAGTGAAGGTGCAAAGCGCGCTGCGCACGCCGAGCACGCGTCCGGTCGTGTCGCAGCGTTCGCCGTTCGCGCGCTTCTTCGGCGTGATCGCGGAACCGCGCACGTACGCATCGCTGTTCTATATGTTGCTCGCGCTGGCGACCGGCATCTTCTACTTCACCTGGGTGGTGACCGGCGTTTCGCTGTCGGGCGGTCTCGCCGTGCTGATCATCGGCATTCCGTTCGTGATCCTGTACTTCGGTTCGGTGCGCGTGCTGTCGCTGGTCGAAGGCCGCATCGTCGAGACCATGCTCGGCGAGCGCATGCCACGGCGGCCGCTGTATTCCACGCGTGGCCAGCCGCTGCTGGAACGGATAAAGGAACTGTTCACCGATCCGCGCACGTGGGCGACGCAGCTGTACTTCCTGCTGATGCTGCCGCTGGGCATCGCCTACTTCACCGTCGCGGTGACCGGACTGGCGACGTCACTGGCATTGATCGCGGCGCCGATCGTGGTGCTGTTCGGCGATTTCGGCGGCACGCTGTGGATCGACGAGATCAACGTCATGGACGTGCATGGCCTGTGGGCATTGCCGCTGTGTTTCATCGCCGGCGTAGTGCTGCTGTTCCTCACCCTGCACCTGGCGCGCGGCGTCGGTTACCTGCACGGACAACTCGCAAAGCACATGCTGGTGAAGACGTCGCAGTACGACTGACCGGCGCCGCATCGCAGAAAGCAGAAGGCCCGGCAATGCCAGGCCTTGTGTTGTGGCCAGTTGGGTTGCACTCAGAAGTCGAACAGCTCGCCAAGCAGGCTCTTCTTCTTTTTGTGCCGGTAGTAATCGTCGCCCTTGTGGCGGACATCGTCATCCCGGTAGCGATGCTCGTCCTTGTGCCGGTAGTGCTCGCCGGCCGGTGTGGACGCGGCACGCGGTGGTTCGGACGGCGTAGGCGGCGCGGCAACGGCCGATGTGCGTTCGATGATCTTGTCCAGCTCGCCGCGATCGAGCCACACGCCGCGGCACTGTGGACAGTAGTCGATCTCGATGCCCTGGCGGTCGGTCATGACCAGGGTGACGTCGCAGGCGGGACACTTCATGGGGCGGCTCCAGTATGGATACCGCAATGAGGTCGGGGCAGGCGGGCGCACGTTCAAGCCGCGCGCCGCCAGCGTTCAGCACGGCGCCACGATCACGCGGCCGAATGCTCCGCGATGAAATCGCGCACCTGCGGATACACCTGCGTGCGCCAGCGGCGACCGCTGAAGATGCCGTAGTGGCCAGCGCCATCGACGGTGAGGTGCTGCTGATCGCGCTTGGGAACGCCCGTGCATAGCGTATGTGCGGCGCGCGTCTGGCCCTGTCCGGAAATATCGTCGAGCTCGCCTTCGATCGTCATGATCGCGGTGCCCTTGATTGCGCCCGGGTCGACTCGTTCCCCGTGCACCACCCATTCGCCCTTCGGCAGCAGGTGGCGCTGGAACACGACGTCGACGGTTTCCAGGTAGTACTCCGCCGGCATGTCGAGCACGGCGTTGTATTCGTCGTAGAAGCGGCGGTGCGAATCGGCGTCCTCGAGGTCCCCCTTCACGAGGTCCTGATAGAAATCCCAGTGCGACTGGAAGTGGCGTTCGGGATTCATCGCCATGAAACCGCCGTGCTGCAGGAAGCCGGGATACACGCGGCGATCGTGGCCGGGATAGTTCGGCGGCACCGCATGCACGAGATTCGCCTCGAACCACCACAGCGGCTTGGTCGTGGCGAGGTCGTTGACCTTGGTCGGGTTCTCGCGCGTGTCGATCGGACCGCCGAACATCACCAGCGAGCGCGGCGTCTTTTCGCCGCGCGCTGCCATCAGCGACACCGCCGCAAGTACCGGCACCGTCGGCTGGCACACGCTGATCACGTGCAGGTTGTCGGCGCCGATCGTGCGGATGAATTCCTCGACATAGGCGACGTAGTCGTCGAGGTGGAACGCGCCGTCTTCCAGCGGAACCATGCGCGCGTCGACCCAATCGGTGACGTACACCTTGTGGTCGCGCAGCAGGGTCTTCACCGTATCGCGCAGCAGGGTGGCGTGGTGGCCGGACAGCGGCGCGACGACGAGCACGGACGGATCGTCCTTGAAGTCGGCGATGTTGCCGGCGTCGTCGGCGAAACGCTTGAAGCGCAGCAGGCGGCAGAACGGCTTCTTCAATACTTCCTGTTCGACGACCGGATAGCTCTTGCCATCCTTCTCGATCGAGTGGATGCCGAATTCGGGTTTCTCGTAATCCTTGCCGATGCGATACATCAGCTCGTAACCGGCCGACACGCGCGAGGCTCCGGGCAACGTGGACAGCCAGCTGCCCTGCGTGCCGAACATCCGCGCGTTGGCTTCAGCCCAGTAATTCCACGGCTGCATCCAGGCGCGGCCGAGTTCGTGCAGGTGATAAAGCAGCATTCGCAAAGGGCCCCTGACCCCGGAAACGGCGCACCGGATAGTGCGTATGACGCGCCGCAGCATAGCCGATGGCGGGTGGGGGATTGTGAAGCACGTCACGATCGCCGCGTAGGAGCGGCCCACGACCGCGACCTGGTTCAGCGTATGACGAATGTCGCGACCGTGGGCCGCTCCTACGCGGTTTCGAGGGCCGTGGCATGGCTGCGCAGAGTGGGCGAGAGCCACAGGTGCGAGCCGACCTGCGCGAAGCCGGCGCCTTCGAAACGCTGGCGATAGAACTTCGCCGGGCGGTTGCGGAAATCATGCTCATCGCCTTCCGCGCCGTCTTCGCGCGCGAAGGTTTCGAGAAACGCGACGCCGCCGCACAGCTCGGCCAGGCCGGGCAGTCCGCGGTCGAGTTCGCGCGTGTCGAGGTAATGCATCACGTCGCTGCACACCAGCAGGTCCACGGGCGGGCAGGGGCGCAGCATCGCGAAGTCGCCGAAGCTCGCGTGATGCAGGTTGCGTCGCGCGCCGAAACGGCGGACGGCATATTCGCTGCTGTCGAAGCCGAGGTACTTCGCCTTTGGCCGCAGCTTGAGCAGTGGTGCGCGCCACACGCCCTCGCCGCAACCGACGTCGAGCACGGTGCGCAGCGGGCGTTCGAGAAAGTATTCGGCCGTGGTCACGGCCATCGCGACCTTGCGCGCGAGCCGTGCGTTGTCACCGATGCCGCGCTTGCGGTACCAGGTGTCGAAGTAGTGCCTGTCGTAGCGTTTGGTCATGGAGGATGCGGCTCCGGTGCGTGCGGGATTGTTGCACGTGGGTCGGATCGTGCAGGACGGATCGAATCTTCATGCCATCCTATGGCCACCCCGCCGGAGCCCGCCATGCAAGCCTATTTCTGGATCAAGACCGCCCACGTCGTGTTCGTCATGGCCTGGATGGGCGGCGTGTTCTACCTGCCGCGCATCCTCGTCAACATCGCCGAAGCCGGTGCCGAGGAAGCCGTACGCGCGCGACTGGTCCTGATGGGACGGAGGCTGTATCGCTTCGGCCACGTCATGTTCGGAATGGCATTCCTGTTCGGCTTGACCCTGTGGCAGGGCTACCGGTTGTTCGGCGACGCGTTGCCGCAGGGGTTCGCCGTGGGCGGCTGGCTGCATGCGAAGCTGGCACTGGTCGCCGTCATGCTTGCGTACTTCATCGTGTCCGGACGCTGGCTGAAAGGCGTCGAACACGGGCGCGCGCTGCCTTCGTCGCGCACCTTGCGCTGGTTCAATGAATTGCCGGTGCTGTTGCTGGTCGCGATCGTGTACCTGGTGCTGGCCAAGCCGTTCTGAAGCCAAACCGGCCTGGGGATGCGCGAAGTCGCTGTACACGTTCGAGCGTGAGAAGCGGGGTCGTCATCCAGGCGAACGCCTGGATGACCAGACAGATGACTCAATTGGTTGCTTGCGCCTTGAATGCCTCGGGCTTCGGCAACGTCACCGGTACACCATTCGCGTCGCAATCACCCGCCGCGCACAGCTTCGCGCGCAACGCGGGCATCGCCTGCAGCATGAAGTGGAAGATCGTGTTCTGCTCGACGCTGCCGCGCACCGCTTCGCTGCCGGGTCCGCGCGCCCAGATGCCGACGTCGTCGCCGCCGTGGCTCTCGTTGCCCATGGGCGCGATCGCTTCCTGCAGGTAATCCGGATCTTCGGTGTCGACGTGGGTGAGGTCGGGGCGGCCGTTCTTTGCTGCCTGTGCGCCGCTGAGCTGATGCAGGAAACGCTTGGGGCCTTCGGGCTGCTGCGCGCTCGCACCGACGTAACCGGGACCATTGCTGTAGTTGAGCGTCGTATATGGGAGACCCAGCGCGTCGGTGGCGAAATCCGCGCCGCCGTCTTCGCCGCTGCTGCCGCGCACCTTGCCGAGGACGTCGTTGCCGCGCACGGGATAGCCGACGAAGCTGAGCGTGTGCGAATGGTCAGCGGTGACCAGGATCAGCGTGTCGTCCGCTGAAGTCATTTCATCGGCGACGCGCACGGCATCGCTCAGTGCAATGGTGTCGGTGAGCGCACGGTAGGCATTGCCGTAGTGGTGGGCGTGGTCGATACGGCCACCCTCGACGAGCAGTACGAAGCCGTTGTCGTTGCGTTGCAGGCGCGTAATCGCGGCACGGGTCATTTCCGCAAGCGATGGCTCGCCTGCCGGATCCTGCCTGCGGTCATGCTCGAAGGCCATGTGGTCATAGTTGAACAGCGCCAGCAGCGGCTTGTCGGCCGGCGCCTGTTGCAGTTGCGCGGCGTTCCAGACGTAGGCGCCGTCGGGATGGCGCTGCTTCCATTCGGCGACGAGGTCGCGCCCGTCGAGGCGCTGGCCTACCTTGTCGTCTTCTTCCGGATCGCGCTGCTGCGCGGTCATGAAATTTTCGCGGCCACCGCCCATCAGCACATCCGGGCCGTGGCCGAAGGGCGACTCGACCAGCTGGCGCGCGATGTCGACGCAACCTGCCTTTGCATCTTGGGCAGTGATGTCCGTGTCGTTCTCCCAACTGCGATGGGCGGAGTGGGTGAGTGCCGCGGCAGGCGTGGCATGGGTGACGCGCGTGGTGGTGACCACGCCGCTGGCGAGTCCGCTGCTGGCGGCGAGCTCCCACAAGGTGAGCATCGGCGTTTTCAGTGCTGCGCTGCAGTCGCCCAGCTTCGCCTCCTGCCCGATGCTGATGACACCGGCACGCGTCTTCACACCGGTCGCCATCGCCGACATCGTGCCGGCCGAATCCGGTGTCTGCGAGTCGGTGTTGTAGGTCTTGCTCAGCGCGGTAGCGGGAAAGGTTTCCCATGCCAGGTGGTTTTCCTCGCCCGTGCCGCCCTTGCGCTGGCCTTCGAGGATGCGGGCCGCGGCCACGGTGGTCAGGCTCATGCCGTCGCCGACAAAGAGGATCACGTTCTTGGCGCGTGCTCCCATCGCGCCCCGATGGGCGGCCTGCGCCGCGCCGTCGCGGAACCACCAGGAAGGCGTTTCTTCGGCAGGGCGCTTGATCACCGGAACGGCCACGGCAATCGGGCGCGCGCTGGCGGTACCCGATGGGCCAGAAATCGGCGCGGTGCTGGCGCAGGCGCCGAGCAAGGTGGAAGCCAGGGCGATGCTGATGACGTCCAATGAATGCATGTAGTCCTGCCGTAGCGGGCGTGAAGCGGGCGGCCGATTATGCCAAGCGACCGCAACCGGAAGATGTGTCCGCGTAGCGTTGTGCGGCGCCCGGGTTTGCCGAATCCCGGCTTCCACATGACGTGTTGGAACAACGGTTTGCACGCGTGGACTCGCTGCGCTGGGCCTGCTCGGCTATGGTGCGGTTTCGGCGCACGGCGCCTGCCGTGGCGGCCTGTCCCGCATTCTGGAGCGTCCTGATGATGAAGCTGGTGTCGCGCTGGTTGCGCATTCCGTTCTGGCAACGGGTGGTGCTCGGCTTCGTGCTTGGCGCACTCGCGGGCTGGCTGTTCGGCAAGGACGCGGAAACCTGGTTCGGTCCTCTCGGCGACCTCTACGTCAACCTGATCAAGATGATCGCGGTGCCGCTGGTGTTCTTCGCGGTGATCAACGCGGTCAGCTCACTGCATGGGCAGAAGTCGATCGCCGCGCTCGGCGGACGCACGTTCCTGTGGTTTGCGATCACCGCGGTGCTGGCGGTGGGCGTGGGCCTGCTCACCGGCTGGATCGTGAAGCCGGGCGCCGGCGTCAACATCGCCACGCTGCAGGTTGCGTCCGATTACGTGCCGAAAACGCCGCCGGGCGTGTTCGACGTGCTGTTCAACATCGTGCCTTCGAACCCGTTCACGGCGCTGGCCGGGGCCGCGACTTCGAAAACCGCCGACGGCATGAGCGTGCTGGTGCCGCGCAACGGCACGGTGCTGCAGGTGATCTTCTTCGCGGGGCTGGTGGGTTTCGCCTTCGTGAAGCTGGGTGACAAGACTGCGAACCTGCGCAAACTCTGCGGCGAAGCGAGCGAGACCATGATCCAGGTCACCCGCTTCGTGCTCGAATTCACGCCGCTCGGCACGTTCGGCCTGATCGCCTCGCTGGTCGGCGGTTACGGCTTCGAACAGTTGCGGCCGCTCGGCAGCTTCGTCATCGCGCTGTATGCCGCATGCGCATTCCACATCGTCGTGGTCTACAGCGGACTGCTGCTCGCGCACGGACTGAATCCGGTGAAGTTCTTCCGCGGCGCGGCGCCGGGCATGCAGGTGGGCTTCGTCGCGTCGTCTAGCTTCGCGGCGATGCCGGTGTCGTTGCGGAGCGTGGTGCATAACCACGGTGTGGACCGGGACTACGCCGCGTTCGCGGTGCCGCTGGGCGCGACGATCAAGATGGACGGCTGTGGCGCGATCTATCCGGCGCTCGCGGCGGTGTTCATCGCGCAGTACGCAGGCATCGATCTCACGCTCGACAAGTACCTCATCATCGCGCTGGCCTCGGTGCTCGGCAGCTTCGGCACCGCGGGCGTGCCGGGCACGGCGGTCATCATGGCGACGGTCGTGCTGAGCGCCGCCGGGTTGCCGCTGGAAGCGATTGGCTATCTCTACGCGATCGATCGCGTCCTCGACATGATGCGCACGATGACGAACGTCACCGGGCAGATGCTGGTGCCGGTGCTGGTCGCGAAGGAGACCGGTTTGCTCGACCGCGAGGTCTACGAAGCCGCTTCCAGCAACGTGGGGATCGCTGAAGGCGAGGCGGCCGAGATTACCCAAAACCACGCGTGAGGCACTGGACTCAACGGCTGTGGCTCCATTCGCAATGGTGAAGCCGGCGTGGAGGTTCAACTGTGGAAGAGATGGGCCTCACGCACCGTTTCGTTTTCGAGCAGCAGAATGAGTGCGGTCGGTACTCAATGGCGTCCTGAGGTGGGGAGGCGGAAATGTCTCAGAACCAGGCGAAGATCGAAGAACAGATCAAACTGGTGGAACGGTTTCCCGGCGCCGACGACTACTGCCGGTTGCGCAGCGAAGCGGGCATGTCGCCGAAGACGCTCGAGGCCGCCCGCAAGGGTTTGCCCAACACGCTGTACGGCGTCAGCCTGCAGCGTGATGGCGAAGTGATCGGGATGGGCCGGATCATCGGTGATGGCGGCTGTTTCTACACCGTTGTCGACATCGCGGTGGCGCCGGAATACCAGGGACGCGGCCTCGGCAAGCGCATCATGACCGCACTCGACGCGTGGCTGCGCAAGAACGCCGAACCGTCGGCCTACGTCACCCTGGTCGCCGATGGCGAGGCGCGCCATCTGTATGCGAAGTATGGCTTCGTCGAGACCGCGCCGGCCTCGGTCAACATGGAATACATCGTCGCGTCGCAACAACCCCAACAACAGCAGCCCGAATAGCGGCGCGGGATTTCACGCGCGCGAGAACTTCCACGACAGCATGCGTCCGTCGCGATACGGCATCACGCCGTGGAAGGGGCGCGGGTCGTCGTCGAACACGAGCGGCAGGAACTGGCGGTCGCCTTCCCACATCGGCAGTTCGTGCAGGCGATCGCGATGCACCCATTCCAGGGTGCCTTCCGCGTTGCGCTCGAACGGCGCGCCGCTGAAGCGCGTGATGACGAAGACGAAGCCGAGCCAGTCCTCGCCCTGCTTGCCGAAACCAGGCCAGCTGATCGTGCCGCGCAGCGACAGCTCGATGCAGTCGATGCCGGCTTCTTCGTGGATTTCGCGGCGCATACCCGCGAGCACGTCCTCGTCGGGTTCGATCTTGCCGCCAAGTCCGTTGTACTTGCCGAGCTGGTGATCGTCGGGACGCGCATTGCGATGGACCATCAGCACGTCGTTGCCGTCGGGCGAGAGCACATAGCCGAGCGTAGCGACGATGGGCATGTACGGCATCAGCGTTGCCCCTTCCGCTGCGCGGCGAGTTGCGCGTCGAATTTCGCTTCGGCCGCGTCGGCGTATGCGCGGCAGGTGATCGGCGACGGATGCGGCACGGCGGTATTCGCCGGCGACCATCCGCTCGCATCCGGATGCGGCGTGATCAACAGGTCGCAGGGCAGTGCGCGTACGGCGGCGAAGCCGCGGCGGTAGTCGTCGACGATGTGCGGATAGCGCGGGTTGTCGACGAGTCGATAGTCGGGCGCGGACAGGCTGTCGGCATAGGCAATGTCGAGCGGCTTGCCGTTGCGAGTGTCGCGCCAGGTCCAGCTGAGGCTGCCCGGCGTGTGCGCGGGCGTGTAATGCGCGACGAAGCGGATGCCGCCGAGTTCCACGGTTTCGCCATCCATCACGAACCGATCCGTCTGCACAGGCGGATACAGGATGCCGTCGCCGAAGTGGATGTCGTCGCTGCCGCCGCGTCCGAGCAGGATCGCGGATTCGGCATTGCTGACCACGTGCGCGCCGGTCGCGCGCTTGATGGCCGCGATCGGGCCGGCGTGGTCGCCATGCGCGTGGCTGTGCAGGATCAGCTTGAGCTCGTGCGGCTGCACGCCGAGCTCACGCATGCGCTGCAGCAGCATGCCGGCTGCCTGCGGCAATCCGCCGTCGATGAGTACCGCGCCTCCAGGCGTGCGGACCAGCAGTGCGGTCAGGCCTTCCGTGCCGATGTACCAGGTGTGCTCGCCTATCTGGAATGGTGCGATCGGCTGTCGCCAGGCGTCCTGGGTCAGGTACGCGCTGGACTGGGGCAGCACGGGTTCCAGTGCGCGGACGGATGGAACGGAAGCGAGCAGGCAGACGGCAAATGCGAGGCGTTTCATCGGCACGGATGGGAGGACGGGCGCAACAGTTTCGGTGATCGCGCACATACGGGCCAGTGCGCGACCTCGTTATGCGCTTGCGCTGTCAGCGCGTTGCGCGTGGTGATGCGGCGCGGGCTGCAAGCCACGCCAGTGGCAAAGGCAGCGCGATGCCGGCGACCGTCATCCACAGCGGATGGGGAATCATCGCGTTGTTGGCGATCACCCCGGCGAGCACCAGCACGCCGATGACCAGCGCCGCTGCCAGGCGATGCCGTGCGATGCGCGCAGCCACCCAGCCGCCGGCAAATGCAGCCAATGCCCAGCCGGCAATCACCAAGAGCATTGCCGACACCGGCGCCGCCGCGATGTGCGCAGCCAACGCCTGCGGATCGCGCAGGTCGAGCCCGGCGGGTGGCCGATGCAGGAACAGGCTCGCGAATTCGCAGATCGTCATCGCCAGCCAGGCGACGACCAGACCGGCCACGATTCCCAGGATCGTTCGTCCCATTGCGCTTCTCCCCGATGTGGGCCGCAGGATCGCCCACGCCATCGGACGCCGCAAGCGTGCACACTTGGCGTCGCTTCCATGCACGGATCGAGGACATGAGCGGCCAGCAACGCGAACTCACCCTGCGCTTCCTCGCGCAACCCACCGACGTGAACTACGGCGGCAAGGTTCACGGCGGCATGGTGATGAAGTGGATCGACCAGGCGGGCTATGCAGCAGCGGTCGGATGGAGCGGGCGCTACAGCGTGACGGTCGCGGTCGGCGGAATCCGCTTCGTCGCACCGATCCGCATCAGCGATCTGGTCACCGTCTCGACCAAGCTGGTGCACACCGGCACCAGCAGCATGCACTTCGCCGTCGACGTCATGGCGGCCGATCCGATCAGCGACGACGCGCCACGACTGTGCACGCACTGCGTGATCGTGTTCGTCGCGCTGGACGGCGTGGAAGGCAAGCCGGTAGCCGTGCCGCCGCTGCAGCTCACCAGCGACGAGGACAAGCGCCTCGCCGAGTACGCGATGAAGGTGATGGAGCTGAGCAAGGGGATTGAACAGACGGTGGAGCGCTATCGCGTCGCGGGCAACTGACCGCAGGTTCCATTCGGCAAAACAAAAAGGCCGCCAGAGGGCGGCCTTTCATGGATTCGGATATGGCTCAGGTGCCGTCGGCGCTCACGCGACGGGCCTGCAGGAAGCGTCCGCTCCAGTAACCCTGGTCCAGGCTGGATACGGTCACGTCCTTGCCGCGGCTCGGCGCATGGACGAAGCGGCCATCGCCGACATAGATGCCGACATGGTTCACCCGGCCCTTGCGGCCGAAGAACACGAGATCTCCAGCGGCGAGCTTGGCGCGGTCGGTCACCAGCTCACCGCTCCTGGCCATGTCACGCGACACGCGCGGGAGTTCGATGCCGAGGGCATTGCGGAAGACGTAGCCGACCAGGCCGCTGCAATCGAAACCCTTGTCCGGATCCGCGCCGCCCCAGCGATACGGCGTGCCGAGCAGGGCGAGCGCCTTCTGCAGGACCGTCTTGACCTTGCTGTCCTCGGCAACTGGCGTACCGATGGCTTCGGCCGGCAGGTCGAGGGCGAGCGCAGGAGACAGGAAGCGGTTGACGCCGGCCGCGAGGCCGAGCGCGCGATCCGACAGCGTGGGTGATGTCCTGGTCGAAGCCAGAGCTTGTGGGGTCTTGTCCGTCCTGGCGGGTGCCGGGATGTCGGCTGCGGCAGCCTTCGCCCTGGTCGGAAACGGCGCCGCATCGTCGATCGGAGCGGCAAACACGGTCGCGGCCGGCGTGAACAGCGCCGCGGCCAAAAGGATATGGGTCAAGGCCCGTGTCGGGCGGGCGAGGGTGGTGGCAGCAGGGCGGCCGTACTTTCGGGTCGTCACGCGGTCATCACGAAGCAAAAAACGATGCGCGATGATGCCTGCCGGGCTGGGACCGGTTGTTCACAAAAAGTTATGTATTCGTTAAGCGGGGTCGACCGACTTGGCAAAAACAGGCATCCGTCAGTTCAGGACCCGTTTTGCGCCGCTGTAATGGTCGCGCCAGTACGGTCCGTCCAGATGGTCGAGCCGCACGGTGCCACCGGTGCTGGGCGCGTGGACGAAGCGCCCTTCACCGACGTAGATCCCCACGTGACTGACGCTGCCGCCCGAACCGAAGAACACCAGGTCGGCCGCTGCGAGCCGCTCCGGCTTGATCCGCGCTCCCTGCCACGCGGCGAGATCGCGGGAAGTCCGGGGCAGGCGCACGTCCAGCATGTCCCGGTAGACATAGTTGACCAGGCCGCTGCAGTCGAAGCCGGTATCGGGCGTGTTGCCGCCGTAGCGGTAGGGCGTGCCGACGAGGCTGATCGCCCGCATCAGCACCGCGTTGGCGCGCACCGGATCGGCCGGTGCGACTACCGGCCAGGCTCGTTGCGCCGGCGCCGGCCGGCGCACCACCTTGTCGCCACCGCAGCCCGACAGCAGTGCAGCCGCCAGCAACAGAAGGAATGCTCCGTGCGCTGGAATGGCGCGGAGGTTGCCGGGATAATGCGCGGCTCCCTCGGCGGGGCTCGGGATTGGCGTCTTCACGCACCCAAGCTTGGCCGTTCCCGCCGCTGCCGGCAAGGCGCCGGCACGTCTCCTGGCTGCAACCGCGGCCCATCACCGAGTCCCGTAATGAAGATCGAGAAAGACCGCGTCGTCAGCTTCCACTACACCGTCAGCGAGCAGGGGCAGGAGCCGCTGGAAAGCTCCGAAGGCCGCGATCCGCTCGTGATCCTCGTCGGGCACGGCAACATCATCCCGGGCCTGGAAAGCGCGATGGAAGGCCACGAAGCCGGCGACAAGTTCGAAGTCGACGTCGCTGCCGCCGATGCCTACGGCGAAAAGCGCGAAGGACTGAGCCAGCGCGTTCCGAAGAAGCACTTCGGCAACCAGCGCCTCGAGCCGGGCATGCAGGTCATCCTGCAGACCAACTTCGGCCCGCGTGCCGTGACGATCGAGAAGGTCGGCATGAGCGTGGTCGACGTCGATCTCAACCACCCGATGGCCGGCAAGGACCTGCACTTCGCCATCGAGATCGCCGATGTGCGCGAAGCCTCGGCCGAGGAACTCGAGCACGGCCACGTGCACGGCGAAGGTGGTCATCAGCACTGATCGCCGTACGCGATCGTGATGCAGAACGACCCGCCATGAGCGGGTCGTTTCGTTTTGGCTTCTGATGAAGTCGTAGCGGTGCGCTGTGGGCACGTTCACGACGCCCATCGAGTCGCCCTGCAAGGACGGCCCGCTTTGGCGGGCCGTCCGGTGTCGAGCTGCTGCGCCGATCAGTTCTGGAACGGGTTGTTCTCGGCGAAGTATTCGTGGTTGTCGGCGTTATCCAATGCAGCGGCCGGATCCGAGATCGCCAGGCTCTTCGCACCCGACTGCCCGTAGACGTGGTCGTCGGTACCGGCCACGGCGTTGAAGTGGCTCATTTCGTGGATCAACGTGCCGGCCTTCGAATCCGTGCCGGTCAGCGGCGCGCTCCAGAACGCGCGGCAGACGAAGATCTCGTACGGACGGGTCGGGTAGACGTAGGCGTAATAGCTCTGGTTGCAGCCGCAGTTGATCTTGACCTGGCCGGCACTCTGGTCCATCGCCGAATCGATGGCCACGAAGTGCTGGCTGGCCGTGCCCCAGCGTGCGCTCGTGTAGGCGCCGAACCACGTGGTGTAGCGCGGCCCGACGGTGTTGCCGGCGAGATACCCCTTGCCGTTTTCCGAATACTTGCGCGCTTCGACCACCGCCTGGCCGGCACCATTGATCTGCGTGGTCGAGCAGCCGACGTAGGACACGCCGTTGACGACCGTGCCACCGCCGGACGGCGGCTTGCGCATGGTCTGATTGTCACCGCCCTTGGCATCTATCTGGTCGCTCCCATCCACCCACAGCCGCAGCGGCACCGACTGGATCACCATCGGCAGGCCGTTGGCATGCTTCAGCATCTCGCCGTTGGACAGCGAGGCGTGCTGCAGCGGCGAGGACAGGGTGACGATATATTCGCCGGTCTTCGCCATGTCGTAGGCACCCGACAGGTCGACGGTGGTGCGCAGGGTTTCACCGGCGCGCAGCAGCGCGAAGTCGCCGGCGCCCGGCAGCGGGCGCTTCACCATCGGGCCTTCGTACTGCACTGGCTCGCCGTTGCGGCTGACCTGGAAGAGCTTGGCTTCCATGAAATCCGAGGGCAGCTCCCACCTCGGCACGCGCACGGTGTGGTTGCTGGTGTTGGTGATCGTCACCTCGACTGCGCCGAGGAAGCCGCCGCTGGAGGCCTGGGCGGCAACCATGCTGACGCGCAGTGGGTTCGACTTGGCCGCCGGCTGGGCGGAAACGGCGGCGACGGCACCGGCGAGAAGGGCGGAACAGGACACGACGGAAAGAACTTTCATGCGCGGATTTCCTGGGAGTTGGCGGGGCTGTAGCGGTGGCACGTTGAAATCAGAGCGGACGCCGCACAGGCGGCGCGATGTGTATTCCGGGCCGGGCAGGCCTCGCAGGCGACGGACGCGAATACGACCGCGCCCGGAACGGATACGAGCGGGTCAGGAAGTTGCGGGTGCTCGCGTAATCGCGACGCCGATGCGGCGACCGGGAGGGAACTGCCACGCCATGACGGCGGATCTGCAGCTTCATTGAAGAACCTGTGGTGGATGGGGCGGCGAGCGGATTGCGCACCTACACTTCGACACCGGCGACGGCGAACGAGTGTTTCGGAGCCAATCCGGCTGCGGCCCATGCAGCACGGGTTAGATTGCGGCGGGTGTTATCGGCGCCTTTGACGATGGTGTCATGCTGCACCGCGATAAAGCGATTCGGACGAAACTTTTTGTGCAGATCGCCGACGTTTTCCTCATCAAACTATCTTGCAATGCAACAGAAACCTGAAGACATCGTGGTGGTTGGCGCAGGCGTTATCGGCCTGGCCTCGGCGCTGGCGCTGCTCGAAGCCGGGCGCGGCGTGCGCGTGATCGATGCCGGCCGCATCGGCGGCGGCGCTTCGCATGGCAACTGCGGAACGATCACGCCGAGCCACGCCCCTCCCTTGGCCGCGCCGGGCATGGTCGGCGTCGCGCTGCGGTGGATGTTCACACCCGACGCGCCGCTGTACATCAAACCCCGCATCGACCTGCACCTGTGGCGCTGGCTGCTCGGCTTTGCCGTGCGTTGCAACGAGCGCGACTGGCGCCGCGCCGCGCAGGGCAAGGCGGCGCTGCTCAACGATTCGCGCGCCCGACTCGGACGATGGGTTCGCGACTACGGCATGGAATGCGAATTCGCGGAAGCCGGCGTCGACTACGTATTCCGCGACACCCGCGCATTCGCGGCGGAAGAACACGAAATCGAATTGCTGCAGGAACTGGGCGTGCCCGTCGAAGCCATCGATGGCGCGCGCTATGAATCGATGGAACCGGCGCTCAAGCGCGGTGTCGCCGGCGTCATGCGCTTCGATGGCGATGCGGTGCTGCGCCCCGATCGTTACGTCGCCGAACTGGCGCGGCTGGTCCGCGAACGCGGTGGCGAGATCGTCGAGCAATGCGCGTTCGAAGGCGTGGATGCGCACCGTGGTGGTGTGTCGCTGCATACCTCGCAGGACACGATCGAAGCGCGTGAAGTCGTGTTCGCGCTGGGTGCGTGGTCGCCGAAGCTCGCGGCTGCGATCGGATTTCCCGCGCTGCGGAATGCGATGCAGCCGGGCAAGGGTTACTCGATCACGTATTCGGCGCCTTCGCTGGTGCCGCGCCGGCCGATCGTGTTGCGCGAGCGTTCGGTGTGCGTCACCGCCTGGGGCAGCGGATACCGGCTCGGCAGCACGATGGAGTTTTCCGGTTACGACGAGGCATTGAACGAACCTCGCCTTGCCGCACTCGAGCGCGGCGCGGCCGAGTACCTGCATCAACCCGTCGGTTCCGAAGTACGCGAGAAGTGGTACGGCTGGCGCCCGATGTCCATCGACGATGTTCCGCTGATCGGACGCGTGCCGGGTCGTGATGAACTGTGGATCGCGACGGGCCACGGGATGATGGGAGTGAGCATGAGCGCGGCCACGGGACAGCTCATCGCCGACCTGGTCAGCGGCAGTACGCCCGAGGTCGATCCGGCGCCGTATTCGCCCGCGCGGTTCGCGTGACCGGAGCGATGCCATGAACGATGTCTTCGAGCTCCACCGTGGTACCGCCCCAATCCTGGTAAGCCTGCCGCACAACGGCAGCGTCATTCCTGAGGAACTGCAGTCGCGCATGGTCGAACGCGCGCGTTGCGCGCCCGACACCGACTGGCACGTAGCGCGGCTTTACGCCTTCGCGCGCGAACTCGGCGCTTCGATGCTGGTGCCGCGCTATTCGCGCTACGTGATCGACCTGAACCGTCCGCCGGACGACACCTCGCTCTATCCCGGCCAGAACACGACCGGACTGTGCCCGGCCGTGCAGTTCACTGGCGCACCGGTCTATCTCGAAGGGCAGGCACCTTCCGCGGACGAGATCGCCGCGCGCACCGGGACTTATTGGCGGCCGTATCACGAAGCACTGCAGGATGAGCTCGTGCGCCTCCATGCCACGCATGGCCGCGCGCTGCTATGGGAAGGGCACTCGATCAGGGGCAGTGGCCTCGAATTCCTGTTTCCCGGTCGCCTGCCCGATCTCAATCTCGGTACGGCCGGTGGCGCGACCTGCTCGCCGGAGCGGCAGGCGCGAGTCGAAGCTGCGCTCGCGAAGCAATCGCGCTACGACTTCGTCGTCAACGGGCGTTTCAAGGGCGGCTACATCACCAGGCACTACGCGGATCCCAAGCGCGGCGTCGATGCGATCCAGCTCGAAATCAGCCAGCGCATCTACATGGACGAGGACACGTTCGAATACGATCCGACCAAGGCAGCCGATGCGCAGGCGGTGATCCGTTCCCTGCTGGAGGCCGCGTCATGACGTACATACGTGCCAACGGGCGCAGGAAGCCCGGCAATT
This sequence comes from Lysobacter sp. Root494, assembly GCF_001427225.1. Taxonomy (GTDB): domain Bacteria; phylum Pseudomonadota; class Gammaproteobacteria; order Xanthomonadales; family Xanthomonadaceae; genus Agrilutibacter. The sequence goes on from NZ_LMFH01000005.1 coordinate 86,768, forward strand.
ACCTGCGCGCGCTGTTGATACTGGCGATCTGCCTGGGCGTCGCGTACTGGGCGCTGATCACGCTGTTTCCGGTCGAACTGCACGAGACCGGACAGTGGCTGCACGCAAAGATCGGCGCGTTGCTGAAGTAAACATTGCCGCCGATTCGTAGAGCGGAGCTTGCTCCGCTGCTTGGCAGCGCCGAGCCTTGCTCGGTCCGCTTTGTCTTTTTTCTTATCGTTGCGTGCGAAGAACAAAGATTCGGCGCCACATCGCGCCTCTATCGATCGGCGCGCGAGTATCTCCGTAATTCAGCTCGCGATGAGCCCGCGTATCTACCGGTGACCTGGATCAGGAACGTTGGAAGTCCTTCCACGTCGCGCAGCTGAGTCATAGCGCCTATCTGTTGAATGCAAATCGGGGTTTTCCGACTCGACATCGCGGCAGATTCCGATGGTTCCGCTCCTGGGGCAAGGCGATGCTGCCTGCACACCATCCAGGAAGGAAATCATGCGCCGATCGCTCTCCATCATTGCCGCTACGCTTGGTCTCGCAATGGTCTGCGGAAGCCAGGTTGCGCACGCTGGTTCCACCGGGCAGTACGTCGAAGCCGGTGCCACACTTCGTACCAATGCCGAGGTCGAAGCCTGGTACGGCATCACCGCGCAGCTGCGACGCCAGTTCGATGAAATCTGTGGCGATACCTTTTGCGAAGGTGATTACAGCAATCTGCAGCCGCTGCGTTTCCAGTGCTCGGTAGAGGCGCGCAGCCGGCGTATTGGTGCCTGCGTGTGGTCGTTCGCGGGCAGTCAGGAGTCGATCGATGCGGCCACTGGCGGCATCACGGTCCAACCAGGCTTCTGGCAATGCCGAATTCCGCTCGTGCCTCAGACCAGCGTAGAGCGTTTGCTCGCCGCGCTGGTCAACCCGCAGCCGCTGTATGCCAAGTTACCTGGCACTGATCAGACCGTGCTTGATGGACTGATTGAGTGTTTGTGACGCTGTGAGCGATCGACGCAGACGCGGCCAGCTGCTTCCCGATCGCTTTGTGCCACGCAACGCAGATAAGGGCGACTCTGGTCACGGGTGCCGGCCGCTCGGCCTTCAATGCTGCGAATTCGCGGTGGCGACGTTTGCTCCGTCGCCACCGCGAAGACCATGGTCCGTCAGACTTCCAGTGTCGCCAGGTCGCCCTTGGTCTCCAGCCACGTCTTGCGATCGCCCGAACGCTTCTTAGCCAGCAGCATGTCCATCAATGCATGGGTCTCGATGTTGTCGTCGACAGTGAGCTGCACGAGACGGCGCGTGTCTGGGTGGATGGTCGACTCGCGCAGCTGCGACGGGTTCATCTCACCCAGACCCTTGAAGCGGGTGGTGTTGACCTGTCCGGTGAAACCCTTCTTGCGATCGTTCTTCTCGCGCTCGATCTTCTCCAGCAGGATGCGCTTCTCTTCCTCGTCGAGCGCATAGAACACCTGCTTGCCCACATCGACACGGAACAACGGCGGCATCGCGACGAATACGTGGCCGGCATCCACCAGGGCGGGGAAGTGCTTCACGAACAATGCACTCAGCAGCGTCGCGATATGCAGTCCATCGGAATCCGCATCGGCCAGGATGATCACCTTGCCGTAGCGCAGGCCGGAGATGTCGTCCTTGCCGGGATCGCAACCGATCGCGACGGCAAGATCGTGCACTTCCTGCGACGCGAGCACGCTGCCTGAAGCGACTTCCCAGGTGTTGAGGATCTTGCCACGCAGCGGAAGGATCGCCTGGAAGTCCTTGTCGCGCGCCTGCTTGGCGCTGCCGCCGGCCGAATCGCCTTCGACGAGGAACAGTTCCGTGCGCGAGAGATCCTGCGAACTGCAGTCGGCGAGCTTGCCGGGCAGGGCGGGGCCCTGGGTGATCTTCTTGCGGACGATCTGCTTCTCGGTCTTCAGGCGCGCGGCGGCGCGCTCGATCGCGAGCTGCGCGATCTTCTCGCCCAGGTCGGTGTGCTGGTTGAGCCACAGGGAGAACGCATCATGCGCGGCGCTTTCGACGAAGCCCGCGGCCTGGCGCGAGGAAAGTCGTTCCTTCGTCTGCCCGCTGAACTGCGGATCGGTCATCTTGATGCTGAGCACGAAGGCGACGCGATCCCAGACGTCTTCGGGCGCCAGCTTCACGCCGCGCGGCAGCAGGTTGCGGAAATCGCAGAACTCGCGCAGCGCATCGGTGAAGCCGGTGCGCAGGCCGTTGACGTGGGTGCCGTGCTGCGCGGTGGGAATCAGGTTGACGTAACTTTCCTGCACCAGCTCGCCTTCCGGCAGCCACGCGACGGCCCAGTCGACGACTTCGGTGTCCTTCTTCAGCGAGCCGACGAAGAGGTCCGGTGGTAGTGCTTCCAGGCCGGCGAGTTCGCCTTTCAGGTAGTCGCGCAGGCCGTCCTCGTACATCCACTCGTGCTTCTCGCCGGTGGCTTCGTCGAACAATTTCACCGTGAGGCCGGGGCAGAGCACGGCTTTCGCACGCAGCAGGTGCTTGATCGACCGCAGGTTGAACTTGGGCGTGTCGAAATATTTCGGGTCGGGCCAGAAGCGCAGGCGCGTGCCGGTGTTCTTCTTGCCGACGGTGCCGACGATCTCGAGCTTCGAGACCCGATCGCCATCCTTGAAGCTCATCTTGTATTCGTTGCCGTCGCGCTTGATGTACACGTCGACATGCTTCGACAACGCATTCACCACGCTCACGCCGACGCCGTGCAGGCCACCGGAGAACGTGTAGTTCTTGTTGCTGAACTTGCCGCCCGCGTGGAGCCGCGTGAGGATCAGTTCGACGCCGGGGATTTTTTCTTCCGGGTGGATGTCGACCGGCATGCCGCGACCATCGTCGGCGACTTCGCAACTGCCGTCGTCGTGGAGGATGACTTCGATCGAACGCGCGTGGCCGGCAAGCGCCTCGTCGACCGCGTTGTCGATCACTTCCTGCGCAAGATGGTTCGGCCGCGTCGTGTCGGTGTACATGCCCGGACGGCGTTTGACCGGGTCGAGACCGGAAAGGACTTCGATATCTTCAGCGTTGTAGCGGGAGCTCATGCGGCGGAATTCACGTGATACAGACGGTGGTTGTGGCGGGCGTGGCGGAGGAACGTTTGCAATTAGAGCCTGCATAGAGAGCAGGCACGTCGCATTCCAGCAAACGCTGCCGCAAAGAGTGACGGAGTGCGCAGGATAGCGTGAACGCGAGCCATCCCGGAGATGCACGTGGGTAGAACTCCCCATGCGCGAATTCAGGAACGAGTGGGAAGCGGCTGTCTAGCTTGGCGGCGTCGCAAGCAGCGACGTCCAATCGGTGTTGTGCATGCCCGCGCACGCCCTTGGACATCCCCGAAGACTGCAGGAGTAAGGACATGCGCAAGATTCTTTTGACCACGATGATCGCGGGCGTGCTGGTTGCGCCGATCGCGAGTGCCCAGGTAAGCGTTGGTGTGGGTGGCGGCGGTGGCATCGGCGTGAACGCCGGTTCGATCGGCGTTGGTGCCAGCGGTCGCACCGATGTCGGCGCGACGACAGGCGCTTCGCGCCTCGACAAGCGCGTCAGCGGCAATGCCGATGCGCAGGTGCAGGGCAATGCCGTCAGCGAAACCGCCCAGGCGGCGAATGGTGCGGCGCAGGCCGGTGCCGATACCGCAGCCGGAGTGGGTTCGACCGTACGCGGTACCGCTCGTGCCGGGGTGCAGGCGGCGACGAATGCCAGCGCGCAGGCGGTCGAGTCTGTCAACGGCAATGCCAATGCCGCGGGCAACTCGGTGCTCGGCGCCGCGGCGGATGCCGGAACCGCAACGGACGTTTCCGCGAACGTGACCGGCCAGGGCCAAGGCCAGGTGGCGGGTGGTCTCGACGGCAACGTCAACGCGGCGGCCAACGCCGTGACCCATGCAGGCGCCAACGCCGGCGGCCAGAAGGAAGAGACGGCCGATAAAACCGACAAGCAACCGGCCAAGGCGAAGCAGGCGAAGGAAAAGCCCGAGCGCTCGCGCCAGACCCGCGAGGACCGTCGTCGCTGATCACCCGGTGATTGCTGCAAACCCGAACAGGCGCCGGGAGACCGGCGCCTGGTTCTTCACTTGCATATTCAGTCCCCGGCATGGACCCATGTCGTAAGGTGGCGCCCGCGGTCGGGTTCCGGCCGCAGATCACTGGAGAACCTAATGACTATCCGCAAGCTGTTGCTACCGACCCTCATCGCCGCCGCTCTCGCAGCGCCGTCCGCCTTCGCCCAGAACGCGGATGCCAAGGACCAGGACCACAGCCAGCATCAGGGCCAGTCCGCAACGACGTCGAAGACGGACAAGGCAAAGGCCGATGCGGCCAAGTCCGACACCCGCAAGGACAAGGAAGACGCCAAGGCCAAGGCCGCGAAGAAGGATGCGAAGTCGGCCGACGAGCAGCCTGACGAACCCGAGGAAGACGGCCGCTAACCGGCTGGCTTTTCCTCACACAGAACGCCCCGCCTGCCGGGGCGTTCTGCTTTTCGGGCCGGAAAAAAGGCGCGGCGGAAGCGATGAACTTGTCGCGAGGTCGCCGTCAAGCCTCGCCCCGGCCGCAACCAGTCTGTAAACTATGGCTTTCCGGGAGCCCGCTTCCCCATGACCCCCCAAAATTCCATAACGCCGCTCGTCTTCGTCACTGGCGGTGTGGTGTCTTCGCTTGGCAAGGGCATTTCGGCCGCCTCGCTGGCCGCCATCCTCGAAGCGCGCGGCCTGCGCGTGACGATGATGAAGCTCGACCCGTACATCAACGTCGATCCGGGCACAATGAGCCCGTTCCAGCACGGCGAGGTCTACGTCACCGACGACGGCGCCGAAACCGACCTGGACCTGGGCCACTACGAGCGCTATCTGCGCACGCGTCTGTCCGGCAAGAATTCGATCACCACCGGCAAGATCTACGAGTCCGTGATCCGCAAGGAGCGCCGCGGCGACTACCTCGGCGGCACCGTGCAGGTGATCCCGCACATTACCGACGAAATCAAGCGCCGCATCGACGAGGCCACCGCCGGTTACGACGTCGGGCTGGTTGAGATCGGCGGCACCGTGGGCGACATCGAATCGCTGCCGTTCCTCGAAGCCATCCGCCAGATCCGCACCGAGCGCGGCCAGGAAAAGGCGATGTTCATGCATCTCACTCTGGTGCCGTACATCGCCGCCGCGGGTGAGCTGAAGACCAAGCCCACGCAGCATTCGGTGAAGGAACTGCGCTCGATCGGCATCCAGCCCGACGTGCTGCTGTGTCGCAGCGAGCAGCCCCTCCCCGACGGCGAGCGCCGCAAGATCGCGTTGTTCACCAACGTGCCGGAAAAGGCGGTCATTTCCGCGATCGACCTGGACAACATCTACAAGATCCCGATGTGGCTGCACCAGCAGGGTCTGGACCAGATCGTGGTCGAACGCCTGCGCCTGGAAGGCAAGGCCAAGCCCGAAGCCGACCTCTCGGAATGGAATGCCGTCGTCGATGCCGCCGAGCACCCGGTTGACGAAGTCACGATCGCGGTGGTCGGCAAGTACGTCGACCACCAGGACGCGTACAAATCGCTCGCCGAAGCGCTCAAGCATGGCGGCCTGCGCCAGCGCACCAGGGTGCGGCTGAAGTGGCTGGAATCAACCGACGTCGAGCAGAACGGCGACAAGGTCCTGCAGGACGTCGACGGCATCCTCGTGCCAGGTGGCTTCGGCGATCGCGGCTTCGAAGGCAAGGTGCGCACCGCGCAATACGCGCGCGAACACGGCCTGCCGTACTTCGGCATCTGCTACGGCATGCAGGCCGCGGTGGTCGATTACGCGCGCCATGTCCTCGGCTACACCGATGCCAACAGCACCGAGAACGACAAGCAGTCACAGCATCCCGTGATCGGCCTGATCACCGAATGGCGTACCGCGAGCGGCGAAGTCGAACGCCGCAGCGAGGAATCCGACCTCGGCGGCACCATGCGCCTGGGCCTGCAGGACCAGCGCCTCAAGCCCGGCACGCTCGCGCGCGAGCTGTATGGCAAGGACGTGGTCGGCGAGCGCCATCGCCATCGTTACGAATTCAACAACCGCTACCTCAACGAACTCGAGAACGCGGGCCTGGTGATCAGTGCGAAGTCGATGGACGAAACGCTGGTCGAGATGGTGGAACTGCCGCGCAACAAGCACCCGTGGTTCCTGGCCTGCCAGGCGCACCCGGAATTCCTGTCCACGCCGCGCGATGGGCACCCGTTGTTCGTCGGTTTCATCCGTGCAGCCCGTGAACACAAGGCGCAGGCCGGCGGCCGACTGCTGAAGGAAGCGAACGCATGAAGCTTTGCGGATTCGAGATCGGTCTCGACAAGCCGTTTTTCCTGATCGCTGGTCCCTGCGTCATCGAGTCGATGCAGCTGCAGCTCGACACCGCAGGCACGCTGAAGGAAATCACTTCCGAACTCGGCATTCCCTTCATCTTCAAGTCCAGCTTCGACAAGGCGAACCGCACCTCGGTGTCGGGCTTCCGCGGCCCCGGCCTGGAGGAGGGCCTGAAGGTGCTGGCCGAAGTGAAGAAGCAGTTCGGCGTGCCGGTGCTCACCGACGTGCACGAATACACCCCGCTGAACGAAGTCACGGCCGTCGTCGACGTGCTGCAGACGCCCGCGTTCCTGTGCCGGCAGACCGACTTCATCCAGAACGTGGCGCGCGCGGGCAAGCCGGTTAACGTCAAGAAGGGCCAGTTCCTGTCGCCGTGGGAAATGAAGCATGTCGCCGACAAGGCGCTGGCGACCGGCAACAAGGACATCATGGTCTGCGAGCGCGGCGCGAGCTTTGGCTACAACAACCTTGTCAGCGACATGCGCTCGCTGAGCGTGATGCGCGACACCGGTTGCCCGGTGGTCTTCGATGCGACGCATTCGGTGCAGCTGCCCGGCGGTGCCGGTGGCAAGAGCGGTGGCCAGCGCGAATTCGTGCCGGTGCTGTCGCGCGCGGCGATGGCGGTGGGCATCAGCGGCATCTTCATGGAAACGCATCCGCGGCCGGAAGAAGCACTCAGCGACGGCCCCAATGCCTGGCCGCTGCCGAAGATGCGCGCGCTGCTGGAGACGCTGCTCGAGATCGACCGGATCACCAAGAAGAACGGTTTCCTCGAGTCGACGGTGTAGGGCATTCCCCGCAACGTTATTTGTCCGCCCGCAGGCTGCGGGTTAAAAAACCTGCCTAACGAATTCCCCCAGAACAGCAGACCGATGACCACGATCGCCAAAGTCCATGCCCGCGAAATCCTCGACAGCCGTGGCAATCCCACGCTGGAAGCCGAAGTCACCCTGAGCGACGGCAGCTTCGGCCGCGCCGCGGTGCCGTCCGGTGCTTCCACCGGCACCAAGGAAGCCGTGGAGCTGCGCGATGGCGACAAGACGCGCTATCTCGGCAAGGGCGTGCGCAAGGCGGTCGACAACGTCAATGGCGCGATCGCCTCGGCGCTGAGCGGCCTTGATGCCGCCGACCAGGCCGCGGTGGATCGCCGTCTGATCGATCTCGACGGCACCGAGAACAAGGGCCGTCTCGGCGCGAATGCATTGCTGGGCGTTTCACTGGCCAACGCGCACGCGGTGGCCGCTTCGAAGAAGATCCCGCTATGGCAGTACCTCGCGAACGGTCGCGAAGCCGTGCTGCCCGTGCCGATGATGAACATCATCAACGGCGGTGCTCACGCGGACAACAATGTCGACCTGCAGGAATTCATGATCCTGCCGGTGGGCGTCGCCAGCTTCAGCGAAGCGCTGCGCGCGGGCACCGAGGTGTTCCATGCACTGAAGTCGGTGCTGAAGGGTCGCGGCCTGAGCACGGCGGTGGGCGACGAAGGCGGCTTCGCCCCCGACCTGCGTTCGAACGAGGAAGCGCTCGAAACCATCCTCGAAGCCATCGGCAAGGCCGGCTACAAAGCGGGCGAGGACATCCTGCTCGGCCTGGACTGCGCCGCGAGCGAGTTCTTCGATAACGGCAAGTACAACCTCACCGGCGAAGGCAAGCGCCTGACGTCGGAACAGTTCGTCGACTTCCTGGCGAACTGGGCCGCGCAATATCCGATCGTCACGATCGAGGACGGCATGGACGAGGCCGACTGGACCGGCTGGAAGCTGCTCACCGACCGCATCGGCAACAAGGTGCAGCTGGTCGGTGACGACTTGTTCGTCACCAACCCGAAGATCTTCAAGGAAGGCATCGACCAGGGCGTCGCCAACGCGATCCTGATCAAGGTCAACCAGATCGGCACGCTGACCGAAACGCTCGAAGCCATCGCAATGGCCAATGCGAACCGCTATGCGTCGATCGTGTCGCACCGTTCCGGTGAAACCGAAGACACCACCATCGCCGACATCTCCGTTGCCACCACCGCGACGCAGATCAAGACGGGGTCGCTGTGCCGCAGCGATCGCGTGGCCAAGTACAACCAGCTGCTGCGCATCGAGGAAGCGCTCGGCGCGGCGGCGAAGTACGCCGGCCGCAATGCTTTCGTGTCGCTGAAGCGCTGAGGCCGCGCACTTGGCGACGCGCTGGTTGCAGCTGGTGCTGGTGGCGCTGATCGCGCTGCTGGCCTTCCTGCAATACCGGTTGTGGTGGGGTGAGGGCGGCCGCCGTTCGGTCGCCGATCTGCACCGGCAGGTCGATCAACAGTCGCACGAGAATGAAGGCCTGCAACAGCGCAACGCGGCGCTCTCGGCCGAAGTCGAAGACCTGAAGTCCGGCGAAGCCGCCGTCGAGGAACGCGCGCGCAGCGAGCTGGGAATGATCAAGCCCGGCGAAACGTTCTATCGCGTGGTCGAGCCGCAGTCGGCTGTGGATGCGGCAGCAACCGATAGCGAAGGCGAGAAGACGGAGCCTGCGGATTGATGGCGACCTCCGCGCGGATCTGGGCTGTCATCCCTGCCGCCGGACGCGGAACGCGGTTCGGTGGCGACATTCCCAAGCAATACCTGGAAGCGGTCGGCAAGCCATTGATCGCCCACGCGCTGGACGCATTGCTTTCGCATGAGCGCATCGAAGGCGTGGTGGTCGCGCTCGCTGCCGACGACGTGCGCTGGCCGGGCTGGACTTCGTTACACGGCAAGCCGATCGTCCGCTGCACCGGCGGTGGGGAACGCGCCGATTCCGTGCTCGCCGCCCTGGATGCGCTTCCCACCGAAGTGAACGGCGATGCGCTCGTGCTCGTGCACGATGCCGCGCGGCCGAACCTGCGCGCATCCGACATCGACCGCCTGGTGGAAGCGGCCTCGCATTGCGACGACGGCGCGCTGCTGGCTGCGCCGCTACGCGATACGCTGAAGCGCGCCGGCAGCGATTCGCGTATTGCCGCAACCGAACCGCGCGATGGCTTATGGCGCGCGCTGACGCCGCAGGCGTTCCGCCGTGCGCCGCTCACCGCGGCGCTCGAGCGCGCGCGTGCGGACGGCGTCATCGTGACCGATGAAGCCATGGCGATGGAGCGCACGGGTGCCCGGCCGATGCTGGTCGAAGGGCGCGAAGACAACATCAAGGTGACCACGCCGGCAGACCTGATGTTGGTAGAGTTCCTGCTGACGCGACCTTGAGGAATAACGATGAAGCACGCACTGGCGCTGGTTCTGGCTGCCAGCTCCCTGCTGGCGCCCCAGGCGCGCGCGGGTGAAGCTGGAGATGCCTTGTCCAAATGCCTTTCCGAGTCCACCACGACCGACGATCGCCGTGCTCTCGTGCGCTGGATTTTTTCCGCGATCGCCGCGCACCCCGACCTCAAGGAATTCACGACGATCGACGCCGCGCGCCGCGAGCAGATCGAATCGGAATCCGTCGCGGTGTTCGAGCGCCTGATCGTCGAGGACTGTACGGCGCAGACCAAGCGCGCGTTGACGCAGGAAGGCACCGAAGGATTCCAGGCCGCCTTCAAGACCCTCGGAGAACTGGCGATGGGCGGCGTGGTCGAAGACGCGCAGGTCCAGGCCAGCATGGCGCAGCTCGGCGAGCGCATCGACAAGCAGCGCATCCTGCAGGCATTGCTGACGCAATGAGCATCCGCATCGGCCAGGGCTTCGACGTCCACGCCTTCGGCGATGGCGACCATGTCGTGATCGGCGGCGTGCGCATTCCACACGAGCGCGGCGTGGTCGCGCACTCGGATGGTGACGTGGCGATCCACGCCCTGTGCGACGCGATGCTCGGTGCCCTCGCGCTGGGCGACATCGGCCAGCACTTTCCTCCGGGCGATGCGCGCTGGAAGAATGCGGACAGCCGCGATTTCCTGCGCCATTGCAAGGACCTCATCGGGGAGCGCGGCTGGAGCGTCGGCAATGCGGACATTACCGTGGTCTGCGAACGCCCGAAGATCGGCCCGCACGCACGGGCCATGCGCGAGTGCCTGGCTGCCGACCTGGGCGTGGTTCTCGACGCAGTCAGCGTGAAGGCGACTACCAGCGAGAAACTTGGCTTCACCGGTCGCGGCGAAGGCGTCGCGGCGCAGGCCGTCGTCCTGCTCGTGCAGCGCTAGCCTCCGCTCAACCGGACCAGTAGCAACGTGGACTCCAATCAATCCTTGTCACGCGCCCACGGCGATGCCTTGCTCTCCGCGCGGATCCGCGCTACGCCCGAGGACTTCTTCGTCGAGGAACTGTCGGGCTTCGAACCCAGTGGCGCCGGCGAACACCTGCTGCTGACGATCGAAAAGCGGGGCATGAACACCGTTTTCGCCGCCAAGCGATTGGCGCAATGGGCGCGCGTGCCCGAGATGTCGGTGAGCTATGCCGGTCTGAAGGATCGCCATGCGGTCACGCGCCAACGCTTCAGCGTGCACCTGCCGAAGAAGGTGGCGCCGGATATCGCGCTGCTGGATTCCGACGAACTGCGTGTCCTCGAACACACCTGGCATTCGCGCAAGCTGCCACGCGGCGCCTTGGCGGGAAACCGCTTCGTGCTGGTGCTGCGCGACGTGCAGGGCGACCGCGAAGCGATCGGGCAACGCCTGCAAGCAATCGCGCAGCGCGGCGTGCCGAATTACTTCGGCGAGCAGCGTTTCGGGCGCGGCGGCGACAACGTCGCGCAGGCCTTGGCGATGTTCGGCGGACGCCGGGTTCGCCGCGAGGAACGCACGCTCCTGCTGTCCGCCGCGCGCTCGGAGCTGTTCAACCGCGTGCTTGCCGCACGGGTGCGCGCAGGCAACTGGGATTCGGCGCTCGAAGGCGAAGTGTGGTCGCTGGCGGGCAGCCGCAGTGTGTTCGGCCCGGAGCCGTTCACGGACGAGCTGGCGCGACGACTGGCCGGGTTCGACATCCATCCGAGCGGTCCGTTGTGGGGGCGCGGCGAACTGCGCAGTCGCTCCGCCGCTGCCGAAGTCGAGATGCAGGTACTGGCCGACGAGGATGCGCTCGCCCTTCGGGCAGGACTGGAATCGGCTGGCCTGGAACAGGAGCGTCGCGCATTGCGGCTACGTCCGGCGGACATGGGCTGGCAGTGGCAGGACGACACTGCGCTCCAGCTTTCGTTTTCATTGCCACCGGGCGCCTACGCCACGGTCGTGCTGGCGGAACTTGGCGACATGAATACGTTGATGGGCGCCTGATCGACCGCTTGTCGGAAAGCCATCGGCGACACTGGCCCGTCCGGGCGGCCGGCGTATAAGCAGGAATCGCACGGTCCACAGACCGTAGCCGTCCGCGCGATAGGCGCGCGGGCGCAAGAGCCGTCTGGAGATGCCGTCATGAAAGTACGCATGGCCGTATTGTCTGTGTCGATGCTTGGCCTGGCCGCGTGTGCCAGTTCCGGTGGCATGACCAGCTACAGCACCGCAACCGACAAGCAATACGCGGAAACGCGCCTGGACAACGACACCCTGTACATGGCGCGGGTCGAAGAAGCGGCGCGCCGCCGTGGCATCGATCTGCAGTGGGTGAACCCGCCGCGCAAGATCGTCGCCAAGGAGTGAGAACTCCGCCGTCGCGGATCGGTCGCGCCTGAGCCGGGCTCAGCGCAGCCGCCGCGGCGCGAGCAAGACCAGCACCGCTCCCGTGCCGCCCTGGGCCGGCGGCGCGGAGTGGAAGCCAAGGACGTCTGCGCGTTGGCGCAGCAGGCGGTCGACGAGGTTTTTCAGTACCGGGGCGTCGCGGCTCGTGAAAGGCACCGAGCCGCCATGCAGTCCTTTCCCGTGAATGATCCGGACGCAACCGGCGTCGTGCTCACGTGCATGCGCAAGGAAAGCGCGTAGCAGAGTCTCGGCTTCGCGAAGATCGAGCCCATGCAGGTCCAGTTCGTCCTGCACCGCGATTTCGCCCTTGCGTAGCCGCTGCAATGCACGTGGTGGCAACGCATCGCGCCGATACGACAGCACATCGCCGGACTGCGCGAGCGAAAGGTCCAATGCATGGCGGAATTCTTCGCGCGCGGCTGCCTCGTCGCGTTCGGCCATGCGCGCGCGTGGTTTCGGCTTCGGTGCGGAAGGTGGTGGCGCGGCATCGCGAAGCCGCCGTATCGGGCCGACGGCAGATCGGAACAGGTCGGCGTCGTCGTCGTTGTCTGACGTCATGGTCCCAGCCTAGCGCGATGCATGTCACGACGGATGACATCCAACCCGGCGACGTTGCGAAGTCCGGCATGCGGCAAAGCGCACGCCATGCCGGGCGGCCCGTGGTCATCGGCTATCATGCCGGTTCCGCTCCAAGCCACTGCCTGTGAATTAATGCGCGTTCTGGTCAGCAACGATGACGGTGTCGACGCTCCCGGCATCCAGGTTCTCGCCGCGGGGCTGCGCGCCGCGGGCCATGACGTGGTGATCGTTGCTCCGGATCGCGACCGTTCCGGCGCCAGCAACTCGCTTACGCTCGACATGCCTGTGCGGGTCGTCCAGCAGGATGCGACGACGTGGCGCGTATTCGGCACTCCCACCGACTGCGTGCACGTCGCCATCACTGGCATGCTCGAAGGCGAGCCCGACATCGTCGTGTCCGGCATCAACAACACCGCCAACCTGGGGGACGACGTCATCTATTCCGGCACTGTCGCCGCGGCGATGGAAGGCCGCTTTCTCGGCCTGCCAGCGGTGGCAGTTTCGCTGGTCACCGCCGACCACAAGGGGCAGAACTACGAAACCGCGGCACGCGCCGCCGTCGAGATCATCGCGCGGCTCGTCGCAGAGCCTCTGCCGGCCGATACCATCCTCAACGTCAACGTTCCCGACCTGCCCTGGGAACAACTTTCTGGTTTCGAAGCGACGCGCCTGGGTAATCGCCATCGTGCCGAACCCTGCATTCCGCAACGCGATCCGCGCGGCCGGCAGTGGTGGTGGATCGGTTCGGCCGGACCGGAAGCCGATGCGGGCCCGGGGACAGATTTCCATTCCGTGCGTCGCGGCCACATCTCCGTGACCCCGATCCAGGTGGACCTCACGCGCTACACGGCGCTCGAACAGGTCGCGAGCTGGGTCGGCGGCCTCACGGTTTCGACAGGGAAGGCCGCATGATGATGCGCATGAAGCTGCAGCCCGAAGCCATCGGCAGCGGCATGACTTCGCAACGCGTCCGTGATCGCCTGGTCGAGCGCCTGCGCGCGGGCACCGGCAACGGCGAGGGCATCCGCGACGAGCGCGTGCTCAACGCCATCCGCACCGTGCCGCGCCATCTGTTCGTCGACGAAGCGCTGGCCACGCGCGCGTACGAAGACACCGCGTTGCCCATAGGCCATGGCCAGACCATCTCGCAGCCATGGGTCGTGGCAAAGATGACCGAAGCCGTGCTCGAAGGCGCGCCGAACAAGGTGCTCGAGATTGGCACCGGCTCGGGTTACCAGGCCGCCGTGCTCGCTGCACTCGGCCTCGAAGTGCACACCGTCGAACGCATCGGCGAACTGCTGCGCACCGCACGCAAGCGCTTCCGCACGCTCGGCATGAACATCCGCAGCAAGCACGACGACGGCCGCATCGGCTGGCCCGAGAACGGCCCCTTCGACGCGATCATCGTCACCGCTGCTGCACCCGCCCTGGTCGACGCTCTGACGTCGCAATTGGCCGCTGGCGGCAACCTGATCGCTCCGGTAGGCGGCGCAGGCTCGCAATCGCTGATGAAACTGCACAAGGACGCCGAGGGCCAGATCACGCAGGAAGTGCTCGCGCCGGTGGTGTTCGTTCCCCTGCTTTCCGGGATGATCGATTGAAGATTTTTGGTCCGCTCTACGAACGCACCCTCGGCTGGGCGCGCCATCGCCACGCGCCGGCCTATCTCACCGGCCTGAGTTTCGTCGAAGCCATCATCTTTCCGGTGATGCCCGAAGTGATGCTTGCGCCGATGTGCGTGGCCAAGCCGAAGAGCGGTTTCTGGTTCGCCACGCTGAGCCTCGCAGGCTCGATGGCGGGCGCACTGGTGGGCTACGCGCTGGGTCACTACGCCTTCGAAGCGCTCAAGCCGGTCTTCGCCTCGCTGGGGATGCTGCATGGCATCGAGTCGGGTATCAGTGTCGTGCAGGCGAAGATGGCAGAGTCGCCGTGGGCAGTGTTCACCTTCCTGGTCCTGGGTGGCTTCATGCCAATCCCGATGAAAGTGTTCACCTGGGCGTCGGGCATCGTCGGCGTGCCCATGCTCCAATACTTCCTCAGCATGCTGATCGGTCGCGGCAAGCGCGTCTTTCTCCTCGCGGCCGCGATACGCATCGGTGGTCCGCGCGCCGAAGCCATGCTTCGCCGCTACATCGAACCGATCGGCTGGATCGCGACCCTGCTGCTGCTGGCACTGGTCGCATGGGTGGCCTGGAGAGCACGGCAAGGCGTATGACAAACACGAAGCGAATTGTCCTGGTTGGCATCGCTGTAGCCGCGCTCGCGGCCTGCACCAGCACCGTGGTGCGCAGGACGGGAACGGCGTCCGCTTCGACGTCCGCACCCGCGCCCGTTTCCACGCCGAAGTACGGCGCCACGGCGCAGGTGCAGCGCGGCGACACGCTGTACGGCATCGCCTTCCGCAATGGTGTCGACGTGCGCGACCTCGCCGAATGGAACAGCCTGAGTGCGCCGTACACCATTTATCCGGGCCAGCGCCTGCGCCTCTATCCGCGCCACGCGGCGGGCACGGCGGCTCGTCCGGTCGCCATCGAGACCCGTCCGTCGTCATCGTCTCCGGCCACGACCGCGACGCCCGATGCTGCCGCAACGGCGACGAAGCCGCCGGCGACTGCGCCCGCGACGGCTACACCTGCAACAGCGACCGCCACGAAGCCGGCACCCGTCGCATCCGCACCCGCCAGCGACATCCGCTGGCGCTGGCCGGCCGAAGGCGCATTGCTAAGCCGCTTCGTCGGCGGCGAACCGACGAAGCAGGGCGTTGATATCGCCGGCGCCAGCGGCGCGTCCGTGAAAGCTGCGGCCGATGGCGTCGTGGTCTATTCGGGCTCGGGTCTCGTCGGCTACGGTGAGCTGGTGATCATCAAGCACAACGAAGGATGGCTGTCTGCGTACGGCCACAACCGCGCACGCCTGGTGAACGAAGGCGCGATCGTGAAAGCCGGCCAGCAGATCGCGGTGATGGGCCGCACCGGTGCACCGCGCGACATGCTGCACTTCGAGATCCGTTACAACGGCAAGCCGGTCGATCCGCTGCTTTACCTCCCGAAGCGCTGAACCGGCTTCCGCGTTACTGCGGGACCAGAACAAGCCCCGCTACCACGCGGCGCCCTTCGCCCGCGAGCACATTGAACGTGCGCGCGGCGGCCGAGTTGTTCATCACTTCCACGCCCACGCCGCGGCTGAGGCATGCCGCCATCACCGCGGCCGGCGGGAAGACCTGGCTACCGCCGGTACCCAGCAGGACGACTTCCGGATCGAGCGCGAGCAGTGGCTCGAGGTCCGCAGCAGTGAGCGCGCGGGGATCGCGCACGGACCACGCTTCGACGAGTTTGTCCGGCGAAACGATGAAGCTGGAGGTCAGGTGCCGATCGTTGACGAGGGCCTGGCTGCCATCGGCGCCCCGGAGCAGGAATTCCTGGTCGGGATGTTCGAGGTTCAGCTGCATGAAGCAGGACTCCCGAGGCTATGTTTGGAAATGTGGGCGAGTCGCGAATGCGACGCCGGGCCCGGCTCAGGTTCGCGGATCAGGCGCGCGGCAGCACGATCTGCCGCTTGTCCTTGCTCGGCCGGTAGAGGACGGCCGTGTGGCCGATCCGCTGCACGAGGGCAGCGCCCACGCGCTCGGCGATATCCCCGATCATCGTGTCACGCGCGTCGCGGTCTTCGGCGCCAACCTTCACCTTGATCAGCTCATGGTGTTCGAGCGCCAGGTCGATCTCGGCGAGGAGCGCGTCGGTGATGCCTTTTCCGCCTACCTGCAGCATCGCCCTGAGATCGTGTGCCTGCCCACGCAGGAAGCGGGTCTGGGCGGCGGTCAGGGCAGTACTCATGCGGATCACGTACAAGGCAGAACGGGCGTGCAGGGTATCATGGCGGCCCGTAGTTCCCGGCTGAGCGCTCCCGTGGCGACCCGTAGCAAAAGCAGCCAGCGCTGGCTCAAGGAACACTTCTCCGACCCTTATGTGAAGAAGGCGCAGGCCGAGGGCCTGCGTTCGCGTGCCGCCTACAAGCTCGAGGAACTGGTCGAACGCGACCGCCTGCTCAAGCCCGGGATGGTGGTCGTCGACCTCGGCGCCGCGCCGGGGGGCTGGTCGCAGTGGGTCCGGCAGGAACTCAACCGCCTCGATGCGGCCCATCCCGGGCGGGTGATCGCACTGGACATCCTGGACATGCCGACCCTGGCCGGCGTGGACTTCCACCACGGCGATTTCCGCGAGGAGGCGGTGCTCGCGGCCCTCGAAGCCAGCTTGAACGGCCAGCCCGTGGACCTTGTCCTCTCCGACATGGCCCCCAATATGAGCGGTGTGGATGCGGTGGACCTGCCGCGGGCGATGCACCTGGCGGAACTGGCGATGGATTTCGCCGACCACCATCTGCGCGCCGGCGGTGCGCTCCTGATCAAGCTGTTCCAGGGCGTGGGCTTCGACGAATACGTGCGTGAATTGCGTCGTCGTTACACCAAGGTCGTGATCCGCAAGCCCGCGGCGTCGCGCAAGCGATCACCGGAAGTCTATGCACTGGCGCAGGGAAAGCTGGCGCAGATGAAATGAACCTGACCGCAAGGTCGACAGATTCGCAAAATGTCGGAAAGAGCCTGAAATACCAGCGTTTTTCTGCGACCCTAGCGGCCCTGCTTACACACCGGATGGCGGACATCCGGGCTTTCACACCAGCACGGACGGCTGAACAGGTAAACAAATGAACGATCTCGCTAAGAACCTCCTGCTCTGGGTCATCGTCGCCGTCGTGTTGATGGTGGTGTTCCAGGCGTTTGGCCCGCGCACCGGACTGGGCGCGCCCGCCAGCGAGGTCACGTATTCCCAGTTCATGAAGGACGTGAAGTCCGACCGCATCAAGTCGGTCGAGTACACCGACGACACCAACCTCGCGGTCAACGCCCTCCAGTTCGAACGCAAGGACGGCACCAAGGGCACCGCCTTCGGTCCCTCCGACAACTGGCTGGTCACCGACCTGCTCGAGCACAACGTCGAGATCACCCGCAAGGCGCCGAGCTCCGGTCCCTCGTTCTGGTCGATCGTATTCAACCTGTTGCCGATCCTGCTGATCGTCGGCTTCTGGATCTTCGTCATGCGGCAGATGCAGCAGGGCGGAAGCAAGGGCGCGATGAGCTTCGGCAAGTCGCGCGCGAAGATGCAGGGCGAGGACCAGGTCAAAGTGACTTTCGCCGACGTCGCCGGCTGCGACGAAGCGAAGGAAGAAGTGCAGGAGCTCGTCGAGTTCCTGCGCGATCCGGGCAAGTTCCAGAAGCTGGGCGGCAAGATTCCGCGCGGCGTGTTGATGGTGGGCCCGCCCGGTACCGGCAAGACACTGCTGGCGCGCGCGATCGCCGGCGAAGCCAAGGTGCCGTTCTTCTCGATCTCCGGTTCCGACTTCGTGGAGATGTTCGTCGGCGTCGGCGCCAGCCGCGTCCGAGACATGTTCGAGCAGGCGAAGAAGCACGCGCCGTGCATCATCTTCATCGACGAAATCGACGCGGTCGGCCGCCACCGTGGCGCTGGTCTCGGCGGTGGGCATGACGAACGCGAGCAGACGCTGAACCAGCTGCTGGTCGAGATGGACGGTTTCGAAGGCGGCGAAGGCGTGATCGTGATCGCGGCGACCAACCGTCCCGACGTCCTCGACCCCGCGCTGCTGCGTCCGGGCCGCTTC
The DNA here is from genome assembly GCF_001427225.1 of Lysobacter sp. Root494. GTDB lineage: Bacteria > Pseudomonadota > Gammaproteobacteria > Xanthomonadales > Xanthomonadaceae > Agrilutibacter. The sequence goes on from NZ_LMFH01000005.1 coordinate 104,977, forward strand.
GACCGCCAGGTCGTCGTGGGCCTGCCTGACGTGAAAGGCCGCGAGCAGATCCTGCGCGTGCACATGCGCAAGCTGCCGCTGGCCGACGACGTCGAGCCGATGACGATCGCGCGCGGCACGCCGGGCTTCAGCGGTGCGGACCTCGCCAACCTCTGCAACGAGGCGGCGCTGTTCGCGGCGCGCGAGAACGCGAAGGAAGTCCGCATGGATCACTTCGACAAGGCGCGCGACAAGATCCTGATGGGCGCCGAGCGCCGCTCGATGGCGATGAGCGAGCAGGAAAAGAAGCTCACTGCGTATCACGAAGCTGGCCACGCCATCGTTGGCCGCATGGTTCCGGAGCACGATCCGGTCTACAAGGTCACGATCATTCCGCGCGGCCGCGCGCTAGGCGTGACCATGTACCTGCCGGAAGGCGACAAGTACAGCTACAACAAGGTCGCGATCGAATCGCAGCTGTGCTCGCTGTATGGCGGACGCGTCGCCGAAGAACTGATCTTCGGTGCCGACAAGGTCACCACCGGCGCATCGAACGACATCGAACGCGCGACCAAGATGGCGCGCAACATGGTCACCAAGTGGGGCCTGTCGGATGAACTCGGCCCGATCGCCTATGGCGAAGAAGACGAGGAAGTCTTCCTCGGTCGTTCGGTCACGCAGCACAAGAACGTCTCCAACGAGACCGCGCGCAAGATCGACGAGGTGGTGCACACCATCCTCGACAAGGCCTACGGACGCAGCACCCAGATCCTCAAGGAACACCTGGACAAGCTGCACTCGATGGCCGAAGCGCTGTTGCTGTACGAAACCATCGACGCCAGGCAGATCGACGCGATCATGGATGGCCGTGACCCGCCGCCGCCGGAAGGCTGGACCAAGAACGGCAATGGCAAGCCGGCGGAAGTGCCGCCTCTGCCGCCGATCGCCGGGCCTGCTGCGCAGACCTGAGCTGTAATTCGGGAATGATCCATAAGACAACGGCGCCGGAAAACCGGCGCCGTTTCTTTTAGACACCGCGAGGGCCATCGCTTGAACCGCTGCCCGTCATTCCCGCGAAAGCGGGAATCTAGTCTTTCGGCGTACTACAAGGACGAGATTCCCGCTTCGCGGGAATGACGAGCAAAAGCAGCCCGGCTGCACTAGTCTGGACGGGACCTGGTAACCCGTAACTCGGCATGTTCGACACCACGCCAACCCTCGACTGCAACGGCCGCATGCTCGTCCTCGATCGCGTACGCGTCATGGGCATCGTCAACGTCACGCCGGATTCGTTCTCCGATGGGGGCGAACACGCAACGCTGGATGCAGCGGTCGCGCACGGCGTGAAGCTCGCGGAAGAGGGGGCCGACATCCTCGACATCGGCGGCGAATCGACGCGGCCCGGTGCGGACGAAGTCAGTGTCGAGGAAGAGTTGCGCCGCATTATTCCCGTGATCGAGCGGCTGGCAAAGCAGACCACCGTCCCGATCAGCATCGATACGTCCAAACCCGAAGTCATGCGCGACGCCATCGCGGCCGGCGCCAGCATGATCAACGACGTCTACGCACTGCGCCGCGAAGGCGCGCTCGACGCCGCGGCCGAACTCGGGGTTCCCGTGGTGCTGATGCACATGCAGGGCGAACCGCGCTCGATGCAGGCCGCGCCGCAGTACGACGACGTGGTCGCGGAAGTGCACCGCTTCCTCGCCGAACGCATCTTCGCCGCGGAAATGGCCGGCATCGCCAAGAAAAAGATCATCGTCGATCCCGGCTTCGGCTTCGGGAAGAACCGCGAACACAACCTCATGCTGCTCGCGCAGCTCGAACGCTTTGCCGAACTCGGCGTGCCGCTGCTGGCGGGACTTTCGCGCAAGAAGACGATCGGGGACATCACCGGCCGCGAGGATGCGCACGATCGCGTCTTCGGCTCGGTGGCGGCCCACGTGATCGCGGCACAACGCGGCGCGAAGCTGGTACGCGTGCACGACGTCGCCGCAACCGTCGACGCGCTCAAGGTGTGGAACGCGGTCGCCGCGTTGCCCCCGCCGAAAACGAAGCCCGCAAGTCCGGGCATCCGCTGGCCCGACGACGACTGAGCGCTCCGCTTCGACTTGTGCACAACGGCTGTGGGCAAGCTGCGAGTACATCCTGTGGACAAGTGGCTGCCGCCCAGACGTGACGGGGCTGTCAAGCGGATTGGTCAAATTTTCACCAACCGCGGCGATAATTTTTTCTGGTCATTTTTTGGCCAAACCGCTTGACACGCTTGTCCTGCAAGGCGCGCATGCGTTTGTCCACAGGATGTACCAACAGCTTGCCCACAGGCGTTGTGGGCAAATGCACGGGCGCGATGCCGAAGCGCTCAATCCAGGAACGCCGGCGTCCACAGTTGCGACCAGCGCGCGAGCTTGGCGTCCGGCGCCAACTGTTGTGGTGATGCCGCGACTTCGGCAGCGAACAGCTCGCGTTCGTCGAAGCTGTTGCGGTTGATCGCGCCACGCAAAACCCCGTCAGCGCCCGTGGAGGCGGCGGCGACGAGCACGCCGCAGTGGCCGCAGAAGAGGAATTCGGCCTGGCCCGATCCCTGCCGATAGCGGCGCAGCGCATCCGAAGCGGTAATACGAAGCCGTCCGGCCGCATCGGATATCCACGCGGCACGGTGCCGCATGCAGAAGTCGCAGTCGCAGGCGCGCGGGGTGAAGTCGGGCAGCGCGCGCTGCGTCGCGAAGGCGAATTGCACGGCGCCGCAATGGCAGCCGCCGTGATGCGCCGGAGTGGTTGGATCAGTCACAGCCGCCACCTCCACCACCGTCAGTCGAATCCATGCAAAGTGAAGTGGCGTGATCCGAACCCGAGACGCCTCCGCCTTCAAGGAGCGTGCCGGCGCCCTCGACGCCAACCGTGCGAGATGGACGTCCGTGGCGCGATGCCTTCCACGCGACTACGACAAGCGCCGTAACACCAGCCAACACGACAACCCAGATCCGCAGACCTCCTCGGGGCCGCGCAACCAGCCTAACCCGCCAATCCGGGCAAATGCGATCCACCCCGCACTCCCGCATGCTGCCCTGCGCCATCCGCCTCTGTGGCACATCGCATTGCCCCGGTCGATGGCTCACTATGTGCGCTCCGTTCGTCCGTCAGATACGAGGGTTGTATGCAGGCATGGCTCCGGCGCAAGGACATCAACCAGGTCACGGTGCATGAGGAAGGGCGCCGGCTGGTGCCCACCCTGGGTTGGCCTCATCTGGTCGCACTGGGCATCGGCGCCATCGTCGGCACGGGTATCTACACGCTGATCGGCGTGGGCGCGAACCTTGCCGGCCCGGGCGTGCTGCTGTCGTTCCTGGTGGCGGGCGTGGTCTGCGCCTGCGCCGCGCTGGCGTACGCCGAGATGGCCACGATGATGCCGGCTGCAGGCAGCGCGTATACCTACAGCTACATCGCACTTGGGGAAACGATTGCCTGGATCGTAGGCTGGAGCCTGATCCTCGAATACACGCTGGTGGTGAGCACGGTCGCGGTCGGCTGGTCCGGATATGCGGTCGGCTTCCTCAAGGGCGTCGGCGTCGATCTTCCGCAGGCATTGACGGTCGGGCCGCACGCCGGTGGCTTCGTCAACCTGCCTGCCATCGCGATCACCTGGGTCGTCGCTGGCGCATTGATCGTCGGTACCCGCGAGAGCGCAACGCTCAACGCGATCCTGGTGGTGGCGAAGCTGCTGGCCCTCGGAGTATTCGTCGCGGTCGCGTTGCCGGCATTCGATGCGTCCAATCTGCATCCGTTCATGCCGTACGGATTCGCTGAATCGGCCGGTCCCGACAACGTCAAGCACGGCGTGATGGCGGCGGCGGCGATCATCTTCTTCGCGTTCTACGGCTTCGACGCGATCTCCACCGCGGCCGAGGAAACCAAGAACCCCGGCCGCGACCTCTCGATCGGCATCGTCGGTTCGATGATCGGCTGCACGCTGATCTACATGGTCGTGGCATTGGCCGCGGTCGGTGCCATGCATTACACCGTCTTCGGCCAGAGTCCCGAACCGCTGGCGCTGATCATGCGCGAACTCGGACACGGCGCGGCGGCGAAGATCGTTGCCGCTGCGGCGGTGGTGGCGCTGCCGACCGTGCTGCTGGCGTTCTTCTACGGACAGAGCCGCATCTTCTTCGTGATGTCGCGCGACGGCCTGCTGCCGCGCAGCCTGTCGAAGGTCGGCAAGCGCGGCACGCCGGTGGTGATCACGGTGTTCACTGCAGTCGTGACCTCGGCATTGGCCGGCGTGGCGCGCCTCGATGAAATCGCCGCGCTGGCGAATGCCGGCACGCTGATCGCCTTCATCGCGGTCGCCGCCTGCCTGTTGGTGCTGCGCAAGCGCGATCCGCATCGCACGCGTGTTTTCCGCGCGCCGCTGGCATGGCTGGTCGGGCCGCTCGCGATCCTCGGCTGTGCGTACCTGTTCTCGAGCCTGCCGACCCGGACCCAGCTCTGGTGCCTGTTGTGGAACGCGTTCGGGCTGCTGGTCTATCTGGTGTACGCGCGGAGGAACAGCCTGCTGGCGAAGTTCTCACCGCAGGCGGCTGGTTAGTTGAAGCCGCGCGCAGTCGAAGCACACATCGACTGCGCGCAACGAAGGCCGGGTAGGAAATGAGCGCCGATACGCGCCCGCTCGCCATTGCAGTGATGGGCCCCACGGCGTCGGGCAAGACGGCGTATGCGCTCGAACTCGCCGAGCGTTTCGATGGCGAAATCGTCAGCGTCGATTCCGCGCTGGTGTATCGCGGCCTCGACATCGGCGCGGCGAAGCCCACTGCCGAAGAGCAGGCGGCGATCCCGCACCACATGCTCGACCTGCGCGAACCCTGGCAGCCGTATTCGGCCGCCGAATTCGCCAACGATGCGCGCAAGGTGCTCGACGACATCGCCAGCCGCGGCAAGCTCCCGATCCTCGCGGGCGGCACCGGCCTCTACTTCCACGCACTGCTGCATGGTCTGTCGGACATGCCTGAGGCTGACGCCGAAACACGCGCGCGCATCGAAGCCGAAGCGAGCGAACGCGGCTGGGCCGCGATGCACGCCGAGCTGCAACGCATCGATTCCGAAGCAGCAACACGTATCCACGCCACCGATGCGCAGCGGATCCAGCGCGCACTGGAAGTGTTCCGCCTCTCCGGCCGAACGATCAGCGACTGGCGCCGCGCTGCGCTCAACGCGCCGCGACTGCCGTTCCGCGTGTTGAAGCTGGTGCTGGCCCCAGCCGATCGCGGCGTCCTGCACCAGCGCATCGAGCGTCGCTTCGACGCGATGCTCGAAGCCTGCTTCCTCGACGAAGTCCGGCGTCTGCGCGCGCTGCCGCCATTGCAGGCGCTTCCGCGTCCGCTCGACTTGCCCGCATTGCGCGCCGTCGGTTACCGGCAGGCATGGGAACACCTCGACGGAGCCACCGACGCCCGCGAATTCCGCGATCGCGCCATCTTCGCCACGCGCCAGCTCGCCAAGCGCCAGCTCACCTGGCTACGGGGGGAGCTCGACGCGCGCTGGTTCGATCCCCAGCAGCAGCGCGACGCACTGGAAGAAGCCCTGCGCCTGTTTTTACCGGCGTGCCTGCCCACGTAATGCCGGCGTTTGCCGCCGTTCCCCGATCTTCACGCCCGTTCCCGCGTGGCAGCTGCTAAAACGCGATACTGGTACCGCTCGCTTCGCGCCCGGCTGAGTTACCATCGGACGGTCGTTCGTGCGGGGACAGCACCGACGATGCGATGCGGCCGCGCCGCACGCGACCTATAACTAGAAAGAAAGTGGGGAAAACATGTCGAAGGGGCAATCCTTGCAGGACCCATTCCTGAATGCTTTGCGGCGCGAGCGCGTGCCGGTGTCGGTCTACCTGGTCAACGGCATCAAGCTGCAGGGCACGATCGAGTCGTTCGACCAGTTCGTGGTCCTGCTGCGCAATACGGTCAGCCAGATGGTCTACAAGCATGCGATTTCCACCGTCGTGCCGGCGCGCAACGTGCGCGTGGGGCCGGGTGGCGGCCATGTCCAGCCGGGTGAATCCGGTGAAGAGGGCGACGAAGCCGAGTAAGCCGGCTTCGTGGCGTTGGCCCGGCGGCATTGAAGCCGGACTCGCGCACCCCCATCCATCCTTCCCCGCTCTGGGGAAGGAGTAGAAAGGCCGAATGTTTGAACGTTCCCGCAAGGGCGAACACGCGCTTCTGATCCAGCCCCATGCCGGCGGTCCGCCGGACGAAGGCCTGATGGAGGAGTTCGCGGATCTCGCCCGCTCGGCCGGCGCTACCGTCGCCGCGCTGCTCACCGCGCGCATCGACCGCCCCAATCCCGCGACGCTGGTCGGCAGCGGCAAGCTGGAGGAAATGAAGGCAGCCGCCGATGCCAGCGGTGCCGATCTCATCCTCGTCAACTTCGCGCTGTCGCCGGGCCAGGAACGCAATCTCGAGAAGGCGTTGCAGCGGCGCGTCGTCGACCGCACCGGCCTGATCCTCGACATCTTTTCCCAGCGCGCGCAGAGCGCCGAAGGCAAGCTGCAGGTCGAACTTGCGCAGCTCAAGCACATGGCCACGCGCCTGGTGCGTGGCTGGACCCATCTCGAGCGCCAGCGCGGCGGCGCCATTGGCCTGCGTGGTCCCGGTGAGACACAGCTTGAAACCGACCGCCGCCTGTTGCAGAAGCGGCTCGAGCAGTTGCAGAAGCGTCTCGACAAGGTCGAAGTGCAGCGCACGCAGATGCGCCGCGCGCGCATGCGCAGCGAACTCCCGCGCATCGCACTGGTCGGCTATACCAATGCCGGTAAATCGACGTTGTTCAACGCACTCACCGGCGCGGCGGCCTATGCGGCCGACCAGTTGTTCGCCACGCTGGACCCGACGGTGCGCCGCATTGCGTTGCCGGGTGGTGGTGCCGTGCTTGCGGATACGGTCGGCTTCGTCCGCGATCTTCCGCACGAGCTGGTGGCTGCATTCCGTTCGACCCTTTCGGAAGCGCGCGAAGCGGACCTGCTCCTGCATGTCGTCGACGCCGCCGATCCGCTGCGCGAGGAGCGCATCCGCCAGGTCGACGACGTGCTCGCCGACATCGGCGCGGGCGACCTGCCGCAGCTGCTCGTCTTCAACAAGATCGACCGGCTCGAACGCGAAGGCGATTCCGGCGAAGGGTGGTCCGCCCCGGAACCGCGCCATGACCATCCCGCCGAAGGTCGACAGCGCGTCTGGGTTTCGGCCCAACTCGGCCTCGGCCTGGACCTGCTGCGCAAGGCGCTCGCCGAAGTGCTCGAACTGCGCCACGTCGCCGGCGAAGTGCGGCTGCCCTCGCAGGCGGCGCGCCTGCACGCGCGCCTGCACGCTATCGGGGCGATCCGCGGGGAGAAGCACGACGAGCAGGGTTGGCTGTTGCAGGTCGACATGGCTATCGCGGACGCGCAGAAACTCTATGTGCAGGCCCATGGCGAAGCCCTGCGGCCACTGCTCGAGGCGGCCGGCGCGCTGGAAGACGAAACGGCAGGCTGGTAGCACGCCTTGTTTGAGGCCTTGTCGGCCCTCACCTAGAATCGATGCACGCCGACGGGCGTGAACGTCCCCTTTGGAGCAGGCATGGCCTGGAACACCCCCGGCAGTAGCAACACCCCTTCAGGCCCCGATGGCCGCCGCCCCCAGCGTCCCCGCAAGCCGGGCGGCACGCTCGACACCCTCTTCGATTCGTTGCGTGGGCTCTTTGGCGGCGACGGCGGCAGTTCCTCGGTCTGGCGCTGGGTCGCGATCGTCTTTGGCCTGTGGCTGGTCTTCAGCACATTCGTCCTGGTGACCGAGCAGGAGCGCGGCGTCGTCCTGCGCTTCGGCAGCTACGCGCGCATCCTCCAGCCTGGCCCGCACTTCAAGGCGCCGTGGCCGATCGAAACCGTGGAAAAGGTCAACGCCACGCAGAGCAACGCGTACAGCGAAAACGTTCCCGTGTTCACCCGCGACGGCAACATGGTGAACGTGGAAATCAACGTCCAGTACCGCATCGGCGATCCGCTGCTGTACAAGTTCGGCACGCGCGACGCCGATGAAACGCTGAAGGAAGCCGCGCAGAGCGCCGTGCGCGAACAGGTCGGCCGTTCCGATCTCGACACGGTTCTCAACGCCCGTGGCGAATTGACCGTTGCGGTGCGCGACCACCTGCAGAAGGCGCTGCAGGCGTATCGCACCGGCCTGGTGCTGACCGAACTCAACCTGCCCAACGCGCGCCCGCCCGACGACGTGAAAGACGCGTTCGACGAGGTGCAGCGCGCACGCGCGGAAAAGAACACCGCCATCAACGAAGCGCAGGCGTACGCGAAGCGCATCGTGCCGGAAGCCCGCGGTGAAGCCGCGCGCACGCGCACGGTCGCCGAAGGTTACAAGACCTCGAGCATCGCTCGCGCGACCGGCGACGCCACGCGCTTCTCGCTGCTCGTCGACCAGTACAAGGCTGCGCCTGACGTCACGCGCAAGCGCCTGTGGCTGGAAACCGTGCAGGGCGTGCTCGCCGACAATCGCACGATCGTCGGCGGCGATTCACGCCAGCTGATCTACGTGCCGATGGGAGACAAGCACGGCACCCAAGGCCCGTCGAACCCCCCGCTGCTGACGCCTGACGTCCTCTCGCCAGCCGTAAGCGCCGACTCCAATGACCCCGCGCGTCCCTCGCGCACCCCGCGCCCGACCCGCGAGGAGGACCGCCGATGAGATTTTCCCTCTGGATCGCCATTGCCGTCAGCGTGCTGCTGGCCTTCCTTGGTTCGGTATTCGTCGTGCGCGAAGGCCATAGCGCGATTGTTTTCCGTCTCGGCACGATCGTGCGTACCGACGTCGGCCCGGGCCTGCACTTCAAGGTTCCGCTGGTCGAAAGCGCGCGCGTTTTCGACCGGCGCCTCCTGGTGCTGCCGGCCGAGTCCGAGCGTTACCTCACCCAGGACAAGCAGGACGTCAGCGTCGACTTCTTCGCGCTGGGCCAGATCGAGAACCTGCAGGCCTTTTTCCGCGCCACCGGTGGCAGCGAGGACGTCGCGGTGCAGCGCGTAGCGCCGATCATCCGCGATTCGCTGCGCAACGAGATCAATGCGCGCACGCTGCAGGAAGTCGTTTCCGGTGATCGCACCACGGTGATCGGCAGGCAGCTGAAGGCGATCAACCAGGGCGCTCAGACCTTGGGCATCAAGATCGTCGACATCCGCATCAAGCGCATCGAACTGCCGCAGGACAGCAACGTGGTGGGCTCGGTCTACGACCAGATGCGTTCGCAGCGCAAGCAGGTCGCCAGCCAGCTGCGCGCCGAAGGCGTCGAACAGGCGCAGACGATCCGCGCGCAGGCCGACCGCGAACGCGCGGTCATCCTTGCCGAAGCCGAACGCGATGCGCAGAAGCTTCGCGGTGAAGGCGATGCCGAAGCCACGCGCCTGTACGCGCAGGCGGCCAACAAGGATCCGTCGTTCTACGCGTTCCAGCGCAGCCTCGAGGCGTATCGCGCGTCGTTCTCCGACGGGCAGAGCGTGATCGTGCTGGACCGCGACGATCCGTTCCTCCAGTACATGAAATCGGATCGCTGAGCCGGCGGACAGACCCTGGAACCATGACCCTGGAACTGATGTCGGCGCTGTGCCTGGTCGCCGTGATCGAGGGGCTATTCCTCTTCGTCGCGCCCCGCCGCTGGCGGCAGGCGGTCGAGCAGCTGCACCAGCTGCCGGACATCGGCCTGCGGCTCCTCGGCGGGATCTTCATCGCCATCGGCCTGGTCTCGCTGTTCCTGATCAGGCGGTTCTAGCCCGGCGGCTGCCGTCAATGTGCAACAGCGATGAAGCAGGGGCGCGGAAAGGGTAGCCCCACCCCCCGGAAACCCGGATAATGCGCAAAAGCCGGATGGGGTCCTCCCCTCCGGCTTTTTCCGTGTCGCGCGGTCGGAAATTTCAGCCGGCAACCGCAGCGCGCAGCGATCCCGCCGAGCGGGACCTCAAGTTCAGGAGCTAGAAATGGGTCAGTCAGTCGTGGTGTTGGGCGCCCAGTGGGGCGACGAAGGCAAGGGCAAGATCGTCGACCTGCTGACGCAGGACATCGGCGCCGTCGTGCGCTTCCAGGGCGGCCACAACGCCGGCCACACCCTCGTCATCGGCGGCAAGAAGACCGTCCTGCATCTGATTCCCTCGGGCATCCTGCGCGACGACGCGCTGTGCCTGATCGGCAACGGTGTCGTGCTGCATCCCGGCGCGCTGCAGAAAGAAATCGGCGAGCTCGAGGCCAACGGCGTCGAAGTCCGCTCGCGCCTGAAGATCAGCCCCGCCACGCCGATCATCATGCCGTACCACATCGCGCTGGATCAGGCGCGCGAAAAGGCCGCCGGCAAGGGCGCGATCGGCACCACCGGCCGCGGCATCGGTCCTGCGTACGAAGACAAGGTCGCGCGCCGCGGTATCCGTGTCGCCGACCTGCGCTATCCAGCCGAACTGGCCGAAAAGTTGCGCGCGACGATGGACTACCACAACTTCGTGCTGACCAAGTATCTCGGCGTGGAAGCCGTCGATTTCCAGAAGACGCTCGACGACGCGCTCGCCTTCGGCGAATACATCGAACCGATGAAGTCCGACGTCGCTGGCATCCTTCACGACCTGCGCAAGCAGGGCAAGCGCGTGCTGTTCGAAGGCGCGCAGGGCTCGTTGCTCGACATCGACCACGGCACGTATCCGTACGTCACTTCCTCGAACACCACGGTGGGTGGCGCGTACGCAGGCACCGGCGTCGGCGCCGATGCGATCGATTATGTGCTCGGCATTGCGAAGGCGTATGCCACGCGCGTCGGTGGCGGCCCGTTCCCGACCGAACTGAATGACGAGATCGGCCAACGCATCCGCGACCTCGGCCAGGAATACGGCGCGACCACGGGCCGCCCGCGCCGCTGCGGCTGGATCGACATCGTCGCGCTCAAGCGCGCGGTCGCGATCAACGGCATCACCGGCCTGTGCATCACCAAGCTCGACATCCTCGACGGCATGAAGACTCTCAAGGTCTGCATCGCGTACGAGTACCACGGCAAGCGCAGCGAATACGCCCCACTCGACGCCGCGGGCTGGGAAGAATGCACGCCCGTCTACCTCGAATTCCCGGGTTGGGAAGAATCCACCGCTGGAATCACGGAGTGGGACAAACTCCCGCCGGCCGCACGTGCCTACCTGCGCGCGCTGGAAGAGCTCTCGGGTTGCCAGCTGGCCATCGTGTCTACTGGCCCGGATCGTGATGCGAATATTGTGCTCAGGGATCCTTGGGCTTGATTGCAGAACGCCGCTGAAGGCCGGAAGGCCGCAAAAGCCCCGCATTGCGGGGCTTTTTATGTCAGAACTGTCTGACAGACACCGTTATCGCAGCGTGGCAGGATGGGCCTAGGAATGTCCGTGATTACAAGGAGAGCGTTAAATGCACTATGGCTGGAAGCTTGGTCTTGTGGTGGCGATGGTCAGTTTGAATGCTACGTCCTGTCAGGCGGGTGATTCCAAGAGAATTCAAAGCCTGGCGACAACGACGACGAATCATGCTTCGTTTCGTGATCTCGCCCAGAAAGTTGGCGTGCAATGCCGAGACAGCGATAAAGGCGAAGGTTGTGTAGCGCAGGATGATGAAGACCCAAACGCGGCAGACTATTTCGACGTCGAATTGCATCCCGACTGCGATGAGAGTGGTTTGTATGGCGGAGTGGTTGCAGCCGAAGGCGCTGACCTCGCGAACAGACTTCCGCCCAAGGACACAAAAATCAGTGCAACCCTGTCCAAGGGACAGTTCGTTTGCATTCGCGCGATAGCCAGGATTGGACAATCTATTTCCCGTTACTACGTGACCGCAGTGCCCGTTTCTGCAGTTGTTGTGGGATGCAGGAATAACGCCTTGTGCCGCGTATACGGCGACAGGAGTATTCGATTCGCCGCCCAGCCGGTCGCTCCTTGTCGCCTGGACTCCTCCGTGCTGAGCGGGGACTGTGCATCCGGATGGACGAGCGAAGAGAATTTGGAGGAGTTTTCTCTCGGCCTGCACGGAGAAGACGGCGAGTAGGAACTCCTAAAAAACTGACATGGAGGTCAAAATGAGCGACGAAAAGATCAGGAAGCTTGTGCGTTCGGAAGGAACGAGCAGAACGCTGGAGATGGAGGATGGAAGTACTGTCCAGCGTGAGGGCGGTAGTGTTTCATGGAGGAACAACAATCCTGGAAATCTAAAGTTTGCTTATGCGGGTAGTGCGGACAGGTCAGATCATGCAGTTCGTACAAGGGAGCAGGCATTAGCGGATGCGCGGAAGCGCTACCAGGGTGTAATCGGACTTGATCAGTGGGGCAATGCTGTCTTTGAGAGCTACGAAGCGGGGCGTGCCGCAAAGATTCAATTACTAGAGCGTAAATACGGCGAGAGGACCGTTGAAGAGCTGCTTCGCAGCTATTCAACGCCCGACTACTCCGGACAGACCAATCACCGAGCACAAGCCGATTACATCTTTCGTGAAGGAGATCGGCGGGGCTTCGATCTTCGTTCCAAGACGATTGGCGCTATGAACGCGAGTGAGCTCGCAGCAGTAGCCGATGGGATCAAAGGCTTCGAAGGATGGCGCGTTGGCGAGACACGCGTTCAGCATGCTACGACGCAGCCTGGCGTTCGAGCTGAGGTGCAGATCACGGGCAACTCCAGCGTTGCCATCTATTCCGAAGCCTACCTACATTTCTTTGCGGAAGGCCGAAGCTATGAGTACGGACGTCCTGATTTACCCAAGCCGGGACGGGACGCTAGTCGGCTTGAGAGTGACATGGACGGTGATGGCCGCTTAGGCGTTGATTGCTCCGCATTCGTATGGCGAGGCCTGAAGGACGCGGGGTTTGACATACCTGGGGAGAGCGCAGCCGGCTTTACGACACAAACCCTATTCAACGGGTCAACCACCACTGCTTATGCAAGACAGCACTTCGATGCCGTGCCGGCCGCTGAGGCACGCAAGCCGGGAGGTGGTCTAAAACAAGGCGACATTCTCATGTTCGCCAGCAGTGGTGGGCAGCACGTGGGCATATTCAAGGGTTATGACGCCGATGGGAACATACAGTTCATCGGGTCCCAAGGCAGTACCGGTCCCAAGCAAGTCACCATCCAGCCCGGCGGGTATTGGGATGGCGCAACCACTCACATCGTTGGCGCGCTGCGCGCAAAACCCGAGTTTCAGGTCCGCGCGCCACTACATGGGGATAACACGCAAGTAACCTCTCGAGCAAACGCCACATTGCCGCCGTCGGCTTTGCGTGTAAATGAAGCAATTCTGGACCAAGGCGATAAGGGCCAATCTGTAAGCCACCTCCAACAACAACTTCGCCACCTGGGTTATACGGACTCAAAAGGCCACGCGCTGAAAATCGACGGCGATTTCGGCTGCAACACAAATTACGCTGTGCGTGCCTTCCAGCATTCCCACGGCCTGCATGTTGATGGAGTCGTCGGAAAGGACACACGCGAGGCGCTGGGAAAAGCCGAGCGCATGCCGTTGTTGTCCGAAAAGAACCACCCGAGCTATCCGCTATTTCACCAGACCCTGCAAGAGCTCCGGCGACTGCCGGAAGGGACGTTCCGAAATGCGGAAGAATTGAACAACACCGCCGCGACTCTGACGCAGAAGGCCAAGGAGAGCGGGTTCTCTCGCGTCGACCACGTGCTCATTAACACTCGTGGCGACGGCGTAATAGCCGTGCAAGGAAGTCTCCAGGACCCAGCAAGAAATCTCGCAGTGGTTGACAAGGCTCAGGCCGCGAGCCAATCGATCGAGCAGAGTACTCTCCGGTTGGCTGAGCATTCGGGGAATCTCCAGCAGCAGAATGCGCAGAACGCGCAGATGCAACACACGGAGCATCGGGCTGGGTTGAGTATCGGAATGCGGCCTTAGGTTTGCCGCAAAGACATGGGCCAAGCGGGCTTTGGCGGAGTCTTGAGTCGTTGCTGCCGATCACGCAAGCACCAACTCGGCGGATACGCGCCAAGTCTTGTTAAGCCGAACGCGACGCCAAAGCGCTTTCAATAAAATCCAATACTTCTGAAATCGCGACACCGAAGGACCCCGCAGTCCCAGCCTCAAATTCGCTCTTCCACTGCGCATAGCCCTCCAGGTAGGCGGAATCGGGTTCCTGCAGGCGGACGAACTCCGCTTCGCTGCGTTCGAATGTCTGGCGAATGACGGGAATGTGGGGCAGGGCGGTAACGAAGCCGCCTGGAGCAGCGGGGCTCCTGATCTGCACGCCGGTGATGGAGACGTGGTAGATCTCGCCACCCAACGGGTGCTGGTCGACGCGGTTGATCAGCACGAGAGGAGCTTCGGCCGGGTTGCGGCCTTTGCAGCGCCAGAGTTGGCCAGCGGCGAATTCGGGTGAGAGGGGCTGGGCAGTCATGCAGGCAGGATAGAGGGTGAGGCAAACATGATGCCTACGGCCGTCGCCATGCACCGTGCCGATTCGGGCAATTTCGTGGCTCCTGGAAGAGGCGACGCTCCGTTGGCGATCGCATCGACATTCTGACGCGCGCAGTTTGCGCTGCAGCGCACGATTCAATGAGCGAGCGTCGCGCAGCTCCCCATTGAAACATCCTGCGAAACGCAGGCGCTGAACTGCGGCAGGCCGACCACTTCCCGCGACTCCCCCGTCTTCATGGTGAAGCGGTCGATCGGCTTCTCGATGCAAGGAGCATGAGTCGATGCGCACTTGGCCGGAAGCAGCGTGTAGTGGCATTCACCACTCACGCTGGCGAAGCATTCGAAGCGCGCGACGCCGGCCTTGATGCGGGTCTTGGCATGGAGCAGGTCGACGCCGTTGCTGATGGAGTGCGTGATCATCGTAGTGCCGCCGCTCTCGCATCCGAAGAGGGCGAGCAGAAAATAGACGGCAGCGAACAAGTTGCGCATGGCTGTCACCTTGCAATGACGCGGCGTTGCCGCGAAGACGGACGGAATCAATCGACGGACGCGCAGTCGCGCGTCGACGTCACATATGCCGGAACAAGTGCATGAAGGGCTGGCTGACTGTCAGCGTCTCCGCTCGATCCTTCAGCCGCACGATGCCACGGCCGGTGTCATCGCGAATGATCGAAGCGATCGCTTTCAGGTTGACGATCGTGGAGCGGTGGATCTGCTTGAACGTGCCCGGATCCAGCACTGCCAGCAGTTCGCGGATCGGTGTGCGCAGGAGCGCTTCGCCCTCGCGGGTCATGACGGTCGTGTATTTGTTGTCCGCGCGGAAATAGGCGACGTCGTCGACCAGGATCAGCCGCGTTTCGCGCCCGGCGCTGGCGGTAAGCCAGGTCAGCGGTGGGCGCGAAGGAGTGCCCGGCAATGTGGCGAGCCGCGCCAGTACTTCGCTCAGTGCCGCAGCGTCGGTTGCGCCAGAGGCGGCACGCAGTTTCAGGCGCTGCACCGTCGCCGCGAGGCGTTCGGCAGCGATCGGCTTGAGCAGGTAGTCGATCGCGCCGCGATCGAATGCATCGATCGCATACTGGTCATAAGCCGTAACGAAGACGATCTGCGTACCCGGGCTCGCCTGCGTTGTCGCAGCTGCCACTTCGAGTCCCGTCAGACCCGGCATGCGGATATCGAGGAACGCTACATCCGGCTGGTGTTCGTCGATTGCTTCCAGTGCGCTGGCGCCGTCTTCGCATTCGGCGACGACATGCAGTTGCGGCCATGCCTGCTGCAGCTGTTCCAGCAACGCGCTGCGCAACAGCGCTTCGTCTTCCGCGATGACAGCGGTGACCCTGGCTTTAGGCATTGTCGGCGTCCTCCGCAACTGCCACCGAAGCCGCAGCGGCAGGTACGCTCGCCTGCGGTGTTCCCGGCACGTTGATCGTCGCCGCGACGCCAGAAGGGAAGTTGGCCACGACCGCGAGGGACGCCTTGCCGCCGAACACCAGCTGCAAGCGCTCGCGCACATTCTTCAGGCCGATACCGGTACCGGTGTTCTGTGAGTTGAAGCCTTCGCCATCGTCGGCCACCGTGATCGAGACCACATCGTCGGACTGGCGTGCACGGATCCACACGGTGCCGCCTGTGGTACGCGGTTCAAGCCCGTGTTTGATCGCATTTTCGACCAGCGTCTGCAGCATCATCGGAGGCAACTTCGTACCGCGCAGGTTTTCGGGAATATCGATCTGCACGGACAGACGCTGCCCCATGCGGATCTTGAGGATTTCGAGGTAGGCGAGGGCGCGTTCGAGTTCGTCGCCGAGAGTCGCCAGTTCGTCCTGCGTACGCGGTAACGAATGGCGCAGGTACTGGATCAGGTGGCCCAGCATCTCGTCGGCCCGCGACGGGTCGGTACGGGTGAGGTACTGCGCACTCGCCAGCGTGTTGTAGAGGAAGTGCGGCTCGACCTGCGCATGCAGCAGGTTGAGGCGAGCGACCGTCAGCT
Source organism: Lysobacter sp. Root494 (assembly GCF_001427225.1). Classification (GTDB taxonomy): domain Bacteria; phylum Pseudomonadota; class Gammaproteobacteria; order Xanthomonadales; family Xanthomonadaceae; genus Agrilutibacter. The sequence continues at coordinate 121,385 of NZ_LMFH01000005.1, forward strand.
CCTTCTCGGTCGCGGTCTGCGCAGCCATCGCACGTTCGTTGCGCCGGCGTTCGGCGACACGGCGGGCAATCGCGCGGGTGATCGCGTTCGCATTCTCGAGGTTGGTACCGTCGTCGACGCGAAACCAGTCGCTCCACGCGCCCGCTTCAGGCTCGCAGATCAGCGCCACGCTGCCGGTTCCGTTCGTCGGCGTGACCGTGGCGAGGATCTGGTTGCGCGTGTTGCCGAACCAGTGCATCGGATGCAGGCGTCCCAGTGGCTGGTCGCCGTATGTCGCAGGCCGTTCCACCTTCGCGCGCACCTGCAGGCTGTCGCGCGCGCTTTCGACTTGCTGCGCGCGCGGCAACTCACGGATTGCTGCATCGAGAAGGTCAAAGGCTTCGCCGGCTTCGAACGGAATTTCGATTTGGCGGCGCTGGCGGTTGCCGAGCGCTTCGCTTTCCGAACCCGCTATCAGGCGAACCCGGCGCAGATGGGAAACCGCACTGGTAATCACCAGCCCCAGCGTCGTGAAAGTGAGCAACACGACCGGCAATTCGAAATTGCCGATGAAGGGAATGCCCGACCAAAGCGCCGCGATCAGCAGGCATGCGAGCCCCCAGGCGATGACGATGCGGGCGACGAAGAAGAAGGTTCGGATCACGTTGGCTTGTCCGGGACGTCGTGGTTGCGGCGAAGAATAGCGGCGGGAAGACCGGCGAAAAGCGGCGTGCGACGGAACCCGCGGAGCCGGGGATGAAAGCCGCCGCCGCCACGATGAACTGAGCCAGGCCGGCGCCGGAAGCATGCCGAAGCAGCGCTTTCGCGCGAGCGTGCGCCAAAAGGCAAGGCACGTCATCCGATCCATGACTTCTGGCGGTAGCCCGTGGCCGGCCAGCCTTCACCATCGGGCCTTTGGCTCACACCCGGCATGCGCGCACCGGCTTATGGTCGCGCTGCCCCACCATGAGGGATCCGCATGCGTCGTACCCTGGTCACCGCAGTCGCGCTGGCGCTTGCCAGCACCGGTTCCGCATTCGCCATGCCGGCACGTGCGGACGCTTCCCCGGTTTCCGCACCGGAAGTAAGGAACGCCACCACGCAGCTGCCGCGCACCGTGCGCCCGGCGCATTACGACATCACCGTCGTACCGCATGCGGATTCGCTGACCTTCAATGGCCATGTCGCCATCGCAGTGGACGTGCTGGAACCCACGACGTCGATCACGCTCAACGCGGTCGACATGGTCTTCAGCAACCCCACGTTGATGGGATCGCGCGGCAAGCCGCTCGCACCGAAGGTGTCGGTCGACGCCGATGCGCAGACCGCCACCTTCATGTTCGACAAGCCGCTGGCGGCCGGCCGCTACACGCTGACAACGGACTACACCGGAAAGATCGGCACGCAGGCCAATGGCCTGTTCGCGATCGACTACGACACCAGGCAGGGCAAGCAGCGCGCGCTGTACACGCAGTTCGAAAACTCCGATGCGCGCAAGTTCGTTCCCTCCTGGGACGAACCGAACTACAAGGCCACCTTCTCGCTGACCGCGATGGTACCTGCGAACCAGCTCGCCGTCAGCAACATGCCCGCGGGCGAGACCAGGGACCTGGGCAACGGCAACAAACAGGTCACCTTCGCGAAATCGCCGCGGATGTCGACCTACCTGCTCTTTTTCGCGCTCGGCGATTTCGAGCGCGCAACAACCAGGCTGGGTGACACCGAAGTCGGGGTCGTGACGCAATCCGGACTGATCGACCAGGCGAAGTTCGCCCTCGATTCCTCCGCCGACGTGCTGCGCGAATACAACGACTACTTCGGTACCCCGTATCCGCTGCCGAAGCTCGACAACGTCGCCTCGCCCGGCAGCAGCCAGTTCTTCGGCGCGATGGAGAATTGGGGTGCCATCTTCACCTTCGAGCACACGTTGCTGCTCGATCCGACGATTTCCACCCAATCCGACAAGCAGCGCGTGTATTCCGTCGCCGCGCACGAGATCGCGCACCAGTGGTTCGGTGATCTCGTGACCATGAGCTGGTGGGACGACCTGTGGCTCAACGAAGGGTTTGCAACCTGGATGGCCGGCCGTACCACGGCGAAGCTGCATCCCGAATGGAACACGAAGTTGAACACCGTCGAAGGCCGTGAAAGCGCGATGTCGCGTGACGCCGTCGCCTCGACGCACCCTGTCGTCCAGCACGTGGAGACCGTGGAGCAGGCGAGCCAGGCCTTCGACGCGATCACCTACCAGAAGGGCGGGGCGGTGATCCGCATGCTTGAAGGGTTCGTCGGCGAAGAGGCGTGGCGCGAAGGCGTGCGTAAATACATGAAGGCGCACGCATACGGCAACACCGTGTCGGATGATCTCTGGCGCGAAGTCGAAACCGCCGCGGGCAAACCCATCCTCGACATTGCGCACGATTTCACCCTGCAACCGGGCGTGCCGCTTATCCGCGTGGATTCGGCGACGTGCGCGAACGGGAAGACCACGGTCAAGCTCACGCAGGACGAATTCACCAAGGACCGTGCCGGCAAGCAGCCGCTGCACTGGCGCGTGCCGGTGATTGCACAGGCCGGTGGCGAACCGGTGCGTGCCGTGGTCGAAGGCACCGCGACGCTCGATCTGCCCGGGTGCGGCCCGGTGATCGTCAACGCAGGCCAGAGCGGCTACTACCGCTCGCTGTATGCGCAGCCGCAGTTCGCTGCGATCCGCGACGGTTTCGCGAAACTCGCGCCCATCGACCAGCTCGGGCTGATGGGCGACGCGTGGGCATTGGGCCTGTCGGGACTGCGGCCGGTGACGGATTACCTCGAACTCGCCACGGCCACGCCGATCGATGCCGATCCGAAGGTCTGGGGCAACATCGCGCAGACGCTCGAAGGGCTCGACGAGTACTACCGTGGCGATGCGGCACGCCGAGCGAAATTCCGCGCCTTCGCGGTCCGCACGCTATCGCCGGTGTTCGAACGCGTTGGTTGGGAAGCGAAGGCAGGAGAGGCCGATCCGATTGCAATCCTGCGTACGCAGTTGATCGGTACGCTCGGTGCGCTCGGCGATGCCGACGTGGTGAACGAATCGCGGCGCCGTTATGAAGCGAACGCCATGCCAGCCCCGCTGCGCAAGACCATCCTCGGCGTCGTTGCGACGCATGCGGACGCCGCGACCTGGGATCGCCTGCATGCAGCGGGGAAGGCGGAAACCACGCCGCTGGTGAAGGATCAGTACTACTCGCTGCTGTCGTCCGCGGAAGATCCGGCATTGGCGCAACGTGCGCTGGAACTGGCATTGACGCCGGAGCCGGGCGAGACCAACAGCGCGAAGATGATTTCGACGGTGGCGGGCCGCCATCCCGAGCTTGCATTCGACTTCGCCGCCGCGCATCGCGAACAGGTGAACGGCAAGGTCGACACGACTTCGCTCAGCCGCTACTACCCGGGACTTGCCAGCAGTTCGCTCGACGCGGCGACGATCGGCAAGCTCAGGACGTTCGCGGAGAAATACATCGCCAGCAGTTCGCGTCGTGCGACCGATACGGCCGTGGCCAATATCGAGTACAGGATGAAGGTGCGAGCGGAACGCCTTCCGGATATCGATGCATGGCTTCGGAAGCACAACGGTTAAAAGCCGGCGCGCAGGACCACTGCCGCTGACGAATGAAATAATGGCCCCGGAGAACGGGGCCAGTTTCGTAAACGCGAATGTCCATACGGCGATGTTTCCTTCGGGCGAGATCCGCGGACATATCACGCGTTACGTGCCGTAGCGCATGAGGGAACCCGTTAACGCGCGCTAGCCGCTCGTTGCGCGAGCATGGCGCCTGTATCCAGGAACAGGCGCCATGGCGAAGCAAGCCACACCGAAATCGTCCGACCCGCGCGGCCGCCATGGCGCCATGCGACTGCCCGGCCTATCGGTCGACAGCTACAACCTCGCGATCCGAGAGCCCGATGGTGAAGGATTCGTCGGCGACCGCGCCAGCCAGACCGCTTTCCGGGCACTGCTGGACCATGGCCGCAAGCGCAGGCGCACCTGCAAGGATCCCTTCGGCAGGAAGGCGAGCATCGAGATCAACAAGAAGACGATCGATCTCGTCATGGTCGGCGGCGATCCGGATGCCGCGCACCTCGTGCACGTCGCCGTCGAGGAATACGCGCAACGACTCGCCGGCGTGGTGCGCTGTTTTCTCGCGCAGCCCGAATGGGAGGGCGTGGAGGGCATCGTGCTCGGAGGGGGACTTCCCGAAAGCAAGTTCGGTGGACTCGCGATCCGGCGCGCGACGCGGGAGCTGAAGGAAGCGCGCGTCGGCGTGGATCTCCAGGTGTTGCACCACGATCCCGACGAGGGCGGCCTGCTCGGCTGGGTGCACCTGTTGCCGGAAGATGTTCGCGCGCACCACGACGCTTTCCTCGCAGTCGATGTGGGCGGCACCAATCTGCGCTGCGGCATCGTCGAACATCGACTAAGGCAGAAGAAGGATGGTTCGAAAGCGCGCCTGCTCGAACACATGCAATGGCGGCACGCCGACGACGATCCCGATCGCGGCGAAGCGATCGCGCGGCTTGCCGGCATGCTCAATGGACTTGCTGCGCAGGCACGCACGCTCGATATCCGGCTTGCGCCCTTCGCAGGCATTGCATGCCCCGGGCAGATCAAGGCCGATGGCAGCATCCGGCAGGGCGCGCAGAACCTTCCGGGGGATTGGGAGTATCCGTTCAATCTGCCACGCGAGTTGCGCAAGCGGCTGGACCGCGTCGATGGGCGAAGGGTGGCGGTCGTGCTGCACAACGACGCGGTGGTACAGGGGCTGAGTGCGCGCAACCTGATGCGCAAGGCAAAACGCTGGGGCGTGCTGACGATCGGTACCGGGCTTGGGAATGCGAGCTACACCAATACGTGAAGAGGATTGATGTCAGGTCTTCGCAGGGCTGCACGCTTTTCCACGAACGATCGGCATCGGACTTCAGCCACCATGCCGGCTGATCAGCGCGCAGCGACGCCTGTTTCCAGGTGTGCCTTGAGCTGGCGCCGGAAGGGATGTTGCGGCGCATAGCGAGCGGCGAAGATCGTTTCGGCCGCACGCCATTCGCGCGTGGCAGCATCGCGGTCGCCCTGCGCGGCGAATGCTTCGCCGCGCAGCATCCGCGCTTCGGTCAGCCAGCGGTGGGTGGCAGGGAAGCGATTCTGCGGTAATGCCGCGATCGACTCGATGCTATCCAGGTGCCGGTGGGCGCCGGCGGGATCGCGCCGCAGGAGCGCCAGCCGGGCCAATGACAGTTCGGACTTGATCCGCACAGGATCGCTGGCAAGGGGACGTCGAGCGAGCATCGCATCGACGCTCGCGTCGTCGGATGCAGGACAAGCTGCGTCGGGTGCATGGGCGCAGGCCAGGGCGAGACGCGCCAGCACTCCGGCGCGGAAGGCAGGCCACTGCATTCCGGTACCGCTTTGCTCGATCCGGAGCAGACCATCGCGCATGCCGGCGTAGTTCCCTTCGACACCCTCGAGATCACTGAGGGGGGAATACAACATATCGAGGGAAACCCGGGCTGTTTCGCCGGGAATGGCTTGCAATGCAGAGCGCATGCGCGAGATTTCCGCGCGCGCAGCGTCCAGCCGGCCTTGGGCGATTAGCAGGGCAACCCGATAGCGGCCCGTGACCTGATGCATCCGGCTGCCTTCGCCCCACATTCTTGCAGCCATTGAAACTGCGGCATTGCAATGTTTCTCTGCCGCTTCCATATCGTCCTCGATCAGCTTCCGGTTGCACACGTCGATCAACAAATCGACGCGATCGGGACTGCCATCCGGATCGATTCGTTCGAAGAGATCAAGAACCGTTGAGTAGTCGCGGTCGGCACTGCGCCATCCGCGGAGCTGGCTTTCGAGCGCTGCCACGAGCCTGAGATGATTTGCCGCCTGCCGCGTTTCCGGGCCTTCGTACCTGAGGCTGTGCCGGTAGGCCTGTTCAAACAAGGCCAGCGCACGCGGCAGATGTCCCAGGCTGTCCTCTGCCATCCCCAGATTGGCGTATCCCTGCGCGATATCCGGGTGATGTGGCCCCAGCGCCAGCTCACGGTGCCGCTGGGCTTGCGCATACAACGCTGCCGCCTTCTGCGGACGGCCGGACATGAGTTCGATGGAACCGAGATCGTCGAGCACCTTGGCAAGCGGAATGCCCCCGACTCCAAGCGCACGCATCTGGGAATGCGCGGCTTTCATATCAGCGATGCCGGCGACGCTGTCGAGCCGCGTTTGTCCTCGCAATGCCAGCGCCCTGATCGTCAGCAGGTTCCTGTCTCCGAACCTTTCCAGGCTGAAAGCGTGTGCACGCTGGGCTAGCGCCTGAGAAGTCGGTATATCGCCCATGCGGCCGTAGGTATCGGCAAACATCATCAACAGTTCGGCATAGACCGCCGGATCGTGCCGGCGCCGGCTTTCGAGATCACGCACTCCGCGAGCCAGCACTTCGTCCAGTTTGGGGATGCGGATGGCGGGCACACCCGATCGCAAAGGCGCAAGCATGTCCTCGACGAATGCCTGGACCGCCTGTGCACGCGCAGCCTGTGCGCGTGCCTCGCGAGCCTGCTGCAGGCTGATCGTGGTAGCGACGACCAATGTCGCCGCGATCACCACGCTCGCGGCCACCACGGTCCTGTTGCGATGGATGAAACACGCCGCCCGATATCGCCAGTCACCGCGCCGTGCCGTCACGGGACGCCCGCTGCGCAACGCGGCCAGATCCTCGGCCAGAGCCTGTGCCGTGCCGTAGCGCTGCGCCGGTTCGCTGCGCATGGCCTTGCGCGCGATCATGCCCATCTCGCCGGCGAGCAGGCGCTCGAGCGCACGCCGGGAAGAGTCACGTGCATCCGCGGCGTCGCGCGTGATCGTCACGTTGCGCAGCGGATCCGAATTCGTTGCCTGTGCGCCTGCGGGCTTCTGCCCGCTCAGCAGCTCCATCAGGATCACACCGAGCGCGTAGACGTCGGTCGCCGTCGTGGTACGGCCTGCGTATTGCTCCGGCGCCGCGTAACCCGGCGTGAGCCGGCGCAGTTCGGTGCGTGTTCCCTCCGGCCGGTCGGTATCGGGCTCGAGCAACCTGGCGATGCCGAAGTCGAGCAGCTTCACGTTGCCGTCGTTGTCGACGTGGATGTTCGACGGCTTGAGGTCGCGATGGATGACCAGGTGCTGGTGCGCGTGCTGCACCGCTGCGCAGATGTCGGTGAACAGGGCGAGACGCGCGTTGATGCCGAGCCGGCGCGAATCGCACCACGCCACCAGGGCCTGGCCTTCGACATATTCCATCGCGAACCACGGCACGCCATCAGGTGCGATTCCGGCGTCGAGCAGATGCGCGATGTTGGGATGTTCGAGGCGCGCAAGCACGCGGTGCTCGTGCTCGAAACGCCGCCGCTCGACGGGATCGTAGACATTCAGGCGCAGGCGCTTGAGCGCGACGCGTTGCACGGTTTCGCCGAGCATGCGTTCGGCAAGGAACACGCTCGCCATGCCGCCTTCGCCGATCAGCTCGATCACGCGGTAGCCGGGAATCTGCGGAAGCTCGGCCGCATGCGCACTCAGCCATTCATGTGCGGCTGCCGCGCGTGCTTCGAGGTCGGCCGCATGCACCGAATCGGCGGCCAGCAGCGACAGCACCATCGCGCGCAGTTCGGCATCTTCGCAATGCTCGTCCAGCCAGCTGCGGCGAAGTTCTTCGGGCTGCTCGAAGAGTTCATCGAGCAGCGCGTCGATGTCGGCCCAGCGGGCGACGACGCCGTTGTTCATAGCGCGGCTTCCAGCCATTGCCCCAGCAGGGCGCGCGCCTTGAGCCAGTCGCGCGCGACGGTGCGCTCGTTCAATCCCAATTGCGCCGCGATCTCGTTGTTGGAAAGCCCCGCGACCAGTCGCAATTCCACGACCTGCGCGAGCCGCCCGCTGAGCGATGCGAGCCGGGCAAGCGCCTGGTCGAGGGCGACCAGTTCGAGTGAATCCTCGTCCTGTTGCATGAGCAGTTCCGGCTCGGCCTGGCGCTTGTCCGCGAAGCGCTGTCGAACGCGGTCGATGAGGATGTTCCGCATCGCCTTCGCGGCATACGCGAAGTAATGCCGGCGGCTTTCGAAGCTGACCTGCTGGCGGTGCGCCATCGCCAGCCACGCTTCATGCACCAGGGCGGTGGTGTTGAGGGTGTCATGGCGCTCGCCGCGCAGGCGTGAGCGTGCGATCTGCCGGAGGTCGGCATAAATGCTGTCGAGCAGGCGCGCGGCCGCCTCTCCGTCGCCGGCTCCGGAGCGCCTGAGCAACTCGGTGATTTCGTCGGCGACCAGGTCCATGCGGCCCTCGTGGGCACGGTAGCGCTGTATTGGCGTGAACGGTCTGGAGTGCGGATTCCGGCCACTGTGCGGAACGGTTCGCGGAAGGCGCGTAGCTGCAACTGCAGCTGCGGATCGGAGTCAGGGCCGCGGCGTGCGCTACGGCATCGTCGCGGACGTCCCGCTACAGCGCGGCCGCAATCAACTCATGCGCGTGTGCCAGTGAATCCACGATCCGATGTCCCAGCACGCGAGCGGCTTCATCCGGAATGACGAGATCGGGCACCTGGATCGGCGTCATGCCGGCGGCGAGTGCGGCACGCACGCCGGGCACGGAATCCTCCAGCACAACGCAGCGCGACGGTGAAACATGGAGTCGCTCCGCCGCGAGCAGGTAGATGTCTGGCGCGGGTTTCGCGTGCACTACGTCGCTGCCGCTGACCACCGTGTCGAAGTGCGGCAACAACCCGCAGCGCTCCAGCTTCTGCATGGCGCGCTCGCGACGGGTCGAGGTCACCACCGCGCGGGGAATGCCTCGCTGCCCGAGTTCCGCAAGTAATTCGAGCACGCCGGCCTTGAGCGGAAGTCCGGCTTCCACGTGCCGGTCGTAGCGATCGTGCACGTCCTGCAGCAGCGCTTGCAGTTGTGTTTCATCGAGGCGCTCGCGCAGCAGCTCCACGCAGACGCGGTCGGACAGGCCGACGAACGACAGCCACAACGCGTCGTCGAGATGGTGCAGCCCCAATCCATGCGAAGCCTCGCGCCAGCACTGCAACAACGCGCGCTCGCTTTCGATCATCAGTCCGTCCATGTCGAACAGCACGGCGTCCGGGGTGAAGTCCACTGGGGTCATGAAGGGAAGCGTCCGAGGCCTGGCTGCAAATGATAGATGGCGCTCGAGTGCCGCGCGGGATCCGCCCTTCTCCCATGGTGTTCGCGGCGTTGTTGCTCCTCGGCGCGGGTCCCGACTGGATGCACCCGCCCACGCTGGCTATCCCGTGCAGTGGCGATCCGCCACGTGGAGCGCCTCGTCGACAATCGATAGACCTTCGCGCAACGACGGCTCGTCGATGGTGAGTGGCGGCACGATGTGCAAGCGGTTAGATGCCACGAAGGGCCATAGCCCGCGCCGTTTGCAGGCGGCGGCGAGCTCGGTCATCGGCGCCTCGGCGGCGCCGGCGGCATTGAACGGCACCAGTGGCTCGCGGGTGCGGCGGTCGCGGACAAGTTCGATCGCCCAGAACGCACCGAGCCCGCGCACGTCGCCTACACAGGGATGCCGCTCCTGTATCGCTCCCAGTGCCGGCGCAATCACGTCTTCGCCCAACGAGCGGGCGCGGGAGATGAGGTCCTCTTCCCTGTAGATGCCGATGCATGCGACTGCCGCCGCGCAGGCCAGTGGGTGGCCGGAGTAGGTCAATCCACCGGGATAGGCGCGCGTGGCGAAGCCGGCGGAAATCGCTTCGCTCATGATCACGCCGCCCAAGGGAACGTAGCCCGAGTTGACGCCCTTGGCGAAGGTGATGAGATCCGGAACGACATTCCAGCGATCGATCGCGAACCATTCGCCACAGCGGCCAAAGCCGCACATCACTTCATCGGCGATCATCATGATGCCGTGTTCGTCGCACAGCGAACGCACGCCCTGCAGGTAGCCGTCGGGCGGCACGAGAATGCCGTTGGCGCCGACCACGGTCTCCAGCAGGATCGCGGCAATGGTGTGCCGGCCTTCGGCCGCGATCGTGTCCGCGAGATGTGACAGTGCCCGTTCGCATTCCTCCGCGGCGCTGGCGGAATGGAACGCGGAGCGATACGGATAGGGTCCCCAGAATTTCACGAAGCCGGGAGCAGCCGGCTCCGAGGCCCAGCGTCGTGGATCGCCGGTGGCGCTGATCGCACCCGCGGTCGCACCGTGGTAGCTGCGGTACGCGGTCAGGATCTTGTGTCGCGCGGTATGCAGGCGCGCCATGCGGATCGCGTTCTCGATCGCTTCCGCACCTCCATTGGTGAAGAACACGCGGTCCAGGTTGCCTGGCGCGATCTCGCAGATCAGGCGCGCCGCTTCGCTGGTGACCTCGTTGGCGTGGTACGGCGCGATCGTGCACAGCTTTCCGGCCTGCGCCTTGATCGCGGCAATCATCTTCGGATGCTGGTGGCCAACGTTGACATTGACCAGCTGGCTGGAAAAATCGAGCCAGCGTTGTCCGTTGTCGTCCCAGAAATGCGCACCCGCCGATCCGGTGACGACGGTCGGTTCCAGCATGGCGTGCGACGACCAGGGATGCAGCACATGCCTGCGATCGCTATCGCGGGCGGCCGACGATTCCGCGCTCCTTGCAGCCGCCGCCGCTTCATCGCGGACACTCTCGAGGGTGGGATCGGACATTGCGATCGCCGCGATCAGGGAATGAAGGTCTGTTCGGGATCGTCGAACGACTTGAACTCCAGCGCGTTGCCCGACGGGTCGAACAGGAACATCGTCACATGCTGTCCCGGTTTCCCCCTCAGCCGCAGATGCGGTTCTTCATGGAAGGCGACGTTCGCGGCTTTCAGCCGCCTGGCAAGCGATTCCCACGACGAGCGGTCGAGGTTCATGCCGAAGTGCGGAATCGGCACGGCTTCGCCGTCGAAGCGTCCGCCCTGCAACGGCTGGCATTCCGCGGAGACATGCGCGACGAGGTGGTGGCCGAAGAAGTCGAAGTCCTGGTACGTGATGTCGCTTCGGCCTTTCGGACAACCGATCACATCGCCATAGAAGTGCCGCGCCTCGTCGAGGTCGCGCACGGGAAAGGCGAGATGGAACTGCGTGATCCTGCCTTTTGCGGGCACGCTGGCCAAAGACTCGACAGTCATGGGTTCGCTCGTCGCCGCTCCGCTCATGACAACGCCGCCGGCCGTTCGATACAGGCATCGAAGATGTTCTGCCAGAACAGATTCCACGCGGTGATGCTGCGCTCGTAACCTTGCGCAAGTTCCGGCAAGGCGGCGGGTTCCTCGCGTATGTAGTCGTCGATGGCCTGGCGCGTCAGTTCGCCATGGATGATGTCCTGCTCGCCTGCGTGGATCGTCCAGAATTCCCAGTCGATGCCGTTCGAGGGATCGCGCATGTACGGATGTTCCTGCAGGTGCTCGAACATGACCGAAAGGTAGGTCTGGCACAGGCACTCACCGCCCATTCCGCGCAGGCCCACGCCGAATGCCGGGCTGCGGCGCGACAGTTCGTCCGTCAGTTCGCCGAGGATCACGTGGTTGGCGGGCAGGGGACGCTCAAGCTGCTGCCGTTCCACGCCGATGCTTGCAAGGAAGCGGTCATAGATTTCCGGATGCGCCCGGTGTGCATGCCCTTCACCCAGTTCCTCGGCGAGGATCTGGCTCAACAGGCTGCGCAGGCCACCGAAGGGCAGCTTGGCCACGAGCACCGCGAGGTCGCTGATGTAGTCGATGGTGAAGAAGCGGTATTGCGTGCAGAACCGCTGCAGCGCATCGACGGGAAGATGCGGAAGCACCTTCATCTTCTCGTCGGCGAGTGCTTCCGTTGCCTCTTTCGCCTCGTCGGCGAATTCCCAGAAGCTTTTCCGATCCAATTCGCCCGACTGCAGGGCGATGGAATGAATGAAGGGTGCTGCTGGCGTAGTTAGCTTCTTTTGAAATGACATGCGTTCATCCTGCGAGCAACCCCCCCGCAGCCCTAGTGTCGACAATCGAATGTGCAGGGATGAACAAGATTTCGTGGGCGCGCGCCACGGTTTTCACGCCTTGTCGACGCGTATGTCTCAGTTCACGGAAGCGGCAGCGGATTGCGTGTGTTCGCTGCAGGGATATGCATGCCCCATGCAGCCAATTCATCTTCCATGATCGAAACTGCAACGCCTGCGCTGCCCGGTGCAAGCCGGCAGCATCGAATGCTCGAGGTAAGCCCGCTACATGAACACGCAACGTCCGGAAAAAAACATCTGCGTGAATCTGCTCTGGACCGGCGGCTGGGACTCGACATTCCGCTTGCTGCAGCTGTTGCTGCGGCATCGCGTTCCGGTCGTTCCCCACTACCTGGAAGACCCGACCCGACCATCGACGCAGATCGAGCTGGAGACGATGGCCCGCATCCGCGATTGCCTCCGCATTGCCTACCCGCACACGCGCGGGCTGCTGCAGCCGCTGCGCATCGCATCGGTCGGCAACGTAGCCGAGGACGCGGAGATCGACCGTGCGTTGCAGGACATCCGGGAGAAGGTGTTCATCGGCAGCCAGTACTCATGGCTTCCGGCGTATTGCAAGCACGGCGCGATAGGGAACATGGAACTGGGCGTGCATGTCGACGACAAGGTGCAGGCACTGCTGCGTTCGTTCGCGATGGAGTTCGAGCATCCTGCCGGCTTCCACAGCATCCGCGTCGACCCGAGGCACTCAGGCTCCCCGGAATTCACGTTGTTCGGTTACTTCAGCTTTCCGCTGTTCCACATCGACAAGGTGGGAATCGGCCGGCAGGCGACAGCCGAAGGCTGGGACGCGATCATGGAGATGACATGGTTCTGCCACAGGCCGTCGCATGGAAAACCATGCGGAATCTGTGCGCCGTGCGTTTACACGATCGAGGAGGGACTGGCGCATCGCATTCCCGCATCCCGCCGCGTGTTGTCTTATTTCTACCGCCGTTTCGCCTTGCCCATGAAGGCGCCGCTACGGCGGATGCGTACGTCGTTGCATGGGCACCGCGCGGGTCGTCGCCGGTCCGCGCCCGGCACTAGTCGTCACCCTTGAATAATGGTGGCCGACATGCACCAACGGAACATCGACCAGGACTTCGTCGCCAGCATGAACGCCGCCAAGCAAAAAAGCCCCGCGATGCGGGGCTTTTTCACTCTGTCGCGGGGCGCGGAGTTACGCCTCGACTTCATCCCTGTACGCATCCACCGGAATGCACGCGCACATGACGTTCTTGTCGCCGTAGACGTTGTCGACACGCGCGACCGGCGGCCAGTACTTCTGCTGCTTCAACGAAGGTAGCGGGAAGGCGGCGAGTTCGCGCGGGTAGGCGTGCATCCACTCGCTCGCGGACACGGCCGTCGCGGTGTGCGGGGCGTGCTTGAGCGGGTTGTCCTCGCGGTCGAGCTTGCCTTCCTCGATGGCGCGGATCTCGTCGCGGATCTGGATCATCGCGTCGATGAAGCGGTCAAGTTCGTGCTGCGATTCGGATTCGGTCGGCTCGACCATCAGCGTGCCGGCGACCGGGAAGCTCAACGTCGGCGCGTGGAAGCCGAAGTCGATGAGGCGCTTGGCCACGTCTTCGGCGCTGATGCCGGTGGCGTCCTTGAGCGGACGCAGGTCGAGGATGCACTCGTGCGCGACCAGGCCATTGCGGCCGGTGTAGAGCGTTTCGTAGTGCGGCGCCAGGCGCTTGGCGATGTAGTTGGCGTTGAGCAGCGCGACCTGGGTCGCCTTGCGCAGGCCTTCGGCGCCCATCATCGTCACGTACATCCAGCTGATCGGCAGGATCGAGGCGGAGCCGAAGCTCGCCGCGCTCACCATGCCGACGTCGCCATTGCCCACGCCCTGCGTACGCAGGCCGTCATTGCCCAGTGCGCGCGGCAGGAATGGCGCGAGGTGCGACTTCACCGCGCACGGACCGACACCGGGGCCACCGCCGCCGTGCGGAATGCAGAACGTCTTGTGCAGGTTGAGGTGCGAAACGTCCGAACCCCACTTGCCCGGCTTTGCCACGCCGACGAGGGCATTCATGTTGGCGCCGTCGGTATACACCTGGCCGCCGTGCTTGTGCACGATCTCGCAGATCTCGACGACGTCTTCCTCGAACACGCCATGCGTCGAGGGGTAGGTCATCATGATCGCGGCGAGGCGGCCGCTGTACTTCTCCGCGTTGCGGCGGATGTCCTCGATATCGACGTTGCCGTTGCTGTCGGTCTTGGTGACGACGACGGTCATGCCGCACATCTGCGCCGATGCCGGATTGGTGCCGTGTGCGGAATCGGGGATCAGGCAGATGTCGCGGTGTGCTTCACCGCGCGAGCGGTGGTAGGCGCGGATCGCGAGCAGGCCTGCGTATTCGCCCTGCGCGCCGGAGTTCGGTTGCAGGCTTACCGCGTCGTAGCCGGTGCATTCGACCAACATGGCTTCGAGGCCTTCGATCAACTCCCTGTAACCCTGTGCCTGTTCGGCCGGTGCGAGCGGGTGGAGGTTGCCGAATTCCGGCCACGTCACCGGGATCATTTCCGCGGTGGCGTTGAGCTTCATCGTGCACGAGCCCAGCGGGATCATCGTGCGATCCATCGCCAGGTCCTTGTCGGCCAGCGCGCGCATGTAGCGCAGCAGTTCGTGCTCGCTGTGGTGCGTGTTGAAGACGGGGTGGGTGAGGAACGCGGACGTGCGACGCAAGCCGGTGGGGATCGCGTCGGCAGCGGCCTTGTCGAGCACGTCGATGTTCGATGCATCGGCGCCGAACAACGATGCGAGGGCGGCGACGTCTTCGCGCGTGGTGGTTTCGTCGAGGCTGATGCTGATGCTGCCGGAGTCGATCGCGCGGAGGTTGATCTTCGCGGCCTTCGCCTTCGCATGGATGGAAGCCGCGTCGATGCCGGTGACATGCAGCGTGTCGAAGAAGTCCGGGCCGACGTTCACGCCGGCCTTGCCCAGCGCGGCGGCGAGGATCGCGGCGAGGCGGTGCGTGCGCCGTGCGATGCGGGCGAGGCCCTCCGGGCCGTGGTAGACGGCGTACATCGAGGCCATCACCGCGAGCAGCACCTGCGCGGTGCAGATGTTGGACGTGGCCTTTTCGCGGCGGATGTGCTGTTCGCGCGTCTGCAGGGTCAGGCGGTAGGCCGGCTTGCCTTCGGCATCGATCGACACGCCGATCAGGCGGCCCGGCATCGAGCGCTTGTACGCATCGCGGCAGGCCATGAACGCGGCATGCGGGCCACCGAAGCCGAACGGCACGCCGAAACGCTGCGAATTGCCGACGACGATGTCGGCGCCCCATTCGCCGGGCGCGGCAATGAGCGTGAGTGCGAGCAGGTCGGTGGCGACGGCGACCAGGCCCCCGCGCGCATGCACGGCATCGGCCACGGCCTTGTAGTCGCCGATCTGGCCGAAGGTGTTGGGGTACTGCAGCATCACGCCGAAGGCGTCGATGTTCAGCGCATCGGCGTCGTTGCCGACGACGATTTCGATGTCGAGCGGTTCGGCGCGGGTACGGATGACTTCGAGCGACTGCGGGTGCACGCCGTTCGAGACGAAGAACACGTTCGACTTCGACTTGCACGAACGCTTGGCCAACGTCATCGCTTCGGCCGCCGCGGTGGCTTCATCGAGCAGCGAGGCGTTGGCGATCTCCATGCCGGTGAGGTCGGCGCACATCTGCTGGAAGTTGATCAGCGCTTCCATGCGGCCCTGCGAGATCTCCGCCTGGTACGGCGTGTAGGCCGTGTACCACGCGGGGTTCTCGAGGATGTTGCGCAGGATGACGTTCGGCGTGTGCGTGCCGTAGTAGCCCTGGCCGATGAAGGAGCGGAAGACGTGGTTCTTCGAGGCGATCGCGCGGATCTTGGCGATGGCTTCGACTTCGGTCACCGGATCTGGCAGCGCCAGCGGCGCGGCGGACTTGATCGAGGCGGGGACGATCGCGTTGGTCAATGCATCGAGCGAGTCATGGCCGACGGCGCGCAGCATGTGCGCGATCTCGGCGTCGTTGGGGCCGATGTGACGCTCGAGGAACGCGTCGTGGTGTTCAAGGTCGCGCAGGGAGGACTGGGTCATGGCGGGCATCCGTCAGCAGGGATGAGGGGAGCGTCTCTCCTGCCGTCATTCCCGCGGAGGGAAATCCAGTGCCCTTGTCGTTCGCGCGGATTGCCGCGACGGGACGGAAGTCGCTGGGTTCCCGCCTTCGCGGGAACGACGGGCAGAAGCCGAAGCTTCCGTTCGTGCCCCTCTGTCCTTCTGCCTGAGAGTTTGGGAAGCGGGCGGGAGGGGAGGAATCCCGACCGTGCTTCTTGCCCCTTCGGCGCCGGTTCTCGCTACCACAACGTGCGAGCCGGTCTCTCCAGAGTGTTTCGCGACACGGAAGTACGTGGGCCTGAGCGATTCCGGGCGGTTGCGCCTTCGGCAGCGGACCTTGCCGATGACGCCGGCCGGCCTGCTTCTCCCACCGTGTGCGTGGAAGCGGGAATTATAGCGGGTGGCCTTTCACCGAGGGGTTTCAGGGCGCCGTTCAGGCCGCCGGTCGTCCCGTGGCCGCCGGGAAACGGGGTCGGCGAACGCCGATCGCCTTCCACGGGGCTGCTGGACGGATGTGCGTGCGCTGTACGCACGTTTTTTTTTCAGGGATCTTCGTGCGCGCCGTGCACGTTACGACAGGTCCCTGGCTTCCGCAGGATCAGCCATCCTGCAACTGCGTCGGACGGCATTCCTCGCCACGCGCCACGTGCACGCGATTGCGGCCAGCCGCCTTCGCGGCATACATCGCCTCATCGGCGTGCTTGAGCACGGTCTCGACGCGTCCCGCGCCTTGCATGCAGGCGACGCCGACGCTGACCTTCGGCCGGATGTCCTCGCCCCAATCGCCGGACAGCACCAGGCCATCGATACGAACGCGCAGGCGTTCGGCGACCGCGGCCGCGCCTTCGATGTCGGTATTGGGCAGCAGCACGCCGAATTCCTCGCCGCCGATACGGCCGAGCACGTCGCTGTCGCGCAGTTCGCGGCGGCAGGCCTCGGCGACGGCCTTCAACACCTTGTCGCCGACGTCGTGGCCAAAGCCATCGTTGATGCGCTTGAAGTAATCGATGTCGAGCATGAGCATCGCCATCGGAAGGCCATAGCGGTTGGCTCGCGAAAATTCCTGGCGCGCGGTTTCCAGCAGGCTGCGGCGGTTGCGCACGCCGGTCAGCTCGTCGGTGGTCGCCTGTCGCGCGAGTTCTTCCTTGAGTCGGTAGAACTCGGTGAAGTCGGTGGAGATGCCCAAAAGGGAAACGACGTCGCCCTGCGCGTTGCGCTGGGGAATCTGCACGACCCAGAAGTGGCGGCGCTCGCCTTCGGGCGTGGTGGAGATCTCTTCGCCCGATTGTGTCTCGCCCGTTTCGAAGACGGCATCGTCGAGCACGCGCCAGTCCGCGGCGACTTCGGCCGAGACCAGTTCCTCGTCGGTGCGGCCGATCAGTTCACCGGGCGTGCGGCCGACGACCGCGGCCATCTTCGCGTTGGCGTAGGTGTAGCGACGCGCACGGTCTTTCGTGTAGATGCAGGCGTCGACGTTTTCCAGCACCGATTCCAGGAGCGCATTCTTCTCGCGCAACTCGGATTCCAGGCGCTTGAAGTGGGTGATGTCGGTGGAGATCCCAGCAACGCCGGTGATGCGGCCGCGCGCATCGCGTACGGGTGTCTTCACGCTGAAGTAGGTTCTCGTATCTGCTCCCGGCATTGCCAGGTGTTCCTCAGTTTCCAGGCGCACGCCGCCTTCGATCACTCGACGGTCGTTGCGCCAGATGGCACGCGAACCCGGTATGTCCCAGAACCGGGAATCATCGGCGCCGATCACCTCGTTGGGCGCCGCTCGGTACAACGCGTGCATGGCACGGTTGGCAAAGATGTATCTGCCTGCCAGGTCCTTCGCATAGACGAACGCCGACAGCTCGTTCATTGCAGTACGCAGGATGCGCAGTTCTGCGATCAGCCGGCGGGCGCGACGACGCTGGACAGGCATGGGAGGCAAGGTAGCCACGGGGGTGTGGAGCATCAATGACGATCTGGCGCCGTTTCGTGACGCGAGTTGCAGAAGCATTGCGAAGCAGTGCGCGTTTGCGATCAACGGTTGGCGAGCGGTCATCGCCGTGGGCGATATCCCCCGGAATTCGCGGGGAATAACGCCCAGCCGCTTGCCTCGCAAATGCCGCCGTTTCACGGGTTGCAGATGCCGGATGGCACGGGTCTGCTGTCGGGCGGATCGCTATCCTTTTACGCATCGCGCTCGTCGAAGCCGCGCTCGGGAGAGAGCCATGATCCAGCCGCCGCCCTTTGCTTTGCGACAGATCGATCATGTCGTGCTGCGCGTGGGCAATGCAGGCCCCATGGTCGACTTCTATTGCAACGTGCTCGGCTGCAGCGTGGAGCGCCGGCAGGAAGCGATCGGGCTCATCCAGTTGCGCGCGGGACAGTCGTTGATCGACCTGGTGCCGGTCGATGGAAAGCTCGGGCAGATGGGTGGGGCAGCGCCTGGCGTCCAGGGCCGCAACATGGATCACCTCTGCCTGCGTGTGGAGCCTTTCGATCGCGATGCGATCGTCGCGCACCTGCAGGCGCATGGCGTGCGTATCGGCGAATTCGGATCGCGTTACGGCGCGGAGGGCGAGGGGCCATCGCAGTACCTGTTCGATCCGGAGGGCAACCTCATCGAGCTGAAGGGACCGCCGTCGCCGTAATCGCGCCGCGCACGCGTACCATTCGCCGGCCAAGCAAGTCGACGCAATCATCGCAACCGCAACAACGTGCGCCTGGCGCACGCTACTGGAATTCCCCACGCCATGGCCGACGCCGCGTCATCCCGATTGCCGTTCCGCCGCCTTGCCCTGCTGCTCGGTGGCCTGGCGATGTTCGGGCCGTTCTCGATCGACACGATCTTCCCCGCGTTCCCGGCGATGGGTGCGCAACTGGAGGCGGACAAGATCGAGATCCAGCAGACGATCAGCGCCTATCTCGTCGCCTACGCGCTGATGAGCCTGGTGCACGGACCGCTCTCGGATGCGATCGGACGCAAGCGGGTGATCCTCGGGGGGCTGATCGTCTTCACCTTCGCATCGATCGGCTGTGCGTTGTCGCGCGACCTGCCGATGCTGCTGGCCTTCCGCGCATTGCAGGGATTGTCCTCGGGCGTCGGGCTGATCGTTGGCCGTGCGGTGATCCGCGACGTGCTGCAGGGCGAAGCGGCGCAACGCCTGATGAGCCAGGTGTCGATGATCTTCGGCATCGCGCCGGCGATCGCGCCGATCATCGGCGGGTGGATCCTCGGATGGACCGCGTGGCCGGTGATCTTCTGGTTCCTTGCCGCGTTCTCGGTGCTGCTGCTCGTCGTGACATGGGTGGGCCTGCCGGAAACCCATGCGAAGGAAGCACGCCTGCCGCTGCGGGCGAAGTCGCTGGTGCGCGATTACGTTTCCATCTTCGCCAATCCGCGCTTCCAGCGCCTGGCGGGTGCAAGCGCCTTCAACTTCGCCGCGTTGTGGTTGTTCATCGCCTCGGCGCCCGCGTTCGTCGTCGACCATCTCAGGCTGGGCGAAGGCGACTTCGGCTGGTTCTTCGTGCCGATGATCACCGGCATGGTGACGGGTGCGTTCGTGTCCGGACGCACGGCAGGGAAAATCAGCGGCGAAAGGCTGGTGCATTTCGGCTTCATCGCCAGCGCGATCGCGATGCTGCTCAATCTCGCCTACACGTTGCTGGTCGACGTGCCGACGGTGCCCTGGGCGGTGCTGCCGATCTCGCTCAACGCGTTCGGCATCGCGCTGGTGTTCCCGATCGTCACCCTGGCGATCCTGGACATGTATCCGCGCCAACGCGGGTCGGCTTCGTCGCTGCAGGCGTTCACCAGCCTGGTGCTCAACGCGGTTATCGCGGGCGTGCTGTCGCCACTGGTCAGCGCGCACGTGTTGTGGATGGTGGGCGTCGCGATGGTGTTCCTGGCGATCGCGTTCGGCCTGTGGACCTGGGAGCGACGGGTGTCGCAGCCGCTGTTGGCACCCGCGAGCGAAACCGAAACGGTGCCGGGCGAAACCCTCTAAGGGGACGGACGCTGCTTACGCGCGCCTGCGCCTGACGAGCCAATAGACCGGCAGGCCGGCCGCCACCAGCACGATGCCCCACAGCAGCGATTCGGTACCGATTCCGGCCAATGCATACGCGCTGTAGAGCAACGCGAGCAAGGCGACCACGCGGCCGCTGCGATCGCCGCGGCGCAGCCACGCCGCGCTGCTGACGAGATACGGCAGTAACGTCGCCGCAGTCGACAGCAGGATCGCGAAGGTGAACAACTGCACCAGCGACTTGCTGAAGTTTGCGAACACCAGCAGCGTCGCCAGCGTGCCCGCGATCAGCACGCCGGTAGCGGGCGTTCCGCGCGGATCCAGTCGCGCGAACACCGACGGCATCACGCCGTCCCGCGCGGCCGCCATCGGGACCTGCGCCGAGATCAGCACCCAGCCATTCAACGCGCCAAGACACGAGATGGCGGCAACTGCGGCTATGCCGATGCCGGCCACCGGTCCCCACAACGAACGCGCGGCATCGGCCATCGGCGCCGAAGAGGTCGCGAGTTGTTGGGCGGGCAACAGGCCGAGCACGGCGCTGCAGGCCAGGATCGTGGCGAGGCCCGCGAGGCAGGTGCCGAGCACCGTCGCGCGCGGCACCGTGCGTTCCGGATTGTCGATGGAGCCGGCGGGCACGGTCGCGGCTTCAAGGCCGAGGAGGGCCCACAACGTGAGCGCGACCGTGGCGTTCACCGCGTGTGGCAGCGGTTGCGCGCTTGGATTCAGCGGTCGGTAGTAGCTGCCGTCGACGAACCAGATCGCGATCCCACCGAACACCAGCAGCGGTAAGAACTTCAGCACCGTGAGCACGACCTGCGCGCGTCCGACTTCGCGCACGCCGGCCAGGTTGATCGCGATGCACGTCCACAGGGCAACGAGCGCGCACGCGGCGGAACGGAGCGGTGTCGCGGTCAGGCCAGGGAAGATCGAGCCCATGCTGCCCGCAAACGCTACTGCGATCGCGGCATTCGTCGTCCATGTCGAAATCCAGTAACTCCACGCGATCACGAAGCCGGCCAGGTCGCCGAAGCCCACGCGCGCGTACGTGTACGGACCGCCGGTCTGTGGCCAGCGCGACGACAGCTTCGCGAACGTCAGCGCCAGCATCACTGCGCCGAACAGCGTGATGGCCCAGCCGATCAGGCTAGTGGCGCCATACAGTGCCAGCGACGCGGGCAACAGGAATACGCCGCTGCCGATGATGCTGCCGACGACAAGGGCCGTTGCGGACCAGAGGCCAAGGGGGCGGTTCGCGCTCATGCAGGCCTCGGGGAATGTGCGATCGAAGTGGTCAGGCGCCGCCTGCGTTGCGGTAAACACCGCGCAGCAGCTCATGGAAATGATGCAAGGCGTTTTCGCGTAATGGATTCAACCGGCCAGGCTCGTAGGAACCAGACGACAGCCCGCGCTGCACGTCTTCGCAGATCGTCAGGTCCTCGAACTGCACTTCGTCGCTGAAGCTGAGGTCGTTGAGGCGGCGTTGCGCGGCTTCTTCCGATTCGTCGAGGCTGTAGTAGAAGTCGAATTCGACCCTGCAGCGGTCCACGCCTTTCGGAATCACGCGATTGGTCTGCAGGCGGCCGGGCAGGATGTTGAGCATCGTGTTGGGCCACATCCAGTAGTACAGCGCGTCGCCGGCGCCGTAGAGGCCGTCGCCGCTTTCCAATGGACTGAACTGATAGGAGTACCACTCGGCGGTATCGGTGATGTAGCTGCGGTAGTCGAGCAGCTTGTTCAATCCCGGATGGATGTGCGGGACGTGGTAGCCCTCGAGGTAGTTATCGACGTACACCTTCCAGTTGCAGGCGACGTCGTAACCGACGCGGTGATGGTGGCCGTATTGCTCGAGGTGCCGGTCCGCGCCGAGGCGCTCGTCGATGCCCTTCACGAAGGCTTCGAACGACGGCGCATTCGCTTCGTCCACCGCCGCGAACACCATGCCCTGCCATACGCGCACCGCGAGCTGCGGCAACTTCACCTGGCTCACGTCGAAGTCGGGCGCGGTGCCCATCTCCGGCGCCGAACGCAGCGTGCCGTCGAGCGCGTAGGTCCAGCCGTGGTAGCGGCAGCGCAGCGACTTCGCCGCGAGCCCGTCGCATTGCGCGATCGGCCCGGCGCGATGGCGGCAGACGTTGTGGAAGACGCGGATTTCTCCGTCCGCGCCGCGTACGGCGATGACCGGCAGGCCGGCGAAATCGCCGATCACGTGGTCACCCGGGTTTTGCAGCTGGCACACATGCGCGAGCAGTTGCCAGCTTCGATCGAAGATCAGGCGGCGATCGGCGGCCACCATCGAGGGCTCGAAGTAAAAACGCGCCGGCAATGCCGTGGCGTGGTCCAGCGGCTGCGGCGCGAGGTCGGCGGGAGCGTCGGCTCTGTTCATGCAAAGAGTATGCACCCGGGCCGGGCGGGTCGATCCACGGCGGCCTCATCCAACTGGTCCGGTTGCTTGCCCGGCATCTGGATCCTCCTGCATGACGACTGCGGGCCAAAGTGTTCTTCGCATGTTGATGTCTTCACGGCACGGGGTGCGCGACCATGCGTACCTGGTTCTGCATGCCAACAAGGAGCACGCGATGATCGACCTGTATTACTGGGGCACGCCCAATGGCCTCAAGCTCAGGCTCTTCATGGAGGAGAGCGGACTGCCGCACCGGACCATTCCGGTGGACATCGGCGCGGGTGCGCAGTTCGAGCCGGAGTTCCTGAAGGTGTCGCCGAACAACAAGATTCCGGCGCTGGTCGACCTCGATCCTGCCGACGGTGGTGCGCCGATTTCGCTGTTCGAATCGGGCGCGATGCTGCTGTATCTCGCGGAGAAAACCGGCCGCTTCATTCCCGCCGGCGTGCGTGGCCGTGCCGAAGTGCTGCAGTGGCTGTTCTGGCAGGTCGGCGGCCTTGGGCCGATGGCGGGGCAGAACGGGCACTTCACCGTGTATGCGCCGGAGAAGGTGCCGTATGCGATCGAGCGTTACCTAAAGGAAACCAACCGTCTTTACGGAGTACTCGACAAACGCCTGGCCGATCGGGAATTCATCGCGGGCGAATATTCGATCGCGGACATGGCGTGCTATCCGTGGATCGTTCCGCACGAGCCGCACGGCCAGAACCTCGACGACTTCCCCAGCCTGAAGCGCTGGTTCGAAACGATCAAGGCGCGTCCTGCCACCATCCGCGCCTACGAGGGCGTGGCGCCGCCGTATGCGGGACGCAACAACATCTCCGAGGAAGAGCGCCGCATCCTGTTCGGACAGACGGCGGCGAACGTCAAATAGTTATCGGGCCGTCCGATTAACTCTTCTCCCCGCTTGCGGGGAGAAGATGCCCGAAGGACAGATGAGGGGGCAGCGCAGCGAACTTCATTTGCTCTGCCTGCTTCATCCAACAGCAAAAACAAAAGTAGCTCGCTGCGCTCGCCACCCTCACCCGCCCTTCGGGCACCCTCTCCCCGCAAGCGGGGAGAGGGACTTCGTAGGCAACGCGGAACGGTAACCATTGATGCGCAACCGCAATAAGAAAAGGCCGGCAATCGCCGGCCTTTTCTTTGCAATCTCAAACCTCGCGCGAAATCAGGCGCCAGCCTGTTTTGTCTCCGGTACGGCGGTTGTCTTGCCGGCTTCGGCATTCCAGCCGCAGGTCTTGCCTTCATTCTGCTGCTTCAGCCACGCCTGCAGCGGCGAGAAGTATTCGAGGATCGCGGAGGCGTCCATCTTCCCGCCACCGGTGAGTTCCTTCATGGTCTGCTGCCACGGCTGGCTCGCGCCCTTGCTCAGCATTGCCTGGTACTTCGCACCGGCGGCCTTGTTGCCATAGAAGCTGCACTCGTGCAGCGGGCCCTTGTAGCCCGACGCATCGCACAGCGCCTTGTAGAACTGGAACTGCAGCACGTGCGAGAGGAAGTAGCGCGTGTACGGCGTGTTGCCCGGCACGTGGTACTTGGCGCCCGGATCGAAGAAGTCCTCGCCGCGCGCGCTGACCGGGGCGACGCCCTGGTATTTCGCCTTCAGGTCCCACCATGCCTTGTTGTAGTTCGCCGGTGTGATCGAGCCATCGAACACGCCCCAGCGCCAGCGATCGATCATCAGGCCGAAGGGCAGGAACGCCACCTTCGCCAGCGCCATGCGCATCTGCGCGTTGATCACCGCTTCATTGCTCGGCATCTGCGCGCTCACCAGGCCGATCGACTGCAGGTAGCTGGGCGTCATCGAAAGCACGATGGTGTCGCCAATGGCTTCGTGGAAGCCATCGTGCGCGCCCTGCTGGAAGATCGGCGGCTGGTCGTTGTAGGCCATGTAGTAATAGACGTGGCCGAGCTCGTGGTAGACCGTGGTGAAGTCTTCCTCGTTCGGCTTGATGCACATCTTGGTGCGCACGTCGCCCTTCATGTCGATGTCCCACGCGCTGGCGTGGCAGACGACGTCGCGATCGCGCGGCTTGATGAACTGCGTCTTCGTCCAGTAGCTCTCGGGCAGCTTGGGCATGCCGAGCGAGGCGTAGAAATCCTGTGCGCGCTCGGTCATTTCCCTGGCTTCGGCCAGGTCGGCTTCCTGGGCGATGTCGGCGCGTTCCTGGTAGGTCGCTTCGTGGTCCAGCGCGCGCAGCAGCTCGGCTTCCTTCGCGTCGCGCGCTGCCTTGAGCGTGCCGGTGATATCGAGGCTGCCGGCCTGGTCGTTGCCGTACGGCTGCAGGATCGGCCAGAGGTTGCCCCAGTCCTGCTGCCACATGTTGCCGAGCAGGTGCGCGGGCAGCATGCCGCCCGTGACCTCGCCCTTGTCGCCGTACTTCTTTTCCAGCTGCGTGCGGGTGTAGCAGTGCAGCTGTTCGTACAGCGGCTTCACCTGCAGCCACAGGCGATCGGTTTCGGCGGCGATTTCGGCCGGCGTCATGTCGTAGCCCGAACGCCAGAGTTCGCCGGTGTCGGCGTAGCCCAGGTCCTTCGCGCCGGTGTTGATCAGTTCGACGAAGCGCGTGTAGTCCTTGCGCATCGGTTGCGAAATCGTGTGCCAGCCCTGCCACGCGTCGAGCTGCTCTTCATAGCTTGCGGCGGGATCGCGCAGCACGTCCTCGAGTTCGCCGAGCTGGCGGCATTTGCGCGCGCTGCCTTCGCCCTTGCAGTACTCACCCGAGCCGTACATGCCTTCCATCTTGGTGGCGATGCCGGTCAGCTCTTCGAGCTTCTTCGGATCCTTCGGTGGCGGCATCGCGACCGAGAGCTTGAGCAGGCGGATCGCGCGCGCGCTTTCGGGCGACATCTTCTGCCCCTCGAACTTGCGCGATTCCTCGATCCACTTGTTGAGTTGCGACAGGAAGCGCTCGTTGGCCTTGGCGGTCAGCAGCTCGGTATCGCTGTTGATGTAGGTCGCCGACGTCCACTGCGCCGCGTTGAGCTCGGGGTAGATCTTGCGCATTTCCTCGTTGACGCGCGCGACGAACTGGTCGGCGGTCTCGCCCTCCGGTGCCTTCGCCGCGTCGGTCGCGGGGGCCTGGTCCTTCTTGCAGGCCGACAAGGTGAGGCCCGCGGCAACCGCGAGCGCGAGCAGGGCATGACGATGATTCACGATGGATCCTCTGCGGGCGCCCGGCGGGGCGCGGAGAACCGCGAGGCTAGTGGGTGGAAGCGGGGGCCTGCAAGTGATGGCGGCCGGAAATGACGGCCATCGCGCATGTCCGGCCGGTCAGGCGCCGATGGCGGGGTCGCTCACGCTCGCCGCTCCCGTTTCCATATGGCCGGCAAGGCGGCGCAGAAAGTTCGCGTCGGAACTGGACGTGATGCTCAGGTCGTACCAGTGGCCGTTGCCCGCGATCGCCCAGGCATCGTCGACGTTCGCGCCCGCGGCCAGGGTGTGCGTGCGTGGGGCCGCGGTGTTGTAACGGTTTGGCCTGACCGTCAGCGTGCAGGGCGCGCTGCCGTTGTTGCGCAGGCGCAGGATGATGCTCCCGCCTGCGCGATCGTAGATCGTCTCGACTTCCGGCTGCGCCTTGCTCGTGCCGGCGAGCAGCACGTCGCCGACGAATTCGCGCAGGAAGCCGTTGGGCCCGTAAGCGCGCAGGTCATACCGACCCGAGGTGTAGGAAACCGCGCTCCAGTAGTCGGACACTTCCTTGCCGGCGCCGACGGTGTAGAACCACGGACCGTCGCTGCGGTTCTGCGAGTACACGTTGAAGGCCGCGCCCGCGCTGCCGGTATTCGCGAAGTCGACCCAGAAACGGCCCGCGACGGGATCGACGCGGCCATCGGCATGCAGTTCGTAGGGCAACGCGCACGCGGGACGTTGTCCGGTTTCCTGCCGCGGCAGGGTCTGCCTGTTTGGCACGCGCGGCGGCTTGAATGCGCAGGTCGCGTCGGCTTCGCCGATGTTGCCCGTCGTGTCCGGCAGTGCAGGCCAGTTGTTGTCGGGATCGGCGAATTCCAGTGTCGATGTGAGATCGCCGCATACCTCGCGGCGCCACGCGCTGATGTTGGGATCGATCACGCCGAAGCGTTGCTCGAGGAAGCGGATCAGCGAGGTGTGGTCGAACACCTGCGAATTCACCCAGCCACCCTTGCTCCACGGCGAGATCACGAACATCGGCGTGCGCGCTCCCAGTCCCACCGGCACGCCGTTGTAGTTTTCGGTGCTGGTGTCGACCGTGCTCAGGCCCATGCTGCGGTCGATCGCGGGCAGCGGCGCGGGCACGTGGTCGAAGAAGCCGCCGTTCTCGTCGTAGTTGACGATGAACACCGTCTTCGACCACACCTCGGGATTGGCTGCGAGCACTTCGAGGAAGCGCGCGGTCAGCGATTCGCCGTACGCCGGCGTCGCTGCGGGATGCTCGCTCATGATGTAGGGCGCGACCAGCCACGACACCTGCGGCAGCGTGCCGGCCTCGACGTCGCGCCGGAAGGCATCGGCCATGTGTTCGCCGCGCGAAGCGGCCGCATTGCCGGCATTGGAACCCGCGACCCATGCTCGGCCGCGCTGGTACAGCGGCGAGGAAGTGTCGAGATTGCGGAAGTTGCGGAACCACGGCAGCGAGTTGTCGCCGTAGTTGTCGTATTCCTGGTAGACCTTCCAGCTCACGCCCGCGGCCTGCAGGCGTTCGGCGTAGGTGGTCCAGGTGTAGGCGTCGAAGCCGGGATCGTCCTTGGACATGTCCGCCGTCCAGTTGCCATCGTCCTTGTTGTTCACCGCCTGCGTCCCGGTGTTTCCGACGGTCAGGCCGCTCGTGCCGGTGAACATGTGCATGCGGTTGGGGTTGGTCGGCCCGAAGATGGAGCAGTAGTACGCGTCGCACACGGTGAATGCGTCGGCGAGCGCGTAGTAGAACGGCAGGTCTGCGCGGGTGAAGTGACCCATCGCGAACGGCCCCTTCACCTGCACCCACGCGTCGTAGTTCTTCCACAACGCGTGCGAGCCTTTCCAGTTGTGGTCGATGTCCGCCAGGCATTGCGCTGCGGTTTTGTCGGTGTCCAGGTGGAACGGCAGCGTGTACTTCGAACCACCGATGCGGTTGGGCTGGTACCAGACCGCCTTGCCGCCGGGCAGCGGGATCGGACGCGGATCGTCGAAGCCGCGCACGCCACGCAAGGTGCCCAGGTAGTGGTCGAACGAGCGGTTCTCCTGCATCAGGATCACCACGTGCTGCACGTCCCGGATCGTTCCGGTGACGATCGCCGGTTCAACGGCCAGTGCGTCGCGGATCACCTTCGGCAGCAGTTGCACGCCGACGGCGCCGGCTGCCGCGGCGGCGGAAAGCTTGAGGAAATGGCGGCGTCGTTCGGAAACCATGGCGTTCTCGCGGTGGCTGCGTGATGCGACCGAATTGTCCGATGTGGCGATTGCTCTGCAGCGGACGGATGCGTACTACACCGGCCAGCGGCGTAGGGCGCAGTCGGATCGCACAGTGCCGTGCGGAACGCGCGTGCGCAAACGCAAGCGGAATGACTGTCGTCTTTCGTTAGACGCGCCGGTTCAAACGCAAGTGGATCCCGGGCCGTCTTTCGTTTTTCCTGCGTGCCTGAGTGCAGCCTTATGGCCTATGCGCAAGCCCGCGGACAATCAGCCATTGCCACGCGGCGTCGGCATCGTGTTCGAAATAGGCGCGTGCCGAGCCGAGGCGGAATGTGTAGCCCCACTCATCCATGTCCGCGAGGATGCGGTCGCGGCCGACGCCAGGAATCTCATCGCCGAGCAGCGCCTGCAACACGCACACGGCATCTTCTTCCTCGACCGAATCGGTGGCGTCGGTGTGGACCTGCGCACGACGTTCGGGTGGAAGCACGATCAGGTGCGCGGCTTCGTGCAGCAGCGAATGCACCGGTGTGTCGGAACGCGCGTAGACGGTGCTGCCGATCAGGCCCGCTTCGCGTTCGCCCCAGTAACTGCCGGGAATGGCTTCGCCGTCCGGAACGATCTGCAACTGGAGCTCGTGTCGCGCGAGCAGGGCCGCGACGTCGGCCGGATTGATGTCGGCGAGGGTGATCACGGGAAGCGGCGAACTCCCCTGCGCGAATGCGCAGGGGAGAAAACATCAGGCTTGGGCGGGGTTTTCCGGCAGCGCGACGGAGATGTCGAGCACCTTGTTGTCGCCTTCGCCGATCAGGTCGACCTTGACGGCTTCATCTTCGACCTTGACGTACTTACGGATCACTTCCAGCAATTCGCGCTGCAGCATCGGCAGGTAGTCGGGGCTGGTACCGCGGCCGCTGCGTTCGTGCGCGACGATGATGCGGAGGCGATCCTTGGCGATCGAGGCGGTGGGCTTCTTGACGGTCAGGAAATCGAACAAACCCATGGTCAGGCTCCAAAGATCTTGCTGAAGAAGCCCTTCTTCTCGACCTGCGTGAAACGCATGGGGCGGTCCTCGCCCAGCAGTCGTGCAACCGCATCGTCGTACGCTTGCGCAGCGTCGGATTCGGTTTCGAGGATGACGGGCTCGCCCTTGTTCGAGGCATTGAGCACGTCGCCGGATTCGGGAATGACGCCGATCGTCTTGAGGCCGAGGATTTCCTCGACGTCGCCAACACTCAGCATCTCGCCGGTTTCCACGCGCTTGGGGCTGTAGCGGGTGAGCAGCAGGAACTCCTTCACGCGCTCGCCGTTCTCGGCGCGGCGGGTCTTGGAAGCGAGCAGGCCGAGGATGCGATCGGAGTCGCGCACCGAGGACACTTCCGGGTTCACCACCACGACCGCCTGGTCGGCGAAATACATGGCGAGGAACGCACCCTTCTCGATGCCGGCCGGCGAGTCGCACACGACGTAGTCGAAGCCCTCGTTCGACAGGTCGTTCAGCACCTTTTCCACGCCTTCCTTGGTCAAGGCGTCCTTGTCGCGCGTCTGCGACGCGGCGAGCACGTGGAGGTTGTCAAAACGCTTGTCCTTGATCAGCGCCTGCTTGAGCGACGCCTCGCCGCTGATGACGTTGACGAAGTCGTACACCACGCGACGCTCGCAGCCCATGATCAGGTCGAGGTTGCGCAGGCCGACGTCGAAGTCGATGACGGCGACCTTGTGGCCGCGACGGGCGAGTCCGCAGGCGACGCTGGCGCTGGTCGTGGTCTTGCCCACGCCGCCCTTGCCCGAGGTGACTACGATGATTTCTGCCAAGTTTTTTCTCCCAAGTCCTGTGCGACGGCGGATCACTTAGTCGAGGAGCCGCCGTTCTTCTTTTAATGCCGGGCATATGGCCCGTGATTTGTTCAAAGCACTATTTACAGCAAAAAAGGCGCCTGCTGCGCGCCAGGAAGCATCGTGGGTGAAATCACTCGAGCGCGGCGATCTTCAGTTCCTCGCCTTCGAGCCAGATCTGCACGGCCTTGCCGCGCAATTCCTTTGGAATGTCTTCGAGCACCTTGTAGCGGCCGGCGATCGCGACCAGTTCGGCGTGGAATTCGCGGCAGAAGATGCGCGCCTGCTCCCAGCCTTGCGCGCCGGCGAGCGCGCGGCCGCGCAGCGGGCCGTAGATGTGGATCGAGCCGTCCGCCATCACTTCCGCGCCCGCGCCGATGGTGGTGAGCACGCTGAGGTCGCGGTTGGCGGCGTAGACCTGCTGGCCGGAGCGCACGGGCGTGGAGTGGATCAGGCCGGGCATCGTGGGCGCGGCGAGGGCAGGTGTCGCGGATGCCGGGGCGGCTTCGGTTTTTGCCGGCTGTGCCTTTGCACGCGGCGCAGGCGCAGCCAGTGCCGGCTCCGCTTCGCCATCGCGCTCGTACGAGGCACGGAATTTCGCGAGCAGCGGCAGGCCGAGTTGCTCGGACAGGCGCTCGATCTCGCTGGTGCCGTAGGCGAGCGCGACCGGCAGCACGCCGGCGTCGCGCAGGCCTTCGATGAGCTGTCGCGCGGTCGCGACATCGGGCGTCTGCGTCAACCCGCCGAAATCGATAACGATCGCGGCGCGCGCGAAGAGCTTGGGCGCGCGCTGCACGCGGCCGCGCATTTCTTCGACGAGACGCGCGACGTCGAGGCTGCGGATGCGGAGATTGGCTATGCCGACCTGGCCGATCTTGAGATCGCCGGCCAGTTCGTAGTCGACCGCCACGCTCATGGGCAGGTCCCGGTCGCGCGCGGCGCGACGTGGGCGAGTGCCGTGCGCGGTCGCAGCAGCCAGGAAACCTCCGGCAATGCACCACCATAGGTTTCGTACACCCACGGATAGCTGCACAGCGGCTTCATCAGCATCGCGGCGCGCACGCCGGTTTCGGACATGACGTGCTGGCCGACCTCGCGGAAACCGAAGCTGCCATGGAAAAGCAGCACCGGATCGTTGGTGCCGTCGAGGAACACTTCGCACGCCATGTGCGGGTAGCGAAGTTCCGCATAACTCTGCGCGTCGGCATAGAACGCGCGGCCGACGCCACCACCGCGACGGCGGCTCGCCACGACGATCCGGTCGATGTAGAAGAATTCCGGATAGCGCTCGCGGAACCAGCAGAAGTTGCTGCTGTCGTGTTCCGCGCCCGAGCCCATGCCGATCAGGAAACCCGCCAGCGTTCCGTCGCGTTCGGCGACACGGAAATACTCGGCGTGTTCAAAGAAGTAGCGCAGTCGCGTCGCGTCCAGCGGCAGGATGGCAGGCCCGGCGGCGTTGTTGAGAGCGAGGACGGAATCCAGCTCGTGCTCACGCACGTCGCGGACAACGATCGACATTTCGTCGTAACTCCATGGTTTCGGGCCAGCAGCGGCCCAGTGCCGTTGGCCGGGCGATTATCGCATGGGCGGCAGGGTGGGGCGAGCATGGATTCATCTCGTCCTTGGTGCGCGAACGACACCGATCAGGCCGTCAAAAGACGCGTTGGCATGACTTTCGGACGGCTCGGCTACAGCAGGTAGTGGTTAGCATGGATTCATGCTTTCCCGACTCAACCACTCGCAACTGCTGCGCTACGCCGGTCTTTTCACCTGGGGCGCGGTCGGGCTGTGGTTGCTGAACGTCTGGCTCGATCCTGCGTTCCTGCCTCCGGAGCCCGGCGAAACCCTGACATGGCGAATCCTGCGCTGGTCGGTGGTGTATCTCGCGTTCGGCATCGTCTATTGGTGGATCACCCGTTCGCTCGGGCAGCGGCGTCCGGCGTTCGCCGATCACGCGCTCCTCCTGGTACTGACCGCCTGCGCCATCGGCGTCACGTATTTTTCCGGCACGGGCCTGGGCAGCATCCTGCTGATGGTCCTGGCCGGGCTGCTGCCCTGGTTGCTCTCGCTGCGGGTCGCCGTGCCCTGGTTGATCGGCAGCAATCTGGCGACGATTCCGTTGTTCGTGGGACTGGACTTCACCCCGCTGCTGGCCGTGGTGCAGGCACTGGGCTACATGGGTTTTTCCAGCTTCGTCTTCGTCACCGCACTGGTCGCCCGGCAACAGGCCGAAGCCCGCGAAGAGCAGCGCCGCCTCAACGCCGAATTGCGTGCCACCCGCGCCCTGCTGGGCGAGAGCGTGCGCGTGAACGAGCGCACCCGTATCTCGCGCGAACTGCATGACCTGCTCGGCCACCACCTCACCGCGCTCAGCCTCAACCTCGAGGTGGCGGGGCACCTCACCCCTGATGGCCGCGCGCGCGAGCACGTCCAGCAGGCCCATACCCTGGCCAAGCTGCTGCTGACCGACGTGCGCGAAGCCGTCAGCCAGCTCCGCGAGGGCGGTGCGATCGACCTGGCCGCTGCACTGCAGCCGTTGTCCGAGAACGTGCCCGCCATCGACATCCACATGGACATCGAGGCGCCGTTGACCATCGACGATCCCGAACGCGCCCACGTCCTGTTGCGCTGCACGCAGGAAATCATCACCAATGCCGTTCGCCACGCGAATGCGCACAACCTGTGGATCAGCGTGGGCCGCGAAGGGCGCAACATCGTCGTGGACGCGCGTGACGACGGCCGCGGCGCCGACCTGCTCGTCGCCGGCAATGGCCTGCGTGGCATGCGCGAGCGCCTGGCCCAGTACGGCGGCGACCTGCGTATAGAAACCCAACCCCGACCTCATCCTGAAGCGGGATTCCGCCTGCGGCTCACGCTGCCGGCCTCGGCCACCCTGGCCGCAAGCGAAGGAGCGATTGCATGACCGAAAAAAGCATCCGTGTGCTGCTGGTGGACGACCAGACCCTGGTGCGCCAGGGCGTGCGTTCCCTGCTGGCCCTGGCCGACGGCATCGAAGTGGTGGCCGAAGCCAGCGACGGCAAGCAGGCGGTGGACGTGATTCCGCAGATCCAGCCGGATGTCGTCCTGATGGACATGCGCATGCCGGTGATGTCCGGGCTGGAAGCACTGCAGGCGCTCGCCCGCACCAATTCGCTGCCACCGACCATCATCCTCACCACCTTCGACGACGACCAGCTCGTGCTCGCGGGCCTGAAGGCCGGCGCCAAGGGCTACCTGCTCAAGGACGTATCGCTGGAGCAACTGGTCGGCGCGATCCAGACAGTGGCCAACGGGGGCTCGCTGGTGCAGCCGGCGATGACCCAGCGCCTGTTGTCGGGGCTGGAGCACATGCGCAACGATTTCGTCAGCCTCGATCGTCCTGATCCGTTGACCGAGCGCGAGACTGAAATCCTGCGGCTGATGGCGGGCGGTTTCTCGAACAAGGAAATCGCCAATTCCCTCGGCGTTGCCGAAGGCACGATCAAGAACCACGTGTCCAACATCCTGTCGAAACTGGGCGTGCGCGATCGGACGCGCGCGGTGCTCAAGGCTTTCGAACTGCAGCTGGTCTGATAGCCGAGGGCCGGCCCGCCGCAGCGCGAGGGGCGCGCCTGGAGTTGTCAGACCTTGCGTTCGAAAGGGAACCGGCCCGGTAAGGCGGCTGCCGGAGTCGACAGGCCGGCGCGTTTTGCGCGGGCATTGGACTGCGTCGCCGCCTGAATTTTTTTGGCGGCGCGGTCCTGCCCCCGGAAGGCAGCGAGCATGGAGTCATGAAGGCAAGGCTCGCATGCCTGTTTCCCCCCGCGCTGCGGCGCGCTGAAACTGTGTTGCCGCCCAAGTTTGTGGCGGCGCGGTGCTGCGGGGCAGCCACCGGCTGGGTTACGATTGCCGACTTGCGCCCCGGCCGATTGCCGAGACCGGGCCCTGGAGAACCTGAATGACCCGTCTGCTCGAGATCCTGATTTCCCTGGCGATCGTCGCCCTGCTGTTCACCATCGTCGGCTTCATCCTGCCGTCGAGCCGCCACCTGGAACACTCGGTTGAGACCAACCGCAAAGTAACGATCGTCTTCGATACGTTGAACAGCGTGCGTCACTTCAAGGATTGGAATCCTTCCGTTGCAGGCGATCCCAACATCCGGATCAACCTTTCGGGCCCGGATTCGGGCGCGGGTGCCAAGGTGAGCTGGTCGTCGGAAGAAAAGGCGCTGGGCGCGGGCAGCTGGACCATCTCCGAGAGCGAGCCGAACAAGCGCGTCGCCTATGCGATCGAAGACATCGACCGTGGCCGCAACAAGCGCTCCGAGTTCACCTTCACCCCGACAGGCAAGGCCGGCCGCAACATCCAGATCACCCAGAGCTATGACGTCGACTACGGCCTGAACCTGCTGGGTCGCTATTCGGGCCTGTATGTCGCCAGCAACATCGGCGAGAAGATGAAGCTCGGCCTCGCCAGCCTCAGCAACCTGCTCGCCACGATCCCGAACATCGACTACACCGTGCTGGGCAAGGACGATCCGTCCATGGCGCCGCGCGTCGTCGATCGCCCGGGCGAGAACCTGCTCGTGCTGAACGCCGCCGTTCCGCTGAACCAGATCACGATCCAGACCCAGATGAAGACCAACATCGAGTGGATCAAGAAGAACATGGCCGCCAATGGCCTCGAAGCCGCAGGCCCGGTGCGCATCATCACCAACGAATACGGCAGCCAGATCTACTCGTTCGACGTGGCGCAGCCGGTCCGCAAGGCTGGCACGGATGCGACGGCCGAGCTGAAGGGTCTCAACCTCAGCAACAACGTCGAACTGCTTTACAACCCGCCGAGCAAGATCGCGATGGTCCCCTTCAAGGGCCACATGTCGAACCTGCAGAACGTGCGCGACGCGCTGCGTGCCTGGGCGATGACCCGCGGTTACGAGACGACCGACCGTGCGTACGAGTCCTGGAAGAACGGCATCGACGCGGGCTTTGCTGCGGGCCAGGAAGGCGAGTACGACGTGGTCTGGTCGATCAAGTAATCCGACCGCCATTTGCTTCAGGCAGAACGCCGCGCACCGCGCGGCGTTCTGCTTTTTGCGCACCGCCCGCACCGGGCACTACAAAGCATGCGCGGCGCGCCTTATCGTGCGTGCATGTCCAGACCCCCAATCGAAATACCCGCGACTGCGCGATGGCTTGGCGCAGCTGGTTCAGTGCTCGCCGCCGCCGCCGTCGCGTTGTCGGCCTATGCCACGCACGCCGCCCACGGCGAAGCGCGGAATTTCCTGTACATCGCGGCTGTGCTTGGCTTCGGCCACGGCGTCGCGCTCGCGGCGCTGGCGCCACGGGCAAACGGGCGATTCCATTTCATCGCGCTGTGCGGCCTGCTGCTGGGCGCCGTGCTGTTCTTGGGCAGCCTCACGCTGCGCTTCGTCTTCGAGGTGCCCGTCCGGTTCGCTGCGATCGGCGGCAGCGTGCTGATCCTCTCCTGGCTGCTCCATGCCGCCGCCACCCTGAGGCGCTGACATGCCCCGACACCGCCGCGGTTTCGACACCACCGACGCCTTCGACCATCTTTCCCGGCGCGACCGCAAGCTCGGCACCTGGATGAAGAAGCTCGGCCCGATCGACCCCGATCCGCGCTGGCGCAAGGCTTTCGATCCCGTCGACGCGCTTGCCCGCGCGATCCTCTACCAGCAGCTCAGCGGCAAGGCGGCGTCGACGATCGTGGGACGCGTGGAAGCCGCGATCAGCAGCAACCGTTTCCATTGCGACACCCTGGCGAAGATCGACGACGCCGGACTGCGTGCCTGCGGCGTGTCGGGCAACAAGACGCTCGCGTTGCGGGATCTTGCGATGCGCGAGGAGCGCGGCGAGATCCCCGACCTGCGCCGCATGAGCACGATGGACAACGACGCCATCATCGACGCGCTCACCCACATCCGCGGCATCGGCCGGTGGACGGTGGAGATGATGCTGATGTTCCGGCTCGGTCGCGCCGACGTATTGCCGGTGGACGACCTGGGCGTGCGCAAGGGCGCGCAGGTGGTCGACAAGGGCGAAGAAATGCTCAAGCCCAGGGAGCTGCTGGAACGCGGCGAGCGCTGGGGGCCGTACCGCACTTACGCGAGCCTGTATCTGTGGCGCATCGCCGATGCGGGCGTGAAGGCGAAGGAGCCCACGAAGCGGTCGCAGGAGTAGCGCTTCCCCGCGTGTTGTCGGCACGAAGGGGCCGCGATCTCCCTGTGTGATGCGTGCGAAGTCTGTTCGATGCCTGCGGCGTGCGCAGCGAACGCTACAGCCTGTCCGCCGTGTCCGGTGCGCAAGCCGGCCATGGCGCGGCCAATGCTGGCACGGCTAGGCGTGGTGCCATGCCCAATGCCACGGTTCATGGACGATCCCATGCGGATTGTCGCGCGGATAACTCATCACGAAGCCGTATCCGCCTGCGTTCCCGCGCAGCCATGCAAATGCCGCGGTATTCTCGAACGATTCCTCCGCCGGAGGCTCGTCCAGCGTGCCAATGTCGAGGGCGCAGCCGGAGTGATGCTCGCTGTAACCCGGTGCGGCGTTGACCGTGAGGATGTGTTCGACACTGAGTCCACGCGCCAGCTTCCGCTCGAAAATGCCCAACTGGTAGTCGTGGCTGCGATACCCGGAAATCGCTTCGAGCACGACGCCGTCGCGCAACGCCGCCGTCTGCATCGAACGCCACGCCCGCGCGGCCGGCGATACCAGCCACAGCGCACGCCGGAAACGATCGAAGCCGGCGAAGGTCAGCACGGCGGGCTCGGGCACCAGCGACAGTCCGGTGCGTTCGCCATAACTGTCGTCCAGACCGAGTGCCGCGAGCCGGTCCTGCAGGCGGTCGAGCGGCAGTTCACCGATCGCATCGACGCCCGCACGCCGGTGTTCGGAGAGATGGTCGAGCATCGCGAACGCAAGTTCGACGCCCGCTTCGTGCCGCAGCCGAGGCACCATCGCCAGCAGCCCTTCAGGCAGTTCCGCCGCGAGGTACTGGCCATCGCGCTTGCGTCGCAACACATGGCGTGCGCGCGACAGTGCGCGCGCGTCGTGATTGCTGCGCGCGCGCAGCAGGCCTCCCGGCCAGATCTCGATGTCGGGCGTATTCAGCAGCAGGTGCGAAGTGGGGCGCATGCGCGAAGGGTAGCTTTGCGCGCTGCTCGGGTCACGCGTGGTGCGATCAGCGACGGGATTCGCGCCACAGCATCGCGGCCGTGACACCGGCGACAACGCAGGCGATCCCGCTGGTCCAGACCGGCACCTCCCACCCGTTCACCGTGACCGGCCAGGCCATCACGGTGCGCAGCAGTTGCAGGATCGAGATCGCGGACAACAGGAGGGTGGCGAACGTCGTGAACGGTTTCATGGTGTCCTCCGCTTCGAAAGGGACCAAGCGCGCTTACACGGACGGGAGCTGCCGCCGCTGCGCGAGCAACGCATCCAGCAACGCCTGCGGCTTCTCGACACCCAGCAGCAACCGGCGCCCGGAGCGTTCGGGAAGCACCAGCACCCGGCGCGCACCCGTCAGCAGCACGAAAGCGCGGCTCAGGTCGCGCAGGCGGAAGTGGCCGCTGCGATAACCCGGCAGCGACGTGCCGAACGTCTTGAGCATCGGCCGCAGTTCGGTGCGTTCGGCGAGGTCCACGATGCGCGCATGCTCCAGGTCCAGCGCATCCAGCGGGACACGATGGGAGTTGAGCCCGGCCTGCACGACCAGTTCGCCGTCGCGCAGGAGTACGCGGCTGCGACGGAACTTCGCCACCAGCAGCAGCGCCGGCAACAGCAGCAGCGGGAACAGGAACATGGCACGCGGCTGCTCGCGCGCTGCGATCCCGATGCCGACGACCGCAGCCAGCAGGACCGGTCCGAGCAGCAGCCACATCTTGCGTGCATCGGGAGCAGGGACGGCGAATTCGCGGATCATTGCATGTCTTCCTGTCTGGCGCCGGACGTCACTCGTCGTGCTCCTCTGGTGCTTCCCGCGGCGATTTCGGCAACCGTCCCGCCTTGCGCAACGCATCGCGCAACACGTACTCGATCTGCGCATTGAGGCTGCGCAACTCGTCGTCGGCCCAGCGCTGCGCGGCGTTCAGCACGTCGGCGCTGATGCGCAGCGGATAGGCCTTCTTCTCCGCCACGCGTCAGTCCCTGCGCCGCTGCCGGCGGCGCCGCGCCGCGATGGCGATGACCAGGATGACGACGAAAACGGCGGCACTCGTGGTGATGTTCATCGCGCGCGCCTCAGTACAGCGTGCCGGCGTTGACGACCGGCTGCGTCGCGCGCTCGCCGCACAGCACGACGAGCAGGTTGCTCACCATCTGCGCCTTGCGTTCTTCGTCCAGGTGAACGACGCCGTTCTTCTGCAGCTCGGCCAGTGCCATCTCGACCATCCCGACCGCGCCCGCGACGATCCGCGTGCGCGCCGCGATGATCGCGTTCGCCTGCTGCCGCTGCAGCATCGCCTGCGCGATTTCCGGGGCGTAGGCGAGATGGCTGATGCGTGCGTCGAGCACCTGCACGCCTGCGTTCGCCAGGCGCTCGGCCAGTGCGTCCTGCAGGTGTTGGCTGATTTCCGCTGCGTGGCTGCGCAGCGACACCTGGCCTTCCTCGTGCTGGTCGTACGGATAGCTGGTCGCCATCGTGCGCAGCGCCGACTCGGACTGGATGTGCACGAAGCTCTCGTAGTCGTCCACGTTGTAGACCGCTTCTGCGCTGTCGACGACCTGCCACACGATCACCGCGGCGATCTCGATCGGCGAACCGTCCAGTTCGTTGACCTTGAGCTTGCCGCTCTCGAAGTTGCGCACGCGCTGGCTGACCTTGCGCTTGGTGAAGAAGGGATTGTTCCAGCGCAGCCCGTTGTCCTTGACCGTGCCCACGTACTTGCCGAACAGGCTCAGCACCGCGGCCTGGTTGGGCTCGACCATGTACAGGCCGACCAGGGCGAAGATGCCCAGCGCGATGACCAGCACGCCGGCAATGACCGAAACGGGCGCGGCCGTGCGCACGCCGTTCAGCCCCAGCCAAGCCCCGAGCAGCAGCGCGACGATCAGGACGAGCAGGACCGGGATGCCGGGGAGGGATTGGGTCGGGTTCTCTTTCATGGGTCGTCTCCGTTGAGGGCTTGAAGACTGATATCAATTTGATATCAGATCAAGCGGTAGCCGACGGACGGCGGGTCGGCGGGCGGCTTGGAGGGACCTCTGAAGGGGAATGACTGGATCCGGAAACCAGCCGGCTGGATCCAGGCCGCCGGCGGCGAAGGCCTCGACGAGGTCAACCGCGAACTGGCCAAGCGCTTCGAAGCAGGAGCCGCCGCACCGACCCCAAACCAGTGAACGCGTAACGCGCCGCCGCGATTACAAACTTCCGATGCAGCAGTAAAGGAAGTCCCGCGCGCGCGGGGTTTTCTTTGTCGGAACCGCGGTGCAATCTGCAACGACAGGCGCGAGCCGAAGCCTTCGTATCAATCAGGGAAGCACATGAAGCGTGTAACGGGAATTGGCGGCATTTTCTTCAAGGCAAAAGATCCGCAGGCGCTTGGCGCCTGGTACCGCGATCACCTCGGACTGGACGTGACCGAGTGGGGCGGCGCGATTTTCGAGTGGGGCGGGGCGGGCAGCGAGAAGGGCATGACGATCTGGAGCCCGTTCAAGAGCGACACGACGTACCTGGAACCAGGCACCGCCAGCTTCATGATCAACTTCCGCGTCGCCGACCTGCATGCGCTGCTCGCTGCGCTCAGAAGCGAAGGCTGCAACGTCGTGGAACGGACGGAAGAATCCGAGCAGGGCAAGTTCGGTTGGGTGATCGACCCGGAAGGCAACAAGGTCGAAT
This sequence comes from Lysobacter sp. Root494, assembly GCF_001427225.1. GTDB lineage: Bacteria > Pseudomonadota > Gammaproteobacteria > Xanthomonadales > Xanthomonadaceae > Agrilutibacter. The sequence continues at coordinate 160,923 of NZ_LMFH01000005.1, forward strand.
TGTGGGAACCGCCTGCCGAAGCGTGATTCATCCAAGCCGAAGCCATTTCGCGGCTAGGCATCATCAAGCTCGGGACCCAGGGGAAAGTGCGTGGCGAACATTCTGTTGATAACGGCGCTCGCGCTGCCGGTCGTGCTGTTCTGGTTACTAAGGTCGCGCTCCCGCTTGAGCGGCGTGGTTGCGTCAATCATTGCTGTCGCAGCCGGTTGGGCGATGAATGTGGCATGGGCTTTTGTCGCCCATGAATCCGTGGCCATCGCCGGCGCTTTTGGCTGGGTCTGTCCTGCAGTCCTGGTGCTGATAACGTGGCTCGCGTGGCGTTTCACGAGACGACGCAGAGAAGCGCAATAGAGGTCTCGATGATCTGTGGAGTCGCCGCGACGCAGCGGCGCGATGCAGCTGCTACGGCTCCACGCGATATAACGGCGCCGGAATGAATTCGCCGGTCGCGTAAAGCGCCTTGCCGTCGGCGGACCAGCCCAGGGCTTCGGCTTGCGGCAACCATGGCAGTGCCGAGAGCTTCGGTTTCGCGGCGATCGCCTGCGCCCATGAGCCGCTGTCGCGGCGCCGGTAGAGCAACAGGTCGCGGTAGGTCATCACCGCGAGCGTCCGGTCGTCGGGCGAGATGTCGGCGGCGGTGACCTGCTTGAGGATGCGCGCCTGTTTTTCGTTGGCGCGCAGATCCTGTGCACTGGGTTCGGGCATGCCGGTGAGGGTGCCGATGCGTTGTGCGATGAGCACGCCGCTGTGCGGGCCGAGCGGGAGCATGAAGACTTCCGGTGGCCGGCGCTTCTTCGAGATCAGCAGGATCTGCCTGCTGCGTTCGTCGACGGCGACGGCTTCGCAATCGCGCGCACCGTCGGGCCAGCGGAAGGCGATCGACCACGCGGGTTTGACGCGCGCGTTCTCCAGCTTCTTCGGTTCCTCGATCGCGTGCAGCTGCAGCGTCCTGCGCAAGCCGCCGTTGTCGCCCGTATCGGCGACCAGCAGGTAGTTGCGGCCGTCGAGGCGGAAAGCCGCCATGTCTTCCCAGTCGGTCTTGGTCACGCCTTCGATGCGCAGCGTGGCGAGACGGTCGCCATTGGTATTGATCGCGAACAGGCGCGCCGGATTGCCGCCGTCATCGTGCAGCCACAGCACACCGCGATGGGCCCGCGAAGCGGCGAGGCCGCTGATCTCCGCGAGCTGCGAGTCCAGCATCACACCGGACAGCGAGCCTTCACGTTCCGGCTCCGCAGGCGCATCGCGCGAACAGCCCGACGCGAACAGTGCGGAGACGAGCAGCAGCGTGAGCAGGCGGTAGCGCGGCATGGAAAGAGGATCGCATGCGGCCGCCGATCCGGCCATGCCGGGTTCGACCGTTAAACTATCGGCCCCTCACGCCTCCAGCCCCCCATGACCCAGCTCGGTACGCCGCTGTCACCGCATGCCTTCCGCGTGCTCCTGCTCGGATCGGGCGAACTCGGCAAGGAAGTCGCGATCGAACTGCAGCGTTACGGCGTTGAAGTCATCGCTGCCGATCGCTATGCCGATGCGCCGGCGATGCAGGTCGCGCATCGCAGCCACGTGCTCGACATGCTCGATGCTGCCGCGATACGCGCGCTGGTCGAACGAGAGAAGCCGCACCTGATCGTGCCGGAGATCGAAGCGATCCATACGCAGACACTGGTGGAACTCGAACAGGAGTTCTCCGAACGTGGGACCGATTCGCGCGTGATTCCCACTGCGCGCGCCGCGCGCCTGACGATGGACCGCGAAGGCATCCGCCGTCTCGCCGCGGAAACACTGGGCCTGCCGACATCAAAGTACCGCTTCGTCGACACGCTGGATGACTACCGCGAGGCGGTGAAGGCGATCGGCCTGCCATGCGTGGTGAAACCGGTGATGTCTTCATCGGGCAAGGGCCAGTCGCTGGTACGCAGCGAAGCCGACATCGATGTGGCGTGGGATTACGCGCAGACCGGCGGCCGCGCTGGCGCGGGCCGCGTGATCGTCGAAGGCTTCATCCACTTCGATTACGAGATCACCCTGCTGACCGTGCGCCATCGCGACGGCACGAGCTTCTGCGATCCGATCGGGCACCTGCAGCGCGATGGCGACTACCGCGAGAGCTGGCAACCGCAGCCGATGTCGGCGAAGGCGCTGGAGCGGGCGCAGCAGGTCGCGAAGGCGATCACCGACGATCTGGGCGGCTGGGGCGTGTTCGGGGTCGAACTGTTCGTGCAGGGCGATGAAGTCTGGTTCAGTGAAGTCTCGCCACGGCCGCACGACACGGGGCTGGTTACGCTGGTCTCGCAGGACCTGAGCGAATTCGCGCTGCATGCGCGCGCGATCCTTGGATTGCCGATACCGGTGATCCGGCAGCAGGGTGCGGCGGCTTCCTGCGCGGTGCTCGCGCAGGGATACGGCGTGCCGGTGTTCGGCGGCGTCGATGCGGCGCTGGTGCACCCCGATACCCAGTTGCGGTTGTTCGGCAAGCCGCGCGTTGAAGGGCACCGTCGCGTGGCGGTGACGCTGGCGCTCGCCGGCGACATCGAACACGCGCGCTGCTATGCCCGCGATGCCGCCGCGGCCCTCACCATCGAACTGCGCTGACGCATCGCCGCCAGCAGCGAACAGAGAATCGAACGGAGCACGGACCATGAATGAAGCGCACGGCTACTTCGTCTTTTTCCACCCGCAGGCGCTCGAAGCATTGGGCGCGCCGATCCAGCCGTACCTGCTGGGCGAAGGCGACAACCGCCACATCCTGTGCCGCGAGGTCGACACGGCGGGCGCACTGATCGAGATGACGCTGGCGGGGCAGACGCAGGACGGCAGGACGGTGCAGGTCGAACTGATGGTGCCGGGCTCGATGGTGCGCATGATCGTGTCGGCGCACGACGACGAGGAGTTCGGTTTCCGTCCGCGCGTCGCCACCACTGCGACGCAGACGTTGCCGCCAGTCGGGCCGACCGCGGCGCCCGCGCAGGCCGCGCCGCAATCGGTGCCTGCTTCTTCGGACACCCCGGAGGAAGCGCCGACGCAGACGCCGACACGGCCGTGAGGACTTCCTGATTTTTGTTGTCATTCCCGCGCGGCGGGATTTCAGGGACGTAGGGGATGACCCGCCTGCACCTGTGGGAAGCCGGCGGGAATGATGAACAAGGCCACCAGTCAAACGTGGCCAGCCAGGTTGCGGTGCTCGCCCTAGAACGTGCACCCGTAACGCGCGAGGTCTTCCTTCGCGACTTCGAGCGTGATGCCGCAGGCCTGCGGCAGGGTCGCCCGATGCTCGGGATCCGCGGCTGCTTCCTTCCATGTCGCGAACATCTGGTGCGCTTCGGCGGCGAGCGCCGCGCGCCGGTCCGCGGGCACCCGCTCGTGGATGCAGGTGTTCACCTTGGCCAGGTAGTCGTCGCACTGGAGGATGCCGACGACGTTGTCCGCGGCGGTGGTGGCGTTACGGCTTTCAGCCTGCGAACACGCAGCCAGGCCAAGGCAGAGCAGGGCGGTGCCGAGGAACGGAAGTTCGGGTTTCATGCAGGCGATTCGCGTCAGGCCGCGGACTACGGCAATGCCGCGTACTTCACGTCGCGCGTGTTACCGGATCATGGCACCGGGATGGCGATGCCTCGTGCCGCAAAATCGAGTTCGCGCCATTCGCGTCCGTCGAAACCCTCGAGCGGATGGAAGCGACGCTTGTAGTCCATCTTCTGGTGACCGCCGATCCAGTAACCCAGGTACACGTGCGAGCGCCCGGTGCTGCGCGCCCATTCGATCTGCCTGAGGATGGCGAGCGTGCCGAGGCCGCGATCTGCGAGATCGGGGTCGTAGAAGGTGTAGACGGCTGAAATCGCCGAGTCGACGACGTCGGTGACGGCCACGGCCAGCAGCCGGCCGCTGCCGTTATCCGCATGTTCGCGCAGTTCGATGAAGCGGCCTTCGCTCCAGCTGCCGACCAGGAACTGGTCGAACTCGGTCGCGCCATGCCCGTCCATGCCGCCACCGGGATGGCGCGAGGCGAGATAGCGGCGGTAGAGGGCTAGCTGTTCCTCGGTGCGTTCGGCCGGGCGCACCCGCATTTCCACATCGGCGTTGCGCGCGAGGCAGCGGCGCTGGCTGCGGTCGGGATGGAAGCGATCGACCGGAATGCGCACCGCGACGCAGGCGCGGCAATGCGCGCAATGCGGGCGGTAGACGATGTCGCCGGAACGACGGAAGCCCCATCCCAGCGCCAGCGGATACCACTGTTTCATGCGCGGATCGCGCGGATCGAAGACGAGGTCGCGCGCGGCGCGCTCCGGCCAGTACCCGCAGGCGTGCTCGGTGGTCTGGAACAGGCGGAAGTCGTCTGCGTGCTGGCCGGGGTCGGTGCCCATGGCGGCAGCATAGCGCCGGGATGCGTGGTTGGTGCGTACACATCGCGAGCTTGTTGGTGACGCGTGCTGAACTCCGCGTGCGGGGAATGAAGGCCGCGTGGAACGGCGCTTGCTCGGGGCAGCATGCGTCCGGCGTCGATTTTTGCTCGTCATTCCTGCGAAAGCAGGAATCCAGTGTCTTTCGCTGGGCGCAAAGAAGCAAAGAAGCAAAAAAGCCAAGTCACTGGATCCCTGCGTTCGCAGGGATGCGAGCTAGAAGCCCAGCCCGTCCGCTGCGGTCATCCATGCATATCTCTGTTGAAAGCAGCCGAGCAAGCTCGGCTCTACAGGACGAAAACTCAGCCGCCCGTGCCGAACGATGCGACGTGCTTCAGCACCTTCGTTACCTCCCATGCGCCGCCGATACGCTTCACTTCGAGCGTCTTGTAGTGCGCGTACTGGCCATGGTGGAAGGACTCGAACTCGACCGTGGCTGCATCCTTGCCGGTGGCCTTGAACGAACGCACCGTCACCAGCAACGCTGGCTTGCCCGTCGCTGCCTGGTAGCTGCCACGTGCGGGATCGAAGTCGCGCACGCATTGCGAGATTGGCACCACTTCATTGGAAGGCTGCTTCATCGCCGCGATCACCGCGCCCGACGCATCGGCGTCGTCGACCGACAGGCAGAGCACGAGCTGTTCCCTGGCGACTTCCTTCGCGAACACCGCCAGCGCGAGCGACTCCGGCGTTCCGCCTTCGCGCGCGGCCTTGTCGGACACGACGGGCGCCGCAGGCACGGCCACCTGCTTCGGCGCGTAGCAGCCGCGCACCATCGACAGCACAGCGATCACCGCCATGCCGGCGAGCAGCGCCATCTTCAGGCGGAACATGCGCTTCTGCGCCGGCGACTTCTCGTATACCGCTTCTTCCTGGCGGAAGCTCAGCGGCTGGAAGCTGTCGGTCGGGCGGGTGGATTCGAGCAGGCCGTTTTCGCGCAGGACGTCGCGCGCGCGGATGTGGTCTTCCGAATGCACGACCCACACGCCCGGCTTGGGCGCGTCCTGGTCGCTGTAGCTGGCGCGGCTGCGCATTGCGCCCTTGTACGAGCGGCCGTTGGTGATGCGCACCTCGATCCCCGCATCGCGCAGCAGCTTGGCGACGGATTCGACGTTTTCGAGACGCAGACTGCTGAATACCTGGCGCATCGCCTACTTCTTTTCTTCAGTCTGGACGGCGCGGGCATTCTTTTCCTCATCCGCGTGAACGACGCGGATGAGGCCTTCCTGTGCGGTGCTCGCGACGAGATGGCCGTCGCGGTCGTAGATCATTCCGCGCGCAAGGCCACGCGAGGACTGCGCGCTCGGGCTGTCGATCGAATACAGCAGCCAGTCGTCGGCGCGGAACGGACGATGGAACCACATCGCGTGGTCGAGCGAAGCCATCTGCACGTCCGGCTGGTAGTAGCTGATGCCGTGCGGGAACGTCGCCGTGCCGAGCAGGTGGAAGTCGGACGAATACGCGAGCAGCGCGCGGTGCAGTTCGGGTGCATCGCCGACTTTTTCCGAAAGACGGAACCACACGTGCTGGTAGGGCGGACGCTTGGGCGGATTGAGTTCGTCGCGCGGATACACGTGGCGGAATTCGAACGGCCCCTGCCGCGAGACCCAGCGCTGCACCTTGGTCGGCAGCGTGGCGAGGATTTCCGGAGCGAGGGCGGGCGCAGCTTCGATGTCTTCGGGCTTGGGCACTTCCGGCATCGACAGCTGGTGCTCCCCGCTGTCCTCGTCCTTCTGGAATGAGGCTGCCAGGAACAGGATCGGCTGCCCATGCTGGATCGCGGTTACACGGCGCACGGAGAAACTGCCGCCGTCGCGCGTGCGATCGACGACGTACACGATCGGCGCCTCGATGTTGCCCGCGCGCAGGAAGTAACCATGCAGCGAATGCGCATTGCGCGGCTCGCTCGCCGAATCCATCGTCGCCTGCGCCGCGGACAGTGCCTGCCCCAGCACCTGGCCACCGAACACGTACTTCGTGCCGATGTCGCGGCTCTGGCCGCGGAACAGGTTGTCCTCCAGGCGTTCGAGCGAGAGCAGTTCGATGAGCTCGGAAACGGGGGAGGTCATGGCAGAACCCGAAAGGAAGAAGCTCGAATTATATCGGCCCGTAGGAGCGCCCTCGGGCGCGCCTACGGGACCAGGCGCTGAAACGGTACCGATTCCAGCACGCGTGGCCACGGAAACAGCGGCCCGGGATCGCGTTTTCGTCGTACCTGCACCCGCGGGTCGTCGGAAGCGGCGGCCGTGGTGGCATCGAGATCCTCGTGCCCCGCGACCTGCTTCAGCGAAGGCAGTTCGTTGTGCAGTTTCCGCAACAGCGCGATCAGCGACGCGACCTGCGCTTCCGTATATGGCTCGTCCATCGCCTGGTTCCGCGAATCGAGCCAGTCGGGGTAGCGCCCGGTATTCACGAGCTCGATGCCGATCGCGCGCGGGTTGTAACCGCGTACGTGGTGGGCGATGCGCTGCAAAGGCACGTACTGGAACACCGTGCCGTCCCGATCGATGTAGTAGTGGCCACTGTTGCCGGTGCCCGATTCGTAGAGCTCGCGCTCGCCGAATTCTCGCGCCATCGCCATGTTGGGCAACTCGGTGCAATGGATCACCACGAGGTCGATCTGTGCCAGCGGACGCTCGTCCAGGCGGGCTTCGTAAGGCAGGAGATCGACGGTGATCGGCAGGGGCGAAAGGTCGGGCAACATGCGCCGGATGCTAGCATTCGTCCCCGTTCGCTTTGGTTGCACCGGAGTTCGCCATGACCCTGCCACCCGCCGACTCCGAGCTGGGCAAGCTGATGGCGACCCTGCCGCGTCCGGGCCGCGTCGAATGGATCGGCCTGCGCCCTGCGCGCGGTCAGTCGATGGAAGCCGTCGAACAGATCGAAGCCGTTATCGGCAAGGGCCTGGTCGGCGACCGCTACAGCGGCGGAAGCGGAAAGCGCGGCGTAACCCTGATCCAGGCCGAACATCTCCCGGTGATCGCGACGTTGTCGGGCCACGCGAGCGTCGCGCCCGCGCTGCTGCGACGGAACGTCGTGGTATCCGGCCTGCCGCTGATCGCATTGAAGGAGCGGCGCTTCCGCATCGGCGACGTGGTGCTGGAAGGCACGGGCGAATGCGATCCGTGTTCGAACATGGAGAAGGCGCTCGGGCCCGGCGGCTTCAACGCGATGCGCAGCCACGGCGGCCTGTGCGCGCGGATAGTCGAAGGCGGTGTGCTCCGCATCGGCGACAGCGTCATCGCGCTCGCCTGAGCCCGCGCGTCCTATAACCGCATGCGCGATGGCGCGTGCTTCGCTTCACATCAACGGAACGACATGCCTGGACACTGCATCCTTTGCCACGGCTTCGAAAGCGGGCCCGACGCCACCAAGGTCACCGCATTGGCCGACGTCGCGCAGCAACTGGGCTGGACGCACGAGCGGCCCGATTTCAGCGACCTCGATGCGAAGCGTGAAGTCAGCGAACTCGGCGACGTTCCCGCGCGCGTGCAGCGCCTGCTGGCGATCGCACGCGAAGCGGCAGCACGTGGTCCGCTGGTGCTTGCCGGGTCGAGCCTCGGTGCGTGGATCGCCGGCAAGGTATCGATGCGGGTGCCGGTGAAGGCATTGTTCCTGATGGCGCCGCCGATCACGCTCGATCCCGGGCATCCGCTCGAAGCCGCGCGCGTGCCGACCAGCATCGTCCACGGCTGGGACGACGAGCTGATCCCGCATGCGGAAGTCGTCGCATGGGCGCGCGAGCGTCGCGCCCGCCTGTTGCTGGTCGACGACAGCCATCGCCTCTCATCGCATGTCGAAGCCAGCGCCGCTGCCTTCGGCCAACTCCTGGAATCGTTGTAGGAGCGCACCTTGGGCGCGACCATCACCACCATGAAAAGCATCGCGCCCAAGGGCGCTCCTACAGGAAAGGTTGCGTGAGCCGCTTTTTTGCCAGCTGCGGCAAGGGCCTGGAATATCTGCTCGCTGACGAGCTCGTCGCCTTGGGATGCACGCGTGCGACCGCGACCATGGCGGGCGCGAATGCGGAAGGCTCGCTCGCCGATGCGCAACGCGCCGTCCTGTGGTCGCGACTGGCCAGTCGCGTGCTGTGGCCGCTGGCCGAATTCGACTGTCCCGACGAACATGCCTTGTACGAAGGCGCGACCCAGGTCGACTGGCCGCGGCACCTCGCCTCCGGCCACACGCTGGCAGTCGATGCGCACGTATCAGGCGACGCCATCACGCATGCGCGCTACGCCGCGCAACGCGTGAAGGATGCGGTCGTCGACGTGATGCGCGCGCGCACCGGTGCGCGCCCGGATGTCGATGTCGAAGCGCCGGACCTGCGGCTGAACCTCGTGGTGCGCAAGGGCAAGGCGATCCTGTCGGTCGATCTCGGTGGCGGACCATTGCATCGCCGCGGCTGGCGCCGTATCCAGGGCGACGCGCCGCTGAAGGAAAACCTCGCCGCGGCCGTGCTTATGCGTGGCAGCTGGCCGCGCGTATATGCCGATGGCGGTGCACTCCTCGATCCGATGTGTGGCAGCGGCACGCTGGTGATCGAAGCGGCATTGACGGCGGCGGACGTCGCACCCGGATTGCTGCGGCATGGCGGTTCGATGCCGACAGGGTGGCGCGGTTTCGACGTGGATGCGTGGAAGCAGCTTCGGGTGGAGGCGATCGAACGCGAGGCGAAGGGGCGCGCGGCGTTGCGTCCGGTATTCCGCGGCAACGATATCGATCCGCATGCGGTGCGCGCGGCGCGGGAGAACGCGGAAGCGGCTGGCGTTGTGGATGCGATCGAGTGGAAGGTCGAGGATGTGCGGCAGCTTTCCGAACTCCCGTTCGCTTCCAGTCGTCATTCCCGCGAAGGCGGGAACCCAGTGTCTTTCGCTCCGCTGTCGGAAAGTCCGGAAGCAAAGTCGCTGGATCCCCGCCTCCGCGGGGATGACACGCAACAGCAACGGCAACAGCAAGAACAGCCACCGGAACAGTCACCCACGCCCCGCGGCCTCGTCGCCTGCAATCCACCCTACGATGCCCGCCTCGCTGCCGACCCCGCGCTGTACCGCGCACTCGGCGATGCGCTGAAGCGCACCGTGCCGCAATGGCGCGCCAGCCTGTTGTGCGGCGATGCCGAACTCGCCTACGCGACCGGATTGCGCGCCGCGAAGAAGTACCAGGTATTCAACGGCGCGATCGAATGCACGCTGATCGTGGTCGATCCCATCGCGCCTCCTCAGCGCGAGCGCAGCGATCAGGTGCAGGCCTTGTCCGAAGGCGCACAGATGGTCGCCAATCGCGTGCGCAAGAACCTGCGCAAGTTGAAGACCTGGCGCGAGCGCGAAGGCGTGCATTGTTTCCGCGCCTACGATGCGGACATCCCGGAATACGCCGCAGCGATCGATGTCTACGAAACCGACGAACCAACACCGCGTACCTTCCTGCACGTGCAGGAATACGCGGCGCCGGCGGAAATTCCGCAGGACGTACAGCGCAAGCGGCTCAACGAAGCCCTGGCCGGCGCGCGCGAAGTCTTTGGCGTGCCGCGCGAGCAGATCGCATTGAAGACGCGTGCCCGTGGCAAGGGCGGCAGCAAGTACGGACAGTTCGATACGCGCGGTGAATTCGTCGTGGTGCGCGAAGGCGCCGCGCGGCTGCGCGTGAACCTGTTCGACTACCTCGACACCGGGCTGTTCCTCGACCATCGTCCGATGCGCCTGCGGATCGGGGACGAAGCGCACGACGCGCGCTTCCTCAATCTCTTCGCCTACACCGGCGCTGCGACCGTGCATGCGGCACTGGGCAAGGCGCGTGCAACCACGACCGTGGACCTGTCCGCGACCTACCTGCAGTGGTGCTCGGACAACCTGCGCGAGAACGGCGTCGGCGGCGCGAAGCACCGGCTGGTGCAGGCGGACGCGATGGAGTGGCTGGAGCACGACCAGGGCGAATACGATCTGATCTTCTGCGATCCGCCGACCTTCTCCAATTCCAAGCGTGCCGACGACTTCGACGTGCAGGCATCGCATGTGGAGCTGCTGCGGGCGGCGGTCGCACGGTTATCGGATGAGGGCGTGCTGTATTTCTCCAATAACTATCGCCGCTTCCGCCTTGATGACGCGGCGGTGGCGCAGTTCGCGCGTTGCGTCGAGATCTCCCGTGAAACGATTCCGCCCGATTTCGAACGCAATCCACGCATCCACCGTTGCTGGCGATTGCAGCGCCTGTAAGCCATGAAACGCGCGCGCCACGGGGTCTTCACCTTCTTCTGGCAATGGCTGAAGAATCCGCTGCGCACCGCCGCCGTGATGCCGTCCAGTTCCGAACTGGCGTACGCGATGATTGCCGAGCTGCCCGAAGGCACGCGGCGCGTCATCGAACTGGGCGGCGGCACCGGCGCCATCACGCGTGAGCTGCTGGCCGCTGGCATCCAGGCAAAGCAGTTGCTGGTGCTGGAACTCAACGAGGAGTTACACGCGCACCTGCACGCACGTTTTCCCGGCGTGCATGTCGTGCTGGGCGATGCGCGCTCGCTGCCCGAGCTCGCGAGCGAATGCGGCTTCCTCGATGAAGGTCCCGCGGATGCAATCGTTTCCGGTCTGGGCCTGTTGACCATGCCACCGGTGCTCCAGCGGGAGATATTGACCGCCGCGTTCGACTGCCTGCGCCCCGATGGCGTGTTGGTGCAGTTCACCTATGGCCCGTCCGCGCCGGTGGCCGAATCCGTCGTGAAGCAGCTGGTTTTGGACGTGCATCGCGGTGATTTCGTGTTGCGCAACATGCCTCCCGCGACGGTATACGTGTATTCGCGCAAACCACCGCAGGGGGATCACCGCGCGCCCGATTGAACTTGCTGCCGGAACGATGCTTCGTCCCGGCATCACTACGGTTTTCTGCGACGGGCGCCATCTTGGACGCATGCACAGGAACGAATCCGGGAACCATCCATGAGCCAGCCCGCTTCCACCCGTTACGCCCGCGCGTTGCGCACGCTGCGCGGACAGGCGACTTCCGACGGTGCGGGCGTGCGCCTCACCCGCGTGATCGGCGGGCCCGCGCTGCCCGATCTCGATCCATTCCTGCTGCTCGACGAATTCGGCACCGACCGGCCCGAGGATTACCTCGCCGGCTTTCCCGAGCATCCGCACCGCGGCTTCGAAACGGTCACCTACATGCTCGACGGCCGCATGCGCCACCGCGACAACCACGGCAACGAAGGCCTGCTGACGCCGGGCGCCGTGCAGTGGATGACCGCGGGCCGTGGCCTGGTGCATTCGGAGATGCCGGAGCAGGAGGAAGGACGCATGCGCGGTTTCCAGCTGTGGGTGAACCTGCCTTCGAAGGAAAAGATGGCGGAGCCGCGTTACCAGGAATTCCCCTCCGAAAACATTCCGGTCGTGCAGCCGGCGGAAGGCGTGAGCGTGAAGGTCATTGCCGGCATGGTCGGCGATGCGCGCGGTCCGATTTCGCAGCCCGCTACCGATCCGTTGTATCTCGACATTGCGCTGGATGCGGGCAGCAGCTGGGAATACGCGCTGCCGGAAGGACACAGCGCTTTCGCGTATGTCTTCGAAGGCGACGCGGCCATCGGCGATGGCGAGGACACCCGCGAGCTCGGTACGCATGAGATGGCCGTGCTCGGCGGCGGCGATGTCTTCAAGGCGAGCGCGTCGGGCGATGCGCGGCTGATCCTCGTCGCCGGACGCCCGCTGCGCGAACCGGTCGCGCGTTACGGTCCGTTCGTGATGAATACCAAGCAGGAAATCATGCAGGCGCTCGTGGATTTCCAGGAAGGGCGCTTCTAGCGCGACACCGCGTCGCTCGCGGAAAACTAAAACGGCGCCAGCGTGACCGCCGGCGCCGCCTGTTGCTCCAATTCGAATATCAGTTGCTGCTCAGCCGTGTCGCACCGAACTTCATCGACTGCGTCTGCTGCAACGCCTGGCTCAACTGGTCCGGCGTCTTCGCCTGCACCCAGATGTAGGCGACGCGGCCGTCGGGCAACTGCACTACCGTTTCTCGGGCCTGGATCTGCGTGCCGGCGATTTCCGTTCGATACCAGGTGACTTCCCGGCCATCGATGTTCACGCGTTCGGCACGGTTGCCCCCCTTGGGCTTGAACGGCGCATCCTTCGCGATGGTCAGGCCGAATGCTTCGCTGCCGTCTTCGCGCAGCGCGCGGCAGAAGTCGGAATCGCCAGTGCCGCGGTGTTCCCAGGTCAGCCCGGTATCGGCGGCGAGGTACGGGCACGCGCCCGAGTCCTGGGCCGCAGCGGTGCCGACAAGCGGCAACAGCAGCGGCAAGAGCCATACAGGCTTGTTCATAGATACACCCCCTGATTGCTTTGTGCGGCGTTTCGTTAACGACCAGTGAAGCTGTGCTGGTCGCGGTCGAACATAACGCCCTTTCGGGGGCTTGACAAATTCCGGCGTTTCACATCGGTGAATCGGGACGCCGGGGCCCATCGAAACCGTTTCATCTGGAACGATATGATTGAAAATCAATCACTTGCCGCTTGAAGCGCAGCACGGCATCAGTGATCGGGCAGGGGAATGAATTCGGTTTCGCCTGCAATTGCGCCGAACCGGCCATCCACCCAGTCCTGCTTGGCCTGCTCGATGCGCTCCTTCGAGCTGGAAACGAAGTTCCACCACATGTGCCGCGGCGCATCCAGCGGTTCACCGCCGAGCAGCATCGCCTTGAGCGGCGTCTTCGCCCGCAGGCGTGGACGCGTTTGCGGATCGAGCACGATCAGGTTCATGGCGGGAAGATCCGCGCCGTCGAGTTGTGCGTCGCCTTCGAGCACATAGAGCGCGCGCTGTTCGTGGCTGTCGTCCAGCGCGAGCTCCGTGCCGGCGTCCAGGTCGATCGCGACGTACAACGTGTCGGCGAACACCTGCACCGGCGATTCCTCGCCGTAGCCGCGCCCGGCGACCACGCGCAGCCACGATCCGTCGCGACGCTGTTGGGGAAGGGCGGCGGCCGAATGATGGAAGAACGCCGGCTCGACTTCCTCCTGCGAACGCGGCAGCGCGACCCAAGTCTGCATGCCGTGCAACGGATGATCGTGTTCGCGCAACGCAAGCGGCGTGCGTTCGGAGTGCGCGATGCCCCGGCCTGCGGTCATCCAGTTCACGTCGCCCGGTTCGATGTCCTGCACGCTCCCGAGCGTGTCACGGTGGGTCATGCTCCCGGACCAGAGGAACGTCACCGTCGCCAGCCCGATATGCGGATGCGGACGCACGTCGACGCCGCGCCCGGCTTCGAACACTGCGGGCCCCATGTGATCGACGAACACGAACGGGCCCACCGAGCGCGCCTGCAACGTGGGAACGGCGCGACGCACCTGGAAGCCACCAAGGTCGTGCACGCGGGGAGCGATGATCAGGGTCATGGGTTCACCGTGCCGTTGCCGGCGCTGATGCGGAGGGTGACGACGGGCGCCGCGCCGCGGGTGGCGAGATCCACCAGTTCCAGATGCCACTTGCCGAGACTGGTCGAGCGCTGGCGTTCGGTGTTCAACGTGACACGTGAAGCTGCACTGCCGTTGCCGGTGTGGTCGAAGAGAACGTCGGCATCGCCCGCGCGGATGCACATCACATCGGGCGGACAGCGCGAATCGTTGGCGATGCCGATGTAGCGCAGCGTGGATGCGTCGGGGAGCGAAACCTTGTCGCCCGCCGACATCGTGAAATCGCTGTTCGCGATCACCGCGCCCGTGGTGGAGCATCCGGACAACAGTGCAAGGACGGCCAGTGCAGTGAATCGGAGCATCGCGATTCCGGGAATGAAGACTGCCGCCAAGGCTAGCACCGCGGCGGCGAGCGATACGCCACGGATCCGCAACGATCTATTCGTCGCGGCGCGACGCGATGCGTTCGGCAAGACGCGTGGGTTCGGGCATGCGGTAGGTCGTGACGAAACGCATCACCATTTCCGGCGCCGTGGCCATCGCCACGCGATGACCCGGCGACACGATCAGCGGCAGGCAGCCGGGCTTGCTGCGCAGCATCCAGCCGATCTGCTCGCTGCCTTCACGCAATGTGGTGAACGCGCCGCGCATTTCATGCAGCGCGGTCGAAGAGGTGCCGACCAGCACCTTCTCCGCGACACCTATCGTCGGCAGGTCGGCTGCGACGCCGAAATGGCACGCGATGCCGAACCGTCGCGGATGCGCGAAGCCTTGGCCGTCGATCAGGCACAGATCGGGTTTTGCGGAGAGCAGGGCGAGGGCTTCGAGCAGAGCTGGAAGCTCGCGGAAGCTCAGCAGGCCGCGCAGATAGGGCATGCGCGTTGGCAGGCGCACGACATGCGTTTCGAGTGCCTGCAACGTCTCCGCGTCGAGCAGCACCGCCGCGGCGCGCGTAGTAGCGCCATCGTCCTCGAAAGCGACATCGAAGCCGGCGACCGTGCGCAATGGCTTCGCGAACTCGTCCTTCAGGCGTACGCGACCGGCAAGTTCTCCTTGCGCCGCGCGCAACGCATCGGGATCACCGTTCCATTCGGGAACATTCGTGGCGTCCATCAGTAGCGCGTTTCCTGCAGCGTGGCGTCGCCGCTGGCGTCGAACTGGATGCGGATCCAGCGGTCGTACTCGGTGTCTTCCATCGGCGACACCGTGCAGTCGCACAGCGCGGCGGCAATGCCGGGCACGGTGTTGCTGTGGCCGACCACCAGCACCGTGCCGGTCGCATGCTCGCGGCGGAGCTGCGCGGCGAAGTTGGTCGCGGCGAGCTTGGCGTCGTAGGTCACCACCGGCAGCGAATGCGCGTGGGCGGCAGGCGCGGCGGTCTGCTGCGTTCGCCGGTAGGCCGTTGCGTAGACACCGCGCAGCGGCGCGTCACGCAACGCGGCGGCCACGGCTTGCGCGCGCGCCAGTCCGGCTTCGCTCAGCGGCGGGTCCTTGCTGCCGTCGTCGACCTTTTCGGCATGGCGCACCACGATGAAGGTGACTCCCGCGGGCTGCTGCGCACGCGTTGCGCAGGCACTCAGCACGAAGACGAGCAGCAATGAAGCCAATGCCGCGAACTGCCTCGAATATCGCATTTTCATTCCTTCAGCTTCGGCTGAGCATAGACGCATTGGTGCCGCGGGAACGCAGCGTCACGCCGCGCGATCCAGCATCGTCAGCAGCCCGCGTGCGGCGGCAATGCGCGAAGCGGCATCAGGGAGCTCCAGTTTCACCCGCAGCTTGTCCGGCCCGTCCATCTGGTAATGCTTCGGCTGTCCCTGGATCAGGCGGATCACCGCCATCGGGTCAACGCTCGGCCGCTCGATGAACTGCAGGCGTCCACCCTTGTCGCCGAGGTCGAGCTTGCGGATGCCCAGCGCGGTCGAATGCAGCTTCAGTTCGGCGATGGTGAACAGGTGCTTCGCGGCATCCGGCAGGAGCCCGAAGCGGTCGATCATTTCCACCTGCAATTCGCGCAGCTCTTCGACGTCCCGTGCGCCGCTGATGCGCTTGTACAAGGTCAGGCGCGTGTGCACGTCGGGGAGATAGTCCTCGGGGATCAACGCGGGCACGTGGAGCTCCACTTCGGCGCCCCGTGCATGCGCGCCATCGACATCGGGCAGCTCGCCGCGCTTGATCGAACGCACCGCGCGTTCCAGCAGCTCGGTGTAGAGACTGAAGCCGACTTCCGCCATCTGCCCGCTCTGGTCCTCGCCGAGGAGTTCGCCGGCGCCGCGGATTTCGAGGTCGTGCGTGGCGAGGGTGAAGCCTGCGCCGAGTTCATCCATCGCCGCAATCGCATCGAGACGCTTGCGTGCGTCGGCTGTCATCGAGCGCTGGTCCGGTGGAACCACCAGGTAGGCGTAGGCGCGATGGTGCGAACGGCCGACGCGGCCGCGCAGCTGGTGCAACTGCGCCAGGCCGAAGCGGTCGGCGCGATGGATGATGATCGTGTTGGCGTTGGGAATGTCGATGCCCGACTCGATGATCGTCGAGGCCAGCAGTACGTTGAAGCGCTGCTTGTGGAAGTCGAGCATCACCCGTTCGAGTTCGCGCTCGGGCATCTGGCCGTGGGCGATGCCGATGCGCGCTTCGGGAACGAGTTCCTGCAGCTGCTTCTGCATCCGCCCCATCTGCTCGACGTCGTTGTTGAGGAAGTACACCTGTCCGCCGCGGGCCAGTTCGCGCTGGAAGGCCTCGCGCAGCTGCGCGTCGTCCCACGGTACGACGAAGGTCTGCACGGCCAGGCGATGCGCCGGCGGCGTGGCGATGATCGACAGGTCGCGCAGCCCGGCCATCGCCATGTTGAGCGTACGCGGGATCGGCGTTGCAGTGAGCGTGACGAGGTGGACGTTGGCGCGCAGTGCCTTCAGTGCTTCCTTCTGGCGCACGCCGAAGCGCTGTTCCTCGTCGACGATGACGAGGCCGAGGTCCTTGAATTTCACGTCGCCCTGCAACAGGCGATGGGTGCCGACGATCACGTCGATCTGGCCATCGGCGACCTTCTTCAGCTCTTCCTCGATTTCCTTCCTGCTCTTGAAGCGCGACAGCACTTCCACGCGGATCGGCCAGTCGGCGAAGCGGTCGGCCATGGTGCGGTAGTGCTGCTCCGCCAGCAGCGTGGTAGGCACAAGGACCGCAACCTGCTTGCCCGTGGTCGCGGCGACGAAGGCCGCGCGCACCGCGACTTCGGTCTTGCCGAAGCCGACGTCGCCGCACACCACGCGGTCCATCGGCTGCGAGCTGGCCATGTCGCGGATCACCGCTTCGATCGCAGAGTGCTGGTCAGGTGTTTCCTCGAACGGGAAGGCCGCGGCGAACGGCTCGTACATCGCGCGGTCGACATCCAACGCAAGGCCCGCGCGCGCCTGCCGCTTCGCCTGGATTTCAAGCAGTTCGGCGGCGACGTCGCGGACCTTTTCCTGCGCCTTGCGCTTGGCCTTCGTCCATTGCTCGCCGCCGAGCGAGTGCAGCGGCGCGGTTTCCGGCGAGGCCCCGGAATAGCGGCTGATCAGGTGCAGTTGCGCGACGGGCACATACAGGCGATCGCCCTTGGCGTATTCGATCTCCAGGTATTCGCCGGGCATGCCGCCGGCTTCGAGGGTGACCAGGCCGCGGTAACGGCCAACGCCGTGATCCTCGTGGACGATTGGCGCGCCTTCGGTGAGTTCGCCGAGGTCGCGGATGATCGCCTCGGGCTCGCGGCCCGCGCGCTTGCGGCGGCGCGGCTGCAAGGCGCGCTCAGGGAAGAGCTGGCGCTCGGTGAGGATGACGAACGCGGGCTCGGTGAGGGCGAAGCCGTCTTCGAGTGGGGCGACGGCGATGGCGAAGCGGGAAAGCTCGCGCTGTTGTCTTTGTTCGTCATTCCCGCGAAGGCGGGAATCCAGTGACTTTGCTTTTGCTTCGACATCACCAGCGGAAACCAAAGTCGCTGGATCCCCGCCTTCGCGGGGATGACGGGCAAAGGCGAAAGCCGCCCAATCGGGCAGGACATCGGGTCGCAACTCGGCCGCCTGAAGAACTTCAAGCAGCGCTTCCCGGCGGCCCGGCGAATCCGCCGCAACCAGCACACGCCCCGGATACGTGCGCAGGAACGACTTCAGTGCTTCGGCAGGCTGCGCATCCTTTGCCGCCACCGGCAGCGAAGGCGCGGGCTGGTCGCCAAGCGCGACCGCTCGATCGCGTTGCGGATGCGCCTCGCCGCAGACTTCGACGCGATCGGCCCTGTTGAGCTGTTCGCGCAGGGCATCGGGTGACAGGTACAGCTCGGCCGGCGGCAGGACCGGGCGTTCCAGGTCGTGGCGGCGCTGCTCATAGCGCTCGGTGGTCTGTTTCCAGAACTGCTCGACGGCTTCCATCGCGCCGTCGGCGATCACCGGCAGTGCAGTCGTACCCAGGTAATCGAACAGCGTGGACGTTTGCGCGAAGAACAGCGGCAGGTAGTACTCGATGCCGGCTGGTGCGAGGCCTGCCTTGAGGTCCTGATAAAGCGTGCTGCGGCGCGTGTCGACGTCGAAGCGGTCACGCAGTGCATCCAGTGCGCGCTTCAGCGAGACTTCGTCGAGCGGCAACTCGCGCCCGGGAAGCAGGTGCACCGCATCGATCTTGTCCAGCGAGCGCTGCGACTCCGGATCGAACACGCGGATGGTGTCGATCTCGTCGTCGAGCAGTTCGACGCGGAACGGCGAATCCGCGCCCATCGGATAGACGTCGAGCAGGCCGCCGCGCACCGCGAAGTCGCCCGGATCGAGCACTTGCGGCACGTGCCGGTAGCCGGCGCCTTCGAGCCGGCGCTTCTCTGCGTCGAGATCGAGTCGCTGCCCGACCCGCACGTCGAAGCTGCCGCCGACGACATGTTTCAGCGGCGCGAGTCGCTGCAGCAGCGTCTGTACGGGCACCACCACGATCCCGCGCTTGAGCGCCGGCAACCGGTGCAGCGCGGCGAGGCGCTGCGACACGATGTCCGGATGCGGGCTGAAATGGTCGTAGGGCAGGGTTTCCCAATCCGGGAACGCCACCACCGGCAGCGAGCCATCAGTACCCAACAACGTGCGCAGGTCGGATTCGAGCTGGTTCGCGCCGTGGTTGTCGCGCGCGATCGCGAGCAGCGGGCCGGAATGCGCCGAAGCCGCCGCGGCGATATGGAACGCCAGAGCCGAAGGCGACGCAGGCGCGCGCCACCAGGCGCGTTGCTGGCCGGACTTGGGCAGCGGCGGAACAGGGAATCGGAAGGTGTCGGAGTCGGTCATGAGGGCGCTGCGCAAAACGACGACAGCGCCGGACGCAGTCGATGCGTCCAGCGCGGCAAGGACGCGCAGTTTACCCCGGGGTTCCGCCGGGCATTCATGGCGAATAACGCCGTCATCCCTGCGAAAGCAGGGATCCAGTGGCTTCAAGTCGTTGAAACCAAAGGCACTGGATGACCAGCCTTCGGCCGTGGTGAAGCGTCGCCTGCTTTCGCAGGAATGACGATCAAGGGCGCTTCGGGTCTGACGATCACCGCGAGTTGTTCAGATCTTCCTCAGCGGTTCTGGTTTTGCTGCGGCTGCGCGCTCGACCGTTGCTGGTCGGAGGGCGTGCGGTTGTTGCTTCGCGGCTTCAACTCCAGCGTCACACGGACCAGCCCGGGCGACTCCTGGCGGAATTCGCGCTGGAATCCCAGCGATTGCGCCAGCGACAACATCGGCCCGTTGTTTTCCAGCACGTCGCCATACAGGCGATTGAGCTTCTTGCCCTTCGCCCACTTCACCAGGCGGGTCATGAGGTAGCGGCCCAGGCCCATGTGCTTGATGTAGCGGCTGACAAGGATCGCGAATTCGGCGTCGCGGCCGTTTTCATCGACTGCCACGCGCGCGACGGCGCCGATCAGCGCTTCGCCGGGTGGCAGCGGCTCGGCGACCACGAGCGCGAATTCGTTGCGTGGATTGACATGGGTGAGGCGCTCGGCCGTTTCCGGCGACAGCTCCTTCACCGCATGCAGGAAGCGCTGGCGGATCTCATCAGGTTCGAGCAGGCCGAAGCCGGCGCGCAACGGCTCCCCATCTTCGGGACGTATGGGGCGGATCAGCACCTGCCGCCCGTTGGAAAGCGTCACCCGCTCGTGCCACGGCGGAAGACGTTCGCGTGTGGGGGAAGCTCCTGTCATGCGCCCGATATTGGCACACTGCCCGTTTAGGACTTCATCACACTTCATCGGCGGCGCGTAGACATGAATGAAGCGGCTTTACGGAAATTCACGGCGGCGTGGCCGGGCGTCGAGGCGGGCATCAAATGGGAAGACGACCTGGTCTTCACGGTCGCGGGAAAGATGTTCTGCGTGACCTGCGTCCGCGGGCCGCACAAGGGCTCGATCAGCTTCAAGGTCGAGGACGAACGCTTCCTCGAATTCACCGGCCGCCCGGGCTTCATTCCCGCGCCCTACATGGCACGGGCGCACTGGGTGCAGATCGCCTCGGCGAAGTCGCTGCCTGCTGCCGAGCTACGCGAACTCATCCGTCGCAGCTACGAACTCGTGCGCTCAAGGCTGACGAAGAAGGCGCAGCGTGAACTTGCGGATTGACGCAGGCACTGCGCGCATCGAAGCCGCGCCGCCGTCGTTCGGCCAGGCGCTGCGCTTCTGGCTGCTGCTGGGCTGCATCAGTTTCGGCGGGCCCGCGGGGCAGATCGCGATCATGCACAACGAGCTGGTCGACAAGCGTCGCTGGATCGAAGGGGAACCGTTCCTGCGCGCGCTGAACTTCTGCATGCTGTTGCCAGGTCCGGAAGCGATGCAGCTGGCGACGTGGCTCGGCTGGCGATTGCATGGCGTGCGCGGTGGGATCGCCGCAGGCGTGTTGTTCGTCCTGCCTGCCGCGCTACTGATGGGCGTGTTGAGCTGGGCGTATCTCACCTGGCAATCGTTGCCGCTGATGAACGGTGTCGTATTCGGACTGCAGGCGGCGGTGCTGGGCATCATCGTGCATGCCGCACAGCGCATCGGCGGACGCGTGTTGAGCACGACGTTTGCCGTCGCGCTCGCGGTGGTCGCGCTGGTGGCGATTTCGCTGCGCGTGCCGTTCCCGTTGCTGCTCGCCGGGGCAGCGGTTGCCGGCTGGATGGCGTGGAAACACCGGCCGCAATGGCTGCCACGAGCCGAAGCCCCGGCCACGTCTCATGCAACCTTGCCGCAGGCGCGCGCGTGGCACGCGATTCGCATGGCGCTCGCCTGCCTGCTTGCGTGGTGGCTGCCGTTGCTTGCCCTGGGTGCGTGGCTGGGACGCGACAGCACGGCTTTCGCGATGAGCGTGTTTTTCAGCAAGACGGCGCTGTTTACGCTGGGCGGCGCCTATGCGGTGCTGCCGTACGTGGCGACACAGGCCGTGGAAGTGCAGGGTTGGCTGACGCCGGCGCAGATGATGACGGGTCTGGGGCTTGCCGAAACCACGCCGGGACCGCTGATCCTGGTGCTGGAATTCGTCGGCTTCGCGGGTAGTTGGCAACATCCGGACCTGTCGTTGCCGCTCGCCTCCGGCGTGCTCGGCGCGGCGGTGAGCGTGTGGGCGACCTTCCTGCCGAGCTTCCTGTTCGTGCTGACTGCTGCGCCCTGGATCGAGCACATCGGTCGATGGCCGCGCGCGAACGCAGTGCTGGCCGCGGTGACCTCCGCGGTGGTCGGCGTGATCGCGCACCTGGCGTTCTGGTTCGGCTGGCGCCTGCTGGCCGCGCAGGAGTGGCGCGCGGCCGTGCTCGCGGTGCTGATCGCAGCATTCGTGTACGCGGGACTTACCCGCTGGCGCTGGTCGGTTGCGGCGATCGTGCCTGCTGCCGGGCTGGCCGGAGCAGTGGCGCAGGCCCTGATTCCGATCGCGGCATGAAGCCGGGGCGTGATCGCCCCGATGCTAGACTTTCCGCGCTTTTTCGACCCGAATACCAACAGCACACAAAGGAACGATGCATGGCCGGTGGTGGTGATTCGACCCGCGCGATCTTCTTCGCGCTCGGCGCCAATTTCGCGATCGCGGTGTCGAAGGGCGTCGCGGCGTTCTTCACCGGTTCCAGTGCGATGCTGGCCGAGACCGTGCATTCGTTGGCCGACTGCGGCAACCAGTTACTGCTCCTGCTCGGCATGCGCCAGGCCAAGCGGCCGGCTTCCCCCGACTATCCGCTCGGCTACGGCAAGGCGATCTACTTCTGGTCGTTCCTGGTCGCGCTGATGCTTTTCAGCGTGGGTGGCATGTTTTCGCTGTACGAGGGCATCCACAAGCTGCAGCACCCCGAGCCGCTGAGGCAGTGGTGGTGGGCTGTCGGCGTGCTGGTGTTCGGCATCATCGCCGAGGCCATGTCGATGCGTGCCTGCCTGCAGGAAGTGAACAAGGCGCGCGGTTCGCGCACGCTGTGGCAGTGGTTCCGCCAGAGCCGCCAGGCGGAGCTGGTGGTGATCTTCGGCGAGGACCTGGCCGCGCTGCTGGGCCTGGTATTCGCGCTGGTCGCGGTGGTGCTGTCGGTGGTCACCGGTAATCCGCTATGGGATGCGGCCGGCACGATCGCGATCGGTGCGTTGCTCGTCGTCGTCGCCGTGTTCGTCGCGATCGAAGTCAAGGCCATGCTGATCGGCCAGAGCGTCGATCCCGAGCGCGAACGGGAAATGCGCCGCTTCATCGAGGCGCGCGAGGAAGTCGGTCGCGTGATCAGCCTGATCACCCTGCAGCTGGGCAACGAGGTGATGGTGGCGATCCAGGCCGAAATGAGCGATCGCCAGAGCACGCATCACCTGGCCGAAGAGATCAATCGCGTGGAACGCGCGTTCAAGGCGCAGTTCCCGGAAGTGCGCTGGAGCTTCTTCGAGCCGGACCTGAAGCCGCAGCTTTCGGGTTGATCAGGCGCTTCGGCACGATTTACGGAGCGGCCTTGAGTAGCCCGGCCCACGCCGGTGCTCTTGTGGCGCCGTGGGCCTGCCCGATGCGCTCTTCGGCGAAAGCCCAGGCGTCGTCCACAGCGACGGTCAAAAGCCGCACCGCGCAGGCGCGGCGCTACGTTAAAGTCGAGCTCGGCTGCTCTTCAAGGCAAAAGGCAGCGCAAGCTCCACTCTACAAAAATGGCCGACGCAGCGGAGCAAGCTCCGCTACATGACACGCTTTACGGAGCAGCCTTGAGCCACTCCAGACGCCACGATGGATCACGTTCGCCGATCGCCTTCGCGAGCGCACGCAGGGTCGGCAACAATCTCGCATCCAGCTGGAACGGCGCATTCAATATCAGCAGGCCGCTGCCGTTCATGTGCAGCGGCGAGTCGTCCGGGCGGACCAGCAACTCGGCAACCAGCACCGACTTCGAAGGCAGCGTCGCGGCGCGACGGTAGAACTGTTGCAGTGCACGGCGCAGCTTGATCGGATACCACAGCATGTAACAGCCCTGCGGCCAGCGGGCGAGGGCGTCGCGCAAGGCATGCAGCGCGGTATCGAATTCTTCCAGCTGCGATTCGTAGGGCGGATCGATCAGCACCAGTCCGCGGCCAAACTTTGTCTCGCCGATGCGAGGCGGCAGCAGCGCCTTCATCGCGGCGTAACCGTCGCGTTGGTGCACCGCCATGCGTTGTTCGCGGGCGAAGGTCTGCTCCAGTTGTGCGGCTTCCTCCGGATGCAGTTCGCAGGCGGCGATGCGGTCGTCCGCGCGCAAGGCATGCGCGAGCAGCCACGGCGAGCCCGGATACGCCATCCGGCCATGTTCGTTGCGGCAGGCGCGAACGGCCTGCAGGTAGCGGTTGATGAGCGGGTCGGCAGGCGCCTCGGCCGTCAGCCGGCCGATGCCGTCCTCGGCCTCGCCCGTGCGTTGCGCGGAATTGCTGTCGAGCGCGTATAGGCCGCGTCCGGCGTGCGTATCGAGGGCGAACAGTGGTGTCGGCTTGGCCGTCAGGGCATCGCAGATCGCCAGCAGGGCGAGGTGCTTGAGCACGTCGGCATGGTTGCCGGCATGGAAGGCGTGGCGGTAATTCATGCGGCTAGGGTACCCCGGCGGCTGCCGCGATGGCCGGTGCGGCGTGCACTATCCTTGCGGTACCACCGCTTTCGACCGCCTGCATGCCGCGCATCCTTCTTGTCGAAGACGAAGCCGCGATCGCCGAAACCGTGCTCTATGCGCTGCGCACGGAAGGTTTCGAGGCGCGTCATTGCCTGACCGGCGGCGACGCATTGCGCTCCGCGCGCGGGGAATCCTTCGACCTGGCCCTGCTCGATGTCGGCCTTCCGGACATCGGCGGTTTCGCGTTGTGCCGCGAGCTGCGTCGCAACCGATCCGCCGATGGTCGCGAGCTGCCGGTGATTTTTCTCACCGCGCACGATGCGGAAGCCGAACGCATCCTCGGCCTGGAAATCGGTGCGGACGATTACGTCACCAAGCCATTCTCCCCGCGCGAACTCGTCGCCCGCGTGCGCGCGGTGCTGCGGCGCGGGCAGGGCAGCGGCTTCGCAGCGAACACGAACGGTTTCGAGCACGATGCCGAAGGCCACCGGATCCGTTACCGCGGCCAGTTCCTCGACCTCACCCGTTACGAATACGGCCTGCTAGCCGCGCTGCTGCAACGGCCGGGTGCGGTGCTCTCTCGCGCGCAGCTGATGGATCGCGTGTGGGGCGACGCGCTGGAAAGCGGGGACCGCACGATCGATACGCACATCAAGACACTGCGGGCGAAGCTGCGGGTCGTCGTGCCCGATGAGGATCCGATCCGTACGCATCGGGGATTGGGGTATTCGCTTGAAGGTTGAAGCAAAAAAGAAGGGTGATGCAAGGGTGTTTTTCTCCTGCCGTTGTTTTTGCCCGTCATTCCCGCGAAGGCGGGAATCCAGCGACTTTGCTGTTGTCTATCAGTTGAAAGCCAGAGCAAAAGTCACTGGATTCCCGCCTTCGCGGGAATGACGTGCAAGAGCAAAAGCGGAACAAGAGCGAAACATCATGAAAATCGGCCTGCGCATCTTCCTCGGCTACTTCCTCATCGTCGCGCTCGCGGCCTTCCTGCTGATGCGCGTGTTCGTCGCCGAAGTGAAGCCCGGCGTGCGCCAGGCCATGGAAGACACGCTGGTCGACACCGCCAACGTGCTGGCCGAACTTGCAACGGCCGATTTCATGGCAGGCCACATCAACGATGGCCAGTTCGCGCAACGCATCCGGACGATGCGCGACCGCGAGGTGGACGCCGAGATCTGGGGACGGCGCAAGCACGGCATGAGCTATCGCGTGTACGTGACCGGCGCGAGCGGCATCGTCGTCTTCGACAGCGCGGGTCGCGACGTCGGCAAGGACTATTCGCGCTGGAATGACGTGTACCTGACATTGCGCGGCCGTTACGGGGCGCGCTCCACGCGATCCGACCCCAACGACGATGCCTCGTCGGTGATGCACGTCGCGGCGCCGCTGCACGATGCGCAGGGCCGCATCGTCGGCGTACTCACGGTGGCGAAGCCGAATCGCACGATCGCACCGGTGATCGCCCACAGCCAGGCAGTGGTGATGCGATGGGGCGCGCTCCTGCTCGGCGTTGCGCTGCTGATCGGGTTGGTCGCGGCATGGTGGCTTTCGCGCCAGCTCGGCGGCCTGCGTCGTTATGCGCACGCGGTCACCGCCGGCGAACGCACGAGCCTGCCGAATACGGTGGGCGAATTCAACGAACTGGGCCGGGCGCTGGAAACCATGCGCACGCGGCTCGAAGGCAAGCAATACGTCGAGCAGTACGTGCATACACTGACCCACGAAATGAAGAGTCCGCTCGCGGCGATCCGCGGCAGCGCCGAGCTGCTCGAAGAGTCGATGCGTGAAGGCGATGAGGGGCAGCCGATGCCGGAGGTCGACCGCATCCGCTTCGCCACCAGCATCCGCCTGCAGAGCGAGCGCCTGGCGCAGATGATCGACAAGCTGCTCGCGCTCGCAGGCGTGGAGCATCGACAGCGGCTCGAGAACCGTGAAGTGATCGATATAGCCAGCCTCGTCGATACTGCAGCCGAACAGTGCGCGTTGCGACTGGCGCGAAGCAATGTTCGGCTGGAAACCGATGTGCCCGGCACATTGCCGGCACTAAGCGGCGATGCCTTCCTGCTGAGGCAGGCGCTCGTCAATCTGATCGAAAACGCCGCCGACTTTTCGCCTGATGGTGGACGGATCGTTCTGCGTGTCGCGGTGGAGGCCGAAGCGGTCCGCTTCGATATCGCCGATGAAGGCCCCGGCGTGCCCGAGTACGCCCTGCCACGCGTGTTCGAGCGTTTCTACTCGCTGCCGCGGCCGCAGGGTGGCAGTCGCAGCAGCGGGCTGGGCCTGTGCTTCGTCGCGGAAGTCGCCGCATTGCACGATGGCGAGGCTACGCTGGTGAATCGCGATGAAGGCGGTGCGCAGGCAAGCCTGGTCGTTCCGTTGTAGGTCGGAGCCTGCGTTCTACCGGAAGAAGCCGCGCCCTGTAGCGCCGCGCCTGCGCGGTGCCCTCTTTCCGCAAGGCGGCACCGCCGCAGGCGCGGCGCTACAAGAAGGACTTCCGTTCTGCTTCCCGGCGCGACTTCACCCTCGCTTCACCGTTGCACCATCGTGCGCGCACCGTCGCCTTCGATCCTGCTGCCGTCACCCCGCAGGAGGAAGCCATGCGTCTGTTGCTCAAGTTGCTGTTCGTGTTCGGCATGACCGTCGCGATCATGATTCCGTTGTTGCTGATTCGCGGCACCATCAGCGAGCGGCAGGCGTATCGCGCGCAA
This sequence comes from Lysobacter sp. Root494, assembly GCF_001427225.1. Lineage (GTDB taxonomy): Bacteria > Pseudomonadota > Gammaproteobacteria > Xanthomonadales > Xanthomonadaceae > Agrilutibacter. The sequence goes on from NZ_LMFH01000005.1 coordinate 187,464, forward strand.
GCCATCGAAAACATCGCACGCAGCTCGGCGGGAGCGCAGGCCTTCTCCGGCCCAGTGCTGGTAGTGCCTTACACCGAAACCGTCGAGGTCGAGGAAAAGAACGACAAGGGCGAAGTCATCCGCAAGGTCAAGCGCGACGGCGCCTCCGGCCGCTGGACGTTCTTCCCCGAACGCCTCGACGTGCAGGGCAAGCTGATTCCGAACACGCGCCGCCTCGGCCTGCACGAAGTGCGCGTGTACGAGCTGCAGGCGCTCGCGCGAGCCGGCTTCGACGCACATATTCCCGCCGATGAAAACCCGGAACTGCCGCGCAGGATCGGCCGGCCCTGGCTGAGTTACGGCATCGCCGACGTCCGCGGCTTGGCGGGTACGCCGCAGCTGCGCATCGACGGCCGCGACGTCGCGCTGGAAGAAGGTTTCGGCAGCCGCGATGGCGGTGGCCTGCACGTGCAACTCGCCGTGCCTTCCGCCGGTGCACAGCTGAAACTCGATACGCGGCTCGACTTCAAGCTCGCCGGCACCGAATCGTTGGCGATGGTCCCGCTTGCGCGCAGCAATGTGTTCCGGATCGACTCGGCCTGGCCGCATCCGCGCTTTGGCGGCGATTTCCTGCCTCGTCAGCCCAGCGTAAGTGACAGGGGCTTCAACGCGCAGTGGGAAGTCTCATCGCTGGCATCGAATGCGCAGGCGCAGTTCCTTTCCGGCAAGACGCTCCCGATGATGCAGACCGATCGTGGTTACGCGCGCGGGGATAGCGCCAGTACCGCAGCCTTCGACACAAGTGGCATCGATGCGGTCGGCGTATCGCTGGTCGACCCGGTCAACATCTATTCGCAGGCCGATCGGGCGAGCAAATACGGGTTGTTGTTCGTGGTGCTGACCTTTGTCGGCTTCTTCATGTTCGAGCTGATCAAGCAGCTCCCGATCCACCCGGTGCAGTACGGACTGGTCGGTCTCGCGCTGGCGATCTTCTTCCTGCTGCTGGTGAGCCTGAGCGAACACATCGAGTTCCCGTGGGCGTATCTCATCGCGAGCGCCGCGTGTATCGGGTTGCTCGGGTTCTATCTGAGCGCGGTGCTACGCAGTATCGCGCGCGGCCTCGGCTTCGCCGCGATGCTGGCTACCCTATATGCGGCCCTGTATGGCTTGCTCGTGTCCGAGGACAACGCGCTGGTGCTGGGCTCGGGACTGCTGTTCGTGATCCTTGCGGCGATCATGGTGATTACGCGCAAGGTGGACTGGTATGCGTTGGGCAGTCGCAAGCCAGTGGCAGCTTCTGCCTGAAACGAAGAGGGGAAGTGACACGGCGTGCACACGCCACGCCGTTCGTCTGTAGGTGCCGGGCTTGCCCGGCACGTATTTAGGCGGTAAGCGGCATAGGAAGGCAGCGGAGCAAAATTTCGCTTGCAAGGCCGTGCAACGCGCCAGGAACCGGCTGCTACGAAACGAACTCTTGCAGTGCCGGACTTGCCCGGTGCGGATGCGCGAAGCACCGGGCAGGCCCTGCGCTACAGAAGCAAATGACGGGTTAAACGAACAACGACACGCCCGGCACCAGCCACAACGAAACACTGGCAAGCCCCACACCGATACCTGTAGCCGCGAGCACATCGCTTGGGTAATGCAGTCCGAGCACCACGCGTGACACCGCGACGCTCGCAGTAAACGGAATCAGCAACCACGCCAGCACCGGGTAATGGGCGAGGGCGACGACAGTGAACGCCACCGCGTGCAAGGTGTGGCCGGAAGGAAAAGAGAACTCGTCGAGCGGTGCCACCCACGCGCGGATGCGCGCATCGCTGGCAAACGGACGCGGGCGCCGCGTCCAGCGCTTGAGCAGCTTGTACAGCGTCAGCGCAACCAGGCCGGTGAGGGCGAGATGCGCGGATGCTGCCAATCCATCGAAACCGTCAGCGACGATCAGCGCCGCCATCAGCACGTACCAGAACACGCCGTCGCCCAACCTGCTGATTGCCGCGAAGCAGGCGCGGGAGCCGCCGGCTTCACCCAGGCGATTCGCGCGCAGGCACCAGCCCGATTCGTTGGCGAGGATGCGCCGCGGCAATGTCGATTTCATGCGACCTCACGTTCGGCCTGCGGACCGGCATCCGGGGAAGCGGAGGGAGACCGCCGGGCCACCAGGTTCTGCAGAAGCGCGTCGAAGTCCGCGGCGACCTGTTCCGGCCGCAGGCCGCTGATCGCTTCGCGCCCGGCCATGCTCATCGCGGCGCGCAAAGCCGCGTCGGTGCCGATGCGAACCACGGCGCTAACGAAGCCATCGTCATCGCCGTCCGCAATCGCCGCGCCATGCACGTCGTTGTGAAGGTGCTCGCGCGCGGCTCCATAATCGAACGCAACGGTCGGAACGCCGCTCGCCATCGCTTCCAGCGTCACGTTGCCGAAGGTTTCGCTGTGACTGGGAAACACGAAGACGTCGCCGCTTGCGAAGTACCGGGCGAGCACCTCGTCACGCTGGATGCCGCAGAAGATGAAGTCCGGATTTTCCTGCTGCAGCTTCATGCGCGCCGGACCATCGCCGACCCAGATGAAGCGCGCATCGGCGCGCGACTTCTGCAACTCACGGAAGGCGCGCACGGCGAGATCGAGGTTCTTCTCGGGCGCAATGCGGCCGACATAGATCGCGGCGAGGCCGTCGTCGCCGACACCCCATCGAGCGCGCAGTGCGTAGTCGCGGCGCGCGGGATCGAACAGCTTCGTGTCCACCGCACGCGGCAGGAGCACGACATCGTTGAAACCGTTTTCCGCCAGGAACAGTTGCAGTTCGCGGGTCGGCACCAGCGTCGCGTTTGCGCCGTTGTGGAAGCGACGCATCCAGCGCAGCGCGGTCTGCGCGAGGAAAGCCGCGCCGTAATCGCGCATGTATTCGTCGAAACGGGTGTGGAAGCCGGTCGATGCCGGAATGCCGAGCTTGCGCGCCACGCGCAGTGCCGACCATCCCAGCGGGCCTTCCGTGGCCACGTAGATGGCGTCCGGCCGTGTCTTCTGCCATGCCACGGTGAGCTTGCGCGTCGCCGGAAGGCCGAGACGCAGCCCCGGATAGCGCGGCAACGGTGCGCCGCGAACCAGCAACTCATGCGGTTTGCCGCAGCTATCGGCGTCTTCATTGGCCTGCCGCGGACGCACCAGCGAGACATCGTGACCACGCGCCCGCAGACCGTGTTCAAGGCCCTGGACAGTGAGTGCCACGCCGTTCACTTCCGGCGGGTAGGTCTCGGTGACGATGGCGTAGCGCATGCGCGACTCCCGGTTTTGGGGAGGTTGCGTGCGAGGCGTGTCCCGGCTGTTTCAGCGGGATGACCGGATCATTACGCAGAGCGGAGTTCGCTCCGCTGCTCTTCGCCATTGCAGTGGTAGTGCCGCGCGTGTGCGGTGCCGAACTGGCAGCGTCGCCCGCGGGCCCACCGCCCCAACAGCGGATCGCTCAGAGTGCCGCGCTGCGCGGCGGGGCAGTTCCCAGTTGCGGCCAGCGTTGCAGCACCGAGGCGCGGATCCCGCCGGCGTCGAGGCCGGCTTCGGCCAGCAATTGTTCGCGGCTGGCGTGGTGCTGGAATTCGTCGGGCAGGCCGAGGTGCACCACCGGCACGACGATGCCTTCGGCTGCGAGCAGTTCGGCTACACCGGAACCTGCACCACCTGCGACCACGTTGTCTTCGAGCGTGACGAAGCCGTCGTGCGTCTTCGCCAGTTCAAACACAAGTTCGCGATCCAGCGGCTTCACGAAGCGCATGTTGACGACGGTGAGCCCGAGTTCCTCGCCCACCTTTTCCGCCGCCGGAACGATCGCGCCGAACGCCAGCAGCGCGATGCGCGCACCACGGCGGCGCACTTCCGCCTTGCCGATCGGCAGCGTGTCGAGCGTGGGCTGGATCGCGACGCCGGGGCCGGTACCGCGCGGATAACGTACGGCGGCCGGGCCTTGGTAACGATGGCCGGTCGAGAGCATTTGCCGGCATTCGTTCTCGTCGGCCGGTGCCATCACCACCATGTTCGGCACGCAGCGCAGATAGGAGAGATCGAGGTTGCCGGCGTGCGTCGCGCCATCCGGGCCGACCACGCCGCCGCGATCGATCGCGAACAGCACGTCGAGCTTCTGGATCGCGACGTCGTGCACGAGCTGGTCGTAGCCGCGCTGCAGGAAGGTCGAGTAGATCGCAACGACCGGCTTCGCGCCTTCGCAGGCCATGCCGGCGGCGAGCGTCACGGCGTGCTGTTCGGCAATCGCCACGTCGAAGTAGCGATCGGGGAATTCCCTGCTGAAACGCACCAGGCCCGAGCCTTCGCGCATTGCCGGCGTAATGCCCATGAGTTTCGGATCGACCGCTGCCATGTCGCACAGCCAGTCGCCGAATACGTCGGTGTAGGTGGGCTTCTTCGCGCCGGGCTTCGCGACCAGGCCCTTGCTCGGATCGAACGGACCGACCGCGTGGTAGCCGATCTGGTCGCCTTCGGCGAGTTCGTATCCCTTGCCCTTGGTCGTGATGATGTGCAGCAGCTGTGGACCATGCAGGCCCTTCAAAGTCTTCATCGCCGCGAGCAGCGCGCCGATGTCGTGGCCGTCGATGGGGCCGGTGTAGTGGAAGCCCATTTCCTCGAACAGCGTGGACGGCACGAACATGCCCTTCCAGTGTTCTTCCCAGCGCTTGACGAAGCGCGCGGGCTTGCCGTGCTTGTCGCCGAGCAGCTTCTTGCCGCCTTCGCGTATCGCGTTGAGCGTGCGGCTGCCGGTGAGGCGGCCGAGCATCTTGGTGAGGCCGCCGACGTTCTCCGAAATCGACATCTGGTTATCGTTGAGGATCACCAGCAGGTTCGGCTCCGGCTCCATGCCGCCGGCATGCATCAGTGCCTCGAAAGCCATGCCCGCGGTCATCGCGCCGTCGCCGATCACCGCCACGACCTTGCGTTCGTCACCCGCGCGCTGCAGTGCCGTCGCCATGCCGAGCGCCGCGGAGATCGACGTGGAGGAGTGGCCGACGCCGAAGGTGTCGTATTCGGATTCCTCGCGCTTGGGGAACGGCGCGACGCCGTCCTTCTGCTTGACCGTGTGGATGGTGTCGCGGCGGCCGGTGAGGATCTTGTGCGGGTAGCACTGGTGGCCGACGTCCCAGACCAGGCGATCGACCGGCGTGTCGTACAGGTAGTGCAGGGCGACGGTGAGTTCGATCACGCCCAGTCCGGCGCCGAAATGGCCGCCGACCATCGCCACCTGTTCGATCAGGTAGGCACGCAGTTCGTCGGCGATGTCGCGCAGTTCTTCTTCGGGGAACTGGCGCAGGTCGGCGGGGACCTGGATGCGGGACAGGCGCGGATAGCGTTGCGGATCGATCATTTCGGGAGACGTGCCTGGAAAGCCGGCCATGGGGCGCGAAGCAAGTCCATCATTGTCCCGCCGGGTGGGTATGGGGGCAAGCTGACGCAGGTTGCGCGGCCCGGAAGCCATGTTCCGCAACGAAAAGGCGGCTTTCGCTGCCTTTTTCCTTCGTTTCTTCAACGTCCGCGAAGGCGCCCGAAAAGACCGCCGGACTTCTGCGGCTCCGGTTCCGGTTCAGGCTCGCGGTAGGGCTCGGCGTAGCCCGTGGCCAGGTTGGCGTTGACGAAGTCGGCGACTTCCCCGACCGGGACGCCGGAAGCAGCGCTGACTTCGTCCGGCGTCGCGGGGCCTTTCATCATCGCGGTGGCAATGCGGAAGTGCTTGGGGAATTCGCGTTCGGTCTGCGGCCACTTCAGCAGGCGGTAGCGCGCGCCGGCATCGAAGCCGGGCATCAGCTTGCCCTTGCCGGCCTGCAGCGCGCAGAACCACAGCAGGCGCGATAGCGGCTGGACTTCCCCGAGTACGCCGGTTTCGGCGTTCCAGGTATTGGCGTCGACCGGGGCGAAGTCGCCCGCCTTGAGCACCGATTCCACGTGCGCCACCAGCGGCTTGAGCGTGGGCGGGCCGAAGTACTGGTGCTGGTCGAGGTCGAGCAGCACGCTCGTGCCACCCCGCTGCAGGCGAACGCGGCCGTGCAGCTGGCCCGGCGCGAGCCAGTCGATCAGGGTGAGGTCACGCAGCGGTGCCGGAGCCTGGGGAGCGGGGGCGGGAGGTGTTTCGGGGGCTGGAGCCGTCGCGCTCGGCGCGGGTGGCGCGGCGCTGGGCGCTTCGCGCGGCGGCGGCGGCGGCGCCGCGGGCGTTTCCAGTACGGCGGCGACGGCAGCGGAGGGGCGCTGGTCGGGCGCCGCGGCTTCTTCGCTGATCAACTTGGGAAGTTCTTCGGGCAACTGATGCTCGGGTGCCGGCGACGGCGTGATTCCGTGCGGCGCGGCGGCATCGCTCGGCGGGGCGATCTGCTGCAGCAGTTCGGCTACGGATTCGGCATTGAACGGCTTGCCGAGACGGAAGTCGGTCTGCGCGCGCGGTGCGGAGGTCAGGCCGATGACGACCTTGCCCGCGCCGTGCAACCGTAGCCAGCTCATCGGCCCGTACATGCTGTCCATGTCGACCACGACGTGGGTAGCGTCCTGCTCCGACACCAGTGGCCAGCGACCTCCGATGCGCATGCTCGCCTCGGCGAAGGCGGATTTCAGGGCGGTTTCCGTGGCGGCATCCATGCCGGTGAGGCCGAAAGTCGGGAGCATGTTGTTCCGGTCCGTTGCGAATGTGACAGGGCGGCGAGTGTTGCCCGGCCGGGACAGGCCGTCAACGAGCCGTCAAGGTCAGCTTGTGACGTGCCATGGCGGATGGCCCGGCTGGGCACGATGGACGCGAGGACGTTTCCGGTGCTGCATTCACCCTGATGCGCCGGAGGCTTATTGAACCGCCAGTTCCACTCGTGCCCGCTTGGGCAACTGCGCCTTCAGGAAGGCCATCTGGTCGGCGAGGATGTTGCGGTTCGACAGGATCAGGTGCTCGACCCAGCTCGGCCGATAGGGCACCGCGAGCAGCGGCATGCTCGCCTGCTGCGGCGTGCGGTTGCCCTTGCGCGAATTGCAGTGGAAGCAGGCGGCAACGACATTTTCCCAGACATCGCGTCCACCCTTCGACACCGGCAGCACGTGGTCGCGGGTGAGGTGTGGCCGCGGGTAATCCCGGCCGCAGTACATGCACAGATACGCATCCCGCGCGAACAGCGCGGCGTTGGTCAATGCGGGCGTCGGATCAAGCGCATGCGCGCGCGCATGGCCTCGCGCGGCAACGATGGGATGCAGTTCAAGCAGGCTCTGCGTGCCGGTCTGGCGGCATGTGCCGCCGTGCACCTGGAGGCAGGGATCGCCGAGCGTCCAGGCAACCGCGCCGCGCGCGTACAGACAGGCCGCATCCTGCCAGCTCATCCAGTCCAGCACGCGGCCGTGCGCATCCAGAGAAAGCAAACGGACCGCATTGAGGCGGTCCGTCATGGGTCGCGAAATGGTTCCGTGAGGCGAGATTTCAGGCATCGAGTGGAGAGCCGGGTCACGCAGCCACATCTCGGCGTGCGTTCCGGTTCGGACCAGCCTCAGTTTGGCTCTATCGGTCTCCATCGGGGAACCAGCTTATACGCCAATGTCTACGTTTTGTGTACCCGCCCGCGAGAAACGCAAAGCGCGAGAATATCCATGCCGCGCGGGCGGCCCGTAAAAGTGAACGGCGTTGCGCTGTGTAGAGGAGGCGTGCAGCGTGCGCCGTGCGCTCGCTCCTCGCGTTCATCATCCCCGGCCCCGCAGCATTCATTGCCAGCCGTTACGCGCGCGCCACGACGCAATTCAGGCATCGAACGCAGCTTCATCCAACGCCGTCAACGTATCCGCCGGACTCCCCATCGCCGCCGCATGCGTCAGCGTGCGCGGCAGGATGCGGGCGAAATAGAAGCGCGCCGTTTCCAGCTTCGCCTGCTTGAACGCCTCCGGATGATTCGACGCCTGCGCCGCCGCCGCGCTGCGCGCCCACCAGTAGGCGAGGGCGACATAACCCGAGTACATCAGGTAGTCGTACGAAGCCGCGCCGATTTCCTCCGGATTCGCGGCCGCGCGCTGGCCGACCTGCAGCGTGAGCTGCTGCCATTGCGCGACCTTCTCGCGCAACGGGCCGATGAATTCAGCGGCGCTTTCGCCGCCGGGAAGAGTGCCGCCGGAGCACGCATCGCAGAACTGAGTAACCATGCCGAGGAAGATCTTCAGTCCCACGCCTTGCAGCTGCATGATCTTGCGCCCGAGCAGGTCGAGCGCCTGGATGCCGGTGGTGCCTTCGTACAGCGTGGTGATGCGTGCATCGCGCGCGAGCTGCTCCATGCCGTGTTCGGTGATGTAGCCGTGGCCGCCGAAGCACTGCAGTGCATGGTAGGTGCACTCCACGCCCCATTCGGTGAGACAGGCCTTCACGATCGGCGTTAGGAAGCCAACCAGCGCGTCGGCATGCTGGCGTTCTTCTTCCGTCGGCGCGCGTTCGGCGATATCGACCTGCAGACCCGCGTGATAGCTGAGCGCGCGCCCGCCTTCAATCAGCGCCTTGCAGGTGAGCAGCATGCGGCGCACATCGGGTTGCACGATGATCGGATCGGCAGGCCTGTCGGGAAATTTCGGGCCCGAGAGGGAACGGCTCTGCAGGCGCTCGCGCGAGTAACGCAGCGCGTTCTGCCATGCGCGATCCGACAGGCCAAGCCCCTGCACGCCAACGCCGAGGCGCGCGGTATTCATCATGGTGAACATCGCCATCAGGCCCTTGTTCGCCTGGCCGATGAGATAACCCTGCGCGCCATCAAAGTTGAGCACACACGTCGCCGACCCGTGGATGCCCATCTTGTGCTCGATGCTGCCGCAGCGCACCGCATTGCGTTCACCGATGCTGCCGTCGCGCGCGACCTTGAACTTCGGCACGACGAACAGCGAGATGCCCTTGCTGCCTGCAGGCGCATCCGGGAGTTTCGCCAGTACGAGATGGACGATGTTGTCCGTCATGTCGTGCTCGCCGGCGGTGATGAAGATCTTGGTGCCGCTGATCGCGTAGCTGCCGTCCTCGTTCGGAACCGCTTTCGTCTTCAGCAGGCCGAGATCGGTGCCGCAGTGCGGTTCGGTGAGGCACATCGTGCCGGTCCAGCGACCGTCGATGAGCGGCTTGAGGAAGACTTCGCGCTGCCAGTCCTCGCCGTGATGCAGCAGCGCATCGGTCGCGCCGTGCGACAGCAGCGGGAAGTTGCCCCACGCGAGATTCGCGGCATCGATCATTTCCTTGAGCGGCACGCCGGCGGAGTAGGGCAGTCCTTGTCCACCGAATTCCACGGGCGACACCAGGCCGGTCCACCCGCCTTCCACGAACTGCGCGTAGGCCTGCCGGAAGCCCGGGGGCGTGGTGACTGCGCCCGTGTCCTTGTCGAAGCTGCAGCCGACGCGGTCGCCGGTTTCGTTGAGAGGTGCAAGCACGGTTTCGGTGAAACGCGCGGCTTCATCGAGCACGGCATCGAGCACGTCGCGGCTGGCATCGGCATGGCCGAGCCGCGCGAATTCCTGTTCGGCGCCGAGCACGTCGTACAAAACGAAACGCATGTCGCTGAGGGGGGCTTTGTAGGTGCTCATTTCGGCTGCCGGGTGCTGGAGCGAGGAAGTTGCGGAGGACGGAGGCCCACCGGAGTCTGCTGCGGCTGGCTAGAGCCTGGACTTCAAGCGCTGCAGGGCGACAAATCCGAAGAGCCCGCAGTGTCATTCGTCGCGAAGGCGATCCATGGAGTCACCATGAAAAGCAACGTCCCTGGATCCCGCCTTCAGGGGATGACGAACAGCCCTCAGCGCATCACGCCCGGCAGCCCCGGCGCGGGATTGAGCTGGCTGCCGCGCTTGATCTCGAAGCTGCGCTGCCGCGCTGCATCGGGCGTCGCCATGATCGTGCCGCTCAACGTGTAGCCGATGCTGCGGCCGCCCGCGAGCGCGTCGGCGACGGCCAGCTTCCCGGCGGCCTGCGGGGTGAAGACGGCGGTCACGACGTCCGCCGATTCGGGGCCGATCGATATGGCGGGCTGCGCGGTGACGCGTCCGGCTTCGCTATCGCCGAAGGTGAGCGCGAGATCGACCGAATCGAACTGCATCGGAATGCTGCTGAAGTTTTCGATGCGCAGGTCGACGGACCAGCGCCCGTCGGCGCGAACGGTGAGCTGCTGGATGAGCGCGGAAGGTTCGGACACGCGGCGGACGGGGCCACTGGAACACGAGGCGAGCAGTGAGACGAGTGCCGCAGCGCCCAGCATGCGCAGGAGAAACGAGCCTGCCGTGCCCCGGATCCGACCTTCAGCCTTCATGCCGCTGCTCCAACGTGGTGGGAGGCGAGCATACAACGCACGAAAAAAAGAAAGCCCGTTACTCCTGTAACGGGCTTCCGGTGAGCCCGGGGGGATGGACCGGTACTCACGGTTGCAGCCGGTGTCTCTGGGCCGGAGACCACCAGCGTGCGGATTCCGCAGCGCAGGCGTTGCGGTGGTCGATCGCGCTCGGCATGCGCGTCGACCCGTGTTCGCAGCTTGGACGCCCGGGATGCGGATGCACATCCGGAAAGCCCCCTATCGGAGGCGGGGGAAAACCCCCGGCACATGTGGCGCGGTCCGCGGCATGCGGACGCGGGGTTCAGTCCAGCAGGCCCTTGCGCAGGGCGAAGCGGACGAGTTCGGCGGTATTGCGCACGCCGACCTTGTCCAGCACGCGGGCGCGATGGTTCTCCGCGGTCTTGGCGCTGATGTCCAGGATCCGGGCGATTTCCTTGGTCGTCCTGCCTTCGGCGATGAGGTGGAAAACCTCACGCTCGCGCTTGGTCAGGCGCCCGTAGGGATCGTCGACCTGCCGCTCGGGGTTGCGCAGTTGTTCGGCGAGGATGCGCGATGCCTGAGGACCGAAGTAGCCGCGTCCGTCGCGCAGGCTCTGGATCGCGGCAATGAGTTCGGAGCTCGCGCTGTCCTTCACGAGGTAGCCGGAGGCGCCGGCGCGTACGAGCTGCAATACGTACTCGTCTTCGCTGTGCATGGTCAGTACCAGCACGCGCGTCTCCGGCAGCGCTTCGCGCAGGCGGCGCACGACCTCGATGCCGTTGAGGTGGGGCATCGAGATATCGGTGATGACGATGTCCGGTCGCGTGGCGAGTGCCTTCTCAATGGTTTCCAGGCCGTCGGATGCCTGTGCGACCACGTGGACGCCGGCTGCCGTCTGCAACAGACTGACCAGCGATTCCCGGACCAGCGTGTGGTCGTCGGCAATCAGGACGCGGACGGTATTGAGATTCCCCATATGCAGCTAACGTGCGCGCCGCAGGCTGTTGCCGTCAAGCCGCAGCGCTCCGGCCGCGCCGGTGTCAGGTCAGGGGTACGACTGCGCGCAGTCGTGAACCCTCCCCGGGGGCCGAATGCAGTTCCAGTTGGCCGTCGTAGAGACGAAGACGCTCGCGCATTCCGCCCAGACCGCCCCCGCCGGCGCGCTGCGCCTGTTCGGGTTCGAACCCTTGCCCGTCGTCGGCGATCTGCAGTTGCAGCAGCGCACCGCGCGCGACCAGGCGGATCAGTGCGCTGCGGGCATGGGCATGTCTGGCGATGTTGTTCAACGCCTCCTGTGCCACGCGGAAGAGCAGCGTCTGCAGGTCGCTGTCGAGCGCCGGCAGCGTGCCGATGTCGACGCTGATCTCCAGGCCACTGGCTTCGCCCTGGGTCCGTGCCAGCCAGCGCAGGGCCGCTTCCAGGCCGAGGTCGTCCAGAATGGCGGGGCGCAACAGGCGCGACAGCTGGCGCGTGTCTTCAAGCGTATCGCCGCACAGCGCGATCGTGGCTTCGAGTGCATTGCGTGCATCGCGCGAATCCGCCGGCAGCATCGATGCGATCGTCGCAAGGCGATGCTTGATCGCAGTGAGGTTCTGGCCGACGCCGTCATGCAGGTCGCGCGCGAGGCGGCGGCGTTCGTCTTCCTGCACGCGCCACACCGCGCGGCCCAGCCGGCGGAATTCGCTCTCGTTGCGTTGCAGGCGATCGAGCAGGTCCTGGTATTGCTGCCGCAGTGAGTCGAGGTCGTTCATTGCGCGGCGCAGTGCAGTGAGGACAGGTTTTTGACTTCGTTCGCAGCATCGAAGCCTGCCTCGAGTGCAGGCGGAACGTGTGAGCGCAGCGCGGAAAGCGATTCGCAGGCGCGATCGGCGGCGCTTCGGGACGTGTCGTGGCCTGCAAGCTCCATGGCGGCGAGGGCATGGATGCGGAACGCACGGCCGTAATCACCGCGGCGCAGCAGGGGTGCAGTGCTTCGATAGAGGTCCGAAGCGGACGTCTTTCCGCGCGAGGTGCCATTCGCCTCCAGCATCGCCTCCACCCATTCCAGGCGCAGCGGAACGTGTCCGAGCGCGGCTGTCGGCGCATCCAGTACGGAAGGATCGCCCGTGCCGTGGATCGCGACGCGAAGTTGCAGCTGGCGGATGCCTGAAGCGGAGGCGAACTGCCGCGCCTGTGCATGGGACCTGCTCGCAGCAGCGGTGTCCCCCCCGCGCGCTGCAAGCATGGATTCCAGCAATGCCGCGATCCCGCGCTGTTCGCTCGACGATTGCGCGACGGCGCCGGCGAGACCCGTCAGCGCCTTGCGCGCATCGGTGTCGGCATGTACGGCCATCAATGCCTGCACACGCAGCAGGCCGGCGTCGGCGCGGCCGCGCTGATCGTCGCGTTCGTGGAACAGCGCCTCGGCCTTTGCCGCCTGTGCGATGGCGTTGTCGATATGGCCCTGCTGCAGGTCGAGTTCGGCGAGGTTGCGGCGACTCACCGCGGCTTCCTCGAGCATCTGCTGCTGTTCGGCGGATCTGAGCGAGGCCTCCAGCTGCCGGCGCGCTTCGTTCCATTGTCCACGCGCGATCGCAAGCAGGCCGAGGTTCTGCTGCGTGCGGATCTTTCCGGTTTCGTCGCCAAGCCCGACGAACGCCGCGGCGGCCTGCACCAGGTAAGCCTGTGCATCGTCATACGCGCCGAGCTGGTATTGGGCGAAACCAATGTCGTTGAGTGCCTGCGCCGTGCCGGATTTTTCACCGAGCTGCTGCCAGGTCTGCAACGCGCGGCGGAAGTGGGCGAGGGCGGCAGGATAGTCGCCGCGCTCTTCCGCAAGGATGCCCTGTTCGTTCTCGACCGCGGCAAGGCCCGCCTGGTCGCCAAGCGCTGCGTGCAACTCGCCGGCCTGCTTCAGCGTGCTTGCGGCTTCATCGAAACGCCCGCGCTGGCTGAGGATATTGCCGAGGTTGCGCAGGCTCGTGGCCAGCCCGCGCTGATTGCCGACGACGCGTCGCAATTCCACCGCTTCGCGATACTGCTTTTCCGCTTCGGTGGTCTGGCCCAGGCGCGCATAGCCGATGCCGAGGGCATTCGTAGTTTCAGCCTGGCCATAGCGATTGCCGCTGCGCTTGTAGAGCACCAGGGCGCGCACGAGGTAATCGTCGACGGCCCGCTGCGCCTGTCCGGCAAGAATCGAGAACTTGCCCAGTTCGAACCATGCGCGTGCATCGTTCGGGTCGCGTGCGACGAGTTTCTGCAATGCATCGATGGCGCCCTTGAAGCCGCCGCCTGCGCCGAGCGAGCGTGCGTAACCGAGTTCGGCGAAGGTGTCGTCCGGCGTTTCCGCGAGGCGCGCACGCCATTCGGCGGCCGCTGCGGGCGGATCGCCATCCAGCAGCGCGCGATCGGCACGGAAGCGGCGCTGCAGATATGGAGAGGAACGCGCTGCACGCAATCCGTGTTCGATCGCATCGTAGGCGTTGTCCATTTCGCCGATCGCCTGCGCGGTATCGGCCAGCAGCAGCCATGCCAGGGCGAAATCGGGTGCGTCGTCCGTCACCTTCCGCAATTGTTCGACCGCCTGTACCGGAGCGCTGTGCTGGCGTGCGAGCAGGGCGTTGCCGAATCCGTCCAGCAGCGACTGCATGCAGGCCGGCATGTGATCGGCGTCCGTGTTGCCACATTGCGGAAATTCGAAGGGAATGGCCTGCCTTGCTCCGATCGAAGTGGCGAAGGCAGGTGCCTTCATCAGCGCGGCGAAGGCCGACAACGGGTCTTTTGCTTCGACCGTCAGTTCGGGTTGCGCGTTGCCATTGGCGCGCAGGGAAGCCTTTGCCTGCCAGCCCTTCGCCAATGGCTGCAGATGGACCTGCAATACACGATCGGCGCCCACGACCCGCTGCACGGAAGCGGCATCGGGCATGACGGTGCCGGATGGATCGAGTTGTGCCAGGGCCTGCAGCGTGCGTTCGCCGTCGACGACGGCGACGCCGGGCACGTCGTAGAGGGTCCTCCGCAGCAACGATGCGAGTGCCGCCGCGCGTGCTTCGCTCACTGAATCCGCGGGCGCAGCCACTGGCATGACCAGCAGCCGATGCAGCGGCGCGATGTTGGCAACGCCTGCGGGCGGCGGCGTCGGGTGCGTATAACGCCATGCCGCAAAGCCGCCAGCCGCCAGGATCGCGACCGCAACAGCGGCCGCCAGGACCTGCATGCGGCCAGGCCTGAAATCCCGCGGCACCTCATGCGTGTCGATCGCGCGGACCACGGCGTCGGCACTCTGCAGCCGATGCGAAGGTTGCACGCGCAAGAGGCGATCGGTAAGGCGAGCGAGCCACGCGGGCGTCTGCGGCTTCACCTGCGTCACCGGCGCAGGCGAGCGCAGCATGCGTTGCGCGAGGATTTCGCTGAGCGTGCCGCCCTGGAACGGCATCGCGCCGGTCAGCATTTCGTAGAGGATCAGGCCAAGCGCATAAAGATCGCTGCGCGCGTCGACCGGCTCGCCTCGTGCCTGTTCCGGCGAAAGATAGTCGGGCGTGCCGACGACCGCGCCCGATTGCGTGAGTCCATGGCTTGCGAGGGAGCGCGCGACGCCGAAATCGCTGATGTACGCGCTGCCCTCGCGATCGATCAGCACGTTGGCCGGCTTCAGGTCGCGGTGGATCACGCCGCGTGCATGCGCGGCCGCGAGCCCTTCGGCGAGTTGTCGGGTGATGCGCGCGGCCACGTCGGGCGCCATCGCACCTTCGCGGTCGAGACGGCGATCGAGGCCTTCGCCGTCGATGTAATCCATGCTGATCAGCCATTGCCCGTCGTGCTGGGCAAGGTCGTGGATCCGGACTACGCGCGGACTCGATACCTGCCGCGCCATCAGCAGTTCCTGGCGGAAACGCTCGAAAGCGTCGGCGCGCGCGGCGAGTTCAGGACGCAAGAGCTTCAGAGCGACCGGAACATCCAGCGCAAGGTCCGTAGCGCGATACACCACGCCCATGCCACCGATGCCGAGCACGGCCTCGATACGGAAACGCCCGGCTACAACGGTGCCGGGCGCGAGTTGTTGCTGGGCGTAGAGGCCGGTGGCGGTCGGTGCTGTCACGGCGAAGCCCCCGAGGCAGCGGCATCGGCCTGGCTGCCCACGATCGTCTGCCAGCGCGGCGCATCATCGATCGAGCGCATCGCGCGTTGGGCGAGCAGGTAAAGCGTCGCGCTCTCGGCGAACGCCGCGAGCAGTTCGAGATCGAAGCTGGTGATCGGTTCACCCTGATCCCCGGGAGCGTTGCGCCGGTCCGCGTACACGGCGCCGAAGACCTCTCGTCCGTCCGATAGCGGCAGGCACACCAGCGTCGTGATGCCACCCGCGATCACCGAGCCGCGCGACGCCAGCCAGGCTTCGCTGCCGATATCGTTGACTACCAGCGGCCTGCCGCTCGTCAATGCCCGCTGTACGGCACTTACGCTGCCCGAAAAAGCACGCGAGCCGATTTCGTCGGCATCCATGTCGAGACTGGCCTGTACGGTGAAGTCGCCGATCCCCGGATCGGTCAGTAACAGGAAACCCCGGCTGCACCCGGCCAGTTCGACCACGCCATTGAGCACGCGCGCCGGCAGGGATTCGCGCTGGGTCTCGCCGTGCACCCGCCTCGTGAGCAGTTGCGAGAGTTCCCGTCGTTGCGAAAGGCGCTCCCGCATCGCGGCGGCCTGCTGCGCATTGAAGCAACTGAAGTCGCAGAAGCTGTCGCCCAGGCGCAGCCAGCAGTGGTCTGGAAGCGGGTGGTCGCTGATGGCGATGCCGTCGACGAAACTGCCGTTCTTGCTTCCGAGGTCGCGCAGGTGCCAGCGCTCGCCCTCGCGATACAGCTCGGCGTGCTGGCGGGAAACGGAAGGATGGTCGATGACGAGATCGCAGTCCGCATCACGGCCTACGCGCAGCCGTTCGCCGGGTTGCAACCATCGGCTTACGGCAGCGGCGTCGGGTGGATACGCAATCAGACGGGCCTGCATGGCCGCATCTTAGCGTGCGTGAATGATTTCCCCAGGCCCCAGGGAAGCCGGGCCGGACCGCAAATCGGCCGGGCCGTGCCATTCGCTCCAGACGTGTTGTCCGGAGCGCCTACTGACCGAAGTCGCGCAGGTAGGCGACGCTGAAGCCCAGCGAGTTGATACCCGCGACCAGCTGGCCAGCCTGGTTTTCGACATCGCGGGTCGCGCGCCACTCGTTGGCGATGAACTGGCCAGCCCGATCCTGCACGCGGCTGCGGAAGTCGTCGATGGCTTCGATGGCGCCGGCATGGTCGGCGTCGTCGATTGCGGCTTCGGCCTGGTTCAGCGCGGCATTGAGCGGCCCGCGTTCGTTGATCGGCAACGCATCGATCTGCGTGCGCAGCAAGGCAATCTTCTCGTCGATTACCGAGCTGGTACTGCGCAGGTCGACCAGGATCAGGAACTGCGAGAACCCGCCATAAGTAGTGCGAGCGCGCACGCTGCCCTGGGCGATTTCATCCGTCACATCGTGGAACGCGCCACCGAGCGGCGCCTTGAACACGCGGAAGGAACTGCCGACAGAGTACGGCAGTGCATGCGTGTGGATTTCCATGCGACCGGTACCGCGGAAGCTCAGGCCACCGGTCGCCGGTGGCTCGATGGTAAGCATCATGGGCAGCGCGGACGTCAGCGTGGTGAGCGTCGAGCCGGGCAGGCGTGCGAGCAGCGCGGGATCGGATACGTCGACGATCCGTGCGGAAGCACCGAGGCTGGCCGGACTCAATCCGGTCGCATCCTGGAAATCGAGGCTGACCTCGGCGATCGGACTCGACGAGGCACCGATGGAGATGTCCGCGTGGTTGCCGGCCGCCGTGACCGAAACGGGCAGGGTAGCGGAAGAAGACGGGGCGACTTGTGCGATCGCGAACGGTGCGCAGGCAAGCAGGACCAGGGCGGAGAGTGAGCGGACGATCCGGGGAAAACGATTCGAGCCAGCATTCATGGGAAACAACTCCGTCTACGATCATCCCAACGATCCGACTCCTTTCGTCTCGTTCGCGGCACGATGCCGCACGTTTCTGGATAGCCAACACGGCGCAGCTTACGTGGGCCGCCGCCCATGGTCTGTAGGGGTTTTCACTTAGCTTGAGCAGCCGTTCAGCGGTTGGATCCCGCCTCATCGGTGCGGGCCACGACGGCGCAAGGCATCGTGTGGAGAGCGTGACAGGGCCGTCAATGCCCTGTGATGGCGAGACAGGATGGGGTTTTTCCCTCTCGCTTCATGGTGGCTTATCCCGATGTGCGAAGCCGGGTAATGAGCAAACGATACGGGAGGGCTCCCATCCCGGGAGCGTTCCGGAGAAATTCCGCCATGCCGCATCGCGCTTTCCATCATCACCGCAGCCTCAGGATGAGTGCCCTGGCCGCCGGCCTTCTTGCCAGCGGCATTGCTCTGGCCGACGCCCATCTCGATCCTGCGCTGTTGTCGAAGCTGCAGGCGGCCGGGTCCGCAGACGAACTGCAGATCGTCATCAGCTACCAGCAATCGGTTCCGGTGACGCCGGGCCAGGTCGCGGCGCTGAAGTCGCTCGGCATCGACAAGGGCGTCACCATGCGCAGCTTGCCGATCGCCGGTGCGCTCGCCACCCCCACGGAGATCCGCGCGCTGGCGCAACGCGACGACGTGGCTTCGATCTACTTCAACGCACCGCTGCGCTACTACAACCAGGAAGCACGCGAGATCACCAGCGTCGCGCGCGCCCAGGCCAATCCCGGCGACTACAACCGCGCGCTGCCGTTCAGTGGCAAGGGCGTCACGGTGCTGGTCAACGACTCCGGCGTTGATGCCACGCACGAAGACCTGAAGTTCGGCGAGCACGTCGTGCAGAACGTGCTCGGTGCGCAGAACATCCTCGCCGAACTTGCGACCGAATTCGCGCCGGGTATCGTGCCGGTCACCTATCTGGAAGGTGTTCCCAATACCGATCTGGGTTCCGGACACGGCACGCATTGCGCCGGCATCGTCGGCGGCACCGGCGAGCGTTCCAACGGCCTGTATCGTGGCGTCGCTCCCGGCGCCGACATCGTGGGTTATGGCTCGGGCGCGGTGCTGCTCGTGCTCGACGCCGTCGGTGGTCTCGATTACGCCGCGACCAACCAGTTCAGCTATCGCAATACCATCCGCGTCACCAGCAACTCGTGGGGCAGTTCCGGTCCGTTCGATCCGAGCAATCCGGTCAACATCGCGACTTATGAGCTGTACAAGCGCGGCATCGTCAGCGTCTTCGCCGCCGGCAACGACGGTCCGGGCGAAGACACGCACAACCCGTACGCGCAGGCGCCGTGGGTGATCTCGGTCGGCGCGGGCGAGAAGGACGGTGTGCTCACCAGCTTCTCTTCGCGCGGCAAGCGCGGTGAATCCGGCAGCTTCACGATGTCCGACGGACGCACCTGGACCTACGTCAACGAACCCACCGTGGTCGGACCCGGCGTCGACATCGTGTCCACGCGCGATCCGCTGGGCGCATTGCCGCCGCTGGAAGCGCAACACGACGCAGAAACGCTGCCCGCCCAATACCTGCCGTTCTACACGCACATGAGCGGCACCTCGATGGCGACGCCGCACGTCGCCGGCATCGTGGCCCTGATGCTCGAAGCCAATCCGAACCTCACGCCCGCGCAGGTAAGCGACATCCTCAAGCGCACCTCGACCAACATGACCGGCCGCCTGGCATGGGAAGCCGGCGCGGGCCACGTCAACGCATACGCCGCGCTCGCTGAAGCTTCGGGCACGCGTAGCGGTTGGGGCGCGACGGTCAATTCGTTGCTGACGTTCAACAGCAATGCGTTGCTCGTCGCCGGTCCTCCGAACCTGCCTTTCTCGGTCGACTTCATGCCCGTCGGCACGTTGCAGGACTTCACTTTCGAAGTCGGCAGCGATATCGCCTGGGTCGCGGCGCGCGCGGTGATCGGCGAGAACACGCTCGCGATCGCGCTGGTCGATCCGGACGGCAACCGTTACGGGTCCGCGATTGCACTGCCCGTGCTCGGCGACACCGTCACCACCGGCGCCCCCGGCAAGCCAGGCACATGGAGGCTGCAGGTGCGCGGCGTTGGCAGTGTTTCCGGCGTTGCGCTGGATCCGCTGAAAGTCAGCAACGGCTACGGACTGCCGGGCACCGTCACCGGTGACATCAGTTTCCTCAAGAGCGGCGGCTACACCGGCATGGGCGATGTCGGTAATCATCCGGCGCGCCAGGCGATCGAGTTTGCCGTCGCGAACCGCCTGGTGGACGGTTACAGCGACAAGCAGTTCCGTCCCGACCAGATCCTGCGCCGCAGCGAGATGGCGCGTTACGTGGTGATGGGGGCGAACGTGCGCCAGTCGCTTCCGTTCAACGGCAAGCCCAGCTTCACCGATCTGTCGGCGAGCGATCCGGCGTATCCGTTCGCCGAAGCTGCGATTGGCAAGGGCGCACCGCTGCGCGACCTGAGCAATTCGCACGACGGTGTGATGGGCCTGCTCAATGGCCAGTTCCGGCCGGGCGACTACGTGACCCGCGTGAGCCTCGCGTACTCGCTGGTGCAGGCGATGGGGCTGCAGAACGAGGCGCGTTCCTTCAGCGGCGACCTCACCGCGTTCTACGAAGGCCGGCGCATTCCGCTCGAAGATGCAGGCGCGATCCCGGCCAGCCTGCGCGGCTATGTCCAGTTCGCACTCGACCAGGGCCTGATCAATGCCCGTTTCACCGTGACCCAGGGGCGATACGACCTGCAGCCCACGCTGCACGCGTACTTCGATCCGGCCAGGACGGTGACGCGTGCCGCCTACGCGGTCGCCGCAGGGCGTTATCTCTCCGCGTACCGCGCGGCGGAAGACTGAGGGAATCGTGCCCGACATGGTCCGGTAAATGCCGGGCCATGTTCTTCCAGGCCTGGAAAAACAAAAGCCCGCAAATTCTGCGGGCTTTTTTTCTTGAACAATGGTGGCCGGGGAGGGAATCGAACCCCCGACACGGGGATTTTCAATCCCCTGCTCTACCAACTGAGCTACCCGGCCGGATCACAAGCCGGTGGTGCGGCCGTGAAAGAAGCGAAATGATACGGGCCGGCCGCGCCTCTGGCAAGCCGGATCGGCGCTGAACGTGAAATCCCGCGGGCCTTCCGGGCATTTCCGCGCGGCGCATGATGGCGAAAACCCACATGCCGTCAGGCAGGAGCCCGTAATGAAATTCCTGCAAATCACGTTCGGCGCGCTTGTGACTGGCGCGCTCTCGTTGACCGCCTGCGCTACCGACCGCATGACCGACAACGAGAAGCTCGCCCTCTATCGCGCCCATGCGGCAGCACCAGTGCAGAGCTTCCGTTACCTCAACCGCATCGACGGCTGGACGCCACTCGGCGATTCGGCGGTTGCGATCTGGACCCGCCCCAACGAGGCCTATCTGCTCGAAGTCGACAGCCCCTGTCCCGACCTCGACTTCGCGCAGGCCATAGGTCTGACCAGCCAGTTCGGCATCGTGTATTCGCGATTCGACAAGGTGATCCCGCGCACGGGTACGGGTGGTCCCGAACCGATGCCGTGCCACATCCGGCAGATCCGGCCGCTCGACGTGAAGGCGCTCAAGTCGGCCGAGAAGGACATTCGCCGTCAGCGCGAGGAAGCCAGTGGCTGAGCTGCGCTAATCCGCCGGCGGCACGTAGCCGGCGGGCTTCTCTGCATTGCGGCCGAAGAGGAATTTCTGCATCTCGCCTTCGAGGAAGGCGCGGTGTTCCGGGTTCATCGGCGAGAGGCGGTTCTCGTTGATCAGCATGGTCTGGTGCGCGAGCCACTTCGCCCACGCGGTCCTGCCGATGTTCGCGAACACGCGCTTGCCCAGCTCACCGGGCCACGGCACGAAGTCGAGGCCTTCGGTTTCGCGTTGTTCGTATTCGCAGAAAACGGTTCGGGCCATCGTCAGGATTCCAGGAGCTTGCGGATCGGGGCGGGAATGCCGAGCGAAGCGAATTCGCCCCGCGCGACCCAGCGCAGGTCGTCATTG
This sequence comes from Lysobacter sp. Root494, assembly GCF_001427225.1. Taxonomy (GTDB): domain Bacteria; phylum Pseudomonadota; class Gammaproteobacteria; order Xanthomonadales; family Xanthomonadaceae; genus Agrilutibacter. The sequence continues at coordinate 208,726 of NZ_LMFH01000005.1, forward strand.
TCGCCGACGCGATCGCGCAATGCGACGCCGCGCAGGCGCAGCGGCTGCAGGCGCAGCTTGTAGTGACTGAAAGCGTGATCGATGGCGGGCAGTGACTCGGCTTCATTGAAGTCGCCGTGTAGTTGCTGCTCGAACCACGCGCGCGAGGAATCCGCGTCGTCCGCCTGCGGCAATGTCCAGAGGGATGCCCAGATGCCTGTCGCAGGGCGGCGCTGCATCAGGACTTCACCGTCCGCATTGGCCAGCCACAGTACGCAGGCATGCTTCTGCGGCGCGACCTTGCCTGGCTTTGGTGTCGGCAAATCGGCGATGCAGCCTTCGCGGCGAGCCACGCAATCGTCCTGCAGAGGGCACAGCACGCACGCGGGATCGCTGCGCGTGCACAGCGTTGCACCGAGATCCATCTGCGCCTGCGTGTAGTCGGCCATGCGCGTGGCGGGCAGGTGCGCTTCGGCGAGCGACCACAAGCGCTTCTCCACCGCGGGCAATCCGGGATAGCCCGCGATGCCGTGGTAACGGGTAAGCAAGCGCTTCACGTTGCCGTCGAGGATCGCGTGGCGATCGCCCCATGCCTGCGACAGGATCGCCGCGGCAGTGCTCCGGCCGATGCCGGGCAATGCAGTCAGTTCATCGATATCGCGCGGCAGCTCGCCATCATGCATTTCTACGCAACGCTGCGCGGCTGCCTGCAGGTTGCGGGCGCGGGCGTAGTAGCCGAGGCCCGACCACAGTGCCATCACGTCGTCGCGCGAAGCGGATGCCAGTGCGGTAAGCGCGGGCAACGCCGCGACGAAGCGCTCGAAGTAGGGAATGACGGTTTTGACCTGCGTCTGCTGCAGCATGATTTCCGACAGCCACACCCGGTACGGCGTGCGCGGATGCTGCCAGGGCAGGTCGTGGCGCCCGCTGACGTCGAACCAGCTCAGCAGGCGCGGCGCGAAGGTCTCCGCGCCAGATTGCGTCGCAGCCGTCATCCGTTGCCGGCGGAGCCGCTGCCAAGAGCGTCCGGCAACAGCGCGTCGACGAAGGCCTCGGCATCGAACACGCGCAGGTCTTCCGGGCGTTCGCCGATGCCGGCGTAGCGGATCGGGATGCCGAACTCGCGGGCGAGCGCGAACACCACGCCGCCCTTCGCCGTGCCATCGAGCTTGGTGACGACCAGGCCTGTTACGCCGACCGCGGCATGGAACTGGCGCAGTTGCGACAGCGCGTTCTGGCCGGTCGTGCCGTCGATCACCATCAGCACCTCGTGTGGCGCGTCCGGATCCAGCTTCTGGATCACGCGCTTGATCTTGCCGAGCTCGGCCATCAGGCCCTGCTGCGTATGCAGGCGGCCCGCGGTGTCGGCGATCAGGACTTCGATGCCGCGTGCTTTCGCGGCCTGCAGCGCGTCGAAGGCGACCGAAGCCGCATCCGCGTTCTGCCCCTGCGCAACCACGGGCACACCGTTGCGCTCGCCCCATGCCTGCAATTGCGCGACGGCGGCGGCGCGAAAGGTGTCGCCCGCAGCGAGCATCAACGGACGGCCTTCGTCCTTGAAACGGCGCGCGAGCTTGCCGATCGTGGTGGTCTTGCCAACGCCGTTGACGCCCACGGTGAGCAGCACGAAGGGTTTTGCGTTGCGATCGATCTGCAATGGTTGCGCGACCGCGTGCAGCATTTCGATCAGGTCGCCGCGCAGCGCCGCGAGCAGGGCATTGGCATCGGCGAACTCGCGCGCCTTCATGCGACTGCGCAGGTCTTCCACCAACTGTGTAGTTGCGGTGACGCCGACGTCGGCCATCAGCAACGCGGTTTCGATTTCGTCGAGCAGGTCGTCGTCGAGGCGCGGATTGCGCGAGAACAGCCCGCCGATCGTGCGCGCGAACGTGCTGCTGCGCAGGCGGTCGCGCCAGCCCTTCTTGCCGGGTGCCGCCGCTGGTGCCGTGATTGCTTCTTCGGCGGGCGGAGCCGAAGGTTCCACTTCCATGGCAGCCGCGATGATTTCGGCAGGAACCGGCTCCGGTTCGCGCGGCATCTCCTGAGCCGGAGCCGGCACTTCCTGCGCACCCGCTTCGACAGGCGGTGGAGCGCCTTCGGGCACGCGCGGATCGTTGGGCGTCGCGGGCGAGGCCTCGGGCTTCTTGCGTCGGAAAAAATTGAGCATCGCGAAGGGGAGGTCGGAGTGCGCGAGAATGCACACATGATAGCCGCCCCGCCTGGTGTAGCCCGATGAATCGCCCGCGTCCGCCCGCACATGCAGTACCGGGCAAGGTCCGCATCATCGGTGGGCGCTGGCGCGGCACGCGGCTGGATGTGCCCGACGCGCCCGGGTTGCGCCCGACCAGCGACCGCGTGCGCGAAACCCTGTTCAACTGGCTGCAGCCGATGCTGCCAGGCGCGCGCGTCCTCGATCTGTTTGCCGGATCGGGTGCGCTGGGGCTCGAGGCGCTCTCGCGCGGCGCCCGTGCGGCCGTGCTGGTCGAACGTGACGCGAAACCGGCGGCTGCATTGCGCGCGACCACCGCGCGGCTGCAGGGTGGCGACGCCGCAGCGGTGGTGCAGGCGGATGCGATGGCATGGCTGCACCAGCAGCCGGACAACGGCTTCGACCTGGCGTTCGTGGATCCGCCGTTCGATGCGAATTTCTGGGGCGGCGTACTGCCCGTCCTGACGCGAAAGCTGGCGGCCGATGCGTGGTTGTACGTCGAATCGTCGCCGGAAGCCGAAGCCACGCCACCGCCGGAATGGGCGCTGCATCGCGAAGGCCACACCCGCGAGGTCCGTTACGCCCTCTACCGGCGCCGTCCGCGGGACACGACTGATACACTGCCGCCCGACCCGGCCGGCGATGCCTGACGCCATCCACGAGCGAACGAACTGCGAATGACCGCCGCCCGTAACCGCATTGCCGTCTATCCCGGCACCTTCGATCCGATCACCAACGGCCATGTCGACCTCGTCGATCGCGCCGCGCCGCTGTTCGAGCGGATGATCATCGGCGTGGCGGCCAGTCCCGGCAAGGGTCCGGCCCTGCCGCTCGATCTTCGCGTGAAATTGGCGAGCGATGCCGTCGCCCACCACGCCAACGTCGAAGTGCGCGGCTTCTCCGGCCTGCTCGCGCATTTCGTCGCCGAAGTCGGCGGCGGCGTGCTGATGCGCGGCCTGCGCGCGGTATCCGACTTCGAATACGAGTTCCAGCTGGCGAGCATGAACCGCCATCTGATTCCCGAGGTGGAAACGATCTTCCTCACGCCGGCCGAACAGTACGGCTTCATTTCCTCATCGCTGGTCCGCGAGATCGCCCGCCTCGGCGGTGATGTCTCCGGCTTCGTGCCGCCAGCGGTGGCCTCCGCGTTGCAGGCGCAGTGGCAACGCAACAACGACGCTTGATCCGATAGCCGTACCACGCAGATAAACCACGTACTACAGGACTGGGGGAACACCCGATGAAGATTTCGACCCGACTGCTGCTCGCCGCCTGCCTCATGCTGCCCCTGCTGGGCGCATGCAAGAAGGAGGAAGCCGCCCAGGAAACCGCCAAGGCCCCGGTCGCCGTGCCGGCTGTCGCCACCGACGAAAACGCCTGGAATGCCTACCTGACCGACGTCGTCACCCGCAACCTCGACAACGCGACGAGCACCTACGTCTACACGCTGCCGGCGGAAACCGCCGCCGACTTCCAGGGTGCCTACGACCGCCAGCTCGAGAAGGCGGAAATGGACATGTCGCGTGGCGGCGTGGAAGGCACGCTGCTCGCGTTCGGCGGCCCGAATTCGGCCAAGAGCGCGGATCTCGCCGTTGCGGCCTTCGCGAAGACGGCGCCGGGCACCATGAAGGGCGTCAAGGTGCTCTTCATCGGCGACCAGGCCGACAGCGATCGCGTGAAGGCGGCGGTCGAGCCGACGGGTGCAAGCTACAAGTTCGTCGAAGTGAAATGATGTTCCGGGTTCGCGCCCGCCATGCGGGCGCGAACCAATTGATGTGAGTGATGTGGTAACCCAATGGCGCTGAAGATCAACGAACTCTGCGTCAACTGCGATGTCTGCGAGCCCGCGTGCCCGAACCAGGCGATTTCGCAGGGCGAAACCATCTACGTGATCGATCCCGCGCGCTGCACCGAATGCGTGGGCCATTTCGACGAGCCGCAGTGCGTCGTCGTCTGTCCGGTCGAATGCATCGACCCGGACGCCGATTTCCCCGAATCCAACGAGCAGCTGCTGGCCAAGCTCGCGCGCCTGCAGGCGCAGGGCTGATGCAGCTGTCTCGCGTCCATCCCGCGAAGGAGTAGCCCGATCGTGAGCAAGCCGTTGCGTGCGTTGCTGTTGGCCCTGGTGTTGCCGTTTGCAGCGGCAGGCGCATCCGCCGCCCAGGCGAGCGATACATCCTCCGCGCAGATACGCACGCATCCGCCTGGCACTGCCATCGCGAGCGGACATGCACTGGCAACAAAGGCAGGCATGGACATCATCCGCGCGGGTGGCAACGCGTTCGACGCCGCGGTTGCAGTCTCGGCCACGTTGTCGGTGGTTGAGCCGATCAGTTCCGGCATTGGCGGTGGCGGCTTCTTCCTGTTGCACGATGCGAAGACCGGCAAGGACATCTTCGTCGACGCGCGCGAAACCGCACCCGCTTCCGCGACACCGGCCGCCTACCTGGACGAGAAGGGCGAACTCAATCGCGACCGCGCCACCAACGGGCCGTGGTCGGCGGGCATTCCCGGATTGCCGGCAGCACTGGTGCATCTCGCGCAGAACTACGGCCGGCTGCCGCTGAAGACCACGCTCGCACCGGCGATTCGCCTCGCGCGCGAAGGCTTCGAGATCTATCCGCGTCTCGAAAGGGGCTATGCAAGCCGGCGCGCGGTGATGGAGCGCTATCGCGGCACGCGTGCCGTTTTCCTCGCCGACGGAACACCGCCAATGACCGGCGAGATCCTCAGGCAGCCGGAACTCGCGCGCACGATCGAACTCATCGCGGAAAAGGGCTTCGACGGCTTCTATCGCGGTGAAACGGCGAAGAAGCTTCTTGCCGCGGTGAAAGAAGAAGGCGGCAAGTGGCGCATCGATGAGCTCACCGGTTACCAGGTCAAGGAACGCGAGCCGCTGCGCTTCCGCTATCGCGACTGGGACATCACGACTGCACCGCCGCCGTCTTCGGGCGGCGTGGCCCTGGCGGAAATGCTGCAGATCCTCGAAGGCTGGGACCTGTCGAAACTCGACGAAGCCCATCGCCATCACGTGATCGTCGAGGCGATGCGCCGCGCGTATCGCGATCGCACCATCTATCTCGGCGATCCAGATTTCGTGAAGGTGCCGATGCGGCGCCTGATGAGCCTCGACTATGCCGCCGGCCTGCGCGCGACCATCCATCCGGAGAAAGCCACGCCCAGCGAGTTGTTGCCGGGCGTGCCGGCACCGCTGGAAGACGACGAAACCACGCACTACTCGATCATCGATGCGGACGGCAACCGCGTGTCCGCGACGCAGACGGTGAACCTGCTGTACGGCTCGGGCTTGGTCGCGCCCGGCACCGGCGTCCTGCTCAACAACGAGATGGACGATTTCGCCTTGCGGCCCGGCACTCCCAACGCCTTCGGCGTGATGGGCTTTGCCGCCAATGCACCCGAAGCGGGCAAGCGAATGCTCAGTTCGATGACGCCGAGCTTCATCGAGTCGAAGGACAGGATTGCGGTGCTCGGTGCACCGGGCGGAAGCCGCATCATCACCGAAGTGCTGGTGGGGATCCTCGGTTATGACGAAGGCCTCAACGCGCAGCAGGTCGCGGCATTGCCGCGGTTCCACCATCAGTGGATGCCCGATGCAATTTCCGCGGAGAAGGGTGCGATCGGTCCTGCAGCCGTGTCCGCGTTGGAGGCGATGGGCCACACCGTGAACGCGGCGGAATCGCCATGGGGCAACCTCCAGACGGTGTCCTGGAACAAGCGCACCAACACGCTCGAAGGCGGCACCGATCCGCGCAATCCGGTCGGCAGCGCCGAGGTCGTCGACTCCCGCATTCCCTGATTCGCACTACCGCAATACGGCGTACATTCCGCCGTACAGCCATCGGCGCGATAATCGCATCGTGTCCTTATTGGAACAGCGGCAATGAAACTGTGGTCCCTGCTCGGCAACAGCCAGAAGCTCGACGGCGGCGCGATGTTCGGCAATGCCCCACGCGCGATGTGGGAGAAGTGGTCGCCGCCGGATGCGCAGAACCGCATCGATCTCGCCTGCCGCGCATTGCTGGCGACGCCCGTCGCCGGCAAGACCGTGCTGTTCGAGTCGGGGATCGGCGCTTTCTTCGAACCGAAGCTGCGTGAGCGCTACGGCGTCAACGAGGATCGCCACGTGCTCCTGGATTCGCTGGCGGCCGCCGGCTTCAGGCCGGAGGACATCGACGTCGTGGTCCTGTCGCACCTGCACTTCGATCATGCCGGTGGCGTGCTCGCGAAGTGGGAAGAAGGAACCTCGCCCAGCCTCGTATTCCCCAACGCAAGCTACATCGTCGGCCGCGAACACTGGGAGCGCGCGCTGCATCCGCATCCGCGCGACCGGGCGAGCTTCATTCCGGAACTTCCGGCATTGCTGGAGGGCACCGGTCGCCTCGAACTCGTCGAAGGCGCACATTCGAAGACGCTCGGCAACGCCGTGCGATTCCATTACAGCGATGGCCATACGCCAGGCCTGATGCTGTCGGAAATCGTCGGTCCTGAAATGGTGGATGGGGAGCCGCATGGTGGCGTCGTGTTCTGCGCGGACCTGATACCCGGGCGCCCGTGGGTGCACGTGCCGATCACGATGGGTTACGACCGCAATGCCGAGCTACTGATCGACGAGAAGAAGCAGTTCCTCGAAGACAAGCTCGCACGCAACGTGCATCTGTTCTTCACCCACGATCCGGGCTGCGCGCTTGCCCAGGTCGTACGCGATGAAAAGGGCAAGTTCGCCACAGCGCACGAAGTCGCCGAGCTGCATGCGAGGGCTTTGGCCGCGTGAACGCTTCCACTGTCATTCCGAGCACAGCGAAGGACCTGCTCTTGCTTTTCAAGCAAGCAGGAAGCAGATCCTTCGCTGCGCCTGGGATGACACTCGTTCTGCTGCTGGCCTCAACTGCCGCTATCGCGCAGACGGAACCGGAAGGTTTTCCCGATCCCGGCGCGCCGCTCGTCGATCCAGACTTCAAGGTACGCACGCGCCAGTTCGGCCTCGACCGCCGCGTGGAGATGTACCAATGGCGCCTGGGCGAAAACGGTTACGAGCGCGCGTGGCACGGGGCGTCGATCGATTCCGCTGGCTTCGATTCCGAGCACGCCAATCCATCGAAGCTGCCGATCGAAAATCGCCGCTGGTGGGCGGAAAACCCGACGCTGGATGGTGCTCCGCTCGACCAGGCGGTGTTGCGCAGTCTTGGCGAATGGCGCGTGCTTCAGCCGAATTTTTCGCGTCTTCCCGCGAATCTCGCGGCTTCGTTCCAGCCGGAAGGCGAGGGGCTGGGTAGTGCGGAGAACCCGCTCGACCCGGAGGTCGGCGACGTGCGCGTGAGCTGGCGCGAGCTGGTGCTGCCGCCACTCACGGGAAAGGTGATCCAGCGCAGCGGTACGTGGGTGCTGGCGAAGGATCCCGAAGACGCCAGTAACGCCGATACGACAGAAACACCGGCGAATGCGAAACCCGAGCACGCACAGCGCGTGTGGCCTTTCTTCGCGGGGGGATTGCTGGTGATTGCGGCGCTAGTGGTTGCCGTGCAGCGTCGCCGGAGGCGGCATTCGCACTGAAGTGCGATTCCCCGTCGCGGTTATTCGTGCCGCGTGCCGAAGATCTTGTCGCCCGCGTCGCCGAGTCCCGGCAGGATGTAACCAACTTCGTTGAGGCGCGCGTCGATCGCGGCGGTATACACCTCGACATCCGGATGCCTGGTTTCGAGCGCACGCAGGCCTTCGGGCGCGGCGACGAGAAAGAGTCCCTTGATGCGCTTGCAGCCTGCCGCCTTGAGCATGTCGATCGTCGCGATCAGCGTGCCGCCCGTGGCGAGCATCGGATCGAGGATGAGCGCGGTGCGTTCGTCCATGCGGCCGGTGAGCTTTTCGTAGTAGCCGGTCGGCTGCAGCGTGCGTTCGTCGCGCTGCAGGCCGACGACGCCGACCTTCGCGGCGGGGATCAGTTCGAGCACGCCGGGCAGCATGCCGAGGCCGGCGCGCAGGATCGGTACCAAGGTCACCTTCGCCCCCTTGATCCGCTGTGTCGAAACGGGGCCGGCCCAGCCTTCGATGACCACTTCCTCGGTTTCCAGGTCGGAGGTGGCTTCGTAGGTCAGCAGGGTGGCGACTTCGGAAGCGAGCTCGCGGAATTCCTTGGTGCTGATGCCGGCGACGCGCATCAGGCCGAGCTTGTGCTTCACCAGCGGGTGGTGGACTTCGACGATTTTCATGCGTGCATGCCGATGGAAACGTGCGCAGAGCTTACCGCTGTCGACTTGGCTGTTTCGCCTTATGGAGCGAAGTTCGCTGAGCTGCCTCTGCTTCGGGTTGCGGATGTCCAGACAAACAAAAGGCCGGATGGACCGGCCTTCTGGAGCGTCATCGGGGGAAATGACGTGCTCTTGATCGATGGTCTCGTTACGCAGCGGCTGCCTGCTGCGCGCGCGGTCCTTCCTTCAGGGCGCGGGCGACCATGCCGACCAGCAGGTCGATCTCCTCGCTGGTGATGGTGAAGGTCGGGGTGAAGCGCAACGAATTGACGCCGCCGTGGATCACGCCGATGCCGTGCTCGCGCAGCCACTCTTCGGTCGAGTTCGCGCCGTAGCACTTGAACTCGTTGGACAGTTCGCACGAAAACAGCAGGCCCGTGCCCTGGACCCTGGTGATCATGCCGCCGAGTTCCGACTTCAGCTTTTCGAGCTTTTCCGTGGCTTCCTTGCCCTTGGCGCGGATGTTCTCGCGCAGCGCCGGCGTGACCTGGCTGAGCACCGCAACGGCGACATCGAGCGCGCGCGGGTTGCTGGTCATGGTGTTGCCGTACAGGCCCTTCCGGTAGATCTCGCCGGCGCGCCCGCTCACGGCGAGCACGGAGAGCGGGTACTGGCCTGCGTTGAGCGCCTTGGAATAGGTTTCCATGTCCGGCGGCTCGACGGCTTCGAAGCCGGGGTAATCGATGATCGATAGCACGCCATTCGCGCGCAGGCCGGCCTGGATCGAATCGACGAGCAGCAGTGAGCCGTGCGTCTTCGTCAGTTCGCGCGCGGCGTTGTAGAACGCGACCGGCACGCTGCGGCCCGGGTCGCCTTCACCCATCACTGGCTCGAGGAACATCGCTTCGATGAACCAGCCGTTCGCATCAGCGTCGGCGAAGGCCTTCTTCAGTGCTTCGATGTCGTAGGGCTCGACGGTCAGCACGGTGTCTTCGCCGCGGAAGCTGGCGAGGTACTGCACGTACGTCTTGCGCGAGGAATCCGAATACAGCGCGGGACGTTCGGTGCGGCCGTGGAAGCTGCCCTTCACGACGAGGCGCTTGATCGTGCGTCCTGCGTGAGGCGCGCCCGGATCGGTCATCGTCTTCGCGTTCGCATCGGCGATGCGCGAAGCGAGCGAGACGGATTCGGAACCAGAGTTCAGGCACAGGAACTTGTCGTAAGGACAGCCACCGCGCGTGACGCCGATGGCGGAGCGGATCGCCTTCTCGAAACGGAGCTGCGACAGCGAAGGCGTCATGATGTTGGCCATCGCCTGCGGCTTGGCCATCGCCTCGATCACCGCCTTGGGCGTGTGGCCGAAGCCGAGCATCCCGTAGCCGCCAGAGTCGTGCAGCACGGCGCCCTTCAGCGTGACCACCCACGGGCCGCGGGCGGCGAGGGCGACGTAGGGGTTCACGCCGTCGTCGGCATAGAAGTTGACATAGCCCGCCTGCACGGCGCGCAGCTGCGCGTCTTCGTCCAGCTCGAGCAGGTCGGCGAACTCGCTCTTCACGGCTTCGTACTCGGCCGCGGCGACATCGATGGCTTCAGCCAGCTCCGGGTGCGAAGCGGCGAACTTCGCGATGACGGCGTCGTCCAGGCCGATGGTGCGGCGCTTGCCGCCATGGGCGCGCAGGGGCATGAGCTTGTCGGTCGCGGCCATCGTTTTCTCCTGGGCAAAGGTCCGAGCGAACTATTATCGCGATAATTTCGTCGATCGGTAGTGCGGATTTGGACGAAATATGGCTTAATTTCGTCGAATTGCCGACACAGGGTTGCCGCTTCATGAAGATCACCGCCTCCGACCAGCAACTGCTGACCGTGTTGCGCGAGAACGCGCGCGCTTCGACCGCGGAAATCGCGCGCCGGCTGAAGCTGTCGCGCACCACCGTGCAGAGCCGGATCGAGCGGCTCGAGCGCGAAGGCGTGATCGGTGGCTACACCGTGCGCGTCAACGATGCGGCCGAGCGCGGCCACATCCGCGCCCACATCATGATCACGGTGCTGCCCAAGCAGATGGCCTCGGTGGTCGACGCGCTGCGCGGAATGCCCGAGGTGCGCGCGCTGCATTCGGTCAGTGGCCCCTTCGACCTCGTTGCGATGGGCGTGGTGCCGACCGCCGCGGAGATGGACGAGCTCACCGATCGCATCGGCGCCATCGACGGCGTCGAACGGACGACCTCCTCGATCATCCTGTCGGCGAAGTTCGAACGCTGAGTCGTGGTCGGGCGGGCAACCGCAAACTCTTACAATTGCCGATTCTTTTTTCGCCAGCACTGCCTTGAAGAAGTCCGATTTCCACTACGACCTGCCGCCCGAACTCATTGCGCAGGCGCCATTGCCGGAGCGCTCGGCCAGCCGTCTGCTGGTGGTGCCGCCCGGCGTGTCGGGCGACGGGCATTTCGAGGATCGCGTATTCCGCGACCTGCCCGGGCTGCTGCGATCCGGTGACCTGCTCGTGTTCAACGACACACGGGTGATTCCGGCGCGGCTGTTCGGGCACAAGGCGACCGGTGGCCGCGTGGAAATCCTGATCGAGCGCCTGCTCGGCGGCTTCGATGCGCGCGTGCAGCTCGGCGTGAGCAAGTCGCCGAAGGAAGGCGCGCGCATCGCCCTGGACGCCGGCGGCGAGGCGGAAGTGCTGGGCCGCGAAGGCGAGTTCTACCTGGTGCGTTTCCACGTGGCCGAATCGCTGGAACAGTTCCTGCTGCATGCGGGGCGCCTGCCGTTGCCGCCGTACATCCAGCGCGAACCCGGCACGGATGACGACGAGCGTTACCAGACCGTGTTCGCGCGCGAAGTCGGCGCGGTGGCTGCACCGACCGCGGGATTGCATTTCGACGACGCGTTGCTGGAGACCCTGCGGGCGAAGGGCGTGCAGTTCGGCCATGTCACGCTGCACGTGGGTGCGGGTACGTTCCAGCCGGTGCGCGTCGATGATCTCGGCCAGCATGTGATGCACAGCGAGTGGCTCAATGTCGGCGCCGGGCTGATCGAACAGATCCGCCGTACTCGCGCCGCGGGCGGTCGGGTGATTGCGGTCGGCACGACGGTGGTGCGTGCGCTGGAAAGCGCCATGCGCACGGATGAAGATGGTGAAAGCGAGCTGCAGCCATTTTCGGGCGAGACGCGATTGTTCATTCTTCCGGGCTATCGCATCCGCTCGGTGGATGCGCTGATCACCAACTTCCATTTGCCGGAAAGCACGCTGTTGATGCTGGTATCGGCGTTCGCGGGGAAGGAGCGGGTGTTTGCGGCCTATGAGCATGCGATCCGCGAGCGGTATCGGTTCTTTTCGTATGGGGATGCGATGTTGTTGTTTCCCGAGGTGCAGTCGTGATGTGGGTACCTCGCATCTTTGTTTTTGCTTGCGCTACCGCTTGGCACGGTAAGCACAACAGCAAAGTCACTGGATTCCCGCTTTCGCGGGAATGACGAACAAAAGCGACAACAGAAACAGCAGCAACAACAAAGGCGTTTTTTGCAAATGAGCCGGATGTCCTTCCAACTCCTGAAAACCGACGGCGCCGCTCGTCGCGGCCGGCTCACCTTTCCGCGCGGAACGGTTGAAACCCCAGCCTTCATGCCCGTCGGCACCTATGGCTCGGTGAAGGGCGTGTTGCCGGAACAGGTCCGCGAACTCGGTGCCGAGATCATCCTCGGCAACACCTTCCATCTCTTCCTGCGACCGGGTCTCGACGTGATCGCCGACCATGGCGGGCTGCATGGCTTCGCGCGCTGGAACGGGCCGATCCTCACCGACTCGGGCGGCTTCCAGGTGTTCTCGCTGGCGCATCGCCGCAAGATCACCGAGGAGGGGGTGAAATTCGCCGCGCCGACCGATGGCTCGCAGGTCTTCCTCAGTCCGGAGGAGAGCATGCGCATCCAGAAGGTGCTCGACTCCGACGTCGTGATGATCTTCGACGAATGCCCTCCAGTGCACGTCGACGGCGTACCGGTGCGCGAGGAACTCGTGCGCCGTTCGATGGAGCTGTCGCTGCGCTGGGCCGAGCGCAGCAAGCGCGCACACGAAGGTAATGACGCGGCCCTGTTCGGCATCGTCCAGGGCGGCGTGCACCATGAACTGCGCACGCGCTCGGCGACCGGGCTGAAGGAGATTGGTTTTGACGGCTACGCGATCGGTGGACTGGCAGTGGGCGAGACCGAAGCCGAGCGCAACCACATGCTCGATCACACCGCGCCGCAGCTTCCCGACGATAAGCCGCGCTACCTGATGGGCGTCGGCCGGCCCGAGGACCTCGTCGAAGCGGTGGCGCGCGGCGTCGACATGTTCGATTGCGTGATGCCGACCCGCAACGCTCGCAATGGCCACTTCTTCACTTCGACCGGCGCGGTCCGCATCCGCAACGCGATGTACGAGCGCGACACCGGCGTAATCGAGGAAGGCTGCGACTGCTATACGTGCCGAAACGGCTTCAGCCGCAGTTACCTGCGCCACCTCGACCGCTGCAACGAGATGCTCGGGCCGGTGCTGGGGACTTTGCACAACCTGAGGCACTACCAGCGGCTGATGGCCGGAATGCGCGAGGCCATCACGGCGGGAACCTTCGCGGCGTTCCGGGAGTCCTTCTATGCCGCCCGTTCCCTGCCCATTCCTCCGCTCGGCTAATCCGGGTTGCGGGGCAGGGCGTGGCATAATCCGCCGTTATTTCGCTTCCGGACACACCCAGAATGAACCTGCTCGACTTCCTGATCGCTCCCGCCTACGCGCAGGCCGCGGCCCAGCCGCAAGGCATGGGCGGCTTCGGCCTGCTGATGCCGATCGCGCTGATCGCGATCATGTACTTCCTGATGATCCGCCCGCAGATGAAGCGGCAGAAGGAACACCGCTCCATGCTCGAGAAGCTGGCGAAGGGCGATGAAGTGCTGACCAACGGCGGCATCGCGGGCGTGGTCACCGACATGGGCGAGAACTTCATCACGGTCGAAGTGGCCGACGGCGTGCGCCTGCGCATCCAGAAGGGCGCGATCGCCAATGTCCTGCCCAAGGGCACCTTGAAGTCGGCCTAAGCCGCCGCCACACGCTTTACATGATGGCGGCCGGGGAGCTGCCACGGGATCTCTTCGATGCTGACTTACGCACGCTGGAAATACGTTGTTTTCCTGATCGTCCTGCTGCTCAGCGCCGTGTACGCGGTGCCGAACATGTTTCCGCAGGACCCGTCGGTGCAGGTCACCGCCAACCGCGGTGCTCCCGTCGACGAAGCGCTGCGCAAGCGCGTGGCCGATGGCCTGAAGACGGCCGGGGTCGCGACCAAGGAAATCGAACTCGACACCAAGAAGAACAACCTGCTCGTCCGCCTCGCCAGCGCGGACCTGCAGGTGAAGGCCGCCGACGCGTTGCGTCCGCAGCTGGGCAGCGACTACATCGTCGCGCTCAACATCGCCTCCACGGTTCCGGACTGGCTGGAGAAGCTGGGCGCGCGCCCGATGTCGCTGGGTCTCGACCTGCAGGGCGGCGTGCACTTCCTGATGCAGGTGGACCAGAAGGCCGCGCTCGAAAAACGGCTCGAAGCCACGACCGAAGACCTGCGCGTGCTGTTGCGCGACAACCGCATTGCGTATGTCTCGGTGGATCGCCGTCCCGACAACACCATCGTCGCCACGCTGCGTGACCCCAATGCGGCTTCCGCCGCCGCGGGCCTGATCACCAAGAACCAGCCGACGCTGGTGCAGCAGCCGCAGGGCAACCAGATCGTGCTGCGGGTGCAGCCGAACGAGTTGCAGCAGTACGCGGCGGACGCGATCGAGCAGAACGTCTCCACGCTGCGCAATCGCGTCAACGCGCTGGGCGTCGCCGAACCGGTGATCCAGCGCCAGGGCAACGACCGCATCGTCGTCGAGCTGCCGGGCGTGCAGGACACCGCGCAGGCCAAGCGCATGATCGGCGCGACCGCGACGCTGGAATACCGCGCCGTCGTCGACGGCAATCCGATCGAAGCCGTGGAAACCGGCAACATCCCGCCGGAAGCCCGCGTCTATTACCGGCGCGAGCGCGGTCCGGATGGGAAACCCATCCCGATCCTGCTCAACAAGCGCGTGATCGCCTCGGGCGACCAGCTCATCGGCGCAACCACCGGCTTCGATCAGCAGAGCGGTTCGCCGGTCGTGTCGGTGCGCCTCAACAGCGCCGGCGGCCAGCGCATGTTCGAGTTCACCAGCGAAAACGTCGGCAAGCCGATGGCCGTGGTGTACATCGAGCGCCTGCCGGAAGTGAAGATCGTCAACGGACAGGAAGTGCGCAGCACCCGCGTCAATGAAGAAGTGGTTTCGGTCGCGAACATCTCTGGCGTCTTCAGCAACCAGTTCCAGACCACTGGCCTCAGCAGCCAGGAAGCGGCAGAGCTGTCGAAGCTGCTGAAGTCGGGCTCGCTCGCCGCGCCGATGGACTTCGTCGAGGAACGCATCATCGGCCCGAGCCTGGGCAAGGAGAACGTCGAGCGCGGCCTGACCGCGGTGATGTACTCGTTCGGCTTCGCACTGGTGTTCTTCCTCATCTATTACCGCATGTTCGGCGTCGTCACCTGCATCGCGCTGCTGCTCAACCTGGTGATGGTGTTCGCGCTGATGTCGTTCTTCGGCGCAACGATGTCGTTGCCCGGCCTGGCAGGTATCGCATTGACCGTAGGCATGTCCGTCGACGCGAACGTGCTGATCAACGAGCGCATCCGCGAGGAGCTGCGCCTGGGGCTGCCGCCGCAGACGGCGATCGCCACCGGTTACGACCGTGCGTCGGGCACCATTCTCGACGCGAACATCACCGCGTTCCTGGTCGGCCTGGCGATGGCGGCGTTCGGGTCGGGCCCGCTGCGCGGTTTCGGCATCACCACGATGCTGGGTATCGCCACGTCGGCCTATACGGCCGTGTCGGTCTCGCGCGCTATCGCCACGCTGATCTACGGTGGTCGCCGCAGGCTGAAGTCGATCTGGATTTGAGGAACCCGCTTCCATGAAACCTTTCAATGTGTTCCCGTACGACAGCAAGATCGACTTCATGCGAGTGCGCATGGTGTCGCTCGTCATCGCGACGCTCCTGATGTTCGCGGCGATCGGCGCGATGGCCATCAACGGCTTCAACTTCGCGCTCGACTTCACCGGCGGCGTCGGCGTCGAGCTGCGCTTCACCAAGCCTGTCGACGTAGAGGCAGTGCGTTCGCGTCTGGCAACCGCCGGTTACGAAAACGCGCAGGTGCAGAGCTTCGGCACCGGCACCGACCTGCTGGTGCGCCTGCAGAAGAAGGAAGGCGCCAATGCCGGAGCCAGCCAGGCGACGAGCGTGGCGCACGACGTGCAGGCTGCTGCGTCCACCGCCGACAACCCGGCGGAAGTGCGCAGCAGCGCGGAAATCAGTGCGCAGGTGGGCAAGGAGCTGCGCGACAAGGGCATCCTCGCCCTGGTGTTCGTGGTCCTCGGCTTCCTGATCTACATCTCGTTCCGCTTCGAGTGGAAATTCGCGGTTGCCGCGATCGTCACCACGCTGCACGACGTGGTGATCGTGGTGGGCTGGTTCGCGCTGAGTGGGCACGAGTTCGACCTAACCGTGCTGGCGGGCGCGCTATCGGTGATGGGCTATTCGGTCAACGACACCATCGTGGTGTTCGACCGCGTGCGCGAGAACTTCCGCTCGATGCGCGCATCGCCGTCGGAAGTGCTAAGTGCATCGATCAACCAGACGCTGTCGCGTACGGTGATCACCTCGTTCGTGGCCTTCCTGACGGTGCTGGCGCTGTACCTGTACGGCGGCGCGTCGCTGCGCGGCATGGCGGAGTCGCAGATCATCGGTATCGTGATCGGTACGTTGTCCTCGATCTTCGTCGCCTGCCCGCTGCTGATGTGGCTGGGCGTGTCGAAGCAGGACCTGATGCCGAAGGCACGGGACGAAGCGGCTCTGGCGCGTCGTCCGTAAGGTCAGCGTCAAGGCAACGAAAAAGGCCGCGCATTGCGCGGCCTTTACTTTTGCCCGTCATTCCCGCGAAAGCGTGAGGTGCTTCACCAGCCGAAGGCCGGTCATCCGGTGACTTCGTTGTTGCTGGTTATCCTGCTTCGAAGCGTGGAACACGCTGAGCAAAGCCGCTGGATGAACCGACGTGCCTCCGTGAAGACGCCCGCCCTTCTCGGGAATGACGAGCAAGGCAACAGCGCGGACAAGCAGCAGCACGAAGGAACAGGACCGTGCGTTAATCCAGCGCGTTCGCGTAGCCCGTCGCCACGATCTTGTTCTGCAGCGCGTCGCAGATCTTCAGGTTGCCGGCCACCAGCGGCCGGCCCATCAGGCCGCGGGTATCCATCGGCCCGGTGGAGCGGCCACGGTAGTCGACGACCTTGCCGCCGGCCTCGCGCACCATCAGCACGCCGGCGGCGATGTCCCACGGCTTCACGCCGGATTCGAAGTACGCATCGGCGCGGCCGCTGGCAACGTAGGCCAGGTCCAGCGCGGCCGAACCCGTGCGGCGGATGTCCTCGGCTTCCTGCAGCAGCGCATCGATGCACTTGAGCTGGGCGCTGACGTTCTTGCGCTCGCGCGGCGGAAAACCGGTGACCAGCATCGCGCCATTGAGATCCTTGCGCTCGGAAACGCGGATCTTCTTGTCGTTGAGCGTGGCACCGCTGCCGCGGCTGGCGGTGAACAGTTCATTGCGAAGCGGATCGAAAATCACGCCATGGATCGGCTCGCCGTTCTCGACCAGCGCGATGGAAACGCAGAAGTGCGGCAGGCCGTGCAGGAAGTTGCTGGTCCCGTCGAGCGGATCGATGACCCAGGTGAAGCGGCCCGAACCCTGCGCGCCACCTTCCTCGCCCAGGATCGCGTAATCGGGCGTGGCCCGGCGCAGTTCCTTGATCACGACCTTTTCCGCCTGCTCGTCGACTTCGCTGGCGTAATCCAGCCGGTCCTTCTCCACCACGTTCAGGGCGTCGAGCTTGTGCATGTTGCGCAACAGGACGTTGCCGGCGGCGCGGGCGGCCTTGACCATGAGGGTGACGGCGGGTTTCTGCATGGCGGTACGGGCCTCGGATCGGGCTGGGGACGGGCTGGCGGGTGCGAAAGAGCAGACCGGTTCGGTGACCGGGCCGCGGAGTTTACCATTGCCGCGCATGAGTACCGACCGAATCAACGAGCAATCCAGCGGCCCCGCGCAGGCCAATTCCACCACGATCGCCGCCGCGGAACGCATCCGCATCGTCCTGGTGGGTACCCAGCACCCCGGCAATATCGGCTCCGCGGCCAGGGCCATGAAAACCATGGGACTGTCCCGGCTGGTACTGGTGGCGCCCGAGAAGGCGCCGAATGCGGAGTCCTACGCGCTCGCCGCCGGAGCCGACGACGTACTGGCTGCCGCTTCCATCCACGAAACATTGGCCGAAGCCATCGCGGACTGCCGCCTGGTCCTGGGCTGCACCGCCCGCAGCCGCCGCATCGCCCTGGAGGAACTGGAGCCGCGCGCCGCCGGTGTCCGGGCCGTCTCCGAAGCCGCGGGTGGTAGTGAAATCGCGCTGGTCTTCGGCCGCGAGCGCACCGGTCTCACCAACGACGAATACGAGCTGTGCCATGTCGCGGTGCATATCCAGGCCAATCCCGACTACAGCTCGCTCAACCTGGCGATGGCCGTGCAGGTCTTGAGTTACGAGCTCCGGATGGCGGCGCTGGCCGTTGGCCCTGCTTCCGCCGGCGAGGACGAAAGGCGCGAACCCCCGGCGTCCCATGCCGAGATGGAAGGCTTTTTCTCGCAACTCGCCGATACGCTGGACGTAATCGATTTCCACAAGGGGCGCGCGCCCGAATCCGCGATGCGCAAGCTCCGGCGCCTGTTCCTGCGTGCCCAGCCGGACACGCGTGAAGTACGCATCCTCCGTGGCGTTCTCGCCGATGCGCAGCGCATGGCCCGGCTGGCCGGAGAGCGCGACGCATAGCCCCCGGACCGAAGGCCGATCCGGGGGATTCGCCGACTCCCCGCGTGCCGTCTTTTTGCTTTAGGCTGCCCCGTCGTCTCGCTCCCGGTTGCATTGCTTGCGCGCCTGCCTGTCCGCCTACCTGCGACGTATTGCCTCCTTGGCGTTGGCGCTCGCGCTGCTTCTCCCGTTCGCGGCCCAGGCCGGCGATCCGGGCGTACTGGTGCTCGGACGCATCAGCGACGATCCCAAGGCGCACTATGAACAGCTGAAGTCGCTGCTCGATTACGTCGTGCCGCGGATGAAGGATGTCGGCATCCGCGAAGGACGCATCCTGATGGCAAAGGATGCACAGCAGATGGCCAGTTATCTGCGCCGGGGGCGCGTCGACTGGGTCACCGAAACCGCGGGCACCGGGATGATGCTGAAGCAGCGTGCCAATGCGAAGCCGCTGCTGCTCACCGAACGCGACGGCACCAGCCAGTACCACACCGTGTTCTTCGTGCGCGCGGACAGTGCGATCCGGTCGCTGGCCGACCTGCGCGGGCACAGCGTTGCGTTCCAGCGCCCGACGTCCACCAGCGCGTACTTCCTGCCGGCCGGCGAACTCCTGCGTCGCGGCAATTCACTCGAACTGCTGCTGTCGCCGACCGACAAACTCGATTCGAGTGTCGTCGGGTATGTCTTCGCCCGTTCGGAACTCAACATTGCCACATGGGTGCACAAGCGCCTGGTCGATGTCGGCGTGATGAGCAACCTTGACATGGAAAACCCTCGCCGCGTGCCGGCAGCGTTCCGCAAGGACCTGCGCGTGATCGGCGAAACTCCCAGCGTGCCGCGCGCGCTGGAACTGGTGCGCAGCGACATGGACCCGAAGGTGCAGGCGCGCCTGCGCCAGGTCCTCTGCGATGCCGCCAAGGATCCCGAGGCCCGCGATGCCCTGCGTGGCTTCTTCCAGACGACGCAGTTCCTTCCGATGGACGCCGCCTCGCAACGCGCACTCGACGATTTCGCCGCGGGCGTCGCGCGCGTACGCGGCGAAGTGGAGTGAGGCCGGCGTCGATGGCTGAGGCGAAGATGGTGTGTCGCGGATGAATTTTCGTTACGGGCTGCAGGCCCGCTTCGTCGCATTGATGGCCGTGGCGCTGCTGGTAGTGCTGGCGCTGATGCTGCTGCTGTGGAGCCGGCAGGGCCGCATGCAGTCCGAAGTGGAGAATGTCACCCGCGAAGGCATCGAGCGCATCGCCAACGCCACCTTGCGGCGGCAGGGCGAGGGCATGGTCACGCAGCTCTCGGAGTCGCTGGCCAATCCGCTCTACTACTTCGACCTCGATGCGATCGGCGTGCTCGGTCGCGCCACCCTCAACCAGCCGGGCATCCGCTACGTGCTGGTCTACGACACGGAGGGCAATATCGTCCATGACGGCAGCGAGGAGATCCCGAGTTACGGCAAGCGCATGGATGACGCGATGGCCGGGCAGGCGATCGCCACCCCGCAGCTGCTCACGCAGTTCGGCGAAGACCTGATGGATGTCGCCGCCCCGATCATGATCGGCAACGAACGCATAGGCGGCGTGCGCGTTGGTTTCGACCTGCGCGGGTTGCGCAATGACCAGGACGCCGCGGTCAGCGACCTGCGCACGCGCCTGGATGAACTCGGCCGCCGGCAGTTGCTTTGGGTCGCGCTGTTGAGCGCCGGACTGCTCGGCCTGGGCGTGCTGATGCTGTGGCTGATCCAGCGCTTCCTCGTGCGCCCCATCCGGCAACTGGCGGATGCTGCGCACTCCATCGAAATGGGTCACTTCGAAACCGCTCGTGCGCCGGTCAGCACGCGCAACGACGAAGTCGGCGACCTGCTGCGCGCGTTCAACCGCATGAACACTTCGGTCGCGCGGCACGATCGCGAAATCCGGCGCATGGCCTACACCGATGCGCTCACCAGCCTCGCCAATCGCCTGGCGTTCCGCGAAACGCTCGACCAGCGCCTGCTGCAGATGCATGGCGCCGGCCGGCAGCTCGCGCTGCTGTTCGCCGATATCGACGACTTCAAGCGCGTCAACGACACGCTGGGGCACGACGCCGGTGATGAAGTGCTGCTGCAGTTCGCGCAGCGCATCCGCGACGCGGTCAAGCGCATTGGCGGCCCGGATGCGGCGCTGGCGCGTTTTGGCGGCGACGAGTTCGTCATCCTGGTCGAACCGGATACGCAGGCCGGACACGATGCACGCCACGTCGCAAGCCGGCTGGCCGAGGCGCTCGTCGCCGAACTTGGCCAGCCGATCACCGTGCACGACCGGCAGGTATTTCTCGGAACGTCGATCGGCATCACGCTGTTCCCGGAAGATGCTTCCGGCGCGAACTCGCTGATGAAGAACGGCGACATCGCGATGTACCAGGCGAAGGTCGCGGGCAAGAACTGCTACCGCTTCTACAGTCGCGCAATGGACCAGGCGGTCGAACGCCGCGTGCACCTCGAACACGAACTGCGCGGCGCGTGGGACCGTGGCGAACTCAGCCTGGCTTACCAGCCGGTGTTCCGTGTTTCCGACAACGCACTGGTTGGCGCCGAGGCGCTGTTGCGCTGGCGGCATCCGGAACACGGCACGATCGCGCCTTCGGTCTTCATCGACGTGGCCGAGCAGAGCGGGCTGATCGAAGTGCTGGGACCGCAGGTGTTGCGCGCGGCCTGCGAGGACGCGGTCGGCTGGGAAAAACATCGTGGCGGTCGCGACCCGCTGTTCGTGTCGGTGAACCTGTCGCCGCGCCAGTTGCGTAGCGGCGATCTCCCGCAGCTGGTCGCGAGCGTGTTGCGCGATACCGGCCTCCATCCACGCCAGCTGCATCTCGAACTCACCGAAACGGCCGTGCTCGGCGACGAGGCGCTCGCCAGCGCGATGCTCTCGCAACTGCGCACGACAGGTGTGCAGGTCTGGCTGGATGATTTCGGCACCGGCTTCTCGGGACTGAGCCACCTCCGCCGCGTGCCTGTCGACGGCGTGAAGATCGATCGCAGCTTCGTCGCCGACATCCTGCGCGATCCCGACGATCTCGCCCTGACCACAGCGATCATCGCGATGGCGCATTCGCTGGGGATCATCGTGGTCGCCGAAGGCGTCGAGCGCGAAGGCCAATACCAGCTATTGCGCGATCGCGATTGCGATCTTGCGCAGGGTTATCTGCTGGGTCACCCGATGCCGGTTTCCGAGTTCGACAAGCTGTTGCGCTGAGCCGGTGTCCGCGCTTCGCATAGCGTGCGGGCGCGAAACCCGATCACCGGCGTGCCTTGCCACGCACGCGTGGCGCATGCCGCGGAGCGGCTGCTAGAAGAGCACGTCGAGCCAGCGCGTCGCTGCGCTCGCGAGACTTCCGGAGAGCACGCCGAACACCGCGATCGCCACGACGCTCGAGGTCCATGCCACCGTCAGCAGGCGGCCATCGCGTTCCAGCAGCGCCAGCGCGAATACCAGCAGCAACACGGCGAACAGGATGTTGGTGAAGGGAATCGGCAGCGACAGCAGCAGTCCCAGCAACACCAGATTCACGCCCGTGAAAGCGCTCGCCACGGGATGGTCGAGCAGCACGTGCGCGCGTGGCTTCACGAGGCGCTCCAGCTTCGTCAGCCATGGGCCGAGCCGATCGCGGAACTTGGCCATCGCCTGCCGGTGCGGGCCGCGCCGGCCGAGGAAACCAGGCAGCCAGGGTTCGTTACGGCCGAACGTGAGCTGCACGCCGACGAGGATCACCAGCGGCCCGCTGATCACGCCGGCGATGCCCGGAATGAAGGCGGTGGGGATTGAAAGCAGCAGCAACATCCCGAACGCGCGTTCTTCCAGCCCGGCCAGCACGTCGTCGAGCCGGATGACTTCGGCCGGGTCCCCGGTCGCGAAACGGTCGAGCAGCGCGCGCGTACCGGCCTCGTGCGTCGCCTGCGAACTGTCGCGCTCAGCCGGTGGTGTCATCGTCTTCGCCGTCCTCGTCGCGTGTTTCCCGCTGCAACAGCAGCTTGTCGATGCGCGGTCCATCGAGATCGACTACTTCTATCCGCCAGCGATCCCAGGCGAAGTTCTCGCCAACGTGCGGAATGCGGCCGAAATGGGCGATGACCATGCCGGCCGCGGTGTGGAAGTCATGCTCTTCCTCGCCCGGCAGGCTGCCACCACCGATGAGCTCGCGCAGGTCTTCCAGCGGCAAGGCGCCGTCGAGGAACCACGAACCATCACCACGCTCGACCACCGGTGGCTCGTGCGAATCGTCTTCACCGGATGGGCTCGCACCGTGGATGCGGCCGATCACCGCGCCCATCAGGTCGTTCACCGTCACCAGGCCGCTGACGTCGCCGTATTCGTCGACCACCAGCGCGATCGACTGCTGTTCTTCGCGGAAGATCTCGAGCAGCTTTAGCGCGTGGGTGGATTCGGAAACGAACAGGGGCTCGCGCAGCTCGCCAAAGAGTTCCGGGTCGGGCTGGCCGAGGTTGTCCAGCAGTGTCTTCACTTCGAGGATGCCGAGCACGTCGTTGTCGCTGCCGCGATAGACCGGGTAGCGCGAATACGCGTGCTCGCGCATGGTGGCCAGATTTTCCTCGACGCTGCCGGCGGCATCGAGCCAGGCGATGCGCATGCGAGGCGTCATCAGGCTTTCCGCGGTGCGATCGCCAAGGCTGAGCACGCGGTTCATCATCTTGCGTTCGTCGGCATCGATGACGCCCTGCTCGTGGCTTTCGGTGACGAGCAGTCGGATCTCTTCTTCGCTGATGGCGTTGCGGGCGTCGTCCTTGATGCCGAGCAGGCGCAGCACGTTGCGGTTGATGATGCCGAGCACGGCAACGATGGGCCGCGCCGCACGCGACAGCGCGTCGAGCGGAATCGCGACGAAGCAGGCCAGCCGCTCGGGATTGGTCAGCGCCAGCCGCTTGGGAATGAGTTCGCCGAATATCACCGATGCCGCGGTGATCAGGCCCACGGCCGTGCCGACACCAATCGGCCGGGCGTATTCGCGAGCGGCCGGCACCAGATCCTGCAGCCCGGCGGCGATCAGCTGGCCTATCGATTCGCCGCCGAACACGCCGGTCAGCACGCTGATCAGCGTGATGCCGACCTGGACGGTGGAGAGCAGCCGGTCCGGGTGCTCGGCCAGCACCAGCGCCTTGCGCGCGCCGCGGCTGGTCTCGGCCATCTGTCGGAGCCGCAGCTTGCGCGACGTCATCAGGGCCATCTCCGACAGGGCGAAGAAGCCGTTGAGGACGATCAGGAGCAGGACGATCGCTAGTTCCAGCATGCCGGACGGTTCCCTGCAGAGGCTGGATGGCGCGTTTCGCGGACGTTACGAAGTACCGGCGAGGGTTTTGGGTCGTCGTCCATGCGGGGGGCGAGTGGGGGTGCCGGGGCATCTTAGCAGGCGGCGAAAATGGGCCTGTCGATCCGCAGGATTGGGCGAAAGGTCACGAAGCCGTCATAATTCGCGCCGCCGCCAGACGGCCCCTTTCCCCTGTTGCCAGACCGACGAGGCACCGCATGTTCTCCCTGCAAACCATTTTCGGCCAAGGCATGCAGTTCTATACGCTGCTCGAAGCAGCGGCGAATGCGGCGCACGACAGCACGAAGGCGCTGCACGGGATGCTCAGGGAGCCGCAGCGCTCGCCGTCGCTGGATGCCTTCAAGCTGGCGCGCCAGCGGGAGCGCGAAGCCTCGGAAAAGATCAGCCAGGAGCTGGTCAACAGCTTCATCACGCCGATCGAACGCGAAGACATCGAAGCGCTGAGTTCGGCTTTGTACAAGATTCCCAAGCAGGTCGAGAAGTTTGCCGATCGCTACTCGCTGGCATTGCAGCACCTGGAAGGGATCGACTTCGCGCCGCGAGCGGCGATGCTGGAGCAGGCGGCCGCAGTCGTGGTCGAGATGGTGCACGAACTGCGCCACATGAAGATCGAGAACATGAAGACGCTCAACGACCGTCTTCGTTCGATCGAGATGGAAGCCGACCGCCTCATGCTCGAGCTGTACCGCGACATCTACTCGGGCAAGCTCGACCACCTGCAGATGTTCCTGCTCAAGGAATTCTTCGAAATCCTCGAAAAGGCCATCGACCGTTGCCGCGAGGCCGGCGTGGTCGCTTACGAAATCGTGCTGAAGAACTCGTAAGCGACGCCACCGAAGGAGATGCGGTCATGCTGACCCTGGTTCTCGTCGTGGTGATCGCGGCGTTGGTGTTCGAATACATCAACGGCTTCCACGACACCGCCAATTCCATCGCCACGGTCGTGGCCACCAAGGTGCTTTCGCCGATGCAGGCGGTGGGCCTCGCGGCCGGCATGAACCTGTTCGGCGCGCTGTGGGGCACGGCAGTCGCCAAGACCGTGGCCTCGGGCATCATCGATGCGGGCGTGGTCGACGTCAGTTCGCAGCTGATCCTGTGCGCGCTGCTCGGCGCGATCGTCTGGAACCTGATTACCTGGGCGCTCGGCCTGCCGTCGTCCTCCTCGCACGCGCTGATCGGGGGCCTGTGCGGCGCGGCGCTCGCGGCGGCGGCAAACAATTTCCACGCGATCATCTGGGCGCAGGCGAAGGAACCGGTGTGGAAAAGCGCCGGCGTGCTGTGGAAGGTGGTCGTGCCGATGATCACCTCGCCACTACTGGGCTTCGTTACCGGCTTCCTGGTGATGGGCATCATCTTCG
This sequence comes from Lysobacter sp. Root494, assembly GCF_001427225.1. Lineage (GTDB taxonomy): Bacteria > Pseudomonadota > Gammaproteobacteria > Xanthomonadales > Xanthomonadaceae > Agrilutibacter. Next base: position 233,742 of record NZ_LMFH01000005.1, read on the forward strand.
CGATCATCTCGGGCATGGCCGCCAGTGGCGGCGCGTTGCGCCGTGCCGCGCGCCCGCGTTGGGTCAACGGTTTCTTCGGCAAGGCACAGATCGTCAGCGCCGGTGCGATGGGCTTCGCGCATGGCTCCAACGATGCGCAGAAGACCATGGGCATCATCGCGCTGACGCTGGTGGCCGCGCAGGCCGATGGTTCGCTCAACCAGCTTCCGTCGTGGTTGGCGTTCCTGCATCCGTCGCCGGGCGCGATCACCAGCAGTGACATCGACACATGGATCAAGGTGTCGTGCGCACTGGTGATGGCGGCGGGCACCGCAGCCGGCGGCTGGCGCATCATCAAGACGCTGGGGCACAAGCTGGTGAAGCTGCATCCCATCCACGGTTTCGCGGCGGAAACCAGCGCGGCATCCGTGATCCTGCTGGCATCGTCGCTCGGCATTCCGGTGTCGACCACGCACAACATCTCCGCGGCGATCATGGGCGTGGGCACCGCCAAGCGCTTCAATTCGATCAAGTGGACCGTCGTCGAGAAGATGATCTGGGCGTGGATCCTGACGATCCCCGCGGCCGGCGTGTTTGCCTATGCCTTCTTCAAGCTGTTCCATGCGATGGGCTGGGCGTGACCGGTTTGCCCGCCAGGCACGAAAAAAAAGGCCCGCAGATGCGGGCCTTTTCTTTGCAGCGATGTGCGGGCGCTCAGAGCAGGTCGCCACCGGCGGACATCATCTTCTCCATCCGGTCGCCCAGGCCGCCGATTTCAAGCACCAGGCGGTCGATCTCGGCCGCCTCGAGGCCTTCGTAGGGGCGGTTCTCGATCAGTTGCAGATAGGGCACGCCATCGAGGTCGCCAATGGCCAGGTAGCCGACCACGCTCTGCCAGTTGAAGGCGAGCGCGCGCTTTGGATCCATGCCCGTGGTCGGGGCGATCGCCGTGCTCACACGCAGGTAGGGACGGCCGTCGTCATCATCCAGTTCGGCAAGGAAGATCGACTGGTGGCGCATGCCCTTCTCAAGCGACAACTCGATGCAGATCACGTCCTCTTCGTGCACGGTCGTGCTGTAACCAGCGGTCTTGATGTGGCGGCGGATGGATTCGAAGTTGCGCACCGGCTAGCTCCTTGCAATGACTGCGGCCGGATGTTCCCGGCGACGGAATGGCTCCAGCTATGCTACCGCGATGACGAAGGACGCGACCAAGCCCGATCCGAACCGGCCGGATCCCGACCAGCGCATCCTGGACGCCATCCGTGCCATCCCGAAGGGACAGGTAGCGGGTTATGGGGAAGTAGCCCGCCGCGCAGGCTTGCCTGGACGTGCACGTCTGGTCGCGCGGCTGCTCAGCCAGAACGAGGATCGCAAGCTGCCGTGGCATCGCGTGCTGCGATCGGATGGACGCATCGCGTTCCCTGAGGGATCAGAAGGCTGGCGCGAGCAGAGCGCGCGCCTTCGGGGCGAGGGTGTCATTGTCGAAAACGGGCGCGTGCGGGGTCAGCGTGCCGCGGCAACGCCGGAGGAGGCTCTGGATGCCGAGTTATGGGGTGCGCCGCCTTCGGCCAAACGCGTCGCCGCCACGCGTGCTGTCAAATCGCCAAAAAAGAAGACTGCGCGCGCGCGCTGAATCCGGCCACGTGGGCCGCTCGAGCCGTCCCCATCGAACCGTCCGGCAATGCCGCTACCATGTGGCATCCCCCGAGGTGCTCCGATGTTCTCCCGACTTCCCCCTGTCACGAAGGCCCTGTTGATAGCCAACGGGTTGATGTTCCTGCTGCAATGGCTTCTGGGCAACGACCGGTTCGCTGCGTTCGTGCTGTGGCCTCCCGGTATCGACGGCAACCTGTTTTCGCAGGGCTTCCTGCCGTGGCAGATCCTGACGTATGGGTTCCTGCATGGCAGCTTCATGCACCTGGCGTTCAACATGCTCACGCTGGCGATGTTCGGCTCGCAGGTCGAATACGTCTGGGGGCCGCGCCGCTTCCTTATCTTCTATCTCGTGTGTGTCGCCGGGGCCGCGTTGTGCCAGCTGGCCGTGGGCTGGTGGACACTTTCGCAAGGTGGCGAGGCGTATCCGACACTGGGTGCGTCCGGTGGCATCTTCGGTCTGCTGCTGGCTTATGGGCTGCTGTTCCCCAACCAGCGCGTGATGCTGCTGTTCCCGCCGATTCCGATGAAGGCGCGCACGCTGGTGATTCTTTACGCCGTCGCCGAACTGCTGTTCGGACTCAACGGCTGGCAGCCGGGCGTGGCGCACTTCGCGCACCTGGGCGGCATGCTGTTCGGCTGGCTGCTGATCCGTTACTGGAGCGGAAAGCCGCCATTCGGCCGCAATCGCCCACGCAATCCGCGAATGCGCGTCGTACGCTGACGCGGCGATGAAAAACGGCGCGGGATTCCGCGCCGTTTTTGTTCTCACTTTTTCTTTTTCGTGCTCTTCACAGGTGCCGGCGGTGGCGCCGGCAGCGCTGCGGGCCATAGCAGGACGCGCTGGTCCGCTTTCGCCTGCATCGCGGTACCCGCCTTGCATCCGAACGCATCGCCGAACGCAGGCAGGTTGTACACGGGACCATTCACCCGCCACTGCCCTGGTGCATACACGCTCGTGGACGCGCGCTGGACGGCGGCTTCGCGGGTCAGCTGCTGCGGCCACAACCGTGCCCAGCCGGTGAAGAATGCCTGGTGCGCCTCCTTGCTGGCCGCGGGCTGCGTCATGTTGAAGGCGCTCCACGCGAGTTCGACACCCGCCTGGTCGGCGAGCGCCACGTCGCGCACCTGGTTGCCGTTGACCTTGATTTCGGCGACGGGAACCGAATAGCCGCTGTATTGCGAAGCGATGCGGTTGCCGACCTCAGTCCATGCAGCAGTTTCGGTGGGAGTCCACCAGTCGCGCAGTTCGCCCTTCGCATCGACCAGGCGGCCGCGGTTGCCGATGGCATGGCTCAGCTCGCGCCCGACCAGCGAACCGTATGCGCCGTACTGGGCCGCGATGTCGGTGCCGAGATCGAGCGCGGGAGCCTGCAGCACGGCGGCCGTAACGATCAGCCGGTTCTGCGCGATGTCGTAGGCGAGGGCGGGCGTCTGCGGCAGCACGTCCCAGCGGCGGTCGGCGTTGCCGCGGCCGATACGTTTCATTTCCTCGCGGTGCTGCCATGTCGAAGCGATCAGCATGTTGCTGCCGAAACTGCCGCGCCCCATCGGCTGCACGGTGTAATCGAGATCGCGACGCGGCGCGCCGACTTCGATTTTCAGCGCAGCCAGCTTGGCTTGGGCCTCGGCCTTCGGCTGCGCGCCAAATCGTATATCCGTGGCGATCGCGTTCTCCAGCGCCTTGCGCACGTTGACGGCGATCTCTTCCGCACGCGTGCGGGTGCCCGACGGCAGGTAGCGACCGACGTATTCACGGCCGAGCATCGGTCCTGCCGCGAGATTGATCGCATCGAGCACCACCTGCTGACGCGAAGGCTGCGCGGTCTGTCCCGCCAATACGCGGCCATGGAAATCGAAGCTCGCATCACGCCAGGGCTTGGCCATGTACGGCGCCATCGCATCGCCCACGCGCCAGCGCAGGTACGTCTTCCACTGCGCTGGCTTGAGCGAGCCGACGAGCTTGTCGAGCTGCGCGAATAACTGCGGATTGGCGATCGACACCGAATCGTCGCTGACGCCTTGCGCCTTGAGGAATTCGGCAAGCTGCAGCTTCGGATACGCCTTCGCTAGCGTGGCCACCGAAACCGGTGCGTAGTTCGCGCGCGGATTGCGGAGGTCCAACAGGGGCTTGCTCAGCTGCGCGATGCGCGTTTCGAGATCGATCACCTGCTGCGCTTCGGCCGCGGCCTTGTTCGCCGGCGTACCGGTGAGCACGAGGATCTTCTGCACGTAACCGTTGTACAGGCCAAGCAGCTTGCGCGTTTCGGCATCCATGCGCGTGTAGTACGCCGGATCCGGCAGGCCCAGTCCGCCCTGGCTGAAGTAGCCGATATGTCGGCTCAGATCGTTGAGGTCGATGTCCGCACCGAAGTTGAAGGCGACGGGTATCCCGACCTGGTGCAGCGCCGCGATCGAAGCGGGAATGTCCTTCGCTTTCCTGATCGCGTCGATACGGCCCAACAGCGGGGCGACCGGATTGGCGCCATCGCGCTCGACTGCGCTTTCGTCGAGTCCACTTGCCCAGAAGTCGCCGAGCAGCTTCTGCACATTGCCCTGCGGTGCCGTCATCGCGGCGTTGAGCAGGTCGATCTGCTGCTGTCGTGCGCGATCGCCCAGTTGTTCCATCGCCGAGAGCGAAGGCACGCCAGGCAACAATGTGTTCGACTTCAACCACGCATTGTTGGCGTAGGTATAGAAGTCCGTGCACGCGGTAACAGTCGCGGCAGCGGGTGCCTTGGCCTTCGTGGCCTTCTTCTTCGCCGCGTCGGTGGTGGGCGCGGCGGCACTCGCGATCAGGGCAACAAGCAGTGCGCAGGCAAGCGGTCTGGGATAGGGCATCGCAGGTTCCGGTTTCGGGAGGCGGCCGAGTGTAGCAAGGGCCGTGCGAACGCCATGAGCAGCACGCGAATGACAGTGCAGCGAGCGGGAGCGTCGCAAAAAAGAAGGCCCGGACGACGAGGTGCCGGGCCTTCGGGTCAGCCGCCGGAAACCGGCGGCCAATTTCCTGCTGTCATGCCGGAGATCAGGCGATCACCAGATGACTACCTGCTTGTCGCCTTCACGCACCATCGGCTGGCCTGGCTTGCACGAGAACGCGGTGGCGAATGCCGGCAGGTTCGAAGGCGCACCGATGGCGCGGAAGTTGGCAGGCGCGTGCTCGTCCGTCGTCAGGCGCGTTTCGAGCTCCTGCGGGGTGAAGTTGCGGCGCCACACCGTGGCCCAGTTGAGGAAGAAGCGCTGGTCGCGGGTCAGGCCGTCGGTCTTCGGATCCGGCGTACCCGTGGTGGCCTTCACCATCGCGTCGTACGCCGTGGCCAGGCCGCCGAGGTCGGCGATGTTTTCGCCGAGCGTGTGCTTGCCGTCGACGTGCTTGCCGGGCATCGCTTCGTAACTGTTGAACTGCGCCACCAGCTTGTCGGTACGGCCGGAGAAGCCCTTCGCATCGGCATCGGTCCACCAGTTCTCGAAGTTGCCGGTCGGTCCGAAGCGGCTGCCCTGGTCGTCGTAACCGTGCGTCATCTCATGGCCGATCACCGCGCCGATGCCGCCGTAATTCATTTCATCCGTCGCATTCGGATCGAAGAACGGAGGCTGCAGGATCGCGGCCGGGAACACGACTTCGTTGAACGACGGGTTGTAGTAGGCATTCACCATCTGCGGCGGCATGCCCCATTCGGTCTTGTCGACGGGCTTGCCGATCTTGCCGAGGTCCCACTTGTAGTTGAACTCGTTGGCGGCGAGCACGTTGCCGATGTAGCTCTCACGCGACGTCTCCAGGCCGGTCCAGTCGCGCCACTTGTCGGGATAGCCGATCTTCGGCGTGAACGCGGCCCACTTCTCGAGTGCCTTCTTCTTGGTTTCGTCGCTCATCCAGTCGAGCTTCTCGATGCGCGCCTTGAGCGCTTCACGCAGGTTCTGCACCAGCGTTTCCATGCGCGCCTTCGACTCGGCCGGGAAGGCGACCTTGACGTACATCTGTCCCATCGTTTCACCGACCTGGCCTTCGATCTGGTCGAGCACGCGCTTGCCGCGCTCCTTCAGTTCCTTCTGGCCACGCAGCTTCTGGTTGTAGAACGCGAAGTTCTCCTGCACGAAATCGTCGGAGAGATAAGGCGACGAGGTGTCGATGGTGCGGAAGCGCAGGTAGCTCTGCCACGTGGTAGCCGGCACATCGTCCAGCATCCTGCTCACTTCCTGGTGGAAGCCGGGAATGGCGAGCGAGAACATCTTCGGCGTGGCCAGGCCCTGCGACTCGAAGAACTTCGTCCACGGGAAATTCGGCGCCAGCTTGTCGGCATCGGCCGGGCTGATCGGGTTGTAGTACAGCGACACGTCACGCGACAGTTCCGCACGCGACTTCGACGCCTTTGCCAGGCGCGTTTCGAACGCGACGATGTCCGCAGCCTGCTTCGCCGCATCCGCTGCCGGCACGCCCGACAGCTCGAGCACCTTGGCGGCGTGTTGCTGGTACGCGTCGAGCTTGTCCTTGTTCTTGGCGTCCGTGTAATAGGTCGAATCCGGCAGTCCCAGGCCGCCCTGGAGCGCGCCTGCGATGTTCATCGACGAGTCCTTAAAATCGGGCGTCGAACCAAAACCGAACAGCACGTTCTCCCCCTTCGCCGCGCTGGTGCGCAGGTAGTCGGCGATCTTTTCCTTGCTGTCGAGCGTGGCGATGGCATCCAGGCGCGCCTTCAGCGGCGCGATGCCCTGCGCATTGATCTTTTCCGCATCCATGCCGGTGGCGAAGATGTCGCCGACGATCTTTTCGACACCCGAGGCATTCGCATTCGCGGCAGCCTGCTCGGCGAGCTGGCGCTGCACGGCCTTGGAGCGCTCGCTCAGCATCTCGAAAGCGCCCCATGACGTGCGATCACCCGGGATCGCATTGGCAGCGAGCCACTTGCCATTCACGTAGCCGCCGAAATCGGCGCACGCGTCCTTGCTGCTGTCGAGATCGCCGATGGCGAAGCGGTTGACCGGCGGAAGCTTGCTTTCGTCGAGTTTGAGCGCGGTTTCCGTGGTCGCGGCGGGGGCTTCCGCCTTGGCGGCTTCTTCCTTCTTCGCGCAGCCGGCCAGTGCGGCCGCGACGGCAATGGACAACATCAGGACTTGCGGTTTCTTCACGACATTCATGGGCAAACGGCTCCGGCCAGGCGACGGGATGCCCCAGGGTTGGGGCGACAGCCGACATTAGCCAGCTTCATCCGCCCCGAGAGGTGTCGAAAGTCAGGGATGGCACTGATTTTGCCGCTTCGGGGCGTTCATTCGTCTGGATTGCGAGGCCGTGGGGTGGTGTAGTGCCCTTTGACCGATTCATGGCGTTCAGCGAGGAGGGAGCGTGCGCGTACGTTTTCATGGAGCCGCGGGCGAAGTCACGGGCTCGCTGCACGAGGTAGAAGCTGCGGGTCGCCGCATCCTGCTCGACTGCGGAATGATCCAGGGGAGCGTCGAGGCCGAGCGCCGCAATGCCGATCCCTTCCCCTTCGAGGTATCCACGCTCGATGGATTGATCATCAGTCATGCGCACATCGACCACATCGGTCGCGTGCCGTTGCTGGTGAAGCGCGGCTTCAGCGGGCCGATCTATGCACAGGAAGCCACCGCCGAATTGATGCCGATCATGCTGCTCGATGCGGCGTCGATCGCAGCGAACGACGCCGAACGGACCAATCGCCATCGGCGCCAAGGCGAAGCGCAGGCGGCTCCCCTTTACACGCGCGACGACGTCGAAGCCGCAATGCGGCTCGTGAAACCGCTTCCGTACGATCAGCGAAGTCGCGTATTGCCCGGAGTCGACATCGTCTTCCGCGATGCCGGACACATCCTCGGATCATCGATCGTCGAATTGGTTGCCGATGGAAAGACACTGGTGTTTTCCGGTGACCTTGGCCCGAAAAACACGCCGATTCTCCGTGACCTGTCGCCTATAGGCCGCGCCGATATCGTGCTGATGGAATCGACGTACGGCGATCGCCTGCATCGCGACCGCGAGGCCACGATCGCTGAACTCGGAGGAATACTCGACGCCGCGTGGAAACAGAATGGCAACGTGCTCATCCCGGCATTTGCCGTCGGTCGCAGCCAGGAACTGCTCTACTGGTTCGCGCGTTATTGGAACGAGTGGAACCTGTCGCGGTGGCAGATTTTTCTCGACAGTCCCATGGCGCAGAAGGTGGTGAAGGTCTATGACCGAAACCAGGATCTGTTCGACGAAGACGCGAAACGCGTGTGGGCAGGGAAACCGACGCCGTTCCAGCTTCCGAACCTGCGCTTCACGGAGACCGCGCAGGAATCGATGGCGATAAACCACATTGCCAGCGGCACGATCATCATCGCTGGCAACGGCATGGCCAACGCAGGTCGCATCCTTCACCATCTTCGCCACCGATTGGATCGCCCGCAGACGCACGTCGTCTTTGTCGGTTACCAGGCAGAAGGAACCATCGGGCGTCGCCTTGTGGACGGAGCGCGATGGGTGCGTATCCACGGTCGCGACATCCGCGCCAACGCACAACGCCATACGATCGGTGGACTCTCCGCGCATACCGACCAGCACGGACTCATTGAGTGGTATGGCCAGATCGCCGGACATCCCCCACTGGTGCTCGTGCATGGCGAAGACAAGGCACGCGAGGCGCTGGCAGGCGAGATCGGCGATCGCTTCGGCGTCAGTGCGGAGCTTGCGAGGCCGGCGATGGAGCTGGAAGTTTGAGAGCGTTGTAGCCGCCTGCTTGAGCAGTGGAGTGATCCGGCCGCATTTACGGGTATCTCGATAGGCTGTTCCAGCATGTGTTTGAACCGGGAGCACCTGGCCTTGAGTTGATGCGGACGAATGTTCGTGGGTTGCAAGGCTGGAGACGAAGGCGGCTTCTCGGCCCAGCGTTTGACCCCTAGAGCGCGAATATTCCCAAGGCGGGCGATCTGAAGGCGGATTCTCTGATCACAACATTCATGGCGTGCATCTCCTGATGGTGGAGATGCATGCGAGAGCCGTGGCGTCCGAATTGCGGATATCTCCGGCATCCCTTGCTGTCGCCGTGCAGCTCACGTTCGCTGTCACGGCGCTCGGCTACAGCAGGTTGGCGCCGCGTTGCGAAGCCACGCTGCGGTCGGAGAGAGGGGCTGAACCTCATATCGCCATTCTCATGCGGGAAACTGGAACTCGAATGCCTCCAGGCAGATCCAGGTCGAAACGCTCCAGAACCACAAATCCCGATGCCAGATAGAGAGGTTCGCCTGGCAGGGTGGCGACCAGTTCCAGCGAGGAAAAGCCGCTCTGTTTTGACGCAGCTATGCACGCGGCCATGAGCCGTCCTCCCAAGCCACGACGCGCCATGGCAGGGTGAACGAAGAATGCACGAATGCGAGCCTGCTCGGTGGCAGGATCGAGCAGCGGATCCGCCCCGGTTTTAGTTTGATCACCACCGAAAAGCGTACGCCGCTTGCTCCAGCCACCACAGGCAACAATTTTCCTTCCATCTTCGATGACGAAGTAGGTCCTATCGTCAATCAGCTGAGTGTCGACGCCGAATACGTGACGAGTAATCGCCTCCGCTTGCTCCAGGGAGTAGTAGCCAATACTCAGGGAGCGACCGGAGAGTTCAATGAGCTCGCCAAGTTCAGGAATGTCGGATCGTTCGGCAGTACGAAGTTCCATTGCGAGAGCCCTTCTACCGGTTTTGTCGCCTGAATTAAGCTGAGCTGCGAAGTGGCTTGAATGAATTGCTATTCACCACTCCGTTTAGCAAACCAATTGCTTCGGGTGGCGATATCCGGCGACAACACATCCTGTCTGCTTTCATTCCACTCTGTCAGATACGAAATCACGCAGCCATTACTAATCATTGCGCTTCCATTGGAAGTGATAGCAGTGCGGCCAAGCCAGCCGGTTGAATCAACTTGGCTATTGGAACTGTAGTTACAGCAGTCTTGATGAGCCCGCCCCACACGAACTGAAATGCTCGGACACCATTGCCTATATCCATGCGGCGATTGGCTGGCCGCTGAAAAGCATCACCTCGCGAATGTCTTGACCACATAACTCTTCATCTCGGTGGAAACGCATCCGGCGAGGACAGCTACCAGCAGCGCGAAAACGAACCTCATTGAAGCCTCCAGTGGTGTCTAACGCCTGTATTAAGCTGAGCCGCGAAGCGGCTTCGGCTTGAATGAATTGTTAGAGCCCACTCATCGACCACAGCAACGACACGTGTCACCTAACGGTCCGGTGTGGAGTTTAGTGGCCGAACGGACACTCTCTGTCAGAGACTCCTGTGAGACGGTGCCACTCCTCTCATACCGTTCAATAAAGCTCGCGAAATCACGCTTCTGCGCAGAAGATAAGCTCATCCACCCCTGCAGTACCTGCGCCACTACCTTGTCCATTTAAACCTCCCACAAATGTCGCAATCTGTCGATTGCATGCTGAGTGGAACAATTCCACATCCCGAGCATTCTTTTTGGAATTGCCTGAGTGCGGCACGGTGGCCGCGGCGAAGCTCTTTATCATCAACTCCAGCCTTTCCATCCTGATTGCGGCGCGCGTTGTCTGTGGCCACCAACTCTCGGTACCGCGCATCAAAATCTGCAGGCACGCTATTGGCTAGCGACCCTAGTTGCTTGAATCTCTCAGAAATCGCCCTGTTATCAATGCTCGAGTCCAGCGCGTACTCCAAAGAGGCGGGCCAGCCGTAGACGACCGACATACCACTAAGCAGCAACTGAGCGAGACCGATAGTACCCGCGACCAGCGCCGCCTGCGTCAGGTATGGGGTAGTGGTGCCATAGGTCATGACAGCACCACCCAGCAATAGTGGAACAGCGATGCCCAAGCCTGAAATTGCGTTTAAAAGCCTACGATAGCTGCGTGCCCTGAGCGCGAAAAGTTCAGCGGTGCCATAAGCGAATATCGCTCTATCCCAGCAGTCTTTGAGTTGGACATCATGTGCTGTCGTAGTCATGGAATGCAGTGCCCTCCCCGTGGGCTCTTACGCCTGAATTAAGCCGAGCCGCGAAGCGGCTTCGGCTTGAATGAATTGTTATGCAGCCCGGAGAGCTGGTGAAGTGCTGCCGCTGAAGCGATCTTAGCGCGGAAGAATCGGTGCACGGGAATCACCCCATGGAAGCCAGGGCAAGGATCGGGCGAGCTCGAGCAGCCGAAGGCGAGGCGCCGCAACCGGAGCACGAAAGGCTATGCCGACGTGGCGGGGCGGCGCTTAGTGGCCGACGTGGGCCGTTGCCCTTTGCGATGCGACCGAGTTTGCGAGAACACAAACCAGCCTTTTCGCCACCGCGCATAACGCCTGAATTAAGCCGAGCCGCGAAGCGGCTTCGGCTTGAATGAATTGTTAGCGCTCATCCGAGCGATCCAAAATTGCTGGAGTAAAGCCGCCGCCGTACGGGATGAACGCAGTCCACTTGTCGGTCAACGTGTGGCCGGCGAAGCTGAAGATCTGCAGGTGAAGTACGGGGCCGCCACGTTCTAGGGCGATTGTCCATAGTTCTGACTGACGACAAGCGCCGAAGAATCGAGATCTTGGCACGGAATTGTTTCCCTCATCTGTAGGGTTGAACGGCCCATCCGCAGGAGAAACTGGGCCACCCACAATTTTGACGAGATGAGCGCGGATATCCGTCGGTACCTCAGACCAAGTGATGTCAGGAGTGCACGTCCGATCAGCCGCACTAGCCGGCCCAGAGACAACGCCGTAAGTTACGAGGACGAGAGCAAATGCGAGAAGTTTAGACATGAGCGCTAACGCCTGAATTAAGCCGAGCCGCGAAGCGGCTTCGGCTTGAATGAATTGTTAGAGGTCATTCCAGCTGAAGTACGGCCGCAACACAACTGGTACGTGGCTAAAACCAAGAGCTGCGGACAGATGGTAACGGTGAAAACCATTGCGAAGTCTGTAGCGACGGCCTGTAGCATCCGGTGGCTCGTCGATCTCGACCGGCGGAAGCGCATCGCCCTTGCGGATGGCCGCCAAAATGGCCATCGCTCGCTCGCGATCTATGGTTGTGCGGGTAGCCGGGGCAGCGATATCAGCAAGCGCAATGATCGGTGCAGATGCGTCGATGCAAAGATAACTGGGAGTTAATGGATCAAACGCATCCAGGCGTGACGTAACGATGAGCGCTCTTATCTTGTAGGCGAGCGACATTCTTCCTAATGACCTCTAACGCCTGAATTAAGCCGAGCCGCGAAGCGGCTTCGGCTTGAATGAATTGTTAGGCCGCTCACCCGCAATGGCGGATTGCTGCCGCTTTGAAAGGCCGGAGAGCGCCTTGGNAGCCGAGCCGCGAAGCGGCTTCGGCTTGAATGAATTGTTAGGCCGCTCACCCGCAATGGCGGATTGCTGCCGCTTTGAAAGGCCGGAGAGCGCCTTGGTGTAAGACCACGTGATCAGCTCTTGGAGGTAGTCGGCTGGAACAGTGCCGACATCCACGATTGTGACCCAGCGGAACCTGGCCATGTAGCGGGCCGGCTTGATGCCGGGTACGTCAGTCAACTCCAGGAAGCGCTCCGGGGAAGTGCAAATACTAAAGCGCCATTTCTCCGGCTCGCTGGTCTTGAAGTAGGCAAACTTTCTGCCACCAACGTAGTAGACAAGTATGTTGCTTGGCGGACCGAACAGCTTCGAGGAAGCGCCGGGGTAACCGCTGCAATGCTCTTTGACGGCAGCAACATCCATCTGACGATCCTGAGCGGCCTAACGCCTGAATTAAGCCGAGCCGCGAAGCGGCTTCGGCTTGAATGAATTGTTAGGCGCCTGCGGGGAGCCGAGCGAAAACACGGCCGACCCACAATGCAACGCCCGAAAGGATAAAAAATACGAGAAACACGACAGCAATGGCTGTGGCTGTGGTTGGCTGACCGAGTAGCCACGTTGCGACGATCTCAATGCCACTCAGCAGAAAACAGGCGCCCGCGAGATGGTATCCAAGCTGCCGCCGGAGGATCATGAGGATTGTCGAAACCATAAAGCCGAGACCTACAATGCGAATGAAGATGTCATCGGCGAGGAATAGCGGACTATCTTCCGATGCGCCCATGAGCAAGTTCAGTACGCCTATGCATGCGGCTACCAAGACGATGAGGGCCATGACGAGCCAGTGATACCAACGCTGATTGGGCATAAATGTCTCCGGCGCCTAACGCCTGAATTAAGCCGAGCCGCGAAGCGGCTTCGGCTTGAATGAATTGTTAGGCCCCAGCATGACTGGGGTCAATGAACGAGAGGTGCATTTTGGAGCTAGGGAAGCTCCGACGGAGCACAAAATCCTCCCAGATTGGCTGGCAGTACAGATTTGGCCAAAGATGGTTGGTGATGTGGACATGCGGCCCGCCTACCCAGTGATTGTCCCTAGCAGAGAGCTCTTTTGTCTCGAAGAACACAAAGTGCCACTCAGACATCGGATGCTGCAGCTCCTTAGAGATGAACATATGTCCGACTTTGTACTTGCGCTCACCGTGGGATTTAAACAGCTTGCGGAGTGATGCTTGACCTTGCTTTGACTGTTGGACTTCTTTGCCGGCGTTAAGGACTGCGAAATCTTCCTCAGTCTCTCAGATGGTCAGGAACGTAATCCACGAAATGCATCGTGTGATTTAGGTGCGTCACGCCTGCTTTGCAGGCAATGATGAAGTCAACAAAGTCGGATGACGTGACCGTCGCGGTCTTGCAGAGCTGAGTGAGCGACTTCTTGTCTTTGCAGAGAATGACCTCCGCGAAACTGTTGGTCATGGGGCCTAACGCCTGAATTAAGCCGAGCCGCGAAGCGGCTTCGGCTTGAATGAATTGTTAGGTGGCAGCCGGCGCATCCGAAGACAGTGTTACGACGAGCGAGCACTCACCCTCTAGGATCATATCGTAGAGATCCTCCTCAGCCGGAATCCAGGTGGACGAGGTCTCCGTTGCTTCACGGAGCTTGAGGAAATCCAGCGTCGGCAAAACGAGTGTGCCGCCAAGGCGCAGCGCTGTTTCACCGGCGATCTCCTCAATCGAGGTGTCGTCCGGGAACTCGTACTCCGCTTGAATCAGTAGCCGGATTCTTTTCATGCCGCCTAACGCCTGAATTAAGCCGAGCCGCGAAGCGGCTTCGGCTTGAATGAATTGTTAGACCCCACCGTGGCTCCTTGTCAGATCTGCCAATGTAGGAGCTGGGTTGATGGCCGACTTATGAAAATGCCGAAAGACTACGAAGGTAATCACGAAGGACACGAGTACCCACTTAGCGGAAGAGACAGCCATCGACGCTACGAATAACAAAGAAGCTTTAGCGGCAGGATCACTAACACCACCAAACAGAATCAGTAGTGTTGGAGCAAATCTTGCAAAAGAGATCACGGAGAGAATGGATAGCAACAAGTACAGGTACCGGCTCCATCTAAGTCCCTTTAGCAACGCGATTCCCGCTATTGAAATAATCGTGCCTAGACACAGCGGCAATATGTATGCAGATGCTTTGCTCGCGGCGCCTTGGGCCACGAGATAAAACACGCCAAAAAGCGGCGCTGCCACGAAGTACAGCCCGATTGCGGCAGATGCCAAGGCAACGAATTTGGTGAATCCTTGCGGTTTTTGTGTCATGCAGCACTCCCTCCCATGGGGTCTAACGCCTGAATTAAGCCGAACCGCGAAGCGGTTTCGGCTTGAATGAATTGTTAGGCCCCAACCCGGTGCCTACCTCTGGCCAACCATACTGCCGCATAGCCGGTGGCGAAAGAGACCAGGAACAAGCCGCCGACCGCAACGAGGAATAACGGCGGGTTGTCAGAGGCCGAGAAGACAGTTGCCGACCCACCGTGTTTTGAAAGAGAAATCCAGCCTCTTGTTGAGGCAAGCACGCCAAAGTAGCCGCTTATAACTGACACGGCACCGGAAAGAGCGGCCATGAGCAAAATGGATAGCTTGGTCAGTCGCGTGCTGGTACGGCCGAAGACGGCAGCAACCAAAGCCGTCACAGTGACGAGCAGGATGATGAGTAGTGGCAGTTTTCCGGGATGCACGATTGGGGCCTAACGCCAGAATTAAGGGGAGCCACGAAGTGGCTTCCCCTTGAATGAATTGTTAGGCGGCTTACTTGGAGAGCTCGCCCGAGACATATGCGGAGATCTCGCGAGTGTTCCTAACGAACTCCGCCTCAAGGTCGACGCCGCATTTGTTAGCCAGAACCATAATTGACCACAGGCAATCCGACAATTCATGCCCAAGCTTTGCTTGATGGTCTTCGATCGTCCGTACGCCGGCATGTGCCTGGATCAGCTTTGCCAAGTCACCGACATCTCCCATGAACCCGAGCGCCAGCTCCTGTGTGCTCCAGACACGACCCCAGCGCTTAACCTCCAGTTGCTCGTAGAGGTCGTTGAGCTTGAGCGCTGCTTCTTCGAGATCGCTGAAATTCATGTCATGCCGCCTAACGCCTGAGTTAAGCCGACCCGCTGCGGGAAGAACCGGTGGGCGAGGCGGCAACAAATTGCGAGGAGTTCAAGACGAAGCCGCGAAGCGGGTTCGGCTTGAACGAATTGTTAGGCGCCGCTGGGCGACAGCAGTGATTAATCACAGCAACGCGCCTGGAGTTGAATGGGTGGACACTTGACGCTGCCAAACGAGCAGAACACACAGCAATCTCCGGCATTTGGCTGCAAGACATTGCCACAGGCCCGACACTCATAGAAGAACGTGCAGGCATCTTGCGGCATCTCTTCGGTCGCGATAGCGCCACAGTGCGGGCACGTGATCTCGGAAATCAGGATGACCTTGTTGGTCTGCATTGATCTCCCACCATGGCGCCTAACGCCTGAATTAAGCCGAGCCGCGAAGCGGCTTCGGCTTGAATGAATTGTTAGGCCCCGGACGACAGGTCACTGATGACACTCTCGGTGAGGCCAGCGAACAGCAGAACCATGAAACAGGACAGGCCAAGCAACAAGTACTTGCGAGTAGAGCGGTACGCGGCCAGAAGAGCGGGATCTAATGATTGGCCGACGTCTTTGCCAGCCTGGACCACCCGGAACAAACGATAGGTCCGACTGGACGAGAAGAACGAGGGCGGATCTGCACCGACAAGCTGCGCGTAGAGGTCGGGATGGAGCCGCTGGAACTCCTTTCCGAAGCTGAGAAGCGATGAGAAGTACATCGCATACAGCGGCACGATAGCGATGAACGCCAAAAGAAAGATCGCTGGCAGGAGTGCGGTCATTGTTTGATACGGGGCCTAACGCCTGAATTAAGCCGAGCCGCGAAGCGGCTTCGGCTTGAATGAATTGTTAGGCGCCACCGCTGCGCCCGGAGAGGTGATTGAACACCAGAATGAGAGCTGACACTGCAAGGAATAACCAGCAGACAACAAAGGCGGCGCCAGCCACCCAGACGGCCAGCATCAACGCGGAGGCAAGCCCATGAAAGTCCAAGACCCTGGCTCCCCATGACAGCAGTCCCAGAGACAAGGCCGCCAGCCATGCAATAAACGCGAAGCGCTTTGCCCGAGTGATCAGGCCTGCATCCGTGGCTGAAAGTGTAAGCATCAGTCGAGTTTGGTTTTTTGACAGGTTGCGGGAGCGTCTGGAGTGGCGCCTAACGCCTGAATTAAGCCGAGCCGCGAAGCGGCTTCGGCTTGAATGAATTGTTAGGGGGCGGGCCGACGAAATTGGCGGCTGAGTCCCCAAACGAAAACGGAAGATAACAGCAGCGCGACGCTAGCAATTAGTAGTGCGGCGGCGCCGGCGTTGTATTGATGGCTAAGGCGGGAAATCTGCATGTCTAGTGAGCGGCAAGCCTGTGGCAGTTGGCTACCACTCGAATTTTCCGCGACCTCGCGACATATCTGCGATGCCGGCGTGCCGAGATGGCCTGCTGCTAGGTACATGGAACAACTCTTCAGGCCAAGAGCAGCCGATGCAATGAGTAGTGCGAGCGAGAATCCCCTCAGTTTTCCTAACACTTGATCCCGCCCCCTAACGCCTGAATTAAGCCGAGCCGCGAAGCGGCTTCGGCTTGAATGAATTGTTAGCGGCCATCCTGCGGAACTCCGAGCCGAGTAAGCCACGCCTTGTACGCCACTGCATCGTGCTCCCATGCGACAACTGTGAACTTGCCGTCCGGAAGGACGAAGAAAACCCCGCGCTCCTTGAGCTGTGGGAGATCAAATGTACAACCGGCAAGATGCAGCTCTACAGCTCCGGACGCGGGACCTTGGATGGCTCGCGTAACGGCGGCGTTGACACTAACCGGGCTCGCACCATTTGTGATGGTGAGAGGGCCTAGCTCGGGTTCTACCAAGTCGGGCTTGCCAAGCAGCCGGTTCTCGTAACCCTCGAGGTGGAGCCCAGTAACCTGGCCCACAAAGACTGACGAGTACTGCTCCAGCGAGCCGGCATTGGGCTCCATGCGACGGCAGGCGCCCGCAACACTGGGCAGCGAGGCCAGCGCGATGGTTAGTACGAGTGCTGAGAACTTGCCCATGGCCGCTAACGCCTGAATTAAGCCGAGCCGCGAAGCGGCTTCGGCTTGAATGAATTGTTAGGCACTGGGCGAAAAAATCCCAGCACCCTCCGGGATGGTGTAGCCGTCCTCGACGACCAGCTTGCTGAACAGGCCAAAGCGATACGGAAAGACGAACCGAACCGAATGCCCATCTCTCGAGTCTGCGGCCACACAGATCGCATCCTGCTCTTTCAATTTGCCGGGAGGGATCGCCCGGATATCGTAGATGACGGCACACGCTCTAATGAGGTGCCGGCTGGCCATTTTGCGGTGGCTCTCGTGGAGTAAATCAATCAGGTCTTGGGAGAGCGGTAGTTCCTCACCGTTGTAGGCGCCCTCCCAGACAATCTCTCCATCAGCTTTTACGTGGCCGCCGAAAGGTAAAAACTCCCGATGCTGACGGAGCATCTTCTCTGCAAAGGGCAGCAGATCATCAACAAGGCGATGAAGTTCTTCGGCCAGCAGAGATGTTTCTACCATGTGCCTAACGCCTGAATTAAGCCGAACCGCGAAGCGGTTTCGGCTTGAATGAATTGTTAGGCACCACCCCGTGAGGTGTGGGTGCCTGGCTTATATGCCGCCAAACGCTATGGCCGCGATAAAGCCCATTGCCGGCAACGCACAAAAGACTACGCCAACAACCCGAAGAACGGAGCGATAGGCTGGGCTAGTGACCAGAAGCCATGCCGACACTGGAACTACGACAAGCTCAACTGCAAATGTAAAAAGAGAGAGCGGACCAGCAATTGCAACCACTGCAGGATTTGAGTTGAAGGCGATGGATAGCCAACCGAAAGCGATGGTGAGCGCTGGAAGGGTGAAGAGGAGCCAAGTGGGCATAGCCGGTCTCGCGAAGAACTACCGTGGTGCCTAACGCCTGAATTAAGCCGAGCCGCGAAGCGGCTTCGGCTTGAATGAATTGTTAGGCCGCGCCCATGCTGGCCGAAGCCTGAGCTGCGTTGTCCCGGTGAGCCATGTCTTTGCCGATGCCATAGCCCACTTGGAACAGCAGCAGGACCGCAGCAAGCGCTAAGACGCCGTAGCCGACAACGCGGTGGCCAGGGCGGGAAGCGATAGCCATGCCAAGGACTCCGACTGCGACA
Organism: Lysobacter sp. Root494; assembly: GCF_001427225.1. GTDB lineage: Bacteria > Pseudomonadota > Gammaproteobacteria > Xanthomonadales > Xanthomonadaceae > Agrilutibacter. The sequence goes on from NZ_LMFH01000005.1 coordinate 251,968, forward strand.
GCAATGAGCAGTGGATTGAAGAGGATGCCCATGGCGAGGAATGCGAATGCTATGACCGACAGAGTGCCGGAGCGAGCAGAAGATGATCGGACTGCATCAGACATGAGTGAACACCCTTGATGGGATTGCGAGTTTGATAGTACGCGGCCTAACGCCTGAATTAAGCCGAGCCGCGAAGCGGCTTCGGCTTGAATGAATTGTTAGGACGCAAGGTATCAAATTGCCAGGGCGATCGGGCGCGGGAGCGCNAACGCCTGAATTAAGCCGAGCCGCGAAGCGGCTTCGGCTTGAATGAATTGTTAGGACGCAAGGTATCAAATTGCCAGGGCGATCGGGCGCGGGAGCGCCCGCCCGCCCCTGACCGAAGTCGATTTTTCCTTCCGAAAGCCGATCAAGGTGAGCGCCGGCCGAGATGGCTGCGTGAAACGGCGGGCAGCACGATGACGCTGCCGTCAGCCTGTTGCCGCGTGCCAATGGTGCGCCACCGCGAGCCGAGGCCAGTACGACTTGGAGCACGAGAATTCGCGAATGCGACGCCGCAAAGAATCGGTAGGCGAGTTGCGACCGCAAACAGGCCATTGGACGAAGTTAAAGTTTCTAGCGGCCTAACGCCTGAATTAAGCCGAGCCGCGAAGCGGCTTCGGCTTGAATGAATTGTTAGGCCCCGAGCCCGCGACCGATGGCTGCGGACGCATTGCGGTAGGCCTTGATCTCAATGAGGTTATCACTGGGATCGCACAGCAGGATCTTGCCTTGTTCGTTCTCCGTTCCGGGATGTGCGATCGTGGGCTGCATTACAAACGAGCAGCCTTGCTCCACGAGTGTGAGGCCCAGTGCCTGCCACTGCTCCCACGGCAAGATGGCCCCAAAGTGTCGAACGCCACGTGCCTCGGCACTAAGTACTTCGGAGGGGCGCTCGTGCAAAGTAATTTGGTGCCCGAACAAAAGGATGTCTGCCCACTCTCCGTTGTCCCGGCCGAGTGTGGCTCCGAGCAGCTGGCAGTAGAAATCCTTGGCAGCGACGAGACTGCGAACTGGAAAGGAGAGATGGAAGATGGCTTGGGTCATCATGATCTGTCTCTCGGGGCCTAACGCCAGAATTAAGCCGAGCCACGAAGTGGCTTCGGCTTGAATGAATTGTTAGGCCGCCAATCTGCCCGGACATGGGCAGCACCACAAGCCCGCCCCGTGGCCGGAGCCTGGCCAGCCGGAGCGCGCGGCAGGAAGCCGCGTGCGCCTGCCAGGGAACAGAATGTTGAACGACTTGCTTTGGTTGCTGGAGCTTCGGGCGCAAGCCGGGAAAGCGCAGGACGCGCCACGAGAAACTGACAGAAGCCAGAAGCCGGAAGCCAGAAGGCGAGAGTGGCTAGTGCGCGAGAGAGCCACCGCAGAAGAATCTCGAGCGGCCTAACGCCTGAATTAAGCCGAGCCGCGAAGCGGCTTCGGCTTGAATGAATTGTTAGGCGTCACCCGACCAAGACTCGTATGACGATGCACGCTAACCCCACTATTAGCATTGTCCAAGGCACAACTTTGTCCGGTGCCGAGCTGGCTGGCCCAAAGTTGGCTTGAGCCCATCCTACGGAGAGGCTGGTACAGATCCCCAGCAAGGCTATCCAGCTCCAGGTTGCCGTTCGGGGTCCGAGTGCCAATACGAGAAGTGCGCCGACAAGCAGTGTCACTCTCGCGATGTCCAACGGGGTCTTTAAAGTCACGACGACCTCTCCAGTGACGCCTAACGCCTGAATTAAGCCGAGCCGCGAAGCGGCTTCGGCTTGAATGAATTGTTAGGACGCAAGGTATCAAATTGCCAGGGCGATCGGGCGCGGGANAATTAAGCCGAGCCGCGAAGCGGCTTCGGCTTGAATGAATTGTTAGGACGCAAGGTATCAAATTGCCAGGGCGATCGGGCGCGGGAGCGCACGGACGCTGGTGGCCGGAGCCGTCTTTGCGTGCCGGAAACCGAGTGAGGTGAGCGCCGGCCGGAATTGCCGCGAGAAACGGTGTGCAGCACGAAAAGGTAGCCGTTGGCCGATGCCCACTTGGCAATCGTGCGCCGTTGCAAGCCGAGGCCAGCACCGCTGGAAATACGAGAGGCGGCGGCTGCAGAACAGCAAAGAGCCGGTAGGCGAGGAGAGTGGCGTCCGCAAACAAGCCGCTGGGTGAAACAAGAAGCTTCTAGCGGCCTAACGCCAGAATTAAGCCGAGCCGCGAAGCGGCTTCGGCTTGAATGAATTGTTAGGCCCGTCGCCAGTGGACATGCAAGCCATGTGCTCTTTACAGATTGAGTAGATGGATATGGTTGCGTAGCGAATCAGAAGGGTCGCACGTAGCAACGGACTCAACCAGGGCTGCAGCCATATCGCTGTGATCAGGGTCCAGATCCCTTTGGTGCGGTTCAATGATCTCGCGGAATCGTCCAACGGAAATGTTGGCTTCTTTTGTGTAGCTGTATTGGTCGCGCGAAACGTTCCAAAGGGCGCTAATAATCCTTCGAATGCCGGTATGGTTGGTGTGAGCAAATACGAAAGACCAAAGATCTCCGTTTGAGTCAATGACATAGCAAGTCTTGTTGTTAAGCATGTTGTGACGGGTCTGCATGATGGTGCCGACAAAGACGCCATCGAACTCCGTCAGTACGAAGAGATTTTGCTGTCTAATTTCAATTACCGGAGTCTTCATTGCGGGCCTAACGCCTGAATTAAGCCGAGCCGCGAAGCGGCTTCGGCTTGAATGAATTGTTATGCAGCCCGGAGAGCCGGTTAAGTGCTGCCGCTGAAGCGATCTTAGCGCGGGAGAATCGGTGCACGGGAATCACCGGATGGAGCCAGGAGAACGATCGGGCGGGCTCGGCCGACCGAAGGCAAGGCGCCGCAACCGGAGGACGAAAGGCTATGTGGATGCGGCGGCGCAGCGAGTAGTTGCCGACGCGGGCTTTTGCCGTTTGCGATGCGAACAGGTTTTGCGAGAACACAAACCAGCTTTTCCCCACCGCGCATAACGCCTGAATTAAGCCGAGCCGCGAAGCGGCTTCGGCTTGAATGAATTGTTAGGTGCCATTGCTACCACACCTGATTCCGCCACGGCTTGTCTTGCAAATTGCCGTATCGCCCGGTTGCCATGCCGATGCCGCAAGTGACGCCGGCCAGTGCTCCGAGAGCCCAGGAAACTGCAAAGCCCGTGATGAAAATGGACTTGGCAATGGGCCAGCCATATGACGCCGCTGCAAATGCGCACAGTCCAAACGCCAAGCCAAGGAGAGCCGATAGCACAAAGATCACCCAGGACTTTGGCTTATCTCTCGGAATGAACGGCTTCTTCCCCATGGCACCTAACGCCTGAATTAAGCCGANACGCCAAGCCAAGGAGAGCCGATAGCACAAAGATCACCCAGGACTTTGGCTTATCTCTCGGAATGAACGGCTTCTTCCCCATGGCACCTAACGCCTGAATTAAGCCGARCCGCGAAGCGGYTTCGGCTTGAATGAATTGTTAGGCCCCATCACGGCTGACACTCAGCGCGCACAGACTTAATGCTGCCTTTGCTGACAGCAATCTGCAGCCAGCAGGCCGACTGAGAACCCGGATACTCCATGAAGGTGCCATCCTCCCGATCAGCCACCAGCGGCGGACCATATTTTGCCTTTGCTTTTACGAAGGGCATGCCAGGACAAATACCGGCCGGGGTGCAGTGCTGTTTGGAAGTACTGAGTACCTCGCCGACGCGACGCCCCTCACCGAGCCATACGGTTAAGCCGGGGTAGTCCATGCGGATGTTGAGGAAGTCGCCAGTGTCCGTAATGCGACGCGGCTGTCCGAGCTTGCGTAGAACAGCAGCCTCTGTGTCGCCGAGAGCGACGCCACCGAGCGAAAGCTCCTTGTCACTCACCAGCGAGGGTTCCGCGGCGGACGCGGCGCCAACCATCAGGAAAGCAATGGCAGTGGAGAAGATGTATCTCATGGGGCCTAACGCCTGAATTAAGCCGAGCCGCGAAGCGGCTTCGGCTTGAATGAATTGTTAGGCCCCAGCCGGAATTCACTCAGTCGCACTTTAGATCTCCCTCAACGATGCTGGAGCCGATTGAAAGAATAGCGCGACCGCCAGCGCCATTTAGGTTGAACGACGGCGGCTGAGTTGTGTTCTTGGGACTGCGGAATTCCAGGCTGACCTTCTCGGACTTGGGGCTGAATTGCTTAAGGGAGTAGTCCACTGGATGTAGCGTAATGCGCTTGCCGGAGCCGAACTCCGTTGAGCTAAAGACAATTATCGGACTGGCATCGCCATAGCCGACAAACTCTAACTCGTAGTAGCGGGATGCCTCGCCGGCCGAAAACGTACAGACGGTTTGTGAGGCGAGAGCAGGCTGACCTATGAGAGCCAGCAGAGTTACGGCGGGAGCGAGCCTGCGCATATGGGGCCTAACGCCAGAATTAAGCCGAGCCGCGAAGCGGCTTCGGCTTGAATGAATTGTTAGACCGCAGCTAGTTGCGCCTGGAAGCGGTCCGGATGAAGTCAGCACATTCCTGTTGCCCGCGAAGCTCTGCGAACTCAACGGCATCCACGTTAGCGCCGCTTTCAAGCGTGTAGCGGACGTTTACGTCAATGCCATGATCGACCAGCAGCGCAACGATTGGAAGACAGCTACCGATAATTGCCCCAAACAAAGGGTTTGTATAGGAATGCTGGATATCAACAATGGCCCCTCGATCCAACAGCAGACGGGCGTTATCTAGTCTCCCGTTGCGGCATGCGGCATGGAGCGGCGTATCGCCGTAGTGCTTGCCCCTGGCGTTAGCATCGAAGCCATTGTCTAGCAGCATGTGCACCATATCTGAAGCTGACTCAGCTGCCGCATAGTGAAGCAAAGTGCCGCCTGCAAAGAAGGTTGGCTGGTTGATTAGGTCTGGATTGGACACAATCAAGCTTTCCACTTCTTGAACGCAGTTCGATCCAATCAGGTCGAAGGCATGGGCAAGGATGCTTTTGGGGCCGTGCATTGAGCTATCTCTGCGGTCTAACGCTAGAGCTTGCCGAGCCGCGAAGCGGCTTCGGCATGAGCGAATTGTTATGCGGGACTGGCCGAGATACCGGACGATTTTGTCCGAAGCCGCAACGACCTTGCCCCGCGGTTGGGCAAAACAGTACCACGCTGCAGATCCTGGGCTTTGGCGAGAAATCATGGCGCGAGGTGTGGCCGAAGAGACCGCCAATTGGGACGCCGGAAACATTGGCGCGATGGGCGAAGCGACACGCAAGACGATCGCGGAATAGATCGGGAGCGCTGTCCGGAGCCGACGCTGCACGCTGCTGAGATCCGACCGAAGGAACGGCAGCGAGAGTGTCGAACCCAGTACCGCATAACGCCTGAATTAACCCGAAAACAATCGCGTAGCGATTGGTTTTCGGGTTGAATGAATTGTTAGGCCGCAGCCTAAGACCAGCTCAGAGCGAGGGCAAGTGGCGCGGGACCTTGGCCTTGAGAAGGCGAATGAGGTCAGGGTCCATGAACTCGTACTCGTCTGGAATTTCCAGGCAAATTACCCGCGCCTTGCCAAGGTGTGGCTTGAACTTGGCCGAAAGCTTGGAGCGGTGAGCGCGCTCCATGACAAAGATGATATCTGCCCATTGGACTAGTTCCGGCGTGACCGGATTTTCCGCGTCGTGGTTAAGGCCAGCGGAGGACGTCTCGATGCCGGGCCAGTTGGCAAAGATTTGCTCTGCGGTGGGACTCCGGAGCCGGTTCTGGCTACAGATGAAAAGAACTTTGCGTGCCATGAATGTTATCTGCGGCCTAACGCCTGAATTAAGCCGAGCCGCGAAGCGGCTTCGGCTTGAATGAATTGTTATGCAGCCCGGAGAGCCGGTGAAGCGCTGCCGCTGAAGCNAATTAAGCCGAGCCGCGAAGCGGCTTCGGCTTGAATGAATTGTTAGGACGCAAGGTATCAAATTGCCAGGGCGATCGGGCGCGGGAGCGCACGGACGCCATTGGCCGAAGCCGTCTTTGCGTGCCGGAAACCGACTGAAGCGAGCGCCGGCCGAGAGTGGAGCGAGAAACAGTTTGCAGCACCAGGATGTAGCCGTCAGCCCGTGGCCACGTGCCAATCGTGCGCTATTGCGAGCCAGGGCCGGCACGACTTGAAGCACGACAAGTTGTAGCTGCGAAACCGCAAAAAATCGGTGGGCGAGGAGAGTGGCGTCCGCAAAAAGGCCGCTTGGCAAAGCTGAGGCTTCTAGCGGCCTAACGCCTGAATTAAGCCGAGCCGCGAAGCGGCTTCGGCTTGAATGAATTGTTAGGCCGCGTGCCCAAAGACCCCAAGCCCCAGTGCTGCGACCTNGCCTAACGCCTGAATTAAGCCGAGCCGCGAAGCGGCTTCGGCTTGAATGAATTGTTAGGCCGCGTGCCCAAAGACCCCAAGCCCCAGTGCTGCGACCTGCCTGGAATCAGCATAGCGTCCCTCAGTGCGGGTGTTGAGTGCCTGAGCCTGACCGATGAGGCTACAGAGCCTGGCCCGCGAGGCCGAAAGCATCAGCGATGAGTCCCAGAGCCTCAAGGTGCGAGGCAAAAAGGCGGGACGTTGAGGCGCACGAACTGACGCCTGAGGCAAAAAGAGTCGACGTTGAGGTTGCAGTGCCTCAAGCGTGAGGCTGGAAGGGTCACGGCTGAGGCAAAAAGCGTCGAGGGTTGAAGCTCAGAGCCTCAAGCGTGAGGCTAAAACACTCAACGGCTTTCCCAGCGGCCTAACGCCTAGTGCCTCAAGCGTGAGGCTGGAAGGGTCACGGCTGAGGCAAAAAGCGTCGAGGGTTGAAGCTCAGAGCCTCAAGCGTGAGGCTAAAACACTCAACGGCTTTCCCAGCGGCCTAACGCCTGAATTAAGCCGACCCGCGAAGCGGGTTCGGCTTGAATGAATTGTTAGGCCGCGGCCATGTAACGCCGACGCCCGAGCCAGAAGTACCACAAGGACGAATATACGAGCCAGGCAAGAGCTATTGAAGCTAAGAGAGGCCAAGGATTCTCCGGCGAATCCGATGTGACCGGGGCGCCGGGAGGAAGCAAGCTGGTAAGTGCAAAGGTTGGCCAAGCGAGAATGACGACTGCGGAATGCAGTTGAGCAGCGGCGCAAGCTAGCGCAGCTCCGTAGGTGATCGCGGTTGTAACGAACCCTAGAAGCAAGGCAGAAACAAACGGGCGACGCCGTGGTGGGGTGACCTGTTTTGTACTTTGAGCATCCATGAGCATCATCCGCGGCCTAACGCCTGAATTAAGCCGAGCCGCGAAGCGGCTTCGGCTTGAATGAATTGTTAGGCGCCACCCTAGATACCTAGCAGCTAACCGTCAACGCGTACGAACAGCCAGTAAAAGAGCCAGCGATTCGCGGATGTGGCATCTATGGCGTCTAGGTCAGATGGCATGTCGCTAAGCCTCCGCCCACCCAACCCAATCTCCCGAAATAGCCAGTTATCTAGGTACATTGGAACCTCGCAGTCGCGCGGGACCAGTCCCTTTGCATGGACGGCAACCACAACGGAGCGATAAGTGTTATCTGGAAGGGGCCACTGACCAAGCTCTAGCTTATTGTGGACAGTGGTTTGGGCGGCCCATGTGGCGCGTACGAGTTTCGCAAATTGCGAGTTCTCGTCCTGAGCGATTTGGCGCCGAGTCTCGTCCAACGAGCTTCGGATCCCGCCGCCATTGGATTTCCAGTCGTCCAGTAGGTTTTCCCATGTTCCGACACAGGTTGATTGCTGCGACCAGACGGCTTGCAAGTGTGGTCCGGTGCCTGTCACGGACGCACATCCCGCAACCCACGCGGCTGAAATGAACCAGAAGATCCCACAGATGGCTCGATGCATGACGTGGCGCCTAACGCCTGAATTAAGCCGAGCCGCGAAGCGGCTTCGGCTTGAATGAATTGTTAGGTGCCATCCGGGACAGCGATGACGACCCTAATGTTGTTGGCGGTGGGGCGAGAATAGTTGCCCTAGACATTTCTGTCTCACCGCAGAAGAAGGCCACGGACTCACCTATGGCCTCCTGGCTAAAGCGAAGCATCTTTTGCTCACCCTTGGCTGTGAGGGTGACTAGAATTGCTCGCTGTTCTCCGGGGTAGTTTTCCGGAGCAGCTGTGATCGATGCCACGTGCTCAGGCCCGATGAAGGATCGCTTGGCCGGGTTTCCAGTGACGAACACTTCGTGAATCGAGAAGGGGCATGCAGCAATCAGATCGGCTTGCGCTTTCTGCAGAGCAGGATCGGTGGACTGAGTGCAGCCTACGAGCGCGCCGAGGCAGATTGCTACTGTGAGAAACGACTTGGTCACAAATGGCACCTAACGCCTGAATTAAGCCGAGCCGCGAAGCGGCTTCGGCTTGAATGAATTGTTAGGCCCCGCCCGCGTGAAGCTTGGCGTACAAGGCCTGCCTGTCAGCATCACTTTGAAGTGCATCGAACCGCTCTAGCAAGCCAAACGAATAAAGTCTCTCGTTCATGGTCATGCCGCGAATCACCTCAATTGAGCCTTGCCGGAAAGCTGACCAAAGCGCATAGACCCGGTCATGCTCCTGGTTGGATCCAATCCAGATGTTGCCGATGTAACGCTCCATAGCCATGGCAAGGTCGTCGGCCGTAGCCGAACTGTCTTTCCAGGCAGTGAGCTGATTCGCTACCCCGCGTATCTCAGGGTCGGCGGATATGGCGCGAATTTTCTCTACCAACTCGTCAAGGTTCATTGCGGGGCCTAACGCCTGAATTAAGCCGAGCCGCGAAGCGGCTTCGGCTTGAATGAATTGTTAGACCGCCAAGCCGCAGACAATAACAATAGCGGCCGCTAATGACAGCCCAGCTTGGGCGATGACAATAAGCACCTGGACCTGGGCCACTTTGGTGTACATGCGGCCGGGACCGCCAAAATCACCTGTCTCGGCGTTTGCGAAAGAACGACGAGCAAAGGCACTTAGCGGCCAGAACAGCGCACGCTCTACTTGCGAGAAGAATGCGGGGACATCAAGCTCAACTCCGCTCGCAGCAATCTCTTTCCCTAGAGCTGCGCCCTCTGTCGCTGCCGTTGTTCCCGCAGCTATGAATGCGGCGAGAAGCTTATCTGCAATGGCGAGAAGCGCGGAAGCAAGAAACAGGACTGAGGCACATTTGATGTTTCCGAGCAGGACAAACTTTGAAACAGTGTCTAGGTTGGCTATGAAAAGAGCCAAGGCTGCGGCAAATCCGGCGGCGAGCCAACCCGAGAATGCGTCAAGTGAAGCGCTAACACGGTTAGTGGCGAGGATCAGCATTCGGCTGGCAAGAAAGCTCGCTTGAATCTCAGATGGTTTCATTGCATCCCTCGGTCGCCACTCAGCATGATGGCGGTCTAACGCTTGAGTTAAGCCGAGCCGCGAAGCGGCTTCGGCTTGAACGAATTGTTAGGCGCGACGATGCCCGACCGGGCGAGTGACTGCAACTGCGGGCTTTTGGTGCCAGTGCCAGGAGAATCGGGCGCGGCGCGATTGCCTGCGAGGCCCTCTTTACTGACGCGAGAAACCGCAAGCCGCGTTAGGGCCGCGTTGGGACACGAGGCCAACCCGAGATCATTGGAGACGCGCCATTGGTGTCAAACGGAGCAAGAACACGTGCGAGGGCATTGCTCTTTGACCTAGAGACTTGGCGGCTGGAGCCTAACGCCTGAATTAAGCCGAGCCGCGAAGCGGCTTCGGCTTGAATGAATTGTTAGGCCACCTGCCGAGACAGTTGCAATCCGACGCCTTGACTAGCGGCCTCATCCTTTAGTGATGCAATCAGCGCCTGTGCCGGGCTAGAAACATCGTGCTCGCACGATATCAGGATGCGAACTAACCCTGCACCATACGTGGTGCGAAAAGTCTCACTGGAGATCTCGCCTAGGTAGTTCCTTACCTTTTGCCAGAGGAGCCAGAGGGTTTCCGCGGAATCGTCCAATGGGCCAGAGCAAGAGAGGACGACATCAATTCCGCCATCTTTTCGGACACCCACAACGTCAAAGCGGTCTAGGTTTTCAATCGGCCTGTTGGAGTCGCTCATAGGGGGCCTAACGCCAGAATTAAGCCGAGCCGCGAAGCGGCTTCGGCTTGAATGAATTGTTAGGCCGCAACACTAGTTGCCGCCTTTAAGGACGAACTTGCCGTTCCGCTCTACAACCTGAGGCGCCGTTAGGATGGCTGCGGCGGCGGTTTTTCTCTCTGCCGCCGGGACGCTAGGATCCCTTGCTTTTTCCTGAAGTGCGGCCGTCGCGGTGAAGATTGCAAACGCAGCGTCTCCATCGCCGCTCTTTGCGGCACTGGACCAGGCGGCATACGCTGCGGGGAACTCCCCCGCTTTGAAATGGCCGATGCCCTGTTCTACAGCCGTGCCGGACAGAAGGTCAGTGGCAACGGTTGGGTCGTTGGGATTTGTCTTGATTGAGATGCGTATAAGCGAACGCTTGATGCTCTTGAGATCGCTGGAAACCTCGGCAAGGCGTTCCTCATTTTGCCAGGACGTCTTAACTGCATAGGCCCACCCGGTCAGCAGGCCGCCGCCAATCAGTACTAGAAACCAAACAGCGATGTTCTTGATGGTCTTGTCGGACAGCATCATGACCTCTCCATTGCGGCCTAACGCCTGAGTTAAGCCGAGCCGCGAAGCGGCTTCGGCTTGAATGAATTGTTAGGCCGCGCGCCAGTGAAGTGCATGCGCTAACCCTGGTTACTCTCAAGATAGGCGACTGCTCTCTGGCTCAGCAACGGATGCCGGCCGTCACCCTCAAGGAAGTCAATCATGCGCCCAACTGGCCAAGGTTCTTTGCGGCCATTGAGAAACTCGATGCCGTGCTCGTCGCCGCGGTAGTCATGCCAATAGCAGGCAATGAGACGATCACCCCGGTAGATCCGGTACTTGTACTCGGCAAAAGATTCCCGCTTTGAATCGTCATGCTCGATTCTGTAGCTCACGCACACTCCCTTAGCGGCCTAACGCCTGAATTAAGCCGAGCCGCGAAGCGGCTTCGGCTTGAATGAATTGTTATGCAGCCCGGAGAGCCGGTGAAGCGCTGCCGCTGAAGCGATCTNGCGGCCTAACGCCTGAATTAAGCCGAGCCGCGAAGCGGCTTCGGCTTGAATGAATTGTTATGCAGCCCGGAGAGCCGGTGAAGCGCTGCCGCTGAAGCGATCTTAGCGCGGAAGAATCGGTACACGGGAATCACCCCACGTAAGCCAKGGCAGGGATCGGGCGAGCTCGACCAGCCGAAGGCGAGGCGCCGCAGCCGGAGGACGAAAGGCTATGTGGATGCGGCGGCGCAGCGAGTAGTTGCCGACGTGGGCTTTTGCCGTTTGCGATGCGAACGGGTTTGCGAGAACACAAACCAGCCTGTCCCCACCGCGCATAACGCCTGAATTAAGTCGAGCCGCGAAGCGGCTTCGGCTTGAATGAATTGTTAGCTACCACAGCCAACTACCTCAGGGGCGAAAGCCACAGCGCTGACGGTGTTGCCCGCAGGGTCTTGAAATACCAGAGTCTCCTGCCATGGCGCCTCATGATAGGCGACCACGTTGAGCCCACGCCACTCAATGAACTCTCTGATTTGCAGAGGCCTGCGGACGCTGACGCAGAAGTGCAGATTGCCAATCAAGGCCTTTTCCTCCCAGCTCTTGGCATGAATCAGATGAATTTGAGCGCCACCGTTATCTTTTCTAGCCAAGACTAGGTGACGGTACCCCTCACCACCACCGCCCGTGCCATGGATGTAATCAGATACGCGAGCGAAGGGAAGGACGCTTTCATAGAACTGAGCCATCTGCTCTTGGTCATGGCAGTAAAGCTGCAGGAATAGGCGGCCTTCAGATTGCTCGTGTGCGTTGATCATGTGAGTGCCAGCAGACTTTCCAGTGGTAGCTAACGCCTGAATTAAGCCGAGCCGCGAAGCGGCTTCGGCTTGAATGAATTGTTAGGCCTCATCCGGGGGTAAAGCCAATGAACAACCACCCAATGAAGCCACAAGCGGCGAGCGCGAAGCTAACAGCTCCGGCCGCAAGCCAGTAGAAGCTTAGCGACCCGCGAACAGCGGACCTATAAGCAGTGAGGCAAATGAGACCCAGCACAAGAAGTGGGATGGCGGAGATGGCCAGAAAGAACCATGAATCATCGTCTGGTCGCAGAACCTGGCTGGTTATCGAGAGCGCGCAAAGCAAGAAGAACACAACGGCAAGGCAGCCAAAAAGAATCCTACCAGCCACTAGCAACGTGTCCGATAGCGGCTTGGACTTCTCGTAATGTCTGCTCATGAGGCCTAACGCCTGAATTAAGCCGAGCCGCGAAGCGGCTTCGGCTTGAATGAATTGTTAGGGCTCAACCCGGACGTCAGCAAAGCCGGCGCCCTGCAGCGCTCCAACGACCTTGCCAACTATTGGGTCGGAGGAGGAGCCCTTGTTCTGACCAAGGAGCTTTTGCATAAAGGTGCGATTGCGCTCAAGTAAGACATGCCACTCACCAAAGTTTGGCCTGGCCGGATCTTCATCGGGGGTTGAGGCCACGCTCATGAGGTACGAGTTGCCAGCGTACTCGGCGTGATTGGCCCAGCCGTAATCCTCCATGCAGATTACGTCCGCTTTGACGCCGCCGTCCGACAGCGCTGATACAAGCCAATTTGAAAAGTCCTCGCCGAAGCAACAATCGTTGATGAAATCAGGCCCGACAACCGACAGATTAAAGCGATCAGTCTTGCAGGTGATGTGGACGGTCACGAAGCTCTCCCCATTGAGCCCTAACGCCTGAGTTAAGCCGACCCGCTGCGGGAAGAACCGGTGTGCGAGGCGGCAACAGTTTGCGAGGAGTTCAAGACGAAGCCGCGAAGCGGGTTCNCCTAACGCCTGAGTTAAGCCGACCCGCTGCGGGAAGAACCGGTGTGCGAGGCGGCAACAGTTTGCGAGGAGTTCAAGACGAAGCCGCGAAGCGGGTTCGGCTTGAACGAATTGTTAGGCCGCCACTCTAGCTGAGGAAAACAACGGCCGACAGACCCGCTTTTAGAACCGAAGCCGCGATAACAGGGACGCGCCCGAYGCTGCCGCGTGATRCCCAATGTTGACGACGCAGGCCGCGAGGAACTCAACGCGCGTCGCCGGAAAGCCAAACGAAGGAATCCTGGACGAAGGTCGCAGTGCTGGCACTCGCGGGAAACCACTTTGACGCTTTTGATCTTAGCGGCCTAACGCCTCCGCGATAACAGGGACGCGCCCGACGCTGCCGCGTGATACCCAATGTTGACGACGCAGGCCGCGAGGAACTCAACGCGCGTCGCCGGAAAGCCAAACGAAGGAATCCTGGACGAAGGTCGCAGTGCTGGCACTCGCGGGAAACCACTTTGACGCTTTTGATCTTAGCGGCCTAACGCCGGAATTAAGCCGAGTTGCGAAGCAACTTCGGCTTGAATGACTTGTTATGCGGGACCGGCCGTGACAGCAGGTTGCCAAACCTGATGCCGAAGCGACCGCGAACCGCCCGATTGCCAAACACTATCACTTGTCCCAGTGGCTTTTGGCGAGAAGCCTTGGTGCGTGGTGTAACCGAAGCCGCCGCAAGCCAGAGCACCTGGAGCCCAACGTCGAGGGCGAAGTGGTGGACTGTCCGATCGAAAAAACAATCGGGAGCGCTGTCCGGAGCCGATGCTGCACGCTGCCGCGGAGCGGCCGAAGGAACACGCCGCGAAGATGCTCAACCCGGTGCCGCATAACGCCTGAATTAAGCCGAGCCGCGAAGCGGCTTCGGCTTGAATGAATTGTTAGGTGCCGCGTCAGTGAACTGCAAGATCAAGGAGCTCGATCTTGAGAGTTGCCTGATTGACAAGCACCCAGTCTTTGGAGCGCTCAAGGAGGTCAAATGCCTCCGAAGATGAATCTGGGTGAATCAAAACCTTGATGGTGGTGTTGCCAGGATTTGGGGCGCCAGCCTCCTGTTGAAACTCCGGCGATTGAATGTGACCCAAGTAGCCTTGGATCTTGTCTAGCAACCGTGTCAGAGAACGCTCATCTGCAGCCAGCGGGGAGGCGATGACAATGGTGAGGTCTGCGCCGCCACTCTTAAGAATTGCCGCCACATCCAGAACCGCGAGGGACGGAATTGGGTGATCCGGATCATCGTCCGGATGCTTTGGAACGTCATGCTTGATGATGGGCGCGGACATTCGGTAAGGCACCTAACGCCTGAATTAAGCCGAGCCGCGAAGCGGCTTCGGCTTGAATGAATTGTTAGGCTGCGCGCCGAGAAGCAAAACGCACAGCCATGGATACAAGGCCAACTGCAGCCTCAAATGCAAAATACGCGGCACCGAGCATGGCCAGCAAAATCCAGCCGTGCGCGATGCTTGGGCCGCAATACTCACCTATAAGGCAGTGGAATACGCGAAATACGATCTTTGCCTCAAAGACAAGCGTCAGACCCACTAGAACGCCGATGAGCAAAGAAAGTGCCCATGAGCGGTGGCCGAGGAAGCGGCGCAGAAGCATCCAGGAGCGAAGAGGGATTAGCGAAATGGCTGCCAGCCCCACAAAGCCAAAAGCGTAAACCATCAAAAAGAACGAATCTTGCATAGCAGCCTAACGCCAGAATTAAGCCGAGCCGCGAAGCGGCTTCGGCTTGAATGAATTGTTAGGCCGCAGGCTGCTCAGCCCGTAATCCATTGCCACGGCTGTGAAGCACGTGATCAGTAGAGCGCTGAACTCCCAACCACCTTCGCCGGGGCCAAGGATAAAAAAGCCGAGCTGCCAGTGTATGAGCGCAATGCCGGTGGCAAAGATGATCACCATAACGGCGCACATGATGCGGACGAACAGGCCGAGTGCGATGAGCAAAACGCCGCCAGTCTCGGCCAAGTTGATGAGGTGCGCCAGCACCAACGGTATCGGAAACCCGAAGTGCTGCAATGCGTCGGCGAGCCCAGGGAGTTCGCCGTACAGATAGCGATGGATTCCGTGGGTGAACATGATTGCGCAAACGACGAGTTTTACGACGTCAATGGGAACGTGGCCGCGACGGACTAGCTGGACTTTTGGCATCACAGTTTCCCCTTATCTCTCACTGCGGCCTAACGCCTGAATTAAGCCGAGCCGCGAAGCGGCTTCGGCTTGAATGAATTGTTAGGCCACTCTAGCGGAACCTGGACTTGAGGAGCAAAGAACCGGCCGCCCACGCTAAGAGCGGCAATGCCAGCGACACTGGCACGACCCAAAAGCGATTGGCTGCGTAGGGAACTTGAGCAGTTGCAAGCAAGTCAACGGCCATGACACCGAAGAAGCAGGCGGACAGGCCCAGCTTTTGACGCCAAGTTGGCCATCGATGAAGGAAAGACAGGAATGCCAAACTGAGCAGCGTCCAGCCGGCCGGAATCAAAAGGACCGTCATGTCGCCACTGGCAAGGGCTGGCTCAACGTGAAGCGCAAGAACGACGCCGCTTATGAGAACTTTCAAGTTGCGGGACATATGGCGAGTGGCCTAACGCCTGAATTAAGCCGAGCCGCGAAGCGGCTTCGGCTTGAATGAATTGTTAGGGCTCACAGCCACGGATGCCCACGAGGTACAGGCCGAACTCCGAGAAGACTGCGTACCGGAGCAGAAAGCCAAGTAAAACAAGGACTCCGAGTGAGATCGCAAAGGCTGAAATGGCCTGGATAGTGGCACGCCAGCCGGTTTGAACTTGGCGCGTGAAGAGTACAGATGTGCCGGGGGGAGGGTATTGGCCGGAGCGCAAAATGCGTATGCCATTCCGGTACGGACCAAAAGCGAGGGCCAACAACAGAAGGCTTGCCGTCAGCACGTTCGCGCGAATGCCAGGAAGCGTATCGCAACCACACAACGGCGCCACAAATGCGCGGTACGCGTGAGCCCAGGCCACGATCAGACCGACACACAGAAGCGGTACCGCAAGCTTTAGGAGCGCGATTGCTCGATCCGTTTTGGTTGGGATGATGAACGAACCTTCCATGTGAGCCCTAACGCCTGAATTAAGCCGAGCCGCGAAGCGGCTTCGGCTTGAATGAATTGTTAGGTGCCACTCGGTGTGTGCAAGACCACCATGAAATGGTTGCCGAACGGCTCCAGAACTGTGGATCGAGACACTTCTGTGTCTCCGCAAAACGCAGAGAGCTCTCGACCAGTGTCATCTTGGGTGTAACTAAGCATTCGCTTTTCCCCCTGGGGCGTGAGGGTAACTAGTACAGACGGGGAATCTTCAGCCGGGAGCTTCGGGGCAAGGTCTAGCCGGACCACATGCTCTGGCCGGATAAACGGCCTACTAGATACTTTTCCGCTATCGGAGACCTCACGGAAAGACATGGAGCACTCCGATACAAGAAGTTGCACGGACTCTGGCCAATCCTCCTGATCGCTGCAGCCGGCTAAGAGGAACATGGCAAGGGAGATCGTCATACGAGATGAAGGTTTCATGGCACCTAACGCCTGAATTAAGCCGAGCCGCGAAGCGGCTTCGGCTTGAATGAATTGTTAGCCCTCTGACCTGGTAGGCAGCGCTAGAGGAACACTAAATTTGACGTGACTGATTGAGGAGTTCTCGGCGCTGGATTGGCCAGACGTTCCCAGACTAACGGCTCCAGCAAAGACGCCAATACCGCCTTTGGTGCCGGAACCTTCTTTGACGGTCAGAGCAACATCAAAACTCACGACTTGCGCCGTGTTGCCTCCGGCGCTCGCGATGAAGCCGTGCGCGGAATTTATTGACGGTCCGCCGGTAAGCCGAGGATTGACCTCAGCTCCTTCTTGAAGCGCGAGCTCTTGGGCTGCTTTCACACCCTGAACAATCTGAGCGAGAG
This sequence comes from Lysobacter sp. Root494, assembly GCF_001427225.1. Lineage (GTDB taxonomy): Bacteria > Pseudomonadota > Gammaproteobacteria > Xanthomonadales > Xanthomonadaceae > Agrilutibacter. Next base: position 268,792 of record NZ_LMFH01000005.1, read on the forward strand.
TTTCAGTAATGAAATCTTGCAGATTCATCGCAACTCCATAAGAGGGCTAACGCTTAGTAGACCCCAAAAGCGGGGATACGGACGGGATATTCATGCGCCGCAAACTCCGGTGTCAAGGAAAGTTCCTACCCACAATCAATCACTTATCCGATGGATGTGCTCAGGAGCACGGCGCAGAGTGCCCGTGCATATCTGACAGGATGGGGACATATGTTTTATTCGGCCAGATCCGCGGTAATGCGCGTCGGGTTGCAGATACGGGAGCCGTCGGGCACTAATCGAGAGCAGGGCAGGCCGGAAGGCCTGCGTTTGTTCGAGGAAGTCCGTCGGGTGCTTCGATTGAAGCATTACAGCATGCGCACCGAGGTCGTATACCTGGGATGGATTCGCCGCTTCATCATCGCCAACGAGCGACGGCATCCGCGGCTCATGGGGGTGGCGGAGGTGGAGCGCTTCCTGTCGTCGCTGGCGGTGGCTGGCCAGGTCGCGGCGAGTACGCAGAACCAGGCGCTCTCCGCACTGCTCTTTCTTTACAAGGAAGTGCTGGGGATTGAATTGCCCTGGATGGAAGACGTGACGCGTGCGAAGCGGCCGCGGCGCTTGCCGACGGTGCTGTCGCGGGGCGAGGTGCAGGATCTGCTGGCGCATCTGGATGGTCGTCCCTGGCTGCTGTGCAGCCTTTTGTATGGCACGGGACTGAGGTTGATGGAATGCCTGCGCTTGCGCGTGAAGGACACGGACTTCTCGCGTAACGAGATCACGGTGCGGGATGGCAAGGGCGGCAAGGATCGGCGCACGGTGCTGCCGAAATCATTGGTCGAGCCGCTGCAGCGGGAAGTGGAGCGGGCGCGGGCGTTGCATGTGACGGATCTGCAGGTCGGCTTCGGTGCGGTGCATCTGCCGCATGCACTGGCAAGAAAATATCCGAATGCGGAACGCGACTTCGGCTGGCAGTACGTGTTTCCGTCGTCGCGACGTTCCATCGATCCGCGGGACGGGGCAGAGCGTCGCCATCACTTCGATGATGGCGCCTTGTCGCGCGCATTGAAGTCGGCGTGCAAGCGCGCCGGCATCGTGAAGCCGGTGTCCGCGCATACGCTGCGTCATTCCTTCGCGACGCACATGATCGAGGCGGGGTACGACATCCGGACGGTGCAGGAACTGCTGGGTCACAAGGACGTCGCGACGACGCAGATCTACACGCATGTACTCAACCGGGGCGCTGGCGGCGTGGTCAGTCCGCTGGATCGTTGAGCGAAAGCAGAAGAGCCGGCGGCGAGCCGGCTCTTCGAGGAAGGAATGGCCACCACGTCCGGTGGCCCTCATGGTCGCAAGGCTCAGCCCTTCTTCGCCGCAATCCACCGGTCGATCTTGCCTTCCAGCACCGACAGCGGCACCGCACCGTCCTTCAGCACTTCCGCATGGAATTCGCGCACGTCGAACTTGTCGCCGAGCGCCTTCTGCGCGCGATCGCGCAGTTCCTGGATCTTCAGTTCGCCGATCTTGTACGCCAGCGCCTGGCCGGGGATGGCCATGTAGCGCTCGGCCTCGGCGGTCGACTGGGTTTCGGATTCGGCCGAGTTGTCGAGCATGTACTTGATCACCTGCTCGCGCGACCAGCCCTTGCTGTGCAAGCCGGTGTCGACGACGAGGCGGATCGCCCGCCACAGTTCGTTCTGCAGGTAGCCGAAGTAGCTGTACGGATCGGTGTAGACACCCAGATCCTTGCCGAGCGATTCCGCGTACAGGCCCCAGCCTTCCGCGAAGGCCGTTTCGCCGCCGAAACGACGGAAGGCGGGGAGGTTGGTGAGTTCCTGTTGCAGTGCGATCTGGAAGTGATGGCCGGGGATGGCTTCATGCAGGTAGAGGTCCTCGGCGTCCCACGTCTTGCGAGTCGGCAGGTCGTAGGTGTTGACGTAGAAGATGCCGGGACGCGAACCGTCTTCGCTGGGCGGGTAGTATTGCCCACCGGCCATGGACTGCGCGCGGAAAGCCTCGACCGGACGGATCTCGAACGGCGACTTCGGAATAAGCGAGAACTGCTCGGGAATCTTCTGGTTGATCTTCGCCTCGAGCGAACGGTAGTACTTCAGCAGGTCTTCCTCGCTCTTGAAGCTGAAGCGCTTGTCGGTCTGCATGAACTTGAAGAAGTCCTGCAGCGATCCCTTGAAGCCGACTTCCTGCATGACCTTGCCGATTTCGCCATGGATACGCGCGACTTCGTTCAGGCCGATCTGGTGGATTTCCTCCGGCGACTTGTCGGTCGTGGTGGAATTGCGCGCGTTGAAGGCGTACCACGCCTTGCCGTTGGGCAATGCGTCCATGCCTGGAGTCGAGCGCGTCTTCGCCATGTATTCGTCGGCGATGAAGCCGCGCATCTTGCGGAAAGCCGGCATGAGCTGCTGGCCGATCATGTCGCGGTAAGCCGCGGTCAGCCGCTCCTTGTCCTCCGCGGAGAAATCCTTCGGCATGTTGGTGATGGGACCCCAGAACAGCGTGTCCTCGGGCTTGTCCTTGATGAGCGCGTCGAACTGCGGCAGCACTTTCACCATCAGCGCCTTGGGCTGGACGACGCCCGTCTTCATGCCTTCGCGCATGTTCGCGACAGCGGTGTCGAAGATGCCCGGGATCCGCGCGCCGCGGGCCAGCCAGTTGTCGTAGTCCTTCACCGTCTTGAACGGTTGCGCACTGGTGCCGGAACCCAGCTGTGCGATGAAGCCGGCGATGTTGTTGAACTGGTCCATCGGCAGCATCCAGCCGGGGAACTGCTCGGACTCCAACGCCTGTTCGGCGTTACGGACGAATATTTCGTAGCTGATCAGCGCCTGGCCATCGAGTCCTTCGGGACCGATGTCCTTCACGGTCTTGAGCCAGCGCGTATTGAAGTCGTGCGTCTGCTGGCGGTATTGCGCCGAGAGGAAATCGGGCAGCTGGTCGTTGTAGCGCGGGTCGCCCTGGAACGTGGCCTGGATCGGGTTGAGCTTGAGGGTTTCTTCCCAGTACTGAGCGTAGAGCTTCTCGAGCTGGGCGGCCTTGTTCTGCGTTGCGGGCTGCGAAGCCGGCGTGGTGGCGGTATCGCCAGCGGGTGCGCCGGTGCAGCCTGCCAGCGCGGTGAGGAGGGCGACGGATAACACGAGCGGACGCAGGGTCATGACGGGTCCTATCACTGACAGAGGGGAACCGAAGCATACCCACACGCGCTCGGTTGGCGCTGGCCAAAAGTCATGGGGCGCCACGACAACACACGCTTGCCACACAGCCGAACGCGCCGCCGCGCGCGAGGACAGTGGGCTTCAGGCTTTTGCGTGCGGGGAATTGGCCGCCGCGCGCGAGGGCAGTGGGCTTCAGACTTTTGCGTGCCGGGAATTGCCGAACGGGCCGCCGCCGCGCGAGGGCAGTGGCTTCAGGCTTGTGCCGGGAATCGCCGAACGCGGCACCGCGCGCGAGGGCAACGGGCTTCGGACTTTTGCGTCCCGGAAGTTGTCGAACACGCCGCCGTGCGATGGCACCCGGCTTCGCGTTTTCACGTACCGGATCCTACTGCGCCGCTTCCAGCCGCAACTGCTCCGCACGGCGTTCGCCGAGATACCGCGTGATCGAGCGCCGTACCAGGTACAGCAGCGGAATCATCAGCACGGCGGCCAGCATCTTGTAGCCGTAGTTGACCGTGCTGACCGCAAGGAACAGCGATGTTGGCCAGTGCTGCGGCCCGAGCACGAATGCGATGTAGAGGACGACGAAGCTGTCGACGAGCTGCGACACGGCGGTCGACCCGGTTGCCCGCAACCACACATGCTTTTCGCCAGTGACGTCGCGGATGCGATGGAAGACGGCCACGTCGATCAGCTGTCCGACGATGAAGGCGACCAGCGAGCCACCGATGGTCCACAGGCCTTGCCCGAACACGGCGGCGAAGGCGGCCTGGTAATCGGCGACGCCCTGCGACTCGGCGGCCTTGATCCACCAACCCGCCGGGGCGAGCGAGATCGCCGCGAAGGCGAAAAGGAATCCGTAGACGATCAGTCCGGCTGCGAGCCAGGAGATCAGGCGCACGCCGCGGCGACCGTAGAACTCGTTGACGACGTCGGTCATCAGGAACACCACCGGCCACAGCAGCGTGCCGGCGGTGAAGGACAATGATCCGCTCTGGCCGAAGAGATTCCATTGCAACGGGGCGATGCCGAGCGTGTCTTCGAGCGCGAAGATCTTGACGCCAATGAATTCGGCCAGCACCGCGTTCACGCAGAAGAACGCGGCGAGGATGACGAAGAGGCGCAGGGCGCGATCGTCGAGGAGGCGCGAGGTGGGGATGGAAGGGAGCGGAATGTGGGTGGTGTCGTTCATGCGTGGCTTCCTTCCTGCAGGGACGTCGTCGCCTTCAGGCGGTAGTTTGTCATCGTCGGCCGCCCCCGCGGCATCTGCATCCACGCACGGATTCAATTCGCGGGCGGGCGCGGCGGCGAGAACGGGATCGAATCCGGCGATACCGCCCCGCCGGAGATGATGAAGCTCATCGCCTGGTCCACCGTCCAGTCGGTCGGAGTGATCTTTTCCACCGGCACGATTTCGAGATATCCCGATGTCGGATTCGGCGTGGTCGGCACGTAGACGGCGGCGAGTTCGCGACCGGTGCCGTTTTCATGCATCACCTTGGTGACGAAACCGAGCGTTTTCATCTCGGTATGCGGGAAGTCGATCAGTACCACGCGCTGGGTGCCGTCCGGCTTGGTCTGCAGGATGTCCAGCAACTGGCGTGCGCTGCCGTAGATGGTGCTCGCCAGCGGAATGCGGCGAATCAGCGACTCGAACCAGCGCAGCACACGTTGCCCGATCACGATTCGGGCCATGACGCCGGAAAACAGGATGACCGCCAGGGTTGCCAGCAGGGCGAGCGCCGTCTGCACCCACGGCTGCGCAACCCAGCCGAGCGCCTGCGGCGACACCCTGGCGAGATTGCTCAGCAGCGGACCGATCAGCGGGCGGCTGATGTCCGACAGCAGGACGAAGACGAACTTGATCACCACCCAGGTCAACCAGATCGGCAGCAGGGTGAGCAGCCCGGTAACGAAGAGGCGCTGGAAGCTGGGGCGGGCAGGGGCGGTCATGCGGCGCATTGTAGGCGTTGCAGCGACTCACCCAGGCCGGGAATGACGCGTTATTGCAGATCGCGAACGAGCCGGAAGCCCACGTCGTCATAGCCCCGGTTCGCCAGCAGTGGGCGTTGCGCGGTCGAATTCCGCCACGACTTGCCACTCGCTACCCGGCGCGTGCAGCCCGATGCGCAGTCGCGTGACCACAGCGAGACGGCGCGGTTGCCTGATTGCGCGGGCGTGCCGCTCGCCTCTGCGCTGGTGGGCAGGCGCCATTGCTGGCCGGTGCGACGGCTGTACCAGCTCGCATAGGCCTCGGCGTCCTGGAGCGACACGCAGACGACGGGTTCGTCTTCCTTCTGGAAGAAGCCTGGCGAACGCCAGTCGCGCGGCGCGATCACGCGCAGGAACGACGCGCGTTCGCGGCACAGCGATGGCGTACGCCGCGTTGCTTCGACGAAGCGCGCGTAGTCGGAGCGCGATACCGCCACGCGATTCACCGCGACGGCGCCTTCGCTGCCCGCGCGGAGGACTCCGCCTTCGGGAAGGACGGCACCCATGCGCGGCATCTTCTGCACACGGCTGGCGAAGTCCGCGCCCAGTTGCGGCGCCAGGCCGAAGTCGGTGACCAGCTGCACGGTGCGCTGCGCGGTATCGTGGTCGTAGCGCTTCGCAGCACTGTCGAAGCGGGATTTCACCGCGGTTTCGACCTTCCCGCGCAGGCGCAGCCAGGCGGGAGAAGCCGCGGTGCCGGTCTGCTGCGCCAACGAAGTCGCCATCGCGTACACCTCGCGGGCACGCGCGTCATTGCCGTCGCGGATCTGCGTGGCGATCGTGCCCGCGAATGCGTCGGTGAGATCTTCGACGACCGTGAGCACTTCCGCGTTCGTCGCGTCGGCATTCCAGGCTTCCAGCACGCTGGTGTAGGCGTTGGCGCCGATCGGCGCGGTGAGCTGTCCCGCGGCAATGCGGCTGCGCGCGGTAGTGATCGCTGCGCGCGCGGGCGAATCCGCTAGCGGCTTGAGCATCGCCGTGGTGACTTCGTTGTGCGCGGAGATCGTCGCGGCGTCGGCGGCGCTTTCCGGCGTGGCATCGGGAGTGTTGCGGCGGGAAAGGTACTCCGCGCCCAGCACACCGATCCCGATGAAGGCGAGCAGGGCGCAAACCGCCCAGATGGGTTTTGCATACTGCTGCAATGGTGCGAGCCGATGCAGGCGATCGCGCAGCGCGGGCAGCAGGCTGCGCTGCATGACCGACTCGATGCCCGCTCGCATCTGCGCGGCATCCTCGAAGCGCTGCGACGGCTGCTTCGCCAGCGCGCGATTCATGAAATGCTGCCAGTGCGCGAGGTGCGCCGGCAGCTTCGGAATCGGGTCCTGTGCGTGCATGACCGCCATCGACAGCGCGTCCTGCGCCTCGAACGGCAACCGGCCGGTCAGCATTTCCCAGATCAGCACGCCCAGCGCGTACAGGTCGGCGCGGCCGTCGACGACTTCGCCGCGCGCCTGTTCCGGTGCCATGTACGCCGTGCTGCCCACCGCAAGGCCCGTCGCGGTCATCCGCGCGCCGCCCCAGTCCTTGCGCAGCGCGATGCCGAAGTCGGCGAGCAGCGGACGGTCGGCGTCGTCGAAGAGGACGTTCTCGGCCTTCACGTCGCGATGGACGATGTTGCGCGAATGCGCGTAGCCCAGCACCGACAGCAAGGTGTTGGCGATCTCGACGACGCGCCGTTCGCTCTTGCTGTAGTCGCGCTGGCCCAGGTGTCCGCGCGCCATGTACGGCATCGCGTAGTAGGGCAGGCCTTCGACCGTGCGCCCGACTTCGTAGATGCGCACGACGTGCGGGTGCTCGAGGCGAGCGATCGTGCGCACCTCGTTCTCGAAGCGGCGGCGGCTGACCTCGTCGGCGAGCGCCTGCGGCGACATCACCTTGACCGCGACATCGCGGCCCAGCGTGTGCTGGCGCGCGAGATACACGGTCGACATGCCGCCGTGGTTGATCATGCGCAGCAATCGATAACCGGCAATGTCCGGCAATGGAATGCCGTCGTCGTGTCTCGGCTCTTCAGCCATGTTCCGCGCCCCCTGTGGCGCAGCAAGCATACCGTGCACCTGCAATCATTGCGTTCGTTGTCGCGCCTTCCGCATTCCGTTCCGGAACGATGGCGAGCGGAATGTGATCACCGTCCACGAATTCACCTGGGGGCGCTTTTGGGCGCCGACGCGTAATGGTGGTGCAGCAGTCGTTGCGGCAGCGTGGAGTGCCGCGAGCGGGGCACTCAGGCGTCGAGCGGCGCACTGGCGTCCGGCATCGCGCGTGTTGGTGTGTTCGCGTTCTCGATACGACTGCGTTTTCGCCGCACGTAGAGCTGCTTGCGGACGCGCGCGACAACCTCGCCGGAGGCATCGACAACGTCCGTTTCGAACCAGCGCAGGTGCTTGGCGCCCCCCGCCGTCGCCTCGCGCAGTTCATCGAGGATGGTGTCGTCCAGCCTGAAGCCCGCATGGACGGTGCCCCGGCCCGGTGTCAGGAATTCGATCGTGCCCGCCTGGTCCCAGACAATGTAATCGCTGCCCAGCGCATGCAGGGTCAGCAGCATCCAGAACGGATCGGTCATCGCAAACAGGCTGCCGCCGAAGTGCACGCCGACGTAGTTGCGATTCCACGGACGGGAGCGCAATTCGACCCGTGCGCTGCGCCAGTCGGATGCGATGTCGGTGACGCGGATGCCGTTGCACAGGAACGGCGGCCATAGATTGAGGATCCGGCGCAGCGTGCCGGCACTGATTTGGTTCTTCATCGCGTACGCCGTGGGGAAAGCGGGCACAGCTTCCCATACGCTTGCGTACAGTCAAGCGCTGGGCGGTTGCCGGCAGCGACGACTCAGAACAGCAGCGACGACATCCTGCGGCGGTAGGTGCCGACCAGATCCTCGTCCTCGACGATGCGGAAGGCATCGATCAACGACTTGCGCGGCAGCCCGTCCTCGAAGCCGCGGTCGCGACGCAGCATCTCGATGAACTGCTCCAGCCCGGCCTGCGACTCGCCGGCGACGATGCGCTGCACGCCCAGCAGGTGGCGTGCGCGCAGGTCGTCGGGATTGCTGGCGATCGCGGCTTCGAGCACTTCCACCGGCGGCGCATTGTCGAGCAGAGCCGCGAAGCCCAGGCGCGAACGCGCGCGCACGGCACGGTCGTCGTGCGCGAGGTTGGCAGGGAGGGCATCGAGCAGTTGCTCGGCCTCGTGCGCGGCGCCGGTCTTCAACAGCGCGACCGCGAGATCCAGCTTCAGGTTGTCGTCGTCGGGATGAGTCGCGACTTCGCTGCGCAGGCGCACCACTTCGGCGTGCGGATCGATGACCGGCGCTTCGGTTTCCGGCGCTTCCTGTGCCGGAGCGGCGGCGGCCGGTTCGATGCCATGGTGCTTGAGGAATTCGCGCAGCTGGCCTTCCGGCAGCGCGCCGGGGAATCCATCGACGAGCTGCCCGCCCTTGACCAGGAACACGGTCGGAATCGAGCGCACCTGGAACGCGGCGCCGAGCTCCTGCTCCTTGTCGACGTCGACCTTGGCCAGCACGAAGGCACCGTTGTATTCGCCCGCGAGTTTTTCGAGGATCGGCCCAAGGGTCTTGCACGGCCCGCACCACTCGGCCCAGAAGTCCACGAGCACCGGCGTTTCCAGCGACTTCTGCAGGACATCGGCTTCGAAGTTGGCCGTAGTGGCATCGAAGACGTGCGGTTTGGCGGTGTCGGTGGTCATCTTCAGGTCGGCTCGTGAACGATGGCGGCGAGATGGGGGCGGAAGCCGCGGGACGCAAGCTCGGCACGGGCGGCACGCTAGCATGTGGGCATGAAAAGCCTGGTTTCCCTGCTTTCCCGGCATGCGGCGCTGGCCGCGATGCTGCTCTTCGCCGGAACGGCCGTGTTCGCGGGCCGTATCGACGGCTACTCGCATGCGCAGCATCCGTTGGCGCTGCTGGGCGCGAGTCCATTGCCCCACGCGTGGATCTTCAACCTGCTGGCGTTCGTGGTGCCCGGCCTGCTGCTCGCATGGGGTGCCTTGCGTTTGCGCGAAGCCTTGCCTGCGGGCGCGGATGGAACGACGCCCTGGAGCGGCCGGGTCGGAGCACAGCTAATGCTGGTTTCCGCGTTGGCGTTCGCGGCGCAGGGCGTGTTGCCGCTCGATGCCGGCGACCTCGAAGGCGTCCGCAGCGCACGCCATGCCGCGGCGTGGATGGTGTGGTGGATCGCCTTTGCCGCCGGTGGGTTGTTGCTCGCGCTGGGACTGCGCGGCCACGTCCTGCGGTGGCGCGGGATCGCCGCCAGTTCGCTGTTGGCGGCGCTCCTGTTGCCCGTGCTGGCGCTGTTGCTGCCGATGCTGGTTCCGGCTGGCAGCGCGCAAAGACTGGCGTTCGCCCTCTGGTTTCTCTGGGCGTTGCAGACGGCCCGCGTCGTGAACCGCGTCCTTCAGCCGTAGCGGATCTTCAGTGCCAGGATCGTCGACGACAGCGCGAGCGTGACGATGTTCGACAGGATCATCGGCCACGACATCAGTACCAGGCCATAGACGAGCCAGAACGCGACGCCCACGGTGAACATCACGTACATCCCGAGCGAGATGCTGTGCGTCTCCTTCGTGCGGATGGTCCTGACCGCCTGCGGGATGAACGAGAACGTGGTCAGCGCCGCCGCGACGAAGCCGGCCCATTCGCCATTCATCGCGCGCCGTCCGGCTGCGCGGGCGACCTGTAAACCGTGCCGTCCTTCATCACGAAATCGACCTTGAGCACCGCGTTGATGTCCTCGAGCGGATTGCCCGGCACGGCGACGATGTCCGCGCGCTTGCCGGGTTCGATCACGCCCTGGTCGTCGGCGCCGAGCACCTGCGCGGCGTTGATGGTCGCGGCCTGCAGGGCGAAGGACGCCGGCATTCCGGCTTCGACCATGTAGACGAATTCGCGCGCGTTGTCGCCGTGCGGCCCGACGCCCATGTCGGTGCCGAAGGCGATCTTCACGCCGTTGCGGTAGGCCTTGCCGGCGGTGTCCTGGATCTGCGCGCCGACGCGCGCGGCCTTCGGGCGGATGATGTCGGGGAAGTAGCCGTCGATCTTCGCCTTGTCCGCGACGAAGCGGCCCGCGTAGATGGTCGGCACGTACCAGGTGCCTTTCTGCTTCATCAGCGACATCACTTCGTCGCTCATGTAGGTGCCGTGTTCGATCGAAGTCACGCCGCCGAGCACGGCGCGCTTCATGCCTTCGGTACCGTGCGCGTGCGCGGCGACCTTGTAGCCGTAGTCCTTCGCGGTATCGACGACCGCCTTGATCTCGTCCACGGTGAATTGCGGCGCGTCCGCGGATTTCGCGTACGACAGCACGCCGCCGGTCGCGGTGATCTTGATGACGTCGCTGCCGTCCTTGTAGCGCTGGCGTACGGCCTGGCGCGCGTCGTCGACGGAATTCACCACGCCCTCGGTGGGGCCGGGCGGGCCGATCAGGTGCGACAGTTCGGCGTTGTAGCCGTTGGTGGGATCGGCGTGGCCGCCGGTGGTGCCGATCGCGGTGCCCGCAGCCCAGATGCGCGGTCCGTCCACCAGCCCCTGGTTGATCGCGTCGCGCAGATGCAGCGTTACTTCGCCGCCGAGGTCGCGCACGCTGGTGAAGCCGGCGAGCAGTGTCTTCTTCGCATAGCCCACGGAGCGGAAGGCGAAATCGGTGGCGTCGAGGCGGAATTCCTCTTCGTACGACTTCGGGCTGCTTTCCCCCGCGAGGTGCACATGCAGGTCGGTCCAGCCGGGCGTGCAGGTATGGCCAGCGAGGTCGATGGACTGCGCGCCGGGAACCGCCGCGTGGCCGGCGAGCACTTCGGCGACCTTGCCATCGCGCACGATCACGGTGCGGTCGTCGATCACGTGGCCGGCGCGCGAATCGAAGAGTTTCCCGCAGTGCAGCGCCACGGGGCTGGCTGCATGTGCCTGCAGCGGGAAGCAGAGGATGGACAGCGCAGCGAAGGCGAGACGGTTCATGGGTACGGTCCGGGCGGCGAAGGCGCGATTCTTAGCACGGTCCGCCGCCCGCCCGTAGCGCGCGGGTGCACGGAAGCGCCGTCCGGGCGAAATCCGGCAAAGCTGCCGGTAGCGGCGGTGGCGCGGACCGCCGCCGTCCTGTCGCAGCATGACGGCCATGCTGCGCTGCGGTAGGCTTTCGGGTCTTTCCTGTCCAGCGCCATTGACCGTGTCCAGCGAAGCCGTCCAGTCCGATCATGCCCCCGACCAGCCGGCCGCCTCCGACCCGCGGGCCTACGAGCCGCAAGCCGTCGAGGCGTCCGCGCAGCGCTTCTGGACCGGCAACCGGGCTTTCGAGGTCGACGAGGACTCGGCCAAGCCCAAGTACTACTGCCTGTCGATGCTGCCGTACCCATCGGGCGCGCTGCACATGGGCCACGTGCGCAACTACACCATCGGCGACGTCATCAGCCGCTACAAGCGCATGAGCGGGCACAACGTGCTGCAGCCGATGGGCTGGGACGCGTTCGGGCTGCCGGCGGAAAACGCCGCGATCAAGAACAACACCGCACCGGCGAAATGGACCTACGCCAACATCGCGCACATGAAGGCGCAGTTGCAGCAGATGGGCTACGCGATCGACTGGTCGCGCGAATTCGCCACCTGCCAGCCTTCGTACTATGTGCACGAGCAGCGCATGTTCGTGCGGCTGATGAAGCAGGGCCTGGCGTATCGCAAGAATTCGGTCGTGAACTGGGACCCGGTCGACCAGACCGTGCTCGCCAACGAGCAGGTGATCGATGGCCGTGGCTGGCGCACCGGCGCGCTGGTCGAGAAGCGCGAAATTCCGCAGTGGTTCCTCAAGATCACCGACTACGCCCAGGAACTGCTGGACGGCCTCGACACGCTTCCGGGCTGGCCGGAGGCGGTCAAGACGATGCAGCGCAACTGGATCGGCCGCAGCGAGGGGCTGGAGATCCGCTTCGACGTGGTCGATGGCAACGGCAACGCAGTCGAACCACTAACAGTCTTCACCACGCGACCCGACACGCTGATGGGCGTGACCTTCGTTTCGATCGCCGCCGAGCATCCGCTCGCGCAGTTCTCCGCGAATGGCGACCCTGATCTCGCCGAATTCATCGCCGACCTGCACAAAGGCGGCGTATCCGAAGCCGAACTCGAGACGCAGGTGAAGCGTGGCCGCGACACCGGCCTGCGCGCGATCCATCCGCTCACCGGCGAACAGCTGCCTATCTACGTCGCCAACTTCGTGCTGATGAATTACGGCACCGGCGCGGTGATGGCCGTGCCGGGGCATGACGAGCGCGACTGGGAATTCGCGAAGGCCTACCAGCTGCCGATCACGATGGTGATCGTGCCGGTGCAGGTGCGCGATGCGATCGACGAGATCACCCGCGACGTCGAGCGCCATGGCGATGCGATGAGCACCGCGTTGGGCGAAGGCGCTGCAATCGACGCGTACGACACCGGCGCGGCGGTGCAGGTGGTCGAGGAATTCGAGCGCCGCATCGCGGAAGAGGGTGCGTATACCGAGCGCGGCTTCCTGGTGAATTCGGGCGAACTCGACGGCATGGAGTACCAACAGGCCTTCGACACGCTCGCCGCCCGCTTTGAAGCCGAGGGTCGCGGCCAGCGCCGCGTCAATTACCGCCTGCGCGACTGGGGCGTAAGCCGCCAGCGCTACTGGGGTTGTCCGATCCCGGTGATCCTGTGCGCGAAATGCGGCGACGTGCCAGTACCGGAAGAACAGCTGCCGGTCGTGCTGCCGGAGGATGTGGCGTTCAGCGGCGTCACCTCGCCGATCAAGGCCGATCCGGAATGGCGCAAGACCACCTGTCCGAGGTGCGGCGGCGCGGCCGAACGCGAAACCGACACCTTCGACACCTTCATGGAATCGAGCTGGTACTACGCGCGCTACACCTCGCCGGGCGCCGCGCAGCAGGTCGATGAACGCGCGAAGTACTGGACGCCGGTCGACCAGTACATCGGCGGCATCGAGCACGCGATCCTGCATCTGCTGTATTTCCGCTTCTACCACAAGCTGTTGCGCGACCAGGGCTTCGTGGCTTCCGACGAACCCGCGATCAACCTGCTGTGCCAGGGCATGGTGATCGCCGAGACGTTCTATCGCGAGAACACGGACGGTTCGAAGGACTGGTTCAATCCCGCCGACGTCGAAGTAGAGAAGGACGCGCGCGGCCACATCACCGGCGCGAAGCTGAAGTCGGACGGCCAGCCCGTGCGCATCGGCGGCACCGAGAAGATGTCGAAGTCGAAGAACAACGGCGTCGACCCGCAGCTGATGGTCGGCAAGTTCGGTGCGGATACGGTGCGTCTGTTCTCGATGTTCGCCGCGCCACCCGAACAGTCGCTGGAATGGAACGAGGCCGGTGTCGAAGGCATGGCGCGCTTCCTGCGCCGCTTCTGGCGTGAAGTGCTGACACACGTGTCGCAGCCGGATCATCCTGAAGTCGATGCGTCGCAACTCGATGCTGCGCAGAAGACCCTGCGCCGCCAGCTGCACGAGACGATCCAGAAGGTCGGCGACGACTACGGCCGCCGCCACAGCTTCAACACCGCGATCGCCGCATTGATGGAGCTGCTCAACCACGTGCAGAAGTTCGGCGACATGAGCGACATGGGTCGCGCCGTGCGCCACGAGGCGCTGCAGGCGATGGTGCTGCTGCTCAACCCGGTGACGCCGCACGTTTGCCATGCGCTGTGGCAGGCGCTGGGCCATCCGGAAACGCTGCTCGAAGACGTGCCGTTCCCGGCCGCCGATCCTACTGCGCTGGTCCGTGATGCCGTCACCTTGGCGGTGCAGGTCAACGGCAAGCTGCGCGGCACCATCGAGGTGCCGGTGAATGTCTCGAAGGAAGAGGCCGAGCGTCTTGCGCTGGCCGAACCGGGCGTCGCGCAGTTCGTCTCCGGGCATGTGGTCAAGAAGGTGATCGTGGTGCCGGGGAAGATCGTCAATATCGTGGTGGGTTGACGTTGCTGGATTGCGATCGGCAGTGTTGGCTGCTGGCTGAGTTGGTGTTGCCGTTGCTCGTGATTCCCGCGAAAGCGGAATCCAGTGCCTTCGCTTTTGTTCGCGGACACTGGAGTAGCTGAAAAGCAGAGTCACTGGATTCCCGCTTTCGCGGGAATGACGAGCGGGAGGGGAGCCAAGGGCAAGGCCAGGGGGCGGGAATCTTTCTCTCGCCAATCCCTTCCTCGCACTACCCTCCATCCGCCACGACAATGGCCGGATGACGCCCATCCTCTACTGCCACCCCGATTCCGGTTTCAGCTACAAGGTCGCCCTCGCAATCGTGCTGCTCGGAATCGACTTCGAACAACGCCACATCGCCATCTGGAAACCGCGCCACGAACGCTCGCAGGAATTCCAGTCCGTCTCCGCGCATGGCGAAGTGCCGGTCCTGCTGATCGACGGCCACGTGCTGTGCCAGTCGAATGCAATCCTCGATTACTTCGCACGCCGCGAACGCCGCCTCGATGGCCGCGACGAGAAGACGCAACTGCGCGTTCGCGAATGGCTGTCATGGGAAGCCAATCGCATCAGCCTCAACGTCTCGCATGCGCGTTTCGGCCGGCGCTGGGGGGCGTACCACCCGGCAGTGCTCGCATGGTACGACCGCCGTTCGCACGATGACCTCGACCGCATGGAGCTGCAGTTCGCCGCGACGCCGTTCCTCACCGGGAACGATCCAAACATCGCCGACGTCGCCTGCTGCAGCTATCTGTTCTTCACCGGCGAAGGCATCGAAGGCGAGGGCGACGGCATTGCCTGGGCCGACGCTGCCGGCATCGACCTGACGCACTGGCCCCGCGTGCACGACTGGCTGGGCCGCATGGCGGAGCTTCCCGGCTTCCGCACGCCGCAGCAGCTGTTCGCCGGACACGAAGCCATCTACTGACCTGACGGGTTGCCGCGCGGATTCGGGTCTATGATCGCGGCGCCGGTCCGCGGCAGTCATCCGGCCGTCGCCACCGTCCATTTCGACCAGTGGGAGGAAGACCGATGCGAGTGATCCTTGCGGCCATCGTGGGTGGCCTGTTGCTGTTCCTGTGGGGCTTCGTCGCGCACACGTTGTTGCCATTCTCGGAAAAGGCGATGAAGCCGGTTCCGAACGAAGCCGCCGTGATCGAATCCCTGCGCGGGAACGTCACCGAGGACGGCGTGTATTTCATTCCGTACATGAACTACATGAAGGCGAGCGAGGCCGACCAGAAGGCGTTCGCCGAAAAGCTGGCCACCGGACCCAGCGGACTGCTCGTGCTGCGCACGAAGCACGACATGGACATGATTCCCGAGCTGCCCAACGAGGCGGCGAGCAACCTGATCGCGGCGCTGGTGGTCGCGTTCGTGGTTTCCGGCCTGGGCATCCGCGGCTATGGCGCGCGGGTCCGCACGATCTTCGCGTTCGGCGTGGTGGCGTGGCTGTCGATCTCGGTGTCGCAATGGACCTGGTACGGCTTCAGCAACGCGTTCCTGATCAGCGATCTCGTCGACCAGTGGGGTGGATGGTTGCTGGCAGGGCTCGGCATGGCGGCAATCCTCAAGCCAACGCGCTGACAGCACCTGTCTCACAAGGATGGAAGCGCGGGACGGCCACGGGCCGTCCCGCGCGTGCCTGAACGAGCCGGCTTGCCGCCTGCGCCGGCCTCGTCCAGACTTCCCGCATGATTCGTCGCAGCCTGCCCATCGTCCTCGCACTGGCCCTCGCGCTGGTCCTTTCCGCCTGCGGCTTCCATCTTCGCGATGCATTGGTGTTGCCGAACGATCTTGGTCCGGTGCGCGTGGCGTCCACCGATCGTTACAGCCCCCTGCCGGATTCGTTGACGCGCTCGATCCAGCGTGCAGGCGCGCAGATCGCGGGGCCTGACGACGCCACCGCCACCGTGATCGACCTTTTGTCGGAGCGCTGGGGTAATACGCCCATCAGCGTCGACCAGTTCGGCCGCGCGCAGGAATACAGCCTGCGTTACGCCGTCGTCTTCGAAGTACGCCGCGCCGACGGAACCAAGGCTGTGCCAAGGCAGGCGGTGGAACTCTCACGGGATTATGTGTCCAGTCCGACGGATTCGATCGGTGAGGAAAGCGAGCGCGACCTCCTCGAGAAGGAGCTGCGCCGCGAGATGGCGGCTTCGATCATCCGTCGCCTGAATGCCGTCGCACGCACCGGTGGCGCTGCACCCACGCCGGAATCGCGCCTGGACGAACCAGTAGCCGAAGACGCCGCGAAAGCCGCGCTCGAAGCCGCCGACGCCAACCCGCCGCCGGACGAACCCGCGCCCGACGAACCGGCCCCGGCCAACCCGCCGCAGCCGCGCTGATCCAACGTACGACGAAACAAGCGTTGATGGAACTCAAGCCGGAGCAGCTCGCAACGCAGGTGCAGGCAGGCCCGTTGCGTCCCGCCTACCTGATCGCCGGCGCGGAGCCACTGCGCGTGCTGGAAGCCGCCGACGCCGTACGCGCCGCCGCGCGCGCGCAGGGGATCAGCGAACGCGAGATCTTCGAAGCCGAAGGCAACCAGCGCGAACCCGACTGGTCGGCAATGGAAGCCAGCTTCCACGCTCCCAGCCTGTTCGCGAGCCGCCGCCTCTTCGAAGTGCGCCTGCCCACCGGCAAGCCCGGCACCGAAGGCGCGCGCGTCATCAGCGAGTTCTGCTCGAATCCACCCAGCGACATCAGCCTGCTGGTGACCGCGGGCGAATGGAGCAGGCAGCATGGCGGCAAGTGGAGCGAGGCGATCGCGCGCATCGGTTCGATCGCGGTGGCCTGGCCGATCAAGCCGCACGAGCTGCCCGACTGGATCGAAAGCCGCCTGCGTTCGCGCGGACTCCGGGCCGATCGCGGCGCGGTGCAACTGCTCGCCGATCGCGTCGAGGGCAACCTGCTCGCCGCGGCGCAGGAAATCGAGAAGCTGAAGCTGTTGTCGGATGGCGACATCCTCGATGTGGCGCGCATGGAAGACCTGGTCGCCGACGCCGCGCGCTTCGATGTATTCCGCCTGATCGACGCCGCGATGAACGGTCACGGCGCGCAGGTGTCGCGCATGATCCGGGGCCTGCGTGGCGAGGGCGAAGCAGTGCCGGCGCTGCTCGGCATGGTGATCAAGGAAATCCAGACCGCTTCGGCGCTCTCGCGCGCGAGCAATCTTTCCAACGCGTTCAAGGCGCAACGGATCTGGGATTCGAAGCAACCGATGTATCGCCGCGCGCTGCAGCGGCACGATGCGCAGCGATGGGATGCCTTCCTGGCGCAGGCCGGTCGCGTCGACGGCATCGCGAAGGGGCGCCCGCGTCGCGGACAGGAACCCGAAGACGCCTGGGTCGCGCTGGAACGATTGCTGCTCGCCGTCGCCGAACCGCGCGCTTCGCGGCTGCTGGCGGTGCGTGGATGATGCCGAAACCGTGACGCTGCGGGTCTGCTACGGCGGCACCTTCGATCCCGTACATAACGGACATCTCGCCGTCGCGCGGGCCGCGCGCGATGCATCGGGCGCGCAGGTATTCCTGCTGCCGGCCGCCGATCCGCCACACAAGGGGCCGACCCATGCGAGCGCGCAACAGCGCGCACGCATGCTTGATCTCGCGCTTGCCGGCGAAACCGGTCTGAAGGTCGACCGTCGCGAGCTGTATCGCGAGGGTCCGTCCTACACCATCGACACGTTGCTGGAGCTGCGCCACGAACTCGGCGACGAATTGCCGCTTGCGTGGCTCGTCGGCGGCGACTCCCTCAGCCAGCTGCACACCTGGCATCGCTGGCGCGAACTGTTCGCGCACGCGCATATCCTTGCGGTGCAGAGGCCTGGATCGCATATCGATCCGGAATCGCTCGCTCGCATCGCACCGCTGGTCGGGGCCGAAGTCGCGGCGCGCTGGCGTACGCTGGACGCGTTGCAGGCATCACCGGCAGGTGGCCTTGCGGTGCTGCCCATGGAGGAGTTGCGTCCCGAATCCTCGACTGAATTGCGCCGTCGCATCGCCGCCGCCTACAGCGACTGGCACGAATGGGTGCCGCCGTCCGTCGCCAGCTACATCGACCGTCACGATTTGTACTCGACACCCGGACCAGACTCGGGTTCCCTATAATTCACGGCAATCCCGGAGAGTTTCGCCCTTGACCAGCCAAGCCCAAGTCATCAAGACCCGCCTCCCCAACCCGCCACCGCCGGCCGAAGCCCTGCTCAGGACGGTCCACTCCGCGGTCGAAGAGCTGAAAGCACGGGATGTGGTCGAGATCGACGTACGCGGCAAGAGCAGCGTCACCGACTTCATGGTGATCGCGTCGGGCACCTCCACCCGCCATGTGAAGTCGATTGCCGACGAAGTGGTGAAGTTCGCCAAGAACCTCGACGTCCAGCCGCTTGGCGTGGAAGGCGAGCGCGAGGCCGAATGGGTGCTGGTCGATCTCGGCGACGTCGTGGTCCACGTGATGCTCCCGCGCGTGCGCGAGTTCTACGCGCTGGAGCGGCTGTGGACGGTGGGCGACCAGCCGCCCTCGCGACACGAGGCCGACGACTTCGAAGGCGAGACGGGCGCGGAAAGCCGCTTCTGAGTTGATCGCGAATGCTAAAGAGAAACGGCGCCCTGGAGGCGCCGTTCTTTTTTACGAATGGCAACGGACGTTTATGCACATCGAGGCTTAGCGGAAGTAGTCGTGACGGTTGATCCCGTCGAAGCTCCCGCCGCTCAGGCAGCAACGCTTGAAACGACCTCCCTGATCCGCAGGGGCAGGGATCGTTGCGGCCGAGCTTTTCGGTGAGCTCTTTCTCGCCGTGGACAAAATCTGCGGCCCTTCCCGACGTTGGTCTCGGACGGGAACCCCTTGCGTCGTTTGCTCGTTATCTCAAAAGGACGCCTGTTCGTGGTCGTGGCGTTTCATGGGACACCTCCTGCCCGGAAAGGGCGCGGCATTCTAGCCGCATCGCGCGATCGTCTTTGCGCCCGCCCCGTTGCTGGAGGGAACACCTGCAGTTCATGCCGCATGTATCTCAAAGCGGACCATTCAACCATGGCCCGGTGATCGCAACCGTAATACCCGGCGTCTGGATGTTGACGAACAGCGTGCGGCCATCCGGGCTCCAGCAGGCGCCGCAGAATTCGCTGTCGCGGTAATCGCCTTCCGCGATCTGCTTGTCGGCTCCCGCGATCTGCGTATCCGTCAGTTCCACGTTGTTCTTGACCAGGTAGAACGGCTCGCCCGCACGGGTCAGGCCGACCAGGCGCGTACCGGGGCCGTATTCATCGGGGCTGCCCGAAGGCGCCGCGTCCGGGTCCTCGCACAGCACCACGCCGCCGCGCGGGCTGACCGTGATGTTGTCGGGATTGTGCGCGGCGCTCTGGTCGCCGCTGACGAACAGTGCGCTCATGCGTTGTGTCGCCAGGTCGAGCACCCACACCGCACCGAAGCCGCGACCGCGACGGCCGCGCGCATCCACGCCTGTGCTCGTATCGACAATGAACATCCTGCCGTTCGCATGGAAGATGCCTTCGCCGCGGCTCATGCGCAGCGCGCCGTTGCTCCAGCCCTGCGCGAACGGACCACTGAGGGTGTCGCCGCCGCTGACATCAGGGAATCCGGCCGGTGCGGCGATCGAATCCAGGTCCGGGTCAGCCACATCCACCCATTCCAGTTCGAACTCGTCGCCGATGTTCGCAGTGACGAGATCCATGTTCGGGCGTCCGCGCACGCGCGCTGTCTGCAGGCGACCACCGTTTTCCAGCGAACCCGGGCGACCGGCGCGATCGTTGGGAATAAAGCGGTAGAAGCCGGATTTGTTGCGATCGTCTTCGGTCAGATAGAGGTAACCGGTGCGCGGATCGATCGCGACGGCTTCATGGCTGAAGCGACCGAGCGCCACCAGCGGACGCCCCGTGGTCTGCTGCGCATCCGGATGCACTTCGAAGACGTAGCCGTGCTTGCGGCCATCGCCCGACACCGCGTTCGACTTGATCTCCTCGCAGCTCAGCCACGTGCCCCACGGCGTGAGGCCGCCGGCGCAGTTGACGACCGTGCCGGCAAGACTCGCTTCCACCGACAGCCAGCGGCCATCGCGATAACGCAACGTGGTGGTGCCGCCACCGGCAAGCTGGCCATCGGCCGTGATCGCGCCGCGGTCGTAAGTGCCCGGAGCGAGGATCTGTGTGTTGCTGTTGCCGATTTCGTGGTTGCGGATGAGCACCAGTTCGGAACCGTGGCCGTTGCCACGCCCGTTGCGGGCGACGCCGAGCGCTGCGCCCTGGTTGCGCATCACCGCCATGCCATCGTGGCGCGGCGGCACCGGATGGCCATCGGCCATGCGGTCGCCGGTCCAGGCGAACGAGCGGTAGCTGAAACCGGGCGGAAGCTGCAGCAGGGACAGGCCGGTGCTCTGGTCGGCGACCGGGGCGAGCGAACCATACGGACTGGCAACGGGCGCGGTCCATGCAGCACTGGTCGCGGCACGCGCCTGGCGCGAATACAACGCACCAAGGCTGCCGATGGCGCCCATTGCCATCGCGGCGGCGGAGCCCTTGAGAACCTGGCGGCGGGAGAGATCGGTACCGGACATCTGCAACTCCTGCGGGCTTGGGGGAAGGCCGCAGGCTAGGAACGGTGCATAACCGGAAGATGACGTTTCGATGTCATCGCGCGCGGACGTGATTGCCGGCACGTTCGTTACCATGGCGCGATGAAAGCGAAGCTCATCGCCGTCGGCGAACGCGCGCCGCGCTGGGTCGCCGAGGGTTTCGGCGAATACCAGAAGCGTCTGTCACACTGGTTGCCGCTGGATCTCGTCGAAATCGAGCCCGGGCTGCGCGGCAAAGGTCGCGATGCCGCGCGGGCGACGCAGGACGAAGGCGCGCGCGTGCTCGCGGCATTGCCGAAACAGGCCACGGTGGTGGCTCTGGAGGGACGCGGGAGGACGTGGTCGTCCGAGCAACTCGCGCAGCGCCTCGAACACTGGCGTGGACAGGGACGCGATCTGGCGTTCCTGATCGGTGGCCCGGAAGGACATTCGCCTGAGGTGATCGCCCGTGCCGACGAGCAGTGGTCACTGGGTCCGCTGACACTGCCGCACATGCTGGTGCGGCTGGTGCTCGCGGAGCAGCTTTATCGTGCGGCTGCGCTTTTGGCGAATCATCCATATCACCGGGCTTGAGCGCTCGCGTTTCCTTCGCCCTCCGGGAGACGGTGCACGCAGCGTCTGACGCTTCAGCAGAAGCACCTTAGGGCGTGAGGGTTCGCGTGGACTGCAGGCTGCTTCCGTGGACGATGAAAGTTGTTGGCTTTTGTCGGAGTCCAGGAGCAACGCTTCGCCGGCCCTCACCCCAAACCCTCTCCCGATGGGAGAGGGGCTTAAGCAGCCGGGCTGCTACTGGTAGAGGTTGAACACCACCGGCACCATGCCGATCGCCTGCACCGCCTGTCCATCCTGCATCGCGGGACGGAAACGCCACTTCGCCAGTACCTGCTTCTTCGCCGCCGCGTCGAGCACGCGATGGCCACTGCTGCGTTCGACCTGTACATCGATCGGCCTGCCATCGACATCCACCAGCACGCGCAGCGTCACGGTGCCGGTGAGCGCCTTGCGGATGGCTTCGATCGGATACGCCGGCGCGGACGCGCTTTCGTATTCGAGATGCGCACCCGCCAGCGGTTGGGTGATTGCATTGCTGCGGCCGATGCTGGCGTCGGCGACAAGAGTTGGGTCGACGAAGGTGTCTCCGGTTTGCGACTCAACCACGGGAGGAAGCTCCAGCTCGATCTTCTGCGGAATGACTGCCGGAGTGGTCGGCACAATGCGCTGCTTGGTGATTTCGACCATTTTCGGAGGATCGACCGGCGGCGGATTTGTTTTGGGCTTGAGAGGAATGGCGTCGAAGACGATATCGGGCTGCATCGTCATCGGGGGCGGTGAACTCAATGGCGCGAGCAGCAACAACAAGGCAAGACCATGGACAGCGATCGCACCGGTTTCAGCGGCGATGCGGGTCGGATCCAGCTTCCCGATATGGAAGCGATGGGTGCGAAGAGCGAGCGTCTGAGCCATATGCCACCCCCAATTTGCTGTTGGTATGTCTCCCAACGAGCGGGCTGATGGAATGGGGTTGGCCGTCGCAAAAAAAGGCCCGCAAGCGCGGGCCTTCATCCGGTCCGGTCACGGACGCATCAACGCCCGAGTTCGAACACCACGTCCAGGTTGATGCTCAGCGTGTTCTCTCCCGGTGACACCGACGTGTCCGCGGCTTCGGCCTTCATCGCCACCATGCCGCGCATCATCGGTATCGGCGGCGAGAAGCGACCGCTTTCGCTGATGCTGACGATGCGCCGCACCTTCATGCCCAGCGTCTTCGCGTACATCTCGGCGCGGGCCTGCGCGCTCTCGACGGCCTTGCGGCGCGCCTCGTCGAGCGCCTCGTCCTTCTTGTCGACGTCGAAGCTGGGGCCGTTGATCTGGTTGGCGCCGACGGCGGCGAGCGAGTCGAGGATCTTGCCGAGCTTGGGAATGTCGCGAACGACCATGCTCACCGTGTTATTGGCTTCATAGCCGGTGATCGAAGGCGGCTGGTTCTCGCGGTACTGGTAGGTCGGGTTGAGGTTGATGCCGCTGGTCTGAACGTCCTTGTCGGCGATGCCTGCAGCCTTGATCGCGGCGACCACCTTCGCCATCTGTTCGGCGTTGGCGCGCATCGCGGCGTTGGCATCGGCGGCGCGGGTGACCACGCCGGTGGAGATCGTGGCGATGTCGGGCACGCGCTTGGCTTCGCCCTGTGCGGAGACGTTCAGCAATGTGCCGTCGGTGGCGACGAAGGGCGTGGTCTGGGCGTTGGAAGACATCGGCGAACAGGCTCCAAGGGCGAGGAGGGCGGTCAGTGCGAACGGGCGCAGGACCAGGTGGGACAACGACTTCGGCATGGGTCTGACTCCTTGTTGGATGGTGATGCGCCGATGCGGGGCACTGTGCGCAGGTACGGTAAACGATTCGTGAGCCGGGTCAGGGTTACGTGACTTCCCGCGGGGTGGGGCTCAGTCAGCCCGGGTTATCCTTCCGGCCTCGCGGAAATTCGTCTTCGCGTCCGGACCACGACGCGCTCCGGCGCCTTCCGGGCGCCTTCCAAGCGCCTGCCCAAGCCAAGGACCCGATGCTCCATCTCGCCTCCAAATCTCCCCGCCGGCGCGAACTGCTGGGCCGTCTCGGCCTGCCGTTCGGCATCATCGACCTCGATATTCCCGAAGAACGCGCCCCGGGTGAACCCGCCGAGGACTACGTGCGTCGCGTCGCGCGCGAGAAGGCCGGTGCCGGCCTGCTCACCGTGATGACCAATCCGAGCGCCGTGGTGCTCGGCAGCGATACCGAGGTCGTGCTGGACGACGAGGTGTTCGGCAAGCCGGCCGATGCCGAAGACGCGGCGTCGATGTTGCGGAAACTGTCGGGCCGCACCCACCAGGTGATCTCGGCGGTGTCGCTCGTATCGCAGTCGCGCGAATTGCAGACCGTGTCGATTTCGGACGTCACATTTGCCGCGCTCACGGAAGCGCAAATCGCCGGCTATCTCGCGGGCGACGAATGGCCGGGCAAGGCCGGCGCCTATGCGATCCAGGGCTTCGCCGAAACCTTCATCACCCGCCTCAGTGGCAGCTACACCGGGGTGATGGGCCTGCCGATCTTCGAGACCGCATTGCTGCTGCGGCAGTTCGGCCTCGAACCGGTGCCAGCGGGTTCCGCGTTATCGGTGGCCGCGCGATGAGCGAGGAGATCCTGGTCAATGTAACGCCACGCGAAACCCGCGTCGCCGTGGTCGAAAACGGCATGTTGCAGGAGTTGCACATCGAGCGCGGCTGGCGCCGGGGCGTGGTCGGCAACATCTACAAGGGCAAGGTGCAGCGCGTGATGCCCGGGATGCAGGCGGCGTTCGTCGACATCGGGCTCGATCGCGCTGCGTTCCTGCACGCCGCCGACATCGTCAAGCCGACGCAGGCAGTGAATGGCGAGGGCGAAGGCGACGCAGCGCCATTGCCGCCGACGCCCACGCGCCCCATCGCTGAACTGCTGCGCGAAGGCCAGGACATCATCGTGCAGGTGGTGAAGGATCCGATCGGCAGCAAGGGCGCGCGCCTCACCACGCAGTTGAGCATTCCGTCGCGTTACCTGGTGTTGCTGCCGCGCACGCGGGTCGTCGGCGTGTCGGCGCGCATCGAGGACGAAGCCGAGCGCACGCGCCTGAAGACGCACGTCGCCACGCTCTCGCCGGCAGGTGCGCACCACGGCTACATCGTGCGCACCAATGCCGAGGGCCAGCCGGAAGAAGCGCTCGCCGAAGACATCGCCTACCTCAACCGCGCGTGGGCCCTGATCGAAGAGAAATCCGCGAGCGCCCGCCTCGGCGAACGCGTGTACGAAGACCTCAGCCTGCCGCTGCGCGCCGTGCGCGACCTGATGCGCAAGGACGTGGAGAAGGTGAAGGTCGATTCGCGGGAGACCAGCGACCGCCTGCGTACCTTCGCCGCGCAGTACATGCCCGGGCTGGCCGAGAAGATCGAGCACTACACCGGCGCGCGCCCCATCTTCGACCTGTACGGCGTGGAAGACGAAATCCAGCGCGCGCTGGACAAGGAAGTGCCGCTGAAGTCCGGCGGCTACCTGGTCATCGACCAGACCGAGGCGATGACCACGATCGACGTGAACACGGGGTCATTCCTCGGTCAGCGCAACCTCGAGGAAACGGTCTATCGCACCAATCTCGAAGCGGCGCAGTCGGTCGCGCGTCAGCTGCGCCTGCGTAATCTGGGCGGCATCATCATCATCGATTTCATCGACATGACCGATGCCGAGCACCGCCGCCAGGTGCTTCGCCAGCTGGAGAAGTCGCTCCTGCGCGATCACGCCAAGACCACGGTGTACGAATTCTCGCCGCTGGGCCTGGTCGAAATGACGCGCAAGCGCACCACCGAAAGCCTCGAACGCCAGCTCAGCGAGCCCTGCCATGAATGCGGCGGCCGCGGGACGTTGAAGACGCCGGAAACGGTGACCTACGAAATCTTCCGCGAGATCGTGCGTCAGGTGCGGCAGTTCGATGCCGCGCGCCTGCTGGTGATCGCATCGCCGAAGATCGTCGCGCGCATCACCGACGAGGAATCCGCATCGGTGGCGGAGCTTGAGGAATTCCTCGGCAAGTCGATCCGCTTCCAGGCGGACGAGCAGTACGCGCAGGAGCAGTTCGATGTCGTGCTGCTCTGATTTTGCTTTTGCTTCCGATCCCTTCGTTTCGCGCGTAACGCGAAACGGACGGGCTTAAGTCGCCATGCCCACACCTTTGCGCCGCCGCTTGCGACTTGCCCGCCGCGGCTTCGCGTACACGGCGGCAATCGTGCTCGTACTGATCGCGCTGCTGCTGGGCGCGGCAAGCCAGGTGTTGCCGCTTGCGGAACGCCACCCCGATCGCATCCGGGCGTGGCTGAGCGAGCGCGCCCAGCGGCCGGTCGCCTTCGATCGCGTCGAAACCGAATGGACGCGGCGCGGTCCGCTGCTGAAGCTCGACAACCTGCGCATCGGCGAAGGCGCAAAGGCATTCACCGTCGGCGATACCGAAATGCTGGTGTCGGTCTACGCCGGCTTGCTGCCGGGCCACGCGTTCTCGGAACTGCGCCTGCGCGGCCTCGACCTCGTGCTCGAGCGTGCCAGCGATGGCCGCTGGCAGGTGCGTGGCCTGCCGGGACAGCAGCAGACGGGTAGCGATCCTTTCTCCGCGCTGGAAGGTCTCGGCGAACTGCAGGTGATCGGCGGCAAGCTCGCCGTGATCGCGCCGCAGCTCGGCGTGGACGCGCGCATTCCCAAGGTCGACGTCCGTTTGCGCGTCGATGGCGATCGCGTGCGTGCCGGGGTGCGTGCATGGCCGCGCATGGAAGCCGCGCCGCTCGACGCAGTGCTCGATTTCGATCGGAAGAAGGGCGATGGACGCGCGTATGCGGGTGCAAAGCGCGCCGATCTTTCTGCATGGGCTTCGCTGCTCCAGGTGCAGGGCATTGCCGTGCAAGGCGGTGTCGGGCGCGCGGAAGCATGGGCAACACTGCAGGGCAATCGCGTCGGCACGATCACCGTGGACGCCGCTCTCGACGACGTCGCATTGCGCGGCAATCCGATTGAAGCCGGCGCGGCGCCACCACGCAGCCGCTTCGATCATGTCGAAGGCCGCGCGTACTATCGCCTGCTAAAGGACGGCTGGCGGATCGACGCGCCGCTGTTGCGCATCGGCCGCTCCGGCAACATGCAGAAACTCGATGGCCTGCTGCTGGCCGGCGGTGCGCAATACGCGGTCCAGGCGAAGCAACTGGACGCGGGACCGCTGTTCGCGACACTTGCGCTGAGCGACCGGCTCTCGCCGGGATTGCGCCGCTGGCTGCTGGAATCCAGGCCCGTCGCGACCCTGAACGACATCGAGGTGGCGGGCCGTCGCGGTGGTGCGATGCGTGCGCACGCCCAGATGCGGGGACTCGGCTTCACGGCAGTGGACAAGGCGCCGGGTGTGCGCGGCTTGAGCGCCGTGATCGACGGCGATGGCAACGGCTTCACATTGGCATTCGACCCGCAAGCCGATGTCACGTTCGACTGGCCCGAAGGCTTCGGCACCGTGCAGGTCGTGAAGCTGCGCGGCGAAGCTGGTGGCTGGCGCGAAGGCGCCGGCTGGCGTATCGGCACGACGGCGCTGCGCATCGACGGCCGAAACACGTACGGCAGCTTCGGCGTCAACGCGCGCGGTGGCCTCTGGTGGCAGGGCGACGGCACGCGGCCGTGGATCGACATCGCCGCGGCGGTCGACGACGGCATCGCGGTTCCCACGGCGAAGGGCTTCTGGCTGCGCAAGAACATGTCGCCGACCGCGGTGCACTGGCTGGACACGGCGCTGGTCGGGGGCACGCTCAATGGCGGTCGCGCGGTGATTTCCGGCGACCTCGACGACTGGCCGTTCCGCGACGACACCGGCCTGTTCGAAGCCACGGGCCACATCAGCGATGCGACTGTCCGCTTCCAGGAAGAATGGCCGGCCGCGCAGGGTATCGAAGCCGAAACACGTTTCACCGGTATCGGTTTCGACGTGGACGGCACCGGACGCCTGGGCAATGTCGACATCCGCAAGATCCATGCGGGCATCGACGACTATCGCGGCGGCGCGCTCACGGTCAAGGCACAGGGCGACGGCGATGCTGCGCAACTGCTCGACGTGCTCAAGCAGAGCCCGTTGCGCAAGGAGCATGCCGACACGTTCGCCAACGTGCGTGCGAGCGGGCCCGCGGCCGTCGGCTTCGATCTCGCGCTGCCGCTGCAGCATGGCAAAGGCGCCAAAATCAACGGCACGGTGGCGTTGAAGAACGCAAAGCTCGCCGATCCTCGCTGGAAGCTTTCCTTCGACCAGGTGGCTGGCGAAGCAGTGTATTCGCGCAGCGGTTTCAAGGCCGAAGGCCTCGCCGTGCGGCATGAAGGCGAGCCCGGCAAGCTGTCGCTGCGTGCCGGCAGTGACTTCGTGCGTGATGCGGGAAACGTGTTCGAAGCCGGCCTCGATGCGAGCATGGGCGCGGCCGAACTCATCGATCGCGCCGAGGACATGGCGTGGCTCAAGCCTTATCTGGCTGGTCGTTCGAGTTGGACCGTGGGCATCGCGATTCCGAAATCGAAGCCCGGCGTGGCAACACCGACACTGCTGCAGCTGCGTTCCAGTCTCGTTGGTACCGCATTGTCGCTGCCGGCGCCAATGCGCAAGGCCGCAGGCACCTCGCTCGCCACGACGATCGAAACGCCTTTGCCACTGGGCAGCGGCGACATCCTGGTGGGTTTCGGCAACGTGATGGCGTTGCGTGCGCGCAGCAGCAAGGGGCAGACCGGCGTGCGCGTCGCGCTGGGGGCGAGTCGCGTCGACGAAGCGGCACCCATGTCGGGTCTCGTTGCTACCGGCCGTGCGGATACGCTCGACGCGATCGACTGGATCGCGCTGACGCGCGGCGGCGAAGGCGGCGGCAAGCTGCCGCTGCAACGCATCGACGTGACCACGCAGCGCCTGCAACTGCTGGGCGGCACCTTCCCCGACACGCACATCATCGTTGCACCGGCCGCACGCGGTGCGATCGCCATCCAGGCCGAAGGTGCGGCGCTACAGGGCGCAGTGCTGGTGCCGGCAAGCGAAAGCGAGGCGATCGCGGGCCGCATGCAGCGTGTGTTCTGGCGCGCGGTGAGTGCACCCACAGCCGCGAATCCGGGCGCACCCTCATCGCCGGCAGCGACGAGCGACGAAATCGATCCCGCAAAGATTCCCGCGCTCACCATCGACATCGACGAACTGCACCTGGGGGACGCGAAGCTCGGTGTCGCCAAGGTGCGCACGCGGCCGAGCGGTGCAGGCATGCGCATCGAACAGCTGCAGACGCGCGCGCCACAACAACGCATCGACGTGAGCGGCGACTGGAACGGCAAGGGCGCCGCCGCGAACACGCACCTGAAACTGGACATCGCCAGTGACGATTTCGGCGCGCTGCTGGCCGGCTTCGGCATGGGCAATCGCCTCGGCGGCGGCGAAGGCACGGTGAAGTTCGATGCCGGTTGGCCCGGGAGTCCGGTCGCATTCAAGCTCGACCAGCTCGAAGGCAGCCTGCAGCTGGATGCGAAGGAAGGACGACTGCTCGAGATCGAACCCGGCGCCGGCCGCGTGCTCGGCCTGCTCAGCCTCGCGCAGCTGCCGCGGCGCCTGACGCTCGACTTCCGCGATTTCTTCTCGAAGGGGTTTGCCTTCAACGAGATGAAGGGCACCGTGCGTTTCGGCAATGGCCAGGCGCACAGCGACAAGCTGCGCATCGACGGTCCGGCTGCCACCATCGACATCCGCGGCGCCGCGAACCTGCAGGCGCAGAGCTACGACCAGACCATCGAAGTGCGGCCCAAGGCCGGCAACCTGCTCACCGCGATCGGCGCGGTCGCCGGTGGTCCGGTCGGTGCGGCGATCGGCGCGGCGGCGAATGTCGTGCTCAGCAAGCCGCTGGGCTCGATGGCCGCCAAGACCTACCGCGTGACCGGACCGTGGAAAGAGCCCAAGGTCGAAGTGATTTCGCGCGAGGAAAGCCGCGCGGCGCTGCCTCCGGCCGAGCCTGCGGGCTGATCACGGCGGGCTGGTGACGGCGTGTTCCGCCAGCGGGCCGATGCTGATGAGCTTGGCCTGCCGGTGAGCTCGCGGGTTGATTCCGGCCAGGCGGCCTCCATTTCGTTCACACGCGTCCGCATGTTTCATTGCCGGACACGCTCTTCAGCTCCAACTCCCTCTCCAGCCTGGTTCCTCCATGACCCTGCCGATCCAGCTCGCCGAATCCCGCCTACTGCTGCCAGCCGGCCTCGACACCGGCGGCCTCGAACGCACTTTCGGCACGCTGCTCGGGCCCGGCATCGACTTCGGCGACCTGTATTTCCAGCACGCGCGCCGCGAGAGCTGGACGGTGGAGGACGGCATCGTCAAGGAAGGCGCGCATTCGATCGAGCAGGGCGTCGGCGTGCGCGCGATCAGCGGCGAGAAGACCGGCTTCGCCTACTCGGACGAGATCAACACGGAAGCATTGCTGGAAGCATCCAGGTCGGCGCGTGCCATCGCCCGTGATGGCTCGATGCAGAATGCGCGCGCTCTCTCGCGTGGAAACGGTCGTTCCCTGTATTCGTCGGACGATCCGATCGATTCGCTGGGTAATGAAGAAAAGGTTGAAGCGCTGCGCCGCATCGACCGTTACGTGCGCGCCGCGGATCCGCGCGTGCAGCAGGTGGTGGTGAGCCTGTCGGGTGGCGTCGACACGGTGCTCGTCGCGCGCAGCGACGGTGTGCTTGCCGCCGACGTGCGCCCCCTGGTGCGTTTCAACGTGCAGGTGATCGTCGAACAGAACGGTCGCCGCGAGAGCGGCTACGCCGGCGGCGGTGGCCGTTATTCCTACGTCGAGCTGCTCGGTGGCGGCAAGCCCGAATCGCTCGCGAAGGAAGCGCTGCGACAGGCGCTCGTGAATCTCGATGCCGTCGACGCACCAGCCGGCGTAATGCCCGTCGTGCTGGGTTCGGGCTGGCCGGGCGTGCTGCTGCACGAAGCGGTGGGCCATGGTCTCGAAGGCGACTTCAACCGCAAGGGCACGTCCACGTACGCAGGCCGCATCGGCCAGCGCGTGGCTTCGCCGGGCGTGACCATCGTCGACGACGGCACGCTCGCCGGCCGCCGTGGTTCGCTCAACATCGACGATGAAGGCACGCCGACGAACTGCACCACCCTGATCGAGGATGGCGTGCTCGTCGGCTACATGCAGGACACGCTCAACGCCCGGTTGATGGGCATGCAACCCACCGGCAATGGCCGCCGCGAATCGTTCGCGCACCTGCCGATGCCACGCATGACCAACACCTACATGCTCGCCGGCACGCACGACCCGGAGGAGATGATCCGTTCGGTGAAGAAGGGCCTGTACGCGGTGAATTTTGGCGGCGGGCAGGTCGACATCACGTCGGGCAAGTACGTGTTCTCGGCGACCGAGGCGTACCTGATCGAGGACGGGAAGATCACCGCGCCGGTGAAGGGCGCGACGCTGATCGGCAACGGCCCGGAAACCATGCAACGCGTGAAGATGATCGGCCACGACCTCGCGCTGGACGAGGGTGTTGGTGTGTGTGGCAAGGACGGGCAGAGCGTGCCCGTGGGCGTGGGGCAGCCGTCGTTGCTGATCGAGGCGTTGACGGTGGGCGGCACGCAGGCCGCGTGAACCAGGGGGCCGGATCTGTGGAGCGCAGCGGAAAACCTGTCGGGACGGCGGCTACTGCGAAGCGGGGCTCAGTCCTCGTCGCTGGCCGCGTCCTCGCCGTCGATATCCTGTTCACCGTCTTCGCTTCCGCCCAGCAGCAGCTCACGCAATTCCCGATACAACTCGCGGAACGCGCGCGGCGGCTTGTTGCGCTTGCGCTCTTCCAGGGTATTGCGCACCAGCTGCCGAAGCAGCTGGCGGTCGGCGTTCGGGTACTCATCGAGCAGCTGCGCCAGCGCGTCGTCGCCTTCGGCGAGCAGCTTCTCGCGCCACGCCTCCACGCGATGCATAGCCGCCACTTCGCGTCGTGC
This sequence comes from Lysobacter sp. Root494, assembly GCF_001427225.1. GTDB lineage: Bacteria > Pseudomonadota > Gammaproteobacteria > Xanthomonadales > Xanthomonadaceae > Agrilutibacter. The sequence goes on from NZ_LMFH01000005.1 coordinate 300,019, forward strand.
CGCTTCGCCCTTTTCGTCGAGCGCGTCGCGGATCGCGTCCAGCGTCTCGTCGTCCTCGCGGCGCATCTGCTTGGCGAGATACTGAAGCTGTCGCTTGTGCGCGATCTGCGCGGTGATGCGACGGCATTCGCGGATGTGCGGGAGCAGGGATTCGGGCACAGGCAATTTCGCCAGCTGCGCGTCGGTCAGCGAAACGAGCTTCTCCCCCAGCGTGTAGATTTCCAGCGCCTCGCGCCGGTTCTGGCTGCGGCTGGGGCCGAAGAATTCGCCGGTTTCGTCGTCACGACCACGCATCAAACTTCACTCGTGTAGTAGCACCGGCGCGGCCGGCATGCTTCGAACAGTCATGCCGGGCGGCCCGGCACATGGAAAACAAGGATAAAGCATTGAACGCGAGCACTCCCGCCACCGCCTCCACGAGCCACGACGACAGTCTCCAGCGACTGGACCGCCTCTCCGGCATCGCCCAGCGACTGCTCGATCGCTGCCGCGAGCGCGGCGCGAGCCAGGCAGAGGTGTCCTGTTCCGAGGAGGCCGGGCTGAACGTCAGCGTGCGCATGGGCGAAGTCGAAACCGTAGAGGCGACACGTGATCGTGGCATCGCCGTGACGGTCTACTTCGGCAAACGCAAGGCCAGCGCCAGCACCGCCGACCTGCGCGAGGAAAGCCTCGATGCCACCGTCGAGCAGGCCTGCGCGATCGCGCGCCACACCGAGGACGACGATGCGGCGGGACTCGCCGAGCGCGAGCTGATGGCGGCCGACGTGCGTGAGTTCGACGGCTGGCATCCGTGGACGATCGAGGCCGACCAGGCCGTCGACCTCGCGCTCGCCTGTGAAGCGGCGGGCCGCGAACGGGATCCCCGCATCGAGAATTCCGACGGTGCATCGTTCGGCAGCGGCAGCAGCCTGAGCGTGTACGCCAACTCGCATGGCTTCCTCGGCCGCGAGCGCGGCACCAACCACAGCCTCGGCTGTGCGCTGATCGCCGGCCGTGGCGAAGCGATGCAGCGCGACGGCTGGTACAGCTATGCGCTGGCCGCTGAAGACCTCGAATCGCCCGCCGCGATCGGCCGCCGCGCCGCCGAACGCGCGGTGTCGCGGCTGTCACCGCGGCAGGTGCCGACGGGCGAGTATCCGGTGTTGTTCTCCGCGGAGGTCGCGCGTTCGCTGATCGGCCACCTGGTCGGCGCGGTGTCGGGAGGCGCGCTATACCGCAAGGCAAGTTTCCTCGTCGGCAGCGCCGGGACGAAGCTGTTTCCCGAGTGGTTTGCAATCGAAGAACGGCCATTCCTCACCCGTGGCCTGCGCTCCTCCGCCTTCGATGCCGAAGGCGTTGCCACCCGCGAAGCGCCGCTGGTGAAGGATGGCGTACTGCAGCGTTACGTCCTGGGCAGTTACTCCGCGCGCAAGCTCGGGTTGCAGACCACCGCGAATGCCGGCGGCGTGCACAACCTGCAGGTCGCGGCGAATGCGGGCGACCTGGATTCGATGCTGCTCGGCATGAAGCGCGGCCTGCTCGTCACCGAGTTGATGGGGCAGGGCGTCAACACCGTCACCGGCGATTATTCGCGCGGCGCGGCCGGGTTCTGGGTTGAAGACGGCGCGCTGGGCTACGCGGTGGACGGCATCACCATCGCCGGCAACCTGCGCGGCATGTTCAATGCGATTGAAGCGGTCGGGAGCGATGTCGATCCGCGTTCGCACATCCGCACCGGTTCTATCCTGGTGGAACGCATGACGGTGGCCGGAGAAAGCTGAAGATCCGTTCCCTTGACATGATCGGGGCGGGCGCGGGAGAGTGCGGCCTCGCATCGTCTCGCGGCGCAACGCCGTCCTATTCGGGGAAACGCAATGAATCAAACGTCGTCCGATGACAAGACCTTGGCCATGGTCACGCATCTGTCTGGCATTTTTCTCGGCTTCCTGATGCCACTGATCGTCTGGCTGGTCAGCAAGGATAAGGAAGAAAAGGCATACCTGACGGAACAGTCCAAGGAAGCGCTCAATTTCCAGATCACCGTGGCGATCGCCTTCGTGGTGTCCTGGGTACTCATGTTCGTGCTGATCGGATTCCTGCTCATGCCTGCGGTGGCCTTGGCCAACCTCATTCTGTGCATCCTGGCTGCCGTGAAGACCAGCGACAATGAAACTTACCGCTATCCGTTCACGTTGCGGCTGATCAACTGATCCGCCGCGGCATCCGCAAAATGAAAACGCCGGCGCGAAGCCGGCGTTTTCATTTGCACAAGCGGTAACGCGAGCCGTTCCATCAATAACTGCGCTCGATGGTCATGCGTGCCAATGCCGTGAGAACGCTGGCCCGCTCGCCGAACGGTTGCAGCGCGTCGAACATGGTGCTGGCGAGTGAATCCAGGCGCATGCGCGAGGCATCCAGGCCGATCAGCGACGGAAACGTCGCCTTGTCCTGCGCCGCATCCTTGCCTGCGGTCTTGCCCAGCGTCGCGCTGTCGCCTTCGATGTCGAGGATGTCGTCGCGGACCTGGAAAGCAAGGCCCAGCGCCGAAGCGTAACGATCGAGCCGTTGCAGTTCGTCCGGGCTGGCCCCGCCGCACAGCGCACCCATGCGCACGGCAGCGCGGATCAGCGCGCCGGTCTTGAGCGCGTGAAGCCGTTCGAGTTGTTCCAATGTCGGCTTCGTGCCCGTCGCATCGATGTCGAGCGCCTGGCCGCCGCACATTCCGGACACGCCCGAGGCGTTCGCGAGTGTGCGCAGCAACTGCACGCGAACAGCATCGGCTACGGGCGTGTCCGCAACGATTTCGAACGCGAGCGACTGCAATGCGTCTCCCGCAAGCACGGCCGTGGCCTCATCGAAGGCAACGTGCACCGTGGGCTGGCCGCGACGCAGCGCATCGTCGTCCATGGCCGGCAGGTCGTCGTGGACCAGCGAATAGGCGTGGATAAGCTCGACCGCGACGCTTGGTCCGTCCAGCGATGTTTCACTCGCGCCGAACAGAGTGCCGCTCGCATACACCAGCAGCGGCCGCATCCGCTTGCCGCCCAGCAGCACGGCGTGCTGCATGGCCGCATGCAGGCGTTGCGGGGACGCCGAGGGATCTGGCAGCGCGCGCGCGAGAGCCGCGTCGATGCGGACGCGCCACTGCTTCAAACGCGCATCAGGCATCGGGCGAAGCGAACGGCTCGGCGCTGGCCGGTTCCTGCGGATCGCTGAGCAGGCGCACGCGCAGCTCCGCCTGTTCCAGGGCGGTCTGGCACCTGCGGTAAAGCCCGACGCCGCGTTCGTACGCCGCCAGCGATTCCTCGAGGCTCATGTCGCCGCGTTCCATCCGCTCGACCAGTTGCTCGAGCGCGTCCAGCGACTGTTCGAAGTCGGCGACGGGTGAAACGTCGGGGCTTTCGGGAGATTTGCGGGCGGCCATGGGCAAAGTGTGAGGGGAGGGTGCGGACCGGTCAATCGCACTGCCATAGCAGCCGCGCGCTGTGTTCCCGCAGCCATGTGCCGAAGCCGGCTGAGCACGCCAGGTCACCGGCGGCCAGCAGTTCTCCGGAGTCATCGGAAAGCAGTGGAAGTCGCTCGCGTACCCAGGGTGGGACTCCGAGTTCCTGCAGCACGTGCTTGAGCGTGTGCGAATGATCGCGGCCGGGAAGTGTGATGCGTTCGCCCCCCTGCCGCGCGTGAACGCGCAGGGAGCGGCCGAAGCCGCTTGCGCCCTCCAGCAGGAGCACCGATCCATCCGGCAGCGATACCGTCGTGGCGCCGTCCCATTCGCAACTCCAGCCAGCACCCAGCGACTGCTGTAGCGGGCCGGCATGCACGAGGTCGCGCCATGCGCGCAGTTCTGCGCCGTGCCAGCGGAAACACGGGTCCGCGTCGTCGCGCGCGGTGAGCACCTGCGTCTCGATGTGCGCGATACCTTCTGCTGGCAGCGATGGCAGGTCGAGTTCCGCGATCCAGCGGCGCAGCACGCGCGCGCGGCGCGCCGGAGGCAAAGCTTGCAGCCCCTCGCGCGAAATCACATTGGCATCCGCGGTGCGCAAGAGCGCGAGGCTACGAGCGTCCTCTTCGGCGAGCAGGTCGGCGGCTTCGGCGGAGAGTTCGGCCGATCGTGCCACGGCCGCGTGCACGTGCGGCCATCGTTCGCCCAGCAGCGGCAATACCTGCTGGCGCAGGAAGTTGCGATCGAAGCGCGAATCGCTGTTGCTTGGATCCTCGATCCAGCGCAGGCCATGCACCTGCGCATACGCGAGCAATTGCGCGCGTGAATGGCCGAGCAGCGGACGCCACAGCCAGCCGCGAGCAAAACGTCGCCACGCACGCATCGCGGCCAGTCCATCCACGCCCGATCCGCGCAATGCACGCAGCAGGAACGTCTCGGCCTGGTCATCGCGGTGGTGCGCGAGCGCAAGTACTTCGCCGTTGCCGAGTTCGGCCGCGAACGCAGCATGCCGCGCATGCCGTGCCGCGGCCTCCAGGCCATCTCCGCTGTCGCGGTGCACCTCGACGCGCACGCTTCGCAACGGGACACCCAGGGTCGCGCAGACCGTTTCGCAATGAAGCAGCCAGTCGTCCGCGCTCGCATGTAGCCCGTGGTGCACGTGCAGGGCGCGCAGGTCGCGTGCGCGTGCTTGCGGGAACATCGCCAGCGCATGCAGAAGCACCATCGAATCCATGCCGCCACTCAGCCCGATAACGAGCGCGGCATTGCCCGTGCCGTCAAGAGCAGAGGTGGGAATAAGCGGCGCTGCGGTCATCGGGCCATCGTAGCGCGGAGCGTGCCCCCGGCGTTGCAGGCCAGGATTTCTATCTGAGCGGGATTCGCGAAACAAGCTGTGCTCGGGCCTGCACTAGCCGGGACAGAAGAAGCCGCCAGGAAACTGGCGCTTCTTTCGACGCTTGCGCGATCAGGCTACTTCGTACGCGCCATAACTACGCAGCCGCTTGTAGCGGCGATCCACCAGGTCCGTGACCGGAATCTGTTCCAGCGCATCGAGCTCGTTCATCAGCACGGCCTTCAGGCGCTTGGCCATCTGCGTCGGATTGCGGTGCGCACCGCCGATGGGTTCGCGGACGATCTTGTCGATCAGGCCGTGTTCCTTCAGGCGCTTGGCGGTCAGGCCGAGTTGTTCGGCGGCATCCTTCGCCTTTTCCGCGGTCTTCCACAGGATCGACGCGCAGCCTTCCGGCGTGATCACCGAATAGGTGCTGTATTCGAGCATCAGCGTACGGTCGCCCACGCCGATCGCGAGTGCGCCGCCCGAGCCTCCTTCGCCGATCACGGTGCAGATGATCGGCACCTTCAGTTCCGACATTTCCAGCAGGTTGCGCGCGATGGCTTCGGACTGGCCGCGCTCTTCTGCATCGATGCCCGGCCATGCGCCGGCGGTGTCGATGAAGGTGAGGATCGGCAGGCCGAAGCGCTCGGCCAGCTTCATCAGCCGCAGCGCCTTGCGGTAACCCTCGGGCTTGGGCATGCCGAAGTTGCGCTTGACCTTGGCTTTCGTGTCGCGGCCTTTCTCGTGGCCGATCACCACGACGCTGCGGCCATCGATGCGGGCAAGGCCGCCGACGATCGCGTTGTCGTTGGCGAAGGCGCGGTCGCCGGCGAGTTCCTGGAACTCGTCGCAGATCACGCGCAGGTAATCGAGCGTGTACGGGCGCGAGGGATGGCGCGAGAGCTGCGAGATCTGCCAGGGCGTGAGGTCGCGGAAGATGTGCGCAGTGCGCAGGCGCAGCTTCTCGCGCAGCGCGTGCACTTCGGCATCGACATTGACCGCCGGGCCGTGACTGGCGTGCAGCACTTCCTGGATACGCGCTTCCAGGTCGGCGATGGGTTGTTCGAAGTCGAGGTAATTCGGGTTCATGCGTTGGCCGGGGCCGGTGAAGGCGGGAAGTTTAGCCGAGGTGGGCGGAAGGGGCCGTACGGGGGTGTTTGTTGCGAGCGGGCGAGGTGGGAAATGCGATGGGTGCCGGAAATGTTGTTCGCATGTTGAGCGCACGGTAGCGGCTGGTTTTACACCGCTTTGCTGTCCCTTCATCCGCCCTTCGTGCACCTGCTCCCCGCAAACGGGGAGCAGGACGCAATTGTCGCGTTTGGCTTGAACATGCCTTCCCCTCGCCCCGCTTGCGGGGAGAGGGACAGCTTCGCGCAGCGAAGCAGGGTGAGGGGCGGTGTTGACGGCTACCAGGGCTTCGAAAACGCCAGCTTCACGGTCCGCACGCCTGGCTGCGAACGCAACGCGCCGGGCAGGTCCGCGTCGACGCGGATCGAATGCGAGCCGTTGAGGTCGAGCATCCCGGCCACGCCTTCACGCAGCAGGTCGAGGCGCAGCGGCGTCGGGCCCGGCCGATGTCTCGCCAGCAGCGAATCGACGCGCGTCCACGTGCCCGGCACGCGGAGGTCGAGGCGCAGCGACAGGCGCTGCACATGCTTCGCGCACAGCTGCGAGTAATCCCAGCAGCGCTGCGCCTTCAGGGCGAAGCCGCCACTAAACGCGTCCTCGCGCAATCCGCCCTGCACGATCAGCAAACGGTCGCGCGCGATCAGCTGCGCGAATTCGTTGTAGGTTTCGGCGAAGAAGGCGCATTCGAGGCGGCCGCGGCCGTCTTCGATCTGCACGAACATCTGGCTGTCGCCTTTCTTGCGCAGGCCGGTGACGAGGCCGGCGATCACGAGCTCGAGTTCCGGGCGCCAGCCGCTGCGCGCGCTTTCGGGGCGTCCTTCCCAGATGCGCTCCAGGTCGCCGAGATCATGGCCGACCAGCGTGCGCATTTCTTCGCGGTACGGATCGAACGGATGCCCACTGAGGTAATGGCCGAGCGTGTCGCGCTCGCCGTTGAGCACCTGCACCAGCGGCCACTCGTCGACTTCCCTCAACTCGATCTGCAATGCCGGTGCTGCAGTTTCGAAGCCGCCGAACAGCGAGACCTGGCCCGCCTCGCGTTCGCGTGCGAGCTGCTCGGTGGCCTTCAATACTTCCGGCAATTGCACCGAGAGACTCGCGCGGTTTTTGCCGAGCGCATCAAGTGCGCCGGCCTGGACCAGCGCTTCGAGCGCGCGCTTGTTGAGCTTGCTGCTGTCGACGCGCTTGCAGAAGTCGAGCAGGTCGGTGAACTCGCCGGCACGCCGCGCTTCGACGATCGCTTCGCACGCGCCGCGGCCGACGCCCTTCACCGCGCCGATGCCGTAGCGGATGGTGCCCCGATTCGCTTGCGAATCGGACGGGCTCGGCTCGACTGCTTCGAACATGTATGCCGAAGCATTCACGTCCGGCGGCAGCACCGTAAGGCCCATCACGCGCGTTTCGTCGAGGAAACCGACGACCTTGTCGGTGTTGTCCATGTCCGAGGACAGCACCGCGGCCATGAATTCGGCCGGGTAGTGCACCTTCAGCCAAGCGGTCTGGTACGCGACGAGCGCATAGGCCGCCGAGTGCGACTTGTTGAAGCCGTACTCGGCGAACTTCTCCATCAAGTCGAAGATCGGGCTCGCCTGCTTCGCCGGAATGCCGCGTTCAAGGCAGCCTTCCTCGAATTTCGCGCGCTCCTTTGCCATCTCCTCGGGCTTCTTCTTGCCCATCGCGCGACGCAGCATGTCTGCGCCGCCGAGCGTGTAGCCGGCCAGCACCTGCGCGATCTGCATCACCTGTTCCTGGTACACGATCACGCCGTAGGTCGGCCCGAGTACGGGTTCCAGCAGCGGATGCGGATAGGAAACTTCGGTGTTGCCGTGCTTGCGGTCTACCCATTCGCGATCCATCCCCGAGCCCAGCGGGCCGGGACGGAACAGTGCGGCGAGCGCGATGATGTCCTCGAAGGTGTCGGGGCGCGCGCGCTTGAGCAGTTCGCGCATGCCGCGCGATTCGAACTGGAACACGGCGACGGTGTCACCGCGCGCGAACAGTTCGTAGGTTTTTTTGTCAGTGAGCTCGAGCGCGGTGATGTCGAGCGGTTCGACGCCTTCGCGCACGCGCCGCACGTTGATCGCCTTCACCGCCCAGTCGATGATCGTGAGCGTGCGCAGGCCGAGGAAGTCGAACTTCACCAGGCCGATCGCTTCGACGTCGTCCTTGTCGAACTGTGTGACCGGGTTCCTGCCGCGGCCCTCGCCGTCGTGTTCCGCGAACAGCGGGCAGAAATCGCTCAACGGCGAAGGCGCGATCACCACGCCGCCGGCGTGCTTGCCGGCGTTGCGGGTCAAGTCTTCCAGGCTGCGCGCGAGATCGAGCAGATCGCGCACGTCGTCTTCGGCGTGGTAGCGCTGGATCAGTTCGGCCGAGGCGAGGTTGCTGTCCTTGCGCGCGGCTTCCGATTCGCCCAGCGCATCGTCGAGCGATATGCCAAGCGTGTTGGGAATGAGCTTGGCGATGCCGTCGACGAAGCCGTACGGATGCCCGAGCACGCGGCCCGAGTCGCGCACCACCGCCTTCGCGGCCATGGTGCCGTAGGTGATGATCTGCGAAACGCGGTCGCGGCCGTACTTGCGCGCGACGTAGTCGATGACTTCGTCGCGGCGGTCCATGCAGAAGTCGATGTCGAAGTCGGGCATCGACACGCGTTCGGGATTGAGGAAGCGCTCGAACAGCAGGTCGTACGGCAGCGGGTCGAGATCGGTGATGCCCAGCGCCCACGCGACGAGCGAACCCGCGCCCGAACCACGGCCCGGACCGACCGGAATACCCTGCGCCTTGCCCCAGTTGATGAAGTCCGCGACGATCAGGAAGTAGCCGGGGAACCCCATCTTGATGATGACGTCCAGCTCGGTTTCCAGGCGCGCTTCGTATTCTTCGCGGGTCTTGCCGGGTGCGAGTGGGTTCTTTTCCAGGCGCGCGACGAGGCCTTCGCGCGCGGAGCTGCGCAGCCACGATTCGATCGTGTGCTCGCTCGGCACCGGGAACGCCGGAAGGGCGTATTCGCCCAGCTTCATCGTCACGTTGCAGCGCGTGGCGAGCGCGACGGCGTTGTCGATCGCGTCCGGAATGTCGGCGAACAGCGCCGCCATTTCATCCGATGACTTCAGGTACTGCTCGGCGCCGTATTCGCGCGGACGCTTGGGGTCGTCGAGCACGCGGCCGGAGGCGATGCACACGCGCGCTTCGTGCGCTTCGAAGCCGTCGGCGTCGAGGAAGCGTACGTCGTTGCTGGCGACAATCGGAATGCCGCGGCGCGTGGCGGCATGTAGCGCGAACGCATTGAACGCGTCCTCGCCTTCGCGGCCGCTGCGGGTGACCTCCAGGTGCAGCCGGTCGCCGAACACGTCGCGCCAATCGGCGAGCGAGGCTTCGGCGAGTTCGGTGCGATGGGTGCCGACGAGTTGTCCGGCGAGGCTCCTGCGCCCGACCAGCGCGAACAGGCCGGTGTTGTCTTCGCGCAGCCACTCCGGGCGGATCGCGACGCCGTCGATGCGGTGGCCTTCCATCCACGCGCGGCTGAGCAGGCGCGACAGGGTGAGATAGCCGCTGCGATCGCGGCACAGCAGGGTCATGCGCGCCGGGGTTTCGTTGCCGTCGGCCAGGCCGATGTCGGCGCCGATGATCGGCTTGATGCCCGCGCCTTCGGCCGCCTTGTAGAACTTCACCGCCGCGAACAGGTTGTCGATGTCGGTCACCGCCACGGCCGGCTGGCCGAGCTGCGCGCAGCGTTTCACCAGCTCGCCGATGCGGATCGTCGAGTCGGCGAGCGAGTACTCGCTATGCAGGTGGAGGTGAACGAAACGGGCGGTCATGCGGGCCGTCGGGTGCTGAGGGCGCAGGGTAGCAGCCGCGGCCGGGGCGGACGAGATTGACTTTTGCGGGGAGTGATTTGGAGTGGGCGACGCTGAAAGCCGCCCCTCATCCGCCCTTCGGGCACCTTCTCCCCGCGAGCGGGGAGAAGGAGGTGGATGCCAAAGTCATTCGATGGCCCTTCCTCGGCCCGCTTGCGGGAGAGGGACAGCTTCGCGCAGCGAAGCAGGGTGAGGGGGGGACACGGCGGTCTGTAGCGGCAAACTTGAAGCCGCTATTTGGTCGCCGCGCAACAGGCTTCAGTCCGCCACGGTTGCTGGGTCACCCCATGAACTACGGCAGCGGCGATCCGGTGACGCGCATCGGCCCTTCCGGCGTGCGGCCATACGCGAAGTGTTCGTCTTCCAGCCGCGTGCTCTGGCGCAGCAGCTCGAGTTCGGCGAGGCGGTCGCGCATCCAGGCTTCCCGTTGCTCGGTCGGCGTGCCGCGAGGGCGTTCATTCAACCGGTACTGGCAGAAGTCGCGGTACTCGTCGGCTTCGGCGGAGAACGCTGGCCATGCGAGCTCGATCAGCAGCACGTCGTCCAGGCGGCCGAGGAGCGGAAGGCTGTCGGGGATCAGGTCGTCGTCGCGGTCGATGTACGCGAGCAGCTTGTTGATGCGCAGGCGCGTCGCGTCATGGCAGTCCCACGCTTCGTCGTCCATCAGCGCGCGCAGCTCATCCATGCGTTGCAGGCGGGCGTCCAGTTCTTCGCGCGCCTCTTCTTCCGGCAGCGACAACAGCCACGCCGCCAGTTGTTGCAGGCGCGGTGGGTCGACGCGCGCGGCGTCGGGATAGAGGTCGTGCACGAGTTCGTCGAACTGCGCGATCGCAGGAGCGGATAGGGCGATTTCGGGGAAGCCAGCGGGTGCGCCGAGCGCGTCGGTCAGGCCGCCGCGGAAATGTTCGTACGGAAGCGGGTTCGAAGTGGGAGTCGGATGAGGCATGCGCATGGGGCACCTCGGTCCGGTCGTGTCCGTTGGGGAACTCCTCCGCGGGAGCCGCGCTACGGCCGGTATTGCAGCGGTCCCGATCCCGGGGGAATGGCAGGCGGTGCAGTAACGATCATGCGCCGTTATGGCTCGGCCGGAGAGGGGTTCCGACGGGCGGTTCAGCGGGGTTTTTCGATACTGAATTGCTGAAGCGGTTCCTGGTTCCGGGAATGCAGGACATGCCTGGAAAGGGCAGCAGAACAACTCGCTGCGTGCGCCCTCACGCGAAGAAGAAGGGGCGGTTTGCCAGACGCGTGGCGATCGATGGGGAAACAGCGAGGCCGCCTCGCGGCGGCCTCGACCTGTCGGGCATGGAAGGAGCCTCAGTGGATGGCAAAACGCGGTTCCATCAGTGGCACGTAGCTGCTGTCGCGGATGCAGCGACGTTGCCGGTCCAGGAAGTACTCCGCGCGGCGCGCCTCTTCCCAGTCGGCGCGCGTGAACCCGAAAGCGCCGGGCTCGCGGCCGCGCAAGCCGGCTTCGAGCGAGCGGATGCGGCAGTAGTCGAGGAAGTCGACGACTTCGGCCCTGATCGACGGCCAGGCCGCTTCCACTGCGATTGCATCGTCAAGGTGACCGATGGTGGGCAGGTAGTTCGGCAGCAACTGGAAGCGGCCGCTGGCGTACTGGACGATCAGCGAAGCGAGGTTGCCGGCTTCATCGGCCGGTTCCCACTGGGCGTCGTCGACCATGGAGGCGGCCGCCTGGAGGCGCTTCATACGTTGCAGGATGCAGGCCGGCTCGGAACTCCCGGCCGCATGGTCGCGCAGTTCGCGCGCGGCAGTAGCCAGCCGGTCGCAGTCCAGCGGCGCGCTTCGGCGCCCGAGATTGGCAAGCAGCGTATTGAAGCGGTCGACCGAAGCATTGGTGAGATGGAAGCCATCGATGCGGTGACGGCGGCTGGGCCCGATCGGCAACGGCTGGTCGAGGATGGCAGGCAACGGAATCGCGATGGCGAGCATGGCGTTCATGGCAAAGGCTCCGTGGGAAGGTGGGCACGCCGTGGTTTCGGCGTGGACCCAGCTTCCGCTCGGGCCGCAATCGGGTCATGACGCTGTTGCGACGGTCCTCGCAGCCTTTGGCGAGGTTGCCGATGCATTCGTGAGGTTTCCCTGATGGAAGCCCCGGGACAGGCCGGAAGCGCGCGTAACGGCGGCGAGGGATACCGCTTCGGTCCCTTCGTGGTCGATTCCTCCGCGTACACGCTCACGCGCGACGGAGAGCCGCAGGCGCTGGAACCGAAGGCCTTCGCGGTGCTGCTCCACCTGCTGGGCCATGCCGGCGAGCTGGTCCGCCACGATGAACTGCTGGATGCGGTGTGGGGCCACCGGCATGTGACGCCGGGCGTGCTGACGCGTGCCGTCGCGCAGCTGCGCCACGTGCTCGAGGACGACTCGCACCGGCCGCAGTACATCCAGACCCAGCACGGGCTCGGCTATCGATTCATCGGTGAGCCCAAGTCATGGCCGCTGGTTGAAAAAAACGCCGCGCACGAATCAGGTGCGACCGCAGCAGAGGCGGCAGCAACGGAGCCATTGGCGCCGCTCGCGACGGGGGACACCCATCGCGCCGCCGCTGTGGATATCCCGGCGCCGTTGCCGGCGCCCGCAACGCGGGCGAAGGTTTCGCGCTGGTTGCCGGTGTGGATGGTCGCGGCATCACTGGTGATTGCCATTGCCTGGTCGTTGTTCACCGCCGATCGCCAGCCGCGGGTTCAACCGGGCGACGCTTCGATCGCCGTGCTGCCGTTCGTGAGCCTGAGCGACGACCGCAAGGACAGCTACTTCGCCGAGGGACTCGCTGTCGAGCTGCATGACGCGCTGGCCGGCGTGCCCGGACTCAAGGTCGCTTCCTGCCGGGTGGCAAGCGCATGCGGCACCCGCGGCGCGGACGTGCGCCGGATCGGCAAGCTGCTCGGCGTGGCGACGGTGCTGGATGCCGACGTCCGCCGCGAAGGCCAGCGCGTGCGCATCAATGCACGGCTGTCGGACACGCGCACCGGCTACACGGTGTGGTCGGGCAGTTACGAGCGCGAACTCAAGGGCGTGTTCGCCCTCCAGCGCGAAATCGCCAACGAAGTCGTGCGTTCGCTGCCGGGCATCAATTCCGCCAGCACCGAAGCGTTGGCGCGGCGGCTGGAACCCACGCACAACGTCGCCGCGTACGACGCGTACCTCAAGGGCGTACAGCAGTTGCAGGGCCGCCAGGATGGCGCCGCGGCGATCGGTTTCTTCAGCGAAGCGCTCGCCGCCGACAGCAACTTCGCCCGCGCGCAGGCCGGCATCTGCCGTGCCGAGATCATCGCGTTCGAATTCGCTCACGATCCTGCCGCCTACGCGCGCGCGGAAACCGCATGCGGGCGCGCCGCGGAGATGGATCCGAAGCTGCGCGAAGTCAGTCTTGCGTTGGGCGACTTGCACCAGGCGCGCGGCGAACCGGCGCAGGCGCTCACGTACTTCCGTCAGGCGCTGGAGGACAAGGCGCTGGCTCCGGACGCGTACCTCGGCATGGCGCGGGCGGAAGCAGCGCAGGAGCACAACGACGTTGCGCTCGACTACTTCGAACGCGCGCGCGAACTGCGGCCGGGCCATGCGGGTACCTACCGCTCGCTCGGATTCCACCATTACGTGCGCGGCGATCTGCCCAAGGCAATCGCGACCTACCGTGTCGCGACGCAGCTGGAGCCCAACGACGAGGAAACCTGGGCCAGTTACGGTGGCCTGTGCCTGCTGCATGGGGACACTGCCTGCGCTAACGATGCGTTCATGCGTTCGCTCGCGCTGAAACCGAGTTCCGCGGTGCTGATCAACCTCGGCGCGATGCGCTTTGATGAAGGCGCATACGACGAATCCGTGCGCATGTTCCGCCGTGCCGCCGAACTCGACCCAAGCGACCACAGGGCGTGGGGCAACCTCGGCGACGCGCTGTCCGCGATGCCCACCACGAAGGAACAGGCGCGCGAACCGTACGAACGCGCGGCGCGACTGGCGCAGCAATACGTCGACATCAAGGCCGGAGACGCGCATGCCCTTGGCGTGTTGGCCTGGTATCGCGCGAACCTCGGGCAGGAACGCGAGGCGCGTGCATTGATCGCCCGAGCGGAGTCGCTCAAGGACGAACCTGGCGAAGTCGCCTTCTGGGGAGCGCAGACGCTGGCCCTGCTGGGCGATCGCGAACAGGCGCTCACGAGGATCGATCGCGCGCTGGCTGCCGGCATAACCCGCGCCCGCATCGGTGCTTCTCCGGTGTTGCGTCCCTTGCTCGGCGAAGCGGGCGGGATGACTGCGAGCAAAACGAAATGATTCCGCCCGATGGGCATTGGAGATCGCAATGAAAATGCCAACAGTGGTTGCTGCGCTCGTTCTGTTGATGTGTGGAACCGGATGCCCGACTTCGCCCGATGACTCATCGCTCATGCCGGACGCGGACACGGCCCCCGACTCGCTGGATGGCATCTGGTGCGGCGACCCCGCGCACGACGCGAGCAACAAGGTGTACGTCAACATCCGCTATGCGCGGAATGGCTTGCCTTCGGCCTCGCCGGAATCTTGCACGGTAAAGCGCGGCTCGCAGGTGACCTGGCGAGGACCGAAGGGTTCGACGGTGGATTTCGAACTCGATTTCCCTGGCGGGCCGCCTGGCCATGGCGGGCTGGAATCGGATCCGGATCGCGACGACCGCCGAAAAGTGACGCTCCCCGCATCGGGCAATCCAGGCACGTATAAGTACGGAATCGCTGCGAACGGAAAGCACGTCGATCCGGACCTGAAGATCAAGCCCAATTGAGGCGCAAGCCGGCCTGCAGCTACGCCGGTGTCGGGAACAGATCGGCCTGCGCCAGCCGCACCGGCATGAAGCTGCGCCGATGGTGCGGGCACGGACCGTGCTGCTTCAGCGCGGCCAGGTGCACGGGCGTCGAATAACCCTTGTGGTCGGCGAATCCGTACTGCGGCCATTGCTGGTGGAGTTCGCGCATGTAGCGGTCGCGCGCGACCTTGGCGAGGATCGAGGCCGCCATGATCGAGCGATCCCGCGCGTCGCCGCCGATCCAGGCTTCGCCGGGCCGGCACAGGCCCGAGGGAACGATGTTGCCGTCGATGCGTGCGGCATCGGCGATGTGCGCGACGCCTTCGAGTGCGCGGCGCATGCCGGTGAGCGTCGCCTGCAGGATGTTGATGCGGTCGATCTCCTCGACGCCGACGAATTCGATCTTCCATGCGAGCGCGCGCTGCACGATGCGGTCGTACAGCACTTCGCGGCGATCGGGATCGAGTTGCTTGGAATCGTCGAGCCCGTTGATCGGCGTGCGGCCGGGGGCGAACACCACCGCGGCCACGACGACCGGGCCCGCAAGCGGACCGCGTCCGGCTTCGTCGATGCCGGCGATGCGCAGCGGCGCGGAACGCAGCGTCACTTCAGGCGTGGAAGCGGGTGTATCGAACGGCATCGCGGCGAGTTCTGGGAAACATTGATCTGGCGGGCGCGATCAGAGTGGGCGAGCGATCCGCATTCACGCAAGGGGTCGTGGCAGCAATTCCGCGATTGCATCGGCCGCACGCGCGGAAGCGTCCTGGCGCAGTTGCAGGTGCAGTTCGCGGAAGCGCGGGCCGATGCGTTCCATTGCCTCACCATCGCGCAGCATCGCCAAGGTGGCCTGCGCGAGCTTCTGCGGCGTGCAGTTGCGCTGTATGAGCTCGGGGACGATGCGTTCGCCGGCGAGCACATTCGGCAACGAATAGTTCTTCACCTTCAGCATGCCCAGGCCCTTCACCAGCGTGTAGGTGAGGGGCGCGACCCTGTAGGCGACCACCATCGGCCGCTTTGCCAGCATCGCTTCCAGCGTGGCGGTGCCGGAGGCGAGCAGCACGACGTCGCTGGCAACCATCAGGCGGCGCGCGTTGCCCACCAGCAGGCGCAGTGCGGGTTGCAGGTCGGAGATGTCGGGATGGCTGCCGAGCACGCGGCGGAACGCGACGTTGGCCGGCGCGTTCGCGATCGGCACGACGATCTGCAGGTCCGGTACTTCTTCCAGTACGCGCGCTGCAGCCGAGAGAAAGATTGCCGCCAGCCGCTCGATTTCGCCGACGCGCGAGCCCGGCAACAGCGCGAGCACCGGACGTTCCGGGTCGATGCCCAGTTGTTCCCGCATGGCGAGCCGATCCGGATCTACCGGCATCTCGTCGGCGAGCGGGTGGCCGACGAAGCGCGCATCGACGCGATGCTTCGCATAGATCGCCGGCTCCATCGGGAACAGGCACAGCACGCGCGAAGCCGACTGCCCGATCTTCGCGGCGCGGCTTTCCCGCCATGCCCATACCGACGGGCTCACGTAATGCACGGTGCGGACGCCGCGCTTCTTCAGCCACTTCTCGACGCCGAGGTTGAAGTCGGGCGCGTCGATGCCGACGAAGACATCCGGTTTCCATGCCAGCACGCGTTCGCGTAGCGATCGGCGCAGGCGCAGCAGGCGCGGCAGGTGCCTGAGCACTTCCGAGAGGCCCATCACCGCGAGTTCCGTGGCGTCGAACCAGGTGTCCATGCCGGCGCCGCGCATCGCATCGCCGCCAATGCCGGCGAACTGCGCATCGGGATAGCGCTTGCGCAATTCGGCGATCAGGCCGGCACCAAGCAGGTCGCCGGAGGCTTCGCCTGCGACGAGGGCAATACGTACCGGCATGCGCTTACCGCAGCAGCGGCCGTTCGCCGCTTTCGATGAAGTCGAGGAAGTCGCGCACGTCGGCGCTTTCGCCGGCGATCTCGGCGATGCGCACGCGCGCTTCGTCGAGCGAGGCGCCGGACATGTACAGCGCACGGTACGCGCGCTTGATCGCGCCGATGCGTTCGCTGTCGAAGCCGCGGCGCTTGAGGCCTTCGCTGTTGATGCCGCGCGGCTTGCCATAGCCTTCCTGCGCGACCATCAGGAACGGCGGCACGTCGCCATTGACGAACGCGCCCATGCCGATGAACGCATGCGCGCCGATGCGGCAGAACTGATGGATGCCGGCGAAGCCGCTGAGGATCACGTGGTCGCCCACGGTGACGTGGCCGGCCAGCGTCGCATTGTTGGAGAACACGCAGTGGTCGCCGACATGGCAGTCGTGCGCGACGTGCGTGTAGGCGAGGAACCAGTTGTCGTTGCCGACCGTGGTGCTGCCGCCCCCGCCACCGGTGCCACGATTGATGGTGCAGAACTCGCGGAACACGTTGCGTTCGCCGATGACGAGCTCGACGCGTTCGCCTGCGTACTTCTTGTCCTGCGGCTCGCCGCCGATCGCGCAATGGCCGACGAAGCGGTTGTCGCGGCCGATCCGCGCCGGTCCCTGCACGCTGCAGTGCGGGCCGAAGGTCGTGTTGTCGCCGACTTGGACTTCGTTGCCGATGTAGCAGAACGGGCCTACGACGACGCCGGCACCGAGCTTCGCGCCGGCCTCGACGACCGCGGAAGGATGGATTACGGGCGCAGCCGTGGTCATGCGTTGCTCTTGACCTCGGCGCAGAGGATTTCAGCACTCGCGGCTTCCTGGCCATCGACGCGCGCAACGCCGGCATACAGCGCCATGTTGCGAATGGTCCGCTTGAGCGTGACCTCGAGGTCCAACCGGTCGCCCGGGACCACCATCTTCGAAAAGCGCGCGTTGTCGACCTTCACCAGGTAATAAATGCTGCCCTCGCCGTTATGCCCCGACAGCTGCGTGAGCAGGCCGCCGGCCTGTGCCAGCGCTTCGATCACCAGCACGCCCGGCATCACCGGGTGGCCCGGGAAATGGCCGTTGAAGAAGGGCTCGTTGACGCTGACGTTCTTGTATGCCAGCACGCGCTTGTGCAATTCCAGTTCGACGACGCGGTCGACCAGCAGGAAGGGGTATCGGTGCGGCAGCAGTTTCTGGATGCCGGCTATATCGACCGGGAGTTGCACGGGCTGGGTCATCATCGTTTCCTGGAGCACGGAAGGCGTGAAGCGAATCGGCAATTATCCGGCTTCACTGCCACATGCGCGTCCGTATGTCGCGCAGATTAACCCGATCGGCAGGTCCTAGTCTTCCTGTGCCTTGCCGATCCGGCGCGCCAGGGCATCGAGCTGCTTGAAGCGGGCGGCGTTCTTGCGCCAGCTGCGGTTGTCCATCAGCGGCGTGCCGGAAGAGTATTCGCCGGGCTCACGGATGGAATGCGTGACCAGGCTCATGGCCGTGATCATCACCTTGTCACAGATTTCAAGGTGGCCAAGGACGCCGGCCGCGCCGCCGATCAGGCAATAGCGGCCGATCCTGGCGCTGCCGGCGACCGCCGCACAACCCGCCATCGCGGTGTGCGCGCCGATGAAAACGTTGTGGCCGATCTGGATCTGGTTGTCGAGGCGGACGTCTTCCTCGAGCACCGTGTCATCGATCGCGCCGCGATCGATGGTGGTATTCGCGCCGATCTCGCAGTCGTTACCGATAACGACGCCGCCAAGCTGCGGTACGTTGAGCCACTTGCCGGCTTCCATCGCCAGGCCGAAGCCGGCGGAGCCCAGCACGGCGCCAGGATGCACGGTGACGCGCTGGCCGATCCGCACGCGCGTGACCAGGGTGACACGCGCGATGAGTTCGCTGCCTGCGCCGACCAAGCAATCGTCGCCGACCACGCAGCCAGCACCGATCACCGCGCCGGCTTCGATACGGCTGCGCGCGCCGATGCTCACGAAAGCGCCGATGTGCGCGCTGGGATCGACCTGCGCATCGGCCGCGATGTCGGCGGAAGGATGAATGCCCACGGTGCGTGCCGGCCTGGGTTCAAACAAGGCCGACATCTTCGCGAAAGCAGCATAGGGATCGCCTGCGACCAGCGCGGTGCCAGCGAATCCGGCTGCGTCTTCCGGCCGCATCGCAACCACGCTCGCCTGTGACTCGGCGAGCTGGCCGCGGTATTTGCTGTTGGCAAGGAAGGCGAGCTGTCCTGCACGCGCACGGGCCAGCGTGCCAACGCCGTGCACGCGCACGGCGCCATCGCCCTGCAGTTCGAGACCGAAGCGTTCGGCCAGTTCCGCGGCAGTGAACGAGGACTGGCCCATGTGGAGCCGCGTCGGTTAGAACGTGCCGCCGAAGGTGAACTGCAGGCGCTCGAGCTCGTCGTCGTCTTCCTGGCGCAGCGGGAAGGCGTAGCTGATCGAGATCGGGCCCATCGGCGAGCGCCACATCAGCGCGAGGCCGGTTGAAGCGCGAAGTTCGCCGGCATCCCAGGTGTCGACGTCCTTGTACACGTTGCCGAAGTCGATGAATGCGGAAGCGCGCGCTGCAGGCGTGTCGAGCAGGGTCGGGAAGTACATTTCCAGCGAGCCGGTCGTCTTGACCGCGCCACCAACCGGTTGCAGGTAGGTGCTGCCGGCGAACGGCGCCTGGCGCGGACCCAGCGTGTTGTCGCGGAAACCGCGAACCGAGCGCACGCCGCCCGCATAGAAATTCTCGAAGAACGGCAGGCCATCGGCGGTGACTGTCTTGTCGTAATCCGGCGAGGTCGTCAGGCAGGGTTCGCTCGGAGCCGGGCCCGGAACGAACACCGGCGGCGTGGTGGTGTTGTTGTCCGTGTCCTGGAAGGAGCCCGGCGTGAAGCAGAGGTTCCGTGTCGTGGCATCGCCGTAACTGTCGCCGTAACCGAGTTCAGCGCGGGTATTCAGCACCAGGTGGCGCGACAACGGCCAGAACTTCGAAATGCTGTAGTTGAGCTTGAAGTACTCGACCGTGGAGCCCGGCAGCGTGCTCTCCAGCCAGATGCGCTGCTGCATGCCGCGGGACGGCGTGAGCAGGTTGTCGAGCGAATTGCGCGACCAGCCCAGCTCGGCACGCCAGGCATGGAAGGTGCGGGTGTTCAGGGCATCGATGTAGTTGCGGATCGGCTCGGGCGTGCTGCCCGATGCGAGGATCTGGTTCGTGTCGATCCCGAACAGGCCGGTGATGGAGTCGGTCTCCGTGATCGGGAAACCGAGCACGACCTGGCCTGCACCACTGTTGCTGCTGTATTGCGCGGTGCCGAAGTCGGAATAATCGAGTTCACGCCACCACAGGTTGTAGCCCAGCGACAGGCCGTTATCCAGGAAGTATGGATTGAGGAACGAGAAGTCGTAGCGCGACTGGTAGCGGCTGCGCTGCGCCTGCACGGACACGCGGTTGCCGGTGCCGAGGAAGTTTTCCTGCGACAGCTGCACCTGCGTGGTGAGGCCGCTGAGTTGCGAGAAACCCAGGCCGAAGACGAAGCTGCCCGACGAAGTTTCCTTGACGTTGACGACGACGTCGACCTGGTCGTTGGTGCCTTCGACCGGTTCGCTTTCGACGTCCACCGTCTCGAAATAACCCAGCCCCTGCAGGCGGATCTTGGAGCGGTCGACCGCGGCCTGCGAATACCAGCTGCCTTCGAACTGGCGCATCTCGCGGCGCATCACTTCGTCGCTGGTACGCGAATTGCCCTTGAAGACGACATTGCGGACGTTGACGCGCGGGCCGGGGACGACCTGCAGGCTGATGCCGACGGTCTTGGCTTCGCGATCGATGTCGGGAACCGGATTGACCTGCGCGAAGGCGTAACCGATGTTGCCGAGCGTGGCCGTGATCGAATCGGACGTCAGCTCCAGCAGGCGGCGGGAGAAGATCTGGCCTTCCTTCACCAGCACCATCTTCTGCAGCTCTTCCTTGGGCAGGACGGTATCGCCGGTGAGTTGCACCGAGGAGATCTTGTACTGGTCGCCCTCGGACACGCCCGCGCTGATGAACATGTCGCGGCGGTCTGGACTGATCGAGACCTGCGTGGAGTCGATGTTGAAGTCGACGTAGCCGCGATCGAGGTAATAGTTGTTGAGCTTTTCGAGATCGCCCGAGAGCTTCTCGCGCGAGTACTGGTCGTCGCGGCGGTACCAGCTGAGCCAGTTGTGTTCGCCCGATTCCCAGGTGTCGACGATGTCCTTGTCGGCGAACTTCTCGTTGCCGACCAGGTTGATGTGCTGGATGCGCGCGGCCTTGCCTTCCTTGACCGTGATGGTCACGTCGACCCGGTTGCGATCCAGACGCGACACGGTCGGGGTGATCTCGACGTTGTACTTGCCGCGATTCTGGTACTGGCGGGTGAGTTCCTGGCCCATCTTGTCGAGCACGAGGCGATTGAAGGTATCGCCTTCGGCCATCCCGTTTTCCTTGAGGCCCTTCATCAGGTCCTCGGTCTGGATGTCCTTGTTGCCGGTCACCGTCAGCTTGTTGATCGCCGGACGCTCCTGCACCGTGACCACGAGGATGTCGCCCTGGCGATCAATGCGAACGTCTTCGAAGAAGCCGGTCTTGTACAACGCGCGGATTGCCGCGGCGGCCTTGGTCGAATCGACGGTGTCGCCGCGCTCGACCGGAAGATAGGTGAATACCGTGCCCGCCGAGATGCGCTGCAGGCCGTCCACGCGGATGTCGCTGACCGTGAATGCATCCGCCGAAACGGGCGTCGCAACAGGCGCGCCGGCAGGCAGGAACGGATCGGTCGACTGCGCAAGCGCGGGGAGTGCCGGCGCCATCGCTGCGATCAGGGCAAGGGCGAGCAGGCGGCGATTGGGAAGTCGCGTCATCATCAAATCCGGTTGGGGAGTGCGGGCGCCAGGCGAACGCCGCGGGTCGAATCGTTGTCGCAGGCCCTTCCTGGACCAGCTTTCCGTGAACAGGTTCCCGGCGGGGTTCGTATCGCGGTATCCATCACCGCACCAGGTTGTTCACGATGTCGTTGTAGAACGCCAGCCCCATCAGGCCGACGATCAAGGCCAGGCCGACGAAATTCCCGGCGGCCATCACCCGTTCGCTGACCGGGCTGCCTTTGACCAGCTCGATAAGGTAATACAGCAGGTGACCGCCGTCCAAGATCGGGATCGGGAGCAGGTTCAGAATCCCGAGGCTCAGCGACAGCAGCGCGAGCAGCATCAGGTAGTGCGCGACGCCCTGCTGGGCGAAGTAATTGCTGGCGCGGGCGATGGTGATCGGCCCGGCGACCGTGTTGCGCGCGGACACCGTGCCGTGGAAGGCGCGGCTGAACGTGGCGAAGAGTTCGCGGGTCTGACGGCCGGCTTCCAGGAACGCCTGCGGGACCGCCGCGATGGGGCCGTAGCGCAGTATTGCGTCGCGTTTGGGGTCCGATGAAACCAGGGTGACGCCAAAACCCCAGAACTCGTTGCCCTCCGGCAACTTGAGCCGGGCTGGCTTCAGCGGAAGGGCGAGACGGTCTTCTCCGCGCTGGACTTCTACCATCGCTTCGCGATTCTCTTCGCCGAGGCGTTTGGCTGCGCGGGCGATGTCTTCATACGAGGTCGTGGGTTCGCCGTCGATGGCGGTGATCCGGTCGCCTTCGGCCAACACGCCCCACGCGGGTTTGCCTGGGCTGACTTCGCCGATCACGGGAGCGACGACTTCGTGCCGCCCGCGCAAGCCCAGCTGCTGGAGGGCGCGCGTTTCATCGAAATCATCGGGGAGCCGCGACAGGGAAAGTCTGTGTTCGCTTTCCGAGCCGCCCGCTTCGCGCACGCGGACGATCATGTCCTTGCGGTCGAGCGCGGCAGCGAGCAGGCCCATGCTCACGTCGCTCCAGGTGGGCGTCGTGCGTCCGTCGATCGAAAGCACTTCATCGCCGCGCTGCAGCCCGGCGGCCGCCGCGATGCCCTGCACCTGGCCGACCACAGGCGCGAAGTCCGGCCGGCCCACCACGAACATGCCCCAGAACAGCACGACGCAGAGGATCAGGTTTGCCGCAGGCCCCGCGAACGAGATCGCCATGCGTTTCCACACCGGCTGGCGATCGTGCGACTGCGCCATGTCCTCGGGGCGTATCGGTTGCTCGAGGTCGGCGGCTTCCATGGAATGCTCACCGAGCATCTTTACGTAGCCGCCGAGCGGAATCGCGGCGATCACGTATTCCGTTCCGTCCTTGCCACGGCGCAGCCACAGCGGCTTGCCGAAGCCCACGGAGAATCGCAGCACCTTGACGCCGCAGCGGCGCGCGACCCAGTAGTGGCCGAATTCGTGGAAGGTGACGAGCACGCCCAGGCTCACCAGCAGCCAGAAAATCGAGCCGATGATTTCATTCATGGCTGGACGCTCGCGCGAAAGAGGTGAGGACTGGAAGACGCATCAGCCCACCGCCGCCATGGCATGCCGGCGCGCCGCGGCATCAGCTTCGCGCAGGACGTCCAGCGAATCGGCGGCGGAGGCGGGCAGTGCATCGAGGGTAGCTTCCACCAGCGCGGGAATGGACAGGAAAGCGATCCGCCGCTGAAGAAAGGCTGAAACCGCGACTTCGTTGGCTGCGTTGAGCATCGCCGGCGCGGTGCCGCCGGCCTTGAGTGCATCGAATGCGAGGCGCAGGCAGGGGAAGGCATCGAGATCGGGCGCTTCGAAATCGAGACGGCCGTGCTGCAGCAGGTCGAGTCCGGCGACGCCCGAATCAATCCGCTGAGGCCACGCGAAACCGACGGCGAGGGCGGTGCGCATGTCAGGTAATCCCAATTGCGCGAGCGTCGATCCATCGACGAATTCGACCAGCGAATGCACCAGGCTCTGCGGATGCACGACCACGTCGATGCGCTCGCGCGATACCCCGAACAGATGGTGGGCTTCGATGACTTCAAGGCCCTTGTTCATCAGCGTGGCCGAGTCGACGGAGATCTTCGGACCCATCGACCACTTCGGATGCGCGATGGCCTGTTCGGGTGTCACGTCCGCAAGCTGCGCGCGAACACGTCCGCGGAATGGCCCGCCGGACGCCGTCAGCACGATGCGCCTGAGGCCGGCGTGCGTCGGCGCATCGGACAGGCCCCCCGACTGCGCCTGCGGCAGGCATTGGAAGATCGCGTTGTGCTCGCTGTCGATCGGCACGATGACCGCGCCACTGGCGTGCGCGGCCTGCATGAGCAGTTCGCCGGCGAGCACCAGGGATTCCTTGTTCGCAAGCAGGAGGCGCTTGCCGGCTTTCGCTGCTGCGAGCGTCGACGACAGGCCTGCGGCGCCGACGATCGCTGCGACGACGGTATCGCAATCGTCGCCCGCGGCCAGTTCGATAAGCGCTTCATCGCCCGCGTGCGGTTGCGTGTCGAGGCCGGCTTCGCGCAAGCCGTCGCGGAGCGCGGCGAACTGCGAAGCGTCGGCAATGACGGCATGAAGCGGACGATGCACCCGGCACAGCGCCAGCAATGCATCGACCTTGCTGCCCGCGGCCAATACCGTTGCGCGAAGGTTGCCGGGGTGACGCGCGATCACGTCCAGTGCCGACGCGCCGATCGAGCCGGTCGCGCCGAAGACGGCGATGTTGCGGGCGGGAAGCTGGGACATCGATCGTTATTTCCACCGCGCCGGGCCAGGCCGGCGTGGTTGTCTAGAAACCAAACATGGCCTTGCCCAGTGCGAACACGGGCAGGGCGGCAAGCACGCCATCGATGCGGTCGAGAACGCCGCCATGGCCGGGAATCAGATGTCCCGAATCCTTCACGCCTGCGTGGCGCTTGAGCAGGCTTTCAAAAAGATCGCCGACTACCGAGGCCAGCGTCGCCACCAGCGAAACCAGCGCCACGAGGGGAACCTGGTCACCCTTGGCTCCCGCCAGCAGCGAACCGCAGATACCGATCAGTACGCCGGCCAGCACGCCGCCGGCGAGTCCTTCGAAGGTCTTGTTCGGGCTCACGCGCGGCGCCAGCCTGCGCGTTCCGAACAGCGTGCCGCCGAAATGGCGCCCGGAGAAATACGCGGCGCTGTCGGCCGCCCACACGATCGCCAGTGCGGTGAACAGCCAGACGTGGCCATTCGGTTCGGTGGCATGTATCCACGCAAGCGCGCACCACGCAGGAATGACGGCTGCAGCGCCTGCCGCCAGCTTGAAGAACCGCGCCCAGGTCTGGTGATTGCTGGCGAAGTCGTAGCTGCGCAGCCACAACAGTGAAAGGACCCACCACACCACGCCGATGACGCTCGCCAGCTGGAACAACACATAGCTATAGCCCGATGCGGACCGCGACGCCCACACGATCGCGACCATCAGCGCGAGGTGCGCCACCAGCAGCACGGTGCGGGCGAGCGTGTCTTCGATCTCGGCGAGTTCGAACCACTCCCACAGCCCAGCGAGGAACACCACCGCGGCCAGCGCGACGATCCACGGCGTGGACAGGAGCAGGATCGCGGCGATCGCGACCGGGGCCATGATCAGGGCAGCCAGCAGGCGGGTTCTCGTCATTCGTTGTTCTCTGGCTTTGTTGGCCCACCGGGCTGCATCCCCGCCGCCTGCTCGCCGGTCAGGCCGAAGCGGCGCTCGCGGCTGGCGTAGTCGGCCAGGGCGCGTCGCAGTGTGGCGGTATCCAGCTCCGGCCACAACGTTTCGGTGAACCACAGTTCGGTATAGGCCAGCTGCCACAGCAGGAAGTTGCTGATCCGCATGTCCCCGCCGGTGCGGATGAACAGATCGGGCGCGGGGAGATCGGCGAGCGCGACGCGCGCGCCCAGCAGCGCTTCGTCGATGGCTTCGGGGTCGAGGCGCCCGGCTGCGACGTCGCGGGCGAGTGCACGCGTGGCCTGGACGATGTCCCAACGCCCGCCATAGCTCGCCGCAATGTTGAGCTGCAGGCGTGTGTTGCCGGCAGTCTGGGTTTCCGATGCGGCCATGCGCGCGCGGATCGCTTCGGCGAAGCGATCGCGTTCGCCGATGAAGCGGATGCGCACGCCACGGCGATCGAGTTCGTCGACCTCGCGTTCCAGGGCGCCCAGGAACAGTTTCATCAGCGCGCCGACCTCGTCTTCCGGCCGGCCCCAGTTCTCGCTGGAAAACGCGAACAGCGTCAGCGCCTCGATACCGACATCCAGGCAGAAATCGATGCAGACGTTGACCGCGCGGGCGCCGGCGCGATGGCCGATCATGCGTGGGCGGCGGCGTCGCTGCGCCCAGCGCCCGTTGCCGTCCATGATGACGGCCAGGTGGCGGGGAATTCGGGGCGATGCGGGATCGGAAGACATTTCGTGGCTGCCAGAAGAGTTCATGGGTTGCGGGGTGGTGGCGCCTGCCGGGCTGCGCCAACTGACAACCGCGAACGCCTGCTCTTCAGACCGCCATCAGTTCCTGTTCTTTCGCCTTCACCACTTCGTCGACGTCCTTGATCGCGCTGTCGGTGATCTTCTGGATTTCGGCTTCCGCGCGGGTCGCTTCGTCCTCGGTCACCTTCTTTTCCTTCAGCAGTTCCTTGACCTGGTGGTTGGCATCGCGGCGGATGTTGCGGATCGCGACCTTGGCGTCTTCGCCTTCGCCGTGCACGTGCTTGGACAGTTCCTTGCGGCGCTCTTCGGTGAGCGCAGGCAGGTTGAGGCGGATCACGGTGCCGGCGGTGTTCGGGGTCAGGCCGAGGTCGGACGCAAGGATCGCCTTCTCGACCGCAGCGACCATCTGCTTTTCCCACGGTGTGATCGTCAGCGAACGCGCATCGGAAACCGCAACGCTCGCGACCTGTCCCAGCGGCATGTCGGAGCCGTAGTAATTCACCTTGATGCTGTCGACCAGCGCGGTCGAGGCGCGGCCGGTGCGGACCTTGACGAGGTCGTGGCGCAGGGCTTCGACGCTCTTGGCCATGCGGGTCTGGGCGTCTTTCTTGATCTCGTTGAGCATCGCCGGCTCCGTCCCTTAATTAGATGGCGCGCCGGAAGGCGCTTCGATAGGCGCGGGATTATAGCGGCGCGGGCCGTGAGCCGGGATTTCGGCGGGTCATCGCCTGCGCAGCGCGCCTGAACCGCCCTCAGTGCCCGTGCGGAGCCCGGTCATGGCGGTCGTGTTCGCACGCAGCGCCGCGTTCGACCTGCAGCGTCGGATGATTGATGCCGAAGCGATGGTCGAGGTCATGGTTGATGTGGTCGATGAAAGTGTCGTGATCGTGGTCGTCCGGACGCACCAGGTGCGCCGTCATCGCGACTTCACCGGCGCCCAGCGACCAGATGTGCAGGTGGTGGACGGCGGTAACGCCGGGTTGCGAGGCGAGGAATGCGTGTACCTCGGCCTGGTCGATGCCGCGCGGCACGGCATCCATCGCCGCGTTGAAGCTCTCGCGCAGCAGCCCGAAGGAACCCACCGCCACGACCGCGCCGATCAACAGGCCGGTGATCGGGTCCAGCCACTCCCAGCCGAACCACAGCATGCCCAGGCCAGCGATCACGGCCGCCAGCGAAACCGCGGCATCGGCCATCAGGTGCAGGAACGCGCCGCGGCGGTTGAGGTCGTGGGCGTGGCCTTCGCGAACGAACCACGCGGCGCCGAGGTTCACGGCGATTCCAATCGCGGCAACGACGATCACCGGCAGCGCCGGGATTTCCGGTGGCGCCGAGAAGCGGCGGATGGCTTCCCAGCCCAGCGCGCCCGAGAAGGCGACCAGCAGCAACGCATTCGCCAGCGGCGACAGCAGCGTCGCGCGGCGCCAGCCATAGGTGTGGCGTGCGGTTGGCGGCCGCTTCGCAATGACCGCCGCGCCCCAGGCAAGTGCGAGGCCGAGCACGTCGCCGAGGTTGTGCAGCGCGTCGGACAGCAGGGCGAGCGAGTTGGTGGTGAAGCCGTATCCCGCTTCGAGCGCGGTATAGGCCAGGTTGATCAGGGTGACGACGGCGAACGCACGCGTGGTGCTAGCACCATGGCTGTGGCCGTGGTGTCCCTGATGGGGATGATCGTCGTGGTGGTGTGCGAGGCCCATCGCCTGATCCTGTCGTGCGGCGGCGCGAAACACTCGCCGGCTTTCCGCGTTAAAGCCCGGCGTTGCGGCCCTGCACCAGCGTGCCGATGGTTTCGCCGCGCAGGATGCGCAGCAGCACGCCAGGATGGCTCATGTCGAAGATGCGCAGCGGCAGGTCGCTGTCGCGACACAGCGCGAAGGCGGCGGTGTCCATCACCTGCAGGTTGCGGGCGATCACTTCGTCGTAGCTCAGTTTCTCGAAGCGCACCGCATCCGGGTGCTTCTTCGGATCCTTGTCGTACACGCCGTCGACCTTGGTCGCCTTGAGCAGCAGGTCGGCGCCGATCTCGATCGCGCGCAGCGCCGCACCCGAATCGGTGGTGAAGAAGGGATTGCCGGTACCCGCGGCGAAGATCGCGATCCGGCCCTTTTCGAGATGGCGCACGGCGCGGCGGCGGATGTAGTCCTCGCATACGTCGTTGATCTTGATCGCGCTCATCACCCGGCAGCGGGCGCCGAGCTTTTCCAGCGCATCCTGCATCGCCAGCGCATTGATGACGGTGGCGAGCATGCCCATCTGGTCGCCGGTCACCCGGTCCATGCCGCCTGCGGCCAGACCCGCGCCGCGGAAGATGTTGCCGCCGCCGATCACCAGCGCGATTTCCGCGCCGGCCTGCTGCGCCTCGATGACCTCGTGGGCGAGGCGGTTCAGCACCAGCGGATCGATGCCGTAGTCCTCGTTCCCCATGAGCGCCTCGCCGGACAGTTTGAGCAGGACACGGCGATAGGCGAGCTGGGACATGGGCGGCCTCGGGGGTAGGGACGGTGCGCGGAAGCGGCTGAATTGTAGCCGATGCGGGCTCAGCCCCGGCCGATGACAGGAGATCAGGGAGCCTGCGTTCTCTATGATCCGCGTTCGCGGCAATCACATCACAGGGAGAAATGCGTGGGGATCAGGAATCTGAGCGAGTTCGTGGAACAGTCGAAGCAGACGGACCGGAGTCCGGAAATGTTCGAGCTGGAAAGCTCGCACCTGCTCGAGGTCAAGTTGAACGGTCGCATCTGGGCGAAGTCGGGCTCGATGGTGGCGCGCCGGGGCAACGTGAAGTTCACCCGGCAAGGGCTGATGGAGCAGGGGCTCGGCAATCTGCTGAAGAAGGCCGTCAGCGGCGAAGGCACGCAGATGATGAAGATGGAAGGCGAGGGTCGCGTCTACATCGCCGATGCCGGCAAGAAGATCACGCTGCTGCGCCTCGGTGGTGAGGCGATCTTCGTCAACGGCAACGACGTGCTCGCCTACGAAGACGGCATCCAGGCCGACATCAGGATGATGCGAAAGGTGGCCGGCATGGCTTCGGGTGGCCTCTTCAACATGCGTCTGCAGGGCAATGGCGTGGTCGCCATCACCTCGCATTACGAGCCGCTGACGCTGGCCGTGACACCGGACCAGCCGGTGTTCACCGATCCGAACGCGACGGTCGCATGGTCGGGTTCGCTCAGCCCGGACATCGTCACCGACATTTCGCTCGGCACGCTGTTCGGTCGCGGATCTGGAGAAAGCATCCAGCTGAAGTTCGCGGGTACCGGTTGGGTGGTCGTGCAGCCTTACGAAGAGGTGTATTTCCAGCAGTCGAATGGCGGTGGCGGGCTGCTGAGCGCGCTGACCTGAAGCCATCTGCTCTGTCATTGAAAGGCCGCGGATTATCCGCGGCCTTTTTTAGTGAGATTTGGATCGATTGCGCGCGGGACTTCGCGCGGCCGCCTTAGATGCGCAATCGGTGCGGGAAGTTTTTGCGGACATTGCACGAAGAATTTGCCGACTCTGCCGGCAGTAACGCCATTGCAATGAAAGCGGTGCTGGCTGCTTGAACCCCATTCGTGACGAAAGACATAGTCGGGACGCCCTCGGGGAGGGTCCAACCAATAACGACTAGGGGAGTACACACGAAGTGGCTCGAACAACAATGAATCGCGCGCTGCGCCGCAGCGCGCTCACAGTTGCACTCGGTTTGTGTTTTTCCTCCGCCGTCCAGGCGCAGTCCAACACGGCTGGCGCCGTGTTCGGCCAGGCCTCGGCGGGCGACACGGTCCTGGTCGAGAATGCATCGACCGGTTTCCGCCGCGAGATCAGCGTCGGCAATGACGGTACCTATCGCGCTTCGGCACTTCCGACCGGCACCTACCGCATCACGCTCAAGCGTGCCGACGGAAGCAGCGCCGTGCGCGACAACGTGACCGTCAATGTCGGTACCGGTACGTCGGTGAACTTCGCGGCGGCAGCGCCGGCGAACGACGGCACTGCCACGCTGGAAGCGGTCCAGGTCACGGGCGCCTTCGTCAATCCGATCGACGTGTCGTCGGTCGAGTCCACCACCATCCTCACCGCCGAACAGATCGCGAAGATCCCGGTGCCGCGCGACGTCACCAGCGTGGCGCTGCTGGCGCCGGGCACGGTCAAGGGCGATGCGGCCTTCGGCAACCTCGCGTCCTTCGGCGGCGCGTCGGTCGCGGAAAATGCGTACTTCGTCAACGGCTTCAACATCACCAATTCGTTCAAGGGCCTGAACTTCGCCTCGATCCCGTTCGAAGCGATCGGCGAGCAGCAGGTCAAGACCGGCGGCTATGGCGCGGAATTCGGCCGCGCGCTGGGCGGCGTGGTGAACCTGATCACCAAGCGCGGTACGAACGAGTTCCATGCGGGCGGAAACGTGTTCTTCACTCCGTCCAGCCTGCGAGCCACCGAGCGCGACATGTATTCGCCCGATGGGCAGCTGATCTCGGACAACTCCAGGGACGATGATCCGTCGGAAACCATCGTTTCGGCCTGGGCGAGCGGCGCGCTGGTGAAGGACACGCTGTTCGGCTACGCGCTGGTGCAGTACGGACGCGAGAGTGGCTCGCGCAGCTTCGGCGACAACATCAGCGTGTTGAACGACAGCGAGACCGCCAAGAACCCGAACTGGCTGGTCAAGCTCGACTGGAACATCAACGACAGCAACCTGCTCGAATTCACCAGTTTCTCGGACAAGCGCAAGACCGAACGCGACGTGTATGCGAACCCGCAGGGCGCCAGCACTCGCGAGAACTACCTCGGTACCGTCTACGACCAGACCGGCGGCAACAACTATGTACTGAAGTACACCGGCTACCTCAGCGACACCTTCACGCTCAGCGCGCTGTATGGCACTGGTGAGTACAAGCGCAACAACTACGCCATGAACGCCGCTGGCGAGCGACTGGCGTATGAAGGCAATGTCAGCCCGGACAACGCGTTCGGCATCATCGGCGCCGCCGGCTGCCCGGTCGTCACGGACGGTCGCCCCGACGCACTGGCCGGCCTGATTCCCGCGATCACCAGTTCCTGCGCTTTCCTCGGCCAGAACCTGGGCCTGCAGGACGCACGCGACGAGCGCGACCAGTTCCGCATCGATGCCGAGTGGCAGCTGGGTTCCCACCTCCTGCGCTTCGGTTATGACGCCGATACCTTCAAGTCGCGCGATGGCGAGGCGAGCGAAGGCGGCGTCGCATGGCGCTATGTCGTTCGCCGTGGACAGGAAATGGTCCGCCGTCGCGTATTCCAGACCGGTGCGGATGTCGAGGTCGATTCCAAGGCGTTCTATATCGAGGACACCTGGAACATCACCGACAACTTCCTCACCTATGTCGGCCTGCGCTGGGACAGCTTCGAGAACAAGAACGGCGAAGGCCAGACCTACGTCCAGCAGGACAACCAGTTCGGCCCACGCCTGGGTTTCTCGTGGGACGTCAACGGGGATTCCAGTTTCAAGATCTTCGGTAACGCGGGCCGCTATGCGCTGCCGATCGCAGCGACCGTCGCCGTTCGCGGCTCGAGCCCATCGCTCTACAGCCAGCAGTACATGCTGTACGACGCCGTGGATCCCATCACCGGCGCGCCGGTCAACCCGCACGCCACGGGCGATGCGCGCGACGAGCTCGCGTACCTCAACAACGAGTTCGGCACCGGCAAGGATCCGCGCACGATCGCCTCGAAGAACCTGGAGCCGCAGTACCAGGACGAGTACATCCTCGGCTTCCAGAAGGCGATCACCGACAACTTCTCCGGCGGCGTCCGCGCGATCTACCGCGACCTCAAGCGCTCGATCGACGATCATTGCGATTACCGCGTGTTCGAGGAATGGGCGGAGGAGAACGGTTACGCGATCGATTCGTACAATCCCGCGTTCGCTTACTGCCACATCTACAACCCGGGCAGCGATCTCGATGTCGATATCGACATCGACGCCGACGGCACCCTGGAGCACGTCGTCATCCCGGCAAGCAAGCTCGGTCCGAAGGGCAAGCGCACCTACAAGGCGGTCGAGATCTTCGCCGAGGGCCAGCTCACCGACAGGTTCTTCCTGCAGGGCTCGTACACCTGGTCGAAGAACCAGGGCAACGCCGAAGGCGGCGTGAAGTCGGACATCGGCCAGGACGACACCGGCGTGACGCAGGACTTCGACTATCCGGAGCTGATGGTTGGCGCCGATGGCTATCTGCCCAACGACCGCCGCCACACGCTGAAGTTGTTCGGCAACTACGAGTTCAGCGACCAGTGGGCGGTGGGTGCCAACTTCCTGTGGCAGAGCGGCCGTCCGGTCAACTGCTTCGGTGTGTACGCCGACGATCCGGTGGGCTACGGAAACAGCTACTTCTCGTGCGACACGGGTGCGGTCGACCCGGATACCGGCAGCAACGGCGAAACGGTCGTTTCGCGCGGCTCCGCCGGTCGCACGCCGGACATCTACAACGTCGACCTGAACGTGGCATACCGGCCGTCGTTCGCTGAGGGGCGCCTGACGCTGAAGATGGACATCTTCAACGTCTTCAACCGGCAGAAGGCGCTCGCCGTGGATGAGTTCGGCGAAGACAGCAGTGGTAACCCGCTGCAGGGCATCACCTACATGACGCCGACGGTGTTCCAGGCTCCTCGCGCAGTCCGCTTCATGGTTCAGTACAAGTGGTAATCGCCCTTCGCCGGTGATGTGAAAGGAGTGATACGCGGCCGCCTACGGGCGGCCGCTTTTTCAGATGACACGCTTGAACGCAAAAATCCGCCAGGCCGAGCAGCACGTCGTCGCGGGCGATCTTCCGGCTGCTCGCGAAGTGCTGACGTCCGTGCTGGCCGCGGCTCCCGACCACGCGCGGGCCCTGTTGCAGCTTTCGTATGTCGAATCGCTGGCAGGCCGTTACCGGGCTGCCCGTGGCTACGCCTTGCAGGCGCACAACACCCGACCTCGTGACGAGGCGGTCGTGCAGGAACTGGTGCGCCGCCTGCGCACGTTCAACGAGGCGCGGGCCATCCACGAATGCCTGCAGGCGTTACCGCCGCTGAACCATGTCGGCATCACGCTGCTGGTCACGTTCGCAGCGCAGCTGAGCTATCTCAACCGGCAGGAACAGGCACTGCGGCTTCTCGACGAGGCGCGGCGTGGAGATCCGGATTATCCGCCGACGCTCGCATCGCGCGCGCAGGTGCTGACGTACCTGGGACGATTCGATGAGGCCGAAGCCGATCTGCTCCATTGCCTGAAGCGCGCGCCTGAAGTGGCGTCCGCATGGTGGTCGTTGTCGCGGCTGCGCCGGCAGGCGCCGGATGCAAACCACATCGACGCGATCAGGCGTCAGTTGCAACGGCCGAACCTGCGTGCGGGCGATGCCGCGCTGCTGGGTTTCGCTTTGCATAAGGAACTCGATGACCTCGGCGACCATCGGCAGGCCTGGCAGGCGCTCGAATCCGCATGCAAGGCAAAGCGTTCGACGCTGGCGTATTCGGTCGAGGACAATCGCGCGCTGTTTGATGCATTGGTGTCCGCGCCCGTGCCGTCGCCGGCGCCGTCAGCTGTCGACGATCAGCGCACGCCGATATTCATCGTGGGCATGCATCGTTCGGGCACCACGCTGCTGGAGCAACTGCTGGACGGCCACCCGCAGGTGCAAGGCCTGGGCGAACTGTACGATTTCACCGCGCAGATGCGACTGGCTGCGGACCACCATTGCCGTGGCGTGATCGATCGCCGGCTGGTCACGCGCGGGGCCAACGTCAATTTCGGCGAAGTCGGGGCCGGGTATCTGCGCGGCATCGCGTGGCGGCTGGGCAAGGAGCGCTGCTTCACCGACAAGCTGCCGTCGAATTTCCTCAACATCGGCTTCATCTGCCAGGCGCTTCCGAATGCAAGGATCCTGCACATGCGACGCGATCCGATGGAGACCTGCTTCTCCAACCTGCGCGAGCTGTTCTCCGACGCCAACCCGTATTCGTACGACCAGCGCGAACTCGGCGACTTCCATTGCCAGTACGAACGGCTGATGCGTCGTTGGCATGCGATGTTCCCGGGCCGCATCCTCGACGTGGATTACGCGGATGTGATCCGTGATCCGGAAGACACGATGCGGAGAGTCACTGGCTTCTGCGGCCTCGAATTCGAGCCGGAGATGCTGTCGCTGCAGCAACGCAATCGCGGAGTTGCGACCGCAAGTGCCGTGCAGGTGCGAGGCCAGATCGTTGCGCCGGCGCAGGCAAAATGGAAAGCCTATGAAGAGTGGCTGGGACCTTTGCGTACGGCGCTGTCCGGCTGACCATTCCGCGCTCGCCGCGTGCTGAAAAAAGAAAGGCCGCGATCGCTCGCGGCCTTTTTTCCAGCGGGTGGATCCGGCAATCAGACCTGCATCGCCTTCGCCACTTCGGCGGCGTAATCCTCGACCACCTTCTCGATGCCTTCGCCGACCACCAGGCGCTTGAAGCCGACGACGTCGGCGCCGGCGGCCTTCACGGCCTGCTCGACGGACTGGTCGGAGTTCAGCACGTAGGGCTGGCCGTACAGCGTGACTTCGTTGACGATCTTGTTGATCTTGCCGCTGATGATCTTCTCGAGGATTTCGGCCGGCTTCTGCTTGTCCTTCTCGGACATCTTGGCCAGTTCGATTTCCTTTTCCTTCGCGACGAAGTCGGCCGGAACATCGGCCGCCTTGTTGTACGGCGGGTTCATCGCGGCGACGTGCATCGCGATGCCGCGGGCGAGGTCGGCATCGCCGCCCTTGAGCTCCACGAGCACGCCGATCTTGCCGCCGTGCACATAGGCCGCAACGTTGTTGGCGGTGTCGACCGAAGCCATGCGACGGATCTGGATATTTTCGCCGAGCTTGGAGATCGCGGCGGCGCGGGCTTCCTCGACGGTCTCGCCGGAAGCGAGCTTCGCGCTCTTAAGCGCTTCGACGTCGGCGGCACCGAAGGCCAGCGCGGCCTGCGCAACGGCGTCGGTGAAGGCGACGAAGTTGACGTCCTTCGCGACGAAGTCGGTTTCGGAGTTGATCTCGACCATCACGGCCTTGCCGCCGTTCTGGGCGACCGCGATGCGCCCTTCGGCGGCGATGCGGCTGGCCTTCTTGTCGGCCTTGGCGAGACCCGACTTGCGCAGCCATTCGGCGGCGGCATCGATGTCGCCGTTGTTTTCGGTGAGCGCCTTCTTGCACTCCATCATGCCGGCGCCGGTGCGCTCGCGCAGTTCCTTGACCAGGGAAGCGGTGATTTCTGCCATGGGGGTTACCTCTATGTTCGATTGTGCGTAGGAGCGCCCCATGGGCGCGATGCGATGCCGCCTGATGGGCGGTCGCGCCCATGGGGCGCTCCTACATGAAGAGCAATGCAGCCGCGCAGCGTGGCGCGGCTGCATGACATCGGTCTTACTCGGCAGCGGTGGCGTTGTCGGCCGGGGCAGCTTCTTCGGTCTTGGCGGCGGCCTTCTTTGCGGGAGCGCGACGCGGGGCCTTCGCCTCGCCTTCAGCGGCGGCTTCGACGAACTCTTCCTCACGGACCGAAGCGGCCTGCGGAGCAGCGGCCTTGCCTTCGAGCACGGCATCGGCTGCGGCGCGGGCGTACAGCTGCACGGCGCGGATGGCGTCGTCGTTGCCCGGGATCGCGTAATCGACCAGTTCCGGATCGTAGTTGGTGTCGACGACCGCGATCACCGGGATGCCGAGCTTCCGGGCTTCCTTGATGGCGATGTCTTCGTGGCCGACGTCGATCACGAACAGCGCGTCCGGCAGGCGGTTCATTTCCTTGATGCCACCGAGCGAGGCCAGCAGCTTCTCGCGCTCGCGGCGCAGGGTCAGCACTTCGTGCTTGACCAGGCGCTGGAAGGTACCGTCGGTTTCAGCGGCTTCCAGTTCCTTCAGGCGGGCAACCGACTTCTTCACGGTCGCGAAGTTGGTCAGCGTGCCGCCCAGCCAGCGCTGGGTCATGTAGGGCTGGCCGCAACGCTCGGCTTCTTCCTTGATCGCGTCGCGCGCGGAGCGCTTGGTGCCGACGAACAGGATGACGCCGCGCTTCTGCGCAACGCCCGAGAGGAAGTTCATCGCGTCGTTGAACAGCGGAACGGTCTTCTCGAGGTTGATGATGTGGATCTTGCCGCGGGCACCGAAGATGTACGGACCCATCTTGGGGTTCCAGTAGCGGGTCTGGTGGCCGAAATGGACGCCGGCTTCCAGCATCTGGCGCATGGTGATCTGGGGCATTGCTCTTACTCCGATAAGGAACCGGCCGCGCGGGTGGAATAGGGCGGCTTGCCACTGAAGGCTGGGTTCCGGGGTTGGGCCTCCCCGCTGCTTCCGTGGCCAGATCCCGGTCCTTGCGGACTTCAGGACACCCCGGCACGGGTTGGTAACAGCGGGTGTGTATTCGCCGGTGTCGCCCGACGTGGCGGTCTGCAGGGTTCCGCAGAGCCGCGGAATTATGCCGGGATGGGCGGATCGGAGCAACTTGGGCAATCCCGAAGGGGCTGGACCCGCGGAATACGGCCTCGCGGGTTGCTCATGCCGCTCCGTTCTGCCGCCGGCGGGTCAAGGACCGCCTGACATCGGCGATAATTCCCCGATGCCAATCACCATCAAGACCCCGGACGAGATCGAGAAGATGCGCGTCGCCGGCCGCCTGGCCGCCGAAGTGCTGCAGGTCGTCGCTCCCTACGTGAAGCCCGGCGTGAGCACCGCCGAGCTCGACCGCATCTGCCACGACCACATCGTCAAGGTCCAGAACGCCATCCCGGCCAACGTCGGCTACAAGGGCTTCCCGGCGACCGTGTGCACGTCGGTCAACAACGTCATCTGCCACGGCATTCCCAGCGAAGCCAAGATCCTCAAGGAAGGCGACATCGTCAACATCGACGTCACCGTCATCAAGGACGGCTGGCACGGCGACACCAGCCGCATGTATTTCGCCGGCACGCCGTCGGTGATGGCCAAGCGGCTTGTAGAGGTGACCCGTGAAGCGATGTTCCGAGGCATCCGCACGGTGAAGCCGGGCGCGACGCTCGGCGACATCGGCCACGCCATCCAGCAGTACGCCGAAGCCGAACGTTTCAGCGTCGTGCGCGAGTATTGCGGCCACGGCATCGGCAGGATCTACCACGAGGATCCGCAGGTGCTGCATTACGGCCGCGCCGGCGAAGGCCTGGTGCTGAAGCCGGGCATGACCTTCACCATCGAACCGATGATCAACGAAGGCCAGCGCCACACCAAGCTGCTTCCGGACGGCTGGACCGTCGTCACCAAGGACCGCAAGTTGTCCGCGCAGTGGGAGCACACCGTCGCGGTGACCGACACCGGCGTCGAGATCCTCACCCGGCTGCCCGGCGACGACAACGATCTGTGAGCACGCCGGCGGCCGCCCACGCTGATCCGGTCGCCGATGCGCAGTGGTCCGCGGCAACGCGCAGTGCGATCGCCGAATGCGACGCCGCACTCGCGGCGCGCTTCGACGACAACGGCGACATCGACCGCCTGCTCGCCGCGCGCACGCAGAAGGTCGACGCGGTCGTGCGCGAAGCCTGGTCGCACTGCATTCCGCAGCAGGCCGCGCTTTCGCTCTTCGCGGTAGGCGGCTACGGTCGCGGCGAACTCTTTCCGCAGTCCGACATCGATCTGCTGGTATTCGGCGAAGCCGACGCATCGAACGAACACGCCGACGCGCTCGCGCGCTTCTTCCGCCTGCTGTGGGACGCGGGGCTGCCGACGGGGCACGCTGTGCGTTCGGCCGAAGACTGCACGCGCGCCGCGCTGGAAGACATCACCGTGCTCACCGCGCTGCTCGAAGCGCGCATGCTCGCCGCCGACCTCGACGCCGCTTCGCAACTGGTGCATGCGATCGCACCGAGCGTGATCTGGCCGCCGCACGAATACTTCACCGCCAAGCGCGAGGAACTGCGCGCGCGCCACTCACGCTTCGGCGACACCGCCGACAATCTCGAACCGAACATCAAGGAAGGCCCCGGCGGCCTGCGCGACCTGCACACGTTGCGCTGGGTCGCGCTGCGCATCATCGGCACCTGGGATCCCGATTCGCTGATGGCGATTGGCCAAATCGGGCCGGATGAATTCGCCACGCTGGAGCGCGAGCGACGCGTGCTTTCGCGCCTGCGCTACGGCCTGCATCTAGTCGCTGGAAAACGCGAAGAGCGGCTGCGCTTCGATTACCAGAAACTGCTGGCCGCGCGCCTGGGCCACGTCGATAGCGCGGACAACCTCGCCGTCGAACAGATGATGCAGGAGTTCTACCGCGCCGCCGCGCGCATCCTGCGCATCGGCGACCGCCTGCTGCAGCGCTTCGAGGAACAACTGGAAGGCGAAGGCGAACCGCAGCCCATCGACGACAGATTCGAACTGCGCCGCGGCTACCTCGCTGCCCGCGATACGCAATGGCCACGCGACATCGACGACCTGTTCTCGCTGCTCGCCGCGTGGGCGGGGCACGACAGAGCGCGAGGACTGCATTCGCGCACTGCGCGCGCGCTGGCCGAATCGCTTGGTCGCATTCCTGCGTTCTTCGAAGCCGGACCCGAATTGCGCCAGCATTTCATGCGCCTGTTGCGTGGACCGAATTCGGTCGCCACCGTTTCGCGCATGGCGCGCCTGGGGGTGCTCGGACGCTGGATCCCGGCCTTCTTCCAGGTTACCGGGCGCATGCAGTTCGACCTGTTCCATGTGTTCACCGTCGACCAGCACACGCTCGCGGTGCTGAAGAACATCGCGTCGTTCGCGTCCGGTGAAGCCGACGAACGCTTCACCCTCGCGCACCAGGTCTGGCCGCGCCTGCGCAAGCCGGAACTGCTGCTGCTCGCGGGTCTCTTCCACGACATCGGCAAGGGCCGGGGCGGGGATCATTCCGAACTCGGCGCGGTCGACGCGCGCGAATTCTGCGAGGCGATGGATCTTTCCGAAGGCGACACCGCCCTCGTCGAATGGCTCGTGCGCAAGCACCTGCTGATGTCGGTGACCGCGCAGAAGCAGGACATCGCCGATCCCGACGTGATCCATCGTTTCGCCACGCTCGTGGGCGATCGCGAACGCCTCGACAACCTGTACCTGCTGACCTGCGCCGATATCGCCGGGACCTCGCCGAAGCTGTGGAACGCGTGGAAGGATCGGCTGATGGCTGATCTCTACACCGCAACCCGCCTCGCACTGCGCCGCGGCCTCGAGCATCCCGTCGCCGCGCACGAGCGCAGCGAGGAAACGCGCACGGAAGCACGCGGGATCCTGACTGCATTCGGCTGCACCGACGAGGAAGCCGATGCGTTGTTCGCGCGCATGCCGCAGGTAGGCTTCGAGCGCAGCCGCCCCGACCAGATCGCATGGCAGGCCTTGTCGCTGCGTGAAGTCGCGATCGGCGAGGGCTGCGTGCGCGCACGCCCGGTGAGCGGTAATGCCGCGGC
The DNA here is from genome assembly GCF_001427225.1 of Lysobacter sp. Root494. Taxonomy (GTDB): domain Bacteria; phylum Pseudomonadota; class Gammaproteobacteria; order Xanthomonadales; family Xanthomonadaceae; genus Agrilutibacter. The sequence goes on from NZ_LMFH01000005.1 coordinate 339,159, forward strand.
GATGGAAGTGTTCGTCCATTCGCCCGATCGCGATGGCCTGTTCGCCGCGATCGTGGCGACGCTCGACCGTCTCGGCCTCGCGATCCAGCAGGCGCGCGTGCTCGATGGCCCGCACGACATGGTGTTCGATAGTTTCGAAGTCGTATCGTCCGATCCGCGCCACACGCCCAGTGCCGACGAAATCGAACACCGCCTGTCGCAGGCGCTCGCCGGCTCGCTCGACAATATCCGCCCGGCGCGCCGCGCCCAGCCGCGCCACCTGCGCCACTTCCGCATCAACGTGCAGATCGGTTTCGACGACGTGGCGGTCGGCAGTGCCGGGCGCACGATGCTGAGCCTGGTCTGCAACGACCGTCCCGGTTTGCTCGCGGACGTCGCACAGGTCCTGCGCCAGCAGAAGCTGCGCGTGCACGATGCGCGCATCGCGACCTTCGGCGAGCGCGCCGAAGACGTGTTCCAGATCACCGACCAGCGCAACCAGCCGCTGGACGAAACGCAACAGCAGGCCCTGCGCGACGCGCTGACCGCCTGCCTCGATGGAGACAAGCAATGACCGAAAAGAAGAAGCCGGCCCGCAAGGTCGCCAGGAAGATCGCGCCAAAGCGCCCCGGTGTCGAGGAACTGAAGTTCATGATCGACAGCGCCTTCGAGCGCCGCGCGATGTTGACGATCGACGAGATCGATGGCTCGACGCGCCCGATGGTGGAGCGCGTGATCGAAGGCTTGGAGAAGGGCGAATACCGCGTCGCGGAGCCCGATGGCAAGGGCGGCTGGAAGGTCAACGAGTGGCTGAAAAAGGCAGTGCTGCTCTACTTCCGCGTCAACGAGATGCAGCTGGTCGATGCGCAGCCCGCGCCGTTCTGGGACAAGGTGCCGGCGCGCTTCGAAGGCTATGGCGAGAATGATTTCCGCAGGCTTGGCGCGCGCATCGTTCCCGGCGCGATCGCGCGCCGCGGTGCGCACATCGGCAAGGACGTGGTGCTGATGCCGAGCTTCGTCAACATCGGCGCGCATGTCGGCGAAGGCACGATGGTCGACACCTGGGCCACGGTCGGATCGTGCGCGCAGGTCGGCAAGCATTGCCACCTCAGCGGGGGCGCGGGCATCGGCGGCGTGCTGGAGCCGCTGCAGGCCTCGCCCACGATCATCGAGGACCACTGCTTCATCGGTGCGCGCTCGGAAGTCGTGGAAGGCTTCGTCGTGGGCCACCACAGCGTGATCGGCATGGGCGTGTTCCTCGGCCAGAGCACGCGCGTCTACAACCGCATGACCGGCGAGATCAGCTACGGTTCGGTGCCGCCGTACAGCGTAGTGGTGTCTGGCCAGCTGCCGTCGAAGGACGGTTCGCATTCCCTGTACTGCGCGGTGATCGTGAAGCAGGTGGATGCAAAGACGCGGTCGAAGACGAGCATCAACGAATTGCTGCGCGGGTTGGCCGAGTAACGCATGACCACGCTCTACGGCCTCAACAATTGCGATACCTGCAAAAAGGCTCGCAAGTGGCTCGACCGCTTCGGCGTCGCGCACGCGTTCGTCGACTACCGCGACAATCGGCAATCGCCCGAAGCGCTGGTCGAATGGAAGGACAAGCTCGGCGGTTGGGAAGCGATGATCAACAAGTCATCCACCACCTGGCGCCAGCTGCCCGAGAACCGCAAGTTGCCCGCGTCCGATGCGGAGTGGAAGCTGCTGCTGAAGGAATATCCGCAACTGATCCGGCGCCCGGTCGTGGTCACCGACGACGGCACGGTCACGCAGGGATTCAGCGACAACGGTTTCAAGAAGCGTTTCGGCATCGCATGATCAGGTAGGTGCGTCATAGGCGCGACGGTTTTTTGCACCATTCCAGTCGCGCTTGGCGCTCCTACGGAAAATCGAATCAGGGGCAGCAGATGAGCGAAGTCGTCAATCTCACCAAGGAACTGATCACCCGCCCGTCGATCACCACCGACGACGCGGGTTGCCAGCAACTGATCGCCGGGCGCCTGCAGCGCGCGGGCTTCGCCTGCGAACACCTGCGATTCGGCGAGGTCGACAACCTGTGGGCGACGCACGGCGCGGGCGAGCCGACGCTGGTGCTCCTCGGCCACACCGATGTAGTCCCGCCGGGGCCGCGCGAGGCGTGGGCGAGCGATCCGTTCGTGCCGGAGATCCGCGACGGCGTGCTGTACGGCCGCGGCGCGGCGGACATGAAGGGCAGCGTGGCTGCGTTCGTGATCGCGCTCGAGCGTTTCGTCGCATCGCATTCGGAACATCGTGGCCGCGTCGCGTTGCTGCTCACTTCGGACGAGGAGGGCGATGCGGTCGATGGCGTTCGCAGGGTCGCCGACCTGTTCCGCGAACGCGGCGAGAAGATCGACTGGTGCATCACCGGCGAGCCATCGTCGAAGGCGAAGCTGGGCGACCTGCTGCGCGTCGGCCGTCGCGGCACGTTGTCGGCGACGCTGACCGTGCACGGCATCCAGGGCCACGTCGCGTATCCGGAAAAGGCGCGCAATCCGATCCACCAGGCCATGCCTGCGCTCGCCGAACTTGCTGCGCGGCGATGGGACGAGGGTTACGAAACCTTCCCGCCGACCAGCCTGCAGATCAGCAACATCAATGCCGGCACCGGTGCGAACAACGTGATCCCGGGCGAGTTGCGCGTGCTCTTCAACCTGCGCTTCAACCCGAACTGGCGTGCGGCGAAGCTCGAACAGGAATGCGAAGCGGTGCTGCGCGCGCATGGTCTCGAATACGACGTGCATTGGCATCGCGGCGGTGAGCCGTTCCACACGCCGGAGGGTCCGCTGCGCGCGGCGGCGCGTGAAGTGCTGGCGAAGTTCAGCGGCGGGGTTCCGGAAGAGAGCACAGGCGGTGGTACGTCGGACGCGCGCTTCATCGCGCCACTGGGCGCGCAGTGCATCGAGATCGGACCGGTGAATGCGAGCATCCACAAGGTCGACGAACATGTATCCGTAGCCGATCTGGAAGTGTTGCCGGACCTGTATCTCGAGCTGATCGAGCGTTTGCTGGTTTCGTGAGTCGTTGCGCCGGCTACGCCGGCGCGCCCCTCATCCGCCCTGCGAGCACCTGCTCCCCGCAGGCGGGGAGAAGGGCGAACTGCATGCGCTGTTAATCCATCACGCGTCCCATCACCCCTCGCCCCGCTTGCGGGGAGAGGGACAGCGCTGCGAAGCAGCGCAGGGTGAGGGGCGGTGCGCCGCGGTTATCGCCCCGCAGGTCGCAACACCAATGAATATCGCACCTCACCCGGCAAAAACGGCGTCGGCCGTCCATGCACCCAGTCGTCATGCCCTGCACCCCAGAACGGCGACAGCGGATGCCCGCTCTGTCCGCCCGGCATGTGGATGATTCCATCTGCTTCGTGCCCTGGCGCCACCACCATGCGTTCCGATGCGCCGAAGTCGGGCGCCTGCACGCGCGGCATGGCCACATCGCCCGGCAAAGGCTCGAACGGCATGCACAACGTTCCGCGCGCGAACGCAGGCAAGGCGCGCGCGAGCGGATGGCAGATCTTCGCCGTGTTGCGTTCGCCCCAGGTGCGCTTCGCGAGGGGGCCCTGCTTCTTCAATCCATCGCGGACTTCGCGCGCCGCATCTTCGAGCAGCGCATTCCAGTTGTCGTAACGTGGTGAGAGCAGGTGCGGTGGACGCTGCGTCACCAGCGGCCACACGAAACTTTCCTGCTGTTGCAGACCCGGAAGCACGAAGTCCTTGCCCAAGGCCACCTCCGCCGGTCCGGTGAGTCCATCCAGCACGCGATCGCTCACGGCCGTGCGCCACGCGCGGACGATGCGGTAACTCACCGAGTCCGTGCTCGCGCGCCCCTGCCATTCGGATGCGGCATGCGCGAGTTCCTGCATCGCCGGTGACTCACCAGCCTCGTCCCGCAGCAACTGCCACCACGGCTGCAGGAAGAGCGCGCGATCATCGAGCTGCACCGCGAGCAGATCGCGCTCGGTGAACTGCCGCTTCGCGAACAGATCGTCGCGGATCTGTTTCGCGCGCGCGCCCAGCGTGCTGCCGCCGTCGCCGGCGATCTTCAGCACCTCGTCGCCGACGACCCGGTTGTTCGCCGTCCATAACCGTCCCTGATTCGGCATGAGCAATGGCGCGACCGAAGTGCTGATCGCCCATGGCGGACACTCCGACGCATTGCCGGTAAATTCGATCGGCTGCTGTGCATCGCACGCCGCGCCGCGCACAGGAATCGGCCCCAGCCAGCGCCAGCCGATCGCGCCCCTGCTGTCGGCGACCAGCATGTTCTGCGTGGGAATGGCCACGTTGCGAATGACGGCTGTGGCTTCCGCAAGCGTGCGCGCACGCGCGATTTCGCCGAGATTGAGATTGAACGAACCCGGGAGGTGCGCGACCCAGCGCAGCGCAAGCGCGCGGCCCTGTGCGTCGTGCTTCATTACCGGGCCCCACGCCGTTTCCTCCACGTCGAAGTCGACCGGCTTCGCGCCTGCGACATCGATGCGTTCGCGATGGTGAACCGATGGCACGCAACTGGAATCAGCCTTCGTGCCGCAAATGGATTGCACGGCCCAGTCGAGCGTATCGACGTAGCTGTTGGTGAAGGCCCACGCGACATGCGTGTTGCTGCCGACCACGGTGAACGGAAAGCCGGGCAGGGTGAAGCCGCTCACGTCGACCTTGCCATCAGGGGCCCGTGCATCCGGATAACGCAGGCGAGCGCGGAACCAGATGTTCGGCGCGCGCAGTCCGAGGTGCATGTCGTCGGCGACGATCGCGCGGCCATCGCGCGTGAGCTCGCCCGACACCGCGAAGTTGTTGCTGCCGATCACGCGCGGCATCGCAGGCGCATCACTGGGGCGGCGTGGCCACGGCAGCTTGCGCAGGTCGACTTCATCCGCCAACGGCAACGGTGCATCGCCACGTGGACCTCCGGTCAGCGGCGCATCCCAGCGGCTGCCGTCATGCGTGAGCAGCTTGAACAGCGCTGGCGGAAGATGCGGGCGTAGCTTCCACAGCGCGAGTTCGCGAGCGTTCTCGCCGTCCTGCAGGTCGAAGTACATCGCGTACGCGACGAGCGGCGAGTCGCTCAGCTGCCACGGCTCGGGCTGCGTGCGCATCAGCAGATAGGGCCAGGGCCGCACCTTGAGATCGCGCAGTCCGGCGTTGACACCATCGACATAGGCCTGCATCTCGTTCCGGTGCGTGCCGAGGATGCCGTCGAGGTTCGCGTCCACGCGCGCGCGGAAGCGGTGGATGCGGTGCTGCTTGTCGGTATCGATCGCGATCGGCCCGAATACTTCCGCGAGTTCTCCCGCCGCCGTGCGCCGCAGCAGATCCATTTCGAAGAAGCGTTCCTGCGCGTGCACGTAGCCGAGCGCGCGCATGGCATCAAGCTGGCTGGCCGCATCAATGGTGACTACGCCGAGTGCGTCGCGCTGCACCGTCACCGGTGCGGACAGGCCGTTCAATGCGAGTTCGCCGTCGAGTCGCGGAAGGCTGCCGCGCATCAGCCACCAGGCGGTGAGCACTATGACCGCGAGCAACAACAGCAGGGCCAGCAGTCCACGTCGAATCCACTTCGCCATGGTTCCGTTCTCTCCATAAGGTAGGTCGAGCCGAGGGAATACGTTGATGCTGGCGAAGACGAGGGGTATCGCCTGCGCTCAACCCATCGTACGTGGACTGCCTTGCCGTTTCATTCGATACGATCACTTGCAAACGTTCCCGTGGCCACGCAAGATCGGCCCATGACCTCGCACCAGGCATTTGTCCGCATGACCACCACCGCGTTCCGCGGCGGCACGGCCATGCACCTGGACGGCCTGAACAATAACAACCGCAATAACGCCAGCCACCCGCGGGCCGGCGATTAGCGCGTGTAACAAACGCCCCGATCGCTCACGAAGCCCGCGCCGAAAAGCGCGGGCTTCGTCGTTTCTGTCTCCGGAAAATTCCATGACCATACGTTCCCCGTCCATGTCCGAAGCCGTCATTCCCGCGAAAGCGGGAATCTCGTCTTCGGCCGTGCTCGTCATCCCCGAAAGTGGGAATGAGCAAGGGCAACAGCTAAGGACGAGATTCCCGCTTTCGCGGGAATGACAAAAAGCTAACCGCCTCTATCCACCCCAGGAGTCCTCCCATGTGTTCCATCCTCGGCATTTTCGGCCTGCAGGCCAGTGACGATTCCCACCAGCTGCGAAGGCGCGCGCTGGAACTCTCCCAGCGCCAGCGCCACCGCGGGCCCGACTGGAGCGGCGTGCACCAGGACGAGGGCGCGATCCTCGTGCACGAACGCCTGGCGATCGTCGATCCGGCGGGAGGCTCGCAGCCGTTGCGTTCGGAAGATGGCGGGCTGGTGCTCGCGGTCAACGGCGAGATCTACAACCACCGCGAACTCGAAAAGCAGTTGGCTAAGCCGTACGCCTTCCAGACCGGCTCCGACTGCGAGGTGATCAACGCGCTGTATCGGTCGGAAGAAGACGTTTCGACCTGGCTCAACGCGCTCAACGGCATCTTCGCATTCGCGCTGTGGGACCGCGCGACGCAACGCTTCATCATCGCGCGCGATCCGATGGGCGTGTGTCCGCTGTACTGGGGGCACGACAGCGACGGCCGGCTTTGCGTCGCGTCGGAGATGAAGGCGCTGGCCGATGTCTGCGCGGATGTCGCGCAGTTTCCACCGGGGCATTACTACGACAGTGCGCTGGTGCCGGAAAGCAGCGGAGCAAGCTCCGCAGGACAAGGCGGTGGGCTGGTGAAGTACTACGTGAAGCCGTGGCGCGACTACGCCGCGACGCAGGACGTCGAAGTCGCGAAGCAGGAACTGCGCGAAGCCTTCGAACGCGCGGTGCACCGGCAGCTGATGACCGACGTGCCTTACGGCGTGCTGTTGTCCGGCGGGCTGGATTCCTCTTTGGTAGCTGCTGTAGCGGCGCGCTACGCACGCCATCGCGTCGAAGAGGACGACAAGGCCGAAGCCTGGTGGCCGCGCCTGCATTCGTTCGCGATCGGCCTGGAAGGTTCGCCCGACCTCGCCGCGGCGGAAATCGCGGCGAAGGCGCTGGGGACCGTGCATCACGGCTTCACCTACACCTTCGAGGAAGGCCTCGATGCATTGCCGGAGGTGATCCGCCACGTCGAGACCTACGACGTCACCACGATCCGCGCGTCGACGCCGATGTTCCTGCTCGCACGCCGGATCAAGGCGATGGGCGTGAAGATGGTGCTGTCGGGCGAGGGCAGCGACGAGGTGTTCGGCGGTTATCTGTATTTCCACAAGGCGCCGAACGCGCGCGAGTTCCACGAGGAAACCATCCGCAAGCTCGACGCGCTGTACAACTACGACTGCCTGCGCGCGAACAAGTCGATGATGGCGTGGGGGGTCGAACCACGCGTGCCCTTCCTCGACGTCGAATTCCTCGACGTGGCGATGCGCATGGATGCGAAGTTCAAGATGGCGGGTCTCGGTCCGGACGGCCGCAAGCGCATCGAGAAGTCGATCCTGCGCGAGGCATTCGAGGGCTATCTGCCCGATTCCATCCTGTGGCGGCAGAAGGAGCAGTTCAGCGACGGCGTCGGCTACGGCTGGATCGACGGGTTGAAGGCGCATGCCGAGGCACAGGTGAGCGACCGCGTGTTCGCCGCAGCGGCGAGCCGCTTCCCGGTGAATCCGCCGCAGACGAAGGAGGCGTATCTGTATCGCCACGTCTTCGAGCAGTTCTTCCCCGGCGTGGCCTGCGCGCAGACGGTGCCGGGCGGCAAGTCGATCGCGTGTTCGTCGCCCGCGGCAATCGCATGGGACGCGGCGTTCGCGAAGATGGCCGATCCGTCGGGGCGCGCGGTGGCGGGGGTGCACGAAGCGGCGCTGGCCTGAAAGGACAGGCTTGAAAGAGCCGGCCTGACCTTCCGCGCGAGCATCCGGCGCCTTCGATCGGGCATCCAGGTGCTCGCGCGAGGGCGAAATCGGCTCGCGCGCGAGCCGGAAATGCTCGCTCGCGAGCCCGGATGTGCCCGCCGCGAGCCTGGCGCGCCCGCGCGAGGGCGCGGCGTGCCCGCGCATGGGCACCAGGATGCTCGCGGGCAGGCAGGAAGGTGCTCGCGCGCGACCATAAAACGCTCGCGGCCGGGCAAAAGACGCTCGCGCGCGGGCGCCGGACGGCTCGACGGAGGGCGCCGGAAGCTCGCGCAACGGCGCCGCAGCCCGCTGCCAGGCCCGGGCGGCCGTCCATCACGCGCCGGGGCGTTGAATAGAGAGATGGCCAGTTCGCTACCGACGTCGGACGGGCACGGTCGCTCCGGGCCGGCGCCCGTGCGCGTCCTGGAAGGTGTATCGATTCCCCCGGCCCCCTCGAAGGCGGGCGAGATCGACGCGCTGGTCCTGCGCATGGCCGAAACGGTGTTCGGATGCCGCGATGCGCGCCTGGTATGGGTGTCCGGGCTGGACCGGCGCGGGCGGCTGCGGCGGCACCAGTGGCCGACCACGCCGCTGTCGCAGGAAGAAGCCACGCTGATCGAAGCGGCGCTGGCGCACCGGGGCTGCGTCGCGGGCGAGGCGCGCGGCGGATGGCTGCGGATCGCCCACGCGCTGGGCTATGCCGAAGCCGTCTTCCTTGCGCAATGGCCGGAGGCATGCGCGCAGCCCGGACGCGTGCCGGCGGGGCTGACCGACTTCCTCGCCCTGCTGGCCTCGCGCATGCGCGTCGAGATCGAACTCGCCGCCGCGCGCAACGCCACCGGGCGCATGGAGAAGGCCGCGCAACTGCAGAACGCGCTGTATTCGATCGCCGACCTCGCCAGCAGCGGGCTGGACATGGTGGAAATGTTGCGCCGGACCCACGCGGTGGTCGCCAGGCTGATGTACGCGGAGAACTTCTTCATCGCGCTGTACCACCCCGAACACGACACGGTGCGCTTCGTGTACTTCGCCGACGAGAAGGATCGCGATGCCGAAGAGGTCGGCGAGGAGATACCGGCCGCCAGGATGGAGAACAGCCTGACCATGGCCGTGATCCGCAACGGGTCGCCGGCGATGGGAGCCTCGGAGCAATTGCGCGAACAGTTCGGCATCGCGCCCTCGTACGAATTCGGTCCCGACAGCGCCGACTGGCTCGGCGTGCCGATGGTCGCCGATGGCGTGGTGCGCGGCGCCGTGGTGGTGCAGAGCTACGACGTCGCCACGCGCTACACCGAGGAAGATCGCGCCCTGCTGGGTTTCGTCGCGCAGCACATCCTGACCGCACTGCAGCGCAAGCAGGCCCAGGAAGACCTCGAGCGGCACGTCGAGGAGCGCACGCGCGCGCTGACCACGGAAGTGATCGAGCGGCAGCGCGGCGAAAAGCTGCAGGCCGCCCTCTACAGCATCGCCGATCTCGCCAGCGGCGAACTCGACATGACCGAGATGCTTCGCCGCATCCACGAAATCGTCGCGGAGCTGATGTACGCGCGCAACCTGATCATCGCGCTGCACAACCCGGAACGCGAAACGCTCCGCTTCATCTACCACGCCGACGAAAAGGACCCGGGCCTCGTCGATCCGGAAATCGAGGTCCCCGAAGCGGCGATGCGCGACACCATCACCTTGGGCGTGATCCGCAGCGGCCGCGTGGTAATGGGCCGCCCGGCGAAGGTCGCCGTGCAGCTGGGCATTCCCGAAGGAGTGTTCGTCGGCGCCGTCTCCGAGGACGTGCTCGGCGTCCCGATGGTGTCCGAGGGCATCGTGCGCGGCGCGGTGCTCGTCCAGAGTTACGACGCGTCCGAGCGCTATGCCGAGGAAGACCGCGTCCTGCTGGCCTACGTGGCGCAGCACATCCTTACCGCGCTCGATCGCAAGCAGGCCCAGGCCGAACTGGAACACCGCGTGGCGGACCGCACGCGCAAGCTCGCCCTGGTCGTGGGCGAACTGCGCGAACAGATCGGCGAGCGCGAACGCGTCGAACGGCAGCTGATGCATGAAACCATGCACGACTCGCTCACCGGCCTGCCAAACCGCAGCTTCCTTTACGACGCGCTGGAACGGGCATTGGCGCGGATGTCCCGCGACCCGGAGCACCGCTTCGCCGTGCTGTTCCTGGACCTCGACCGTTTCAAGGTGGTCAACGACAGCGTCGGCCACCTCGCGGGCGACGAGATGCTGAAGGAAGCGGGCGCGCGGCTCGCATCCTGCGTGCGTCCATTCGACGTGGTGGCGCGATTGGGCGGCGACGAATTCGCGGTGGTACTGGAGGACGTCAACCTGCCGGAGGAAGCCTGCCACGTGGCGCAGCGCGCGATCGCATCCCTGAGCCAGCCAATGCACATCGGCGGCAAGGAGCTGTTCACGTCGGTAAGCATCGGCATCGCGCTGGGCCACTCGCGCTACCAGCGCGCGGAAGAGCTCCTGCGGGATGCGGATGTCGCGATGTACCGCGCCAAGGCGCACGGACGCCAGCGCTTCGAGATCTTCGACGAGCGCCTCCACCAGGAAGCATTGCAGTTGCTGGAACTGGAGAGCGACCTGCGCCACGCCATCCAGCGCTCCGAGTTCGAGCCGCATTTCCAGCCGATCGTGCGCCTGGATGACCGGCAGGTGGTGGGCTACGAAGCCCTGCTGCGTTGGCGTCATCCGCGACGTGGCCTGCTGCTGCCGGGAACCTTCCTGGGCGTGGCGGAGGAGACCGGCAGCGTCGAGCAGATCGACTGGCAGATGTTCGAGAAGACCTGCAGTGCGATCGACGTGCTCGGCGAAGACAGTGCCTACATCACCCTCAATGTGTCGCCGCGCCACTTTCGCTCACCGCTGCTGGCCGGGCAGATGCTGCAACTGCTGGACGCGCACCACCTGCCGCACGACCGCGTGCGCCTGGAGGTCACCGAGGGCGCGCTGCTCGACAACCCGGAGCAGGTGCGCGCCACACTGGAAGCCCTGCGCGACGCCGGCGTCCTCGCCGCGCTGGACGACTTCGGCACCGGTTATTCGTCGCTGAGCTACCTGCACCGGTTCCCGTTGCATTCGCTCAAGATCGACCGCTCGTTCGTGAGCGCGCTGCAGACCGGCGAGCGCGGCGGCAGCGCGGCCGTGGTGCGCGCGGTGCTGGCGATGGCGCGCACGCTGGGCATGGACGTGATCGCCGAGGGCATCGAGACCGACGAGCAGCGCGACTGCCTGCTGGAGATCGGCTGCGAGCTGGGGCAGGGTTTCCTGTTCTCGCGCGCGCGACCGGCGGCGGAGTGGGCGATGCGGGGGCATTGAGGTGCGCAGGACCCGCGGGCAATACGAAACTGCCTTGGTGCGCGCTGATGCGGTCCTTCGATTTCAGCTAGGGACGAACGGGAGCCGCCGCTGTTTCCGGGTCTTTTTGCAGCCACTGACGCGGCGGAACAGAACCCGTTCGTGTTGAGCCAGCGAAGCGCAGCTTCGCGGAGTCGAAACACGACGTCAGCGCCGCACCAGCCGGTAGACCACCGTGTCGAGCGCGGTAACGCCTTCGGCAGCGAAAGAGGGCTGCTGCTCGATGATGTCGCGGCGCTCCAGCACTTCGACGTGCCAGTGTTCGTCGAACAGTTCGCGGACTTCCGCTTCGGTCACGGAAAACGGCGGGCCCTGTTTCTCGCGTTGCGGGTATTCGAGCGTGATCAGCAGGCCGCGGCAGCCTTGCGGCAATAGCGGATAGATCTCCTGCGCATAACGGCGGCGAAGCTCGGGTGGCAGCGCAATCAGCGCGGCGCGGTCGAATACGACGCTGCAATCGGCCAGCGCTTCCGCATCGAGCGCGAACGCGTCGCCGCGGATGATCTCCACGCCGCCGGCGACGTAATGCGTGCCGTAGCGGGACTCGCTCACTTCCGGCAGGAGGCCGTGCTCTTCGATGAACTGGTCGACGGCGAGTTGCGATAGTTCCACCGCCAGCACGCGATAGCCCTGCGACGCGAACCAGGCGATGTCGAGCGACTTGCCGGCCAGCGGGACGAACACCTTCGCACCCACCGGCATGCCGAGCGCTGGCCAGTGCTTGAGCAGCAGCGGCGTCGGCTTGTCCTGGTGGAAGCCGATCTGGTTGTCTTGCCAGCGCTGGAGCCAGAAATCCGGGTGCATGTGCTTCTTGCCTAGGCTCCCGGCCATTCGTCGAGGGCGAGAGGAGATGGGGAGTGCTTTTTTTGCTCGTCATTCCCGCGGAAGCGGGAATCCAGTGACTCTGCTTTTTGCGGTAATCGTTACGAGCAAAGTCACTGGATTCCTGCTTCCGCAGGAATGACGGTAGCTTCATCGAACCTGTTACTCGACCGACAGCCCTTCCACCTTCTGCCATCCACGCGGCAACAACCCGCCGCGCGTCGCACGCGCACCGACGTATTCCTCGAGGTCCTTGAACGACAGTGACATCGTCCGCGAACCCGACTTCACCACCAGCGTGCCGCCCTGCGGCACGACGGCGACGGCGACGACGCGTTCGGTGCCGAGCTTCGCCTTGGGGATGTCGATGATCTTGTTGCCCTTGCCCTTGTCGAGTTCCGGCAGCTCCGACACCGGGAAGGCGAGCAGGTGGCCGACGTTGGTGACGGCGACGACGCGATCCTTCTCGCCGGTCGCGACCTGCGCAGGTTGCAACACCTTTGCATTCGGCGTCAGCGAAAGCATCGCCTTGCCCGCCTTGTTGCGGCCGGTGAGGTTTTCGAAACGGGTGACGAAGCCGTAACCATGGCTCGTGGCGAGCACGAAGCGCGCGTCGTTGTCGCCGGAGGCGAGCGCCTGGAAGGATGCACCCGACACCGGCGAGAAGCGGCCCGTCAGCGGTTCGCCATTGCCGCGCGCCGAGGGCAGCGTGTGCGCGAGTGTCGAATACGACCGGCCGGTGGAGTCGAGGAACGCGACTTGCTGTGTGCTGCGTCCCTTCACCGCACCGAGCAGGCCGTCGCCTTCGCGATAGCTCAGTGCGGCAGCATCGACGTCGTGGCCCTTCGCGGCGCGCACCCATCCCTTTTCGCTGAGGACAATCGTCATCGGTTCGCTGGCGACCAGTTCGGTTTCCGACAGTGCCTGCGCGGCTTCACGCGCGACCAGCGGCGAACGGCGCGCGTCGCCGAATTTCTTCGCGTCGGCGATGAGTTCGTCCTTCACCAGCTTCTTCAGCTTGGCCTTGCTGTCGAGCGTGGCCATGATGCGGTCGCGTTCGGCATCGAGTTCGGCTTCCTCGCCGCGGATCTTCATTTCCTCGAGGCGCGCGAGCTGGCGCAGCTTGGTTTCGAGGATGTAGTCGGCCTGGTCGTCGCTGAGCTTGAAGCGCTGGATCAGGACGGGCTTGGGCTCGTCCTCGCTGCGGATGATGCGGATGACTTCATCGAGATTGAGGAAGGCGATCAGCAAGCCTTCCAACAGGTGCAGGCGGCGCTCGACCTTGTCGAGGCGATGCTTGAGGCGGCGCGTCACCGTGTCGGTGCGAAAGCGCAGCCACTCGCCGAGGAATGCCTTCAGCCCCTTCACCTGCGGGCGGCCTTCGAGGCTGATCACGTTGAAGTTGACGCGGAAGCTCTTCTCGAGGTCCGTGGTCGCGAACAGGTGTCCCATCAGCTGTTCGGCGTCGATCCGGTTCGAGCGCGGGATCAGCACGATGCGGGTGGGATTGGCGTGGTCGGACTCGTCGCGGATGTCTTCCAGCCACGGCAGCTTCTTTGCGCGCATCTGCGTGGCGATCTGCTCGATCACCTTGCTCGGCGACGCCTGGTAGGGCAGCGCGGTGATCACGATGTTGGCGCCGTCCTTCTGGAACACAGCGCGCGCACGCACGCTGCCCAGGCCGGTTTCGTACATCGCGATGAGGTCGCTGCGCGGCGTGATGATCTCGGCGGGCGTCGGATAGTCCGGGCCGAGGATGTGCTCGCACAGGTCGCGCGTGGTCGCGTCGGGATCATCGAGCAGGCGGATGCAGGCGCTGACGACTTCATTGAGGTTGTGCGGCGGCACGTCGGTCGCCATGCCGACGGCGATGCCAGTGGTTCCATTGAGCAGCAGGTGCGGCAGGCGCGCCGGCATCCACGTCGGCTCTTCGAGCGTGCCGTCGAAGTTGGGATCCCAATCGACCGTGCCCTGGCCGAGTTCGCCCAGCAGCACCTCGGCGATCGGCGTGAGCTTCGATTCGGTGTAGCGCATCGCCGCGAACGACTTGGGATCGTCGCTGGAACCGAAGTTGCCCTGGCCCTCGATCAGCGGATAGCGATACGAGAACGGCTGTGCCATCAGCACCATCGCTTCGTAGCACGCGCTGTCGCCGTGCGGATGGTATTTACCGATCACGTCGCCGACGGTGCGCGCCGACTTCTTCGGCTTCGCGCCGGCGTTGAGCCCGAGCTCGCTCATCGCGTAGATGATGCGGCGCTGCACCGGCTTCAGGCCGTCGCCGAGGAAGGGCAGGGCGCGGTCGAGCACGACGTACATCGAGTAATCGAGGTAGGCGCGCTCGGCGTATTCGCGAAGGGGGATCTGTTCGAAGCCGTGGAAAACCGGACGGACGGTATCGCTCATGGAGTGGTGCGAGGCCTGGAATGAAATCTGGGAGGGATTCTACCGGCGGGGCGATCCGCGCCCCGCGCGCGAGTGGATTACCGGTGAAGTTCGCCCGCGGCTTCGGGCTGGTAGCGGATCGAAAGCACGCGCAGGCCGACGTCGCCGCCCGGCGCGGGCCAGCGGATCGAATCGCCGACGCGCAGGCCGAGCAGCGCGCTGCCGACGGGCGCGAGGATGGACACGTTGTCGGCACTGCCATCGGCATCGCGCGGATAGACGAGGGTGATTTCGCGCTCGCTGCCGTCGTTGAGGACGAAGCGCGCGGTGGAATTCATGGTGATGACGTCGGGCGGCATCTGCGCCGGTTCAACGATGTCGGCGCGCTCCAGTTCGGCACGCAGGGCGGCGACGTCATGGTGTTCCGCGGCCGGGGATTCGAGCAGCACTTCGATGCGCTCGCAGTCGAGTCGGGACACGAGGATGGCGGGGGTGATGGGTTCGTTCAGGCGTTCTGCGTGCATGGCGGCTCCAGGAGAAACGGTCCAAAAGAGAACGGGCGGCGCACCGGGTGCGTCGCCCGTAGTCGGGATGTGGATCGACCATAGCCCCGAAGCGGAGCACCTTCAACATGCCCGCGACGAAGCGGCAAGACAGGCAACGGGATGAGTTGCGACAAAAGAAAAAGCCCCGCATTTCTGCGGGGCTTCATCTCGAACTCGTTGGTGCCCAGGAGAGGACTCGAACCTCCACGGTTTTACCCGCTAGTACCTGAAACTAGTGCGTCTACCAATTCCGCCACCTGGGCATTCGCGTCGGCTGGCGCCGTGCGAGGCCGCGTATGTTGCGGTGCAAGGGCGCGCTTGTCAACGATGCGTTAGGTGGCCTTTCATCGGGCGTTACCGGCGACATTCCTCATAGCGGCTTCGCGGGCGCTCCGACCTCGCCTTCATGGCGATATGCGACCATGCCGCGATGAAAAAGAAGACCACGGGTGGCCGCAGTTCCTCCAGTCAGGGCCGGAAATCCGGGCCTGGCTCTTCCAGCGGCCCGGCCAGGGGAGCACCGAAAAAGAGCGGCTCACGACCCAAGAGCACGGCAGCCCGGCCCGCATGGATGCCCGAACCGCCACCGCGCGGATTCGTGCCGAAGAAGACGTCCCGGTCGGCCTCGCGTGGTCCGGCTTCCACAGGTTCCATTTCGCCGGGAAGTATTCCGCCCGGTGGGGTGCGTCCCGATCCCTTCAGCGACCCGCACGCCGAGCGCGAGGCCAACCGTTACGAGCAGCCCATCGCCAGCCGGGAAATGATCCTGCGCGTGCTGGCCGAAGGGCCGATGTCCGCCGATGCGCTGGCCGAACGGCTCGATCTCGCCGCGCCCGACCGATTCGATGCATTGGGCAAACGCCTTGCGGCGATGATCCGCGACGGCCAGTTGCTGCGGAACCGGCGTGGCGATTTCGCCCCGGCCGCGCGGCTCGACCTCGTCCCCGGCACCGTCATTGCGAACCCGGAAGGTTTCGGTTTCCTGCGCACCGAGACCGGTGGCGATGACCTGTTCCTGCCGCCGTTCGAGATGCGCAAGGTCATGCACGGCGACCGTGTGCTCGCGAGCGTCACCGGCGTGGATCGCCGCGGACGCCGCGAAGGGGCGATCGTCGAAGTGCTGGAGCGCCGCCTCACGCGCCTGATCGGCCGCTTCGAAATCGAATCGGGCATCAGCTACGTCGTGCCCGACGACCGCCGCATCCAGCGCAACGTGCAGATTCCGCCCGACCAGCGGGCCGAGGCGAAGCACGGCCAGCTTGTTGTTGCCGAAATCACCCAGGCGCCGGATTCGCGACGCCCTCCGATCGGCCGCGTGCTCACGGTGCTCGGCGAACGGCTCACCGCTTCGCTGGCAGTGCAGGCCGCGATCCACGGCCACGACCTGCCGCACGAGTTTCCGCAGGAAGTATTGAACGAAGCCGCCGCGGTGCAGCTCAGCGTCGATCCCGCGACCGCGGCGCAGCGCGTCGACCTGCGCGCGATGCCGCTGGTCACCATCGACGGCGAGGACGCGAAGGACTTCGACGACGCGGTTTATTGCGAACCCAACCGCGATGGTTTCCGGCTCGTGGTCGCGATTGCCGACGTCTCGAACTACGTGCGTCCCGGCGCGCCGCTCGACGATGAAGCGCAGAAGCGCGCGACCTCGGTGTACTTCCCCGGCTTCGTCGTCCCGATGCTGCCCGAGACCCTCTCGAACGGCATCTGTTCGCTGATGCCGAAGGTCGACCGCCTGTGCTTCGTCTGCGACATGCAGGTGGACCGCAATGGCGAAGTCACGAAGTCGAAGTTCTACGAAGCCGTGATGCATTCGCACGCGCGCCTCACCTACACCCTGGTGTGGAATGCGGTCGGCGACGTGCCGGACGAGGTGAAGGCGGATGCCCGCGAGCAGATCGGCGCCACGGTGCTGCCGCATGTGGAGCACCTGCACCAGCTGTTCCGCGTCCTTGCCAAGGCGCGCGCGAATCGTGGCGCGATCGAGTTCGAGTCGTCCGAAGTGCGGTTTGTGCTCGGCGCGCAGGGCGAAGTCCTGCAGGCCGGCATGCTGCAGCGGAACGACGCGCACAAGCTGATCGAGGAATGCATGATCGCGGCGAACGTCGAAGCCGCGAAGTACCTGCTCGCGCACGAAGTGCCCGCGCCGTATCGCATCCACGAGCGTCCGCCGGAAGAGAAGTACGGCGACCTGCTGGAATTCCTCAAGGA
This sequence comes from Lysobacter sp. Root494, assembly GCF_001427225.1. GTDB lineage: Bacteria > Pseudomonadota > Gammaproteobacteria > Xanthomonadales > Xanthomonadaceae > Agrilutibacter. The sequence continues at coordinate 356,369 of NZ_LMFH01000005.1, forward strand.
ATTCGCCCTGCGCATGCCGCCGTGGTCGAAGGTGCACCCGCGCGACTTCACCGCGCTGCTGAAGAAGATCCGCGAGCGGCCCGATGCCGCGCTGCTGGAATCCGTGCTGCTGCGCAGCCAGTCGCTGGCGGTGTATTCGCCCGACAACGTCGGCCACTTCGGCCTCGCGCTCGAGGCATACGCGCACTTCACCTCGCCGATCCGCCGCTATCCCGACCTGCTGGTGCATCGCGCGATCAAGCACGCGTTGCGCCATGGCAAGCCGGCGGAGTTCTATTCGCATCACGACATGGCCGCGCTCGCGCTGCAGTGTTCGGAGCGCGAGCGCCGTGCCGACGAAGCCGAGCGCGAAGTGGACGAGCGTTACCGGGCGGCGTGGATGGAGCAGCATGTCGGAGGGCAGTTCGCGGGCGTGATCAGCGGTGTCACCAGCTTTGGCCTGTTCGTCGAACTCGACGATTCGAAAGTCAACGGCCTGATCCACGTGACCCAGCTGCCAAGCGACTACTACCACTTCGATGCGATCAGGAAGACGCTGTCCGGCGAACGCACGGGGCGCGAGTTCCGCCTCGGCGACCGCGTCGAGATCATCGTGCTCAAGGCCAGCGTCGAGGACCGCAAGATCGATTTCCGCCTCGCCGAAGAGCGGGGCGCGAAGCCCTTGCCGCCGCGCGGGAAGCCGGCGAAGCGCGCCAAGCAGAAGTACTGAACCGAACGCTGCGCGGCACCGGGCAAGTGAACGCTGCGCGCATGGGCCTGCGGAGACGGCACGACGGGATCCGCCGGTGTGCAATCAGGCCAGAGGCGGCGTCCGCGGATGCCCGCCGGTCCTTTGCGCTGCGACGCAGCATGTGGTGTGACGGCGTTCCCGGTTCATCGCGTGTCCGGTGCAGTGGCCCGAAACCCGTAGCTGAACGATTTCGTCGATTTTTCCCGACGAAATCCGCAGAACGCCGATTCCCGGCGGGTGTGTCGCCGGCACAGGGACAAACACTCATTGTTGAAGCGCAAATTTTCCGGTTACGGTTGAAACGCACCGGTGTTCCGCCGGTGCACTCCCCGATCAAGCCTGCTCGGAATGGGCCGCCGGACTGCGCACGGGGAATGGCGCAACGCCATCAAACTTCCAACCTGACAGGGGTACACCTTAGATGTCGAAGTCGAACAAGTTGCACCAGCGCGCGCTGGCCACCGCCATGGCCGTCGCCCTGACCGCTGGTTTCGCCGGTTCCGCTGCCGCCGCCGGTCGCGTGGATACCGCAGGCCTGCATTCCCCGGACCAGACCAGCTTTGACCGCTTCATCGTCAAGTATCGCAACGGCACCAGCGTTACTGCACAACAGGGCAGCCTGACCAAGGCCACCAAGGCCAGTGCCCAGGCCCTCTCGGCCAGCCGCGTGCGTTCGCTCGCCGTCGGTGGCGAAGTCGTCCAGGCCAGCCGCGCGCTGGACCGCGTCGAAGCCGAAGGCTTCATGCGCCAGATCGCTGCCGACCCGAACGTCGAGTACGTCGAGGCGGACCTGATCATGAAGCCCCTGATGACCCCGAACGACCCGCACTACGGCACCTATCTGTGGGGCATGCAGAGCGGCACCCCGGGTATCCGCGCCGACCAGGCCTGGAACACCACTTCCGGCGCCGGCGTGGTCGTGGCCGTGCTCGACACCGGCTACACCGACCACAGCGACCTGGTCGGCAACATCCTGCCGGGTTACGACTTCATCTCGCAGTCGCGCACTGCCGGCGATGGCAACGGCCGGGATTCGGATGCGCACGACAACGGCGACTACTACCGCAACGAAGACTCCAGCTGGCACGGCACCCATACCGCGGGCACCGTCGCCGCCGTCGGCAACAACAACAAGGGCGTGATCGGCGTTGCCTACGGCGCGAAGGTCGTCCCGGTGCGCGTGCTGGGTCGCGGTGGTGGTTACACCTCCGACATCGCCGACGGCATCATCTGGGCTTCGGGCGGCAGCGTCGCCGGTGTTCCGGCCAACGCCAACCCGGCCGAGGTCATCAACATGTCGCTCGGTGGCGCCTCGACCTGCTCGTCGACGTACCAGGCCGCGATCGACGGCGCCGTTTCCCGCGGTACCACCGTCGTGGTGGCCGCCGGCAACAGCAACGCCGACGTCTCGGGCTTCACCCCGGCCAGCTGCAACAACGTGATTGCCGTTGCTGCAACCAACAACAGCGGCACCCGCGCCAGCTATTCCAACTACGGCAGCAAGATCGACGTGGCGGCTCCGGGTGGTGACAGCCCCGACTGCACCACGCTGATCGTGTCGACCGGCAATGACGGCCTCAGCGCTCCGGGCGCCGAAAACTACCTGTGCATGGCGGGCACTTCGATGGCGGCTCCGCACGTAGCCGGTACGGTTGCGCTGATGCAGGCGGCCCGCGGCACCAAGGCACCGCTGACCCCGGCGCAGGTGGAAAGCATCCTGAAGAGCTCGCTGCGCGCCTTCCCGGGCAGCAACGACAAGCCGATCGGCAACGGCATCATCGACGCCAACGCAGCCGTGGCTGCCGCCGCGGCCTTCTGATCCGTTTAAGCAAACCGATGTGCGACAGGGAACCCCGGCTTCGGCCGGGGTTCTTTTTTAGGGCCGTGGAATGCAGCTGTTATGGGGCAATGCGGATGGATCTGCTGGTTTTCCTTTCCCTGGCCCCATCCCGCTTTTAAAGTAACCGCATGAGCACAAAACAATGGATCGCAGGCATCAACGCCGTATCGGCCGCCGTCGAGCACGACGCCGAGAACGTGCGCGAGGTGTTGATCGAAGCCGGCGCCAAGAATCCGCGCCTGACTGAAATCGAAGCGCAGGCGCGCCGCAAGGACATAGACGTGCGCCGTGTCGCCACGCAGGCGCTCGACGGCGTGGTCGGCAACCTGCGGCACCAGGGCGTGGTCGCGCGGTATGCCGCGGCGAAGACCTACAGCGAAAACGACCTGCAGGGCCTGGTCGAAGCGGCCGAAGGCAAGGCCCTCGTACTCGTGCTCGACGGGGTGCAGGATCCGCACAACCTCGGCGCCTGCCTGCGCAGCGCGGCAGCGGCGGGCGTCACTGCGGTGATCTTTCCGAAGGACAAGGCGGTGCAGGTCAACGCGACCGTACGCAAGACGTCGGCGGGCGCGGCCGACAGCATTCCGGTGATTCCCGCGACCAACCTCGCGCGCACGATGCGCGACCTGCAACAGATGGGCGTGTGGATCTACGGCCTTGCGGGCGAAGCGGATATGTCGTTCTGGTCGATCGACCTGCGCGGCAACGTCGCACTGGTGCTCGGTGGAGAATCCGATGGCCTGCGTCGCCTGACCCGCGAGAACTGCGACCAACTGGTGAAGATTCCGATGCCGGGCGGCGGCGATGTCGAAAGCCTCAACGTGTCGGTGGCCACCGGCGTGACGCTGTTCGAAGCGGTGCGGCAACGGAGTGTTGCGGCGAAGTAGGCGAAGCACGAAGCGACGGTTTCGTGCTCCTTTTTGAGCGGTGCGTTGTCCCGATCGTCGTGGAAACGATCGTTCCATAAGCAGCGAAGCGGGACGACCCGCCTCTCCATCATCATCCGGGGACGGCCCCACGTGACTGGAGAACTGCAATGCCCTGGATCCTGCTTGTCCTCGCCGGCCTGCTTGAAGTCGGCTGGGCCATCGGCCTGAAATACACGGAAGGCTTCACGCGCCTGTGGCCATCGGTCGGCACGATCGCCGCGATGGGCATCAGCCTTGTCCTGCTCGGAACAGCAATGAAGTCGTTGCCGGTGGGCACGGCGTATGCGGTGTGGGTCGGTATCGGTGCGGTAGGCACCGTGATCCTCGGCATCGTGTTGTTCGAAGAGCCGCTCAATGCGTTGCGCGTGGGGAGCGTTGCCTTGATCGTTGCGGGGCTGGTTGGGTTGAAGCTGGCGACCCCGTGATTTCCGATCAACGCGATGCTTCCTTCTCCCGCTAGCGGGGAGAAAGCCGAAGCTGCGACAGCCGCTGAGGAACGGGCGGATGAGGGGCGCTTTTGCTGTTGTGTGTGCACGACCCCTCACCCTGCGTTGCTCCGCAACGCGACCCCTCGCTCTGCCCCGGCCCTTGCGCATGGCGCAAGGGCGTTCGTCGGACGTGCGCCAGTGGCGCGCAAGCGCTCGCCTTCACCCCGCAGGCGGGGGGAGGGGTAAGCAGGCTTGCTACGTCAAACGATATGGGTATCGACTTCGTCGGCCGGCGGCAACGGTTGCGCGGATTCCGGCGTCTTCAACATGGGCCATCCATTGACGATCCGGCAGAACAACTGCGCGGTGCGCTCGGTGTCGTAAACCGCCGAGTGCGCGTCCTCGTTGCGCCAGTCCAGTCCGGCGGCGTTGACCGCACGCGAGAGCACCGTCTGCCCATAGGCGACACCCGCAAGCGTCACCGTGTCGAACACGCTGAAAGGATGGAACGGGCTGCGCTTGTGCCCCACGCGCGCAATCGCGGCGTTGAGGAAGTTGAGGTCGAAGTGCGCGTTGTGGCCGACGAGGATCGCGCGCTGGCAATTGTGCTTGCGCATGGCCTCGCGGACAGGGGCGAACACCAGGTCGAGCGCGGCGCGCTCGGGTTTTGCATCGCGGAACGGATGGTCGAGGATGATGCCGGTGATTTCGAGCGACTTCGGGTCGATGTCCAGGCCGCTGGCTGGAACGACATGGGTGCTCGTCACTTCGCTGGCGAACAGCTTGCCGTGCTCGTCGATGTCGATCGGACATACCGCGATTTCCAGCAACGCGTGCCGGTTCCAGTCGAAGCCTCCCGTTTCCACGTCGACGACGACAGGCAGGAAACCGCGGAAGCGCGTCGCGAGCGGGGAGGCGGGTTTCTTTGCTTCTTCTTGCATGCGGGCAGTGTAGCCGGACCGGCTGTCGGGTCGCGTGCTCCATTGCTGCTTTATAGGGCGGAGCAAGCTCCGCTTTACAGGATGGTGCCTGGAATCACGCCGGCGATGCGCATCTGTTCCAGCAGTTGCCGGCCTTGGGTGATGAAGTTTTCATCCGCAGGGCTGCCGGCTTCCCGTGCGAGCGCCTGCAGCTGCTCGCGGCCGCTGAGTCGCGGCTGTTCGGTCAGGCGTGCCAGAAGACGGAACGCCAGCGGGCTCAATTCGGAGAAGCGGACGTTGCCATCGGCTTCGCGGCGCAACAACAACAAGCTGGGAACCGGAGGTGGCGTATCCGGCTGGAAGTGAGGCCCAAGCCGGTGCACCGGCCACTGGTAAGCCAGTGGCCACGCAAGCGGCGACAGCGTCGGTATCCCATCGAGCAGGTCGCCGTCCGGATCGTGCGCGACATCATCGATGCGCGCTTCGGAAATCTGCAACGCCAGCTCGACCCATTCGTAGTGCGCGAGTTCACCGAGGAAGGGTGGATCGAGTTGCGGAAACGATTCGAGATAGCGCAGGAATTCGCGCGCGATCTCCGGAAAAAGCGGCGTCTGGCTGCGATGGTCGCGATAGAAGTCGCGCACCAGCGCGAGCCAGCGTGTTTCGCCCAGCGTCTTGCGGATGACGGGGAAATTGCCGCCAAGCAGGCTGGCGATGTTGTTGAACAGAAGTTCGCGATAGATCGCGAGGCGGCGGTCTTCGATATCCGCAGGTGCATCGACCCTCGGGTCGCGCAGGTGCCGCGTGAGCTCGAGCTGCTGTTCACGCAAACGACTGGATGCTGGCATGGAGCGCGATTCAGGCGCGTGCATGGCGCGTGCTTGCAATGGCGTCGGACGAAGCATGGCGCAGCATCGTTTCGCGGATGGTGTCGAGTTCGCCCACCAGCTCCGCGTAAGGCGGGAAATTGAAATCGCGCTCGAGCAGGGTGGGACGCGCGCCGAAGCGCGCGTATGCAGCGCCCAGCAGATCCCACACCGCATCCTTCACCGGTGCGCCGTGCGTGTCGACCTTGAGGTCCTCGGCTTCGTCGTAATGCCCGGCGACATGGATGTAGGCGATGCGATCCCCGGGCAGCTGCGACAGGAATTCATGCGCGTCGTAGCGATGATTGATCGCGTTGACATAGATGTTGTTGACGTCCAGCAGCAGGTCGCAGTCGGCTTCGGACAGCACCGCGTTGACGAAGTCGATCTCGCGCATCGCCTGGTGCGGCGCCGCGTAGTAGGAAACGTTCTCCACCGCGATGCGCCGGCCGACGATGTCCTGCGCCTGGCGGATGCGTGAAGCAACGTGATGCACGGCTTCTTCGGTGAACGGAATGGGCAGCAGGTCGTAGAGCTGCCCGTCGTCAGCGCAATAGCTCAGGTGTTCGCTATAGAGCGCGACATGGTGGCGATCAAGGAAGCGGCGCACCCGACCGAGGAATGTTTCATCGAGTGGCGCGAAGCCGCCCAGCGACAGCGACAATCCATGGCATACGAGCGGATGCCTGGCGCTCAGCGCCTGCAAGGCGTCGCCGAAGCGGCCGCCAACGCCGATCCAGTTCTCCGGCGCGCATTCGAGGAAGTCGAAGTCGCCCACGGGGGCGGCCTGCAACGCGTCCAGAAGGGAGCGCCGCAGGCCGAGGCCGACGCTTCGTGAAGCCAGGGAATTCATTGCCACGGGTTCATTGCACGAATTCATTGCACGAATGGATGGGAACCAACGCTCCCATCCATTCGTACCGTCAGCTCAGGCCATGCCGCCGCACTTGCCTTCACCGCACTTGCCTTCCATGTCGGCCTTCTTGTCTTCCTTCTTGTCGGCGGCCTTTTCGCCACCGCACTTGCCTTCAGCGCCGGCCTTCTTGTCGCCGCCGCAGCTGCCTTCCTTGTGCGCCTTGACTTCATCGGCGGTGACGAAGCCGTCCTTGTTGGCGTCATGCGCCGCGAACATTGTGGTGTCGCCGTCGTGCTTGGCGGCGAATTCGGCCGACGAGACCTTGCCGTCCTTGTCAGTGTCCATCACTTCGATGCCGCACTTGCCTTCGCCGCACTTGCCCTCGGCGTCCTTCTTGCCGGCTTCGCCCGGTGCCTGGCTGGCGGCGACCATGTAGCCGCTGGACAGGTCGGTCATGGCGAATGCGGAAGCGGACAGTGCGATGCCACCGACGAGGGCGGCGCCGACGGCGAGGGCGAGGGGCTTGTTGATCTGCTTGGACATGGGGAACTCCTGGTTGTGGACAGCGGAGGTGCGGGACGTGCCGGTTACAGAACGTGCCATTACGGGAATCCGAGTATGTCGGATTCGGTGAAAGGATTTCTTCAGGAAGACAGGTACTCGCGGGCCATTACCCGTGCGCGATGCAGCCGCGACTTGACCGCTTCGCGAGACAGGCCCAGTTGCGTGGACATCTCCTCGACCGTCAGGCCCTCAAGGTCGCGCAGCAGGATGATTTCGCGATAGTGCGCCGGCAGGGATTCAAGCGCCGCGGCCACGTCCTGCCGGTACTCGTTCGATTCCGGATACACGATCGGCAGGATGCATTCGGGTATCTCCTGTCCGGTCAGCAACTTGCGCCCTCGCTTGAGGCGGTTGCATTCGCGCTTGACGATGCGGAACAGCCACGAGGTGAAGCATTCCAGTTCGCGCAGGTCGCGGAGCTTGCGCGAGACGAGCAGCAGGCTTTCCTGCACGGCGTCTTCGACGTCGTTGACGATGCAATGGAACTCGGCGTAACGGCGCAGGTTCTGGCGCGACTGCCCCAGCACGCGCTCGAGCGCGAAGCGGTCGCCCGTGCGGGCGGCTTCGAGATCGCCGGTGACTAGTAGCAGTTCCATTTCGTGGTGGGTCCTCGCGGATCGGGAGAATGCGCGCAGCAGGGGGTGCGTGCATATCCCAAGAGTGGGGGACCACCGGAAAAGATGCGGGCGTGAAGGCAACCTTCACGCCCGTATTCAGGAAGCATTTAGTCCTGGGCGCCGATTCGTGGTTTCACGCCAAGAATGCCCAGGCAGCGGCGAAGGCTCAGCCGCGCGGGATGGTGGACTCGTCGCGCTTCTCGCGGGGCGGCAACGGCTCTTCGCCACGGACCAGGAACCACACGTTCTCGGCGATGTTGGTGGCGTGGTCGCCAACGCGTTCCATGTTCTTGGCCATGAACAGCAGATGCGTGCAGCCGGTGATGCTGCGGGCATCTTCCATCATGTAGGTGAGCAGTTCCCGGAACAGGCCGGTATAGGCGACATCGATTTCCGCATCGCGCGCGCGTACGCGCTGTGCGAGTTCGATGTCGCTGTCCTTGTAGGCGGCGAGCGAGTCGCGCACCTGCTGCACTGCGAGGATACCCAGCGCATGCAGTCCGGCGATGTGCGGCAGCGGCGGGGCGAGGTTGAGCGCGCGCGATCGTTTGGCGACATTGGCGGCGAGGTCGCCGATGCGCTCGATGTCGGCCGCTATCCGGATCGCGGCGAGGATTTCGCGCAGGTCGCGCGCCATCGGCCCGCGCAACGCGAGCTTCATTACGTCGTGGCTGATCTCATGCTCGAGCACATCGATCGCCTCGTCGTTTCCGATGATGCGTTCGGCGGCCTTGTCGTCGCGGCGCTGGACCACGTCGAGCGCGGCGTCGAGCTGCGCGGCGGCCATTTCGCCCATGCGCAGGGTTTCGTTGAGCAAGCGCTTCTGCTCTTCGTCGTAGCTCTTCACGATGTGGTCGTGCATGTTGGTGCCCATGATGTTGTCTCCTCCGAGGTCAGCCGAAGCGACCCGTGATGTAGTCTTCGGTCTGCTGCCTGGATGGATTGGAGAAGATCGTTTCGGTGGGAGCGTGTTCGATCAGATCGCCCAGGTACATGAAGGCGGTGAAGTCCGACACGCGTGCCGCCTGCTGCATGTTGTGGGTCACGATCGCGATCGTGTAGTTCTTCTTCAGTTCCTCGACCAGTTGCTCGATGCGGCTGGTCGAGATCGGATCCAGCGCCGAAGTCGGCTCGTCGAGCAGCAGCACGTCCGGCTTCAGCGCGACGGCGCGGGCGATGCAGAGGCGTTGCTGCTGGCCACCGGACAGGCCCAGCGCGCTCTGTCCCAGTTTGTCCTTCACCTCGTCCCACAGTGCGCCCTGGCGCAGCGCGCTCTCGACGCGGTCGTTCATCTCCGACTTCGACAGCTTCTCGTGGTGGCGGATGCCGTAGGCGACGTTCTCGAAGATCGTCATCGGGAAGGGCACCGGCTTCTGGAACACCATGCCAACCTTGCTGCGCAGGCGGTTCATCGGGTATTTCGGGTCAAGGATGTTTTCGCCATCGAGCAGCACATCGCCCTTGGCTTCCATCTTCGGATATAGCGCATAGATGCGGTTGAAGATGCGCAGCAGCGTTGATTTGCCGCAGCCGGACGGACCGATCAGCGCGGTGACGCGCTTTTCGGGAATCTCCAGGTTGATGCCCTTCAGTGCGTGGAACTTGTCGTAGTAGAAGTCGACGTTGCGTGCGGCGAGCTTCACGGACCGGCCGGAAGCTGGCGCCGCCTCGGCGCGGCTGCGCTCGGGCGTGGACACGTTGAGGCGGACGTCATTCATGGCGGCGTTTCGCGAAGAGGAAGGGGGAAGCGGAGGGTTCGAAAGGTCCATGCCGAAGCCTCAGTCGTGCGTGATCTTGTTGCGGAGGAGAAAGGTGCGTGCGACAAGGCTGACCGCGAGCACGAACAGCGTCAGCACCAGCGCGCCGGCCCAGGCGATCGCTTCCCAGTTGGCGAAGCCGCTGCCGGCGAACTTGTACATGACCAGCGGAACCGCGGCCATCGCGCCGGTGAGATCGGTGCTCCAGAACTCGTTGCCGAACGCGGTGAAAAGGAGCGGCGCGGTTTCGCCCGAGATGCGCGCGAGCGCGAGCAGGATGCCGGTGACGATGCCGGCGGAGGCGCTGCGGTACAGCACCTGCATGGTCACCTTCCACTGCGGCACGCCGAGCGAAAGTGCGGCTTCGCGCATCTGTGCCGGCACCAGGCGCAGCATCTCGTCGGTCGTGCGCACGACCACGGGCAGGACGATGAAGGCGAGCGCCAGCGAACCGGCCAGAGCGGAGAAATGGCCGCCGGTGTTCATGACGAACACCGCATACACGAACAGGCCGAGCACGATCGACGGTGCCGACAGGAGGATGTCGTTGACGAAGCGCACGGCGGTGCCGAGCTTGCTGCGGTTGCCGTATTCGGCCAGCCACGTGCCGGCGGCGATGCCCAGCGGCGTGCCGATCAGGATGCCGAGCGCGCACATCACCATGCTCCCGAAGAACGCGTTCTTCAGGCCGCCTTCTTCCATCGGTGGCGGCTGGTCCTGCGCGAACAGCGCCCAGTTCACGCCACCGATGCCCTTGGCGATCAGCGTCCACAGGATCCAGCCGAGGAACAGCAGGCCGAACAACGCGGCGACGGTGGCCAGCGCGATGGCTACGCCATTGAAAATGCGGCGGCGCAGATACAGGCCATCGGCGGCATGCGAGTGCGTGGATTTCGAGGACGCGTTCATCAGTTGCCCTCCTTGCGGGACAGCTGCGCGAGCATCAGGCGCGCGATCGCGAGCACGACGAAGGTGACGATGAACAGCACAAAGCCGAGCAGCAGCAACGCGGAGCGGTAGGTCTCGGTCGCTTCGCCGAAGTCGTTGGCGATCAGTGCGGCGATCGTGGTGCTGGGTTCGAGCAGTGACTTGGTGAAGCCGACGCTGTTGCCGATCACGAAGGCCACCGCCATCGTCTCGCCGAGCGCGCGGCCCAGGCCGAGGAACACGCCGCCGATCACTGCCGAACGCGTGTACGGCAGGACGATGTCCCAGCTCACTTCCCATTTCGTCGAGCCCAGCGCGTAGGCCGATTCCTTCAGGCGCGTCGGCACGGTGAGGAAGACCTCGCGCATCACCGACGAGATGAAGGGAATCACCATGATCGACAACACGATGCCCGAGGTGAGCATGCCCGCGCCGATCGGCGGTCCCTGGAACAGCGGTCCGACTACCGGCCACGTGCCGACGTTGTCGTTGAGCCAGGGCACGATGGTTTCGCGCATCACCGGCATCAGCACGAAGAAGCCCCACATGCCGTAGATGATCGACGGCACGCCGGCGAGCAGTTCGATCGCCGAACTCACCGGACCGCGCAGCCAGCGCGGTGCGACTTCGGTGAGGAAGAACGCGATGCCGAAACTCACCGGCACCGCGATCGCCATCGCAATGACCGCGGTGACCACCGTGCCGTAGATCGGCACGAGTGCGCCGTACTTGTCCTCGACCGGGTTCCAGTCGCTGGAGAAGAAGAAGCTCAGGCCCTGAACCTGGAGTGCGGCGCGACCGCCCCACAGCATCGACAGCGCGGCGCCGGCGAGGGCGACCAGCACGAACAGGGCAGTCCCGGTCAGCACCCAGCGGAACAGCTTGTCGTTGCGCGCGTCGGCGACGTCGCGGCTGCTCGCACGGTTGGCGGGGAGGGCGGTAGCGTTCATTCGCGTGTGCTTGCCTGGTTCCACTTGCCGGCGTCGGCTTCCTGATTCCCGGGGCGGACGGCGGGCGACGGGGTCATGAAGCCCGGAAGGACGAAACGGGTGGATTTCATGGATGCGACTCCAGGGGACCTGCGGCCTGCGGACGTCGCTATGAAATGATGTTTTTGTTACAGGGGAATGACATTTCCCTGTAATGCGGTTGTCATCGGCGGATAGTGGCGTCCGGGCGCCGCGACTTGGGTGGTGTTCGGGCTTCCGTGTCGCCTTATGTCTGCCAGCCCGGCCAAGGCACCGCCTCGGCGCAAGCCGGTCCCTGGGCTCGCCGAAAAAAAAGCGGGCCATGAGGCCCGCTTTCCCGTTCCAGCGGATCCGGCTGGATCAGAACTTCATGTTCTGCGCCCAGTAGGCTTCGATCTGCTTCACCAGCGCATCCGGCAGCGGCACATAGTCCAGGGCCTTGGCCGAGGCGTCGCCGTTGGCGTAGGCCCAGGTGAAGAATTCCTTGGCGTTCTTCGCACCGGCGGCGTTCTTCGGCTGCTTGTACATCAGGATGAAGTTGGTTGCGGTGATCGGCCACGACTTCTCGCCCGGGGCATTCGTCATCACCAGGTAGAAGTCCTTGGCATTCGCCCAGTCGGCGTTCGCGGCGGCGGCCTGGAAAGTGTCGTCGGATGGCAGCACGTAGTTGCCGGCGGCGTTCTTCATGCGCGAATAAGCCATCTTGTTCTGCAGTGCATACGACAGCTCGACGTAACCGATGCCGCCCTTGATCTGCTTCACGTAGGCAGCGACGCCTTCGTTGCCCTTGCCGCCGATGCCGACCGGCCACTTCACCGCGGTGCCTTCGCCGACCTTGGTCTGCCACTCCGGGCTGACCTTGGACAGGAAGTTGACGAAGTTGAAGGTGGTGCCCGAACCGTCGGAACGGTGCACGACGGTGATCTTGCTGTCGGGCAGCTGCACGCCGCTGTTGAGGGCGACGATGGCCGGATCATTCCACTTGATGATCTTGCCGAGGAAGATGTTGGCGAGGGTCGCGCCGTCCAGCTTCAACGCGCCCGAGGCGACGCCCGGGACGTTGAGCACCGGCACCACGCCGCCGATCACGGACGGGAACTGGGCGAGGCCGTACTTGGCCAGCTCTTCCGGCTTCAGCGGGGCGTCGGACGAACCGAAGTCCACGGTGCCGGCCTTGATCTGGGCGATACCGCCGCCTGAGCCGATCGACTGGTAGTTGACCTTCTTGCCGGTGGACTTCGCGTACTCGGACGACCACTTCGACATGATGGGATACACGAACGACGCGCCGGCGCCGGTGACGTCGGCGGCGAACGCATTGGCCGCGACGGTCGTGGCGATGGCCACGGCGGCGACACGGAACTTGAGGGTCTTGAACATCATCGACTTGCGCACGGATGGACTCCTGGAGAGAAACGACGGGCGTTGCCCGCTCGGTGCGCATTCCATAACGGTTCGATGACAGCAGGGCGTCGGAGATGTTTCAGCGGGATGACAGCGCGTGCGGCATTCAGTCCGTGCGTGTCCTTGTAGAGCGGAGATTGCCCTGCTGCCTTCGGTGACGAGCACAGACAGTTGTTGTGGCACCAGGTTTGCGCGCTGCCGTGTCCGCGAAGAGCGACACCGCGCAGGCGCGACGCTACAAGACGCGGTGACATGGGCGCGAAAAGAAAAAGGGGCGCGGTGTGAGCCGCGCCCCAAATCTTCCAGGGAGGGAGAAAACGTGTTGCGTATTACCAGTAGAACTGCAGGCGGGCTTCGATCGCGTTCGGGTTGTCTTCGAGGACGCCCTTTTCCTGGTTGACCATCACGTAGTCCAGCATGAACTTGAAGTTCGAGCGCCAGTACCAGTTTACGCCCGCGGTGATGCTGTCCATTTCGCCGCCGACGACAGCGCCGTCGGTCAGGTCGATCGTGTCGTAGCGCAGGCCCAGCTGCCACAGGCCCTTGGCCGGATCGTCCGGCAGGCCGGTGGTCGGCACGCCGGCCTTGTAGCCCCAGGTCTCGCCCGTGATGTTCCACAGGCCCGAGACGTAGTAGCCGTCGCCGCTGAAGTCGTCGGCGCCGTCGTAGCGCTGGACATCGATACCCATGTATTCGGCCTGCAGCTTGAACGGGCCGCGGACCCATAGTGCTTCGGCACCGATGGTGCTGGCGCGGTCGCTGCGGTTCAGGCCGCTGCTGCCGGTATCGACGAAGCGGGTGCCAACCATGTCGGCCATCGGACGCGCACGCAGGCGGATCACGTCGCCGTCGGTGTCCTTGTCGAGATACGAAGCGCCGATGTGGAAGATGTTGCCGGCTTCATTGATCGGAGCCCAGTAGCCGCGCAGGGCGTAGCCGCTGCCGTGCTCGCGGTTGCGGGTCAGTTCACGGCCGAAGTAGCTGCCGGTCAGGCCCCAGTTGACATCGCCGTAGTTGTACTGGAAGCCAACGCGGCGTGGGGTGCCAAGCGTGTTGGTGATCGACGATTTCGAGATGAAGTCGTTGTTCTTGGTCGACGACAGTTCTTCCAGCGTCGCGCCCGGCTGCTTGAACTGGCCGACCTGCACGAAGTGGTTGGCGTTGTTGCCGAACTTGTACTTGACGTTCGCGTCGAGCCACTTGTCGTCCTTGGCGTCGTAACCGAGCACCCACTCGATGTTGCCCGGGCCCTTGCCCTTGAGCACGAGCTCGGCGCGGCGCAGTTCCTGGAGGGAGTCCTCGCCGTCGAGGTCGCTCGACGAGTCGGCGCCGTAGTCGATGGTGTCGGTATCGAAGCTGTAGAAATCGGCCTGCACCAGGCCCTCGAAGGAGACTTCCGAACCGCCGATGACGTCGAGCGCGACTTCGGCGTGGGCAGTTGGCGCGACGAGTGCGGCCAGCAGGGCAACGGACAGGGTGCTGCGGGAGAGTTTCATGGCATTAGCCCTTGGGGCGGGTGGAGAGGACCCGCGCAGGCTAAGTAGTGAAGATTGCGTAAATATGACAACGCTGACTTATTTCGGCGCAATGACCATTCGGTGACGACGCTTGCGCGACAGAGCAAAAGCGACCGGAAAGGCTGCTCCCTTCGCCCCGCTTGCGGGGAGAGGGACAGCGGCGCGTAGCGCCGCAGGGTGAGGGGAGGCCTGCTAGCGCGTTGCCGGCACAGGCTCACCCGGCGTCTTGTCCCTAAAACGGCAGATGTCGCGGATCACGCAATGCGGACAGTCCGGTTTGCGCGCCTTGCACACGTAGCGACCGTGCAGGATCAGCCAGTGGTGCGCGTCCTGCAGGTAGTGCGAGGGAACTACCGTTTCGAGTCCCGCTTCGACCTGGCGCACGTCCTTGCCCGGCGCCAGACCCGTGCGATTGGAGACACGGAAGATGTGCGTGTCGACCGCGATGGTCGGCTCGCCAAACGCAGTGTTGAGCACGACGTTCGCGGTCTTGCGGCCGACGCCCGGCAGCGCTTCGAGCGCAGCGCGATCGCGCGGCACTTCGCCGCCGTGTTTCTCGATCAACTGGTGCGCCATCGCTACCACGTTCGCGGCCTTGGTATTGAACAGGCCGATGGTGGAGATGTATGGCTTCAGGCCTTCCACACCGAGAGCGGCGATCTTCGCGGGTGTGTCGGCGACCGGAAACAGCTTGCGCGTCGCCTTGTTCACGCCGACGTCGGTGGCCTGCGCCGACAACGTCACGGCCACCAGCAGTTCGTAAGGCGTGGTGTATTCGAGTTCGGTGGTCGGTTTCGGGTTGAGTTCGGCCAGGCGCGAGAACATCTCCTCGATCTCGGCCGGCGAGAGTTGCGAAGGCGAACGCGCCCTGCGCTTCGCTACGTTTTTCTTCGCCACTTTCTTTGCCTTGACGGGGGCTCTCTGCCTGGAAGTCGCCACGCGTGTCATGGCTTGCGCCGTTCCGCCGCGCGGGCCTTCGCCCGCGCCAGCGCCGCCGCTGCGGATGAGGGGAGAGCAGGCTTTGGTTCCGTTGTCGTCACGATCGCAAGTGCCGTACGCGTCGCAGCGCGCTCTTCCGCGCGACGCTGCAAGCGGGCCTGGCGTGCGCGGTAACGCTCGCGTGCGGCGAGTGCAGACAGTCGCGTGTTGCGCGCAGCCATAAGAGCCGTCGTACATGCGTCGTTGCATGACGCACAAGCGGTGGAAAACAAACCGGCGTCGATCGCGCGATCGATATCGTCTTCAGCGAGCGCCGCTGCGACGGCATGCGCGTCGGCGCCGTGTATGTCGGTGCAGCCACAGACCGGGCAGACGACGCTCATGCGAGAAGTTATCCGTCATTCGCCCTTGAACACCGGCTTGCGGCGTTCGAGGAAGGCGGCGGTACCCTCGCGCATGTCCTGCGTCGAGAACACGAGGCCGAATTGCGCGGATTCGTATTCGAGGCCTTCTTCCAGGCCGCATTCGCCTCCGATGTTGATGCAGTCGATCATGCCGCGCAGCGCGAGCGGCGCCGCATTCGCGAGCTGTTCGGCGAGCTTCATCGTTTCGGTTTCGAGTTCGGCCGCGGGTACCACGCGGTTGACGATGCCCAGTTGCAGCGCACGCGTTGCGTCAATTGGCGCGCCCGTTAGGCACAACTCGAACGTGGCGGCACGGCCCGCAAGTCTTAGCAGGCGCTGCGTGCCGCCGAAACCGGGAATCAGGCCGAGATTGATTTCGGGCTGGCCGACCTTCGCCGCGTCTGATGCGATACGCAGGTGGCAGCACATCGCCAGCTCCAGGCCGCCGCCGAGCGCGAACCCGTTGACCATCGCGATCACGGGCTTCGGCATGCGCTCCACGCGGCGCATCATGCGGGTGCCGCGCAGGGAGAAGTCGCGGCCCTGCACGGGCGTCAGGGAATTCATCTCGGCGATATCGGCGCCCGCCACGAAGGCCTTGGTACCTGCGCCCGTGAGCACGACGACGCGCACCGAGCCGTCCTCTGCGGCTGCATCGAAAGCGGCGTGGAGGGCATCGAGCGTCGCGGCGTTGAGCGCGTTCAGCTTGTCCGGCCGGTTGACCGTGATGACGAGGATGGCGCCGCGGTGGGCGATGCTGACGGGGCTGGTAGTACCGGTGATTTCGGGCATGTCCGTGGAAGGTTCCGCCCGCACGGAACTCCGCGCGGGCATTCGGGTCAGAGGGGAGGCGTCAGTGGCGGTTAAGCGCTGCCGCCGTTATCCTAGCGCGCCCTCCCGGTCAACCGGCCAGGGCCAGTTTGCCGGGCGGCGTAAGCCGCCTTCTTTTCATAATGAGGTCTTCAACGAATGAAGTTGCGTCTGATTGCTGCCGCCGCCGCGGCTCTGCTCCTCGCTGGCAACGCTGTCGCGCAGGATACTTCGACCGAGGGTGGCAAGCTGAGCTATGCGCTGGGCTATGACCTGGGCCGCAACGCCGCCGAAAGCGGTGAAAAGGTCGATGTGAACACCATCATCAAGGGCCTGCAGGACGGTTACGGCAAGAAGCAGCCGTCGGTCCCGGTCGACCAGCTGCGCACGGCCGTGCAGAACATGCAGAAGCGCCAGACGGACAAGGCCAAGGCCGAGTGGGACAAGGCCGCCGCCGCCAACAAGACCAAGAGCGACACCTTCGTCGCGCAGAACAAGACCAAGGCCGGCGTGAAGAGCCTGCCGTCCGGCGTGCAGTATCGCGTGATCGAAACCGGCACCGGCGCCAAGCCAACCCAGGCCAACACAGTGCAGCTCGAAGTTGCCGGCCCGTTCCCGTGGGGCGAACGTCCGCAGCAGGCCCGTCCGGCTGCGCAGGTCCCAGGCATCAAGGTCAGCGAGATCGAGATCCCGGCGATGCGCGAAGTGCTGCAGCAGATGCCGGCCGGTTCCAAGTGGGAAGTCACGCTGCCCGCCGCGAACTACATGGGCAACGATCCGCGCAGCCAGTTCCCGCCGAACGTCGCGGTGCAGTTCGAAATCAAGCTGGTCAGCGTGAAGTGACGATTTGGCCCGTGTGCGCATAAGCGCACACGGCTTTCCCAAATCGTCATCCCCGCGAAGCGCTTCGCCACAGCCGAAGGCTGGTCAGGCTGGGATCCAGCGACTCTTGCTCTTCACGCATTCGCTGGAAATGAAGACTGCTTTCACCCATTGCGCCGGCCCCAAGCCGGCGCAATGCGTTTCGGCATCAACAAAACCTCCGTAAACTCGCTCCTCGATGACGACCTACTTCCGCGCCGTGCTCAGTCCCTGCATCGGTGTCTGCTCTCTTGCCGATGATGGCCTCTGCGATGGTTGCCATCGCACGGGCGCCGAAATCGCGCGCTGGCCGCAGATGAACGACGACGAGCGCCTGCACCTGATGGAATCCGTCCTGCCGGAGCGGGAGTTGCGACGCGGGTGAACGATCCGGTCTTTCCGCTCGCGCGCATCACCGCGGCATTGCATCCACTCGAGCTTGCGCCCGCCGGCGACGGCTGGAACCACGAAGAGATCGTCGATCTCCTGCCGGATGGCCATGTGCTGGTCGAAGCCGCCGTACTTGTTGGCCTGGTCCCTCGTCCGAAGGGCACGCAGGTGCTGCTGACGCGGCGCACCGACGCGTTGCGCCACCATGCCGGGCAGGTGAGCTTCCCCGGTGGTCGCATCGAACCCGAAGATGCCGACGCCGTCGCCGCCGCCCGGCGCGAAACCTTCGAGGAAGTCGGCATCGCGCCTTCGCAGATCACCCCACTCGGCTACCTCGATGTCTTCACCACGATCACCGGCTTCCGTGTGCTGCCCGTCGTGGCCATGATCGACAGCGACTACGCTGCGCAGCCCGATCCGGACGAAGTCGCCGACGTATTCGAAGTGCCGCTGGATTTCCTCCTCGAGCCCGCCAACCTCGCCAGCCTGTCGCTGGAGCACCGCGGCCGCGCCCGGCAGGTCTGGGAATTCAGCTATCCCGGCCAGCGCATCTGGGGCGTAACGGCGGCGATCCTGTTGAACCTGCGCGAACGGCTGGCCGCCACCTATCCGTAAGGGCGTAACTGGCATAAGAACGGGCGCCTACAATCCTGATCCGTGCACCGAAAGGAGTTGCTATGGGCTGGACCACGCTCGTACCCCCCGAAACATTGGCCGTGGCATTGCAGCGGCCCGACCTGGTCATCGTGGATTGCCGGTTTTCGTCGTCCAGTCCTGGCGCCGGCGAATTCGCCTATGAGCATTCGCACCTGCCGGGCGCGGTTTACGCGCACCTGGAGCGCGACCTTTCCGACATGAGCCGACGAGGGCAAGGCGATGGCCGTCATCCCTGGCCCGATGCAGAGACTTTCACTGCGAAGCTGGGGCAGTGGGGCATCCTGCCGCACCACCAGATCGTGGCGTACGACGATGCCGATGGATCGATGGCAGCGCGTTTCTGGTTCCTGATGCGTGCGCTCGGCCATGAGAAGGTTGCCGTCCTCGATGGTGGGCTCACGCGTTGGCAGGGCATGCGCCTGCCCACGAACTCCGACACGGTCCGGCGCCGTGCGACGACATACAGCGGGACCTTCGATGCTTCACGCCTGCTCGACGCGAACCAGGTACAGGAGCGGCTCGCCGCGGGCGACCTGCTGGCCGACGCTCGTCCCGCAGATCGGTTCCGCGGCGAAAACGACCTCATGGACCGTGTGCACGGCCACGTGCCCGGCGCCGTGAACCGGCCTTACGCAGAGAACATGCAGGACGGCCGCTTCAAGTCGCCCGGGCAACTGGCCGCCGAGTTCCGCGCCTTGCTGGACGGACGATCGCCCGAGCAGGCGATCATGATGTGCGGATCGGGAGTTACCGCCTGTCACAACCTGCTCGCGATGGAACGCGCCGGCCTGAGCGGTGCAAAGCTGTATACCGGTTCGTGGAGTGGCTGGATCGAGGACCCGTCCCGGCCGATAGCGCAAGGTTGATGCAGGCGCCGGAGTGATCCGACACCGGCGCGCGTTACTTGCCGAGCCGCGCCACCAGCGCCTTCAGGCCAGCCTGCGTATCGGGCTCGGTCCATGCATTGATGAAGTGGTCGAGCTGGATGCTCTGCGGCGACAGCGCCGCCACGACGTCCGCACGCGAGATCTCGCGCGTCGCAAGCACCGGCTTGCGTGGCAATGCAAGAAGGGATCGCAGCCATGCAACGGAACGCGCGACGACCTGGTCAGCTGTAACGAGTTCATCGACGAGCCCGATGGCGAGCGCGTTGTCCGTGTCGACCAGTTCGCCGGTCGCGAGCAGCACGCCGGCGCGATGTTTCCCAACCGTGCGCTCCATCAGGTGCTGGATACCAGCAGGTGCGACCAGGCCAACCTGGGTTTCATTCAGGCCAAGGCGAAATGGACGCGTGGGATCTTCCGATTTCGCCATCACGCGATAGTCGCAGCACAGTGCGAGTACGCAGCCACCGGCGGGCGCGTGTCCGGTGATCGCCGCGACGACGGGTACCGGCGATCCGGCGAGCGCACGCGCGGCGTCGAAGAATGCGCCCCATGCGGCGCGCAGGGCCGTCCGGTCATTGGCCAGCGACAGCAGGTGCGGGACATCGAGCCCGGCGGAGAACACCTTCTCGTTGCCGGAAAGCACCAGTCCGGTCGCGCCGCCCGCTACGGCTCCGGCAATGGCGTTCTGCAGCGCATTGCACAACGCGGGATCCAGTGCGTTGACAGGTGCGCGCGCGAGGCGGAGTTCGACGATGTCGCCGTCGTGGCGAAGGGTCTCGATGGCCATGTTGAAGGCATCCGGAAGGCAGCCGGTATCATAGGCGCATGAACCTCTTCCGAGCCTGCGCCTTCGCGCTTTGCCTCCTCTTCGTGCTTCCGGCCTGCGCGCGCGAATGCACGCCGCAGGTGCGTGATGGCTGGATCCGCCTGACCCCCGTGAAGATGCCGATGATGGCCGGCTTCGGCCGCATCGAGAATCGCTGCCCTACGCCGGTGACGATCACCGGCGTACGCAGCCCGGCATTCGGTGACGTGTCCTTGCACGAAACGCGGATCGTCGACGGCGTCAGCCGCATGCGCGCGTTGCCGGAGCTGCGCATCGTTCCCGAGGGCGCCGCCGTGCTGAAGCCGGGTGGGATGCACCTGATGCTGATGCAGCCGCATGCGCCGCTGAAGGAAGGCAGCCGCGTCGTGGTCGAGTTCACGCTGAAGGACGGCGGCGTGCTGCGTGGTGAGCTGGAAGTGCGCAAGCCCGCGCCCTGAGCCGTAGCGCCGTCGTCCGGTACGCCCCACGCAGGGAAACGCGTCGAGCGCGCCCGGCGTTGCAAGCGATTATTGCGGCATCATCGCGTCGCGCACCGCTTCCGGCAATGCAATCGGCCGGCCGCTCGAACGGTCGATCCACACCACGACGACATTGCCGTCGCAATACAACGTCGCGCCTTCCTCCGACATGATCCGGTGCCCGATCGTCACGCTGCTGTTGCCGATGCGCTCGGCAAACAGCTCGACAACGACGTCGGCCGGATAGGGAATCGGCATCCGGTAGTTGAGCTGCACGGCAGCGAGCAGCGGCGCCATCGCATCCGTCACCCATTCGCCGCCCCAGCTGGCAAACCAGCGGATGCGCGCTTCCTCGAGATAAGTGAGGAAGTTGGAATTGTTGACGTGGTTGAACGCATCCAGGTCGCGCCAGCGCAGCGCGACCGGCATGCGGAAAAGGACAGCGTGCGGAGCGGCTTGCTGGCTCATGCGGCGGACTTCTTCTTCTGCGGTTTGCGCGCGCTCTCGCCGGGCGTGATGCCCAGCAGCGGGGCAAGGAAACGCCCGGTGTGCGAATTTGGCAGCCTTGCGATGTCCTCCGGCGTGCCGGTCGCGAGGATGGTGCCGCCGCGATGGCCGCCTTCGGGACCGAGGTCGATTACCCAGTCGGCCGTCTTGATCACGTCGAGGTTGTGCTCGATCACCACGATCGTGTTGCCGTCATCGCGCAGCTTGTGCAGCACGGTGAGCAGGTGCTCGATGTCGTGGAAATGCAGCCCGGTGGTGGGTTCGTCGAGGATGTAGAGCGTGCGGCCGGTGTCGCGGCGCGAAAGTTCCTTCGACAGCTTCACGCGTTGCGCCTCGCCACCCGACAGCGTGGTCGCGCTCTGTCCCAGCTTGATGTAACTCAGGCCGACGTCCATCAGCGTTTCGAGCTTGCGCGAGATCGACGGGATCGCCTCGAACAGGTTCAGTGCGTCCTCGACCGTCATCTCGAGCACGTCGTTGATGTTGTAACCCTTGTAGAGGATCTCCAGCGTTTCGCGGTTGTAACGCTTGCCGTGGCAGACGTCGCAGGGCACGTACACGTCGGGTAGGAAGTGCATTTCGACCTTGATCAGGCCATCGCCCTGGCAGGCCTCGCAGCGGCCACCACGCACGTTGAAGCTGAATCGACCCGGCGAGTAGCCACGTGCGCGCGCTTCGGGCACCTGCGCGAACAGTTCGCGCAAGGGCGTGAACAGGCCGGTATATGTCGCCGGGTTCGAACGCGGCGTGCGGCCGATCGGCGACTGGTCGATGTCGACGACCTTGTCCCACAGGTCGAGGTTCTCGTGCGAGCGGAACGGCGCGATCGTGTGCGATGCGCCGTTGAGGTCGTTGGCTGCGATCGCGTACAGCGTGTCGTTGATCAGCGTGGACTTGCCGGACCCGGATACGCCGGTGATGCAGGTGAACAACCCCGCGGGAACATCGAGGTCGACGTTCTTCAGGTTGTTGCCGGTGGCTCCGCGGAGATGGAAGGTCGCCTTCGGGTCCACCTTGTGGCGCTTGTTCGGAACTTCGATCCGCTTCTTGCCACTGAGGTACTGGCCGGTCAACGAGCGCGGTGCCTTCAGCACATCGCTGAGTTGACCCTGCGCAACCACTTCACCACCGTGCACGCCGGCAGCAGGGCCGATGTCGACGATGTAGTCGGCGAGGCGGATCGCGTCTTCGTCGTGCTCGACCACGATCACCGTGTTGCCCAGGTCACGCAGGCGCGTGAGCGTGCCGAGCAGGCGTTCGTTGTCGCGCTGATGAAGGCCGATCGACGGCTCGTCGAGCACGTACATGACTCCAACCAGCCCCGCGCCGATCTGCGAAGCCAGGCGAATGCGTTGCGCTTCGCCGCCGGAGAGGGAATCGGCCTTGCGTTCGAGCGTCAGGTAATCCAGGCCGACGTCCACGAGGAAGCGCAACCGGTCGGTGATTTCCTTGACGATCTTCGTGGCGATCTCGCCACGCCAGCCGGCGAGATTGAGCGTGCGGAAAAATTCGAGCGCGCCGTCGATCGGCAGCACCACGAGTTGCGGGAGCGGCCGGTCGGCGACGAATACGTTGCGTGCAGCGCGATTGAGGCGCGCGCCTCCGCATTCGGTGCAGGCACGCTCGCTGATGTATTTCGCGAGTTCTTCGCGCACCGCGGCGGACTCGGTTTCCTTGTAGCGCCGTTCGAGATTCGGAACGATGCCTTCGAAGCGGTGCTTGCGCTGGTGGCGCGTGCCACTTTCGCTGGTGTAGGTGAAGTTGATCAGTTCGTCGCCGCTGCCGAACAGGACGGCTTCGCGCACTTTCTCGCCCAGCGTCTGCCACGGCGTGTCGACACTGAACTTGTAGTGCTTCGCCAGCGACTGGATCAGGGCGAAGTAGTACGCGTTGCGGCGATCCCAGCCACGCACGGCACCCGCCGAAAGCGAGAGTTCCGGATGCACGACGACACGCGAGGGATCGAAGAACTGCGCCACGCCGAGGCCATCGCAGGTCGGGCATGCGCCGACCGGCGAGTTGAAGGAAAACAGGCGCGGCTCCAGCTCCGGCAACGAATAATCGCAGACCGGGCAGCTGTACTTCGAGGAGAACAGCAGCGGGTCGGCATCGGGCTTGTCCAGCGAATGCACCGCGGCCATGCCGTCGCCGAGCTTCAGCGCGGTTTCGAACGATTCGGCGAGGCGCTGCTTGATGTCCTCGCGCGGCTTGAAGCGGTCGATCACCGCTTCGATCGTGTGCTTCTGGCGCAGTGCCAGCGGCGGCACTGCGTCGATTTCGTGCAGCGTGCCGTCGACGCGCACACGGACGTAACCCTGTGCGCGCAGCTGCTCGAAGATCTGCGCGTGCTCACCCTTGCGTTCGCGTACGACCGGTGCAAGCAGCATGTAGCGTTGCTCCCGGCCTTCATCGGTGTTGCCGAGCGCGACGACCTGGTCAACCATCTGGCTGACGGTTTGTGCCTCGAGCGGATAGTGGTGGTCCGGGCAGCGAGGCATGCCGACGCGCGCGTACAGCAGGCGCAGGTAGTCGTAGATCTCGGTGATCGTGCCGACGGTGGAACGCGGGTTGTGCGACGTTGCCTTCTGCTCGATCGCGATCGCAGGCGAGAGGCCTTCGATGTGGTCGACATCGGGCTTTTCCATCACGCTGAGGAACTGGCGCGCATAGGCCGACAGCGACTCGACATAACGGCGCTGGCCTTCGGCATAGATCGTGTCGAAGGCGAGCGACGATTTGCCCGAGCCGGAGAGGCCGGTGATCACGATCAGCTTCTCGCGCGGGAGATCGAGATCGATGTTCTTGAGGTTGTGCGTCCGCGCGCCGCGGATGCGGATGTAATCCAGCGCCATTGAGAGTGGAGATCCGGGGGCGAACAGGGGAGCGTAGCGAGCGGATGAAGTTGGGGCAAATAGCCGCGATACCAGTCTCGGATGGCGGCGTCGCAAGCGGTGCGACGAGGTGCGTTCAGCTGCAAGGAAAACAGGCCGCCCCAGCTTGTGATTCATCAGCAGTCGCGGGGGTTCATGACGGTCACTTGGATAACGGCACGTGGCCGTCCGCGGTGTTGTTGGCCACGCTTGTCCCGACATAGACCTGCCGGTCAGTACCCCGGCTTCTGGCTGGTGGCGCCGTTGCCAGTGTTGTCGGAATGGCCGCCGATCTCGCCCGAACAGGAACGCGGCGATCGGCAGTTCGGTGATTACCAGCCATACCAGCATCCTGCCGATCTCGCCCGAGGCCTCGCCGGTCCGGTTCAGGCAACGTCCCGACGCCACTCCCGACGGGTTGCGGCACCGGCCAGTCATCAGCCCTGTTCGTTCCGGTGCCTGGTCACCGCGTTCAGCGCCGATGACTGCCGCCGAGTCGCCCAGGTCGCCGGACCCCGTGGAAAACAGTCTCCTTACTGAGCACTGGGCCCCGGCTTTTGCCGGAAGCGATGGAGCTGAGACAGAAAACGAACCGCTGCGGCCAGCCTGCAGGATCGAGGCAGATCGAGCTTTGTCTCCCCGGGCCGAGCGCGCTTTTCCAGCTGCTTCTGCACCCTAGGCGGCATGGCCGGCCTGGTTCGTTCAGCTGGCAACGGATATTGCCCTAACTCGCTGATCCCTATAGAATTCCGCTTCTGTCCGCCTCAGGCGCGGCAGGGTCGACCAAAATAACTACAGAGGAATCTGGTCATGTCGTACGCAGTTGTACTCACCGGCGGTAAGCAATACCGCGTCATGCAGGGCGAGACGCTCCGCGTCGAACTGCTCGAAGCCGAAGCCGGCAGCGAGATCAAGCTCGACAACGTGCTGATGATCGGCGATGGCGAAACCATCAAGATCGGCGACGCGCTCAAGGGCGCCAGCGTCAGCGCGAAGGTCATCGGCCACGGCCGCGCCGACAAGGTGCGCATCGTGAAGTTCCGTCGCCGCAAGCACCACCGCAAGCAGATGGGTCACCGTCAGCACTACACCGAAATCGAAATCACCGGCATTGCCGGCTAAGCAGGAGAAGCAGCCATGGCACACAAAAAAGGCGTAGGTTCCTCGCGCAACGGCCGCGACTCCAACCCGAAGTACCTGGGCGTCAAGATCTACGGCGGCCAGTCCATCGAAGCCGGCAATATCATCGTGCGTCAGCGCGGTACCAACTTCCATCCGGGTTCGGGCGTTGGCCTGGGTCGCGACCACACGCTGTTCGCGCTGGTCGATGGCAAGGTCGAGTTCTCGGTCAAGGGCCTGAAGAAGCGTCGCACCGTCAGCGTCGTCGCCGCCGAGTAATCGAGCGACGCATCGCTGTCCCGCGAAGCCCCGCTCAGGCGGGGCTTCGTATTTCCGCGGTCTGCAAAATCAGTCCGCTCACGTGGCCGCTTCATTGTGAAGCGTGCTGCCTTCCGATCTAATTCATACCCATGAAACTCGTTGACGAAGCCGAAATCCAGGTCATTGCAGGCGATGGCGGCAATGGCTGCGTCGGTTTCCGGCGCGAGAAATTCATTCCGCTCGGCGGCCCCGACGGCGGCGACGGTGGTGATGGCGGCAGCGTCTGGCTGGTTGCCGACGAAAACCTCAACACGCTGGTCGACTTCCGCCACCAGAAGCACTTCCGCGCCAAGCGCGGCGAGAACGGCATGGGCCGGCAGATGTATGGCAAGGCCGGCGACGACCTCACCATCACCGTGCCGGTCGGCACCGTCGTGATGAACGTCGAGACCGACGAAGTCATCGGCGACCTTACGCGCCATGGCGATCGCCTGCTGGTCGCGAAGGGTGGCAAGGGCGGCCTCGGCAACATGCACTTCAAGAGTTCGGTGAACCGCTCGCCACGCAAGGCGTTGCCGGGCCTGTCCGGCGAAGAGCGCGTGCTGAAGCTGGAGTTGAAGCTGCTGGCCGACGTCGGCCTGCTCGGCTTTCCCAATGCCGGCAAGAGCACCTTCATTCGTGCCGTGTCGGCAGCGACACCCAAGGTCGCGGACTATCCGTTCACCACGCTTTACCCGAATCTCGGTGTCGTCAGCGTTGAAGCGCATCGAAGCTTCGTGATCGCCGATATCCCCGGTCTCATCGAAGGCGCCGCAGAAGGCGCCGGCTTGGGCACGCAATTTCTAAAGCACTTGCAGCGCACGCGACTGTTGCTGCACCTCGTCGACATCGCCCCGATGGAAGGCGGCGTCGAAGGAGTCACTCCGGCCGAGCAGGTGCGCGCGATCGAGCGCGAGCTGGAAAAGCACGATCCCGAGCTGCTGCAGAAGCCGCGGTGGCTGGTGCTCAACAAGGCCGACCTGTTGCTGGAAGAAGAGCAGCAGGCCGCGGCGCAGGAAATCATCGACGAGCTCGGCTGGAAGGATCGCTGGTATCTGGTCTCGGCGATCGGCCGCGAGAACACCTGGCCGATCATGCTCGACGTGATGAGCTTCTTCGACAAGCTCAAGGAAGCTGCGCAGGAAGCCGCCAACGAAGCGGCGTATCACGCGCAGGGCGAGGCGGGTTCCGTCGACGATGCGGTCTGAGTTGGCGGCTTTCGACGGCAACAAAAAAGCCCCGCTCATGGCGGGGCTTTTTCAGCAGGCGCTGTTCGCGCCTGCAATGAACGCACTTGCCTCAGGCAGCAGCCAGCGCCTTGATGCGAGCGGTCAGGCGGCTCTTGTGGCGAGCGGCCTTGTTCTTGTGGATGAGGCCACGCGAGCTGAAACGATCGAGAATCGGCTGGGCAACGTCGAAGGCGGCCTTGGCGCCAGTGGCGTCGTTGGCATCGAGTGCCTTGAGGACCTTCTTGACGGCGGTGCGGAGCATCGAACGCTGAGCGGCGTTGCGGGCATTGCGCACGACGGTCTGCTTGGCGCGCTTCTTGGCGGACTTGATATTGGCCACGACAGGGAATCCTGGAAACTGGTGTTGAAGGGTTTTGGGAAAATCAGACAGAAAATTATGGGTGATTCAGTAGCTTGCGTCAACAACCCACGTGTTCCCGCCCGATTGTTCCTTCAGGCAGCCCGGGGGCGCGCATGACCCGCCCGCGGATGCTCAGGGGGGTGCTGTCCTTCGGCGGCATGACCATGGTGTCGCGGGTCCTGGGGCTGATCCGAGACATTTCGATCACCTCGATGTTCGGCGCCAATGCGGCGACGGACGCCTTCTGGGTCGCCTTCCGAATCCCCAACTTCATGCGGCGGCTGTTCGCGGAGGGTTCGTTTTCGACAGCCTTCGTGCCGGTTTTCACCGAGGTCAAGGAAACCCGGCCCCACGCCGACCTGAAGGAACTGGTCGGCCGGGTTTCCGGCACCCTCGGCGGCATCCTGCTGGTGGTGACCGCGCTGGGGCTGATCTTCACGCCCCAGGTCGCCCTGCTGTTCAACCTGGGAAGCGGAGTAAGTGCCGAGAAGTTCGGACTCACGGTGGACCTGCTAAGGCTCACCTTCCCCTTCATTCTGTTCGTGTCGCTGACCGCGCTGGCCGGCGGCGCCCTCAACAGTTTCCATCGCTTCGGGATGCCGGCGCTGACGCCGGTGATCCTCAATCTCTGCATGATTGCCGGCGCCCTATGGCTGTCGCCCCACCTGGACGTGCCCATTACCGCACTGGGCTGGGCGGTGCTCGCCGGCGGCATCCTGCAGTTGCTGTTCCAGCTGCCCGCACTGCGCGGGCTCGATCTGCTTTCGCTGCCGAAGTGGGGCTGGAACCATCCCGATGTGCGTAAGGTGGTCAGGCTGATGGTGCCAACGCTGTTCGGCTCGTCGATCGCGCAGATCAATCTGCTGTTCGACACGGTGATCGCGTCGCTGCTGTTCACCGGCTCGCAGACGTGGTTATCGCAGGCGGACCGTTTTCTCGAATTGCCGCTGGGGGTGTTCGGCATCGCGCTGGGCACGGTGATCCTGCCGACCCTGTCGCGCCATCACGTGAACACCGATCGCGAGGGATTCTCGAAGGCACTGGACTGGGGTCTGCGCACGACCCTGCTCATTGCATTGCCTGCGATGCTCGGCCTGATGTTGCTGTCGCAGCCACTGGTCGCGACCCTGTTCCAGCACCGGGAATTCACAGCCTTCGACACGCGCATGGCGGCGATGTCGGTGTTCGGTCTCAGCTTCGGCCTGCCGGCCTTTGCACTGGTGAAGATCCTGCTGCCTGCGTTTTACGCGCGGCAGGACACCCGCACCCCCGTTCGCGCAGGCGTGGCTTCGCTGGTCGCGAACATGCTGCTGAATGTCCTGTTCCTCGCGGTGCTGTTCGTGATGTGGGTACCGGCGGCCAGGCAGGGCAACATCATGCAGGGTCTCGCGAGCACGCCGGGTCTGCACCTGGCGATCGGTCTGGCGAGCGCGCTGGCAAGCTATCTCAACCTGACGCTGCTCTGGCATTGGCTGCGCAAGTCGGGGGTTTATGAACGTCAGCCCGGCTGGACGCGCCATATGGTCCGGCTCGGCCTGGCCTGTGTCGCGATGGCCACAGCGTTGCTGCTCGCACTGCACTGGGTTCCGGACTTCACCGCAATCGGAAAATGGGAACGCATCGGCTATCTGGCCGCGCTTGTCGGCGGTGGCGGCGCGGTCTACCTGGCGGCGCTGCTGGGACTCGGCTTCAGGCCTCGCGACCTGCGCGAGCATTGAGACCGGGTGCCCGCGGCTATACTTCATTATCAACTTGAACACGCATGGATCGGATCGCGAGATCCGGCCCGCAAAAGCCCGGCCTGGCCGGGCTTCCGTTGCATACCCGGCCCGTAGCAGGCCGCACATCAGAGAGTCCATGAGCAGGCTGTTTCGCGACGTCGACGGCGGGCCCCGGTGCCCGCACGGCAGTGTGGTCTGCATCGGCGCCTTCGACGGCCTGCATCTCGGGCATCAGGCGCTGGTGCGCCGCACCGTCGAGCGTGCGCGCGAACTCGATCTGCCCGCGGTCGCACTGAGTTTCGAACCGCTGCCGCGTGAATTCTTCGCGCGTTCCAATCCGCCGCCCCGGCTGCTGTTGCCACGCGCGAAGATCGAACGGTTGCTGGGCATGGGCGTGGAGCAGGTGGGACTGCTCCGCTTCGACGAACGGCTCAGCAACCTCAGCGCCGAAGCGTTCGCGCGGGTCGTGCTCCGCGATCGCCTGTCCGCGCGCGAAGTCTGGGTCGGCCCGGAATTTCGTTTCGGCAAAGGCCGGGCAGGCGACATCGCGCTGCTGCGACAGACCGGTCGTGAACTCGGCTTCCATGCGGACGAAATCGCGCCCGTCGAACTGGATGGCGACCGCGTCTCAAGCACGCGCATCCGTGCCGCGCTGCGGGCCGGCGACTTCGCCACTGCCACGCGATTGCTCGGACGGCCGTATGCGATTGGTGGCCACGTCGTGCACGGTAAACAGCTGGGCCGCGAACTCGGATTCCCGACCGCAAACCTGCGCTTCGGTGGGAAGACACCGGCCTTGTCCGGCATCTATGCCTCGTGGGTCCATGGGGTGGGCAGCGTGCCGCGCGCGTCGGTTTCGAGCCTGGGCACCCGGCCTACGGTGGCCGGTGTCGAGCCGCTGCTCGAAGCGCACCTGTTCGATTTCAACGGCGATCTGTATGGCCGTCGGATCGAGGTCGAATTCGTCGCCAAGCTGCGCGACGAACTGAAATTCCCGGATCTGGATTCCCTCACCGAACAGATGCATCGCGACGCCGAACAGGCGCGTGCGATCCTGTCCGCACAAGTTTTCGTACCCGAATTCCACTCATCCTCGACGAGCTTTCGCCTGAGCGCACCTCTGTGACCGACCAAGAAACCAGCCGCTACAAGTCCACCCTGCAACTGCCCGCGACGGAATTCCCGATGCGCGGCGACCTGCCCAAGCGCGAACCCGAAACGCTCGCGCGCTGGGAAACCGAGGGCCTGTACCAGCGGATTCGCGAGAAGACCGGCAAGCGCGAGAAGAGCTTCGTGCTGCACGACGGCCCGCCGTACGCCAACGGCGCGATCCACATTGGCCACGCCGTCAACAAGGTGCTGAAGGACGTCATCGTGAAGTCGAAGCTGCTAGCCGGCTTCGACGCGCCTTACGTGCCGGGCTGGGATTGCCACGGCCTGCCGATCGAGCACGCGGTGGAGAAGAAGTTCGGCAAGGTCGGCGACAAACTCGACGCCGCCGCCTTCCGTGCGAAGTGCCGCGAGTACGCGACCGAGCAGATCGACCTGCAGCGCCGCGACTTCAAGCGCCTGGGCGTGCTCGGCGACTGGGAGCATCCCTATCGCACGATGGATTTCGCCACCGAGGCAGGAATCATGCGTTCGCTCGCGAAGATCATCGAGCGCGGTCATCTGCTGCGCGGCGCGAAGCCGGTGCACTGGTGCTTCGATTGCGGATCGGCGCTCGCCGAAGCCGAGATCGAGTACGCCGACAAGGTTTCGCCGGCCATCGACGTCGCTTACAGCGCACGCAACCCGCAGAAGCTAGGCGATGTATTTGGCGTGTCGCTGGAAGAAGGCACCGATGTCGCCCTTCCGATCTGGACGACCACGCCGTGGACGTTGCCGGCGAGCCTCGCGGTTACTGTCGGCGCGGATCTCGAATACGTGCTGGTCGAAGGCCCGGCGCATGCAGACGGTCGCCGCCGCCTGCTCGTGATCGCCGAGGCGTTGGCGACGAAGGCGCTTGCCCGTTATGGCGTGAACAACGTCGTCGTGCTCGGCAACGTCAACGGCAGCGAACTGGAAGGCCAGCACCTGCAGCATCCGTTCTATGCCGAACGCGACATTCCGGTACTCGTGGGTGAACACGTCACCGCCGACGACGGTACCGGTGTCGTCCACACCGCGCCGGGCCACGGCCAGGAAGACTTCGTCGTCGGTCAGCGTTACGGCCTGATCGAGAAATACACCGCGGCGCAGATGAATCCCGTCGACGGTCGCGGCCTGTACCTGCCATCGACGCCACCAGCCGATGGCGTGACCTTGGCCGGCCTGCACATCTGGAAGGCGAACGACGTTCTTGTCGAAGTGCTGCGCAACAGCGGCCACCTGCTCGCGTTCGCCAAGCTCGAACACAGTTATCCGCATTGCTGGCGCCACAAGACCCCGGTTGTGTTCCGCGCCACACCGCAATGGTTCATTTCGATGGAGCAGGCGAACCTGCGCGGCGATGCACTGCACGAAATCGGCAAGGTCAAGTGGATCCCGGAGTGGGGCGAAGCGCGCATCTTCGGCATGATCGAAGGTCGTCCCGATTGGTGCATCAGCCGCCAGCGTACGTGGGGCGTGCCGATCGCGTTGTTCGTCGATCGCGAAACGCATGAACCGCACCCGCGCGCGGCCGAACTGATGCGCCAGGTCGCCGACGTGGTCGAACGGGAGGGCGTCGATGCGTGGTATTCGCTCGATCCGGCTTCGCTGCTCGGGGAAGATGCGTCGAAGTACGACAAGGTCACCGACATCCTCGATGTGTGGTTCGACTCGGGCGTCACGCACGAATGCGTGCTCGCGCAGCGTCCGCAGGATGGGTTGTACAAGCCGGCTGATCTGTATCTGGAAGGTTCCGACCAGCATCGCGGCTGGTTCCATAGCTCGCTGCTCACGGGCGTAGCGATGGACGGCGTCGCACCGTACCGGCAGGTCCTGACGCACGGTTTCACCGTCGACGAGCAGGGCAAGAAGATGTCGAAGTCGATCGGCAATACCGTTGAACCGCAAAAGGTGATCAACGCGATGGGCGCCGATGTACTGCGCCTGTGGATCGCCTCGACCGACTATCGCAACGAGATGTCGGTCTCCGACAACATCCTCAAGCGCAGCGGCGACGTGTACCGCCGCATCCGCAACACCGCGCGTTTCCTGCTGGCGAACCTCAATGGCTTCGATCCGGTGCGCGACCTGCGCCCGCTTGACGACATGGTCGCGCTGGATCGCTGGATCGTGCATCGCGCGCATGAGGTGCAGCAGCAGATTGCGCAGGCGTACGGGGAATACGACTTCGCGGCCATCGTGCAGGCCTTGTCGAATTTCTGCAGCGTCGACCTGGGCTCGCTGTACCTCGACGTCACCAAGGACCGGCTGTACACGATGCGCGAGGATTCGCGCGGGCGACGTTCGGCGCAGAGCGCCATGTTCCGGATCGCCGAGGCGTTCGTGCGCTGGATCGCGCCGATCCTGAGCTTCACCGCCGACGAGATGTGGCGTTATCTTCCTGGCGAACGCGAGGACAACGTCCTGTTCGCCACCTGGTACGAGGGACTATCGCCGCTGCCCGAAAACGCGGAGCTGTCGGCGGCCGACTTCGATCGCCTGCTGGCCTTGCGCGAAGAAGTCAGCCGCACGCTCGAGCCCATGCGTGCCGCGGGCGAAATCGGTGCCGCGCTCGATGCGGAGATCGGGCTGCGCTGCAGCGTCGCCGACCAGAACTGGCTGGCGCCCATGGCAGATGAGCTTCGCTTCCTGTTCATCAGCGGCGACGTCGAAGTGCTCGCGGACGATGCAGCCAAGGACATCGCCGTGCTCGCCGCACCGACGACGAAGGTGAAGTGCGTGCGTTGCTGGCAGCGTCGAGCGGACGTGGGCGTGGATGCCGGGCATCCGGAGCTTTGCGCGCGTTGCGTGAGCAATGTGGAAGGGCCGGGTGAGGACCGTCGCTGGTTCTGACCGAAGGCCGTTTTTTGTTCGTCATTCCCGCGAAAGCGGGAAGACGAACCAAGTCAAACAGCAAGGGCAACAATGCCAAAACACATCAAACCCAACGCGCTCACCTGGCTCCTGCTGTCGATCGCGATCATCGTCCTCGACCAATGGAGCAAGAGCTGGGTCCTGGCTTCGTTGCCGGAATTCAAGGCCGTGCCCGTCATCGACGGCTTCTGGAACTGGTACCGGACCTACAACACCGGCGCAGCCTTCAGCTTCCTGAGCGATGCGGGTGGCTGGCAGAAGTACCTGTTCACCGCGCTGGCTTTTGGCATCAGTGCGATGCTGGGTTACTGGCTGACGCGCACGCCCCGCAGGGATTGGCGCACGGCGCTCCCGTACGCGCTGGTGATCGGCGGCGCGATCGGCAACGTGATCGACCGCCTCATTCACGGCAAAGTCATCGATTTCATCCAGTGGTACTGGCGGGACCATTATTGGCCCGCGTTCAACATCGCCGACTCGGCCATCGTTGCCGGTGCGGTCGGGATCGCGCTGTTTGGCCTGCTGGGTAGCGCGCATGCGGCCGATGCCGGGCGGGCGGAGTAAAATCGCCGCATGGATGTCCTGCTAGCCAACCCCCGCGGCTTCTGTGCCGGCGTAGACCGCGCCATCGAGATCGTGAAGCGCGCCCTGGAGACCTTGGGCGCGCCGATCTATGTCCGCCATGAAGTCGTGCACAACCGCTTCGTCGTCGACGATTTGAAGCATCGCGGCGCGATCTTCGTCGAAGAACTCGACGAAGTGCCCGACAACGCCACGGTCATCTTCAGTGCCCATGGCGTCTCGCAGGCCGTGCGCAACGAAGCGACGCGCCGCGGACTGAAGGTCTTCGACGCGACCTGCCCGCTGGTCACCAAGGTGCACCTGGAAGTCGCGCGTAATTGCCGAGCCGGCCGCGATGTCGTGCTGATCGGCCACGATGGTCATCCTGAAGTCGAAGGGACGATGGGACAGTGGCGGCGCGAAGCGGGCACCGGCCAGATCTATCTGGTCGAAGACATCGAGGATGTCGCCGCGCTGCGGGTCAGCCAGCCCGACAACCTCGCCTATACGACGCAGACGACGTTGTCCGTGGACGACACGCGCGTCGTCATCGAGGCGCTGAAGGCCAGGTTCCCCGCGATCCAGGGGCCCAGGAACGACGACATCTGCTACGCCACGCAGAACCGGCAGGATGCCGTGCGCGAACTAGCCTCGCAGTGCGATCTGGTGCTGGTAGTCGGCTCGCCCAACAGTTCGAACTCCAATCGCCTGCGTGAACTCGCGGAACGCGAGGGCGTCGAAGCCCATCTGATCGACGGGGCGGTCGAGATCGACCCACGCTGGGTGCAGGGCCGCAAGCGCATCGGCATCACCGCAGGCGCCTCCGCTCCGGAGATATTGGTCCGCGGTGTGATCGAGCGCCTGCGCGAACTGGGTGCGGATCAGGTGGGCGAGCTCTCGGGGGAACCCGAGAACATGGTTTTCGCCCTCCCCAAGGAACTGCGGGTGCAGCTGGTCGATTGACCCTCCTGCGCTCGAACGCCTACAATTCCGCCCCTTCGCCGGAGTAGCTCAGTTGGTAGAGCACGTCATTCGTAATGATGGGGTCGTAGGTTCGATTCCTATCTCCGGCACCAAGTGAAGACAGAAGGCCGCTCCGAAAGGGCGGCCTTCTGCTTTTGGGCATTGCACTCCGCCTCCGGGTGCCTTCGGCCGTGTTCCAGTCTCGCGTTCCGAGACCGCGTCCCGTTACAGTGCAAAACATTCCCGTTCTGCTCCGGACCATGGCCAAGACCGCAACCCGCAAGACCGCCTACGTCTGCAACGAATGCGGCGCCGAATTCGGCAAGTGGCAAGGCCAGTGCGGCGAATGCGGCGTCTGGAACACCTTGAGCGAGGTCGTCCTGGAACCGGCATCGGCAGCCAAGGGCGTTGCCGCGAGCCGCCGCAGCAGTTGGGCAGGCGCGGCGGACGCGCCCAAGGTCACCGCACTCAAGGATGTGCGCCATCACGAAGACGCGCGCGCGTCCACCGGTATCGGTGAGCTGGACCGCGTGCTCGGCGGTGGGCTCGTGCATGGCTCGGTGGTGCTGGTGGGTGGTGATCCGGGCATCGGCAAGTCGACGCTGCTGTTGCAGGCGGTTACCAAGCTGGCGTCCACAATGCCGGGGCTTTACGTCACCGGTGAGGAATCGCTCGCGCAGGTCGCAGGCCGTGCTTCTCGCCTCGGCCTGCCGCTGGACGGCGTGCATGCCCTCGCCGAAACCTGCGTAGAGCGCATCCTTGAGCACGCGGCAGCGATGCGCCCGCAACTCATCGTCGCCGACTCCGTGCAGACGCTCTGGACGGAATCGTTGAGCGCCGCGCCGGGTTCAGTCAGCCAGGTGCGTGAATCCGCCGCGCGGCTGGTCCGCTTCGCCAAGGAAACAGGCACCGCTGTTTTCCTCGTCGGCCACGTCACCAAGGAAGGCGGCATCGCCGGTCCGCGCGTGCTCGAGCACATGGTCGACGCCGTCCTGTATTTCGAAGGCGAGAGCGGCAGCCGCTTCCGCGTGCTGCGTGCCTTCAAGAATCGCTTCGGCGCGGTGAACGAACTCGGTGTTTTCGCGATGGGCGACAAGGGCCTGCGCGAAGTGCCCAATCCTTCCGCGATCTTTCTTTCCGGCAACAGCGCTCCGCAGCCGGGCAGCTGCGTGATGGTGACGCGCGAAGGCACCCGCCCGTTGCTGGTCGAAGTGCAGGCATTGGTGGATTCATCGCCGTTGTCGAATCCGCGCCGCGTAGCCGTCGGCATGGAAGGCAATCGCATGGCGATGCTGCTTGCGGTATTGCATCGCCATGGCGGTGTTGCTGTCGGCGATCAGGACGTTTTCGTCAACGTCGTGGGCGGCATCCGGGTGCAGGAAACCGCGGTCGACTTGCCGGTGCTGCTTGCCGTGCTGTCGTCGCTTCGCGACCGGCCCTTGGCGGAGCAGACGATTGCGTTCGGGGAAGTCGGCCTGTCCGGTGAAATCCGCCCGGTGCCCAATGGCGAGGAGCGCCTGAAGGAAGCCGCGACGCACGGCTTCAAGCGCGCGATCGTGCCCAAAGGCAATGCGCCGAAGGCAGGCAGTTTCAAGGGAATGGAAGTCATCGCGGTCGAACGCCTGGCCGAGGCGCTCGAGCAGGCATAAGCAACGCGCTGGATTTGTAAGTGCTAAGTGCACACGGGCTGGTCACTGCCCCTGGCGCGCCCAGAAGTGTCGGCACTGGAACTGATTGAAGGCAAGGCAAGCCGGCCAAATGCATTTGGAATGGTCGATGGTTCCGGTCGCACGGAAGCTGTCGACGCCGGAGTTGCCGCGGAGTGGCGTATCTCTGCCCATACAGCTCCGCCACGCGTCGCGGCGGAGCATGACGAATCAGTGCCCGCCTGCGGCCTCAGGTCCTGCCTTCGCAACGAACGGCGGCTTCGCCAGCCACACGAACGCGATCACCACGAGGAAGATGATGCCGAGCAGGTGGAAGATCTCGTTGAAACCGAGCTGCGCCGCCTGGTTCGAAATCATGCGTTCCATGACGAAGGCGCCGCGTTGCAGGTCGCCCTGGCCCAGCCGCGTGACGGCTTCGATCACGTTCGGATCGGTGCTCGACAGCTTTTCGGTCAGGTGCGCGTGGTGCACGGCGCCGCGTTCGCTCCACGCGTAAGTCGTCAGCGAGGCCGCGAAGCTGCCGCCCAATGTTCGCATGAAGGTCGCGAGCCCTGAGCCTGCAGCGATCTCGTGCGGCTGCAGGTCCGACAACAGGATCTGCAGCACCGGCATGAAGAAGAGCGCCACGCCGAAGCCCTGCAGCAACTGCACCCACGCGATGTGGTTGAAGTCGACGTCCAGGTTGAAGCCCGAGCGCATGAAACTCGTCGCCGACATCGCAATGAATGCAAGCGTGGCGAGCATGCGCAGATCGAACTTGTGCGCGTACTTGCCCACGAAGGGCGTAAGGATCACGGGCAGGATGCCGATCGGCGCCGTTGCGAAGCCCGCCCAGATCGGCGTGAACCCCAGGTTCCGCTGCAACCACAGCGGCACCAGGATGCCGACGCTGAAGAACGCCGCATAGGCGACCACCATCGCCGCCGTTCCCGCGCTGAAGTTACGATGCCGGAACAGGCGCAGGTTGACGATGGGATCCTTGTCGGTCATTTCCCAGATGACGAACACCGCCAGTGAGATCGTAGAGATGATCGCCAGCCACACGATCAGCTGCGAGCGGAACCAGTCCTCGTCGTTGCCGAGGTCGAGCAGTACCTGCAGCGCACCGACGCCGAGGACCAGCGTGACCAGGCCGACGTAATCCATCTTCGGCTTCTCCAGCCGCTCCGGACGTCCCTTCAGCTGTCGCCCGACCACGAAGCTCGCGAACAGGCCGATCGGCACGTTGATGAAGAAGATCCATTCCCAGCTGTAGTTGTCGGTGATCCAGCCACCGAGGATCGGGCCCGCGATCGGGGCCACGACCGTCACCATCGCGAGCAATGCGATCGCTTGTCCGCGCTTGTGCGGTGGATAGATCGAGATCAGCAGCGCCTGCGTGATCGGATACATCGGTCCGGCGACGAAACCCTGCACTGCGCGGGCCAGCACCAGCAAACCCATGCTGTTGGCCAGGCCGCAGAGCAGGGACGCGATGACGAACAGGAACGTGGCCCACACGAACAGCTTGCGTTCGCCGAAATGGCGCGTCAGCCAGCCGGTCAGCGGCAATGCAATCGCATTGCTGACCGCAAACGACGTGATGACCCAGGTCGCCTGGTTGGCGCTGCCGCCGAGGTTGCCGGAGATCGTCGGCAGCGAGACGTTGGCGATCGTCAGGTCCAGCACCTGCATGAACGACGCCAGCGCGAGGCCGAGCGTGGTCAGTGCGATGTTGGGCGGACGGAAGCCGTTGGCCGGAGCCTGATTGGCGGGGGAGGGTGAGGACATGGACCTTGCTCGTCATCCCCGCCAGGCGGGGATCCAGTGACTTTGCTTCGACTTGCCGCGCGAGCCTGTCCGTCCACGACGATATTCAAGTTCGCTTGGCATCGGCGAAGGCGGGAGTCGCGAGTAGCTGCCGATCAGCCGTGGCTGCGCGGCAGGTTTTCGCGGACGACCTTCTGGATCACCGCATCCGCATCCGCGAGCTGCTTCGAATACGCCTGCGTGGTCAACACGGGCTTCTCCTGCGGCGCAGTTGCGAGCACGGGGCCGCTCTGGTCGCGCAGCGATACGTCGGCGTGCATGCTCAGGCCGATGCGCAGTGGATGCTCGGCGAGCTGCCTGCGATCGACTTCTATGCGGACAGGCACGCGCTGCACGATCTTGATCCAGTTGCCGCTCGCGTTCTGCGCCGGCAGCAGGGCGAACGCGCTGCCGGTGCCGAGGCCGACGCTGGCGAGCTTGCCGTCGAATTCGATGTCGTCGCCGTACAGATCCGAATGCAGCTCCACCGGCTGGCCGATGCGCATCTTCGCGAGCTGCGTTTCCTTGAAGTTCGCTTCGACCCACGCCTGCTCCAGCGGCACGATCGTCATCAGTGCCGTGCCCGGCTGCACACGCTGGCCCAGCTGCACGCTGCGCCTGGCGACGTAGCCCGACACTGGCGCGACGATCGCCATGCGCTGGTTGTTGAGATACGCCTGGCGAAGCTGCGCGGCAGCGGCCTTCACCTGCGGTTGGTCCATGACGGTGGTGGCATCGACGAGCGCACGGTTGCGCGCGAGGTTCTCGTTCGAAGCCGACAACGCCGCCTGCGAGGCGGCGAGTTCGTCGCGGGCATGCGCCAGCTCTTCGGCTGATACCGCGCCGCTGGCGACGAGGCCTTCGCGACGCTGTACGTCGGCGCGCGCCTTCTCCACGGCGACTCGACGAGCCGCGATGTCGGCGTGGCCGGCTTCCACTGCGCTGTACAGCCCTCGGACCTGGCGTACGGTATTGGCGAGATTGGCCACGGCCTGTTCATACGCAACGCGTGCGTCGTTCGGATCGAGTTGCACCAGCACCTGGCCTGCATTGACCTTCATGCCATCGTCGGCGCCGATGCTGACTACGGTGCCCGGCGCCTGTGGCGTGATCGCGACGACATTGCCCTGCACGTAGGCGTCGTCGGTGCTTTCGTGCCAGCGCGCGACCAGCAGGTACCACAGCGCCCAGGCGATGCCGGCGATCACGACCACGATCGCCAGGATGGTCAGCGCGCGCTTGCGCTTGCTGGTGGGAGCCGGTGCCGGGGCGGCGTTCGGATTGATTTCGGTTGTCATGGCGTGGGGGCCTTGCTGATGTCGTTGTTGTCCTGGAGTTCGGTCGCTGGCGGTGCGGCGAATGCGAGACCTCCGCCGAGCGCACGATCGAGATCGATCGCGGCGGCGAGACGTTGCGCGCGCAATGCGGCGACCTGTTGTTCGATCTGCAGCAGCGGACGCTGCGCATTGAGTACATCGAGCTGCGTGCCGAGTCCGGCCTTGTAGCGGGTCGTGGCGAGTTGCCATGCCGCCTGCGCGGATTCCTGCGCGCGCCTGGTCGCAGCGATCTGTGCATCGAGTGATCGCGACGCCTGCAACGCGTCGCTGACTTCGCGCAGCGCTCCGACGAGGTTCTGGTTGTACGTCGCTACGGTGAGGTCGTAGTCGGCGTCGCTTTTGGCGAGGTTGTTGCGAAGGCGGCCGCCATCGAAGATCGGCAGGCTGATCGCCGGCCCGCCCTGTGCGAGCAACGCGTCGCTGGAAAACAGGTCCGAGAGATTGCCGGCGGCCACGCCGACGAGCGCGCTGAGGTTCACGGTCGGATAGAACTCCGCCTTGCTCGCCTTGATGCCATGGCGTGCGGCTTCCACGCGCCAGCGCGCCGCGACGACGTCCGGGCGATGTCCCAGCAACTCGCTGGGAACGACAGATGGAACGCTCGGCGTGGGTGCGGAAAGCAGCGACGGACGCGCGATTTCCAGGCCACGATCCGGCCCCTTGCCGAGCAACGCCGCCAGCGCATTGCGCGCGGCATCGATCTGCTGTTGCGCGGCTTCAGCCTGCTGCTGTGCAGTGGCGACCGCGGTTTCCGCATTGCGGATCTGCAGCTGGTTGTCGAGTCCGGCCTTGACGCGCTGTCGGCCCAGTTCGAGCAGGTGCGACGCGCGCTGTTCATCCGCCTTCGCGATGTCGGCGGCTTCATGCGCCTGTGCCAACGATACGTAGGCCCGCGCGATGTTCGACGACAGCGTCAGCCGCGCAGCCTGGGCATCGACTTCGGCCGCGCGCGCCTGTCCGATCGCGGCCTGCGTGCGTGCGCGATGGCCACCCCAGATGTCGGGGCTGTACTTGAACTGCAGGCCGACCAGGGTCACTCCCACGTAGTCACCGCCGATCGGGGGCGGTGCGACCGTTTCGGGAATCTGCACGCCCGAGTACTGCGCGGTAGCGCCTAGCGTCGGCTTGCCCGCAGCGTCGGCGAGACCGGCTTGTGCAATCGCCAGGCGAACGCGCGCGTCGGCGGCATCCAGCGAAGGCGTGCCGGCAAGACCTTCGGCGATCAGCGCATCGAGTTGCGGATCGCCGAGCGATCTCCACCAGTCCTGCTGCGGGAAACCTGCATCGGATTGCGCATTGCCGAAGCTCTGGGACGTGGCGAGCGAATCCCCATCCAGGAGCCGGCCTTGTGGCTCGAGTCCGCGCGTGCTGGCGCACGCCGCGACGAACAGGGTGAGTGCCAGCGCAAGCGGAACCTGCAGGCGGCGGGGGGAGGTGAGGGACATGTCAGCCTTCCGAAGGAGAAAGATTGTCGCGAACCTGGGCGAGGAGGCGGGTGAGCGTGTCGCGATCGGCATCGCTCATGCCACGCATCGCGCGTTCGCGTACGCGCTGCCCGCAATGGTTGATGTCCTGCCAGATCGCTACGCCCGCTTCGGTCAGGTGGATCCGCAACGCCCGGCGGTCCGTGGGATCAGCGACGCGGGCGACGATGCCGCGCTGCTCAAGCTTGTCCAGCAGCCGGGTCATGGCCCCCGGATTCACCTGGGCGACGTTGGCGAGGTCGGTAACGCTCGCGGTGCCCTCGGCGAGGTGCTTCAGCGTTACGTACTGGCTGAAGTTGAGCTCATGGCCGGCGGCACGCATCTCCGCTTCGATCTGGGTCCAGAAGCCGGCCCGGATTTCGCGCAGGAGCAGGGCGAGGGTCGAGCCGCCACAGGCGACGGAGGGGATCGTTTTCATGGCGCGCAAATATGTCGGCCAGTGCAATATTTGTCAAGGCAAATATTGTTGCAGCAATGGAATGCTGAGCGCTGATCAGCCCTCAGGATCGCCGTTCAGGACTCACGCCCGACCCAGCAGGACTTCCAGGACGAATTTGCTGCCGAAAAAGGCGAGGACCAGAAGGCCCATGGCGGTAAGGGTCCAGCGAACCGCGGTTTCCCCGCGCCAGCCACGCCGCCAGCGTCCGAGCAGGAGTCCGCCGAACAGCAGCCAGGAGAGCACGCTGAGCACGGTCTTGTGGACCAGGTGCTGGGCGAAGAGGTTTTCCACGAAGAGGACGCCGGTCAGCAGGGTGGCCGAGAGCAGCACGAAGCCGACCGCGATCGTGCGGAACAGCAGGCTCTCGAGTTCGACCAGCGGCGGCAGTGCACGCAACCAGCCATGGAACTCGCGCCGGCGCAGTGCACGTTCCTGCAGCCACGAGGTGATCGCCAGCAGCGCTGCGATCGCCAACGTCGCGTAGGCCAGGAGTGCGCACCAGGCGTGCAATTGCAGGCGCCAGTCCAGAGCTTCGGCCGTGACGTGCCCGTAGTTCGCATAGGCCGCCAGCAACGCCGCGGCGATCGGAAACACGACGACTCCGAGCGCCGCCATGCGGCCGGCGGCACCGTACAGCGTCGTCATCGCCGCCATGCCGAGCGCCACCAGCGAGAGTGCCGAAAAAAAGTGCAGATCCGCACCGCCCGCGTTTCGCCAGGTCATCGCATGTGCCGAGAGATGCAGTACTACCGCGACGAGTGCGGGTAGCAGCCAGCTCAGGCTACGCGTGCCTTCCTGCCGCAACTGGAAGACCAGCAGGCCAGCAGCGGTGAGATAAAGAACGACGGCGATGAGAACGATTGTCATCGGCGCAGTGTCGCATACGCCCGACGCGAGCGGTCGCCCCCTGAATCCGTGCGCGGGCGAGCGCTTGCAGCCCGTATAATTCGCGCCCGTTTTTCGTTTTATGCGCGCAGGTTCCCGGCATGTTCGAATCCCTCACCCAGCGTCTTTCCGGCACCATCGACCGCCTGCGTGGCCGTGGACGCCTGACCGAGGAGAACATCCGCGAAGCCACGCGCGAAGTGCGTATCGCGCTGCTCGAAGCCGACGTTGCGTTGCCGGTCGTGCAGGCGCTGATCGAACGCATCAAGGTCCGCGCGGTCGGCCAGGAAGTCCTCAAGTCGCTCACGCCGGGCCAGGCGCTGATCAAGGTCGTACGCGACGAGCTCTCGGCCGTCATGGGTTCGACTGCGGCCGAACTGAATCTCAACGTGCCGGCACCGGCCGTCATCCTCATGGCGGGCCTGCAGGGCGCGGGCAAGACCACGACGGTCGGCAAGCTCGCCAGGCACCTGAAGGAAAAGCGCAGGAAGAAGGTCATGGTGGTCAGCGCGGACGTCTACCGTCCAGCCGCGATCGAGCAGCTGAAGACGCTGGCGCAGCAGGTCGACGTGCTGTTCTTCCCGTCGGATCCCTCGCAGAAGCCCGAAGCGATCGTGAAGGCCGCGATCGAGGATGCGCGCAAGTCGTACGTCGACGTCCTCATCGTCGACACCGCCGGCCGCACCTCGATCGACGAAGCGATGATGGCCGAGATCAAGGCGCTGCACGGCGCGGTGAATCCGGTCGAAACCCTGTTCGTCGTCGACTCGATGACGGGCCAGGACGCCGCGGTCACCGCGAAACACTTTTCCGAAGCGCTGCCGCTTACCGGCGTCGTGCTCACCAAGACCGATGGTGACGCCCGCGGCGGCGCCGCGCTGTCGGTGCGTTACATCACCCACCGTCCGATCAAGTTCATCGGTACGGGCGAGAAGCTGGACGGACTCGACGTCTTCCATCCGGATCGCATCGCGAGCCGCATCCTCGACATGGGCGACGTGCTGTCGCTGGTCGAGCAGGTCGAGCAGCAGGTCGACAAGGACAAGGCGGCGAAGCTCGCCGAGAAGGTCGCCAAGGGCAAGCGCTTCAACCTCAATGACCTCAAGGACCAGCTCGAGCAGATGCAGAACATGGGCGGCATCTCCGGCCTCATGGACAAGCTGCCGGGCATGGGCCAGATCCCGGACAACGTGAAGAACCAGGTCACCGGCAAGGAAGTCCCGCGCATGGTCGCGATCATCAATTCGATGACGCCCCGGGAGCGCCGCAATCCCGACCTGTTGAACGGTTCGCGCCGGGCCCGCATTGCCAAGGGCGCCGGCCTCACGCCCGCCGACGTGAACAAGCTGATGAAGCAGTATCAGCAGATGGAAAAGATGATGAGCAAGCTGTCCGGCGGGGGCATGAAGGGCCTCATGCGCGGGATGAAGGGAATGATGGGCGGCCGCGGCGGGATGCCGTTCCGGTAACAGCCAACCCCGGTTGTGTCCGTCGCCTGAGCGAGAGAAAAGCGGCCGCACGTCCCTTTTCACGGGCGCGCGGCGGCGCGGAGACCCTCAAGTTGCCAATTTTTGAGGCGAGCGGTTTCCCGGGCCGATTCAATGGCTTACAATTGCCTGCTTACCCTGCCATTCCGGCAGCTGGGCAACACGAGAACTGTAATGGTCAAGATCCGCCTTACCCGTGGCGGCGCCAAGAAGCGCCCCTTCTACCACGTCATCGTCACCGACAGCCGCAGCGCGCGCGACGGCCGCAACATCGAGCGCGTGGGTTTCTACAACCCGGTCGCG
This sequence comes from Lysobacter sp. Root494, assembly GCF_001427225.1. Classification (GTDB taxonomy): domain Bacteria; phylum Pseudomonadota; class Gammaproteobacteria; order Xanthomonadales; family Xanthomonadaceae; genus Agrilutibacter. The sequence goes on from NZ_LMFH01000005.1 coordinate 399,950, forward strand.
CAGGGTGCCGAGAAGCGCGTCGAGCTCGACGTCGAACGCGTCAAGCACTGGGTTTCGAAGGGTGCGCAGCTGACCGACAAGGTCGCCGTGCTCTACAAGGAAGCGGCCAAGACCGCGACCGCGGCCTGAGTGCCAGCCGCGCGAACCGAACTTCGCGCGGCCACTTCTGCCAGCCGTTCCAATGAATGACGATCAAGGGCGCCGCATCCTGCTGGGCAGGGTGAACGGCGCCTTTGGCGTTCGTGGCGAAGCCAAACTCGAGTCCTGGACCGAGCCGCGAATCGCCATCTTCCGCTACCAGCCGTGGATCCTGCGCGATCCCCAGGGTAACGAGCGCGAGCTGCACGGCGTGCGGGGCAAGGAAAGTGGCAAGACGCTTGTCGCGACGTTTCCGGACGTCACCGATCGCGATGCGGTCGAAGCGATGCGCGGCACCGAGATCTATGTTCCCCGTTCGGTCCTGCCGCCGCCGCGACCCGGTGAGTACTACTGGGTCGATCTGGAAGGCTTGCGCGTGCTGAATACCGAAGGTGTGGACTTCGGCACCGTTTCGCATCTTTTTTCCACCGGCTCCAACGACGTGCTGGTGGCGCGCGATGGCGAGCGCGAGCGCATGATCCCCTTCGTAGAGCCGCAGTTCGTCACCGGCGTCGATTTCGATGCGGGTGTCGTGACCGTGGATTGGGATGCGGATTTCTAGGCGATCTTCCGCCGCCTCGCACCGGGCGCCGCCGATCTCCTGCTAACGCGCCGAATGCCAGAATCTCCGTCTCCCATCCGGGCTGCCCCTGTGCGCATCGACGTCATCACCCTGTTTCCCGACTTCATCGCCCAGTGCGTCGCCTTCGGCGTAACCGGCCGCGCCGGCGAGCGCCAGTTGCTGTCGCTGCATGGCTGGAATCCCCGCGACTACGCCGAAGGCAATTACCGCCGCGTCGACGAAAGACCGTTCGGTGGTGGTCCTGGCATGGTGATGCTGATCGATCCCCTGCGCGCTGCGATCGCGGCGGCGCGGGCAGCCGATCCGGCGCCGGCCCGGATCGTCTATCTCACTCCCCAGGGCGCGCCGCTCACGCAGGCAAAGGTGCGGGAACTCGCAACCCGCGAGCGCGTGATCCTGCTGTGCGGCCGCTACGAGGGCGTCGACGAGCGACTGATCGAAGCCGAGGTCGATGAGGAAGTATCGATTGGCGACTACGTGCTCTCGGGTGGCGAACTGGCGGCCGCGGTGGTGATCGACGCCGTCGCCCGCCTGCAGGAAGGCGCCCTCAGCGACGCCGAATCGGCAGCCCAGGACAGCTTCGAAGGCGGCCTGCTGGATTGCCCGCATTACACCCGGCCGGTCGAGCATGAGCTGGGGCGGGTGCCGGATGTCCTGATGTCCGGCAACCATGCGGAAATCGCCCGCTGGCGCCGCCGCGAAGCGTTGGGCCGCACCTGGCAGCGGCGACCGGACCTGCTTGACGAGCCAGCGCTGTCCAAGGCAGATCACCAGCTATTGAACGAATATCGCGCCCGTTTCGCGGAAGTTGGCGACGACTTTGATGGATGAGGCCGGTAGGCCCAGGTCACCGCCGTCCCGACGACCGCTGATCCCTGTGCCAAGGGGTGGTTGGTTCGCCGCCGGCGACCGGCGCCCCTGCCATAGGTGTTGGCTGCCGCCGCTAACCCCTTGGCGCCATAAGGAAATTTGCCGCTATAATGCGCGGCTTCGTTTTACCGCTCCACCGATGCCAGACGCGGGTCCACGTGCACTCGCGCTACAACTAATCCAACAGGCCACACCCATGAACAAGCCCTCGCTCCATACGCTCCTGCAGAATTTCGAAGCCGAACAGGTGCAGCGCAAGCTGCCGGATTTCGGCCCGGGCGACACCATCGTCGTCAACGTGAAGGTCAAGGAAGGCAACCGCGAACGCGTCCAGGCCTATGAAGGCGTGGTGATCGGCACCAAGAATGCCGGCCTGAACTCCTCCTTCACCGTGCGCAAGATCTCGCACGGCTACGGCGTCGAGCGCGTCTTCCAGACCCACAGCGCGATCATCGACTCGGTCGAAGTGAAGCGCCGTGGCAAGGTCCGCGCCGGCAAGCTGTATTACCTGCGTGGCCTCGAAGGCAAGAAGGCGCGCATCAAGGAAGACCTCGCCGCCTACGCCAAGGCCAAGATCCAGTAATTCCAGCAATACCAGCGCACAGCGCTACGGCGGCCGCCCCTTCAAACGGGCGGCCGTTTGCTTTTGTGCGACATGGATGACGCGAGCGGCATGTTCCGAACGTGGCCGTTATGGCATCGGTCACTCGCAGCTCACCGGCGAAAAAGCACAGCGGCGGATAATCCACCCGATGAACAATGCAACTGCTCCGGAAAGCATCCGTCTTGATCTGTGGCTATGGGCCGCGCGTTTCTTCAAGACACGGGCCCTCGCCAAGCACGCGATCGAAACCGGAAAGATCGAAATCGACGGACAGCGGGCGAAGCCCGCCCGCGGCGTGCGCATCGGCGACGCGCTGAAGGTGATGCGCGGTGAAGAAATCTTTGAGATCGAAGTGCGCGCACTGAGTGCAATCCGCGGTCCGGCGAGCGTCGCGCAAACCTTGTATTCGGAAACCGAAGCATCGCGTGCAAAGCGCGAGAGCGAACGCGCCGAGCGTGCGGCCGCGCGCGCGGGCTACCAGGCGCCCGAGACCAAACCGGACAAGCGTGCGCGCCGGCTGATTCGCGCGCTGGGCGATATCGACGCGACCTGAAACGATCTGCTGCTTCGCGCCGACCTCCAGCTGGACAGCGCAGTAAAAAGCCCCGCATCGCGGCGGGGCTTTTTTGATTCAAGCGTCTCGGCGATCACGCAAGATCGAAGCGATCCAGGTTCATCACCTTGTTCCAGGCCGCGATGAAGTCGTGGACGAACTTCTCCTGCGCGTCCGCGCTTGCGTACACCTCAGCGATCGCGCGCAGAACGGAGTTGGAACCAAACACCAGGTCGACCCGGGTACCCGTCCACTTCAGTTCGCCCGATCTGCGGTCCCTTCCCTCGAAGACGGCCTTGTCGTTCGAAACCGCCTTCCATTCCGTGCCCATGTCGAGCAGGTTGGTGAAGAAGTCGTTGCTGAGCGCGCCCGGCCTGTGGGTAAAGACGCCATGCTGGCTGGGGCCGACGTTTGTGCCGATGGCGCGCATGCCGCCGACAAGCACCGTCATCTCCGGCGCGGTCAGCGTCAGCAGCTGGGCCTTGTCGACCAGCAGCGCTTCGGCCGGGACGGAATATCTGCCCTTGACGTAGTTGCGGAAACCATCCGCGAAGGGTTCAAGCACCGAGAACGATTCGATATCGGTCTGCTCCTGCGAGGCATCGGCGCGACCGGGTGCGAAGGGCACGGTTACGTTGACGCCCGCGTTCTTCGCCGCCTCTTCGACCGCGGCACAGCCCGCCAGCACGATCAGGTCGGCAATGGAGACCTTCCTGTTGCCGGATGCGGCGCCGTTGAACCCGGTGCGGATGCTCTCGAGCGCTTCCAGCACTTTCGCGAGCTGCGCGGGCTGGTTCACTTCCCAATCCTTCTGCGGCGCCAGGCGGATGCGCGCACCGTTGGCGCCGCCACGCTTGTCGGAGCCGCGGAAGGTCGAAGCCGACGCCCAGGCCGCCGACACGAGCTCGGAAACCGATAGACCCGATGCCAGGACCTTGGCCTTGAGCGCCGCGATGTCGCCATCGTCGATCAGTGCGTGATCGGCGACCGGAAGTGGATCCTGCCAGGTGAATTCCTGCGCCGGCACTTCCGGGCCGAGATAGCGCGCACGCGGACCCATGTCGCGATGGGTCAGCTTGAACCACGCGCGTGCGAACGCATCGGCAAAGGCCTGCGGGTCGGCGAGGAACCGGCGCGAGATCTTTTCGTAAGCCGGATCCATGCGCAGCGACAGGTCGGTGGTCAGCATCGTCGGGCGATGCTTCTTCGAAGGATCGTGCGCATCCGGGATGCATTCGTCGGCGCCCCTGGCGACCCATTGGTGCGCGCCGGCAGGGCTCTTCGTGAGTTCCCATTCGAACTTGAAGAGGTTCTCGAAAAAGTAATGGCTCCATTGCGTCGGCGTGTCGCTCCATGTGACTTCGAGGCCGCTGGTGATCGTGTCGCCAGCCTTGCCGCTGCCGAAGCTGCTCCACCAGCCGCAACCCTGCGATTCCATTTCGCACGCTTCCGGCGCGGAGCCCACGTGCGTCGCCGGACCGGCACCATGCGCCTTGCCGAAGGTATGGCCGCCCGCGATCAGCGCGACGGTCTCTTCATCGTCCATCGCCATGCGCGCGAACGTTTCGCGGATGTCCTTCGCTGCGGCAATCGGATCGGGATTGCCGTCCGGGCCTTCCGGGTTGACGTAGATCAGGCCCATCTGCACGGCGGCGAGCGGGTTTTCCAGGTCGCGGTTGCCGGAATACCGACTGTCCGGCTTGTCGCTGGTGGCGAGCCATTCCTTTTCCGAACCCCAATAGACGTCCTGGTCGGGTTCCCACGTGTCCGGGCGCCCGCCAGCGAAGCCGAGCGTCTTGAAGCCCATCGATTCCAGCGCGACGTTGCCGGTCAGGATCAGCAGGTCGGCCCAGGAGATCCGCTTGCCGTACTTCTGCTTGATGGGCCACAGCAGGCGGCGCGATTTGTCGATGTTGACGTTGTCGGGCCACGAGTTGAGTGGCGCGAAGCGCTGCTGGCCACGACCGCCACCGCCACGGCCATCGCCGGTGCGATACGTTCCGGCGCTATGCCATGCCATGCGGATGAACTGCGGGCCGTAATGGCCGAAGTCGGCCGGCCACCAGTCCTGCGAATCGGTCATCAGCGCGAGCAGGTCCCGCTTCAGCGCGGCGTAGTCGAGTTTTTTGAATTCTTCCGCGTAGTTGAAGTCCCCGCCCATCGGATCCGAGCGATCGGAATGCTGGTTGAGGAGGTCGACCCGCAACTGGTTCGGCCACCAGTTCCGGTTCTGCGCGCCACCCCCCACGGTGGTGTGGTTGAAAGGGCACTTCGCTGCTGTGGACATGCATCCGCTCTCCTGTGGGGTCGAGCAGGCGTCAGTCGTCAGCTGTGCGCCCGCATCCTTCGCACGGCGCCGGACATGCGACGTGCTTGGTCCGAACCAACACTAGGTTGTTTCGCGAATGCGGGGAAATTGAACTATCAGACTGCTTCGATAGGGTGAACCTATCGAAGCACCATCACGAGGCAGCTCAGCGCTTGCCGCCGAGCAGGCCGCCGCCGATCTTCAGCAGGTCGCCCAGTCCGAGCTGGCCATCGCCGTCCTGGTCGAACACCGCACCGAGCAGGCCACCGCCGCCGCTCTGCTGTGCAGCCTGTCGCTCCTGGCCGAGCACCTGTCCGAGCACGGCCGGCGAAGCACCGCCCTGCTGGCCTCCGAGGAAACGTTGAGCAAGGAAGGACATCACGATGGGCGCAAGAACCTGCATCAGCATCGTGGCCTTGTCGTTGCCCAGGCCCGTAGCCTGGCCCAGGCCCGCGGCTGCACGTTCCTGGTTGTCGCCGAAGATATGTCCCAGGATCGCGGCGCCGTTGGTCTGCCGCGTCTGCGCGCCACCGAGGACCGAACCGAGCACGCTGCCGATGTCGAGGCCGGCGCTGTGGTCGTTCTGGAGTGCACCAAGCAAGGCATCTGCACCGGACGGCTGCGCGGCATTGCGGCCGAGCGCGCCGAGCAGCAGCGGTACGGCCGTACCGATCGCGTTGGAAGTCTCCGCGTGCCCGGTACCAAGCTGCTGCGAGAGCTGCTGCAACGGTGCGCCCTGAAGTTGCTGGAGGAGTTCTTCGGCCAGAGAGTTGCTCATGTCGCATCCTTGTTGGTAAACCGACCCGTTGGCCGGAGCGACTGATACTAGCGCGGCGCTTCACGCGCCGATGTCCGGGGAACCCCGATGCCGACCACCCACGGCGCAGGCGAAGCGCCCATCCGGCAGGAGCGCCCCGCAGGGCGCGGCCGCAGGTGCAGCACATGGGGGGCGCGCCCCTGCGGTGCGCTCCCACAGCGCCGGTGTCTGGTCGCGGGCGATCAGGCCAGGTCCCTGTCCTGCCCATCTTTTCGGCGGTCGGAGCCTTTTGCTCGGTCGTCCGAGCCCGGAGCTCCGTCGTCCGAGCTTTTTGCTTGGCGGTCCGAGCCCGGAGCTCCGTCGTCCGAGCTTTTTGCTCGGTGATCCGAGTTCGGAGCTTCGTCGTCCGAGCTTTTTGCTCGGCGCACCGAGTTCGGAGCTCCGTCGTCCGAGTTTTTTGCTCGGCGCACCGAGCTCGGAGCTCCGTCATCCGAGCTTTTTGCCCGGCGGACCGAGCTCGGGGCTTCGTGCCCGCCAGGTCAGAGCAGCGACTTCAGCCGGTACAGCGCTTCAAGGGCCTGCTTGGGCGTGAGCTCGTCGGGGTCGATGGCGGCGAGGGCTTCCTGCGCAGCCGACGAAGCGGGAGCGAACAGGCCGAACTGCTGCGGCGCGTCGAGCGCCTGCGGCGCCATCCGCGATGCCTGGGTATCGCCGCCGCGCTGTTCCAGTTCCGCCAGGCGCCGCCGTGCCTGTTGCAGCGTTGCCTTTGGCAGGCCGGCCAGCGCGGCGACCTGCAGGCCGAAGCTGCGGTCCGCGGCGCCTTCCTTCACCGCGTGCATGAAGACCAGGGTGTCACCGTGCTCGACCGCATCGAGGTGCACGTTGGCGATGCCGCCACCAGGTTCGGCCAGTGCAGTCAGTTCGAAATAGTGCGTGGCGAACAGGGTGTAAGCGCGATTGCTGTGCGCGAGATGGCGCGCGCACGCTTCGGCGAGGGCCAGGCCGTCGTAGGTCGACGTGCCGCGGCCGATTTCGTCCATCAGCACCAATGACTGCGAAGTGGCGTGATGCAGGATGTAGCTGGTCTCGCTCATCTCGACCATGAAGGTCGACTGCCCGCGCGCAAGGTCGTCGCCGGCACCGATGCGGGTCAGGATTCGGTCGATCGGGCCAAGCACGGCGCGCGAGGCCGGCACGAAGCTGCCGATGTGCGCGAGCAGCACGATCAGCGCGTTCTGCCGCATGTAGGTCGACTTGCCGCCCATGTTCGGGCCGGTGATAACCAGCATGCGGCGATCTTCATGCAACACCAGATCGTTGGGCTCGAAGGGTTCGCTGCGCACGGCTTCGACGACCGGATGGCGCCCACGCTCGATGCAGATGCCGGACTCGTCGACGAGCTCCGGCCGCGACCAGTCCAGCGCCTGCGCGCGTTCGGCGAAGCAGGCGAGGACGTCCAGCTCCGACAATGCGGACGCACAGCCCTTGAGCGGTTCCAGGCGTTCGTTCAATGCATCCAGCAGCTGTTCGTACAGGAGGCGTTCGCGGGTGAGGGAGCGTTCGCGCGCCGACAGCACCTTGTCTTCGAACTGCTTGAGTTCCTCGGTGATGTAGCGCTCGGCGCCGGTCAGCGTCTGGCGGCGCGAATAGTGCACCGGGGCCTTGTCGCTCTGGCCCTTGCTGATCTCGATGTAATAACCGTGGACGCGGTTGTAGCCGACCTTGAGCGTCGCGATGCCGGTGGCGGCGCGTTCGCGTGCTTCCAGGTCGATCAGGAACTGGTCGGCGTTGGTCGACAGCGTGCGCAGTTCGTCGAGTTCGGCGTCGTAGCCTTCCGCGAAGATGCCGCCGTCGCGCGCGAGCACCGGTGGTTGCGGCACGATGGCGGACGCAAGCAGTGCGGCATGAGCATCATGTTCGCCGAGCGAATCGCACAGCTCGCGCAAGCGCGGCGAATCGAGCGGTTGCAGCAGCGATCGCACGGCCGGCAGCAGGCCGAGGCCATCGCGCAGGGTCGAAAGGTCGCGCGGTCGTGCCGAACGCAGCGCAATGCGGGACAGAATGCGTTCGAGGTCGCCCAGCGCGCGGAACGCTTCGCGCAACTGGTCGGCCGTACCGGAATCGATCAATGTCGAAACAGCGTGGTGCCGGAAACGCAACGTCGCGCGATCGCGCAGCGGACGATGCAGCCATCGCCGCAGCAGGCGTCCGCCCATGGGCGTGATCGTCGAATCGAGCACGCCGAGCAGCGTGGTGCGCGTATCGCCATCGACGCGGCTGTCGAGCTCGAGATGCCGGCGCGTGGCGGCGTTCATCGCGATGGCACCGTCACCGGATTCGACCGCGATGGAGGTCAGGTGCGGCAGCCGCTGCTTCTGCGTTTCTTCGACGTAGCCCAGTAGTGCGGCCGCGGCGGCGATCGCGAGCGGCTTGTCTTCGATGCCGAAACCGGTGAGGTCGTGCACGCCGAAAAATCGCAGCAGCTGGCGACGGCCGCTGTCCGCATCGAACAGCCATGGCGCGCGGCGGCGCATGCCGTTGCGGGTTTCGATGAAGGCCGGCCAGCCTTCTTCGTCGGCAACCAGCGTCTCGGCCGGCTCCAGGCGTGCGAGTTCGGCTTCCAGCGCGTCTTCGCTGGCAACTTCGTTCACCAGCAGGCGCCCCGCCGCCAGGTCTGCCCAGGCAATCCCGAAGCCCTGCTTTCCGCGCGCGACCGAGAGCAGCAGGGTGTCGCGGCGCTCGTTGAGCAGAGCCTCGTCGGTGACCGTGCCGGGCGTGACGATGCGGACGACCTTGCGTTCGACCAGTCCCTTCGATTGCGCCGGATCGCCGATCTGCTCGCAGATCGCGACCGATTCGCCGAGTGCGACGAGACGCGCGAGGTAACCCTCGTACGCGTGATGCGGCACGCCCGCCATCGGGATCGGCTGGCCCGCGGAATTACCGCGTTGGGTCAGGGTGATGTCGAGCAGGCGCGCGGCTTTGCGGGCGTCGTCGTAGAACAGCTCGTAGAAGTCGCCCATGCGGAAGAACAGCAGCACGTCCGGATGCTCCGCCTTGGCGGCGAAGAACTGCTTCATCAGCGGGGTGTGTTCGGCGGCGGGGCCGGGGGCGGAGCCGTGCATGTGGGGATTGCTGTCCATCGATTCCGGCGCAGTGGGCGCTGTGCAATGCACAACATGATGACAGCAGGCGCGGCGAGTTGCCGGCTCGCGCAGCGGAGCTGTGCCGATTCCGCTCACAGTCTCGAACGCCTGTGATAGGTTCCGGCCGTCACGGTGCATTCGGTGGCGTATTGGGGTAAGCGTCCGACACGATGGGACAGGGGTGGCCGGCGCACATCGCGTGCACTTCGGCCCTACAACGGAAACGAACGGGGGTTCGCGATGATCTTGTGCACGACGCAGAAGAAGCTGCTGTCATTGGCCGTAGCGGCTGTCCTGGGCACGCTGGCGGCGTCGCCCGCACTGGCGCAGGAGGGTGCGGCTGCCGCGCAGGCCCAGGCGCCAGCCACGCCGGACGAAGACAAGGCCACGACGCTGTCCGAACTGGTAGTGACCGCGCAGAAACGCGAGGAAACCATGCAGGACGTGCCGATTTCGCTCACCGCCTTGCCCGAGCAGCTGCTGCGCGACAACGGCGTGCGCGACATCAAGGACATGCAGGTCCTGGTGCCCGGCCTGACGGTGACGAGCACCCAGAACGAAGCCATCACGACGGCGCGCATCCGCGGCATCGGCACGGTGGGCGACAACGCCGGCCTGGAATCGTCGGTCGGCGTCGTGATCGATGGCGTATACCGGCCGCGCAACAGCGTCGGCTTCGGCGACCTCGGCGAACTCGAACGTATCGAAGTGCTGAAAGGCCCGCAGGGCACCGTCTTCGGCAAGAACACCTCCGCCGGCGTGATCAACGTGATCACCCGGCGGCCCGGCTATGAAACGGGCGTCGAAGGCGAATTCACCGTCGGCAACTACGGTGCGCTCGGCGTGTCGGGTGCCTTCAATACCGCGCTCGGCGACAACGCCGCGATGCGCGTGTACGCCGCCAAGCGCAAACGCGACGGTTTCATGGACGTGCATACCGGCGCCGGTCCGCGCCAGGAAGAGGAAGACGGCGACCAGAACTTCCACTCGCTGCGCGGCCAGTTGCTGCTGGAGCCTACCGAGAACCTCGACATCCTCCTGATGGCCGACTTCACCAGTCGCGAAGAGAACTGCTGCGCGGCCGCGACCATCGTGCGTGGCGCGACCGCCGCGATCGTCGATGCGCTGGCGGCGGACGAAGGCGTGGCGCCGGCGGGAACGGATCCCTTCGACCGCCAGACCTGGAGCAACCGCAGCACCGAGCAGGACATCAAGGACAAGGGCGTGCAGGGCGAGGTCAACTGGATCACGCCGTGGTTCGGCGGAGCCACGCTGACCTCGATCACCGCGTCGCGCGAGTGGGATTCGATCAACGGCCTGGACTTCGACTTCACCAGCGCGGACATCCTGTATCGCAATCCCGATGAAGACGAATCGCTGACGGCGTTCGAGACCTTCAGCCAGGAATTCCGCCTGACCGGCTCGACCGAGCGCCTCGACTGGATGGTGGGTGCGTTCTATTCGGACGAGGACCTGGACCGCAACGATTCCTATCGCGTCGGTGCCGCGTACGAGCCGTACCTGTCGACGCTGGTGGGATCGCGGGTGTTCAGTGCCTTGGCAGCGATGGGCCTGCCGGTCAACGCGGCCAATCCCGCGACGTTCCTTTCACAGGTGAGCGGACAGCCGTTCGGCACGAATTTCACTGGCCTGGGTGCATTGGACGAACACCGGCAGAACTCCAAGAGCAAGGCGCTTTTCACCAACAACACCTGGCACGCCACCGACGCGCTCGACCTCACGCTTGGCCTGCGTTACACGCAGGAAGACAAGGAGCTCGACTCCGTCTTCAGCAACCCGAACGGCAGCATCGGTTGCGGATCGGTGCTGGCCAACCCTGGGGTGCGCGTCGGCACGGCGCTGTCGCAACGCATTCCGAACTGGGCATCGCTCCCGGCGGCCCAGCAAGCGGCAATCATCAACGCGGTCGCGCCAACCATCGCGGGCTTCATGTGCCTGCCGTGGGCCAACGCGCTGCACAACGGCCGCGTGACGCACCAGGAGCGCACCGAAAAGGAATGGTCGGGCACGTTCAAGGCGGCGTATCGCTGGAACGAGAACTGGATGACGTATTTCTCCGCGGCGCGCGGCTATAAGGCGGGCGGCTTCAACCTGGATCGCGTGCAGTCGGCCGATGGATTGTCTAGCAGCGGTTCCGGCGTGATACCGGTGGATGACACGTCCTTCCCGGGCGAGTTCGTCGACAGCTACGAGCTCGGCGCGAAGACGACGTGGGCCGGCGGCAACCTGCTGTTGAACGCGACGTTGTTCCATCAGACGTATAGCGACTTCCAGCTCAACAGCTTCCTGGGCACCAGTTTCGTCGTGCGGTCGATTCCCGAAGTCGTGTCGCAGGGCCTGGACACCGAAATCCTGTGGCAGACCGGCATCAAGGGGCTGAGCTTCCAGGGCGGCCTGACGTATGCGGATACGAAGTACGGGGACGAGCGTCCGACCGCGGAATTCAGCGACACGCCGGCAACCGCGCCGGGCTCGCTGTACAAGCTGCCGGGCAGCCAGGCCAGCTTCGCGCCGAAGTGGTCGGGGTCGGGTTCGGTGACTTACGAATGGGGCTTCGGTAACGACCTCGTGGCGCGCTTCAATCTCGGCGCCAAGTACATGTCCGAATACAACACCGGTTCGGACCTGGACGTTGAGAAACAGCAGGACGCCTACACCGTCGTCAACGCCCGCGCGGGCGTCGGCAGCCGCAACAAGCGCTGGAGCGTCGAGCTGTGGGCGCAGAACCTCACCGATGCGGAATACATGCAGGTGGCGTTCGACGCTCCGTTGCAGGCACCGGGTACGTCGCTGCCGGGCGATCCGCTCAATTCGTACAACGCGTTCCTCGGCGCGCCGCGTACATACGGGCTGACGTTCCGCGTGACCTATTGATCACCACGTGATGCACGACGGCCCGCCGCAATGGCGGGCCGTTTTATTTCAGTGCTGCGGCTATAGTTGCGCGCATGACTGGAACTTCCGATGCCGACCTCCAGCAGGTCGCGCGACAGTTGGGCGAAACCGCGCTCGCAGGCCACCACACGCTGGTCACCGCCGAGAGTTGCACCGGCGGCTGGATAGCGAAGGTGCTGACCGACATCGCCGGGTCCTCGGCGTGGTTCGAATGCGGCATCGCGGCCTACAGCTACGAATCCAAGCAGGCCTTGCTGGGCGTGCGACCCGAGACCCTGGAGCACTTTGGCGCGGTCAGTCGCGAAGCCGTGCTCGAGATGGTGTCCGGTGCGCTGGTGCATTCGGGGGCAACGCTTGCAGTCGCCGTGACCGGCATCGCCGGGCCCTCGGGCGGCACCGATGACAAGCCGGTCGGGACGGTCTGGGTCGCATGGAAGCGGAGAGGGGGTTACGCGACCGCCGAGGTCCTCCATTTCGACGGCGACCGCGAGGCCGTGCGGCGGCAGACCGTCGCGGCGGCGCTGCTGGGACTGCTTCGCCTGGCCGGGTAAGTTCGAAGCGAGGGGCTTGCTTTCTGTAAAAGACCGTTAGTAGTATTACTACTAATGAACCTGACCGACACCCAGCGCGCCATCCTGGCGCTCATCACCGAGCGGATCGAGAGCGAGGGCATGCCGCCGTCGCAGACCGAAATCGCGACGGCCTTCGGTTTCAGCAGCGTCCGCGCGGCGCAATACCACCTCGAGGCGCTGGAGCGCGCCGGCGCGATCCAGCGCATCCCGGGGCAGGCCCGCGGTATCCGTTTGACCCAGGCGCCGGTTCGCGCACCCGCGGCGAATGACGATGCCTTGCGGCTGCCGGTGCTCGGCCGGGTGGCCGCCGGTCTGCCGATCGGAGCCGGCGCGGACCTCGAAGCGGACGACTACGTCCTGCTCGACAAGAACTTCTTCGCCCCCGCGCCGGACTACCTGCTCAAGGTCAAGGGCGACTCGATGCGCGACGAGGGCATCTTCGACGGCGACCTGATCGGCGTGCACCGCACCGCGAGCGCGCGCAACGGCCAGATCGTGGTCGCGCGCATCGACGACGAAATCACCGTGAAGCTGCTGAAGCTTGGCAAGGACCGCATCCGCCTGCTGCCGCGCAATCCCGATTACGCGCCGATCGAAGTGCTGCCTGACCAGGACTTCGCGATCGAAGGCCTGTATTGCGGCCTGGTGCGGCCGAACCGATGAGTGCGTGGACCGCCACGGGGTTTTCCTACCTGACTTCGCGAAAGGTCCTGATTTCCGCGGAAGCTGGCTTCGATAAAACTTTTTTGCACCGGATCGCCAGCGTCTCAGCCCGTGCGATACGCGCCGACTAACCTGCTGCCAACCAAACACGAACCAAGGAACCGCCACGATGGATGAGAACAAGAAGCGCGCCCTATCGGCTGCCCTGGGCCAGATCGAAAAGCAGTACGGCAAGGGTGCCGTCATGCGCATGGGCGACCAGGTCGCCGAACCGGTTGAAGTGATCGGCACGGGGTCGCTGATGCTCGACATCGCGCTCGGCATCGGCGGCCTGCCCAAGGGTCGCGTGGTCGAGATCTACGGCCCGGAATCCTCGGGCAAGACGACGCTGACCCTGCAAACCATCGCGCAATGCCAGAAGGCCGGCGGTACCTGTGCATTCGTCGACGCCGAACACGCGCTCGATCCGACCTACGCTTCCAAGCTCGGTGTGAACGTCGACGACCTGCTGGTCAGCCAGCCCGATACAGGCGAGCAGGCGCTGGAAATCGCCGACATGCTGGTGCGTTCCAACGCAGTGGACATGGTAGTCATCGACTCGGTCGCCGCGCTCACTCCGCGGGCAGAAATCGAAGGCGAAATGGGCGACCAGCTCCCCGGCCTGCAGGCCCGCCTGATGAGCCAGGCCCTGCGCAAGCTCACCGGCAACATCAAACGCAGCAACTGCATGGTGATCTTCATCAACCAGCTGCGCATGAAGATCGGCGTGATGATGCCGGGACAAAGCCCGGAAACCACCACCGGCGGCAACGCGCTCAAGTTCTACGCCTCCGTGCGCCTCGACATCCGCCGCATCGGCTCGGTGAAGAAGGGCGACGAGATTGTCGGCAACCAGACCCGCATCAAGGTGGTCAAGAACAAGATGGCGCCTCCGTTCAAGCAGGTCGTGACCGAGATCCTGTACGGCGAAGGCATCTCGCGCGAAGGCGAACTGATCGACATGGGCGTGGAAGCCAAGCTGGTCGAGAAATCCGGCGCCTGGTACGGCTACAACGGCGAGCGCATCGGACAGGGCAAGGAGAACGCCCGCCAGTTCCTCAAGGACAACCCGGCTCTTGCCATCCAGCTGGAAGCCGCATTGCGCGAGAAGTTCAAGCCTGCCGAAGCACCCCGCGATGAAGTTGGGAAAGCCGAAGCGGAAGACTGAGTCGAGCCGCAGGTAAGCCACGCTTGGAAGACTCTCCCGACAGCACCGATCGCAAGCCGCAACGCCGCAGGGCGGCGTTGAGCGCGACGCAACGGGCATTAGGGCTGCTTACCCGGCGCGAACACTCACGGAAGGAGCTCACTCGCAAGCTCACCTCGCGTGGCATGGATGCCGCTGAGGTCGAAACAGCTGTCGAAAAGCTTTCCCGCGACGGCTGGCAGGACGACTCCCGGTTTGCCCAAAGTCTCGTACGCGCCCGGAGCTCCGGTGGTTACGGGCCATTGCGAATCCGGGCGGAACTCACTACCCACGGATTGAACCGCGAAATTATTGCGGCTGCCCTGGAAACCTTCCATGGCGACTGGGCCGAAAATGCCTCCGACCTCGTCCGTCGGCGTTACGGCCCAGTCGCCGCCCTTGACCTGAACCAGCGGCGCAAGGCCGCTGATTTCCTGCTCCGTCGTGGATTCGATGCCGCCAGCATCCGTGCGGCCACGCGTATCGAAGCCGACTGATCACCGCCGAAGCGGCAAAGCGCAAGGCTCCAAGTCGCGGGCCTGACACCGATCGTTATCCCGCCTGCTACGCTAGACGGCTTTCTGGGTTGCCTGCTCGGTCTTCCGCCGCCATCTTGTCGGAAGCCGGGTCATCGCAACCCGTCCAGCCCCTTTGAACCCGTGCCAGGCATGAATAGCTCCCGCCAGACCAGCACCACTGAAATCCGCCGCGATTTCCTCGAATTCTTCCGTTCCAAGGGCCATGCCGTGGTGCCCTCGAGTTCGCTGGTGCCGGGTAACGACCCGACCTTGCTGTTTACCAACGCGGGCATGGTTCAGTTCAAGGACGTATTCCTCGGCGCCGAAAAGCGCAGCTACGTGCGCGCGACCAGCTCACAGCGCTGCGTGCGCGCCGGCGGCAAGCACAACGACCTCGACCAGGTCGGATATACCGCGCGCCACCACACCTTCTTCGAAATGCTGGGCAATTTCAGCTTCGGCGATTACTTCAAGAAGGACGCGATCGCGTGGGCATGGGAGCTGCTGACCGAAGTCTGGAAGCTGCCGAAGGAAAAACTGCTCGTCACGATCTATCACACGGACGACGAAGCCTTCGACATCTGGAACAAGGTCGTCGGCCTGCCGACCGAGCGGATCATCCGCATTGGCGACAACAAGGGCGCGCCGTATGCATCCGACAATTTCTGGCAGATGGCCGATACCGGCCCCTGCGGCCCCTGCACGGAAATCTTCTACGACCACGGTGCGCACATCCCCGGTGGCCCTCCCGGCTCTCCGGATGAAGACGGCGATCGTTTCATCGAGATCTGGAACAACGTCTTCATGCAGTTCGACCGCCAGCCGGACGGCACGCTCGTGCCGCTGCCCGCGCCGTGCGTCGACACCGGCATGGGGCTCGAGCGCATTTCGGCCGTGCTCCAGCACGTGCACAGCAACTACGAAATCGACCTCTTCCAGCACCTGATCAAGGCCGCCGCGACGATCACCGGCACCAGCGACCTGGAACACAAGTCGCTGCGCGTCATCGCCGACCACATTCGCGCCTGCAGCTTCCTGATCGTCGACGGCGTGCTGCCGGGCAACGAAGGTCGCGGCTACGTCCTGCGTCGCATCGTCCGCCGTGCCGTGCGTCATTTCTGGAAGCTGGGCGCATTGAGTTCGGAAGGCAGCTTCTGGCGCATGGGCGCCCCGCTGATCGACGTGATGGGCGACGCTTACCCCGAGCTCGCACAGAAGCGCGAACTGGTCGAACGCGCGCTCAAGGCCGAAGAAGCCGCATTCTCGCAGACACTCGACGCCGGCATGCAGCGTCTCGAAAGCTATCTTGCCCAAGCTGGCGGCATGATAGATGGCGAGCAGCTGTTCCAGCTGCACGACACCTACGGCTGTCCGCCCGACCTGATCGCCGACATCCTTCGTGAAAAGGGCACGGAGCTGCCGCCGACGGCGATGGCCGACTACGAGCGCCTGATGGAGCAACAGCGCGAACGCGCGCGTGCCGCCGGGAAGTTCGGTGGTGGCACCGCGCTCCCGACCGAATTGATCGCACAGCTGAAGCCGACGGGATTCGTCGGTTACGAGCACCTGGAAGCGGGTGGACTTGAAGTCGTCGCCATCCTGAAAAACGGCAAGGCAGTCGACACGATCAATGCCGGCGAAGAAGCCATCGTGTTTCTCGACAAGACGCCGTTCTATGCCGAAAGCGGCGGACAGGTGGGCGACACCGGCCAGCTCGCCGAGCAGGGCGTGATGTTCACGGTCCGCGATACGCAGAAGTTCGCCGGCCAGTTCCACGGTCACGTCGGCACGCTCGCGGTTGGCACCCTGAAGCGCGGCGACCACCTCGTCGGCGCCGTGAGCCACGAGCGCCGCGCGGCCACCGTGCTCAATCACAGTGCGACGCACCTGTTGCACGCGGCGTTGCGCGATGTGCTCGGCACGCACGTCACCCAGAAGGGTTCGCTGGTCGCGCCGGAGCGGCTGCGTTTCGATTTCGCCCACTTCCAGCCAGTTGCCGCGAGCGAACTCGCGCAGATCGAACGGCAGGTCAACGCCGAAGTGCGCCGCAACCATGCGGCCGAAGTGCACCACATGGACATGCAGGAAGCGCTCGACTTCGGCGCGATGGCGCTGTTCGGCGAAAAATACGGTGAACGCGTGCGCGTGCTGCGCATGGGCGAAACTTCGACCGAGCTTTGCGGCGGCACCCACGTGTCACGCACCGGCGACATCGGCCTGTTCAAGATCGTTTCCGAAAGTGGCGTCTCGGCCGGCGTGCGCCGCATCGAAGCAGTAACCGGGCAAGGTGCGCTCGATTACGTTGCCGAAGAGGAACGCCGCCTGGACGAAGCGGCCGATCTGCTCGGCGGCAATGCAGCCGACGTGGCCGACAAGTTGCGTTCACTGCTCGATCGCCAGAAAAAGCTCGAACGCGAGCTCGAGTCGCTGAAGGCCAGGGCGGCTTCGGGCGCCACCGCGGATCTGGCCGGTTCGGCCGTCGACGTGCGTGGAGTGAAGGTGGTGGTTTCCAGGCTGGAGGGATTCGACGCCAAAGCGCTGCGGGATGCGGTCGACCGCCTCAAACAGCAACTCGGCAATACGGTGGTACTGCTCGCGGGAGCGAGCGGCGGCAAGGCCGCGCTCGTTGCCGGCGTCAGTGAATCCCTCACTGGCAAGGTCAAGGCCGGAGAGCTACTGTCCTACGTAGCTGCCCAGATCAACGGCAAAGGCGGAGGCCGGGCCGACATGGCGCAAGGCGGTGGCGACGATGGCCCTGCACTGCAACGGGCACTGTCCAGCGTCACGGATTGGCTGGATCTAAAACTGGCATGATGCTGAATGTGGTAAGTGACAGGGGGCGTCGAACTTTCCGGCCGTTTTCGCGGTCCATGGAAAGCCGGCGTTGTTTTCAGGAAGTAAGGCGTCCTTGGAGGGAAATGGGCGCCCTGACCGGCGATCTTGGCCGGTATCGAGGAGATTTTGCATGCTTATCCTGACGCGTCGCGTCGGCGAGACTTTGATGATCGGTGACTCCGTTACGGTCACCGTGCTCGGTGTAAAGGGCAACCAGGTGCGTATTGGAATTAATGCGCCGAAGGATGTCGCGGTCCATCGCGAGGAGATCTACCAGCGCATCCAGCGCGGGGAAGGCAACTCGGAAGAGGATCGAAAGGGCGAAGCCAGCTAAAACGTTTGCCGCCCATGCGCAGAGCCGTTATGCTCTGCGCCCCGCGAAGTTACCGCGGAGACTTGCCCGAGAGGCCGAAGGGGCTCCCCTGCTAAGGGAGTATGGGGTCAAAAGCTCCATCGAGGGTTCGAATCCCTCAGTCTCCGCCAGTTTTTATCGCTGAAGGTTTGACGAAACGATAACAACTGAGCATAATTTCGCTTCTAGCTTTTGCGCCCGTAGCTCAGCTGGATAGAGCACCAGGCTACGAACTTGGTGGTCGGGAGTTCGAATCTCTCCGGGCGCGCCATACAAGCAAAAGGGCCGACGAGCAATCGTCGGCCCTTTTGTTTTTGGCGTCGTTTGCGTTTTGTGTATCGGTGATTGAGTCAAAGCGGGCGCAGCAGCGAGCTGACGACTGCCTGCGGTTGCTTCATCCATTCGAAATGCCCCGCACGCGTTCCCAACGCAAGCCGATCCAGGCTGTCGATACGACGACGCGAGCGCGGCAGCTTCGACAACAGGTAGCGAGTTGAACTCGCAGGTGCCATCCAGTCTTCCATCAATGCAACGGCATGCGCGTCGACGACAACCTGCTTCATCGCTGCTTCGATATCGAACGTCAGTCCTTCCGCTATGTAGCGGCCGCTCAGTGCGCTGCGCGCCCAGTCGTGAATCAGACGGCGCGACTCGTTGCCGCCGAAGCCAACGCTGCGCCCCGGCAGGAAACCCCGCCGGTCGGCCAGCCAAGGAAGAAAGCGATAGGCCATCGGCAACCACCACTTGTTCCGCGGCGGAAATGCGCCCCAATACGGTGAGCCGCTGGCGACCAGCCAGAGTTGGGATGCACTCCCGGGCGCCAGGCCGAGATGGCAACAGGCGAGCTGCCCACCCAGGCTGTGACCGCCGAGGATGCGCGGGAGGCCATCGAGATGCCGAGCGATCGCCGCTTCGCTTGCCGGCAGGTCATGCATGAGCACTTCGCGATAACCCCAGTCGACGCCCCGTGCGGGACGCACGCTGCTCGAGCCATTGCCGCGCCAGTCGTGAAGGAAGACGGCGATGCCGTTCGCAGCCGCTTCCTGCGCAAACACCAGATAGTGCTTCGCGGCGACGCCCATCGCCGGCAACCAGAACAATCGCGCATTCGGTCGCTCGGGGGCGACGGCCAGCAGCTGCCACGTGTGCCCATCCTTGGCCTGGACATCGATGCTCTGAACCGGAAGCTCATGCATCGCGCATGGCTCCGAAATGATCGAGCACGACGATATCGCTGCGTCCGGGGCGGTAGCCACCACGCAGTGCCGCGTGCACGTAATCGCCTGCGGCGCGGCAGGCCTCGTCAAGCGCAAGGCCTCGGCAAAGGTTGGCGGCTACTGCGGAGGCGAGCGTGCATCCGGTGCCGTGTGCCTCGATGTCCAGCCGTGCATGGCGAAAGATGTGGATGCCGGATTGATCGGCGAGAAGGTCGACCACGTCGGTGTTGCCCGGTAGGTGTCCGCCTTTCAACAACACGGCGTTCGCGCCGCTGTTTCGCAGTCGCATGCAGGCCTCGCGCATCGCCGTTTCGTCGGATATCTCGAAATCCAGCAGCAATCCCGCTTCGGGCAGGTTGGGTGTAACCAGTGTCGCCAGTGGCATCAACCGAGTGCGCAGTGCGTCCAGTGCTTCCGGTTGCAGCAGCCGTGCGCCGGAGGTTGCCACCATCACCGGATCGATCACGACGTGCGGGGGACGATAGAGCTCCAGCGCATCGGCGACCGCGTGGATCACCCGCGCATCCGCGAGCATGCCCAGCTTCACCGCGCCAATGCGGAAGTCGTCGAAGCAGGCGTCGATCTGGGCCCGCAGGAAATCGGTGGACGGCACTTCGATCGCGGTCACGCCGCGCGTGTGCTGCGCCGTCAATGCGGCGATCGCACTGAGCCCATGCACACCATGAGCAGCGAAGGTTTTGAGGTCGGCCTGGATGCCCGCGCCACCGCCGGAATCGGAACCGGCAATGGTCAGTACGGAAGCGCAGCGCGGATCGGTCATATGCAATACATCATCCGTGGGTGGCAGAGGTTCGCGTGGATGCACAGGTATCTACGAGATGACGCCTCGGGGTGCTGCGGTAGGCCCGAGCGCTCAATGCCGTGGCGATTCATCACGGGGACAGCTGCAGGATAAAGCCTGGCAGCAGCAACAGAGGTGCTGCCCGGTGGTAAGCAGCTCCACGTTCCGCATATCACGGTGTCGCGATGCCGCTGCGAATCGGCGGCGGGTTTACTTCCCCGAAGATGATTCCGGGCCGGCTTCTGCTGTCTGGTGTATCGCACGCCAGTGGCGGAGGGCGGCATAACTGATCCCCGTCAGGCCGGTCAGCGTTGCAGGAACGGCGAGGGCGTCGTAGCCCAGGTGACGGAAGAGCCAGGCGCCGATCACGCTTCCCGTGAAGAAGCTGCTGATGATCAGCGCACTCAGGGCCAGCCGTCGTGTTGGCAACGCCATGCCCCGCACGAAATGCCCGAGCCCGATGCCAAGATCGGTGAACATTCCGCTCAGGTGGGTCGTGCGCACCACCGAGCCGCTGAACGTCGTGGCCATCGCGTTCTGCAGTCCGCAAGCCGTTGCCGCCAGCAATGCGCCCGCGATCTGCTGCTGCTTGAACAGGAATATCGCAACGAACAGCAGGACTGACTCGATGGTCAACACCACGCCGTAACGCCGGCCAAGCCGCAGGGTGCTGTCCTGGATGATCATCCCGCTCAGCGCCGCGCCGAGAGTGAACGCGACAGCGACGCCGAGCAGATGCAGGGTCGCGCGCGCGTCGCCCTCTGCGATCGCTGCTCCCAGCAGGCTCGTGGTGCCAGTGAGGTGGGTGACGGCCTGATGTTCGAAGCCGAGGTAGCCGACTACGTTCACCATGCCGGCGACGCAGGCGAGCAAGCCTGCGCCGATCCACACCCAACGTGGCAGTTGCACACCCACGCCGGTTTACAGCACTTCGGAAGCGTAATCCGCCAGTCGCGAACGCTCACCGCGACGCAGCGTCACGTGCGCGCTGTGATCCCAGCCCTTGAAGCGGTCCACGGCGTAAGTCAGCCCTGAAGTAGTTTCGGTGAGATACGGCGTATCGATCTGCTCGACGTTGCCCAGGCACACGATCTTGGTGCCGGGACCCGCGCGCGTGATCAGCGTCTTCATTTGCTTGGGTGTGAGGTTCTGCGCCTCGTCGAGGATCAGCCAGCGGCTCAGGAACGTGCGGCCGCGCATGAAGTTCAACGATCGGATCTTGATGCGCGAAGCGAGCAGGTCGTTGGTCGCCGCGCGGCCCCAGCTGCCGCCTTCCGGATTGTGCGTGAGCACTTCCAGGTTGTCGGTCAGCGCGCCCATCCACGGCGTCATCTTTTCTTCTTCCGTTCCGGGCAGGAAGCCGATGTCCTCGCCGACACTCACCGTCGCGCGGGTCATGATGATTTCGCGGTAACGCTGCTGGTCCATCGTCTGCGCGAGGCCCGCGGCGAGCGCCAGCAATGTCTTGCCGGTGCCGGCGGTGCCGAGCAGGGTCACGAAGTCGATCTCGGGATCCATCAATGCGTTGAGCGCGAAATTCTGCTCGCGATTGCGCGCCGTGATGCCCCATACCGCATGCTGGTTGTGGCGGTAGTCGTCGACGATCTGCAGGATCACGCGCTCGCCTTCGACGTGCGCGACCTTCATCTCGGCTTCGTCGTCGCCGGGCAGGTAGAGGAACTGGTTCGGATACCAGTCATCGTCTTCGCTGCGGCGGATTTCGTAGAACGTGCGGCCCTTCTCCGTCCACGAACGCAGGTCCTTGCCGTAACGCTGCCAGAAGTCTTCCGGCAGCGCGGTGGCGCCGGTGTAGAGCAGGCTGAAGTCGTCGAGCGCGCGATCGTTCTCGTAGTCCTCCGAATCGATGCCCGCGATCGATGCCTTGATCCGCAGGTTGATGTCCTTGGAAACGAAGACGACGGACGCGCCGGGTTCGGCTTCCTTGAGTGCGAGGATCGCGCCGAGGATGTGGTTGTCCGGAATGACCGCGCCAAAACGCTTGCCCGAATCGAAGTCGCGCGTCTGGAAGCGCAATTTGCCGATGCTCTGCGCGCCGCGCAGTTGCAGGCCCTGGGGACGCGACAGCGGGATGCCTTCGGCGATCGATCTGGTGCCGTGGCTTTCGACGAGTTCGTTGAGGAAGCGACTGACCTGGCGCGCATTGCGGCTGGCTTCGCTGGTGCCTTTCTTGCCGTTGTCCAGCTCTTCAATTACCTGCATCGGCAGGTAGACATCGTGCTCCTCGAACTTGAACAGCGCGGTCGGGTCGTGCATCAGCACGTTGGTGTCGAGGACGTAGATGCGCTTGCTTCGGGTCATCGTGCTTTCCGTAATAGCGAACAGCGGCAGGCCACCACAAGCCCGCGAAGCGGGGTGGTGGAATCTTGGAAATACAGGGCGATCACTTAGTTGAGGCAGCCTTGAGTGCGTCGTACACGGCTTGAGCGTGTCCCGGGACTTTCACGGGGCGCCATGACTGGACTATGACGCCCTTGGGATCGATAAGGAAGGTGCTGCGTTCCACGCCGACGTATTCGCGACCGTAGAGCTTCTTGGGCTTGATCACGCCGAAGGCGTTGCAGAGCTTCTCGTCAGCGTCGCTGACCAGGTCGAACTTGAATCCCTGCTTCGCGCAGAAGTTCTGGTGCGACTTGATTGAATCGCGGGAAACGCCGAGTACGGTCGCACTGAGCTTTCTGAACTTGGGCAGCAGCGCGTTGAAGTCGATGCCTTCGGTCGTGCAACCGGGCGTACTGTCCTTGGGATAGAAGTACAGGACCAGCCATTGGCTCTTGTAATCGGAGAGGCGGCCACTGGAACCGCTGGAAAGCGAGATGGGCAGATCGGGAATCTTGTCGCCTGTATCCAGCATCGTTCTCTCGTTGTGGTCTTGCGTGTAGCGCCGACGGTCCGTCAGAACTTCATCGGATCCATGATCGCGTCGAGGTTAAGGTGATCGCAGAATTCGAGGAAGTCATCGCGCAATGCAGCAATGTGCATGCTGGCGGGCACGCCGATGGTGACCTGTGCCGAAAACATGTCCGCGCCGGTCTGCATTGCGCGATAACGTGAGCAGTGCAGGCTTTCGATGGTGATGCCCTGCCGGTCGAAGAAGTCAGCCAGCTGGAACAGGATGCCCGGTTTGTCGGCGGCCACGACTTCGACCACGTACGGCAACAGGTTCGACTGCACCTGCTTGGGGCCGGTGCGATACCAGTTGAGCTTCAGGCCTTCCTCGCGCTCCAGGCGCGTCAGCATGGCTTCGAGCTTGGCGACGGCGTCCCACGGGCCGACGGCGAGCGCCGTGACGGAAACGTCACGACCCACGGTCGAAAGGCGCGCGTCGACCAGATTGCAACCACTGTCGGTGATCCGCCGCGTCACCGACAGCAGCGGGGACTCCGGATGCGTCGTGTAGGCGTTGATCAGGAGGTGGTTTTCGTTCGGCGACGGCCGGGGAGCGTTATCGGTCAAGGCGGCGCCTGGCATTGGGGGCAAGATGCCCGGATCGTTGGAACATGACTCATCGGACGCAACTCGTCGCAGCGAGTGCCTCGAACGAGTAACTGGAAGCACGCGACTGTCACACCGACAGCCGCAGCCAGCATACTTGCCCGTGGTTTCAGCCCGCAAGTAACATTCAGGCTCGACCTGCGAGCCTGTTTGCCGCTTCGAATGGATCCGCCCAGCGCGATCTTCACAGGCCCGCCTACCCACCCACCGCAGCTCCAACCAGGGCTACCGACTTGCGACTTTCCGGCAGCATCACCGCGCTGGCTACACCGTTCAATGCCGCTGGCGAACTCGACCTCGACGCCTGGCAGCGGCTGCTCCAACAGCAACTCGACGCGGGCACGCAGGCGATCGTCGTCGCAGGCTCCACCGGCGAAGCCGCGGCGCTGTACGACGCCGAGTTCGACCTGCTGTTGCGTACCGCCGTCGAGTTCGTTGCCGGCCGCATTCCGGTGCTCGCCGGTACCGGTCTCTCCAACACCGCGAAAACGATCGAACAGACGCGCCGTGCCGCTGCACTGGGCGCCGATGCCGCATTGATCGTCACACCACCGTACGTACGTCCGACCCAGGCCGGTCTGATTGCCCATTACCGTGCCATCGCCGACGACAATGCGTTGCCGATCGTGCTCTACAACGTGCCCGGCCGCACCGGCGGCGACCTGCTGCCGGAAACCGTGGCCGAGCTGTGTGGCCACCCGCGCATCGTCGGCATCAAGGAAGCTCGCGCCGAACCCGAGCGGATGGAAGCTCTGCTGAAGTTCAAGAGCGGCGACTTCGCCGTGCTCAGCGGTGACGATCCGACCGCGTGCCGCGCAATGCTCGCAGGCGCGGACGGCGTGATCTCCGTAGCGTCCAACGTGTTGCCCGCTGCGATGCGCCGCCTGTGCGACCTCGCGCGTGCCGGCAAGGCGGACGCGGCGAACGAAATCGACGCGCAGTTGCAGCAAGCATTCGATTTTCTCGGCGTCGAGCCCAACCCGATCCCGGTGAAGGCCGTGCTCGCGTTGCAGGGCATCGGCCATGGCCTTCGCCTGCCGTTGCTGCCATTGTCTACTGTTCACGCCGATGCGGCTTCCAGCACGACGGCGATGGTGCGCGAACTTGAAAGCGCCTGCACCACCGCCGCTTGATCTTTTTTTGCAGTATTCCCGAAGGAGACACCCGATGCGCCTGAACCACTCCGCGAGCCGCTCAGCGAGCCGCGTCGCGACCACCGTCCTCGTGCTCGCTGCCGTCCTGGCGACATCGGGCTGCAGCTGGTTCCGCAGGGAAGACAAGTTGTATGCCGGCGAGCCCACCAGCCGTCCGCTGGAAGTGCCGCCGGACCTGGACATGCCGCGCACCGAAGGCGCCGTCGCGGTGCCGGGCGCGTCGGCGACTACGTCTGCTACCGCTTCCGCCACCGCTACGGCCGCACCTGTTGCTGGCGTGTCGAACGGGTTCACCATCGCCGGCAACCGCGACGACGTGTTCACCAAGGTGGGTGAAGCACTCGGCAAGATCGAAGGCCTGTCGGTCGCCAGCCGCGCGCAGTTGCTCGGCGTGTACGACGTCGCTTACGAAGGCAGCAACTTCCTCGTCCGCGTGAGCGCGGTCGATGCAGGCGTGTACGTGTCCGCGGTCGATCCGCGCGGCCAGCCTGCGACGGGCGATGCGCCGACCAAGGCGATCGCTGCACTGAAGGCGGCGCTGGGCGCGAACTGACCCACTCGCCGTAGCAGCAAGAAAAAACGGGCGCCAAGCGCCCGTTTTTTTATCTCCGCGAATCTGATTCGTTCAGCGCTCGAGCAGATCCAGCTTGCCCGGCTTGCCTTCCCATTCCTTCGCGTCGGGCAGGGCATCCTTGCGAGTGGTGATCACCGGCCAGGCCTGTGCGAGTTCCGCATTCAATGCGACAAACGCTTCCTGGCCCGCGGGCACGTCGTCTTCCGGGTAGATCGCATTCACCGGGCACTCGGGTTCGCACAAGGTGCAGTCGATGCATTCGTCCGGATCGATCACCAGGAAATTCGGACCTTCATGGAAGCAGTCCACCGGGCACACTTCGACGCAGTCGGTGTACTTGCACTTGATGCAGTTCTCGGTGACGACGAAGGGCATGAGCGACGGCTTCCGGCGGTGATGGAGATCGAACGGGCAATTAGTGTAGCGACACGGCGCGCGGACGGCACTGCATCGGTGGCAACAAAAAACCCGGCCAGGGCCGGGTTTGATGTTCAAGACCCTATCTCAAACTCGGGCCCTGCGAAGGTGGCGCTCCCTACGGGATTCGAACCCGTGTTTTAGCCTTGAGAGGGCCACGTCCTGGGCCTCTAGACGAAGGGAGCTGATTGCTCTCTTTCCGCGCCCGGCATGGGCTGAACGCGGCCTGTTAGTATACGCAGCGCCGTTGCCGTGGGGCAATTGGTAATTTCCGTCGACAGGGACCGCGGCTCGACTCTTGATGTCCGAACTCCAGACCATCCATCCGACGCTGCGGGTCATCCCGCGTGAAGAGCACAACGTTTCGCGCCGGGACATCAGCCCGAACGCCCTGCGCGTGCTGTATCGACTGCGCGAAGCCGGTTTCGGCGCCTACCTCGTCGGAGGCGCGGTGCGCGACCTGCTCGTGGGCGGGCACCCCAAGGACTTCGACGTCGCCACCGACGCGACGCCGGAACAGGTGAAGCAACTGTTCCGCAACTGCCGCCTGATCGGCCGCCGCTTCCGCCTGGCGCATGTCGTGTTCGGCCGCGAGATCATCGAGGTCGCGACGTTCCGTTCGAATGCCGACGATGGCAGCGGGGAACGCGAAACCCACGAAGGCGGCCGCGTGCTGCGCGACAACGTCTTTGGCACGATCGAAGACGACGCGGTCCGCCGCGACTTCACCGTCAATGCGCTGTATTACGCGATCGAGGATTTCTCGGTGCGCGATTACGTCGGCGGCTTCGAGGACGTGCAGCATCGCCTGATGCGCCTGATCGGCGATCCGGAGAAACGCTATCGCGAAGATCCGGTGCGCATGCTGCGCGCCGTGCGCCTCGCCGCAAAGCTCGACTTCGAGATCGAAGCCGCGACGGCAGAACCCATTCCACGCATGGCGCCACTGCTCGGCGAGGCGGCGCCCGCGCGCCTGTTCGAAGAGTGCCTGAAGCTGTTTCTCACCGGCCACGCTGTCGCCAGTTTTGAAAGGCTGGAATACCACGGCCTGCTCGACGTGCTGTTCCCCGAATCGGCCATCGCTCTGCGCGCGAATCGCAGCGGCGCATTGCGGCGCATGCTGATCGCCGGACTGCGTGGTACCGATACGCGCGTGGCCAATGACGAACCGGTTTCGCCGGCCTTCCTGTTCGCACTGCTGCTGTGGCCGGCGTATTGCCGCGCACTGGCGCAGCTGCAGCACGGTGGCATGCATGCGGCGGAAGCCGAACGCCGGGCCGCCGATCGCGTCACCGTGCACCAGCTCAACACGATTGCGCTTCCGCGCAGGTTCTCGTTGCCGATGCAGGAAATCTGGCTGCTGCAGTCGCGTTTCTCGCAGCGGCAGCGCAAGCGTGTATTCCGCTTGCTCGCGCATCCACGTTTCCGAGCTGCCTACGATTTCCTCAACCTGCGAATGGCGGCATCCAACGAACACGCCGATGACGTCGCGTTCTGGCGCGAAGCGCAGCATCAGCCTGGCGACGTGCTGGCGGCGCAGCTCGATACGCAACCCGAAGGCGAATCCGCCGGCGCACCGCGGCGGCGTCGCCGCCGGCGTCGTGGTTCCGCGGCTTCAGGCGAGTGAACGCGAGCACCATTGCCCTGGTCGGCCTGGGCGGCAACCGCGGCGATGCCGCGGCGACGCTGCGCCACACCTTCAAGGACCTCGACGCATTGCCGCAGACGCGCCTGTTGCGCGCGTCGAAGCTGTACCGGAGTCGCGCATGGGGCCGCACCGATCAGCCCGACTTCACCAATGCGGTGGCCATGCTGCAGACCAACCTCGATGCGCGAGAGTTGCTGGATGCATTGCTTGAGATCGAACACCATGCCGGCCGTGAACGTCACGCCGAAGAACGTTGGGGGCCGCGCACGCTGGACCTCGACCTGTTGCTGTACGGCGATGCCGTAATCGACGAACCCGGCCTGCACGTGCCACATCCGCATTTGCACGAACGCAGTTTTGCACTGGTGCCACTGGTGGAAATCGCTCCGGACGCGATGATTCCCGGCATCGGTTCCGCGCGCGCCGCCCTGGCCGCGCTGGAACCCTCCGACATCGAGGCGATAGGCTGATGTACACCTCCAAGCCGCACGAAAAGCCCGCGCAACAGGACAAGCCGTGGACCGTCCCGATGCTTGCCGACGCCAAACGGGACGGCCGCAAGCTCGTGATGCTGACCGCTTACGACGCCAGCTTCGCCCGCACGCTCGACGAGGCCGGTACGGATCTGATCCTCGTCGGCGATTCGCTTGGCATGGTCGTCCAGGGCCACAACAGCACCCTGCCGGTCACCGTTGCCGACACCGTCTATCACGTCGCCTGCGTCGCGCGTGGATTGTCGAAGGCATTGCTGATCGCCGACCTTCCGTTCCAGTCCGACGCAACCCCGGAGCGAGCACTGGAAGCCGCAACCATGCTGCTCCAGGCGGGCGCCACGATGGTCAAGCTGGAAGGCGCGGGCCACAAACTGGACGTCATCCGCTTCCTTGTCGAGCGCGAGATTCCCGTGTGCGCCCACCTCGGACTGACCCCGCAATCCGTGCTGCGCCTGGGCGGCTACAAGGTACAGGGCAGGGATGACGCCACGTCCGGGAAGTTGCGCGCCGACGCCCGCGCGGTCGCCGAAGCAGGCGCCGCATTGCTGGTGCTCGAATGCGTGCCGACCGGGCTGGCGCAGGCCATCACCTCGGACCTCGCTATCCCCACCATAGGCATCGGCGCAGGCCCGCATTGCGATGGGCAGGTGCTGGTGCTGCACGACCTGCTGGGCGTCAACAGCGGGCATCGCCGGCCGAAATTCGTGAAGGACTTCCTGGCTGAAGCCGGTACGATCACCGGCGCCGCCGAAGCCTATGCCGCTGCCGTCCGCGACGGCAGCTTCCCCGACGCCGCGCATTCCTACGGCTGACCGTATTGCCGATGATCGATGTCGTCACCGAACTCGCTGCGCTGCGCGGCCTCGTATCCGGGTGGAAGCAGGCGGGCCAGCGCGTCGCCCTGGTGCCCACCATGGGCAACCTCCATGCCGGCCACTTCTCGCTGATCGAACTTGCGCGACGCCATGCCGATCGCGTCGTTGCGAGCGTCTTCGTCAACCCGACGCAGTTCGGGCCCAACGAAGACTTCAACCGTTATCCGCGTACTCCTGAAGCCGACAGCGCCGGACTGGCCGATGCCGGTTGCGATGCGATGTGGCTGCCGTCAGTAAAAACCATGTATCCGTATGGCGTGCACGCGACAGTTCGCGTGAGCGTTCCCGGCGTCACCGAAACGCTGGAAGGCGCGCATCGTCCCGGTCATTTCGACGGGGTTGCCACCGTGGTCGCCCGGCTCTTCAACCAGGTGCAGGCGAATGTGGCCGTGTTCGGGCGCAAGGACTACCAGCAACTCGCGGTGATCCGGTACATGGTGCGCGACCTCGCGTTCCCGATCGAAATCGTTGCAGCAGAAACACGGCGCGAAGCCGATGGCCTGGCCATGAGTTCCCGCAACCAGTACCTCTCGGCTGAAGAGCGTCCCGTGGCTTCGGAAATCAGCCGTACCCTGCAGTGGATGCGCGAGGCCGTCCGCAGCGGAACAGCCCGCGCGGAAGTGGAAGCGCAGGCGGCACGCCGTCTCGGGAGTGCCGGCTTCGAAGTCGATTACGCCGTCGTCCGTGATCGGGACCTGGGAATCCCCTCGGAAGGGCCCGGCGCCAAGGTTGCATTGATCGCGGCGCGACTCGGCCGCACCCGGCTGATCGACAACCTCGAATTCGAGACCTAAGAGGCTTCCCGGACGGTTAAATCACCGGTAACGGGACGCCGCGTCCCAGCCTGCGTCCATGTTGCACCGCGCCATGCGCTGGTAAACTCACGCTTTCTCGCCGCCAAGCCCGGCGGCCGGAGACGCCGAACATGCAACTGAACGTCCTCAAGGCCAAGATCCACCGCGCCAGCGTTACCCACGCCGAGCTGCACTACGAAGGCTCGTGCGCGATCGACGGCCGCCTGCTCGATATTTCCGGCATCCGCGAGTACGAGCAGATCCACATCTACAACGTGAACAACGGCGCCCGCTTCGTGACCTACGCGATCCGTGGCGAAGAAGGCAGCGGCGTGATCTCCGTCAATGGCGCCGCCGCGCACTGCGCGCAGCCGGGCGATCTGGTCATCATCTGCGCCTACGGCGTCTGCGACGAGGCCGAAGCGGCGAAGTACAAGCCGACCTGCGTCTACGTCGATCGCCAGAACCAGCTCACGCATACCAACCATTCGATGCCGCAGCAGGCCGCGGCATAACGGGAAACACATGCAGGCGAAGCATCGGTTTGAGCAGTTGAAGGCCCAGGCCGATCGCCTGGCGGCGGTGACCCTCGCTTCGATGCTGCAGGCCGACCCTGCGCGCGCCGTCGATTTTTCGATCCGGGTCGGACCGCTCTACGCCAACTTTGCCCGCCAAGGGTATGACCGTGAAGCGCTGGGGGCATTGAACGCGCTGGCGGAGTCCGCCTCGCTCGACACCGCCTTCCGTCGCCTCTTCGACGGCGAAACCGTCAACGTCACCGAAGGCCGCGCCGCACTGCATACCGCGCTGCGCGGCAACCTGTCGCAGGCTGTTGCCGCGCGCGAAGCATTTGGCACCGCAAGCGAAGTGCGCCAGCGCATGTGCCGGTTGGTAGCCGAGCTCGAAGGCAGCGGTCTCACCGACATCGTCAGCGTCGGCATCGGCGGTTCCGATCTCGGTCCGCGCCTGGTGGCCGACGCGCTGCGCGAGGCACTGCCGTCGAAGCTGCGTGTCCACTTCATCTCCAACGTCGACGGCGCCGCCGCGCAACGAACGCTGGCGCCGCTCGATCCAGCGAAGACCGCCGCAGTCCTGATTTCCAAGACCTTCGGTACGCAGGAAACCCTGCTCAACGGCACCATCCTTCGCGACTGGCTTGGCGGCAGCGAACGCCTGTACGCCGTCAGTGCCAATCCCGGGCACGCCGCTGCCGCATTCGACATCGCCGCCGAGCGCGTGCTGCCGATGTGGGATTGGGTTGGCGGGCGTTATTCGCTGTGGTCGGCCGTGGGTTTCCCGATTGCGCTGGCGATCGGTTTCGACCGCTTCGAAGCCTTGCTGGCCGGTGCGGCGGAATTCGATGCGCACGCGCTCAACGCGCCGCTCGACCGGAACCTCGCCGTGCGCCATGCACTCACCGCGGTATGGAATCGCAATGCGCTCGGCCATGCCGCGCAGGGCGTGATGACCTACGACCAGCGACTCGCGTTGCTGCCGGCCTACCTGCAGCAGCTGGTGATGGAGAGTCTCGGCAAGTCGGTCAAGCTCGACGGCTCGCCGGTCGACGGCGACACCGTTCCGGTGTGGTGGGGTGGAGCGGGCACCGACGTGCAGCACAGCTTTTTCCAGGCGCTGCACCAGGGCACGCAGATCGTGCCGCTGGATTTCGTCGGCACCGTGCGCAACGACGATCCATTCGCGGAGAATCACCTTGCGCTGCTGTCGAACCTGTTCGCACAGAGTGAAGCACTGGCGAACGGCAAGCGCAGCGACGATCCGCATCGCAGCTATGCGGGCGGGCGTCCGAGCACGATGATCCTGCTCGATTCCCTGACGCCGCAGTCGCTCGGCGCGCTGATCGCGATGTACGAACACAGCGTGTATGCGCAGTCGGTGTTGTGGGGCATCAACGCGTTCGATCAGTTCGGCGTCGAACTGGGCAAGCAACTGGCGAATGGGCTGATGCCGGCATTGAAGGGCGAAAGCGACGCTTCCGATCCGGTGACGAAGGCGCTGCTTGCCGAGTTGAAAGCACGCGGTTGATTTTCAAGTCCCTTTCCGCCGGGAGCAGGTTCGACGAAGTCGCGCTGGCTCGCGCATCCCTGTTCCACTGCACGACCTTCCCTGCATTGCCCAGCCCAACCCCGATGGACTTCCCTCGGGGCGCCCGGCGCTTCGCGACACCTTTCCCCGATTGGGAGACGGAAAGGCCTACGGGCCTGCTTGCGCATGTCTCGCCAACGCCCACGCCACGTGTTCGCGCACCAATGGCGAAGGATCATCGCGACGCGAAGCCAACGCTTCCATCACCACCGGCGTAGTTGGCGCATTGCCCAGCGCAACGGCGATGTTGCGCAACCAGCGTTCGTGACCGCTGCGACGGATCGCGGTGCCTTCCGTGCGCTGCAGGAATTCTTCCTCGCTCCAGGCGAACAACTCCGGCAGCGTCGCCGCATCGAGATTGTTGCGCGCGCGGAAATCCGGCTCGTCGGTGCGCTTGGCGAACTTGTTCCACGGACACACCAGCTGGCAATCGTCGCAGCCGAAAATCCGGTTGCCGATCAGTGGCCGCAGTTCTTCGTCGATCGAGCCTTCATGCTCGATGGTGAGATAGGCGATGCAGCGTCGCGCATCGAGCCGATTGGGTGCGACGATCGCCTGGGTCGGACAGATGTCGATGCAGCGCGTACATGTGCCGCAGTGCGAAGTTGCGGGCGCGTCCACGGGCAGCGGCAGATCGACGTAGATCTCGCCGAGGAAGAACCAGGAGCCGCCGTCCTTGTCGATCAGGCAGGTGTGCTTGCCGATCCAGCCCAGTCCCGCGTTGCGGGCAAGTGCGCGCTCCAGCACGGGCGCCGAATCCACGAACACGCGGTGGCCGAATGGCCCCACTTCCTGGCCAATACGATCGGCAAGCTTCTGAAGGCGTTGCCGCATCAGCTTGTGATAGTCGCGGCCTAGCGCATAACGCGCCACGTATGCGCGTTCGCCATCGGCGAGCGTCTGCCAGGCTTCCTCGTCATCGCGACGACCGTAATCGAGTCCGACCGAGATGACGCGCAAGGTCCCGGGCACGAGATCTTCGGGGCGCGAACGCTTGTCGCCGTGGCGCGCCATCCACTCCATCGATCCGTACAGGCCCTGTGCAAGCCAGTCGCGAAGGTGGGTTTCGTCTTCGCCCAGTTCCACACCGGTAATGCCGCAACGCTGGAAGCCGTATTCGCGCGCCAGTCCGCGAATGCGGGAAGCCAGTGCGGCGTAGTCAGGCTCGGCGTGGGTGAAAGGTCCGCTCATCGACGCCAAGTATAGAATCCGCCGCATGTACAGGACTTCCTATCTGCTCGACGCAGCGGCACTGCGTGGCATCGAAACGCGTGCGGCGGCGTCGCTGGGCGACGCGTTCGAACTCATGCGCCGGGCCGGCCAGGCGGCGTGGCGCGAAGTGCTGGAACGCTGGCCGCAGGCGCTACGCGTCGTGGTGGTCTGCGGTCCGGGCAACAATGGTGGCGACGGCTACGTGCTGGCGCGGCAGGCGCTCATGTCCGGCCGCCAGGTGGAAGTCGTGCGGCTGCCGCAACACGAGCCGCACAGTGAGCTCGCGACCCGCGCGAGAAGTGATTTTCAGGCGGCTTATGGACGCGTGCTGTCATTCGCGAACCAGCTTCCGGAGGCCGATCTGATCGTCGATGCGCTGTTCGGCACCGGCCTGTCGCGTGCGCCGGATGCTGATACCGCAGCGCTCATCAAAGCCATCAACGCGCAGGCCGCTCCGGTTCTTTCACTCGATGCTCCCACCGGCGTGGATTGCGATCTCGGCAACGTGCCCGGCGAGGCCGTGCGCGCTACCCATACGCTGGAATTCATCGCGCGAAAGAAGGGCTTGTACACCGGTGCCTCGCTGGATCACGTAGGCACGCGTACGCTCGCCACGCTGGACATTCCAACAAACATAGCGGAAGAAGCAGCCGCTTCCGCCGAATTTCTGGAGGCGCGCGATCTCGCGCGATGGTTGCGTCCGCGAAGCCGCGACTCGCACAAGGGTGCGAACGGCCGTGTGCTTTGCGTCGGCGGCGACTTCGGCGGTGGCGGTGCAATCCTGCTTTGCGCCGAAGCCGCGTTGCGCTGCGGCGCAGGGCTGGTCGATGTCGCGACGCGCGGAATGCATCTGCCCGCATTGCTCGCGCGATCACCCGAAGCGCTTGCGCATGTTGTCGAAGACGACGCCCCTCTGGGCGAGTTGCTGGAAAAAGCAGGCGTTATCGCCATTGGTCCGGGCCTGGGCCAGCGCGAATGGGGCGCAATGCTGTGCCGCGCTGCGATGTCAGCGGGCAAGCCGCTGGTGCTGGATGCCGATGCGCTGAATTTCCTTGCGACATCGGAAAATGCATTGCCGGCTGACTGCATCGTCACGCCGCATCCAGGTGAAGCCTCACGCCTGCTCGGTTGTTCGATTGCGGATGTACAACGTGACCGTTATGGCGCGGCGCGCGAACTGGCTTCGCGCTATCGCTGCACTGTCGTGCTGAAAGGTGCTGGCAGCATTGTTGCTTCTCCGGAACACATGCCGCGTGTCATCGGCGCGGGCAATCCCGGGATGGCCGTCGGCGGCATGGGCGATGTACTTGCCGGGACGATCGCGTCGCTGCGCGCACAAGGCCTCATTGCGTTCGATGCAGCGTGCGCAGGTGCATTGCTCCATGCTGTTGCGGGTGATGCGGCGGCGGAAAGCGGCGAGCGCGGTCTGTTGCCTTCCGACCTCATGCCATCGTTGCGACGATTCGCGAATCCACAGGGGGCGAAGTGATTTCGATGTTGCTGGACAACGCCGATGCGACCGATGCGTTGGGCGCGGCGCTCGCACACACGCGGCCGGCGCGTGGGGTCGTGCACCTGCAAGGCGATCTCGGCGCAGGCAAGTCGACACTCGCGCGCGCATTGCTGCGCACGCTGGGCGTCACTGGCGCCATTCGCAGTCCTACCTACACGTTGGTCGAACGCTATCCGCTTTCTTCGGAGGGCGAGGCCTGGCATCTGGATCTGTACCGGATCGGCGATGGCGCCGAACTGGAATTCCTCGGGCTCGACAGCGACGAAGCCACGCTCTGGCTGGTGGAATGGCCCGAGCGCGGCGCCGGGTTCCTGCCGCCGGCGGATCTCCGCATCGGCCTGCAGGTGGCAGGGCGAGGCAGGCGCGCGACTGTGGCCGGCCTCACGGAAACAGGAAGGTCGTGGGTGACCCGTTTGCAGGCCGTAAATCCAATGGCAGTTGCGATCGACTCCTGAACAATCCGACAGGAAAAGGCGGCAGGTACCGGATTCGTAAGGAAAAACTGCTTGACAGCCCAACGCCGCCGGTGCTTGACTACCGGCCATGCGCGTATCGGGGGCCACCGTCCAGAAGTTCCTGCTCGGCATGGCGCTGCTGTCAGCGCTTGCCTGGAACTTGGCGCATGCCAGTGAAATCAAAGACTTGCGCGTAAGTGCGGGCGCTACCGGGACGCGTGCGGAACTCGCCCTGGATCAGGCGGCCGAGTTCAAGGTCATCCGTCTCTCCGCTCCAGAACGTCTCGTGGTCGATCTTCCCGCTTCCCGGGTTCGTCGTGGCCTCGTGATGCCGGCGGGCGCGGGCATCGTGAAGTCGGTGCGCACTGGCCAGCCGGAACCGGGCATCGTCCGGGTGGTTTTCGACCTTTCCCAGCCGGTCGCGGTGCTGAAACCGCATATCGAGCCGGGAGCTGACGGTCCGCGACTGGTTCTCGAATGGCCGGGCGACGGTGAAGGCATGCCTGCTGCGGGTTCACAGCCGGCGAGCGTGGCGGCACCCCCTGCCAAAGCCGCACTCGAGCCTGCGCCGACGACAACCAGCGCTCAGTCGAATGCGCCAGCGCATGCCTCCGCCGACGATGTCGCCGCTTCCAATGCAGCCACGACACGCCTGATTTCCGAGCTGGCCGCGCGTGGCGAAGTCAAGGCGTTCGACAGCCTGCAGAAGACTGCTGCCGCCAGTCCACCGCAGCCTTCTTCGAGTGTTGCCGCGCCCTTTGGTGGCGTAGCTTCGAGCACGATCAGCGCGTCAGAACCATCCAAAGCGCTGGTTTCGAGCACCGGCGTGCCGGCCCGCATCGCAACCGGCGTACCGACGCCGATGAAGGCCGTCCCCACGGATCCGCCTGCGACGGCTTCGATAACCTCCGCACCCCAAGGCGATGCGGTGAAGACGATGAAGGACCTGATGCGTAGCCGCGGCATGCGCCCACTCGTCATCGCCATTGATGCCGGCCATGGTGGCCAGGATCCAGGCGCGACCGGCCAGAGCGGCAAGCGCGAGAAGGACGTGACGCTGGCGATCGCGCGCGAACTGGCGCGCCAGATCAATGCCACGCCAGGTCTGAAGGCCTATCTCACCCGCGACACGGACGTCTTCATTCCCCTCAATCGCCGTGCGCAACTGGCGCGGCAGGCGAAGGCGGACATGTTCGTGTCGATCCATGCCGACGCAGCGGAAAACCGCGGCGCCAATGGCTCTTCGGTGTACGTGCTGTCACTGAAGGGCGCGTCTTCGCAGCGCGCGCGCTGGCTGGCCGACAAGGAAAACGCTTCTGACCTGATCGGCGGCGTGCGCCTGGAAAAGACCAGCGGCACGTTGGCGTCGGTGCTGATCGACCTGACCCAGAGCGGGCAGATGAAGGCGTCCGAGGACGCCGCGACGCACGTGCTCAACGGCCTGAGCCGCATCGGCCGCAACCACAAGCCGCACATCGAACGCGCCAACTTCGCCGTGCTGCGCACCTCGGACATGCCGGCAATGCTGGTGGAAACCGCGTTCATCTCGAATCCGGACGAAGAGCGCCGCCTGACCGACCCGGACTATCAGCGCCAGCTGGCTCGCGCGGTGCTCGATGGCGTCAACACCTACTTCCTGCGTCAGCCGCCGCCGGGCACGCTGTATGCGGCGCGCGCGGCAGCCGACGTTCCTGCCGGAGCGGGCGCGGGTGGCGGCAGTCCCTAAATAGTTGCCGGCGCGGTGGGATTAACGCCGCGCGCCGCATATCATCCCGGACCAGCACATTCGCGGCGTCAGCGCCGTTTTTTCCCGTGGCGATCCGACAGCTACCCGACACCCTCATCAACCAGATCGCCGCAGGCGAAGTCGTCGAGCGTCCCGCTTCCGTGGTCAAGGAGCTGGTCGAGAACGCGCTCGATGCGGGTGCACGGCGCATCGACATCGATCTCGAGGAAGGCGGCGTCCGCCTGATCCGCATCCGCGATGATGGCGGCGGCATTCCGCCCGGCGACCTGCCGCTCGCGGTGTCGCGCCATGCCACCAGCAAGATTGCATCGCTAGAAGATCTCGAAGGCGTCGTTACGCTTGGCTTCCGTGGTGAAGCGCTGCCTTCCATCGCTTCGGTGAGCCGCTTCGTGCTCGCTTCGCGCCACAACGGATCGCCGCATGGCGCCGCGCTCGAAATCGATGGCGGCCGCATGGGCGACATCACACCGAAACCGCATCCGCAGGGGACGACGGTCGAAGTACGCGACCTCTTCTTCAACGTTCCCGCGCGCCGCAAGTTCCTCAAGGCCGAGCGCACCGAACTCGGCCACATCGAGGACTGGCTGCGACAGCTCGCGCTTGCGCGTCCCGACGTCGAGCTGCGCGTCTCGCACAACGGCAAGCCATCGCGGCGCTGGAAAGGCGAGGGCGACCTGTTGTCGGAAGTACGGCTGCACGAAGCGCTGGGCGAGGAATTCGCCAACCATGCATTGCGCATCGACCACAGCGCCGCCGGCCTGCGCCTGCACGGCTGGATCGCGCAGCCCGTGTACAACCGCGCGAGCGCTGACCAGCAATATCTGTACGTGAACGGCCGAGCCGTGCGCGACCGCAGCGTCGCCCACGCGGTGAAGCAGGCGTACGCGGACGTGCTGTTCCATGGACGGCAGCCGGCATACGTGCTCTTCCTCGAGCTCGATCCGCGCCGCGTCGACGTCAACGTCCATCCGGCCAAGCACGAAGTGCGCTTCCGCGACGCGCGCCTGATCCACGATTTCGTCTATCGCACGCTCAACGATGCGCTGGCGGAGACGCGCGCCGGGAGTGCGCCGCCGCCTGCACCGGAGCAGTCGTACGCCGAAGTCGCCTACCGATGGAACGCCGCCGCGCCGCAATCGCCGCTCGGCCTGCAACAGGTGGCCGAAGCGCGTGCCGGTTATGCGGCGCTTTATGGCGGTGCGTCGCAGTCGCCAATTGCGCCAACAGCAGTTTCCATTGCGGCCCTCGCTCCCGGCAACGAAGCGACGATGCCGCCGCTCGGCTACGCCATTGCGCAACTGCATGGCGTCTACATCCTTGCCGAAAATGCCGATGGACTCATCGTCGTAGACATGCACGCGGCGCACGAACGCATCGGTTACGAGAAGCTCAAGTGTGCGCATGACGGCGAGGGCCTGCGCACGCAGCCGCTACTCGTGCCGCTTGCGATTGCGGTTTCCGAACGCGAGGCCGACGTCGCCGAGCGGGAATCCGATACGCTCGCCGCACTCGGCTTCGAACTCACTCGCAGCGGACCGCAGTCGCTGGCGCTGCGTTCGGTGCCGGCGTTGCTCGTTCATGGCGACGTCGAGGCGCTGCTTCGCGACGTGCTCGCCGACCTGCGTGAACACGGTGAAAGCCGGCGCGTCGCCGCCGCCCGCGACGAGTTGCTGGCGACGATGGCCTGCCACGGCGCCGTCCGGGCGAACCGCCGTCTCACTTTGCCCGAGATGAACGCGCTGTTGCGCGAGATGGAAGTGACCGAGCGCTCGGGCCAGTGCAATCATGGCCGCCCGACCTGGGCGCGCTTTTCCCTGGCCGAAATCGACCGTTGGTTCCTGCGAGGACGTTGAATGCTGCGACTGACCTACAAGCTGCCGTTGTTGCTATTCGTCGCGCTGGCCATCACCGCATGCAAGGACGAAGAAGCGACCCGGCAGGCCGCTGCAGCGAAAGAACAGGCGTTCGCCAGCAGCCAGCAGCCCTGGCGCAACGAGCGCCGCGCCAAGCTCACCCGGCCCGATGGTTGGACGAGCCTCGTGGGTCTGCACTGGATCGACGAAGGCGAGCATTACTTCGGCAGCGATGCCGACAACGGCATCCGGCTCGCCGTCGGGCCCGCGCATGTCGGCATGGTGTCGCGCAAGGACGACCGCGTACGTTTCCAGCCCGAGAAGGGCGTGGCGCTCACGTTCAACGACGAGCCGCTGACCGGCGCCGTGACGCTGCTCAGCGATGCGGATCCGGCAGGGCCGAGCCGCATAGGCTTCGACGAGGACAAGGGTATCATCACCTTGATCAAGCGCAGCGATCGCTATGCGTTCCGCGTGAAGCATGCAGATGCGCCGACACGGACCGGCTTCAAGGGCATCGAATACTGGCCCGGCGGCGACGACTGGATCGTTACCGCGAAATACATTCCCAATCCGCCGGGCAAGACCATTCCGATCGCGAACATCATCGGCACGGTCGATGAAGTGCCCAATCCAGGCGCCGTCGAATTCCAGCGCGACGGCAAGACGTTCAGGATCGAAGCGCTCGATGAAGGCGAAGGCACGCTGTTCCTGGTCTTCGCCGACCGCACCAGCGGCCACGGCAGCTATCCCGCAGGCCGCTTCCTGGATGCGCCGAAGCCGGATGCCGCTGGCGACGTCGTGATCGACTTCAACAAGAGCTACAACCCGCCCTGCGCGTTCACCGCATTCGCCACG
The DNA here is from genome assembly GCF_001427225.1 of Lysobacter sp. Root494. Lineage (GTDB taxonomy): Bacteria > Pseudomonadota > Gammaproteobacteria > Xanthomonadales > Xanthomonadaceae > Agrilutibacter. The sequence goes on from NZ_LMFH01000005.1 coordinate 439,219, forward strand.
TGTCCCCTGCCGCCGCCGGAAAACCGGCTGGACCTGGAGATCGTTGCCGGCGAGAAGGCGTACCACTTCGAGGAATCCAAACCAGTCATGAGCACGCAGTCATGAGTCCATCCATGCTTCGCCGCGGCAAGTCCGTCGTGTACTCCCTGCTTGCTTGCGCGCTGATCGCGCCGGCGGTCTATGCGTGGGCGCCTGGTAAATCGCCGGCTCCAGCTGCTGCTTTGTCTGCCAAAGCGCCGCCGACACCGTTGCTGTGGAAAGTGTCGGACCAGGACAACTCCGTGTACCTGCTGGGCTCCTTCCACCTGCTCAAGGCCGACGACTATCCGCTGTCGCCGGATATCGACACGGTCTTTTCCGAAGCGGAAAACCTTGTCTTTGAAGTGCCACCGTCGCAGCTCACCGACCCGTTGCTCGCACAGAAGATGCAGCAAATGGCGGGCTTCAGCGATGGCAGCAGTCTGAGCCAGGTGTTGCCGCCGGACGTGCGCGAAAAGATGGGTCAGGTACTCGGTAAGGACCGGGTCGCGCAGATGGAAGCGATGGAGCCCTGGTTCATCAACCTCGGCTTGCTGATCGGCATTTCGCAGCAGATGGGTTTCAAGGCCGACCAGGGACTGGATCTGCACATCGCGCGCATGGCCGAAGCGGCAAACAAGCCTGTTTCCGGGCTCGAAACGGCCGAGGCGCAACTCGCCGTGCTCGACGCATCGCCGATGGACGAACAGATCGCGGGCCTGCGCGATTTCTTCAACAAGCCCGGCGAAGTTCCCAAGCTGCTCAACGAAACGCACGACGCATGGCGCAATGGTGACCTTGCCAAGCTCAACTCGCTGGTCATCGACGAGGTAAGCAAGGAAACGCCGGTGACCTATCGCATCATCAACGTCGAGCGCAACGATGCCTGGGTGCCGAAGCTGCAACAGATGCTCGACGGAGCCACAGAAGGCAACGACACGCTCGTCGTAGTCGGCGCGATGCATCTGCTCGGCGAAGATGGCGTGGTCGAGAAACTGCGTGCGAAGGGCTATCAGGTCGAGCGGATCTGCTCCGCCTGCAAGTAGCACATTGTGCGACACGCATCTTTGTAGAGCTGAGCTTGCTCGGCTCGCTTTTTTGATCGCGGAAACAAAGCAGGCGGAAAGCTCGGCGCTACAAGACAAGACGCCGGATCGCACTGAACTTCAGGCGGCCGCGATCAGCTCGATGCAATCTACCGGACACGCCGGCACGCACAGTTCGCAACCCGTGCACAAAGGCTCGATAACGGTGTGCATGTGCTTGGAGCCGCCGATGATCGCGTCGACGGGGCACGCCTGGATGCACTTGGTGCAGCCGATGCAGTCGGCTTCGACGATCAGCGCGACCTGCAGCGGCTTGTGTTCCCCGCGCGAACGATCGTAGGGCCGTGCAGGAACGCCCAGCGCCTTCGCCAGCGCGCGCGCGCCCGCATCGCCTCCCGGCGGGCAGTGGTCGATACCCGCTTCGCCGCGCGCCATCGCTTCCGCATACGGGCGGCATCCCGCATAGCCGCACTGGCCGCACTGGGTTTGAGGTAGCACGCGGTCGAGCCGTTCGATCAGGTCAGTCATCTGCGCGCGTCCGAGTGCCAGGGTTTTCAGCGCACCGGCATTCCGGGCTGCGCTCCGCTGTCGGCATCGAGCAGGTGTAGCGAGCCGCCATCGAAACCGGCGGACAGGATCATTCCCTCGCTCACGCCGAAGCGCATCTTCCGCGGCGCGAGGTTGGCAATGAACACGACGCTGCGGCCGACCAGTTTTTCCGGTTCGCCATACGAGCCGCGAATGCCGGAGAAGATCTGCCGCCTGCCCAGCTCGCCGGCGTCGAGCTCGAAACGCAGCAGCTTGTCGGAACCCTCTACGAATTCGCAGGCGAGCACCTTGCCAACGCGCAGGTCGAGCTTGGCGAAGTCGTCGATGCCGATCGTTGCCGGTGCCGGTGCCGGTGCTTCGCTCGCGGACGGCTTGGTCGCGGGAACCGCCGGAGTAGCGGCCGCTGGCGCCGTGGCCTGAAGGGTTTCTTTGGAAGCTTCGATCATGGTCTCAATCTGTTTCGGATCAATGCGGGTGAACAGGGGAGTGTAGGCGGCGATGCCTTGCGCCAGCAGCGGTGTTTCGAGATCGCTCCAGCGCGACACCGGCGCGGTGAGGAAGGCCTCCGCCTGTTCGGCGACGCGCGGCAAGACCGGCTTGAGCGCCGCGGCGAGCACGCGGAAGAGGTTCAGGCCCTGCGTGCACACCGCCTGCAACTGCGCGTCGCTGCCTTCCTGTTTGGCGAGCACCCAGGGCTTATGTTCGTCGATGTACTTGTTGGCTTCGTCCGCCAGCAGCATCGTCAATCGCAGTGCGGTGGCGGCTTCGTTGCGCGCGTAGGCGTCCGCGATCGGCTGAAGTTGCGCGACGAAGTGCGTGTACATCACCGGGTCGGGTAGGTTCGAAGCGAGCATGCCGTCGAAACGCTTCTCGATGAAACCGGCGCAACGACTGGCAAGATTGACGAACTTCCCAACTAGGTCCGAATTCACCCGTGCGGTGAAATCGCCGAAGTTGAGATCGACGTCATCCACGCCACCGGAAGTCTTCGTCGCGAAGTAATAACGCAGCGCTTCCGGCGCGAGCCCGTGGTCGAGGAAAGTGCGCGCCATGATGAAGGTGCCGCGCGACTTCGACATCTTCTCGCCGTTCACCATGAGGTAGCCGTTGACGTGCAGTCGAGTCGGCGCGCGGTGGCCGGCCCCATGCAGCACCGCGGGCCAGAACAGGCCGTGGAAATTGACGATGTCCTTGCCGATGAAATGGTGCAGTTCCGCACCCGTGCCCGGTGTCAGGTAGGCGTCGAAATCGATGCTTTCGCGCGCGCACAGGTCCTTGAAGCTGGCGAGATACCCGATCGGCGCGTCGAGCCATACGTACAGGTATTTGCCGGGATGGCCCGGAATCTCGAAGCCGAAGTAGGGCGCATCGCGCGAGATATCCCAGGCGCGAAGACCACCTTCGGCATCAAGCCATTCGAGCAGCTTGGCCTTCACGCCCGGCGTGGCGACATCGCCAGCGAGCCATTCGCGCAGAAATCCGCTGAAGTCGCCAACTTCGAAGAAGAAATGCTCCGACTCGCGGATCTCCGGCGCCGCGCCGCTCAAGACCGAACGCGGTTCCTTGAGTTCGGTCGGCGCATACGTCGCTCCGCAGTTCTCGCAGTTGTCGCCGTACTGGTCCGGCGTGCCGCAGTTCGGGCAGATGCCCTTCACGTAGCGGTCGGGCAGGAACATGCCCTTCACCGGGTCGTACAGTTGTGCCACTGAGCGGCGCTGGATATGACCATTGGATTCCAGACGGCTGTAGATCGCTTCCGTCAGGGCGCGATTGGTGGCGGAGTGCGTCGAGCCGTAATTGTCGAAGTCAACGCCGAAGGCAGCGAAGTCGCGCTCGTGGCCGATCTGGATTCCGGCAATGAATTCCTCGGGCGTGGTGCCCGCCTTCTCCGCCGCCAGCATGATCGGTGTGCCATGCGTGTCATCGGCGCAGACGAAATGCACGGTGTTCCCGGACATCCGCTGCGCGCGCTTGAAGATGTCGCCCTGGATATAGCCGACGAGATGACCCAGGTGCAGTGGACCGTTGGCGTAGGGCAGGGCGCAGGTGACGAGCAGGTCGCGGGGCATGGGAACGACAGCGGCGAAGAGGGCGCGATTATCGCATGCGGGGCAAAGCACCCCTGGCCGTCGCGCTGAACATTACCCGGAGCGGTGTCGGCAAGAGGCGCTTGTGCACGGGCCTTGAGCCTTTGTAGCGCTGCGTGGTGCCAGATAGCACAACGGCCCGCTTTCGGGCCGTTGTGAAAGGCATTTTGCAAGAGTCGATCAGTCGCGTACCCACGTCGCGTCGCGGCAGATAAACACGGCCTTGCAGCCGGTCACCTGCAGCTTCTTGCCACCATCGAGCAGCTTCACCGACTTGGCCTTGAAGTTCATGCCGGCGGACGGCTTGAACCCCTGGCCATCACCCCACGTTCCGTCGGCCTTGGCCTTCAGGTCCCAGAGCACCGGCATGCCGACGATCGGCTTGCCCTTGTCCTTGCCCGAGCACTTCTCGCAGGTCGCCGGCGCGGCAATGTTCTCGACGATCTTCGCCGCGAGATGGCCATTCTTCGCGGTGTAGACCTCCACGACGGTCATGGCCTTGCCGGTCTCGTCATCCAGCGTCTTCCAGCGCCCGATGGGCGAGGCCGTCGACTGCGCGAGAACGAGCGCGGAAGCAGCGACCAGCGTCAGGCCAAACACCGCCAACAGCAGATTCTTAGAAAGATTGTTGCGCATTGATCAGTCCCCTCCGGACTCTGTCCTGCGCCGCCGGATGGCGGTGCGACGGCGCCTTTATATCGCATTCGGTGCCGTAGGGAAGCCGGCATGCGGTCGGATCAATGAGGGGATAGGCTTAGTATCGGCGGATGACTACACCGACTGCACCGACGACTGAACGCGCCCAGGTCTACGTAAATGCAATAGCCGCATTGAACCGCCAGGATTGGCGCGAGGCCCTGGATCTGGCCCAGCGATTGGCGCATGAGGTGCCTGAAGTAGCAGGCGTTCACTATGTCGCCGGAATGGCTGCGCTGAATCTGTCAGACCTCCGCTCCGCGGTCGGCTCCTTACAACAGGCCGTTCGCCTGGATGGCCGTCGCCCTGACTACCTGGCCACACTCGCGCGTGCGCTGGCGTCTGCCCAAATGCTTCCTGAGGCCGTTGAAGCGGCAGACGCTGCCGCTGCACTGCGACCTACCGATCCGCAGACGCTCAACACGCTCGCGGTGGTCTATTCGCAGGCGAACGCATATGAGAAGTCCGCGAGGATAAACAAACGCGCGGTCGACCTGCACCCGAATTCCGCGCCATTTCGGTTCAACTTGGCGACGTCGATGACCTTCCACGGCGATCTCGACGGTGCAGAGGTCGAGTACGAAACATGCCTGCGGTTGCAGCCATCACATTGGCAATCGCATCTGGGATTGTCGCAGCTGCGCCGCCAAGATCCAGAACGCAATCACTTGATGCGCCTGCATCACGAGCTGGAACGGATCGATGGAGATCGCGTCGGAGAGATGTACCTGCATCTCTCCCTGTCCAAGGAGTACGAAGACTTAGGTGATCTCGACAGGAGTTTTGAACATCTATCCGCAGGCAAGGCAGCCGGGCGCGGGGGTCGGAACTACACGGCGGAAAGCGACAAAGTGCTGTTTGATACGCTCATGGCGAATGTTCAGCCGGTGCGCGAACGCTCGGGAGGACATCCTAGTGAAGAACCGATATTCATCATCGGAATGCCTCGTACAGGCACTACCTTGGTGGATCGCATCCTTTCCAGCCATCCGGACGTGCATTCCGCCGGTGAGCTTCCCAATTTTGGTGCCGTCCTGAAGCGTGCATCAGGAAGCCGGACAGCCAGTTTGTTGGATGCGGATACCATCGTGCTGGCGCGTGAGCTGGATTGGAGGCGAGTCGGAGAGGCGTATGTAGCCAGCACACGCCCTGGCACAGGTCGTACCCCTCGTTTCATCGACAAGCTTCCGCAGAATTTCCTCTACGCAGGTCATATCGCGCGAGCATTGCCAAATGCGCGGATCATCTGCCTGCGACGCAACCCGATGGACACTTGCCTGAGCAACTTCCGGCAACTCTTTCAGATGGGTTCGTCTTTCTACGACTATTCATTCGACTTGCTAGGCGTCGGCCGCTACTACCTTCTGTTCGATCGCCTGATGACGCATTGGCAACATGTGATCCCTGGCCGGATCCTGGAAGTGCACTACGAGTCGCTGGTGGAATCGCAGGAAGCGACCACGCGCGCGCTACTCGCTCATTGTGGACTGGATTGGGACGAAGCTTGCCTTCGTTTTGAAGAGAATGAGGCGCCTGTGGCCACCGCGAGCGCGGTGCAGGTGCGTTCGCCGGTATATCGCAGTTCGTTGCAGCGGTGGAAGCGCTATGAATCGCATCTGACCGCTCTGAAGTCGCTGCTGGAGCAGGCCGGCATTGTAGTCGACTAGCTTAGTAACTGCGCTTGGACAAACGTCTTGCCTGATAAAAAAAGCCCGGCACATGGCCGGGCTTCTTGTGACGTTCGGAAGGTCTCAATTGAACTTGTAATCGAACTGAACGAATACCTCGCGACCGATCGGGCTGAACTGACGCCAGAAGAAGGGATAGGTGTTGAAGGTGTCGTCGCGCGGATGGATGCGATCGAAAACATTATTGACGTACAGGCCAAGAGTCGCCTTCTCGGTGATCTCCTTCGAGACGTTGAGGTTCCACAGGATTTGCGGACCGATGCGACCGGTTTCTGCCCAGTTCGGTAGCGAACCCCAACGCGTGTAGTACACGGCCGTAGTCCAGTCGCTCTTCTCCCACACCACATTGCCGCTGATACGACTGCGGTTGTTGAAGAATTGGGGATGATCGCGGATGTCCTCGACGGGCTCGCCTTCGAACTCCTGCTGCTCGAGTTTCAGTACGTGCGTCCAGTTCAGGCCGAAAGTGAACTCGCCCATGCGGTCGGTATCGAGTTTGTAGCGCCAGGCCGCATCGATACCGCTCGTGCGGTTGAGGGATTGGTTGATCGGGAACGAGCGGAACTCGGTGACGTCGCCATCATTGAACGGACCGCCGGCGTCCTCGCGGTTGACAAGGCCAGTGTAGAACTGACAAGCAGCGGAAGTTGGATCGACGGCAGCGCCCTCGCGCGTTTCTCCGAGCAAGCAGTCGGCTTCATTGCGGAACAGCAGGCCAGAGATGTCTGCCACGGCATCACGCAATTCGATGGCGTAATAGTCCAACGACAGTGACATGTCATCCATGACATCCCAAACGAAGCCGACGGTGGTGGACTTGCCCTTTTCAGCTTCCAGGTTGCGGTCGCCCGCACGGGTTCCCTGGACCTGATAGTTGTAGTCGGCGCCGCTGCAGGGATTGGACGGGTCACGCGGATCGAAGCCATCGCGCCGGCACTTGTACTCGTCGAAGATCGAGGTGAAGAAACCGGATTCTTCCGCATAGACATAGTGCATGTCAGGCGCACGGAAGCTGGTGCCGTGACTGCCGCGAATCAGCAGGTTCGAGAACGGGCGCCACTCAAGGCCAACTTGCCAGGTCGACGCATTATCGATAGCACTCGCGTCGACATATTTGTCCCACCGTCCGGCCGCATTCAGCTTAAGGGAACTCAGTATGGGCACGCTCAGTTCCAAGCCGGCCGCATATCGGTCCCGATCACCCCTGCCCCCGGTGCTTGTCAAATTGTAGATCGGTTCGGGACCGGAGTAGTTCGGGTTGGTGCGTGGATCAGGATTGATCTCGTATTCCTGGCTCGCTGCTTCCAATACAGCAGCCATGCCCACGGAGCCTGCCGGCAGCTCGAAGATGTCGCCGGACACTACGAAACTGGCTTGATTGACGCTGGTCTCGGCCTTGTCTCTGACAATCGTATTGAGCGATGCGAAGGTTGCCGGATCGATCGGGTTATAAAAGCGGTCGATATTCAGATTATAAGCGTCATAGCCATACCCAAGGATGTCCCCGCCTGCGAGTGGCTGGCCGAGGAAATATTCCTGCAACGGATTGGCAAGGAAGCGAGGTGTGCGGCTGTCGAGCTCATACTGCGCACGCGACAAGGTTGCATCCCAATCGAAGCGCCCGTCGGCGAAGGTACCGCGCAAGCCTGCAGCGAAGTCGAAGGACTTCTCTTCAATGGTCGTTACCAATGAGTTGCCGGTTTCTGCCGGGGTAAAGATGCGCTGAAGCTGCGCATACGAGCCCGGCACACCGAACTGTTCCAGGAAAGGCGACTGCACATTGGCGAGATATATCCCAGGGGTTGACCAGAACTGCACGCCGCTCGTCAACTTGGCTTTCGCACGGGTGTGGTACAGCTGGGCAAAGCCCTGCAGGTTGTCCGTGAAATCCATCGTTCCCGAAACGTAGAAGGACTGATTGCTGTCGCTATTACGGATGGCCTGCGTAGCCGGATAACCGAAATAACCGCAGCGCGGGCCGGTGTATACAGCGGATGTCTCGAAGAAGAAGGTGTCGAAATCTCCAAAACGACCGCAGGTGGTTTCGGCGCCATCCGGGAAAAGGCGGTTGCTGTCGAACAAATCAAAGGCCAGAAGGCCTTCGACCGGATTTACATCCTGGTCCGGCACGGAAGGATCATCGAAGTAAGAATCCATGAAGTCGCGCTGGCTGGCATACAACGCTTCGCGTTCCAGGCTCTCGAAGGCGTAAGTCACGCTCCAGTTCTCGCCGGTCTTGCCGCCGACCCACTGCACTTGGCCGGTATCGCCGCCGCCGCGCGTCGTAGTACCGGCGCGCACCGTCAGTTGATCGCCGTCAAAGTTGCTCTTCAGGATGATGTTGACCACGCCCGCGACTGCGTCGGAACCGTAGATGGCCGATGCGCCGCCAGTCAGGATTTCGATGCGCTCGATCGCGGCGGCCGGGATATTGGCCAGGTTCACCGCGTTGGATTCGCTGTTGTACGGCAGTGGGTAATCGGCAGCGCGCCGACCATTGATGAGGATCAACTGATAGCCCGGACCCAAGCCACGCAGGTTGAGAAAACTGGCATTGGGCGTGAAGCCGTTCTGGTTGAATTCGTTCTGAACGCTGCCGGTGAACTGGGTCAGGGTGTTCAGCGCATCGTAGACCGTGGTGAAACCTTCTTTCTCGATATCGTTCGCGGTGATAACGGTGATCGGAGCCGGACCTTCGATCTCCGCGCGCTTGATGCGGGAGCCAGTAACCACGACTTGGTCGAGGTTCGTGGTTTGTTCGTCGGTAGAGGCGTTCTGCTCTTGTCTCTCCTGCGCTATTGCAGCATTCGTGGACAGGAGTAGGGCGCTCAAAAGCGCCGCTGTCAGCCTGCTACGTTGCAGGCGCGCGGTGTTGCTAACTGCCATCACTTTCCCCTTAGCTGATGATTGGTTTACTTGTTTCGCCGGCCCCCAGCGGTTGGGCATGGCCCAACGGTTCGAACTTAACACGCGATTAACGCCCGTGGCATAGGCGACGAAGCTACGAACTTTGCCGATCTTGGTTTTTTACTGCCGTGCAAGGACTCTTTTGACGGTTCGGCCAACCCTGCGTGATCGTAGAATGTTGCAACCGACGCCTCCTGGTGTGATCTCCTTTGAATGATTCCCTGACGTCCCGCCTCGCGGATCTGGTATTGCCTGGTCTGGATGCGACCCTTGCGGATGCGGGCGCCCGAATTCGAGTTGCTGAGTCGGGTGGACGCCTGGCGATCGACGTCGTGTTGGGATTCCCGCCAGGTGGTTTGGATTCCTGGTTTCGGAAACAAGCCATGGGGCTTGCAGCGGCAGCGGGGCTTGATCTTTCGGCAGTCCGTCTGGATTCCCGCATCGCCAGCCACGCGGTGCAGGAAAAACTTTCGCCTCTTCCCAATGTCCGCAACATCATCGCGGTGGGCTCAGGCAAGGGCGGCGTCGGCAAGTCCACCGTTGCAGTGAACCTCGCGCTGGCACTCGCCGCAGATGGCGCGAAGGTCGGCATCCTCGACGCCGACATCTATGGCCCCAGCGTTCCCTTGATGCTGGGACTCGCGGGGCGCCCGGACAGCCCGGATGGCAAGACGATCGAGCCGATGCGCGCGCATGGGGTGGAAGCGATGTCGATCGGACTGCTGGTCGACCAGGACACGCCGATGATCTGGCGCGGGCCGATGGCGACTTCGGCGCTTACGCAGTTGCTCACCGAAACGCGGTGGGGCGACCTGGACTACCTGATCCTCGATCTGCCTCCGGGGACGGGCGACATCCAGCTCACCATGGCGCAGAAGATTCCGGTGGCAGGTGCAGTGGTCGTCACGACGCCGCAGGACGTAGCCACGCTTGATGCGCGCAAAGCGCTGAAGATGTTCGAGAAGGTCGATGTGCCGGTGCTCGGCCTCATCGAGAACATGGCGGTGCACGTGTGCCCGAACTGCGGCCATGCCGAGCACGTGTTCGGCGAAGGCGGCGGGCAGCGGATGGCGGAAACCTATGGCGTGCCACTGCTCGGCAGCCTTCCGCTCGAAGCACGCGTGCGGGAACAGGGCGACGCGGGCATTCCCATTGTGGCCGCCGACCCGGATTCAGCCGCGGCCCAGCTGTTCCAGCTGACTGCACGCCGGGTCGCGATCGAACTCGCCAAGCGTCCCCAGGTCGCCAGGCCGTTGGCGGTGTCGCTTCTGGGCTGATTTGCCCTGTGGAGCGCCGAAGGTGGCGAAACCGGCGGACCATCAGAGCGGCTAGAATCGCCGTTCCTTTTACCTGGAATGCCGCATCCGCATGAGCATCAAGTCCGACCGCTGGATCCGTCGCATGGCCGAGCAGCACGGCATGATCGAGCCGTTCGAACCCGGCCAGGTCAAGTTTTCCAATAAAGGCGGCGCCGCCGACGGCCAACGCATCGTCAGCTACGGCACTTCGAGCTACGGCTACGACGTGCGCTGCTCGCGCGAGTTCAAGGTGTTCACGAACATCAACTCGACGATCGTCGATCCCAAGCATTTCGACAGCGGCAGCTTCGTCGACATCGAATCGGACGTCTGCATCATCCCGCCGAATTCGTTCGCCCTGGCGCGTACCGTCGAATACTTCCGTATTCCGCGCGACACGCTGGTCGTCTGCCTGGGCAAGAGCACGTACGCGCGCTGCGGGATCATCGTCAACGTGACGCCACTGGAGCCGGAATGGGAAGGACATGTGACGCTGGAATTCAGCAACACCACGCCATTGCCGGCGCGCATCTATGCGAATGAAGGCGTCGCGCAGATGTTGTTCTTCCAGTCGGACGAAGTCTGCGAGACCTCATACCGCGATCGCGGTGGCAAGTACCAGGGGCAGATGGGCGTCACGCTGCCGCGCACCTGATACGAAACGGCTCGCTCGAATCGAAGGCGTGCCCGTCCGGCACGCCTTTTTTTGCGCCAGGCCTTTGTAACGATCACGCAGGACGAATACTGCTGCTCTTGAGCATCAGTGTTCCGCACCAGCCGCGAGCCTGCGATCCGTGCCGGTTTCGAGTGCAACCTGCAATGCGATCCGAAGCCCGCGGATGACGGTCTCGACGGGCAGGGCAGGCGCGCCCGGATGTCGTCCCGCCTGCTCCGGAGAATAGGGAATGTGCACGAAGCCGCCGCGAATCCGGCGATTGCGCAATGCATGCATCAGTCCGTAGAAGACGTGATTGCACACGTAAGTGCCGGCGGTTTGGGACACCTCCGCCGGAATGCCTGCCTCGTGCAGCGCGGCCAGCATCGCCTTGATCGGAAGAGCCGTGAAGTAGGCCGCGGGGCCAGCCCTGACGATTTCGCTGTCGATCGGTTGCGCGCCAGCGTTGTCGGGAATGCGCGCGTCATCGACATTGATCGCCACGCGTTCCAGTGACATCGAAGCGCGACCACCGGCCTGGCCCACGCAGAGAACCAGCACCGGCTTCGTTTCGCGGATTGCCGTGCGCAATTCCTTGAGGGATGCGCCGAACTCGACCGGAAGTTGCCGCGCGACGATGCGATGTCCATTGATGTGCCGGCCATGCAATGCGCGAGTTGCCTGCCAGCTCGGATTTACGGATTCGTCATCGAACGGGGCGAAGCCGGTCAGCAACACGACCTTTTGCTTTTCCGAACTCATCGAAACACCAGCCAGTACATCAGCAGCAGGTTCAACAGCATCAGTGGAATGGCGGTAGGCAGCTGCATGCGGATGACGGCATTGGGATCGTCGAGCTCCAGCAGCGCGGCGGGCACGAGATTGAAGTTGGCCGCCATCGGCGTCATCAGCGTGCCGCAGTAACCCGTGACCATGCCGATCGCGCCCAGCGCAGCCGGATCGGCGCCGTGCCGCTGGATCAGCAGCGGCAAGCCGATGCCGGCCATCATCACGGGAAATGCCGCGAATGCATTTCCCATGATGATGGTGAACAGCACCATCCCCAGCCCGAAGGCCAGCAGGCACGCGACGCGGCTGTCGGAGGGAATCACCGCGGAGACCAGCGATGCCACGGCTTCACCGACACCGCTCGCCGCGAACACGCCGCCGAGCGTCGCAAGCACGAGGGGCAGCAATGCGGCCCAGCCCATCGTGTCAAGCAGGCGGCGACCTTCGATCGCGGCCTGTACCGGCTGTTCCCGCGTGGTCGCGATGGCGGCGAATGCCGCAATGATGCCGGCCAGTGCGAGCGCCGGCAGGGTGATGTTTCCAGCGGCGAAGAGCGCGAGTTCGCCAAGACGCAGCTTCGGGCCCGCCAGCACTATCGCGACGGTGACCAGCGGAATCAGTAGCGCAGGAACGAACAAACGATGGCCGAAACGAGCGGCCGATGCGCGCCGCTGTACTTCGGGTGCTTCGGCGATGTGCTCGCGGCGCATCCGCGCAGCCAGCAACGCCAGGGTGATGACGGCCACGCCTGCAAGTTGCGCAGGCAGCCTGTCGCCCGCCTTGCTGGCGGCAAGGATCAGCTCGCCGCTGCAGAACAGCAAGGCCAGGACGCTCCAGAACGCCGCGTGCACGAACCGCCGCTCGCGCAGGTTGCGCCAGCCCGCATACAGCAGGAAGGCCGCGAGCACGAAATAGAAGTGCTCAATCCGCAGCATCGGCTCGCTCCAACGCCGCGACATGGCGAGCCAGCCCGCGCTGGAAGAATGCGATGCGGATCGCGTGGATGACAAATGCAGCAATGGCTGTCGGCAACGCCCACAAGGCGATTTCCAGGGGCTGCAATACGATGCCGTGCTCGTTGAAGAAGCCCTGGATCAATAGCACGGCGCCAAACGCCAGGAATACGTCTTCTCCGAAGAAGCGACCGACATTGTCGGTGGCGGCCGAAAGCGCATGCACGCGCTGGACGTGCTCACGTGGCAGGGCGCCGTGGCTTTTTTCCGCAGCCGACTCCGCCATCGGAGCCAGCAACGGACGCACCGTCTGCGCATGGCCCGCGATGTCGATGAGGCCGACCATGCTCAGCAGCTGGCGCACGCCAAGATACGTCGTCAGCAATCGCGGCAAGGTCACGCCATGTAAGCGCGCGATCCACGACAGCGCATGTTCGCGCAGGCCGGCGCGTTCGAGCAGGCCGATGGTGGGCAGCGTGAATGCGAACAGCAGCAGCGCGCGGTTGGAGACGAAGCTTTCGCCGAGTAGCGCGAGCAGATCAGGGAGCGACATTCCCGCGGCCAGTCCGCTGACCACGCCGGCGCCGACCACAACGATGACCGGGTTCCATCGCAACACGAAGCCGATCACCACTACCGCGACGCCGAGCAGCGGCCAGTAGTTCATTCGACGGCTCCCACGGGCAGGATGCGAATGCCATCAGCGGCCAGCGCATCGCGGATGGATCTGGCGAACTGTGCGGCATCGGCGCGATCGCCATGCAGGCAAAGCGTGTCGGCGCGAAGCCGGATCCGTTCGCCGGTGCGCGCGACCACGCTGCCGTCGCGGGCGAAGCCACGCACCTGTTCGATGGTTTCGCCGAGACCGTGGATCACCGCTTCGTCGCGGCTGCGTGGCGTCAGCGAACCGTCCGCTTCGTACCTGCGCTCGGCGAATACTTCATGTGCGACACGCAGGTCCGCGGCTTCCGCCGACGCGGTCAACTGCGAACCCGAGAGCCCGAACACAACCAGTTCCGGATCGACTTCCCGCACGGCCGCAACGATCGCTTCCGCGATGAGCCGGTCGCGCGCGGCGACGTTGTAGAGCGCACCGTGCGGCTTCACGTGCGCCAGGCGCATGTTTTCCGAAGCCGCGATGGCGCCGAGCGTATCCATCTGCTCGCGCACGAACCCCCGTATTTCATCGGGTGAAAACGGCAACTCGCGCCTTCCGAACCCCTCACGATCCGGGTAGCCCGGATGCGCGCCGGCCGCGACCCCGTGTTCGCGGCAAAGGCGCAGCGTCGTGCGCATCGTGGCTTCGTCGCCAGCGTGCCCGCCACAGGCAATGCTGGCCGAAGTGACCAGCGGGATGATCGCGGCATCGTCGCCGCAGCCTTCGCCGAGATCGCAGTTGAAGTCAATGCGCACGTTGCTCGCGGCTATTTGCGGTTGAAGAGCAGTCCGAGTCCGACCACTATCAGGATCGCCGGCCACCACGTCGAGATGAGGTTGCCGAGACCCGGAACGTTGAAGCCGAGGTTCCTGAGCAGGAACAGCGTGCCGACGATGATCAGCACGAGCGCTGCAATGATGTTGCCCTTCATTCGCTAATTTCCCCTGGATGGTTGGTCGATGACGTATTTGTCGGTCATCAGCCGGATTCTGGCGATCCGTGCACGCGCTGCGCAAGCGAGGCGTGTCGCGGTTTGCGCGTCGCAGGACTGGAAACGCACGATTTCGCCGGGACACAGGTGCGCCAGTCGCGGCAGGTCGGCGGCGATCACATGGCCAACTCGTGGATAGCCGCCGACGGTCTGCGCGTCCGCCAGCAGCACGATGGGCTTTCCGTCGGGCGGAAGCTGCACCGTGCCGGGCGCGACCGGCGCGGAAATCTCTTCGCCAGGCAGGCTTTCGAGCACGGCGCCTTCCAGCCTCAGTCCCTGGCGATTGCTGCGGGCACTGACCTGCCAGGCGCGGCCTCCCAGCTCCACCGGCGACTGCGAAGGAACGTAGCGGATCGGCAATCCGCGTTCGTCGAAGTGCGGATCGATCCACCACTTCGGCATGCGCGGTCGCGTGCAGGAGAGACGCGGTGGCGCGCGCAGCTTAAGTTCGTCGCCGCTTCGCAACGCGCGTCCTTCGAGGCCGCTGAAGCCGCCACGCAGGTCGGTGCTGCGGCTTCCGAGCTTCAATGGGACATCGATGCCGCCTGCGAACGCGAGCCAAGCACGGGCGCCATCGCGCAGGTTGCCGATGCGCAGCACGCCCGGGGGAAGGGTGACGGGGCGGCCGGCTTCGACCACATGCCGATTCCCGTCCTTGCATTCGAAGCGCGCGAGTACGCGTGCTCCGCAAATGGCGAGCCGCACCGCACGCTCGAACCGCAGGGCAGGGCCTTGCAGCGTGAGTTCAAGCACGGCTTCATCAGGCCTGTTGCCGACGAGATGGTTGGCAAGCATCGCGGCAGCCACGTCGAGTGCGCCGCAATGCGCGACGCCCAGGTGCCGCCAACCGAAGCGGCCCGCATCCTGGACCGTGGTCAGCAGGCCGGGTGTAAGCACATGCAGCTTCACGCGCCTGCATCCGTGGCGACGAAACGCACGCGATCGCCCGGTGCGAGCAAGGCCGGCAGATCGCGCGAAGGATCGAAGAGCACCAGCGGCGTGCGGCCGATAAGTCGCCATCCGCCGGGACTCTCGCGCGGATAGATGCCGGTCTGCGTGCCGCCGATGCCCACGCTGCCCGCCGGGACGGAAATGCGCGGCGTCGCCAGGCGCGGCAGCGCCAGCGCGGGATCGAGGCCGAGCAGGTACGGGAACCCGGGCGCGAAACCGATCATTGCCACCGTGTACTCCGCCGATGCGTGGCGCTCCACCACCTCCGCCGGCGTGAGCCCGAGTTCGGCCGCGGCGCTTTCCAGGTCCGGGCCGGCGTCGCCGCCATACACGACCGGAATATCGACAATGCGCGTGGAATCCGCGGCTTTTTTCGTAGCGGCGGGCAATGTGTCGAGCGTCGTGCGAAGCCACGTCTCCAGCGCACCCGCTTCGATCAGCAGCGGATCGAAGAACACGCCGACGCTCGCATAGGCCGGCACGAGGTCGCGCAGCCACACAGGCCGTTGTGCACGGATGCGCTCGCACAGTGCGTGCACGCGCGCGTTCGTGCGCGAATCGATGCGGTCGCCGATGCGCAACACCAGCGCGTCGTCTGCGATGGCCTCGAACTCCGCTTCGGGTGGAAAGCTCACGCCAGCGCCGTGCGCAGGCGTTCGATGCGCCGGACCAGTTCCTCTGGCGAGTAGGGCTGCGCGGTCGCCATTCCCCACACCGGGCGCGGCCAGGCGATGTCTTCGCGGAAACGCGCGATCACGTGGATGTGCAGTTGCGGCACCACGTTGCCGAGCGCGGCGACGTTGAGCTTGTGCGGCTGGAAGACGGCCTGCAACGCGCGGCATGCGCGGCTGATCTCGCGGGTGAGTTCGGCCTGCTGCTGTTCATTGAGATCGACCCATTCCACGGCGTTCTCCACGCGAGGCACCAGGATCAGCCACGGGTGGTTGGCGTCGTCCATCAGCTGCAGGTCGCTCAGCGGGAAATGCGCCACGGGGTGCGTGTCTTCGCCCAGCTGCGGATGCAGGTGCCAGCCGGTGGGAGCGGTCGAACGGTTCATCGCAGGTTCTCCGCGAGGAAATCGAGGGTGCGCTGCCAGGCGAGCTGGGCACTGGGCGCGTGGTAATGACTGTTGTCGACGTCGCGGTTGAACGCATGGTCGGCGTCTTCGTAGACGAATATCTTCGCGCTGGGCTGCTTGCGGCGATGCAGTTCGATGTCGCCCGGCGGAATGCTCCTGTCGCGCGCGCCGAAATGGAACATCAGGGGTGCACGTGCCGGTTCGTCGAGGAACGGCACGCTGCGCGCACCGTAATAAGTCACGGTCGGTAGCCCCAGGCGCGTGTTGGCGAGGAAGGCGACGCTGCCACCCCAGCAGAAGCCTACGACGGCGGTGCGCAGTCCTTCCGATTGCAGCAGGTCCGAGGCGGCTTCGACCACGTCGATGGCCCGATCGAAACCGACTCGATTGCGCAGTTCTACGCCGCGCTGGGTTTCGGATTCGCCATAACCGAGCTCGACATCCTGCTCGACGATGTCGAAAAGAGCGGGTGCGAGTGCGACGAACCCCGCCGATACGAACCGATCGACCACGTCGCGGATATGCGAGTTAACGCCGAAGATCTCCTGCAGCACGACGACCGCGCCACGCGACGGGCCCGTGGGCTCGGCGCGCCAGGCGCGGACGAGGCCGTGGGGCGTGTTCAGGTCAATCCAGTGGCCCATGGCGGTAGTGAAGTCCTGGGGGATGCCTAACTTAACCCCTTCGCGGCAGTGCCCTGCAAGTTGCCCGTCCGCGTTGCGGGCTGCCGGTATAATTGCGTGTTTTTTCGCCTTCTCCTGGTTTCCGCCGTCATGTCCCTCGCCAATCCCAAAGTCGGTTTCGTCAGCCTCGGTTGCCCCAAGGCGCTGGTCGATTCCGAACGCATCCTCACCCAGCTCAAGGTCGAGGGATATGACCTTGTGCCGACCTACGATGATGCGGATGTCGTCGTGGTGAACACCTGCGGCTTCATCGATTCGGCCGTGACCGAATCGCTCGACGCCATTGGCGAGGCGATGGCGGAAAACGGCAAGGTCATCGTCACTGGCTGCCTGGGCAAGCGCGAAGAAATGATCCGCGAGGCACACCCAGGCGTGCTGTCGATCAGCGGCCCGCAGGACTACACCAGCGTGATGGAAGCCGTGCACAAGGCGCTGCCGCCGAAACACGATCCTTTCATCAACCTGGTGCCCGACACAGGCGTGAAGCTGACGCCGAAGCACTACGCCTACCTGAAGATCTCCGAAGGCTGCAATCACCGCTGCAGCTTCTGCATCATTCCCTCGATGCGTGGCGACCTCGTCTCGCGCCCCGTCGACCAGGTGCTGCGCGAAGCCGAGAAGCTCGCGATGGGCGGCGTCAAGGAACTGCTGGTGATTTCGCAGGACACCTCGGCCTACGGCGTCGACGTGAAATACGCCGAGCGCGAATGGCGCGGCAGGCAGTACCAGACACGCATGAAGGCGCTGTGCGAAGGCCTTGGTGAACTCGGCCTGTGGACGCGCCTGCACTACGTGTATCCGTATCCGCACGTCGACGAGATCATTCCGTTGATGGCCGAAGGCAAGGTGCTTCCGTACCTCGACATCCCGTTCCAGCACGCCAGCCCGCGCGTGCTCAGGCTGATGAAGCGCCCGGGCGCGGTCGACAAGGTGCGCGAGCGCATCCACAAATGGCGCGGGATCTGCCCGGACATCACGATCCGTTCGACCTTCATCGTCGGCTTCCCGGGCGAGACCGAGGCCGAGTTCGAGGAACTGCTCGATTTCCTCGACGAAGCCCAGCTCGATCGCGTCGGTGCCTTCGCCTATTCGCCGGTCGACGGCGCTGCGGCGAACGACCTGCCCGATCCGGTGCCGGAAGAGGTGAAGCAGGAGCGCCTCGCGCGCTTCATGGAACGCCAGGCGGAAATCTCCAGCGCCAAGCTAGAAGCCAAGGTCGGCACGATCCAGCGCTGCCTGGTCGACGCGCTCGACGGTGAGTTGGCGATTGCGCGTTCGATGGCCGATGCGCCGGAAATCGACGGCCTCGTCCAGATCCAGAACGGTTTCGAAGCCGGATTGAAGCCCGGTGAATTCGTCGACGTCGAGATCATGGGCAGCGACGAGCACGATCTGTACGGCGAAGTGCCGTTCGATGCGTGATCTCGAATTGAAAACGCGGGACGCGCGCGCTTGGCACGAGGCGGCAGCGATCGACTGAAGCACCGCTGCCGCGAGCTGCCTATTTCGCGGAATCGATCAGTGCGGCGGCCGTGGTCGGCCCGATCGCGTAGGTGTCGGTGTGCGAAGTGATCATTGTCCTGAACTCGAGCGAGGCCTTGAAGCCGGTCGTGAGCCGGTTGCGCTTGAGGATTGCATCCACCTGGTTGTCCTGCGCTTCGGTGGTTGCCGGCGAGATGCCCACATAATCCCAACTGTCGCCATCGAGATGGGCATACCACTGCGTCGGGCCGATCCCGGCTTCGACGGACGCGGCGTCGCGCGCCGCGTTCCATCGCAGGAACTCGAGATGTTTTCCAGGCGCGACGTGATAAATGGACACCATGCCGTGCGGGGCTTCCTGGCTCCACGCCTGCGGTGAGGGCAGCAATGCCGCGATGCCGAGGGCCAGGGCGACCATCAGGGATAAGGTGGAACGCGGGGCGCGGAGCATGGGTGATTCCTTCGCGGTAAAAACCGCTGGTGCCGGGCGATGGCCGGCCGGGGAATGCCGGCGACTCCCCGGCGCAGGCGGATTGGCTGTCCGCACCCAGTAAACGTTGGGGAAATGCCTGCCAAGGACAGGTTTGCGTCCACCTCACCCATTCGGGTGCTGTGCATACTGATCGCATCGAGCAAAAAGCGAGGCAGGCCATGACATCGAACAATGCGTTTACCCGTGTGGCAAAGATGGCATCGCGCTTTACCGGACGACCGCTCTGCTTCGGGCTGGCGTTACTCGTGGTGCTCGCCTGGATTGTCACCGGCCCGATCTTCGGCTTCAGCGATACCTGGCAGCTGGTGATCAACACCGGCACCACGATCATCACGTTCCTGATGGTGTTCCTGATCCAGGCGACGCAGAACCGCGACACGGAAGCGATGCACCTCAAGCTCGACGAACTGATCCGCGCCACGCGCGGCGCCCACAACCGCCTGATGGACCTGGAAGAACGCGAGGAAGACGAGCTGGACAAACTGCGCGAGCAATACGAAAACATCGCCAAGCGTTCGCGCGGGAAGGATCGCGGCGAACCGCCGCCGCGCGGCTAGTTCGCGTAGGCGACGTCCACGATCACGAACTGCTGCACGCCGCCGGGCAGCTGTGCTTCGAATTCGTCATCGATGCGTTTCTTGAGCATGGCGCGCGCCAGCGGCGAGTCGATGCTGATGTGGCCGTGCCTGGCGTCGGTTTCGTCGGGGCCGACGATGCGATAGCGCTGCGTGTCGCCCGACACGACGTTTTCCACTTCGACTGTTGCGCCGAAGAAAACCGCTTCGCGATCGCTTGGCGCTTCGCCAACCACGCGCAGGGCTTCCAGCCGCTTGGACAGGTAACGCACGCGGCGATCGATCTCGCCGAGCTGTTTCTTTCGATAGGTGTATTCGGCGTTCTCGGAGCGATCGCCTTCGGCCGCCGCGGCGGCCAGCGCCTTCACCACTTCCGGCCGCTTGAAGCGCCAGAGCTCGTCGAGCTCGGCCTTGAGGCGTGCATGCCCCTCGGGCGTGATCAACGCCGTGCTCTTTTCGGCAGGTGGACGCCAGCGACCCATCGTTGCTCCAAAAGAGAAGGCGGCCCATTCTGACGGGCCGCCTTCGGCTTGCGCAAAAGCTTCGTTATGCGATGTTGCGTTATTTCGCGACGCCTTCGCGCTTGAGTGCATGCGGCATTTCGGCGGCGATCGGCTTGCCTTCGAGGTCGAGGCTCTCGATCTCATCGTTCGACTTCACCACGAACAGGCGGTCCTGTTCGCTCTTGGAATTCGGATCCAGGCGCACGCGCTGGCCGTTTTCCTCCGCAGTCCAGGTGCCGTCGCCGTCGAAGCTGTCCGGCTTGCCCTGGTAAGCCTCGTGCACGGTATAGGTGCCATCGGGCTTGAGCGAAATCGTCGTGTCGATACCGGGACAATCCGCGCACGGCAGGGTGCCGCTGAACGTGCCGGCGAAGCCCTTCACGTCGAAGGGAGCAGCGGTGGCGACGCTCGGCGCCGATTCGACCGCGACCGGAGCGCCGGGCTCGACGGTTGCAGCGGGCGCGGCCTCTGCGGCGGGCTCGGCCGGCGCCTGCGGTTTGCACGCGGCGATGGCGAGCGTGGAAGCCATGACGGCCAGCAGCAACATGCGATTCATCGAAACACTCCTGTGGAGATGAAGGGGCGAAAGCGAGCGCGCATTCGAGGCGAACGCAGCTGGCGCGTCAACCTGCGCTGCACCATCGCGTCGATCATCGTGCTCAGCGGCGGCCGCCAAAGATGCCGCCGAGCACGCCACGCAGGATCTGGCGGCCGATCTGGCTGCCCACCGTGCGCGCGGTCTGCTTCGCCATCGTTTCGACCATGCCCTGGCGACGCCTGGTGCCGAACACCGCATCCTTTACCGACTGGCCGAAGCCGCCTTCCTCGGCATCGTCCTGTTCGCGCGTCTTTGCCGGCGGTGCCTTGGCCTGCTCGGTCGCGACCTCGGCCTTCTTGGCCAGCATTTCTGCAGCGGATTCGCGGTCGACCCCCTTGTCATACTTCGCGCCCACCGGGCTGCCGGCGCGCACCTGCGCGCGTTCGGCGTCGGTGATCGCGCCCATGCGGCAGCGCGGCGGTGCGATCAGCGTGCGTTCGACGGGCATCGGGATGCCCTTGTCCTGCAGCGTGGAGACCAGCGCTTCGCCGGTGCCGAGTTGCGAGATCGCTTCGGCGACATCGAGCTTCGGATTGGCGACGAACGTTTCCGCGGCCGTCTTCACCGCCTTCTGGTCGCGCGGCGTGAAGGCACGCAGCGCATGTTGCACGCGGTTGCCAAGCTGGCCGAGGATTTCGTCGGGCACGTCGTCGGGAAACTGCGAGCAGAAGTACACGCCGACGCCCTTGGAACGGATGATGCGCACGACCTGCTCGACGCGCTGCTGCAACGCGGGCGGCGCGTCGTCGAACAGCAGGTGCGCTTCGTCGAAGACGAATACCAGCTTGGGTTTGTCGAGATCGCCGACTTCCGGCAGCTGCTCGAACAATTCCGACAGCAACCACAGCAGGAAGGACGAATACAGGCGCGGTTTCAGGATCAGCTGCTCGGAGGCGAGCACGTTGACGACGCCGCGGCCGTTGGTCGTGGTGCGCATGAGGTCGGCGAGTTCCAGCGCGGGCTCGCCGAAGAACATTTCGCCGCCTTCCTGCTCCAGGCGCAGCAGCGAGCGCTGGATCGCGCCGATAGATTGCGAGCTCACCAGGCCGTAGGACGTCGAGATGTCCTTGCGCTCATCGGCGACCAGGCCGAGCAGGGCGCGCAGGTCTTCCAGGTCGAGGAGCAGCAGGCCGCGGTCGTCGGCGAGCTTGAAGACGATGTCGAGCACGCCGCTCTGCGTGTCGTTCAGCTCGAGGATGCGCGAGAGCAGGGTCGGGCCGATCTCGCTCACCGTAGTGCGGATGGGATGGCCGTTCTTGCCGAAGAGGTCCCAGAACACGACCGGGCTGGCTTCGTTCACGTAATCGGCGATGCCGATCTCCTTCACGCGCGCCTGGATCCTGTCGTTCATCGCGCCCGCGACAGCGAGGCCGGCGACATCGCCCTTCACATCGGCGAGGAACACCGGTACGCCCATGCGCGAGAAACCTTCCGCGATCGTCATCAGCGTGACCGTCTTGCCGGTGCCCGTGGCACCCGCGACCAGTCCGTGGCGGTTGCCCAGGCGCCCCTGCAGGAAGACCTGTCCGTGCGTCTCGGGCAGGGAATCCGGGGAAGTGACCGCCTTGCCGATAAGGATCGCGTTGTCTGCCATGGGTGGGTCCGGATGAATGGTTGGGGGATTCTATGCCAGCGTCGAACTTTCCTTGCCGCGGGCACACCAACCCCGCAACCGGACTCCGATCGCATTACGCGAGTTCCGTTGCACGGGGTAGCGCATACAGGTTCGCTGGCGCTCTTTTCGCCATTGCCGCGACGGGGTTGCGCGTCTACCCTCCCGTCTTCGTTTCGCCAGTCCAGCTGATTTTCCCCATGTCACAGAAGTTCCGCTCCATCCTCGTCCTGGCCGTGCTTGCGGCGATTTCCGGCAACGCCGCCGCACTGTCACGACGCGACCAGGAGGGAGTCGACGCGCTCAACCAGCGGATGCAGGCCGCCGAAACCAGGTACCGCGAAGCCGTGGTCATGATCGGCAACGCCGATCCTGAGGGGCAGAAGCAGAGCGACGCCGCGCTCGAGGACATGGAAGACGTGGTGGCCGACTGCATGAAGCAGCGCGGCTGTTCCGTCCCGACAATGCTCGCCGCCTACAAGCGCCTGCTGAAGCTGAACGCCGACGCGGAAGCCGAGGCTTCCGACGAAGAAGCCGACGAGGACCACGCCAGTGCGCTCACCGCGGACGTTCCCGAAGCCGCGCACGCCGCGCACCTGCTCTCGGACGACCATCGCTTCGACAAGATGGTGCAGTTCAATCCCGCCGTGCAGGCCGGCATCCGCCGCTGGCTCACCGACATGCGCGGGCCGCTGATCAGCAGCTACGAGAACTACCAGTACATGCGCCACCTGATGTGGCCGCAGTACGAGCGCGCCGGCCTGCCCGAGGCGCTGCTGTTCGGCATCATGGCCAAGGAATCCAATGGCAAGGTGCATTCGACCTCGCGCGCCGGCGCGGCCGGCCCGATGCAGTTCATGTATGCGACCGGACGCCGCTTCGGCCTTGGCGACGACGGCACCGGTTTCGACACCCGTTACGACCCGCGCGCCGTCGCCGAAGCCAGCGCGGCGTATCTCAACGAACGCATGGGCCAACTCAATCGCAGCATCGAGCTCGCGCTGGCGGCCTACAACGGCGGCGAAGGACGGGCGCTGCGCGTCTACCAGGGCAGTGGCGGCCGTAACTTCTGGGACGCGGACGTCTACAACCAGTTCCCGTCGGAAACGCAGGACTACGTGCCGATGGTGATTGCGGCCGCGTGGCTGTACCTGCACCCGACCGAGTACGGGTTGACCTTCCCGAAGGTGGACGCGAAGCCGGCGACGCTGCGCCTGGCGCAGCCCAGCTCGATCTACCAGCTGACGATCTGCCTCGGAAACCGCGGCGAGCGCGAGGGCTACATGCGCGCGCTGCGCAACCTCAATCCACGTTACCAGGCCGAAAGCTGGCTGCCCGCCGGCACCACGATCAACGCGACGACCAAGATCGTGGGCCTGTACAACCGCTGGTGCACGTCGGGGGCGCGCGCCGACCTCGCCCGTACGCTGGTGCTGAGTGACCCGACGACGGCGATCGTGCGGATGGGGCCGGTTTCGACCGTGGGTACGCTTGCGGCTTCGGAAGCGGAGGATGGTGATGCGAAGCCGCTTCAGACGATCACGTCTGCGAAGGCTGACAAGCGCAAGGACACCAAACCCAAGCGCCCGGCCCATTACCGCGTGCAGCGGGGTGAAACGCTCACCGCCATCGCGCAGAAGTTCCAGTGCGATACCGGCGACCTTGCGAAGAACAACAAGATCAAGGGACCGCGATTTGCGATCCGGCCGGGGCAGAAGTTGAAGCTGGATGGCTGCGGCGGTTGATTTCCCGCGAGCAGGTCGAAGACGCGCGACGTAGCGTGTAAACGCTACATCCGCGTCGCGAGCTTTTCTCCCAACCGAACCGGCAGTTGCGCTTTGAGCTGCGGCGCAAGTTCCGCGACGCCCTTCGGCAGCAGCACGATGACTGTCGAACCGTAATTGAAGCGCGCCATTTCCGCGAAGCGCTCGAGGGTAATGTTCCGCTCGCGATAGTCCTTCACCGTGATCGGTCCGCCGTACGGCGGAATCTCGACGCCGCCCCACATGGTTTCGACGCCGGATACCAGCAGCGCCCCGACCATCACCACGGCCATCGGGCCGAAGTCGCAGTCGAAATGGCACACAAGCCTTTCGTTACGGGCAAACAGGCGCGACACCGAACCCACCGCATCCGGGCCGACGCTGAAGAGCCTGCCAGGCACGTGCACGGTTTCGCGCAACGTGCCGGTCCACGGCATGTGCACGCGGTGGTAATCCTTCGGCGACAGGTAGACGGTCGCGTAAACGCCACCATCGAATGCGCGCGCGGCTTCCTCGTCACCGAGCAGGTCGGCCGTGGTGAAACCGTGCCCCTTGGCCTGGAAGATGTGGCCCGCGTCTTCGTGCAGCACGCCTTCATCGGCACGGCCGATATGGCCGCACTCGCTGATCTTGCCGTCGGCCGGCATCAGCACTGCGCGTGGATCCGGATCGGCGGTGCGCGCGCCGGGCTTGAGCGCACGGGTGAAGAAGGCATTGAACGTCGGATAGCTGGTGGGATCGGGATTTGCCGCTTCATCGAGATCGACGCCGAACTTGCGCGTCACCGTATCGATCAGCCACTGCTTGACCGCGCGATTGGGCGAGTAAGCCAGCCTGCGCGCCAGCGAAGACAGCAGGCGGTGTGGCAGGACGTAGGTGAGAGCGGTGATCGGGCTCACTTGGCAGCCTCGCTCAATGCAGTCATGTCGGCCGCAATGTCCTTCGGATCGAAGGGCGGCGTGATGAAGCCGGACAGCCGGCCCTGCGTGTCGAGCACCGCCATCGACGCGCTGTGGTCCATCGAGTACTGGTCGGCGGGCGCGCCATCGGGAGCGGGCACCTTGGCGAACACCATGCTCAACGACTTCGCGAACGATTCCAGCGCCGGAACATCGGCGGTTGCGGCGAGTGTGTCGCGGTGGAAGCCGTGCGCGTATTCGCCGATCGCGTCGGGCGTGTCGCGCTCCGGATCGACCGAAACGAACAGCACGCGCGGTCGCGTCGCTTCCGGCAATTGCGCCCACTGTTTCTGCGCACCCGCCAATTGGGCGAGCGTCGTGGGGCAGACGTCCGGGCAGTGGGTGAAGCCGAGGAAGACCAGCGTCCAGTGGCCCTTCAGCTCGCCCGGGATCAGCGGCGTGCCATCGGACTGGCGCAGCGAAAACGATGGGATTTCGCGGGCCGGACTGAACAACGTCACGGCGCGCAGCGCCGGTCGCTCCGGCGAAGGCTCGCCACCGAACCAGCGCCAGGCCACGGCCAGGCCGAGGATCGCCGCCAGCACCGGCAGCAGGATGTTGAGAGTGGAGCGCTTGAACATCGTCGGTTCCCGGAAAATGCGCGCACATGGTAACCGCCCGCCATTGTTCCGCCTTGGGATGGTCACGCGGGGGACCATGGACTGACCGGCTGCGGGCGCCCGGGCCGGTTCGATGCTTCTTCCTGTCCGGCGTCGCTGCTGCGGCCCCGTATAATCGCCGCCCCTCCTTTTCCGCAGAACCTGCCGTGACCGCCGAATCCCCCAGTTCCAGCAAGGTCGCGTCCGAACTGTCGTTCGAGCAGGTGTCGATCATCGACCTGATCCGCTACGGCGGCAGCCGCTTCAGCGAAGCGGGCCTGACCTTCGGCCATAGCTACGACAACGCACTGGACGAGGCCACGCAGCTGGTCCTGCACGCGCTGCACCTGCCGCACGATCTCAGTCCCGTCTACGGTCCCTCGCGCGTGACCGCGGAGGAGAAGGCGAGGGTGCTGGCGCTGTTCGAACGCCGCATCAACGAGCGCGTTCCTGCCGCCTATCTAACCGGCGAGGCCTGGTTCGCCGGCCTCAGTTTCAAGAGCGACCACCGCGCGCTTGTACCGCGTTCGCCGATCGCCGAGCTGATTCTTTCGGGCTTCGAACCGTGGCTGGGCGGTCGCGACGTCGAGCGCGTGCTCGACCTGTGCACAGGCTCGGGCTGCATCGCGATCGCCACGGCGCACTACCACCCGAACTGGCAGGTCGACGGCGTCGACATCAACGACGAGGCGCTGTCGCTCGCCGCGGAAAACAAGGGACGCCTGCACGCGACCAACGTCGCGCTGCGCAAGTCGGACCTGTTCAGGGGTCTGGAAGGCGAGGTGTACGACCTGATCGTCACCAATCCGCCGTATGTCACCAACGCCGAAACCGATGCGTTGCCGAAGGAATATTCGTACGAGCCGGACCTCGGCCTGCGCGCGGGCGACGACGGCCTCGATCTCGCGCTGAAGATCCTGCGCGACGCGCCTGAGCACCTGAGCGAGAACGGCCTGCTGATCTGCGAAGTCGGCGAGGCGGAGAACGCGCTGGTCGAGCTGCTGCCCGAACTGCCGATGGCGTGGGTGGAGTTCAAGGTGGGGCAGATGGGGATCTTCGTGGTGGAACGCGACGATCTCGTCGAGCATCGGGCCCGCATCAAACAGCTGGCGGATGCACGCGGCTGATTTTGCCGGCGGGCATAGCCACATCGAATAAGAGCGCGACGTTCTACCGCCGCAGCTTTCCCGTATATTTCAAGGCGTTATCCGCCCACATCATCCGCGCCGGTTTTCGGGCGCGAACTCCAGGTGCCTGATCCCGTGGCCAGCAACACCTTCGGCAAGCTCTTCGCAGTGACGACCTTCGGCGAAAGCCACGGTCCGGCGATCGGCTGCGTGATCGACGGCTGCCCTCCGGGGCTCGCGATCACGCCCGAAGAGTTCCGCCACGACCTGGAACGCCGCGCCACCGGCAAGACGCGCCACACCTCGGCGCGCCATGAAGCCGATGAAGTCGAGATCCTCAGCGGCGTATACGAAGGCGTCACCACCGGCACCCCGATTGCGCTGCTGATCCGCAACACCGACGCGCGCAGCAAGGACTACGCGAACATCGCCGCGCAGTTCCGCCCGGGGCACGCCGACTACACCTACTGGCAGAAGTACGGCATCCGCGATCCGCGCGGTGGCGGGCGTTCGAGCGCGCGCGAGACCACGATGCGCGTCGCGGCCGCGGTGGTCGCGAAAAAATGGCTCGCGGAAAAGTACGGCGTGCAGGTGCGCGGCCATCTTTCGCAGATCGGCGGCGTCGTTCCGCGCAACTCCGACGCCGACAGCATCGACTGGGCCGTCGTCGAATCCAATCCATTCTTCTGGCCCGACGCAGCGCAGGTCGGCGAGCTGGAAAGCTACATGGACGCCCTGCGCAAGTCGGGCGACTCCGTCGGCGCACGCGTTGACGTGATCGCGGACGGACTGCCGCCGGGCTGGGGCGAGCCGATCTACGGCAAGCTCGACGGCGAACTCGCCGCGGCGCTGATGTCGATCAATGCGGTGAAGGGCGTGGAGGTCGGCGACGGTTTCGCGTCGGTGGCGCAGAAGGGCAGCTTCCATCGCGACGAAATCAGCGCGGACGGATTCCTCAGCAATCATGCCGGCGGCATCCTCGGCGGCATCAGCACGGGGCAGGCGCTGCGCGTCTCCACTGCCTTCAAGCCGACTTCGAGCCTGCGCCTCCCGGTTCAGAGCCTCGATACCGCGGGCCACGAAGTCGAAGTCATCACTACCGGCCGCCACGATCCCTGCGTCGGCATCCGTGCCACGCCGATCTGCGAAGCCATGGTCGCGCTGGTGCTGATGGACCAGGCGCTGCGCCATCGGGCCCAGTGCGGCGACGTCGGTGAAGTGACGCCACGCATTCCGGGCAAACGCAGCGCCGTCGATCCGGACGCGAAAAAACGATAGCGGCCGGCTGCTTGCAGCTTCCCCGGAACAGGTTCGGGAAGCCCCGGTTGCAGCCGCGCCGCGCGCACCTCAGGCACGACAACCCAGTTCCGCGTCCGGCAAGGCACACAATTCCCGACGCCATCGGCCGCCATATCAAAGGAATATCGAAGCAATGAGCAAGACCTATACCGTAGCTGTCGTGGGCGCCACCGGCGCCGTCGGCGAAACCATGCTGAAGGTGCTCGCCGAACGCCAGTTCCCGATCGGCAAGCTGCACGTACTGGCGAGCGAGCGCTCGGCCGGCAGCAAGATCGATTTCGGCGCCCGCCAGCTGGTCGTGGAAAACCTCGCCACGTTCGATCCCACCGGCGTCGACATCGCGCTGTTCTCGGCGGGTGGTGCGGTTTCGAAGGAATACGCGCCGAAGTTCGCGGCCGCCGGCGCGGTCGTCATCGACAACTCCTCGTCATTCCGTGGTGACGCCGACGTTCCCCTGGTCGTCTCCGAAGTGAACCCGGAAGCCGCGAAGAACCGCCCGCGCGGCATCATCGCGAATCCGAACTGCTCGACCATGCAGCTGATGGTTGCGCTCGCGCCGATCCATCGGGCCGTGGGGATCGAGCGCATCAACATCGCGACGTACCAGTCCGTTTCGGGCACTGGGGTGAAGGCGATGGAGGAGCTAGGCCGCCAGACCGCGGCGCTGCTCAACTTCCAGGACGCCAAGCCCGAGGTGTACCCGGTGCAGATCGCCTTCAACGTGATCCCGCACGGCGGCGACTTCCTCGACAACGGCTATACCACCGAGGAATGGAAGCTCGTCACTGAGACCCGCAAGATCCTCGGTGATGACAGCATCCTGGTGAACGCCACGGTGGTGCGTGTGCCGGTGTTCTATGGTCACTCCGAGGCCGTGCACATCGAGACGCGCGAGAAGCTGAGCGTCGACAAGGCACGCGAGCTGCTGGCCGCGCAACCAGGCCTGGTCTTGGTCGACGAACGCAAGGCCGGCGGCTATCCGACCCCGGTCACCCACGCCTCCGGCAACGATCCTGTGTACGTCGGCCGCCTGCGCGAGGACGTCTCGCATCCGCGTGGCCTCGACATGTGGGTCGTTGCCGACAACATCCGCAAGGGCGCCGCGACCAATGCGGTGCAACTGGCGGAGCTGGTCATCGCCGAAACCGCCTGATTTTCTGGCTGTAGCGTCGCAACTGTGCGGTGCCCTGAGTGCCGGCGGCCCCGGCACCGCGGAGGCGCGGCGCTATATTCCCTGCTTTGTAGAGTCGAGCTTGGTCGGCTGGTGCTCCGGCCCGTCGAGGGAAACCAAAAGCAGCGGAGCAAGCTTCGCTTCAACAACGCGGAGAAGCGGGAAATCTGAACCTGCTCAAGCATTTGCAGCAGCTTCATTGCAAACCGCCTGCAGTGAGGGCTAGAGTCGCGCGGGGATGGCCTGGGACTGCACGTGAAACGACTCGCGGGAACTGCTCTGGCGCTGCTGGCGATGTTCGCCAGCTTCGGCGCGTCCGCGCTCGGTCTCGGGCAGATCGAGGTGAAGTCGAAGATCGGCCAGCCGCTGGTGGCCGAGATTCCCATCGTCACCAGCGACCCCAGCGAACTCGAGCAGCTCCAGGCAGGCCTGGCGTCGCCGGAAACCTTCTCCCGCATCGGCCTGCGCCCGCCGATCGGCATCATCGCCGACCTGCAGTTCACCCAGGCACTCGACGCCCGCGGCAATCCGATCATCCGGGTCACGAGTACGCAGCCGGTCGGCGAGCCGCTGCTGACCTTCCTGGTCGAAGTCGATTGGGGGCAGGGCCGCCTGGTCCGCGAATACTCCGCACTGGTCGACACGCCGCGCACGGTGTCCGCGCCGCTGCAGCCCGATATCTCGGCGCCGACGGTGGAAGCACCCGCGATCATCGAGCGCCCGGCCGAGCCTTCCGAAACCGTCGCCGCGGAAACGCAGCCCGAACCCGAGCCGGCGCCCGCGGAAACGCCAACCGGCGAACCCACGCCGCAGGAAACGCAGGCGATCGCGCCGCAGCAGCAGGCCGCCATCGCGCCCGCGCCGGTGTCGCGACCCGCCCTCGACGGCAGCGATTACGAAGTGCGCGGCGGCGACACCTTGTCCGCCATTGCCGCGCGCGTGGGCAGTCCGGGCACGCTCGACCAGACCATGATCGCGCTGCTCCGCGCGAATCCCGACGCCTTCATCGGCGGCAACATCAACCGCCTCAAGGCCGGCGCCGTGCTGCGCATGCCGGGCGACACCGCGATGACCGAACTGGATGCCCAGCAGGCCAGCGCGATCGTCCACTCGCAGATCCAGGAGTGGCGCGCTTCGCGCCGTGCCTCGCCTCAGCCGGTGGACGCCGATGTCGCTTCGGCTTCGGCCGCAGCGACGAACAACAAGCAGGTTTCGACTTCGAAATCCGCGGGACCGCGCGTCGCCGATGCGCGTCTGGAAATCGTTCCGCCGGGCGCCAGCGATGCGACGAAGGCGGGCACACAATCCGGCATCAGTGCCGGAGGCGAGGGGGCGATGTTGCAGCAGGAACTCACCACGACCAAGGAAACGCTTGCCGCGCGCGAAGCCGAAACCGAGGAGCTCAAGGGCCGTGTCGCCGAGCTCGAGAAGCTGCAGCAGCAACAGCAGCAGCTCATCGCGATGAAGGACAGTGAACTCGCCGCCGCGCAACAGCGCCTGGCCGACACGCAGAAACAGCAGACGCAGGCATCCGTGCTGCCATGGATGCTCGGTGTCGGTGGCGCGCTGTTGATCGGCGCCCTGGTCGCATGGTTCCTGCGCCGCCGCGATGCGTCCGTTCCGAAGTTCCGTGCGCCGGTGGCATCGGCCGCGCCTTCCATTGCCGATGCCTTCGCCCCCGCGCGTAACGTCGAAGCCGAGCCGGCACGCAGCGTGGAACCAGAACCGGCGGCGGAGCCGGTGGCTGTCGAACCTGCGCTGGTGCGCGCACCCGAACCACCCGCCAAGTCGGTCCCCGCATGGCACAACGGCGGGGCGGTGCGGCTCGATCCGGCGACGCAGGCTGCGCACGAGCGCCTGGAACTGGCGCGCGCCTATCTCGATCTCGGTGACCTGGCCGGTGCCCGCCAGCTGCTCGGCGAAGTCGTGATCAATGGCGACCATGCAGCCCGCCAGCAGGCGTCGCGGATGCTGCGCGAACTCGAATGACAGTCCGGTGCCGGCCTCTCCGGCACCTCACCGACCCGGCCGGTTGATGCGGAGTCGTACCCATAGAAGCGAATCGCGTGTCCGCCTTGCGCGGCACCATGGAGTCCATGTCGCACATTCCGCCAGACCCGGATGAGAACTGCGTGCCGCTGATGCAGCGCTACGCGATGGGCATCGAATATGACGGCAGCGAATTCAGCGGCTGGCAGCGCCTGAGCAAGCACGGGGAAAGCGATCCGGAGGGCTACGTCACCCTGCAATCGGTGATCGAGGAAGCGCTGACGTTCGTCGCTGGGACCCCGATCGAAACGATCTGCGCGGGACGCACCGATGCGGGCGTGCACGCCGCCGGACAGGTCATCCATTTCGACAGTCCGGTCCAGCGCGATCCGCGCGGCTGGGTGCTCGGAACCACGAGCAAGCTTCCGCCGGCGATCGGCGCGCTGTGGTGCGTGCCGGTGAACGGCGGATTCCACGCGCGCTTCTCCGCACGCGCGCGGCGCTATCGCTATTCGATCCTCAACCGGATGGTGCGGCCTGCACTCAACCGCCAGGTGCTGACATGGGAACGCCGACCCCTCGATGCCGATGCGATGCATCGTGCCGCGCAGGCATTGCTGGGCGAAAACGACTTCTCCGCCTTCCGCACCGTGCACTGCCAGGCGCCGCATGCGCGTCGCGACCTGCAGGAAATCAGCGTGTGGCGTGATGGCGACGTGGTTACGGTGGAAGTGCAGGCGAACGCCTTTCTTCACCACATGGTGCGCAACATTGTCGGAAGCTTGCTGGTGGTCGGACGTGGTGACGCGCCCGAACGCTGGATCGCCGACCTGCTAGCGGGCCGCGACCGCACCAAGGCCGGGCCCACCGCGCCATCCAATGGCCTGGTGTTCCTCGGGCCGCGTTATCCGACCGACGTCGTCGAGCAGTTCGGATTGCCTGCCCAGTTGCGCCTGTGAACACACGCTTGTGAACACCGCCCTCCGGAAGATCGTTCTAGGATCGGAACCGTGAAACCAAACTTCTTCCGTACCCGCATCAAGTTCTGTGGCCTGACACGCGCCGGCGACGTACGTCTTGCGAGCGAGTTGGGCGTCGATGCCGTCGGCTTCGTGTTCGCGCGCCATAGCAAGCGGCGTGTCGAACCCGAGGAAGCCCGCGCGATGCGCACCGCGCTCGCGCCCTTCGTCGATTCGGTGGCGTTGTTCATGGACAACACGCAGGACGAGGTCCGCGAGATCGTGCGCCACATGCGCCCGAGCCTGCTGCAGTTCCACGGCAGCGAAGACGATGCGTTCTGCCGCAGCTTCGGCGTCGCCTACCTCAAGGCGATCCCGATGGGCGGGAATGCGCCGGCTTCGACCATGCCGTTGCGCGCGCGCTATCCGAATGCCGCGGGTTTTCTTTTCGACAGCCACGAGCCGGGCGAAGACGGCGGTAGCGGAAAGGTGTTCGACTGGTCGCGCATTCCGCAGGATCCAGGGAAGCCGTGGCTGCTCGCGGGCGGCCTCAACGCGTCGAACGCCTTCGAAGCGACGATCGCAACGCGGCCGTGGGGCGTGGACGTTTCCAGCGGCATCGAGTTGTCACCAGGCATCAAGGACGGCGACCTGATGCGCAAGTTCGTGGATGAAGTGCGTCGCGCGGATTGCCACACCTGAATTTCGTAGCGCCGTGCTCGTCCGGTGCTACTTGGCTCGTGTGTTGGCCTGTGTCAACAAAAGCGCACCGCGCAAGCGCGGCGCTACGGCGCTAGAGGGATAGTTCCTCTCGAAGCCATTCCGCCAATGGCGCGATGTTGCGGTTCTCCCTTCCGCGCGGTGCGCACAGCACCCATCGCGCATCCGTTTCGACGAATCCCCACGGCGCGGCGAGACGGCCCGACGCAAGGTCCTCGGCAACCAGCGGCTCCGGCGCGATCGCCGCCCCCAGTCCCGCCACCGCGGCTTCGAGCAGGTAGTACAGGTGATCGAAGCCGGTTCCCATCTGCAGGTGGGCGCCATCGACGCCTGCGCGTCGTGCCCACTCACTCCATGCCTGCGGTCTCGACGCGGTGTGCAGCAATGGCATTGACGACAGGGCTTCGGGCGCGGCTGAGCGCAGACGTTCAAAAGCTGGATGCCGCGGGCTGATCACGGGCCCGATACGTTCCGGCGCGAGTTCATGCACCTGCCAGCCTGCGGGCCAGGGACCATCGGCGATCAGTAGCGCCGCATCGAGGCCGGTGAGCTGTGCATCGGGCGTGGATTCGCTGGCGGACAGGTGCAGCTTCAGACCAGGCTGCTCGAGGGCGAGCCGCTCCAGCCGCGGAATCATCCAGCGCGCCAGCACGCTGCCGGGGCAGCCGAGCACCAGCGGAGCGTGATCCTGGCGCCGCCGCAGTTCTGCCCAACGGGTACGCAGCGGGTCGAAGGCGGCTTCCGTGGCTTCCTGCAGTTGCCGACCCGCCGGCGTCAGCGCGAGGCCGCGGCCCTGACGGACGAAGAGGGCCGTACCCAATGCGTCCTCGAGAACCCGCAACTGGCGGCTTACCGCGCCGTGGGTGACATGCAGTTCCCCGGCCGCGCGGCTGACGCTGTCCAGCCGGGCGACGGCTTCAAAGGCGCGCAGGGCGTTCAATGGGGGCAGGTCGCGACTCATATGTGAGATTTGCTGACAGATGCGACCAATTTAATGCGTTCTGCGTTCGAAAACAGCGCGTTAAAGTAAAGCCATGAACGCCCGCATCGAAGATTTCCATGCCTACCCGGATTCGTCCGGTCATTTCGGCCGCTTCGGGGGCCGGTTCGTTGCCGAGACCCTGATCGGTCCACTGGAGCAGCTCGCCAGGGCCTATGACGAAGCGCGGGTCGATCCGGCCTTCATCGCCGCCTTCGAAGCCGACCTCGCCCACTACGTCGGCCGCCCCAGTCCGATCTACTTCGCCGAGCGCCTGAGCCGCGAGGCCGGCGGCGCGCGGATCCTGCTCAAGCGCGAGGACCTGAACCACACCGGCGCGCACAAGATCAACAACACCATCGGCCAGGCGCTGCTGGCCAGCCGCATGGGCAAGACGCGGATCATCGCGGAGACCGGAGCGGGGCAGCACGGCGTGGCGTCGGCGACGGTGGCCGCACGGCTCGGGCTGGAATGCGTGGTTTACATGGGCGCAACCGATATCGAGCGCCAGAAGATCAACGTCTACCGGATGAAGCTGCTTGGTGCGACCGTCGTGCCCGTGACCAGCGGCTCGTCCACGCTCAAGGACGCGCTCAACGAAGCGATGCGCGACTGGGTGACGAACGTGCAGGACACGTTCTACATCATCGGCACCGTGGCCGGCCCTGATCCATATCCGCGCATGGTTCGCGACTTCAACGCCGTGGTCGGCCGCGAAGCGCGCGCGCAGATGCTGGCCGAATACGGATGCCTGCCCGATGCGGTGACTGCGTGCGTCGGTGGCGGCAGCAATGCGATCGGCGTGTTCCATGCGTTCCTCAACGACCGCGACGTGCGCCTGGTGGGTGCCGAAGCGGCGGGCGAGGGCATTGCGACCGGTCACCATGCTGCGTCGCTGGCGGCCGGGCGGCCGGGCGTTCTGCACGGCAATCGCACCTATGTGCTGTGCGATGACGACGGACAGATCATCGAAACGCATTCGGTCTCGGCGGGCCTGGACTATCCGGGCGTGGGTCCCGAGCACGCGTTCCTGAAAGAAACCGGTCGCGCGGATTATGTCGGCGTCACCGATGACGAAGCACTCGCCGCATTCCACCAACTGGCGCGCACCGAAGGCATCCTCCCGGCGCTCGAATCGAGCCACGCGATCGCACAGGCGATCAAGCTGGCGCGCGAAATGCCGAAGGACGCGATCGTGCTGTGCAACCTGTCCGGGCGCGGCGACAAGGACGTGCACACGATTGCGGGGCGGGAAGGTCTAACGCTTTGAATTTCCCTTCCTCCAGCGGCGACCAAGGGAGTGCTGAGCGGAGAGGGTGCCCGAAGGGCGGACGCCCCGAAGGAAGCACTCTGGGCGTGTGAGGAATGGCGTAGTGATCCAGTGGGAATTCGCGGACAAGTTCGTCAGCTCACGTTCTTTGGCTTCAAACCCAGCACCATTCCTTCGCCGGCCCTCAGCCCAACCCCTCTCAGCTCTGCACTCCCTTCGGTCGCCGCTGGGAGAGGGGCTTCAAAAGGCCTACAGAAACGCATGAATCGCATCGACATCCGCTTCGCCCAACTCAAGGCCAATCAGCGCAAGGCGCTGATCCCCTTCATCACCGCGGGCGATCCCTCGCTGGAGGCCACGGTTCCGGTCATGCACGCGCTGGCCGAAGCGGGCGCCGACGTGATCGAACTCGGCGTCCCGTTTTCCGACCCCATGGCCGACGGCCCGACGATCCAGCGCAGTTCCGAACGCGCGCTGGCCCGCGGCGCCGGACTGTCCTATGTCTTCGACTGCGTGCGCGCGTTCCGAGAGCGCGACGCCGCGACGCCCGTGGTGCTGATGGGTTATCTCAATCCCGTGGAAATCCGCGGTGCCGAGCGCTTCGCCCGCGAAGCAGTGGACGCCGGCGTGGACGGAGTGCTGCTGGTCGACCTGCCGCCCGAGGAAGCCGCTGAGTTCCGGAGCGCCTTCGCGACGCACGGCCTGGCCCTGATCCTGCTCGCGTCGCCAACGACCAGCGACGAGCGCATGGCATTGCTGACCGATCAGGCCGCGGGCTACCTCTACTACGTCAGTTTCGCCGGCGTGACCGGGGCCGACCGGCTCGACACCACGGCGGCCACCGGTCGCCTGCAGGCGATCCGGGCCCGCAGCCGCCTGCCCGTGGCCGCCGGATTCGGTATCAAGGACACCGCTTCGGCCGTGGCCATGGCCCGCGAAGCCGATGGCGTCGTGGTTGGCAGCGCCCTGGTTTCGGTCCTGGCCGATGCGGCCGATCCGGCTGCGAGCGCGCGTGACTTCCTGCTCCCGCTACGGCAGGCCCTGGACGGCTGATTCGCACGCGTCCGGCCGGGCTGAAGCCCATTCCGCGACGCCGACCCGCAAAATCGAAGCCGGTTAAGCCGGTCGCCATGCCCTCCGGTTCGTCCCCTGCGCGCTCGCGGTAAACTGCCCGTTCGCTCACGCACCATCCGCACCGCAGGGGAACACGCACCGCATGTCCTGGCTGAAGAAACTCATGCCGTCCGGCATCCGTACCGAAGGTAGTACGGCCAAACGTCGCAGCGTCCCCGAAGGCCTGTGGGAGAAGTGCGACCGCTGCGGCGTGGTGCTGTACCGCCCGGAGCTCGAGGAGAACCTCGAGGTCTGCCCGAAGTGCAGCTTCCACATGCCCATCCGCGCCCGCGCGCGGCTGGCGTCACTGTTCGATGCCGACAGCACCAGCGAGATCGGCGCCGGGCTCGGCCCGACCGACGTCCTGAAGTTCAAGGACCAGAAAAAGTATTCCGACCGCATCAAGGCCGCGCAGAAGTCGACCGGTGAACGCGACGCACTGATCGCGATGCAGGGCCGACTGAAGGGCCGCGACCTGGTGGCGGCTTCGTTCGATTTCGCGTTCATGGGCGGTTCGATGGGGTCGGTCGTCGGCGAACGCTTCGCCCTCGCGGCCGAACGCGCGCTGGAACTCGGTTGCCCGTTCGTGTGCTTTTCCGCCAGCGGCGGCGCGCGCATGCAGGAAAGCCTGTTCTCGCTGATGCAGATGGCCAAGACCTCCGCCGCGCTCGCGCGCATGCGGGCGAGGGGCCTGCCATACATCTCGGTGATGACGCATCCCACCACGGGTGGCGTCTCGGCATCGTTCGCGATGCTCGGCGACATCAACATGGCCGAACCCGAAGCGCTGATCGGCTTCGCCGGCCCGCGCGTCATCGAGCAGACCGTGCGCGAGAAACTGCCGGAAGGCTTCCAGCGTTCCGAGTTCCTCGTCGAACACGGCGCCGTCGACCAGATCTGCGACCGCCGTGAAATGCGCGATCGCCTGGCGCACCTGTTCGCGTTGATGCTGAAGCAGCCGATGCCGCAGGAAGACAACGAGGTTGCTGCTTGAGCCGCAGGTATTTCGGCACCGACGGCATTCGCGGCCGTGTCGGCGAAGGCGCGATTTCCGCCGATTTCGTGCTGCGCCTCGGCAACGCCTACGGCCATGCCCTGACCAAGTCCTTCGATGGCCGCCGCGACTGGCGCAAGCCGCAGGTCATCATCGGCAAGGACACGCGCATTTCGAACTACATGTTCGAAGCCGCGCTGGAAGCCGGCCTCGTCGCCGCGGGCGTCGACGTGCAGCTGATGGGGCCCATGCCGACGCCGGCCGTCGCGCATCTCACGCATTCGATGCGTGCCGATGGCGGCATCGTGATCTCGGCTTCGCACAATCCGCATTACGACAACGGCATCAAGTTCTTTTCCGCGGAAGGCGAGAAGCTCGACGACGACACCGAACTCGCCATCGAAGCGGCGCTGGACGAGCCGTTCCGCACGGTTTCGTCCGAACTGCTCGGCAAGGCCGTGCGCACGCGCGACGCGCTCGGCCGTTACGTCGAGCACTGCAAGAATTCGGTGCCGAAGGGTTTCGACCTCGGCGGCATGCGCATCGCGATGGACTGCGCGAACGGGGCGACCTACCAGCTGGGTCCGTTGGTGCTGCGCGAACTCGGCGCGCGCGTCGACGCGATCGGCATCGATCCCAACGGCCTGAACATCAATGACGGCGTCGGGTCGACCCATCCCGAAACGCTGGCCGCACGTGTTCGCGAAACCGGCGCGGACCTCGGCATCGCCTTCGATGGCGATGGCGATCGCGTGATGTTCGTGGACGGGGACGGCACGGTGCGCGACGGCGACGACCTGCTGTACGTGCTGGCGCGCGACTGGAAGGAAACCGGCCGTCTTGCCGGCCCGGTCGTCGGCACGCTGATGACCAACTACGGCCTGGAACGCGCGCTGGAGCGCGATGGCATCGGTTTCATACGCGCGAAGGTCGGCGACCGTTACGTTCACCAGCAACTGGTCGCCAATGGCGGTGTGCTTGGCGGCGAAGCTTCCGGCCACATGCTGTGCCTGGACCGCAGTGGTACCGGCGATGGCATCGTCAGCGCGTTGCAGGTGCTCGAAGCGCTGCGCCGTCGCGGCATTTCGCTGCGCGATGCACTGCAGGGACTGGACCGCGTGCCGCAGAGGACGGTGAACGTGCGTTACGCCGTCGGTGCCGGCAAGCCTGCGGAAGCGCCGTCGGTGCAGGCTGCACTGGCGAGTGCGCAGGCGGCGGTTGCCGGGCGTGGCCGCGCGTTCCTCAGGCCATCCGGCACGGAACCGGTGGTGCGCGTGACGGTCGAAGCCGACGACGCAGCACTGGTCGACTCGATCCTGGAGAGCCTCGCCAGCGCCGTGCGTTCGGCGGCCGGTTGACCCGGTCAATCCATCGCTGCCTATCGCAGCACAGTTCTCCTACCGAATTCCTCCAAAGAATCCATGAGCCAGATCCCGACCCTCGACATCCGTCGTTACGACACCGACCGTGACGCATTCGTCGCCGAAATTGGCGCTGCATATCGGGAGTGGGGCTTCGCAGGCATCCGCAATCACGGAATTTCGCAATCTCTGATCGACGGTTCCTACGATGTGTTCAAGCGCTTCTTCGCGTTGCCCGACGAAGTCAAGCGCAAGTACCACGTGCCCGGCGGTGGCGGCGCGCGCGGCTATACGCCATTCGGCATCGAAACCGCGAAGGATTCGAAGTACTTCGACCTGAAGGAGTTCTGGCACGTCGGTCGTGAGATCCCGCGCGACTCGAAGTACGCGGACGTGATGCCACCGAACCTGTGGCCGGAAGAGATCCCGGAATTCCGCGACCTCGCGTACGGCCTGTACCAGGCACTGGATCAGCTGGGTTCGCGCGTGCTCAGCGCATTGGCGTTGCACATCGGTTTGCCGGAGAACTATTTCGCCGACAAGACGGACTTCGGCAATTCCATCCTGCGTCCGATCCACTATCCGCCGATCACCACCGACGACATCCCCAATGTCCGCGCCGGCGCGCATGAGGACATCAACCTGATCACGCTGCTGGTCGGCGCGAGTTCGGAAGGGCTGGAAGTGAAGTCGCGCAAGGGCGAGTGGGTGCCGTTCACCGCCGACGCCGACACCATCGTGGTGAATATCGGCGACATGCTGCAGCGCCTCACCAACCACGTGTATCCCTCGACTACGCATCGCGTGGTGAATCCTCCTGGAGAGAAGGCGCGCCAGCCGCGCTATTCGACCCCGTTCTTCCTGCATCCGAATCCGGATTTCCTGATCGACGTGCTGCCTTCGTGCATCAGCGCCGACAATCCGAGTCGCTATCCCGAGCCGATCACGGCCCACGGCTATCTCGAAGAGCGGCTGGCCGAAATCAAGCTCAAGTAACCATCCGTTGCTCATCACCTCGCGCGTTCCCGCGCGCGAAGTGATCGGCTTCTTCTCATTAGCGCTGCGTTAAACTGCGCACCCCGCATTCATGGATATGCCGATGCGCCGCAAGATCGCTGCCGGAAACTGGAAGTTGCATGGCGACCGCAAGTTCGCCTTCGAACTGCTGGACGCGATTGCGTCCGCACCTGCAGCAGCAGGCGTGGAGCGCATCATCCTGCCGCCGCTGCCGTATCTCGGCGAGCTGGT
Source organism: Lysobacter sp. Root494 (assembly GCF_001427225.1). Taxonomy (GTDB): domain Bacteria; phylum Pseudomonadota; class Gammaproteobacteria; order Xanthomonadales; family Xanthomonadaceae; genus Agrilutibacter. Next base: position 479,080 of record NZ_LMFH01000005.1, read on the forward strand.
GGAACGCTATGAAGGGCGCGGATTGCAGTTCGGCGCGCAGGACGTCAGCGCGAACCTCAAGGGGGCGTATACCGGCGAGGTATCAGCAGCGATGCTGCTTGATGTAGGCGCGCGCTATGGGCTGGTGGGTCATTCCGAGCGCCGCCAATACCATCACGAAAGCAGCCAGCTCGTTGCCCGCAAGTTCTTCGCGGCCAGGTCGGCCGGCCTGATTCCGATCCTGTGCATCGGCGAGACCCTCAGCGAACGCGAGGACGGGCAGACCGAATGGCGCCTGCAGGAACAGCTCGCTCCCGTGCTGGAGCAGGGCGCTGGCGTGCTCGAGGGCGCGATCATCGCGTACGAGCCCGTCTGGGCGATCGGTACCGGCAAAACGGCGACACCGGAGCAGGCACAAGAAGTGCACGCATTCATCCGTGGCGAAATCTCGCAATACGATGCTAGAATTGCTGGCTTGCTACCGATCCTGTACGGCGGAAGCGTGAAGGCCGACAATGCCGCCGCGCTGTTCGCACAGCCGGATGTCGATGGCGGCCTGGTTGGCGGGGCTTCCCTCGTCGCCGACGACTTCAATGCCATTGTCGCTGCGGCGGCGTAACTATCGAGTTTCCAACGATGCTGTTGTTCCTCAACGTCATCTATGTGCTGATCGCGATCGCGATGATCGCGCTGATCCTCATGCAGCGCGGCGCGGGTGCGCAGGCGGGTTCGGGCTTCGGCGCGGGCGCATCCGGCACTGTGTTCGGTTCGCGCGGCGCTTCGAATTTCCTGTCGAAGTCGACCAAGTGGCTTGCCGTCCTCTTCTTCGCCATCAGCCTGTTCATGGCGTGGAATGCTGGTCGTGGCAGCGTCAGCGCTCCGGCGGCAGGCGAAGAGAAGGGCCTGATGTCGCAAGTGCCGGCCGCTCCGGCAGCACCCGCTGGCAACGCGACGGTTCCTGCGGCTCCGGCTACGACCGCGCCGACGGGTGCCGCTCCGGCCAGCACGGTTCCTGCGGCTCCGGCGGGGAGCACGGCACCGGCGCCAGTCGAGCCTTCGACGCAGCAGCAACCCGCGCCGACGCAACCCGCCTCAGGCGGCTAAGCGAAACAAACGCGGTACCATTAGCATTCTTTCCAGCCCGGCACGGATCAGCCGGGTGCCGGCCGGCGCCGATGTATCTGGCGAAGGCCGCAGGCGACCCGGCCGGCATGCGCGGGGAGCAGCCAGGGTTGGCGACAACCTGCTTCATAGAGTTTCAGCCCAGGTGGCGGAATTGGTAGACGCACTACCTTGAGGTGGTAGCGACTTAGGTCGTGGGGGTTCGAGTCCCCCCTTGGGCACCAAATCTTCTGAAGGGGTTCGCACGAAAGCGTGCGGCCCCTTCAGCGTAAGCAAACAACGGCACCCAGATGCCGAGCCAACGCCGCGGCAACGCGGCATCAGCCGAGAGAACGCGAGTGCTGGCCGAATACCTGCCGACCCTGCTGTTCCTGATCGTCGCCGGTGGCATTGGCGTCGCCCTGCTGGTCGTGGGCCGTGTACTCGGCCCCCAGCGTCCCACGGTCGAGAAACTCTCGCCCTATGAATGCGGCTTCGGCGCATTCGAGGACGCGCGCATGCAGTTCGACGTGCGCTATTACCTCATCGCCATCTTGTTCATCGTTTTTGACCTGGAAATTGCCTTCGTCTTTCCGTGGGCGCTGGTATTCCGGGAACTCGGCGTGTTCGGGCTCATTGAAATGGGCGTGTTCCTCGCGCTACTGGTGATCGGTTTCGTCTACGTGTGGAAGAAGGGCGCGCTCGAATGGGAGTGATCCAGACTGTCTCGGGCCTGATGCACAACCCGCTGCCGGAAGGGCGGCTGGACGACCTGCTGCTGCCCGAAGACCAGAACCCGGTGATGCAGCAGGGCTTCGTCACCACCAATCTCGACACGCTGTGGAACTGGGCACGTACCGGTTCGATGTGGCCGATGACCTTTGGCCTGGCCTGCTGCGCTGTCGAGATGATGCACGCGGGTGCCGCGCGCCTGGACCTCGACCGCTACGGCGTCGTGTTCCGTCCCTCGCCGCGACAGTCGGACGTGATGATCGTAGCGGGCACTCTCGTGAACAAGATGGCCCCGGCGCTGCGCAAGGTCTACGACCAGATGCCCGACCCGAAGTGGGTGATCTCGATGGGCTCGTGCGCGAATGGTGGCGGTTATTACCACTACTCGTATGCCGTTGTGCGCGGTTGCGATCGCATCGTGCCGGTCGACATCTATGTTCCGGGCTGCCCGCCGACCGCCGAAGCGCTGGTCTACGGCATCCTGCAACTGCAGAAGAAGATCCGCCGCGGCACCAATTTCGGCGACAACAAGCAGGGTGTGCGCTGACATGGCTGCGACAGGATCTGCACTCGCCGATCGCCTGCGCGCCCGATTCGAAGGCGCGATGGTCATCGTCGCCGAGCCGCGCGGCGAAATCACGCTGGACGTTGCCGCCGCGGAATGGCTCCCCGCGGCACAGGCGCTGCGCGACGACTTCGGTTTCGAGCAATGCGTCGACGTCAGTGGCGTCGATTACCTGAGCTACGGCAGCGACGAGTGGGACACCGACGTCTCGTCTGAAGGCTTCTCGCGCGGCGTGGAAGGCAAGGGCGCCGGCCGCTTCGCCTGGGGCGAGGCGCCCAACGGCGCAGCCAACTCGCCGGAGCGCCGCTTTGCCGCCGTTGCGCACCTGCTGTCGTGCCAGCACAACCAGCGCGTCCGCCTGCGCACGTTCGCGGAGAATGACGATCTTCCGGTTGTCGCTTCGCTGACCTCCGTGTGGCCGGGCGTGAACTGGTTCGAACGCGAAGCTTTCGACCTGTATGGCATCGTCTTCGAAGGCCATCCGGACCTGCGCCGCATCCTGACCGACTACGGCTTCGTCGGCCATCCGTTCCGCAAGGATTTCCCGCTGATCGGCAACGTCGAGGTGCGTTACGACGCAGAGAAGCGCCGTGTCGTCTACGAACCCGTTTCGATCGAGCCGCGCGTGCTGGTGCCGCGCGTGATCCGCGACGATGCGCGTTACGCGACCGCTGCTGGTGAAGCGGCGCAGGACGCGGAGGTGAAGAAGTGAGTTCCGTGCTTTCCAATCCTTCGAATGGTTCCGGTCTGCTCAACGCCGAAATCCGCAACTACACGCTGAATTTCGGCCCGCAGCACCCGGCTGCGCACGGCGTGCTCCGCCTCATCCTCGAGATGGACGGCGAAGTCGTGCAGCGCGCCGATCCGCATATCGGCCTGCTCCATCGCGGCACCGAGAAGCTCGTCGAATCCAAGCCGTTCAACCAGTCGATCGGCTACATGGATCGCCTGGATTACGTCTCGATGATGTGCAACGAACACGCCTACGTGCGTGCGATCGAAACCCTGATGGGAATCGAGGCACCGGAACGCGCGCAGTGGATCCGCACGATGTTCGACGAGATCACGCGGATCCTGAACCACCTGATGTGGGTCGGCTCTAATGCGCTCGACCTCGGCGCGATGGCGGTGTTCCTGTACGCGTTCCGCGAGCGCGAAGAGCTGATGGACTGCTATGAAGCGGTCTCCGGCGCCCGCATGCACGCAACCTATTACCGGCCGGGCGGCGTCTACCGCGACCTGCCGGCGCAGATGCCGCGCTACAAGGAATCGCCGTGGCGCAAGGGCCAGTCGCTCAAGCGCTTCAACGAATGGCGCGAAGGATCGCTGCTCGATTACCTCGAGCGCTTCACCGAGGATTTCCCCAAGCGCGTTGACGAATACGAGACGCTGCTGACCGACAACCGCATCTGGAAGCAGCGCACTGTCGGCATCGGCGTGGTGACGCCGGAGCAGGCATTCGCGTGGGGCATGACCGGTCCGATGATCCGCGGTTCGGGCATTGCGTGGGACCTGCGAAAGAAGCAGCCCTACGCGAAGTACGCCGAAGTCGACTTCGACATCCCGGTGGGCGTGAATGGCGATTGCTACGACCGCTATCTGGTTCGCGTTGCCGAGATGCGCCAGTCCAATCGCATCATCCAGCAGTGCGTGAAATGGCTGCAGGCCAATCCGGGCCCCGTGATCGTCGACAACTTCAAGGTCGCGCCGCCCAGCCGCGAAGAGATGAAGGACGACATGGAAGCCCTCATCCATCACTTCAAGCTGTTTTCCGAGGGCTATTGCGTCCCGGCGGGCGAGACCTACGCCGCAGTGGAAGCGCCCAAGGGCGAGTTCGGCTGCTACCTGGTTTCGGACGGTGCCAACAAGCCGTTCCGTTGCAAGCTGCGCGCACCGGGATTCGCGCACCTTTCTTCGATGGACGAGATCGTCAAGGGCCACATGCTGGCCGACGTGGTGGCGATGATCGGTACGTACGACGTCGTGTTTGGTGAGATTGACCGCTAATTGCGGCACCGATAAGAGCAGGATCGATGAAGGCCACTGGCAATTTCGAAAACGCGCGCAATGTCGACCCGATGGTGACCCTGTCGGACAAGACCCGTGCGCACATCGACCATTGGGTCGCCAAGTTCCCGACGGACCGCAAGCGCTCTGCCGTGTTGCAGGGCCTGCATGCCGCACAGGAGCAAAATGGCGGATGGCTGAGCGATGAACTCATCGCTGCCGTGGCCAAGTATCTCGACTTGCCACCGGTATGGGCCTACGAGGTCGCTTCGTTCTACTCGATGTTCGAAACCGGGAAGGTCGGCCGCAACAACGTCGCCTTCTGCACCAACATCAGCTGCTGGCTCAACGGCGCCGAAGACCTTGTCCGGCATGCCGAGCAGAAGCTCGGCTGCAAGCTGGGCGAATCCACCGCCGACGGCCGCATCTACCTCAAGCGCGAGGAAGAATGCGTCGCCGCGTGCTGCGGTGCGCCGGTGGTGGTGATCAACGGCCATTACCACGAACAGCTCGACGCCAGCCGCGTCGACGAGCTGCTCGACGAGTTGAAGTGAGGCCGGACGAGATGGCGAATCACGAGCACCACGGTTCCGAGCCCCACGGCCCGGTCGGTCCTGTCCCGCAGGAACACAACGTCGTCTACACGACGCTGCACTTCGACAAGCCCTGGTCGTACGAGAACTACCTGAAGACCGGCGGTTACGCCGCACTGCGCAAGATCCTCACCGAGAAGATCGAACCTGCGGCCGTGGTCGACATGGTCAAGTCGTCCGGCCTGCGTGGCCGCGGCGGCGCGGGCTTCCCGACCGGTTTGAAGTGGAGCTTCATGCCCAAGGGTTCGGGCACGCAGAAGTACATCCTGTGCAACTCGGATGAATCCGAGCCGGGCACGGCCAAGGACCGCGACATCCTGCGTTACAACCCGCATGCGGTGATCGAAGGCATGGCGATCGCGTGCTACGCGACCGGTTCCACCGTTGCCTACAACTATCTGCGTGGCGAGTTCCACCACGAGCCGTTCGAGCACATCGAGGAAGCGCTCGCCGAGGCTTACAAGAATGGCTGGCTGGGCAAGAACGTGCTCGGTTCGGGCATCGACATCGACATCTACAACGCGCTCGGCGCGGGCGCCTATATCTGCGGCGAAGAAACCGCGCTGATGGAATCGCTGGAAGGCAAGAAGGGCCAGCCGCGCTACAAGCCGCCGTTCCCGGCGAACTTCGGCCTGTACGGCAAGCCGACGACGATCAACAACACCGAGACCTACGCTTCGGTGCCGGCGATCATCCGCAACGGCGCCGAGTGGTTCCTCAATCTCGGCAAGCCCAACAACGGCGGTCCGAAGATATTCTCGGTCTCGGGCCATGTCGCGCGTCCGGGCAACTACGAAATCCGCCTCGGCACGCCGTTCTCCGAGCTGCTGCAGCTCGCGGGTGGCATGCGCGACGGCCGCAAGCTGAAGGCCGTGATCCCGGGTGGCTCCTCGATGCCGGTGCTGCCGGGCGAGACCATGATGGGCCTCACGATGGATTACGATTCGATCCAGAAGGCTGGTTCCGGCCTGGGTTCGGGCGCCGTGATCGTGATGGACGACACCACCTGCATGGTGCGTGCGTGCCAGCGCATCGCGCGCTTCTATTTCAAGGAAAGCTGCGGCCAGTGCACGCCGTGCCGCGAAGGCACCGGCTGGATGTACCGCATGCTGACGCGCATCGTCGAGAAGCAGGCCACGCTCGACGACCTGAAGATGCTGCGTGCCGCCGCCGGCCAGATCGAAGGCCACACCATCTGCGCATTCGGCGAAGCTGCTGCGTGGCCGGTGCAGGGCTTCCTGCGTCATTACTGGGATGAGTTCGAGTACGCGATCGTGAACAAGCGCTTCCTGGTCGATGACCAGAGCGCGGGCACCGTCGTGCAAAAGGTCGCCGCATGAGCGCACAGCCCATCAATCCGAATCTTCCGCCCGATCACGTCACCGTATTCATCGACGGTGTCGAGATGGCCGCGCCCAAGGGCTCGATGATCATCCAGGCCGCCGACAAGGCCGGCATTCCGATTCCGCGCTTCTGCTATCACGACAAGCTCGCCATTGCGGCCAACTGCCGCATGTGCCTCGTCGAAGTGGAGAAGATGCCGAAGCCGGCGCCTGCCTGCGCCACGCCAGTGATGGATGGCATGAAGATATCGACGCGCAGTGACAAGGCGTTGAAGTCGCAGCGCAACGTGATGGAGTTCCTGCTGATTAACCATCCGCTCGATTGCCCGATCTGCGACCAGGGCGGCGAATGCGAACTGCAGGATCTGTCGCTGGGTTACGGCCGGTCGGTCAGCCGTTTTTCCGAACGCAAGCGCGTGGTGCCGGACGAGGACTTCGGTCCACTGGTTGCCACCGAGATGACCCGCTGCATCCAGTGCACACGCTGCGTGCGCTTCACCGCGGAAGTCGCCGGTACGTATGAGCTCGGTGGCATGTACCGCGGCGAGAACCTCCAGATCGGTACGTTCGACGGCAAGCCGCTGACAACCGAACTTTCGGGCAACGTGATCGACGTGTGCCCGGTGGGCGCGCTGACCAACAAGGTATTCCAGTTCAAGGCGCGGCCGTGGGAGCTAATCGCGCGCGAGTCGCTCGGTTACCACGATGCGCTGGGCAGCAACCTGTTCCTGCACGTTCGCCGTGGCGAAGTGCTGCGCACCGTGCCGCGCGACAACGAAGCCGTGAACGAATGCTGGCTCTCGGATCGCGACCGTTATTCGCACCAGGGCCTGTATGCCGCAGATCGCGCGACGCAGCCGCTGATCAAGGACGGCGCGGACTTCCGCGAAGCATCCTGGGAAGAAGCGCTGGCGAAGGCCGCGAAGATCCTGCGCGACAACGCCGCCGACAACCTCGGCGTGCTCGTGCATCCGGCGACTTCGAACGAGGAGGGCGCATTGCTCGCCCGGCTCGCCGATGCGCTCGGTACCGGCAACATCGACCACCGCATCTCGCAACACGACCTGTCGGACAGCGCGGTCGCCGAAACTTTCGGCGTGCCTGTCGCCGACCTCGACAATGCCGACGCCGTCATCATCGTCGGCAGCAACCTGCGCCATGAAGTGCCGCTGCTGCATGCCCGCGTACGCAAGGCAGCAACCCGTGGCGCGAAGGTGCACGTCGTCAACCCGGTCGACTTTGATTTCACCTTCACGACCACCAGCCGCCACATCGTTGCACCGTCGCAGATTGCAGCGACCCTGGCCAACGCCGGCCTGCGCGACGCACTGGCGAGCACCACGCGTGCGGTCGTGATCGTCGGCGGCGTTGCGGAGAACAGTCCGTATGCCTCGGCGATCCGTAAGGCCGCCGCCGAGTTTGCTTCCGCGACCAATGCGAAGCTGTGCCGCATTCCGCAGGGCGCCAATGCAGTTGGCTTGTCGAAGCATGGCGTGCTGCCGCGCTCGCGCGATGCGCGGGCGATGCTCGCGCAGCCGCGTTCGGCCTACGTCCTCTATGGCATCGAGCCGGGGCTGGATTTTGCGGACGTCGCGACGGCCAACAAGGCATTGGCTTCCGCGCAGGTCGTCGCGTTCAGTCACTTTGCCTGCCGCTCCACGCGTGCAGTCGCGGACGTGATCCTGCCGATCGGCGCGTTGCCGGAGATCGAAGCAACGCTCACCAACCTTGCCGGCGTCGACCAGTCCACCGTCGCTGGCGGCAAGCTGCCTGGCGATGCCCGTGCCGGCTGGCGCGTACTGCGCGCGCTCGGTGGCGAGCTCGACGCCGAAGGGTTCGGTTTCACCGACCTGGCCGGACTGCGCACCAGCATCCATCGCCAGGATGTTCGCCCCGCGCCGGGCGCCGCGCCGGTCGTCTCCGGCGAGGGCCTCGAACTCGCTGTCAGCACCGGCATCTATCGCAGCGACGCGGTAGTCCGTCGCGCGGCAGGCCTGCAGTCGCATCCGTTGAACGTCGAACCGCATGCCGTGCTGCATCCGGCCGATGCGGAAGCGCTCGGCTTCCGTGAGGGGGTGATCGGCAAGTTCACTGCTGCTGCGGGGACCGCCACGCTACCGGTCGCCATCAGCGACAAGGTCGCGCGCGGCGCGATCTGGATCGAGAGCGGCCACGGAGCAACTGCACCACTCGGTGCGGGCCGCGTGCAGGCGGGGAGGGCGTAACCATGCAGATGGTGGATTCTTTCCGCGACTGGATGCTGGACTTCGGCGCGGGCGGCAACGTTGCCTGGATCGTGCTGAAGATCCTGCTGATCGCGATGCCGGTGATCATCTCCGTGGCGTTCTACGTGGTGTGGGAGCGCAAGCTGATCGGCTGGATGCACGTGCGCCGCGGTCCGATGTACATCGGCAAGGGCATCCTGCAGGCGTTCGCCGACGTCTTCAAACTGCTGTTCAAGGAAGTCATCCAGCCCACGCGCGCGCAGCCGTTCCTGTTCAAGTTCGCTCCGCTGCTGGCGCTGGCGCCTGCATTCGCCGCCTGGGCCGTGGTGCCGTTCGACGCGAAGCTCGTGCTCTCGAACGCCAACGCCGGCCTGTTGTACCTGTTGGCGATGACATCGATGGGCGTGTACGGCATCATCCTTGCCGGCTGGGCGTCGAATTCGAAGTACGCGTTCCTCGGTGCGATGCGCGCCGCGGCGCAGATGGTGAGCTACGAAATCGCCATGGGTTTCGCGATGGTCGGTGTGCTGATCGCAGCGGGCAGCCTGAACCTCAGCGAGATCGTGATGGCGCAGTCCGGCAATGCCGGCGCGTTCGAGTGGTTCATGTGGCCACTGCTGCCGCTGTTCGTGGTCTATTTCATTTCGGGTGTCGCCGAGACGAACCGCGCTCCGTTCGACGTGGTCGAAGGCGAGTCGGAAATCGTCGCTGGCCACATGGTCGAGTATTCGGGGTCGGCCTTCGCGCTGTTCTTCCTCGCCGAATACGCGAACATGATCCTGATCAGCTTCCTGGTGTCGCTGTTCTTCGTCGGCGGCTGGCTGAGCCCGTTCCAGGGCCTGGGCATTCCGCTGCTGTCGGTCGATGGCTGGTGGTGGCTGCTCGCGAAGGTGTTCTTCTTCGCCAGCTGCTTTATCTGGTTCCGCGCGTCGTTCCCGCGCTACCGCTACGACCAGATCATGCGCCTGGGCTGGAAGGTATTCATTCCGATCACCATCGCGTGGATCTGCGTCACCGCGCTGCTGGCGTACTTCAACGTGTTCACGCCGGGGCAGTGAGAAAGGCATGACTCGCATTACTTCCTACTTCAAGAGCCTGCTGCTCATCGAGCTGCTGCAGGGGCTTGGGCTGACGCTCAAGTATCTGTTCAAGCCGAAGTACACGCTGATGTACCCGATGGAGAAGACGCCGCAGTCGCCGCGCTTCCGCGGCATCCATGCGCTGCGCCGTTATCCCAACGGCGAAGAGCGTTGCATTGCCTGCAAGCTGTGCGAAGCGGTATGCCCGGCGCTGGCGATCACCATCGACTCCGAGAAGCGGGCCGACGGCACGCGTCGCACCACGCGCTACGACATCGATCTGTTCAAGTGCATCTTCTGCGGCTTCTGCGAGGAGTCCTGCCCCGTCGACTCGATCGTGGAGACCCACATCCACGAATACCACTTCGACAAGCGCGGCCAGAACATCGTCACCAAGCCGCAGCTGCTGGCGATCGGCGACCGGCTTGAAGCCGAGATCGCCGAGCGCCGCGCCACCGACGCCGCGTTCCGCTGAGGACTGCCATGGATTTCGCGCAGATTGCCTTCCTCGCCTTCGCTGCGATGGCCACCATCGCGGCGGCAGGCGTTGTCACCGTCCGCAACCCGGTGCACGCCGCGTTGCTGCTGGTGCTGACGTTCTTCTCCGTTGCCTGCACCTGGATCATCTCTGGCGCCGAGTTCCTCGGCATCGCGCTGATCCTGGTCTACGTCGGCGCGGTGATGGTGTTGTTCCTGTTCGTGGTGATGATGCTGGATATCGACGTCGCGCCCTTGCGCGAAGGCTTCGTCCGCTACCTGCCGGTCGGGCTGATCGTCGCGGTCGTGATGCTGGCTGAAATGCTGACGCTGATTGGCGTCAAGGCGGCGATCGCCACGCCGTTCGCCGACAACGTCGGTGACATTCCCAACACGACGTGGCTGGCACGTGCGCTGTTCACCGATTTCATGCTGCCATTCGAGGTCGCCGCGGTGATCCTGACCATCGCCGTGATCGCGGCCGTGATGCTGACGCTGCGCCGGCGCGTCGGTGCGCGTCATCAGGATCCGTCCGCACAGGCGCGTGTTCGCGCCAGCGACCGCATCCGCATCATCAAGATGGATGCCGTGAAGCCGCAGCTGCCTGCCGCGAGCGAGGAGGGACAGCCATGAATCTGCTGGGTGAAGGCGTGGCTCTCGGCCACTATCTCGCGCTCGGCGCCGCGCTGTTCTGCATCAGCGTCGCGGGCATCGTGCTCAACCGGAAGAACGTGATCATCCTGCTGATGTCGATCGAGCTGATGCTGCTCGCTGTCAATGTCAACTTCGTCGCGTTCTCGCGCCATTTCGGCGATCCCGCGGGGCAGGTATTCGTATTCTTCATCCTGACCGTGGCTGCGGCGGAAGCGGCAATCGGCCTGGCGATCCTCGTGACGCTGTTCCGCAACCGCCACACGATCAACGTCGGACAGATCGACACGCTGAAGGGGTGAGCGGTTGCTTTTGCGCGGCAATCCGCGCGTGACCGCGAACACCCGGCCAGATCGAACCGTGCGATAGCGCGGCGAGGCTGGGCCGGGCTCTTCGAAGGTCCTCTCGATGTCGCCATGGATGGCAGTAAGAAGAAAACAAGAACGCTAACGGTCCGCGCCATACGGTTCTGATCAACGGATAACAAATGGCAATCTCCAAAACCCATCTGCTGATCATCGTGCTCGCGCCCTTGCTGGGTGCGATCCTCGCGGGCCTGTTCGGTCGCCGCATCGGCCGCGTCGGTGCCCACAGCGTGACCATCGGCGGCGTGGCCATCAGCTGCGCGCTGTCCATGTACGTGTTGTGGCAGCTGGTCTCGCAGGGCGCCGCGCCGTTCAACGAGAACGTCTACACCTGGTTCCAGGTGGGCGGCATCGACGCGCATGTCGGCTTCATGATCGACAAGCTCACCGCGATGATGATGGTGGTCGTCACCTTCGTCGCGCTGCTGGTGCACGTCTACACCATCGGCTACATGGAAGACGACCCGGGCTACCAGCGATTCTTCAGCTACATCTCGCTGTTCACCTTCTCGATGTTGATGCTCGTGATGAGCAACAACTTCCTGCAGCTGTTCTTCGGCTGGGAAGCGGTCGGCCTGGTGTCGTACCTGCTGATCGGCTTCTGGTTCAAGCGCCCGACGGCGGTGTTTGCGAACCTCAAGGCGTTCCTGGTCAACCGCGTGGGCGACTTCGGTTTCCTGCTGGGCATCGCCGCCGTGCTGATGTATGTCGGCACGCTCGACTACGCGACGGTGTTCGCAAACGCGCCGACGATCGCGAATACGACCATCACCATCCTCAGCGGACACGAGTGGTCCGTGGCGACCGTCATCTGCATCTGCCTGTTCATCGGTGCGATGGGCAAGTCGGCGCAGGTGCCGCTGCACGTGTGGCTGCCGGATTCGATGGAAGGCCCGACCCCGATCTCCGCGCTGATCCACGCCGCGACGATGGTGACGGCGGGCATCTTCATGGTCGCCCGCATGTCGCCGCTGTTCCAGTTGAGCGAGACGGCGCTGAATTTCGTCCTCTTCATCGGTGCGACGACGGCGTTCTGGACCGGCCTGATCGGCATCGTGCAGAACGACATCAAGCGCGTAGTCGCGTACTCGACGCTGTCGCAGCTGGGTTACATGACCGTCGCGCTGGGCGTGTCGGCTTACTCGGGCGCGGTGTACCACTTGATGACGCACGCCTTCTTCAAGGCGCTGCTGTTCCTTGGCGCGGGCTCGGTGATCATCGGCATGCACCACGAGCAGGACATGCGTCGCATGGGCGGCCTGCGCAAGTACATGCCCATCACCTACATCACGATGGTGATCGGCACGCTCGCGCTGGTCGGTACGCCGTTCTTCAGCGGCTTCTACTCGAAGGACACCATTATCGAGGCCGCGGCACACCATGCGCACGAAGCGAACAACTGGGTCGCGACCTATGGCTACTGGGCCGTGTTGCTTGGTGCCTTCGTCACCGCTTTCTACAGCTTCCGCCTGCTGTACATGACCTTCCACGGGAAGGAACACTTCCACGATCCGGCGCCGGCCAATTACGTCGCGCCCGAAGCGGACAGCACAGAGCACGAAGCTTCCATCGCCCACGAGCACGAAGTGCACGGCGCTGGCGACGCCACGCACCATGGCGACCATGGCGACCATGGCCACGGCCATGACGATCATGCGCACACGCCGCATGAATCGCCGTGGGTCGTGACGGTTCCGCTGATCCTGCTGGCGATCCCGTCGATCCTGATCGGCTTCTTCACGGTCGGACCGATGCTGTTCGGCACCGACATGCTGGGCCATCACAAGCAGCTGCCGTTCTTCCTTGGTGCGATCGACCTGCCAGCCGCGCAGGACACCATTGGCCAGCTGTCCGAGGAATTCCACGGCCCGGTGGCGTTTGCGCTCCATGGCTTCATGGCGCCGGCATTCTGGCTGGCGTTCGCAGGCTTCGCACTGGCGACATTCCTGTACCTGATCAAGCCTGAGCTGCCGGGCAAGCTGCGCGAAACCTTTGCGCTGCCGGTGCGCGTGCTCGAAGAGAAGTACGGCATGGACACGCTCTGGATCAATGGCTTTGCCGGTGGCGGCGTGCTGATCGGCAAGCTCTCGCGCTGGTTCGACACCAATGTGATCGATGGCCTGGTCAACGCCAGCGCCCGCGTCACCGATTTCACCGCGCGCCTGGTGCGTCGCGGCCAGACCGGTTACCTCTACCACTACGCGTTCGCGATGATCCTCGGCCTGATTGCTTCGCTGGCCGTGCTCATCCGCTATTGGCGCTAAAGGACCTCGCAACGTGACTTCCTGGCCCTTGCTTAGCCTCCTGATCTGGTTGCCGATCCTCGGTGGCTTCGTCACCCTCGCATTCGGCAACGAGCGCGCGAATGCCGCGCGCTGGTTCGGTATCGCCGTCGCATTCACCACGTTGCTGGCTAGCATCCCGCTGTTCACCGGCTTCGACTACACCAGTCCGGGCATGCAGTTCGGCGAAGAACACGCGTGGATTCCCGCGTACGACATCCGCTACAGCCTCGGCGCCGACGGCATTTCGGTCGCGCTGATCGGATTGACGACGCTGACCTCGCTGCTCGTCCTGATCTCCGCGTGGGGTTCGGTCGACAAGCGCGTCAGCCAGTACTACGCGTCGTTCCTGATCCTGGAAGGCCTGATGGTCGGAGTGTTCTCGGCGCTCGACTCGATGCTGTTCTACGTGTTCTTCGAGGCCATGCTGATCCCGATGTTCCTGATCATCGGCGTCTGGGGCGGTCCGCGTCGCGTATATGCGGCGGTGAAGTTCTTCCTTTACACGTTCCTCGGCTCGGTATTCATGCTCGCCGCGCTGATCTACATGTACCTGAAGGGTGGCAGCTGGCAGCTCGCGGACATGTACGCACTGCAGCTGTCGGCGACGGAGCAGACGTGGATCTTCTTCGGTTTCCTCGCGGCGTTCGCGGTGAAGGTGCCGATGTTCCCGGTGCATACATGGTTGCCGGATGCGCACGTGGAAGCACCGACCGCGGGTTCGGTGATCCTGGCCGCGATCATGCTGAAGATCGGCGGATACGGATTCCTGCGCTTCACGCTGCCTATCGTGCCGGACGCCGGAACCGAATGGGCGATGTTCGTCATTGCGCTGAGCCTGATCGCGGTGGTCTACGTCGGCCTCGTGGCGCTGGTGCAGGACGACATGAAGAAGCTGATCGCCTACTCGTCGGTTTCGCACATGGGCTTCGTCACGCTGGGCACGTTCATATCGTTCGCGCTGGTGCGCGAGTACGGCAACTACGACGCGGCGCGCCTCGGCCTGCAGGGCGCGATGGTGCAGATGATCAGCCACGGCTTCATTTCCGGCGCGATGTTCACCTGCGTCGGCGTGCTGTACGACCGCATGCACAGCCGCATGATCAAGGATTACGGCGGCGTGGTGAACGTCATGCCGTGGTTCGCGACGTTCTTCGTGCTGTTCGCGATGGCCAATTCGGGCCTGCCGGGCACGTCGGGCTTCGTCGGCGAATTCATGGTGATCCTGTCGAGCTTCCAGACGCACCCGCTTATTGCCTTCGCCGCCGCTGCCACGCTGATCATCGGTGCTGGTTACACGCTGTGGCTGGTCAAGCGCGTGATCTGGGGGGAAGTGGGCAACGCGCATGTAGCCGAGATGGAGGACATCAACTTCCGCGAGGCAATCGTTCTTGGTGTTTTCGCGATCGGCGTGCTGGTGCTCGGTATCTACCCGAAGCCGCTCACCGACCTGATGGAACCTTCGATCGCCAATCTCGCCACACAGATCGCCACTTCCAAGTTGTAGGAGAGCCCTTGGGCGCGACGCTTAGCCATGGAACGGTGGCGCCCACAGACGCTTCCACAGGGTGAAGCAGCAACCCTCGCTTCAGAGATCCAGACATGCAGATGACCATACCCACCGCCGCCGACCTGATGCCGCTGCTGCCCGAACTGGTGCTTGTCGGCGCCGCGTTCGCCTGGCTGATGCTCGACCTGTTCCTGGATGCGCGGCAACGCGTGATCACCCACGTGCTGGCGGTGGCCACGCTGGTGGTTGTCATCGCGATGATCGCGAGCGGCGTAGGCGGGCAGGGCACGGTGCTCAACGGCATGTTCGTGCGCGACACAGCGGCCGACGTGATGAAGGTGGCGATCTGTGGCATCAGCGCTTTCGCCCTGGTCTACGGCTGGCCTTACTTCCGTCAGCGCAACCTCTACCAGGGTGAAATCGCGGTGCTGATGCTGTTCGCGATCGCCGGCATGATGCTGCTGGTGTCTGCGGGCAACCTGCTGATGGTTTACCTCGGCCTGGAAATGCTGGCGCTGTGCTCGTACGCGCTGGTGGCGGTCGACCGCGACAGCCCGATCGCGTCGGAAGCGGCCATCAAGTACTTCGTGCTGGGTTCGCTGGCGTCGGGCCTGATTCTCTACGGCATGTCGCTGATCTACGGCGCCACCGGCTCCCTGGATCTCGCCACCATCGGTGCCGCCGCGGGGGCAACCACCAGCTCGACCCTGCTGATCACCGGCGTGGTGTTCACGGTCGCCGGCATCGCCTTCAAGTTCGGCGCGGCGCCGTTCCATATGTGGCTGCCCGACGTCTATCACGGCGCGCCGACACCGATCACGCTGTTCATCGGTTCCGCACCCAAGCTGGCGTATTTCGGCATGGCATTCCGCCTGCTCGAAACCGGCGCCGGCCCGCTCGATGATCGCTGGCGCCTGCTGTTGGCTGCGCTCGCCGTCGCATCGCTGGTGATCGGCAACCTCAGCGCACTGGTGCAGAGCAACTTCAAGCGCCTGCTGGCGTATTCGACCGTTTCGCACGTGGGCTTCCTGCTCATGGGGCTGGCCGGTGGTGGCGCGCAAGGCATGGCCGCGGCGTTGTTCTATGCGATCAGCTACGCGGTGATGTCGGCCGCAGCCTTCGGCGCGATTGTGGTTCTCGCCGGTCGTGGCTTCGAAGCAGACAACATCGACGACTACAAGGGCCTGAATTCGCGCAACCCGTGGCTGGCGGGCCTGATCCTCTGCGTGATGGCGTCGCTGGCCGGTGTGCCACCGTTCCTCGGGTTCTGGGCGAAGCTGGCGGTGCTGCGCGCAGCATTCGAGGGCGGCCTGTGGTGGCTGGCGATCGTCGGTCTGGTGTTCGCAGTCGTGGGTGCCTTCTATTACCTGCGCATCGTCAAGGCCATGTACTTCGAAGAGGCGCAGGGTGAGCAACACGCGCCGAACCAGGATCGGCCGCTGCATGTGCTCTTCGGCGTCAATGCGCTGGCCTTGCTGGCGCTGGGTTTCGCATGGAACCCGATCATGGCGTGGTGCAAGTACGCCTTCGGCGCATGAAATCCCTGTTTCCAGGCGTTTTTTCAGCTACCCCAACATTCGTTCAAATTTTGGCTTGCAAGGATTTTCACAAGCCGTCATAATTCCGCTCCTGCTGCGGGGTGGAGCAGTCTGGCAGCTCGTCGGGCTCATAACCCGAAGGTCGCAGGTTCAAATCCTGCCCCCGCTACCAGCTTCGGCTGGAGAAAGGCCTCTCACGAGGCTTTTCTTTTTAGTCGCAAGGCTCGGGCTTTGCAGCGGCACCGGAGTATCGGAGTCGCTGCACCGAAATCCAGTTGTAACGGACAAGGGGCCCGTCGGGCCCCTTGTTGTTTTTGCGTTTCCGGTTCGTGTTCGAAGCGGCCTCATTGCATATCGCGGCTTCACGAACCAGCTCCATGCAAGGCAACGTAGCTTCAAAGCAACGTTTTCCGGAATTCCGTGCGATGCGCACGGCTGGACAAGACAGACATGACGGACAAGGCCAACGAAATCGCCGCATTGCTGGCTCCGACGGTAGCGTCGCTGGGCCTGGAACTGCTCGGCGCCGAATACCTGCCCTCCCCGGGTGGCGCGATGCTGCGCCTGTACATCGATGTGCCGGCCGATTCGGCGGGCGAGGGCGAGGAGCCGCGCGCGGTCACCATCGAAGACTGCGAAGCCGTGAGCCGCGAGGTTTCCGCGCAGCTCGATGTCGAGGACCCGATCAGCAGCCACTACACGCTGGAAGTGTCTTCGCCCGGTATCGACCGTCCGCTGTTCGGTGCCATGCAGTTCGCGCGCTTCCTCGGCGAGTCGGCGAAGGTCGCCCTGCGCCTGCCGCAGGACGGCCGCCGTCGTTTACAGGGCCAAATCGCGCGCGTTGATGGCGAGAACATCACGTTCAACGTCGACGGAAACGAAATCACCGTGCGTGCGGACAACATCGAGAAGGCGCGCCTGGTTCCCGATTGGGCAGCGCTTGGTTTGAGCGCCGAGAAGGCGAAGCCAGGCAAGGGCGCCAAGCCGTCGAAAGGCGTGCCTTCGAAGAAGCAAGCAGACAAGAAATCCACCAACAAGCCGGCGGCCAACAAGCCGTCCAGTGCGGAGTAAGAAAGATGAGCAAGGAACTTTTGCTGGTCGTTGACGCGGTCGCCAACGAGAAGGGCGTGCCGCGCGAAGTCATTTTCGACGCGATCGAAGCCGCGCTGGCGTCGGCCGCGAAGAAGCGTTACCACGACCAGGACGTTCTGGTCCGCGTTGCGATCGACCAGAAGGACGGCAACTACGAAACCTTCCGCCGCTGGGAAGTCGTGGCCGACGACGTAGTGATGGAATCGCCGGATCGCCAGATCCGCATGATGGACGCCGTCGATGAAGCCGAAGGCGTCGAGATCGGCGACTACATCGAAGAGCAGATCGAAAATCCCGAATTCGGCCGCATCGCCGCCCAGGCCGCCAAGCAGGTGATCGTGCAGCGCGTCCGCGAAGCCGAGCGCGCGCAGGTCGTCGATGCATGGAAGGATCGCATCGGCGAACTGGTGACCGGCGTGGTTAAGCGCGCCGAGCGCGGCAACATCTACGTCGACCTCGGCGGCAATGCCGAAGCGATCATTCCGAAGGACAAGGGCATCCCGCGCGACGTGCTGCGTGCCGGCGACCGCGTCCGCGGTTACCTGTTCGACGTGCGCACCGAGCCGCGCGGCCCGCAGCTGTTCATCAGCCGCGCTGCGCCGGAATTCATGATGGAGCTGTTCAAGCTCGAAGTGCCGGAAGTCGGCCAGGGCCTCGTGTCGATCAAGGCCTGCGCACGTGATCCGGGCGACCGCGCCAAGATCGCCGTGCAGGCGCACGACAACCGCACCGATCCGATCGGCGCCTGCATCGGCATGCGCGGTTCGCGCGTGCAGGCGGTGTCGAATGAACTCAATGGCGAGCGCGTCGACATCGTGCTGTGGTCGGACAACCCGGCGCAGTTCGTCATCAATGCGATGGCACCGGCTGAAGTGCAGTCGATCATCGTCGATGAAGAAAAGCACTCGATGGACCTCGCGGTCGCCGAAGACCGCCTCGCCCAGGCGATCGGCAAGGGTGGCCAGAACGTGCGCCTCGCCAGCCGCCTGAGCGGTTGGCAGCTCAACGTTATGACGCAGGATCAGGTCACCGCGAAATCGGAAGCCGAACAGACCGCAGCGCGCCAGCTGTTCATGGACAAGCTCGAGGTCGACGAGGAAATTGCGACGATCCTGGTATCGGAAGGCTTCAACACGGTCGAGGAAATCGCCTACGTACCGGTGGGCGAGCTGCTCGCCGTCGAAGGCTTCGACGAAGACATCGTCGAAGAGCTGCGTTCGCGTGCCCGCGACGCGCTGCTCAACGAAGCGCTGGCCGCCGAAGAAGAGCTCGACGAACACCAGCCCGCGGCCGACCTGCTCGAACTGGAAGGCATGGACGAGGAACTCGCGTTCACGCTCGCCGCGCGTGGCGTGATCACCCGCGACGACCTGGCCGACCTCGCCACCGACGAATTGACCGATATCGAAGGCGTAGACGAGGACCGTGCCAAGGCGCTGATCATGGAAGCGCGCAAGCACTGGTTCGAGTAACACGTTCAAGCAGCAACCCGGCATGGCGTCGAAAGGCGCGTGCCAACCGGCTGGTCCGGCCGTCTGGACGGCCCGTCCGGAAGCCACACGTTAGAATCGCTCCATCACGCGCGGGATGCGTCCCGCGCCACGAGGACACGGAACCGAATGTCGCAGCAAACCACCATCCGCAAGCTCGCTGAACTGGTGAACACGCCGGTCGAGAAGCTGCTTGAACAACTGGCCGAGGCCGGCATGAAGTTCAGCGGCCCCGACCAGGTCGTGACCAGCATCGAGAAGGTCAAGCTGCTTGGCTTCCTCAAGCGCTCGCACGGCAAGGCGGAAACCGCCGAAGCCGCTGCCGCGCCGAAGAAGATCACGCTGAACCGCAGCCGCAAGGAAGAACTCACCGTTGGCGGTGGCAAGAACAAGTCGACCGTCGATGTCGTCGTTCGCAAGAAGGTCACGCTGGTCAAGCCGACCGAGAAGACTGGCGAGCCCGTGACCGACGAGCGCGCGGAGATCCTGCGCAAGCTCGAAGAATCGCGCGCCCGCAACACCGCGGAGCAGCAGCGCCTGGCCGATGCCGATCGCCGCCGTGCCGAAGAGGCCGAGCGTATCCGTCTCGAGGCGGAAGAAGCCGCGCGCCTGAAGGCCGAAGAAGAAGCCCGTGCCGCTGCCGAGGCTGCATTGGCCGCAGGCGAAGACGAGCCCGTCGTGCGCAAGCCGACCGGCCACGGTCATCCCAAGCACCCGCATCCGGCTCCGGTCGCGCCGCGCGTGGACGACCGCAACGCACCCAAGCACAAGGCACGCGGCTCGCATGTCATGGTCGCCGGCGTGGAAGACGACGATGCCGCCAGCCGTTTCGCCGGCCAGCTGCATCTCAGTGCGCAGGAGCGTGCCCGCCGCACCACCGGTGCGCGCGGCAAGACCAAGCCGCGCCGCCAGGCGGAACAGGCCCGTTCGGGCGGCGGTGCGCACGGCTTCTCCAGGCCGACCGCACCGATCGTGCGCGAAGTCGCCATCGGCGACACGATCACGGTTGCCGACCTCGCGCAGAAGCTTGCGCTGAAGGGTGGCGACGTGGTGAAGGCGCTGTTCAAGATGGGCGTGATGGCCACCATCACCCAGAGCATCGACCACGACACCGCCGCGCTGGTGACCGAAGAACTCGGCCACACCGTCGTCAAGGCCAGCGAGAACACGGCCGAAGACGCGCTGCTGGCGCACGTGGAAGAAACGCAGGGCGAAAAGGTCACGCGTCCGCCGGTCGTCACCATCATGGGCCACGTCGACCACGGCAAGACCTCGCTGCTCGACTACATCCGCCGCACCAAGGTGGCCTCCGGCGAAGCCGGCGGCATCACCCAGCACATCGGTGCCTACCACGTCGAAACCCCGAAGGGCGTCGTCAGCTTCCTCGATACCCCGGGCCACGCGGCGTTCACGCAGATGCGTGCACGCGGCGCCAAGCTCACCGACATCGTGATCCTGGTGGTCGCTGCCGACGACGGCGTGATGCCGCAGACGCGCGAAGCCGTGCAGCACGCGAAGGCGGCGAAGGTGCCGCTGATCGTCGCGATCAACAAGATCGACAAGTCCGGTGCCGACCCGCTGCGCGTGAAGAACGAGCTGCTGGCCGAGGGCGTCGTGGCCGAGGACTTCGGTGGCGACACGCAGATGGTCGAACTCTCCGCGAAGACCGGCCAGGGCGTCGACGACCTCCTCGACAACATCCTGCTGCAGGCCGAAGTGCTCGACCTGCGCGCCGTGCCGACCGGCCGCGCCACTGGCGTGGTCATCGAATCCTCGCTCGACAAGGGTCGCGGCCCGGTTGCGACCGTGCTCGTGCAGCAGGGCGAACTGCGCAAGGGCGATTATCTCGTCTGCGGCGTGCAGTACGGCCGCGTGCGCGCGCTGTTCGATGAAACCGGCTCGCAAGTGGATGCCGCCGGTCCGTCGATTCCGGTGCAGGTGCTTGGCCTGTCCGGCGTGCCTGATTCCGGCGACGACTTCGTCGTGGTCGAAGACGAACGCCTGGCCAAGGACGTCGCGCAGCAGCGCGATGCGAAGCGCCGCGAATCGCGCCTCGTCGCCCAGGCGGGCAACCGCATGGAAGACGTCATGGCCCAGATGGGCGAGGGCGCCGGCCAGCAGAACCTCAACCTCGTGGTCAAGGCCGACGTGCATGGGTCGGTGCAGGCCCTGCGCGAAGCGCTGACCGGCCTGTCCAACGACATGATCCGCATCAACGTGATCGGCGGCGGCGTCGGTGGCATCACCGAATCCGACGCCACGCTCGCCGCAACGTCGAAGGCCACGATCATCGGCTTCAACGTCCGTGCCGACGCGTCCGCGCGCCGCGTGATCGAAGGCAACGGCGTCGACCTGCGTTACTTCTCGATCATCTATGACGTGATCGACCAGGTGAAGCAGATCGCTTCCGGCGTGCTGGGCAAGGAAATCCGCGAAGAGATCATCGGTACCGCCGAAGTCCGCGACGTGTTCCGCAGCTCCAAGTTCGGCGCGGTCGCCGGCTGCATGGTGGTCGAGGGCGTGGTCAAGCGCAGCAAGCCGATCCGCGTGTTGCGCGACAACACCGTCATCTTCGAGGGCGAACTGGAATCGCTGCGCCGCTTCAAGGAGAACGTCGACGAAGTCCGCCAGGGCACCGAGTGCGGTATCGGCGTGAAGGCGTACAACGACGTGAAGCCGGGCGACCAGATCGAGTGCTTCGAACGCATCGAGGTCCAGCGCACGCTGTAAGGCGGCGCCATCGACATGCCAAGCAAATCGTTCCATCGCACCGACCGTGTCTCCGCCCAGCTCCGCCGCGAGCTGGGCGCGATCGTGCACTCGGCGGTGCGCGAGCATGGCCTGCCGTCGGTCAGCGTTTCCGACGTTGAAGTCACGCGCGACCTGGCCCACGCCAAGGTGTTCGTGACCGCGCTGCAGGCGGAGCGCTCGGCCGAAGCGGTGAAGGCGCTCAAGACCATCGCCCCCGAACTGCGGTATGCACTGGGACGCGCGATGAAGCTGCGCCACGTTCCCGAATTGCATTTCCAGTACGACGATTCGGTCGATCGCGGCGAACGCATCAACAACCTGCTGCGCGACAATCCCGCCATTGCGACTGACGACGGCGACGCCGATTGACGCAGGGTGGGCCCAGGCCCAACTGCGCGCGAATTCGTGATCCCATCGATCTTCTGGCGGGCTTGAGCCCGCCCTACGTTTTCACGCCGATGAGCAAGAAACCTCGCACCGTGTTTCGCAAGCTCGACGGCATCCTGCTGCTCGACAAGCCCCAGGGGCTGAGTTCGAACCAGGCGCTGCAACGAGTACGCCATCTGTTCCGCGCAGAGAAAGCCGGACATACCGGCAGTCTCGATCCGCTGGCGACCGGCCTGCTGCCGGTGTGTTTCGGCGAAGCCACGAAGATCGCCGGGTTGTTGCTGGGTTCGCGCAAGGCCTACAAAACCACGGCCGCACTGGGGCTCACCACCGATAGTGATGATGCCGACGGCGCGCCCTTGCTCGAACGCGAAGTGCCCGCCGATCTCGACTACGCGCGCATCGAAACCGCATTGGTCCCGTTGCGCGGAGCGATCCGCCAGCGCGCGCCGATCTATTCGGCGTTGAAGCAGGGCGGCGAGCCGCTGTACGCCAAGGCGCGCCGTGGCGAGTCGATCGAAGCGCCGGAGCGGGACGTCGTCGTCCATGAGCTTCGCGTCCTTCGACGCGAAGGCAACCGCATCCGGCTGCTCGTCGAGTGCGGTTCGGGCACCTACGTCCGGAGTCTCGTCCGCGACTTCGGCGAGAACCTCGGCTGCGGCGCCCACGTCGCGACGCTGCGCAGGCTCTGGGTCGATCCCTTCACCATGCCGCGGATGTACAGCCTCGAGGAACTGCAGGCATTGGCTCAAACGCAGGGCGAAGCAGCGCTGGATGCCTGTCTGCTGCCGATCGAAGCAGGACTCGTCGGCTTCCCGCGCGTCGTGCTCGATCCCGGACAGGCGCTGCGGCTGGGGCAGGGACAACGCTTCCCGGTAGAAGTCGCCACGCCCGCGGCCCAGGTCGCCATCTACGATGAGACGAGCCGGGTGCTTGGCCTGGGTGAAATCGATTCGGATGGGGTTCTCCGCCCGGGTCGTCTCTTCACATGGACCACGGAAGCAGCGGCAGGAGGCCGGGTCCGGTAGTCGTGCGATGTTCCGGCCGGTTGCATCTGCGGGTGGCCGGCTTTCAGGCGTCGGGGACGCCTGTTCTTGCCCGCGCGGCGGCGCGTTGGGGTTCACGAGGGCGA
Organism: Lysobacter sp. Root494; assembly: GCF_001427225.1. Taxonomy (GTDB): domain Bacteria; phylum Pseudomonadota; class Gammaproteobacteria; order Xanthomonadales; family Xanthomonadaceae; genus Agrilutibacter. Next base: position 502,379 of record NZ_LMFH01000005.1, read on the forward strand.
ATTTCTTCCGCGGCGCCCCTCCCACTGTTACAATCCGCCCCGCTTTTCAAGCACTTGGAAAGCGTTCGCATAACCAGTTCACACCCGCAAACGGCGGACCAGGCGGTGCGTCGGCAATGTCGTTGCCGATTCGCGTTCTGCAGGCCTCGCATCTACAACAGGTACACACGATGTCCATCGACACCAGCAAGATCATCGAAGAACACAAGCGCGCCGCCGGCGACACCGGCTCCCCGGAAGTGCAGGTCGCCCTGCTCACCGCCCGCATCGAGCAGCTGACCGGCCACTTCAAGGTCCACAAGCAGGACCACCACAGCCGTCGCGGCCTGCTGCAGATGGTGAACCGCCGCCGCAGCCTGCTCGACTACCTGAAGCGCAAAGACAACGAGCGCTACAAGGCACTGATCGAAAAGCTCGGTCTGCGCCGATAAACCGAATCCGACCGCGGCGCAGCGATGCGCCGCGGTTTTTTTCGGGTGCGACAAACGCACGAAACAGATCAGGCCGCACGGCGGCTGGCCAGCGCAGACCACCGGGTGTTAACCGCCCGAAGCGTAAACAGGTCACCCAGTCGTAAACCGATCGAACGAACAAATGGCTGCCACTCCGCAGCCGACCGCGACGGGCAGGGGCTCGCGCGGAACGAATCAGAAAACAGGACTATCCAACGTGGCGAAAATCACCAAAACCTTCCAGTACGGCAACCACACAGTGACGCTCGAGACCGGCGAGATCGCCCGTCAGGCCGGCGGCGCTGTCATGGTGACGATGGACCAGACCGTCGTGCTCGTGACCGCGGTTGCCGCGAAGAGCGCGCGCGAAGGTCAGGACTTCTTCCCGCTCACCGTCGACTACCAGGAAAAGTTCTACGCCGGCGGCCGCATCCCGGGTGGCTTCTTCAAGCGCGAAGGCCGCGCCACTGAGAAGGAAACGCTGATCTCGCGCCTGATCGACCGTCCGATCCGGCCGCTGTTCCCCGAGGACTACAAGAACGAAGTCCAGATCATCGCGACCGTCATGTCGATGAATCCGGAAGTCGACGGCGACATCCCCGCCCTGATCGGTGCCTCGGCCGCGCTCGCGCTCGCCGGCACTCCGTTCCAGGGCCCGATCGGCGCTGCCAAGGTCGGTTACAAGAACGGCCAGTACATCCTCAACCCGACCGCCACCGAACTGGCCGACAGCGACCTCGAACTCGTCGTCGCCGGCACGTCCAATGCCGTGCTGATGGTCGAATCCGAAGCGAAGATGCTGTCGGAAGAAGTGATGCTCGGTGCCGTGATGTTCGGCCATCGCGAGATGCAGAAGGTCATCAACGCGATCAACGAACTGACCGTGGAAGCCGGCACCAAGCCGTCGACCTGGGTCGCTCCGGCGAAGAACGACGCGCTGATCGCCGCCATCACCGAACTGGCCGGCGCACCGCTGAAGCAGGCCTACCAGATCCGCAACAAGGCCGAGCGCCGCGATGCGATCTCGGCGATCCGCAAAGACACCTGGGAGCAGCTCTCCGGCCGCGCTGAAGCAGCGGGTTGGGTGCAGGGTGAGTACAACAAGGAATTCGGCGACCTCGAATACAGCACCATGCGCAACTCGGTGCTCGACACCAAGGTCCGCATCGACGGCCGCGACCTGAGCACCGTTCGCCCGATCACCTCGAAGGTCGGCGTGCTGCCGCGCACCCACGGCTCGGCGCTGTTCACCCGCGGTGAAACGCAGGCGATCGTCGTGGTGACCCTCGGCACCGCCCGCGACGGCCAGGTCATCGACGCCGTCTCGGGTGAGTACAAGGAAAACTTCCTGTTCCACTACAACTTCCCGCCTTACTCGGTCGGCGAGACTGGCCGCATGATGGGCCCGAAGCGCCGCGAAATCGGTCACGGCCGCCTCGCCAAGCGCGGCGTGCTGGCGACGATGCCGTCGCTGGAAGCATTCCCATACACCATCCGCGTCGTCTCGGAAATCACCGAGTCGAACGGCTCCTCGTCGATGGCTTCGGTATGCGGTTCCTCGCTCGCGTTGATGGACGCCGGCGTGCCGGTGAAGTCGCCGGTCGCGGGCATCGCGATGGGCCTAGTGAAGGAAGACGACCGCTTCGTCGTCCTGTCCGACATCCTCGGTGACGAAGACCACCTGGGCGACATGGACTTCAAGGTTGCCGGCTCGAAGGAAGGCATCAGCGCCCTGCAGATGGACATCAAGATCCAGGGCATCACCGAAGAGATCATGAAGACGGCCCTCGCCCAGGCGAAGGAAGGCCGCCTGCACATCCTCGGCGAGATGGCCAATGCCCTCACCGCGCCGCGTGGCGAGCTGAGCGAGTACGCCCCGCGCCTGCTGACGATGAAGATCCACCCGGACAAGATCCGCGAAGTGATCGGCAAGGGCGGTTCGACCATCCAGGCGATCACCAAGGAAACCGGCACCCAGATCGACATCCAGGACGACGGCACCATCGTCATCGCATCGGTGAACGCCGCCGCCGCGGAGGCCGCCAAGGCCCGCATCGAGCAGATCACCTCGGACGTCGAACCTGGCCGCATCTACGAAGGCAAGGTCGCCAAGATCATGGACTTCGGTGCGTTCGTGACGATCCTGCCGGGCAAGGACGGCCTGGTGCACGTGTCGCAGATCTCCAGCGAGCGTGTCGAGAAGGTCTCCGACAAGCTCAAGGAAGGCGACGTGGTCAAGGTCAAGGTGCTGGAAGTCGACAAGCAGGGTCGCATCCGCCTGTCGATCAAGGCCGTGGAAGAAGGCGAGGGCGTGCCGGCCGAATAAGCCGCTGCCTGTTCCTTTGCTCCAGATGAAAAAGCGGGCTTCGGCCCGCTTTTTCTTTGTGGTGCGCTACCTCTCGCCAGATTGAGTTCATGTCGATTCGTTCCGTGCCGTACAGGCGAACGCATCGCGCTGTTCCACATCGCCTGTCCAAGCGTTGCCGCAATATCGGTAGTCGGTATTGCAACGACCGATGAGTCGCGACGATGTCGCGCACCATCCCGGGCCCCGATGGGGAGACGCTGGGCTCGCGGCTGACTGAATTGCAGGAAGACGGGGATCGATGCCGCCGGCCGCAGCAGCGCGCAGTGACCGCAATCGCACCATGCGCCCCCGCATGGGTAAATCACCCGATAAGGATCACGGCAACGCACGCAACATCAGGCAAGCTGTGCCATCTCCCTTGCACGGCGCCGCCCATGACACGGCTTGCTTCACTCGATAAAAACCAGTTGCTCGAATGTGCCCGTGGCGCGCTGTTCGGTCCCGGCAACGCGCGCCTGCCGGCGCCGCCGATGCTCATGTTCGATCGCATCACCCGCATCGATGAAACCAGCGGTACGTACGGCAAGGGCCAACTGGTCGCCGAACTCGACATCCGTCCGGACCTGTGGTTTTTCGCATGCCACTTCGAAGGCGATCCGGTGATGCCGGGTTGCCTCGGTCTCGATGCGATGTGGCAGCTCGCGGGTTTCTATCTGCCCTGGCTGGGCGAGTCGGGCCGTGGCCGTGCACTCGGCGTCGGCGAAGTGAAGTTCACCGGCCAGGTGCTGCCCGACGCGCGCGTGGTGCGCTACGAAGTCGACGTCAAGCGCGTGCTGCGCGGCAAGCTCAAGCTCGTCATCGCCGACGGTCGCACCTATGTCGACGATCGCCTGATCTATGAAGCGAAGGATCTTCGCGTCGGTCTGTTCCAGACCACGGAGGGCTTCTGATGGGAGCGGCTTCAACACGACGCGTCGTGGTCACCGGCATGGGCATCGTCTCGCCGCTCGGCAACGATGCCGCAACTGTCGCCAGCGCACTGCGTGAGGGTCGCAGCGGATTGCGCGCGGTGCCGGAATACGCCGAACTCGGCCTGCGCAGCCAAGTTGCGGGCGTTTGCGACATCGACCTCGAAGCAGCGATCGACCGCAAGCTCAAGCGTTTCATGGGCGACGCCGCGGCGTATTCGTACGTGTCGATGCGCGATGCGATCGCCGATGCGGGCCTCACGGAGGACACCGTCCATGATCCGCGCACCGGCCTGATCGCGGGTTCCGGCGGCGGATCGCCGCAATGGCAGATCGAAACCGGCGACCTGTTGCGCACGAAGGGCGTGCGCCGCGTCGGTCCATACATGGTGCCGCGCACGATGTCGTCGACCGTGTCCGCCAATCTTGCCACCGCGTTCGGCATCCGCGGCCTGAGTTATTCGCTGTCGGCGGCGTGCGCGACCTCCGCGCATTGCATCGGCGCCGCCGCCGATCTGATCCGCCATGGTGCGCAGGACGTCGTCTTCGCCGGTGGAGGCGAGGAACTGCACTGGGGCATGACCTGCGAATTCGATGCGATGGGCGCGCTGTCCACGCAGTACAACGACTCGCCGGAGCGCGCCTCGCGTCCGTACGACGTTGACCGCGACGGCTTCGTCATCGGTTCGGGCGGCGGCATGCTGGTGCTCGAGGACTACGAACATGCAAAGGCGCGCGGCGCGCGCATCCACGCGGAACTGGTGGGCTATGGCGTGACCTCCGATGGTGCCGACATGGTCGCGCCCAATGGCGAAGGCGCGGTGCGCTGCATGCGCATGTCGCTGGCGGGACTCGACGGGCAGGGCGTCGGCCGCGTCGATTACCTCAACACGCATGGCACGTCGACGCCGGTGGGCGACATCATTGAACTGGAAGCGGTGCGCGGTGCGTTCGGCGATGAGATTCCGCCGCTGTCGTCGACCAAGGCACTCACCGGCCATTCGCTCGGCGCCGCCAGCGTGCACGAAGCGATCTACAGCCTGCTGATGCTGCAGCACGGTTTCATGGCGGCTTCGGCGAACATCGACTCGCTCGATCCGCGAGCCGAGGGCTATCCGGTTTTGCGCGAAATGCGTGAAGCGCCGCTGCGCACGGTGATGTCGAACAGTTTCGGCTTCGGTGGCACCAACGCGACGCTGGTGTTCCGCAAGGTCTGAACATTCCTCCTCTGAATATCCCTCGCCCCGTTTACGGGGAGGGGGACAGCTTCGCGCAGCGAAGCAGGGTGAGGGGACGTCATGCAAGGTCTCGGCAACAGCCGCCCCTCATCGGCCCTGCCCTCAGCGGCTGTCGCCGCTTCGACCTTCTCCCCGCATGCGGGGAGAAGGGCATTGATCTGCGCGAGAAATCCATCTGGCGAGTCGAGTCCTAACGCCCGACCCCATGCGGCTCGATAACCCCGGTCGCAATCCCCGCCACCACCAGCAGGATCAGCACGATCGAAAGCGCGATCCGCTTGGTCAGCGCGTTCACCGTGCGCTTGGTCGTGCCCACGTCGACGAGCATGTAGTAGAGCCCGGCGCCCAGGTTGTAGACGATCAGGCCGAGGAACGCGACGATCACCAGCGTCTTCATGAAAGCGCTCCCGTGGCCCCGTTGGCGGGCGCCGTAGTGGAAGAAGAAAAGCCGCGCAGCCAGCGCCAGCGCACGATCAGCGCGACGGTGACGACCAGCAGGAACAGCCCGTAGGAGACGGACGTCGCCAGCACCTGCTGCCACATGTGCCCGAACGTCGGGTCGGCGTTTTCCATGCTCCAGTACATGCCGGCGGCCGCCGCGGCCATCGCCAGCAACAGGCTCGTGGAATCGAACAGCGTGCGCTGCCAGCCGCGCGGCGCGCGCGGGAATTTCCAGAACAGGACAGCCAGGATCGTGAACCAGGGCAGGAACAGGATCAGGGCCAGGTTGAGTTCGACCAGTGGATTCATGGACGGGGATTCATGGATGGAAACAGGGGGGCGGATGGGGAGATGCCGCCATGCTAGGCCGACCGTATCAGTCGTTCTAGAATCACAAACGAGCAAAAAAACCGTATCAGTTCCGGCCAAGGCAACCGTTCAGTCCGGCAAGGGGTGACCTCGCGACATGAAGCGCTACGAAGCCCTCGCCGACGACATCGCCCGCTCGATCCGCAGCGGCCTGCTCAAGCCGGGCGAGCGCCTGCCGTCCGTGCGCCAGGCCAGCACCGCACGCAAGCTCAGCCCGGCCACCATCTTCCAGGCCTACTACCGGCTCGAAGCGCAGGGCCTGATCGAGTCGCGTGCGCGCTCGGGCTATTACGTCACCCGCGCGGTCGCGACACTGCCGCCGGAACCCGAAACCGCATCGCGCCCCGACGGCGAATCGCGCGCGGTGGATGTCAGCGATCTCGTCTTCGAGATCCTGCAGTCGTCGATGCACCGCGATGTCGTCCCGCTCGGCTCCGCCTTCATGAGTCCGAGGCTGTTTCCACTCGATCGCATCGGCCGCGCGATGGCCAGCGCGGCATTGCACCTCGATCCCTGGAGCACCGTCGACGACCTCACGCCGGGCAATGCGGCGCTGCGCCGGCAGATCGCGCTGCGTTACCTCATCGACGGCATGGATGTCAGCGCCGACGAAATCGTCATCACCAACGGCGCGCTCGAAGCATTGAACCTGTGCATTGCCGCGGTGACGAAACCCGGCGATGCCGTCGTGGTGGAATCGCCTTGCTTCTACGCCTGCCTGCAATCGCTCGAACGCTACGGCTTGCGCGCCATCGAAGTGCCAACGCATCCGCGCGACGGCATCGATCTCGATTCACTCGAAGCCGCGATCGAACGCCATTCGCCGCGCGCGTGCTGGCTGATGCCGACCTTTCACAACCCGCTCGGCAGCACCATGCCGGAAGAACGCAAGCGCGCCCTCGTCGAACTGCTGGCGCGCCACGACATCCCGCTGGTCGAGGACGACGTCTATGCCGAACTGCATTTCGCCGGAAAGCGTGCATTGCCGGCGAAGGCGTTCGACCGCGATGGCCAGGTGATGCACTGCTCGTCGTTTTCGAAGAGCCTCGCACCGGGTTACCGCATCGGCTGGGTGGCGGCAGGCCGCCGTGCGCAGGAAATCGCGCGACGCAAACTCACCTCGACACTCAACACCAACGTGCCGGCGCAGATCGCGCTGGCAAAGCATCTCGAACGCGGCGGCTTCGATCGCCACCTGCGCCGGCTGCGCAGCACGCTCGCCGAACAGCAGTCGCGTTACATCGCCACGATCGCCGATGCATTTCCCGAAGGCACGCGCGTGACGCGTCCTGCCGGTGGCTACTTCCTCTGGCTCGAACTGCTGGAAGGCGCCGACACCCTGCAGCTGCAACAGCGCGCATCGCAGCAGGGCATCAGCATCGCGCCCGGTCCGATGTTTTCCGCGAGTCGTGGCTTCCGCAACTGCCTGCGGCTCAATTGCGGCCATCCGTTCGATGCACGTATCGAAGGCGCGTTGGCGACGCTCGGGAAATTGGCGAAGCCATGACGAGCGGTTGCGTGCATCCGGTAAGCTCGCATCGCATGCGCCGACACACGCGCGGTCGAAGCGCGCTTCGTAATTCACCCGGGAGGAGACAGTCGTGGACCGGATCGAGTGCATGCGTGCCTTCGTCGAAGCGGTGAAGTCGAACGGCTTTGCCGCTGCGGCGCGCACGCTCGACGTGCCACGGTCGAAGGTCAGCAAGCAGATCCAGGCGCTCGAGGAAGAGCTCGGTGTGCAGCTGCTGATGCGCACCACGCGCAGCCTCCACCTCACTTCGGCGGGCAGCGAGTACTTCGAATCGGCGCGCGACATCCTCGCCGCCATCGAGGAAGCCGAGCAATGTGCCCAGGCAGGCACGGGTGAACTGAAGGGAACCCTGCGCATCAACGCGCCGATGTCGTTCGGCATCCGCGTGCTGGCGCCCCTGGTCCCTCTCTTCAACGCGGCGCATCCGAAAGTGGAACTGGAAATCGTGCTGTCGGATCAGGTCGTGGATCCCATCCAGGGCGGCTTCGATGTCACCGTGCGCATCGCGAGCTTGCCCGATTCCTCGCTTGCGGCGAGAACGATCATGCCGGCACCCCGGCTGCTCGTCGCATCGCCCGCGTATCTCGAACGCGCCGGCGTGCCGCAGAGCCCAGCCGACCTCGAAAGCCACGCCTTCCTCGAATACGGCTACCGGCAGGGCGGTGCGACCTTGCTGCTGACGCGCGGCGACGAGAGCGTGCGCGTGCATACCACCGGCCCCTTGTTTGCGAACAACGGCGACGTGCTGGCGGTCGCGGCCGAAGGCGGCATGGGGATCGCACTATTGCCGGCCTTCATCGTCGGCGAAGCCGTCGAAGCCGGCCGTCTCGTGCCGCTGTTGACCGACTGGAGCGCGCCGCCGATCACGGTAAACGCGGTGTTTCCTTCGGCACGGCGGATGCCGATGAAGACGCGCGCCTTCATCGACTTCATGGCGTCGTCGCTGGGCGGCAATCGCTAGCGCTGCGGAAAGTCATTGCGCAAATAAAAAGCCCGGCCGACCCGCGTCGCCCGGGCTTCGTAGCCGCGATCAGCCTGCGCGCACATCCGGCAAGTCGAACACCAGCACTTCGGCGCCGTTGCCGTTTTCGACCGTCACCTGCGGCTCGTCCCTGTACATCAGCGCGTCGCCGGCCTTCAGCGCACGGCCATTCACCGTGACTTCGCCGCGCGCGACATGCACGTAACCCAGGCGGCCGGGTGCGAAATCGTGCGTCGCCGATTCCTCGCCATCGAACAGACCCGCGAACATGCTCGCATCCTGGTGGATGCTGACCGAACCATCGCGCCCATCCGGGCTCACCACGATGCGCAGGCGGCCACGCTTGTCTTCCGCGGAATAGGTCTTCTGTTCGTACGACGGCGCAAAGCCGCCGTGTGAAGGGATGATCCAGATCTGCAGGAAGTGGGTCGTGCCGTCCTTGCTGTGGTTGAACTCCGAGTGGGTGATGCCGGTGCCCGCGCTCATGCGCTGCACTTCGCCCGGCACGATGCTCGCCTTGGTGCCCATCGAATCCTGGTGGCCGAGCGCGCCGTCGAGCACGTAGCTGATGATCTCCATGTCGCGATGACCGTGCGTGCCGAAGCCCTGGCCCGCCTGCACGCGGTCTTCGTTGATCACACGCAGCGGACCCCAGTGCACGTGGTCGGGATCGAAATAGTTGGCGAAGGAAAAGCTGTGCCACGAATCGAGCCAGCCGTGGTTGGCGTGGCCGCGTTCGTTGGCGGGGCGGGCGGTAATCATGGGAACTCCTATCTTGGCCGTGCCGGAGGCAAGCCTTCCGGCCGGACGTGGTGCAATGCGATGAAACGATGTCGTGTCGCGGTGCGCGCGATCAGATGCGGGCGCGGCGAACCTGCAGGGCGTGGTCGACGCTGAAGCGGCCGGCGCCGTTTGCAGCAAGGACGAGGAAGCCGCCCGCGATCGCAATGTTCTTCATCAGGTGGATCGCCTGGTTCTGGTCGCCGGCCGCGCCATGGAAGAGGAAGCCGGTAAGCAGCGCGAATACCGCCAGCCCAAGGGCCGCCCAACGGGTGGCGAAGCCGAACAGGACCGCAAGGCCGCCGAGGAGCTCGGCCGCGATGACGATCGGCAGCAGGACCGAGGGAACGCCCATCGCGTCCATGTATCCCTGGGTAGCGGCGTAGCCGCCGATCTTGCTCCAGCCGGAAACGACGAAGATGAGGGCCAGGCCGATGCGGCCGAGCAGGGTGGCGAGGTGGTTCATGGCTGACTCCCTGGAAAGGGTGCGGAACGGAATGGATCTGCCTGCGCTGCGGATACCCGGGCGGGTTCCTTTGCGTTGGCGAGGAGTATGGGTATCCGTCCTGGAGCGGCCTAGACAGCGAATTCGTGAATGACTGTTTCCCGATTGGGGACAGTCCCCAGCCATTCGATTCCGAAGCGGCGAGCGCCGCCCATGCTCTCGGGCCATGCACCTCACACAAGGCACCGCGTGTCCCTTGCTGTAAACAGGCGCCCCATGCGAACGCACGAATGACAAAGCGCGCGCCGCGCGACCTCCGCCGCACGCGAAACGGGGTTGGGCCCGAAAGCCCAACCCCGCTGGTCACTCATTCGATACGACCGGGTTTCCAACCAATCCGGAACCCGTCGTGGCGGTCAATGCACGATCCGCTTCGCCTGCGTCTGGATCCTGACGACCGGATCAACGTTCCTTAGAGGATTTGCCGTGGCTCCGGTCCTGGCTGGGGCCGGAGCTGCTCTTGCGCTGCGAGTTCTCTGAACCTGAGGCCTGTTTGCTGCTCTTGCTGCTTTTTTCATCGCTGCGCCCGTTCGGTTTTTTCTGACTGGTAGGCATGATGGAATCTCCGCTTCCTCGTGCTTTCGGCCACGTGCGTGGCAGGTGCGACGGTAGGCGTGGCGTCGTTACTTCATCGCGCCAGCGGTGTGCATGAAACGCTAAACGCTTGAATGCTTCAGCTCTTTACGGAAGCCGTCGTCGTTGCCGGGTGAGGACACAAGCCGGACGGCAGTGGAGGCCAAGGTGCACTGGTGCCGCAAGCAAGCCGGCGGCGGTAAAGTATTCCCATGAAGAACCTCCGCGTATCCCTGGTCCAGGGCGAGACCCGCTGGCACGACCCCGCCAGCAACCGCGCCTACTACGCCGACCTCATCGAGCCGCTGCACAACACCACCGACCTGGTCATCCTGCCGGAGACCTTCACCAGCGGCTTCAGCAACGACGCCATCGGCGATGCCGAAACCATGGAAGGCCCGACACTGGACTGGATGCGCGAGCGCGCCGACAGCATCGACGCCGCGATCTGCGGCAGCGTGCAGATCCGCACGGAGGAGGGCGTGTTCAACCGCCTGATGTTCGTGAAGCCGGACGGCGAGTTCCACACCTACGACAAGCGCCATCTGTTCCGCTACGCGCGCGAGCACGAGCGCTACGCCGCCGGCCGCGACCGCGTGACCGTGGAATGGAAGGGTTGGCGCATCTGTCCCCTGGTCTGCTACGACCTTCGCTTCCCCGTGTTCTCGCGCAACCGCTTCAACGTGGAGCGCGAGGGCATGCTCGATTACGACCTGCTGATCTACGTCGCCAACTGGCCGTCGGCGCGCAGTTATCCGTGGAAGACGCTGCTGCGGGCGCGCGCGATCGAGAACCTGTGCTTCGTCGCCGGGGTCAACCGCGTGGGCACCGACGGCAACGGCCTGAACTACTCGGGCGACAGCGCGCTCATCGACTTCATGGGCCATCCGCTCAGCGAAGCCACCGACGAGGAAGTCGTTTCCACCACCCTCCTGCAAGCCGCGCCGCTGATTGCGCACCGCGACCATTTCCCTGCGATGCTCGACGCGGACAGCTTCGAGCTGAAGTGAACCCTAACGGCGGCTGTGTAATGCGTGCCGCCGCAAAGTCGCGGAAACCCCTTGTTTCGCAGGGTTTGAGGCAAATTCGTTCACGCCGTATGAACATCTAGCCAACGCAGCGTTCACAACTGCTGTGCGATTCAGTGGACTCCTCAACAACCTGAACGCAGGAGGATTCGAATGTTTCCGACCAAGCAACATCTAACGACGGCACGTACTCTCGGCGTGGCGATCATCGCCCTGAGCCTTGGCGCCTGCGCCACCTACAAGGACGAGTTCGCAACGATCAACTCGCGCCTGGATCAACTCGACACGAAGGTGCAGGGCGCGGCCCAGAGCGCCGAGTCCGCCAATCAGGCGGCGCAGCAGGCCAACCAACGGCTGGATCAGATCGAAGGTCGCGTCCAGCAGCTCGAAGCAGCCCCGACCCGCAAGCCGCGCGGTTAATCGCTCATTCGCAATGAAAGGCCTGAACTGGGACCCGGTGGCCTTTGCTGGCCGCCGGTCTCCTTATCTCCACCCGTTTTCGTTCTAAGGAACCATCCCATTCGTACATACATACATCCTGCGATCCGGGCCGCTGCATTGGTGCTGGCGTTCGCGACCTTCGGCGTAGCGAGCGCCAAGGGTGCCCGCGGGCAACCGGTCGCCCCCATCGACGAGCTTCCGCAAGGCCAAGAGGTCTCCGACACCGTGATCGAGCTGGCGGGCTGGGTGGTCGCGACCAAGGACACCCAAGGCTATCCGTTCGCGGTCATAGACAAGGCCAACGCACAGATCCTGGTGTTCGGCGGGGACGGCCGGCTTCGTGGCGCGGCACCTGGGCTCTTTGGCTCGGGAGTCGGCGATCACACGGCCCCCGGCGTCGCCGGTCTGGCACTTCGCGCGATTCCGGGCCGGGATCGCACGACGCCTGCGGGTCGCTTTGTGGGCGGTTTCGGTCCGTCGATCGACGCTGGGCGCGTGCTGTGGGTTGACTACGATTCTGCGGTCTCCATGCACCCTACCGCTACCGACGTCCCGGCCGAGAAACGCGCCGAACGCCTCGCATCGCCTACGCCGGACGACAACCGCATCACCCATGGCTGCATCAACGTCTCGCCCGAGTTTTACGAGCGGATCGTCCGTCCGACGTTCGAGCGGGGCGGGGTGTTCTACGTCTTGCCGGAGGCGGAGTCGATAGCGGAGACCTTCCCGGAGTTCGCGAAGAGTCGCGCGACTACCCAACGCGGCGATGGAAGACGACGGTCTGCCCGCCGGTGACGGGCGCGGCGGTGCACTGGGCGAAGCGGGGCGCGACAACCGCCACGTGTCGCTGGTGATCGACTACGCGGATATGCGTGCGATGCCGGGCACCATGCCGCAGCCGTAATAGACACCGGAGCAGGCGTCGCAGCAGGAAGCGACGCCGCAGACGAATTCCGGCACCTGATTGGGGGCCTTGGGCGCGCGGCTGCATGGCGGTCGCGCGCCCTTTCTACGTCCGGGGCCGCAGCTGCGCATTCGGCTCGCGTGAGTGTCCAGAACTACATCAACTAAGAGCAACGCACCGGCTGAGAAGAAAGTTGCTGATTACGAGCTGACAATTGCTTGCTCTGCAAACCCCTGCATTGCGGCGTTGGTCTTCTCCTCTGCTTAGCCGCTCAGATTTGCAAATCAAAAGCTGAAATCCGTCCTTTAAGTGGACAAAATTTGATCATCGCCAGTGTTCTTATCTGTTCGATAAGAGCTCCGAGATGCCCGGAACAAATTCCGGGGGCTTCGATGACTGTTCTTTTCTCCATTTCAGATTTTTCTGACCAAAAACTGGGTAGTTTTCTGATTTCTTTAGTGTGAACGTTGCGGATGATGTCGTCACCCGAATGGAACGGGTCACGTCACCACTACGGAATACAAAGATGGCAAAGAATCGTTATGCGTTTAGTCTCACTGCGGTCCAGGTATCTGAAGCGTTGCAAGCCTTAGGTGTGTTGGAGACAACTCTTTCAGGGCTTATTGCATTGGACAACACAACTCGTCGTGGCCTTACGAAGATGGGTAAGCGCTCAGAGGGGTTTTGCCGTCAAGCATTAATTGGCTTAGAACTGAATCCGCAGATCGTTCCACCCAGTTTGGATCTTGCAACTGCTCTGTCGAAGCTGGGCGCACTCGAACAACTGTATCCAATAGTTGAACGACTACGACGACTGGCTCAGCGCGGGACTGACACCCAAATGGCGGTGGGCAGTGATGTAATGGATGCCGCCTTGGAAGGCTACGGACTTCTCAAAGTTTCAGGAAAGCGCCAAGGCCTAGACGGCCTTCATCGTGATTTATCGGCGCGCTGGTCCAAGTCGAGGCGTGAACTTAATCCGAATTCCGACGAATCGGCATAAGTTATGTCGCCAAGGTCAGCCTGAGCTTGTAAGGCCTCGATAACGCTTCGGCATTATCGGGGCCTTCTAGCAACCAGCTAGACCTCGCCATTTACGCTGAGATGCGATCGCCGCTCTAATCGAAGTCCGTACTATTCTGGTCGAAAGGCGAGTTCACGCGCATTTCGGTAACCCACGGCGCGAACATCCGCAGGAACACGGCGGCTTCTGCATCACCATCGATCGCCACGGCGCACAGGTCGTCTAGCAGGGCATCCATTTCATTCATTGAGCGGCTCCAATGTGAGCCTCCATCGTCGCCGCATAGAGTCCTGCTGGCAATTTAGGGCTCGGGCCTTGGAGCCGGCGCGAACGCAGCTGAGGGGTGCTGGGCCCGACTGCAGCCACTGCTTCGTCCCGGCTTCTTGCCCGGCTTTGCTTTGCCGCTTTGGTACGGGCCTTACCCAGCTTCTCGCTAACCATAGTCATGCTCCGCCTTAGCGTTCTAAAGCCAACGCACGGTGGCAGAGCGGTCGGCAAGGTAGGGCTTTTCTTAGTTACTTCCGACGAGCTGCCAAATACACTTCGCGTCCCCGGCCGCTTGGCCGCATGCGCGTGACAGGGACGCCCGCGCCGGCGCCGGGATCTTCATTGTGACGCGTTGTCTGTGCCATGTAGACGGACTATGCCGGCAACAGCACCGTCGAGACGGCCAGTTATGCAGTTCAACTGCAAGTACTCGCGTTGATGTAAGTACAAGCCCGCCTTCTCCCCGCCAATGGCAGATGAGGATCTGCCCTCTGGTCCTGAGGCGGTCCCTAGTTCGGGATCATCTGCGACCTGGCTTGGTCACGGAACAGCTTGGCGCCAAACTTACGCACAGTCTCCGTCGCCGCCTCGACAGTCAAGCATTCCAAGATGCGCACCTGGCGGGTATCAAAGGCTTGGGACGCGTCCTTCATCAGGAACGGAAGATGGGCGTCGTCTTGCACGATGTAGACTGCCGGCTTGCCCATGATCAGAGCCCAGCCTGCCTCGAAAATGGCACTCGAGGCAACGCGTTGCGGGTAATAGAGCAAGAAATAGCGGCTTTGCCGCAGCGCGACGATATCATCGATGAGGGCCATCGCATGCGGGTCAAACGATCTCTTGGTGGAGAATCTCTCGCCGGCATAGAAGACCGAATTGAAGCCGCTGGCCTTGAGCGCCTCCAGCAACTGCAAGACGGCGGCGCGGTTGGCCTGGTAGTCCAGGTCAGAGCCGAAGGCAGCCATCGGCGCGGCGACAAAGACATCGAATGCGAACCGCCGAAAGCTCTTAAAGATGGCGTCCTTGACGAACGTGTACGCATCCGAGTTTTTGTCCGTTGGCTTGACGATCGAGGTGTGCCAGCCGCGGACGGTTTGGACACGTGCCGAAGTCAGGCCGATGCGGGCACTCAATGGATCGACCCAAAAGTCCCCGTCGGCCAGAACAGCCCAAGTAGGAATCGTGATCTTGCGGCGAGTGTGAACGCCTTCGTCAATGGCGATCTTGTTCGCAAAGGTCGATTGCACATCCGTCATCAGCTGGCTATGGATGCGCAGGGCGCGGCCATCGGGCGTCAGCCGCCCCAAGAATGGCGTGACCCAACGCGAACCCAACTGGGGCGTGGCCATCAAGACTAAGCCCGAGATGCGCTCGATCGCGACGTTGTCCCCCTCCGTCACCAGATAGTGGATTGCCGCCTTGCACAGCAAGCCACCCATGCTGTGACCAATCAAAGTGATCTGCTTGTAGTGGCTCAAGCGGTCGCGCAGCAGTCCGGCGAAAGTCCGTGCTTCTTGGTCCAGGTCGATCGATTCCCACAGCCGCCATCGGCCGAATGCCGAGGTGAACTGATACAGACCGACGTCTGCGTCGGGGAAATCCTCAAAGACAAACTTCGGAAACTGCTTCCACGTGCCATAGCGCGATCCGCCCAAGCCATGCACGAAAAGCACTAGATTCTCAGACTCAGAGGCATAATCCTGACAATGCAAGACCACGGGCTCGGTGCGGTGCGCATTGGCGTCATCAGGCAGTTGGAAGGTCTTTTGTTTCCACGCGATCATGGCCGTATGCTCCGCTCGGTTCCTCGTGGCAGGCGTGATATCTCGACTGGGTCACGACCAGTTCGGATTCCCGTTGGGGAGCCAGGTAACGAAGCAAAGAAGCCCCGGTCACGCGTCGGCGCCGTCTCTCTCCTCCGATTCACCACCATTTGCCGCGTCGTCGCAGGCAACTTGCGCGATGCAGGGGCATCGCTTTTTGCGCATGCGTACCCAAGTCCTCATGGCTTGTGCGACTGCAGAGTTGGCGCTCATGTCCTGCCTTGTGGGGCAACGCAGTTTGGATCGATCAGCGGCCAAAGGTTCGAGAGGGCTGGGTCGTTAATACTTCACACCGGTCGATTCGGGTAGGAGCGACAGCCGCAAGCGACTCGGCCGCATTTCCAGTGGCCTCCAATGCGGACCTTTGTCGTTCGTCTTGAACACAATGCTCATGAAATTGCTTCGATTCGGAGCTCCCGGAAAGTAAGTTGATGGAGCAGAGCCATGGACTATCCAAGGCGCATTATCAAGATTGGAGAGGCCGATCGGACGGTAATGGCTGCGGTTCGGGGACGCCTGAGGGCGTTACAGTTCGACGTGCGCGCGTATGGCGCTTACGACACCGACCTCGCGGCGCACGTCAAGCTTTTTCAAATCCGTAACGTCGACCTATTCGGCCGCAACTTGGTGCCAGATGGCCAGATCGGACCACTGACCTGGGGCACTCTCTTTGATGTTGCGCCGGAGACAAGTCGCAAGGCCGCCAACGGCCTAACGAAGGCCGCGATCGCAGTTGCGCAGTCCCAAGTCGGCGTTCGAGAACATCCTCGCAACTCGAATAGAGGACCTGACGTCGAAAGGTACCTGCAATCAGTGCGGTGCCCGCCGGGCAATGCATGGTGTGCCGCTTTTGTCTACTGGTGCCTCGAGCAAGCTTCCGAACAAGTAGGAACACCGAATCCTTGTGCTAAGAGTGCTGGCGTCATGAAACAGTGGGAACGAGCTGGCGAGAACCGTATCAGGCGAGTCAACGCGAAAGCTGCAAAGGCAGATCCGAAGTTGATCGCTCCTGGCATGATCTTCGTCATTGAATCGGGAGGCGGGCTTGGTCACACCGGTTTCGTTGCCAGCGTGCGCGGAGCAATGCTCGATACGATTGAGGGCAATACGGACGCCTCGAAAACCCGCGAGGGTGGGGGCGTCTATGCCTTGGTGCGCAAGGTCGGTGAAATCAACAAAGGCTACATCTTGTACGAGTGAAGTCGTTTAAGCACCGAGGAGAGAGAAGGCACATGATTGCTTTGTCTGCTAAACACCGCAAAGCTTGCGCCACATTTCTAGCCAGCCTGTTTTTAGCGGGGTGCAGCACAATCACGCCAGTCTCGCCGTATGACGAGCCAACAGACAAGGCGCTCACGGAGCTTCAGCAATCAAGCGATGACTTTATCGTCGACCTCATTGCGCACGCATCGGAAGACGCCAATTCGTATGGGCATCATCAGGACTTCTATCAGGCTGCCGATCAGAAGCTCCGTCGATTGGAATTTCGGGTGTCGTCCATTCATGCAAATACACCCACCGTGAAGCTGGTCGGAGATATTCGATCTGTGCTACTCGGATCAGGGAGATGCGATCCCGACGGCGCAAGCTTGCGGGACTTGCATTGCAACTCAGGGAAAGCTGGTCCTACGAAGGTGGCACTCGAGGCATCGCGGCGGAGCATCAACCAGACAATTGGCGCAGCACTCACGTTGGAGCTCGCGAAGAAAGTTGGCGACTGATAGAGGGTAGCGACATGGCCGCATCAAGAATTAGCTCCGCGAATCTTGGGGACAAGATGTTCTTGGCGGCCAAGGCGTCGTTTGGAACGAGGTTCCCAGCCGTTCGTGCTTACCTGAAGGCCGAAAGTGAAAAGCTGGCAATTACCCTAAGGATGATTATCGAGGCATCCACAACGGGTGAGATGTCCAAAGCCGAGGCTAAAATCCTGCTGAATCAGCAGAAAGTTGCGGCTTCTGCGGTATTGACCGCCACCGAGGGGATGACTGCCATAGCAGTGCAGGCGGCGCTAAACGCTGCGCTCAAGGTGGTGAAGGACTTCGTGAATGGAAAGGTGGGGTTCGGGCTGTTGTAGACCGCAGCTGCTGTCGCGCGGCGGCTCCATTCCTTTCGGACGCGATCCTTCTGGCAACCTTGGACTCGAGCATTCGCCTCAACAACAAGGCGACGAATTCCCCGAGCAAGGACGCCACGAAAATCGCTGCTTCTGTTGCAACGAGGCCGACTGCCCGGCAAGCGAAGCGAACCCACAGTGCGCTTACTCCGAGTGTCCGCTCCTAGCCGCTCACTGCCACGCGCTTGGCGTCAGGTTCTGTTGCGCGATCAAGGAGTTGGACAGGTACGTTACGATGTGTATAACCGGACCGAGGTCCGTCTAATTAGGTCGTTAGGGGGCAGGCATCTATGTCGGGCGACGACTTACTAAAGGTCTTAATTGGCGTGACCTCCGCCTTTGTTGGCTGGATTCTGGCGCAGTTCACTGGTGCTGCAAAAACTTGGTTCCAACGACGAAAAATCAAGAAGCTCCTACTTGAAGAACTACGAGACGTTCTTCTGGAGATCGATCGACTGCTCATGTTTTATGGCCGCCAGCTTCAGATTCATGGCGCTAAAGGCATCGGCAACTCTAGCGCCGCCGGCATTTCCAACCCAATTTTTAAGGGCTATTACAAAGACGCCCTTCTTTCGCTAAACCAGCAGCAAAGAATCTCTTTTCAGATGATTCACGCTCTGATTGATCAGATTAATAGCGGGATCACTGAGTTCAAGGCAATAACAGTCGACATTCATGACGAGCACTTTGCAAATGGCATGAGCCCAAAGATCGTCAAGGCTGGAAAGGCGTGGGCCGATAAGGCAAGCGCTGAGTACCAGCATTGCGCCTCCCTAAAGTGGCAGGTCGAGTATCACTTGGCGCACCAAGCCAGGCCTGATTTATCCCCTGGCACTGGGCATCATGAAAGCTTTCTGATCTATCTTGATAGCGTAAAGGGCGAGACCCGGAGACTCATCGAGAGTGGAAAAACAATCGATCGCGAAAAATTCGATAGGGCCTACAACCCAGAGACGTTTCGTCCCGCGTCCCCCTAACAATTCATTCAGGCCGAAGCCACTTCGCGGCTCGATTTAATTCAGGCGTTTGGCCTGATGGAACGATTCTTGGCGACCAACAAAAACCAACATTTCGTCCCGCGGTGCCACCTCAAGCCGTTCACGCTTGACGGTCAAGGCCTTGCCATCAATCTCTTCAATCTTGATCGCCGACAGCTGATCAAAAATGCACCGGTAGAAAACCAGTGTTCCTGCGACTACTTCTACGGCAAAGATTTCAAGCGAAGCCGCTTCGCGGCTCGGCTTAATTTAAGCGTGGGTGGGTGTGGCCGATACCCGCGAAAGGTCGCAGCTCAGTGACCATATGCATCCGGCCACCCACCCGTCGGCTGCAGATGATGTTTCCGCATCAGGTAATGGATCGCCTGGCAGATGGCGTACTCATCATCTTCTTCGGCACTGTCGAGGATCTCGGCGCACTTGTTCAAGGTGCTCGTCTGCTCCTGCGGCCGGTGATCCCCGCACTTCGACAATTGCAAGTCCAGTTCTGCAATCTCGCGCATCAGATTGAGCCTGCTGGCCATGACGCAACGTCCTCCTCGCCGCGACTGGAACCGGCGCTGTTGAGGTGCCGGGAGCCTATTTTCTACGCGTTTTGTTAGCGCGGCGTCGCGTTCATCGGCTAACGCCGGCCGTCGGCGGGACGGACCATCACCCGATCGGGTGAGGTGTCGCAAAGGTATTCAACGACCGGAGGGTCGCGCGGAAACCGCTGGGCAGACCGACTGCCACACGCAACGCATTGATGGCGCGACCGCCTCAGCGGACCTGCGGGCTCGCTTGGAAACCGCCTTGCAACAGGTCGTTGGCCGCATACCGGTTCCCCATTTCCAGCAGGCCTTCCACCGCCGGGATCAGTTCGTGGATCGGGTAGGGCTTGGCCATCACCGGGTAACGGCTGAATGCTTCAGGGATGCCCGGCTTGCCATAGGCGGAAGCGAACATGAAAGGCACGCCGGATTCGTGCAGCTGCGCGGCCAGTGGATACACCGGTTCCCCGTGCAGGTTGACGTCGAGGATCGCCGCGTCGATGTGCTCCTGGCGGGCGATGTTCATGGCGTCCTTCAGGCGTGCGGCGCGCACCACCTGGTAACCCGCATCGCTGAGCACGTCCTCGAGCATCATCGCGAGGCACATCTCGTCTTCGACCATCAGGATGCGGGGCTCAGTCATCGCTGGCATCCGGGTCCGCGAGGGGGATCGTGATTCTGCAGACCGCGCCCGTTATGGGGAAGTCAAGGGACACCTCGCCCGCCAGTTCGTGCGTGATGCCTTCGGCGATCAGGCGCGAGCCAAACCCGCGGCGTTGCGGTGGCGCAACCTCGGGACCGCCGCGTTCGCTCCACACCAGTTCGACCCAGGGCTGGCCGTCGCGGGTGAACGCTTTCCATCGCACGTCCACCCGTCCGTCCGCCACCGACAAGGCCCCGTATTTGCCTGCATTCGTGGCCAGTTCGTGCAGGGCAAGACTGAGGGCTACGGCGGTTCTAGGATTCAGATGGACAGGGTCACCCGAGATGTCCGGCGACTGGCGGCCCGCCTCGGCGTAAGGCGTCAGTTCCGCCTCGACCAGGTCGCGCAGCTCCACGCCACGCCAGGACTCGCGTGCCAGCAGGTCGTGCGCGCCGGAAAGCGCCAGCAACCGCGACATGAAAGCATCGCGGAACGAGGCGAGGTCCGTCGCACTGGCGAACGTGCGCATGGCGATGGCCTGCACGGTGGCCAGCGAGTTCTTGACCCGGTGATTGAGTTCATGCAGCAGCAGCTCGCGGTGCTCGGCTTCGAGCTTCCGGCGGGTGATGTCGAGGACGACGGCCACTGCATGCATGGGCCGGCCATCGTCGTCGCAGATGAGGGAGACGTACTTGCTCACCCACACCGTCGATCCGTCCGGCCGCACGTAGGACTTCTCGGTGTTGAAGGGAGATCCTCCCGCCACCAGCGCCTGGAACTTCGCTTCGCTTTCAACCCGGTCTTCGGGACGGACGAGGTCCTGCATGCGCAGGTTGCCCAGTTCCTCCGCGCTGCGGCCGACGATTTCGCACAGGCGTGGATTGACCAGCTCGAAGCGGCCCGCGAGGTCGGTCTGGGCGACGCCGACGGAAGTCTGTTCGATGATCGCGGTCAGCCGTCGTTCGCTTTCCAGGAGCCTGCGCGCCGCGCGTTGCCGGCCGGTGATGTCGCGCACGATGGTCGACCCGCCCACGATCGCACCGGACGGATCGAAGATTGGAGAGCAGCGGACCGACACCTGGATGGAGGTGCCATTCTGGTGCTGCCAGCTCATCTCCATCTCGTTCTGCGACGAGGTGCCGGCACACGAGGACAGCATGTCGCGCAGGTGCTGGTCGGCGTCCTTCGGCAGCAGCATGCCCAGCGACTTTCCGAGCACGCGCGAAGCGGGGTAACCGAACATCTGCTCGGCGCCCTTGTTCCAGGTATGGATGGTGCCGTCGATGGCGTGGCCGATGATCGCGTCTTGCGAGGATTCGACGATCGCGGCCAGGCGCCCGCGTTCGTATTCGTGCTGCTGGCGCTCGGTGATGTCGATGAAGGTGAGCACGACGCCGTCGATGACGTTGTCCGTCGTGCGGTACGGACGCATGCGCAGCAGGTAGACCGCGCCATCCTGGCCGCCCTGCAGCACGCGTTCCACCATGGCGAGCGTGCGCAGGACCTGCTTTACGTCCTGCCTGAGCTCGGGGTAGGGGATGCGCGCGGTGATCTCGGTGATCGGGCGGCCGTGGTCGCCTTCGCGCAGGTGGAACAGGTCGCTGATCGCCGGCGTGAAGCCGCTCACATGCAGCGACGAGTCCAGGAACAGCGTCGCGATCTGCGTGCTTTCCAGCAGGTTCTGCAGGTCGCTGTTGAGACGGGCGAGGACTTCGTTCTTGCTGTGGAGCTCGACGTTGACGGTCTGCAGCTCCTCGTTGATGGACTGCATCTCCTCCTTGGAGGTTTCCAGTTCCTCGTTCGAGGATTGCAACTCCTCGTTGACGGACTGGTATTCCTCGTTCGCCGACTTCATTTCCTCGTTGGCGGTTTCCAGCTCGTCGATCGCGGTGTGCAGTTGCTCGCGCGTGGTCGCCAGTTCCAGTTCGAGTTCCTGCACGCGGCGCGCTTCGCCGCTCGCATCGCTCTTCGCAGTGGCGACGTGGGGCAATGCGGTGGTTGCAGGTGCCGGCACGTCCTTGAACATCAACAGGCACAGTTGCGACGAGGTGCGGCGGTCGGTGCCGCTGGTCTCATCGGGAATGGCTTCGGCGATCAGGCTCACGGTGACGCGCTCGCCACCCGGCGCCAGCATCTGGCCTTCCTGCGCGATGGTGCTGCGCTTGTTCAATGCCTGCTGCACGGCGGCGCGCGCGGGTGCGCGAAGTCCCTTGTGCAGCAGCCCGAACAGGTTGAGGCTCGCCGTCCCCGACGATGGCCCGAGATAACGTCCGGTGTCGCCCGAGAAACGCAGCACGTCGTGGTTGCCGTCGATGACGACGTAGGCGGGAACATGGCGTTCGAGCAGCTTGCGCGCACTGCGGTCGATGGCGTCTTCCGTGCTGGTGGCGCGCGTGCTTGCCTGGCGCGCGACGGCTCCGGGGTTCACGGTGCGGCGGGGGAGGGCCACCGGCAACGTGGCACGTCCGTCGCTGCGGCGCACATACAGTCGGTGCTTCTTGTCGAGCGTCGAGAACAGCGCGGTGCTGCGCCCGAGGCTTTCGGAAGGCCCCAGCATCAGGACGCCGCCGGTATGCAGCGAGTAATGGAACGTGCGGATCAGGTGTTCCTGCAGCTCCGAATTGAGATAGATCAGCAGGTTGCGGCACGACACCAGGTCGAGCCGCGAGAAGGGCGGATCCTTGATCGCGCTGTGCGGCGAGAACACGATCATTTCGCGGATCGGCTTCACCACAACGAAGTACTCGCCGTCGGCGGTGAACCAGCGTTCCAGCCGCTCGGGCGATACGCCGGGCAAGGGGCCGCGGAAGCGTCCGCTGCGCGCGGCGGTGATCGCGCGGTCGTCGATGTCGGTGGCGAAGATCTGCACCTTCGGCCCGCCGCCGCGCAGTTGCGCGATGGCTTCCGCAAAGGCGATCGCGATCGAATACGCTTCCTCACCCGTCGCGCACGCCGGTATCCACACGCGCAGGATGTCGGCGGCGCCCTTGTCCGCCAGCAGCATCGGGATCGCCTGCTTCTGCAGCGCCTCGAACGCCTCGGGGTCGCGGAAGAACTCCGTCACGCTGATCAACAGCTCGCGGAAGAGATTCTCCAGTTCGGGCGGATTCTGTTTCAGGTACTCGATGTAGCCCGGCACGGTGTCGGTCTGCACCACCTGCATGCGCCGCTGGATCCGGCGCACGAGGGTCTTTTCCTTGTACTGGCTGAAGTCGTGTCCGAGTTCCGCACGGATAAGGCTACTGATCGTCTGCAGGTACCCGGCCAGGTCCCGGCGCGCGCCATCGGGCCCCTTGCTGCCCTGCGTCGCGCGCAGATAGGCGAGGTGCGTCAGTACCCGGGCGGGCATGCCTTCGACCTGAAGCACGTCGTCGACGAAGCCGGTGGCGGCGGCGCTGGCGGGCATGCCGCTCATGGCGACGTGGTCGAAGCCGGCCTGGGCGAGCACCAGGCCGCCGCAGTCCTTCACCGCGTGCAGTCCGCGCGCGCCGTCGCTGCCGCTGCCCGAGAGCACGATCGCGACGGCGTTGTCGCCCTGGTCCTCGGCGAGCGAGGTGAAGAACGTATCGATCGGCCAGCGGTATTGCCGGGGTGGCGCGGGCTTGCTCAGCTGCAGGACGCCATGCTGGATGGTGAGCGTGGCATCCGGCGGAATCACATAGATGTGCCTGCCTTCCACGACCGTTCCATCCGTCGCTTCCAGCACCGGCATGTCGGTGCTCCTGGCGATGAGTTCGGCCAGCAGGCTGCTCTTGTCCGGCGCGAGGTGTTGGACCAGGACGAAGGCGATGTCCTCGCTGGCTTCCATGTGGCCGAAGAAGGCCCGATATGCCTCCAGTCCCCCGGCCGAGGCGCCGATGCCGACGATGAGCGGCGTGCGCGGATGATCGCCGCGTCCCTCCGCGAATTCATGCGGGGTCGCAGGTTGTTCGGTCGGCGTGGCCTTGCGCGGGCGTGCTCGGGTCTTTTCGGAAGAAGTCATCAACTGCGCCGGGGCCGGTGTCCCGGAAGTATCCGCCGCAAAGAGGGGAGGGGCAACGCGCCGTGAAGCCGGCAGCAGTCTGCTTCCGCCTCGACACTGGAGGCTTCAGTGGATCACTCCCCCGCCATGATCCGCTGCAGCTGCAGCGCATGGGTCTTCATGTGCACGGCTTCCGCTTCCAGCCGCTCCGCCTCGTGCGCATCGCTGCGTTCGCGGCAGGCGCCGGCCATCGAACTGAGCAGCGCTTCGCGCTCCTGCAGGGCACGCAGCGCGCTCCATAGCGCTTCGTCGGTACGCGTTCCCTGGGTATGCTCGAGCGTTTGCTGCGTATACGCGTGACCCGTGTGGCACCGGTAACGCGGCGGATGGCTGTTGCGGATTTCCCAGAGCACTCCACTGCAGTCGGGACAGGTGATCTTCGACGGGCGACCGATGGCATCGAGCTGTTCCATGGGGTTTCCCTCTCCGAGACTGAGCTGGAATTCGCGCACCATTTCCGGTGGTGCGGCTACGCGCGGAATGCTGACCGGTTCATCGGCCAGTCGCGTGAGCGTGGCGGCCAGCGTCGCACGGGTAACGTAATGGTCGACGGCGACATTCGCGCTCGCGCTTGCGGGCATGTCCGGCGCTTCCGCATCCGTGGGTTCCTGCACGACCGCCAATCCGCCGCAGGCCTTGATCGCCTGCAGGCCTGCGGTGCCATCGTCCAGCCTTCCGCTCAGCACGACGCCGATCACCCGCGGGCCCATCGAGATGGCGGCGGAGCGGAACAACGGATCGATCGCGGGACGGGTGTGGTTTTCCTTCGCTTCGCGCGTCAGGCGGATCTCGTTGCCGACCACCAGCATGTGGTGATCCGGCGGTGCCACGTAAATGTGGCCGGGTTCGATGGAGAGTCCCGACCGCGCGTGCATCGCAGGGTTGCGGCCGCTCCGCCTGAGCAGTTCCGGCAGGACGCTTTCGTGCGTGCCGATGTGCTGAACCAGCAGTATGGACGCGGGGAACGGCACGGGCAGCGCCGCGGCCATGTCGAGCATGAGCGGCACGCCTCCGGAAGAAGCGCCGATCACGATGATGTCGCGGCGCGGCGTGAGCACCTCGGGCGTGTCCGGTTCGTGTTCGCGGCCAGTATCGATTCGCTGCCGTTACGGATGCATCACGAGTGTGCGGCAACGACATGCATGATCAGGAAGATGAGTCTTCATGCTGTTCGCAGGCCAATCACCTCGCGGCCACTACGCTCGACCGATGGACGCGAAGGGTTCAATGACCGTCCACAGCGACGTGGACATCGTCCTCGGCTCCTTGCGGTTGCAGGGCATCCTGGGGCGACCGGGCGAGGAGCGGGGCATCGTGGTGTTCGCGCATGGCTCCGGAAGCGGCCGCAGGAGTCCACGCAACCAGTTCGTTGCCACGGTGCTCAATGAAGCCGGCTTGACTACGCTGCTCTTCGACCTGCTCACGGCGGAAGAAGAAGAGCGCGAGCGCTACACGCGCCATCTTCGCTTCGACATCGGCCTGCTGGCGGAACGCCTGTTCGCGACGACGCTGTGGGTGAGGGCGCAGCCTTCGCTCAAATCGCTCCCGATCGGCTATTTCGGTGCGAGCACCGGCGCAGCGGCAGCATTGGTGGCCGCTGCGAAACCGGGAGCCGCCATGCAGGCGCAGGATATTGGAACAGCCGGCTTCGATATCGGCGCTGTTGTTTCCCGTGGTGGTCGTCCGGATCTCGCGGGGGCCGCGCTGCACGAAGTCCGCGCGCCCACGCTGCTCATCGTCGGCGGCGACGACACCGATGTGATCACGTTGAACCAGATGGCGTTGCGGGAACTGCGGACGACCAAGGCCATCGAGATCGTGCCCGGTGCCGGCCATCTGTTCGAGGAGGCCGGCACGCTCGATATCGCGGCGCGCCTCGCGGCGCAATGGTTCAAGCGCCATCTGTCCAGCGGGACAACACCATGAAGTTCCGCGATCGCCGCCATGCCGGACAGGCGTTGGCGATAGCGTTGTCGCGCTATGCCGGCCGCGATGACGTGGTGGTGCTGGCGCTGCCGCGCGGCGGTGTGCCGGTGGCGTTCGAGGTGGCTCGTTCGTTGCGCGCGCCGCTGGATGTTTTTCTCGTACGCAAGCTTGGCGTGCCCGGACACGAAGAACTTGCCATGGGCGCCATCGCCAGTGGCGGCGTCCGCGTCATGAACGACGAGATCGTACGCGCGCTGCGATTGGACAAGACCCACATCGAACCGGTCGCAGCGAGCGAACAACGCGAACTCGCGCGTCGCGAAACCGCCTATCGCGAGGGCCGCAGCGACGTGGATGTCCGTGGCAGGGTCGTGATCATCATCGACGACGGCCTCGCCACCGGCGCGACGATGCGCGCTGCGGTGAAGGCGTTGCGGATGCGTCAGCCCAGGCAGGTCGTGGTAGCCGTGCCGGTCGGTGCGGAAGACACCTGCAAAGCGCTACGCCGCGAAGCGGATGAAGTGATCTGCCTGCACACACCCGAGCCCTTCGGCGGGGTGGGGGCCTGGTACGACGACTTCAGCCAGACCGGGGACGACGAGGTGCGGCAACTGCTGGCTGCTTCGGCAGGGGCGGTGGTCGGCACGCATGGGTCGCCATCGAAACGAAGCAGGGCGTCGCAGCGCCTGCTGCAGCACGTGCTGCCGATGGCCGGCGCGGACGCCGATTTCGACGTGTTGCTCCAACGTATCGGTGATGCGCCGGTGGTACTGCTGGGTGAGGCGTCGCACGGTACCGACGAGTTCTACCGCACGCGGGCCGACATCACGCGACGGCTGATCACCGAGCGTGGCTTCAATGCGGTCGCTGTGGAAGCCGACTGGCCCGATGCCTATCGCGTGAATCGCTTCGTCCGCGGCGATGACGAGGATGCCGATGCGGACGCCGCGCTGTCCGGCTTCCTGCGCTTCCCGACCTGGATGTGGCGCAACGAGGTGGTGCGCGACTTCGTCGGCTGGCTGCGGCAGCACAACGACGGCGTCGCCGAGTCGCAACGCGTCGGCTTCTATGGGCTCGATCTCTACAGCCTGCACGGCTCCATTGCAGCGGTGCTCGATTACCTGCACCAGACCGATCCGGAGGCCGCGCAGCGCGCCCGTTATCGCTATTCCTGTTTCGACCACTTCGGCGAGGACGTGCAGGCCTACGGTTACGCAGCCAGCTTCGACCTGTCGCAGAGCTGCGAGGACGAAGTCGTGGCGCAATTGCGCGAGATCAGCCGCGCCGCATCGCGCATCGACGGCCATCGCGACGACGATCTGTTTTTCGCCGAACAGAACGCGCGCCTGGTGCGCAATGCGGAGGCATATTACCGAAGCATGTTCCGTGGCCGGGTTTCGTCGTGGAACCTGCGCGATACGCACATGATGGAAACACTGCAGGCGTTGATCGATCGTGGTGAACAGCGCGGCCGTCCACTGAAGGTGGCGGTATGGGCGCACAACTCGCACCTGGGCGATGCGCGTGCGACCGAGATGGGCGAGCGGGGCGAACTCAACCTGGGACAGCTGGTTCGCGAGCACCATGCGGCTCGTAGCGTGCTGGTTGGCTTCAGCACCTACGAAGGCACGGTCACCGCGGCGACGAACTGGGACGAACCCGCGCAGCGACGCCGGGTTCGTCCCGGAATGGCCGGCAGCTACGAGAAGCTGTTTCACGAAACCGGGCTGTCGCGCTTCCAGCTGGATCTCGCCAATCCAGCGCTCGAGGCGGACCTGCGCGGCCCGCTGCTGCAACGCGCGATCGGCGTGATCTACCGGCCCGAGACCGAACGCCTGAGCCATTACTTCAATGCCCGACTGAGCGATCAGTTCGACTGGATGATCCATGTCGACCAGACGCGCGCACTGGGACCGCTGGAGCCCGGAGTACGCTGGCACCACGACGAGCCGCCGGAGACCTGGCCCAGCGGCATCTGACGTCGGTATTCGACCAGCAGGGCGTGGCCGTCGCAGCTTGTGCAAGGCAGATCGAAGCGCAATAGGATGCGAACGGCGCTGCCCCTGTGGCGGTGCCGGTCCAGGCAGGAGCCTGGATCACCGGGGGTGATCAGGAGCCCGCTCATGCGACCCATGTTGCGCACGCATTCGCGGAGTGCTTCCAGGACTGCGTCCTGGGGCATCCGCTTGCTCTGTATCGCGTTGTTGACTGGCGCCAGTCCATTGGTATCGGCACAACAGCTGTCCAACGCCGTCAACTCGCCGAAGCAAAATACTGCGGCCCTGGCCGACACCACCGCAGACCTCACGCAGGCCGCGGCGGCACTACTGCCCGTCAGCGTCAGCGCAAGCGGGAACCATGCCGAGATGCAGGTCGGCGAACCGATCCTGCCCTTGCTGGAGGTGAGTCTCGACTTCCAGGACGCCACGGGCCTGAGCCCTTCGTCGCTTGGCGCTTCCGCGCGACTGGTGAATCCCGGCGATGCCGGTCTCCTGGCACGCCTGGCCGACCTCAACCTCACGCCACTCACCGACACGCTCAACATACTGGTCACGATCGAGCCACCGGCGAATGGCGGCCTCAGCTTCCGCGGCACCGGCCGGCTCGAAATCCACACGCACCTGTTGCCTTACACGCAAGGCAGTTCGCTTCGCGTCTTCAAGGCGCCGTTGCTGGGACCGTTCCGCGATGTCACCGATGAGATCGCACAAGGCAGCGTGCGGGCCCGCACGACGTACGGCGGGTTCTCGCAATTCCTCATCCTGGTCGACCTGCGTCCCACCCGCATGGTGGTCGACGAAAAGATCGGATGGCTGCGCAACCACGTCGCTGCGCTGCCGGTCTCCGAACGAGCACCGCTGGATACGTTGCTCGACCAGGCGGATGCGGCTGTCGATGCCGCCGACTATCCCGCCGCCATCGCGGCCGTCGACGCATTCCGTGCACGCGTACAGGCGCGGGCCGGGCAGTACATCGCGAACGAGTGGCGCGCCACGCACGATGTCGAGAACGATGCGGGGCAACTGATCGCCGGCGCCAGCACGTTGCGATTCAGCGTCGCCTATCTGCGCGACTACGGGCAGTAACCGATCACCCAGAAACAGGAAAGCCCCGGAAGCTGTTTTTCCGGGGCTTTCGAGACTGGATGAATTGGTGGAGCGGAGGAGGATCGAACTCCCGACCTTCGCATTGCGAACGCGACGCTCTCCCAGCTGAGCTACCGCCCCACGTAAGGCTGCAAAGTCTACCGGCCGAACTCAGGGGGCGCTAGTCCTGCGCGGCGAGCAGTGTGGCCAGGGCAGGTTCCAGCGCCTCCCGGCGCCACCCGGCGAGGGCGGCGGGCCACCGGCCTTCATCGAGCAGGGCCTGAAGCCAGCGACGGGATGCGAGCACACCGTCCGGCAGCCCGAGTTCGGCGCTGCGCTTGCTGACGGCATCCTGCATTTTCTTCAGGCGCTGCTTGTCGCGGGTTTCCCCGACGCTGGCATCGGGAGCATCGGCTTCGTCCGCGAGTGGCGTGGTCAGTGCGCGCCAGATTGCGTCACCGAGTTTGCGTGGCGCTTTCGGATGCGCGTCGAGTTGCGCCTGCAGGCCATCGCGATCGGCGGGTGGCATGCGCGCGAGCGCAACCGCGAGTTCGTTGTCGAGGATCCAGCCGCGCGGACGATCGTTGTCGCGGGCGTAGGCATCGCGCCAGCGCAGCAGGCGAACGAGCCGCTGCTGGGCTGGCATGTCGAGGAACTGCGCGCTGCGCATGGACAGGTGCGGCCAGCGTTCCGGGCCTTCGTTCTCGGCATTGCTGATCGTGCGGATCGCGTCTTCGACAAGCCACTCGCGACGGTTCAGTTGCGCGAGCATCCCGTCGAGCGTGTCATGCATGGCGGCGAGATGCCGTACATCGTCGGCGGCATATTCGAGCTGCGAGGGCGAGAGCGGACGGCGCAGCCAGTCGGACCGGGTTTCGCCCTTGGCCAGGGCGACGCCGGTGAGTTGTTCCACCAGCTTCTGGTAGCCGACGCCAGCGCCGATGCCCGCAAGCGCCGCGGCGAGTTGCGTGTCGTACAGCGGCTTGGGCACCACGCCGCAGGCGTGCCTGAAGGCGACGAGGTCCTCGCTGGGACTGTGCATCACCTTCAGGATCGCCTCGTTGGCGAGGATCGGCGCGAGCGCGGCATTCATGCCTGGAACCAGAGGATCGATCAGCAGCACGGCCGGATTCCCGCTGCTGTCGTCGAGTGCGATCTGCACCAGCGCGAGTTGCGGCCAATAGGTGCGCTCGCGGATGAATTCGGTATCGAGCCCGATGCGAGCGGGAACGTGCGAGAAGTGCGCCAGCAATGCGGCGGGGTCGGAAATCCAGACGTGCATGAAGGGGAGGATAGGGCAGGTTGCCGCGGCGGGCGACAATAGCCTACTTTCGCGTTGGCGCGATCGGCTCCGGATTCATCTGCAGCGGAGCCACGTCCGTCGACATTTCGCATTGCGTGCGGGGAGTTGGGTGGCCTTGAACCGGAAGCGGCAAACCTCACCACGACTGGCATCGGGGATCGGGCTTTGCCTCGTGCTGCTGGTGCTGGCAGGTGGTTGCGGCCGAAAGCAGGCTGAAAAGGAGAAGGTCGCGTCCCGCACGCCTTTGGTCACCATCGGCGAAGACCAGTCGGTGTCATCCGTGCCCGCGTGGCGCGCCCCCGCCATCGAAGTGACCGACGAGAGCGCGACGGCATTGCGCAAGCGCGCAGGAGCGGCGCTGAAGGCGGGACATCTGTACGGCGATGCCAATGACGCCGATGCCGCCATTCCGCTGTATCTCGCGCTGCAGAAGCACGCGCCGCAGGACGCGAACATCCGCAAGGCATTGCGCGAAGCCTTGCGTGCATTGCTGGGTGAAGGCGCTGATGCACTGGCCGCGATCGACGACGATCCGCAGGAATTGCGCCATGCGCACGAAATCGCGGCCGTGGCGCGCGTGGTCGCGCCAGGGGATGCGCGCGTGGAGGCGTTCCTCGACAAGCTCGACAGTGCGGACGAGGCTGCGCATGCCAACCAGTTGGGCGAGATCGCCCTCAATGCCGGACGCATCGGTGAAAAGAACGAAGCCGACGGTGCAATCGCCTACTTCCGGGAAGCGCTGGAGCAACGGCCTGCCGACAGTCGCGCGCAACAGGGCCTGGCCGCCGCGGAAAGCGCGTTGATTCGGCGCGCCGAAATGGCGGCGGGCAAGGATGATTTTGAAGGTGCCGCCCGCTGGCTCGACTCGGCCAGCATCGTCCGCCCCAAATTCGGTACGGTGCCGGACGCACGTGGACGCATCGCGATGCTGCGCGCAACGCGCGTGAATGGCTTGCGAGACGCGGGCATTGCCGAACTTGCGACGCCGACCGCGCCCGGATTGCGGCGCGCGCGCGAAAAACTCGGGCAACTGCTGCGCATTGCGGCGCCCGCGGATCCGGCGGTGATGGAACTGCGTACGCGCATCGAAATGGCGGCGCACTATGGCTTGTTCCGTTCCGGACAGGCATTCACCGATGCGATGGTGAACGGTGGTCGTGGTCCGCAGCTGGTGGTCGTGCCGCATGGCGCGTTCCGCATGGGGGCGGCGGAAGCAGAGCTCGACTCCACCGATGCCGAACGGCCTGCGCGCAATATCCGCTTCGAACGCGGCTTCGCGATGTCGCGAACCGAAGTCACCGTGGCGGAGTTCCGCCGTTTCGTGAGAGCGACCGGTCATCGGGCGCGTGCCAGCCGGCGCGGCTATTCGACGATCTATGACGAGCGCAGCGGCAACTTCGTGCGAGCGGGCAATGTCGACTGGCAGTCCGACTACGTGGGCAGGCCCGCGGCCGATGACATGCCGGTGCTGCATGTCAGCGTGGGCGACGCGACGCGCTATGCCGAGTGGTTGTCCGAGCAGACCGGACAGCGCTACCGGCTGCCGAGCGAAGCGGAGTTCGAATACGCGTTGCGTGCGGGCAATCAGTCGCGCTATCCGTGGGGCGAAGGATCGCCACCGGCCCGCGCGGGGAACGTCACCGGTGCGAACGATGTGTCGCCGGGCGGGCGCCGGTGGACGAACGCGTTCGCGGGATACGGCGATGGTGCCTGGGGTCCTGCTCCCGTGGGCAGTTACCAGCCCAATCGCTGGGGCGTGCACGATCTGGCAGGCAACGTGAGCGAATGGGTCGAGGATTGCTGGCACAGCAGTTACCGGCGCGCGCCCCGCGATGGCCGCTCCTGGGTGAATCCGGGCTGCCGCAACCAGGTCATCCGTGGCGGCTCGTGGGCGAACTCGCCGGCGCACACGCGCTCGGCCTGGCGGCAGGGCACCGACATCAACAACACGAACGCGCGGGTAGGGTTCCGGCTGGTGCGGGAAATCTGAATTGAGGCATGCTGGCCCGCATCGGCCGCGATGATCATCGTGGCCGATCACGACACGGAGACCACGATGAGAGTTGATCCTTTCGGCAACCAGCAGGCGCCTCGCCGGCGCGGCTTCGGACTGGGTGGCATTCGTTGGTGGATCCTGATCCTGTTCGCCGGTTATGCGGCGTGGTCATGGTTCGGCAGTGCCGAAACCGATCCCTACACCGGCGAAACCGCACATTACGGCGCCTCGCCCGAGGAAGAAGTGCAGCTCGGCGCGCAGGCTTACCAGCAGGTCCAGAGCGACGCGGCGGCGCAGGGCGCACTCCTCCCTGCGAACTCTCAAGTGAGCCAGCAGATCCGGGAGATCGCCAGCCGCCTGGTCAATCGCGTGCCTCAGGTGACGGCGGATCTGGCTGCGATGAACCAGCAGCAGGTCCCGGGCACGTACCAGAGCTTCCAGTGGGACGTGAGCGTGATCCAGTCCGAGGAGGCAAACGCGTTCTGCCTGCCGGGCGGCAAGATGGCGGTGTACACGGGGCTGCTTCCGATTGCGGAGAACCAGAACGCGATGGCGATCGTGATGGGCCATGAAATCGCACACGCGCTGCTTCGCCACGGCTCACAGCGCATGGCGCAGCAGAAGCTGGTGCAGGTGGGACAGATGGCCGCGGGTGTCGCGCTGGGTGGCATGGATCCGCAGCAGCAACAGGCGGTGATGGCGGCGCTCGGCGCAGGCGCGCAGTACGGCTTCATCCTGCCCTACGGACGCAACCACGAGACCCAGGCCGACAAGGTAGGCCTGATGCTTGCGGCGGCGGCGTGCTACGACCCACGCGAAGCCATTCCCTTGTGGGAGCGCATGTCGCAGCTGGGCGGCGGCGAGCGTCCGCCGGAATTCGCGTCGACCCATCCGGACCCGGCGAACCGCATCCAGACATTGCAGTCCCTGATGCCTACGGCGGAAGCGTTCTACTCGAAATATTGCGCCGGGCAGCCGCCCCTGCGCTGAAGCCTGGTCGATAGTTTCGCCCGGAAAACGAAGGGAACGAGAAGACCAGCGCTGTAACGCGTGCTGCGCGCGTGCACGCGGTGAACTGCAAAACAGAAGAGCCGGGAAACCCGGCTCTTCTGGTTGAAGCGAACGTGTCGGAACGACGCCGTCAGCGCTTCGTGTCGGCCTTCGGCTTTGCGGTTCCCGGATTGGCGCTGGTGCCCATGCTGCCGGCCATGTTCTTCTGGAATTCCTGCCACATCGCGAGATTGCGCTCGGTGAGCTGGTTCATCATCGTCCACGGGGTCTGGCCCAGCAGTCCGCCGATCTGGGTGCGGAACTGCTGTTGCTGGTCGAGGAAGATCTGCATCGACCGCTCGAGATAGTTGCCCATGAAGCCTTGCAGCGAATCGCCGTAGAACCGGATGATCTGGCTCAGCAACTGTGTCGACAGGACGGGGTCGCCGTCGGACTCGTGCTCCGCGATGATCTGCAGGAGTACCTGGCGGGTGAGGTCCTCGCCCGACTTCGCGTCACGGACCTCGAAGTCCTCGCCATCGACGATGAGCTGCCGCACATCCTCGATGGTGATGTAGCTCGATATCTCGGTGTCGTAGAGACGACGGTTGGGGTACTTCTTGATGATGCGGTGCGAACTCATCGAGCGCCGACTCTAAATCGTGATGCTGCGCAGCATGGCGCAGGGGCGGTTGCCTTGCAACTCGCCCCGGATATGTGCCGCCGGCTGCGGCGGGGACGGCGAAAACGGGCGTCTGCGGTTACCAGCCCATGTACTGGCCGCCGTTGGCGGACAGGTTCGCGCCGGTGATCCAGCCGGCCTCGTCGGGAATGAAGAACGACACGGCGTAGGCGATTTCCTCGGGCGAGCCGAGCCGGCCGGTCGGGATCTGGGCAATGATCTTGTTGCGCACGTCTTCCGGTACCGCCATCACCATGTCGGTCGCGATGTAGCCCGGGCAGACCGTATTGACGGTGACGCCGAAGCGCGCGTTTTCCTGGGCCAGGGAAATGGTGAAGCCGTGCATGCCGGCCTTGGCCGCTGCGTAATTGGCCTGACCGTACTGGCCTTTCTGGCCGTTGATCGAACTGATCTGCACGATCCGGCCCCATTTGCGGTCGCGCATGCCTTCGATCACCGGGCGGGTGACGTTGAAGCAGGAATTCAGGTTGGTGGTGATCACTTCGTTCCACTGCTGCGGCGTCATGCGGTGGAAGGTGGTGTCGCGGGTGATGCCGGCATTGTTGACCAGGATTTCGACCGGACCGAGCTGGCGTTCCACTTCGCGCACCATCGCCGTGGCATCTTCAGGCGAGGACACGTCGCCAGGTGCCAGCGCAACGTCCACGCCCTGGGCGCGCATCTGTTCCTGCCATGCCTTCGCCTTTTCCTCGTTGCGATAGTTGGTAGCGACCTTGTGTCCCATCCCAGCGAGGCGTTTGACGATCGAGGTGCCGATGCCGCCGGTACCGCCCGTAACGAGTGCGACGCGTGATTGCATTTTTTCTCTCCATGAAGCGGCGAAGGAAGCCCGCAGGCATTCTATGGAGCAAATATGAAACCATCGTTGTGCGTTGCGGCGAGGGCGATGTGACCCGAATGCGGAATGCGATCGGGATCGAAGCCGGCGCGGGCTCGTTCCAGCAGCGAAGCGACACCGTCGGCGGCTTCAATCATTACCGGATCCTGTCCCAGCGCACGCCATGCCTCTTTCAGGGCCGGAAGCGGGTTGCCCGCATCCACCGGAAGCGCAGCGTCCGACTTCGACAGCTTCCGCCCGTGGGCATCGACCACGAGCGGCAGGTGGGCATACCGCGGCGTGGGCAGTCCGAGGACCTGCTGCAGGAAGATCTGGCGTGGCGTGGATCCGAGCAGATCGGCGCCGCGCACGACGTCGGTGATGCCCTGCGCCCTGTCATCGACCACGACCGCCAGTTGGTACGCCCAGTAGCCTTCCGCCCGGCGCAGGACGAAATCGCCGACGTCGCGGGACACATCCTGTTCCTGGGGGCCCTGGATGGCGTCTTCGAACCCGATGACGGTGCCGTCAGGCACGCGCAGGCGAATGGCTGGGTCGGGACGCGGCGAACGCGCGACGCATCGCCGGTGCACGCCGCCGGAAGCGGCGAGATCGCTTCGACTGCAATGGCATTCGAAGGCGTCGCCCGAACGGAGCAGGCGATCGAGCGCATCCTGATACAGGTGGCCGCGCCGACTTTGCCGCACCACTTTTTCGTCCGGGTGCAGGCCGAACGCATCCAGCGTTTCCAGTTGTCGTACCGACGCGCCCGGGATTTCACGCGGCGGATCCACGTCCTCGATGCGTACCAGCCAGGCTCCATCGGCGTGCCGTGCCAGCAACCAGCTCCCAACGGCGGCGAGCAGGGAGCCGAAATGCAGGTCGCCGGTAGGCGACGGCGCGAAACGGCCGCGGTACGAATCGGGGCGGGTCATAGGCATGGCTAGGGATCGGCAACGCAGCGCGACAGCCTGCGTAAAGCATTCAGCTTGAAATTCAGCGAGCCTGCCACATCTTCACCCGGAAGCCATCAATCCGCGCCTGCGCGCGAGAGGTCCAAACCCATGTTCAAACGTGTCGCCCTGTTCCTTGCCACCAACCTTGCCGTGCTGGTGCTGCTGGGCATCGTCATGTCCGTATTGCAGAACTTCTTCGGCATCCGCTTGGGCAACGAAGGCGGTTTGCTGGTGATGGCTGCAGTGTTTGGCTTCGGCGGTTCGATCATTTCGCTGTTGATGTCCAAATGGGTCGCCAAGCGCGGCACCGGTGCGCAGGTCATCGAGCAGCCGCGCAACGAACTCGAACAATGGCTGGTGTCGACCGTGCATCGCCAGGCCGAGAAGGCGGGCATCGGCAAGCCGGAAGTCGCGATTTACGATGCGCCTGAAATCAATGCGTTCGCCACCGGCGCCAATCGCAACAACGCGCTGGTCGCCGTGTCGACGGGCCTGCTGCGTTCGATGAATCGCGACGAAGCCGAAGCCGTGCTCGGCCACGAAGTAAGCCACGTCGCCAACGGCGACATGGTGACGATGGCGCTGATCCAGGGGGTGCTGAACACCTTCGTGATCGTGCTGTCGCGCGTGGTCGGCCGCGTGATTGACGGCTTCCTCAACGGCAACCGCGAAGGCAGCGGTGGCGGCATCGGCTACTTCGTCACGGTGATGGTGCTGGACGTCGTGTTCGGCCTGTTCGCCAGCATGATTGCGATGGCGTTCTCGCGTTATCGTGAATTCCGCGCGGATGAGGGCGGTGCCTCGCTGGCGGGCCGCGAGAAGATGGTAGCGGCGTTGCAGCGCCTTTCGCAGACCTACGGGCACACCACGCTGCCGGGGCAGATCCAGGCGTTCGGCATCAGCGGGGCGGTGGGTCATGGCCTGCGCCGGCTGATGATGAGCCATCCGCCACTGGAAGAGCGCATCCAGCGCCTGCGCCAGGGTTGATGCGCAACGCAGAGGTTCGATGAAACAAAAAAGCCCGCCTGTTGGCGGGCTTTTTTCTTGCGCGCTTTGCGAATCAGCCGAATTCGTAGTCCATCTCCGGCCCGGCAGGCGCGAGGAAGTGTCCCTGCGCGTAGTCGATGCCCGCACTGAACAGGGTGGTCATGCTGCCGGCGTCCTGGACGTGTTCGGCGATGGTCTGCTTGCCCAGTTCCTGCGCCTTCGAAGCAAATTCGCGCACGCGCTGCTGGTGTTCCGGATTCGCCGCGAGTTCCTGCA
Organism: Lysobacter sp. Root494; assembly: GCF_001427225.1. Lineage (GTDB taxonomy): Bacteria > Pseudomonadota > Gammaproteobacteria > Xanthomonadales > Xanthomonadaceae > Agrilutibacter. The sequence continues at coordinate 539,358 of NZ_LMFH01000005.1, forward strand.
TGAAGGAGCGGTCGATCTTGATGAAGGCCGCATCGAAGTGCGACAGCAGCTGGAACGAGTTGAGGCCGATGCCGAACTGTTCCAGGCCCACGCGCACGCCAAACTGCGCCACGGCCGACTGCAGCTGCTGCGCGGCGCGCAGGTTGGTGAAGACCTTGGACTCGGGGATCTGCAGCACCAGCAGGCGGCCGTCGACGGCATGCATCTTCAGCTGTTCGCCGATGTACTGTGCCAGGCTCTCGTCCTGCAGTGATGCCTGGGTGATCTTTACCAGCAGGCGCGTGCGGCGGTTGAGCCGCTGGCGATCCGCGATCAGGCGGATCGCGCGGCCGATGACCCAGCGGTCGATTTCGCCGAGCAGTCCGTGTTCCTCGGCGATCGGCAGGAAGGTGAGCGGTTGCACCAGGCTGCCGTCCTCGCCACGCAGGCGCAGCAGCGTCTCGTACATCTCGTCCGGCGTGCCGTGGAGCGGCACCAGTGGCTGGAAATACATGACGAACTGGTCGTTGGCGATCGCGTCACGGATGCGCGTGACCCAGGCTGCGACGCGTTCGAGTTCGGCGCGATCGGTGGCGCTCGGATCGTAGAGTTCGGCCCGGTTGCCGCCGACGCCGATCGTCGATTGCAGCCCCTGGCTGGCCTTGGCGAGGATGGCCGGGACGTTGGCGATCTTCTCGCCCACCTGCACGCCACCGATGCTCAGGGTGACGTTGAGCGAGTGGTTGCGTGCCTCGAGCACGCTGTCGGCGAAGGCGCTGCGCAGCGATTCGGCAAGCCGCGAGGTCTGCGCATGGTCGCTGTTGCGGGTCATCACCGCGAACTGGTGCTCGCCGAAGCGTGCGATGACATCGTCCGGACCCGCCACGGAACGCAGGCGTCCTGCGATGGCTACCGCGAGGTCATCGGCGGCGTCCAGGCCGATTTCCTGCAGCAGGCGCGTGTAGTGATCGGGTTCGACCAGCAGCATTCCATGCGCGGTCGCCTTGGCGGCCGTTTCGGCCACCGCGTCTTCAAGCGCGCGCAGGAAGGTCTGGCGGTTGAGCAGCCCGGTGACCTGGTCGACCTGTCGCAGGCGCTCGAGTTCCTCCGCTGCCTTGGGATCGAACACTTCCTCCTGCTTGCGCAGGATCACCTGCAGGCAGTTCTCACCTTCGTAGGTCGCTGGCGTGAACTCCATCACTGCCGGAAAATGGTTCCCGTCCAGGGTGACGGCCTCGGTTTCGTAACGAGGCGGTGGTGTCTCGCCCTTTGACAGCTGTTTCAACAGCTTCTTGAATTCGTCGACCTTCTTGGAGGCAACGAGGTCGAGCAGCGACATGCCCTCGATGTCCTCGAAGGACTCGAAGCCGAACATCTCCAGGTAGGCGGAGTTCGCGCGGATGTGCATGCCTTCGTGGATATAGGCGATTGGATCGCGCGACGAGTCGATCAGCGCATCGCAGCGGCGCTCGAGTTCGCGCATCTGCGCTTCGAGGCGGCGATAGGAACGGCGCGCTTCGAGGTCCACCCATTCCGAACGCACTACGTTCTGTATGTGATCCATGTGTTCGCGCAGGACTACGCCCCGCGCACCAATGGACATCATCTTCAGCAGCGCGGCTTCATCGAGCGCATTGACAAGCACCAGCACGGGCAGGTCCTTGCCGCTCGCGCCGACCTTTTCCATCACCTTGGCGAGCGGGACGCTGCTGGCGTTCTGCGAGGCCAGCACGATGTCCAGCGGCTGCGATTCGAGCAGCGACTGGAACTCGTCCTCGTTTTCCGGGCGCGACGGGCGCACCGCGATGCCCGCGTTGCGCAGTCCGCTGACGATGGCCTCGGCGGCTTCGACGCTGTCGTCGACGATCAGCACTCGCAGGGCCATGTCTTTGCCGAATTGCATTCTTCCTACCTCCGTTCGCGGCGGTCCCCCTGCATCCTGCCCAGCCGCACCATATTCAGCGTTTATGACATGAAGCCGCAGCTTGCGTCCACGGGCTGTAACGCCCGGTGTGGCGGGCTCGACAGTTCGCTTGCTTTTCGGCGGCATGCACTCTCCCCTCAGGTTGCGGCCGGTGATGGGGGAAACCCCATTCGTTCCAACGACTCCTGCTGATCAGAGCGGCCGCTTGCCCGGATCTCCCGCGACTTCACGCACCAGTCGCGGTACCAGATAGCCCGAAAGGCGTGCGGCCAGTGCCCCGTGCAGCTGCCGCGCCTCGTCATCGCCGACTTCGAAGTGGGCCGCGCCCTGTACGCGGTCGAGCTGGTGCAGGTAGTAGGGCAGGACCCCCGCCTCGTGGCTGCGTTCGCTCAGTGCGGCCAATGCATCGACACTGTCGTTGACGCCGCGAAGCAGCACGGCCTGGTTGAGCAGGGTCGCACCGGTCGCTCGCAATGCCCTGCAGGCCTGCCGGACACTGCAATCGATTTCATTTGCGTGGTTGGCGTGCAGGACCACGGTGACTGGCCACGGCAGGCTGCGTATCCAGGCAAGCAGGGGCGCATCGACCCGTTCGGGCAGCACTACCGGCAAACGCGTGTGGATGCGCAGGCGCTTGAGGTGCGGGACGTCCGCGAGCGCATCGGTCAGCTCGGTCAGCTTGGCGGTCGACAACGACCAGGGGTCGCCACCGGAGAGAATGACCTCATCGAGTCCGGCATCGGCCCGGATCAGGTCGACGGCTTCGCGCCAGTGGTCGGCCGCGGCGGTTTCACTGGCGTAGTCGAAGTGGCGTCGGAAGCAGTAACGGCAATGCACGGCGCAACTGCCCGTAGTGACGAGCAGGGCGCGGCCCTGGTATTTGCGGATCACCCCGTCGGCCGCCTTCGCCGCCGCATCGCCGACCGCGTCGAAGGCGAAGCCGGGCATCGGCTTCATCTCGTCGTCGAGGGGAAGGACCTGCCGCAGCAAGGGATCGTGCGGGTCGCCATGCCGCATCTTCGCCACGAAGCCGCGCGGCACGCGCAGGGGAAACTGTTGCGCCGCGGCTTCGGAAATATCGGTCACGGCGCCTTCGAGCCCGAGCAGGGTGAGCAGTTCGCGCGGGTCGCGCACGGCTTCACGCCACAGCTGTTGCCAACGGGGAGGGGGCGCGGCAGGGAGCTGCGGGTCAGCGGCGTGCTGTCTGAGGGCAGGGGCAACGGGTATCATGTCGGATCGCGATTTTCCGGCGCTGCCGACCTTCGCGGCGCAGCCCGCCATTCTAGCCGTCTGCCGCGCCCGTAGCCGCAGGCAGCATGGCAGCGGGGCGGTCTGCACCCGCCCATCCGCATTCACGATCACTTTCAGGAGTTACACGCATGGCCAGCCTTGGCATGAACGACGTCAAGACCGGACAGAAGATCCTGGTCAACAACGACCCGTGCATCATCACCGAGACCGAATACGTCAAGCCGGGCAAGGGCCAGGCCTTCACGCGCATCAAGTACCGCAGCATCAAGTCGGGCCGCGTCGTCGAAATGACGATGAAGGCCACCGACAACGTGGAACAGGCGGACGTGGTGGACACCGACATGCAGTTCCTCTATGCCGACGGTGAGTACTGGCACTTCATGAACCAGGAATCGTTCGAGCAGGTCCAGGCCGACAAGGCCGGCATGGGCGGCGCCGAGAAGTGGCTGAAGGGCGAGGAAGAATGCGTGGTGACACTGTGGAACGGCACGCCGATCGCAGTGCAGCCGCCGAACTTCGTCGAACTGAAGATCACCGAGACCGATCCGGGCGTCCGCGGCGACACATCGGGCGGTGGCGGCAAGCCGGCGACGCTGGAAACCGGCGCCGTGGTCCGCGTGCCGCTGTTCGTCGGCCAGGACGAAGTGATCAAGGTCGATACCCGTTCCGGCGAGTACGTTTCGCGCGTGAAGTGACGATTTGAACCGTGGCCGCAGCGGCCACGGTTTTGTCAGATCGTCATCCCCGCATGCTTTTAGCGGGGATCCAGCGACTTTGCTGTTGCTGTTGTCATTGCCATTGCCTTGTAGAGCGGATCTCGCTCCGCCGTCCTTGGCAGGAATCCAGGGCAGAAGCAAAGTCCCTGGATTCCCGCCTTCGCGGGAATGACGGGCAAAAGCCACAAGCGGCATCCACAAGGACCACTGAATGACGCCCACGACCCACCCCGAAGCCTGCGACCTCCTCATCGAAGCCGGCTTCGTGGTCCCGGTCGAGCCGCACGGCGTGGTCCTCGAAAACCACGCTGTTGCCATTCGCGACGGCGTGATCATCGACCTGTTGCCGATCCATGAAGCGCGCCAACGCTATGTCGCTGCCGAAACCGTCACGCGTCCCGACGGCGCGCTGATTCCGGGCCTCGTCAACGCGCACACGCACAACCCAATGACCCTGCTGCGCGGTGTCGCCGACGACCTGCCGCTGATGGAATGGCTGCAGGGTCACATCTGGCCGATCGAGGGCGCGGTGATCGGCCCCGAATTCGTCGCCGATGGCGTCGCGCTCGCGATCGCCGAAATGCTCCGTGGCGGCACCACCTGCGCCAACGAGAACTACTTCTTCCCCGACGTGCAGGCCGCGATCTACAAGCAACACGGATTCCGCGCTCGCGTGGGCCTGCCGGTGATCGATTTTCCCACCGCATGGGCGAAGTCCTCCGACGAATACTTCGATCGCGCCACCGAAGTGCACGACCAATGGCGCCACGATCCGCTTGTCGCCACCACCTTTGCGCCACACGCGCCGTACACGGTGAGCGACGCGAACTTCGAGCGCATCCGCATGCTGGCCGACCAGCTCGACGTGCCCGTGCACCTGCATACGCACGAGACCGCGCACGAAGTCGCCGAATCGCGAGAGAAACTTGGCCAGCGGCCACTGGCACGCCTCGACCGCCTTGGCCTGGTCAATGATCGCCTGATCGCCGTGCACATGACCCAGCTCACCGACGCCGAGATCGCGCTGTGCGCGCAGCGTGGCGTGAGCGTCGTGCATTGCCCCGAATCCAACCTCAAGCTCGCCTCCGGCTTCTGTCCCATCGGCAAGCTGCAGAAGGCCGGCGTGAACATCGCGATCGGCACCGACGGCTGCGCGAGCAACAACGACCTCGACATGTTCGGCGAAACGCGCACCGCGGCGTTGTTGGCGAAGGCGGTGGCCGAAGACGCTTCGGCCTTCGACGCGCCAAGCGCGCTGCGCGCCGCGACGCTGGGCGGCGCGAAGGCGCTTGGTTTCGATGCACAGGTCGGCTCTATCGTGGCAGGCAAGCAGGCCGACCTCGCGTGCGTCGACCTGGGACAACTGGAAACCCAGCCGCTGCACCATGTCATCTCGCAGCTCATCTATGCCGCGGGCCGCCATCAGGTCAGCGACGTGTGGATTGCCGGCAAGGCCAAGCTGCTTGAGCGCGTGCTGGTCGACATCGATACCGACGCACTCGTCGCCAACGCACGGCAATGGCGTGATCGCATCGCGTCCATCCGGGTTTCGTAACCTGTCTTCCCGCCGTGCGCGCTGCGGCAACCGGTGAACCACATGAGTGCAGCTTCCGCGAACCACGAAAACTTCAGCCAGGCCGAACTCGACAAGTTCGGTGCGCTGGCACAGCGCTGGTGGGACCCCGAAGGCCCGCAAAAGGCGCTGCATGCACTGAATCCTGCACGCCTGGGCTACGTCGCCGAACGCGTGAAACTGCAGGGCGCCACGGTGCTGGATGTCGGCTGCGGCGCCGGCCTGCTGAGCGAAGCGCTCGCGCGCAACGGGGCGCAGGTCACGGCGTTGGACCTCGCCCCGGAGCTGATCAAGGTCGCCAGGCTGCATCGGCTCGAGAGCGGCGTCAGCGTCGATTATCGGCTTCAGTCGGCCGAATCGCTGGCCACGGAGGTGCCCGGCCAGTTCGATGCGATCACGTGCATGGAGATGCTCGAGCATGTGCCTGATCCAGCGTCGATCATCCGTGCCTGCGCAACACTGCTCAAGCCGGGCGGCCGCCTGTTCCTGTCCACGCTCAACCGTACGCCGGCCGCGTTCGCGCTGGCGATCGTGGGCGCGGAATACATCGCGCGCATCCTGCCGAAGGGCACACACCAGTACCGCGACTTCATCAAGCCGTCCGAACTCGCCGCATGGTTGCGCGCCGCCGGCTTCGAGCTGGAGGACGTGAGCGGGCTCATGTACGAACCATGGCGGAAGGCGGCGCGCGTCGTTTCGCGCACGGACATCAATTACCTCGCCTGTGCCCGCAAGGGCGAAGGGCAGGCGTGACGATGGCATTCCCGAGAGCCGTCCTGTTCGATCTCGACGGCACGCTGGTCGACAGTGCTCCCGACTTCATCGCGGTGATCAACCGCATGCGTGCCGATCGCGGTAGCGACACGATGGCAATGGCCGATCTGCGACCGGTAGTGTCGAAGGGCTCGCGCGCGATGCTCGCTGCCGCATTTCCGGATGTGCCCGCAGGCGAACGCGAAACCTGGGTGCAGGAATTCCTGGATCGCTACGAAGCCGGGCTCGGCCTGCATGGCAACCCCTTCGACGGCGTCGAACGGATGCTCGGCGCGCTGGAAACGCATGGCACCACCTGGGGCATCGTCACCAACAAGCCGGAGTACCTCGCACGGAAGCTGATGCCCGTGCTGGGCTGGGAATCGCGCTGCGCCGTGCTGATCGGCGGCGACACCTTGCCGGTGCGCAAGCCTGATCCGCTGCCGCTGCTTCACGCGGCCGAGTCGATCGGCGTTGCGGCGAGCGACTGCGTTTACGTCGGCGACGACGAACGCGACATCCTTGCGGCGCGCGCTGCTGGCATGCCGTCCGTGGTTGCGCTGTGGGGCTACCGCCTGCACGAGGACGATCCGTTCGCGTGGCAGGGCGACGTCCTCGTGCACGAACCGCGCGAGCTGTGCGAAGCCGCGGCGTGGCCCGGCGCTCGCGCATAGTGGATCGCACATGAGCGACCAGGAAGCCATCGACAGCTTCGTCGACAAGTGGCGCATGCGTTGGCCGGAATGGTCGGTCGCGGAAGTCTTCATTCCACAGGGGCAGCGCGAGACGGTGCTCGCCTGGATGGCGCTGCTGCAGGAACTCACCGACGCCGCCTGGGGCGGCAGCGACCCTCGGCCGGGCGAAGCCAAGCTCGGCTGGTGGGTCGAAGAATTGGAGGGCTGGTCGCGCGGTATTCGCCGCCATCCGTTGGGACAGGTGCTGCAGAAATTTCCAGCGCCGTGGGTGCAGTTGGCTGCGTCGTTGCCGCAGCTGCGTGTCAGTCGCGAGCGTCCGGTCGATGCGGCGGATGCATTCGCCCAGATCCAGCAGTTCGCCGCCGCAGTGGCCGCCACGGAACAGGTCCTGTTCGACGGATCCGCCGGAGCAGACGAGACCATCGCGGCGAACCTGCTGCACATGCGCCTCGCGCATCATCCCGCGGATGCGGCGCCGCTGCAGGCGTTGGCGCAGGCCGGCGAGGGTGCCGCGATTGCCGAGTGGACGCGCCAGTTGGCCGCGGCACAGGCGCCCTCCGGTACCGCGGTGCGGCCGCGACGGATACTCGGGGGGCTCGCATGGGCACGCCTGCGCCGTGGTGAAGCCGTGCAACCCGTGTCCGCGCTGCACGCCTTATGGGTGGCATGGCGTGCCGCGCGCGGCTGAGACCAGGCAATGTCTGGACCAGACCGTTCCGCGCGGAGTGAAGGCCGCTCCAGTCGGGCCCGGTAGAATTCCCCGCATTGCGATCCTCCCCCTCGACTCCACATCAGCTCCGTGAATTCACGCCCAGACCAGGTCCGCCACCTTCCCGACGTCGCATTCGACGCCGCAGCATTGGCGCGTCCGCTGGACTGGGTCGGCATGTCGAACATCGCGCTGCCCCTGCGCGTGGCCTCGGCGAACGAGACGATCACGGTGCCGGCCTCGGTCGATGTCTTCGTCGACCTGCGCGATGCGAGCGCGCGCGGCATCCATATGTCGCGGTTGTACCTGGAACTGCAGCACGCCTTCGCGAGCGAGGTCGTCACCCCGGCTGGCCTGCGCCGCGTGCTGCAGACGCTGATCGAAACGCAGGGCGGCCTGTCCACGAGGGCGCGCCTCGTATTGCGCTACGAACACCTCATGCTGCGGCCGGCGCTCGCCAGCGAACATGCCGGCTGGAAGCGGTATCCAGTCGAGATCGACGCGTCGCTCATCGACGGTCACCTGAGACTGGGATTGCGCTTCTCAGTGGAGTATTCGAGCACGTGCCCGGCTTCCGCCGCGCTGTCGCGCCAGCTCAATGCGGAACGCTTCGCCGAGGACTTCGCCGATACGCGACCGTTGTCGAGCGCCGTCCACGAATGGCTGGCTTCGGAACGCGGCCTGGCAGCCACTCCACATGCCCAACGCAGCCGTGCCGATATGCATGTCGAGCTGCGGCCGGCGTTCGATGAGTTGCCGCTGGTCGCCCTGGTGGACGCGACCGAGCAGGCCTTGGGCACGCCGGTCCAGACTGCAGTGAAGCGCGAGGACGAACAGGCGTTTGCCCGCCTCAACGCCGAGAACCTCATGTTCTGCGAGGATGCCGCGCGTCGAGTGGCTGCTGCCCTGTCGGCCGACCCGCGAGTCGAACGATACGACGCGCAGGTGTCGCATTTTGAAAGCCTGCATGCGCATGACGCAGTTGCGCGCGTAAGCGGTGAAGGCCGCGGCTGATCCTGCCGGAAGGGCGCCCGCCGCAGTGATCACGGGCATTGGCAAAACACGCAGTCCAGGTCGCTTCGTTGATTTCTCGCCATTCCTGCAAAGGCGGGAATCCTGGCGCCAATTTTACTTGAGCAGCAGTCCCTGGATTCCCATCTTCGCGGGAATGGCGATCCCAATTTCCGCGATCAAGCGCGAGCAGTAGACGGTCCGAGCATCGAGCCGCACGCACCTTCCCGGAGCCAGGGACGAACGCCGAGGCGCGCAACACGGGTGAGCCACAGAACGACTACGGTTTGCGCTCGAGCACCAGCAGAGGATCGATGCGCACGTCGAACCAGTTCATGCCCCAATGCAGATGCGGCCCGGTCGCACGTCCGGTGGCACCCACTGCACCGATCACCTGACCCTGCTGGATGCGATCGCCGACTTTCACGTCGATGCGCGACAAATGCAGAAAGTTGGAGCTCACGCCATGTCCGTGGTCCAGCAGGACGGTGCCTCCCGTGAGATACAGGTCGGCATTCGCGAAGGTCACGACCCCCGCAGCTGGAGCGAGTACCGGCGTGCCTTGGGGCGCGGCGATGTCCATGCCCGAGTGCGGCGACTTCGCGCTGCCGTTGTAAACGCGCTGATTTCCGAAGCGCCCGCTGATGCGTCCCTGCACAGGCCAGGCGAAGCTCTGCGCGAAGTCGGCGCGATCGTCGTCTCGTTCGCGCGCGGCGACCACCAGAGCCTGCTCGCGTTCGATCCTTTCGGCGATCGCCGGCGGGGGATTTACCGTGCTGGGTGGCACGCCATCGATGCGTTCGATCGGCCAGTCGCGAGGCGTAACTGCGATGCTGGCGCTTTCGATGCGGCCGTCGGCATGTTGCACGTCGAAGAGCAACGGGCCGCTTTCATCGCGGCCGATGCCGAAGACGACCGTGCCATAAGGTGTCGGTCGCAATACGCGCCCGGCATAGCGGACGATGCTGCCGGCGGGGACCTTGCCGAACACGAGCGCGCCTTGCGAAGCGGAGGCGGGAAACACGATGCGCTGGTCGACTGCAGCAGCTGCGGGGACAGGCGTGATGTCGGCTGTCGTCGTTGCCGCGGCTGCTTTCACGTTGACAGAGCTCGCGCAGGCAGTTAGCCACACCAGGGCCGCCGCAACGACGAAGCATTTCAACGATCGAACTCCAGTCGCTGCCCCATGGCATCGCCGACGAGCTGACGACCGTCCCAGGCGAGCACGCCGTTCACCCACGTGGAAGCTATGCGTGAGTGGAACGTCATCCCCTCGAACGGCGACCAGCCGCATTTCGACAACACGTCGTCCGCGTGCACGGTCATCGGCGTGTCTTCGACAAGCACGAGGTCGGCTGCATAGCCTTCGCGCAGGAAGCCGCGGTTCTTCACGTTGAAAAGCTTCGCCGGCGCATGCGCGAATTTCTGCACGACCTGCGCGGTGGTGAGCTTGCCTTCGTGCACCAGTTCGAGCGCGGCGACCAGCGCGTACTGCACCAGCGGCAGGCCCGAAGGTGCGGAGAGGTAGGGCTTCGCCTTTTCCTCGATCGTGTGCGGCGCGTGGTCGGTGGCGAGCACGTCGATCACGTCATCGGCCAGCGCCATGACCAGCGCCTCGCGATCGGACGCATCCTTGATAGCGGGGTTGCACTTGATCAGGTTCCCGAGGCGCTCGTAATCGGCGCGGTCGAAGCGCAGGAAATGGATGCACGTCTCGGCGGTGATGCGCTTGCCCTCGATCGGACCGGAGTCGAAGAGCGCGAGCTCGTCCGCGGTGCTGATGTGCAGCACATGCAGGCGCGAGCCATGCCTGCGCGCGAGGGAAATCGCCAGCTCGGTGGACTTCTTGCACGCCTGGCGCGAGCGGATGTCGGGATGACAGGATGGCGGGATGTCGTCCCCGTACTTCGCCTTGAAGCGGGCGAGTTCGGCTTCGATCATCGGTGTGTCTTCACAGTGCGTGATGATCGGCACGGGCGCATCGCGGAAGATGCCATCCAGGATCTGGGGATTGTCCACCAGCATGTTGCCGGTCGACGCGCCCATGAAGACCTTCACGCCGGGTGCGCTGCTCGGATCCAATCGGCGGATGGCCTCGAGGTTGTCGTTGCTCGCCCCGAGATAGAATCCGTAGTTGGCCCATGCCCGCCCGTGCGCACGCCGGTACTTGTCCTCCAGTGCCGCTGAGTCGAGCGTCGGCGGCGACGTGTTGGGCATGTCCATGAAACTGGTGAGTCCGCCGGCAACCGCCGCTGCTGATTCAGTGCCGATGTCGGCTTTGTATTCGAGCCCCGGCTCACGGAAATGCACCTGGTCGTCGATCATTCCCGGCAGCAGCCGACGCCCTTCGGCATCGATCACGGTTTCGCCATCACGCGCATGCAGGCCTGTGCCGATCTGGTCGATTCGACCGTTCGCGAAGCGCAGGTCGCCGTCGAATTCACGTCCTTCGTTGACCAGGCGGGCGTTGACGATCAGTGTCGATGGCATTCGGCGGTCCTGTCGGATGAATTTCGATTGTGCGGCGGCACCGGATCGAAGCCGCCCGGATGCAGCGGATGGCAGCGCACGAGGCGCCGCAGTGCCAACCAGCTGCCCTTGAGTGCGCCGAAGCGCGCGATCGCTTCCATCGCGTATACGGAACACGTGGGATGGAAGCGACAGGCGGGACCGATCAGCGGACTGATCCAGCGCTTGTAGCCACGCAGCATCAGGATAAGCAGGCGATCTATCACGATTCCTTCATGCCTACAGGCAGTTACTGGCGACTGTTCATACGGGGCATGTGTGCGCCCGTTTCGCCATGTATTCAAGTACGGGGCGACCAGGAAAAAACCGCAATGGGAATGCGGTTGCCGCGGTAGCCGGGGCAGGGTATAACAGCGCGCTTTCCAGAAACAGGGTCGCGCTGCAAGGGCTGACGAAAGGCGCATTGCTTTTCCCGCTCAAGACCCCAACTCTGGCTGTCCGGACTCTTGCAGGCTGTTTCGACAACCTTGCAGGATCTCCGCGCAGTTCATTCGAAGGAACAGAGGACACGCCGCTCGTGGCAGCAAAGAAACCCGCGAAGAAGGCCGCCAAGGCCACCAAGAAGCCGGCTGCGAAGGCCGCCCCGAAGAAGTCCGCGGCAAAGAAGCCGGCCGCCAAGCCCGCAGCGAAGAAGGCAGCTCCGGCCAGGAAGCCCGTAGCGAAGAAGCCTGTTGCCAGGAAGGCGACTCCAGTCAAGAAGCCGGCCGCCAAGAAGGCGGCACCGGCCAAGGCTGCGGCGAAGAAGGTGGCCCCAGCCAACAAGAAGGCCGCGCCCGCGAAGGCTGCTCCGGTCAAGGCAACTCCCGTCAAGAGCACTCCCGCCAAGGCTGCGCCGGCTCCCGCCGCCAAGCCCACGGTAGTGAAGAAGCCGGCCGCGCGCCCGGCATCCAAATCGGCTCCCGTCAATGCTGCGCCTGCCGCTCCCGCGAAGGCTGCTGCACCGGCCAAGCCCGCAGTGAGCAAGTCCGTGGAAACCGCAAAGAAAGCCTCCACCGGCACGACGGGCATCGGTAATGCTCCGTCGCGCCCCGCACCGCCGCAGCGTCCGGCCGGCAAGGTCGCCGTCGCCGTCGCCGCCACCAGGGACAGGGTCCCGGCGCCGCGCGGCAAGGTCAAAGTCGTGGAATACAAGACCGATGAGGCCACTGGCCGCCCGATCGTCCCCAAGGGTTACGTGCCCTCGCCGGACGAGGAATACATGAGCCCGTTGCAGCTCGAGTACTTCCGCCAGCGCCTGCTGCACTGGCGCGCGGACCTGGTCGAGGAATCCAAGCAGACCATCGAGAATCTCAAGGACGAAGTGCGCGATGTCGGCGACGAAGCCGAGCGCGCTACCCGCGAAACCGAGAACTCGCTGGAACTGCGCACGCGCGATCGGTACCGCAAGCTGATCAGCAAGATCGACAGCACGCTCAAGCGCGTGGATTCGGGCGACTACGGCTTCTGCGTCGACACCGGCGAGGAAATCGGCCTGGAGCGCCTGGAAGCCCGCCTTACTGCCGAGCGCACGATCGACGCGCAGGAGCGTTGGGAGCACATGCAGAAGCAGATGGGAGACTGATTTCCCGGATGTGCAAAAAGAAGACCCCGCCTCAAGCGGGGTTTTTTGTTTCTGGCGCTTTCATGTCGCCATCAGTTCGCGGTGCGTCTCGTGCGCACAGCACGCTACGGTCCCTCTTGCTTCTGTAGCCTGCGCTGCGCATACGAGCGAACCGCGCAAATCAATGCAATTCGCGCAGATCCAGCCGTCTCAACTTCGGGGCCAGTTTCGTCGTCGCCGCAACGACCAGCATCGTCATGCAGCCGCCGAATACCACCGAGGGCACCAGCCCGAGCAGGCGCGCGGCGACACCCGATTCGAATGCGCCCAGTTCGTTCGATGAGCCGATGAAGATGCCGTTGATCGAAGACACGCGCCCACGCATGTGGTCTGGCGTGGCCAGCTGCAGGATCGTGGAGCGCAGCACCACTGAAACGCCGTCGCACATGCCCGACATCATCAGGAACAGCGCGGAGAGCCACAGCTCCCGTGAAAGCGCAAAGCCGATGATGCACGCGCCGAACCCGGCGACCGCGATCAGCAGCACGCGCCCGGCATGCCGCTGCAGCGGACGGCGGGCCAGGTAGATGCCGATGACGACCGCGCCTGCAGCGGGAGCGGCGCGCAGCAGTCCCAGAGCTTCCGGCCCGTAATGCAGCACATCCTTGATGAAGGCGGGCAGCAGCGCCACCGCGCCGCCGAACAGCACCGAGAACATGTCCAGTGCCTGCGCCCCAAATACGACCTGGTTGTTGAACACGAAGCGCAGGCCTTCGCCGATGCTCTTGAAGACTGGCGCGCGTTCCGAAGGCAGGGGCGGTTCGGTCACGCGCAGGGTGATCACGGCAACGGACGCGACGACGGCGAATATGGCCGCTACGAGATACGCCGTGGTCTTGCCGCCCCATGCCACCAGCAGGCCGCCCAGTGCCGGGCCCAGCACCAGCCCGCTCTGCATGACGACGCTGCTGATGCCAGCGCCACGCGGATAGTCCGCACGCTTGAGCACGCGCGCGAGCAGCGACATGTACACCGGTGCGAAGAACACGCGCACCATGCCGTTGACAGCGATCGCCGCGTAGATGGTGATCGTTTCGAAGCGACCGAATCCCGCGGGCACCACGCCACCCGCAACGCCTGCCAGCACCAGCGTGGTCGCCGACAATCCCAGGCACGCCGCCATGCCCAGTTTGCGTCGTGGCAGGTGGTCCACCGCATAACCGGCGAACAGGGCAAAGCAGAAATAAGGAATGACTTCGGCCAGGCCGATCAGGCCGAGCGCGAGCGTGTCACGGGTGATCTCGTAGATGTGCCAGCCGACCGTGACCGCGACGATCTGGTACGACAGCAGCGCCAGCAGGCGATAGCCGAGCAGCCCGGTGAAGCCGCGGTTGCGCAACAGCGCCGCAATGCCACCAGCGGCGCCCGCGTCCGCGGCACTCACAGTGCCTGTTGCGCCCGGTCGCGGATGAAGCCGAGCAGCGCCATCAGGCCATTGCTGCGCGTCGGCGAAAGATGCTTCGCGAGGCCGATGTCGGCGATGTAGTCCGGCTCGGTGGCGAGGATCTCCTTCGCGCTGCGACCCGAGTACACGCGCAGGGCGAGATAGACGAGGCCCGACACGATCGCCGAGTCGCTGATCGCCTGGAAGTCCAGCCGGTCGGCATTGCCGGAGGCGACGATCCACACCATCGACTGGCAGCCGTGCAGGCGGTTTTCCTCGCTCTTCCACTCATCGGGGAACGGCGGCAGCTTGCGCCCGAGATCGATCAGGTACTGGTAGCGCTCCGACCAGTCGCCAAAGAAGGCGAATTCATCGCGAATGGCGCCCTGCGCGTCGATGGCGCTGGTTTCGAGGGGGAAGGTCGAGGCATCCATGGAGGTGATTTTACCGCGGACATCCCCGCGACATCTTTGCGTGATCAACACGCAGGGCAGGGGTGGACGAGATTGCCTCGCCCAGCGCACAACCCGTCACGCCCGCTTCCAGCGCACGCCCTGTGGCGTGTCTTCCAGCAGGATGCCTTCGCCGGCCAGTTGGTCGCGGATCGCATCGGCACGCGTGAAATCGCGCGACTTCTTCGCCGCATTGCGTTCGTCGATCAGCGCCTGGATGCGGACGTCGTCGTCGCCGGAAGTGCCGCGCGCGAACCAGGCGGCGGGATCCTGCTGCAGCAGGCCCAACGCGAAGCCGGCGCCGAGCAGGTCGGACTTCAGTTGCTGTCGGGCCTCGTTCGATTCCGCCTTGCGCGCCTCACCGGCGATGCGTGCGATCTCGGCCAGTACCGAAGGCGTATTGAGGTCGTCATCGAGCGCGGCTTCCACGCCCGGCGGAATCACTGCCGGCGCATCCACGTCTGCCAAGTCTCGCAGGGTGCCGTAGAGGCGATCGAGCGTGCGGATGCTCTGTTCGATCAGTCCGTCCGACCATTCCAGCGGCTGCCGGTACTGCGCGGAGAGCAGCGCATAGCGCAGCGCTTCGGGCGGATGCGCGCGGACGAGATCGTGGATCTTCTCGATGTTGCCCAGCGACTTGCTCATCTTGGTGCCGCCGAAGTTGAGCATGCCGTTGTGCAGCCAGTAACGGGCGAAGATGCGGCCGCCGTGGGCGCATTCGCTCTGCGCGATCTCGTTCTCGTGGTGCGGGAACTGCAGGTCGACGCCGCCGGCGTGGATGTCGATGGTCTCGCCCAGGTGTGCCGCCGCCATCGCCGAGCATTCGATGTGCCAGCCCGGACGGCCGCGTCCCCACGGCGAATCCCAGCCGGGGAGATCATCGGTGGAGGGTTTCCACAGGACGAAATCGCCGGGATCGCGCTTGTAGGGGGCGACCTCGACGCGGGCGCCGGCGAGCATTTCATCGGTGTCGCGGCGTGACAGCTTGCCGTAGCCCCCGAAGCTGCCGACCGCGAACAGCACGTGGCCCTCGGCTTCGTACGCGTGACCGTTGGCGATCAGCTGCTGGATCATCTCGATGATCTGCGGGATGTGCGCGGTGACTTCCGGCTCGATGTCCGGCGGGGCGATGCCCAGCGCCGCCATGTCTTCGCGATAAGCGGCCGCGAAGCGAGCGGTAATCACGCCGATCGGCACGCCCTGTTCGCGGGCGGCGTTGTTGATCTTGTCGTCGACGTCGGTGATGTTGCGGGCATAACGAACCGCGCCGTACCGGCGACGCAACAGGTTCGCCAGCACGCCGAACACCACGTACGGACGTGCGTTGCCGATGTGCACGTAGTTGTAGACCGTCGGGCCGCAGACATACATGGTCACGCGGGACGGATCGAGGGGCGCGAAGGGTTCGACGCGGCGCGTCAGGCTGTTGAAGAGTTGCAGGCTCATGGGAATACCGCGGTGATTGGCTGCAATTCTAGCGGCCTAAAGCCGGGATTCAGGGCTTCGGCGCGACTGTCGCCTACAATCGTCCGGTCCTGGCGAACCCGAGTGCGATGATCCTTCTCCGTCTGTTGCTGCCCTTCCTGCTCACCTGTCTCGTGCTCTGGACGGGCCCGGTCGCCGCGCAGCACACGGTGATCCAGCAGGAGAACGTGCGCTACGACTACGCCCAGGTCCTGCGCGTGACCCCGGTTTACCAGACGCTCACCGCCACCCGCACCGAGCAGCGCTGCGAGCCGCAGGCGAAATCGGATTCGCGTATTTCGCGTGCGGTCGGGGCGATCAAGGATGCGCTGCGCCGCGAGGAAGCCCAGCAGACCGACGGCAACTGCCGTGCCGTCCCGGTCGAGCGCGAGTTCCGCCGCCCGATCGCGTATGACGTCGACTACGTCTACAAAGGCGCCAAGTTCCGCTCGCGCCTGCCCGAGGATCCGGGCAATCGCCTGCGCATCCGCATCGCGATTACCCCGGCCGTGCCCGGCGCGACCACGCCCTGACGCGGCGATATTCCCGATGGTGATGGCACGCGGGTTGCGCCCATGGACCTGTCGTGCGAGCATTCGCGCCCTCATGAAGACCCTGCGCGCCGACGCTGACGTGATGACCTCCGCCTGGATGGCGGCGGGCATGACCTCGCGCGCGCGCCGACCGTTGCCGCCAATCCTGGCTGGGTAACGCGCGTACGCGCCGTCGGTTGTCACGACGGCATGACACACGGAAAGCCCAGCCTCTGCGCTGGGCTTTTTTGCTTTTCGGGCCCGGCAGTTCACCGATTCGTTCAGGAGACCGCGATGAAGCCCGCCTCGATAAAGCATTTCCTTAATACCCAGGACTGGTCCCGTCCGGACCTGGACGCGCTGCTGACCCAGGCCGCGATCTTCAAGCAGACCAGGCTCGGCGACGAACTCAGGGGCAAGTCGGTCGCGCTGGTGTTCTTCAACCCGTCGATGCGCACACGCACCAGCTTCGAACTGGGCGCGTTCCAGCTCGGCGGGCATGCCGTCGTGCTGCAGCCTGGCAAGGATGCGTGGCCGATCGAATTCGACCTCGGCACCGTGATGGAAGGCGACACCGAGGAACACATCAAGGAAGTCGCGCAGGTGCTGGGTCGCTATGTCGACCTGATCGGCGTGCGCGCGTTCCCGAAGTTCATCGACTGGGCCTACGACCGCGAGGACATCGTCCTCAAGAGCTTCGCGAAGTACTCGCCCGTGCCGGTGATCAACATGGAAACGATCACACATCCCTGCCAGGAACTCGCGCACATCCTCGCGCTGCAGGAGCACTTCGGCACCACCGACCTGCGCGGCAAGAAGTACGTGCTCACCTGGACCTACCACCCCAAGCCGCTCAACACCGCGGTTGCGAATTCGGCGCTGACGATCGCCACGCGCATGGGCATGGACGTGACCCTGCTGTGCCCGACGCCCGATTACATCCTCGACGAGCGCTACATGGGCTGGGCCGAACAGAACGTCGCCGAAAGCGGTGGTTCGCTCAACGTGAGCCACGATATCGAGAGCGCCTACCGCGGCGCTGACGTTGTCTATGCGAAGAGCTGGGGCGCGCTGCCGTTCTTCGGCAACTGGGGTCCCGAGAAGCCCATCCGCGACCAGTACAGGCACTTCATGGTCGACGAACAGAAGATGGCGCTCACCAACAACGGCGTCTTCAGCCATTGCCTGCCGCTGCGTCGCAACGTCAAGGCCAGCGACGCGGTAATGGATTCGCCGCAATGCATCGCCATCAACGAAGCCGAGAACCGCCTGCATGTGCAGAAGGCGATCATGGCCGCGCTGGTGTCCTGATTTCTTCCCCGACTTCTTCCCCGCGACCCAGGTGGATATCTCCACCGACGAGAAACAAGCAATGGCCAACAAAGACATCGTCCTCGCCTTCTCCGGCGGCCTCGACACCAGCTTTTGCGTTCCCTACCTGCAGGAGCGCGGCTGGAACGTGCATACCGTGTTCGCCGATACCGGCGGCGTGGACGCGGAAGAGCGCGACTTCATCGAGAAGCGGGCCGCCGAACTGGGCGTTGCCTCGCATGTCACCGTCGACGGCGGTCCGGCGATCTGGGCAGGATTCGTGAAGCCGTTCGTGTGGGCGGGCGAGGGCTACCAGGGCCAGTACCCGTTGCTGGTGTCCGACCGCTATCTCATCGTCGATGCGGCACTGAAGCGTTGCGCCGAACTCGGCACGAAGGCGATCGCGCACGGCTGCACTGGCATGGGTAACGATCAAGTGCGCTTCGACCTCGCCGTGAAGGCGCTCGGCGACTACGAGATCGTCGCGCCGATCCGCGAAATCCAGAAGGAACACACGCAGACGCGCGCCTACGAGCAGAAGTACCTGGAAGAGCGCGGCTTCGGCGTGCGCGCCAAGCAGAAGGCCTACACCATCAATGAGAACCTGCTCGGCCTGACCATGTCCGGTGGCGAGATCGACAAGTGGGAAGCGCCGGGCGAAGGCGCACGCGGCTGGTGCAAGCCGCGCGCCGAA
This sequence comes from Lysobacter sp. Root494, assembly GCF_001427225.1. Classification (GTDB taxonomy): domain Bacteria; phylum Pseudomonadota; class Gammaproteobacteria; order Xanthomonadales; family Xanthomonadaceae; genus Agrilutibacter. The sequence continues at coordinate 557,936 of NZ_LMFH01000005.1, forward strand.
TGGCCGGCGCAGCCGCTGCGCGTGAAGCTCGGTTTCGTCGACGGCGAAGCCGTGTCGCTCGACGGCGAGAAGATCGAAGGCCACAAGCTGCTCGCGAAGCTCAATGCGCTGTTCGCACCGTATGGCGTCGGCCGCGGCATCTACACCGGCGACACGACGATCGGCCTCAAGGGCCGCATCATCTTCGAAGCGCCGGGCCTGATCTCGCTGCTCACCGCGCATCGCGCGCTGGAAGAAGCCGTGCTGAGCAAGCAGCAGAACCGCTTCAAGCCTGAGGTCGCGCGCAAGTGGGTGGAGCTGGTGTACGAAGGCTTCTTCCACGATCCGCTGAAGACCGACCTGGAAGCGTTTCTCGCGTCGAGCCAGTCCACCGTGACCGGCGAGGTGGTGCTCGAAACGCAGGGTGGTGTAGTGAACGCCGTGGCCATCGACTCGAAGCACATCCTCAACGCCAAGGGCGCGACCTATGCGCAGTCGGCGGACTGGGGCGTCGAAGAGGCGGAGGGCTTCATCAAGCTGTTTGGCATGAGTACGACGCTCTGGGCCGAGGTCAATCGCCAGTAACCCACTGTGTAGAGCGGAACTGCTCCGCCGTTTCTCCCAAAACGCCGAAGTGCAGCGGAGCAAGCCGCTCTACAAGGCCAAGGCAGGCCAAGCCGGAAACCACATGTTCGATACCGTCATCAAACATCTCGAAGCGCTGGTGTCGTACGACACCCGTAACCCGCCGCGCGACATCAGCACGGGGGGAATCTTCGATTACTTGCGTTCGCAACTCGACGGTTTCCGTATCGAAGTTACGGATCACGGTGCCGGTGCCGTGTCGATGCTGGCAGTGCGTGGCAATCCCACGCGGCTGTTCAACGTGCACCTCGACACCGTGCCGTCGTCGGAAGCCTGGTCGGCCGATCCGCACAAGCTGCGCATCACCCGCGACCGGGCGATCGGACTCGGCGCCTGCGATATCAAGGGGGCCGCCGCGAGTCTCCTGGTGGCCGCTTCGGCGACGAAGGGGGATGCCGCGTTCCTCTTCAGCACGGACGAGGAAGCCAACGATGCGCGCTGCATCGCCGCCTTCCTCGCGAAGGACCACGGCTTCCGCGAAGCGATCATCGCCGAGCCTACGAACTGCGAAGCGGTACTGGCCCACCGCGGCATCGCTTCGGTGCTGATGAAGTTCCGCGGCAATGCCGGCCACGCTTCCGGGGCCAACGCACTGCAGGCGAGTGCCCTGCACAACGCTATGCGCTGGGGCAATGCGGCGCTCGAATTCGTCGAGTCGCAATCGCACCAGCGCTTCGGCGGACTCACCGGCTTGCGCTTCAACATCGGTCGCGTGGAAGGCGGCATCAAGGCGAACATGATCGCGCCGAGCGCCGAGGTGCGCTTTGGTTTCCGTCCGTTGCCGTCGATGCCGATCGACGCATTGCATGAACACTTCCGCGCGCTGCCCGGATCGAATGCGCTCGAATCCTACGAAGCCACGTTTCACGGCCCTTCGCTGCCGAGCGGCAACGTCGCAAATGCAGAGCAGAGGCGCCTTGCCGCGCGCGACCTGGCCGATTCGCTGGAATTCCCCATCGGCAACGCGGTCGATTTCTGGACCGAAGCCTCGTTGTTCTCGGAAGCCGGCCTCACTGCCTTCGTCTACGGCCCCGGCGACATCGCCCAGGCACACACTGCCGATGAATGGGTGTCGCTCGAACAACTCAACGCTTACACAACATCGATTACCAGGATCCTCGGTTGAACATCACCGTCATGAACGACGCCCGTGACATCCAGACGCGCCAGACCATCGTCCGCCTGCTTTCGAGCATGGCCAGCGCGAAGGAGATCTCGCAGTACCTCAAGCGCTTTTCGCAGCTGGACGCGAAGCGCTTTGCCGTGGTCAAGGTCGGCGGGGCGGTGCTGCGCGACGACCTCGACGCACTGACGTCCTCGCTGGCGTTCCTGCAGGACGTCGGCCTTACGCCGATCGTGATTCACGGCGCAGGCCCGCAGCTCGACGAGGAACTCTCGGCGGCTGGCATCGTCAAGCAGACCGTCAATGGCCTGCGCATCACCTCGCCGGAAGCGCTGGCGATCGTGCGCCGGGTCTTCCATTCGCAGAACCTCAAGCTCGTCGAGTCGCTGCAGGCATTCGACGCGCGCGCGACTTCGATCGTCTCGGGCGTGTTCGAAGCCGAATACCTGGATCGCGACACTTATGGCCTCGTTGGCGAAGTGAAGCGCGTGGACCTCGCGCCGATCGAGGCCGCGCTCAAGGCCGGCTCCATTCCGGTGATCGCCAGCCTGGGCGAGACCGCCGGCGGACAGATCCTCAACGTCAACGCCGATTTCGCCGCCAACGAACTGGTGCAGGTGCTGCAGCCGTACAAGATCGTGTTCCTGACCGGCACCGGTGGTTTGCTGGACGACAACGGGCGGGTGATCGATTCGATCAACCTGTCCACCGAATACGAGCATCTCATCGAACAGCCGTGGATCAACGGCGGCATGCGCGTGAAGATCGAGCAGATCAAGGACCTGCTGGACAAGCTGCCGCTCACGTCTTCGGTGTCGATCACCAAGCCGTCCGAACTGGCAAAGGAACTGTTCACGCACAAGGGTTCCGGCACGCTGGTTCGTCGTGGCGAGCGCGTACTGGAGGTGTCGGAGTGGAAGGACCTTGATCCGGAGCGCCTGCGCGGGTTGATCGAATCCGCCTTCGGCCGCCGCCTGGTGCCCGATTACTTCGAACGCACGCGCCTGCATCGCGCTTACGTCAGCGAGAACTACCGCGCCGCGGTGATCCTCACCGCGGAAGATGCAGGCATTTATCTCGACAAGTTCGCCGTGCTCGACGAAGCGCAGGGCGAAGGACTCGGCCGCGCGGTATGGCAGGTGATGCGCGAACAGAATCCGCGGCTGTTCTGGCGTTCCCGCCACGGCAATTCCGTCAATCCGTTCTACTACTCGGAGTCGGACGGCTGCTACAAGCAGGAGAAGTGGAAGGTGTTCTGGTACGGGGTGGAGGGGTTCGGCGAGATCGAACGCTGCGTGGCGCATTGCGCGATGCGCGTTCCCACGTTGGCGGACTGATGGATACTGACGCGTCTCATTGGACGACCGTTCCGACATTGCGTGGTCGCCACGTGGTGTTGGAACCATTGCACCTTTCGCATGCCGACGGGCTGCGTGCCGCACTCGGTAACGGCGAGCTTTCAACGCTGTGGTACACGAACGTGCCGCCCCCGGAACAGGCAGGTGGTTACATAACCGCCGCATTGGAAATGCAGGCGAAGGGACAGGCGCTGCCGTTCGTAGTTCGCAATGCGGAAGGAGTGATCGTGGGTTGCACGCGCTACTACGACGTCGACCCGGTCGTTCCACGCGTACAGATCGGCTATACCTGGTACGCGCCGGGCGTTCAGCGCACCGGTCTCAACACCGAAGCCAAGCTGTTGCTGCTCGGCCATGCCTTCGAAACGATGGGATGCATCTGCGTCGGCTTCGAAACCAGCTGGTTCAACCAGGTTTCGCGTGCAGCGATTGCCCGCCTGGGTGCGAAGCAGGATGGCGTGCTGCGCAGTCATCGGCGCCATGCCGATGGCAGTGTGCGCGACACCGTGGCGTTCTCGATCATCGAGTCGGAATGGCCGGCGGTTAAGCGCAACCTGGCCCACAAGCTCGAACTGAATTCTTCGAAGCAACGCGATCAAAAGGGAGAACTCTGACGTGGCCAGGTCCGTTGGCATCATCGGTGCGCGTGGCTATGTCGGATCGGAACTGATCCGCCTCATCGCCGCGCATCCGGAGCTGGAGCTCGCCTTCGTCTCCTCGCGCGAGCGTGCTGGCCAGAAGCTGGCCGATCACGAGGCGGGCTATCGAGGCGATTTGGCGTACGTCGCCTATGGTCCGGAGGAGGCCGCAGGGCGGGGCGTCGATGCACTGGTACTTGCCCTGCCGAACGGCAAGGCCGCGCCGTTCGTTGCGGCGCTCGACAGCATAGCGCCGGACACGCTGGTGGTCGACCTATCGGCCGACTACCGCTTCGACGACGGCTGGTACTACGGCCTGCCCGAACTCACCCGTGCGAAGTACGCCGGCCAGCGCCGCATCAGCAACCCGGGTTGCTACGCGACCGCGATGCAACTCGCGGTTGCACCGATGCTCGGTGAGATCGAGGGTCCGGTGCAGTGCTTCGGCGTATCGGGTTATTCCGGCGCGGGCACCACGCCGTCGGACAAAAACGATCCGGAAAAGCTGCGCGACAACCTGATGCCGTATTCGCTGGCCAACCACGTGCACGAGCGCGAGGTCGGACACCAGCTTGGCCATGCCATCGAATTCATGCCGCATGTCGCCCCGCATTTCCGCGGTCTGACGATCACTTCCAATCTTCACCTGCGCAACGCGCTCACGCGCGAAGAAGTGGTCGAACGCTACCGCCAGCGTTACGCCGGTGAGCCGCTGGTACGCGTGGTCGACGAGGCGCCGTGGGTAAGCCACATCGCCAATGCCCACCACGTCGATGTCGGTGGGTTCACCCTGAGCGCGGATGGAACGCGACTGGTGGTGGTATCCACCGAAGACAACCTGCTCAAGGGCGCGGCGACACAGGCATTGCAGAATCTCAATCTCGCGTTCGGATTCCCGGAAACCACCGGGATTCCGGTGTAGGACGGGCCCCAGGCCCGCCGCGAGCCGAAAATAATGGTGGGCCAGGGCCCACCCCACGGAATACGACCATGTCCGATCTGTTGTGGCAAAAACCCGGCGTCAAGGTCGATGCACGCATCCAGCAGTTCCTGGCTGGCGAAGACGTGATCCTCGATCGCGAGTTCTTCGTTTTCGACATCCAGGCCAGTCGCGCGCACGCGCAGGGGCTGCAACGCATCGGCATCCTCACGGCCGATGAACTCGCGGGGCTCGAGCGCGAACTGGACGTGCTCGCCGATGAGTTCCGTGCGGGCAATTTCATCCTGGATGAACATTTCGAGGACGGCCATTCCGCGATCGAAGCGCGCCTGGTCGAACGCCTCGGCGATGCCGGCCAGAAGATCCATACCGGTCGCAGCCGCAACGACCAGATCCTCGTCGCCACGCGCCTGTGGCTGAAGGATCGCCTCGCGCGCGTGGTCGCGCTGAGCCGGGAGTCCGCGGAAATCGCATTGGCCCGTGCCGAAGCCGAAGCTTCGGTACCACTGCCGGGATACACCCACCTGCAGCGTGCCGTCGTGTCGTCGCTGGGCATGTGGTGGGCTGCGTGGGCAGAAGGTTTCATCGACAACGCACTGCGCGCACGGCAGACGCTGGAGTGGGTCGACGCAAATCCGCTTGGCAGCGCGGCCGGCTATGGCGTCAACCTGCCGCTGGATCGCGACCACACCACGGCAGCGCTCGGTTTCGGCCGCATGCAGGTGTCGGCGGCATACGCGCAGCTTTCGCGCGGCAAGTTCGAGATGGCTGCGATCGAGGCCCTGTCGTCGGCGCTGCTCGACCTGCGCCGCCTGGCGTGGGACCTGAGCCTGTTCACCAGCGCCGAATTCAGTTTCGTCGCGTTGCCGCCGCAGTACACGACCGGCAGTTCGATCATGCCGAACAAGCGCAATCCCGACGTGATCGAACTGATGCGCGCGAGCTATTCCGCGGCCGCGGCCGCACGCACGGAAATCGAACAACTGCTCTCGCTGCCATCGGGTTACCACCGCGACCTGCAGTTCTCCAAGGGCGCGATCTTCCACGCCTTCGGTCGAGGCTTGGGTGCACTCGAGTTGCTGCCAGACCTATTGCGCAATCTGGAGTGGAGGTCGGACGCGATGCGCGCCGCGCTGGACCCGTCGATGTACGCAACCGATCTCGCTGTCGACCTCGCACGCGAAGGCCTGCCGTTCCGCGAGGCCTACCGCCAGGCCGCCGATCCGGCACGCTGGGCCCAAGGCGATCCGGAGGCGAGCCTCGCGGCTCGCGTTTCGCCGGGTGCAGCGGCGGATCTCAGGTTGCAGGTACTGAAACAGCGGCTCGAAGCCATTCCGGCCGCATGAGGATATGAAGCTTCGTCATCGCGTTGGCGTTGGTGATGCGAAGAATGCTCGGATGAAGTAGCCCGGATACGACCGCAAGTCGTTGCCGGGCGCGACTCAATCAACGGGTGCTTGCCCGGTTACACAGGCGTTTTTCGATGAGCGGTCCCGGCTTCACCCCACAACCGCTGCCACAGTGGCGCCGCGCTGTCCTGAAGATCGGCAGCAGCCTGCTGGCGGGCGAGGGTGGCCTGGATCCCCGCCACGCGGCCGGAATCGCGCGCTTCATCGCGGAATCACGGGCGAAGCAGCGCGAGGTGGTGCTGGTGTCTTCGGGCGCGGTTGCCGCGGGACGTTCGCGTGTCGCATCGGGCGGCGATGGACTGGTACTTCGCCAGGCGCTTGCCGCTCTTGGCCAGGCATCGCTCGTATCGTTCTGGCAGCAGCTGCTCGATGCGCCGGTCGCGCAGGTGCTGCTGACCCATGATGACCTGCGCAATCGCCGACGTTATCTCAATGCGCGCGCGACGCTGCGCGAACTGTTGCGCCTGGGCGCGCTGCCGGTCATCAACGAAAACGACACCGTTGCAGTCGACGAACTCAAGCTCGGGGACAACGACAATCTTGCCGCCGCCGTCGCGTCGCTCGTCGATGCGGACCTGCTGCTGATCGCGACGGACATCGATGGCCTCTACACCGCGCACCCGCAGCGCGACCCGGATGCCGTGCCGATCACGCAGGTCGAACGCGTCACGCCCGAACTGCTCGCCGCCGCCGGTGGCGCAGCCGGCGTACTGGGCACGGGCGGCATGCGAACCAAGCTCGAAGCGGCGGCCAAGGCCGCCACGGCCGGCATTGCCACTGCACTGTTCTGTGGCCGCGACGAAGCAGTGGTGAGCGCGCTGGCGAAGGATGAATTACGCGGCACGCTGGTCCGCGCACAGGGCGACCGCCTGCGCGCACGCAAGCAATGGCTGCGCCACGCACCCGCTTCAGGTTGCCTGCGTATCGACGAAGGCGCGGCATCGGCATTGCATCGGCGCGGTGCTTCGCTGCTGCCAGGTGGCGTCACCGGAGTGGAGGGCGATTTCCGTCGCGGCGACGTGATCGAAGTGGTTTCAGTTGCCGGGGCTGCGCCGCTTGCGCGCGGACTTGCCCAATACGGCGCCGATGAAATCCGTCGCATCGTCGGGCGCCACAGCAACAACATCGAAACCGTGCTCGGGTTCCGCTACGGTGAGTCGGTGATCCACCGCGACGACCTTGTGCTGCTGGAGGTGGCCGAATGAGCGGGTACGTGCGCGACATGGCACTGCAGGCGCGCGAGGCGCAGGCCGCGATCGCCGTGCTTCATCCTGACGAGCGCCGAGCGCTGATTGGCCGCATGGGCGATGAAATCGGACGCGGCACGGCGACAATCCTCCAAGCCAACACACAGGACATCGCACGCGCACGCGAAGCCGGTATTGGCACGGCCATGCTCGATCGCCTGTTGCTGGACGAACCCCGTCTTCTTGCAATCGCCGATGCACTGCGTGAGATCGCCGCGCAACCCGATCCACTGGGCGAGGTAACCCGTCGGGAGACACGGCCGAATGGCATCGTGATCGAACGCCAGCGCGTGCCGCTGGGACTGATCGCCATGATCTACGAAGCGCGCCCGAACGTGACCGCCGATGCCGCCGCACTCTGCCTCAAGGCGGGCAATGCGGTGCTGTTGCGTGGCGGTTCCGAGGCGCGCAACAGCAATGCCGCCATTGCCGAATGTCTCCATGCCGCGTTGCGCGCACAGGAGTTGCCGGAAGCGGCGGTTTCGCTGGTCGCCGATCCCGCCCGCGAACACGTGCTGGAACTGCTTCAGCTGAGCGACCTGGTCGATCTCGCCATTCCCCGCGGCGGTGAAAGCCTGATCCGTTTCGTCGCCGAGCATGCGCGGGTTCCAGTGATCAAGCACTACAAGGGCGTGTGCCATCTGTATGTCGACGCCGCGGCCGACGTGGAGCGGGCACTGGATCTTCTCGTGGACGGCAAGGCTTCGCGTCCCGGCGTGTGCAATGCCGTGGAAACGCTGCTGGTCCATCGCGACATCGCCGCCCGCTTCCTACCGCGCGCACTGTCGCTCCTAGCCCGAAATGGCGTGGAAACAAGGGGCTGCGATCGTACGCGGCTGCAATCGGCTTATGCCGGCGTGGAGGTGAAGCCGGCGGACGAAGCCGACTTCGACGCCGAATATCTCGACCTGATCATCGCGGCACGTGTCGTCGACAGCCTGGACGACGCCCTCGCGCACATCGCGCGGCATGGTTCCGACCACACCGAGGTGATCGCCACGGAAGACGGGGCTGCAGCGGAAGCCTTCGTGCGCGGCACGCGCAGTTCGGCGGTGATGGTGAACGCGTCTTCCCGCTTCAACGATGGCGGCGAACTCGGCCTCGGCGCGGAAATCGGCATCTCGACGACCCGCCTGCATGCCTACGGGCCGATGGGCGCGGAGTCGTTGACGATCGAGCGTTTCGTCGTGCGTGGGGAAGGGCAGGTGCGGCACCCCGGATCCCGGCTGAGAACCTAGGTCCGGCAAGGGACATGCAAACGAAAAAGCCGGCGCAAGGCCGGCTGTTTCGCAAATCGGTTGGTCGGGGAGACAGGATTTGAACCTGCGACTTCTACGTCCCGAACGTAGCGCTCTACCAGGCTGAGCTACACCCCGACGGCAGAGCCCGGCATTCTAAAGGTGCGTCCCGGTTCCGGCAAGTATGTCCGGGCAAGTGGTCAGATGCCACGGCCACGAAAACGAGGCTTCGCGCCCTGCCGCCAGTTAAACTGTGACGTCGCGCTTCCGCGCCGGACTTTCTTACGAAAGCCGTGTTTTCGGGCCCCCAGATACTGGAGCACCTGCTTGATCAAGCCTCGCACCCCGCCCGGGGTCATGGAGCTGCTGCCTCCTGACCAGATCGCCTTCCAGCGCATGCTGGACGTGATCCGCCGCAACTACGAACGTTTCGGTTTCCTGCCGGTGGAAACGCCGGTGATGGAACTGTCCGACGTGCTGCTCACCAAGTCCGGTGGCGAGACGGAGCGGCAGGTGTATTTCGTGCAGTCGACCGGCGCGCTGAGCAAGGCCGCCGAAGGACAGGGCGAAGGCCTCCCCGAACTTGCACTGCGCTTCGACCTCACCGTGCCGCTGGCGCGCTATGTCGCCGAGCACGAGCACGATCTCGCATTCCCGTTCCGCCGCTACCAGATGCAACGCGTGTATCGCGGCGAACGCGCGCAGCGTGGGCGCTTCCGCGAGTTCTACCAATGCGACATCGACGTGATCGGCAAGGATTCGCTGAGCGTCCGCTTCGATGCGGAGATTCCGGCAGTCATTTATTCGGTCTTCTCCGAGCTGGACATCGGCGCGTTCACGATCCAGATGAACAACCGCAAGCTGATGCGCGGCTTCTTCGAGGCGCAGGGCGTCGCCGATGGCGAGCTGCAGGCACTGGTGCTGCGCGAAGTCGACAAGCTCGACAAACGCGGCGAGGACTACGTTCGCGAAACACTGACTGGCGAAGGTTTCGGGCTCTCCACCGAGGCGGTCGACCGCATCATGGCGTTCGTCAACGTGCGTTCGACTTCGCGCGCCGATGCGTTGGCGCAGCTCGACGCGTTGGGTGACGGCAACGATTCACTGAGCGAAGGCGTTGCAGAACTACGCGAAGTACTCGAGCTCGTGCATGCGATGGGCGTGCCTGAAACGCACTACGCGCTCAACTTCTCCATCGCGCGCGGCCTGGACTACTACACCGGCACGGTGTACGAAACCACGCTCAACGACTATCCGCAGATCGGTTCCATCTGCTCCGGCGGCCGTTACGAGAACCTCGCCGGCCACTACACCAAGTCGAAGCTTCCGGGCGTCGGCATCTCCATCGGTCTGACCCGCCTGTTCTGGCAGCTGCGCGAAGCGGGCCTGCTGCGCACCGCGACGGGCAGCACCGTGCAGGTACTGGTTACGCAGATGGAAGCGGCGCACCTGCCGCATTGCCTGGCGGTGGCCAACGACCTGCGCCGCGGCGGTTTCAATACCGAAGTGGTAATGGAGGCTGGCAAGCTCGCAAGGCAGTTCAAGTACGCCGATCGCGGAGGCGTCCGCTTCGTCATCGTGCTTGGCGAGGACGAGATCGCGAACGGCACGGTCACCGTGAAGGACCTGCGCCGCGAGGACCAGTTCACCATCAGCCGCCACGAACTGGTTAGCGCATTGCGCGTGGAACTCGCGCAGGCGGAAGTTCTGCAAGGAAAGCAAGCATGAAACCCGTTCGCCTCGATGGACGTTCGCTGACGCGGGCGCAACTGGTTGCCGTTGCGCATGGTGCGGCGGTCGAACTCGCCCCGGAGCAGTTGCCGGCAGTGCAACGAGCCGCGGATTTCCTTGCCGAACAGGCCCGTCGCGAGGAGCCCATCTACGGAGTAAACACCGGTTTCGGCAGCAACGCGGACAAGTTGTTGGGGGCGCATCGCCTGCGCGACTCGCTGCCGGGCCGGGAGGCGAATGACGAAACGCTGCATGAAGAGCTGCAGCGCAACCTCATCGTGACCCACGCCGTATGCGTGGGCGAGCCCTTCGCGCCGGAAGTCGTGCGCGCGATGCTGTGCATCCGCATCAACACGCTGATGCGCGGGCATTCGGGAATTCGCGTGCAGATCCTGCAGGCGCTGACCGATCTGCTCAATGCGGGCATCGTGCCGGTCGTGCCGCAACTCGGTTCGGTCGGTGCCAGCGGCGATCTCGCGCCGTTGTCGCATCTCGCCATCGTACTGCTGGGTGGCGGCGAAGCCCTCTACCAGGGCGAGCGGCTTGCCGGTGCCGATGCGCTTGCACGCGCCGGCTTGCAACCGGTAAAGCTCTCGTACAAGGAAGGCCTCGCGCTCAACAACGGTACCGCGCAGATGCTCGCGACCGGCGTGTTGGCGCTCGCCAAACTCGAAGTGCTGGTGGAGACCGCGGACCTCGCCGCCGCGATGACGATTGACGCGTTCGCCGGCCGCCTGGGCGCCTTCGCCGAAGAAGTGCATGCACTGCGTCCACATCCGGGCCAGGTTGAAACCGCCGCCAACCTGCGACGCCTGCTGGAAGGTTCGACGCTGTGCGACATCGCCTACCACCTGGTGCCGCGTTTCCGCCCGTGGCTGCCGGAGAGCTGGGATGACGCCGAGGCGCAGCAGCTTCGCTTCGACATCGGTTGGGATTGGGTGCCCTTCACGCAACGCCATGGCCGCGAGAAGTTCTACCAGCGTTTCCGCCCGTTCCGTGGGGGCAAGAAGCACCAGCCGCAGGACAGCTATTCGCTGCGCTGCATCCCGCAGGTGCACGGCGCCGTGCGCGACGCCTTGGCGCAGGCCGGACGCGTGCTCGACATCGAACTCAATGCGCTCACCGACAATCCGATCGTGTTCCCGGATGCGAAGGCGGAACACGTCGAGCAGCAGGTGATCTCCGCAGGTCATTTCCACGGTATGCCGCTCGCACTGGCGATGAGTTACGTGAAGGCGGCAATCCCGGTACTGGCGAGCATTTCCGAGCGCCGCCTCAACAAGCTCGTCGACGGTGCTACCAACGATGGGCTGCCAGGCTTCCTGATCGGCAACGAGGACGGCACCGAGTCCGGCTTCATGATCGTGCAGTACACCGCGGCGGCGATCGTCAACGATCTCGCCAGCCGCGCGATGCCGGCGTCGGTGTATTCGATCCCGACCAGCGCAAATGCCGAAGACCACGTGTCGATGGGCGCCAACGAAGCGCGCCACGTGCTCGCGATGGCCGACGACATGGGCAAGGTGCTCGCGCTGGAGCTGTACACCGCCGCTCAGGCGCTGGACCTGCGCCGCGACATGATCAACGCGGCGCGTTCGCTCGCTGCGCATACCGATGCCGTCGGACTGGCTGCGAAGGTGCAGGGGCCGCCCCTCGCCGGCGGCGGTGACCACGATGGTTTCCTGCGTGAAGTCGAAGGCCTGCGCGCCGAGCTGGCTGGCGCCGAGGCGTTCCATCCGGGTCACGCGGTTGCTCGCGCGCATGCGGCAATTCGCGAACACATTCCGTTCCTGGCGCGCGATCGCGCACTCGATGGCGAAGTCGCCACCGCGGTGTGGCTGGTCAGGGAAGGCGTGGTGCTGTCCGCCGCGCGCGGCTGACCCGCGGCGCGGTCTTCAGGCGGCGAGAACGGCCGACGTACGCACGCAGTCGCGGCCGTCGGCTTTCGCCCGGTAGAGCGCGTCGTCGGCGATCTGCAGCGCGGTTTCCACGCCGCCGCGCACGTTCGTATCCACTGCATGAACGCCGAAGCTGGCGGTCACCACGATCGTTGCACCCTGGCTTTTGAACGGCTCGGCGCGCAGTCGCAAACGCAGTTCTTCGGCCACGCCTGCAGCGGCGTCGAGGTCCATGCCCGGCAGTGCGACCACGAATTCCTCGCCGCCAAAACGCGCCAGCAATGCATTGTGCTGCCGCAATGTCTGGCCGATCACGCCGGCGGCCCAGCGCAGGCATTCATCGCCGACCAGGTGTCCATGCCGGTCGTTGATCTGCTTGAAGTGGTCGAGGTCGATCATCAGCAGCGACAGCCGCCGCCCGCTGCGCGCCTGCGACAAGAGGCTTTCGAAGCCTTCGCGGAAATACGCACGGTTGTGCAAACCAGTCAGGCCGTCGCGCTGGCTGGACTCGCGCAGGCGCGCGTGCGCATCGGCGAGCTGGCCGAGTGCGTTGCTGAGTTCGGCGGTGCGCTGGCTCACCTTCTGTTCGAGCTGGTCGCGCGCCTCGCGGATGATCCGTTCGTTCTCAGTGCGCAATGCCGAATAGCGGTAACCCAGGCCGATCGACAACAGCAGCATTTCGAGCGCGGAACCGATCTCCTTGCCGTATTCGGTGAAGAACACCTTCGGCACCAGGCCGAAGGCGACCGCTGCAAACATCCCCGTTCCTAGCAGGAACATCGCCCATGCGAGCAGGAAGATCACCGCCGGCTTGTAGCCGCGCCGCGTGATCATCAATCCCAGCGTCGCCACCCAGGTGATGCTGAGGAAGACGGAGGCCGACGCGATGGGGGTGGAGATGTGGTACGGGAGCTGCGTGGCCGCGAGGCCAAGCACGACATAGAACGCGATGATGCCCAAGGTAATGCGGTCGCCCAGCTTCCAGCGCTCGCGCAACCCCAGGAACGTGCGCGTGAACTGCTGCATGCCAACCTGCGACAGGCAGATCGACAGCGGAACCGATTTGTCGGCGAGCCAGGTCGAGTTCGGCCACAGGTATTCGAAGCCGAGCCCATTGAGCGTGAAGAGCACCAGCCCGAACGCGCTGATGTGCAACAGGTACCAGAAGTAGCTTGCATCCCTCAGGGACAACCACAGCACCATGTTGTAGAAGAACAGCGCCAGCAGGATGCCGTAGTACACGCCCATGCCGAGCTGCGCATCGCGCGACATCTCGGTGAAAGCAGGTTGCGTATACAGCGTCAGCGGGACCTGCATCGAGCTTTGGCTCTGCACGCGAACGAATACGTCGACCGGCTGTTCGCGCGGCAGGTCGACGAGGACATTGGGATGGCGGTAACGGATGCTGCGACCTTCGTTGAAGGGCAGGGCATCGCCGCCCTTCCAGTGCTGCGTGCGCCCGTCGGCGTAATTCGCGTAGACGTCCAGGTGATCACTGAGCGCGTATTGCTGGACGAGCAGCCAGCGCTGCTCACGTTGCGACCGATTGAGCAGGCGCACATGGAACCAGTACGCGCCCTTCTGGAAACCGAATGCGGCGCTTTCGTCCGGCAGCCGGGTGAACTGGTTTCCCGCGAGCTTGTGGGCGGCGACCTGAAGCGAATCCTTCGCCGCCATGTCGTGGTAGTACACGACATAAGGGGACAGTGGAACGCGTGGCGTGCCATCGGTCAGGACCACCGTGTGGTCCGCAAGCGCAGGAACCGCGGCCAGCAACAGCAGGCAGCCCAGGCAGGTTCCCAGCAGCGCGCGCACGATCCCCATCCGCCCCTCGGCAGCCGCTTGCACGGCCTGCATGTCCAGCGGCGAGTGTACTTCAGGGAATTCGCGGGGTCGCGAGCGATGAGCGCATTCAGACAGGAGTACCAAGGGCGTGTTGACCGGTGTGGTGATGATGGACTAATGTATTAGCGCATTAATACATTTGGACAGACATGAAACGCCGCCCCAACGACACCGACCAGGCCGAGGACGCCATCGACGACCTCGCCAACGCCCTGCAGCGGCTCAATACCGCCGCGCAGGTGCGCGCATTCCTGGAAGACCTGTGCACCCCGGCGGAGCTGGAAGCGATGAGCGACCGCTGGAAGGTGGTTCCGCTCGTCGCCGATGGCGTGCCATACCGGGAAATCCACGAGCGGACCCTGGTGAGTGTTACCACCATCGGCCGCGTAGCGCGCACGTTCGAGCGCGGTGCGGGCGGTTATGCGGCGGCACTCAAGCGCCGTGGCTCGCGTTGAGGGCGCTGTGATGACTCCAGCCACCCCGGTAGCAGGCCGCGACCGTCTGCGCATCGCCATCCAGAAGTCGGGCCGCCTGGCTGAACCCGCGCGTGCCTTGCTCGCTTCGTGCGGTCTGAGCTGGCGCGAGAGCCGCGACCGCCTGTTCTGCTACGGCGAGAGCCTTCCCATCGACCTGCTGCTGGTGCGCGACGATGACATTCCCGGCCTGATCGCCGAGGGCGTCTGCGATCTGGGCATCGTCGGCCGCAATGTACTGTGCGAGCAGGATCTGTCCGGGAAGGTCAATGGGTCCGGCGCGCGTTTCCGCGAACTGCAGCCGCTCGGCTTCGGTGGTTGCCGGTTGGCGGTCGCAGTGCCCGACAGCTGGACCTGGCGCGATGCATCGCAACTCGCCGGCAAGCGCATCGCCACGAGCTATCCGCAGCTGTTGTCGAAGTGGCTGGCGGAGCAGGGCATCGAAGCACAGGTCGTGTTGCTGTCGGGTTCGGTGGAAATCGCACCGCGCCTCGGCCAGGCCGATGCGATCTGCGATCTGGTTTCCAGCGGCGCAACGCTCGCGGCGAACCAGCTCAAGCCCGTGCTGACATTGTTCGAGAGCGAAGCCGTTCTGGCTGGCCCCGCCGCGGAGCTGGAGGATGTGCGCGGCGAATTGATGGAGTTGCTGCTTCGGCGCCTCGACGGAGCGCTGCGCATTCGACGCAGCAAGCTGCTGATGTTCCAGGCGCCGCGCGAATTGTTGCCGACGCTGTTGCCGCTGTTGCCTGATGCCGAAGCACCCACAGTGATGCTGATCGATGGCGAGGAGCGGCTCGCGTTGCAGGCGCTGTGCCACGGCGCACTGACCTGGCAGCGCCTCGAGGAACTCAAGCGCGCAGGCGCCCGCGGCCTCATGGTGCTGCCGGTGGAAGGACTGCTCGCATGAAGCGCATCGAGTGGAGCCAGCTCGATGCCGGGAAACGTGCATCGGTGTTGCGCCGTCCGTCGCAGGTCACCGCACCCGAAACCAGTGCTGCCGTGGCGAAAATACTGGATGCGGTGCGGGCTGGCGGGGATGCCGCGCTGCGCGCCTACACGGCGCGTTTCGATCGTGTTGAGCTGAAAGATTTCGCAGTGACAGCTGCCGAGTTCGCTGCCGCGGAAGCCGGTCTATCCGCGACTCTGCGTGCGGCCATCATCGAAGCGGCTTCGCGCATCCGCCGTTTTCACGAAGCCGGCATGAGCGGCGAATTCACTGTCGATACCGCTGCCGGCGTGCACTGCGGCCGCATTCTTCGCGCCATTCCGCGCGTCGGACTATATGTGCCGGCGGGCTCGGCACCCTTGCCATCCACTGCCTTGATGCTGGGCGTTCCCGCATCGCTCGCCGGCTGCGATGACATCGCGTTGTGCACGCCGCCGCGTGCCGACGGCAAGGCGGACGCGGCCGTTTTGTTCGCTGCGCAATGCTGCGGCATCCGCCGCGTGTTCAAGATTGGCGGGGCGCAGGCGATTGCGGCCATGGCGTTCGGTACCGAATCGGTACCGCGCTGCGACAAGCTGTTTGGTCCCGGCAATGCGTACGTGACCGAAGCCAAACGCCTGGTCTCGATGATGGAAGGCGGCGCGGGCATCGACATGCCCGCAGGTCCCTCCGAAGTACTCGTGATAGCCGATACCGGCGCGAACCCGGAATTCGTCGCGGCCGACCTGCTGTCACAGGCCGAACACGGCACCGATTCGCAGGTGGTGCTCATCAGCAATGGCAGCGAGATCCTCGATGCCGTCGGCGATGCAGTGGAGCGCCAGGTATCCAGCCTGCCGCGCGAAGCGATCGCACGAGCAGCGTTGAACGCCTCGCTGGCGATCCGCGCGGATTCGCTGGAACAGGCGTTCGAAATCAGCAACCAGTACGCGCCCGAGCATCTCATTCTCGCCTTGCGCGATGCGCGCGGCTGGCTGCCGCGAGTGCGCAGCGCAGGATCTGTCTTCCTCGGCGACTGGGCGCCGGAAGCGCTCGGCGATTACTGCAGCGGAACGAACCATGTGCTGCCCACGAGCGGCGCAGCGCGCTGGTGCAGTGGCCTTAGCGTGGCGAGCTTCCAGACCGCGATCACGGTGCAGGAAGTGACGATCGGTGGGCTGCGCGACATTGGTCCTTGCGCCGTCGAGCTCGCGTCCGCCGAAGGACTGGATGCGCACCGCCTTGCAGTGCAACTGCGCTTGGAGGCGCTTGCGGCATGAGCGTGCTCGATTTCGTGCGCAGCGACCTGCGCGGCTTCGCCGGCTATTCCTCGGCACGGACCGAATCGTTGCAGGGAGAGATCTGGCTCAACGCCAACGAATCGGCCTGGGCTAATCCCGCCGACGACAGCGGCGGCAGCCGGCGCTATCCCGATCCGCAACCGCAGGCGTTGCGCGAGCGGCTTGCGCAGCTGTATGGCTGCAATGCATCACAACTGCTGATCGGGCGCGGCAGTGATGAAGCCATCGACCTGTTGGTGCGCGCATTGTGCGAGCCGGGCCGCGACGCTGTCGTGGTGACGCCTCCGGTGTTCGGCATGTACGCGGTCTGCGCGCGCCTGCAGGATGCGCGTCGCATCGACGTGCCGCTGGTGGATGGCGAAGCGGGATTCACGCCTGATTTCAAAGCAATCACCGAAACGGCGCTGACTAACCAGGCCAAGCTCGTGTTCCTGTGCTCGCCGTCGAATCCCACCGGCGCCGCGATCCCGCTGGCGGAAGTCGAAGCACTGGCGCGCAGGCTCGAAGGCCGTGCCCTGGTAGTCGTAGACGAGGCTTACGGCGAGTTTTCCGACGTTCCTTCGGCGATCACGTTGCTCGACGGGTTCTCCAACATCGCTGTGCTGCGCACGCTGTCGAAAGCGCACGCACTGGCTGCCGCACGCATCGGTTCGCTAGTCGCAAACACCGAACTGATCGACGTGCTGCGCTGTTGCCAGGCACCGTATCCCGTGCCGACACCGTGCGCCGAACTCGCGCTATCCGGTTTGTCCGAAGCGGCGCTCGATCTTACCCGCCAGCGCGTGGAAACCATCCAGGGCGAGCGCGCTCGTTTGCTGCCCGTGCTTGACGCGATGGCCGGCGTGCTCCGCGTCTATCCGTCGCAGGGCAATTACCTGCTGGTGCGTTTCAGCGACGCCGAAGCCGCGTTCCGCGCGCTGCTTGCAGCCGGCATCGTGGTGCGCGACCAGCGCGCCGCGCCGCAGCTAGGCAACGCATTGAGGATAAGCATCGGCACGCCGGAACAGAACGATCGCGTGATCGCAGCATTGGATAAACGCAAGGCAGCCGCCGCATGAGCACGAAAATACTGTTCATCGACCGCGATGGCACGCTGATCGAGGAGCCGGAAGACTTCCAGATCGACAGCTTCGAGAAGTTGCGCTTCGTCAATGGCGTGATCCCGGCACTGCTCAAGCTGCGCGATGCAGGCTACGAATTCGTCATCGTCAGCAACCAGGACGGCCTCGGTACCGAGACGTATCCGCAGGGCAGCTTCGACGGCCCGCACAGGCTGATGCTGCAGGTGTTCGAAAGCCAGGGCATCACCTTCCGCGAGGAACTGATCGATCGCAGCTTCCCCGAGGAAAACCTGCCTACGCGCAAGCCGGGCATCGGCCTCGCGATGCATTACCTGCGCGATCGCAGCATCGACCTCGACACATCCGCGATGGTGGGCGATCGCGAGACCGACAACCAGTTCGCGAAGAACATGGGCATCCGCGCATTCCAGCTGAAGACGCCGCAGTTCGGCGGCGAATGGGACTGGGCGGGCATCGCCCACGAACTCGCCGACGCACCGCGTACCGCAAAGGTCCGGCGCAGGACCAAGGAAACCGACATCACCGTCGAAATCGACCTGGATCGTGCAGCCGAACCACAGGTCCACACCGGCCTTCCGTTCTTCGACCACATGCTGGAACAGCTCGGCAAGCACGGCGGCATCGCGCTTTCGGTTCGCGCCGAAGGCGACCTGCACATCGACGAGCACCACACCGTCGAGGACACCGCGCTCGCGCTGGGGCAGGCGCTCAAGGATGCGCTCGGCGACAAGCGGGGCATTGGCCGCTACGGTTTCGTGCTGCCGATGGACGAGGCGCTGGCGCAGGTAGCACTCGATTTTTCCGGCCGCGCATATCTCGTTTTCGAAGGCGAGTTCAGGCGCGAGCGCGTCGGCGACCTGCCGACCGAGCTGGTTCCGCATTTTTTCCGTTCGCTGAGCGATGCGGCCGGCATCAACATCAACGTGCAGCTGCGCGGCGAAAACGACCACCACATGATCGAAGGTGCATTCAAGGGGCTGGCGCGCGCACTGCGGGAAGCCGTTCGCCGCGAAGGAACCGCATTGCCGAGCACCAAGGGCGTACTGTGATGCAAGTGGTGCTGATCGATTCGGGCGGCGCCAACATCGGCTCCGTGAAATACGCGCTGGAACGCTTGGGCGTGAACGCGCAGCTCACGGCAGATCCGCAGGTCATAGCTAGCGCCGATCGCGTGATCCTGCCCGGAGTAGGCGCGGCAGGGCCAGGCATGGCAAGGCTGCGCGAACTTGAACTCGTCGACGTGGTGCGCGCAGTCAGGCAGCCGCTGCTCGGCGTCTGCCTGGGCATGCAGTTGTTGTTCGACTCCTCGGAGGAGGACGACACGCAGTGCCTGGGCCTCGTTCCCGGGCGTGTGCGCAAGTTGGCGGGCGGCCAGGGCATCCGCGTCCCGCAGATGGGCTGGAACACATTGAAGCCGCTTCGTGAAGATTCCTTGCTCAGCGGTGTGCCGGAAGGCGCGCAGGCCTACTTCGTCCACAGTTATGTCGCTCCCATGGGCGAAGACACGCTGGCGACGTCGTCGCATGGCGAAGAATTCGCCGCGGTGGTGCGCCATGGAAACTGCTGGGGCGCGCAGTTCCATCCGGAGCGTTCCGCGGCTGTTGGGGCGAAGCTGCTCGAGAACTTCCTGTCGGAGCGTTTGGCATGAGCGACTTCGCGTTGTTGCCCGCTGTTGATGTGCGCGAAGGCCGCGTCGTCCGGCTTCGCCAGGGCGATTACAAACAGGAAACCCGCTATTCCGACGATCCGCTTACGATCGCGAAGCGATACGCAGAAGCGGGCGTGCGCTGGCTGCATCTCGTCGATCTCGACGCGGCGCGCGAAGGCGGTTACACGCTGTCGCCGTTGTTGGGTGCCATCAAGGCTGCGACGGGATTGCAGGTACAGACCGGCGGCGGCGTGCGCAGCAGCGACGACGTGAATCGCATGCTCGAAGCGGGCGCGGATCGCGTCGTGATCGGTTCGCTCGCCGTGCGCGATCCCGATACCGTACTCGGCTGGTTGCAAACCGTCGGTGCGGAAAATATCACCGTAGCATTTGACGCACGTAACGTCGGTGGCAGCTGGCAGTTGCCGATCGCGGGCTGGACGCAGCAGAGCGGGATGATGCTAGCCGACATGATCGCGATCTATGCCGAAGCCGGACTGCGGCATGCGCTGTGCACGGACATCGATCGCGACGGCATGCTGGCGGGTCCGAACCTCGCCCTGTATCGCGGCATCCTCGCGCAGGCGCCACGGTTGCAGCTTCAGGCTTCAGGCGGCGCGCGCGGTATCGAAGACATCGTCGCGGCGCGCGCCGCAGGTTGCGCTGGCGTCGTGCTCGGCAAGGCGTTGCTGGAAGGCCACTTCGACCTGGCTGCGGCGTTGGCAGAGGAACGTCTGGTGGAGGAACGCGCATGCTGAGCCGCAGGATCATTCCCTGCCTGGATGTGCGCGATGGCCGCGTCGTGAAAGGCGTGAAGTTCCGCGATCACGTCGACATGGGCGACATCCTTGAACTTGCGTTGCGGTATCGCGACGAAGGTGCGGACGAGCTCGTGTTCTACGACATCACCGCCAGCCCAGAAGGCCGGCGCGCCGATCGCAGCTGGGTGGAACGCGTGGCGCGAGTCATCGACATTCCTTTCTGCGTGGCGGGTGGCATCCGCGACGTCGAAGACGCACGCGTGCTGCTTTACGCGGGTGCGGACAAGATTTCCGTCAACACGCCTGCGCTGGAGCGCCCTGGATTGATCGGCGAGCTCGCGGCCGCATTCGGGGTCCAGTGCATCGTGGTCGGCATCGACAGCCTGCGCGACGAAGACGGCGAGTGGCGCGTGCGCCAGTACACCGGCGACCCCTCGCGGACGCGCGCGCTCGCGAAGCGGATGCTGGATTGGGTCGTGGAAGCGCAGCAGCTTGGTGCCGGCGAGATCGTGCTCAACTGCATGGGCAGCGACGGTGTGCGTAATGGTTACGACCTGGTGCAGCTGCGGGCGGTGCGTAAACTCTGCGATGTGCCGCTGATCGCGTCGGGCGGAGCCGGCACCGCCGGACACTTTGCGCAGGTATTCCGCGATGCCGATGTCGATGGCGCTCTGGCCGCATCGGTATTCCATTCCGGGGCGATCCGCATTCCGGAACTCAAGCGTTCACTTCGCGAGCAGGACATCGAGGTGCGCGATGCAGGCTGAACAGATCGACGCACTCGCCTGGGACAAGCAGGACGGACTGCTGCCAGCGATCGTGCAGGATGCAGGCACGTTACGCGTCCTGATGCTGGGTTACATGGACCGTGCGGCCTTGCAGGTCTCGCTGGACAGCCGTCGCGTCACGTTCTTCAGCCGCAGCAGGGGCCGGTTGTGGATGAAGGGCGAGCAATCGGGACATTTCCTCGATCTGGTTTCGATAGAAGCCGATTGCGATGGCGACACCCTGCTGGTCACCGCGCGTCCAAACGGGCCGACCTGCCATCTGCAGCGGGCCAGCTGCTTCGCCACCGCGAAGGGGGATTTCCTCGCCGAGTTGCAGGGTCTGGTGGATCGCCGCGACTGCGAGCGCCCGGCCGGCAGCTACACCACGAAACTCTTCGACGCGGGCGTTCGTGCGATCGCGCAGAAAGTGGGCGAGGAGGGCGTGGAGGCCGCTCTGGCTGCCGTTGCACAGGACGACAGGGCGCTCCTGGGCGAAGCGGCTGACCTGTTGTTCCACCTGATCGTGTTGCTGCGCTCGCGCGGGTTGTCGCTCCATGATGCAACGGAAGTCTTGCGTTCCCGTCACGCCGAGGCTTCACGACCTGTCGCCTGACCGGCTTGCGAAGTAGCCGGAGGCTCGGATAATCGCTGCAGCCATAGGAGGTTGCATGCGGATCGTATTTGCCATCGTTCTCTCGCTGTTGGTCACCGACGTGCTGGCGGGAACCGGGTGCAACTCGGGCACCGTTTTCGAGGACCGCAATGGGAATGGAAAGCGCGACGCCGGCGAGCCGGGCATTGCAGGCGTAAAACTTTCCGACGGCGTGCAGTTGAGTTCCACCGATTCGCAAGGCCAGTACGAACTCGCCGCATCCGGCGATCGCGCGTTGTTTGCCATCAAGCCTGCGAACTACGACAGCGTGCGCCGCGCCGACGGCTTGCCTGACCTGTGGCGTTCCACCGATCAGGGGGCGGAAAGCTCCGCATGCGATTTCGCGCTGCGGGCATCGCGGCCGTCGCCGAATCGCCGGAAGCAGCTGAGCGTGATCGTGATGACTGATCCGCAAGTAAAATCGTTGCGCGATGTCGATTATTACCGTCGCGATATCGTCGAACCCCTGCAGCGTGAACGTGCGGTCGACATGGGGCACGGCTTCGGGCAGTTCTATTTCCAGGGCCTGGCCGGTGATCTCGGCCTGAGCCTTGGCGACATCGTGAATGACCAGCCTGTGCTGTATCCGGCGGTGATCGCGACAACCGCGAAGCTCGGGGTGCCCTGGCTGCATGCAGCCGGTAACCACGATGTCGATGTGGGTGCAAAGGACGACGAGGATTCGCTGGTCAGTTTCCATCGCCACTTCGGTCCGGATACCTGGGCGTGGGAAGAGCCTGAAGCAGCTTTTGTAGTACTCGACGACGTTGTCGCCAGTCCCGGCCATGCGCCGGCCTACGTCGGTGGCCTGCGCGAAGAGCAGTTCACCTTCCTCGAACGTTACCTGCCATCGGTACCGAAGGATCGGCTACTCGTGCTTGCAGTCCACATCCCGCTTTTCGATACCGCGCCTGGCGTCGAGACCTTCCGCCATGCCGATCGCGATCGCTTGTTCGCGCTGCTTCGTCAGTTTCCGAAGGTGTTGCTGCTCAGCGGCCATGCCCACGCACAACAGCACGTGTGGCACGGCGCCGATGGCGGTTGGCACGGTGAAACGCCATTGCACGAATACAACGTCGGCGCGGCGTGCGGCGCGTTCTGGTCCGGAGTGAAGGATGCCGACGGCATTCCGGATTCCACGATGCAGGACGGCACGCCCAACGGGTATGCGCGGCTTGAGGTACGTGCGGGTGGCGACTACCGTCTCTCCTGGCATCCGGTGCGACTGCCCGCCGGCGATACCGCGGTTACCCCGGCGATGTTCCTGTACGCGCCGAACGTGCTGCGTCGCGGATCGTGGCCATCTTTCGGCGTGTATGCCAACGTGTTCATGGGCGATGCGAAGATAAAGGTGGAATACCGCGTCGATGGCGGTGCGTGGCAATCCATGAAGATGGTTGCGGAACCCGATCCGCGGTTGCTCGCCGAAAACCTCAAGGACGATCAGGCGTCGGTATTGCGCGGGTACGATCGCGCGCCGCCCGCCAAGCCGTCGCCGCACCTGTGGCGCGGTGTATTGCCGACCGATCTTCCTGCCGGCGCGCATCGCGTGCAGGTGCGCGCATTCGACCGCTGGCAGGGGGAACAACTGGCGGAAACGAACTATCGGCTTGACGAAGCAGCCGAATAGGATTCCTGTCGTGGGGGTTCAGGAAGCGAACAGTTCCCGCGGGATATCGGCGAACGACTCGACGCGCGTGTGGCCGTGCGTGGCGTCGCCGCTGCGCGGTTGCAGGTAGTCCTCGCGGCGGTCGACCAGCACGGTCGCCAGGCCAGCTTCGCGCGCCGCATCCAGTTCCTCGACGATGTCGGAGAGGAACAGGATCGCGGACGGTTCGACGCCGATGGATTCGGCGATCCGGCGATAGCTCGCAGCCTCGCGCTTGCCGCCGATTTCGGTATCGAACCAGCCGGAAAACAACGGTGTCAGGTCGCCTGCGTCGCTGTGCCCGAAAAACAGGCGTTGCGCAGGCACGCTGCCGGAGGAATACACGTACAACGGAATGCCCGCTTCCTTCCACGCGGCGAGTGCAGGAGCAGCGTCTGGATAGATGTGCGCGGTGAAATCGGCGCTGTGGTAACCGTCGGCCCAGATCATTCCTTGCAGCGCTTTCAGCGCGGTGTGCTTGCGGTCCTCGTCGATCCAGCCCTGCAGCACCTCGACGATCATGCGGTCGTCGCACATGCCACCGTTCTCAGTGGCGACCGCGTCGAGCCAGCGGCGCACGCCCGGTTCACTGCTGCGCGCGGCGACGAATGCCGGCAGCGCACGGCGCGCGTAAGGAAACAGCACGTCCTTGACGAAGGAAATGCTGCTGGTGGTGCCTTCGATGTCGGTGAGGATGGCGCGGATGGGCATGGGGTCATCAATTTACGGGCGGCAGGCAGTCGCTTTCATACGTCAGGCTGCAGCGGGAAGAAGAGCGCGGCGCGCCGTTTCCGCGAGGCGTTGGAACGGATCGTTACTGCCCTTCCTCGAGGCGTGGCTCGTAACGTGGAAACTTCTGCGCGATATCGGTGCCTGTGAAGTGCCCGACCCAGCCATCCGGCTCGGTGAAGAAGCGGATCGCCACGAAACTCGGCTCCGGTCCCATGTCGAACCAGTGCAGCGCGCTGTCGGGAACGGAAATCAGGTCGCCTTCCTCGCACCTGATCTCGTAGACCTTGTCGCCGACGTGCAGGGTGAACAGGCCGGAACCGGCGACGAAGAAGCGCACCTCGTCTTCCTTGTGGAAGTGTTCGTCGAGGAACTTCGCGCGCATCGCTTCCTTCTGCGGATTGTCCGGCGCGATGCTGACGACATCGACCGTCTTGAAGCCGCGTTCGGCGATGAGGCGGTCGATGTCGCTGCGATACGCATCGAGGATGATGTCCGGCGCGTCGCCGGGCGCAACGGGCTTGTCCGCCGCCCACTGCTCGAAACCGACATTGATCTTCGCCAGTTCGCGGGCCATTTCGGCCTGGTCGCCGGTGGTCAGCTGCGGTTCGCGGGGATTGTCTTCGGCAAAGATTCGCAGGCGGCTCATGGTGCTCTTCTGTAGCGTGGGCGCTGGCCCACCGGCAAGTGATGGGATCGATCGACGGACTCGAGTCCGCCCTACGAGCGCAGGCGGCGCAGGTCCAGCTCGCAGCCGAGCAGGAATTCGAAGGCTTCCAGGTGACGGCGCGCTTCGCCCATGTCGCGGCCCCAGGCATACAGGCCATGGCCATCGATCAGGTAGCCCCACATGCATTGCTTGTCGAGCAGGGCATCGACCTGCGCGGCGAGCGTATGCATGTCCTGCGTGTTCGCGAACACCGGCACGTCGATTTCGGTGTCGTGCGTGGTGTTGCCGGCGAAGGCCTTCAGCAACTCATAGCCTTCCAGGTGCACGTGTCCCATGCCGGCGAACAGGCGCGAAGCCACGGTCTGGTTATGCGAGTGCGTGTGCAGCACGCAACCAACTTCGGGGAAGCGCTTGTAGAGCTGGGTGTGGAGCAGGGTTTCGGCGGACGACTTCAGATCGGTGGCAACAGGCTGTCCGTCCACGTCCACGACCATGATGTCGGCTTCGGTGAGCTTGCCCTTGTCCCGACCAGACACGGTGATCGCCACGTGCCGTTCGTCCATGCGCTGGGAGAAGTTGCTGCTCGTCGCGGGTGTCCAGCCGCGTTCGGACAGCTCGCGCACGTTGGCGATGATTTCTCCGGCGCACTGCGCCAGGCGCTCGGGGTCGTAGGGCGGGGGAGGATTCATGCGCAAATTGTATCAACCCCGCTTCGGCGGCATGCCGACGGTGCCATAACGGAAAAGCCCGGCCGGAGCCGGGCTTTTCACACGGACTGACTGCTGCGTTATGGGCCGGTGCTCGGGCCCTCGTGCACCAGCGGATCCGGCGGCAGCTTCTCGATCATGCCGTGCAACAGGTGTTCGTTGCCGGGCGCCAGGTGGCTGCGGCGCCGGGCGAAGAAGAAGTAGATGGCGAGGCCGAACACGGCCCAGAAGCAGAAGAACTTGATGGTCGGATTCCAGCCGAGGCTGAAGAACAGCAGCACGCAGCCCGCCATCGCCAGCGGGCCGACGACCCAGATCAGTGGCGTCCGGAAGGGGCGGTGACGGGACGGTTCGGTGATGCGCAGGACCATCACGCCCGCGGCCACCATGAAGAACGCGAACAGCGTGCCGGCGTTCGAGATGTCGGCCAGCTCGCCCACCGGGAACAGCGCGGCGAAGAAGGCCACGAAGATCCCGGTGATCCAGGTGACGATGTACGGCGTGTGGAACTTCGGATGCACGCGCGAGAGGGCTTCGGGCATCAGGCCGTCGCGCGACATCGTGAAGAGGATGCGCGTCTGGCCGAACATCATCATCAGCACGACCGAAGGCAGCGCGATGATGGCGGCACCCGCGACCAGGTCACCGATGCGCGGCCAACCGATGTTGCGCAGCACGAACGCCAGCGGCTCCTTGCTCTGCGAAAGCGGGCCGCCCGGCTGTGCACCCATCGAGCCCACGGCCGTGTAGGCAACCAGCAGGTAGAAGATGGTGCAGATCGCCAGCGAGCCGATCAGGCCGATCGGGATGTTGCGGTTGGGGTTCTTCGTTTCTTCCGCGGCGGTGGAAACCGCATCGAATCCGACATAGGCGAAGAAGATCGAAGCCGCGGCGCCGAGCACGCCCACGCCGGCCAGCGGGGTGCCCCAGCCGTTCGGCAGCATCGGCACGAAGTTCTGGCTTTCCACGGCGGGGAACGCGAGCAGGACGAAGGCGCTGAGCGCGGCGATCTTGATCATCACCAGCACGGCCGTGACCTTCGCCGATTTCGAAGTGCCGATTGCGAGCAGCCAGGTCACCACCAGCGCCAGCAGGAAGGCGATGAGGTTGAAGCTGCCCTTTGCCGTGGTGCCGTCGGGAAGCGTGATCGTGTCGAACGGACCGGCCGTGAGCGCCGCCGGCAGTCCCATGTTGTGTACATGCAGGAAGCCGTTGGCGTAGCCGGACCATCCGACCGACACCGCCCCCGCCGCGACCGCGTATTCCAGGATCAGCGCCCAGCCGACCATCCAGGCGATCAGCTCGCCGAGCACGGCATACGAGTACGTATAGGCCGAACCGGACACCGGCACCATCGCGGCGATTTCGGAGTAGATCAGCGCGGTCAGCGCGCAGACGATGCCCGCGATGATGAACGAGTACATCATGCCGGGACCGGCCTTGTTGGCCGCCACGGCGGTCAGCACGAAGATGCCCGTGCCGATGACCGCACCGATGCCGAGCATCGTGAGGTCGAACGCGCCGAGCTGGCGCGTCAGTGCGCGCTTGCCGGCGGTCTCCAGAATCAGGTCCAGCGGTTTCCTGCGTTGAAACAGCATTACGTTCTCCCCCAAAAGCGGTTGACCAGACACACGGTTTCCCGCGTTGGGGCGGTACGTGAGCCGGCCGCACCATACCGTGCGGCGCCGCAAAGGCACAAGGTGCGGCTGGCAGGGGCGATAATTGCGTACCCCACGAGCTGCTTGACCATGAACGAGATCGCCGCCACAGCCGACACGCCTTCCCTGGATGACGCACTGCATCATGCGCTGCGCGACTATGCGCGGCGCTGGCCCGACGAGGCTGCTGCAGTGGATTTGTTTGGCGGCTTGCTGGCGGATCACGACGCGGCGGATCCGTTCACGCGCGAGCGGCTGGAAGGACACTTCACAGCGTCCTGCTGGCTCGTCGACCGGACAGGCATGCGTGTGCTGCTCACGCACCACCGCAAGCTCGATCGCTGGTTGCAACTGGGCGGCCACGCCGACGGCGATCGCGATCTGGCGCGCGTGGCGCTGCGGGAGGCGGAGGAAGAATCGGGGCTGCAGGAGCTGGACGTGGTACGCGAGATCTTCGATCTCGATCGTCACTGGATCCCCGCGCGCGGCGACGTGCCCGGGCACTGGCACTACGACGTGCGTTATGTCGTGCGTGCGGGAGCTGACGAGGAATACGTCGTGAGCGACGAGTCACATGATCTCGCGTGGCGCGAAATCGCGGGCATTGCGGACGCCGCCGGCGCCGACGAATCCATGCGGCGCATGGCGGGGAAGTGGCTGTCTCGAATCGATCGGTTCGCGTGAAAGCAAGAGGCCAGACGCATATGCGGTCTGGCCCTGGGTTTGGTCCGCAGCGAACTGCGGATCAGTCGGCGCGACCCGCGAATTCGCCGGTCGTCGTGTTCACCAGTACCTTCTCGCCCGAACCGATGTATTCGGGAACCATGATCTCGATGCCCGTCGACAGCCTGGCCGGCTTCGGGCGCTTGGTGGCGGTGCCGCCCTTGAGTTCCGGCGGGGTTTCCACGACTTCGATAGCCACGCTTTGTGGCAGCTGCAACGCGACCGGCTGGTCGTCGATGATCTGCACGTAGCAACCGGTCAGGTCATCGACGATGAAACCTGCGGCATCGCCGACGACATCCGCGTCGAGCGTGTAGGGCGTGTAGTCCTCGTCGTCGAGGAACACGAAGGCATCGCCGTCCTTGTACGAGAACGTGGCCTCGCGGCGGCTCAGTTCGACTTCCTTGAGCTCGTCCTCGGCGCCCATGCTGACGTCGAGCTTGTTGCCGCCCGGAACGCTGTACATGGTGAAACGGTACTTCACGTTGCCGCCGCGGCCTTGCGGCGAGCTGCGCTCGATGTCGCGCACCTGGTACACGCCGTTGTTGTATTCGACAACGTTGCCTTTTTTTACGTCGTAAGCCTTCATGGATTCATCTTGAAGTGAGGGATCGGAAGAGACGCTCGTTGACCCACCAGGTCAGCGCGCCCCAGAGCAGTCCGCCGATGGCGCAGAGCGGCATGGCGATGCCGAGCAGCATAGGCAGGCGAGGATGATCGGTTCCCAACGTGAGCGTGACCATGACGGCGATCGCCACGGCCATGCTCCCGCCATAGGTCAGCAGCCCGCGCACCAGTACGAAGCGCGCGAACCCACGGGCACGGATGGCCGGCCATTGTTCGCGGATCCACAACTCGGTGCGCTGGCCGAAGTTCACTTCAGCTGTAGCCGGGTGGCGCCATCAAGGCGGATGGTCTCGCCATTGAGATAGCGGTTGCCGAGGATGTAGGCGACGAGGTCCGCGAATTCTTCCGGACGTCCGAGCCGCGACGGGAACGGGATGGTCGCTGCGAGCGACTGCTGCACCGATTCCGGCATGCCATCGACCATCGGCGTCCAGAACACGCCCGGCGCGATGGTCATTACGCGGATGCCGAAGCGCGAGAGTTCGCGCGCCATTGGCAGGGTCATACCGACCACGCCCCCTTTGCTCGCCGAATACGCGGCCTGGCCGATCTGGCCCTCAAAGGCGGCGACCGACGCGGTGTTGACGATCACGCCACGCTCGCCGTCTTCGCCGGCTTCGTTGTTCTGCATCACGGAGGCAGCGGCCTTGGCGACGTTGAAGCTGCCCACCAAGTTGACCATCACCGTCGTCTGGAACTGCGACAGCGGCATCGGGCCTTCCTTGCCGATCACGCGGCCCGCGCCGAGGATGCCCGCGCAGTTGATTGCCGCATTGAGGCCGCCGAGGAACTGCTTTGCGGCTTCGACATTCGCAGTCACGCCGGCTTCGTTGCTCACGTCCGTCTTGAAGTAGCGCGCGTTGGCGTCGCCCAGTTCGGCAACAGCGGCGGCAGCCTTGTCATCGTTGACATCGAACAGCGCGACCTTGCCGCCGTTGGCGACGAGATGCTTCGCGACGGCGAGGCCGAGGCCGGAGACGCCGCCGGTGACGATGGCGCGGACGGTATTGAGCTGCATGGAGAGTCCCTGAAGGCGGAAAGAGGCGATTTTAGCCGCTCGGGGGTAGCCGGGCGTACCACGGGCCAAAGCCGCGCGCCGCTGGCCGTGGCGAGCAACGGTTGCTTCAGGGCTGGCGAAGCAACACGCCGTCCTTCATCACCAATACGGGCTGCTGCAGCGCTTCGATCCGCTCGCTTGGATCGCCGGTGAATGCGACGAGATCGGCGCGCAGTCCTGGCGTGATGCGGCCGATGCGGTCCTGTTGACGCAGGATTCCTGCGGCCACGCTGGTGCAGGCACGCAGCGCCTGCGCAGGCGTCATTCCCAGCTTTACCAGCCATGTGGGTTCGCGCCAGTTGTCGCCGTGGCGGAACACGCCCACGTCGCTGCCACAGCCAATGGTCACGCCTGCCGCCAGCGCCCTGCGGAATCCCTGTTCGGCTTCCTGCATCTTCGGCGTCGGCGGCTGGCCCGGTTGGTAGTGATTGAAGTATTGCTCGGTGGCTTCGACGGCCGTCAGCGTCGGCAGGTAGGCGACACCGCGATCGCGCATCCGGCGGAATGTCGCTTCGCTGCCGGCATAACCGTGTTCGATGCTGTCGACGCCGGCTTCGATCGCCATGCGCATGCCCTTGTCGCTGGCGGCGTGCGCAGCCACGGGGCGTCCCGACAGGTGTGCTGCTTCGACGATCGCCTGCAATTCTCCGGCGGTGAACGTCGGTTGCGCGCTGCCTTCGCTGCCGATGCGGTAATCGGCATAAAGTTTGATCCAGTCGGCGCCGCGCCCGGCCTGCTCGCGCACGGCGCGCATGGCTTCCTCGCGGCCAGTGACTTCCTGCGCGCCTTGCGGCAACTCGATGTCGGGACGGAAGCCGCGCGGCGCCGGCCCGTAGCTGCTGCTGGCGACGATGGCGCGAGTCGCGATGAACAGTCGCGGACCGGGAATCAGCCCTTCGTCGATCGCGCGTTTGATCGAGACATCCGCATAACCGGCGCCTTCGGTACCGAGATCGCGCAGCGTGGTGAAGCCGGCCATCAGCGTGTCACGCGCGTGCCTGGCGGCGAGCACCGTCCGATACGCCTCCGGTTCCTTCAATACCTGGTCGTTCCAGGCGGCTTCGTTGTACGGATGCAGGAACAGGTGCGAATGCAGGTCGATGAGGCCGGGCGTCAGCGTGGTGCCCGGCAGGTCGATGCGTC
The DNA here is from genome assembly GCF_001427225.1 of Lysobacter sp. Root494. Classification (GTDB taxonomy): domain Bacteria; phylum Pseudomonadota; class Gammaproteobacteria; order Xanthomonadales; family Xanthomonadaceae; genus Agrilutibacter. Next base: position 588,558 of record NZ_LMFH01000005.1, read on the forward strand.
GTGCGCCTGCGGGAACCGAAAGGGTCCGCTCCTCGCCGGCAGCGACGATGACGCCATCGCGTACCAGCACCGCCCAACCCGGATGCGCCGGTGCGTCGTCGCCGGTCCATACCTTGTCCGGACGAAGCAGGAACGTCGAAACCGGTGCGCCCGCATGCGCAGAAAAAACAGCCCCTAGCAGGAGCACGCCAGCGCACACAGTCGCGAGCAAACGCGACATCACAGCTCGCGAAGGTAGTAGGTGTTGCAGCCGCCATGCCCGGTGCGGCCGCGTGGCGTGCCGATGCGCTTGAAGCCGTGGCGCTCGTAGAGCTGGATCGCGTCGTTCATGCCACTCAGCGTTTCCAGGTAGCAGAAGCGGAAGCCGCACGAGCGCGCGGCTTCGAGGCAACGCTTGAGCATTTCGCTGCCGATGCCCTGGCCGCGGACGTGCTTGAGGAAATACATCTTCCGCAACTCGCAGGTGTCCTCGTCGCCACCCGCCAACGGCGCCACGCCGCCACCGCCGACGATCTTGCCTTCGAGTTCCACCACGAAGTAGGCGCTGCGCGGCTGCGAATAAGCACGTTGCATCCAGTCGACTTCCGGATCGTTGATGGCGAATCCATCGCCGATCGCACCGAATTCCGGCATCACGGTGCGGATGATCGCAGCCACGGCCGCATCGTCACGGGGTTCGATGGGTCTGATCTTCCAACGGGACAACATTCAACGGGGCTCCTTGATGGGTGGATACGCAGCTTGCAGTTCTTCCGAGGTCAGCCCGGGTGCGAACAGGAAGCCCTGGCCGACCGTGACGCCGAGGTCCAGCAGGAAGCGGCGCTGGCGTTCGGTTTCGATGCCTTCGGCAACGAGGCCAAGACCAAGACTGCGCGCGATGCCGGTGACGGCCTGGCAGACCGCGACATCGGACGCGCGATCCGGCACCCCCTGCACGAACAGCTGGCTGAGCTTGAGCCCGTGTATCGGCAGGCGGCGCAGGTAATTGAGGGCGCTGTAGCCTTCACCGAAGTCGTCGATCGTGAGCACGATGCCCATGTCGCGAAGCGCGGCGAAGGTACGCACGGTGTCCGGCGCGTCCTCGATCAGCACGCGCTCGGTGAATTCCAGTTCCAGCGCGCTGCCGGGCAGGCCGGATTCGGCGAGGGCGGCGCGCACGTGTCCGGAGAGATCCTCGCCGAGGAACTGGCGATAGGACACGTTCACGGCGATGCGCTCGAGCTGCAGTCCGCGATCGAGCCAGCGGCGCATCTGCTGGCACGCTTCGCGCAGGACCCAGCCGCCGATGCCGACGATGTCGCCGGTGGTTTCGGCATGGCTGATGAAATGATCCGGGCGCATTTCGCCGAGCAGGCGATTGTTCCAGCGGATCAGGGCTTCGGCGCCGACGACCTTGCCGGTTTCGATCTGCACCAGCGGCTGGTAGACGAGGTTGAATTCGTCGTTGATCACCGCGCGGCGCAGGTGGGTTTCCAGTTGCAGGCGTTGCAGCTGCTGCTCGGCGAGTTCGGCGGTGAAAGCCTGCCAGTCGTTGCGGCCACGGCGCTTGCTGGCGTACATCGCGACGTCGGCGTTCTGGATCAGCTGCTGCGCGCGGCGGCCGTCGATCGGCGCCTGGGCAATCCCGATGCTGGCGGTGATGCTGAATTCCTCGCCATCCATGCGGAAGCTTTCCGAGAAGGCCTCGAGGATCGCGTCGGCAAGGCGTTCTGGTCGCGTGGGTTCGTCGCCGATGGAACAGATCACCAGGAACTCGTCGCCGCCGAATCGGGCGATAAGCCCCTCGCTGCCGACCGCACGCTGGATGCGGCGCGAAGCGGCCGAAAGCAGGCGATCGCCCGCGGCATGGCCGAGTACGTCGTTGACGATCTTGAAGCGATCGAGGTCGATATAGAGCACCGCCGCGCGCGCAAGCGTCGCGTCCGACAGGCGTGTCTCGAGTTCTTCCAGCACGGCATCGCGATTGAGCAGGCCCGTCAGCGGATCGGTCCGCGCCTGCACGCGCAGGGTTTCTTCGGCCTGCTTGCGCTCGGTGATGTCCTGCAGCGTACCGGTGACGTGCGTGCTGAGCGGGTCGGCGGTGTCGGCTTCGCCGATCACGCGGACCCAGAACAGATGGCCGTTCGCCTGCCAGCCCTGCAGGTCAAGGTTGAGGCTGCGTCCGTCCGCGAGCGCGTGGTCGAGCGCCGTGCGCAGGCGGCGGCGATCGGGTTCGCGCAGGCAGGCCATCAGCTCGTCGATGGTGACGGGCGAGGGTTCCTGGCCGACGATGCGGCGCGCTTCCTCGGTGAGGTACAGCGTGTTCCGTCCGGTGTCCCATTCCCAGCCACCGATATGCGCGAGCGCCTGCGCACGATCGAACAACGCGCTGTCGCGCTTGAGTTCGGTCACGTCGGAGAACAGCGAGAGCACCTGTTCGGGGCTGCTCGCGCCGGCGGCGAACTGCGGCACGCACGTCACCGACAACCACTTCAGCTGGCGCACGCGCTTGTTGTAGAAGCCGAGCACCGTGCTCTCGACGATCCTGCCGGTCCGCAGGGCATACGTCGCCGGCTGTTCCATCTCGGAAACTTCGCGGCCGTGCTCGTCGAAGGTCTGCCAGTTGTCGGCGCGCAGGTCCTCTTCCAGCGTGGCCCCGTCGCGGATTTCCAGGATGCGCATCGCGGCCGGATTGACGTGGATGATGGTGCCCTGCGCATCGCGGACGACGATGCCCTTGTCGATCGTTTCCATCAGTTCGCGATAGCGCAGCTCCGCTGCATGGCGTCCACTGAGATCGCGCGCGACGGCAACGATGCGCATCTTGCCGTCGATGTTGATGCCCGCCGAATGCACTTCCACCGGAAAGCGCGTCCCGTCGGCGCGCATGTTGGTGACTTCGATGACATAGGTTTCGCCACGGCTCAGCGATTCCCATACCGGACGCAGGTGGTCGCGTGGCAGGTCCGGATTGAGGAACTCGATCGGCTTGCCGACGATTTCATCGAGCGTGCGCTGGTACGCCGCCATGCCGGCCTTGTTGACGTCCAGCACCGTGCCGTCCCAATCGATGATGCTGACCGGATCGGGAACGGCGTCGAAGACTGCGCGGTACCGGCTGCGTTCGACATCGGCGGCCTGGCCGGCTTTGCGCAGTGCATCCCGGGCTTGCAGCAGCAGCGTGCGCACGTACTCCGGCAGGGAAGCATCGCCGCAGGCTTGCTCGAGAGCCGCAAGGGTGGAAGCCGCATCGGTTTCCGATGCCGGTTCGACGACCCTCAACGGCCCCGTGATGTTCATTTCGATCCCATCATGTCGAAAGCAGCGCCTTTCCTGCCTTGCTGCCGGTCTCGCGCCCGAGAAGAGCGGCAAGCCAGCGCCCTGTTTCGGCCAGCCCGTCGAGATCGATCCCGGTCCCGATGCCGAGTCCGTGCAGCATATACACAACGTCTTCGCTGGCGACGTTTCCGCTGGCGCCCTTTGCATACGGGCAGCCGCCGGTTCCCGATACGGCCGAGTCGATCACGGCCACGCCTTCTTCCAGGCAGGCCAGGATGTTCGAAAGCGCCTGGCCGTAGGTGTCGTGGAAATGGACCGCCAGCGAGGACATCGGCACTTCACTGGCGACCGCCTTCAGCATGGCACGCGCCTTGCCCGGTGTGCCCACGCCGATGGTGTCGCCGAGCGAGACTTCGTAGCAGCCCATCGCATGCAGGGCTTTGGCGACGCGCACCACGTCGGTGAGCGGTACTTCGCCCTGGTACGGACAGCCGAGCACGGTGGAAACGTAGCCGCGCACCTTTACGCCGTCGGCTTTTGCACGTTCCATCACCGGTGTGAAGCGGGCGAGCGATTCGTCGATGGTGGCGTTGATGTTGCGCTGGTTGAATGCCTCGGATGCGGCGGTGAAGACCGCAATCTCCTCGACGCCAACCGCACGTGCGCGTCCATAGCCCTGTTCGTTGGGGACCAGCACGGGATAGCTCACGCCCGGTCGTTTGTGGATGCCCGAATACACTTCGGCGGCATCGGCCAGTTGCGGCACCCACTTTGGGCTGACGAAGCTCGTCGCTTCGATGCTGCGCAGTCCCGTCCCCGAGAGGCGATCGATGAGTGCGATCTTGTCTGCGGTCGCGATGGTGGTCTTTTCGTTCTGCAGACCGTCACGCGGACCCACTTCGACGATGCGTACAAGTGCGGGCATGGACATGTCAGGCCTCCAGCGCGACGAGCACCGCGTCGGCCTCGACGAAATCGCCACCGGCCGCGCGCACTTCCTTGACGATGCCGGCACGCGGCGCCTTGAGGCTCAGTTCCATCTTCATCGCTTCGATCACCATGACCTCCTGGCCGGCTTCGACCTGGTCGCCGACTGTGGCGCGCACCATGACCACGCGACCGGGCATCGGTGCGGTGACGCGGTCCGCACCGCTGCCGGCATGGGCCTGCTCGTGACGATACATCGCGACCGGTTCCAGGCTCAGCCGCTTTTCACCATCGTGCACGACAACGCGGCGGCCCTGCTCCAGCACGGTGAAACGGCGCGAGCGGCCATCGATGCGCAGGGTCAGGCTATCGCCTTCAAGGCGTGCACCCGAAAGGGTGGGGGTTGCATCGTTCGATCCAACGCCTTCGATGCGGTACTCACCGTTGCTGCCATGTGTTCGAAGTTCCAGGCGCAGCCCGCGATGCAGGAACGCGAGGCTGCGATGGCCGCCGTGGCCGAGGCGCCAGCCATCCGCGATTGCCCAGGGTGACCCCGGATCGGCCGAAGCCCGCGCCGCAACGCGCGTGGCCCGCTCCTGCGTGAGCAGTTGTACCGTGGTTGCCGCGAGCAGCAGGTCGGTGTCCGCGACCGCCTCGTCGCGTGCCGATGATTGGACGAACTCGTCGAGATGCCGATCGAGATAGCCGGTATCGATCGTGCCCTGGACGACGGCCGGATGGCGGGCGAGACGCTCGAGAAAATCGATGTTCGATTTCGGGCCCGCTATGTCGCATTGGCCCAGCGCATCACGCAGGCGGGCGAGGGCACGCGGGCGATCGCGATCCCAGACGATCAGCTTGGCGATCATCGGGTCGTAGAAGATCGTGACCGTGTCGTGTTCGATCACGCCGGAATCGATGCGGACGTGCGCATCGCCAAGGGGCAGGCGCAGCCGTTCGAGCTTGCCGGAACCCGGCAGGAAGCCGGCTTCCGGATCTTCCGCATACAGCCGCACTTCGATGGCGTGGCCTTCCTGGCGGATGTCTTCCTGCCGCGACGGCAGTGTTTCTCCCGCGGCCACGCGCAGTTGCCATTCGACCAGGTCGAGCCCGGTGACGAATTCCGTTACCGGATGCTCTACCTGCAGGCGCGTGTTGATTTCCATGAAGTAGAAGCGACCGTCCTGGCCGACGATGAATTCCACCGTGCCCGCATTGACATAGTCGATCGCGCGCGCGGCCGCGACGGCTGCGCTGCCCATCGCCTCGCGCAGTTCCTGCGTGAGGAAAACGGAAGGCGACTCTTCCAGCACCTTCTGGTACCGGCGCTGCGCTGAACACTCGCGCTCGTTGAGATGCAGCGTGTGGCCATGCGCATCGGCGAATACCTGGATTTCTATATGGCGCGGCTTCTCGACGTAGCGCTCCAGCAACACGCGGTCGCGGCCGAAGGCGTTGCGCGCTTCGCGCTGGCAGCTTTCGAGATTGGCCGCGAACTCGGCGGCAGAGCGCACGATTCGCATGCCCTTGCCACCGCCCCCATGCGCCGCCTTGATCATCAGCGGATAACCGATCGCGTCGGCCTCGCGTTGCAGCACGTCCGCGGATTGGTCTTCGCCGGTGTATCCCGGCACCACGGGCACACCGGCTGCGTGCATCAGTTCCTTTGCGCCGGCCTTGCTGCCCATCTTGCGCATCGAAGCCGCCTTGGGCCCGATGAAGGCGATGCCTGCCGCTTCCACGGCGTCGGCGAAGTCGGCGTTCTCGCTGAGAAAGCCGTAGCCCGGATGGATCGCCTGCGCGCCGCTGCGTCGGGCGACTTCGATGATCGCATCTCCGCGGAGGTAGGACGCCTGCGGACGAGAACCACCGATGCAATACGCCTCGTCCGCCTGCCGGACGTGCTGTGCATCCGCATCCGCTTCCGAATACACGGCCACGGTGCGAATGCCGAGGCGACGCGCAGTGCGGATCACACGGCAGGCGATTTCGCCGCGGTTCGCGATCAGGATCTTGGAGAACATCGTCATTCCTTGCTGTGGCAGACGGCTTCGATGTTGTGTCCGTCCGGATCCAGCACAAACGCCGCGTAATAGTTCGGGTGATAGCGTAGTCGCAGGCCAGGCGCGCCGTTATCGATGCCACCGGCGGCGACCGCAGCCTTGTGGAAGGCGTCCACGGCCGCGCGTGATTGCGCAGCGAAGGCCACATGGAGCCGGCCACTGGGCGGACGCCCAGCGCCTATCCAGAAGACCGGGCGATCGGCGAACCCGAACCCACTGCCCTGGTGACCATCGCCGTCCTTCCGATCGATCTCGACAACGAGCGACATCCCCAATGGCGCGAGTGCGCCTTCGTAGAAGGCGCGGCTTCGCGCCAGGTCGGTCACGGCGAAGTCGACGTGATCCAGCATCTCAGTTCGGGCCTGTCCAGGACGGCTTGCGTTTTTCGAGAAAGGCGCCGAGCCCTTCCTGTCCCTCGGGCGAAACGCGCAGCTTCGCGATCAGCGCCGCATTGTCGGCATCGAGCCGGTCGCGGTCGGTTTCGCCAGCGACCCGGCGCACCAGGCGCTTGGCCGATGCCGCCGCGATCGGGCCGGCTTTCAGCAGGAAGTCGACCTGGCGTTGCACGGCGCTGTCGAGCGCCGTTGCATTCACCACGTCGTGCAGCAGGCCGATGCGTTGGGCTTCGGCCGCATTAAAGATCTCCGCAGTGGCGAACCATCGCCGTGCCTGGCGCGCGCCGATGGCTTCGATCACATAGGGCGAGATTACGGCGGGCAACAGGCCGAGCTTGCTTTCGGTCAGGCCGAACTTTGCTTCCGGCGTGCCAATCGCGATGTCGCAGCAGGCGACCAGGCCGACGCCGCCGCCAAAGGCCGCGCCGTGCACGCGTGCAATGGTCGGCTTGGGCAGGTCGTCGAGCGTGCGCATCAGGCGGGCGAGGGCGAGGGCGTCCTGGCGGTTGGCTTCTTCGCTTGCCGAGGCCATCCCGCGCATCCAGTTCAGGTCGGCGCCGGCGGAGAAGGATGGGCCTTCGGCTTCGAGGATGACGACGCGGACGGCTTCGTCGCCGCTTGCGGCTTCCAGTGCACCGGTCAACGCCGCAATGAGCACGGCGTCGAACGCGTTGTGCAGATCCGGACGGTTCATGCGCAGCCGGCAGACCGGACCTTCGCGCAGGCTCAACAGGGGATGGCTCATGGGCAGTCCGTGTCGTGAAGCCTGAATGATAGCGAGCAGGACCCGTCCACTGCTTCTCACGGTCCTGTCACGGTGCGCTCGCGCGCCTGCTAGAATGAGAACAATTCCCATTTGTGGCCATGCCAGCCACCGGGTGAACGATCTTGAAGCTCTCCGAACTGCCACGCCGCATCGCCGCCACCGTGGAGCGGGTGGAAGACCAGGTGCCGAACGATGCCATCGCGCGCCGCCTGCGCGAACTCGGCTTTGTCCGCGGCGAACGCGTGGAAGTAATGGCGGCCGGGCCGGTTGCCGCGGAACCATTGCTTGTCCAGATCGGCTTCACCCGTTTCGCGCTGCGCCGCAGTGAGGCGGCCCGCGTGCGGGTCGTTGCCGACAACGGTGCCGTCGAGGTGCCCGCGTGAGCAGCGCGTCCGCCATCCGGCTTGCACTCGTCGGCAACCCGAACTGTGGCAAGACCGCGCTGTTCAACCTGCTGACCGGCAGCCGGCAGAAGGTCGCCAACTACGCGGGCGTCACCGTGGAACGCAAGGAAGGCCGCTTCCACGCGCCTTCGGGCCGGCACTATGCGCTGCTGGATCTTCCCGGTGCCTACAGCCTGCACGCGGCGAGCCTGGACGAGGCGATCACCCGCGATCTCTGCCGCGGCTTCTACCCTGGCGAACCTGCGCCGGACGTCATCGTCTGTGTCGTCGACGCCACCAACCTGAGACTGCATCTGCGCTTCGCGCTCGAAGTGCGCGCGCTCGGCAAGCCGATGGTGGTGGCGGTCAACATGATGGACGCGGCGCGCCGCCGCGGCATCGAAGTTGACCTGGTGGCACTCGAGCGCGAGCTGGGTGTCCCGGTCGTTCCCACGATCGCGGTGCGTCGCGATGGGGCACACGAACTCATCGCCAGGCTCGATGCCGTTACCGAATCGCTGCACGAGCCGCGCGCGCCCCTCCTTAGCGGAAACGGCGCGCTCGAACCCGAAGCGCTGCACGCTGAGACCCGCCGACTGCTGTCGCTCGCCGTGACAATGCCGCGCCGGACCGCCGAGATCGACGACGCACTCGATCGTTGGCTGTTGCATCCGGTCGTCGGATTGCTGTCGCTGGCGGTCGTGATGTTCCTGATCTTCCAGGCCGTGTACGCCTGGGCCACGCCACTGATGGACCTGATCGACGCAGGAACCGCCGCACTAGGTGCATGGGCCGAAGCCACACTGCCGCCGGGCCCACTCAACAGCCTGATTGTGAAGGGGATCATTGCAGGTGTCGGCGGCGTGATCGTGTTCCTGCCGCAGATCCTGATCCTGTTCGCCTTCATCCTTGCGCTGGAAGAGAGCGGTTACCTGCCGCGTGCCGCCTTCCTGCTCGACAAGCTGATGGCGTCCGCCGGCCTGTCGGGACGCTCCTTCATTCCGCTGCTCTCGAGCTTCGCCTGCGCGATTCCGGGCATCATGGCCACGCGATCGATCCAGGATCCGCGCGACCGCCTTGCGACGATCATCGTTGCGCCGCTGATGACGTGTTCGGCGCGGCTGCCGGTGTATGCGTTGCTGATCGGTGCCTTCATTCCGCAGCAGAAGGTCGGGTTGTTCAACCTGCAGGGCCTGGTGCTGTTCGCGTTGTACGCGGCCGGCATCGCGAGTGCGCTGGCCGTGGCCTGGGTGATGAAGAAGTGGCGTCGCGACAAGAACGAACACGTGTTGCTGCTGGAACTTCCCTCGTACCGTTTTCCCCACCCACGCGATCTGGCACTGGGCTTGTGGGAACGCGCGGCGATCTTCCTCAAGCGCGTGGGCGGCATCATCCTCGCGTTGACCGTGCTGCTGTGGGTGCTGTTGTATTTTCCGAACGGTGGTGGCGACGTCACGCAGAGCTTCGCCGGTCATATCGGCCGTGCGATGACTGCGGTGTTCTCGCCGATCGGTTTCAACTGGCAGATCTGCATCGCACTCATCCCGGGCCTTGCGGCGCGCGAGGTAGCGGTTTCATCACTGGCGACCGTCTACGCGCTGTCAGCTGCCGATGATGCCGCCGCCGCCCAGGCGTTGGCGCCCTTGATCACGCATGACTGGTCGCTGGCGACCGCGCTGTCGCTGCTTGTCTGGTACATCTACGCGCCGCAGTGCATCTCCACGCTTGCGACCATCAAACGCGAGACGCAGTCGTGGAAGCAGGTGGGCATGAGCGCCGGTTACCTGTTCGGGCTGGCCTATCTCGCTTCGCTGATTACCTATCAGGTCGCGGTCGCGCTGGGGGCTGGCTGATGGACGCCGGCGTGCTCGCGCAATACACAATGATCGCGATCGCGGTGCTGCTGAGCATCGTATTCGTCGCCAAGAAGCAGTTTCCCGCTGGCGTGCGCCGGCTGCGTATCGTTTGCGCGGTGCCGCTGGTGCGCGAGGGAAGGAATCCATGGCTGCAGCGAATGGGCCGATGGCTTGCGCCTGCACCGGTGTCCAATGCCGGCGACTGCGGCGGATGCACCAGTTGCGACACGGGCAAATAAATGCCGGGAAGTACCCGGCATGTGCTTATGTTGAATTGACATCGCGTGCATGAGGCGAGCGCGAGCGCAGCACAAGCCTCAGTGTCTGCGTCTTGCCTTACTGCCCGTCGCTTCCGTCATCTCGACCGCGAGCGTGAACGTACGTTGCTCATCGGCGTACAAGGCGCCGACACCGATCACCTGACGCGCGACTTCCTCGCCGCGCTCGTTCTTGATGGACACCACCATCGAGTATTCCCACGCCACTTCACCCGCCGGCGGCGAGATCGTGCCTTCGACATGCAGGGGCGAGATCTTTGCTTTTGCCCCTGCAATCGCGGATTCGTCGAAGCGCAGGTGGTGCCGGCACGCCGGACAGACGCTGGCGCTCTCCAGGATGATGGTCTTGCAGTGCGGGCACGTCCGGGTTGCTCCCGGCATGCCCGGACGCGGGGTGCTCATGACGCCGCGCCAGGCTCCGCGGTGCCGTTGGTGGACTTGGTGCCCTTGCCTTCGCCACCGAAGTCGATCTGGCCCTTCATGCGCGAGCCGGCTGCCACCGTAAGCGTTTCGGCCTTGAGATCGCCGACCATCACGCCGCTGGAAAGCAGTTCGACGCGCTGCGCGGCTTCGATGTTGCCTTCGAGTTCGCCAGCGATGACGACCTTGCGCGCGCGCACGCCGCCATTGAGCTTGGCGCCGACTTCGATGGTGAGATCGCCCTGCACGTGCACGTCGCCCTTGAAGCGGCCCGCAATGCGGATGTGACCGGCACCTTCGATCTTGCCTTCGATGGTGAGGTCGGAGGCGATCAGCGATTCCTTGCCGTCGCTGCGCTCGGCTGGTGCCGCACGCGAAACAGGCGCAGGAGCGACGGGGCTGAATTCGTTCGGATCGGGCTCACGCTTGAGCGCAGTTTCCGGGGATTTGATCGGTTCCGGCGGCGCCGGAATATCGCGCTTGGGTGCGGAAGGCTGGTTGAAAATCGCCATGACGCGGACTCCTCTGTGGGGGGACAGGAATAGTCGAAATGCGGGTTTTCGAGCCTATCACGCGATAGCTGTGGTCGCGCTGTGACACGGTGCAGCAAAAGCCGGCGCTCGCAGGAAATGCTGGAGACGAGGCGAAAGCGTTCAGGTACTCAAGCGGATCCGAGTAAAGCCAGCTGCGCGTGAGTTACATGCGGAACACGCCAAAACGCGTGCGATCCCCGATCGGTGCATTGAGACTGGCGGATATCGCGAGACCCAGCACGCGACGGGTATCGACCGGATCGATGATGCCGTCATCCCACAGGCGTGCCGTCGCGTAGTACGGATTGCCCTGCGTTTCGTACTGTTCCCGGATCGGCGACTTGAACGCTTCTTCGTCCCCGGCCGTCCATACCTTGCCTGCAGCTTCGAGACCGTCGCGTTTCACGGTGGCGAGCACCGATGCGGCCTGCTCGCCGCCCATGACGCTGATGCGCGCGTTAGGCCACATCCAGAGAAAGCGCGCTCCGTACGCGCGACCACACATCGCATAGTTGCCGGCGCCGAAACTTCCGCCGATCACCACGGTGAACTTCGGCACGTGCGAGCACGCCACGGCAGTCACCATCTTCGCGCCATCCTTTGCAATGCCTGCGTTTTCGTATTTGCGTCCGACCATGAAGCCGGTGATGTTCTGCAGGAACACCAGCGGGATGCCGCGCTGGTTGCACAGCTCGATGAAGTGCGCGCCCTTGAGCGCGGATTCGGCGAAGAGGATGCCGTTGTTGGCGACGATGCCCACTGGATAGCCGTGCAGGTGCGCGAAGCCGGTCACCAGGGTCTTGCCGTAGCGCGCCTTGAATTCCTGGAACTCGCTGCCGTCCACGACGCGCGCGATGACTTCGCGGATGTCGAAGGGACGGCGGGTGTCTTTCGGAACGATGCCGTAGAGTTCTTCGGCTGGATACAGCGGTTCGCATGACGGTCGCGCGGCAACGGGCAGCGTCTTCGAGCGATTGAACGTACCGACGATGTCGCGTGCGATCTGCAGCGCGTGCCGGTCGTCTTCGGCGAAGTGATCGGCGACTCCGGAAACGGAGGTGTGCACGTCCGCGCCGCCCAAAGCCTCCGCATCCACGACTTCGCCGGTCGCGGCTCTCACCAGTGGCGGACCACCGAGGAAGATCGTGCCCTGTTCCTTGACGATGATCGATTCGTCGCACATCGCAGGAACGTATGCGCCGCCCGCAGTGCAAGATCCCATCACCACGGCGACCTGGGGAATGTTTTCCGCACTCATGCGGGCCTGGTTGTAGAAGATCCGGCCGAAGTGTTCCTTGTCAGGGAATACTTCATCCTGCAGCGGCAGGAATGCGCCGCCGGAATCGACCAGGTAGATGCATGGCAGCTGGTTCTCGCGTGCGACTTCCTGCGCGCGCAGATGCTTTTTGACCGTCATCGGAAAGTAGGTGCCGCCCTTGACGGTTGCGTCGTTGGCGACGATCACCACTTCCTGTCCCATCACGCGTCCGATTCCGCAGACCATGCCCGCCGCAGGTGCTGCATCGTCGTACATGCCTTCGGCGGCGAGCGGGGCGATTTCCAGGAAGGGCGAACCCGGATCGAGCAGGGCGGTGATGCGGTCGCGCGCGAGCAGCTTGCCGCGCTCGGTATGCTTCAGTCGCGCCTTCTCGCCTCCGCCGCTGGCTGCGCGGGCGAGGCGGGTATCGAGTTCTTCGACAAGCGCACGGTGATACGTGGCGTTGTCCTGGAACTCCTGCGAGCGGGGGTCTAGCTGGGAAGTAAGCGCGGGCATCGGTGGGCTGCGGCGAAAGACGCGGCATCAAACCACACCGGGGCGAGGAGAGTCACGCTGGAATGCGCCGGGTCGGAATCTTGAAACCGGCTGTGTCATTCAACTTGGGCAAAAAAGAAGGCCCGCTTTCGCGGGCCTTCCAGTGTTGCTTGCGAAGTCGCTATTACTTCTTGACTTCTTCGGCAGCAGCGTCGGCCTTGTCGGCCGTGGCAGCGGCGGCGTCGGCCGTAGCGGCAGCGGCGTCAGCAGCAGCGTCGGCGGTCGTGGCGGCAGCGTCGGTCGCGGCAGCGGCAGCAGCGTCACCGGCCTGAGCAGCAGCGTCGGTGGTGGCGGTAGCGGCAGCGTCGGTGGCAGCAGCAGCGGCATCGCCAGCGGCGGTGGCAGCGTCACCAGCAGCGGTGGCGGCGTCGGTAGCAGCGGCCTGGGCCTGGTCGGCGGCGGCAGCGGCTTCATCGGACTTGTTGCAGGCCGACAGGGCGAGGACCGCAGCGGCGAGGAGGACGTAGAGCTTGGTGTTCATGGATGTCTCCGAGGAGTTGTCTGAAAAACTAGGTTTACCGTCAGGCAACGCCAGTGCGCGCAGCGATCCGGCAAGGAGCCGGCTTCCTATCGTTCACTGACCCACATGGAAAGAGCCGCCGGCAAGCCGACGGCCCTTCCCTGTTCACTCTAACAGATTCAGCCTGTTAAGGAAGATCTGTTACTTCTTTTCTTCGGTAGCTTCTTCCGCGGTGTCCGCAGCCTGCTTCGCGGTGTCGGCAGCCTCTTCGGCCGTGTCGGCAGCCGTGTCGGCAGCGGCATTGGTCGGAGCGGTGGCGGCGGCGTCAGCCGAAGTGGCAGCGGCGTCAGCGGCCTGGGCGGCAGCGTCGGCAGCCTGCTGGGCCGCATCGCCAGCCGCCTGGTCACCGGTGGCAGCCGCGGTATCTGCGGAAGCCTGGGCGTCGGTGGCGGCAGCAGAGGCGTCAGCAGCCGCTTCTTCGGCCTGGTTCTGGTTCGAGCACGCGGCCAGAGCGAAGCCCAGAGCCAGGGCGATCAGCGCCTTATTGAAAGTCATGTTCGTTTCCTCGTCGTGGAATGGGTCAACGCGCAGGGAGCGCGTCAGCAACATGATGACAAGGCCGCTACCCGTGTCAAGCGGGAGGCCGTCTTTATTTCGTTATTACGTTGTTAGCCGCTCGGACGCATTCAGAAGCATCACGGCTGCGTAAAACGATCGTTATGTTTTTCACCTCATTTGCACATTGCCATGCGTGTGGCGCGCACGAACTACGCATGGCATGCGACTCGCGAGATTCAGATGATTTCGATTGCAACTGCAGTGGCTTCGCCACCACCAATGCAGAGGGAAGCAATGCCGCGCTTGCCGCCACGCTGACGCAGGGCATTGATGAGCGTCACGACCAGGCGGGCACCGCTGGCACCGATCGGGTGGCCAAGCGCGCAGGCCCCGCCGTTGACGTTGACCTTGTCATGCGGAATGCCGAAATCCTTCATCGGCGCCATGGCGACGCAGGCGAAGGCTTCATTGATCTCGAACAGATCCACCTCGGCCGCTTCCCATCCGGCCTTCTTCAGGACATTGGCAATCGCCGTCACCGGCGCGGTGGTGAACCATTCCGGCGCCTGCGAATGGGTGGCGTGCGCCACGATGCGTGCGAGGGGCTTGAGGCCACGGCTCGCGGCTTCGCCGGAGGACATCAGCACGGTAGCGGCTGCACCGTCGGAGATCTTCGACGACGAGGCGGCCGTGAGAACGCCGTCCTTGCCGAATGCGGCGCGCAGGGTCGGGATCTTCGACGTATCGATCTTGCCGGGCTCTTCGTCCGTATCCACGACGACGTCACCCTTGCGGCCCTTCACCGTGACAGGAACGATTTCGTCCTTGAATGCTCCGCCGGACACCGCCGCCTGCGCGCGCTTCGCGCTCTCTTCGGAAAACGCATCAAGCGCAGCGCGATCGAAGCCATACTTGTTGCAGGCCATGTCGCCAAACACGCCCATCGCCTGCTTGTCATACGGATTGGTAAGGCCGTCCCATGCCATGTGGTCGAGCATTTCGGCACTGCCGTAGCGCGTGCCGGTACGCGAGTTGTTGAGCAGGTGCGGGGCATTGGTCATCGACTCCATGCCGCCTGCGACGATCACCTTTGACGAGCCGGCCTTGATCGCGTCGTGCGCCTGCATGATCGCCTTCATGCCCGAGCCGCAGACCTTGTTGATGGTGGTGCAGCCCGCTGAAGCGGGCAGGCCGGCGCCCAGCGACGCCTGGCGGGCGGGGGCCTGGCCGAGGCCGGCCGGCAACACGCAACCCATGATCACTTCGTCGACCTGATCAGGAGCAACCCCCGCCTGTTCCAGCGCGCCAGTGATGGCTGCGGCACCGAGCGTCGGCGTCGGGACGCCCGTGAATTGACCGAGGAAGGAACCAATGGCGGTGCGCTTGGCACCGACGATGACAACGTCACTCATGGAGGACTCCGGAGTTGGACAGGCCGGCGCGCGGCCGGAACCCCTGGATTATGGGCTTCCTTGTTGCAGTGCCGCAAATCGCTCGTTCCGCGAGCCCAACTGCGGTGTCTCCAGGTTGGGCAAGCCTGTGGATTCGATATCGAACCGCGCTGGAGCAGCGGCAAGATGCTTCGTCTTGACCCGACAATCGTCATGAAGCAGTGGCCGACTACCAGCGGGCGATGCTGCGCTGGGCCAGGCCGTTCTGAACAACCGCATGATCGAAAAAGCCGCCTGATGGGCGGCTTTTTTGTTTTCAGCTGCGGCCGTCGAACAGCTCGCGTCCGATCAGCATCCGCCGGATCTCGTTGGTGCCTGCGCCGATCGCGTAGAGCTTCGCGTCGCGCAGTATCCGTCCGGTGGCGAATTCGTTGATGTAGCCGTTGCCGCCCAGTGCCTGGATGCCTTCCAGCGCGACCTGCACGGCGGCTTCCGACGCATGCAGCAGGCAGGCCGCCGCGTCGATGCGGCTCTTGTGGCCGGCGTCGTAATCGCGCGCGACCTGGTAGGCGAACGCGCGCGACGACTGCAGCGACGTATACATGTCGGCGATCTTCCCCTGCATCAGGCCGAACGTGCCGATGGCATGCTCGAACTGCTTGCGTTCGCGAACATAGGGCAGGGCGATGTCGAGTGCAGCCTGCATCAGTCCCAGCGGGCCACCGGTGAGAACCAGGCGTTCGGTGTTGAGGCCCGACATCAGGACCTTTACTCCGTTGTGTACTTCACCGAGCACGTTTTCCTGCGGGATCTCGCAATCCTCGAACACGAGCTCGCAGGTGTTGGACCCCCGCATGCCGAGCTTGTCGAGCTTCTGCGCCGTGCTGAAACCCTTCATGCCTTTCTCGACGATGAAGGCCGTCATGCACTTGCTGCCCGCATCCTTGCCGGCGGTGCGCATGTAGACGATCAGTACGTCCGCTTCGGGACCGTTGGTGATCCACATCTTGTTGCCGTTCGCGATCCAGGCGCCGTCGCGAAGTTCCGCGCGGCACGACATCGAACCGACGACATCCGAGCCCGCGCCCGGCTCGCTCATCGCCAGCGCACCCTTCCATTCGCCGTTGCACAGTTTCGGCAGGTACTTCGCGCGCTGTTCCTCGTTGCCGTTGGCGAAGAGGTTGTTGACGCAGAGATTGGAATGCGCGCCGTACGACAGTCCGACGGAACCCGACGCGCGCGAGATCTCCTCCATCGCGACGAGATGGGCGAGATACCCCATGTCGCTGCCGCCGTACTCGCCGGGAACCGTCAGGCCCAGCAGCCCCATTTCGCCCAGCTTCGGCCACAGGTCCTGCGGGAACCAGTTGTCGTGGTCGATCTGCGCCGCGCGCGGTGCGATCTCGGCATCGGCGAACCGGCGCACGGCATCACGCAATGCATCGATTTCTTCACCGAGGGGGAAAGGGCGCATGGGAATCCTTGCTTGAAGATGAAAAAAAGTGGCGGCCCGCGTGAATTCTATCGCTTCGGTACTTCCGTCCCAAATGAAAACGCCCGGACAGGCCGGGCGTTTTGCATTACAGGTAGCGGTCAGTGCCCGCCACGGATACGACCCTGGAAGCGCGGCTGCGCACGGCCCAGCGGGAGCTTCAGCTTGCCGATCGCGCTGATGCGCTCTTCGGCGAGGCGGTCGGCGGCCTTGTAGGTCGGGATCGCATCGCGCTCGGCGATCTCATAGATGCGCGCGAGGTTGTGATAGATCGTGCGCATCATGCGCATGGCGCGTTCGCGGTTGTAGCCGTCGAGTTCCAGCGCCACGTTCATCACGCCACCCGCGTTCACCGCGTAATCCGGTGCGTACAGGATGCCGCGCTTGACCACTTCGTCGCCGATGGCGTTGTTGGCCAGCTGGTTGTTGGCCGCGCCGCAGATGATCTTGGCCTTCAGGCGGGGCAGGGTCTGTTCGTTGATCGTGCCGCCCAGCGCGCAGGGCGAATACACGTCGGCCGGCACGTCGTAGATCTCGTCCAGGCCGACCGCTTCGGCGCCGTATTCCTCGACCGCCTTCTCGACCAGCTGCTTGTTGATGTCGGTGACGAAGATCTTCGCGCCGCGTTCCTTCAGCAGCTTCACGTATTCCATGCCGACGTGGCCGAGGCCCTGCACCGAATACGAATACTTGCCGACTTCCTCGTCGCCGAAACGCTTGTTGAGCGTCGCCATCAGGCCCTGCAGCGTGCCGTAGGCGGTGAACGGCGAGGGATCGCCCGAACCACCGTGCACCTGGTGCACGCCGGTGACGTACTCGGTTTCGCGATACACGTATTCCATGTCGTTGACGTCGATGCCGACGTCCTCGGCCGTGATGTAACGGCCGCCCAGCGACTCGACGAACTGGCCGAACGCGCGGAACAGCGCTTCGGACTTGTCCGTCGCCGGATCGCCGATGATCACCGCCTTGCCGCCACCGATGTTCAAGCCCGCGACCGCGTTCTTGTAGGTCATGCCGCGCGACAGGCGCAGCACGTCATTCAACGCGTCCGCTTCGGTCTTGTACGGCCACATGCGGGTGCCGCCCAGCGCGGGGCCGAGCACCGTGTTGTGGATCGCGATGATGGCCTTCAGGCCGGCGTCCTTGTTGTGGCAGAACACGACCTGTTCATGGCCGAAGGTGTCGAGGGTTTCAAAAATCATCGGATGCTCCGGTTGGCGGCCGGGATGCGCTTGGCAAGCGGCGCCAACAAGGTGATGTAAGTCATTGAGGGGCTTGATAACTGCGGTAAAAAACAGGGGCTGTGCCCGTCCGCAGGCGGCGTAGTCTACGCCAATCGTCCGGAGCCGGCCCGTATCCGGAGAGGCGAGTGCGCTGCCCGATTCCAGTACGTCGGCGTATGTGAATGGGGCCCCGAACCGGCAAACCTTGCGCGACGAAGTGCTTCAGTACGCCCTGTATCGCCCCTGGCGAATCCACAACGTCGCCAGCCATTTCTCACCCTGCTGCACGGGCAGCCCGGCATGCAGCGAATCCGTATCCGGCCGTCCATCCGCATGCAGGTTGTCGAAGATCACCGCACGCCCTGCACGCGGTGCGATCTTCAATCCGGCGACGGGGAATTCCGTTTCGCCGCCGGCTTCGGGCTCGTTGAGATACACGCAGATCGTGCGCTGCCTGTTTCCCGCGTCCGGACGGTCGTGTTCGATTGAAGCCGGCGGCCGGTAATCGCGATGTGGACGATATTCCTCGCCCGGGCGATAGCGCAGCACGATGAGGTGTTCCGCGTGCGACAAGGGCATGCCAGCCGCCGTCGCCATGCGCAGCTGCACTAGGCGCAGCGCGAGGTCCTCGAGGATGGGATCGAAGCTGGCGTCCTCGCTGGTGCGCAGTTCCATCGGTACGGGTAGACCCGTTTCCGGGTCCACGGTGCGCGATCGCTGCAGCCGCGGTTCGGCGCACGCGACCAGGAGCCTGCATTCGTCCGCAGACAACAGCCCATCCGCCAACCAGACGCGCGGGTGCTCAGCCTGTTCGGTTCGTTCCGTGGGCCGCAGCACTTCCTCCAGCGCGAGAACGCCAGCGGCCGGCATCGCTTCGCGTCCGGCAGGAGCAACTTCGATGGCGGGCATCGCACCGATGCCGTGCCGCGCCAGCTGGAGCGTGATCTCGCGCGCTGCATCGGGCTGTGGCGGGCAGCCTTCGCCGCGTGCAAGGCGTTCGGCCAACAGCCGCGCCGCGATGGCGTCGCCGCGCGCGGCTGCGCGTTCCAGCAACTGGAGGCAGCGGGCCTGGTCGGCCTCGTTCTGTTTGCGGCCGAAGTGGATCGCCGCGGCGCGCAGGGCAGGCGCGTGGTCGGCGCGGACCGCGTTGAGCAGACGTTCGTTGAAGCGGCCGTCCGCAGGCACCATCCCGTCGCCGAACGACAGGAGTACGAGGAAATATCCGGCAACGGCGCTGCCTGCCGCCTCCGCCCGCAGGAACCACTGCGCCGCTTGCGCGGGGTCAGGCTCGGCAGCGATGCCGAACATCAGCATGCGCGCGTACTCGATCTGCGAACTCACCAGACCCTGTTCCGCCGCGCGCCGGTGCAGGGGCAAGGCTTCGTCGATCTCCTGGCGCAGCACCAGCGCGCTGGCCAGTTGATACAGCGCCTGCGGCGAACCGCTGGCGGCCCGCTGCCGGAGTTGCGCGATTACGGCGTCGTCGGTCATCGAGGGGCGCAAGCAAGGTTGGTGGTGCCCGAGTTTATGGCAGGCCGGCGTGGATCGGCCTGGACGCAACCTGCAACGGCGATGCGATCGACAGCTTTCCGACCACGTGTGCCATAACCCGCTGCAACGCCACACCTCCGGTTCCTGCGTGAGGCCGCAGGCGGCTGCATGGCCCGGCGGTCGAGCCAACGCAGCCTGCATCCCGCTTCGGAAAGGCCCTCCACACCGGCGCGTTACAATGCGGATTCGATCGTTTCCGTACTGAGCGCGTCATGAGCACTCCCGTAAGCAACCTCCCCGAAGCCACCCTCGCGCCCGAAGAGAGCGCTCTCGATCAGAGCCGCAGCCCGCTGCGCTTCGTCACCGCCGCCAGCCTGTTCGACGGTCACGACGCCGCCATCAACATCATGCGCAGGCTGATCCAGGGGCAGGGCGCCGAAGTGATCCACCTCGGCCACAACCGCTCGGTGGAAGACGTCGTCCGCGCCGCGCTGCAGGAAGACGCCGACGCCATCGCGCTCTCGTCCTACCAGGGCGGCCATGTCGAGTACTTCAAGTACATGGTCGACATGCTCAAGGAACGCGGCGCCTCGCACATCCGCGTGTTCGGCGGTGGCGGCGGCACCATCACGCCGGAAGAGATCAAGGAACTGCAGGCCTACGGCGTCGAGCGCATCTACCACCCCAACGACGGCATGCACATGGGCCTGGTCTCCATGATCGAAGACGTCGTGCGCCGCGCCGAAGCCGCGCGCCTGCCCATCGACAAGCCGCACAAGGTCGCGTTCGACAACGAGATCGAAATCGGCCGCATGCTTTCCGCGATCGAAGAGAGTGCGCTGGACGAATCCGAGCTTGCCCACCTCCGCAAGGAATGGCAGCTCGCCGGCGGCAAGACGCCCGTCGTCGGCATCACCGGCACGGGCGGCGCCGGCAAGTCGTCGGTCACCGACGAACTGCTCAACCGCTTCCTCGGCAACTTCCCCGACATGCACATCGCGGTGATCTCGGTCGACCCGACCCGTCGCCGCACCGGCGGCGCGCTGCTCGGCGACCGCATCCGCATGAACTCGCTGCGCTCCAACCGCGTCTTCATGCGCTCGATGGCCACGCGCCGCCAGCACATGGCGACCAACATCGTGTTGAAGGACTGCATCGGCTTCCTCAAGTCGCTGGGCTACGACCTCGTCATCGTCGAAACCGCCGGTATCGGCCAGAGCGATTCGGAGATCGTCGACCTCGTCGACTTCCCGATGTACGTGATGACCTCCGACTTCGGCGCGCCCAGCCAGCTCGAAAAGATCGACATGCTCGATTTCGCCGAACTCGTCGTGCTCAACAAGTTCGACAAGCGCGGCGCCGAAGATGCGCTGCGCGACGTGCGCAAGCAGTGGAAGCGCAATCGCGTCGCCTTCCAGACCAGGGACGAGGACGTCCCGGTCTATCCGACCATCGCTTCCCAGTTCAACGATCCCGGCATCAGCTGGATGTTCGCCAACCTGTGCCGCCTGATGCGCGACAAGCTGTCGCTGCCGGCGGAGGAGTGGTCGCCCGAGATCGACACGAGCCTGAAGGAACCGCGCGCCACCGTGCTGATCCCCGGCGCCCGCGTGCGCTACCTCGCCGAGATCGCCGAGCAGGGCCGCGGCATCAACAGCAAGATCGAAAGCCAGGCGGAAGTCGCCGATCGCGCGCAGAGCTATTGGCAGTCGTTGCACGACCTGGGCGATGAAGCACTCCCGAAGGCCCTCGACCTTTACGCCGCCGAACACTTGCTCGTCGTTCCCGCGCAGGCGGGAACCCAGCGACTTTCGCCGGACGAAGCAAAGTCACTGGATCCCCGCCTTCGCGGGGATGACGACAAGGTGGCTGATCGCACGCTCCTGACCCTCCGCCAACGCTACAACGACGCCATCCAGTCCCTAAGCAACGAAGCCCTAAAGCTCCTCCGAGACTGGCCACAACGCCTCAAGTCCATCACCGACGAAGTCACCGAATACGAAGTCCGCGGCAAGGCCATCAAGGTCGAGAACTACCGCGAATCCCTCAGCCACCAGAAGATCCCCAAGATCGCCGCCCCCACCTACAAGTCGTGGGGCGAACTGCTCGTCTTCCTGCAGAAGGAAAACCTGCCCGGCTACTACCCGTACACCGGCGGCGTCTACCCGTATCGCCGCACCGGCGAAGACCCGATCCGCATGTTCGCCGGCGAGGGCACGCCCGAGCGCACCAACCGCCGCTTCCATTACCTCAGCGTCGGCCAGCCCGCCGCGCGCCTGTCCACCGCCTTCGACAGCGTCACCCTGTACGGCGAAGACCCCGCCGTGCGCCCGGACATCTACGGCAAGATCGGCAACTCCGGCGTCAACATCGCCACGCTCGACGACATGAAGAAGCTGTACTCCGGCTTCGACCTGTGCGCGCCCAGTACCTCGGTGTCGATGACCATCAATGGCCCCGCGCCGATGATCCTCGCGATGTTCATGAACACCGCGATCGACCAGCAGGTCGAGAAGTACCTGCGCGAAGACAGCGCGCGCTGGGACGCCGCGCACAACAAGATCGAAGCGATGTTCGAAGGCAGGCAGCGCCCGCAGTACGCCGGCATGCTCCCCGAAACCAACGACGGCCTCGGCCTGGGCCTGCTCGGCGTCACCGGCGACCAGGTCGTCGAGCCCGAGGTCTACGAGAAGATCAAGGCGCACACGCTGTCCACCGTGCGCGGCACCGTGCAGGCCGACATCCTCAAGGAAGACCAGGCCCAGAACACCTGCATCTTCAGCACCGAGTTCGCCCTGCGCATGATGGGCGACATCCAGCAGTACTTCGTCGACAGGAACGTCCGCAACTTCTACTCGGTGTCGATCTCGGGCTACCACATCGCCGAAGCCGGCGCGAACCCGATCAGCCAGCTCGCCTTCACCCTGAGCAACGGCTTCACCATCGTCGAGTACTACCTCGCGCGCGGGATGAAGATCGACGACTTCGCGCCCAACCTGTCGTTCTTCTTCAGCAACGGCATGGACCCCGAGTACACCGTCATCGGCCGCGTCGCCCGCCGCATCTGGGCGCGTGCGATGCGCGAGCGTTACGGCGCCAGCGCGCGCAGCCAGATGATGAAGTACCACATCCAGACCAGCGGCCGCTCCCTGCACGCGCAGGAGATCCAGTTCAACGACATCCGCACCACGCTGCAGGCCCTGTACGCGCTGTTCGACAACTGCAACAGCCTGCACACCAACGCCTACGACGAAGCCATCACCACGCCGACGGAAGAAAGCGTGCGCCGCGCCGTCGCCATCCAGATGATCATCAACAAGGAACTGGGCCTCAACTTCAACGAGAACCCCTGGCAGGGCAGCTTCATCGTCGACAAGCTCACCGACATCGTCGAGGAAGCCGTCTACAAGGAGTTCGAAGCCATCAGCGAGCGCGGCGGCGTCCTCGGTGCCATGGACACCATGTACCAGCGCGGCAAGATCCAGGAAGAGAGCCTCTACTACGAACACAAGAAGCACGACGGCTCGCTGCCGCTGATCGGCGTCAACACCTTCCTGCCCAAGGACCACGGCGGGGACATCGTCACCGAGATCGAACTGATCCGCAGCACGGAAGCGGAGAAGGGGCAGCAGATCGAGAACGTTGCGGGGTATCAGCGCAATCGCAATGGGTATGCGGCTGAGGGGTTGAAGCCGCTACAGGCGACGGCGCGTGAGCGGCGCAATGTGTTTGCGAGTTTGATGGAGGCGGTGAAGACGCATAGCTTGGGGCAGATTAGCCATGCGCTTTATGACGTGGGTGGAGAGTATCGAAGGAATATGTAACGGTTGAAGGGCGCCATTGGCGCCCTTTCTACTTGAGTCAGGGGGATGAATGTTCGGAAAGGAAGATCTGTATCGCGCTTATCGCAAGGCGAAGCACGAGGCATTCTTTGATGGGACTCAGCCAAGTTTGCTTAGCTTCGTTGAGTACGAGGCCAATTTAGATCAGAACCTAGAAAGACTTGGCAGGATTCTCGCTAACAAGGCTAAGCCGTGGTATCGGAGGCCGGAGATAGTTTGCGGATTTACCTACCTCCCAAAAAGTCTTTCTGCTGTGAATGCAGAAGCGGGCGAGATAGCTCATTTCTCCACAGGAGATCAAGTCCGGGACTGGACATCCAAGTTTCATAGGGCTGGAGTCAGGGCGAACGCTGAATTTCGACTGGTGATCGTCCCTAGTATCGAGTTTCAGATCATTTCGGCACTCTGGGTCATGCACGTTGGGCGCGTGTACGACGCGGCGCTGTCTGACCGATGTGTATATGGAAATCGGCCGCGAAAGGCTGTTCGAGACGAAGAGGGTGGAATCGTTATTGAAGACGACTCTTTTGCACTCTTTAAACCCTACTTCTCAGGCTATCGCGAGTGGCGTGAGAATGGCTTGCGTGCGATGCGTGGCGCGATCGAAGGCGGCGATTCGATTATCGCAGTGACGATGGATGCCCAGCGTTATTACCACTCGATCTCACCGCGATTTCTACTTTCGCGATCGTTCTTGGCTGCGAGTGGAGTTGTCCTCTCTGAAGAGAAGCTCCGCTTTACCGCTGAGATGGTTGATGCTCTCGAGTTCTGGTACGCGGGGACGCCTGATTCTGATGGCTCTAGTATTGGTGCGGTTCCGGTGGGCTTATCTGCCTCAAAGATCATTGCCAACGTACTGCTTGTTGAGTTTGACAGGGCTGTAAATGAACGTCTCGATTGCATCTATTACGGTCGTTATGTGGATGACGTCTTTCTAGTTGTTAGAGGTGAAGGTCTTTCTAACGCCGAAGAAGTAATTCGATGGATGCGAGAACGGCTCGATGGGTATGTGGTCCTAGACAGGGCAAAGGGAGAGTCAACCGGCCTGAGGGTGACATTGCCGTATCTGGAAGGCTCTCGCGTTGTTTTTGCTGGATCTAAGCAGAAGATCTTTCTTCTCAGCGGACACCATGGGGCGGATCTTGTTCGTCAAATATCAGAGCACATTAGGCAAGCCTCCAGCGAGTATCGGCTTGTTCCTTCGCTTGGTGAAGTGAACAAAGTTCTGACCAGCGCGTTGTTGGCGACTGATGATGCAGCAATAGAGGCTGACGCGCTAAGAAAGGCGGAGGCGATGAGTATTCGAAGGCATGGTCTGTCGATTGCTACTCGCAATCTCGAGGGTTATGCCAGAGATGTATTGCCAATCGAATGGGAAGAGAAGCGCAAGGAGGCTTATGGCCTAGTTCTCCGGCACGTGATAACGCCTATCGGTTTGTTCAATTACTGGCGTTATATCGCCCGTGTCTTTGGTGTGATGGTGGCGTGTGGCGACTGGTCATCTGCTACTAAGCTCCTAGATCGTGTAAATGAAGTGTTCCTGGCTGTCCGCGATGGAATTGACAAAGCCAGCAGTGAAAAGCTGGCATCGATGGCCGATGTTTATAGGCGAAGCTTTCTTGAAACTGCCGTCTCGGCATCCACTGTCGCTGGTTTCACGTTCCCAAAAAGTTTCAGGAAATTGCTGCGCCGCCTTGATCCGAGTAGCACCTACTTCCGAATTTCAGAAATAACCACTTCTGCAGCGAAGGAAAAATCGTCAAGGATGTTGCTGTCTGACCTGGGGCGGAGACCCTATAAGGATTACTGGTACAACGAGAATCCGAAAAGCAGGAGTCCGCGCCCAATACCCGAAGTTCGCTTTGTGCGTCAGATGGTTGAATTGGTTTCTGGGCTCAAACGCCATCTCGTTCGGTCGCTCAACGATCCACACTGGCCAGCGATCGCCTTTGCAACTCGACCGCCGACCCTTCCTGAGATTGGCTTGATGATGCCGGCATTGCTGGAGGAGTCTGGAGGGGTCGCAAAGGCGTTGTTGGCTATACGAGGTGCCGGAGTTCCGACGTCAAGCCGAGGGCTGCGGATTGCCAGAGCAAAGAAGAGATTCTTCGATCACCATGTTCCATTTCGCCGGAAACCAGGGGCGATATCAGTAGCAGTGTCGAGCTTCCTTACTACTCGCTCACAGTGGGATCAAGCGTTAGTTGGAACGCCCGATCTCTCGATAGACAGATACGAACGTCTTATCACCTTGGTGAACTCAATTATTCGGCAGGCTCCAGAGGTGAACTACATAGCTTTGCCTGAGAGCAGTATTCCTTTTCATTGGGCGTTTTCGATAGCCAAGAACCTTTCTAAAGTCGGAATTTCACTTATCTGTGGACTAGAGACGGCGCCCAAAGCAGGGCGATACCGCAACGACGCGCTCGTTTCTTTGGTGACGAATTTTGGTGGATACCAAGCCAGCCTCATTTTTCGGCAGCCAAAGATGGCGTTGGCGCATCGTGAGGCAGAAGATGTGGAAAAGGCCAAGCTTCATTATCGTGAGCCTAAGGCGCCCAGAGGGCGTCCTCTCTACGTGCATGGGGATTTCTTGTTTTCCGTGTTGTTGTGCAGCGACTTGACCAACATCAATCACCGGCGGGCATTGCAGGGTCAGATTGATGGCCTCTTTGTGTTGGAATGGAATCCTGATGTGGACACATTCTCCTATCTTGTTGAGTCCGCCTCACACGATCTCCATGCGCCGGTTGTTCAAATCAATAATCGCGAATATGGCGACAGTCGAATTCGGGCGCCATACAAAGTGGACTACGAACGAGATGTTGTGCGCATCAAGGGAGGTGATCGGGACTTCTTCGTCGTTGCATCATTCGACCACTTGGCTTTGCGCGATTTTCAAGAACACGGAACTAATGCTGGGAAATACAAGCCACTCCCGATTGGCTATTTAATGGCCCCTCGCAGAAAACGAGGTGCCGAGACGAGCTGAGTCAACCCGCGTAAGGTGGACTTGAGCCCGCCCTATGACCTCTCATTTCATGATGCGTAGGGTGAGACCTGGCCCACTGCTTTGGGCAAAACAGGGTCAGAGTAGTTTTTCGATTCGCTCGATGACGCAGGCTGCATCACCAAGACCCGCCACCCGGCGGGTCTTGCGCTTTTCAACCCGCAATCTCTTTGCCAAACTCCCGCCCGCTCCGATCGCCCCGCATAGCGATCCCTCACACGCCACACGGAACGCGGCGGAGCGCCGGCGGTTTGCCGGCTTCTCATACACATGGAAATGCAAGGGAGATTGCTGTGCCTCAAGGCCCCGTAGGGCGCAATGAAATTGCGCCGTACTCGCGGGCCGTCCAACGTTTCGCAATGCTGCCGTCATCGGCTTCGAACGTATCGTGATCGATGACNGACGCGGTACTGCTTTCCGTTGCGGTCTTCGACTATCCAGTACGCAGGCGGGAATGCGCAGGCCTCATTGCGTCCTCGATTGAGCAGCTGATAGCCAGAGCCCGTAGGGCGCAATGAAATTGCGCCGCATGGTTGTCCGGGGCCGATGCATTCGGCGCATTACGCCTTCGGCTAATGCGCCCTACGGTTTTCGATCTTCGTAGGCCCCGTAGGGCGCAATGAAATTGCGCCGTACTCGCGGGCCGTCCAACGTTTCGCAATGCTGCCGTCATCGGCTTCGAACGTATCGTGATCGATGACNTGACGCGGTACTGCTTTCCGTTGCGGTCTTCGACTATCCAGTACGCAGGCGGGAATGCGCAGGCCTCATTGCGTCCTCGATTGAGCAGCTGATAGCCAGCCCAGACGTCAAGGACAATTACTTCGCTATCAACTGATGCCAGGAAAGTCTCGGCAATAGTTGTGTGTGGGAACTTCATATGCAGCCTCGGATTCTGTATGTGCTGCCAATGTGACCCCTCCATTGATGTTTGCAACGGCATCGCAAGGACAGTCCCGTAGGGCGCAATGAAACTGCGCCGCATGGTTGTCACAGCCGATGCATTCGGCGCATTGCGCCTTTGGCTAATGCGCCTACGGATGGGGAAAATAGGGGGCAGAGTAGGTCTTTGAGCCGCTCAATGACGCAAGCCGCATCACCAAGACCCGCCGCCCGGCGGGTCTTGTGCTTTTCAACCCGCGATCTCTTTGCCAAACTCCCGCCCGCTCCGATCGCCCCGCATAGCGATCCCAACACGCCACACGGACGCGGCGGAGTGCCGGCGGTTTGCCGGCTCCTCAAACACATGGAAATGCAAGGGAGATTGCTGTGCCTCAAGATCTTGTTTCTTTCGTCCTGACCCCCGAACAGATCGCCGCCGCCTTTGGTGGCATCGCCCAGACCGAGGCGGCGTTGCCGGATCTCGTGTCGCTGCCGCTGGAAGACCGCACGGGAATGGTCTTCATGGGGCCGCGTTCGGAACCGTTCTGCCGGCAGACGGTGCGGGTGCTGGACCAGAATCGCCACATCGTGCCGCCGAGCCTGGACGTGGACGGCGCGAAGGCGGACCTCGCCGCCATCGACCAGCTGCGCCCGGTGGTGGAACGCCTGCGCCGCCTGGTGTCGCAACTCGACGACACGCTGCTCGCGCTGGGCAGCGACGTGATGGTCACCACGCTGGAAGGCTACGGCCAGCTCAAGCTGTCCGGCGCCGCGCACGGCCTCGACGACCTGCGCAAGGAAGTCGGCGCCCGCTGGGCGCGCGGCCGCCGCAAGCCGGAGGCCAAGCCGGAATAAGCCGGCGCCACCACCGCAAGACCGAAGGCCGCCTCCGGGCGGCCTTCTTTTTGCCCGGACGGGCAGGGCGCGACCGGAAAACGCTCGTCCGCAACCGCGGCACGGTCGCGAGCAACCGGAAAACGTTCGTCGATGACCGCAAAACGGTCGCCAGCCACCGGAAAGCGGTTGCGATCGAGCGTGGCGCGGTCATCGGCGACCGGAAAACGGTCGTGCTCAACCACGGCGCGGTCATCGACGACCGGAAAACGGTCACGCGCAACCGTGGCGCGGCCATCGGCCACCGCAAAACGGTCACGCGCAGTCGGAATCCGGTTATGCACGACCGCGCGACGGTCACCATGCGCTGCGCCAGGGTCCGACCTGGCAAGGCATTTCATTTGGGGATGAATGCGCTGTCGGAAGTGAAT
Source organism: Lysobacter sp. Root494 (assembly GCF_001427225.1). Lineage (GTDB taxonomy): Bacteria > Pseudomonadota > Gammaproteobacteria > Xanthomonadales > Xanthomonadaceae > Agrilutibacter. The sequence goes on from NZ_LMFH01000005.1 coordinate 616,867, forward strand.
CTGATCCCGCTTGTTTTCCGGAGTAGCATCGGGTGGCTGGTAGCCAGTTGCCTGCGAGCACGGGAGGTTCCATGGCTGACGTCCCGATCTATCACGAAGGCATGCGCCGCTTGCAGGACGCGCGCGATACGCGCCGCATTGCCGATCGCCTTTCCGAAGTGACCCTGCGCCCCGCCTTCACCGACGAGGACCGGGCCTTCATCGAAGGCTGCCCGCTGTTCTTCGTCGCCACCGCCGACGCCGAGGGACGCCCCGATTGCTCCTACAAGGGCGGCCTGCCTGGCTTCGTGCGCGTGGTCGACGCCACCACGCTTGCGTTCCCGGACTACGACGGCAACGGCATGTATCGCAGTTGGGGCAACGTGATGGTCAACCCGCACGTCGGCCTGCTGTTCATCGACTTCGAGAACCCCAAGCGCATCCGCGTCAACGGCACCGCCACGGTCCACGCCGACGACCCGCTGCTTGCGCTCTTCGAAGGCGCGGTGTTCGTGGTGCGCGTCGCTGCGCAGGCGATCTTTCCCAACTGCCCGCGCTACATCCATCGTATGCACCTGGACGCGCTCTCGCCCTACGCGCCGCGGCCCGGCTACACCCCGCCGGTACCGGCGTGGAAGGGGTTCGAGGCGTTTCGCGACCATTTGCCGGAGCGCGACAGGGGCGGAACCGATACGAAGCCGGGGCGGTAGGCAGGCCGTAGGCCCGTAGGGCGCAATGAAATTGCGCCGCATGTTTGTCCGGAGCCGATGCATCCCGGCGCATTACGCCTTCGGCTAATGCGCCCTACGGTTCTACGGATGGCGGGATCAATCGTCGTACGGAAGGCGGATGGCTTGGGCTTCGTTAGCCCAACCTGGTGGGTACACGCCTTGCTCGACCAGAGCCCCGTAGGGCGCAATGAATTGCGCCGCATGTTTGTCCGGAGCCGATGCATCCGGCGCATTACGCCTTCGGCTAATGCGCCCTACGGATGGCGGGATCAATCGTCGTACGGAAGGCCCGTAGGGCGCAATGAAATTGCGCCGCATGTTTGTCCGGAACCGATGCATCCGGCGCATTACGCCTTCGGCTAATGCGCCCTACGGATGGCGGGATCAATCGTCGTACGGAAGACGGATGGCTTGGGCTTCGTTAGCCCAACCTGGTGGGTACACGCCTTGCTCGACCAGAGCCCCGTAGGGCGCAATGAATTGCGCCGCATGTTTGTCCGGAGCCGATGCATCCGGCGCATTACGCCTTCGGCTAATGCGCCCTACGGATGGCGGGATCAATCGTCGTACGGAAGATGGATGGCTTGGGCTTCGTTAGCCCAATCTGGTGGGTACACGCCTTGCTCGACCAGAGTCCCGTAGGGCGCAATGAAATTGCGCCGCATGTTTGTCCGGAGCCGATGCATCCGGCGCATTACGCCTTCGGCTAATGCGCCCTACGGATGGCGGGATCAATCGTCGTACGGAAGNAATTGCGCCGCATGTTTGTCCGGAGCCGATGCATCCGGCGCATTACGCCTTCGGCTAATGCGCCCTACGGATGGCGGGATCAATCGTCGTACGGAAGGCGGATGGCTTGGGCTTCGTCGGCCCAATCTGGTGGGTATACGCCTTGCTCGACCAGGCGGTGGAATGTCGAGTTAGGCCAATCGGCCACTCGTGCGACGAGGCCGTGCTTCACCGGATTGATGTGCACGTAATCCACGTGCGCCCGGTAGTCCGCTTCGTCGCGGATCAGGTGCTCCCAATAGCGGCGCTGCCAGATGCCGCGTTCGCCGCGTCGCTGGCGGACCGTGGAGCGGCGTTCCGTCTTCGGTAGGGCTTTCGAGAAGCGCTGCTTGATCAGGCGCCAGCGATTGGCGATGTCGGCGTCACCGGGAGGCAGTTCAAGCACGCAGTGCATGTGATCCGGCAAGACCACCCACGCATGGATATGGAATGGGTGGCTCGCGCGCACATGGGCCACCGTGGTCCGCAACAGGGCGATCTTGCGGGCCAGCAGGTCGTTGTTGCGGCGCTGAAGCAGATTGACCGTGAAGAACCAGATGGCGCCGGGGCGGTGCGGGCGCAGGTAGTTGGGCATAAGCGTCCTCCTTGACGCGATTGGGGTTGCGGGCGGTGCAATGCGCTTCGCTTACGACCGAAGGAAGTCCCCTTGCGGGATTGCACCCTACCTGGATACCTTCGTCGCTAGGTAGACGACCGGAATGCAGGGGCATGGACTCATGCATTCGATGCAAGCACCATGGGTGCCTTCGAATGCGGCGTGGAGGCAATCGTGCAATCGAACCTGTGGCGACTCGCGTTGATGTGCATGGCACTACTGCTGGCCGCATGCACGCATGCCCCACCGCGCAACCCGATGGCGCAGTGGGTGCCGTCGCCGAACCAAAGCGCGCGCAAGCCCATGCTGATCGTCCTGCACTACACCGAGCAGGAATCGGTAGCGCAGAGCCTGCACACCTTGCGTACGAGCAATCCCGACGGGCCGGTCAGTGCGCACTACCTGATCGGCGAAGCGGGCGATCTCTACCAGCTCGTCGCCGACGAGCGTCGCGCCTGGCATGCCGGCGGTGGCAGCTGGGGCACGATCAGCGACGTCAACTCGGCTTCGATCGGCATCGAGATCGACAACGACGGCCGTGAACCGTTCACCGAACCGCAGATAGCCACGCTGCTGCGCCTGCTCGACGATCTGTGCACGCGCTACGACGTCCCGCGCACCAATGTGATCGGCCACGCCGACATGGCGCCGACGCGGAAGATCGACCCGGGCCGCCTGTTTCCCTGGCAACGCCTCGCCGAAGCCGGCTTCGGCCGCTGGCCTGCCGCGGACCGCGCACCGGCGCCACCCGGCTTCGATCCGATGCTGGCGCTGCGACTGCTCGGTTATCAGCTGGACGATCCCGCCGCCGCCATCCGCGCCTTCCATCTGCACTATCGTGGCATCGACACGACGACGCTCGACGACGAGGACGCCAGCATCCTCCATGCGCTGATTGCCGAGTCACGGGAGTAGGGGACGGAGGGACCACCTCGTTTTTGCTTCTTGCCCCGCGCCTCACCCTGGGTTGCTGCGCAACGCTGTCCCGCTCCCCGCAAGCGGGCGAGGGGTGTGCGTCGGTTTACACTCCACGTGTAGCCGCCGCGTTAGTCTTGCGGCGTTCCGAAAATAGGGTTTAAAGGATGAGAACCACCGTCGTCGGACTCGTAACGCCGCATCTCCTGCGGGTTATCGAACTCGCCAATGAGGCACAGAAGGGCAAGAACGTGGACTGGCATCTGCGCGATACGGTCGCCAGGACGATGAACGAGCTGGCCGACCATTTCAACGCGCAGGCGTTGGTGGCCTCGTATATCGAGGGGCTGGAGAACGCTGCACAGCAGGCGCCGCGGGCCCGCGAGGACTACATCCGCATCCTGCAGGCCGCGGCCGCCGCTGCGCGCAATCTCCGGCGCGATTGAAGATCCCGTAGGGCGCAATGAAATTGCGCCGCATGATTGTCCGGAGCCGGGCACATCTGGCGCATTACGACCGAAGGAAGATCCCGTAGGGCGCAATGAAATTGCGCCGCATGATTGTCCGGAGCCGGACACATCTGGCGCATTACGACCGAAGGAAGCCCCCGTTGGATGCCTTGGGCTAGTGCGCCCACGGAATTCGGGCAGGGAGAGAGGAACGTTGGTCCCTCTAGCCCGCCGTTATCATCCCGGCATGGCCAAACTCCTGCTCAACCTCCGCAACGTGCCCGACGACGAGGCCGACGACGTGCGCGCGATGCTCGATGCGGCGCGCATCGCGTTCCATGAAACACCGCCCAGCCGATGGGGCATCTCGGCAGGCGGGATCTGGGTCACGGAGAACGCGGACGTCGCGGAAGCCAAGCGCCTGATGGCCGACTACCAGGCGCAGCGCAGTGCCCGTGCACGCGCCGAACGCGAAGCCGCGCTACGCGACGGCACCGCGGAGACGTTCTGGACCCAGTTGCGCGCCGAGCCGCTGCGCGTCGTGCTGACGGTGCTCGCGATCATCTTCCTGCTCGGCCTGATGGCGCTGCCGTTGGTGCTGCTGCGTGGGCACTGAAGCGGCGAGGAAAAGAACAAATCAGGACCGTAGGCTGGGTTGGCTTCATCAACCCAGCCCTCATTTCGCGGACGTGCTGGGTTGATGAAGCCAACCCAGCCTACGCGGCTGCCAATAGCAAAAACGGCGTCAGTGACGTTCCTGTTCGATAATTGTCGCTGACGCCGTTCGGCCGTAAGGATCAGGAAATTCGGGAATGCTGCGCCTCACAGATATCAAGCTTCCCCTGGATCACCCCGAATCCGCGCTTCGCGATGCGATCCTGGCGCGGCTCGGGATTTCCGCTGACGAACTGACCGGCTACACGGTTGCCAGGCGCAGCTATGACGCGCGCACGCGCGGGTCGATCGTGCTGATCTATTCGGTGGACGTGGAGACGCCGCGCGAGGCGGAGCTCCTGCGGGCTCTGGAGGGCGAGAGCGGCAAGGCGGTTTCCGATGCAGAGCGCTATGGCAAGGGCAGCGCAAGCAAGGCAAGCGCAAGCAAGGCAAGCCCCATCAAGCTCGGCCCAACTCCCGACACGTCCTACAAATTCGTCGCCCAAGCACCCGCAAACCTGCCGCTGCGCCCACTGGTGATCGGCATGGGCCCCTGCGGATTGTTCGCGGGGCTGCTGCTGGCGCAGATGGGCTTCCGGCCGATCATCCTGGAGCGTGGCAAGGCGGTGCGCGAGCGCACGGTGGATACGTTCGGGTTGTGGCGGAAGAGGGTCCTCAATCCGGAATCGAACGTGCAGTTCGGCGAGGGCGGGGCAGGAACATTTTCCGACGGCAAGCTGCACAGTCAGATCAGCGACAAGCTGCATCACGGGCGCAAGGTACTGCGCGAGTTCGTGCTGGCCGGTGCGCCCGAGGAGATCGAGTACGTCAGCAAGCCGCACATCGGCACGTTCCGGCTGGTGTCGATGGTCGAGCACATGCGCGCGACGATCGAGGCGCTCGGTGGCGAGATCCGTTTCAGCAGCCGCGTCGACGACGTGCTGGTCGAAACCGATGCCGCCGGCGTGCGCCACGTGCGCGGCGTGACCTTGTCGAACGGGGAACAGCTACGCGCCGACCATGTGGTGATGGCGCTCGGCCACAGTGCGCGCGACACCTTTGCGATGCTGCACGAGCGCGGGGTGTTCCTCGAAGCGAAGCCCTTCTCGATCGGCTTCCGCATCGAACATCCGCAATCGCTGATCGACAAGGCACGCTTCGGGCCGCAGGCGGGTCATCCGCTGCTCGGCGCGGCCGACTACAAGCTGGTGCACCACTGCCGCAACGGGCGTTCGGTCTACAGCTTCTGCATGTGCCCGGGCGGCACCGTGGTCGCGGCGGCGAGCGAGCCGGGGCGCGTGGTAACCAACGGCATGAGCCAGTACTCGCGGAACGAGCGCAACGCCAACGCGGGCATCGTGGTCGGGATCACGCCGGAGGATTACGCGCCCTACGGCGAGGGACCACTCGCCGGCGTCGCGCTGCAGCGTCATTGGGAAAGCAACGCGTTCGTGCTCGGCGGCGGCGAGTACGACGCGCCGGGGCAACTGGTCGGCGATTTCCTGCGCAAGCGGCCGTCGCACGAATTCGGTGCGGTGCTGCCCTCGTACACCCCGGGCGTGCGCCTGGGTGATCTGGGCGAGGCATTGCCCGATTACGCGATCACCGCGATCCGCGAGGCATTGCCGGCGTTCGACCGGCAGATCAAGGGTTTCGCCATGCACGATGCGGTGCTGACCGGAGTGGAGACGCGGACTTCGTCGCCACTGCGCATCACCCGCGGCGAGGATGGTCATAGCCTCAATACCCGCGGCCTGTTCCCGGCGGGCGAAGGCGCCGGTTATGCCGGCGGCATCCTGTCGGCGGGCGTGGATGGCATCAAGACCGCGGAAGCGGTGGCGTTGAGCATCCTGCGGAAACTCGCGTAAGCCGGGCTTGAGCCCGCCCTGCATCACTGACGCCTGTTTTCCTTTCGAGAAGGGCGTGGGCTGTTGCTGCAATTTGCGCTTCAAGCATGGCCTCCATTGGCCGCCGCGCACGTTGGTTAGAGCGGGCAGGAATGCACTTGTCCTGAAGGACGGGGACGACAAATGACGTCACATACGCAACGGCTTCTTGCCGGAATGATCACGCTGTGCACGCTCGTAGGCTGCGCCACCGCGCCAGCCGGATTACCCGCGCGGTGGTCGATCGTGGACGTTGCCGAGAACAGCAGCGCGCCCGATTCGATACCGGGAGAAGCGAGGACAACCCTCTTTTTCTCGCGCATCCCGTGGCAGTCACAGGATGCGCACCAACCGCATTTCGCGCGTGGCTGGTTGAATGACGTGCTGGTTGGCAATCCGTATTCGTTCCAGGTCAAGGTGTCTGGTGCGAACCTGTTGGCGGATGGCCTGATCGTGCGCGATGTGGCGACGGGTGCGGAATTGCCATCGATGGCTGCGCGCGTCAACCATTCGCAGAATGCGGGGCCGCCGTTGCCGTCTTCGCCGAACACGCCGAGCGGCACGATGCTGCGTTATCCCGATCCCCAACAGGTCGGTTTTGTCGCGCGTCCTGTTCTGCCGACGACGGGCGCGTACACGATCGAACTCGTATCGACCTGTCGAGGGCAGCTGCGCTACACGGATCTGCGTTGTCCGCAGCAAGCCGGTGGCGATCCTGATGGTCCCCAGGCTCCTGGTGAGGCAGCACTGATGCTGACCATCAGCCCGGCCCGTGCGCCAAACGTGCCGCAGCATGGCGACAAGCTTCAGTACGACCTGATCGCACGCAACGCCAATGGCGAAACGTCGACGCGCATCACTGCCATCCATGTTGCCGAGGGTCGTTGCGATACGCAGAGCCTGATGGACAATCCGCACGGCGGAAAAGTCGGCGACCGGGTCGCGGTGGAGTGGTCCGTCAGCAACTGCCGCTGGGCGCAGGTGAAGACCAACGATCCAGCAGTGCCAACGTTGTATTTCAACAAAGTCGCCGCCAGCGACGCGGTGTCGGTTCCTGACTTCAATGACAGCCGCCCGTATGTCTTGCCGAAACGTCACTGGGTCGGCGTGACACTGACCGCAGCCGACGCCATGGGGCGTCCGGCGACCACGCGGATCCTCAATGTGCCCGTCGATCCATGTTCGATCAGCCCGACCGATTCGCAATGTCCTACGCGCTGCCAGGCAACACCGACGCCTGCGGACTGCGCACAGCCGCAAACACCGGTGTGTCCCGTGGGCGAGGGCGACGCGGACAGGCAATTCAAACAGTTCAACTTTGAAGTGCTGTGTTCGACAGGCGGAGGTACGGCGTTCAAGAAGCCCGAATCGGAATGGGCATGCACGGAAGCGGCGGCGGAGACGGCGGTCAACAATCGGCAAACACTGGGTTGTGCGGTCGTCCAGCGCACGGGCGACTGGGTCGATCCGGGTGGCGAGATGACCCCGGGTCCTGACTGTCCGGGCGGCGCCAGCAAACAGGACTGGCAGTTCTGCCTGGCCTGCAGTTCGCAAACCGGACCGGTGTATGTCACCGAAACCCGCAATGCCTGTTTCCTGCCGGACGCCGTCAACCAGGCGTCTGCAAATCGGCCAACGCAGTCATGCTGGATGGAGAACCAGGGCGCCTGTCCCTGACCACAAACAGAAAAACAGAATGAAGGGGCGGAGACGATTCCGGGCAAACTGCGAGCGACGCGGACTTAGTTGGGCTCGGGTTTCCCCGCGGCGTCCGTGGCAGTCCCGTCCGGGGACCAGTGGAAGACTTCATCGATGCGCTTGCCGAACACGTGCGCAATGCGGAACGCCACGTCCAGCGATGGCGAGTAGCGTTCCTGCTCGATCGCGGCGATGGTCTGGCGGGTGAGGCCCACGCGCCGGCCGAGTTCGGCCTGGGTCATGTCCTGCGCCAGGAAGCGCAACAGTCGGATCTCGTTGGCCATGCTCAGCGCACCAGGCGCGGCTGGCGATAACCGCGCACGGTCAGGAGCACGCGCAGCGTCTCGGACAGCACGATGAAGAGCAGGGCGGTGTTGACCACCTTCCATCCGCTCTCGGTGAAAGGCATGACCATACCGGTGAGGATGGTACCGGCGAGCAGCAGGAAGTAGGCCGCCCGGGTAGCGCGCGCGTCGATGGCGCGGTCGCGTTCGTCCTCGACCAGACCGTCGTCGCGGTCGCGCCACTTCATTACCAGCAGGCCCACCACGTAGCCCACCGCATGCAGGCCGGCAACCAGGGCCAGCAGGCCGAAGCGCGAGAGCACCGTCGGGGTCAGCTGCGGGTAGAAGATCTGGACCGCGAAATAGACGAGGTAGCCCGGGCACATGGTCCACAGGGTCAGCCAGGCGCGCTTCTCAAAGGTCGACATCGGGCGGCTCCATGTCAGAAATGGTGGACTTGATGTTAAGTATTATTTACTTGATGTCAACTGTTTTGCCCCCTCGAGGACAGGTGCACCCAGAACCCCGGTTTCAGAGGCGCGCAGATAAAAAGCGGCCGTTGCACGCCTGCCACTGTCCTAAAGCCCCGTCGCACGCCGTTGGTCTGTTCCAGACGTCTCGCGCCGCGCGTCTGCAGCTGCATCTCGATGTCGAGCGAATAGCCGGCAAACACAGGGGTCAGAGTCTCTCGACGGTATCCAGTCCGATTCTCAAATCGGTGTATCCACGGGCGCCGCTTGCCGGCTCCCTCCAAGGGACTCATTCAATGAAGAAGACCATCAAAGCCGAGGCTTTCTCGGCGGCAATAGTGCTTGCGCTGTTTGCCGGGGCAGCCGTCGCCGATGAACCTGTGGCAGGCGATAAACCTGCGGTAGCCGATGAACCTGCGACCGTTTCCGATTCGGAAAGCGGCCTGCGCGCCTACATCGATCCCAAGACAGGCAAGTTGCGCGAAGCCACGGCCCAGGAGCGGGCAGCGGAAGCGCGCGCAGCCGCTGCAGAGCGGAAAGCACACCCCAAGCGCATGCCCAAGGTCATCAAGCGGGCCGATGGGATTCGGCAGGCGGTGGATACGGACGGTTACTTCGCCGAAGACGTGGTCGCCACGATCGGCCCGGACGGCAAGTTGACCATCAGCTATGTAAGCGAGGGACAGCCGACTATCCACGTGGCTCCTGCCGTCTCGTCGGAGGAGAAATAACATGCGCGCCTCCACCTGCCACTCCCTGTCGGCGCTTGCCCTCGGCATCGCCTGCGCGCTTTTGCCGCTCGCGGCTTCCGCCGGTGCAACGATCGTCATCAATAACATCAATGCGGCGGGTGTCGGCTTCAATGACACCACGCCCGCCGCGCCGGTGGGCGGGAACACCGGGACCACGCTTGGACAGCAGCGCCTGATCGCTTTCTCGCATGCCGCGAATATCTGGGGCTCGACGTTGGACAGCGCCGTGCCCATCACGATCAACGCCCGCTTTACCCCACTGACTTGCACCGCCACCGGCGCCGTCCTCGGCAGCGCGGGTGCCACTTCCGTCTATGGATCAGCTCCGGGAATGCCCATTTCGGACAGCTGGTACGGCGCCGCGCTCGCCAACAAACTCTACGGCGCTGACCTGGATCCCACCATCGCCGACATCAACGCCAACTTCAATTCCAATCTCGGCAACGTGGGCTGCCTGACCGGTACTTCGTTTTACCTGGGCCTGGACGGAAACCACGGAACGAACATCGACTTCGTTGTCACCCTCCTGCACGAAATGGGCCACGGTCTCGGCTTCCAGACGTTTACCAGCGGTTCGACGGGCGTCCAGTTCGCCGGATACCCGAGCGCGGCCGACCATTTCCTGCTCGATAACAGCACGGGCAAGCTCTGGTACCAGATGACCAATGTCGAACGGGTCGCCTCGGCCGTCGGCGTCAATAAACTGGTCTGGACCGGGGCCCAGGTCACTGCATCGGTGCCCGAAGTGCTCGGCGGCACGCCGCGGTTGCTCGTCAACAGCCCTGCCGGTATTGCCGGTACTTACGCCGTGGGAACCGCTGACTTTGGGCCGACCCTGACGGCGTCCGGCCTGACGGGAGATGTCGTAATCGGCGTGGATTCGGGCGGCGGGGGATTGACCGACGGCTGCGCGCCGATCAGCAACGTCGTGGCCGGCAAGCTCGCTCTGGTCGATCGCGGCGTCTGCAGTTTCACGATCAAGGTGAAGAACGCCCAGAACGCGGGCGCCATCGGTGTCCTTGTTGCTGAAAACGTAGTGGCCGCGTTGACCGGGCTGGGTGGCACCGATGCAACCATCACCATCCCGTCCGTACGCATTTCCCTGGCTTCGGGCAACCTGATCAAGGCGGCGGGCAACACGGTCAACGCCACGCTGGGCGTGAACACAAACGTCCGTGCCGGCGCCGATGGACAAGGTCGCGCGCTGATGTTTACGCCTGCGCCTTTCCAATCGGGATCGAGCGTGTCGCATTGGGATACCACCGCGACCCGGAACCAGCTGATGGAACCGTCGATCAGCGCCGACCTGACCCACAGCGTGGACGTGCCGGAAGACCTGACCCGGGCGCAGCTGCGCGACATCGGCTGGTACCCGGATCGCGACCTGGATGGCGTGCCCGATGATGAAGGGGACGCTTGCCCCGATACGAGGATCCGCGGCGGCAACGTGGTGATCGACAGCTGCGACTCGGGCGTGGCCAATGCCGTGTTCCAGAATGGCTGCTCGATCATGGATGAAGTGGCGAAGTGCGAAGCGGCGGCGGTGACCCATGAGGGCTTTACCGCGTGCGTAACCCAGTACTCCAACGCGTTGCGCAAGGACCTGATCACCAACAAACAAAAGGCCAGCATCCAGCGCTGCGCGGCCAAGGCCGCCATTCCCTGAAAATCGCTGCATGGCAACAGCAATCGATGAGGCCGGCGAGGGAAACCCCGCCGGCCTTTTTCTTAGCGAGCGACAGGCACACGCGAAAAAACTGATCGCTCGCGCGAAGCGTTACTTACCGCTGCCCGATATCACGATGAGCCAGGTGGATGCGCAACCGCGACCGGGCGCGCCTGTCACCCGAGCGGGGGATACGTGGTGCTGGCCGACACGCGACTCCGTACTTCGTTTGACTCCTTGCGACCGGCTGGCCCGGCACGCCGTACGGAATCGCCGTGCGGCCATTTCCTGGTGGAGGCGTCATGAAGCGTTTTCGCGATTGGCTGGTGTGTCTGCTTTTCCTGTTGGCTGCCGCGCCGTGCCTCGCGCAGGAGCGGCCGTACAGGGATGGGCCCGTTGTCATCGTCTCGTCGGTGAAGGTAGTCGACGGGCAGTTCGAGAATTACATGTCCTTCCTCGCCGCGACCTGGCGCCCGGTGATGGAGGAGTCCATGAAGGCCGGCATTGTTTCCGAGTTCCATGTTTACGGTGCGCAGGCGCACAACCCCAATGAGCCTGATCTTTACCTGGTGGTGACCTATCCGAACATGGCCGCCTTCGACGGCATGACGGAAAAAATGGAGCCGATCATGGCCAAGGTGACCCGCATGAACTACAAGGAGGCCGATGCGGCTTCGGGCAAGCGCATGGTCATGCGCAATCTCCTTGGCGAGATGATGGTCCGGGAGTTGGTGTTCAAGTGAGCCGGCCGGCTGTGCGTTTCGCTCCGTAGGGCGCAATGGAATTGCGCCGCATGTTTTTGGGCCGATGCATTCGGCGTATCGCAAGAAGCGGGGTCGGGTTCACTAACCCGCCGCACAGGCGAAGGGAATCAAGCACGCTTGATTCCCGGCCGGAAAAACGCGCCACGACCTTTGCGTCGGCGGATTGCTCCTGCACCAGGTGGCGAGTCAACGGGACGCCGTCCGGACAAGGGTCCTGCGGAATTCTCCGATCGCCGCGATCAGTTGCGCCGGCGCTTCTTCGGCCACGTATTCCCCGCCGGGAATGACCTTGCCTTCGATATCGATAGCCCCGTTTTCCCTGAGGGCGGGCACGTAGTCATCCGGGCTGCGTCCGTCCGCATCGCCGCGCACATACAGGATGGGGGTATCGATGCGCTTGTGGCTTGCGTTGTGCACGGCGTCGTCAGCCATTGCGCGGTACCAGTCGAAACCGGCCGTGAGGGCCTCCGGACGTTCGTAGGCCCTCGCGTATTCGTTGCGGGCGGCTTCGGTAAGGGCGCTCTTGTCGCCGGCCATGACGTCGTAGAAAAAGTCGAAATAGCGTCGCTGCTTTCCGGCGACCAGCACCTCCGGCAGGTCGGGCAGCGCGTGCAGGGCGAAATGGAAAATGCGCGGGTCGGCGAGTACGTCGTCCCATGGAGGCAGGCCGGGGATCACCGTGTTCATCACCATGGCGCCCGCGATCCGGTGTGCATGATCGCGCGCGGCCGCATACGCAATCATGCCGCCCACGTCGTAGCCGGCGATGAGGATGTCCCTGGCGCCGAGCTTCTCCGCGGCGTCCAGCAGCAGGCCGGCGATGGCGTGCTTGCGTGCCGATGGCGGTGCGCCGCGCGAAGCGCCGATGCCCGGCAGGTCGAACGCAAGAACGAAATGATCCGCGCCCAGTTGCGGCAATACGCCTTCGAAAGCGCGGCTCGATTGCGGCCAGCCATGCAACAGGATGAGCGCCGGCTTCGAAGCGTCGCCCGCGGTACGCGCAGCGACTGTTGCGCCATCGACGTCGGCATGCAGCACGGTCGGCGACCTCCGTTGGTGTCGCAGGCGATTCAAGCAGCGTTGCGGTGACCGATGCGTAAAACCGCGTCGTGCGGTCGGCGAACATCGGCATTTGCCACGGCAATCGCATGATGCGGGCAGGATGCGAGGGGATTCACATGAAACAAGAAGGCATCTCCAGGCGCGACGCAGTCCGCCAGAGGGGTCCCGCTCACAGCCGCCTGTGCGGCCATCGGCGGCAAGTGGAAGCTGACGATCCTGTATTGGCTCGCGCACGGCGTCGTGGGTCTGCAGCGCCGCGCTGCAATGCCTCGTACCTACTTGCGCTGCTTCGCTACCGGCAGCTGCCAGCCGCGGCGGATCGCCAGCAGGCGCAGCAGGAAGCAGGCGATCGCACCGGCTGCCCCGGCATATGCCGGCGGCCAGCCCAGCGCGTCGCCGGCCACCACGAGCAGCGCGCCCAGCAAGGCTGCGACGGCATACAGCTCGCGCTGCAGCACGCCCGGCACCTGCACCACCAGCAGGTCGCGCACAACGCCGCCGCCCACGCCGGTGAGGATGCCCAGCAACACGGCGCCCACCGGTCCAACGCCCAGTTCCAGCGCTTTCCCGGCGCCCACTACTGCGAACAGCCCCAGCCCGATGGCATCGAACAGTTGCACGGGATTGCGCATCCGCTCGATCGTTTCGTAGCGATAGAAGGTCAGCAGGCCAGCGAGGATGGAGATTGCGAGATAGCGCCAGTCCACCAGCGCCACCGGCGGCGTCGCGCCGAGCACCACGTCGCGCAGGATGCCGCCGGCGGTGGCCGCGGCGAAGGACAGCACCAGCACGCCGAACAGGTCGAGGCCCCGGCGAACGCCCGTGGTCGCGCCGCTGATCGCGAAGGCGAACGTGCCGATGAAATCGATGATGGTGACGAAGCCGAAGGACATGGCGCTGGCGGGGGTCGGATCGTCCCATCGTACCCGGCGTTGTCGCGCAGACGGTGCTGCGCTTGCTCGCACCGGCCGATTGGTGTCTTCCGGATGTTTCGATGCGACTGCCGTTGCGGCGTGCCCAGAGGTACGCAGGAAGTGCAGGCGGGTGCGGTGACGTCGAGCGACCTGGCGGGTTCGCCGGCGGCGCCTGATCTTCCGCGCGCACCAGAAGAACTTCGCCCACCACTGGCGTGCGCCGGCCGACACTCGAGCAGCGTACCGTCGGACCTGCATGAAAGTCGAAACGGCTTTGCAGCTGCGATGAGGTCGTGAAAACCGGCTTCTGACCGGTTGCGCCCCGCAGACGAGGACCATCTGCGGCGAGCCTTTTTGTCGATCGACGGGGAGCGATGTCGCACCGTAACGCAGACCCGGATCTCGCCAGGAATCGGCCTGCGATATTCTCGGAATCGGGGAAAGGGCCCGGGCGTCGGAGTTGGGGGAGTTCATGTTGCAGGCAAAGGACGGCGGTCGCTTCCGCCAGATGCACGTGCAGCACGTTTTTACGCAGGTGCTGGCAGGCGTCCTGCTGATGTTGTGCGCGCTGGAAGTCCTCGCCATGAGGCGCATCGATCCCGGCGAAGACCCCCGGCTCGCCCCCGACGAGGGGCTCGTCGTTCTTTCGGTCGATACGAGCGCGCCAGTGAATACCGTGCACATCGGCCGTGTCGGGGGCGGCACGGAGACCGTGCTCAACTACCTCGACGTCGGACGCAATCCGCACCTGTTCGTTGCCAGGGCGGGTGAGTACGAGTGGTCGCAGATGAAGCTGACCACGTCTCGCATGTACAGCCGCTTCAAGATCGGAAAGCCGGAATTCCGTTTCACTGTTGTCCCCGGGAAGATCGTTTATCCGGGCGACCTGGTGCTGCGTCCCGAGAGCCTGACCTCCGCATACATCCAGATCCACAACCGCTCGCTGCCGATCATGGACTGGTTGGAGGAGAAGCATGCCTCGCTGTACCGCAAGCATCCGTTCGAATACACGGGCTATTACCCCGATCCCTTCCCCGCGTACTACCGCACGGCTATCGGCGGTAAGGCGCGTCCAGTCGCCGAACTGAATGCCGGACGCGAACCGCCCAAGCCCGGGGCCCTGCCGATTCCGGCCGACGTAATGTGGAAACCTTCCCGCATCGCGGCGGTGGCACTCAATCCCACCGGCAGCCTGCTTGCCGAAACCGTCCGTGAAGAAAAAGGTCATTGGGCCATCGACCTGATCGACTTGCGTGCAGGCACCGCACAGCGGTTGGCGACCACATGGAAGCTTCCCGACACGCTGATGTGGAAGGACGGCCGCACGCTGATCGCCGCCACGGGCGGATGGCATGGCGATCACACCGTCTACGTTGTCGGCCTTCTCAAGAACGGCGACAAGTTTCCAATCAGGACCTTGCCGATCGGGGGAGCGGGGCGCGTGGTGGACCTGCTCCCGGGCGAGTCGGGAACCATCCTTTATGAGGGCTACGACTCGGCCGGCAATCTGGTGGTGCATCGCGTCCTGCTCGAGGGCGAAAAGTCGATCCGCGGTTTCCAGGTCGCCAAGTCGCGCGACCGCCTCAATCGTGGCGCCGCAGGGGACAGGGCCTGGTTTGCGGATGGCCATGGCAACCTCCGTGCGGCCCTCATCGTGCGCGACGATTCCACCGTGCTGGTCCATGGCAACAACGGCACGTTCCGGGACGTGCTCAAGAGTGACGACGACGTCGATTTCAATCCCATTGGACTGTCGTTCGATGGCAACACGATCTATGGATTGACGGACGAGGACCGTGGGCAGCGCGACCTTGTCGCGCTCGATCCATCGACTCGCCAGATTTCCCGCACGGTGTTCACCAAGGCAGGCATCGATATTGTCAGTGCGGTCTTCGATGACAGGCGCGAGCCGGTCGCCGCGCGTTATTACGAAGGCGGGCGCCTGGTGACCGAGTATTTCGACGATGCCAATGGACAGGTCGAGGCATGGATCCGTACCGCCTTTCCGGGGGAAACGGTCACAGTGCTTGATCGCAGTACCCGCAACGAACAGCTCATTCTCTGGGTGGATGGTGCCAGTCACCCGCCGCAGCTTTACCACCTGGACACCCTTACGAAGAAGGCCGCACTCCTCGACGACACGGCGCCGTGGCTGACCGGAAAGACCTTCGCACCCACGCACGTCATCCAGGCCAAGGGTTCCGATGGGCTATCCATCGAAGCCTTTCTTACCCTTCCTGAGGCAACGGGCAAGCGGCCCCTCGTGGTGTTCCCGCATGGCGGTCCGGTAGGCGTCAGCGACCGGCTGAACTTCAACCGGGACGTGCAGTTCCTTGCGTCGCAGGGCTATGCCGTGCTCCAGGTCAACTTTCGCGGCTCCGACGGCTATGGCAAGGCCTTCCGCGAAGCCGGTTATCGCAATCACGGGCGCATGATCGAGGATGACATCGATGCCGCTCTTCGCACGGCACTCGCCTCTTATCCACTCGACGAGAGCCGCATGTGCACGCTGGGGGCGAGCTACGGCGGCTACTCCGCACTGATCTCGGCCATTCGTTGGCCGGGACGATTTCGTTGCGCCGTGTCTCTCTCCGGCGTCAGCGATCGCGCGCTGTTTTTTACCGCCAGCGATAACGTGCGTTCGATAAAGAACCGTCCGCGACTCGAACGCCTGCTGGGTAATCCACGCACCGACCTTGCGGAGATGCAGGCGGTTTCTCCGCTGTACCGCACGCACGAACTCACATTGCCGGTGATGCTCGTGCACGGCCGCGACGACGTACGCGTGGATTTCGAGCACACGCGCCGTCTGGTGCGAATGCTCAATCTGGAGAACCGGACGCCTGTCGTGCTCGCGATTCCGGGCATGGGGCACGGCCTCGAGGATCCCACTGTCACCGACATCGTGTGGACTGGCATCGCCGGCTTCCTGCAGCAGCACCTGGGTACTTCGCCGGTTGCGGCGCAGGTTCCGTAGGGAGCGCACCGCATGGAGTATGTGCACGCGGGCCACGGTGGTGCGTGGCGATTCTCCTCCGGCAGACCGTTACCCGATCGGGTAACGGTCTTTGGTCACGGTCCCTTATCGGCACCCCTGATGCGGGTATCGATCGCCACCCAGTTGGTTTCCCAGGTGCGTCCGCCATCCACCGAGTAGGCCTGTTCGAATCGCGCGGAGTCTGCCGATATTTCGGGAATGATGAAGCGCACCAGGATCGCCCGGCCGTCGAGGTCCTCCTGGCCGTAGAACTCGCCGCGGCCATTCCGGAAGCCGCCGTGCACCGGGCGGCTCAGGGCACCGTTGCTGGCGTTCGCGTAGTTGAGACTCCACTGTTGCGTTTGCGGGTTGTAGAGACGCAGGCTCACGCCTTCGATGCGGCCGGCGGGGCCTTCCACTCGCAGTTCGACCAGGTTCGCGCGCCCGTCGAGGACCTCGCGGACGACGCTGGTGCCTCGGTATTCCACCCAGTCGCGCGACCCGGACAGCGGCTTCGCCAGCCGACGTACTTCGGTCTTCCATGTGCCGATTTCCCAGTCGAAGGCATGCTGCCCGTCCTGCGGGACGAGGGTCGAAGCGGGGGAGGGTTGCGCCGAAGCATTCAGCGCCATCAACGCCACCGCTGCTAAGCACGCGCGGTAGAACCAGATTCGTACCGTGTTTTGCATCGTGCCGTCCCGTTGCGGATGATGAGCGCAGGATGCGAGGGCCAGGCACCATGAACAAGAACGCACCTCCAGGTAACCAAGCACGGCGCAATCCACTCGAAGGCTGCCCGCTTGCGGCCGCGTTCGCGGCCATCGGCGGCAAGTGGAAGCTGACCATCCTGTACTGGCTCGCACACGGCGAGCTGCACTTCGCCGGCCTGCAGCGTCGAGCCACGCCGATTTCCCATAAGGTCCTCGCGCAACAGCTGCGGGAACTCGAAGCCGACGGCCTTCTTGCGCGGACGCCGACCGGTCCAGTGCCAGCACCGGTGGTCTACCAGCTGACAACTTACGGACAGACGCTACTGCCGATCATCGAGTCCGTGCGACTGTGGGGCGAGGCGCACCTGCAGCGGTCGACGCCACCGCGATCCGATGCCAGGGCGTGCGGCATCGCGATCGCTACCGCAGCGGCAATTGGTGGTGTTGTCAGGAAGCACGCGTAACTGTCGCCGACCGCGTCACGCCGCTTCCCAGGCCCGCCATTCCGCATCGCTGTCCGCCGGAATATGCCGGGCTGGTGCGCCGATGACTTCACCTCGGGCTCGGACGACTTCGGCGGTTACGACGGTTCCAGTCGCGACAGCCTCGGCCGCGCCAGCTCGATTCGCTTGGGAATTACTGGCGCCAGCACGACTTCTTCGCCCATTCGTACCCGCTCAGCTTTTTGCAGTCTGGACGCGAGGAAAGTGGCGCATCACGAACAGCAGGTACACCAGCCACAGTGCGAACCAGACCGATGCGACGGCGAGAAGCCCGATCGTGAAGAGGACCAGGCTCGGCGCCAGGAACAGCAGGACGCATCCGAGCAGCCAGAAGCGATCGCCGCGGCGCGAGTACGTCGCGCGTTCGACATCGTCGATCCGGCCGCCGAGCGAGGAGCCGTAGTAATAGAAAGACGCGAACGCGAACGAGAACGTGGCCACGCCCATCACGATCAACGTGGCCTGGTACATGAAGGCATCGACCTGGCCGGCTGCGAACTTCGGATACAGGAAGAACAGCAGGAATGTAAAGATCGCGATGCTCGACGCCGCGAGCTGATAAGCCCGGTTGACGTTGGCTGCAGCAAGATCGTCGGCCATTGGGTCTCTCCTCGTGCGCCCTGATTTGAAGTGCCCGCGGCGGCGGGAACGGGAAGATACTACTTTCGAAAAGTTTTCCGGCCACATTCCAGGGGCGCCGATGTCCATGTCCAGAACGGAAAAGCAGAAGATGCTGGCGGGCGAGCTGTACAACGCCAACACACCGGAGATACAGGCCGACCAGGCGGCGACGCGCGCGTGGCTGGCACGTTTCAACGCGAGCCTCGCGCTCGATCCCTCCGACTGGCACCGGCTGCTGGAGGACCGGTTGGCCGAGGTCGGGGAGGGTGCCGTCATCCGGCCACCCTTCCACTGCGACTACGGCTTCAACATCCGCTTGGGCGCCGGGGTTTTCCTCAACTTCAACTGCGTGATCCTCGACGTCGTCGAAGTCGCGATCGGCGCGGGCACGCAGGTAGGGCCCGCCGTGCAGATACTCACCGCGGACCACCCCCGCGACCCCGGCGAGCGCGCCAGTGGGCTGGAATCAGGCCGCCCGGTCCGGATTGGACGCAATGTCTGGATCGGTGCCGGCGCGATCCTGTTGCCGGGCGTGTGCGTCGGCGACGACGCGGTCATCGGTGCCGGCAGCGTGGTGACGCGCGACGTGCCCGCCGGCGCCACGGCGTTCGGCAATCCTGCGCGGGTCAGGCAGGCGTGAGTCGAGCGCGGTCGCGCGGCCATGTTCCGGGCGCGGCATTGCGGAGAAAGCGCGTCGTGCCGGTTCGGTGACCTAAGCTATCCAGCCTCATGCCGCATCGCCAGCAGTTCAAACCCCATGATCAACAACGACGTCCTGCGCAGCATCCGCTACATGCTCGATCTCAGCGACATCAGGGTCGTCGAGATCACGAAGCTGGCCGACCCGGCGTTTCCGATCGGGAAGGCGGACGTGCAGGCGTTCCTGCGCAAGGACGAGGATCCCGAGTACGCCGAGTGCAGCAACGCCGTGCTCGCGCATTTCCTCGACGGGCTGATCATCCATTGCCGCGGCCGCGACGAGAGCGTGCCGCCGCGGCCAGTGGAGAAGCGCGTCAACAACAACGTGGTGCTGAAGAAGTTGCGGGTAGCGTTCGCGCTGAAGGACGTCGACATGCACGAGATCTTCGAGTCCGCCGGTTTCCCGATCTCCAAGCCGGAACTGACCGCGCTGTTCCGCCAGCCCGGCCACAACAACTACCGCGTGTGCGGCGACCAGCTGCTGCGCAATTTCCTGAAGGGGCTGACGCTGCGTGTCCGGGGTTCGTAAGGGCGTCGATCCTTAGGCTTCCCTGGGGATGCGAGATCGGCGGGTCGGTTGACTGCGAGACAACACAGCAACCGGCAAGCGAAGCGCACCCGGATGACGACACCGCACGCGACGCCAAGGCGTACGCTCCCGCAATCCCCTGCAGCAGGTATTCCATGCCCCGTTCCATGCTCCACGATTCGCTACGGCTGGAACTCATGGACGACGTGCCGGTGGCCCGGCTGCAGTCCACGGAGCGGGTATTCGACCGCGCCGTCGAACGGGTCGCCCGGCTCATCCGCGAAACGGTGGCGAAAGGCCAGCCGCACCTGCTGCTGGATGTCCGCGACGCTGCCTTCGATTCGCCTTCGGTGGTGGACCGGCTGCGCATGGTGCGCCAGTGGGCGGAGGCCGCCGATGGCCGGCTGCGGATCGTGGTGGTCGCGCGTCCGGAATTCATCGACCCCGAACGATTCGGGGTGGTGGTTGCCGCCAACTTCGGGCTGACCGTACAGGTGTTCGAGCGCGAGGAAGATGCCTTCGCCTGGCTTCGCGCGGAGCGCGCGGCCGAGCTGGAACGGAGTGCATCGCGGCCCGGAAGGCGAGGGGAAAGGAACCCCTGACTCGCCATTGAAGGTGGCATCCGATCCGCTGATTGGAGGACAACGCCGGCCGCGTTTCGCGTCCGGTCTATTCCTGCGCACGCCGGCGCGAGACGCGTTCGCGATCCAGCTGCATCACGTAGCGAAGCAGCTTGTCCTGCGTGGCGAGCGGCAGGCCGACGAATTCGCAACCGGCTTGCAGGACCGGCGGGCCGTGGCCGTCCCGGGCCACGACATGTCGCACTAGCAGGTTGACGGTGACGGGTTCCAGGAAGGGGAGGTCGATGACGCAGCCTTCCAGTGTCTCGCCCACCACCAGGGGAACGGCGTTGGCGGGACTCAGCATCGCCAGGCCACCGCCGCCGATGTCGCGGATCGTCGCGTCGATCCACGCCGGCTCTTCTGCAGGATGGCGCACGGGCAACCGGCACCGCAGCGATCCCATGGGCGGGGCTATCCGCAAATAATCGCGCCGCTGCTGGTAGAGCAGCCGTCCGGGAAACGGCACGCCAAGCGCAGGCCGGTCGTCATGCCGGTCCAGCCACGCGGGTCCGCAGGTGAAAACGACGCTGATGCGCTCGATGCTGCCTTCGAAGCGCAGCTGCGCGCTGTCCAGCCACTCACGCAGCGCGTCCTTCGCGCGCGGGACGTCGATCAACAAGGATTTCTCGCCGACGTGCAGCAGCGCCGTGACCTGCGTGGCTGCCGCGCCCACGGCGTGGGCGACCAGCACGCTGCGGGCATCGAGCAGCCGGTGCAGGTGGCCGCGGATCTCGCCAGCACCATGCACCATGTACTTCTCGTAGCAGCGCTCGTCAGCCGGCTGGCGGAGGGCTTCTGTGGGCCGACTCGTCATTGCTCTCATAACGGCAATGCAGACGGAAGCTTGAGCGGTCGTGGCGGAACGTCGTGCACCTTGAGCTCGCATCGCGATCGCGACCAGGCCCGCCCTGGGTGCTCCAGGAAGAAAGTCCCCAGCCGTGCTGCGTTTTTCCTCAGCTAGTTGAACGCGCGCGCCTTCAGCGGCCCGGGCATTTGCCGATATTCCTGCTGCAACAATTCGTTGGCCGGAATCCCGTGCATCCTTCCTTTCGCGCCATCCCAGCGCTCAACACCGAATCGCAGGCCCAGGCCATCCTGCTGGTCGACAATTCGCGCATGTTCTCGGGGATGGTCGCCGCCACGATCCACGAGCGGTTGGGCCTGCCGGTCACCGTGGCCGCTTCGCTGGCAGAGGCGAAGCAGGCGCTCGCACGGGACCCCGGGTGCTATTTCCTCGTCTTTACCGGACTAGTGCTGTCCGATGCCGATCCGGACACGGTGCTGGCGTTCTTCGTCGAATCCGGGCTGCCGATGGTGGTCGTCTCCGGGGTGTATGACGAGGCGATCCGGCAGAAGGTGCTGTCCAGGCCGGTAGTGGACTGCGTGCTCAAGAACACGCCCGGCAGCATCGATTACCTGGTCTGGCTGGCCCAGCGGCTTGATCGCAACCGCCGCATCGGTGCGCTGGTCGTCGACGATTCGGCATCCGCGCGCGCCCTTGCCGCAACGATGCTGCGGCTCTATGGGTTCACCGTCATCGAAGCCGCCGGTGGCGAGGAGGCGCTGCGCGCGGTTGCGGCCAATCCGTGGATTCGCCTCGTCATCGCCGACTACGAGATGCCGGAGATGGATGGGCTCGAACTCACCCGTCGCCTGCGTGCGACCTGCACGCGCGATCGCATGTCGATCATCGGCATCTCCGGCGCGGAAGCCCCGTCGCTGGTCGCGAGGTTCCTCAAGCACGGCGCCAACGACTTCCTGCACAAGCCCTATTCGCGTGAGGAATTCTTCTGCCGTGTTTCGCAGAATGTCGACAATCTCGATCTCATCGGCACCCTGCAGGACCTGGCGACCAAGGACTTCCTCACCGGCCTGCCCAACCGTCGCCACTTCTTCGACCACGGTGGGCGGATGTTCCAGGCGGAAGGCGCCGCGGAGCTCACCACGGGCATGCTCGACATCGATCATTTCAAGCACATCAACGACAGCTACGGCCACGAAGCCGGTGATATCGCGATCAGAGCGGTTGCCAACGCGGTGGCGCAGCATGTCGGTCCACGCGACCTGCCTTCGCGTTTCGGCGGAGAGGAGTTCGCGATCGTGGCCTCGGGTCTTTTGGATGCGAGGGTGCGTACCTACTTCGAACAGTTGCGGAGCGATATCGAAGCGATGGACATTCCGTTGCCCGATGGCCGCAGCATCCGACTGACCGTCAGCATTGGCGTGTGCACCTCGGGCGACAGCCTGTCGGCCATGCTGGCCGAAGCCGACCGGCAGCTCTATGTCGCCAAGGCCGCGGGCCGCAACCGGGTGGAACATGCCGCGTCCGGGGCCCGGGAAGCGGCATTCGCCTGATCGCGGCGGCAATGGTCCGCCGTGCTGTAGCGCGGAGTGCACGTTGACTGCTCTTCTCCCTCGCTTCACACAAACCCCATCACGCCTTCATCCATGCGAGCGAGCCTGAGCGGGAACGACCGGACGTGCAGGATCAGACTGCTTCGGTCCGGAAGTTCCACTCATCCTGGAGGCTCCCATGGCAACCACGCCCGTTACCGACCCGCGCCGCGGCAGGAATCGTTTCCGACCATTGATCTGGGGCGCAGCGGCGCTCCTGCTGCTCC
Source organism: Lysobacter sp. Root494 (assembly GCF_001427225.1). Classification (GTDB taxonomy): domain Bacteria; phylum Pseudomonadota; class Gammaproteobacteria; order Xanthomonadales; family Xanthomonadaceae; genus Agrilutibacter. The sequence continues at coordinate 639,758 of NZ_LMFH01000005.1, forward strand.
TGCCCGCGGTCGCCATGCAATTCACTGGCGAGGTGAACTGGACCGGATCGGACTTCCTCGTCATGGGCGCCATGCTCGCCACCGCCTGCGGTCTGTATGAGCTGGCGGTGTGGCTGAGCGGCGATACGGTTTACCGCGCTGCATTCGGCGTCGCTGTGTTTACCGGCTTCCTCACGGTCTGGGTCAACCTCGCGGTGGGAATGCTGGGCAGCGAGAACAACATCGAGAACCTGATGTTCGCGGGTGTGCTGCTGATTGCGGCCGTAGGCGCGCTCGTCGCGAACTTCCGTCCGCGTGGCATGGCCTGGGCAATGGATGCCGCCGCGCTCGCGCAACTGCTCGTGTGCGTGATCGCGCTGGTGATCGGCTTCCGCGAGCGTGGGGTGTTTCTTGCGGCGTGCTTCGCCGCGCCCTGGTTCGCGTCGGCGCAGTTGTTCCGCAAGGCGGCTCGGGACCAGGAAGCGGCAACAACCGTGCAATGAGCCGCGGGACGCGATGACGGGTCAGCACGGGTTGATCCGGGTCCATTGTCTGACTAAAGTCAGGAAATGGACGAACGCCAGATCCAGCAGGTTCGCAACTTCAATCGGGCGGTGACGCGGCGGGTCGGCGCGCTCGGCGACGATTACCTCGGGCGTGGCCGGCCGCTGGCCGAGTCGCGGTTGTTGTTCGAAATCGGGCGTGACGGCGCGGACGTGCGCGCCCTGCGCGCGCGCCTGTCGATGGATTCGGGCTACCTGAGCCGGTTGCTGCGGGCGCTGGAATCACAGGGATTGGCGAAGTCGCGGGCGTCCGCCGAAGACGCGCGCGTGCGCCGGGTGACGCTGACGGCCAAGGGGCGCCGCGAAGTCGACGCGCTTGATCGCCGCTCGCAGGAATTCGCCGCTTCGTTGCTGGCATCACTTCGCGAGCCCCAACGCGCGCAGCTAGTCAAGGCGATGGAGGATGTGGAGCGCCTGATGCGCGCCGCGTCGGTTGTCGTGGAAGTCGCCGACCCGGCCAGTGACGACGCACGCACCTGCATCGACGCGTACCTAAGCGAGATCGACGCGCGCTTCGCTACCGGCTTCGATCCGACGCGCGGTCCATCCGCCGATCCGGACGAACTCGTTCCACCTGCCGGCGTGTTCCTGCTCGCCCGGGTCGACGAGGAGGCGATCGGGTGCGGTGCGCTGAAGGTCATCGAGGACGGCATCGGCGAAATCAAGCGCATGTGGGTCTCGCCGGCCGCGCGCGGCCTGGGCATCGCACAGCGGCTGCTCGATGCGCTCGAACAGCAGGCGATCGCCATGCGACTGCATACGCTACGGCTCGACACGAACCGCACGCTGGCCGAGGCCCGGGCGTTGTACGCGCGCAACGGTTATCGGGAGATCGAGCGATACAACGACAATCCGTATGCCGATCACTGGTTCGAGAAGCGGGTGGGGTAAGCCGCATCCGCCCCGCCGCTGGCAAGCGCCAGCCCTAAGGCTCGAACCACGCTCCCGCATCGGCCGATCCCGGCGGCAGCGACATCACGACGCGGTTGTCGACATTGACGATGCGCAATGCGTCGCGCGGAATGGTCAACGAGACATCGGCCCAGGTGCGGCGCGTGGCGACCACGTGCACGTTGTCCTTCGACCAGTCGGCGGCCATGTACGCATGGTCGGGCGTGCGCGAGGCGGTGACACGACGCGCGCCGCTGCCGTCGGCGTTCACCACGTAGAGCGGGTTGTAGTAGCGGAACTCGGGTTCGATCTCGTACGTCTCGCCGGTATAGGCGATGCGCCTGCCATTGTGCGACCAGCGTGGCGCATAGCCCCATCCGACGATGCGCGACTCGCCCGTGCTGAAGTTCACCTGCAGCAGGTCCCACGGCACGATGTCGGCGTAAATGCCGCGGCGCCCGTCGGGCGAGAATTCCAGGCGCAGCGGCCAGTCCATGATCCGGTCGTCCAGCACGGTCGGCGCGCCGGTGGCGACGTCGACGCGATAGGCCAGTGCACGCCAGGTCGGTTCGAGCCGGCCCGCGTAATAACCGGCTTCGACCAGCAGGCTGCGGCGGTCCGCAGACCATGCCACCCGCTGGATCTGCGCTGGCGCGGGCGGGCAGTACAGATCACGTGTCGAACGACGGACCGCATCGACGATCGTTACGCAATTCCGGTTGCGATACGTGGCCGCCACGGCAATACGTTCGCCCGGACCCCAGGCCGGTGCCCGGAAACTGCCGTCGCCGCTGGCGAGGACATGCACGTGGCCGCTGGCGGTGTCGAAGATATGCACGCGGTACGTGGCGGAATGGCCGACATGCATGCTCGCGCGTTCGAAGGCGATCCGCTTCCCGTCCGGCGACCAGCTCCCGCCGCCGTCGAGCGCGTTCTTCATGGCTGGCGTGAGCGCGCGTGTCGCTCCCGAGTCGACGTCGTACAACCACAGGCTGCGGTTGGCGGGCGTCGTGTCCGGCTTCAGTTCGGTGCGCGTGAACATGATCGATCCCGCGACCTGTTCGGCTGCGCGCGTCGGCGATGCGGCGACGGTTGCAACGGCGACGAGTGCCCAGGCCCCGGCCCGACGGCAGGCGTTATGGATGGTGCGCGTATTCATCTGCTCCCCCGACTGCGACATTGCAGCGAGCGGGCAGTTTCCGCGCGCGGATGTCACTTCCAGGTCAAGAAGCGGCTATAAAAACGCGGAAAAAACGCGGTGAAACTGAAGCAGTCAGTCTCAGTGACGACGCGCGTCCTTGCTGTTGGCGTTGTCGCTTGAAGGACTGCCGCTGCTACGACGATCGCGAAGCTGGTCATCGGCAACGTCGCCCTGGTCATCCAGGCCGACGTCGTCCAGCCGCTGCTTCACGCGCTGCTCGTCATCGACCGGATGACGGAGCCCTTCCTGTTGTCCACCCGCTTCGCTGCCGCCTGGTTGTCGTGTCGTGGGAGGCGTGTTTCGCTGCGTGTTCATGAGCGATCCCTTGTTCGTCCGATGTGCAGGCAGTGTGCGCGTGGGGCGGTTAGGGGACGATCAAGCCTAGCGATTGACCGCAGGCCCATTCACGCCTGCATAGCCATTCGCGCACCCGGTGGTGCACGTGGTCGCCAGCATGTTGTAGACGATGCGCCCTGCATTGCTTTTGGAACGGAAGTGGCCGACGCCATTGCTGGTATCGCCGCCGCCCTGGTTGTACGGGCTGCCATCCGCCCAGTCCCAGTCGTATGCATAGGCGCTGCTGCCGAAGCCGACATCGACCTGTGCCTTGACGTTGCTGCCGGCATTGAAGAGCGCACCGCTGCTGCATCCGGCGGCGTAGCTCGTGGTGAAGCAATGCACCTGGTCGTAGGCGCCGGCGGTGATCGTGTAGAAGCTGATGGTGGAGAACAACGCAGGCATGGCACGCAGGCTGTTGCTGCCGCTACCGGTCCAGCGGTTGTATCCGTAGCCTGCAACGCCGCTGCTCGGGTAGAAGCCGAAGGTGTAGTAGTCGTATGGCCACACGTAGGCTTCCGCATTGCAGGTGGGCGCATAGGGCGACTGGTATCCGGTCGAGTAGCACGTGTTGAGGCCGCGCAGGCCACCGCCGATGTTGACGAAGCGGCGCACGCTGGCCTGGGCACCGTAATAGCGCAGCATCGCGAGCGCCATGCTCGATCCCATCGAATGCGCGACGATGTCCACCTGCGTGCGGCCGGTGTACGCCTTCACCTTGTCGATGAAGGTCTTGAGCATCTGGTACTTCGCGGGCTCGTGATAGTTGTATTGCGGGGTCGCGCGCTCATCGGCATCCAGGTAGGTGATGCCGAACAGTTCGCAGTCGTTGTACCCGCGCGCCTTGAGCTCGTCGTAAACGGAAGTCGCCGGCGTGGCGTAGCCGCCCACGCTGCCGGGCGGCATGTCGAAGCTGATCGCGCTGTCGCCATTGCCGGGGATGTACACCACAGGCGTGCGCGTCGCCGTGCAACTGCCGCCGCCAAAGCCGCCGTTGCCGACGCCGGGACTGAAACCGCCCGCGTACTGGGTGGCCGCGCCCGAGCAGGTATAGCCGTTGTTGCTGCCGCATTCGAGCGCAAGTACGTCGACGGGCAGCAGCATTGCAGCAGCCCCGAGGACCGGCAACGCGAGCGTGGAGAAAAGAGCAGGAACGAATTTCAGCGTGCTGCGGAACATGGTGCCCTCCCGAGGGTGCAAGTTCGACCACAACGAAGTCCGGCCGAACCGATGCTGTTCCTGCGGGGCAAGCGCAGCCATTGCACGAAAGGGCATGACGCAGTGCATCACCGCCGTGCCCATGCGGACATAACAGCCGCACGCCTACGCTCCCGGCATGCGCGGACGTCGTCGGTTCCTTCGATTACTGGGATGCCTCACGGCGGGTGTCGCGGCACTCACGCTGCGCGACGGGCACGCCGGTGCGCCACGGCAGGAACGGAGCGACGCACGGCCGAGCGACGACGCGGCTTCCATCACGCTGTTCCTGGGCGGCGACGTCATGACCGGGCGCGCGATCGATCAGGTCCTGCCGCATCCGTCGAAGCCGCAGTTGTACGAGCCGCGGATGCACAACGCGCTGGGTTACCTGGCGCTCGCGCAAGACGCGAACGGCAGGATCCGGCGTCCGGTCGCCTTCCCCTACGTCTGGGGAGATGCGTTGGCGGAGCTGGAACGGCGCAAGCCGGCGGCCCGCATCATCAATCTCGAAACCAGCGTCACGCGCAGCGACACGCCGTGGCCGAAGGTCATCAATTACCGCATGCATCCGGCGAACGTCGGCTGCCTGACGGCCGCCGGCATCCACTGCTGCACGCTGGCCAACAACCATGTGCTGGACTGGCAACGCGAAGGGCTTGTCGAAACGCTGGAGACACTGCAGCGCGCGAAAATCGCCACGGCGGGCGCGGGTGGTGACCTCGACGCGGCACAGGCGCCGGCCATCGTTCCGGTGGCTGATGGCGCACGCATCCTGGTATTCGCGGCGGCTACCGAAGACAGCGGCGTGCCGGCGGAGTGGACAGCAACGGCGACCCTTCCGGGCGTGCATCGTTTGCCCGATCTGTCGAGGAAGACAGTGGCGCGGATCTCAGCGCTCGTGCGGCGTTACCGGCGAACGGCCGATCGCGTGGTGTTCTCGCTGCACTGGGGCGGTAACTGGGGCTATACGATTTCGCGCGAGCAGCGCGCATTCGCGCATGCGCTGATCGATGATGCCGGCGCCGACATTGTGCATGGGCATTCATCGCATCACCCCAGGGCCGTTGAGGTGTACCACGATCGCCTGGTCCTGTATGGCTGCGGCGACCTGCTCAACGACTATGAAGGCATCGGTGGACACGAAGAGTTCCGTGGGGAGCTCGGGCTGATGTATTTCCCCACGCTCGACCCTGCCACGGGTCGCCTGCGCGGACTCGAACTCGTGCCCACGCGCATCCGCCGCTTCCGCATCAACCGTGCAGGTAGCGAAGACCGCGGCTGGTTGCTTGCAAGACTGCGTCGTGAATACCAGGTGTTCGGCTGCGATGTGGAGCAGGATGCCGGTGGCGCGTTTGCGGTGCGGTGGCCGTAGCGGCAGCCGCATCCCGCGAACATTCCAGTGCCAGGGCCACGCGGTCGCGTGCTAACCGGCAGTATTCGCCGGCGGCGAGGCGACATTCCTGCGAGGCCACTGCACATACGTTCGATACGCGTAGCCCCACGGCACCACTGCCATCAACAGCGGCACCGCGACGAACGCATGCGCGATCTGTTCCGCGGGCGAACCGGCGAGCGCGCCGTCCCGCCACAGCGGCCACGCAACGAAGACAAGCCACAGCGTCTTGTAGCCGATGGTGAAGAACATCAGCGGCAACCAGCGCAGCGGGTGGATCAGCCCGAACACGGCGAGGGCGGGGTAGGTGGCCCAGACGCAGACCGCGACCGCGCGCACCGGATCCCACGGCCCTTCGTGCGTCAGCAGCCCGCTCCAGGCGTCGGTTGCGACGAAGACCAGCATCAGGAAATAGAACACGCGCAGGCCCCAGACGTGGAACGGGCGCACGCCCTCGTAACGTCGCGGGTCGGAGGTGAATGCCGAGAGGAGGTTCATGGTCATTCCTGCGATGGTTGCATGGGGTCGAAGGCGAGCAGTTCGCCCGGCTGGCATTCGAGCGCCACGCAGATCGCTTCAAGCGTGGAAAAGCGGATCGCCTTCGCCTTGCCGGTTTTCAGAATGGACAGGTTCGCGAGGGTGATGTCGATGCGCGAGGCGAGCTCGGTGAGGGTCATGCGACGCGCGTGCAGCATCTCGTCGAGACGGACAAGAATCGCCATCTCACACCGTTCCTTCGAGGTCGGCGCGCATGCGTGCCCCCTGCGAGAAAACGCCCGCCAGCACGAACAGCATCAGCACCGCGAACCAGGGCGCTATCGAGAATCCGTCGATGCGGCCGGCTTCCCAGACCGTGGAGATGATCGACGCGACGATCAGCCGCAACACCTCGAGCGCGAGCACGCTCCACGCGATCGCCGTCAGGCGCCGGGCGTTCTCGAGAATGAAGGGATCGCCGCTGCGCACCGTATCCACGATTGCCAGCAGTCGCCGCAGGATCGTGTGGCCGATCACGGCACCGACCACACCGAGGAGGACCACCACGCGAAGCCCGTTCGGCAGCTGCGGATGCGTCGACGCGAAATCGCCGAGCGGTGTCTGCGGCCAACCCTTTATGAAGAAGCTGAAGACCAGCAGCAGGGAGATGCAGGCGCCGTAGACGATGTTCAGGACGGTCAGGAACTGGATGACCGGGCGGGCGACAGCGAGGGCGCGGGCGGACGTGCTGTACATGGCGGTGTCTCGGCTGGTTTATCGTAGGTCGATAATATACATATCGAATAACAATAAAAATATGCCGAAAGACACCCCTCCTGCCGCGTGGCAGCGAGAATCCGTGCATCACAGGGGAACAGGTGGAGCACATCCAATGGTCAACAGGACACCCGTCAGGCCAGCGGCTGGGGGAAAGAAGGTGCCTGCGAAAACGCCCAAGCCGCATGAGTCGGCCGCCCGCTCTGCAGCCCGCATAACCGCGGCGCCAACCAGGGCGAAACTGCTCTCCGGTGGCAACCCGCAGATCGCGAAGGCGGACGGCGATGCTCCGGTGCAGGCCTACATCGCGGCGATGCCCGGCTGGAAGCGCGACGTCGGCCGCCGCATCGATGCGCTCATCGAGCGCACGGTCCCCGGCGTGCACAAGGCGGTGAAGTGGAACTCGCCCTTTTATGGCATCGAAGGGCAGGGCTGGTTCCTCTCCTGTCATTGCTTCACGAACTACGTGAAGGTGACTTTCTTCCGCGGCACGTTGTTGCGTCCGGTTCCGCCCGGCGCGTCGAAACACAAGGAAGTTCGCTACCTCGACATCCATGAGGACGATGCGATCGACCAGGAACAGTTCGCCGCATGGGTGACGCAGGCGAGCCAGCTTCCCGGCGAACGCATGTGAGCGGGCGAGGTGCACGCGTGGTAACAGCGAAAGAAGACAAGCGCGTACGCGAGTCCACAGGGCAGGACCCAGAGCTGTTGCGAAGGCTGCTGCGCGCGAAGGACCGGATGGATGCGGCGTCGCACGAAGAATGGCCGGTCGCAAGGTTGGCGCGCGTGAGCCACGTGTCGGAGGCGCATTTCGCACGCTCGTTCAAGGACGCCTTCGGCGTTCCGCCGCACCGCTACCTGCTCACGCGTCGCATCGAGCGCGCCACGGCACTGCTTCGCGAAACGGACCTGCCCATCATCGACATCGCGTTCCAGACCGGGTGGAAAAGCCTGGGCACGTTCGGGCGCACGTTCCGCGATGTCACCAATGAGAGCCCCAGCGAATTCCGTGCACGACAGCGGGCAGCCATGCATGCACTCGAATGGGTCCCGGCCTGCTTCCTCAGTGCCGCGCACCGGCCCGACCTCACCATCGCAGTTTCGGAGAAGCGGCGCCGGGAGGCCGAGGCTATAAATGCGCCCACACAAACGGGTTCGCCCGAACATACAGGTTAAAAAACGGAGGAAGTCCCATGAGCCAGGGTGTCGGAGTAGCCGGGTTGTACGTTCGCGATCAGGATGAAGCGCTCGAGTTCTACGTCGGGAAAGTCGGATTCAAGGTCCACACCGATGCGCGAAACGGCGATTACCGCTGGCTCACGGTGCAGCATCCGGACCAGCCCTCGTTCCAGCTCGGCCTGTTCACGCCGGAGCAGCCGATGCTCGATGCCGCGACCGTGCAGATGCTGCGCGAGATCCTGGCGAAAGGCGCGATGCCGCCGCTCGTGTTCGTCGTCGACGACTGCCGCGCGGCCTACGAGCGGATGCGTGCGCAAGGCGTCGAATTCACGCAGGAACCGATCGATCGTTATGGCACCGTGGACGCCGGCTTCCGCGATCCATCGGGCAATGGCTGGAAAATGATCCAGGCGCGGCGGGCCTGACATGAGCGGCAGCGCTTTCTACCGGGAAGCTGGCGCGCAGGATGCTGTCAACGGAACCCAACCCAATTCCGGAGTGAACACAGTGACCGTCAAGAAGGCCGCGACGAAGAAGACCACGAGCAAGCCGGCGAAGGTTGCGAAGAAAGCGCCTGCGAAGGCAGCCGCGTCGCGCCAGACGGCCAGCAAGCCAGCGGACGTGACGAACGCCTCGCGGCGCATCGACGCCATGATCGAAAAGGTCGGCGGCTGGCGCGGCGAACGGCTCGCGGAAATCCGCAAGCTCATCCATGAGGTCGACCCCGAGGTGGTCGAGGAGTGGAAGTGGATGGGCACTCCCGTCTGGTCGCACCAGGGCATGTACGCGCTCGCCAATGCGCACAAGGACAAGGTGAAACTCACCTTCTTCCATGGGGCCAAGCTCGCGGATGCAGGCAAGCTGTTCAACGCGGGCCTGGACGGCGGCAAGTGGCGCGCGATCGATTTTCGCGAGGGCGACAAGATCGACAAGCCCGCACTCAAGGCGTTGCTGCGCGAAGCTGTGGCTTATAACGCGGCGCATTCGGTGCCGAAGAGCAGGGGCTCGCGAGGCTGAAGCGAGAACTCTTCTCCCCGCTTGCGGGGAGAAAATGCCCGAAGGGAAGACGCCCCGAAGGAAGCGCCCTTGGGGTGTGAGGGGAGCGCGCGCGGCGAGTTGCTTCTTGCTGCTGGTTGCCGAATCAACTTCAAAGGCAAGACCACCGCTCGCTGCGCTCGCGACCCCTCACCCGACCTTCGGGCACCCTCTCCCGCAAGCGGGGAGAGGGGAGGTCAGACGCTTGCGAGCAGGCGTTACCGGACAGGACTAATGGGACGGGCCCACGCAAGGCCGAGGACTATAGTGGCGCGCACCAGCCAGCCAGGAGCGTCGCCGTGGTCCGTTCCAGCCTTCCGCTCGTCGCCATGTTTGCCGTCACCACTGCGTCCGGTGCGGTGCACGGGATCCATCCCGAGGACATCGATCGCAACGCCAACGCCTGCACCGACTTCTTCGCCTACGCCAACGGCGAGTGGCGCAAGCAGAATCCGATTCCCGACTACATGGATCGCTGGAGCCGCCGCTGGCAGTCCGGCGAGGTCAACAAGGAACACGTCCGCGACATCCTCAACGAGCTGTCGGCGCGCACCGACTGGCCGAAGGGCAGCGCGGGCCAGCTCGCGGGCGACTTTTACGCCACGTGCATGGACGAATCGCGCATCGACGCGCTCGGCAGCAAGCCGGTGCAGCCGTGGCTTGCCGAGATCGACGCGATCAAGGACAAGGCCGGCGTGCAACGCACGATCGGCAAGCTGCACGACGTGGGCGTGGCCGTGCCGTTCGGCATCTACGCGGCAGAGGACCTGCACGAACCATCGAAGACGATCGCGCATGTCTATGCCAGCGGCCTCGGCATGCCCGATCGCGATTACTACCTGAAACCCGAACCGCGTTTCGTCGAAGCCCGCGCGAAGTACCTCGAACACGTCACGAAGATGTTCGAACTCGCCGGTACGCCTGCCGACCAGGCGAAGAAGAATGCCGAGACCGTGTTCGCCTTCGAAAAGCGCCTCGCCGAAGCATCCTTCGACAACGTGCAACTGCGCGATCCGAAGCTGCAGGATCATCTCACCGCATTCGCCGACCTCGCCAGGCTCACGCCGCACTTCGACTGGGCGAAATACTTCGATGCAGCCGGCATCCCGCGCAACGCCGTGAACGTGACCCAGCCGAAGTTCGTCCAGCAGGTCGACACGGAACTGGGCACGACGCCGCTTCCGCAATGGAAGACGTACCTGCAATGGCACGTGCTCAACGCTGCCGCGGATTCCCTCTCCAAACCGTTCGTCGAGGAGAACTTCGCCTTCAACGGCAGGTTCCTCAGCGGCGCTACCGAAATCAAGCCGCGCTGGAAGCGCTGCGCCGAACTCACCGACCAGCAGCTCGGCGAAGCGCTCGGGCAGAAGTACGTCGAGAAGTATTTCCCGCCGGAAGCCAAGGCGCGCATGCAGGAGATGGTGAAGAACATCCTGCTCGCGATGGACGACGTGATCGGCGGCCTGGACTGGATGGATGAATCGACCAAGAAGAAGGCGCTGGAGAAGCGCGCGACCTTCTTCCCCAAGCTCGGTTATCCCGACAAGTTCAAGGACTACAAGGGCGTGGTCATCTCGCGCGATTCGGCGTGGGACAACGTGGTTGCCGCGTCGCGCTGGAACGTGGCTGACAATCGCAGCCAGATCGGCAAGCCGACCGATCGCAGCCGCTGGGGCATGACGCCGCCGACCTCGAACGCGTACTACAACCCGTCGCAGAACGAGATCGTGTTTCCGGCTGGCATCCTGCAGCCGCCCGCGTTCGACGTGACGGCTACGGACGCGGTCAACTACGGCGCGATCGGCGTGGTGATCGGCCATGAGATCAGCCACGGCTTCGACGACCAGGGCGCGCAGTTCGATGCGCAAGGCCGCCTCTCCAACTGGTGGACGCCGGCGGACAACAAGCAGTTCCAGGCCAAGGGCCAGTGCGTGGTGAACCAGTTCGAGAACTACTTCATCGAACCCGGCGTGCACCACAACGGCAAGCTCGTGCTCGGCGAATCCATTGGCGATCTCGCCGGCGCGAAGATCGCGTACCGCGCGTACCTGAAGTCGCGCGAAGGCAAGGGACCGGAACCGACCATCGACGGCTTCACGCCCGAGCAGCAGTTCTTCATCGCCTGGGGCCAGTGGCGTGGCGATGAAACGCGCATGGAAACGCAGCGCACGATGATCCAGGGCGACCCGCATCCGATCGCGAAGTACCGCGTGAACGGCCCGCTGTCGAACCTGCCGGAGTTCCGCCAGACGTTCCAGTGCAAGGCGGGCGATCCGATGGTGCGGGCGGACGCGGATCGTTGCGAGGTCTGGTAGGCCGGTAATCAGGCAACGGGAGATGTCATGAAGCGCATATGGACCATCATCGGTGTTGCAGATGTCGCGCACAGCTTCACTTGGTATCAGTCCCTGCTCGGGCTACCCGGCACAGCGCCCGCGCATCCATACTTCGGACAAATTCTCGATACGGATGGGACGGTCCTGCTCTGCCTCCATCAGTGGGGCGCGCATGAGCATCCGACACTGGACAGTCCCGACAACGCGCAGCCCGGCAACGGGCTGCTTTTGTTCTTCCGTGTAGACGACTTCGACGAGGCCCTGGCCCGCGCGAAGGCACTCGCTCCTCGCCTGGATGAAGAGCCGAGCGTGAATCCCGGCACCGGCACCAGAGAGTTCGCGTTGCGCGATCCTGATGGCTATTACGTCATGGTCAGTGCGCTGACCTGACGCGTATCCCTCATTCGGGTGAGAGTCGCGGCACGATGCCAGCATGGTGCGTCGCGGCTGGCCTCTTCCCGGCGCCGGTCACGTTGTATCGCGCGTGACGGTGTGTCCGCGTACTTCACTACTCGCAACCGCCACGGCTTCCGCGCTCGCCTGCGCGTCTTTTTGGGGCTCCCATGCTGCCTGCCTTCCGTGTGTTGACTTTGTCCTGCGCCACCGCGTTGCTGGCGCTCGCTTCCTGCCGCAATCCGGGTCCGACCACGGCGTCCGAACCCGCTCCCGCGGTCTCCCCGCCCCAGATGGCAATGGTCGGCGCGCACCTGCTCGAAGGGCTGGGCAACTACCACTTCGCGATCAGCAGCAAGCATCCGGAAGTGCAGCGCTGGTTCGACCAGGGCCTGATGCTGACCTATGGCTTCAACCACGACGCCGCCGAGCGTTCGTTCCTCAAGGCGACCGAACTCGATCCCGACTGCGCGATGTGCTGGTGGGGCGCGGCGCTCGTGCTCGGTCCGCACGTCAACGCGACGATGAATCCCGACGACAACGCCGATGCGTGGAATCGCCTGCAGCGCGCACGCGCCCTGGCACCGAAAGCCAGCGAACGCGAACGCGCCTTCATCGAAGCCTTGTCGGCACGCTACGCGGAGAATCCACCGGCGGATCGCAAGTCGCTCGACGAGGCCTATGCGAAGTCCACTGGCGAACTGATGCGCAAGCGTCCTGATGATCTCGACGCGGCTGTATTCCACGCCGAAGCGCTGATGGACCTGCAACCGTGGGACTACTACGACGAGAAGCTGCAGCCGAAAGGCAACACGGCCGAAGTCGTATCGACGCTCGAATCGGTGATCGCGCGCGATCCCAACCACGCCGGCGCGCTGCACCTCTACGTGCATGCGGTGGAAGCTTCATCGGCGCCCCAGCGCGGCGCGGTCGCGGCGGATCGCCTGCGTGAACTGATTCCCGGCTCCGGCCATCTCGTGCACATGCCTGCGCACATCTACGCGCGCGTCGGTCGCTGGCATGACGCGGTGATCGCCAACGAGCGCGCCATCGAAGCCGACGATGCCTACCTGGCGCTGTGCCGTGGAAACACGCAGGGCGTGTATCCGCTCGGCTACGTGCCGCACAACCATCACTTCCTGTGGTTCGCGGCGAGCATGGAAGGCAACGGTGCGATCGCGCAATCCGCGGCGCGCACAACTGCCGAGCGCACCAACCTGCAGGAGTTGATGCGCAAGGAGGGTTACGCGGGCTTGCAGCACTACTGGATGACGCCGTGGTTCGAACGCGTGCGCTTCGGTCGTTGGGACGAGATCGCCAGCACGCCGAATCCCGCTCCAGACTTGCCATACGTCACCGCGATCTGGCATTACGCGCAGGGCATGGCCGCGGTGCGGCAGAAGCGCTTCGACGATGCGCGCAAGCATCTCGATGCACTGCGTCCGCTCGCGGCTGACCCGCAGATGGACAAGCTGATGGTGTGGGATCGCTATCCGCTGGCTTATGCGGCGCGCGTCGCCGAGCGAACGGTGACGGCGGAATTCGCGGCGGCGAATGGCAAGTACGACGAAGCGATCGCCGCGCTGAAGGAAGCCGTCGCGATCGAAGACAAGATTCCCTACGACGAGCCGCCGGGCTGGCATGCGCCGGTGCGGCAGACACTAGGCGCGGTGCTGCTCGATGCGCGTCGTCCTGGCGAAGCCGAGAGCGTCTACCGCGAGGAGCTGCGCCGTAATCCCGGCAATGGCTGGTCGTTGTTCGGGCTGGCGCAGAGCCTGCGTGCGCAGGGCAAGCGGGACGAAGCCGCGAAGGTGCAGCGTGATTTCGCCAGCGCGTGGAGTAATGCCGATGTGCGACTGACGGCTTCGCGGCTGTAAAGCCAAAGCGCCCCTCATCCGCCCTTCCTCAGCGGCCTATTCGGCCGCTTCGACCTTCTCCCCGCTGTGCGGGGAGAAGGAAGCGGGGCTGCCCTACGGTAATGGCGAACGCGGTGCTGACATCTATTAGCTTCGCGCGATTAAAGAAGGGTGGGTTTCTGCACGAAGCGGCCTACACCCTCGCCCCGCTTGCGGGGAGAGGGACAGCGTTGCGCAGCAACGCAGGGTGAGGGGCCGGCTCGCCACGCGGTTTCGCAAGCGTCTGCAATCTTCAACGCGACGCAACCAGTTCAGCATCGCCAGGACAACATCACGCGCCCGTGAGCCCAGCCGAAGGAAAGTGCCGGTTTGCATCACAGGGAGGCACGCCTGATGAATGTCAGCGCCATCGTCGAAGAACGGCCAATTCCGGCCTCCGGAATCCCCGCCGCCGCACCCGCCATCACCGACAAGCTCGACAGCGTGCAGGTGCTGCGCGCACTGGCCGCGGTCGCCGTGGTTACCCACCACATCCGCCTGTTCGGCAATGGCGCGTGGGGCGTCGATCTCTTCTTCGTGATCAGCGGCTTCATCATGTGCTTCGTCACCGAGCATTCGGGCGCGCATTTCTTCGCCAAGCGCGTGATCCGCGTCGTGCCGCTGTACTGGGCGGGCACGCTCGGCATCTTCTGTCTTGCGCTGCTGATACCGGGTTTCCTGCGCGAGACACATCCCGACCCGGTCCAGCTCGTCAAGTCGCTGTTCTTCATTCCGTACCGCACCGGCGACAACGTCTTCCCGATCATGTTCCTCGGCTGGACGCTCAACTACGAGATGTTCTTCTACCTGCTGTTCGCGGCATCGATGGCGATCAGCCACGCGTATCGCGCGGTGATCTGCTCGGCGGTGCTGGTGGCGCTGGCGATCGTCGGGTGGATGGTCGAGTTCGACTCCGTCGTGTTCGAATTCTTTACCGAATCGATCATCGTCGAATTCGCATTCGGCATGTTCTGCTACAGCGTGTTCGCGCGCACCGCCGATTGGCGCGCCAGCGCAGGCAACGGCGTGCGCACGCTGATGGTGGTCGGCGGCCTGTTGCTGATCGCCTGCATGCCGCTGATGAGCGCCCAGTCTGAAATCATTGGCCGCCCCTTCGCATGGGGCCTGCTCGCACTCGGCGCATTCCTGCTCATCGTGCACGGCCTGGCGAACCGGCGCCTGCCGCGCTTCGCCGTGCTGGTCGGCGACGCGAGCTATTCGCTGTACCTGTTCCACCCGTACGTGCTGAACGTCTTCAACCGCGTGCTGCGTCCGTCCTACGATCCGGGTTCACCGAACGCGTATCTGATGGCGCTGCTCGCGATCGCAGTGTGCTGTGGCGTGGCGGTCGTGCTGTACCGCTTGCTGGAGCTGCCGTTGACGACGTGGCTGCGCCGGAAGTTCCTGCCGCGGCGAAGCGAACAATCCCGTGGTGTGGATGCGGGTGCTGTTTCAGCGCCTTAGCGCCAGCACGCCATCCAGCGCGAGCTGCGCCTTGAAGCCGGCCTTCTCGAGCCGCTTGGCGACTTCGCGCGGCACATCGCGACCGCTGGTGAGCTTGTTCGGGCTGCCGGTGTAGTGGAACAGGCGTCCGCCACGCTTAAGCACGCGCGATAGCTGGTCATAGAACACCTGCGAATACAACTCGCCGGCGATACCGAAGCGCGGCGGATCGTGGAGCAGGGCATCCACCGATGCATCCGGAATGCCCGCAATCACCTGCGACACATCCGCATGCGTGAGTTGCAGCCTTCCGCTACTGACAGGTGAATCCGGATCCGGCGACCACGGATTGAGCGTACGCAGCCACAGCACGCTCGCGTTCTTCTCGAACGATTGGATGCGCGCGACACCTGCTTCAAGGCAGCAAGCGGCGAAGTAGCCAAGCCCGCCGCAGGTATCGAGCACCACCTTGCCGCGCGGCTCGACCAGCGCCACCTTGCGTCGCGCATCATCGAGCGGCGATTCCTTCGACGTCGGCAACATCTTGATGCCGTCGATCTCGAACGTGGGCACGTCCCATTCCGTCGGCACCAGCTTGATCAGCGAACCGGCGTAGCGCGACACCGGCGCGAACTCATCGCCGTCCCAGTAATAGATCGTCCGATCCTTGAGCCCGGAGGGATACGGATAGCGTTGCCCGCGCCATTGCCATGCGTCCGCCTCCAGCACTGCTTCGCCGCGCGATCGCCCGAGATCCAGCGAGCCGCTCCATGTGCCGGCGTCGCGCGCGGCGAGCAGGTCTGCTGCGAGAGGGCGGGTGAGAAGGGGGCCGGAGTAATGCGGCAAGGCGAACGATCTCCGAGAAAGCGACGCGCTGGAAAAGCGCGCCAGTTTCGCATGGCGGTTCTGCGCCCCGGACGGGTACCCGCGACTTTGCCCGATCCGGCCTTTCCCCTGCGCCAGTCGCGCATCGCACCAACATCGACGATCCCGGACTATCGGCCTACGACATGCCACTCCCGTCGCGCTAGGCTCGCGCCTTTCCACCGGGGAACCGCCGCAACATGAAGCCTTCACGTTTGACCCTGAGCCTCGCGCTCGCCGCTTCGCTGGCCACTTCGTTCGCACACGCCGCCGATGCGCCGGCAACGGCCAAGCCCATGCTCGGCAGCTTCGGCGTCGACCTCACCTCGCAGGACACCAGGGTGAAGCCCGGCGACGACTTCAACCGCTACGTCAACGGCCACTGGCTCGACACCTACCAGCTGAAGGACTACGAGACCTCGTACGGTTCCTTCAACGCGCTGCGCGACCGCTCCGAGGAGCAGGTGCACGCGATCATCGAGGAACTGCAGCAGCGCAAGGACCTCACCGCCGGCAGCGAAGCGCAGAAGGTGCGCGACTACTACGCCAGCTACATGGACCGCGCCGCGCGCGACGCCGCGGGCATCAAGCCGCTGCAGCCGGTGCTCGACAGGATCGCGAAGATCAAGTCGAAGGACGCCCTGATCACCGCGTTCGGCAACACCGATCTCGACGGCACCAACGCACCGGTCGGATTCGGCGTCAGCCTCGACCGCAAGGACCCCGACCACTACCTGGTGGGTCTCGCCGTTGGCGGGCTCGGCCTGCCGGACCGCGACTACTACCTCAACCAGGAAGCCCGCTTCGTCGGCATCCGCACGCAGTACGTCGAGCACATTGCGAAGATGCTCGCCTTCGCCGGCGCGAAGGATGCGAAGCCGCGCGCCGAAGCCATCCTCGCCCTCGAAACCGGACTCGCGAAGCCGATGTGGGAACGCGCGCAGATGCGCAACCGCGACAAGACCTACAACGTCGTGACCTTCGCGGAACTGCAGAAGCAGTACCCCGGCTTCGACTGGGCCGCGCTGGTGAAGGCGCAGGGTATGCCCGCGCTCGATCGCGTCAACGTCGTCACCCCGAGCTCGGTGCAGCCGGTGCTCGACGTGATCGCCAAGACGCCGCTGCCCGTGTGGCGCGACTACCTGACCTTCCACGCCGTGCGCAACAACGCGCCGCTGCTGAGCAAGGAAATCGACGACGCGGCATTCGCCTTCAACGGCACCGTGCTGAGCGGACAGAAGGCGCAGAAAGAAGACTGGAAGCGCGGCGTCACCCTGGTCGGCGGCATGGACGGCCTCGGCGATGCGCTCGGCAAGCTCTACGTCGAACGCCACTTCTCGCCCGAAGCCAAGGCGGCGATGCAACAGCTCGTCGAGAACCTGCGCAAGGCACTGCGCGCCAACATCGAGAAGATCGACTGGATGAGCGATGCGACCAAGGCCGAGGCCTATCGCAAGCTCGCTTCGTTCCGTCCCAAGGTCGGTTACCCGGACAAGTGGCGCGACTACTCCAGCGTCACCATCAAGCCGGGCGACCTGATGGCCAACGTGATGGAAATGCGCCGCTACGGCCGCAACGACGAAGTGCGCCGCATCGGCACCAGGACCGACCGCGACGAGTGGGGCATGACGCCGCAGACGGTCAACGCGTACTACAACTCGACCTTCAACGAGATCGTGTTCCCGGCCGGCATCCTGCAGGCGCCGTTCTTCGACCTCAACGCCGACCCGGCCGTGAACTACGGCGGCATCGGTGCGGTGATCGGCCACGAAATGGGCCACGGCTTCGACGACCAGGGCAGCAAGTCCGACTTCGCCGGCATCCAGCGCAACTGGTGGACCGACGCCGACCGCACCGGTTTCGAAGCCAAGACCAAGGCGCTGGGCTCGCAGTACGACGCGTTCTGCCCGATCGAAAAGACCTGCGTCAACGGCGCGCTGACGATGGGCGAAAACATCGGCGACCTCGGCGGCATCTCCATGGCCTACACCGCCTACCAGCTGAGCCTGGGCGGCAAGCCCGCGCCGGTGGTCGACGGCCTGACCGGCGACCAGCGCTTCTTCCTGTCGTGGGGCCAGATCTGGAAGGGCAAGTACCGCGACGAGGCGCTGGTCAACCTGATCAAGACCAATCCGCACTCGCCGTCGGAGTTCCGTGCCAACGGCCCGCTGCGCAACTTCGATCCCTGGTACAAGGCATTCGACGTGAAGGCGGGCGACAAGATGTACATCGCGCCGGAACAGCGCGTGCGCATCTGGTAATAGTGTGTGCAATGAAGACGACGAGGCCCGCGCAAGCGGGCTTCGTTTTTGGTGGCCTACGGCTACTGCGTTCGAGGCGGAAGCACGAAACCAGTCAGCAATGCCGCGCACGTTCCTCAGCGACTGACCGCCTGTTCGAACCACGCCAGGAAATCGTCCTGCATGGCCGCAGGTATTTCGTGCCCGGCGGGATAGAGCACTGTGCGGTGCGGGACGCCCACGCGCGTCAGCAGCGCATCGGCCCGTTCGGCCCACGCGGGCGGAAGCTTGGTGTCGTGCGCGCCATGCGCGACGAATGCGTCGACTCGCCGTAGCGACTCCGGCGGAGCAACGAAGTCTTCGATCTCGGGAAGGATGCGGCCCGACAGCACCGCGAAGCCGGCGACCAGGTCCGGCGCGGTCAGTCCGACGCTCGCGCTCATGATTCCGCCCTGGCTGAAACCGGCGATGGCGGTGCGCGCCGGAGCAATGCCGTGGCGCGCCTGCAGGCCGGCGATGAACTCCTGCAAGAGCGACGCGCTGTGCTGCGCCTGAGCGAAGTCCATGCGTGGCCCGCTGGCATCGAAATGCACCGGAAACCACGCGTATTGCCCGGGCCCGGCCACCAGCGGCGCCCGCGGGAACACGACCAGCGTGTCGCCCGCGACTTTCATGCCGAGGGGCACGAGGTTCGTCTCGTTGCCACCCACGCCATGGAGCAGCAGCAACAGGCGCGACGGCGCGCCGGCCGGCATGAGGGCGCGATAGCCGAGCGGGTCCGCCTGTTGCAGCGGGATGGCGGCCAGGTTCATGCCGCCTCCGCCAACACCAGGTCGGGTGCGAGTCCGAAACCGAAGGAGTCCATCGACAGCACGTCGTACGTCATGCCGCCCGGCACGCGCCGGCGGGCGTCGCCTGCATCGCTGGCACCGAGCGCCACCAGCAGCGGCAGGTAGTGCTCTTCCGTGGGATGGGCGCGCGCCGCGAACGGCGCGCGGTTGCGGTAGTCGGCGAGTGCATCGACATCGCGGCGTTCAACGGCCGCGGCCACCCAGTCGGCGAACGCCTGCGCGTACTCCGGGTCGCGGACGTGCTGGCGGAATTCGTAAAGGTTGTGGGTCAGGCTGCCGGAACCGACCACCAGCACGCCGCGCTCGCGCAGCGGCGCCAGCGCTTCGCCCAGGCGCAATGCACCCGCCGCGTCGATGCGATGCGGAAGCGACACCTGCAGCACCGGCACGCCGGCGTCCGGCCTGAGGTACCGCAGCGGCACCCAGGCGCCATGGTCGAGGCCGCGCTGTGGGTCGAGGTCGGCATCGAATCCCGCGGCACGCAGGAGCGCGACGGTATCGGCGGCGAGTTCCGGCGCACCGGGCGCGGGGTACCGCAGCGCGTACAGCGGAGGCGGGAAACCGCCGAAGTCGTGGATGGTTTCCGGTGTCGCGGCGCCCGTGACGCGCACGCCGCGCAGCGTCTGCCAGTGCGGCGAGACGACGAGGATCGCGGTGAGCGACGGCAGGCTTTCGCCGATCCGCGCGAGGTTCGGGCCGAGCAGGCCCGGTTCGAGCGCGAACATCGGCGAACCATGGGAAACGAAGAGGGAAGGCGTGCGGGACATGGCGGCTCCGGACCGCGGGCATCGCGCCCGCGGTCAGTGGGAAGGCAGGGATCAGTGGGCGATGGCCGTGCGGCGCACCAGGCGCGATTCCAGGCTCAGCGCGCCCGGACCGTTGGCGGCCAGCAGCAGGAAACCACCGGCGATCGCGAAGTTCTTCCAGAACATGATCGCCTGGACCTGGTCGGCAAGGTTCGCGTGGAAGAGCATCGCCGAAGCGACCGAGAACACCGCGAGGGCGAGGGCGGTCCACCGGGTGAAGACGCCGGCCAGGATCGCCAGGCCACCGCCAAGCTCGAGCGCGATCACCAGCGGCAGCAACGCGCCGGGTACGCCCATGGCGTCCATATAACCTTGGGTGGCGGCGTAGCCGCCGATCTTGCCCCAGCCGGAAATGATGAAGATCAGCGACAGGCCGACACGGCCGAGCAGCGAGAGATATGCGTTCACGAGGGTGTTCTCCTGGAAGGTGGACGGCATGGTGGAGGCGGGCAGCGCCCGGTCCCGCGCCACGCCGGAAGGGATATCCGGTATCCGCTGCGGCTCAGGGCTTGCCTGAGGGGCCGTATCGGATGCAGCCACTGTATTGGTCACCGCTCCGGCGATAAACATGCGTTAGAGTGAAAAACTGTCTCCCGGGGCGGAACAATCGCCATGCTCGACCTCCAGCAGCTCGGCAGCTTCCTCGCCGTCGTCCGGGCGGGCAGCTTCGTGGGCGCCGCCGAGGCCACCGGCCTGTCGAAGGCCGCCGTCTCCCGGCACGTGGCCGAACTCGAAGAGCACCTCGGCGTACGCCTGCTCCACCGGACCACGCGCCGGCTTTCGCTGACCGAGGACGGCCAGCGCTTCCACGCGCGCGCGGCGGAACTGGCGGCGGCCCTGTCCGAACTGGAGTCGGAGACCGCCTCCAGCGGCGGCGAGGCGACCGGCCTGCTGCGCATCAATGCGCCGGTGACATTCGGCAACCTGCACCTGGCGCCGCTCTGGCCGCGCTTCACCGCGGCGAACCCGAAGGTGTCGCTGGACATCACCCTCAACGACCGCGTCGTGGACCTGGTCGAGGAAGGCTACGACCTCGCCATCCGCATCACCTCGAACCTGGCCGCCTCGCAACTGGTCAGCCGTCGCCTCGCCACCACGCGCATCGTGCTCTGCGCATCGCCCGGCTACCTCGCCGCGCACGGCACGCCCGTGCACCCGCGCGAACTGGCCGACCACCAGGTGCTCGCCTACACCTACTGGTCGGGCGGCGACGACTGGCGTTTCCGCGGGCCGGAAGGCGAAGCGGCGGTGCGCGTGCAGCCGCGCATCCACACCAACAGCGGCGACACCTGCCGCGCCGCCGCGCTCGAAGACCAGGGCATCGTGCTGCAGCCCGACTTCCTCGTCGGTCCGGACCTCAGGCGCGGCACGCTGGTCGAAGTGATGCCCCGGTACCGCTCGCTGGAACTCGGCATCCACGCCGTGTATCCCACGCGCAAGCACCTGCCGATGAAGACGCGGCGGCTGGTCGACTTCCTGGTGCAGGCGTTCGCAAGGCCTTCCTGGTAAGTCCACGCCGCGAGACGCGGCCGCGATACCACGCGGTTTCGGGAGTCGCGGCACACGGCGGCTAAGCGCCGTTCGCCAGCTTCACCGACACGGAACTCATCCCCGGATTACCTTCCCCTCCAACCACCACGCGCGAGCCCACCATGGCCACGCTCTCCCGCCGCCAGTTCCTCACCTCGACCGCCACCATCGCCATGGCCACTCTCATCAACACCGATGCCACGCGCGCGAAGGCGCAGTCCTCACGCAAGCTCGGCTTCGCACTCTGCGGACTTGGCAACCTGAGCACGCACCAGATCGCCCCGGCATTGGCGAAGACGAAACACTGCCGCCTAGCCGGCATCGTCACCGGCACGCCGGCCAAGGCCGAAGCGTGGAAGGCGCAGTACGACATCCCCGCGGGCAACGTCTATTCCTACAACGACATGCACCGCATGGCGGACAACCCCGACATCGACGTCGTCTACGTCGTCACGCCCAACGCGCTGCACGCCGAGCAAACCATCAAGGCCGCGCAGGCGGGCAAGCACGTGTTTTGCGAGAAGCCGATGGAAGTGTCGGTCGAACGCTGCCAGCAGATGATCGATGCCTGCCGCAAGGCCGGTCGCGTGCTCGGCACCGCGTACCGCTGCCAGTTCGATCCGCACCACCTCGAATGCATCCGCCTGGTGCGCGAAGAAGTGTTCGGCAAGACCACGATCGTCCAGGCCGGCTTCGCCATCGACGTCGGCGATCCCGCTCAATGGCGACTCAAGCGCGCGCTCGCCGGCGGCGGTGCATTGATGGACGTCGGCATCTACGCGCTGCAGGCCACGCGTTATCTCACCGGCGAAGAGCCCGTCCTCGTCTCCGCCATCGAAACCAAGACCGACAAGATCAAGTTCGCCGAAGTCGACGAAAGCATGGTCTGGACCACGCGCTTCCCCAGCGGCGTCGTCGCGTACTGCAGCACCAGCTACCGCACCGGCGGCATCCAGAACCTGCGCGTCAATGCGGAACGCGGCTGGTTCGAACTCGACCCTGCGTTCTTCTACGACGGCAACCACGGCCGCCGCAGCGACGGCCAGGAAATCCGCTTCCCCGAGATCGACCTGTTCGCCGCGGAAATGGACGACTTCGCGCAGTGCATCCTCGAAGGACGCCCGACGAAGGTGCCGGGCGAAGATGGCCTGCGCGACGTCCGGATCATGCAGGCGATCTACGAATCGGCGAGGACGGGCAGGGCGGTGTCGCTGGGCTGAGAATTCTTCTCCCCGCCTGGAACACAATGCCCGACGCGTGAACTCTTCTCACCGCTCACGGGAGATGCCCGACGCGTGAACTCCCCGCTTGCGGGGAGAAGATGCCCGAAGGGCAGACGCCCCGAAGGAAGCACCCTTGGGGTGTGAGGGGGAGCGAGCGAAGCGAGTTGCTGCTGTTGTTGTTTGAATCAACACCAGAAGCAAAAGCACCGCTCGCTACGCTCGCGTCCCCTCACCCGCCCTTCGGACACCCTCTCCCCGCAAGCGGGGCGAGGGGTACTCCATCCCGTCAATTCGGCAACACGCGCACGTATCCGTACATGCCGCCGGCGAAATGCGGCAACACACCGCAGATCACCAGGTACGTGCCAGGCGCGGCAAAGTTGACCACTTCCACGCGATCGCGCGACTGCAGCGAAGGATCGACACCGCGGTAGATGCGCCGGTTCGGGTCGTCGATGATCGGCAATACCGGCGGCGTGGCGCTGGTCGTCGGCGTGGTCAGCGCAATATTGATGTCGGTCGGCGTCACGCCATCGTCGTAGATCGCGATGTTGTGCAGGCCGGAGACGATGAAGTTGACGCTGCCGCCCGACCGGATCGTCACCATGTTCGGCGTCATTGCGTGGACGTTCGTGGTCGGTGACCCGCCGAAGTTCGGATAGCGATCGAGTGGCGGCGAGGACATCCATTGCCCGAAGCTGACGGTGGCATTTCCAAGCGGGTCGCCGGCAAAAGCCGGAGAACTGGCGAAGGCAAGGGCAAGCGCGACAACTGCACTCAGGCGGTGAACACGTTCATGGGTCGTACTCCGTTGCAGGAGGAAGTGCGCTGGGGCGCTCTCGTCACAACGTCGACTCGCCGCGGGTGCCGGTCGCCGAAGCGGCCTTTCCACCCATTCGGGTCATGCGATCAACCGCTTCCGCAGAACGAAGCCGTCCGGCAGGCAGTCGCATCGCACCTCGCCGCCGGCCTACGATGTCCCATTCCCGAGCCAAGGAGCCCGCAATGCGCACTCCCTTCGATCCGCTGCTCGACCGCGCCCACGCGCACGCCAGCGAGTTCCTCCGTGATCTTCCCGACCGCTTCGTCGGTGCACGCGCCAGCCGCGACGAAATGATCGCCGCGCTCGACGCACCGCTCACGCAGCACGGCGAAGACGCCGGCGTCGTGATCGACCTCCTCGCACGCAACGCCGAACGCGGCGCCTCGGCCTGCGCGTCGCCGCGCTACTTCGGCTTCGTCATCGGCGGCTCGTTGCCCGTGGCACTCGCGGCCGACTGGCTCGTGTCCACGTGGGACCAGAACGCGGGCATCCACGTCATCTCGCCGATCACCGCCGCAATGGAAGAAGTCGCCGCGCGCTGGCTGCTCGATCTCTTCGACCTCCCGCGCGAAAGCGGCGTCGGCTTCGTCACCGGCTGCCAGATGGCGCACTTCACCTGCCTCGCTGCCGCGCGCCATGGCGTGCTGCGCAGGGCAGGGTGGGACGTCGAAGCCGACGGCCTCAACGGCGCGCCGCGCATCAACATCGTTGCCTCGCAGGAAGCGCACATCACCCTCGACGCCGCGCTGCGTTACCTCGGTCTCGGCACGCGCTCGCTCGTGCACGTGGAATCCGACGAACAGGGCCGCATGCGCGCCGACCACCTGCACAACGTGCTGTCCACGCTGCAGGGCCCGACGATCGTCTGCGCGCAGGCCGGCAACGTGAACACCGGCGCCTTCGACCCGCTGCGCGAGATCGGCGAACTCGCGCGCGAACGCGGTGCGTGGATGCACGTCGACGGCGCCTTCGGCCTGTGGGCGAGGGCGAGCGAGGAACGCCGCGCACTCGCCGACGGCATCGAACTCGCCGATTCCTGGGCCACCGACGCGCACAAGTGGCTCAACGTCCCCTACGACAGCGGCGTCGCCATCGTCCGCCACGCGGACGACCACCGTGACGCGATGACCTCCACCGCGGCCTACCTCATCCAGACCCGCGGCGCCGAACGCGACGCCGTCGACTGGGTCCCCGAGTTCTCCCGCCGCGCCCGCGGCATTCCCGTCTACGCGACGCTGCGTGCACTGGGCCGCGACGGCGTCGCCGACCTCGTCGACCGCTGCTGCGCCCGCGCGCGCCAGTTCGCGCAACTGCTCTCCGCCGATCCCAACGTGCGCATCCTCAACGACGTCGTGCTGAACCAGGTGCTGGTCCGCTTCGGCGACGACGATGAGCTCACGCGCGCCGTCATCGCCGGCGTGCAGCAGGACGGCACCTGCTGGGCCAGCGGCACCACCTGGCACGGCCTCGCCGCGATGCGCATCTCGGTGTCGAACTGGGCGACGAGCGAGGAAGACGTGGAAGTGAGCGCGGCGGCGATGTTGCGTGTGTTCCGAAGCCTGCTCGGCTGAGGCTTCTTCTTCTCCCCGCCTGCGGGGAGAAGATGCCCGAAGGGCAGAAGAGGGGGAGCGAGCGAAGCGAGTTGCTCTTTGCTGCTTCTGCTCCACTTCGACAACCCAGCATTCCGGACATCCAAATGCTGGGGTGGTGAAGCCAACCCAGCCTATGAACCGAAAGCACCGTAGGGTGGGCCGGCCCACCGCTCTCCGCCATGCACTCACGCGAACGCGCACGGCGGGCCTGAGCCCACCCAGCGAATGACACGATTCGCGCCGGATTCCCGGGGTTTCGTCGCAATCAGGTTGCGCTGCATAACGCTGCCATGCCGTGATGGTTCGACCCCATCCGGAGCCTGCCATGGAAATCTGCCTGCCCTCGTGCCGCGACGTGCTTGCATGGGTCCTGCTTGCGCTGGCCGCGTTGCTGCCGCGGCAAGGGCACGCCCAGGCGGAAGCAAAGGCTCAGACTGCCGCAGCCTTCATCGAAACGTACGCAAGGGAGCACGACTTCAACGGGACGGTGCTGGTTGAGAAGAACGGCCGGATCGTCGTCCAGCAAAGCTTCGGGCTGGCGAATTACCCCTTCGGCGTCAGCAACACTCCGCAGACCAGGTACAAGATCGCTTCGATAACGAAGCTGTTCACGTCCGTGCTGATCCTGCAGCTGCATGAGCAGGGAAAGATCGATCTGCACGGGCACATCAGGCAGTACCTGCCGGAATACGCGGGCGAGGGCGCCGACAAGGTATCGATCCATCAGTTGTTGAACCACAGCTCCGGCATCCGGAACTTCGACCAGGTCACCAGCATGGAGGCCGCGTTGACCGGCGGACTGCCGACCTATCAGTCCCCCTACACATCCGACCAGCTGCTCGCGAAATTCTGCAGCGGTCCGCTGGAGAAACCACCCGGGACAGCCTTCAGCTACAACAACGCGGACTACATCATCCTCGGCAAGATCGTGGAGCGGTTGCACGGCCAGCCATTCGCACAGGTGCTCGAAACCGCGATCCTCAAGCCGCTGGGCATGGCCGACACCGGCATGTTGAGGCAGAGCGACATCATCCCGAACCTGGCGAATACCTACTTCTACCGGGAGGATTTGGGGAAGCTGGTCAACGACCTGCCGGTGTATCCGGAAAACTGGTACGCAGCGGGTGCCATGTATTCGACGGCAGCCGATCTCCTGCGATTTTCCGATGCCCTGTTCGGGGCGAAGCTGATCAGGGAGGACACGCTCGCGCTCATGCTGACGCCCGGGCTGGACGACTACGGCTACGGGGCATGGATATACGACGCGAAGATCAATGGAAAGAGTCACCGGATGGTGAAGCGTCCGGGCCAGATCATGGGAGCGCAGACCCAGCTCTTTCACGTCCTCGGCGAGGGCATCACCATCATTCTGCTGGGCAATGCTGGCAGGGCCGATCTCGATGAGTTCGTGGCAAGAATCGGCGAGCAGATGGTTCGTTGACACGGGCGGCGACGCGGGAGAGGGCGGCGGGCGGAGCAAGTTGCTCTTTGCTCCTCTCAACAACAAAGGCCAAAGCACGCTCGCTCCGCTCGCGCCCCTCACCCGCCGTTGGGCACCCTCTCCCCGCAAGCGGGGAGAGGGGAAGCGGATCCGTCCGATGGGTTGAGTGTGAGGACAACGAGTGAAGCAAGCTGCTCTTACTTTCTTCTCCCGGCACGCGGGGAGAAGATGCTCGAAGGGCAGACGCCCCGAAGGAAGCACCCTAGGAGTGTGAGGGGGGCAAGCGAAGCGAGCAGCTCTTTCCTTCTTCTCCCCGCTTGCGGGGAGAAGATGCCCGAAGGGCAGACGCCCCGAAGGAAGCACCCTTGGGGTGTGAGGGGAGGCGAGCGCAGCGAGTTGCTTCTGCCCTAGTCACTCGCTGGTAGAAGTTGCGAGTACCTCACGCCCCCAAGCCTCCGCCTCACGCCGACGCGGTCCGTCCTTCGCAATATCAAGCAGGTTCTGCAGGTGTTTTTGCGCGCTCTCGCGATCACCAGTCGCAGCCGCCGCACGTGCCGCGCCCAGCAGTGAATTGAAACGTTCCGGATACGCATCCAACGAGCGCTCGTACGCAGCCAACGCCTCCGCCGGACGCTCCTGCTGCATCAACAGATCCCCAAGCTGCTCTTCCGCCGGCAACGTCGGCCCCGGCGTGACTGCGTGCTTCGGTGCTGCCGCTTCCAGCGCCGCAGCTTCCGTCAGCAGCGCAAGCGCACGATCCGGTTCGCCCTGCGCCTGCGCGCGCCAGCCCTGCACGGCGAGGCGCAGCACGCCGATGTTTCGGGCGAACAGATCCTCGCCGCTGGTTTTCGCGCTTTCCTCGAGTTTCACGAGACGCGCGATGGCGACCTGCACGTCCACGTCCTGCGTTCCACTGGCCGGCGTCAACCGCGCCGCACCCACGCCGCGCGCGAACCAGGTGACCGCTTCCGGCCACGGATACTTGTCCCACGCGATCGTGTCGGGCGTGCGCGTGGGCAGCTGCGCCGCCGATGCCCAGTCCCCGCGTTCCAGCGCATAGCGCGCAGCGGTGGAAGACAGGTGGAATGCCGACTTGAAACTCGGTTCGATCTGCGGCTGCTCCTGCAGGCGGCGCAACTGCGCGAACGCCGCTTCGTCGTCGCCCTGCTGCAGTTCCGCGTAGACGAGGTACTCGATGGCGTGGGCGAACTCGTCCCACACGTACTGGCCATGGTCGCCTGCCGGATGTTCCAGCGCCGCGTCGGCAGCGCGCAGGTTGCCGCGGATCACCGCCGGCCAGTCG
Source organism: Lysobacter sp. Root494 (assembly GCF_001427225.1). Taxonomy (GTDB): domain Bacteria; phylum Pseudomonadota; class Gammaproteobacteria; order Xanthomonadales; family Xanthomonadaceae; genus Agrilutibacter. The sequence continues at coordinate 667,532 of NZ_LMFH01000005.1, forward strand.
CCCAGGCGCGTGTAGATGTGCGTGGGCATGTGCAGCGCATGCGGATTCTGCGGCGCCACGGTTTCGTACTTGCGCACGATCTCGAGCAGTTCGTGCTCGCGCCCGGGGACGTCGTTGGCATGCACCAGGTAGTGCATCGCTCCCGGGTGATCGGGATTGCGTTGATAGACCGGCAGCAACAGCGCAGCGGCAGTGTCGGCATTCGCGCGCGAGCTGCTGTTCGCCGGTGCGACGGCGAGATGCGCCAGCGCGTAGAACACCGTCGCCTCGTCATCATCGGGAAGCGCTTCATGCGCGCGCTGCATGGCCGCTTCCCAACGGCGGATGCGCGCCCAGTAATCCGGCTGGCCTTCATCGTCGAAGAACGCCGCGGCCGCATCGATGAACAGCTTCTCGCGATCGCTGGTCTTGCCTGCACTGCGCGCCGCAGCCACTTCAGCCGCGCCGCGCGCGAGATCCGCCGGCGTCGGCCGTGTCGGCCACAGCGGCTGGAACAGCGTCATCGCCACGCCCCAATGCGCCATCGCGCAGTCCGGTTCGCGCGCGGCCAGCTCGGCAAACGCGCTGCGCGCCTGCGGATACGTCATGTGGTGCAGCAGCGCCAGCGCATGGTCGAAGTCGCGCTGCGCCGGCGCCGTGCAACTCACCGGAAAGTGGACCGTGCCCAGCGCGTGTCCCGCATGCGCCTGCGCCTTGTCCTGCGCGCTCGCGGTCGAAGTGAAGAGACAGGCGGCGAAAACCGCAGTGGCCAGCGCGGCAGTGCGCGAGCGCGAACCGGCGGCCTGCAAGCTTCGAAACATCATGGTCGGAGCCCCGTCGAGTGATGGCTACAGGAGCAAACGCAATGCCGCCGGCTCCCGGGTCACCGGGGCAGGGCGCCTACACGTTACGCCGCCACGCGTGCGCCCGCGTGCAGGCTTGACCGGCCGCGAACATCCCGCGTGCTACCACCACGCACTCGTCACGCCACAAGGAGTGCGCCATGCCCACCGAAATCCACCGCGGCCGCCTGATCGATCACATCCAGCTCGTCGTGCGCGACATCGAAGCCAGCCGTGCCTTTTACACCGCGGTGTTCGAAACCCTGCAGGTCCCGATGGACAAGGGCGCCGCCGACCACCTCTTCGCGGACGAACTCTTCATCTCCACCGCCGACAGCGAAGCCGCACAGGGCGAGCTCACCGGCCGCCACCACATCGCCTTCCAGGCCCGCGACCGCGCGATGGTCGACGCCTTCCACCGCACTGCACTCGCCCACGGCGGCAAGGACAACGGCAAGCCCGGCGAACGCCCGTACCACCCCGGCTACTACGCCGCCTTCGCCCTCGACCCCGACGGCAACAACANGCACTCGCCCACGGCGGCAAGGACAACGGCAAGCCCGGCGAACGCCCGTACCACCCCGGCTACTACGCCGCCTTCGCCCTCGACCCCGACGGCAACAACATCGAAGCCGTCTATCACGGACCCGCGCAGCGCAGTGCGGAGTCGGTGAAGTTCACGTTCTGAAGGTACGTCACCTGCTGCTCGCCCCGATCAGCTTGCCCGCGCCTTGTTGCCAGGGAAGTGCCTGCTCCTTCGTAAAGGTGAAATGCGATGGCCAGAAAAAGGCCCGCGGAGCGCGGGCCTTTTTCCTGCAGCTGCGACACTTACGCGATCACGGCCTGCAGCCCGGCAGTGCGAAGCTCGCGATGCGCGTCTGCCAGCCGGCGGCGCTCGAAGCCTGGCCCGCAGCGGTGTAGTACTCGTTTACGTACCAGAACGTGCAGTCGTCAACGGGATCGAGGTTGAGCGAGCTGTAGTCCCCCCAACGCGAATTGGTGGACGTCTGCACGCCAGTGCCGTCGATGATCGTGCCTTCACCTTGCGTCATCTGGCCAGCGGCATCGCGGGACAGACGCCCCGTGTAGCGGATGCCGGGGAACACATTGGTGCCGTTCACCACGCTGTAGCCCATCGCGATGTTGCCGCTCTTGTCCATCGCCACGCTGCCCATCCAGCGGTGCACGCCGTCGTTCGGCGCGTACGTGCCTTGCTGGAACAGCGAGTAGCTACCGCCACTGCGCCGGATCTCGTACCAGCGCATACCGGCCACGCCTGGCATCGCTTCCACGGCCTGGCCCGTGACCATTGCGTCGTAGGTCTTCATGTTGCGATAGGCCAGGCGGTGCAACGCGCGCTGGCGATACGACAGCACGTCCAGGAACTGGTTGGGATCGACGATCCCCGGTTGCGGCAGGCAATCGCGCGAGGTCGGCGCGCAGGGAAAGACCGAGTCGAACGAGGCAACGGGCAACTGCGCGGCGAGCGCGAGCGACGCCACCGGCGTCGATCGCCACTTCACGGACAGCTCGAAGATGTTCACTGCGTCGAGGGTCGCGCCGTACCCACCGCCGTCATCCTGCGTGCCCACCAGCGGAATGCTGGCGGCATTCAGCGGCTTCTGTTTGCCGTCGACGTACGCGGGCAACAGGCCGTCTCCGACCAGCGGCAGGATGGCCGGATTGTTGCCGTCGAGATAGAAGCCCACGGCCCGCGCTGGCTGGCCATTGATCATCTTGTTCTTCTCGAACGCGTAAACGCCGATGCCATATTCCACGGTCGGGCCGAACTCGCGCGTGGTGGCGACATAGCTGTCGGTCCATACGCCGAACTTCGGATAGTCGGGGAAGTTGGGGCCGGTATAGAACGCATAACGGTAGTAGGCGCCGGTTGGATCGCCCGTCTGCGAGATCGCCACGCAATTCCAGTTGTCGGTATCGCTGGGCGGCGTGAACTGGGTGATGAGCCAGCGGTCGGCGAACTGGTCGTACATGACGATGGGATCGCCGGCGTTATCGGCGCATTGCGGTACCGCAAAGCCGTCCCACAGCGAACCCAGCGCAATCGGGCCGAGCAGCTTCGTTCCGCTCTTGTTGTACACGGCCACGGCGAGGTTGATCGCCTCGACGTAATGATTCGGACCGATGGCGCCGACCGGGTCGGGCGGGTTCACGCGTCCGCCGTACAGCGCGAAGTTGTCGTTGTTGCTCAATCCGTCGAAATTCGCCGACGGCGTCAGTGCGGAGATCGATGCGAACGAAGATTGCCTGGCGGCGTCAACGCCGTGGCCGGTGCCCACGCGCTCGGGGCCACGCCGCTCCGGGCGGATTTCCAGCAGCAGCCCCGGATCGCCGGCGGGCTTCGCGGCAGTCGCTGCCGCCCTGGCGAGCGACTTCATGGTGGGGGACACATCGTGCGTGGCTTCGCTGAAGAAGCGCGCCTTGGCCTCCCCGGGCGGTGCGGCACGGGCGGGCGACAGGCAGATGACACCGGCAGCGACACACAGCCCGGTTGCCAGCAGCAACATTCTTTGCAAGCTCGACATTTCCATTCTCCAGTGGAGCCGGTTTGACCGGCGGGGGACCCGCGTGGAAGGCGCCGCTCGAAGATTGGGAACGTGTTGTCGCGAGCAGACGCGGTGCGGCAGAGAGTGCGCAGTGCGCCAGAGAATGCGCAGTGCGAAGTAGTCAACGCGAGGGAGTCTGCGCGTCGGCCAGTGATCTTCATCACCCGAACGGGTGTGCAGGCATGTTGCCGAACTCTTCATCTCCACCGCCGACAGCGAAGCCGCGCAGGGCGAGCTCACCGGCCGCCACCACATCGCCTTCCAGGCCCGCGACCGCGCGATGGTCGACGCCTTCCACCGCACCGCACTCGCCCACGGCGGCAAGGACAACGGCAAGCCCGGCGAACGCCCGTACCACCCCGGCTACTACGCCGCCTTCGCCCTCGACCCCGACGGCAACAACANGCACTCGCCCACGGCGGCAAGGACAACGGCAAGCCCGGCGAACGCCCGTACCACCCCGGCTACTACGCCGCCTTCGCCCTCGACCCCGACGGCAACAACACGAAGCCGTCTACCACGGACCCGCGCAGCGCAGTGCGGAGTCGGTGAAGTTCACGTTCTGATTCGTTCGACCATCCAGCCAATGAAGTAGGGCGCATTAGCCGAAGGCGCAATGCGCCGCATTGGTTTGAAATCGCCGCAATACGACGATTACGCCGCAGGCCGAGCGCCTCCACATCCGCAAGCCGGACCTGTCTGAATCAGGCATCTGGCCCGCAGGCATTTGCGCAGCCAAGGACCGGTGCATTAGGTTTGCCCCACCATCAGCGCAGCGGGGGGCTGCCATATGGAAATCAGGCAACGCCGGAATTCGAACCGGATCCGTTACGTCTTCGGGGAAGACGAACTCCAATACAGTCTCGAAGACACTCAGGCAGCCGCTCGTTCTCGGTGGGCTACACCGACATCAGCCGCGATCGCCAGATACTGATCGAACGCAGTCAATGGCTGGGCTGCCAAGTGCAACTTGGGATTGGAAAGGGAGCAGCTAGTTCTAATGCCATTAATTGATGGCGAGTTGAAACTGGTTGCGTTTGTACTACAGAAGGAATGCAGGGGGACGCATGAGCGCTGACGCTTCAGGTAGTCATTCGGCTGCCACTTCACCAGCTGTGGATTGGACGCAGTTGCTTTCGACAAAGCGATTTAGAAAGGCTGACGCGAAACGAAAGAAGACTTTTGAAAAACTATTTGCGTCCCCGGATTTCCGCACAGAGCACGAAAAGGACTTCGATCGGATTGTTTTTTCAAGCCCTGTCAGGCGATTACAGGACAAGACGCAAGTGTTTCCACTGGATCAGCACGATTCAGTGCGCACACGACTCACTCATTCGCTCGAAGTCGCCAATATCGGGCGGACGCTAGCCGCTCAACTGGCACATGATCTAGGCATCACACTAGTTGGCTCTGATGCCATGAGGGCGGTACCAGCGCTCGTTGCAGCTATATCAATCGCACATGACATTGGAAATCCCCCGTTTGGACATCAAGGGGAAGCAGCTATTCGAGGGTGGGTGAAAATTGTTGCGAACAAGTACGAGGGTGCAGTTAGCAGCAAAAAGGACAAAGCTTTGCTTGCTGATTATTTGAATTTTGATGGAAACCCCCAGGGCTTCCGTCTTCTAACCATGTTTGGCATAGAGGACGGAGGGCTCAATTTGACGGCCTCAACGCTGCGAGCATCCTTCAAATATCCATGGAGCGCGGATTCGATCCGGGCCAAGGAACATAAGAAAAAATTCGGCTTTTTCCAGACTGAGAAGCATCTTTTCGATTGGGCTGGGAAGGAAACAGGCATTGCCGAAGGTGTTCGACATCCGCTGGCGTCAATAATGGAGGCCAGCGATGACATCTGTTATTCAATTTTGGATGTCGAGGATGGAGTAAAGAAGCGATTGGTTTCCACAGCCCATCTAATGCTGTACCTACGAAATCGGGCCAAGGGCGCGCCCTGCGCCAAATGGGTGGCGCAGCTTGTTCGCCAGTACAACTACGACGTGAAATGGTTGTCGAGTCAAAAGGTCGATGGCCACCATGCCGAAGACGTGTTGATGCAGTTGCTGCGAACTTATTTTATTTCCTTGGTGGTTTCAGTAGCTGTTCCCGAGCTAAAGACGGCGATTTCGGCCGATAATGCTGGTGCTGGCAATCCGTGCCTCAGTCATGGCGAATGCGCGTCCCTTCTGGAGCTGCTTAAGGACTACACGAAGGCTTATATCTATTCCCATCCAAGCGTTGAGAAGGTGGAGCTTGAGGGGCATAGCGTTATCCCGTATTTGCTCGGAGCATTTTGGTCGGCCCTTGAATCGAATGAACAAGGGAGCGCTTCGATGCAGGACAAGTTCGTCATTAAGAAAATTTCACCTAACTACTTGCGTGTATACGATGTGACGTTAGGAAAATTTCCGTCTTGGTACGCTCGTTTGCAGGTGTGCTGTGACATGGTGTGCGGAATGACCGATTCGTTTGCTATTTCAGCTGCTCAAGAACTTAAGGAGCTTGGTGTTCCAAGATGGTCGTAGATGCTAGTTGGACGGAGTCGAATGCCGATGAATTGCCTAACCTCGATAGGGCGCGGGCGATTGTGCGGCTTTTGCATAAGGATGATGCGGTTGCGGCCCTGCTGAGATCTTGTAACGAAGTTGGCGAGGCATTCCTATTTGGAGGAATGGTTCGTGATGCCATCTTGGGGGCGTCTGGGGCATTTGGTGATATCGACATCTTTGTTTCAGGGCCGCTTGATGCTGACTTCGCTAGGAGTCTTTCGAGATATTCCAGGCGCACAAATTTTGGAGGAATGAGGCTGGTTGTCGGGAAGTTCGACGTAGATATCTGGGAGCTTCCTCAGAGCCAGGCGTTTCGAATTGAGAAGGGTCGTCCTATATCAATTCCTAGTCTTTTGGATACGGTTTGCTTCTCTACCGATGCAGTTGCGATTTCCCTTCTCGACTCCAGGGTTATTGCCACTTCAAAATTTCGTGGAACCGTGCGGGATAAAGTATTGAAATTCGTCTCAGTGCCTAGGGGTACGGAACTCCTGCAAGCAGTGAGAATTGCGCGGTTGCTGGTGAAGCTTGATCTCATTCCCCACTTTGATATCGCGAAGTATTTTTTGGCCGCCATAGCGGAGTTTGGAGCCGCGGGCCTGGTGAAGGCGGAAGAGAAATGGAAGGGACGTCGAGTCCTGGATGACTTCTTGGTCGAGGGCGTGCGCCTGTTGTGCGAGTCGTCCGTAACTACGGGTGTGCCGGCGACACTGTCGCTAGACGAAGAGCTTTTCTCTGGTGAACCAAGTGATGTTCGGGTTGCATAGCCATCGTAGTCCCGGTAAGCGAAGCGCGCCCGGGTTGCCCGGCTCGCTGTTCTCTGATCATGCCAACCCTGGGCGTCTCAGCTTGTGAGATGCGGCATGGCTAGCCTCCATATCGAGCCAGTCCAAAGTGGACGGTAAAAAGGGGGTTACATGTCCAGTATCAGAATCGGGGCTGATGAGCGCAGGCTGGCGGAAGCTGATGCTCACTGGATCACTCAGGAAATTAATGCTCGGCGGCGTGACGGAAAGTCCGTGTGCGTTGTGGTGACCATTTCGACGAACGAATTGAATCTGCACTTGGCTACGCCCTCCTGTGGCGGAGGCGTAGGTGGTGGAGGGCGACCACCGACCGCTCGTGAAAAGGCCATTCTCGACCTCTGGTCTCAGCGGGGACTCAACGAATCGATGTTTCAAGCCGGGGATGTCATGGCGTTTGTACAACAGGTTCAGCGCTATCTATGAAGCTGTTGGGTGGCGGGCACAAAGGCATCGTCGATGACCAGTGAAAAAGGCAACACCCGGCTGTTCCAGGAGCTCGAAGCTCTCTTGGCTGAGCAGGAACCCAAGGGCGTCTTTAAGGTCGAGCGTGATCGTTGGGCGGCAACAACAATGCTGATAGGAACTCTGTTGACAGTGCCCTCCATCCTCGGCGCGAAGGGGTGGGGCATCTGGTCAGCGGCTATCGGCCTGCCAATAGAGCTGTGTGCGCTCGCTGTTCTTACTTATCGGCAGCTTCGCGATGTAATTCCCGAGTTTGTTGATGCGAAACGGAAGTTTGCGGTTGAGCTAGACAGTCATTTCGTCGAGTACGAAAAAATTCGCGTTTGGCTGCAGTCGTTTGCATACGAGGTCCGTCGGCGCCATCTTGCTTATGTCGAATCAAGGCTTGAGTCGATGGCACGCCGTTATCCCTTGGTGTTTGGTGCGGCAGACAGACTTGGAGTTTTACCTGCCTTGATTGGTCTGTTTCTCCAAGTTCAGGGAATTAGCTCGCTTTCGATGGCTGCCGGGATCGTAGGTCTGATGGTCCTGTTGCTATATGCGATGGCGCTTTGGATGGCACGTTTTCGTCTTCAGCTCGAAACATATGCTCGAATTCTCAAGGCGGCTGGTAACGAATAATCGCTGCAGCCGAGTAGCGCCGTTCGGTAAGTGACGGCATCAGTGCTTCATTCACGCCGTGCGAAGGCTGGGATGTGACTTCGCCTCGCCCTTTTGGCCAAAGAAGCTTTGCTTTTTAATCGCCAACTTTGGCAAACTCGCCGCTGCTCCGATCGCCCGCAGTAGCGATCACCCACACGCCACACGGAACGCGGCGGAGCAAGGACGCATCCGGCATTCGCCGGTGCACATCACACGGAATATCAACAGGAGGTTGTTGTGTCGGAAAACCGCATCACGCTCGTTATCTCTCCCGAACAGCGCGACTCGGCCACGGGGGCCGTCGTGCAACTCGCTTCGGCGCTGCCGGGTCTTGTTTCGCTTCCGGCCGACGGACGCCGGGACATTCATCACTACGGGCCGAAGAGCCAGGCGTTCGGGCGTGGCATGCATCGCACGCTCGTGGCGCATCCGCAGATCGTGCCGCCCAGCGTCAATGTCGCTGCCGCAGGCGCCGACCTCGATGCGCTGGACACGCTGGTCCCGTTGCTGGAGGAAGTACGTCGCCTGCACTCGATGCTCGAAGACACCGTCGCGCTGCTAGGCCATGACGTCATGGACTTCGCCTACGAGGGCTACCAGTTGCTCAAGCTGACCGGCGATGCGCATGGACTCGAGGAACAGCGCAAGGAACTCGGCTCGCAGTTCAGCCGTCGCCGCCGTGCGCAGGATGCAGGGCAGCTTCCGCCTGCCGCCTGATCCGTTCCATCGCGTTGCATTGGAGAGCCGCCTTCGGGCGGCTTTCTTTTTGCAGCCATCCGCAGCCCGGGGTGCGGCTGCGCGCGTAGGAGCGCCCCATGGGCGCGACTGCCGATCGCGCCCATGGGGCGCTCCTACGGACTTCCGCGCATGGGTCGCCGACCCCAACGATGGGGTCGAACCTCGATCACATCGACCCGTCGACCCCAACGTTGGGGTCCGAACATCGATCACATCGATCTGCCGACCCCAACGATGGGGTCCAAACATCGATCACATCGATTCGCCGACCCCATGCGTGGGGTCGAAACATCGATCACATGGATCCGGCGACCCCATCGCTGGGGTTCGAAGATCGATCACATGGACCCGCCGACCCCAACGTTGGGGTCCGAACATCGATCACATGGGGTCGCCGACCCCATCGATGGGGTCTGGAGGTCGATCACATGGGGTCACGGACCCCATCGTCGGGTCCGGATCAGACGCCAGTCATCGCCAACACTTAGGTATTGACCTAAGTATTGTCCGTCGATAGGCTCCCTCCGTCCAAGCCACTCCCTTCAACCCCCACCGGTCCCGAAATGGCCCAGCCCGCCGCCGTCGACGACGTCTTCTACGCCCTGTCCAGCCCGATCCGGCGAAAGGTCCTGGAGCAGCTGGCCAGCGGGCCCGCGACGGTCAGCGAGCTGGCAGCGCCGTTCGGTATGAAGCTGCCGTCGTTCGTGCAGCACCTGTCGGTGCTGGAGCAGGGCCGGCTGGTGAAGTCGCGGAAGCAGGGAAGGGTGCGGACCTACGAGATCGCGCCGGAGCCGATCAAGGCCGCCGAAGACTGGCTCGCCGAGCGGCGCCGCCAGTGGGAATCGCGACTCGATCGCTTCGACGCCTACGTCCAACACCTCAAGGAAAGCGAGAACCAATGATGAGCAAGCAGTTCGCGGTCGACCCGAAGCTGGACATCGTCATCGAGCGTTTCATCGACGCGCCCGTGCGCCTCGTCTGGGAAGCGCTGACGAAACCCGAGCACCTCAAGGAGTGGTACATGCCCAGGGCGTGGGGCCGCGTGTCGCGCGCCGAAATGGACCCGCGCCCGGGCGGCATCTTCAGCATCGACATCGCCGGCGAAAACGGCGAGGACTTTCCCAACCTCGGCTGCTTCCTCGACGCCGTTCCGATGGAGCGCCTCGTGTGGACGTCGATGTTGTTTCCCGGCTATCGCCCGGCGGTCTTCGACGATGTTCCGATCACCGCGATCGTGACGATGAAGCCGGAAGGCACCGGAACGCGCTACGTCTTCACGGCGTTGCACCGGAACGAAGCCGATCTGGAGGCGAACAGGACTTCCGGCTGGCTGGAAGGCACAAACATAGCTGTCGATCAGCTCGTGGAGCTTGTGCTGTCCTTGAAGTAGTAGGGCGGGTGTCGATGCGCCAGCGTCACGTCGCCGTGTTCTCCAACCCTTCCACCAGGGTCCTCAAGGCCGCATCGAGTGGCGACGTTCCCACCTTCTCAGGGACGAGGAGTCCGTCGATCGCGAGCATGGTTATTCCGTGGACGAGGCTCCAGCAAGCGGCGGCCTGACCTTCGATCGGCCGCTCGCGAACGTGCCCCGTGGCCTGGCCGCGGCGGAGAAGATCGAGGGAGATCTCGAATACGGCCATCGCCCGCTCGTTGAGGTGCATGCCCACCGCCTTGCCTTCCTCCGCGCTGAACATCAGGCGGTAGAGCGCGGGGTTTTCCATTCCAAATGCGACGTAGGCGTGGGAGATCGAAGCGATTTCCGCGAGCAGGGTCGTGGGCGTTTCAGCCTTGGCGGCTGCCAGGGACTCGCGGAGCCGATCGAAACCAATCATCGCCAGCTCCGCCAGGAGCGCGGCCTTGTCGGGGAAGTGCTTGTAGGGGGCCGCATGGCTCACGCCGGCCCGGCGGGCGACTTCCCGCAGGGTGAACTGCCAGTTCTTCTCCTCCCGAAGCATGTCCAACGCCGTTTCGATGACGGCGCGGCGGAGGTCGCCATGGTGGTAGCGGCGGCTGGATGGGTCCTGCACGGGGCCTCGGAGCATCTGGGCGAATATATGTTGACACTGACTACTTCAGCGCCTATGGTCAAGGCCCCTAAGTTTCTACTGTCTACATTGGAGCGGCCATGAACGCCCTTACCGACATCGCGGACGTCGACCGACTGAGCGGACTGCTGGCCCGCCAGCGCGCAGCCTTCCTGCGCGAAGGAGTGCCGTCGTTCGCACGGCGACGCGCCGACCTGACCCGGTTCCGGGCCGCGATCATCCGGCACCGCAAGGAAATCGAAGACGCCATCAACGCCGACTTCGGGCATCGGTCGAGGCACGAGACGGCGATCATGGAAGTGGGCGGCGTCGCGGAAGGCACGAAGTACCTGATCCGCAACCTTCGCAAATTCATGGCCCCGACTCGCCGCCACGTAGCGCTGCACATGCGTAGCGGCAGGGCGCGCATCGAATACCAGCCGCTTGGCGTCGTCGGCGTGATGTCGCCCTGGAACTATCCGGTGAACCTCGCGCTCATGCCCGTGATCACGGCCATCGCTGCCGGCAACCGGGTGATGCTGAAGCCTTCGGAGTTCACGCCCGCCACGAATGCGCTGATCGCGAAGATGCTCGGCGAGATCTTTTCCGAAGAGCAGTTCGCCATGGTGACCGGCGATGCGGATGTAGGCGCGGCGTTCTCCGCCTTGCCGTTCGACCATCTCGTCTTCACCGGCAGCACCGGGGTTGGGCGGTCGGTGATGAAGGCGGCCAGCGACAACCTCGTCCCGGTCACGCTGGAGTTGGGCGGCAAGTCGCCCACCATCATCGCGAAGGGCCATCCGCTCGAACAGGCGGCTTCCTCGATTGCCTTCGGCAAGTTGCTCAGCGCGGGACAGACCTGCATCGCGCCGGATTACGCACTCGTCCACGAAAGCGACGTCGATGCGTTCGTCGCGGCGTATGGCCGGGCAGTGGCGTCCTTCTACGCCGACGGTCCGACGAGCGAGCACTACACGTCGATCTTCAACGCGCGGCACCACGCGAGACTGCAGGGACTCGTCGAGGATGCGCGCACGAAGGGAGCGCAAGTCATCGAGGTAGGAAACCGGCCCGGCGATGCATCGCTTCGGCCCAACACGATGGCGCCCACCGTGGTGCTTGGTGTCAACGACTCGATGCGCATCGCGCATGAGGAGATCTTCGGCCCGATCCTCCCGATCTTTGCCTATCGCGACATCGGCGATGCGATCGACTTCGTGAACGCCCGGCCTCGGCCGCTCGCGCTCTATTACTTCGGTCGCGACGATGCAGACCGACGCAGGCTGCTGAGCGAAACGACCTCAGGCAACGTCACCATCAACGGCACGATCATGCACATCGCCCAGGACGACTTGCCCTTCGGCGGTGTCGGGCCCAGCGGCATGGGCGCGTACCACGGCATCGAGGGCTTCCGCACCTTCAGCCATGCCAAGGGAATCTATGAGCAGGGGCGCTGGAACCTCGCCAACCTGCTGCATGCGCCTTTCAAGCAACCGATCGACACCATCCTCAACCTGATGCTTCGGTGATCGGAATGCAGCGCTCTAACGAATCCCAGGAGCATCGACACATGATCGCCAACACATCATTGCCGCTACGTGGCGCCTGCGAATGCGGCGCCTGCACGTTCGAGGTACATGCGTCGCCGAAGGCGAGGTTCCGCTGCCACTGCCAGATCTGCCAGGCCTTCAACAACAAACCCTTCGCAGATGTGGTCGCGGTTCGCGCGAAGGATGTCTTACTGAAAAACGCCGGCAACATCTCGTTCGCGAAATACCGCCCGCCACCGAACTTCAACCGCGGCGTCTGCCGCACCTGTGGCAAGCCGGTCGTGGAAGTGGCTGGCGTCGGGTCGTTCAAGGTGATGTTCATCCCGGCCAGCAATTTCGAGCTGCCAGATCGGCTGCCGCCGGTCCGCGTGGACATCTTCTATCACCGCCGCGTGCAGGACATGCACGATAGCCTGCCCAAATACAGCGGTTATTTCGCGAGCGAGCTTGCGGTCGGGAAATTGATCATGGCCGGGTTGTGAAATGTCGAGTCGCGCGGATCAGTTCGCGATCGACCCGAAGCTGGACATCGTCATGAAGCGTTTCATCGACGCGCCCGTGCGCCTCGCCTGGAAGCGTTGACGAAACCCGAGCATCTCAAGGAGTGGTACATGCGCAGGGCGTGGGGGGGCTCCATCAAACGCCCTTTTGGGCTCAAAATTGGCATGGGGTGCTGCATCAGCCGGCACATGCATCAGCAAGGGGGAAAGAAGTGACTGGACACAATCAACAAGGGCGCTCGCTGTCGTCGGCGGTGTCCATCGCTGCGGGCTATGACTTTTCGATCGTCGTGCGCCGATGGTTGGGCGCGTGGATCGACTTCATCGTCCTGCTGTCGTTTCTCCTCGTTCCGGACTACGTCCTCGGCAATGAAACGTACCGGGCAACGCTGGCCATCTGGCTGAGTCTCCTGGCGGCGTACTTTCCGGTAACGGAGATGTTGTTCGGCAAGACCTTGGGCAAGCTTGTGACCCGCACTCGCGTGGTCAATGACGCGGGCAGCCGACCCTCCTTCCTGCAGGCCGTCGTGCGGACTCTGTTCCGGCTGATCGAGGTCAATCCGGTTCTTGTCGGTGGCCTGCCCGCCGGTATCGCCGTCATCGCTTCGCGTAGCAAGCAACGCCTTGGCGACATGGTCGCGGGGACGTACGTGCTGCTTGATCGGGACGCGCGTCAACTGCAATTGCCCGCGACGGTCAGCGCCGAACCGCCGCCGCTCCCTGGCACCTGACGCAACCAACGCGCTGCCCGCTCCCGGTCACGCGTGCGGTTCCCATTCGGTTGCGGGCGGCCGAAGACTCGCTTCCCTGCAGACTGTGCGGTCGAGCCGATGATGTCCGCTCTCGCCCAGAAGCGGCCGTTCGTAAACCATGTGCAAGCAACGGCGGTCGTTGTTTTGCAAGGCCGTTTCCACCCGCAGCGGTAGACGAACGCGTAACCCGGCACTGGCTCGCGCTCCGGGGCCTCTCTGGCTGCAGCCTCCACTCACCCCACTGCGGCCCCCAGTCGTCACTCCCCGGGCTCAGGGACCTGCGACCAACGGTATGCTGCGAACCGCCGGCGACGAGTCGGCAACTGGAGGCAGCTCGGCCGGTGGCACAGCTCATTAGAGAAGAGCACGAAGTAGTGCGACCGGTGGTGGAGAACGGGTCCGGAGTCGGCCGCCGGGGTATGGCTATTCTGGCGGCGTGGACGCTGGTCGCGATGCTCTTAGCGGGGCAGGCCTGGTTTGCTGCACAGGTGCGTGGCGAACCGCTGGCGTGGGCACGTGCCAGTGCCATCTGGCTCGTCTGGGCCGCGGTTTGGGCTGCCCTCACGCTTATCGCGCTGCGCCTGGAGGCGCGTTTCCCGCTCCAGCGACCTCGCTTCCTTGGCGCGCTTGTGGTGCACGGCATTGCTTCGGCGGTGTGCGCCCTGGTCAACCTGGCGCTCTTCGCGCTGGCGGCGCCCGTCATCGGTGCGACCCAGGTCGAACCCACCTGGCTCGGCACCTTCGGCCGGCTGCTTGGCACGACGTTTCTGCTGAACCTCCCGGTCTACTGGTTGATCGTCGCCGCGGCACATGTGGGGCGACTCGTGCGGACCGCCCGGGAAAAGGATCGCCGGCAACTCCGTCTCGAAGCGCAGCTGGCCGACGCCCGCCTGCAGACATTGCGCACCCAGCTGCAGCCACACTTCCTCTTCAACGCCCTCAACACGGTCTCGGTGCTGATGCACGAGAATGTCGACTCGGCCGATCGGATCCTCCTGCAACTCAGCGCGTTGCTGCGCCGCTCGCTCGACGGCACCGAAGCGCATGAGGTGACGCTCGGCGAAGAGATCGGCTTTCTCGAGAGCTATTTCGAAATCGAGCAGGCACGCTTCGGCGGGCGTCTGAGCTACCGGATCCTTGTTCCCGATCAGGTTCTCGAAGCGCGGGTTCCGAACCTGCTCCTCCAGCCCCTGGTCGAGAATGCGCTGCGCCATGGACTCGCCACGCGCGCCGGACCGGGACGCGTGGAAATAAAAGCGGACCGGCGCGGCGACTCCCTGCTGCTGTGCGTTGTCGATGACGGCCGAGGGCTACCACCGGCGACAACCGAACGTGTCGGCCTGGCGAACACGAGGGCGCGGTTGCGCCTGCTGTACGCCGACAGGCAACGCTTCGAGGTGCGAAATTCCGATGACGGCGGCGTCATCGCCGAGATCGAGCTACCTTGGCGCACTGTCGCATGACCATCCGCGTACTGATCGTCGACGATGAACCGGTCGCCCGCCGCGGGATACTGCGACTGCTGCGGCAGGAGCCGGACATCGAAGTCGTCGAAGAGTGCGGTGACGGCGGAGCGGCCATATCGGCGATCAGCGCGCATTCGCCCGACCTCGTCTTCCTCGATGTGCAGATGCCCGAACTCGATGGGTTCGCCGTCATTGAAGCCATCGGGGGCAACCGCATGCCGGCGGTCGTATTCGTAACCGCATTCGATCAACACGCCGTGCGGGCGTTCGATGCTCAAGCAATCGACTACGTGCTGAAGCCGATCGATCCGGAACGCTTTCGCCGTGCACTGCAGCGCGCCCGTTCCCACCTCGCCCATCCCGATGACGGCTTCGTCCGCCGCGTTTCCGAGGTCCTGAAGTCGATCGATCGAGGCGCGCTTCAGCGTTATCCCTCGCGACTCGCAATCCGTTCCGAGGGTCGCGTTCGATTGCTCGACATCGACGAGGTCGATCGCATCGTCGCCGCAGGAAATTACGTCGAGATCCACACGGGCGCGAAACAGCACCTGCTGCGCGAGACAATGACCAGTCTCGAGTCCCGTCTGGACCCACAACGCTTCATCCGGGTATCGCGGGCGTCAATCGTCAGCATTGCCAATATTCGCGAAGTGCAGCCGCTGTTCAATGGAGACTTCGTGGTTCTCCTCAAGAATGGCGCGCAGGTGAACGGCAGCCGCCGCTATCGGGCGGCGCTCGACGTCTTGTTTCGCTGAGCGCTGTAGCCGCGCGCGTCAATTGCGCATCGACAGCTGCGACAGGCAGGTCCATCGCGAAGTTCCGCTCGCATCCGAGAACGTCGATGGACCACATGCCGGCAGAAACAATGCGTTTGCGCCGATGTACGACACGCCTTCGTCACTGCGCAGCCCCCACTCCTCCCACCGCCGCGTCCGCCCGACACCAAGGGGACGCGAACGGCCGTACGAGAGTTCATCATCCGCACACGCACTTCCGCGTGTCGGAGATGATCATGAAAACGTGCAACATCCTGCTGTCCGCAATCGCAACAGTCGTCGCTATCGCCGGTGTGATTCCGTGCGAGGCCACGGCGTCCGACGGCGTTCACGCCGAGCCCGTGGAGCTCAACAAGTCGATCACCCGCAGGGTGTACGAGGAAGGTCTCAATCAGGGTCGATTCGAAGTGCCGTACAGCGCAGACTTCGTTGGCCACGGCGGCAGGGCAACCTTCACCCATGCCGATGGCATGGCCGAAGCCAAGGGTTGGCGCAAGGCGTTTCCGGATCTGAAGATCACGGTCGATAAGCAGGTTGCCGAGCGGGATTTGGTGGCGGTGCGCTGGACCGCGCGCGGGACCAACACCGGCAGCGGAAATGGCATTCCGGCCACCGGTCGCGCAGTGCAAATCGCGGGCACGACGCTGTTCCGAATGGCTGATGGGCGAATCGCTGAAGAATGGACATGCGCCGATTCGCTTGGCCTGATGAAGCAACTGGGCATGTTGGCGACACCAGCAACGACGCCGGCGACCGACGGAAGCTCTCCCGCTGGTGTTCCCTGACGCAGACCGCGCAGTTCCCCCGCATAGCCGACCAACAGGCTGACCTGCGCATCCGGCGAATTGACCTGCGTCGGATGCGCGGTTGTGGAACCGGTCGACGCCTGGCCCAGCGGAAGCATTGCTTGGGTGATCGTTTGATATCGGCCACCGGCGCCACAGCCGGTTGGCATTGACGCCCTTCCGGGACGATCCCGCGCTTGCGCCCGCCGAGGGAGACGATCGTCCGCTTGGGGTCGAAAGCCGTCATTCGATTAGGTCCGCTTCCGGCCATAACCGGACATCCCGAAATCGTCATGCGCGGCGTCGCACGAGCCGGAGCGCGACATATGCGGAAGCGCAACGGATCACGAATCCGAGGAATGCTGGCTGAGGGGATCAATAGGGGCGAGGTGCACCCAACCGCGTTGTACGTGTCAGCGTATCAGGCGGTCCAATCGCGCCTGTAGCGGCGGTCCGATCCCCAAGATGGCCGGAATGACGATGACGTAGGCGATGGCCCACGATCGCAGCCACGCAAGGGCGAAGGTATCGGAGAAGCCGAGATTCAGGGCAAGAAGCACGAAGGAAATGATGCCTGTCGTGACGACGCCCATGACGAGCGCAAAGGCGACCTTTCGTTTTAGCTGCGTGCCCATTTGCCTACTCCTGTTAGTCACGACATTTCCGAGCCGGCAGACTCGGTCGGCTCATTGTGCTCCGGACTGATGTGTTCGTGGAGCACAGGCGCATATACGAAGGTGTCGGGTAATACCTTTGTGTCATCGACACGATCCAAGCCCTGCGGTTTGATGAACTTGAGACCCGGGAGACACGATCATGCGCAACAGAATTACGCTGATGAAGGCCACAATTGCTGCAGCGCTGGTTGTGCTCGCAACCGGGGTTGCGTATTCCGCGCAAGACAAATACTCGGTGAAGGTAAAGGATGGGCTCGCATTCTCCGAATTCAGGGGCTACGAGAAGTGGGAGACGATCAATGTCAGCCACAACCGGGACCTGATCGCCGTGATTCTCGGCAATGAGGCCATGATCAAAGCCTACAAGGCCGGCTATCCGGGAAACGGTAAGCCTTTTCCCGACGGCGCCCGTATGGCGAAGGTCCATTGGAAGGCAATCAAGAACGAAGCCGCGCCTGGACAGCCGACGGTCGGCGGGCCCCAGCACGACGTAGATTTCATGGTCAAGGACAGCAAGCGATTCGCGGACGGTGGCGGTTGGGGCTACGCGATGTTCAGGTACGATCCGGCCTCGAAAACCTTCCGCCCGGGAACACTGAAGGACGCGCCACCGCAAGGCGACGACGCAAGGTGCGGTGTTGCGTGCCACACCGCTGCGAAGCAGCGGGATTACGTTTTCACTGCCTATGGAAGCAAATGAAAGGCCCCGTAAGGCCCGGTCTGACGCCCTGCAGCGAGTAGTATGGCGAGGACAGATCTGCGGACGGTCGTGAATTGGATCCCGCGCACAGCATCATTTACGTAGTGGATGACGACGCCAGCATTCGCGAGTCGATATCTGATCTGCTCTCGTCGTTCGATTTTCAAGTGGTGACGTTCGGCTCTGCCGCGGAGTACATCGCATATGGACGATCCGACTCGCCCGCTTGCCTGATCCTGGACGTCGAGCTTCCGGACATCAACGGGCTCGACCTGCAGGGCCAGATCTCCCAAGGGCGGCATCCACCCGTCGTATTCGTCACGGGGCACGGAGACATCCCGGCTTCCGTGCGCGCAATGAAGGCGGGAGCTATCGACTTTCTGACCAAGCCGTTTCAGGAAGCAGACCTGATGCAGGCGGTGGGCGCCGCCATTGCCAAGGATGTTGACTCACGGCGAACGAGAGATGAGCTGATCCTGTTGGATCAACGCCTGTCGCTGCTTACACCACGCGAGCGAGAGGTCTTTCCGCTGGTGGTCAGCGGCCTCCTCAACAAGCAAATTGCGGGGGAGCTCAGCATCAGCGAAGTGACGACCCAGATTCATCGAAGCAAGATCATGAAGAAGATGCAAGCTGAGTCCCTTGCCGAACTGGTGCGCTTTGCCAGCGTGCTCGCCGTGCCCATGACCCGATCACGACGCGCCAAATGAATGTGCCATTTCGTCGACGCCTCCTTTTGGTCAGGCAGGCGCCGGCGCCGAATTACTGCTGTGCAGGGTGAACTGAAATACGACGCCATGCGGTGTGTTAGGCGTGAACCAAAGGCGGCCATTGTGGGCCTCGACGATGGACCGACAAATCGATAGCCCCATGCCCATGCCATCCGACTTGGTCGTAAATAGTGGATCAAACACCCGATCGCCATCCATGCTCCTGATGCCCGACCCCGAATCCGTGACCGATACTAGGACCTGGTTGCCATCATGAAGGGCGGTCTTCACGCTCAGGACCCTCGGGCCGTCGCTGGACGACATGGCGTCGACGGCGTTGACGATCAGATTCAAAACGACTTGCCTGAGCTGCACTTGGTTAGCGCGCACATCGGGAAGACCTGCGTGCAATTCAAGCTGGACCGTAGTCCGGTGCTTCCGCAGATCGCTGCTTTCAAGGTCGAGCGCCTCGCGGATCAGCGCATTGAGTTCGACATTGGTCCGGTTGCTTTCGTCGGGCCGCAAGTTCGTCCGGATGTTTTCGATGATCGCTCCGGCGCGATGGCCGTCCGAGGCTATGCGCGTGAATGCCTCCTTGGCCCGGTCGAGGTTCGGCAAGGCTCGGTCCAGGAATCGCAGGCCGGCATCGGCGCTGGTGACGATCGCCGTCAACGGCTGTCTGACTTCATGCGCCACGGTAGCGGCGATGGCATCGCCGGTCATCAGCCGCGCTTCCCTTTCGTGGCGTTGGCGAAGCACTGCGGCCAATAGCGCGCCATACAACGCGGTTATCTCATACAGCAACACCACCAACACGATGCTGCTCGACAGCAGGCTGGTTACGCGCACGGCGTACCAGCCGGTGCTGAAGCGGGCGGGATACGGAAAATAGTGGGGCGGTATCTCGATCAGGTAAGCACACAGCACGACCAGCAGGAATAGGTCGAGGATCGAGCGCCGGCGGCGCCACAAAACGACCAGCGCGACAATGCACAAGAAGGCAATCGGCGCCCCGACCACACGGAGCCAGTTCGGCACGAATCGGGATTGATCAAGCATGATGTCCGGCAGCAGTGCCCCGCCATTCATGCACCAGATCGTCACGGCGCCAGCGGCCGCGGCCGTCATGGAAACGCTAAACAGGATTTCCTCGCCGATCTTGCCCTGCGGCGTGAGTCCAAACGACTCATCGTCCTTCAACAGAGCGTAGCCAATGATGAAGAGCGGGAAACCGCAATGCCAGATCAAATACAGATGCGCCGTCGTTTGCAACCCACCCGCCAGCCCACCCGGCGCCAGCGCGCCCGGAAAGGCGATCACGTAAGGCACGATCAGCAACGCGGTGAATAGATAGCCACTGGCGATAACGAGGATGGCCCGCGAGCGAAGAATGGAAAACTGGGCAAACAGCAAGATTGCCGTGATCAGATCGGTCACGAACATTGCCGTCGTGTAGATGGCAACGAAGGAATAGCTGGCGCCCAGCTGCTGTCCGCCGAACGGCCCCACCACCAGGTAAAGTGCGGTGGCCAGTCCAATGACAATGCCAAGAGCCAGTCGCTTCTGCGCCGGACTTGGTGGCAAGTTCGACAGGATGAACTGTTGTTCTTCGGATTCTGCGACGGCTAGGCGCTGCATGGGCTCGACCTTTCGCACTCGCGAAACCGTTTCGCAGTTCGCCTGGAAAGCATACGCCCCAAGCCAGCGCGGTCAACGACGGGTCGGCAGCGCATCACGAATCGTCGCCAGCATGTCTGTTGCGCTGAAAGGCTTCTTCAATAGCCGGAAAGGAAGATCCGATGGCGACGGCGGGTTGAATTTGTTGGATTGCCCCGTGATCAGAATCACCGGCAGGTCGGGTCGCTGAGCGCGGACGATGCGAAGCAGCTCGAAGCCATCCATCACCGGCATGTCGATGTCGGAGATCAGGCAGGCGATCCTGGCGAGGCATCGACTTTCCAACATGCTCACGGCGGAGTCGAACAGATGCACGCCGTAGTCGGCAGACTCGAGAAGGCTTCCGAGTGACTCCAGGACCCTCCGGTCATCGTCGACCACGGCAACGCATGCTTCTGCGGAAGAATCAGTCATGTACGTCCCGGACTAGGCTGCCCTCCGATCGTGCCCTGGAATCGCGATTGGGTATGTAATAGGAATCCATAGTGGTGGCCGGGGCGGCGAGGAGCTAGGCTCGTGCGCAATGGAGCGACTCGAGGGATTCCTCATGATCCACGCCCAGCCCATCGTCTTCATCGTTGATGACGACACCTCTGTGCAACTCTCGCTGGAGATGCTGGTTTTGTCTGCTGGCTGGAGAGCGCAAACGTTTTGCTCCGCCGAAGCATTCCTGGCCTGCCCCCGGGCCCTTGCCCCGAGCTGCCTGCTGCTCGATTTCAGCCTTCCCGAAATCAATGGCCTCGAACTGCAGACGCGCATCGCCTCCGAACGATCGGACATGCCTATCGTATTCATCTCAGGCTACGGCAACGTTTCCATGACGGTGCGGGCCATGAAGGCCGGGGCGCTTGATTTCCTGACCAAGCCGTTGCGTGGCTCCGACATCCTGTCCGCTGTCGGAGCAGCCCTCCGGCACAGCCAGACCGCAATCGAACGACAGGCGGAAATGCGAATGCTGCAAGACCGCTACACCTCGCTCAGTGTTCGCGAGCGACAGGTCATCGGACTGGTGGTCAAAGGCCTGATGAACAAACAAGTGGCAGGCGAGCTCGACATCAGCGAAATAACCGTCAAGGCGCATCGGGGTCACGCGATGCGCAAGATGAAAGCGCGCTCGCTTGCGGACATGGTGACGATGTCCGCGCGCCTGTGTGAAGCAAACATGCAACCCGCCATCGCAGTGCGCTAGCGAAGCGTCTTGTAGGCCGCCCGCAGCTCCTCGGCAAAACTGTCCGGATACTCCCACGCGGCGAAGTGGCCGCCCCGCGATGCTTTGTTGAAATACACCAGGTTCGGGAAAGCGCGCTGCGCCCAGGACTCTGGTGGCTGGTAAACCTCGTCGGGAAAGACGGTGATGGCAACGGGCACCTTGATCTGGGCGGTCATCTGGGCACCGGCGCTGATGAGATTGCGGCCGCGATTCTCCCAATAGATCCGCGCCGACGAGGCAGCGCTGTTGGTCAGCCAATACAGCGTGAAGTCATCCAGCACGTCGTCGCGCGTCGGAGATTGCTTCGGGTCCCTTCCGTACGACCAGTGCTCGAATCCCGGATGCACTAGCATCCAGCCTGCAAGGCCCGCGGGGGAGTCGGTCAGACCATAGCTCACCGCTTGCGGACGCGCGTTCATCATTGCCACGTAGGCCAGGTTGCCGCCTTGATTGAACGCCTTCAGGGAATCGACGGTTGCGCGCTCATCGTGGGTCGTGCCCGCGGGCAGCGGACCTCCGCCAAGCGCCGGACCGATATCGTTGGGCACGGTTGCCGGCAAGTTGGTGTGGATTCCCAACAGTCCTGCCGGCGCCTGTCGGCCCATCGCTTGCACGACACCTGCGCCCCAGTCGCCACCTTGCGCAACATATCGGGAGTAACCGAGTCGCTTCATCAGGGTGTCCCAGGCAACGCCAATGCGTTCGAGCCCCCAACCCGCCTCGATGGGGTGTCCCGAAAAGCCGTAGCCAGGTAGCGATGGTATGACCACGTCGAAGGCATCTTCGGCGCGTCCACCAAATGCGGTCGGATCAGTCAGCGGCCCGATGATCTTGAGTTGTTCGAAGATCGACCCTGGCCAGCCATGCACGACCAACACCGGCAGTGCGTTCTTGTGCTTGGACCGAACGTGGATGAAGTGGATGTCGATGCCGTCGATGCGGGTCATGAACTGCGGCAGTGCGTTGAGCTTTGCTTCGCCCTTGCGCCAGTCGTAGTCGGTGCCCCAATACTCCACTAGCGACTGCACGTCGGCCAGCTGCGGGCCTTGCGAGCCATCGGCGACAGTCTCCCGGTCGGGCCACCGAGTCGTGGCGATGCGCCGGCGCAGGTCATCGAGTTCGGCCTGAGGCACGGCGACGGTGAACGGTCGAATTTGTGACTCTTCGTCGGCGGCTGCCGTTGCGGACACCGCGCTGACACTTGCTGCACTGGCTAGGGAGGTTGTCATGGTTGCACCGTGGGTCAAGGAGGAGAAAAGCAAAGGAGCGACGAGAAGCGCAACAGCCGAACGGGTAATGGTCATGATCGGATCTGCATGTGGGTAGAAATTTGGGTTTCCCGGGAGACTAGGTGTCCGTGTCTACCTTCAATCTTCGGTACTCGAGCGTCGGCAACCCGCCCCGTCCCCAGTTCGCCATCTCCACTTCCTCGATGACAACGAAGGTCGATTCGAGAGGCTTGTTCAATACGTCGAGCAATACTTGGCTGACGCCGGCGATGAGTGCCGCCTTCTCCGCCTCCGTAGCGGCGTTGCGGTTCGGGCCGGAGCCTTCGCGGGTGATCTGGATGTTGACGACAGGCATGTGAGTCCTCCTGGTGGTTTCAATGTCCGGCGCTTTGGCCGCCGTCGACATGCAGGATCTCGCCGGTGACGAAGCCAGCAGATTCGAGATAGAGCACCGCATCGACGATGTCGTCTATCTCGCCCATCCGCTTCATCGGGTGGATGCCGGCAAGAAACGAATGCGATTCCGGGGAATGCATCGGTGTGTTGATGACGCCCGGGGACACAGCGTTCACTCGGATGCCCCGCGTCGCGTACTCAATGGCCAGCGCCTTGGTCGCCGAATTGATTCCACCTTTCGTCAAGTTGGCAAGCACGGTCGGCATGCCGGCAATGGCCTGGTCGGTAAGACTGGTGGTGATGCTGACGATATGACCCGAGCCCTGTCGCAGCATCTCCATGACGACGTTCTGGGTGATATGGAAGAAACCCGATACGTTGGTCGACAGCTTCGACAGAAAGTCTTCGTCGCTGTATTCGGTGAATGGCTTGGCAATGAACACGCCCGCGTTATTGACCAGCGTGTCTATCCGTCCGAAATGCGCCATCACTTCCCGTACGATCCGCTCTGCCGTGGCGCGGTCACCGATGTCGCCGGCCAAGGCGAGAACCTTAGGGTCGTTTCCCTGCGTGATGGATCGCGATGCTGACGCGACGCAGTAGTCGCGATCGCGAAATGCCTTGACCAGTCCCGCGCCGATTCCCTGCGAACCACCCGTGACAAGCGCCACTTTTTGTGTGCCGTGCATGTTCTTATCCTCTTTCAGTCGATACGCAGGCTCTGTTCCATCGAAAGACACTGGTCCCAGATGTACACATCAAAGCCGGCGAGCTTGTTGGACCACTCGGGCGTGAGCGTTCTGACGCACTGGCCCGCCACCCGGTCGATGTAGTTGTCGAAGCCTGCCCACGGGTTGGACCTATCCAGCGGATTGAGGCCCTCGCCGAATTTCGTCGATGCCAGGGCGGCACCAGCGGCTTGCTTGAGGTCTTGCATGAAACGAGCCTGTAGCTCGACGTCTGCATGCGTGCCCGTGCGGGCAACATGGCCAGCAACCAGCGTGTCCCAATCGAGCTTCCGGATCTCCTCCACTTGGGCGAAGTAGCCGGGCACGTCTTGCGCCAAGGCGAACCTTCGCCACGGCATCCAGTTGGGAAAGATGACGTCAACCACCATCAGCACCCGCTGTCGCGGTGCGGCGATGAAGATGTTTCCGGGCTGGTGCGCGTTGCCATGGTAGGACAGCTCCAGCCGCTGGCCCCCAACCTGCAAGGTGTATTTGTCAGCGAAGGTAACCGTGGGTATGGGGCGGTTTGGATCGGCCGCCCGCTTCAGCAATCGCTGGGTTTCCTGGTGAGCGACGATGGCCGGGTTGCCGCCCAGCAACTTGGCGCCGCCAATGTGGTCGACGTGCGCGTGGCTGTAGACGATGTGCGTGATGGGCTTGTCGGAAATGTCCGCTATCGCCTTCGGGATTTTCGCGGCATAGGAAGGCGGCGCATCGACCACGACCACACCCTTGTCGTACACCAGGAACATGGACTGGTAGGCGTTGTCGGTAATCATGTAAAGGCCACTGCCCAAGTCCTGCAGCCGGTAGCCCTTGGCGGCGTCAATTGCTGGCCCTTGGGCGGAGGTCGGCACGTCTATGTATTTGCCGATGCGCTCGCCGATGGGCGCGATGGAGGGCATGTTCGAATATGGCGCGCCTTTCGACCCCGGAACGTCCGCTGCTCCGCACAGGCCGGCGAACGCAAGCGCTAGTGCAACTAGCAGAATCAAACTCGTGAAGTTGAAGGCCAAGCGCTTCGCATGGCGCTCCTCTCGGTCTGAAATCGACATGTCGCTCTCCGGAATGCTCACGGGTTAGATGCGATCAAACCAAGCCGCGTACTCGCCGTCGATTGCACAATGGTATTGACCGATCCTTAGGTATCGATCGGGGATCGAATCGCGCGGCGTTACGCAGAACCTTGTTTCGTTGGACGTGGGCCGTTCGCGTCACCGCTCGCATAAGAGCCAACCACGGCAGATTCAGCGACACGGCCGCAAGCATCCGGCCAATGTCGAGGATCGTGCCTTCCCCGGAACTGGCAGGCGACCTGCTGTGGGGGAGCGCCAACAGCCAAAGCGCCGCGCTGGTCGAGCGCAACACGCATTACGTCCAGCTTCGTCCTATTAGTTGTCGCCGATTGGCGAATGTCCGCTTTGGGTCGAAGGAGGACGCTCAGGTTTCGGTTTGCTCGGAAATTTCGAGCGCGTCGTCGACCTCGATCCTAAGGTAGCGAACGGTGCTCTCGAGCTTGCTGTGACCGAGTAGCAGCTGCACGGCTCGGAGGTTCTTCGTTCGACGATATATCAGCGCTGCCTTTGTCCTTCGCATTGTGTGCGTGCCGTAGGCCGAGCTATCCAGACCAATCTCACGAACCCAGCGATGGACAATGCGTGCGTACTGGCGCGTGGACAGCCGTGGTGAATCGCCCGATCGACTTGGGAATAGATAATCCGAACTGCGAAGCCCGGCCGCCCGAGTCCACGCATTGATAGCATCCCGGCTCATTTCGGTGATCTCGAACTGCACAGGGCGTCGCGTCTTGCGCTGCATCACCACGGCTCGTGAGTTGACGTGATTTTCGTGCGCGACGTCACCGACACGAAGACCCAAGAGATCGCAGGCGCGAAGCTTGGAATCAACAGCCAGGTTAAATAGCGCGAGATCTCTAAGGTTGCAGCGAAGCTGCAAGCGGACGCGGATTGCCCAGATCTCCCGCAGCTTGAGCGGTGCCTTCTGTCCGACAATTTTCCCCTTGTTCCATGGGACTCGGCGTTGCTTTCGGTTGGCGGCCATGGCGAACTCCCGACTTGATGGAGTGCCAGCCTGCTACTCGCCCTGAGCGACCGCTTCCGGCCAGGAGCGGTCACTCACCATGGCAATCGTCACCGGCGAGGCCACAAGCTCCTTGTGCGTGATGGAAGTCGCCCATCGGCTAATTCGCATCATGAAAGATCACGCCAAGGGTGTAGCGCTCACCAGCGCGCAGGCGACTGACGCCATGGCGCATGTTCACCCGATACACGCCGCGCGTACCTCTGACCGGGCGGTGATGCACGGCGAAGATCACGGCGTCTCCCTGTTGCAAAGGAACCACGGTGGCGCGCGATTGCATGCGCGGACGCTGTTCCGTGAGTACGAACTCGCCGCCTGCGAAATCACGGCCCGGCTGTGACAGCAGGATCGCGACCTGCAGCGGAAACACATGGTCGCCGTACAGGTCCTGATGGAGGCAGTTGTAGTCCTCAACTCCGTACTTGAGGATCAATGGCGTGGGTCGTAACTGGCCAGCATGATGGCATCGAGCGAGAAAGGCGTCGTGCTTGTCGGGAAAACGCACATCGATGTCGAGCGCCTCATGCCAGCGATTGGCAATCGCGACAAGCTGCGGGTAAATGGCTGTGCGCAACTCCCGAACGACGCAGGGCAACGGGTAACGAAAGTACTTGTATTCGCCGCGCCCAAAGCCATGCCGACTCATCATTACCCGGCTTCGGTAGAGGTCGCTGTTGTCGTATTCCCTCAGTAAAGCACCGCATTCGCCTGGTGAAAGCAGGCCCTGGATGGTGGCATTGCCGTACTCGTCCAGATCCGTGATGACTTGCGTCCAGTCCAACTGATCAACGCGAGAAGCAATGCCTGCCTCTGTGGAAAGACCTTGACCATGAACAGTTTGCGCCATCATCTCGTTCCGTCTGCGGGTTGATGTTCTTGCCGTGTCCTGGGCGCAGCTACCTACGAAATGGACAGGCCTCCGAACAGGTGCAATGTTGCTGGGCGCGACCGAATTTCGATATCCGATTCTTGTCGTCGGTAACCAGCCTCCGCGTTGGGTGACGCATGCGAGACAGTTCGTGCTCGTGCTCCTCAGTGCTCTGTAGAAGGCGCTGACTCTGCTTTCAGCAAGATGCGGATAGTTCCGCGCGCCAACGACGCCGCAAGATTCCGGCGACCAAAAGAGGTCTACCTCGCAACCATCCCGGGAATGCAAGATGCTGCCAACGTGCCGTCAGCAGAAAACGCGCGGCCTCTCCTCCCACCGCGGCAACGACGGCAGAATTGCAGCCGGTTCCGCCACCGCAAACAGACCGATGCCACCATTACGCCATTGCGTTTCACTGCTGGTATTGCTGCTGATGTCGGCCGCCAACCCCGTACTAGCCGCGGACACGCTGATGCGCCAGTCCCGCGACGATGCCTGGTGGACCGGACCGATCATCGCCAACAGCGCCGTCACGCTGCCGCAGGGCCACTACCTGGTCGAGCCCTATCTCTACGACGTGATCTCCGACGACGCGGAGAGCCTGGGCTCGCTCACCTTCATGCTCTATGGCGCAACCGATGCGTTGACCGTCGGCCTGGTGCCGGTGTTCGGGTACAACAAGGGCATTGATGGGACGCGCAGCGCAGGCCCGGACGTCGCCGATTCCAGCGTGCTGCTGCAGTACCGCCTGCGCGAATACCAGGAAGGCAGTTGGCTGCCCGCCGTTTCCTTGCAGCTGCAGCACACTCTCCCGACTGGCCAATACGACCAGCTTGATCCCGGCAGTGCCGACGGTTTCGGCGGCGGTGCGCACAGCACCTTGCTGCAGCTCAATAGCCAGACCTACTTCTGGATGCCGAACGGCCGCATTCTGCGCATGCGCCTGAATGTCTGCGCGACGCATTCGCGCGAGGCCGAGTTGCGCGATCGCAGCGTTTACGGGACCCCTGACGGCTTCCGCGGCCGCGCCCGCCCGGGCGACAGTTGGAACATCAACGCGGCCTGGGAATACAGCTGGACCCAGAACTGGGTGGTGGCGCTGGACCTGGCCTACCGCCACAGCGACAGCACGCGAGTCAGCGGCGTGGTCAGCGACAGCGCGCAGGACCCGACGCCTGCCGCGCTGAGCTTCGCATCAG
Organism: Lysobacter sp. Root494; assembly: GCF_001427225.1. Classification (GTDB taxonomy): domain Bacteria; phylum Pseudomonadota; class Gammaproteobacteria; order Xanthomonadales; family Xanthomonadaceae; genus Agrilutibacter. Next base: position 695,464 of record NZ_LMFH01000005.1, read on the forward strand.
GTTCCAGCGAAGCCTGGTTCCTGGCCCCTGCGGTGGAATACAACTTCAGCCCACGCTTCGGCGTCATCTTCGGCGCACGTCTGATCCGTGGCCGCAACACCACCACTTCGGTGACTCCGGTGGTTGCCTTCAACTACGTGCATTGACCCTGCAGAACCGCCATGACGGCGACACAGCTGCATATCGCCGGATTTTCAGATCGACCCAGCCTCCGGGAGCCGGCAATGCTTGTGCATGCTGATGGAGAACATCAGAGGGATCGGCCTCGGCGCGGACTGCGTGATGTTGGAAGAGCTTTTGGCGGCCGCTGCTGAAACCAGCTGACATTTCGACGGAACTGGGACGCCCGTTCTGTTTGACCTGAATGGTTTCACCCTTCGCCTACCGACAGGACGCCTAAGGTCGTGGCGAGATGGGCAGGTTGTCTTTCGAGGATCAGGGATTGCTCCGCATCCTCGAAAGGATCCAGGCGGGCCGAAGCGCTGCGGAGCCTTCTGTGCGCATCGCCCTGCTGAGACGTGGCCTCGTCGAACCTGGCGAAGGGATGACGTTGAGCCCGCTTGGCACGCGGGTCCTGGAAGAATTGCGCCTTCGCAGCAGCGATACCCGGAGCACGGGCGAGTTCCCGGTCATTCGCACCCGGTGGCTTGGGAAAAGAAAAGGCTAGGGCGCGGGCAGATCCGGCCTCCAGCCACACGGCGGACGTTGAAAGCATCGTCCTATTGGTGAGATCCCGATGGACCTGCACGGTATTCGTCGTCGCTCACGTGCTCCATCCATGTAACCACTTTTCCATCCAGGGCTTCCTGGATGGCGATATGCGTCATGGCGCTTGTGGGTGTAGCGCCGTGCCAATGACGATGACCGGGCGGACACCAGATGATGTCGCCGGCGTTGATCTCGACGATCGGCTCGCCTTCGCATTGCGTCCAGCCTTTGCCTGACGTGACGATCAGTGTCTGTCCCAGTGGATGGCTGTGCCACGCGGTACGTGCACCCGGCTCGAAGGTCACGATTGCACCGGCCACGCGCGAAGGCGCTTCCCGCTGGAACTGCATGTCGATCCTGACGTTGCCGGTGAAGTATTCAGCAGGCCCCTTGCTAGAGAGGAGGGATCCGTTTCGATCGATGTGCATGGCGTCGGCTCCTTTGGATGATGCGAGCGAGAGTGGAATCTGGCCCAGGTTGACGAAGAGAATCGGGAGCACTGCAAACGGCCATAGTGATTTCGGGAGTTGCATATGAAATCTCCTATACAAATGATCTCCGCTTGATGTCACAGTGCGGCCTAGTCCTCCGAGATTGCGCCAGCTCTCGTTCGCGCTGCGAGAACGGATACGACAGGGCCACGATCCGTTTGACTGGCGATCACTTGTCGATACGTTCGATCCGCGCCTGCAGTGGCGTGGGGCGTCGCAAAGCAGGCAGACCGGATTCCACGCGGCCCAGGCGCACCAGTCCGTGCGCGTAATCGCGGCCTTCCACGAAGATCGCCAGGTTGCCCCATGGCGCGTAGTAGGTGAGATCACCCGCGTCTGGAGTAATGCCGGCGGGTGCGCCCTGGGTGGAGAGTTTTTTCGGAAGATCGGCGATGCGCTCGATCCGGGCGTAATCGGTCAGCGTCAACGACAACGGCAGCAACTTGGCGAAGTCACGCGCAGCAGCGGTGTCGTCCAGCGTCGCAATCACGGGGTGGCCATCGACATCTATTCGGATCTTCATGGGGAACTCCTGTGATGACCGGGGTTCGGAAGCGGAAGCCTTGCAGCCGCCGAGCATCAATACGCCAAGCACGAGGGCCAGCGCGTGCAGGCTTCCTTGCTTCGACAATCGAAGCGTGGAGCGCGAGGTGTTGAGCGGCATGCGACGTCTCCTGCTCGGCGTCAGCTCACGCGACTCGCGGTGCCTGAGAGCGCGACGTCAGCAGCGTCAGGAAGGCACCTGCCAGCAGTACGGCGGCGCTCGCCACGAAAGTGCTCCGGTAACCGCTGCTGTCGAACAACATTCCACCTGCGGTCGAACCCAGTGCGATGGCCAATTGGACTACCGCAACCATCAAGCCGCCGCCGGCTTCGGCATCGTCAGGCATCGTTTCCGCGATCCAGCTCCACCAACCGACAGGCGCCGCGGTGGCCAGCAATCCCCACAAGGCCAGCAGGACGGCGACGCCGCCAACCCAGGCCCCGAAAGGAATCAGCGCCAACGCAATCACCGCCATCAGCACGGGAATGACGATCAGGGCGCGATACACGCCACGCCTGAGGAACACACCGATTGTCGCCGTGCCGATGAAGCCGGCCACGCCAATGCCGAGGAGGATCAGTGAGAGCGTGGACACATTCGCGTGCGCGACCGTTTCCAGGAACGGCCGCACGTACGTGAACAACGCGAACTGCCCCATGAAGAACGCGCCGCAGGCCGCCATGCCGAGCACGATGGTTCGACGCTTCAGCAACCGCGACATGGAGCCGGACTCGTTGCTGCGCGCGGCCGTCATCGCGGGCAAGCTGATCCACTGCCAGGCAAGCGCGATGGCGGCCACCGGGATCAGGCAGAAGAACGCGCCGCGCCAGCCAATGATCGAACCCAGGTAGCTGCCCAACGGTGCAGCGATCACCGTGGCCAGCGCGTTGCCACCGTTGAAGATAGCCAAAGCACGCGGCACCTGTGCGGCGGGTACCAGCCGCATCGCGGTGGCGGCGGACAGCGACCAGAAACCGCCGATCACCACGCCGATCAGCGCGCGTCCGATCATGTAGACGCAGTAGCTCGGCGCGAGCGCGACCACCGTGCCGGATACGGCCATCAGGCCGGTCAGCCACAGCAACAGTGTCTTGCGATCCATGCGACCCGCCAACGCGGAGATCGACAGGCTCGTCAGCACCGCAAACGCACCGGAGATGGCGATGCCGTATCCGGCCGCGCCTTCGCTGACGCGCAGGTCGGCGGCCATCGGCGTCAACAGACTGACCGGCATGAACTCCGAGGCAATCAATGCGAACACGCACAGTGTCATGGCGAACACGCCGCCCCAGTGGGCGGGTCGTGCGCTTGCCTGATGCTGACCGACGTCTGCAGTGAGGTTGATGACGGTGCTCATGGTTGCGTGATGTCCGATTGCTGGAGCGGGGCAGCTGGGATCGTCCTCACTCCGCCGCCAGGTTCTGCTTGAAGAAGGCCGTCAACTTGTCGAAAGGAATGAGATCGGTGCGGTCGTAGAGGTCGACGTGACCCGCGTCCTTCACCCAATAAAGTTCCTTCGGTTGACCAGCCAGGCGGTAGGCCTCTTCGCTGAATTCCTTCGAGTGCGCCTGGTCGCCGGCGATGAACAGCATCGGACGCGGTGAGATCGTCTCGATGTCGTTGAACGGATAGAAGTTCATGAACTTGACGTTGCTGCTCAGCGTCGGATGCGTCGTCAGTTCGGGCGAGGAACTCGCCGGCGTGAACTCGCCGCGCGGCGTGCGGTAGAAGTCGTAGAACTCGCGCTGGATCGGATGCGTGTCCGCATCGAGCTGGTGCACGGTACCGCTGGTGTATTTCGTTTCCCCACCTTCGGCTTCGACCCAGCGCTGCCGTGCGGCTTCCGCGATGATCGCCTTGCGCTGTTCGACGGTCTGCGAGTGGTTCAGTGCATCGCGATTCGCCGCGCCCATGTCGTACATGCTCACCGTGGCGATCGCCTTCATGCGCGGGTCGATCTTCGCCGCGCTGATCACGAAGCTGCCGCTGCCACAGATGCCGAGCACGCCGATGCGCTCGCGATCGACGAAAGCTTGCGTGCCCAGATAATCCACCGCCGCGCTGAAGGCTTCGGCGTAAATGTCCGGAGCGACCACGTTGCGCGGCTGGCCTTCGCTCTCGCCCCAGAACGACTGGTCGATCGCCAGGGTAACGAAGCCCTGTTCGGCCAGCTTCTGCGCGTAGAGGTTGGAGCTTTGCTCCTTCACCGCACCCATCGGGTGGCCGACGACGATCGCCGGATAAAGGACGCCTTCCTTCCGGTCCTTAGGCAGGAAGAGGTTGCCCACGATTTTCATCCGGTACTGGTTGTTGAAGCTGACCTTTTCCGTGGTGAGCTGGTTGCTGGTGTAGAAGTTGTTCGCGCCGTGGGACATGTCGGCTCCAGTGGCAATGAGGGGACTGATCAACAGCGCGCTGAGCGCCAGAAGCTTCTTCATGGGATCTCCGCTTGGGGCTCCCGGACCAGGAGGCGGGGCCATTGTCCGCGCGGGCGATATGTTTGATTAGATGATGAATACTTGTAGGCCCTATTAGTCCTGCTAACCAATAAGCCATGCCACACTCGGCCCATGGCGCGACGCAACCTCAACGATTTGCTGGCTTTCGTGACGGTGGCCCGGGAGGGGAGCTTCACCCGCGCGGGCGCTGTGCTCGGGGTGTCCCAGTCCGCGCTTAGTCAGGCGATCAAGGCGCTCGAGGAGCGGCTGGAGATCCGGCTGTTGACCCGCACCACGCGCAGCGTGTCGCCTACGCCTGCGGGCGAACGGTTGCTGCACGCCATCGGCAATCGTTTCGACGAGATCGAGTCGGAGCTGGATGCGCTCACGGAGTTGCGGGACAAACCGGCCGGCTCCGTCCGCATCACCACAGGCGACCACGTCCTGCGCACGATCCTGCTGCCCAAGCTGCTCCCGGTGATGCATCGCTATCCGGACGTGCGGATCGAATTCGATGTGAGCTATGGATTCCGCGACATCGTCGCCGACCGTTTCGATGCCGGTGTGCGCCTCGGCGAAAGCATCGACAAGGACATGATCGCCATGCCGATCAGTCCGAAATTACGCATGGCGGCGGTTGCTTCACCGGCTTACTTTGAAAGGCACCCGGTGCCGAAGGTCCCGGCGGATTTGCAGCGGCACAACTGCATCAACATCCGCTTCCCGTCGGGTGGTGTGTATGTATGGGAGTTCGAGCGTCGCGGTCGGGAGGTGAACGTGCGCGTCGAAGGCCAGGCGATCTTCAACACCTCGCCCCACATCGTGCTGGCGGCGCTCGATGGCCTGGGCATCGCATTCCTGCCGGAAGAAGAATTCGCGCCGCACATCGAGGAAGGCCGCCTGGTCCGTGTGCTACAGGACTGGTGTCCACCCTTCGCCGGCTATCACCTTTACTACCCGAGCCGCCGCCAGCATTCGCCGGCGTTCTCGCTCGTCGTGGACGCTCTGCGGATGTAGTTGCTGGGATCGAAAAGATCGCAGACAGGGCCGAAACCCGTGCTGCAATCGTGAAGTCCCCAGTGAAAAGGCGCCCGCCGGGGTTTTGATAACGAACAAGCTCTTAAGCCGCTCTAATTTGAGGGCCTTATTGTTGCGACACGAATGAGAGAACTTCTTTGCAACCGAGGGAGGGATTGGCCCTTTACGGCCGGGTCAAACTGGTCCCGATCTGGCATGGTCGGACCCGCATTATTGCGCGGAGGTTAACGTGGACGACTGCGCCCGCTGGCCCAGTCATGCCCATCACAAGTGAGCCGTTTGTTGGAAAGGCTATCCATTGTGATGCAGCGTGGCCGACCCGCGCGCTAAGTAGGAAGAACGGAAATGTACGTTTGCGTGGCGGCTGGGGGACGCCCTCCCGAGCCTCGCTTTGCTTCGCTTGTCGCGCGGGTGCCTACTCGCGATAAGACCGGGGTCCCCGAGGATGCGGATTAGGTTGTAGCGACGGCCTTAGGGCTGCGAAAGCCGCTCGCCGTCAGGACGTCAAGGGCCGCAATGACGGGGCAATCCAGTGAACTTTGTGGTGAGGATGGCATGTTGTTTCGATCGACTCTAGTTTTACTCGGCCTGGCTTTAGCTGCACCGCAAGCTCAGCCGCCGGCATCGGTGCCTGCAGGTCATGTGGTACGCAATCTTGTGGTCTATCCGGGCAGGCCAGAGCTGCACGTGGCAGTTCTTCCTACGGCGACATACCTCGGCGGCGACCGCTTCATCCTCAAAGAGCTCAGCGATTGCGAGATGCACATCTTCGTCGAGGCCGACGTCCATCGAAATGTACGTCGATTTTACTGGGTGCATTTCGAGTCATACCTGGCGAATAGACCGACCGATCACATGACCTATGGAGATATCGATCGTCGATCAAACGGTTGGGGAATGACGATTTGGGTAAGGGCGGAGCCCACGCGGTCTTCGCGACCGCCGCAACCAGGTTCGGATACCGAGCATTTCCGCAACATCATCCTGCGCGCGGGATACAGGATGCCGGCCGAGATGATGTCGGCGCGCCTCGTGCGGTTGCTCGATGATCCGACGAATACAGGATATGGACGTCGAGAGCTCATGATGATTTACGGTGAGGATCTCGCCGCGGCTAACGTCACGTACAACGATGTGACCGTCAATGGCGAGCCGAATGCCCGCTGGTCGGCACTCGAAAAGCCACTTCTGAGCCGCGCCTTGAAGGCATTTCAGGTCACATCGCGCTGGTGATCGATGCCTTGGCTATATCTCTGCAGACTACCAACGGCGTGGCTGGCCACCTGTTGACCTGGCATCTGCCGGTGCTGACCCGCTAGGGCAGGATCTCGACGTATCCGTCCGTTCCATGCACGCGGATCCGCTGCCCGTCGCAGATCAGACGTGTGGCGTGCTCCACGCCTACCACGGCGGGCAAGCCGTATTCCCTCGCGATGACCGCGCCATGGGTCATCAGTCCCCCGACCTCCGTCACGAGGCCCTTGATTGCAACGAACAGGGGGGTCCAGCTGGGATCGGTGAACCGTGTGATCAGGATGTCGCCCGGCTCGAGGTCGGCCTGCTTCATGTCGAAAATGACGCGAGCGCGCCCCTCGACGGTGCCTGAGGAGACGGCAAGGCCCACCAGCGCACCTTCGGGAAGATCATCGCTCCGATAGGCGCCAGCGACGCACTCGCCTTCGGAGGTGAGCACGCGTGGTGGCGTGAGCGCGTGGGCGGCCTGAAATGCTCCCTTGCGCTGGGTGATCAGTTCGTCGTCCACGCGTCCGCCGCGCGTCACGTCGTGCAGCTCGTGGAAGCGGAGATAGAAGATGTCCTCGCGTTCACGCAGCACGCCCGCCTGGACCATTCTGTCGGCTTCAGCCATCAGGGCCTGCTTGTAGACGAAGTAACGGACGGTCATAGCGTACTTCGGGTATTCGCGGTAGCCGATAAACGTGCGCAGGCGGTCGATCATGCGCTTCGTCTCTTCGGCCTTGCGTTCGCCGTTCGGCAATGCGCGCAGACGCTGCAGCACTTCCTGTTCCTTCTCGCGCGCTTCCTGCAGGCCCTGTTGGAAGCGCCGTGCCGCTGCGCCCGCGGCCACGTTCCGGATATTGCCGAGCAGAAGCGGCAGCATCATCGATGGGCGTTCGCTCCAGCGCGGATAGGTGATGTCGATCTCGCCAACGCAGCGCATGCCGTACGTGTCGAGCCACGCCAGCAGTGCATCGTGTGCTTCGCGCCCCCCAGCTAGACCGGGCAGTGCGTCCAGGAAGTCGTCGGTGTCGACCTGCTGCAGGAAGCCCACTACCGCTGGATACCGGCGGATGATGTCGGCCACGTCCATCAAGGACAGTCCCATTTCCGAAGTGACGTTGCCCGGGACGGAGCGCGTGAGAACGTCGGCCACGTTTTTCTCGCCCAGCCAATCCTGCAGATGATCGTTGAGCCACCAGGTGGCCTCGATGCCCGTCATGAGGACGCGGAGACTCTGCGGATCGAACGCCAGCCGGTTCATTTCCTTGGCGTCATCGAGGATGAATTCGAACAACGCCGACCCGGACTTGCCCATGATGTCGCGCTTCGCGGCAGCGATGGAGGCTTCGTTCTGCGCGATCAATGCATCAACGACGGCCGGATCGGCCTCAATGGGCGAGGGCGTGTTTGCGGCAGGCGCTGCACCTGCCGGCGCATCTGACAGCGGGATGAAGTCACGGTCGATCAGGGTCTGCAGCGCATCGCCGATCAACGGATCCGATTTTCCCAGCATGTCCATCAGCCCGGCGCGGCCAGCTCGCGATGCCAACGCGCGGGTGACATCCACGAACATGCGGCTGCCGGCCTCGAGCATGCCCGCGTTTGAGAGCTGACGAACGGAGATGCCGAGCGGACGCATCGGGTCGGTCATCATCTGCTGATGACCGACGGAGACGTAGACGTGGAGCGCGTCGTCCCTCGCAGCAGGGATGGGAAACAACGTGGTGATCGGGCGGCTCTGTACGATGTGGAATGCATCACCTGCCAGGCACCACTCGATGTCCTGCGGGCTGCCGAAGTGCATCTCGATTCGTTGACCCAGTTGCACGAGTTCCAGCACCTGTGCATCCGCCAGCGTGGGCCGCGACTGTAGTTCCGGCGGAACCGCATGCCTCTGCACGCCGCCGGCTGCCGAAGCGTGCATCGCGAGCGTCTTGGTGGCGACGGTGGCGTCGATGAGTTGGCCGTTGCGCACCTTCCACGTGTCCGCGTTCACCAGTCCGGACACCAGTGCCTCACCCAATCCGTAACAGGCCTCCACCGTAGCGGTTCTGCGGTGGCCGGTGACCGGATCGGCAGTGAACAACACGCCGGACGCCTGCGGAAAGACCATCTGCTGCACAACCACGGCCATGTTCACCTTGCGGTGGTCGAAGCCATTGCGTAGGCGATAGATCACCGCGCGTTCGGTGAACAGTGACGCCCAGCACAGGCTGACGTGCCGGAGGATCGACCCACAGCCAATGACATTGAGGTACGTGTCTTGCTGGCCGGCGAACGAGGCATTTGGCAAATCCTCCGCCGTCGCGCTGGAGCGGACGGCATAGGCGGCCCGCTCACCGAGGCGGGCGATTGGGCGCGTGATCGCTTCCACCAGGTCGCGAGGGATGGCAACTGCTTCGACCGTTCCACGGATCTCGGCACTCAGTACCCGGATCGCCTCACGATCGTCCGGAGCCAGGTGCGACAACCGATCGAGCATCACTTCAATCGACGGTGCTTCAGTCATGACCCGCTGGAAGGCCGCCGTCGTTACGCAGAAGCCGGGTGGCACGTGGACACCTTCAATTCGTGAAAGCTCCCCCAGGTGCGCGCCCTTGCCGCCAACTACTGCGACCTGTGCCTGACCGATCTCCAGGAAATCCAATGCATAGCAACCCATCTGCTCGCTCTGTCGTGCGCTCTCTGTGCTCATTCCGCTAACTCCTGGTTCCGTGGGCTCATTTCGGTCGGCGATTGGGCCTCACAATCGGGGGCTTGCGGCAAGCCCCGGGGGGCGTAAGATGTTTGTAGGGAGAGGACAGGCGGTGATTGCGCCTCCGACGTCGCGGTAATCGACTATTTGCATGGCCTGCATCCGGATCAGCGCTTGATCTGGATTGATGCCCACCTCGACGCGAATACGCCGGAGACTTTTCCAGGCGGCAACTTAGTCGGTTCTCACGCTGACCTCTGACGACGATGAAGCCCGTGAAGGCAGCCGGGTGATTACGAAACTCTGCGAGGCAGCCATCGATCCGTGAGACTCGGGCCTGCTGTCGCGGCGCTCACGCTGATGTCCACTTTGGATCGAAAGCGGACATGCTCATCGACCCTCAAGCGGCGCACGCACGTTGCAGCGTGATAGGTACTCGCCGTTGACGCGGCACGACCCGGATGAAGCACTCACCACGCGTCGTGGCGGCACACGTCTACAACGACGGTTCTAAGCCACTCGTGCGCAGGGTCCGCGTCCAGGCGCGGGTGCCAGAACAACGAAATCGTGAACTGCGGTACGTCCAGAGGCAGTGCCAGAGGGTGCATGCCGCGCCACAGGCTCCGAGTGTGGCGTTCGGGAACCGTGGCGATCATGTCCGACTCGCCCGCAAGCAAGATTGCCGGACCGAAGCCACCGACGGTCACCACGCCGTTGCGAACCAGACCGAGTTGTTCCAGTGCATGGTCGACCGGCGCCATTTCCAGGCCGCGACGCGAGACCAACACGTGATCGCCTGACGCGTACCGTTCGGGCGTCAACTTGCCCCTGCCCAACGGGTGGCCTTTTCGAACCACTGCGACGAACCGGTCTCGAAAGAGACCTTGCGTCCGGATTTCCGGTCCCATGGATTTGCTGGTGACGCCGGTTTCGAGATCCACGACGCCGTCGCGCAACAGAGTGCTGTCTTTGTCCAGCTTCGGCACGAACCAGAGTCGGACGTGCGGGGCTTCTGCAGCAACGCGAGCGAGCAGGGCAGGGCCAAACGTTTCGACGAATCCTTCCGTGCTGCGGATTGCGAATGTGCGTGCAAACGTTGCGAAGTCGAGTTTCAGGGCGGGGCGGAGCACGGCGTCGGCATCGTCGACAACCTGCCTCACCCGGTCGCGTAGTTCGAGGGCGCGAGGGGTCGGAACAAGCCCGCGGCCAGCGCGCACGAGTAGCGGATCGCCCGTGGCCTCTCTAAGGCGCGCAAGGGCGCGACTCATTGCGGACGCACTCAACTGCAGGCGCCGTGCGGCACCGACGACGCTTCCTTCAGTCAGGAGAACGTCCAGAGTCACCAGCAGATTGAGGTCGGGCATGGCCACCTCCAACAACTAGCACGAATCGGCCAGACATGGCGTTTGACGCACGAATAAATTTCCGTTCGTGCGTCTTCCGCCATCTGTCCCAGGTTCCTAGGCTCTGTCCATCCCGGCGGCACGTGCCGTCCAGGGTGTCCGGAGAGCCGCCATGTCATCCGCCGCTTCACCTGCCCAGACCATCCCGGTAGCCGCCACCGGAACCACCCTGGTTCTTGGCTCCTTGGCCTTGCCCATGCTGCTTTCGTCGCTTGGCACCAGCATCGCCAATGTGGGGCTGCCGACGCTGGTGTCGGCATTTGGCGCGTCGTTTCAGGCGGTCCAGTGGGTCGTGCTGGCCTACCTCCTGGCCGTAACCACCCTCGTAGTCAGCGTTGGGCGCCTGGGCGACCTGATCGGCCGGCGGCGCCTGATGCTGGTCGGCATCTCCCTCTTCACCGCGTCATCCATCGCCTGCGGCGCGGCCACCGAACTGTGGTTGCTCATCGCTGCCCGAGCCGGCCAGGGGCTTGGTGCGGCCGTGATGATGGCACTGTCCATGGCCCTGGTGGGGGATGCCGTGCCGCAGGAGCGCGCGGGCCAAACCATGGGTTTGCTTGGAACCATGTCTGCCGTGGGTACGGCGCTCGGCCCTTCGCTTGGAGGCCTGCTCATTGCAGCAGTCGGCTGGCGGGCCGTGTTTCTCATCAACCTGCCGCTCGGGCTCATTGCGCTCGGGTTGGCGTACCGCGCGCTTCCGGCCGACGCCCCACACGACCGCAGGACGTCTTTCGATCTGGTCGGCTCCGGCTTGTTGGCGGGAACGCTGGTCGCGTATGCCCTTTCCATGACGCTCGGAAAGGCGACCTTCGGTCCGAAGAGCATTGCGCTGCTGGTCATCGCTTTTTTGGCGGCGGCCCTCTTCGTGTCCATGCAGTCTCGGGTCCGCTCACCGCTCGTCCGCATGAGCCTCTTCAGCGATCGCGCGATCAGCGCCGGCTTTGCGATGAGCGCGTTGGTCACAACGGTCGCGATGACCACCCTCGTGGTCGGGCCGTTCTATCTGTCCAAGGCGCTTGGCCTCACCACCGCTACCGTGGGATTGGTCATGACGGCAGGCCCCTTCGTCGCAGCGTTGGCGGGCGTCCCCGCCGGACGCGCCGTCGACCGGTTCGGCTCTCGCATCGTCATGCTCGCCGGTCTTTCCGCCATGTCCATCGGCTGCCTGGCGCTCGCGCTGTGCCCGCTGGAGTTCGGCATCGCGGGCTACATCCTGCCGCTGGTGTTCACAACGGCGGGCTTCGCCACCTTCCAGGCCGCGAACAACACGGCGGTCGTTTCGACCACGCCCGCGAACCAGCGCGGTGTCGTGTCCGGACTGCTCACGCTCTCTCGCAACCTCGGCCTCATCACCGGCGCGTCCGTCATGGGGGCGGTGTTCGTGCGCGGCACGCATGCCACGAGCGTTGCCGAGGCCAGCCCTTTCGCCGTCGCATCGGGCGCGCACGTCGCGTTCGGCACCGCGGCGGCGCTCGTCGTCAGCGCTCTGGTCTTGGCCGTGCAATTCGCCAAGCCGGCATCTCGCACCTGAGGTCCGTCGTGCCTACGTTTGCCCGTAACTGGTCCGCCATTGCCCTTTCCCTCGCGTTTGGTTCCACCGCACTGCAAGCCGCTGCCGCAGGAGCGGAGAAGTGTGTTGGCACGTCAGACCCTGGCCAGTCGGTACCCACACCGGCAGACCCCTATCCGCTCATGGCAGCCGGTTGGGGGCCCGAGCTTGGCAATGGCCTCATGGCCAGCCGGTGGGTCGAGGACTGGTCGGGCGTCGCGAACGCGGGACATGCGGCGCCTGGCAAAGCCACCGCGACGGGCGCAGGTCACCTCACTCTGAGCGGTGAAATACGCGTGCGCGCGGTGGCGAGCGACAACGCGCAACTCGTCGAGGGCAGCGACGTTCGGCAAAACCAGCTGCGCGCAATAGCCGGCGCTCACTGGGAACTGGGTCCGCACATTCGCGCGTATGCGGAGTTGGGTGCAGGCCACGTCGACGACGGGCAGGCAGTTGCTCCGGCGAATTTCCAGAACGACGCGGCCCTGCAGCAGGTTTTCGTGGATCTTCGCGCGACGCCCGAGGACGCGATGCTCGGCGCGATGTTCGGGCGTCAGGAATTTTCAGACGGCCCGCGACAGCTGATCAGCCTCAGCGATGGACCGAACCTGCACCGCACGTGGAATGGCGTGCGGCTGTACGGCCATGGGCCACGCATGCGCGTCGGTGCGTTCGACCTCAAAGCAACGCGTTTGGGCGTCGGCGCGCTGGATGAAACAGTGAATTCGGGTGAACGACTTCGCGGTGTTACTGGCAGCTTCATCGTCACGCCGGGCCATGGACCTAATACCTATCTCGATCCGTTCTGGTATCGGACCGACAACAACGCCTATCGCCTAGCTGGCGTCCTGGGTACGGACCACCGAGACACCTACGGCGTGCGCCTGTGGGGCCGTTCCGGTCAATTCCGCTTTGATTGGACCGCGGCCCGCCAGACCGGCGACACCGTCAATGGACGTCGCGTTGACGCGTGGGCGCTTTTCACGGTGCAGAGCCTCGCGCTATCGGAAGGCGGTTGGAAGCCGCGACTGACGTCCCATGTCGATGTCGCGTCCGGCGGCGGCGGATTCGACGGACGTTCCGTCCACGACTTCAATCCGCTCTACGCGAGTTCGAACTACCTCGGCGAAGGGCAGTTCCTGGGGCTGACGAACCTGATGATCGTTGCCCCTGGCGTTACCGTTGCTCCGACCCACAAGACGTCGGTTGCCCTCGAATACGGTTACGCGCGGCGGCTCGATGAGAAAGATGCGATCTACGCTGGCGGCGGTCGCGTCTACGGCGGTACCGAGCACACAACCGGTCACCACATCGGGGATTTGGCTCGCCTCACGGGCACTTGGTCCGTCAATCGTTACCTCGGTTTTCGCCTGAATGTCGAACACCTGCGCCCCGGCGGCGCCCTGCAGCGCGCCGGATTTACATCGGGCACCTACACCTACCTCGACGCCACGGTGCGCTACTGATGGACACGACACTCACCCACGAACCATTGCGACACCTGTCGCCCCGACCACGCACGCGGACGACGCGCGTCTGAACTTCTTTACCTCCGGCCCCGAGGCCATGCAGGCGAAGTCCGTGCTGGACCAGCGGTCGCACGCTCCGATCTGGAGCGCTCGCTCGTCGAACTGATGCGCAGCCGTGTCTCCCGGATCATGACAGTCCCGGCAAAACGCACACCCATGCGAAATGTCCGCTATTGGCCAAAAGCGATCATTGCGGTTGACGACCACCCGGTTCCCTCACTGGAAGGCCAGCGTGAGCACGCGCAAGGCTTCGCGCGTTCGCCGGTCGCTGAGGTTGCTGTAGAGCATCACGGCCTGCGAGCGAATCGGCGGCAGCGACAGGACCCCGCTGACGTCGACCGTGCCCGGTGGTGCCGCGCGCCGCGCCAGTACCGCCACCGCGAGGCCGGCGACAGCAGCGGCACCCAGGATCGCGGCGCCCTTGCCGACGAAGACCTCGCGCCATTCGATGCCAGCGCGGTCGAGTGCGCGTACTGCCTCGATGCGGACGCGGCACGACTCGCCTTGCGTGGCGAGTGGCAACGGCTGGCCGGTGCGTGGCTCCCAGCCGGCCGCCGCGAACCATGAAAAGGATTCCTGGCACACCACCTTGCCTCGCTTGCCGCGATCCTCGGGGCGCAGCACCAGCACGGCGTCGAGTTCGCCCTGTTCCAGGCTTCGCATGAGTTCGTTGGTGCCGGCGATGCGCATCTCGACCCGCAGGTTCGGATCGTGGTCGCGCATCCGCGCCAACAGGAACGGAAGTTCGCTGCCGACCAGTAGCTGGTTGATGCCGATCGCCAACCGGCGCTGCTCCATCTCGAAGGCGGCGGTTGCGCGGTCATGGCACGACACCAGTTCGCGCGCCACGCCGAGAAAGGCCAGCCCTTCGGCCGACAGGCGAACCTGCCGCGGCGTCCGTTCCAGCAGGCGGCGGCCGAGTTGCTCTTCCAGGCGCCGCAGCTTGAGGCTGATGGCGGACTGGGTGGTGCCGAGCACGTCGGCTGCCCGGGTGAAGCTCTGCAGGTCGGCCGCGAGCAGGAAAGCCCTGACTGCATCCACGTCCATCGCTTTCATCAGGATGATTGGCTTTTGAAATGACAGATATCTTTGTAGATGCGTTTTTCGTATCTATCAAGCGGCCTAGGATGGGTCCGGTCGATCTCCGACCCATGAGGACTCACCGTGATGAAACCACTGACCGCCGCACTCGTCGCCATGCTGGCTGGAATGGCTGCGCGTGACGCGCACGTGCCGGCACGCGCGTTCCCACTGCAAGGCACCTGGACCCTGGCCGCCGCGGACAAGGTCCTGCCGGATGGCAGGACGGCGCGGGACTACGGCGAGAACCCGAAGGGCAGGCTCGTCGTCGATGGCAAGGGGCGGTATTCGCTGCAGATCTTCAAGTCCGAACGCCTGCAGTTCGCCAGCGACAGCAAGGCCGATGGCAGCGCCGACGAATTCAGGTCCGCGGTCACGGGCAGCAGTACCCACTACGGCACGATGACGTTCGACGAACGGGCAGGGGTGCTGGTGTTCTCGATCGAAGGCTCGTCCTTCCCCAACTGGGAAGGCACGACCCAGAGGCGCCAGTACAAGCTGGATGGTGCCGAGCTGCGTTACGAAGTGCCGCCCCGCCCGGATGGGAGCATTCCGGTTTCGGTGTGGCACCGGCTTGATTGAAGCCTCTCTTGTTTCCGTTCGAAGGCGATCACGCCACCATTCATGCTTCAACCGCTGGAGCCACCATGCCGCACTTCGTAGTCGACTGTTCCCAGGGAATACTTCAGGTTCATGACGAAGAATCGATCATCGCCCGGCTGCATCGAGCGGTGAATTCTTCAGGGTTGTTTGAAGAATCGGACATCAAGATCCGTGTACGTCCCTTCGGCATCTATGCGACCGGCGGAGGACGTGAGGATTTCATTCATACCTTCGGCTGGATCATGCAGGGGCGCAGCGTCGAGCAACGCGCTGCCTTGTCGAAGGCCATCGTCAGCGAGCTGGCGGAGATGTTTCCACGGCTTCCTCGCATTGCCGCGAACATCGCCGAGTTCGAACAGGCGACCTATTTCAATCGCGCAATGATGTGAATGGCCAATTTCCGGAGTTTCGCAGCGTCTGCGCATGGGAAGAATGAGCGATCGCTACGGGTGAAGGCAGTCACTCCGAATCGCTTCTGACACGTCGTGCCTGCAACCGCCGCATACCGATACAGACTCGCCGAAACCTCCGGCAGTCAAAGAAAGACCGCCTCGGTTTGCTGTTTCTCGAAGGTCACGTTGACCGTGCGCCCAATTGCGCGCGTGCGGTGCACGGTGCCTGCCGGTACCACCAGGCACTGCCACGGTCCCAATCTCGCCCGTACGCCTTCATCGAAATCAATCTCGAGTTCGCCCGCCACCACCAGGAAGAGCTCGTCGGAGTTCGGATGGTAATGCCAGCGATATTCGCCCTCGAACACGGCCAGCCGCATGCAATCGCCGTTTATGTCCACAAGCACGGTGTTGCTGTAGGCGGCACTCACCTGACGTTGTTCGGCTTGAATATCCACGACCGTCCTTGCCGGAAAGCGTGCCGCTTCCGCGGTGTAGCTCCGGGCATTCGGGAATTCGGTCTTCATCGTGCATCTCCATCGGAGGCGCCAGGAAACGCTGGCCGGTACAGGCTGCAACGACTGTGGTCGGTTGGGGCCGCGGCCAATGAAACACTGTGGGCCGCACCTCATCGGACGCGTGAGCCTCCGCCAGTTACTACAGGATTTTTTCCGGGTTGCGGATCGGCCAGCCTATGCGCCGGATTGGCTGACCGAAGAGGGGAGTCCGCGGGCTTGCTCGCCGGGAGAAGACGATGCCGTTGTAAGGGACGAGATCGACTGCCGCTTGCCAACGTTCGATCGCGTAATTGCGCGGGCCCCACATCGGGATCTTTCGATCATGACGCCGGCTCGATTTCGAAGATGGCTCGAAGAAGCGGCAAGGCTCCCCCGCGGGGGAAGCCTTGCGCACTGGTTCATTCGGCGCGGTCGTACGAGAACTGGATCCCCGGCGTACCACCGGTTTCGATAAACAGATCAAGGAAGGCAGGCACCGTGTCCTTGCGCTGCCAGTCGCGTTGCAATTCGCAGAACAGCTGCACCACGCTGATCAGCTTGCCGCCTGCCTGCTCGATGCGCCGCAGCGCGGCTTCGTGCGCGGCAACCGAAGTGCCACCGACGGCGTCGACTACTACATAGACCTCGTAGCCCTCCTTGAGCGCGTCCAGCGCCGGAAAGGTGAGGCAGGCTTCGGTCCATAGCGCGGTCATGACCAGCTTCCTGCGGCCGGTGGCCTTCACGGCTGCGCGGAACTCGACGTCTTCCCAGGAGTTGATCGTGGTCCGGTCGTAGGTCGGGACATCGCGCAGCACCTTGCGCAGGTGCGTAATCGGCGGCTTGTTCAAGCCGGTCTTGACGTTGACGGTGGAGTGGACGATCGGGAGGCCATACGCGACGGCTGCCTTCGCGGCGCCGACAATGTTGTTGACCAGCAACTGGCGGTCCATCGAGGCGATGGAATTCACCTGCACGGGCTGGTAGTCGATGATGATGAAAGCCGCGTTCTGGGGGGTAAGCAGTTGATCGCTGACAGGATCACGGATGGGTTCGCTTGCCATGGAGGTGCTCCGTTGGGATGTGGCGGGAAGTGCGCGCGTGGAAGGCGCGGGTATCAGCTGCGCACCGAATCGAGCTGTTCCTGGTTCTTCACCACAGCCTGCGCCTTCATGTAGCTCTCGATCAGCAACTGGTACGGCGGGAACACGGCGCTATAGGCCTCGGCCCACTGCTGTGCGTCATCGCGGTGCCAGGTCTTTTGCACTTCCGAACACACCGCAGCCGTGTCCATGGGTACGACACCGGCCTGGACGACGCGCGCCAGGGTGATTTCCTGCGCCATTTTCGAGTAGGTGCCGGAGGCGTCGACGACGGCGAATACCTGATAGCCGTCGTGCACGGCGGCGATGCTCGGGAACGCCATGCACACGCTGGTAATGGTGCCGGCGATGATCAGCTGCTTGCGGCCGGTCGCCTTGACTGCAGCCACGAACTCGGGGTTGTCCCAGGCGTTGATCTCGCCCTTGCGCGCCACGTACCTGGCGTGCGGCGCGTACCGGTGGATCTCCGGGATCAGCGGTCCGTTCGGGCCCTGCGGCACCGAGGCAGTGGTGATAACCGGGATCCCGGCCAGCGTGGCGACCTTGGCCAGGGTAGTGGCATTGGCGCGGATCTCGGTGAACGGCATGTCCCTGATGGTCTGGAACAGGCCGCTCTGGTGGTCGATCAGGAGCAGCACCGCATCGTCGGGATCGATGATCGGCTTTGCGCCATTGAAGTTGGCGGGAGTGCTCATGGGTGTTCCTCGAAGGTGCGCATCATGCGCGGACAGGGAAGGCGCCGGCCCGAATGACCGGCGCTGCGGTTACTGCGCGCGGCCGAACTTGCCGCTGTTGAAATCGACGACCGCCTGGCTGATTTCTTCCTGCGTGTTCATCACGAACGGGCCGTAGCCGACGATGGGCTCGTCGATGGGCTCACCGCTCAGCAGCAGCACGGTGGCATCGGTGTTGGCGTCGAGCGTGACGTCGCTGCCGTCGCGGGCCAGCGTCACCATCTGCGCTTCGCGCGTTACCGCCGAGTCGTTCACCAGCACCGTGCCCTTGAGCACGACCAGCGCGAGCGTGCGGCCTTCGGGCAGCGAAAACGTCGTGGACTTGCCGGCGTTGAGCCGGATGTCCCACACGTCCAGCGCGGTGAAAGTGCGCGCGGGACCGCGATGGCCTTCGAACTCGCCGGCGATCACGCGCACGCGGCCGGCATCGTCCGGCAACGCGACGCTTGGAATCTCCGCGTCGAGCAAGGTCTGGTAACCCGGTGCGGCCATCTTGTCCTTCGCCGGCAGGTTGACCCACAGCTGCACCATCTCGAGCGTGCCGCCGGTGCGGGTGAAATCCTGCGAATGGAATTCCTCGTGCAGGATTCCCGACGCCGCGGTCATCCACTGCACGTCGCCGGGACCAATCTTTCCACCGGCGCCAGTGGAATCGCGGTGTTCGACTTCGCCTTCGTAAACGATGGTCACCGTCTCGAAACCGCGGTGCGGATGCCGGCCCACGCCGCGCGGTTGCGTGGCGGCGTCGAACTTGTGCGGCCCGGCGTAGTCGAGCAGCAGGAACGGGCTCAGGTCGCGCCCATGGCTGTTGTAGGAAAATAGGGAGCGGGCAGGGAACCCGTCGCCTACCCAGTGCGGGCGGGGTGCGCTGTAGACGCCCAGGATTTTCTTCATGACATGCCTCCAACTGTTCCGGGGACCGCGGGTTGCGGCCCCGTTTGCGTTGAAGGGAAGCTTGAAGATGGAACGCTGGCTCCGGTAGCTGGCAGAATTTGGCCTCAGAGTCCCATCTGGTGAACGAAGGCGGGCCAATGCAGGATCTGAATGACCTCTATTACTTCGCCCAGGTCGTCGAACACGGCGGCTTCGCCCCTGCAGGGCGAGCGCTGGGCATGCCCAAGTCCAAGCTCAGCAGGCGTGTCGCGCTGCTGGAGGAACGGTTGGGGGTGCGACTGATCCAGCGTTCGACGCGCCATTTCTCGGTGACCCAGGTCGGCCAGTCGTTCTACGCGCATTGCCGGGCGATGCTGGTCGAAGCCGAAGCGGCGGAAGAGGCCATCGAGGTCACGCGCAGTGAACCGCGCGGCATCGTGCGCATGGCTTGTCCGGTGTCGCTGCTGGATACATTGGTTGCGCCGATGCTCGCCGACTTCATGGTCGAGTACCCGCGGGTGGAAGTGCACCTGGAAGCCACCAACCGCCGCGTCGACGTGATCGTCGAAGGCGTCGACATTGCGTTGCGCGTGCGCCCGCCGCCGCTCGAAGACAGCGAGCTGGTGATGCGCGTGCTGGCCGAACTCGGCCAGTGCCTTGTCGCGAGCCCGGCGCTGCTGGATCGCTACGGACTGCCGCAAGGGCCCGCGGAGCTGTCGCGGTATCCCAGCCTCGATCTGGGCATGCCGCAGCACGAACACGCATGGAAGCTGTTCGGCCCCGATGGCGCGCAGGCGACGATCTATCACCGCCCACGCTTCATCACGCGCGGCATGCTGGCGTTGCGCGTCGCCGCGATAGCAGGTGTCGGCGTGGTGCAACTGCCGACGCTGATGGTTACCGAACAACTGGCGCGTGGCGAGCTCGTTCCCGTGATTCCCGACT
This sequence comes from Lysobacter sp. Root494, assembly GCF_001427225.1. Lineage (GTDB taxonomy): Bacteria > Pseudomonadota > Gammaproteobacteria > Xanthomonadales > Xanthomonadaceae > Agrilutibacter. The sequence goes on from NZ_LMFH01000005.1 coordinate 715,322, forward strand.
GGCGGCCGCGGCACGAACTTGCGCACGCGGTGTTCGCATCACGGCGCGGACTGCTGCCGTCGGTCCGGGTGCTCGTGGATTTTCTCGCCATGCGGTTCAAGCAGGCAGACGCCGCTTAGCGACAAGAACATGGCTATGCACGATCCCAAGGACCGCTAGGGTTGGAAGCGGGCATTCGCAGTGGTTCGTGTTGTGGTGGACGCGACCGCTATCGGCCAGAAGCAGTCAGTCGCCTCCTGCAGTAGAGCTGCAATCAGTACCGGTTCCCACGCGGAACCTTCTTGCCGCTGGGTGCAGCTATCGTATATGATGGACGTAATATGACAAAGGCCATCACCAAATCCAAGGAAGCCACCCACAACCGCATCGTCGACGCCGCGGCGCGTGCGATCCGGCGTAGTGGCTACAACGGCACCGGCGTTGCGGACATCATGAGGGACGCCGGCCTGACCCATGGCGGCTTCTACGCCCATTTCGCCTCGCGTGACGCGATGCTCGCCGAGGCCGCCGATCGCGCCGGCAGCGAGGCCGTGGTGCTGATGGAACGCGTCGCCGCCACAGCGCCGCCACAACAGGCGCTGCAGGCGATGATGCAGGCCTACCTCTCCGAAGAGCATGTAAAAAGCATCGAAACCGGATGCGCGACCGCCGCGCTCGGTTCCGAGATGCCACGCCAGGCGCCCGAGGTACGGCGTGCCGCCACGCGCCGCATCAAGGAAATGATCGACCTCATCGCCCGCCATTCGCCCGACTGGGGCCAGCCCGGCGCGCATGAACATGCGCTTGTGGCGGTATCCACCATGGTCGGCGCACTCGTGCTGGCTCGCGCCGTCGACGACGCGCGACTCTCCAACGCGCTGCGCAACTCAGCACTGGACCATCTCACGCCGACCGACTGACACGGGATGCTCTCGCATCCTTCTTTTTCGCCTTTGAATATGATGATCATCATTCAATGATTCAACAACCTCCAGCTGCCTACAACCGCCGCCCCCTGCTGATTGAAGAGAAAACACCATGAAAGCATTTGTTCTCGATCGTTATGAAAAAGCGGCCAGCTTGCGCATGGCCGAAATGCCAGAGCCGACGCATCGAGACGATGAGGTGCTGGTCGAGATCCACGCCGCCAGCGTCAACGTCCTCGACTCGAAGATCGGGAGCGGCGATTTCAAGTTGATCCTGCCGTATCGCTTTCCGCTGGTGATGGGCCACGACCTGGCTGGCGTCGTGGTCCGCGTCGGACCACGCGTGCGGCAGTTCAAGGTCGGCGACGAGGTCTATGCACGTGCACCGGACTTCAGCATCGGCAGCTTCGCCGAATCCATTGCGATCAGGGAAAGCGCGCTCGCCCGCAAGCCGAAGAACCTGAGCATGGAGGAAGCCGCTTCCATCCCGCTGGTCGGTCTTACCGCGTGGCAAGCGCTGGTGGAAAAGGCAAAGGTGAAGCCGGGCCAGAAAGTCTTCATCCAGGCCGGTTCCGGTGGCGTCGGCACCTTCGCGATCCAGCTGGCGAAGCACCTGGGCGCCATCGTCGCAACGACCACCAGCGCGGCGAATGTCGAGTGGGTGAAACGCCTCGGCGCCGACATCGTCGTCGACTACAAAAAGGATGACTTCGAAACCATCCTGCGCGACTACGACGTCGTCCTGAACAGCCAGGACGGCAAGACGCTGGAAAAATCCCTGCGCATCCTCAGGCGCGGCGGCCAGCTCATCTCCATCTCCGGTCCGCCGGACCCCGCATTCGGAAAAGACATCGGCGCTCCCGGCTTCGTGCGACTGGTCCTGCGCCTGTTGAGCGCCGGCGTCCGCAGATATGCCAGGCGGCTCGGTGTCGGCTACGCCTTTCTTTTCATGAAAGCCAGCGGCGAGCAATTGGGTCGGATCACGCAGCTCATCGAGAGTGGGGCGATACGCCCAGTCGTGGACAAGGTCTTTCCGTTCGAAGCGACCAATGACGCCATCACGCATGTCGCGACAGGCCGCGCGAAGGGCAAGGTCGTCATCAGGATCAAGTGAGCCTGCTTCCCCCTCTCCTGGAATCCCCATCGTGAAAATCGAGAATGCTGTTGTCCTGGTCACCGGCGCCAATCGTGGCATCGGCCTGGAATTCACCCGTCAGTTGCTTGCCCGCGGTGCGCGCAAGGTTTATGCCGGCGCTCGCAACCCAGCTTCCGTCACGCTAGCGGGAGTCCAGGCACTCCGGCTGGACGTCAACGACGCGGACGACATCACGGCCGCCGCGGCACTCGCTCCGGATGTGACGCTGGTGATCAACAACGCCGGCATCGCCCAACCCGGAGGCTTTCTTGCGCAGGACAGCGAAGAAGTCGCGCGTCGGATCTTCGAGACCAATTTCTTCGCCATGTTGCGTATGAGCAAGGCGTTTGCGCCGATCCTCAAGGCCAATGGCGGTGGCGCGTTGCTCAACGTGCTGTCGGTGGCGTCGTGGGTGAATCGTGGTGACCTGGCCGCCTATTCGGCCAGCAAGGCCGCAGCCTGGTCGCTCACCAATTCGTTGCGCAACGAATTGGCCGCGCAGAAGACCCAGGTGCTGGGCTTGCACATGGGCTATGTCGATACCGATCTCGCGCGCGAGATGGATGGAGCAAAGTCCACGCCTGAAGACATCGTCACGCGTGCGTTGGACGGCCTCGAATCCGGGCTGGATGAAGTGCTCGCCGACGACCTGACCAACTACGTCAAGCAGGGGATGACGGCCGCCAGGCCCATCTACCTGCCGCAAGCGTCCTGACAATCGGACAGAGGAAAACCACATGGCCACGACACAGACGTCGAACGAAAGCTGGAAGGACGTTCCCACGCAGAGCATCACCGCCAATGGCGTGCGGTTCGCCTATCGCGAAATGGGAACAGGGAATCCCGGCCCACCGGTCGTGTGCCTCATCCACCTCGCCGCGGTGCTGGACAACTGGGATCCGCGGGTCATCGACAGCCTGGCAACCAGGCATCATGTGATCGCATTTGACAATCGCGGCGTGGGTGCGAGCAGCGGCAAGCCTGCTACGTCGATGGAGCAGATGGCCAGCGATGCCATCGCCTTCATCAAGGCGATGGGGCTGAAGCAGGTCGATCTTTTCGGATTCTCGATGGGCGGGATGATCGCGCAGGAGATCGCGCTGATGGAGCCGAACCTCGTGCGCAAGATGATCCTCACCGGCACGGGGCCCGCGGGTGGCAAAGGCATCAGCAGCGTCGCCCGCGTGACCTACTACGACATGCTCCGCGGGTTGCTGACGCACCAGGATCCGAAGCAGTTCCTGTTCTTCACCAGGACGCCGAGCGGAATCCGTGCCGGCAAGGAATTCCTGCAGCGATTGAAAGAGCGCACCAACGATCGCGACAAGGAAATCACCGTGTCCGCGCTGCAGGCGCAGTTGAAGGCGCTGCGACACTGGGGCGCGAAACCGCCCGCGGACCTGTCAACGATCAAGCAGCCCGTGCTCGTGGCGAACGGCGACAGCGATCGCATGGTGCCGAGCGAGAACACGCACGACCTGGCGCAGCGGCTTCCGAACAGCGAACTCATCATCTATCCGGATTCCGGCCATGGCGCGGTGTTCCAGTTCCATGCCGACTTCATGCCGAAGGCGCTCGCGTTCCTGGCTCGTTGATCGCATGTCCGCCACGCTGGAGCCAGCGTCATCCGTGTTTACTTCAACGGCCGAAAGAGACCTGCCACCCATGCCTACCGCGAACCACTTCAACCAGATCGGCGTCGGCCGGCTACCTGGCCACCTCGGCATCGTTGTCACGCACGTCGATGCCACGGAAGTCCGTGCGGAGCTGCCCGTGCAGGCTTCGTTGATCGCGCCGAACGGCTTCCTTCATGCCGCAAGCGTGATCGGACTCGCGGACACCGCCGCGGGCTACGGTTGCGTGGAGAACCTGCCCGAGGGGGCTTCGGGTTTCACCACGATCGAATTGAAGTCGAACCACCTCGGCACCGCGACCGACGGCACGATCGAATGCATCGCCAAACCCGCACACCTGGGCAGGACGACGCAGGTGTGGGACGCAACCGTGACCCATCGCGAGTCGGGCAAAACCATCGCGTTGTTCCGATGCACGCAGATGGTGCTTTACGCGAGGAAGGACACTTGAAGACAGCGTCAGGTTATCCGCGGAAGGACTGGCCCAGCCACTGAAAATGACTTCGCAGCCAGTTCCCGTGCGAGTTTGATCACGGGATCCGGGCGGCCCCAGCGATCGGTGAGGTACAGGATCTTTCCGGACGCCGTGCCCATCCAGAGATTGTCGAACGCGACGGGTGGAGTGAACGCCGTTACGAATTGACCGTTGGTATAGACCAGGGCAGCAGCGAAGCGAAGATTCCAGTTGTCGCCGCCGCCTTCGGGTTCGAAGCGAATGTAGACGGGTGAGCGTTCGAGGTTGGACGAATCCAGCGGAAAGCCCTTGCCAGGGGGTGGGGAGCTTCGGGCAACGGAATGCGCTGCTTGCCAGGCGAAAACGAGGCCTGGATCGATGTGGGACATGGTCATGGCGGATCGTCTGTGATGCTTGGATGGGGCGAATTTTCCGGCGGCTACAGGTGCTGTGCCGTCGACTCGGCCACGACACCTCCGTGGCTTTCAAGGGGAGCATCTTGGCATCTCGCCCCACCTTGAGTGACGTTCGCTTCCGTTCGAAAGCAATGACTCCGAATCAACGGAGTTTTGTTCCCTTGGGCTACCATCGGCCCATCCCCCAATGCAGATGAGTCCCTACATGCCCAACATCGGCGCTTTGCTGAAGTCCGAGATCACGCGTCTGGCCCGCAAGGAAGTCCGAGCCGAAGTCACGACCTTGCGCAAGGCGAGCGTTGGATACCGCCGTGACATCGCAGCCCTGAAGCGGGTGGTCGCCGATCTGCAACGCCAGGTGGCCGCGTCGAGCCGGGCCAGCAAGCGTGCACAGCCTGCGAATTCTGGCCAGGCGACCCCGGCGCGGTTTTCGGCGAAGGCGTTGCAATCACACCGCGCGAGGCTGGGAATGTCCGCGTCTGATTACGGGCGGCTTGCCGGCGTGTCGGGCCAGTCGATCTACAACTACGAAGCGGGCAAGGCGGTACCCAGACAGTCCCAGATCGCGGCATTGGCTGCCGTACGCGCACTGGGCAAGCGGGAAGCCAGCGACCGCCTGGAACGGATGTAGTTGCGCGACTGTCGGCCCGCTGACCAGAAGCGCCGAGGCCCGTCTTCGCCGGACGGAGCAGGAGAGGTGGAGTTGATCACCGGGGCGCAAGCAAGCTGTCCATCGATTGCGGGAGCACCAGTCGTGCCGCCAACGTTGGCTTGATAACGAGCCGTCGGTGGTTCGTAGCGCGGCCCGAAGCAGGTTGTTCGCGATACGAAACATGACGGGTGTGGCAGGCCAGGTGTCGCCAGCAGGCCGTGTTCCTGAAATGCGTGCTTATGCGCAAATTGTTTCCGGCCTGGGTCGGATACGGGCCCGGCCGTTCGTCGTAACGATGAAAAGCGGGCAATTGCCCGTGCCTGACGCCAGGAGTGCCTCACGATGACCATCATCATTACTGCCTTTGAACGGTCGCCCGACGGCGGCAAGGGACTGGCGCGCGATACGCGCGTGCGCTGGGCGCTGGAAGAAGTGGGGCAACCTTACGAGGTCCGTCTCGTTTCGTTCCGTGCGATGAAGGAACCGGCGCACCTGCGCCTGCATCCCTTCGGCCAGATTCCCACCTACGAGGAAGGCGATCTCGTCCTGTTCGAAACGGGCGCGATCGTCCTGCATCTCGCCCAGCGGCACACCGGCCTGTTGCCGGACGACGCCAACGCACGGGCGCGTGCAATCACCTGGATGTTCGCCGCGGTCAACACCGTGGAGCCGCCGATCCTGGATCTCGTCATCGCCAAATTCCAGGAAGGCGACAAGCCCTGGGCCAGAGAGCGCCTGCCGCTGGTCGAAGACCGCATCCGGCATCGGCTGCTCCAGCTTTCTGCTCGCCTGGGCAGTGGCGAGTGGCTCGATGGTGGGTTCAGCGCGGGCGATCTGATGATGGTATCGGTACTTCTCAGGCTGAGGCCGTCGGGCATCCTCGACGAATTTCCGGCCCTGGCTGCCTATGTCGCGCGCGGCGAAGCGCGGCCCGCATACCAGCGTGCTTTCGCCGCCCAATGGGCGGTTAACGCCGCCGGGTCGCAGGCCGGGAATGCAACGTAACGAGCCAGCCTTCTGCCTGATTGTTTCCAGTGGGCTGCAATGGAGAAAGAGATCGAACCCATGAGCACTCCATCCAGCGGCGTGACACGTGACAAGGAGGAACTGAGCCAACAGTGGGATAGCGTTGCGGCCGGTTGGAAGAAGTGGTGGCCGACTATCGAGGACGCCGCCCGATGCGTAAGCAGGCGCATGATCGAGCTGGCGGAAATTCAACCCGGCCACCGGGTATTGGATATTGCGACCGGTATCGGTGAGCCCGCCCTGTTGGCCGCTAGCCGCGTTGGACCCACCGGACGGGTGGTCGCTACGGATCTCTCCTCCCGGATGCTCGAGATCGCCCGGGAGAGGGCAATGACACTGGGCGTGACGAACGTGGAGTTCATGGAAGCGGATGCGGAGCGACTGGATTTTCCCGACGGCAGCTTCGATGCCGTTCTCTGGCGCTGGGGCGTAACGGATCTGCCGGATCCGCTGAACACGTTGGTCGCGATACGGCGCATGCTCGCTCCCAATGGCGCGTTTGCCACAGCCGTCTGGGACGCGGGGCCGAAGGCCCGTCCGCTGGCGACCCTCGCGATGATCGCCGCCCGGGAGATGTTTGATTTGCCAGCGCCCTTGGTGGAAGAGCCTTCCCGGCCCGGATCGGTGGGGCCTGCATTGGCAAAAGCGCTGGGTCATGCCGGATTTCCGGATGTGCGCGTGGAAGAGATGAGGCTGACCCTGGAGTTCGCATCCACCGACGACTGCAACCGGTACCTCATGGATGTTTCGCCAGTATTTGCCGCGTTGCTTTCCGATAAATCGCCTGCAGAGCAGGGCGAGTACCGGCACAGGCTCGCCGAAAAACTTCGGCAGTACGTGACAGCGGACGGTGGCGTTCGGATTCCAAACGCAACGATCTGTGCGGTGGGCCGGAGATGAAGGCCGTAGGTTGGGTTGGCGTCATCAACCCAGCATTCGCAATCTCGATGAGGCCGGACGGTTTCATCAGCCGCATTCGCAACCTCGATGAGGCTGTATTGGTGAGGCAACCCCAACCTGCGCGTGCCAACCCGTTCTATTCGCACCCCGGTTCGTGGTCGCGAGGTGCATGTCCGAAAGGCCGATACGCGCCCACGCGACCGCACGCCCGTTCTCGCGCAATCCGCTCGTCACGGCCATACGGATGACCGCCGAATCCGTGTCGCAACATGCCCACGACTCGTGCCGGATATCGTTCCCTGTCACGTGAAGCCAGCAACTGCAGTACCGATTGAGCGATGACGGGAATCGCGACTTCCATGTGCAGGGCATCGTCAACCAGCCAGTTGACTTCCCCGGTGTCTTCAACGTGCGATGGAACAGACGTCAGCCCATGCTGGTTCCGGTAAGCCTGCTCCATCAGTTCGATAAGCCATGAACGTATGACCGACCCATGGCGCCACGTGCGCAAGATGTCGGCGATTGGCAATGGGGCAGGGCAGTGCTCCAACAGGTCGACTCCTTCGCCAATCGCCTGCAGCATTCCAAATTCGATGCCGTTGTGCACAAGTTTGACGAAGTGCCCGGAGCCAGGCGGTCCGGCGTGAACAAACCCACCATCGCACGCGAGTTCCTTCAGGATGGGCGCCACGCAAGCCACGGCGGGCTCTTCGCCGCCTACCATGAAACATGCTCCATCCCGGGCGCCTTGGAGGCCGCCGCTCGTGCCGGCATCGACAAAGGCGATCCCGCTTCGACGCAGTCGACGGTGGCGGCGAATGGAGTCACCCCAATAGGAATTCCCACCGTCGACAACCACGTCTCCGGGATCAAGGACGCGACGTAAACGGTGCAGCAGATCATCGATGGCCCGGCCCGCCGGAACGTACAGCAACACACGCCTCGGCTGCGCCAGCGCATGCGCTACGTCTTCAATGCGCTCGATGAATTCGAGGCCATCATCCAACAGTCCTGCGGGAGGGCCGCGGCGTGCATGACCAACCACCCTCATGCCTTTTCCGAGCGCCTGGCGCGCAAGGTTTCCACCCATCCTTCCAAGACCGACGATCGCAAAAGCCCGCTCGGGATTGGCCATGTCGCACCCCGCTATTCCAATAGCACGCGTAGCAACAGCGCAACCAGCACCACCAGCGCGGCAGCACCTGCCCATGCGGCGACGATCCTCAAGGTCGTCGCATCGAATGCCCGCACCTGCCTTCTGGCGCGGGCTCCGAATCGTCCATGTACGCGATGCAGTCCGGGTACCGGGGCGAACAGCGCATCGGCATGGCCCGTTTCGGGCTCGCCGGTCATCTGTCCATCCCAGGCTTTCCGCACCAGCATCCGGTCCAGCCAGCCCGGTACAAGCATCTGGCCGACGATCGCCTGGACCGTTGGAATGCCTACCCAGAGTTCGCGGGGCATGCGTTGCGATCGTCGTTCGATCGTTCCAACGATGATTTCCGCGATGGCTTCCGGCGTGTATATCGGCGGAACCGGTTGCAGGCGGCGGGGCATGCGGCTTCGCGCCCACTCGAACTGCGGGGTGTTCATGGCCGGAAGCTGGACCATGGTGAGCTGGATGCTGCTGCCGTCATGGAACAGTTCACTGCGCAGGGAATCGGTGAATGCACGGATCGCGAATTTTGCGCCGCAGTACGCCGACTGCAAGGGGATGGCCCGGTAGCTGAGCGCAGAGCCGACCTGCACGATCACGCCCTTTCCGCGGTGTTGCATGCAGCGCAACGCCGCCATCGTTCCGTGTACCGCACCGAGATACGTGACAGAGGTGACGCGCGCATATTCCCGGGGAGCCATTGCGGTGACCGGCGAGAAGATCGTCGTCATGGCATTGTTGATCCATGCGTCGATCTGCCCCCAGCGCTGGACGACATTTTCCGCCGCTTTGGACACTGCGTCGGCGTCCGCCACGTCGACCTGCATGATCAGCGCATCCCCACCCAGTGCTTTCAGCTCATCGCGGGTGGCTGCCAGCGCATCGGCATCACGGGCGATGACGCCAATGCGCCAACCGCGGCGTGCGAAGGCCTCGGCAATGGCACGTCCCAGGCCAGCCGTTGCACCTGTGATGACCACGACCTTGAGTGCGGGTGCGTCCATAACGGTCTCCACTCTTATCGTCCCGGCAGCGCGCTGAGGACAAGATCCTTCAATCGTTCGCCGAAGTTGGCCGTCAGCGACCACGGACTGGGCTGCCGGATCACGTGCAGCTGGCCACGCTGCTCGAGGATTTCGTAGTCGCTGGAACCTCCCGGATTCCGGTAGAAGCGCAAGCTCAACTCCACGTCCGCGACACGCAACCCGCGCAACCGGATTTCGGGCAGCCAGGCCGGCAGGTGCGGATCGACAAACAGCATCCGGAACGGTGCGAACGGCTGCAGGCCGAACATCGCTTGCAGCAGCGTGAAAACAGTCGTGGCGGACCAGGCCTGCGGCGAGTTCGCCGCGGGATAGAGCGCCGGGAATGGATGATCCGCGTCGCGCGGATGGCCGCCGAACAACTCCGGCAGCCGGCGGTGTTCGAACAGCGCGGCCGCCTCGAACTGCGCCTTGCAGATCTGCTCGACGCGGTCGTGCAAGCCGTAGCGGTATGCACCGACCGCGAACGGACCGTGTTCCACCGGCCAGACCGTGCCGCGATGGTACGAGTAGGGGTTGTATGCGGGGTGTTCGGACGAGAGCGTGCGGATGCCCCAGCCGGTGAACATGTCCGGCGCGAACAGCCGCTCCATCGTGGGCAGCACATGGTCTTTCCCGGCGATGCCGGTCGCCACGCAATGCAGGGCATTGGAAGCGATCGAGCGCACCTGCTGCTGTTGCGGATCGAGTGCCATCGCGAAGAAGCGTTCGTCCGCCATCCAGAACGCGTCGTTGAACCGCTGTTTCAGTTCGCGCGCCTCGTCGAACATGCGCCTGGCCTCGTCCTTGTGGTCGAACCACCACAGCACCTCGGCGAAGTTGAGCTTGGCCGCATACACCAGGCCCTGTTCCTCGCAGGTGGCAATGGGCGCCGCAACGACCGAGCCGTCGGCATGCACGATGGCGTCGTGCGAATCCTTCCAGCCCTGGTTTTCGACACCCTGGATCGAACGGGTCTGGTAGCGATGGAGCCCCTTCGGTCCTTTCCAGCGATCGAGCCAGCGGATCGCCTTGCGTGCAGGCTCCACGAATGGAGCCACTGCCTCGCGATCCGCCGTCCAATGCCACAACTGCGCAATGACGAACGGATAGAACGCGGAAGTCGTATGGGCGCCGTAATAGCGGCCCTTGGGCGTGAAGTTCAGTTGTTCGAGCGGACCGGTGTGCGCCTCGTGCAGCATCCGCCCGGGTTGCTCGTCGCGCCAGTCGTTGGATTCGGTGCCTTGCAGTTCCGCCAGCGCGGGCAGCGTGCCGCGCATCAGCTCCGGCCCGAGCAGTGCGGCTTCCCATGCGACAGTCAGGGTGTCGCGTCCGAACAGGGCGAGGTACATCGGCAGTCCCGCGGCGACAGTCCAGGCGCGTGGTCCGCGGTCGTAGCGGCTCAGCCGCAGCGCCAGCAGGTCGCGACGCGCGCGCACCAGGGCATCCACGACGACTGGCGCGAGCGTGTCGCTCTCGGGCGAATCGAATGCCGTGGCTTCCCGCAGGAAGACCGCTTCCGGGCCATGCCTGCTGCGATCTGGCAGGAAGGCGCGGCATTCACGCGGTGGCAGCAGCCGCGCTCCGTCGATGCATGGGATCCAGCGCAGGCACGCATGCCAGCGACCGCGCGCGGGCAACTCGATGGCGAATTCGACGTGTCCGTCGCGCTCCACCGGCAGCGAATCCGCGTGGTCGATGCGCAGGGTCACTCCACGATGCAGGGTGGCGACCCCGCGATTGCCTTGCACGTCGTAACGATGCTCGGCCTTGTAGTCGAACACGAGTTCACGCGCGTCTTCGTGCACGCGCCATGTCCGCGTCAGCATTCCGTGCTGTTGGCGCGCCTTCCTGGTTTCCTCCTGGTCGGCGAAGTCCGCGTCGATGTCCAGTTGCAGGCGCAGGGCCACCGGGCCCTGCGTGTAGTTGGCGATGTCGAGATCTTCGTGCAGCCCATCGCCGACCACCCGCGAGATGCGCAATTCGACGGCTTCCTGCGCGGCTCCTTCCGGCGCGGTGAGATCGGCATGCCGGTCGCGTTGTGTCGTGCCTGGGATCAGGTAATAGCCGAGCCAGCTGTGCTGCGCGACCTTGGACTGGGCTACCGGCAACGGCGGCTTGCCGTCGACCAGGCAGCGGTAGCGCGAGAGCAGGCGGGTCTGGTCGACGAAAAGCCCGTGCTCGATGCCCTCGTGCAGGAAGCCATGGCGATCCGTCGCGAGCACCGTGCCGCCATGGCCAACGTAGACGGTGTCATCGCGCACCCGTATCAGGACGAGACTCCGATCCAACAGGTCACCTCCGGGAGACATCACCGCACACGCGTGGCATCTGCAACGCCAGGCAACGACGGCAAGCCACATCGTCTGCCCAGCCATTTCCAGCGGACGTGAATTGCGCCCGTGCCATCACGCGATCTCGACATCGTTCCAACGTCGTGCTCACCGGTACCGGCCTAATGTGAATGGACTCCACCGCGGACCACGCCCATGCTCCAGACGGCCACGATCCTTCTAGCGATTACTGCCTTGGGTGGCTTGCTCATGGCGGGCATACGCTTTGCACGTAAACACAATCCGCCGGCATGGCTGGCGATGCTGCACGGACTGCTTGCCGCATCGGGCCTCACATTGCTGGTCTATGCGGTGTGCACGACAACCGTGCCGCCGATGGCGACGATGGCGCTGGTCTTGTTCCTGCTGGCCGCCGCTGGCGGGGCCGTGATGAGCCTCGCCTACAAATGGCGGCAGCGTTTGCTGCCGGCCTGGCTGGTGGTCGCCCACGCCATCCTGGCGGCGACCGCGTTCGTGCTTCTGCTGGTGGCGGCGTTCGGCGCTGGCTAGCTGCGTCAACCGGTAGGTTCCCAGTTGCGGTTCGATGCCTTCGAACCCGGCCCCATGGAAACGCCGATGGCGCCACTGCAGACGGCTTCTTTGCGGACAACATCTACTTCGACATCTCAGCGACCGCGGCGCTTGTCGCGGATTCACTGATCGATTCGCCTGGACCCTGCGCAACAGCCGGCCTGTGCATGCCGTTGCGCTCGATGAGGCATTCAATCTGAACGCTTCATCGGTTCTGTTCCCTCCCTTCACGGGCCTGTAGCTGGACGGGGCGAACCATCGCCACAGCCTCGGGAGACATGCGCGTGGACGACCGGGAACTCATGCAGGCACTGCTGGACAGCCCCAGCAGGCACGCGATCGTCGTCACCGATCTGAAGGGGAACATCACGCTCTGGAACCGGGGTGCGGAAGGGATTTTCGGTTACTCGCGCGAGGAGATCGTGGGCGTGAATGCCGAAAGGCTGTTCATCGCGAACGACCGCAGGAACCATGTTCCCGACAAGGAAATGCGCCAGGCCCGCCGCGAAGGTTGCGCGGAGGATTTCCGTTGGCACATCCGCAAGGATGGGACGACCTTCTGGGGCGACGGCATGATGTATCCGGTGCGCATCCATGGACGCGACGCCGGTTACATGAAGGTGTTGAGGGATGCGACCGACCAGAAGCGCCGCCACGACGAGCACCAGCGGCTCGCCTTCGTCGATGCACTCACGGGGTTGCCGAACCGCGCCGAGCTCTACCGGCGACTGGTGGACATGATCGGATCCGCGCAGCGTCACGATGAACTTCTGGTCCTGCATCTCGTGGATCTCGATCACTTCAAGGACATCAATGATTCCTTCGGGCACATGGCCGGCGATGCCGTGCTGAGGACGGCGGCGGAACGCATGCGGGAAGTGCTCCGTACGACCGACCTGCTCGCGCGACTGGGGGGTGACGAGTTCGCCGTCGTGCAACCGGGGGCGCATTCCATGGACGCGGCCATCATCGTGGCCGGGAAACTGCGCGAAGCGTTGGCACAGCCGGTGAGCATCGAAGGCAACGAGATTCGCGCGTCGGGCAGCATCGGCGTGAGCGCCTACCCGCTGGATGCCGCCAATACCGAACAGCTCATGGGTAACGCGGACGTCGCGCTCTACCAGGCGAAGGCGGCAGGGCGCAACCAGTACAAGCTCTATGAGGCGCCTGTGCCGCGTTGACGGGACATTTGGCGCGGCACCATCGGTTCCAATGCTCGTTGGCCGCCTGGCTGATCGTTGTCGGCGTACGCCATGGCTTCATTGACGATTCGAATGGAAAACGCGATCGACAACGGGGCGTATGACGCCAGCATCGGAGCGGGTCCCGGTCTCCTTCTTATATGATTAGCATCATGTAAGTGATCGGGCGAATGCAGGCGCAGTCCGCGCAAGGAGCGATCTCACCCGGTGCTATACATTGCAGCCCTTTGACCGCACCCACGGCGAGCACACATGAATGCACAGGTCTTCTATCCCATCGGCACTCCCGGCAAGCCTTGGGGCGAGGCGGAGAGGGCCGAGTGGCTGTCGCGACAGGTGCGCCGGCGGAGCTATGAAGGCGATGTCGTGAGCGTGGTCGATCGCCTGCGCGACCGCTTTGACGTCGAGCAATACGGCCGGCTCGAGTACGGCAGTGACCTGTATCCGCTGCTCGCGATCCGCAACCGTGACTGGAGCGACGAATTGCCTTGCGTGCTGGTGACCGGTGGCGTGCATGGTTATGAAACCAGTGGCGTGCATGGCGCGCTGCAGTTCGCCGGGAAGCACGCGCAGGACTACGCGGGCCGTGTGAACCTGCTGGTTGCGCCGTGCGTCAGTCCGTGGGCGTATGAGCGCATCCATCGCTGGAATGCCGACGCGATCGATCCCAACCGTTCTTTCCGCGACAACAGTCCGGCCGAGGAATCGGCGGCGCTGCTTCGCCTGGTTGAACCGCTGCGTGGCCGCTTCCTCGTGCATGTCGACCTGCACGAAACCACCGATACCGACGAGTCCGAATTCCGCCCGGCGCTCGCCGCGCGCGACGGCAAGGCGTATGAGCCGGGAGAGATTCCGGATGGCTTCTATCTCGTCGACGACACGGAAAATCCGCAGCCCGAATTCCAGCAGGCGATCATCGCCGCGGTGGAGCAGGTGACCCACATCGCGCCGGCGGATACGAATGGCGAGATCATCGGCTCGACCGTGGTCGCACCAGGCGTGATCCGCTATCCGCTGAAGCAGCTTGGCCTGTGCGCTGGCATTACAGGTGCGCGTTACACGACGACTACCGAGGTCTATCCGGACAGTCCGCGCGCCACGCCGGAGCAGTGCAACGACGCGCAGGTTGCAGCGGTCCGTGCGGCCATCGACTTCGCATTGGCGAATGGTTAAAGGGGGCAGGGCGTTTCGGCCGGCAGTTCCCGGAAAGCGCACCGCGCAGGCGTGGCGCTACGTGGAAAGCTGAACCTTAGGTCCCCCCGCATTGGCGCCGGGCGTGCCGAGATGCGACCATGCCCGCCCGGCCGCGTGGGTTTCGCCGCGCCAGCCGTTCCCCCGAGATCCCGTGAAGACCCCCCAAAGCCTGCAGGCGCTGATCGACGACGGCGTCATCGACGAAGTGCTGCGTCCGCTCAAGAGTGGCAAGGAAGCGGCCGTGTATGTCGTCCGCAGTGGCGATGACGTGCGCTGCGCGAAGGTCTACAAAGACATGGCGCAGCGCAGCTTCCAGCAGCGCGTGCAGTACCAGGAAGGTCGCAAGGTGCGCGGCAGCCGCGAAGCGCGTGCGGTCGGCAAGGCAAGCAAGTACGGCCGGAAGCAGCAGGAAGCGGCGTGGAAAAACACCGAAGTCGATGCGCTATACCGTTTACGCGAGGCCGGTGTGCGGGTGCCCGAGCCGTTCGGTTATTTCCATGGCGTGCTGGTAATGGAACTGGTCACCGATGCCGAAGGTTTTTCCGCGCCGCGCCTGGGTGAAGTCGAACTCGGTGCGGAGCTGGCGCGCGAATTCCACCGCGTGCTGGTGCGCCAGGTCGTACTGATGCTGTGCTGCGGCCTGATCCACGGCGATCTGTCGGCCTACAACGTGCTGGTGGGTCCGGATGGGCCGGTGGTGATCGACTTCCCTCAGGTCGTCAGCGCCGGTGGCAACAACGCGGCGCGCACGATGCTGTTGCGTGACGTCAACAATCTCACGGCGAACCTCGGCCGCTGGGCGCCCGAACTGCTCGACACGTGGTATGGCGAAGAGATGTGGACGCTGTTCGAAAGCGGCGCGCTGCAGCCCGATACGGAATTGACCGGCGAGTTCATCCCGGACGAACGCACGATCGACCTCGACAGTGTTCGCCACGCGATCAACGATGCGCGCGAGGAAGCACTGATCCGCCAGCAGGGTCGTGAAGCTGCTGCGGAAGCAGATGCTTGAGTGATCCGGTTAACAGTTCGCATACCGTCACGTCGCGAAAAGCGAGCGTGCCTGTGTCCCTGCGCACGGCGGCGCGTTGACCGTCTGATTGCTTGCGCGCGCTCCGGCGCGCTTCAGAACTTCTCGCCCGCGGGCAGGTAACGCCATTGGCCTGGCGGCATCGCGCCACTCGGGCCCTTGCCGATCGGGATCTTGCCGATGCGCAGGCGACGGATCGATACGACGTCCAGGCCCACCTGCGCGCACATGCCGCGCAGTTGTCCATCGCGCACACCCTTGATGGCGAAGCGCAGGCGCGTTTCGTTCTGCCAGCTCACCTTGCATGGCGGCAATACGCGCCCATTGAAGCTCAGCCCGTAGTTGAGCTTGTGCAAACCGTAAGGCGCGATCTCGCCACTGACTTCGACGAGGTATTCGTGCTCGACCAAGTCCGCGTCCTCGGTGAGGCGGCGCCAGACGCGGCCGTCCTGCGTGAGCACCATCAGGCCGCTGGCTTCGGTTTCGAGCGGCACCAGCGGTGTGAGTCGCTGGAAGTGACGCTGCAGCAAACGCACGCCGGAGGAATCTTCGGCCCAATGCGTTTCCGGTTTCACCAGTACGGCGGCGGGATTGCGCCCGTTGATCGCGTCGAAGCCGGCGGGCTTGTGCAGCAGGATGGTGGCGGGCTCGACGGCTTCCAGGCGCGCGCCGGGATCGAGTTCCACGCGTTCGCCGGTCACCGGGTGTTGCGGGGCTTCCACCACGCGGCCGTCGACCGATACCCAGCCGTTCTGGATGTATTGCTCGGCTTCGGCGCGGCTGCAGCCGAACAGTTCGGACACGCGATGGGCAAGGCGGGTAGGCGTGGACATCGAAACGGCCGGGCGGAGCGGGCACGCAGTGTAGCGAGTGGGAATGCCGGAGCGGCAACGGCGTGCAAGCTCCAGTCGACTAACACGCGCAGTGAACGTCGGCTATTTCCGCTTCACCTGGCCAACGTGCATGCGTGGCGATACTGCGGCTCCCTTCGCCTTGGATGAGGGAAATGCCGGATCGATGGGATTGCCTGATCGTGGGCGCGGGGCCGGGCGGATTGTCGGCGGCGCTCTACATGGCCCGCTTCCTCCGACGCGTGCTGGTCCTGCACGACGACACTTCGCGCACGCTGCGCATCTCGAAGACACACAACGTGCCGGGATTTCCCGATGGCGTCGCCGGCCCCGACCTGATTGCGCGCATGGCCGGACACGCCGTGCGTTTCGGTGCTCAGGTGCGCGAAGCCGAGGTGGTGTCGGCATCGCGCGTGGAAAACATGTTCGAAGTGCGGACACGCGAGGGCGAACGGATATCGGCTCCGACGCTGATCCTCGCCACCGGACTGTTCATGAACCAGATCTCCTTGCCTCGCGACGTGCACGAGGCGGCGATGCGCGCGGGCGTGGTGCGCTATTGCCCGATATGCGACGGATTCGAACACAGCGGCGATCGCATCGCGGTGGTGGGGTGCGACGAGCAGGGCGCGAAGGAGGCGCTGTTCCTGCGCCGGTATTCGTCCGATATCACGCTCATTCCGCGGGCGTTCGATGAACTGGACGCGCGGGAGCGACGGGATCTGGAACAAGCTGGCATCACTACCGTCGAACACGCACTGGACCATCTCGAACTGCACGACAACACCATGCTTGTGTACCTGAGGGAGCAGGAGATGCCGTTGGTGTTCGATGTCGTGTATCCCGCACTGGGAACCCGCCAGCGCACACAGTTCGCTCAGTCACTCGGGGTCGTACTGAACGACCAGGGCGCCGTGGATGCCCGTTCGCCGTACGGCACGAGCGTTGCGGGGCTTTATTGCATAGGCGACATCGTCGACGGGCTCGATCAGATCAGCGTGGCGATGGGGCATGGCGCGATCGCCGCGACCAAGGCGCATAACTATCTGCGGGCAATGGAGTCCGATGGCGCGCGGGCGTGATCGAGCGATCTGCGCGTCATCGTTTCACCTGCGAAGAGGGCTGATTTTCCCAATTCACGATCGTGACGCCTGAACCGTAATTTTCCGATGCTTGAAGAGGCTCACAAATTCAGGAAAAGGTCGCTGACTTTATTCACGGGATATCTACATTTGCCTCGAAGCAGGTTCCGAAGGAACCGGTGATTTGAGTCAGCGTCGAAGGGAGTCACCTTCCATCGAGGGTGCCGGCGCGCAAAGGGGAAGGTATGGGCATCGAAGATCACGTGCACGACGTGCACGCGCGGGAGTCTGCACGCCGCGATTTCCTGCGTAAGTCATCCAGGCTGGTCATTCTTGCGGCGGGCTCGGCTGCCCTGCCGGCAATGGCGGGCGCGATCCTCAGCAAGCAGCTGCCGCCGGATCTCCTGGAGACCTCGTCCTCGACGGGCGTTTTCGTTCCGCCGGCACGTGCGCGCGGCAGCGCCATCCTCAACGTCCGCAACTATGGTGCGTTCGGCGACGGCGTGCACGACGACACCGCGGCGATCCAGCGTGCCATCAATGCGCTGCCGTCGACAGGCGGCACCGTCGTCATTCCGCCAGGCACCTACATGGTCGATGCGGTCAAGAGCATCCGCCTGCGCAGCCTGATGCACCTGCAGATCGACCACGACGCGAAACTCGTTGCGCTGCCGAATTCGGCCGACCGCTACTACGTCATCAACGCCTACAAGGTGAACGACGTGCAGATCTCCGGCGGCCAGGCCGTCGGCGAACGCGACAAGCACCTGGGAACGACCGGCGAGTGGGGCCACTGCGTCATGGTGCGTGGCTGCAAGCGCGTGACCGTACGCGACATGCGCATGGCCAACGGCTGGGGTGATGGCTTGTCCGTGGGTGCGGCGGATGGCACGACGACCGTGCTGAGCGAAGACGTGGTGGTTGCCAACATCGTGTGCAGCGGCAACCGGCGCCAGGGCATGACCATCGGCCGCTCGAAGAACGTGCGCGTCTACGATTCCGAGTTCAGCTACACCGGCGGCATCAAGCCGAGCTGCGGCATCGACATCGAACCCGACCTCGTCGGCACATCGATCACCGATGGCGTGCTCATCCAGAACTGCTGGATCCACCACAACGACAGCAACGGCATCCAGGTCTACAAGGAAGTCCAGAACGTCACGATCCAGGGCTGCAAGATCGAATACAACCTGGGCTATGGCGTGCTCGGACTGACGGCTTCCACCGGCCAGATCCTCAACAACGAATTCCTGCACAACCGCCTGTACGGCGTTGGCCTGCGCGCGGGATCGACCGGGTATTCCGTAAATGGAAATACCTTCCGCAACAACAAGACGCTGTACTTCGGCGTGACCAACACCACGACCACGCCGATCACCGTGGCCGGCACCAGCACGACCACCAACCCGAAGACTACGTGGCACCTGGAAATCAGTACCGATAGTGTGGTTGGTGTGGGTACGAACTACTACGCGCAGTAAGTCCCGCGAAGCGGCGCTGGCACGGCAGCGCCATGCTCAAGGCCGGATCGCAATGTCCGGATTCTCGGTGATCGAGCCATCGGGCTCGATCACCAGATAGCGCTGGTTGTCGCGATCGAACAGGACCGGGACCGGATCCTTGAACATCGGGCGGCGAACGAACTTCAGCTTCCAGTGGAAGTGCTGAAGTTCGGACAGGGTCTTGCGCTGTGCCGGGTTCAGCCCTTCGCTGAGGACCTCGGGATCGAGCGGTACCGGCTTGTTGCTGCGCCGTTCCTTCCGATGCATGCACGAGACTCCGGTGCGTTCACCGGATCAGTCTGCCTGCGCGCTATTCGCAATCGCGTGAATGCGCAACGACTCAGAATTTACCCGACAGCGAGAGCTGGAAGATCGGCCCGATCCGGCGGTTGCGGTCTTCGTTGAAGTCGACCGGCCCCGTGCGGCGATCCACGTACACGGTGCGCTGCCACATGCTGCGCGCATCGATGAGGTTGGTAACGGTGAATCGCGCCGTCATGCCCATCAGGTCCTTGCGTTCGAGGAACAGGCTGTCCCAGACCGGGCCTTCCCACAGGCGGCCGACCTCGGTGAGGCGATAGTCGCGCGAGTAGAACTCGTAGCTCAGATTGCCGCCCCATGCCCATGACGTGCCGGCGATGTCATGGCGTAATCCGATTTCGGCGAAATCCTTCAACGTGTTGCTGATCGGGCGTTTCTCGCCGGTGAGCGGGTCGCGTACACGGCTCTCCTGCCATTGCAGGCGCGTGTTGACCTTGGCGCCGTGCCAACCCAATGGTGCGAGTTCGAAGGTCCCTTTCCACTCCAGCCCGTACAGCGTGGCGCTGTCGATGTTGCCGGGGCTTTCACCGTTTTCACCGATCGGAATGGTGTCGACGATGTCGTCGATGCGTTGGCCATAGATGCGCAGGCTGGTGTTGCCGTACACGCCGAGGTCGCGCACCGCTTCGACTTCGAGTTCCGAAGTCTGCGGCGGCACCAGGTCAGGATTGCCGGCGTTGGTCTGGTCGTCGTTCAGATCCACCGACGCGAGGAAGTCGTAGAAGTCGAGCTGGCCGACGCGCCGCTGCAGCTTCATGTTGAGGTCGAGCTTCGGCATGGCCTTCCATGCGAGCGAAACGAGGCCCTTGGGACGGCGGAACGTACGCACCAGCCCGCCACCGCCGACCTGTTCCAGCTTCGAATATTCGCCGCCGAGGCTGACCTGCAGCGTCGCCTTCGGCGTGAGCGCGCGGCCGTAGGTGCCCATCACTTCGTAGCGGTCTTCCTGCACGGTTGCAGTGCCGCCAGGCAATGGGACCGGCTGGTACACGCCGCCCGTGTCGAGTACGAAGAGTTCGGAGCGGCTGTCCAGACTGTTGAAGGCATATTCGCCCGAAACCTGCCAGTCGCCGCCTCTTTTCCAGCGGTATTCGGCGCGTGCGATGCGCTCCTTCGTTTCGCCGTCGCGGGTAAAGCGGCTGCCTGTCGTTGGCGAGCCATCGACAAAGCGTGTTTCGACCTGGTCACTGATGGGCGTGTGATCGAACCGTCCAAGGCCGATGAGCTTCAGTCGCCCCGCACCGAGCGTGAAATCGTAGTCGCCACCGATTTCGTAATTGTGGCCGCCCTGTTCCGAACGCACGCTACGCACGCGGTCGGACAGGCCCGGACCGATGCGCGTGCCGTCTTCGACGTAGTCGTAGAACACCTTCTGCCACGAGGCATTGAGGTTGCCAAGCGAGCCGGTCGCGCCGTGGTGGACGAGCTGCGCGCTGAGCTTGGGTTGGTCGTATTCGCCGGTCCACGCGTCTTCGCGGTACTCGCGGAAGCTGCCGTCCGCGTTGTAGATGTAGGTGTCGCCGCCTGCGCCGCTGTGGCTGGCATTGTTCTGGAAGCCCAGCGTGTAATCGAGCAGTCCGCGCGTGCCGCTGATCGATACCTCCCCGCGCGTGAGTTGCGGATCGGTGTAGTACTTGCGGAAGTCGGGGCGCCACCTCCATGAGCCGCTGATGCCGCCGGCCTTGGTGACGACATTTGCCACCTGGCCCGACAGGCCGGGAATATCGAGCGTGGCGCCGTCGCGGATTTCGATCCGCACCACGTTGTTCGCGGGAATACGGCCCAGCTGGTCTAGCACGTCGTTGGATTTGCCGGAAAGCCGCTGCCCGTTGAGCAGCACGTTGCCGGTCGCCTGGCCCAATCCGCGTTCCTGCACCGCTTCGCGGATCACGAAGCCGGGGACCTGCTCGAGCATCGCCAGCGCATTGCGGGGCGCATATCGCGCGAAGTCTTCGGGGGTGTAGGTGCGCGCGCCTTCGGCAGTGCCGGTTGCGGGTGACGTCTGCGCGAACACGAAAGGCGGAGCGGCGAACAGCGCGGCGGTGAGCGCGAGACGGGCAATGCGTGCGGACGTAGGCAAAGACATGAAGGCTCCCCCCGGAGCGGTGCCCGTAGTGGGCGACTCCGAATGGGATGCGGGGAGAGTGGGATCGGTTTAAGGGTAGGCGGGTCTTACTGCTTCAGGTACCTGAGCCGCGTAGTCGCGGGATCAGAACCCACCTTGCCATCCGTCAACGCAACTGCAGTCCGCCTTGTTCGGAGTGAAGTCGCCGCAGGCGCGCGCCAAGCGAATCGATATTGGCTTCCGTGTCTTCCAGTGCCGTACGCGCGGATTCCGGAAGCCATTGGCGCGCCTGGGCGAGGAGTGCAATGCGTTGTTGCTTCCATTGCGCAGCCATTGCGGTGCCCGTACGCGACGCAATCGCGCGTTCCTCCTGCTGGGGCAGGCCGTAGCCGCTCGCAGAGAGCAGCATCGCGGGACGACTGAGCAGGGCTTCCATGCGCAGCACGTCTCGCGCGGCATCGCGCGCCTGGGCCTGGAAGCCATCGCGTCGCGCGGTGCGGCCGAGCAGGCGGCGCTTGAGTTCGTCGCGTGCGCGCAGTTCCTGGCGGCGCAGCGAGGCTTGCTCAAGCAGCAACAACGCGGCACTGCTGCGCAGGTCGGCGCGCTCGAGCCATGGCGTGCGTTCGCGCGCGGGCAGGTCGAGCCAGTCCTGCACGCGCGCCTGCGGAAGGCCGAGCGATGACTTTGCGACGTCGAACATCGCCTGGTAACGCGCACTCAGCGCTTCGAAGTAGTAACCCAGCCGCATCGCTTCGTTGCGATCGGCGAGGACCGATGGGTCCGCGATGCCGGCATGTGCGAGGCGATGCAGCAATCCGGTAGGCGTGATGCTTGACAGCCCGGTTTTTGCAAGGCGGGGCACGGCGTCGTGCAGCAGCTTGTAGGTCTCCACCGCGCAGTTGTTGCTCACGAAGTAGTAGCGTCCGTCGTAGCTCCAGTGCAGCTGCGCGGCGCGTTCGAGCACGGCGGCGATCTCGTCCTGCTGCAGGCGCAGGGGGATCGATTGCATGCCGCGCAGCTCGACCTTGTTGTATTCGTCGATGACCTGTTCGAGGGGCAGCAGGAACAGGCGCGAAGGATACGAGCCGGTAAGTCCGCGCCAGCTCGAAATCTGTACGTCGTCGACGAAGGCGCGGAACGAAAGCACGCGGTGATAGGCGAGATCGAGGCGGCATTCCGGGCCGCGCGCGTGTTCCGGCGCGCACACCACCAGCCGGAGCATGCTGTGGCCCCAGCGGCTCATCGCTTCCTCGTTGCCTTCGGCGAGCAGGTAGTCGATGGCATAGATGCGCTCTGGATCCAGCGGCAGCAGCGGATCGGCTGCATCCGGATCGGCTTGCACGAACGGCAATGCCGGTGCACACGCAGTCTGCGTCGGAGAGGTCCCGAAATGCGCAGCGAAATACCGCTGCAGAGCAGGACGACGGCAAGCGTAATCGGAATCGAGCAGGAAATGTTCGAGGTTGACCGCGACGAATTCGACCGGACTCGTCAGTTCGTATGCATCGGGGCTGCGGTCGGTGAACGCATTGCGCGTGCGCCCGGGGCGCAGAGCAGCAACCTGCCAGCCCGCGAGATCGAGCAGGCGCGGATCGCGCGCGAGCTGCCCCTGCGGCGTGCGATCGTAGAGGTGGGCGAGTTCGTGGATGACGGCGGCCAGTGCAGCCCGCGTGCCCGCTTTGGTATCGGCGTCTGGCTTCCACCCGTCGAGCAAGGCACGCCTGAGCAGCACTCGTTCTTTGAGCGCACGGCCATGGACATTGGCGGGCAGGTCGTCGCGCCATTCGACGCGCACATCGGTCAACGCATTGGCCCAGCGTGCGGGCAGGCGCCGCGCAACGTCGTCGAGCAGTTGTCGCGAAGCGATGGCTTCGCCGGACGTCAGTCCGTCTTCGACGGACTCAAGCTGCAACGCCTGCGCCGGTAAGGCGCAGGCGAGCAGGAAGAACAGTAGCGATGCGGCACGAAAGTGCCGGAACTCCAGGTTCACCGCGCGAGGATGGCCTGTGCGAGCTGCATGTCGCTCGCGCGACGCATGTCGGGGTGGCGTTCGCGCAGGGCGCGCAATGCGGCTTCGAGCTGCGCGCCGCGGATGCGGCCTTCGCTCGCGACGAAGCTGGCGGCGTCGTCGCGCGCCTGCAGCACGACCTTGTCGTCACCCGAGCTGCTGTCGGACGAAGCCGACGAACCGGCGGAACTGGCGCCACCCGTGGTGCCGCCGAAGCTGCTGGCGAACGCGGGCAAGGCAGAGGCGAGGAGGGCGGCGGCGAGTAGGGTTCTGCGCATGTGATGGATATCCGAGGGAGAAAAAGTGCGGCAAGACTACCGAAGATGTGCCGTGCCGCCCATGAACCGCGAGCGTGCGATTCGCCGGCCCGATGTGGTCTGTGATGCGCTTGGCGGAAGATCGGTCGCCAGGCGGAGCCTGGTTGACGCCTCAACATGCCTCCAGGTCCGCTCCGGAGCGGGCTCTGGATATCCGCTAGCATCCGGTCGGAAAGCCCGGGAGGAAACCTCATGAAGCTCGCAATCGCCACGGTATTCGCAGCTGGCCTGCTATTGGGTAGCGGCGTCCACGCGGAAGACCGCGCGAGGGAACCTGCCGCGCCGGTGTACGACGCCGCGTTGGCCAAGCGCCTCGGCGCCGACGAACACGGCATGCGCCATTACGTGCTGGTAATCCTGAAGACCGGTCCGAAGCGGATGCCGGAGGGCAAGGAGCGCGATGCGATGTTCGCCGGTCATTTCGCCAACATCGGACGCCTGGCCAAGGAAGGAAAGCTCGCGGTTGCGGGCCCGTTCTCCGACGACCCCGCCGGCTGGCGCGGTCTCTTCGTATTCGCGGTCGACGATGTGGACGAAGCGCGCCGTCTCACCGAAACCGATCCCGTGATCCGCAATGGCGAGATGGTGGCCGAATACCACAGCTGGTACGGATCGGCAGCAACGATGATGGTCGCCGAGCTGCACGAGAAGCTGACCCCAAAGACACCCTGATGGCGGGAGTGCGGCGTCGGCGTGACCGATGGGACAGGCGTAGGCGAATCAGGGGCGGCAATGTGCGCGCCATCAACTCCGGGGAAGTTCACCATGCTGCTGCGCCGACTTGCACTCCTGCTGTTGTGCGTTCCGTTCGCGCTCAACGCGGCGGAAGGCGAACGTCCACATACGGCAGGTCCGACCGTTCGCGATTTCGTACCGCCGTTGCGGATGCCGAAGCTGGGCTTCGCGCGGAAGCTGCGGGTATATCTGCCGCCGGATTACGCACAGGATTCGCAGCGGTATCCGGTGCTGTACATGTTCGACGGGCAGAACCTCTTCGATGATGCCACCAGCTACGCGGGCGAGTGGGGCGTGGACGAGACGATGGACGCGCTGGCGCGCGAGGGTTTCCCCGCCATCGTGATCGGCATCGACCATGGGGGCGAACAGCGCTTCAACGAGCTGATTCCGTATTGGAACGTCCGCTTCCTGCCGAACGCGGGCAGCCTGTTCATCGATGACGTGATCCATGCGATCAAACCTTTCGTGGACGCGAACTACCGCACGTTGCCGGATCGCGATCACACGGCCGTGATGGGCAGCTCACTGGGTGGCCTGTCCGCCGACTACGCGATCCATCGCTACCCGGAAGTGTTTGGCAAGGCCGGAGTGTTCTCGCCTTCGTATTGGGTCTCCGACGAGTCGTTCGCCATAGCCCGGCGCACAGCTCTGCCCGCGGGATCGCGGGTGTATCTCTACACGGGCGGGCGCGAAGGCGAGGAGTCCGTGTCGCAGCTGGAAACGATGGCTTCGATCCTTCGTGCGCATTCCGGCGGCGACAACGGTGTCACGGTGCACGTGGTGCCGGAAGCGGAACACAACGAGGCCGCATGGCGCGCAGAGTTTCCGCGCGCGGTGCGGTGGCTGTTCGACGTTGGAGCCAAGCACGCTGCCAAATGAGATCGCAGGGTCAGGTCTTTTACGCGATCGGGTAACTTGTGCAGGCCGTCACTCGAAGCCTGGCGGGATTCGTTAAGTTCTACTCTTCGCGTAATGCGCCAACGGGAGCCCACGTGTTTCGACAGATCTCGGCAAGTCTTGCGATGTTGTTCGCTGGCATCGTTCTCGCGACGGCCAGTGCGGCCGAACCGCCGATGCGAAGGGTTATCGGCGCGTACTACCCCGGCGGTTCGGCCGAGCGTTACCCGATTTCCCGGATCCCCGCCGACAAGCTCACCCATCTGTTCT
Source organism: Lysobacter sp. Root494 (assembly GCF_001427225.1). Classification (GTDB taxonomy): domain Bacteria; phylum Pseudomonadota; class Gammaproteobacteria; order Xanthomonadales; family Xanthomonadaceae; genus Agrilutibacter. The sequence continues at coordinate 740,963 of NZ_LMFH01000005.1, forward strand.
ATGCCTTTGCGCGGATCGAAAAGGGACGTTGCGTCGCCGGGAACGATGCGGCGGAACATTTCGCCGCGTTGGCGGAACTCAAGAGCAGGCATCCACATCTGCGCGCGATCATCTCCATCGGCGGCTGGACTGCTGATGGCTTCTCCGATGCGGCCCTGACCGCGCGCAGCCGGAAGCGATTCGTCTCGTCCTGCATCGCGCTGTTCTTCGATCGGCATCGCGGCAGTTTCGACGGCTTCGACATCGACTGGGAATACCCGGTTTATGGTGGCCCGGAGCAGGTCACCTCGCGTCCGCAGGACCGGAGCAACATGACCTTGCTCGCGCGCGAGTTCCGCCACCAGCTCGACGCCATGGGCAAACAGAGGAACCAGCACTTCCTGCTCACGGCCGCATTGCCGGCAGGACGACTGCAATCGGCGGGCCCCTTCGACCCGGTGCGCAGCTTCGAACTGGATGAGCTCGCGGAAGTGCTCGATTTCATCAACCTGATGACCTACGACATGGGCACGTCGTTCTCGCCGGTATCGACCTTCAACGCGCCACTGCATGAAGTCGAAAGCGACCCGATGGATCCGCGGCTGCGCCGATGGAACAGCGTTGCCGGCGCCGTCGACTATTACCGTGAGCACGGCGTGCCCGCTGACAAGCTGGTGCTTGGAGTGCCGTTCTATGGGCGCGGCTTCCGTGTTTCATCCGATGCCAACGATGGCCTCTACCAGGCATACACCGCGCCGTACGGAGCAGGCGACTGGCGCGTGATCAAGGAGAAGCTGTTGACCGATCCGCAATGGGAGCAGCACTGGCATCCGGTCGCACGGACGCCGTGGCTGTTCCATCGTGGCGATCGCATCTTCGTGAGTTATGAAGACCCGCGGTCGATCGCGATCCGCGCCGAATATGCCAGGGAGCGGGCCTTGCGTGGCGTCTTCATGTGGGAACTGACTGCTGATGACGACCAGCACAGCCTGCTCCAGGCCATGGCGAAGCCGTTCGAATGATGTGAAGCACCCACCCGGCAATCACTCGCGCACGGTTAGTTTGTCGCGGTGATGGTCGGAGCGGGACATGGGCAACGCGGCTCTGGAACACCAGTTGTGGTTGTTGCTCGGGGTGGGGGTGCTCCCACTCTGGCTTCTGGCCGGCTTGTGTGACTACATCACCCACGCGCGAACACGCATCGCGGAGACTTCGGGCGTGCCCGAGTCGTTCCTGCATCTCCTGCAGACGGCGGAGATCGGCGTGCCGTTGCTGGCCGTGTTGCTGCTGGAAGTGAACGCACTTGTGCTGGTGCTCGCCGTGGCGGGTGTGGTTGCCCATTCGCTCACGGCCTACGTCGATGTGCGCTATGCACTGCCGCGCCGGCACGTGAGTGCTTTCGAGCAGTTCGTGCATGCGTTCCTGATCGTGTTGCCGTTCACGGCGCTGGCATTGGTAGTGATCCTGCACTGGACGCAGTTCGCGTCGTTGTGGCGCGGCGATGCATCCTGGGTGCTGGAATGGAAGCGGCATCCTTGGGATGCCAGGATGATTGCCAGCGTGTTAGCCGGATCGCTGCTTTTTGGCGTGCTTCCAGGCGTTTACGAATTCATGCGCACCTGGCGGGCGAGGGCACGAACAAACGCAGCGTCATGACGCAGCGTGAGCTAGTTTTGCGCGAGGACGCTCGCGGCCAGCGTCGACTCGCAGTCCGCATGCAGCTTGAGCGTGGCGAGATCATCCGCGCGCGTGATCCCGCGGGTCAGGATGGCGAGCGGCAATCCTGACTCGCGCGCCATGCGGGCGAAGCGGAAACCCGAATACACCATCAGCGACGAGCCGGCCACGAACATCGCATCGGAGTGTTGCAGGGCTGCTGCGGCGGCTTCGAAGCGCGCTCGCGGCACGTTCTCGCCGAAGAACACGACGTCAGGCTTCAACAGGCCGCCGCACCGCGGGCAGGGCGGCGGAGTGAAAGCGCTGAAGTCCAGATGGTCGAGGTCGGCGTCACCGTCGGGCGCGGCGCTGGCGGTAGTCGAGCTCCATTCGGGATGCGCATCGGCGAGCATCGCCTGCACGGATGCTCGCGATACGCGCGCGGTGCACGCGAGGCAGACGACCTGGTCGATCCGCCCATGCAGATCGATGACCTCGCGCTGTCCGGCGTGGCTGTGCAAACCATCGACATTCTGCGTGACCAGCATCGATATCTTGCCTTGCGCCTCCAACGTCGCGAGTGCTGCGTGCGCCCGGTTTGGGCGTGCACTGGCTACCACCGGCCAGCCGACGAAGCTGCGCGCCCAGTAGCGCGCACGCATCGCCGGATCCTGCACGAATGCCTGGTAGGTGATCGGTGCGCGGCGCTTCCACTCGCCATCGGCGCCGCGATAGTCCGGAATGCCCGAATTGGTGCTGACGCCGGCCCCGGTGAGCACGAATATCGAACGGTATTCGTCCAGCCACGCGCTGAGCGTTTCGGCAGTTTCGATTTCGATAGTGGTCACTGACATGGGGCCGATTATGCCGATGCCGTTCGGCCACCCACGCCGGCTGGCGTGAAAACGAGGAGTAGTTTCCTTAACAGGCTCGTCGCTATCCTCGTCATGCCGCTTCTCGCCACCTATCCCGCGTCGAGGTTCCCATGCCGAATACACCGCGCAAGAAGGCCAGCGATTTCGATCCCGAGGTGCTGCGCCTGTTCGATCAGTACGTCCATGGCCTCATCGACCGGCGTGGATTCCTCACGGGAGCCGCGCGCTTTGCGGTAGGCGCTTCGGGCGCGGCGGGATTGCTGGCTGCACTCAGCCCGCAGTTCGTCGCGGCGCAGCAGGTGAAGCCGGACGACAGGCGCCTTGCGACGAAGTACCTCGAATTCGCTTCGCCCGAGGGTTATGGGAAGGCACGCGGGTACCTGGCGAAACCAGCGAAGGCAAAAGGGCCGCTGCCCGTGGTGCTCGTCGTGCATGAGAACCGAGGCCTCAATCCGCATATCGAAGACATCACGCGCCGGCTCGCACTCGAGGACTACATCGCCTTCGCGCCGGATGCGTTGTTCCCGCTGGGTGGCTATCCCGGTGACGAGGACAAGGCACGCGCCGAGTTCGCCAAACTCGACCAGGCGAAAACACGACGGGACTTCCTCGCGGCGGCGCGGATGTCGCGGAACATCGAAGGCGGCAATGGCAGGCTGGGCGTGGTGGGCTTCTGCTATGGCGGTGGAATGGCCAATTTCCTGGCCACGCAGTTGCCCGATCTCGGCGCTGCCGCGCCGTTCTATGGCAGCCCGCCGCCACTGGAAGACGTCCCGAAGATCAAGGCGGAGCTGCTGGTCGTGCTCGCCGGGAACGACGAACGCATCAACGCCGCGTCGCCTGCCTACGAATCCGCGCTGAAGCAGGCAGGCGTCCGCTACTCGGTGTACCAGCCGGCCGGTACGCAGCACGGCTTCAACAACGACACCACGCCACGCTATGACGGGGACGCCGCACGCGAGGCCTGGAAGCGCACGCTGGCGTTGTTCGAGCGCACGTTGAGGAAGAAGGGCCCGGCCAAGACCTGAAGCAGCAGGCGGCATGCGTATTGTTGAGCTGACAGGCTGCTGGACCCGTGCCATCAGTCATAGACCAAAATGTCTAGACAACATGGTCTACATGATCTAGCGTGTGTCCATCCCCGATGGATGCCCGCAATGCCGAAGACCGCCGCCAAACCCACCAAGCCACCCAAACCCACAGCGGCGGAGCTCGATCTGCTCCGCGTGATCTGGAGGCTCGGCTCGTCGACGGTCAAGGATGTCCACCAGGAACAGCTGCGCGAACGCCCGGATCTGGCGTACGCCACCGTGTTGCGGCTGATGCAGGTCATGCATGCGAAAGGACTGCTCTTTCGCGATGAAAGCCAGCGTTCGCACGTCTACGCCGCCGCGCACGAGCGTGATGCGCTGCAGACGAACCTGCTTCGCGACCTGATCCAGAAGGCATTCGCGGGTTCGGGAAAGGACCTCGTCCTCGCCGCCCTGAGCGAGCACGTCAGCGCGAAGGAGCGCGAGGAAATCCGTCGGTTCCTGAAAGAGGACGCCCGTAAGGAGAACGGCAATGAATGAGACCCTGGAACTGCTGGTGCCCGTGCTGGGCCGCGCCCTGCTCAACTTCCTCTGGCAGGGCGCCCTGATCGGGGTCATTGCCGCACTGCTGCTGCAGGCCACGCGCCACGCGCGACCACAGCTGCGCTACGCCATCGCATGCCTTGCATTGCTCGCGTGCGCCGTGGCGCCCGTGGCGGACGTTGCAAGGCAATTCGCGGTATCCGGATCCGAGGACACTGCGCCGGTCATGGTCGCGTCGATTGCAGCATTCGCGCCGGTGATTTCGCAGGCAGCTGCGAATACCACGGCGTGGCGCATCGATGATGCGCTGCCCTGGATCGTCGCGTTGTGGGCCATCGGCGCATGCGTGCTGTCGCTGCGCATGGCGATGGGCGTGTGGTGGATCCAGCGGCTTTGCGCTTCGCCACAGTGCGACACGCAACGCAGCTGGCAGGCGCGACTGGATGCAATCGCCGGCCACTTCGGACTGCGTCGTCGCGTCACGCTGCGCCTGGTGGATGCGCTGGCCACGCCGGCTTCGGTGGGGTGGTGGCGCCCCGTCGTGCTGCTGCCGACGGCACTGCTGACACGCATGCCCGTGGATCTGATCGAAGCCTTGCTCGCACACGAACTCGCGCACATCCGCCGCCACGACTACCTGGTGAACCTGCTGCAGGGCGCCGTGGAAGCGATGCTGTTCTATCACCCGGTCACGTGGTGGCTGTCGCGGCAGATCCGCATCGAACGCGAACACATCGCCGATCGCATGGCCGTGGAAGTCGCGGTGGAACCGCGCCGGCTCGCCTTCGCGCTTTCCGAATTGTCCGGATGCATGGCATCCGCCGCTCCCATGCCCTCGCTGGTACTCGCCGCTAATGGAGGTCGCCTCATGTCCCGCATCGAACAGCTCATTCGCCCCGGTATCCGCCGCAGCAGCGGACGCATTGCCTTCCCGTTGATCGGGTTCGCCACCGCGTGCCTGGCGTTCTATGCCCACGCGCAGATCAACAGCAAAACTGCGCCGCCGGCTTCGCCCGTCGCCGCCGTATCATCGGCGCCGGCCGTTGCTCCGGTTGCGTCGACGCTTCCCGTCCCAGCGGCGGCGCCGGGACCCGTTCTCGCGCAGGCACCGGTCGCGCGCGCAGGCAACCACATGCGCATGCACGACGGCCACGGCGGCGCGTCTTTTGCACTGGTCAGGAAGGGCGCGGGTTACACGATGACTGGATCCAGCGACGATACGGACGACATCGAGGCCGCGCGCAGCAACATCGACGGCGACTTTGTCTGGTTCCGCAAGGGCGACCAGGCCTATGTGATCGACGATCCCGCCACCGTCAGTCGCGCGGCGGCCGCATGGGCCGAAACCGACAAGCTCGGCACCCGCATGGAAGCGCTCGGCAGCCAGATGGAAGTGCACGGCAAGAAGATGGAAGCGCTTGGCCGGCAGATGGAGCAGCTGTCCGCGGGCAATGCGGAAAGTGCAGCGATGAAGGCCGCGGGTGTGCGCATGGAGGGCCTCGGCCGGCAGCAGGAACAACTGGCCTCGAAGCAGGCGAAGCTTGCTCTGGCGATGATCGATGCCGACGAAGCACGCAAGGAACAGCTTTCACGTGAGATGGAGCAGCTGTCGGCGCAGCAGGAAGCGCTCAGCGGCCAGATGGAAGCGCAGTCGCGCATAGTGGAGGCCGAAGGTTCGCGCATCGAACAGCGCATGCAACCGATGGAGGCGCTGGGCCGGCAGATGGACGAGGCCGGCAAGCCCATGGAAGCGCTGGGCGAGCAGATGGATGTACTGGGCGAACAGATGGACAAGCTGAGTACGCAGGCCGAACGCGAGACGCTGTCGCTGATCGACGAAGCCATGACGAAGGGGCTGGCGAAGCCGGCACCCGTGCGCCGCTAGGGATTGCTTTTGTAACGGCAAACGGGACGCCATGAGCGTCCCGTTTGCTTTCAGGCTTCAGGCAGCACGCCGTGTACCCGGGGTGTTTCGCGGCGATCTACTTCTTCAGCGCCTTCACCGCTTCCAGCATCTCTTTCACGTGCTGGTTCGGCTTCAGGTCGGAATAGACGTGCGCGATCGACCCTGACGGAGATATCACGTAGGACGTGCGGCTCGACCACTCCGGCTTGGCGCTGAGCGTCGCGTCGTACTGCTTCGCGATCTTCGCGCCCGGATCGGCGGCCACCGGGAACTTGCCGCCGCAGTGTTCGGTTTCCTTCGAGAACGCGGCGAGTTCATCCACGTTGCCGGCAGTGATGCCGATGACCGTCGCGCCCTGCGCCTTGAAGTCGTCGATCGCTTCGGAGAACTGGTGTGCTTCGAGGTTGCAGCCCGGCGTGTGCGCGGCGGGGAAGAAGTACACGACGACGGGGCCCTTCTTCAGCGCGTCGGCGAGCTTGTAGGTGAACGGCTTGCCCGCGAGATAGGCCGGCGCGGTGAAGTCGGGGGCCTTCGTGCCCGGCGTGAGGGCTGCGAAGGAAGGCGCGGCAAACGAGGCCGCGGCAACGAGGCCGATGGCGGCGAACTTCAGCGGTTTCATCCAGGCGCTCCAGTGGGGTGACGGCTGCGTTATACGGCAAAAGCCCCGGTCCAGGCGCGAAACCTTCGTCTCAATGCTGTGTCTTCGGGTTCTTTTGCTGTTTCATCGCCCATTCCTCGCCGCGACGTTTCATCTCCTCGTCGCTGACGTCTTCCTTGTGCGTGCCCAGCATCCATTTGTGCCCGAACGGATCGATCACCGTGCCCATGCGGTCGCCCCAGAACTGGTCCTCGGCGGGTTGCACGAGTTTTGCACCGGCCTTGACGGCCTGGTCCATCGCGGCGTCGACATCGGGCACGTAGATCATGAAGCCGCCGGTCGCGCCGCCCCGGGTCTTGGGACTTAGCGCATCCCACTCCTCGAATTCGTCGGAAAGCATGAAGCGCGAATCGCCGATCTGCATTTCCGCATGTCCGATCTTGTCGCCTACTGGCAGCCGATAGGTTTCTTTCGCGCCGAAGGCCTTTGCGTAGAACTCCATGGCCTTGCTGGCGTCATCGACGATCGCGGTTGGCGTGATGCTGTGATAGCCGGAAGGAATCGGATTCACTGCCATGACACTGCCTCCATCAGACGGAACTGGCAGCGTGCTCGCGCATTCGTTACAGGTGGATGAGCGCGACGTTTCGAGCAGGGAAAGTGCCCGACGCCTGCCTGCTGCTAGCGCAACAGATCCGAATGCGCCGGATCCTGGAACCATTCGATGACGAAGTCGCGGAATGCACGCGAACGCTGCGGCAGATGTTCGCGGCTCGGGTACACCAGGGCAACCGGCGTTACGGGCAGCCGCCATTCGGGCAGTAGTTCCACCAACCGCCCCGCGTGTAATTCGTCGATCACAAGGTAGCGTGGCAACCGCGCGATGCCGATTCCGCGCAAGGCGGCGCGGCGCATGCCGATGAAGTGGTTGATCGCCAGCGAGCCCTGCACCGGCACGGTGATGCTTTCGTCGCCGCGTTGCACGATCCACTGTCCGTCGTCGCGGAAGGAACGGTTGCGCAGGGCTTCGAGCGCGCGCAGCTGCATTGGTTCGGTGATGCCGTCAGGCGCATGGAGCGACAGGTAATCGGGGCTGGCGACGATCAGCTCGCGCATCACGCCAATGCCGCGCGCAATCAGCGAAGGATCCAGCGTTCGTGCCATGCGGATAGCGAAGTCGAAACCTTCTCCGATCAGGTCGCGCTGCGCGATCGACAAATCCACATCGAAGCGCACCAGGGGATGGCGTGCGCTGAAGTCCGCCAGCAGGTCGACCAGGAAACTGTCGCCAAGCGACGTCGGTGCCGTGATGCGCAGCAGCCCATCGACTTCGGTGCGCACGGAGGAAACGGCGCGCTCGCCGTCACCGAGCAGGTCGCGGGCCTGTCGCGCGTAGTCGAGGTAGAGCCGGCCGGCCTCGGTGAGTGCGATCCGACGCGTCGTGCGGTGGAGCAGGCGCACGCCGAATGCGGTTTCCAGCTCGCTGACCTGCTTGCTGATGTAGGCCTTGGACACGCCCAGGCGCTCGGCTGCGCGGGTGAAACTCCCGCTCTCGGCCACGGTGAGCAGGGCCAGTGCCTGATCGAAGCGATGGCTGACTGTTTCCATTGGTAAACAGTATTTCCACTTTAGGCCGGATTATCCAATTCTTCCGCTTGATTAAAGTCGCTGCCAAGACCAATCCGGTCGCGAGTGAAGAGACGATATGAAGATTCTTCTGGTAGGTGCCCATGGCACGGTTGGCCGGGGCGTAGCGACGGAGCTGAAGGCGCGGCACGAGGTGATCGCCGCGGGCCGGCGCGGTGCGACAGTCACTCTGGACCTGGCGGATGCGGCGAGCATTCGCAAGGCATTGGAATCACTGGGGCCGGTGGATGCGATCGTGTCGGCGGCCGGGCAGGTTGGTTGGGCGCCACTGCTGGAACTGACGCAGGAGCAATGGGCTTACAGCGTCGCCAACAAGCTGATGGGGCAGGTGAACCTTGCGCTGGTTGGCCAGGAGTTCCTGCGCGATGGCGGGTCGATCACCCTCACGTCGGGGGTGCTGTTTGACCAGCCAGTGCCTTATGGCGCGGCGGCGAGCCTGGCGAACGGTGGCATCGAAGCCTTCGTTCGCGCAGCTGCAATCGAACTGCCGCGCGGCCTGCGCATCAATGCGGTCAGCCCGGGAGTGCTCGCGGAATCGATGGAGGACCTGGGACCGTTCTTCCGCGGCTTCGAGCCGGTGTCGGCCGCGCGCGTCGCGCTGGGTTACAGCCGGTCAGTCGAGGGGTCGGATACCGGCAAGGTCTACGCGGTTCAGTGAGCTGAAGGGGCCTGTCGGCCTCCTATCAGGAACCTGACGTGGTGTCCTTGGACGAAGGCGGATTCGCAGCGTCCTTGGCGGCCTGCTTCTTGGCCTGCTTTTCGTCATTCTTCTTTTTCTTGGCCAGTTCACGCTGGCGCTTTTCGAAAGAGTAGTTGGGCTTGGCCATGGTCGCGTCTCGCTTGTATGGGGATGGCGTATGGGATGGCGGTGGCTGAAGAGCCGTACCGCTGAAAAAAGAAGCCCGGCCTAAGCCGGGCTCCTGGTCTTGCTTGTGCCTGAAAGGATCAGACGGTCTGGACTTCGTCAGCCTGCAGGCCCTTCTGGCCCTTGGCGACTACGAAGGTGACCTTCTGGCCTTCCTGCAGGCTCTTGAAGCCCGAGGACTGGATCGCGCGGAAATGCACGAACACATCTTCGCCGTTTTCACGGCTGATGAAGCCAAAGCCCTTGGCGTCGTTGAACCACTTGACGGTACCGGTTTCACGATTCGACATCGTTGTAACTCCTTGGAACGGATGAATGCCGCTGGTGCGGCGGAAGCTGGTTGCAAGGAGAAGCGGGGTGCAACGATGTAGTGAAACGGAATCTACAACATCGGGCCACGATTCAGGGTGACCCTTGGCGAACTCAGCTTGGCCACGGTAAGTGCCCGGGGCCCACAAAGCAAATGTTTTTCGCTCTTCGGTTCAGTTTCAGGGTTTCTGGTGCCGCTATCGGGCGATTCAGAGACTGAAGTGCGCGGATTTTTCAGCGCTGGTGCAGCGGGATCAGCGATGCCCGCAGCTTGCTCTGGTCCAGCAGTTCGCGAAGCCGCTGCTCCACGTTGGGCAGATCCGGCAGTTGCTGCGAGGCATACAGCGAATACGTCGGCCGGTCGCTCCCGTGCGGGCCGGGCTGGCGCCCGACGCTCACGTGGGGCGTCTGGCAGGCGCGCGCCCATAGCGCCTGCAACTGGGTGGGACCGATGCTCTGTCCCTGGCCCAGGGTGAATCTGAAGATCGCGATCTGGTGCTTCATGCCAACTTCCTTCGTAAGGCTACGTACGTGTTCGACGTGCTGTCAGCGCGAGCTTCGGCGTCCGGCACCGGGACGTACCGGTGTAGGCGTAGGTGCATCGGGTGCGGATCCGGCTTCACCGAGCTTCTTGAGCACCTGCGTCACGCCGAGCACTTCGATGCGGCCGCCCGATTTCTGGAAGGTGCGCAGGTCGTTGGCGATGCGTTCACTGGTGAGCAGCCGGGAATCGGGCTCTTTTTGCCGGAAGGTTCGGTCGGCAGGCGGACGTAGGCGTGCCATGGGGTGGTCTCCTGTCAGTAGATGGCGAGGCGGGTGTCGCACGCGAGCCCATCGGGGCATGCGGCGCAATCCACGCGTGGGTGGGTGGGTAGCGGAGCGGGCGCGTTGCGTGTCGCGCGGCTTCCGATCGTCATGCCGGACATGTCGCAACTCCGGCGGCATCGCGGTGGTATTTCAGAAGCCGCCCGCGATAGGGCGGCTTGTCTTCATCGTTCATCGCGCATCGCGATTGCTCGAGTTCGTAGCCCTGCACCTGCATGAAGCGGGTGAACCGCGCGCTGTTGCCGCGCCCCGGGTCGGTCACCACCACCTGCGCCTTGTCGCGCGCATGACGCTCGATCACGTCGCTGATGAGTCCGGCATGGCCCTGTTCGTAGAGCACATCGCTGGCCACGATCACATCGAACTGGCCGAGCGTCGGCAGCGGCTGGTCCCAGCGCAGCTGGCGGTAATGCACGGCCGGAAGTTCATTGAGCGCCGAGTTGTACGCGAGGAACGGCTCGGCCAGCGGATGGATATCGCTTGCGACCACGTCGAAGCCCCGGCGTTGCAGCACCAGGCTCGCCAGGCCAATCCCGCAACCGAGTTCGAGGATGCGTTCGTCGCCCTTGAGACTCAGCTGGAGCATCGCCTGCGCCAGAAGCAGCCCGGCAGGCCAGACCTGCCCGAAAAGACTCCATTGCGCTGCGGAAATGCCCAGGCGTTCGCCGTGACCGTCGGGATCGCCGAATTGCTGGAGATCGCTCAACACACGCAGCCGCCAGGGCTGGCCGCCAATGGTCAGCGAGAGCTTGCGGGTCGAGTAGCCTGGCAACGGCGCTCCCGTGGGGGCGTCACCCTGGAACAGGGTGATGGCGCATGAAGGGAGCGAAGCGAGCGACCGGGCGGTCGGGCGGGACGCGCGAATGAAACGGCTTGCTGCCGGCAAGCGTACACCACCGGCAGCAGGGGGTTGTGAACCAACGGTGGCGGTTCGGCCGGTAAGCGCCGCCAATCGTCAAGCGAACTCGCTGTAGTCTCCGCAGCGGTTCGTGGGAAGGACACACATCATGCTGAGGGACGCACGCCCCGGCGAACTCGATCGACTCGCGCAGATCTGGTACCACGGATGGCAGGACGCACACGCCTCCCTCCTGCCGGAGGAACTCAAGCGGCTCCGCACGCTGGAAAGCTTTCGCGACCGGCTGCTGCAAGGGCTGGCGAGCACGCGCGTGGCGGAGATCGATGGTGACGTCGTGGGTTTCTGCACGTTGAGGGATGACGAGCTGTATCAGCTCTTCGTCAGCGCTCCTGCGCGTGGAAAGGGAGTCGCAGCTGCGCTCGTTGCCGATGCCGAGATGCGTCTCAAGGAGGCCGGCGCCGCAAAGGCCTGGCTCGGCTGTGCGATCGGCAACGACCGTGCAGCGCGGTTTTACGAGAAATGCGGATGGACCCGCGCCGGGTCGTCGGTGGTTGCCGTGGAGACGAGCGAAGGCCCGTTTGATCTCGAGGTGTGGCGCTACGAAAAGCACCTGGAAGTCGTGTAGCGAGGACCGCGGCTCGCGTGTCCTCTGATGGCTATCTGCTGCTCGAGCACTGCCCATCGGTGAAATGAACCGGCTTTGCCACAAGGCTCATGAAGGTGAAGCCCGTTTCCACGCGCTCGTATACGTTTTGCTCCGGAAGTCTCACCACTCGTTTACGTACCGGCTGCGAGCTTTGCGCTGCAATACGCCGCTGCATTCATAGGGAGACTTCCAAATGAAACCGAGCAAGATCGCCATCCTTTCCGCAGCGTTGTCACTGGCTGTAGTTGCCGGCTGCAATCGTGCCGATGAAACGGCACGCACCGAGCCGGCCACCACGACACCTTCGACAACGCCGGACACGACCACGACACCGTCAACCACGACGCCGAGTACGAGCACGGCGACCACCGACACCACCGGCACGCCGGATACGACCACGGCGCCTGGGATCGAACCCACCACGCCGGTTCCGCCGGCAACGACGACGGCCGATGCAACCACGTCGTTCGACGACATGGACACCAACAACGACGGCAGCATTTCGCAGGACGAACTACCCGATACCAGTTCGCTTCGCCAGAACTTCTCGATGGCGGACAAGGACGGCAATGGCACGTTGTCGAGAGCCGAAGTCGACGCCCAGCGCGCCAACACGATGCCGCCTGGTGGCTGATCGGGTCGGCTGATCGCCAGGCAATGACGAAGACCCGCCAGCCGGCGGGTCTTCTGTTTGCCTGCGAGGAATGGCTGCAAGCGGACGGGTGCCGATGGCCTGGAAGATTTTCAGGAAACCAATGTCGATTCCCCGCGGCTTCATTCGTCGCTTCTGCAAGAGCCGGCAATCCAGCCGGACAACCAGTACGAGGAGCAACGCGATGCGATTTCTTTCCATGGTCCGGATCAATGAAAACTCCGGCATGCAGCCGAGCGAACAGCTGATGGCGGACATGGGCCGCCTGATAGAGGAGATGACCAAGGCGGGCGTCCTGCTCGATACCGCACGCCTTCGCCCGACCGCCGAGGGCGTTCGCGTGAAGCTCCGCAGCGGCCAGACCAGCGTGGTGGACGGACCTTTCACGGAGAGCAAGGAAGTCATCGGCGGATACGCCGTTGTGAAGGCCGATTCGATGGACGAAGCCGTCGAGCTGACGCGCCGCTTCCTGCTCACCCACGGCCCCGAGTGGGAAATCGAATGCGAGGTCCGCCAGCTGGAAGAACCCGATTTCGCCAACCTGCAGTGCGGCACCGCCTGAGTCAAAGGAGTCTTCGCCTGCGTGCGGTTAAGCTCCCGGGAGCTTCCCGCACGCCGCCCGGATGAAACGCCGCGATCTCACGCAGGGGCCGATTGCCTCCACGCTGTTCCTCTTCGCACTGCCGATCCTCGGCGGCAACGTGTTGCAGTCGCTCAATGGCTCGGTGAATGCCGTGTGGGTCGGCCGCTTCCTCGGCGAGGAAGCACTGACCGGCGTGGCGAACGCGAACAACATCCTGTTCTTCCTGCTCGGCGCGGTGTTCGGCGTGGGCATGGCTGCAACTATCCTGGTCGGGCAGGCGATGGGCCGGCACGACCAGGCCGGTGCGAAGCGGGTGATCGGCACGAGCGCGACTTTCTTCTTCAGCGTGTCGCTGCTCGTCGCCGCGATTGGCCTGCCGTTCTCACGGCATGTGCTGGCGTGGATGGGAACACCCGCTGCGGCACTGCCTTACGCCGATGCGTACCTCAAGATCATCTTCGCGGCGGTGCCATTCCTGTACCTGTTCGCCTTCCTGTCGGCGATCCTGCGCGGTGCCGGCGACACGCGCACTCCGTTCGCTTTCCTGTTGCTGGTCGTCGTCCTCGACATCGTGTTCAACCCGCTGCTGATCTTCGGCATCGGGCCCATGCCGGAGATGGGTATCGCCGGCGCCGCGACCGCCACGCTGATCGCCAATGCGATCGGCCTGACCTCGATGCTGCTGTGGTTGCGCCATCGCCGCCACGCGCTGTGGATCAGTCGCGGCGAGCGTGGGCTTTACCGGCCCGACTTCGCCATCGTCCGCGCTCTGGTCACCAAGGGCGTGCCGATGGGCATGCAGATGATCGTGATCTCGCTGGCGATGATCGCGATGATGACGATGGTCAACGGCCACGGCACCGATACCACCGCGGCTTATGGCGCCGCGCTGCAGTTGTGGACCTACGTGCAGATGCCGGCGATGGCGATCGGTGCGGCGTGCTCGTCGATGGCCGCGCAGAATGTCGGGGCGCGGCAATGGGATCGCGTGGCCGCGACCACGCGCAGCGGCGTGATCTTCAATTTCGTGCTCACCGGTGCGCTGATCGCACCGTTGATCCTGTTCGATCGCCATACGCTCGCATTGTTCCTTCCGGCGGCAAGCCCGGCGCTTGAAGTGGCACGGCACCTCAACCACATTGCGGTGTGGTCGTTCCTGTTCTTCGGCGTGACGTTCGTGATCGCAGGCGTGGTACGGGCGACGGGCGCGGTGATTCCGCCGCTGCTGATCCTCGCGTTCGCGTTGTGGGGCGTGCGCGTGCCGTTCGCCAACTGGCTGCAACCGCAGCTGGGCGTCGATGCGATCTGGTGGAGTTTTCCGGCCAGTTCACTGGTGTCGCTGACGCTGTCCGTCGCCTATTACCGTTGGGGCGGTTGGCGCAAGGCGCGCATGCTGCCAACGAAGCCAGATGAAGTCGCCATTCCGTCGGAAGTGCCCGCGGGTGCGACCGCGCCCGTGGCGGATCCGGGAGCGCGTTGCGAGGACGAAGCGCCGCAAAGCGCATGACCTGCAGCGAGCCGGGCTTTCACGGTGCCGCCGATGTGTGACTTCATGTGCACTTTGAAAAAAGCGGCTTACAGATTCCCAAGTCAGGCACATGAACGTGTCCGCGTTCATGCTTCACACAACAATCACACCTAGACTTTGTCGCGAAGCAGGGGTCCTACAAGGACAGCAGCGTGCGCAGGCGAAGAACCGGTGCATGGACGCCTGCACCACGCCTCCACTTATGCCGTCCGGATATCGCCGTGCCTCGCATCGACCTGCTTCTCATCCTTGTCCTCGCCGCTGTCTGCGGAGCCATCACCGCTTCCGCGACCGGCCACTTCGAACCCTTGCCGCTGTTCGCGGGCGTGATCGTCGCGGGCGTCGTGCGCAGCTTGCGCACGGCACGCCAGCGCGGCTGAGCGATCAGTTCGAAGAACGCTTCAACCCCGGTAATTTCAACTCCTGCAACTGGGCGCGATAGGCGGCGCGGGTAGCGCCGTCGGTCAGCGCCTGCGCGCGCTTGAGAGCGCGGCCCGCGCCGCGTGCATTGCCGGCCTTCAGGTACGCGCGCGCCAGCGCCGAATAGAAGCGATGCTCGCCCGCGTGCAGGCGGATTGCCAGCCGGTAGTGACGGATCGCCTGCGTGTAGTCGCCGTTGCGCTCGTAATCCATCGCCTGCATGAAGTGGTGCAGTGGATCCCTCTGCTGCACGCGATCGAGACGCCGGCGGAATTCCTCTTCGCGCCGTGCATCGCCGAGGCGCCGGCTCAGGCTGATCATGTTGAACAGCGCGCCGTCTTCCTCGGGATCCAGTTTCAGCGCCTGCTGGTAGGCGCGCTGCGCAGCGGAAACACTGCCTTGTCGCAGCAGCAGGACACCGGCATTGCTCCAGATGGGAGCGTAGGTCGCATCCTGGGCCAGGGCCGCATCCATCAATTCCTGGCCAGCCGTTGCGTTGCTCCGTGCGAGCTGGTCCATGGCGAGATTGTTGTAGTAGTGCGCAAGCAACCGCCGTTCCGTCATCGCCACGGGGCGATCGCCCGCGATCAGCGTGTCGCCTGACGTATCGATGGTGAACGATTGCCCGTCGATGCGGACACCCGCGTTGATGTGGTTGTTGCGAAAGATCGTGTTCTGCTCCTGGTGCCAGGACAGCGTGTCCTCGATTTCCTGTGGACGCGCATCGATTCCTGCTTCTCGCGCAAGTGCGAGGAAGAGCAGGGTGAACGACAGGCAGTTGGCCCGGCGCTGCGCATAGGTCTGCTCGACCGTATATGTCGCGCCCTGGTCGTAGGTGATGGCGAGCGCGTCGGCATCGAGCATGAAGTGCAGGACCTGCTCGAGGCGTTGCCGCCCGGTTGCAGGTGACGAGAGCACCTCGTCGTGGAAGCGCTGGCGAAGTTCCGCTGGTACGGCGGTGACCGATGCCGCGGGCTCAACTGCAACCGGAATAGCAGGAACAACCGCGCCTTCGCCGGGTTCGCCAAGGAATAGGGCGGTCGCAAGAAACAGCGCGTGCATGGCAGACCCCCGACGCACGGACAGACGGCCTGCGGCGAGTGTATTCCCGCCGCCGTATGCCGGCGTTGCGATCCGGCGCCCGGCGACAGACGGTTGTTGGCGGAAATGCCGGCGCGTGCTCAGGGCCGCGCGAGGGCGAGGATGATCTCGAAGACGATCAGCAACACGATCGCGAGTTCCAGGAGCTCGGCGCGGCGGCTCGAGGCTTCGTCGTACAGGGCTATGTAGGTGTCACGGATGATCGCGAGCTTGCGATCGACGGCGGCGCTCAGGCGCGGCACGCGGAACAGGTCCAGCGCCGTGCCGTAGATGCGCGCCAGATATACGTCTTCGGTCACCTGCAACGAGTTCTCGACTCGCTCGGTGAGTTCGGTCACTTCCGCGACCAGGCCGTACAGCCGGCGCGCCAGGCGCGCGGCCCGGCGCGAGGCCAGCAATGACAATCCGCCGTGCGCGTTGGCCACGAGTTCGTACATCTGCGCGAGTTCGGTATCGAGCAGTTCGTCGTAGTAGCGCATCTCCAGCAGTTGCGCGTTGGCGACTTCGATGATGTCGATGACATCCGAATCACGGCGCGGTTCGTACAGGAAGGCCCGGTCCCAGTTGAGCACGACGAGGTCGTCCTCGAAATACGAATACGCCTGCTCGGTGATGGCGGCCGATTCCTGTGCCGAAAGGCGCCGGGTTTCGCCGGAAAGCAACGCGGGCAGGTTGGCCTGTTCGAGGATCTGCGTGGCGGTCATCGGTTGAGCGAACGCGTGCACGATCGCGAACAGGTAGTCCTCCTGCAGGTGCTCGGTGGCCGGGCGGTGCAGCGCGGGTCCGACCACGCCGATGACGTTCCTGAGCGCGTCGCGCCATAGCGGCGAACCATCGGCAGTAAGCCGGTCGAGCGCATTGAAGTAGCCGGTGAAATCGTTCCAGGTGACGCCACTCACCGGAAGTCGCACCGCAATCACGATGGCGCCGAAGTCGTAGAGGCGCGCAGTCATCTCCGCGCGGAAGATCGCGCCTTCGAGCTCGACCTCGATCGGCGACATGGCCAACAGGGTCGGTGGAACACCGAACGTCAGCTCATTTGCGGCGGCGGTGGCCAGACGGGTCCGGCGGCTTTCGCGGCCCGCATGCGCCGCCCAGAGGGCTTCGGCGTGGGAGAGGTCGATTTCGTTGGCGACATCCAGCAGGCGATGCGCGACCAGCGCGCCCGACTGGACATGCAGGACAGGTGACATGCGGGCCTCCGTGGCGGCGACAGGCATCAGTGGAAACCGGCCGCTGTTACGGGTGCGTTACCGCCGCTCGCCAGCCGCGAAAGCGCAAAGGCGCAGAAACAAGAAGGCCCAGCGGCGTGAGATGAATCTCGCGGCTGAGCCTTCCGTGCCGGAATTCTGGAAACGGTCCTCGGTCCGTCGCCTTCATCTGGCAAGGCGACGTTATCGCGGCGGATGTTAGTGCCAGGTCAATCACGGGTGGCCTGGTTTAGTCTGCGGCCATGCCAGTCGATCCGCGCGATCCGGCGACCACGCGAACGCTCAGCCGCAACCGCTGCTTCCTGTATGTCGCGCCGTGCGCGTACGAAGACCAGCTGAAACTGGGTTTCTCGCGCGATCCCCTGCGGCGTTTCCAGTCGCTGCATCGGCGCTGGTTCGAGTTCTTCGACGTTGATCGCATTGCATTGGTGGAAACCGAAGCCGTGCGCGACGCGCGTTCGCTCGAAAGCCGCTTCAAGCGCGAATTCGCCGAGTTCAATGCCACGGTGCCGCTGACTATCGCCCCGGAAGCCGGCGGCCATGGCGAGTGGTACCGCGGAGCGCAGGCGGGGCTGGATCATGCGCTGCTCTCGCTGGAGAACGAGGGATACGCCATGCATGCACCGGCCCGCGATTGGCTGCGCGACCGGCTGATGCAACAGCGCGAACTGTTGTATTCATGGACCGAAGCCATGCTGACGATCGACGAACTGGAGCACCGGGCCGGGTCTACTCCGGCGCAGGATGCGGTTCGTGACGCGCTGGATGCCCTTCGCGCGTTTGCCATTCCGTTCGAGGAATCGCTGCCTGCGGGGGTGCTGCGCTGGTATGTGGAAGGCGATGGGAATCGGTGATCCGGCGATTCATCCAGGCAACCCGTTTAGCGCTGAATTCATGCACCAGTGGCTATGCTTTGCATAATAGGCACGCATTTCGGAGAACTCCCATGGCAACTGGCTGGGCCGGCGACGGCGCCGTACAGGACCAGATCGACGCCACCATCAAGGACGCGATCAAGCGCGTCCGCAGCCAGCTTCCACAGGGACCTGGGTTGATGCGCTGCGAAGAATGCGACGCCGAAATTCCGGAGGCACGCCGCAAGGCGATTCCTGGCGTGCGCCTTTGCGTGGCCTGCCAGGAAGTCCGCGACGAGGAACAGGCCGGTTTCAGCGGCTACAACCGTCGCGGCAGCAAAGACAGCCAGCTCCGCTGATTCGATGGCATCCGCCCCCATAGGCTGGCGTGCATGGCTGGCCGCGCTGTTTAGCGCGCGTGGTGCGGGCGAGGCTCTTCCGCCCAGTCTTCGCAAGCCCGCCGTGCGCCGTCGCGGCGACACCACCGAGCTGCAGTTCGTGCGTGGCGTCTCCCAAAGCCAGATGGTCACGCGCGATCCCGACCGCCTGCTGATCGATTACACGCGTACGATGCTGGGCGCGCTGGTGCTGGCGCCACGGCCACGCAGCATCGGCATCATCGGGCTGGGCGGCGGCTCGCAGCCGAAGTACTGCTATCGGCACCTGCCGGAGGCACGGATCGAAGTCGTCGAGAACAATCCGCACGTGCTGGCGCTGCGGCGGAAGTTCCGCGTGCCCGACGACGATGCGCGTTTCCAGGTGTTTCTCGATGATGGCGCGCGTTTCCTGCAAGGGCGCCGCGGCCGTTTCGACCTTTTGCTGGTCGATGGATATGACGAGACCGGCATCCCGGATGCGTTGTCGACCCAGGCGTTCTACGACGATTGCCGCGAATCACTGGCGGAAGCAGGCGCCGCTGCCTTCAATCTGTATTGCGCCGACGCCGCAACTCATGTCGGGCGCTTGCGGAATGCCTTCGGCGAAGACCACGTCCTGGTGATCGAGGAACTCCGCCAGAGCAATCGCGTCGCGATCGCCTGGACAGGACCAGACAGGGAGTCGGCGGAAATGTCGCTGTCGTCCGCCGCGCTACGCGATCTGGCCCGCGTGTTCGCTACCGTGCGCGAGCGGCTCGCGACGGCAAACCTGTCTGCCTAGATCCGGCGAACCCGGAACTTGCGTCCCTTGATCTTGCCGGCCTGCAGCCGTGCCAGCGCCTTCTCGGCCTGGTTGCGCTTGATCGCGACATAGCTGCGGGTGGCGAAGACATCGATTTTGCCCACGGCATCGGCGGGCAGCCCTGCATCTCCGGTGATCGCACCGACGATGTCGCCCGGGCGCAGCTTGTCGGTGCGGCCGGCGTCGATGCGCAGCGTGACCGTTGCCGCCGGGGGAGCACTGCGCGGACGCAGCGCCGCAAGCGTCGGGCGTTCCCAGCGGATGGTGATCCCGAGCTGCTGCGCAAGCGCGGTCGAGCGCGGAAGCTCGCGCGGCGTGCACAGGGTCAAGGCAAGGCCGGTGCGTCCCGCGCGGCCGGTCCGGCCGATGCGGTGCACATAGGTGTCGGCGTCATTGGGCACGTCGTAATTGATCACCGCGCCGAGGTCGTCGATATCGAGGCCGCGCGCGGCGACGTCGCTGGCCACCAGCACATTGCAGCTGCGGTTGGCGAAGCGGACCAGGACCTCGTCGCGATCGCGTTGTTCCATGTCGCCGTGCAGCGCCAGCGCGGTGTAGCCGAGGTGGGCGAGCGACGAAACGACTTCCTCGGTGTCCTTGCGCATGTTGCAGAAGACCACCGTGGATTCCGGCGCGTATTCCATCAGCAGGCCCGCGAGTGCAGCGGGCTTCTGCGCCGGGTCGACGTCGAAGAAGCGCTGGTCGATCGTGGCCTGCTGCTGCGCGCCTTCCACGGTGACTTCGACCGGATCGCGCATCACGCGCGCTGCGATCGTGCGGATCGATTCGGGATAGGTGGCCGAAAACAGCAGTGTCTGCCGGTCCGACGGTGTCTTGCCGACGATCTCGCGGATCGATTCCTCGAAACCCATGTCGAGCATGCGATCGGCTTCGTCGAGCACGAGCACGCGCACATCACGCAGGTCGAGCGCGCGCTTGCGCAGCAGTTCCTGCACCCGGCCCGGGGTGCCGACGACCACGTGCGGCGCGTGCTGGGCCAATGACGTGAGCTGGGGCGCGAGCGCCACGCCGCCGGTCAACGTCATCAGCTTGAGGTTGGGAATGCCGGTAGCGAGCTTGCGGATGTGCTTGCTGACCTGGTCGGCGAGTTCGCGCGTCGGGCACAGCACCAGCGCCTGCAGGCGGATCTGCCCGGGATCGATGCGGTGCAGCAGTGCCAGGCCGAAAGCCGCGGTCTTGCCGCTGCCGGTAGGCGCCTGCGCGATCAGGTCGCGGCCTTCGATCAGGGCGGGCAGGCTCTGGGTCTGCACCGGCGTCATCTGCACGTGGCCCAGGGCATCCAGACCCTGGAAAAGTGCGGGATTGAGCGGCAGGTCGGCGAATTCAGGGGCGCGTTCGGTCATGCGCCATGATACGGGCAAGTGTGTCGCGAGGCCTTTGCAGGCGTCTTTTCTGGCGAAGTGCGCCGCTTGTAGCGTGCGGCTTGCGCACGATTGCGCCGACGGGCGCGGCCAGAAGGCGCGCACTGCGCGCACTGCGCGTGTGGTGGATGCCATCGGATGCGGCGAGTACCGCATGTTCACGGCAACGGCCTTACAAGTGATCTGTTGCAGACCGACGCGAGGACGCCATGCGCACCATGCCCCTGTTCATCAGCTGTCTTTTCTTCGTCGGTGCGTTCGCCAGCGGGTGCCGTCGCGAGGCGCCCGACACCGCAAACACGACCGAACGCGTGACCGTGCCCGAAGTCCCCACCAGCCCAGCTCCCGCCCCGGCAGCCGCAACTGCGGCGGGCCCGAACGCCCTGCAGTTGGTAACTGCCGGCGTCGACCAGCCTTACCTGGCAGACAGCGCGGGCAGGGCGCTGTACTACCTCGAAGGCGACAAGGATGGCAGCAAGTGCACGGGCGACTGCACGCGCGCCTGGCCACCGCTGCTCGCCAACGAGACATTGCCGACCGGTAGCGCGAACCTGCAGGCCAGCATGATCGGCGTCATCGAACGCGCAGACGGGTCGCGCCAGGTCACCTACAACGGCCATCCGCTGTACCACTACGCTGCGGATACGAGTGCGGACCGCGCCGCGGGCAACGGCATCCGCGATACGTGGGGCCAATGGCATGCAATGAATGCGGTGGGCGAGCCGCTGCCCATGCCGCCTGCGCAGTAGTCTGCTGCTTCGTCGCCATGGATGGCAGCGCGTTCGTTATGCTCGCACCGGTTCCGACCACGGCGCGAGCGATGTCCGATTCCGAATTCCTGCCACCAGCGCAATGGGACGCGCTGCGCGAGGCCTATGCGACGCCGCCGCGCGCGTACCATGACTTTGCGCATGTCGAGGAAGTGCTGCGCCACTACGACGAAGTCGCGAACGGACCGGGTTGGGAGCAGCCCCAGGAAGTGCGGCTCGCCGTGCTCTACCACGATGCGATCTACGAGGCCGGGCGCAAGGACAACGAAGCACGTTCGGCGGAACTGGCGGTGGAACACATCGCGAGATGGCTGCCCGATCGCGGCATCGATGTGGCTCGTGTTGCCAAGCTGATCAACCTGACTGCGCGCCATGGTTCGCTCGGCCTCGGCGACGTGGATCGCGACGCCGCGCTGTTCCTGGACTGCGACATGGCGATCCTCGCAGCCGATGCCGCGACGTTCGCCGCTTACGACCGAGGCATCACCGCCGAATACCGCGGTCTTGTTCCCGCGTGGTTGTTCAAGCTCAACCGGCGCCGTTTTCTCAAGGGGTTGCTGGTGAAGGAACGCATCTTCCTGAGCGACTGGTTCCATGAGCGCCTGGATGCGAAGGCGCGGATCAACCTGCGCCGCGCGGTGACCGAGAAGCGCTGAGGCGTTCGGCGAATCAGGCGGCGATACCCGCCGCGTGCCCCGATGCCCATGCCCACTGGAAGTTGTAACCACCCAGCCAACCGGTGACATCGATCACTTCGCCGATGAAGTAAAGCCCTGGCACCTTCTTTGACTGCATGGTCGAGGACGACACCCCATCGGTATCGACACCACCCAGCGTGACTTCGGCGGTGCGATAGCCCTCGGTACCGCTGGCTACCAGCGGAAACGAGCCGAGCAGGTCCGCCATTTCATGCAGCTGTGGCTCGTTGAACTGTTTCATCGGCCGGTTCGGCAGCCAGTGTTCGCACAGGCGCTGGGCGAAACGCTTGGGCAGCAGGTCGCCGAGCACATTCTTGAGTTCCGTGGCGGGACGTTCGTGGCGCAGGCGCTGCAGCGTTTCAAATGCATCCATCCCCGGCAGCAGGTCCAGGCGCAGGTCGTCGCCCGGCTGCCAGAACGAGGAGATCTGCAGGATCGCCGGCCCGCTGACGCCGCGATGCGTGATCAGCAGGTAGTTGGTGAACGACTTGCGGTTGCAGTGCGCCTCCACCGGGAAGGCCACGCCGCTGAGATCCTGCAGGCGCTCCTGGTGCTTGCCGCTGAGCGTGAGCGGCACCAGTCCCGCGCGGGTCGGCAGCACGTCGTGGCCGAACTGGCGGGCGAGTTCGTAGCCGAAGCCAGTGGCGCCCATGCTCGGGATCGACAGCCCACCGCTCGCGACGACCAGCGCAGGTGCAGTGAGCACGCCGCGCGTGGTGTGCAGGTGGAAGGTCCCGCTGTCGCCGTGGACCACGCGTTCGATGCTGCAGGAGGTTTCGACGCGGACACCTGCAGCGGCACATTCGTCCAGCAGCATCTTCACGATCAGCTTCGACGACTCGTCGCAGAACAGCTGTCCGAGCTCCTTCTCGTGATAGGCGATGCCGTGCCGTTCGACCATCTCGATGAAGTGCGCCGGCGTGTAGCGGGCGAGGGCGGACTTGCAGAAATGCGGATTCGCCGAAAGGTAGTTCGCGGGCGACGCGCCCGTGTTGGTGAAATTGCAGCGTCCGCCGCCGGACATCAGGATCTTCTTGCCGACGCGGTTCGCGTGTTCGATGACCACCACGCGCTTGCCGATCTGGCCGGCCGTTATCGCGCACATCAGGCCCGCCGCGCCGCCACCGATGATGAGTACGTCGGTGGCGGGATGCGTGGTCATGAAGGTCCGTGGGCACAGGCGATCCGCATTTTACGGTGAAGCCGCCCAGCATCTTCCGGTGGCAGCAGACTGGACTTTCCACTAGTCCGATCCGCGCTGGCAGGCTCAGGAAGCTACCGCTAAGGTGATGAGCCCGCCCCGGAGGAAACTCATGACGCGATCGCTCCAGCCGCTGCGCGTGGCACTGATCGGCTACGGCTACGCTGGCCGCGTGTTCCATGCGCCCCTGATCCGGGCCGTCGAAGGCCTGTCGCTGGATTTCGTCGCATCCCGCGATGCAGCCAAAGTGCACGCGGACCTGCCCGATGTCGAAGTGATCGACGATCCGATGCGCGCCGTCACCGATCCGCGCGTGGATCTCGTGGTCATTGCTTCGCCGAACGACAGCCACGCGCCGTTGGCCCGTGCCGCGCTGCAGGCCGGCCGCAACGTGGTGGTCGACAAGCCGTTCACGCTTTCGCTTGCCGAAGCGCGCGAACTCGCGGCGCTGGCGGATGAAACCGGGCGGCTGCTGTCGGTGTTCCAGAATCGTCGCTGGGACACCGATTTCCTCGCAATCCGCGAAGCCATCGGGCAGGGCGTCATCGGCGAGCCGATGCACCTGGAATCGCGCCTGGAACGCTTCCGTCCGGAAGTGCGCGAGCGCTGGCGCGAACAGGCAGGTCCCGGAAGCGGTGTTCTCTGGGATCTCGCGCCCCACCTCATCGATCAGTTGCTCCAGCTGCTGGGACCACCCGATTTCGTCCAGGCCAGCACAGCCACCCAGCGCGAAGGTGCGCAGACCGACGACTGGGCGCACGTCGTGCTGGGCTTCGGCGAGCGTCGCGCGATCCTGCAGTTGGGGATGCTCGCGGCGGGCGGCGGCGCACGCTTTCTGGTCCATGGAACACGCGGCAGCCTGTTGAAGAGGTGTCCCGATCCGCAGGAGCCACAGCTGCTGGCAGGCGTCCGGCCGGGTGATGCGGAGTGGGGCGTGGATCTCGATGCCCTGCAGGTGATTGGCGGCGACGGGATGGTGGAGCACCGGCAGAGCGCGCGTGGAGATCAGTCGCGCTACTACGCGGCGGTCCGCGATGCATTGCTGGGGTGTGGCGACAATCCGGTGACGCCGGCACAGGCGGTTGCGGTGATGGCGGTGCTGGAGGCGGCATTGGTTTCGGCACGCGAAGGCCGAAGCGTGGTTCCGGACGCGTAGTACTGAGACAGGAACCGATGCCGGAGGTGGCACATGCGCGACGAGACCAGGACCGGCCCCGAATACTCACTGCAGTTCGCCGAGCGCGGCGGTTTCCTCCATGTTGACGTCAGCTGCGGCGTGGACTCCCAGCCAGTGCGGATCGCGTACTGGAAGGCTCTGGTGGCGGAAGCCCATGCGCGCGGCCTGCGCAGGATGCTGGTGTTAGACCGCATGAAGGAGAACCCGGCCACGCCGCAGCAGCTTGCCGAAATGGCGATGATCTTCCGCGACGAGGCAGGGAACTTCGATCGCATCGCCGTGATCGAGCGGCGGCCGGAGCTCCTGTCGGCCGTGGAGCACGGCGAGATCCTCACACGGGATCTCGGGATCAACCTGCGCATCTTTGTCGATCCCGCCGAAGCCGAACGCTGGCTGCGCTACGGCTCGCCGGACGACTGAGCGCCCCCACCGCGTGACGTCCTGTTTGGGCGGGCCTCGCATGCGGCCGTAAAATACGCGTCTTCTTCCCACGGATGCCGTTCGTGCCCACCGCTCCCGCCTGTCCGCAATGCACCCTCGAGAACACCTATGCGGACGGCGGCAACTTCGTCTGCGCCGATTGCGGCTTCGAATGGCCGATGGCGGGGGAAGCCGCTCAGGAAGGCGGAACCGTCGTGCGCGACAGCAACGGCAACGTGCTCGCCAATGGCGACACCGTCGTCGTGATCAAGGACCTGAAGGTCAAGGGCTCCTCGATTCCGCTCAAGCAGGGCACGGTGATCCGCAACATCCGCCTGGTCGAAGAGGACGCGGAGCACATCGAAGGCAACTCGGACAAGATCAAGGGCCTGGTGCTGAAGACGATCTTCCTGCGCAAGGCGTGATTGCGTGGCGGCGGGCCTCTCGCCGCTTTCGTCCAGCTTATTGCTCCCGAGTTGATGGGTATGGCTCCCGCTACGGCGTGCTTTCTGAATGGGTTGCATGCCCATGCTGGCGGCGAGATGCCCATTCGCGTACAGTTCGCCCCGTTCGCGCACGGCTGATCCGTTTTCCTAGGTAAGCCCGCCGCCGTACGGCTCCCGAGCCGATCCGCGGCCCCAGCCTCTGGCTGGTAACTCCCGTACGCCTTTCGTCGCGCAGACGCGGTCCGGAGCATCCGGCACCGTTCAATCACCCACTCGCAGCGCGGTTCCAAGGAAAGCTTCGAGATCCCGCACCGGCCTGCCGGCGCGGTAATACGGAGCTGTACATGACGTTTGAATCCCTCGGGCTTGCGCCCGCGTTGCTGCGCGCGCTTGCAGAAAACAACTACACCACGCCGACGCCGATCCAGGCCGAAGCCATCCCGCTGGCGCTTGCCGGCCATGACGTCCTCGGCGGCGCCCAGACCGGTACCGGCAAGACCGCCGCGTTCGGCCTGCCGCTGCTGAACCGCCTTGCCAAGCAGACGCCGCCCAGCGGCCCGCGCAAGCCGCGCGCACTGATCCTCACGCCGACCCGCGAACTCGCCCTCCAGGTCAGCGAGAGCCTGCGCGCGTACGCCAAGCACCTGCGCCTGAACATCACCGCGATTTACGGCGGTGCCGGCATGCAACCGCAGATCGACAACTTCCGCCGTGGCGTCGACGTGCTCGTCGCGTGCCCCGGCCGCCTGATCGACCACCTGGAACGCGGCACCGCGCGCCTCGACAACATCGAAGTGCTGGTGCTCGACGAAGCCGACCGCATGCTCGACATGGGCTTCCTGCCCGCGATCAAGCGCGTCCTCGGCAAGCTGCCGGCGCAGCGGCAGACGCTGCTGTTCTCGGCCACCTTCGAGGCGCAGATCAAGGCGCTGGCGCTGGAATTCATGCGCAATCCGCGCCAGGTCCAGATCGCGGCGCAGAACACCATCGCCGACACCATCGCCCATCGCGCGCATCCGGTCGATGCTTCGCGCAAGCGCGACCTGCTGACGCAGATCCTGACCACGCGCTACACCGAACAGGTGCTGGTGTTCGGCAAGACCAAGCACGGTTGCAACCGCCTGGCCGAACAACTCGAAGCCTCGGGCCTGAAGGCCGTCGCCATCCACGGCAACAAGAGCCAGGCGCAGCGCACCAAGGCGCTGATCCAGTTCAAGACCGGCAAGGCGCGCGTGCTCGTGGCCACCGACGTCGCCGCGCGTGGCCTCGATATCCCGAACCTGCCGCTGGTCATCAACTACGACCTGCCGATGGTCGCCGAGGACTACATCCACCGCATCGGCCGCACAGGCCGCAACGGTGCCAGCGGCGAAGCGCTGTCGCTGGTCGCGCCGGAAGAGGGTGGCCTGCTGCGCCAGGTCCAGAACATGCTGAAGACGTCGGTCGAACTGGTGGTCGTGGAAGGCTTCGCGCCGAGCCGCCCGATCCAGCTCAACGCACCGCTGCCCAAGCCGGGTGGCAGTGGCCAGCGGCCGTCGCGCGGTCATCGCCCGCACGGCAAGCCGGCTCCGCGCCACGCGCACGCCGGACCCAAGCAGCATCGCGGCAATGGCCGCGCTGCGCCGGCTGGCGCACGACGCGATGGGCGGACGGAGCGTTCGCCGGGCTGATCACAGCACCTCCATCGATGCACATGAACACGCCGGCCCAAGTGGCCGGCGTTTTCTTTTGAGGTAAATAGTCGCGTGTTCCAAACAAGACAAAGGCGCCCGCAGGCGCCTTTGCAATGGTTCGGTGCTGTTTATGAGCGTTCGCGATTGCTGCCCTGGCGATTGCCGCCCGAAGCCTCGCCGCCCTTGCGGCCGATTTCGGACATGTGTTGACGATCACGGCTCACGGCTTCGCCACCTTTCTGCGCGATCTTGCGCTGCTGGTCCTCGTCCATGCCGGCGAAGCCGCGACCTTCGCGGTTCTGGTTGCGGTTCTGGTTCTGGTTGGTAGGCATCAGTTGCTCCCTGTTGTGGTTTGCGGTGCATCGCTCGGTCCCCGATCCGCAGTTCGATCGCGGACATGCGCGAGGTTAGGAGGTGGAGCGTTAGACCAGCGGCCAGCGAGGGTTAAAGGCGAAGTAATCGCCAATCCAATCGCAAGGGAATTTGATGCTTGTGTGCGGCGATTCCCTCGCGTGGATGACTCACGTGCATGAAGGGAGGGCTGACGTCATCCTTCCCCGGGCGCATCAACTGGAATCTCCGGCGCATTCATCACGTCCGGGGAACCCGGGCATGTCGAATATCGGCCCGTTCATTCGTCGCAGTCATATCCACCCAGGGAGAACGACGATGACCCGCAAGCTGCTTAACCCCGCATTCGCCTTCGTATTGCTGTTTTCCTGCGGCGCCGCCGGCGCCACGCCCAAGACCTACGAGCTCGACCCCAGCCACACCTATCCGAGCTTCGAAGCCGACCACATGGGCATGTCCCTCTGGCGCGGCAAGTTCAACCATACGACTGGCACCGTGATCCTCGATCGTGAAGAGGGCAAGGGCAGCGTCGCGGTCGAGATCGACCTCGACAGCATCGATTACGGCCAGGACGATCTGAATGCCTGGGCGCGCGGCAAGGAGTTCTTCGATACGGCATCGCATCCGAAGGCGGTGTATCGCGGCGAACTCAAGGGCTTCAAGGACGGCAAGCCCACCGAGATAGTCGGGGCACTGACCCTGCATGGCGTTACCCGTCCGCTCACGCTGAAGATCAATTCGTTCAAGTGCCAGCCGCATCCGATGTTCAAGCGCGACTGGTGCGGGGCCGACGCCATCGGTACGTTCAACCGCGAGGAGTTCGGCCTGTCCGCGGGCAAGGACTGGGGCTTCGACATGAACGTGACCCTGCGCATCCAGGCCGAGGCCGTGCTGCCGGCCGGCAAGGAAGACGCCGCTGCCACGGACGCGAAGAAATCCACGAAATAAGCCGTTGCGTTCCGCAACAACACACACCGAGGAGATTCGTATGAGCTACGTCGATGGTTTCGTGCTGCCGGTTCCCGTCGCGAACCTGGATGCTTACAAGAAGATGGCGCGCCGCGCGGGAAAGATCTGGATGGAGCATGGCGCGCTCCAGTACATCGAATCCGTCGCCGACGACGTGCAACCGGGCAAGGTCACGTCGTTCCCGCAGGCGGTGCAGCTGAAGAAGGATGAAGTCGTGGTGTTCGCGTGGGTGGTCTATCGCAATCGACGCGAGCGCGACCGGATCAACAAGAAGGTCATGTCCGATCCACGGTTGGCCGACATGATGGATCCCAAGAGCCTGCCGTTCGATGGCATGCGCATGTTCTGGGGCGGTTTCAAACCTATCGTCGAGTTGAACGCGGAATAGTGCGTCGGCAGTCTTTGACTGCGTGTCGATTTTTTCTTCCCTCCATCGTCGTTCTTGCAACAGCGCGGGTTCCCGGAAGAAGGTCCCGCGATTTCCAACCGAACAGGAGAAGGAACATGCGCGTTTTCGTGATCGTCAAAGCCTCGAAAGACTCGGAAGCCGGGGTGATGCCGGATGAAAAACTGCTCACCGACATGGGCAGGTTCAACGAGGAACTGGTCAAGGCCGGCGTGATGCTCGCGGGCGAGGGCCTGCACCCGTCATCGCGTGGCAAGCGCGTGGAGTTCTCGGGCAACAAGCGCACGGTAGTCGATGGACCCTTCAGCGAAACCAAGGAACTCGTCGCCGGCTTCTGGATCTGGCAGGTCAGCTCGATGGAAGAAGCTGTGGAGTGGGTGAAGCGCTGCCCGAACCCGCATCCCGGCGAATCCACCATCGAGATCCGTCCGGTATTCGAAGCCGAGGACTTCGGCGCAGCGCTGACACCCGAGCTCGCGGACCAGGAAGCGCGCCTGCGCGAACAGCTGGCTCATTGAAGGCAGGCTTCATTCGCCAGGCACTCCACAATCAAGTGTCAATCGAGGACAGCACATATGCAGATCAATCCCTACCTGGTCTTCAACGGCAACTGCGAGGAAGCCTTCAACTTCTACGCCCGCTGCCTGCGCGGCGAACTCGTGTCTGTGCAGCGCTTCGGCGAGACGCCAGGCTGCGAGGACATGCCGGCTTCGCACCGCGACAAGATCATGCACGTGCGGCTGCAGGCCGGCGACCAGGTGCTGATGGCATCCGACAACCATCCCGCGCATCCGTACGAAGGCGTCAAGGGCTGCTCGATCGCGTTGAGCGTCGATGAGGCGGACGAAGCCGATCGCATCTTCAACGAACTGTCGGAAGGCGGCGCCGTGGTGATGCCGATGCAGGAAACGTTCTGGGCCAAGCGCTTCGGCATGCTCACTGACCGCTTCGGTGTGCCGTGGATGATCAACGGCGCCATGCAGGGTGGCTGATTCGCCGCGGCCCGTTCAGGGTGGGTGCGCGCCGAAGCAGGCCGCTCCCACACGGAATGTCCCGAAGCGGCGCATTCGGCGCGCCGTTTCCACCAGGATGGCCCACGCGCTTGCACCGTCATCCGTGCTTTGGTGTGATCGCCCCATGGCGGACGCACCCGATAGCACCCAGAAGGCCCAGCAGCAGGTCCGGCGCACCATCGATGCGGTCTGGCGCATGGAGTCGGCGAAAGTGATCGCCAGCCTCGCGCGCATGCTGCACGACGTGGGCCTCGCGGAGGAGCTCGCGCAGGACGCGCTGGTGACCGCGCTCGAGCAGTGGCCGAAGACCGGCGTTCCCGACAACCCCGGCGCATGGCTGATGACCACGGCCAAGCACCGCGCGATCGACCGCCTGCGCCGCCACCAGCTGCAGCAGCGCAAGCACGAGGAACTCGGTTACGAGATCGAACTGCACCAGCAGGTGAGCGAAGAAGACATTGTCGATTCGCTGGATGATCCGATCGGCGACGACCTGTTGCGCCTGGTGTTCACGGCCTGCCATCCGGTGCTCTCGCAGGATGCACGTGTCGCGCTGACCCTGCGCCTGCTGGGCGGCCTGGCTACGGACGAGATCGCGCGCGCCTTCCTCGTTCCAGAGCCCACCATCGCGCAGCGCATCGTGCGTGCGAAGAAGACGCTGGCAGAAGCCAACGTGCCGTACGAGGTGCCGCGTGGCGAGGAGCTTGTCGAGCGCCTTTCCGCCGTGCTTTCGGTGGTCTATCTCATCTTCAACGAAGGTTATTCGGCGACCGCGGGCGATGACTGGCTGCGCCCTTCCTTGTGCGAAGACGCATTACGGCTTGGCCGCGTACTCGCAGGACTGATGCCACAGCAGGCGGAAGTGCACGGACTCGTCGCGCTGATGGAAATCCAGGCCTCGCGCGCCAGCGCGAGAACGGGGCCGAGCGGTGAACCCATCCTCCTGCTCGACCAGGACCGCGCGCGCTGGGATCGCCTCCTGATTGGGCGCGGCCTCGCCGCGCTCGATCGCGCACAGAGGCTCGGCGGCGCGCGTGGGCCGTACGCCCTGCAGGCTGCCATTGCTTCCTGCCATGCGCGCGCGCTGAAGCCGGAAGACACCGATTGGGCGACGATCGCCGGGCTGTATGGCGAACTTGCGCGCATCACCGGTTCTCCCATCGTCGAACTCAACCGCGCAGTCGCGCTGGCCATGCTGTTTGGCCCCGCCGCCGGACTCCAGGTGGTCGATGCGCTCGCGGATGAACCCGCCCTCGCGCGCTATCACCTGTTGCCCAGCGTCCGCGGCGACCTGCTGTTCAAGCTCGGTCGCATGGTCGAAGCCAGGAGCGAATTCGAGCGGGCCGCAGAGATGACCCGCAACGCACGCGAACGCGCATTGCTGCTGGAACGCGCGGCGGCGTGCACGCAAGCCGATTGATCTGGTCGTCATGATGATAGTTGGCGGCGTCCCCTTGAATGCGGGGCGCTGGCCAACCCTGTCCGAATGCGGCGAGTAGCAAACCCCTACGACGCCTAGCGTCGCATCCGAAGCACAGCTTTCCACACGACAGCCTCGGCCGATGCGACGCGCATCGGACAGGAACGCTGCGTCTTCGCCGGAACACTTTCCGGCAGCTACCTCGTCCATTCATTGCACGCAGGGAGATGACCCATGAAGACATCGCATCCGTTTCCGCGTCTGGCCTGCCTGGCCGCATTGCTCTGCAGTGGCACCGTCGCCGCGCAGACCACGTATCGCGTCCAGGAACTGGAATCGCTGGGCGGCACCAACGCGCGTGGCAACAGCATCAACGACTTCGGCATCGCGTCGGGCTATTCGACTGTCGCCGACAACTCGGTTCGCCACGCAACTGCGTGGTTTGCCGGACAGAAGTTCGATCTCGGCACGCTGGGCGATCCGCGGACCAGCAACAGCACCGTGCCGTGGCCAGTGAAGAACCTGGGCGGACTCGTCGTCGGCATCAGCCAGACCGACATCGACGACCCCAATGGGGAGTTATGGAGCTGCTTTTACTTCTTCAGTGGACCACATGCGAACAATGGCAAGGCCTGTCGCGGATTCGCATGGGGAAAGGGACGCATGCGGCCCCTGTTGCCGCTGGCGGGCGGCACCCACAGTTTCGCCGCCGGCGCGAACAACCTCGGCGAAATCGTCGGCTGGGCGGAGAACGCCGTAGCGGACGACACCTGCGTCGCGCCACAGAAGCTGCAGTTCAAGCCGGTGACCTGGGGGCCGGGGCGCCGGGCTGCGCGCGCACTTCCGCTGATCGGCGAGGACACCTCCGGCGCCGCCACTGCGATCAATGATCGCGGGCAGATCGTCGGTATTTCCGGCATATGCGACATCGCCGTGGGTCGCTATTCGGCGGCGCACGCCGTGCTGTGGGACAACGGTCGTGCCATCGAGCTAAAGGGTTTCGACGCGCCGTACTGGAACACCCCCAACGCCATCAACCAGCGCGGCGACATCGTGGGTTTCATGGGAACACCAGGTGATGTCGACGGCAACCTGCTGCGCGCGTTCATCCGTATGAGTAGCAGTGACACTGCCCAGCAGATCCAACCGCTGCAGGGCGACAGTTACGCCACAGCGCTATCGATCAACGAATGGCGCCAGGTCGTGGGTACCTCGTGCAAGGAAGGCGGCGTGGATTGCCGCGCGTTTCTCTGGGAGAACGGCATCACGCGCGACATCAGCCGCCAGCCGGGGTATGGCGGCGTGCTGACCAGCGCACAGGACATCAACAACTTCGGTGTGATCACGGGCCGCGCGGTGGATGCCGCCGGCGTGCGCAAGGCGTTCGTCGCGGTGCCTCTGTACTGATCGCGATGCCACGGTCAAACCGGTCTGCCGTGGCGTCGCATTCAACCCCGTCGCGAGGCGGGGTTGCCTTTTGCACGGGAAAAGGGCCGCGGCGGGTAAAATGCGCAGGTGATCCTGAACATCGCCGCCTACCATTTCGTACCCATCGATGATCCTGCCGCTCTTGCGGGCCAGGTGCGCGCACTCGCCGAAGCCGGTGACCTGCGCGGCACCGTACTGGTGGCGGGCGAGGGCATCAATATTTTCCTCGCCGGCGCCGAGTCGGCGATTCGTGTGTTCCTCGATGCGCTGCGCGAAGATCCTCGCTTCGCCGGCATCGTAGTCAAGGAAAGCCGCAGCCAGGCGCAGCCGTTCGGCCGGCTCAAGGTCAAGGTGAAGAAGGAAATCATCGCCTTCCGCCGCGACCGTTCCTCGCCGCTGGAAGGCCGCGCGCCGGCCGTGCAACCCGAAGACCTCGAACGATGGATCGGGCAGGGCCACGACGACAGCGGCCGCAAGCTGTTGCTGCTCGATACGCGCAATCGCGAGGAGATCGAACACGGGACCTTCAGCGGCGCGCTGACGCTGCCGATCGACAACTTCACCGACCTGCCGGAAGCGTTGACGCCACATCGCAGCGCGCTCGCCGATGCTGTCGTGGTCAGCTTCTGTACTGGCGGCATCCGCTGCGAGAAGGCTGCGCTGTGGATGCAGGCCGAAGGCATGGACAACGTGCTGCAGCTCGAGGGAGGCATCCTGGGCTACTTCGAGCGGGTCGGTGGCTTTGGTTACGACGGACGCTGTTTCGTGTTCGACGAACGTGTTGCCCTGGATGCGGAATTGAAGCCGCTGGTTGACGCGACGGAGTGAACGGCTCACCAGCGTTACGACAGAATTCACTGCGAGGTATTCGATGAACCGTGATCGCAATCCGCAAGCCGAGCAGATGGGCGACGAGTCAATGGCGCGCAACCTCGCGCACCAGGCTGAAGCGATCTGGCCGCAGGAGGAGCGCCTGTTCGACCGGTATGGACTGGCCGGGGCGATCCGCATCCTCGACCTCGGCTGCGGCACCGGCGAGATCACCCGGCGTCTCGCGTCGCGCTATTCGCAGGCCGCGCTGGTGGGCATCGACATCCTCGAGGGCAATCTCGCGATCGCGCGGCGCGGCAGCATGGCGTTCGCGGAGCGCATCGTTTACGAGCAGGGTGATGCCTTCGCGCTGCAACACGTGGACGCCAGTTTCGACCTGGTCGTCTGCCGGCACATGTCGCAGGCGGTGCCGGACTTTCCCTTGGTACTGGCCGAAATCACGCGCGTGCTGAAGCCCGGCGGCTGGCTGCACCTGTTGTCGGAAGATTACGGAATGCTGCACATGCCGGTGGTCGAGCGCGATGGCAAGCGCTTCGATCCGGACCGCTTCTGGAACGAGAATGCGGTGGCGTACCTGCAGAGCATCGGTTGCGATGGCCGCGTCGGCCGGCATTCACCGGCACTGCTCGCGAATGCCGGTTACGAGGCGATCGCGCTGGACTACGTCAACGTCGATACGCTTCGGGTAGATCGCGGCACCTTTGCCGGAATCATGCGCGCGTGGCGCGATGGCTATTCCGAAGTGCTTTCCCAGGCGTCCGGACGAACGGTGGCGGAGGTGGGTGCCGATTTCGACACGATCATTTCGACGATCGAGACGCCGCCGCATTACGCGGTTTGGCATGTGCCGGTGGTTTCCGGAAGGAAGCCGTAGCGGGTCGCATGGTTCTGAGTTGAGCAGAGCCGCGGCGGGGCCAATTGCCGCAGTTCTGTGCTCTGTGTTTTGTGCCCTGGCGCTTTTGCTCGTCATTCCCGCGAAAGCGGGAATCCAGCGACTTTGCTCTGGCTCTTGGAAAGGATTTCGTGGAAGAGGCAACGGCAAAGTCGCTGGATTCCCGCCTTCGCGGGAATGACGATTCAATATCGAGCCTTCGAAATCAGCGCCGCAACCAATCCACAGCACCACGCCCCGCGCGCAACCCGCTCGCGAAACACGCCGTCAGCAGATAACCACCCGTCGGTGCTTCCCAGTCGAGCATCTCGCCCGCACAGAACAGGCCGGGATTCGACTTCACCATCAGCGCATCGTCCAACGCTTCCAGGCGCACGCCACCCGCACTGCTGATGGCTTCGGCAATCGGGCGCGGACGCAGCAACGTGAGCGGAAACCGCTTGATGGCCGTAGCAACCGCGCCGGGGGCGTCCAGTTGCGGCTTCGATAGCACTTCCCTCAGCAGCGCCGCTTTCACGCCGGTGAGGCCGGTCTGCCTGCGCAGGTGCTCGCTGAAGCTGCGGCCGGAGCGCGGCTTCGCGAGATCCTGTTCCAGACGCGAGAGCTCACGTCCCGGCGCGAGGTCGAGATGCAAGGTGGCTTCGCCGTCTCGCGCGATGATGTCGCGAAGCGCGGCGGAGAGCGCATAGACCAGGCTGCCTTCGATGCCGGTCGCGGTGAGCACGCATTCGCCCTGCAGCGCGTGCTCGTTGCCTTGCAGGTCGCGCCAGTGCGCGATCACCGGCTTCAGCGGCGCTCCCTCGAAGCGTTGCGACAGGTGCTCGCTCCAGCCGATGTCGAAGCCGCAGTTCGACGGTTGTAGCGGTGCGACCTCGACACCGTCCTGCTGCAACCACGGTACCCATGCACCGTCGGAGCCGAGTTCGGGCCAGCTGCCGCCGCCAAGCGTGAGCACGGTGGCGGCCGTTTCCACGATGATTTCGCCCTCCGGGGTTTCGAAGCGCAGCGCACCGCGCTCGTTCCATCCGGTCCAACGGTGATGCACATGGAAGCGCACTCCCTGATCGCGCAGGCGCCGGACCCAGCCACGCAGCAGCGGTGCGGCCTTGCGATCCATCGGGAATACGCGGCCCGACGTACCGACGTAAGTCTCGACACCAAAGCCGCGCGCCCATTCGCGCAACGCATCCGCATTGAAGGCGTCGAGCCAACGCGCAACCTCGCTCTGCCGCGATCCGTACCGCGTGTCGAAGGCAGGACGCGACTCGCTATGCGTGAGATTCAATCCACCCTTGCCGGCGATGAGGAACTTGCGTCCGACCGAACCCTTGCCTTCGTAGAGATCGACTTCGATGCCCGCAGAGCGCGCGACTTCGGCCGCCATCAGACCGGCTGGTCCGCCGCCGATGATGACCAGGCCAGGAGAAGTGAATGCAGGAGGCGACATCGCGCGACGGCAGCAGAGGGCGGCACATTATGCGGCGCATCCATGGCATGGGCCATGCGCACTCAGGTATCGTCGGAATGGTTTCGACTATCCGGTACGCACGATGCTGGTTGCCATCACCCGCGAAGTCAGCCCCAGCCTCGGCGATTGCCAGCTCACGCACGTGGCCCGCGCGCCGATCGACGTGACGCGCGCGGCGGCGCAGCACCGCGCGTACCAGCGCGTGCTTGCTTCACTGGGCTGCCGGGTGCTCACTCTCGAGGCCGAGCCATCGATGCCCGACGCGGTGTTCGTCGAGGATGTCGCGATCGTGCTCGACGAAGTCGCGGTGATGACGCGTCCGGGTGCGGAGTCGCGGCGCGGCGAGGGTGCGAGTGTCGCGGAACTGCTTGCGCGTTACCGGCCTCTCCGGCGCATCGAAGCGCCGGGCACGATCGATGGCGGTGATGTGCTGCGTGTCGGGCGCGCGATTTATGTCGGCCAGTCCGGACGCAGCAACGCGGAGGGAATCTCGCAGCTGCAGCAAGCCGTCGTCGAATTTGGCTATCGCGTGCAATCCGTGCCGATTCGCGGCTGCCTGCACCTCAAGTCGGCGGTCACCGCCGTGCGCGACGACATGCTGTTGCTGCATCCGGCATGGGTCGATCCGGCTTCGTTCCCCGGCTTCAACATCATCGAAGTCCATCCGGAAGAAGAGCACGCTGCGAACATCCTGCGCATCGGTGACGTCGCGCTGATGCCCGCCTGTTTTCCGCGCACCGCGCACAGGCTTCGCGATGCCGACGTGGAAGTGGTGACGGTGGATGTTTCGGAGTTGCAGAAGGCGGAAGGCGCGACCACGTGTTGCAGCCTGGTGTTCGAGGAAGCGGTTTCCACGCAATGCTAAGCTCGCCGCATCTGATCAGGGGAGTTGCGACATGAGCTGGATCGGCATCGTTCTGGTGGTCCTCGGCCTGTACCTTGCCTTCAAGGTGGCCGGCTTTTTCTTCAAGCTGCTGATGTGGGCCCTGGTGATCTTCGGCATCTACTGGTTCGCCGCGCCGTACCTCGGATTTCCGCAGCTTTTCTGATCCGCATCGGTCGCGTTAGACCCACTCGCGTGAGGGCAGCGTGTATCGGCGTTGCGGCCGGCCGACGAGGTCGAGGAAGTTGTTGAACACCGCGTCGGCCTGGTTCTGCATCGTGTGGATGTGTTGTTTCGTCAGCGATCGGATCGCGGCCTCGTCCGTATGACCCATCGCAGCAAGTTCGTCCCGATACACCGGGTTGGCGAGCCAGCGCTCGATCAGCGGTTCGTCCATCTCCAGGTGGAACTGGAACCCGTAGGCGTTGTCGCCATGACGGAATGCCTGCGCATCGCAGCTGTCGGTGCGGGCGAGATGCGCCGCACCCTGCGGCACTTCGAAACGATAGCTGTGCCACTGGAAGACGGAAGTTTCCTCGCCCAGTGGCGCTAGCACGGGATCACGCCGTCCCGCTTCCGTGGTCCGTAGGCGATACCAGCCGATTTCGGGCTGTGGAATACGCTGCACCGGAGCACCCAGCACGTGCGCCAGCAATTGCGCCCCGAGGCAGATGCCAAGCACCGGCTTGTCCTGCGCCAGCATGCGTTCGATCGCGCGCAGCTCGGTGAGCAGGTGCTGCCGGTGCTCGCGGTCTTCGACATTCATCGGTCCGCCGAGCACGACCAGTCCGCGATAACGATCGACGTTCGGTTCCGCATCCGGCTGCCGCTCGAGTTGACGAAACGGATGCGGTGTCCGCGTCCACGGATCAGCGGATCGAGCGTGCCTAGTGGCTCGGCGGCAACGTGCTGGAAGACGAGGATGCGGGACATGCTCGGATGGATCGGTGTGATGGCGTAGTCGACCGAGCTTAGCCGTGCGCGAAATGAAACAGCGAACTGGCCGTCAACAAAAGGGCGGTTATTCACCGCCCTTACTGTTGCTTCAGCGTTGATCCGGCCTGAACTTCCGCGGCTTCGCGCCACCCGGGCGCGGCCCGCGCGGTGGACGCGAGTCGCCGTCGGCACGATGCGGACGCTGCCGGTTGCCGCCTTCGCCCGGACGGCTGATGAGCAGCGGCTGGCCCGCGACGCGCACTCGCTTGAGGTGCTCCATCACTTCGCGCGGCATGCCTTCGGGCAGGTCGATGAGGCTGTGGTCGTCGCGGATGTCGATGCGGCCGATGTAGCGGCTTTCCAGATCAGCTTCATTGGCGATCGCGCCGACGATGTTGCCGGGCTTCACGCCGTGGCGGTGGCCGACTTCGATGCGGAAGGTCTCCATGCCGGCTTCGGACTCGCGGCGTTCTTCGCGCGGCTGGCGCGAAGCAGGTGCTTCATCGCTGAAGAACGCTTCGCCTTCGTTGCGGGAGGGTCCCGTGGCGCGCGGCGGCGTGGGTGTCCACTGCTCGCGAGGAGCGCCGCGCTCCGGTGCGCCACGTTCCGGTCCGGTACGTTCGAAGCCGCTGCGCGATCCACGCGGGCCGCGTTCGGCGCCCTCGCGCGATCGGGTGTCGTCCTGGAATCCTGCGGGACGCAGCTTCTCCGCGGTCGCCTGCAGCAGCAGCGGCATGTCGCCCTGGACCAGCTTGGCGAGCGCCGCCGCGATTTCCACGGCAGGCACGTTCTGTTCGCGCTCGTAGCGTTCGACGAGGTCGCGGAACATCGCCAGGCCGTCACTTTCTAGCGCGGTGGTGATTCGCCCGAGGAACTTCGACACGCGTTGTTCGTTCACCGTCTCGATGCTGGGCAGCTGCATCGGCTCGATTGGTTGGCGTGTCGCCCGCTCGATCGCGCGCAACATGCCGCGCTCGCGCGGAGCGACGAACAGAATCGCCTCGCCCTTGCGGCCCGCGCGGCCGGTGCGGCCGATGCGGTGGACATAGCTTTCGGTGTCGTACGGGATGTCGTAGTTCATCACGTGGCTGATGCGCTCGACATCGAGTCCGCGCGCGGCGACGTCGGTGGCCACCAGGACGTCGATGCGGCCATCCTTGAGCTGCGCGATGGTGCGTTCACGCGCCTTCTGGTCCATGTCGCCGTTGATGGCGGCGGCGGAGATGCCGCGCGCCGACAGCTTGTCGGCCAGCTCCTGCGTGGCCAGCTTGGTCCGCGCGAACACGATCATCGCGTCGTAGGGCTCGGCCTCCAGGATGCGGGTCATCGCATCGAGCTTATGCACGCCGCTGACCGCCCAGTAACGCTGGCGGATATTGGCGGCGGTGGTGGTCGTCGTCTTGATCGCGACTTCCACGGGTTCATGCAGGTAGGTCTGCGCGATGCGCTTGATCTGCGGCGGCATCGTCGCGGAGAACAACGCAACCTGGCGCGTCTCCGGGATCTTCTTCAGCACGGCTTCGACATCGTCGATGAAGCCCATGCGCAGCATCTCGTCGGCTTCGTCGAGCACCAGGCAGCGCAGCTGCGAGAGGTCGAGCGAACCGCGGTTGAGGTGGTCGATCACGCGTCCGGGCGTGCCGACGACGACATGCACGCCGCGCTTCAGTGACGCCAGCTGCGGCGTGTAGCTCTGGCCGCCGTAGATCGGCAGCACGTGGAAGCCGGGCAGGTGGTGCGCGTACTTCTGGAAGGCTTCGGCGACCTGGATCGCGAGTTCGCGTGTCGGCGCCAGCACCAGCGCCTGCGGCTTCTGCTGCGCCGGATCGATGCGCGCGAGGATCGGCAGCGCGAAGGCGGCGGTCTTGCCGGTGCCGGTCTGCGCCGTGCCGAGCACGTCCTTTCCGGCCATCAGCGGCGGAATGGTCGCGGCCTGGATGGGCGAGGGGGTCTCGTAGCCGACGTCGGACAGGGCGCGAAGCAGGGTGTCGGGGAGGCCGAGGTCGGTGAACTTGACGGAAGGCGCGTCTGCGGCGCTGGGAGGTGTTGTGGCGCTCATGGCAGCCTCGATGGCGCCGGCGCTCTGCCGGACTGGGACGCGATTGTAACGTTCCGCACCCGAGCCCAGGCTCCACGCGGCATTCGCGCCCCTGGTGTCGCTCAGGCTCGCACGATCCGGTTGCGGCCTGCCTGCTTGGCCTGCAACAGGGCGGCATCGGCGCGTTGGGTGGCGGTTTCCAGCGATTCGGCAGGATGCGCCTGCGTGACGCCTGCGCTGACGGTCACGCGCACGGGTTCGCCCAGCGTTTCGATCGCGCGGCGGATGCGCTCGGCTACGCGATGGGCATCCTCGACCGTGGTATCCGCAAGCAGGGCGACGAACTCCTCGCCACCCACGCGCGCCACCACGTCGTGGCCGCGCAGGTGCTGTTTCAACAATGTGCTCACGCGCTGCAGCACCGCGTCGCCCGTCGCGTGTCCATGCTGGTCGTTGACATGCTTGAAATGGTCGATGTCGAAGAAGATCACCGACAGCGGACGTCCGCTGGATTCATGTTCGCGATGCAGGCGCGCCGACCTGGCTTCCCACCCCTCGCGATTCGCGACGCCGGTGAGCGAGTCCTGGTGCAGGCGGCGCAGCAGGCGTTGCCGATGGATGAAGATGTCGAGCGTGGCATGCAGCGTCGCACTGCGCTGGACCATGCCGATCAGGATGCCGACGGCCGAGAACAGCAGGTACGCGACCCACAATCCTACCGGCGCGGCGAGATAGAGCAGCAGGGCGAACATCGGCAGGCACAGGCCCGCTGCGACACCTATCGCGGTCGAACGACGCACGCAGTTGGGCAGCAGGATGATGGCCATCAGCATCACCGCGACATGGGTGAGGCTGAGCTTGGCGGGCTCAAGCGCGGTGAGTACGGCGATCGCGATACCGAACGTCAGCGCATAGGCGATGCCAACGGCTTCACCCATCCGGCTGATGTCGTAGCGGCGCAGCAGCGCGGCGAGACAGAGCAGCGCGACGATCAGGCACAGGCGCGCCAGCAAGGTCGTGTGCGCGACCGGCCCGAGCACGGCGTAGTCGCGGATCCAGCCCACCGCGAACAGCAACGGCATGCTGAAGGTCAGCAGCGTGACGCCGCCGCGCAGCTTGGCATGGGTGAAGGCATGGAAGCGGCGATATTCGGCGGGAGAGAGCGCACTCATCCTGTATTTCCGGTAAGCGAACACGGATGTCATGGGTTCTCCCTGCCCGGCGCTGCTGGCGGGCTCGCTGCAAATTGCCGCTTGCCGGCTTAACCGGGCGTGTCCCCGGGCATGGGTAACATCCCTCATTCCACGGCAACAAAGAGCGACCCGGTGCTGGCTTTTGAATTCGACAACGCCTTCCTGCGCGAGCTGCCAGGTGATCCGGAAGTGGGCCCGTGGGTCCGCCAGGTGGAAGGCGCGGCATGGTCGCGGGTTGCACCCACGCCGGTCGCCGCGCCGCGACTGCTGGCGCATTCGGCGGAGATGGCGCGTGTACTCGGCATCGGCGAGGCGGACATCCGTTCGCCGGCTTTTGCCGAAGTCTTCGGCGGCAACGCGTTGCTGGCCGGCATGGATCCGTTTGCCGCCAACTACGGCGGGCATCAGTTTGGTCACTGGGCGGGTCAGCTCGGTGACGGACGTGCGATCACGCTGGGCGAGACCATCAACGCCGCCGGGCAGCGCTGGGAGCTGCAGCTCAAGGGCGCCGGGTTGACGCCGTATTCGCGAACCGCCGACGGTCGCGCGGTCCTGCGCTCATCGATCCGCGAATTCCTGTGCAGCGAAGCCATGCATCACCTTGGCGTGCCCACGACGCGTGCGCTCTCCCTGGTCGGCACGGGCGAAGCGGTGGTGCGCGACATGTTCTACGACGGGCATCCGAAGCCGGAACCCGGCGCGATCGTATGCCGCGTGGCACCGTCGTTCCTGCGCTTCGGCAACTTCGAACTGCCGTATTCGCGCGGCGACCTGTTGCTGCTGCGGCAACTGGTGGAATTCTGCATACGCCGCGATTATCCGGACCTCGCATCCGAGGGGTCGATGGATGAGCGGGTCCACGCGCGCTGGTTCGGGGAAATCTGCGAACGCACCGCGGTGATGATCGCGCACTGGATGCGCGTCGGTTTCGTCCACGGGGTGATGAATACCGACAACATGTCGATCCTCGGCCTCACCATCGACTACGGCCCGTACGGCTGGATCGACAACTACGACCCCGACTGGACGCCGAACACCACCGACCGCCACGGCCGCCGTTACCGCTTCGGCTGGCAGCCGAAGATCGCGTACTGGAACCTGATGCGGCTCGGCCAGGCCTTGTCGCCGCTGTTCGAAGACGTGCAGTTGTTGAACGACGGCCTGCAGCGCTACGCGGATGTGTACACGCGCGAGGACCGCAACAACATCGCGCGGAAGCTGGGACTCCGGGAATGCCGCGACGAGGACGTCGAACGCGTGCAGGAACTGCACCAGCTGCTGGCCGACGCGGAAGTCGACATGACGCTGTTCTTCCGTGGGCTGGCCGATGTCGACGTCGATGCGCCCGTGCTGCAGCCGTTCGCCCACGCGTTCTATGACGACGAAAAGCGGACGGCTGCCGAACCGGTGTTCGATGCTTGGCTTTCAGGCTACGCAGCGCGGGTGAAGGAAGACGCAAGCGATCCGGGCGAACGGCGCCTGCGCATGAACGCGGCGAATCCGAAATACGTGTTGCGCAACTATCTGGCGCAGCAGGTGATCGATCGCGCGGAGCAGGGCGATCCTTCCGGAATCGAAGAGTTGCTGGAGGTGATGCGCCGGCCGTACGACGAGCAGCCGGGCCGTGATGACTTCGCGCGGAAGCGACCGGATTGGGCGCGCGAGCGGGCAGGGTGCTCGATGCTCTCGTGCAGTTCCTGATTCAACGCAGGAGCGCCCTTGGGCGCGACCGGCATCAGGCATCGCGCCCAAGGGGCGCTCCTACGGGCGGCGCCATCTGGGCGGTGCGAACGGTAACGGCCGGAATCAGCGCCCGGCCATCGACAGTCAATTCGCAGGGGGCTCGCGGCCCGCATCGCGGGCCCGCGAACGGCACCGCCGGCATCAATTCTTGCCGGACTTCTTCTCGCTCTTTTCCGCGCGCTTTTCCTTCAGCGTCTTGGTTGGCTTCTTCTTCTGTTCCTTCTTCTTGTCCAAACCCTTGGCCATGGTCGTCTCCCGCTATCGCTGGCGCGACGACATGCCGCGCCTGCGGCGAGTATGCGCCGCGCCGCGATGAGTCGTCAGCCGATCATTGAATCCACTGCTGCGGTGTCATGACGGGCGGGGCATGCACATGCCCGGAATCCGTCGCATTCCTAACGAGAACGGCCGGGAAATCCCCGGCCGTTCGTCGCGTGCCGCTGCCTTACGGCGTAGGGGTCACGGTCGCGCGGGTGATGGTGCTGTCGAGCGTGTAGTTCGCCAGTACCGTCGTGAAGCCCTTCACCAGGTACTTGTAGGTGCCAGGCCGGGTCACGGCGAATTCCAGCACTTCCGGGTTGTCGAGCGAGGCGCCCGAGGCGACTTCGTTGCCATCCGGATCGACCAGCGCGAAGTCCACGTCCACGCCGCCGTCCCACGCCAGCACCGCCTTGATCGAGATCGCGCTGGCGTCGACATCGAACGGGAACTCGTCGACTTCCATCGCCTGTTCGACGGACGGTCCCAGCGAGCCCGTGAAGCGGGTGGTGGTATCGCTTAGCGTGACGTTGGCGGGGAAGAGCTTGCCTTCAGTCAACGTCCCGTCGAAATAGACGTTGCCCGAAATGCCGCGCACTTCCACGGTATGCACGCCGGCGCCCAGCCCGGTGATGGGGAAGCTGTTCCGGACGCGCGGCGTCGCGTTGTAGAAGCTGAGGCGGCCGACGTTCGCGCCGTCGACATACACGTCGGCCAGTCCGCCCTTGGCATCCTGCGGATACAGGATCTGCGCCGCTCCGCCCTGGAAGGCCAGGTTCACGCGCGGAACCGACTTCTTCGACACCGTGCCCTTGCGATAGGCGCCGTTGGTCGCGCCGGCGTCGGCCATGCTTGTCCAGGTGCCGCCGTAGGTGAGCAACGAGTGGTTGTCCGGGGAAATGATCCATGCGCCCTGGCTCGACCACTTGGTGATGCCCTTGAGGAAATCGCGCCGCTGGCCGGTGGTCTTCGACGCCAGGTCCACCGCGGCGAGCACGTTGATGTAGCCCCCGCCGACCCAGTGGTACGGGTAGTTCATCGGATTGGCGGTTTTCACCAGGATGTCCTCGATCTGGTCGGGCGACAGGTCCGGGTTGGCTTCGAGCAGCAGCGTCGCGACGCCGGCGACGAAGGGCGTCGCCATGCTCGTGCCGCTCATGCCCGCGTAATAGGCGGTGTAGGTTGGATAGGCAGGATCCAGCACCGGGCCGAGCTTCGGCAGCGGCGTGTTCAGCGCATGGGTGGAAACGATGTCCGAACCCGGCGCGATGAGATCAACGTGCTTGTAGAAATCACCGGCAATGCCGCGGCTGGAAAAGTCGGACAGGTCCTTCGACTTGGTGCCCGAACCGACATCGATCACCCACGGCACCAGTGCGTACGGATTGATTGTGTTTTCGGCCGGGCCGTCATTGCCTGCGGCGAAAGTCACCACCATGCCGCGCCGGTAGGCCTCGTAGCTCGCCTTGTTCACCGGGTTGTTCGGATCGTAGACGCTGGTGGACGAGCCCCACGAATTGGTGATGACGTCGATCCCGTACTTCTGCTGGTTGGTCAGCGCGTAGTCGAAACCCTGCAGCGAGAACAGGATGTTGATGCCCTCGCCGGTGCCGATGCCGACGATCTTCGAATCCGGCGCGATGCCGGCGTAGTAGCGCGCACGTCGCGTATCCGTCAGCGAGGCATCGCCGGTGCCGCCAGTGATGCCGGCGACGTGCGTGCCGTGTCCGCTGGAGGTATCGGTGGTCTGCTGGCC
This sequence comes from Lysobacter sp. Root494, assembly GCF_001427225.1. Classification (GTDB taxonomy): domain Bacteria; phylum Pseudomonadota; class Gammaproteobacteria; order Xanthomonadales; family Xanthomonadaceae; genus Agrilutibacter. The sequence goes on from NZ_LMFH01000005.1 coordinate 785,582, forward strand.
TTCCAGATAGGCGGAAATGCCGCCGGCGAGGCCAAGGTCGCCGACGACCTTCACGTTCTGGATGACCTTGGTGCCGAACTTCAGGTCCGGATGCGTGGCATCCACGCCGGAGTCGATGATGGCGATCACGCCGTCCTTGCCCTTCAGTCCGATGAAGTCGTGGACCTTGTGGCCGCCGGTGATCTCGCCGGCCTCATAGTTGAAGTACTTCAACGGCGCATCGAAGTAGATGCTTTCGACACCGCTCCACTGCGCGACCTGGCGCACCTGCGAGGACGTCAGGAGCGCGCCGGCCATCGGCAGCGACTTCAGTGGCAGGAGCGAGTGGGTCAGGGTGGACAGGCGCGACATCTGCGAGCGGTCGCTGAAGGTCACGATGACACGATGGGTCGGGTAGGCATCCAGCCGCTGTTGCAGGTCCTTGGAGATGATCGCGTCGGCCTGGGCCGCGACCGGCAGCGCAAGGCTGGCGGCAATGGCAAGGCCGAGCAAGGAACGGGAAACCACGGAGCGGCGGTGCATGGCGGACCTCTTGATGGATGGGTACGCCCCAATGTCGCCAGTTGCACCTGCGGCTGCATCGGTGACTTCCCCCGGACCCGGGACAGTGAAAACCCCCATCCGATACAGGATGGAATGCCTTCGTTTTGCGGCTTTTGCAGATGGCCGTGCCCATGGCTCGCAAATGAGGCGGTTGCGGCAATCCGCCTCTCCGCATCGCCACATTCATGTTCAACAACGAAGGCTTGCTGCGGTTTTGCACCAGCCGGCAGCCGGACGGGCGCCTGGCCTGCGTAAAATGCCGCCATGCCCCTGATTACCCTGCAAAACGTCGATTACGGCGTCGGCGGCCCTTTGCTGCTGGAAAATGTCGCCCTCTCCATCGAGGCCGGCGAGCGCATCGCCCTTATCGGCCGCAACGGCGCCGGCAAGTCCACGCTGCTGAAGCTGCTGGCCGGCGAGATCCAGCCCGATGACGGCGAGGTGCGCGTCGAAGGTGGCGCCCGCATCGCCCGCCTCGAGCAGGAAGTACCCGCGGGCGCGGCCGGCGACGTCTGGGATGTCGTTGCAGGAGGCCTGGGCCAGATGGGCGCATGGCTGGCCGAATACCACCATCTCAGCCACGCCGAGCACGTCGATACCGACGCGCTGGCCAGGGTCCAGTCGAAGATCGAGGATGCGCACGGCTGGTCGCTCGACCAGCGCGTGACCGAAACGTTGACCCGGCTCGACCTCGACGGCGACGCCGTGTTCTCCGGCCTTTCCGGCGGCATGAAGCGACGCGTGCTGCTGGCGCGAGCGCTGGTGTCTTCGCCCGACGTGCTGCTGCTGGATGAGCCGACCAACCATCTCGACATCGCGGCCATCGACTGGCTTGAAGGCTTCCTCAAGGCCTGGCCGGGCGCCCTGGTGTTCGTCACCCACGATCGCCGCTTCCTGCGCGCGCTCGCCACGCGCATCGTCGAGATCGATCGCGGGCAGGTCACGAGCTGGCCGGGCGACTGGGCGAATTACGAGCGCCGCCGCGAGGAGCGGCTCAACGCCGAAGCGCAGGAAAACGCCCGCTTCGACAAGTTGCTCGCACAGGAAGAAGTGTGGATCCGCCAGGGCATCAAGGCCCGCCGCACCCGCGACGAGGGTCGCGTGCGCCGGCTCAAGGCGATGCGCGCCGAATTCAGCCAGCGCCGCGATCTCACCGGCAACGTGAAGATGGAAGTCGCGCAGGGCGAGGCGTCCGGGCGCAAGGTGATCGAAGCGAAGGACGTGTCGTTCGCCTACGGCGGCAAGCCGGTTATCCGTGACCTGTCGACCGTGGTCATGCGCGGCGACCGCATCGGCCTGATTGGCCCCAACGGCAGCGGCAAGACCACGCTGCTGAAGCTGCTGCTCGGTGAACTCGCGCCGACCACGGGCGAAGTGAAGATCGGCAGCAACCTCCAGGTCGCGTATTTCGACCAGTACCGCGCCACCCTGCGCGAGGACTGGAACGCGATCGAGAACGTCGCCGAAGGCCGCGAGAGCGTCGAGATCAATGGCAAGCACAAGCACGTGATCGGCTACCTGCAGGACTTCCTGTTCACGCCGGAACGTGCCCGCGCGCCCATCACCCGCCTGTCGGGTGGCGAGCGCAACCGGCTGCTGCTGGCGCGGTTGTTCGCGCAGCCGTCCAACCTGCTGGTGATGGACGAACCGACCAACGACCTCGACGTCGAGACGCTCGAACTGCTCGAGGACCTGCTCTCGGATTATCCGGGCACGCTGCTGCTGGTCAGCCATGACCGCGACTTCCTCGACAATGTCGTGACCTCGACGCTGGTGATGGAAGGCGACGGTCGCGTAAGCGAATACGTGGGCGGATACAGCGACTGGTTGCGGCAGCGCCGGGACGTGGCGATGCCTGTTCAAGCGACGTCGCGGGCAGTGGCACCTGCACCTGTTGCCGCGACCACGGCTGCTCCGGCGAAGCGCAAGCTCGGCTACAAGGAAACGCGCGAGCTCGAACAGCTGCCGGCGCGCATCGAGGCCCTGGAAAGCCGTGTGGCGGAACTTGCACAGGCCATGAACGATCCGGCGTTCTACCAGCGCGGCCCCGACGCCATCAATGCGCACAACGCCACACTCGCCGCCACGCAGGCGGAACTCGACGCGGCATACACACGCTGGACCGAACTGGACGCCTGATCGACGGTCCGGCGCTTAATGGTTCATGCGCAAGGCAGGAGCGGCTCAGGAAATGAGACGCGCCGTCCCCATCGTGACGGCATGCGCGCGTCGCCTTGCCAGGACAGCCTGTTCGAATCCGATGCACCACGATTGCTGGTCGAAGACGGAGAGGGCGGTGTCGTCTATCAACCGGGGCTGATCGGTCCGGCCACCGCGGATCGCTGGTTCGAAACCCTGCGCGATGAAGTGCCATGGCAGTCGCAACGTCGTCCCATGTACGACCGCATCGTCGACGTTCCGCGCCTGACGGCGGGCTATCGTCTTTCCAGCGAACACCTGCCTGCGCCGTTACGCGAAGCCGCCGATTTGCTGCGCCGGCATACCGGCGAGCCGTTCAATGCGGTGGGGCTGAACTTCTATCGCGACGGCCGCGACAGCGTCGCTCCGCACAACGACAAGCTGCACATCCTCGTTCCGCATCACCCTATCGCCCTGGTTTCGCTGGGGTCGCCGCGGCGCATGACCATCCGCTCCAAGCAGCTGCGGCGTTCGGCGATCCATGTCGATCTCGAACCGGGCAGCCTGTTGCTGATGAGCTACGACTCGCAGCTTCATTACGAACACGGCGTGCCTAAAACGAAGCAGGAAGTGGGGCCGCGCATCAGCCTTGCCTTCCGCGTGCGCCCGGATGTCGATCGCTTGCCATGACATTCGTCGCAAGGTGCCAGGAGTTCCTGCGTCCGGGTCCTAGCCGATGAAGCCGCCACCGTTGACGTGGATGAACTGTCCGGTGACATAGCTGCTGTCGTCGCAGGCGAGGTAGACGTATGCCGGCGCGACCTCGCTGGGCTGGCCGGGCCGCTTCATCGGCGTGTCGGTTCCGAATTTCTCCTGCTTTTCCTTATCGAAGCTCGAAGTGATCAGGGGCGTCCAGATCGGGCCCGGGGCAACGCCGTTGACCCGGATGCCACGATCGATGAGGTTCTGTGCCAGCGAGTAGGTGAAGGTTTCGATTGCGCCCTTGGTGGACGCGCAATCGATCAGGTGCTTGCTGCCGCGGAACGAAGTCACCGAACCGGTGTTGATGATCACGCCGCCATCCTCGAGGTGTTCGAGTGAATGCCGGACGAGGAAGAAGTACGGATAGAAGTTGTTCTCGAAGGTAAGACGCAGCTGCTCGCTGCTGATCTCCTCCACACGTTCCTTCGAAACCTGGTCGGCGGCGTTGTTGACGAGGACGTTCAGGCCGCCGAGCGCCTTCACGGTTTCGTCGATCGCCGATTTGCAGAGGTCTTCGTCCTGCACGTTGCCGCGGATGAGAAGGCAACGCCTGCCCTCCTGTTCAACCATCGCGCGAGTGGCTTCCGCGTCCGACTCCTCGCTCCGGTAGATGATCGCGACGTCCGCGCCCTCGCGCGCGAAGTGCACGGCCACGGCGCGGCCGATGCCGCTGTCGCCGCCACTGATCAGTGCGATCTTGCCTTCGAGCTTGCCGCTGCCGCGGTATCCCTCGCGGATCGTTTCCGGTTGCGGCTGCATCGGTGCCTGTCGGCCCGGAGTGTTGATTTCGCGAGTGGACATGAAGTCGCCTCCGCCTTGTCCTTTCCGCGAAGATGCTCGCGCACACGCCGTCGCCGCGGCATGAAGCACTAGACTGCACGCATGCACCAGGATCTGTTCGGCTCCAGCCATTCCGTCGTACACAACGTCTTCTTCGGCCTCATGCCCGACGATGCCACCCGCGAACGCATGCTGGAAACCGTCGAGTCATTGCGTACCGCGCATGATCCACAAGGCCGCTGGCTGAAGCCCGTGCGCTACCACATGACCCTGCATTTTCTCGGGACCTTCTCCGAGTTGCCCGAAGACAGGATCGAGGCCGCGATTCGAGCAGCCGAAGGATTGCGTGCCCCTGCATTCGACCTGGTACTGGATCGCGCCGGCTCTTTTTCGGGAGGCATCGGCTGGCTTGGTTGCGCACGTACCGAACCGACGCTCCAGCAACTCTGGGACGAACTGCGGCAGGCACTCGCGCGGGAACATGTGTCCACGAAAGGGCATGCCCGCTTCACGCCGCATGTGACCGTGTTGCGCGACTCACGCAAGACCATGCCGGATGTGCCGATCGAACCGGTCCGCTGGCCAGTACGCGAGCTGATGTTGATCGACAGCCAGCTGGGTGACCACAACGAATACCGGTCGCTGGGCAGGTGGCGGCTCAAATAGTCCGAACGAGTGGAATGGTTCAGGCGCGGAGCTTGATGTCCGGATTGTCTTCGAGCGTACCGTCGGACTTCAGTATGGAAAACGACTTTCGGTCGCCATCCACCACGATGGGCACGAGATCCTGGAAAGGCCGGCGCCGTACGAATCTCAGCTCCCATCCGAAGCGCTCGAGTTCCCGCAGCGTCATCAGCTGGTCCTCGTTGAGCTGCGCGCGAAGCGCGGCGTTCGGTCGTGAGTGCGGCTGGCGACGTTCGCGATCGGTCATGCGTTCCTCCATTTTCATCGAAGAACGCAAGGCTGGAGCAAACTAGGCCGCCATCCGTCCGGGAAGTGCCATGGGCCACCGCGATCCACGCATCGATGCCTACATCGCCAGGGCCGCGGAGTTCGCGCGTCCCATCCTCGTGCGCCTGCGCGAAGTCGTGCACGTCGCCTGCCCGGAGTGCGAGGAAACCCTCAAGTGGGGCATGCCCGCGTTTACGCACCGCGGCAGGATCCTGTGCGGCATGGCGGCGTTCAAACAGCACGCCACGTTCAACCTGTGGCAGGGCGCAATGATCGTCGGCAAGGACGGCCGTGCGCTGGACGATGCGATGGGCCAGTTTGGTCGCCTCACGAAACCGGGGGACCTGCCCGGCAAGCGTGAGCTGGCCGGCTACATACGCGAAGCGGTGAAGCTGATCGATGCAGGAGTGAAGCGGCCCGCGGCCCGACGCGCGCCCGGGCCACCAGCCGAAGTTCCTGATGATCTCGCGGCCGCGCTGGGGAAGAACGCGAAGGCGCGTGCCACCTTCGATGCCTTTCCGCCCAGCAGTAGGCGGGATTACATCGAATGGATCACCGAAGCCAAGCGCGTGGAAACACGCGTCAGGCGCCTGGCCCAGGCGATCGAATGGATGGCCGAGGGCAAGCGCCGCAACTGGAAATACGAGAGCCGCTGAGCGCGTAGCCGGTCAGCTGAAGCGCTCGTCCAGCACGCGTTTGATCTCCGACTCGATCGGTCCCTTGAAGGCCGACATCAGGAAGCCGAGATTCGCGGTCACGCGCAGGCTTTTGGGCGCGAGGTCGATCTTGCCGTCGACGCCGCTGCGGACGAAGTTCAGGGTGTCCCCATCCCAGTCGTAGTCGAAGCCGAAACGCTCGGCCAGTTTGTCCGCGACTTCCTGCACGGCCTTGCGCGCCTTCGCGTGCGGCAGCGAATGGGTGTGGCGGATGTCGATGCTCGGCATGGTGGTTCCTCCTGTGCGGCGCATTGTGCGGGCAGAGTCGCCGGCATCCAAGCGCGGTCCGCGCAGGGCCGGCTGCAATCCGCGCGGGGCGTGCTAGATTGCGGCCGCGCCATATTCATAGCCACATGACTGCCCTGAGACTGAGGTTTCCCAATCGCCAGCAACCGGACCTTGTCCTCGGTCCAGGCGTGCATGCCATCGGCCGCGATCTCGTCGATCGTCCGGTCATCGTCGACGATCCCGGGCAGGCCATCGCGCAGTTCTGCGTCGATCGTCGTGGGGTATGGCTGCAGGTGCGCGAAGGAACGCGTGGACTGCACGTCAACGGCCGCCCGGTACGACGCGTCGCCATGCTTCGCGCCGGCGATGCGGTCTTCGTCGATGGCAACGAATGGCTGTTGCTCGGCGAGACGCCGTCTTCGGCACCGACCGAGTCAAAACAGGGTGATCGCAAGCCAGCATCGGGTGAGAATCCCGATCCACGCATGGTGTTGCGTGGTATTGGCGGTCCGCACCACGGACGCAGCATCACCCTCGACCGGTCGCGGGATGTCGGGCGCCTGCCCGAGTGCGAAATCCGCATCGACGACGCCGCGTTTGCCGATCGCCACGCCCGCATGGAACCGCATGCCGAAGGCGTGGTGTTGCGCGACCTGGGTTCGCACGACGGCAGCGTAGTGAACGGCTGGCCTGTTCGCAGCGCGCTGTTACGGCCCGGCGACCAGGTGGTGTTCGACACACAGCGCTTCGTGGTTGAAGCGCCCAACCGCGGCGGGTTGTCGGAAGCGAGCCAGCCCACGCAGCCGATCCCCGGCGAAGATTCCTTGCAGAGCATGCCCGAAGCGAAACCGGGCTCTTCCGCGCGTCGCGTGCCGTGGCTTCTGTTGGCCGCGCTGTTCCTCGCTGCCGCTGTCAGCCTGCTGTTGCTTTACGGCGCACGCTAGCCCGGCGATCGCGCAGGGCTTTCACGATGCGCCAGCCGAGCAGGGTCGCGAGGATCGCGGCATAGAGCGCGGGCTCGCGCACGTCCGACTTCACCAGCCACCAGAAGTGCAGCACGGCGAGCACGCCGACCACATAGACCAGCTTGTGCAGGCGCGCCCAGTTGCGGCCGAGCCGGCGAATGGCCGCCTGCGTCGACGTGATTGCGAGCGGCACCAGCAATAGCCATGCGGTGAAGCCGACGGTGATGTAGGGCCGCTTGGCGATTTCCTCGAAGATCTGCGCCCAGTAGCCGCGCAGGTCGAGCACGAGGTAGGCCGTGAGGTGCATCGTCGCGTAGAAGAAGGTGTAGAGCCCGAGCATGCGGCGGAAGCGGATGAAGACGGGTTTTTGCGTGGCCTGCCGCAGTGGCGTGATCGCCAGCGTGAGCATCAGGAAACGCAGCGCCCATAGTCCGAGGCGATGTTCGATTTCGGCCACCGGGTCGGCGCCGAGGCCGCCGCTTCCGGTGAGGGCTTCGGCGCGGATCTGCCAGCCGAGGATCGCGGCCGGGATGAGCGCAAGCAGGTGGACGAGGGACTTGGCGACGACAACACCGGTTGTGGAGCGTGCGCCACGCGAAGTGCGCGCCATCGGCTAGAACCACTTCCGCAGGTTCATCCCTGCGTACAGACTGGCGACCTGGTCCGCGTAGCCGTTGAACATCCGCGTGGGAATACGTTCGGCGAACAGCTTGCTCTGCGTGCCGGCGATGCGGCGTTCGGTCTTCTGCGACCAGCGCGGATGGTCGACATCCGGATTGACGTTGCTGAAGAAGCCGTACTCCTCCGACTGCGCGTCGTTCCAGCTGGTGGGCGGCATTGTCTGGACAAACGTGATCGCCACGATCGACTTGATGCCCTTGAAGCCGTACTTCCATGGCACGACCAGGCGCAGCGGCGCGCCATTCTGCTGCGGCAACGGCTTGCCGTAGAGGCCGGTCACGAGGAAGGCGAGGGGATGCATGGCTTCGTCGATGCGCAGCCCTTCGCGGTACGGCCAGTCGAGGGCGGAGTAGCGCTGGCCCGGCATCTGCTTCGGGTCTTCCAGAGTGGTGAAGGCGACATATCTCGCCTTGGAAGTCGGTTCGAACTTCTTCAACACGTCGGCGAGCGGCACACCCAGCCACGGGATCACCATCGACCAGCCTTCGACGCAACGCAGGCGATACACGCGTTCCTCCGGCGTGCTGCCCTTGAGCAGGTCGTCGAGCGACACCACCCCCGGCTTCGCACACTGGCCGCCGATGGCGACGCTCCAGGGTTTCAGCCGCAGCGTGCGATCCGCGCGCGAGGGGTCGCTCTTGCCAGTGCCGAATTCGTAGAAGTTGTTGTAGGTGGTGACATCTTCCAGACGCGTGAGCTCTTCCGAGGTACGGAAACCCGCCCGCGCCTGTTCGGGCGTGATCACGGCCTTCGATGGTGCCGGTGGCGGGGCGGCATCGCTGCAGCTGGCCAGCCCGAGTCCGGGCACGGCGGCAAAGGCGGCCAGCAGACGACGACGATCGCGGTAAACCGCTTCATCGGTGATTTCGGAAGAGGGGATACGCAGGGCATCGCGCAGGGACATGGCCGGCTCCGGCATTTGTGGTTCGACTATATGTCCAGAGGTGATAAGTGGGCGAAAAGTTGCGCGTGCAACCCTTGATCCACGCCTGCTGCGCTGCGGCATACTAAGCCCGCTGCACGACGCTCCGCCTGGCCTGCCACCCCTCGCCTTGTCACCCTTCGGTCTGCCCATCGTGGCGCAGGCCCCTGTGCCGCAAGCAGACAACTTCCGCCAAGTCGAGGACATCCATGTCACGCGTACACAACTTCGCCGCCGGTCCGGCCACCCTTCCCGAATCCGTACTGCGCCAGGCGCAGGAGGAGATGCTCGACTGGCACGGCGTGGGTGCTTCCATCGTCGAGCTGAGCCATCGCGGGCCCGAGTTCATCCAGGTGGCGACCGAAGCCGAAGCCGACCTGCGCAAGCTGATGTCGATTCCGGACGATTATGCGGTGCTGTTCCTCGGCGGCGGTGCGACCACCGTGCAGGCGTTGCTGCCGCTCAATTTTGCTTCCGCGGGCCAAACAGCCGATTACGTGCTCAGCGGGCACTGGGGCAAGACCGCGGTCAAGCAGGCGAAGCCGTACGTCTCGGTCAACATCGCGGCGAGCAGCGAAGCAGAAGGCTTCCGCACCGTTCCCGCGGCGAACACGTGGCAGCTGTCGAAGGACGCGGCCTACGTCCACGTCACCGCCAACGAAACCATCCACGGCGTCGAGTTCCGCGAAGGGCATTACCCCACGCGCGAACAGCTCGGCGACGTGCCGCTCGTGGCCGACTTCAGCTCGAGCATTGCTTCCGAGCCGCTGGATATCTCGAAATTCGGCGTGATCTACGCCGGTGCGCAGAAAAACCTCGGTCCGGTCGGCATCACGGTCGTGATCATCCGCCGCGACCTGTTCGAGCGCGCCGGCCAGCCGCGCGCCGACATCCTCGATTACCGCTCGCACCTCAAGGGCGAGTCGATGCTCAACACGCCCCCGAGCTGGAACTGGTACCTGCTCGGGCTCACCGTGAAGTGGATGCTCGCCGAAGGCGGCGTCGAGGAATTCGCGCGCCGCAGCGCGCGCAAGTCGGGACTGCTTTACGACGTGATCGACAACTCGGGGGGGTTCTATCGCAACGAAGTCGACAAGGCCGCGCGTTCGCGCATGAACGTGCCGTTCTTCCTGCACGACGAAGCGCTGGACAAGCCTTTCCTCAAGGAAGCCGAGGCGGCAGGCCTGATCTCGCTCAAGGGACACCGCGCGCTCGGCGGCATGCGCGCTTCGATCTACAACGCGATGTCGGAGGCGGGCGTGCAGGCGCTGGCCGACTTCATGCGCGATTTCCGACAAAGGCATGGGTGAGCGGACGCGCTTGGCCGATGCCCTATCGGCATTGGCCGCGTCCGCGAACGCCCGGCCATGGATGGCCGGGCAGGGCTGTCCGGAGAGAAATGTGTTCCGCCACGGATGGCTGCGATGTTCAGCCCGAAGCGAAGAGACATAAATGAAAGAAAAGACCAGCAAGCCGAAGCAAGCGAAGGCGAGGAAAGTGTCCCCGCTCTTAGGCAAAGACACAGTATCTGCCGGGGCGGCTTCTCCGGCGCTGCCGCCCGACCTGGGCGAATTGCGCCAGCGCATCGACGGCATCGATCGCCACATCCAGGAATTGATCGCCGAACGGGCGCAGTTCGCGAACCAGGTCGGCAAGGCGAAAGGCAAGCTCGCCGCAGCCGTCGATTACTACCGCCCCGAGCGCGAAGCCCAGGTGCTGCGCCGTGTGGTCGATCGCAACGATGGGCCGCTCAACGACGAAGTGCTGGTGCGGCTGTTCCGCGAAATTATGTCCGCGTGCCTGGCGCAACAGGAGCCGTTGAAGATCGGTTTCCTCGGTCCCGAGGGTACGCATTCGCAGCAGGCGGTCTACAAGCACTTCGGCCATTCGATCCATGGCCTGCCGCTGGCGAGCATCGAGGAAGTGTTCCAGGAAGTGGAAGCGGGCGACGCGGATTTCGGGGTAGTGCCGGTGGAAAACTCCACGCAGGGCACGATCCAGTCGACGCTGGATATGTTCCTTACTTCGAAGCTGAGGATATGCGGCGAAGTCGAACTGCGCGTGCACCAGCACCTGCTGTCGCGCGCAAATCGGCTCGAGGACATCGAACGCGTGTATTCGCATCCGCAGTCGTTCGCACAGTGCAAGGCCTGGTTGCGCCAGTACCTGCCGAAGGCGGAGAAGATCGCCGTCACCAGCAATGCCGATGCCGCCAAGCGCGCGCGTAATGCGGACGACGCGGCCGCAATCGCCGGCATCAGCGCGGCGACGGTGTACGGACTGAAGTCGCTGGCCGGACCGATCGAGGATCGACCCGACAACACCACTCGCTTCCTGGTGCTCGGACGCGAGCTGTTCCCGCCGTCGGGCAACGACCGCACCTCGCTGCTGGTGTTCATCAAGGACCAGCCGGGCGCGCTGTACCACGTGCTCGCGCCGTTCGCGAAGCACGGCCTGAGCATGAACCGCATCGAATCGCGCCCGGGACACACCGGTCTGTGGCAGTACGCGTTCTTCATCGACATCACCGGCCATGCGCAGGAAGACGCGATGCGCCGTGCGCTCGATGAAGTGCATGAATTCGCACAGGAAGTGAAGGTGCTCGGTTCCTATCCGGTCGCGATCGCATGAGCGATGCGGCAAGGACGGTTGAGGTGGCCACGACGTACGATGAAGCCTGGTTCGCGTCCCGCGCTTCGCGCGGGGTGCAAGGCCTGCGCGCGTACGACCCCGGCCACGACCTGGTTGCGTTCCGCCGCAAGTTCGGGGACATGCTGGTCGAACTCGGCTCCAACGAGAATCCCTATGGTCCGTCGCCCGCCGCACGCATGGCGATCCTGGACCAGCTGCACTCCTTGCACCGTTATCCAGATCCGCTCGGGCTCGACCTGAAGCGGGCGCTGGCGGCGAAACACGGTGTCGATGTTGGCCAGATCCTGCTCGGCAATGGCTCCCATGAGTTGCTGATGCAGCTCGCGCAAGTGTTTGCGGGAGAGGGCGATGAAGTCGTGTTTTCGCGTTACGGCTTCGCGGTATTCGCGCTGGCAACGCAATGCGCCGGAGCGAAGGCTCGCGTGGTCGAAGCGCTGCCGCGCGACCACGCGACGATGCCGCTCGGCCATGATCTCGATGCGATCGCCGCGGCCGTAACGCCGGTTACGAAACTGGTCTACATCGCCAACCCGAACAATCCCACCGGCACGTGGTTCGGACGCGACGCGATGGAGGTGTTCCTCTCGCGCATTCCTGGCGAAGCGGTCGTCGTATTCGACGAGGCCTATGCCGAGATGGCCAACGCGCCCGATTACAGCAGTGTCTTGCCGCTGCTGTCGCGGCATCCGAACCTGGTCGTCACACGTACTTTCAGCAAGGCGTATGGGCTCGCAGGACTTCGCGTCGGCTATCTGATGGCGGCGCCGGGACTCGTTGCGGTGATGGAGCGCGTTCGCGAGAGCTTCAACGTCAACGGTCCGGCGCTGGCCGCATGCGAAGCCGTGCTGGACGACACCGCGCACCTGCGGTGGTCGCTGGATCGAAACGCCACCGAGCGCACGTCGTTGACAGAGGCCTTGCAGGAACGAAACCTGCGTGTGTACCCGTCGCAAACGAACTTCGTGCTGGTTGAATTCGGCCCGAATACGGCGCTGATCGAGGCCGCACTTATAGCGCAGGGCGTCGTGCTGCGTCCGATGGGCGGCTACGGCCTCGGCGACTGCCTTCGCATCACCGTCGGCAGCCACGAAGAAAACCTGCGTTTGCTGGCGGCCTTGGACAAGGTCATCGCATGAACCGCGAAGCCGTGCAGCACTGGATCGCATCGGCTGGCCAGCCACTCTCGGGCAATGTGCGCGTGCCGGGCGACAAGTCGGTTTCACACCGTGCGGTGATGCTCGGTGCGATTGCCGAGGGCACGACGCGCATTCGTGGATTCCTCGAAGGCGAGGACACGCGGGCAACGGCGCGCGTGTTCGCGCAGCTCGGCGTGTGCATCGAAGCGCCGAGTGCGGGCGAGCGCATCGTCCATGGCGTGGGTCTGCACGGCCTGCGTGGCAGCGACGCACCGCTGGATTGCGGCAATGCCGGCACTGGCATGCGCCTGCTCACCGGCTTGCTGGCCGCGCAGTCCTTCGACAGCACGTTGATTGGCGACGAGTCGCTGTCCAGGCGCCCCATGCGCCGCGTTGCCGAACCTCTTGCGGCGATGGGCGCACGCATCGACAGCGAACCGGGTGGGCTTCCACCGCTGCGCCTCCATGGCGGCGCGAAACTGCTGGGTGTCGAGACAACCACGGCCGTCGCCAGTGCGCAGGTGAAGTCCGCACTGCTGCTCGCTGGCCTATACGCGGACGGCGAAACCGTCGTGCGCGAACCGCATCCGACGCGTGATTACACCGAACGGATGCTCGCCGCCTTCGGCTGGCCCATCGAATTCACACCGGGCGCGGCGCGCCTCCGTGGCGGGCATCGCCTCACCGCGATCGATGTCGACGTGCCCGCGGATTTCTCCTCCGCTGCGTTTTTCATCGTCGCGGCGACGCTGGTTCCAGGGTCCGAACTGCGCATCGAAGCCGTCGGCATGAATTCCCGCCGGACCGGGCTGCTCGGCGCGTTGCGGCTGATGGGTGCCGACATCCGCGAAGAGAACCGCCAGGAGCAAGGTGGCGAACCGGTCGCCGATCTCGTCGTGCGCCACGCGCCTTTGCACGGCATCGAAGTGCCCGTGGAACTCGTGCCCGACATGATCGACGAGTTCCCGATCCTATTCGTCGCCGCGGCCTGTGCGAACGGCCGCACCGTCGTGCGCGGTGCAGCGGAACTGCGCGTCAAGGAATCCGACCGGATCGCGACCATGGCTACCGGCCTGCGCGGCCTCGGTATCGAAGTGGAAGAAACTCCCGACGGTGCAGTGATCGAAGGCGGACGTCTGCGGGGCGGGTCAATCGAGAGCCACGGCGACCATCGCATTGCCATGAGCTTTGCCGTCGCCGCGCAGCTGGCCGAAGCCGAAGTCCGGATCGATGACGTCGCGAACGTCGCGACATCATTTCCAGGCTTCGTCGCGCTCGCCAAAGCAGCCGGCATGGCCATGGTGCAGTAGCAGCGGCCCTCGGCCGCGACCTAAGCCATCGCCGCACTGACCGCGCCCAAGGGCGCTCCTACTGCTTGAAGCTGATGGGAACCTGCACGCGACCCGTTACCGGGCGGCCTTCCGCCATCGCGGGACGGAAGCGCCAATGGCGCACCGCATCGACTGCGGCACGATCGAGTTGCCGGGAGCCGCTGCTCCTGGCGACTTCAACGGCAGAGGGAATGCCGTTCTCGCTGATTTCCGCACTCACCATCACGGTGCCTTGCTCGCCGTTGCGCAACGCCTGCGCAGGGTACCTGGGGGCGGGCATCGAAACGGGTTGCGGCTGCGACGTCGCGATGGGAGCCTGAGGCGGCGGGGGAGCAGGTGCAGCAGGCGGCGGAGGTGGCGGCGCGGTTTCGACGAGACGGGGCTGTTCGCCGTTATCGGTGGCGGGCGTCGCCGGCACCGGTATATCGCTGACCTCGTCCGAATCCCCGGCCATCGGTGCAGGCAGCGGTGCGTAGTGCGGATTCGCTGCGGTCGGTGCTGCCGGACCTGCGCGATAAAAATCGCTGTCGCCCCCACGCCAGACCAGCAGGAAAAGCAGCAGCCCCGCTACGAAAGCGCCCAGCACCCAGAACAACGCCCGGCGCGAAGGCCGCCACGCTGCTAGATCGAAAGAACGGTGCGGAGGGGAGGTTGCAGGCATGTCGGTCATGGGCGAACGGGTCGGGGGAACCGTTCGATGGTGCCGGTCGGCTTGTTAATAATTGGGCAATCGAAGCCGTGACCCTGCGATAATCGCGAGCTTCGTCACCTTTGCATTCGCACCCGCCATGCTCGACCCGACCCTGTTGCGCCAGAACCCCGCCGAACTCGCAACGCGCCTGCGCGAAACCCGCGGCTTCGAACTCGACGCATCGGCACTGGAGTCGCTGGAGAGCGAGCGCAAGCAGATCCAGGTCCGCACGCAGGAGCTGCAGAACCTGCGCAACACGCGCAGCAAGGCGATCGGGCAGGCCAAGTCGAAGGGCGAGGACGTGTCCGCGCTGATGGCGGAAGTCGCCGGTTTCGGCGAGGAGCTCAAGGCTTCGGAAATCCGCCTGGAAGACATCCGCGCAAAGATCGAAGCGGTCGCGCTGGGCATCCCCAACATCCCGCACGAATCCGTTCCGCGTGGGCAAGACGAAGCTCACAACGCCGAACAGCATCGTTGGGGCACGCCGCGCACGTTCGACTTCCCCGTGAAGGACCACGTCGAGCTCGGTGCGCGCAATGGCTGGCTCGACGGCGACACCGCCGCGAAGCTCAGCGGCGCGCGCTTCACCGTGCTGCGCGGCCCGTTGGCGCGGCTGCATCGCGCACTCGCGCAGTTCATGCTCGACCTGCACACCGGCGAGCATGGCTACCAGGAAAACAATGTTCCGCTGCTCGTGAATGCCGACTCCATGCGCGGCACGGGCCAGCTTCCGAAGTTCGAGGAAGACCTGTTCGCGACGACCGTCGGCGACGGCGAGCACGCGCACAAGCGCTACCTGATTCCTACCTCGGAAGTGCCGCTGACGAACATCGTCCGCGACGAGATTGTCGAAGCCGATACCCTGCCGCTGCGCATGACCGCGCATTCGATGTGCTTCCGCGCCGAAGCGGGCAGCCACGGTCGCGACACGCGCGGCATGATCCGCCAGCATCAATTCGAAAAAGTGGAGCTGGTGTCGATCACGAAACCGGATGAAAGCTACGAAGAGCATGAGCGGATGACGCGCTGCGCCGAAGTCGTGCTGGAGAAGCTGGGCCTGCCGTACCGCCGCATGCTGTTGTGCACGGGCGACATGGGGTTTGCTGCGACCAAGACGTTTGATCTCGAAGTCTGGCTGCCATCACAGGACACCTATCGCGAGATTTCGTCCTGCTCCAACTGCGAGTCCTTCCAGGCCCGTCGCATGCAGGCGCGCTGGCGCAATCCAGCGACCGGCAAGCCGGAACTGGCGCATACGCTCAATGGTTCCGGCGTTGCGGTGGGACGCGCATTGATCGCGGTGATGGAGAATTACCAGAACGCGGACGGTTCGATCACGGTGCCGGATGTGCTGCGTCCGTACATGGGTGGAGTCGATCGGATCGCGTGAACCCGCTCGTCATTCCTGCAAAGCAGGAATCCATGGACTTGGAGGTTCAGTGCACTGGCGGGCACACGTCCATGGATTCCCGCCTTCGCGGGAATGACGACAAAAAAACGGGCCCGCAATGCGGGCCCGCTGCGTTCCGGCGCAGGGGAGGGCACCGGAATACGCTTGCTCAAGTCACGCGGCTTCGCGCAGCGGCGCCTGGATAGCCGCCTTGGCGCCTTCCAGTGCATCGGTGCGGTGCTGCGGCGAATACGCCACGCCTTCGGCGCGGATGAACTCGATATCGCTGACGCCGAGGAAACCAAATACCTGGCGCAGATAGGCTTCCTGGAAATCCGCCGGGCTGTTGTCGCCGTAGATGCCACCGCGGCCGCTGGCGATCACCATGCGCTTGCCTTTGGCGAGGCCTTCCGGGCCGTTCTCCGTGTAGCGGAACGTGCGGCCGGCGATGGCCACGCGATCGATCCAGGCCTTCAGCGTCGACGGCACGCTGAAGTTGTACATCGGCGCGCCGATCACGATGACGTCGCTATCCAGGAACTGCTGGAGCGTCTGTTCGCCGGCTTCGGTGATGGCCACGTCGGTCTTGGCGAGGACCGGACCGGTCAGATGCGGCAAGGGTTCGGCATCCAGGTCGCGGTACGTGACCGACAGGCCAGGCACGGCATCCTGCCAGCGTGCGACGATGGCGGCGGTAAGTTCGCGGGTAACGGAACCGGCGCCGGTGGCGGCGGAGTCGATATGCAGCAGTTTCATGGACCTCTCCCGATGGGTAGCGGCCGGTGGCCGCGTTGGACGCCACTTTCCATCGTTGCAGTATTGGGATAAAGCTGGTTTAATATCACTGACTGTTCTGATTACAGGATAATTGCCATGCAGGACCTCAACGACCTCTACTATTTCGCCGCCGTCGTGGACCACCAGGGATTCGCCGCGGCCGAGCGCGCGTTGGGCATCCCGAAGTCGCGCCTGAGCCGCCGCATCAGCCAGCTCGAAACCGATCTCGGTGTCCGCCTGCTGCAGCGTTCCACGCGCCGCTTCGCGGTGACCGAAGTTGGCCACAGCGTCTATCGCCACGCGCAATCGATGCTCGCGGAAGCGCAGGCCGCGCGCGAAGTCGTCGATCGCCTGAGCGCTGAACCGCGCGGCGTGATCCGCGTCAGCGTGCCGGTCGGAATGGCCCAGCAGCAGATGCCGAAGCTGCTGCCGGAATTCCTCGCGAAGTACCCGCAGGTGCGCGTGCAGTTGCATGTCAGCAATCGCCGCGTCGACATCATCAACGAAGGCGTGGACGTCGCGCTGCGCGTTCGAACACGGCTGGACGACGACGGCAGCCTGGTGATGCGCAACTTCGGCCAGATCCAGGAGCTGCTCGTCGCGAGCCCCGGCTATCTCAAGCGCATGGGTCGCCCGCAGAACCCCGACGACCTCGCCCAGCACGTCACGCTGAGCATGAACGAAGACGAGGCCCACCAGCGCTGGGAGCTGCACGGCCCTAATGGGGAAGTGCGCCGCGTCGAACTGAAGCCGCGCGTAGCCGGTTTCGACTTCCCGATGCTGATGGCACTCGCCACGCAGGGTGTGGGCATCACGATGCTGCCGGAAACCGTGTGCGCCGAAGCCGTGCGCAACGGCGAACTGGAAGTCGTGCTCCCGCAATGGCGCCTCCCGCAGGGCATCTTCCACGCAGTGTTCGCATCGCGTCGGGGCCTGTTGCCAGCGGTGCGCGTGTTCATCGATTTCCTGGCCGAACGCGTGCCGGCCCTCGTGGAATCCGCACGTCTGCAATGCGGCGACATTCCAGGCGGCAAGCCGTGTCCGGAAGGCGTCAAGAACGCCACGCCTGTGCCGGCTGCAAAGGACAAGCCCGCTCGCAAATCGCGCGAGCGCACCGCGGAGCCGGCGTGAGAGAATGCGCGCCCCGTGGTGCACGCGCGGGGCATCCAGTTCGATAATTCAGGTTCGATACGGAAGTGTGGCCGAGCGGTTTAAGGCACCGGTCTTGAAAACCGGCGTGGCAGCGATGCCACCGTGGGTTCGAATCCCACCGCTTCCGCCAAACACCCGATTTGCCGCTGTGCGCGGCCGGCTTCTCCGCCATACTTCGGCGTAGGTTTCCTGCTGCGAATCGTCGTCATGGATATTGCTGCATCCACGCCCATCACCGAATTGGCCCCAACGCTGCAGCGGCTGCGCGATGCGTGGGTGAAGCAACGCCCGGATTACGACCAGCGCCGTAACGATCTGCAGCGGCTGCGCAAGGCGTTCCATGCGCGCCTGGATGAAATGGCCGCGGCGGTGAGCGCCGACTTCGGCCACCGCTCCACGCACGAGAGCCTGTTGGCCGATGGCATGACGGTGCTCTCCGAACTCGACCATATGATCGCGAACCTGCGCCGGTGGATGCGGCCGCGGCGGCGTGGCGTCGGCTGGCGACTGTGGCCTGCGCGTGCGCAGGTGCGGCACGTGCCGCTCGGCGTCGTCGGCGTGATCGCACCGTGGAATTACCCGGTGAACCTGTCGCTGGTGCCGCTGGCGACCGCGATCGCCGCGGGCAACCATGTCTACCTGAAACCTTCCGAGTACAACCCGCGCGCGAATGCATTCCTGCGCGAACTGCTGGCCGAAGTATTCCCGGCGGATCGCGTTGCCATCGCGCTCGGTGGCTCCGATGTCGCGGCAGCCTTCGCGTCATTGCCGTTCGACCACATCATGTTCACCGGCTCGACCGCCGTCGGCCGCAAGATCATGGCCGCCGCCGCGCCCAACCTGACGCCGGTCACACTGGAACTCGGCGGCAAGTCGCCAGCCGTCATCGGTTCGGATGCGCCAATGGAAACAACGGCCGCGCGCATCGCGACGGGAAAGCTCTTCAACGGCGGGCAGACCTGCATCGCGCCGGATTACGTGCTCGTGCCGGAGGCACGCCGCGATGAATTCGTGCAGGCGTTGCGCGGGGAAGTGGCTTCGCGCTATCCGGACCTCGAAAACAGTTCCGACTTCACCACGATCATCAATGAAGGCAACTACCGCCGGCTTCGTGGCTATCTCGATGATGCGCATGAGCGCGGACTGGAGTTGATCCCGCTTGCTCAAGTCAAAGATGCGCAGGCGGCCGAATCACGCCGCCTGTTGCCGCCGACGCTGGTGATCGAGCCAGGCGACGACGCGAAGGTGATGCAGGAAGAGATCTTCGGTCCCGTCTTGCCGGTCAAGACGTACCGCCGCTTCGACGAAGTCATCGACTACATCAACGCGCATGACCGCCCGCTGGCGCTGTACCACTTCGGCCATGATCGCGACGAGATCGAGCGGCTGCTCGGCAACACCGTTGCCGGCGGCGTGTGCATCAACGAAACCCTGCTGCAGTACGCGTGCAACAGCCTGCCGTTCGGTGGTGTGGGCGCGAGCGGGATGGGCCAGTACCACGGCTTCGATGGCTTCGTGACCTTCAGCAAGGCGATGCCGGTGTTGCGGCAGGCCCGTTGGACGCTGTCGGACCGGTTGAAGCCGCCTTACAGCGGCTTCCCGGCGAAGATGATCAGGCTGTTGCTGCGCTGATCCTGCTTACTGCGAAGCGGTAGCGGCGGCCGCAAAACCTGCGTCCCAACGGCGCAGTGCATCCTCGATGGCATCCACGCCCTGCGCGGCTGCGTTCGCGTCGATCTGCGCGAGCGTATCGCCGTCGGTGTGGATCACCTGCATGACCTTGGGCATCGCCTTTGGCTTCTTGCCGGCGTATGCATCGAGGATGCCGGTGATTTCCTCGTTGCCGATCAGCGAGTACGAAACCGCGGGCCAACCCGATTTGAGGAATGACAGGTGGTCGGTGGGCGGATAGTGCTCACCGGCCGACAGCTTCAATCCTTTTGCCGCCATCGCATCGCGACTGGCGATGGCGAGGCCGCCTTCGGCTTCGGGCGTCATCATCCAGATGGTGTCGCCCCAGGCGAATACATCGAAATTGACGTAGAGCGCCGGTTTGGTGCCACCGTCGGCGACGTACGCCTTGGAGCCGAGCAGACCCTTTTCCTCCAGATCCCAGAACGCGACCGCGACGCGATGATTCGCGAGCGGCTTTGCCTTCAGTCGCTCCGCGAGCGCGAGCACCGTCGCGCTACCCGATGCGTTGTCGGTTGCGCCTTCGCCCTTGCCGACCTGGTCGGAATGCGCGCCTAGCAACAACAGTGGCGCGGAAGTGTTGCCGCCGACGTCGGCGAGGATGTTGGTGCCCTTCTGGCCATCGACTTCGAAGGGGCTGGTGCGCCACTGGATGCCGAGCGTATCCAGGCGCTTCTCGATGGCGGTGCGACGCCCCGGGCCGGCATCGGCGTCGGCAATCGCGGTGACATCGGCAAGCCAGCTCTTCGCAGCTGGGGATGTGGCTGCCGAAGGCATGGCTTCCTGCGCCGGACGTGCGCAGGCGGGGAGGGAAAGGAGGCAGGCGATCAGGGTGAAATGAAGGCTGGGGCGCATGGCGGGTGGGTGTCTGGAGAAGGCCGCAGTTTGCAGCAAAACCGGCGGAGTTCTCCTGTCGTCGCGTGTCTTGCCGCGAGGCCTCCGGTTGGCGGGTTGTTGCGCCGGCCGCAGGAGACCGCTAGCCTCGGCTGCACATGGAGCTCCAATCAAGGGAAAGGGATGACCATTCGAGTATTCATCGTTGACGACCACGCGCTGGTGCGCGAGGGCATGCGCCTGATCCTGTCGGCACAGACCGACATCGAAGTGATCGGCGACGTTGAAACGGGCGACGCGGCCCTGCCGCTGATCAGGCATCTCAAGCCGGACGTGGTGCTTTGCGACCTGCATCTGCCTGGCCTGAGCGGGCTGGAGATCACCGAGCGCGTGACGTATGGCGGGCATGGCCCACGCGTCATCATCGTGTCGGTGCTTGAAGATGGACCCATGCCGCGGCGCCTCATCGAAGCCGGTGCTTCCGGTTACGTGGGCAAGGGTGGCGATGCGCGCGAACTGCTGACGGCGGTACGCGAAGTCGCACGTGGCAAGCGTTATCTCGCCAGCTCAGTTGCCCGGAACATGGCGCTCTCGGGGGTAAACGGAGGCGCCACGCCCATCGACGAGTTGACGCCACGTGAACTGGAAATCGGATTGCTGATGGCGCAAGGCATCCGCCAGCACGACATCGCGCAGCGGCTCAGCCTGAGTCCGAAGACCGTCAACACGCACAAGTCGCGGCTGTTCGAGAAGCTGGGCATCGGCGACACCGTGGCTCTGGTGCGCACGTTGAAGCGCTACGGTCTCCTGGATCCGGTGCTTGCCTTCTAGCGCTTCGCAAAGCAACTGGATCGACAAGTAAAAACGGCCGCGAATTCTCGCGGCCGTTTTCTTTGCTGGACTTGCAGTCCGATCAGATCACGCGCGCTGCTCGCCGTTTTCCTGCTCAGCGGCCTTTGCCGCGGCATCGGCAGGCGTCGGCGCGACCGGCTGCGGCACGGCATCGAACAGGCCTGCCGTGCGTGGCAGTTCGTCGACGGGCAGCTGCGAAGCGGCGGCTGCGGCCGGCTCCTCGTCCACATTGACGGCAGGCGTCGAAGCGGGTTCGACCTCGGCGCTGACCCCAGTGTTGGCGGAAGCCATTTCGCCCGGCAGCGTGTTCACCGCAGGATCGCTTTCTCCAGCCTGCTTCTGCGGATCGATCACGATATCCGCAACCGGTTCGGGCTCGACGGGCTCGGGCAACGGCACGACTTCGGCTGCGACAGGCTCGTCCTGCACGACGACGGCCGGCGTGATTTCGCCCGCGGGCATCGCCACGGTTTCGGTCGCGTCAGTGGCAGACGGATTCGGCTGCACTTCGCCGATGACTTCTGCGGCGATGTCGGCCGGCGTCTTCTGCGCCGGTGCCGCGGCGACCACCGGTTCGGCCGGTGTGGACGGCGTCGGTGCCGTGGCTGTGGTTTCGAGCGCGGACGCTACCGCCGCTGCCAGCGGCGCGACGGGTCCGATGTCGTCGAAGTCGAACTCCGGCTGCGAACGCTGCACCGGTGCGACCGTCGTGGGTTCATCGCCATCGATGGTGAGCTCGTCGCCTTCGGCATCGTTGTCATCGCCGAGGAAGTCGTCGTGCGGATTGGCATCGGGGTTCCCGGCGGCGCCGAGCGCTGCGCCTTCACCCGCCCCGGCTCCGCCGCGACGGCGGCGGCGACCACCACGGCGTCCGCGACGACGGCGTCCGCTGCCTTCTCCAGCGGCTTCGCCGGGTGCCGCGGTTTCCATGATGTTCGCGGTTTCGGCAGTGGTTTCGAGCGTTTCGATCGGCGCCGTCAGTTCTTCGGCGGCGATCACGGCTGCGCTGGCAGCGAGGGGCGTGATATTGGCGACCTCGGGCGATGGTGCAACGGCAGTCGCTTCGAGCTTGGCCGGTTCCGGCTTCGGAGCCTGCGGCTTCGGCGGCTGCTGCTCGCGCGGCGGGCGTGGCTGTTGCTGCTGGACCCGCTCTTCGCGCGGCAGATTCTGCTTCTGCTCGGGCTGCGGCTGCTTCTGCTGCTTGGGCTGCTGCGGTTGTTTCTGGTGTTGGCCCTGCTGTGGCTTGGCCTGCTGTTGCTGCTGCGGACGGCGCTCGTCGCGGCGTTGTTCGTCACGGCGGTTGTCGCGGCCCTGCTTGCCACTGCGTTGTCCGTCGCGGCGCTGTTCGTCACGACGCTGCCCGTTGCGGTCGTTACGGCCTTGCGCGCGCTCGGCCTGCGTCGGTCCCATCGTAATCGGCTTGCTGCCGCGGAAGAAACCGAGGATGCGGTCGACGATGCCAACCGATGCCGGTGCTGCCGCAACAGGAGCCGTGACACGCACTACCGGGGTTTCGCGCGATTCGGCTTCGCGCGGCTCGCGCAGCGGAGCAGGCGAGGTCGGCTTGACGTTGGTGACGGCCGGGAGCGCCGGAATGTTGAGATGGGCCTTGGTCAGCGCATGCGTCGGCAATTTGCGCGGCGTACCGCGGTGGTAGCTAGGCTTGCTGCTCTCTTCGCCGAGCTCGTTCTCACGGATGCGGGTGACTTCGTAATGCGGCGTGTGCAGCTGCTCGTCGGCGACGATGACGATCGGCGAGTCGTGGCGCTTTTCGATTTCGCTGAGCGCACGGCGCTTTTCGTTGAGCAGGTAGTTGGCGATTTCGGTCGGAGCCTGCACCAGCACCTGGCCGGTGTTCTCCTTCATCGCGTGCTCTTCGGCGAGGCGCAGGATCGACAGCGACAGCGATTCGACGCTGCGCATGCGGCCGTGGCCTTCGCAACGCGGGCAGACGATCTGGCTGGATTCGCCCAGCGACGGGCGCAGGCGCTGGCGCGACATTTCCATCAGGCCGAAACGCGAGATGCGGCCGAGCTGGACGCGGGCGCGATCCTGCTTGAGCGCGTTCTGCAGGCGGTTTTCGACTTCGCGCTGGTGCTTGGTCGACGCCATGTCGATGAAGTCGATCACCACCAGGCCGCCGAGGTCGCGCAGGCGCAGCTGGCGGGCCGCTTCTTCGGCCGCTTCCAGGTTGGTGTGGAATGCGGTTTCCTCGATGTCGCCGCCCTTCGTGGCGCGCGCGGAGTTCACGTCGATCGCGGTGAGTGCTTCGGTCTGGTCGATGACCAGCGCGCCGCCGGAAGGCAGGCGGACTTCACGCTCGTACGCGCCTTCGATCTGCGATTCGATCTGGAAGCGGTTGAACAGCGGAACGTCGTCGGTGTAGTGCTTGAGCTTGCGCAGGTTGTGCGGCATCACCTGTTCGACGAACTCGCGCGCTTCGGCGTACATCTCCGGCGTGTCGACGAGGATCTCGCCGATGTCCGGACGCATGTAGTCGCGCAGTGCGCGGATGATCAGGCGCGATTCGGCGTAGATCAGGAACGGGGATGGCTTGGTCAGTGCCGCTTCGGCGACGGACTTCCACACCTGCAGCAGATAATCGAGGTCCCACTGCAGCTCTTCCGCATCGCGGCCGACGCCGGCGGTGCGGATGATCACGCCCATGTCGTCGGGGATGGCCAGCGAGTCCATCGCCTTCTTCAGTTCGGCGCGATCGTCGCCCTCGATGCGGCGCGAGACACCGCCCGCGGTGGGCGAGTTCGGCATCAACACCATGTAGCGGCCGGCCAGCGAAATGAACGTGGTCAGGGCCGCGCCCTTGTTGCCGCGTTCTTCCTTGTCGACCTGGACGACGATTTCCTGGCCTTCCTTCAGCAGTTCCTTCAGGCCGGCCTTGTTGTGGTCGACGCCGGGCTGGAAGTAATCGCGGGAAATTTCCTTCAGCGGCAGGAAGCCGTGGCGTTCCGCACCGTAATCGACGAAGGCGGCTTCGAGCGAGGGCTCGAGGCGGGTGATCTTGCCCTTGTAGATGTTGGACTTCTTCTGTTCCTTCGCCGGCTGTTCGATGTCGATGTCGTACAGGGTCTGGCCGTCGACGATGGCGACGCGCAGTTCTTCCGCCTGCGTCGCGTTGATCAGCATTCGCTTCATTGTTGCGTCCTCGCGCTTCATCCCGCCCGAAGGGCAGGCCGCGCGGAACGCCGTGGGCGTTTCGCCTCTGGATACCGCAAGCCGACTGGCGCTGGGCGGCATCAAATCGATGCGCCCGGCTGCCGAAGTGGCTGACCACGCGTGGCACGCGCCGTCGGCTTCAATTTCCAGCGCTACAACACCACGGCAAACCGCGGGAGCGCTTTTTTGTTTCGTTCCTTAAGGCCGGCGACCTTGAAGCCGGAACCGTCAGGACGGAGGCGAGCCAGGCATTGCGCTGTTGCTCGTTCCTGCGTGCTGCGTTTCCCGCTCCCGTCGCACGGGGCGTTGTTCATCTCACGGCGGTTTGACCCGTCGGGCGGGAACCGGTTCCGCCGGGCCGTCGCTGCTAACATGGCTGCCCCCAGGGCAGTGGTCAGGCGCGGACCGGATCGCAGGAGCGGGGCTTTTGGCCCCACGCTTGTCAGAAGCATGGCTCGTTAGAAGCGGCTTCCTGGAAGCGTGCCTCCGGATCGACCGGGGGTTGTGGCAACTCCAGCGAAATCAAAACCTTATCTCGCGCCGTCAGTGTAGCAGATCAACCTAACCAATGACCCGTTCAGACACTCCCGCCGCGGCCGGTCCCGGCGCCCGTACCGTCCGCGTGCCCGAAGATCGCGACGGGCAGCGCCTGGACAATTTTCTTCTCGGCCAGCTCAAGGGGGCCCCGCGTTCGCTGGTCTACAAACTGGTGCGTTCGGGTCAGGTCCGGGTCAACGGCGGGCGGGCGAAGGCGGAGCGCAAGCTCGCCGCGGGGGACGAGGTACGCATTCCTCCGGTGCGTCTTGGCGAGCCCAGTGAGAAAGGAACGCCCCCGGCCGGATTCCTAAAGGCCATGGAGGCCGCGATCGTCTTCGAGGACGCCCGGCTTCTGGCGCTGAACAAGCCTTCCGGCGTCGCCAGCCATGGCGGCAGCGGGATCTCCTTCGGCGCCATCGAGACAATGCGGGCCTTGCGCCCGAACCAGGCGCTGGAGCTGGTGCATCGGCTCGATCGGGATACCTCGGGGCTCCTGATCATCGCCAAGAAGCGCTCGGCCCTGGCCGAGTTGCAGGCGCTCCTGCGCGAGGAGCGCGCCGTTACCGGTGGCGGGATCACCAAACGTTACCTGGCGCTGCTCACCGGCCGCATGCCCGACGGCGTGATGAGCGTCGAGGCGCCGTTGCACGTCGGCCTGCGCCAGGGCGGCGAGCGCCATGTGCAGGTCAACCCGGCCGGGAAACCGTCACTGAGCCACTTCAAGGTCCTGGAACGTCGCGGCGGCCAGTCCTATTGCGAAGTGCGCATCGAAACCGGCCGCACCCATCAGATCCGCGTGCACGCCCAGCACATCGGGCATCCGATCGCGGGCGACGACAAGTACGGCGATCCGGATGCCAACAAGCGCCTGAGGGAGCAGGTCGGCCTGAAGCGGTTATTCCTGCACGCGTCGACGCTCGAATTCGCGCTCGATGGCGGCAAGGCGCCTTATCTGCTCAATGCGCCGCTGGTTCCGGAGCTGATTGACGTGCTCGACCGCCTGGCTTGAGTTGCGTGCGCCGTGCGCACGTCGCGGCTCACGAAGCGGATCAGAGGTACTTGTTGCACTCGTCCGGCGGAGGATTCGGCGGAGTGAAAGTCACTGGTACCTGCAACCTGCTCGACACCGGCTTGCCGCGAAGGGTTGCCGGACGGAATTTCCATTCGCGCACGGCGCTCACCGCAAGCTCGTCGAGCGCCTTGGTGCCGCTGCTCTGCTGGATATCCACTTTCGCTGGATAACCATTGGGTGCGAGCGCGACGTTGAGCATCGTGGTCCCGCCGATCTGCTTGCAGGCGTATTCGGGCGGGTAGTCCGGCGGTGGCGTGTCCTGCGCCATGGGTTCGGTCGGCGGGGGCGGTGCCGGCTCGGCCGATTGCGGCTTCTGCTGGCAGCCCGCCAGCAGTGCGAGCGAGACCGGCAGCGCGAACCATGCGACCTGAGCGATCCGGAAGTTGAAGCAATGCTGGCGGGTCATGGCGTCCTCACTCAGTCAATCAGGGCTTCGGTTTTGGCTGCGCAGATGAAGTCGTTCTCGCTCAGGCCACCAACGTCATGCGTCGAGAAACGCACGACGCAGCGGTTGTAGTGCACGCCGAGATCAGGGTGGTGGTCTTCGCGGTGCGCCAGGTAGGCGAGCGCGTTCACGAAGGCCATCGTCTCGTAATAGTTCTTGAAGTCGAACGTCTTGCTGAGCGCGTGGCCATCCTCGATCAGTTCCCAGCCCGGCACTTCGGGCAGCAGTTCCCGCACGCGCGCTTCGCTGAGTTTGTGTTCGCTGCCGCGCCGGGGGAGGCAATGGGCTTGCGATAGGGGAACGAGATCGCTCATGGCTTCTTCCTGGAATGCAGCGCCGCTCATCCGAACGAGGTCGTCTGAACGAAAGCGCCCGGCTGGTGTCGTAGGGTAGGCACGCAACGGCTTAAGGCCGCGTGGACCCCGGTAGAATAGCCCGGTACCCCACATTTCCGAATCGGCCAAAGACAGCCTGCCCCGCGAGCTGATCGAAGGCGAGACCATAAGCAGCATGATCAATATTTCCGAATCCGCCCAGACTCACTTCCGCAAGCTGATCGAGCGCGAAGCGCTGCCCGGTCTCGGCGTGAAGCTGGCCGCGGTGAATCCCGGCACCGCGCGCGCCGACGTGCGCCTCGAATTCGCCGAGCCGGGCGACCTGCAAGGCGACGAGTGGGCGATCGATTGCGAAGGCTTCACCCTGTGGCTCGACGCCGCCAGCGTGAACTATCTCGACGGCGCGGAAATCGACTACGAAACCGGCACGACCGGCGGGCAGCTGCAGATCCGCGCACCGAAGATCAAGGGCGAAGTGCCTTCCGACTCCGCTTCACTCGTCGAACGCGTGCGCTGGGTCGTGGACAACGAAATCAACCCGCAACTCGCCGCGCACCGCGGCCACGTCGCGGTGCAGGAAGTGACCGCGGATGGCGCCGTGATCCTCCGCTTCGGCGGCGGTTGCCACGGTTGCGGCATGGCCGACGTGACGCTCAAGCAGGGCATCGAGAAGACGTTGCTGGAGAAGGTGCCCGGCGTCACGGCGGTGCGCGACGCCACCGATCACGAAACCGGCGACGCACCCTACATTCCACGCGACGTGGCATAAGAGGACCGCGGCGCTTGTTCACCGCCGCCGATCTGATCCAGGCCCTGCAGCGGCGGCTGCAGCTCAGAGCTCCGCATCTTCGCCGGCCACCGGGTGAGTTTCCACCGGGATGGAAGCAGTGGTTCGAAGCGATGCCCGTGCGTGCCGGCGCGATCAGCGGCGCCACCGCGCAGGCGCTCATCGATGTATTCCTGCAGCGTCCGCTGACGGACCGTCCCCTTCGCAGCGGCGAACTCACGCGCTGGCAGGCATTCAACACCTTGTGGCGCCAGGACTGGCACGCGCCCGAGCCCGAAGACCGCAAGCTGCGATGGTTCGCGGGTGCGTTCACGGCGATGTGGCACGTCGTCTTCGGCATCCTGCTGTTGTGGTTCTGGTACACGCAGATGCTGTATGTCGAAGAGGCAACCAAGCGTCGCGGCGAACAAGTCGTCCAGATCGAATTCATCGGGCGTGGCACGCCGGAAGAAGCCGGCGGCGGCCAGACGCAGGAACAACTCGAAGAGTCCGAGGCTGCAGAGCAGGTGGCCTCGGCACAGCCTGCCGAAGTGCCGCCGCCCGAACAGCCTGCGCCCGGCATCGAAACGCCCGTCGTCGATGCGCCGGTTCCAGAAATCGAGCAGCGGGACGTGCCGGAGCCGCAGATTCCTCCGGCACCGCCAACTCAGCAGGAAGTCGCGGTCAGTGCGCCAACGCCGGATGCCAGCGAGTTCGTCCTGACGGCACCGACCCCTCGTATCACCGAACCGCAGCTTCGCGCGCCTGAGATCAGAGCGCCTGCCGCGCCTTTGCAGGCGGTCGAAGTGCCAGAGCCGGTGCAACCGATCCGGCGCGAAGTCGCACCGCGTCCTGTGGCCGCACCGCAGATCGAAGCACGCATTCCCGAGGTTGCGCAGCGTGAAGTGGCAGCGCCGCTTGCGCGTCCGGCGGTGCCCGCGGTGGCTGCTCCGGCGATCGCCCAACCGACGTTGCGGACGCCAGAAACAAGCGTTCGCACGCGTGACGTGCCCGCGCCTGCAGCGCCAACACCCGCACCGGCCGCAACGGCACAAACCCCGTCGACGAAGCCTGCAGCGTCCAGCGCGTCTTCCGCGACACCGAGCACGAAGCCTGCAGCGAGCGGACCTCCCGCTTCGTCAACCGCCACGACAGCGCGACCGAGCGGAGCAACGCCATCCGTCACCGCAGGACAAGGCCCGAAGCCGATCGCTGCGCCAGGTGGCTTCGCCACGCCAGCGAAAGCCGACGACTGGGGCGCGTCGACGCGCAACGCGCCGGGCGGGCAGCGTGGCGAACCGCATGGGCTCTACAACGCGGAAGGCGGCCCGCGCCTGGCCGAGCAACCGGTCAATACCGGGCAGCCACCGGGAACGATCGACGATCGGATCGTCGATCTCGACCGTTCCGGCACGTGGCTGAAGCGCAAGCCGACGGATTACGAACCGACGACATTCGACAAGTACTGGGTTCCGAACGAGTCCCTGCTCGCGGAGTGGGTACGCAAGGGCATCAAGAAGATGGCCATTCCCATTCCCGGTACCAACAAGAAGATCAGCTGTGTCGTTTCAATGCTGGCACTGGGCGGCGCCTGCAGCATTTCGGATCCCAACCTCAACGATCAGCCGGCAGAGGCGCGGCCGCCGCCGGACGTTCCATTCAAGCCGCACCTTCAGGAAGACAACGGCAGCGTGAAGCCGAAAGAGGGCGGGTAGGCGGCCGGCGGCGAAAACGAAGGCTATCTGGTTGCTGCGCAAAGAAAAAAGGCCCGCGGTGCGGGCCTCTTCTCCAGATCGCAAGCATCACTGGATGCCGTGCAGATCCTTCAGGTGCCCGGCACGCGAACCGAAGTAGGCGCCGAGATCGGAGATCTGCTGGTCGGTGAGGTCGGCGGCCTGGCTCGACATCAACGCGTGCTCGCGGCGGCCATCGCGATAGGCCTGCAGCGAGTGGGCGATGTAGTCGCCGTACTGCCCGGCCAGCTTCGGATAGCTCGCGTCGATCGGGGCATTGCCTTCGGCGCCGTGGCAATCGACGCAAGCCTGGCCAGTCTTCGCGTTCTTGGCGCTGGCGAATTTTTCGCCGGCGGCGATGTTGCCGGCCGGGAGTCCGGCGGAGGAGGACTGGGCTTCGTGCGTTCCGGCTTCGGCTGCGGCCTCTTCGGAAGCTTCTTCCGACTTGCTGCAGCCCACGAGGGCGACGGCGGCGGTGAGCAGGGCGATGGCGAGGATCTTCTTCGTCATGGAATGTCTGCTCACTTCACGGTGGCGAGGTAGGCGGCGATGTTGGCGATGTCCTGGTCAGAGAAGCTCTGCGCCTGGGCCTGCATCGTGGGGTGCTTGCGGGTGCCCTTCTTGTATTCGGTCAGGGCGTTGAGCAGGTAGACCTCGGACTGGCCGCCGAGGCGGGGCACGTGGTAGCTCGGGTAGGCATTCTTGTAGCCGGTCACGCCATGGCAACCCTGGCAGGTATAGATCAGCTGCTTGCCGACTGTGGCATCGCCCCTGAGGGCGGTAGCAGCGGCGGGTGCGGGCGTGGCCGCGGTGGTGGTGGCGGCCGGCGCCTGGTTCGGTTCGTCGGCGAAGGCGACGGCCGTGGTCAGGGCGAGGCAGGCGGCGATCATCAGCGGTCGCATCATGTAATCCGCACTCTCGAAAGGCTGAGTTGTTGAAGGACGGTCGTTATTGAATCGGTCGTGCGGCCATCCATAACCCCGGAGACGCGCACAAGTCGGCAAGTATAGCCGCGTGCCGGGTTTCGAAGAAATCCGACACACCAGTTCAATGTTGAAAGCGTGCAACCCGTTGCTGCCAACATGCATCCCAACCTTGCGGATGTGGCTGCGAAGCGGAGGCTTTCGCACGCGTCGTGATCAGTTGCGATCGACCGGCCGATCGGCCGCATCCACTCCATGGCGGCAGTCACCATGACCTTCGGCCGATGGCCGGCACGAAGACGGGTGATATACCTATGTACAACACCGGCATACAGCCCAGAAACCCGCCGGGAAACCTCTTTCAACCGCTTGCCTCAGCCGCTCGCCGTCAACCGCTTGCCCCTCAGGGACCGATTCCATGCGCCAGACCCCACTCCGTTCCGCCTTCTCCAAGGTGCCCTTCGTCCTCGCCAGCCTGGTCGTCACGGGCGCCCTGGCCCTGACTGCCTGCAAGGGGGGTAATGGCGAAGCCGCCGCCGACGGCAAGGACCCGAAGAAGAAGGGCCCCGAAGCAATCCCGGTAGAGGTCGCCCAGGCATCCCGCCGTGCGGTCGCGGCGAGCTACACCGGTACCGCGCCGCTGGAAGCACGAGCCGAGGCCCAGGTGATCGCCAAGGTGTCCGGCGTCGCTTTGCAGGTCCTCGTCGAGGAAGGCCAGTACGTGCACGCCGGCCAGGTACTGGTGCGCCTGGATTCGGCCCGCAGTGCCCTGGTCGCCGCGCAGAGTTCGGCCCAGCTGCGCAAGCTCGAAGCCAATTTCGAGCGCTCGCGCCAGCTCGCCGAACAGAAGCTGATCAGCGCCAACGACAACGACCAGCTGCGCTACGACCTAGAGAATGCGCGCGCCGCGAACAAGGCCGCCAACCTCGAGCTGCATTACGCCAACGTCACTGCGCCGATTTCCGGCGTGATCGCCTCGCGTTCGATCAAGACCGGCAACTTCGTCCAGATCAACACGCCGATCATGCGCATCGTCGACGTCGCGCGCCTCGAAGCCGTGCTCAATGTCCCTGAGCGCGAACTAGCCACCCTCAAGGCCGGCTTGCCGGTACAGCTGGCCGTCGATGCGCTGCCGGGCAAGACGTTCACCGGGACCGTTGATCGCGTCGCTCCGGTCGTCGATTCGGGCAGTGGCACGTTCCGCGTCGTGTGTGCGTTCGATGGCGAATCGCTGCGCCCCGGCATGTTCGGCCGCATCAAGATCGACTACGACCAGCGCGCCGATGCGCTCGTCGTTCCGCGCGCCGCGCTGCTCGAAGACGAAGCGGATCCCGCGGTGTTCGTCGTACGTAACAAGAAGAGCACCCGCGTCCCGGTGAAGCTCGGCTACATGGATGGCCAATGGGCCGAGGTCCGCAGCGGCATCAAGCAGGGCGAGGAGGTCGTGATCGCCGGCAAGAGCGCGTTGCGCGACGGCACGGAAGTGCAGGTGATCGGCCAGCCCGGCGCGAAGGCCGGACCTGCGACGGCCGCCACCGCAACTGCACAGCGCTGACCGGAGGCTTCCCTCGTGAGCCACACCTCGCAAGCTTCATCCGGCTTGATCGAGTTCGCCACGCGCCGCCGTGTCACGGTGGCGATGGTGACTCTCACCTTCGTGATCTTCGGCTTCATTGCCCTGTTCAACCTCAAGGTCAACCTGCTGCCTGACCTGAGCTATCCGACTCTCACCGTGCGTACCGAATACACGGGTGCCGCGCCCACTGAAATCGAAACCCTCATCACCGAACCCGTCGAAGAAGCCGTCGGCGTAGTGAAGGGCCTGCGCAAGTTGAAGTCGGTTTCGCGTACCGGGCAGAGCGACGTCGTGCTCGAGTTCGCCTGGGGCACCGACATGGACCAGGCCAGCCTCGAAGTGCGCGACAAGATGGAAATCGTGCAGCTTCCGCTCGAGGCGAAGAAGCCGCTTCTGCTGCGCTTCAATCCGTCGACCGAGCCGATTCTCCGTCTCGCGCTGACCTCGAAGACCGGCGGCGATTCCGTCCGCGCACTCGGCGCCCTGCGCCGCTATGCCGAGGAAGACCTCAAGAAAAAGCTCGAACCCGTCGATGGCGTGGCCGCGGTGAAGGTCGGCGGTGGTCTCGAGGACGAGATCCAGGTCGACATCGACCAGCAGAAGCTCGCTGCGATAAACCTCCCTATCGACACCGTCATCCAGCGCCTGCAGCAGGAAAACATCAACATCTCCGGCGGCCGCCTTGAAGAAGGCACGCAGCGCTATCTGGTGCGCACGGTCAACCAGTTCGCGACCGTGGATGAAATCCGCGACATGCTGGTGACCACTCAGTCCGCCGGCGGCGGTGCTGCCGCGAACGCCGCTGCGGAAATGGCCCGCGTCGCTGCCGCAACGGGTAACGCCGCGGCCATGGCCGCGGCGCAATCCGTGCAGAGCGCAAGCTCGTCCAACTCGTCGACGATCGCCGGCGGCATGCCGGTGCGGCTCAAGGACATCGCCGACATCCGCCAGGGCCACAAGGAGCGCGAAGCGATCATTCGTCTCGCCGGCAAGGAAGCGGTCGAGCTCGCGATCTACAAGGAAGGTGACGCGAACACCGTTGCTTCCGCCGATGCCATCCAGGCCAGGCTGAAGGAGCTCAAGGACCAGATTCCGCCGGATATCGAAGTCACCACCATCGACGACCAATCGCAGTTCATCCGCCACGCGATCAGCGACGTGAAGCTAGACGCGGTGATCGGCGGCTTCCTCGCGGTGCTGATCATCTTCCTGTTCCTGCGCGATGGCTGGAGCACGTTCGTCATCGGCCTGTCGTTGCCGGTTTCGATCATCGCGACGTTCTTCTTCATGGACCAGTTGGGGCTGAGCCTCAACGTGATGTCGCTGGGCGGTCTCGCATTGGCGACCGGCCTTGTCGTGGACGACTCGATCGTCGTGCTCGAATCCATCGCCAAGGCGCGCGAGCGCGGGCTCGGCATTCTTGACGCGGCGATCCAGGGCACGCGCGAAGTGAGCATGGCCGTTGTCGCCTCGACATTGACCACGATCGCCGTGTTCCTGCCGCTCGTGTTCGTCGAAGGCATCGCCGGTCAGCTGTTCCGCGACCAGGCGTTGACGGTGGCGCTCGCGATTGCGATTTCGCTGGTCGTGGCGATGACGCTGATCCCGATGCTGAGCTCATTGAAGGGCCGCGCACCGCTGTCGTTCCCGGAAGAAGCGCCGCATCCCAAGTGGCAGCCGAACTCGCGCTGGCTAAAACCCATCGCTTTCGTGACCCATCTGATCGCAGCGCTGTTGCGTTGGATCTTCTTTGGTACTGCGTGGCTTGTGGTGCGCGCATGGCGCGGCACTGCAGCGGTGGTCGGTCCGATCATGCGCAAGGCGAGCGATCTCGCGATGGCGCCGTACAACCGCGCCGAGAGCGGCTATCTCAAGTTGCTTCCTGCAGCCTTGAAGCGGCCTTGGCTGGTGCTCGGTTCAGCGACGATCGCGTTCGTGCTCACGCTGATGGTGGTGCCGATGCTGGGTGCCGACCTGATCCCGCAGCTCGCGCAGGACCGCTTCGAAATGACGGTGAAGTTGCCTCCGGGCACGCCGCTGCGCGAAACCGACGAACTGGTGCGCGAACTGCAGCGCCAGCACGACAAGGACGATGGCATCTCGCTGCTTTACGGCGTGAGCGGCAGCGGCACGCGACTGGACGCGAATCCGACCGAGAGCGGCGAGAACATCGGCAAGCTCACGGTGGTGATGGCGAACGGCGGCAGCAAGGAAATCGAAGCTGCGGAAACCGAACGCCTGCGCGAAAGCATGACGGGGCATCCCAGCGCCCAGGTCAACTTCGCCCGTCCGGAACTCTTCAGCTTCTCCACGCCGCTGGAAATCGAACTGCGCGGTAGCGAGCTCGCCACCATCGAGCGTGCAGGACAGCAGATGGCCGCGATGCTCCGCAAGAGCGGGCACTACGCCGACGTGAAGTCGACGGTGGAGCAGGGTTTCCCGGAAATCCAGATCCGCTTCGACCAGGAGCGTGCCGCCTCACTCGGCCTCACCACGCGCCAGATCGCCGATGTGGTGGTGAAGAAGGTGCGCGGCGACGTCGCCACGCGCTACAGCTTCCGCGACCGCAAGATCGACGTGCTGGTGCGCGCGCAGGAATCCGATCGCGCGTCGGTCGAGAACATCCGCCGCCTGATCGTGAATCCCGGCAGCTCGCGTCCGGTGACGCTGGATTCGGTCGCCGACGTCGTGGCGACCACGGGTCCCAGCGAAATCCATCGTGCCGACCAGGTGCGGGTGGCGATCGTTTCGGCCAACCTGCGCGACATCGACCTCGGCGGTGCCGTCCAGGAAGTGCAGCAGATGGTCGAGCAGCAGCCGCTCGGCGCCGACGTGCGCATGCATATCGGCGGGCAGGGCGAGGAGCTCAAGGAATCGGTGAAGTCGCTGCTGTTCGCGTTCGGGCTGGCTGTGTTC
This sequence comes from Lysobacter sp. Root494, assembly GCF_001427225.1. Taxonomy (GTDB): domain Bacteria; phylum Pseudomonadota; class Gammaproteobacteria; order Xanthomonadales; family Xanthomonadaceae; genus Agrilutibacter. Next base: position 820,253 of record NZ_LMFH01000005.1, read on the forward strand.
CTCGTGTACCTGGTGATGGCGTCGCAGTTCGAATCGCTGCTGCATCCGTTCGTCATCCTCTTCACCATTCCACTGGCGCTGGTCGGCGCGGTGCTCGCTCTGCTGCTGACGCGTTCGCCGGTCTCGGTGGTGGTGTTCATCGGCCTGATCCTGCTGGTGGGCCTGGTGGTGAAGAACGCGATCATCCTGATCGACAAGGTCAACCAGCTGCGCGAGGACGGCATCGCCAAGCACGAGGCGCTGATCGAAGGCGCGCGTTCGCGACTGCGCCCGATCATCATGACGACCACGTGCACGCTGTTCGGCTTCCTGCCGCTCGCGCTGGCCTTCGGCGAAGGCGCGGAAGTGCGCTCGCCGATGGCGATCACCGTGATCGGTGGTCTGCTGGTCTCCACGCTGTTGACGCTGGTGGTAATCCCGGTCGTGTACGACCGGCTGGACCGTCGTGCCGATGCCTACTACCGCGAACGCGGGCTGCGCGTGCGGCGCGAGAAGGCGGAAACTGCCGCCGCCATCGCGGGCGATGCGGAGGCCGCAGGATGATCGCCAACGTACAGACCAGTCGTTCCAGCGGGAGCGAGGCCAAATGAGCATTGCCGAGCTGAGCATCAAGCGCCCGGTCACCGCGATCATGTTCTTCGTGTCGCTGTTCGTGGTCGGGCTGATCGCAGCGGTGCGTCTGCCGCTGGAAGCCTTCCCCGAGGTGTCTCCGCCTTTCATCTTCGTGCAGCTGCCGTACGCGGGCTCCACGCCGGAAGAGGTCGAACGCACGGTGCTACGCCCGGTCGAGGAAGCGATGTCGACCATGAGCGGCATCAAGCGCATGGATTCGGAAGCCAAGGCGGATGGCGCTTCGGTTTTCATGCAGTTCAAGGACTGGAACCGCGACGTCGCGATTGCCGCGTCTGAAGCCCGCGAGCGCATCGACGCGATCCGTGAGGACCTGCCCGACGACCTGCAGCGCTACAACGTCTTCAAGTTCTCCACGACCGACCAGCCGGTGCTGCGCGTGCGACTGGCGAGCCAGTCGCAGAACCTCGTCGGTGCTTACGACCTGATCGAACGCGAGTTCAAGCGCCGCATCGAGCGAATTCCCGGCGTTGCGCGCGTCGAGATCTCCGGCGCGCCGCCAAACGAAGTCGAAGTTGCGATTGAATCCGACCGGTTGACCGCGCACGGCATCGGTCTGAACGATCTGACGAAAAGCCTCCAGGCGCTGAATTTCTCGGTGTCGGCCGGCGAGATCGAGGACGGCGGCCGGCGCCTGCGCGTGCAGCCGGTCGGCGAGCTCAGCGACCTGCAACAGCTGCGCGATCTCGTCGTCGCCAATGGCGTGCGCCTGGGCGATATCGCGGAGGTGCGGCTGAAGCCGTCGCGCATGGACATGGGGCGCCGCCTGGATGGCCGTCCCGCCGTGGGCCTCGACATCTTCAAGGAACGCAACGCGAACCTGGTCGATGTCTCGAAGAACGCGCTGAAGGAAGTGAAGGCGATCCAGAAGGAGCCGGAACTGCAGGGCGTGCAGGTCAAGATCATCGAGGACCAGGGCGAAAACGTCACGAAATCCCTGCTGGAACTCGCCGAAGCCGGCGCGATCGGCCTCGTTCTTTCGATCGCCGTGCTGTTCTTCTTCCTGCGCCATTGGCCATCGACGCTGATGGTGACGCTGGCCATTCCGATCTGCTTCGTGATGACGCTCGGCTTCATGTATTTCGCCGGCGTGACGCTCAACATCCTGTCGATGATGGGCCTGCTGCTCGCGGTCGGCATGCTGGTCGACAACGCGGTGGTCGTGGTGGAGAGCATCTACCAGGAACGCGAGCGGATGCCGGACCAGCCGCGACTGGCTTCGATCCTCGGAACGCGCCACGTCGCGATCGCACTGTCGGCGGGCACGCTGTGCCACTGCATCGTGTTCGTCCCGAACCTGTTCGGCGACCGCAATTTTCTCAGCATCTACATGTCGCAGATCGCGATCACGATCTCCGTGTCGCTATTGGCGTCGTGGCTGGTCGCGGTCAGCCTGATCCCGATGATCTCGGCACGCATGAAGACGCCGCCGGCGGTGAACACCACCACGGGACTCATCCCCCGCATGCAACGCCGCTATGCCGGTTTCCTGCGCTGGACGCTCGAGCATCGCGGCAAGAGCATCCTTGGCATCCTGTTGATCATCCTCGTCAGCGTCGTGCCGTTGAAGATGACCAAGGTCAACATGTTCGGCGGCGAGGAGGGCAAGGAAACCGAGTTCTACTACCAATGGAACGGCAGCTACACCAAGGAGCAGATGTCGGACGAAGTGGCGCGCGTTGAAGCGTTCTTCGACGGGAACCGCAAGCGTTTCCACATCCAGCAGGTGTATTCCTGGTACAGCGAGGAAGGCTACGCCGGTACACGCGTCACCTTCGCGGACGATGCGGGCGCCATCAAGCCGCTGGTCGACGCCATCAGCAAGGAACTGCCCAAGTCCGCGCGCGCTACGATCGGCGCCGGCGACCAGGGCGGGCCGGGCGGTGGTGGGCCGGGGCAGAAGGCGCAGGTCTTCCTCGTCGGCGATTCGACGCAGACCTTGTCCGAACTCGGCCGCGACATCGTGCCGATCCTCTCCAAGCGCAAGGAACTGCGCGACGTGCGCGTCGATATCGGCGACACCAACAGCGAGCTCAATGTCCGCGTCGACCGCGAACGCGCTGCGGCCTTCGGCTTCAGTGCGCAGCAGGTCTCGCAGTTCGTCGGACTGGCCCTGCGCGGTGCGCCGCTGCGCGAGTTCCGCAAGGGCGACAACGAGGTGCCGGTGTGGGTGCGTTTCGCAGGAGCGGACAAATTCGGCGTCGAGGACATCGCATCGTTCACGGTGCGCGCACCCGATGGCCGCACCGTGCCGTTGCTTGCCATGGTCGACGTGGACGTCCGCCCGGCCGCGACATCGGTCAAGCGCGCGAATCGTCAGACGACCCTGACTATCACCGCGGGCCTGCCCGACAAGGTGACCATGCCGGACGCGCGCAAGGCGATCGAGGAAGTGCTGAAGTCAGTGTCGTTCCCGGCCGGTTACAGCTACACCTTCGAAGGCGGCGGCTTCGGCGACGACGACGAAGCGATGGGGCAGATGATGTTCAACCTGCTCATCGCGTTGATCCTGATCTACATCGTGATGGCCGCGGTGTTCGAATCGCTGCTGTTCCCCTCGGCGATCATGAGCGGCGTGCTGTTCTCCGTCTTCGGTGTGTTCTGGCTGTTCTGGCTCACCGGTACCGAGTTCAACATCATGGCCTTCATCGGCATCCTGGTGCTGATGGGCGTGGTGGTGAACAACGGCATCGTGATGATCGAGCACATCAACAACCTGCGCCGCCGTGGACTGTCGCGTACCGAGGCATTGGTGGAAGGCAGCAAGGAACGTCTGCGTCCGATCCTGATGACAATGGGCACGGCGATCCTCGCGATGGTGCCGATCGCAATCGGTGGCACGCAGATGGGCGGCAACGGTCCTGCGTACTACCCGATGGCCCGCGCCATCGCCGGTGGCCTGGCGTTCTCGACCATCGTGAGCCTGCTGTTCCTGCCGACGATCTACGCGCTGCTCGACGACCTGCGTGCGGGCACCGTGCGGATCATCCGCAAGGCGCGCGGCAAGGGCGACGTGTCGCTGCCTGGTGCTTCGGTGGCGGCATTCAAAGCGGACTAGTTCCAGCGTGATGCACGGATCCGGCTGGCCGGGTCCGTGTCTTCGGCGCCCGGAACTCACATGAAAACGGCGGGGCTAACCCGCCGTTTTTTATGCCATGAACTTGCCGAGGATGCGTGCCAGGCCGATCCATTCGCCCGCGATCGTGCCGAAGCAGGTCAGCATGAAGTTGAGCAGCACGCGCGACACGCGATTACGGTACCAACCGCGCACCGTCTGGGCGTCGTCGCGAAGCGCGAGGAAGTCGGCATACGTCGGTTTGCGCAGACGCGCTTCGACGAGGGCGCTGAACGCGCCCGAAGGCATTGCCGGCCGGAACGGTTTGAAAGGCGCCGCCGCCGCGCCGGCGAGAATGCTCAAAGGATGTCCGCCGGCGAGTGCGCACCCGATCGCGGTCAAGCCGGATGTAATCGCGATCCATTGCAGCAGCACGCCGGTACCGACTTCGAGCCCGCCGTGGCTGAAGCCCCAGGCCAGGCCGGCGACAAGAATCGCCGAAAGCACGAGCGTGAACCACGGCACCTTGCTCTTGCGATGCACGATCTCCAGTTCCTCGCGGATGGCGGCCGGATCGCGGGTTTCCTCGCGCAGATGCTGCGCAAGGCCTTGGAGGTGGCCTGCGCCGACGACCGCCAACACTTCGCGCGCATCGCCGCTGGTTTCGCGCAGGCGCGCGGCCATGTAGCGGTCGCGCTCGGCGATCACGCCTTCGTACAACTCGGGGCTGCTGCTCGCGAATTCGCTGAAGCTGGCTTCGAGCATGTCGCCTTCCTTGAGCTTTTCGATGTCTTCGGCGCCGACTTCCTCATTGGCGAACAGGCCCGCGACCAGTCCGCTGCCCAGCTTCATGCGACCCCAGAAACCCAGCTTCGCCGCGGCGCGCTTGAAGGTCAGGCCGACCTCGCGATCGATGAGATGCACGGGCAGCCCGCGTTCGCGTGCCTGGAGCACCGCCTGTTTGAGTTCCGCACCCGGTTCGATGCCCAGTTGCTCGGCGAGTCGGCGCTGGTACGCGGACAGCGCAAGGTTCGCCGCGAACATCGCGACGCGGCCGGTACGGATGACCTGGATGAGATCGAGTTTGGCGAGTGCCTCGGGGTCCGTGAGCGCCTGCAGTCGTGGCGGATCGAGTTCGACCGCAACGGCATCGAAGCGGCCGGTGCCGATCGCTTCGTTAACCGCATCGATGCTGGCGCGCGACACGTGCGCGGTGCCCAGCAGGGTGTAGCGCACGCCGTCGCGTTCGACGATCGCGTGCGGTTGCGTGGTCAGGAAATTTTCGGGCGTTGCGGTGGCTTCAGCGGTCATCGACGAGTTCGGCATTGCGGCGGAACGCCACGTTTTTCGCGGCGGCCGCGCAGCATAGTCGTTCCAGCCATGCGTTGCCCGAAGCCGGATCCCGACTTCCGCAGCGCGGTTAAGCGGAATGCTCAGCAGAAGCCGTAGGGCAGGTTGGGACTGGACACGACGCGCTCTCCGACCGGCTCGCCTTGCAGGAAGCGCAGCGCAGCCGTGATCACGCCCGCATCGTCGGCAACCCGGTTGTGGCCCAGCCCGCGCGTGCTCAGCAGGCGCGATTCGGGCCAGAAGCGCGCGTAACGCTCGCCTTCCGACCATGGCACTTCGCGGTCTTCCACATCATGCACGATCAGGGCGGGGCGCCCGATGCGGGGGGCGTTGTTGTGCGCCTGCAGCTCGCTGGCGTCGAAGCGCATCGCCTGTTCGAAGCGCGCGAACATGCGGCGACCGAGATCGCCGGCCAGCCAGACGAAACGCGAGAAGCGCTCCACGGCCGCGAGCGGGTCCGCGGCAGGGGCGATCAGCACGGCGCGTTGCGCCTCCAGCCCACGCGCGAGCGCCAGCGCCGTGGCCGCGCCACCCAGCGAGTGCCCGATGACCGCCGCGGCGGGACCGAAGTGATGGCCAATCGCCAGCAGGTGGCAGGTGAAGTCGGGCAGGGTGGTGTGCGTGCCGCCACTGCGGCCATGGCCGGCCTGGTCGAAGGCAACCACCGCGTAGCCCGCGTCGCGAAGCGGTTTCACCCACGGACCGATGCGGGTGCCGTGACTGGACCATCCGTGCGCGAAAAGCACGTAAGGCTGTTGCTTCGGGTCGCCCCAGACGTAGGCATGGATGGGCGTGCCGTCGACGCTCAGGTCCAGCTCGGCGGCGCCGTACGTCGGGGCCGCCAGCGCACGAGCCCGTGACGAGGCGAAGGGTTGAGTGAATAGTGCTGCGGCCTTGCGGACCGCCGCTTCCGGCGCAAGCCACCCGCCGATCAGGAATCCAAGTCGCACCGAATACAGCGACGCAAAGTTACGAACGATCGTGCTAATCGAGGGCGAGCGCTTGGAAAGTACCGTAGCCATGGGGCACCTCTAGGAATCAGCGAGTGAGGGGGAATTGGCGGAGTTGGCGGCGAACCAGCGTTCGACCGCCTGTTCGCCGCGTGCGCGGGCGTGGTCGTAACCGAAGAGACCGGATTTGTGGTGGACCATCAGCGGGATCGCGTAAAGCTCGAACGCATACTGTTCGACGTCTCCCGCGCGGAGATGGCCTTCGTCGACGGCCAGCTGGATCGCACCGCGCAGGATGTCCTGCCAGCGCTGTTCGTTGCGGAGCACCTGGTCGTGCAGCGGACCTGGCCGATCGTCGAACTCGGTCACCGAGCCCAGCAGCACGCAGCCGCCGGTGTTGCCACGAACCCAGTCGAACCAGTTGTGCATTACCGCGCGCAGGCGCGGCAACCCACGGGGCTGGGAGAGGGCAGGAATGAAGACCGCCTCGCCGAAGCAACGCGCGGCATGCTCGAGAACCGCGAGCTGCAGGTCTTCGCGCGATCCGAAATGGGCGAAGACGCCGCTCTTTGACATGCCGACGGCTTGGGCGAGGGGACCGATCGACAGGCCTTCCACGCCGGAGAAGCGGGCGATCTCGTAGGCCCGTTCGACGATGGTTTCCCGGGTCGCGGCGCCTTTGGTGGTTGCGGTGACGGTGCTCATGCTGCGGAAAATAGCACGATCGTTCGGACGTTGCTTGCCGTCCGTCGGACGCCGAGCCTCTCGCTCAGGCAGGCGCACCGGCGCCCGGTCCCAGCGCCCGCTGCATGAACACCGTGTCCAGCCAGCGACCGTGCTTAAGGCCGATTCCGGGAAATGCACCGATGTGACGGAAGCCGAAGCGTTCGTGCAGCCGGATCGAGCCGGTGTTCGCGGTTTCGCCGATCACCGCGACCATCTGGCGGAAGCCTCGTGACTCGCAGTCCGCGATCAACCGGCCGAGCAGGGCCGAGCCGATGCCGCGTCCCTGCCAGTCCGCAGCCACGTAGACCGAATTCTCGACAGTGAAGCGGTAGCCGATCCGTGCACGGAAACTGCTGGCATAGGCATAGCCGGCGATCTGCCCATCGACCTCGGCGACCAGGTATGGATAACCAGCTTCAACGATCCCCTGCATCCGGCGACGCATCTCGGCTTCGTCCGGCGCGTCGTATTCGTACGTGTTGACGAAATCGCGCACCTCGGCCGCGTAGATCACGGTGATCGCGGCGATGTCGGCTTCGCAGGCCGCGCGAATGGCAGGTAGCACTGGAGCCTGGCCTCAGTCGCGATAGCGCTTCAGCAGGTCGCCGTAGGCATCGATGCGCCGGTCGCGCAGGAACGGCCAGATGCGGCGCACGTGCTCGCTGCGCTCCATGTCGACCTCGCACATCAGGATTTCGGGATCGTTCTGGTTGGCTTCGGCGAGGAATTCGCCCTGCGGTCCGAGCACATGGCTCGAGCCCCAGAACTGGATGCCCGAAGTTCCCATCGGCGAAGGCTCGTGTCCGACGCGATTGCAGGACAGCACCGGCAACCCGTTGGCGACGGCGTGCCCGCGATGGCTGAGGATCCACGCGTTGCGCTGGCGATCCTTCTCCGGCTGCCCGTCGTCCGGATCCCAACCGATCGCGGTCGGATAGAGCAGCAGTTCCGCACCGGCGAGCGCCATCAGGCGCGCGCCTTCGGGGTACCACTGGTCCCAGCACACCATCACGCCGAGGCGGCCGACCGAGGTGTTGATCGGTTCGAAGCCGATGTCGCCCGGCGTGAAGTAGAACTTCTCGTAGAAGCCCGGGTCGTCCGGAATGTGCATCTTGCGGTACTTGCCCGCGGTGGAGCCGTCCTTTTCGAAGACAACGGCGGTGTTGTGGTACAGGCCGGTCGCGCGCTTCTCGAACAGCGAACTCACCAGCACCACGCCGTGCTCCTTCGCGAGCTTGCCGAGGCGTTCCGTGCTCGGGCCCGGGATCGTTTCGGCGAGGTCGAATTCGCACACGTTCTCGTGCTGGCAGAAGTAGGGACCGTTGTGGAGTTCCTGCAGGAGGACCAACTGCGCGCCGCGCTTCGCCGCTTCAGCCACGCGCGCTTCGATCACGGCGAGGTTCGCATCGGCATCGCCGTGGTTGCGCTCCTGGATCAGGGCGACGGGCAAGGTGGTCTTCTTCATGGCCGATGCGGCTCCGTGATCAATTCGATGATTGTAGTTGGCGCCATGCGCACGGCGGGTTGCACCTGCCGGTTCGCGCCTACGCCTTGTCGTGAGTCGCGAGCACTGCTTCAGCTCCGCAATTGCCTTCGGTTATTCCTGCCTCACGAGCCCGGCAGGCAACTGCATCGTGATGCAATGCAGGCTGCCGTTCTGCCAGATCAGCGGGCGGCAGGGCACGGCGATCACTTCGCGATCGGGAAACGCTTCCGCCAGCACGGCCTGTGCGGGGGAGTCTGCTTCGTCGCCGTACGCCGGCATCAGCACAGCGCCATTAATGATGAGGAAGTTGGCGTAGCTCGCCGCAAGCCGGCGCCCCTCGTCGACGATCGGCCTGGCCCACGGCAGTGGGAACAAGCGGTACGGCTTGCCTTCGCGGGTGCGCAGCGCGGCGATCTCGTCGGCCATCGCCTTGAGTTCCGCATAGTGCGAGTCCGAAGGGTCTTCGCACGCCTGGAAAACGATCGCGTCCGGTCCGGCGAAGCGGGCGAGGGTGTCGATGTGGGCGTCGGTGTCGTCACCCTCTAGGTAGCCGTGATCCAGCCAGAGCACTCGGTCCTGGTGCAGCCAGCTGGCCAGCCGGCGGGTGATCTCTTCGCGGCCAGCCGTCGGGTGGCGTTCGCGTAGGCACTGCCAGGTGCTCAGCAAAGTGCCTTCACCGTCGGTCTCGATCGCGCCGCCTTCCAACGCAAAATCAATAGGTTGGCGTGCACTGTTCAAGAAGGTTCCAGTTTCGTCGAGGTGCTCGATCAACTGGTCGTCGCGGCTTGCTTCGAACTTGCCACCCCAACCCGTGAAACGGAAATCCAGCAGCCGGAAACCGCCGCCGTCGCGCAGGGAAATGGGCCCGGAATCGCGCAGCCAGGTGTCGTCGTATGCGGCGGGAACGAAGCGCACACGCGACAGGTCCACGCGCGCCGAACGCAGGCGCGCCTCCGCATAGGTCTGCAGGTCGTCATCGGCGACGCAGATCAGCACCGGCTCGAACCGCGTGATCGCGGCCACCAGGGCGATGTAGGTCTCCTCGACTTCGCCCAGGCGATCGGCCCAGTCGGTTTCCGCATGGGGCCAGGCAATCAGGATGGCGGACTGGGGTTCCCATTCCGCGGGGAAACGAGGGGGAGCTGGATTCATCGTGTGCGCGAACAAACAAAAGAAAACGGCGGGCATGATACCCGCCGTGATGGATTGGCCCGTTGTATGCGGTGGTAGCCGCGCAGCCGGTTACTTCACCGGAGGCTTCGGGCCGATTTCCTGCTCGTCGGCCTTGTTGGCCACGACGTCGATCACGCGGCTCTTTTCGAAGTAGACGGTGAACGCGGGATAGACCCAGCGGTTGATCGTCGGCCACTGGCGCTTCTGGCCGCCGCGAGGATCGAGTTTGTCGGACGGCGCGCCGTACCTGGCTTCGACCTGGGCCATGGTCTGGCCACGGGTAGGCATGGTGGATTTGTTCTCTTCCTTGACGCGGTCGACCAGTAGCGTCTCCGCCGAAACGGCGCCCGCCAGGGCGAGCAGGGCGAACATCGGAATCGCTTTCCAGGCTTTCATGGCTGTCACTCCCCAGTGGACGTCGAATTGTACGCACAAGCCTGCGTACAGCGGCAGCAAGACGCCGTCACGGTTTTGCATCGCAGGTGTGCATGCACCCCAGGTCCCTGAAACGCGAAAAGCCGCCTTGCGGCGGCCTTCCTGCGAACCGGGAACGCTGGCGCTTAGCGCTGGCGAGCCTTGAAGCGCGGGTTCGACTTGCAGATCACGAAGACCTTGCCACGACGGCGGACGACCTTGCAGTCGCGGTGACGGGCCTTCGCCGACTTCAGGGAGGACAGGACCTTCATGACAAACCTCGGACGAAAAATGGATGGAAACGGGTTGGAGCGGAACGAAGCCCGCGATTCTAGCCGACAAATTATTGAAGGATCAAGTGGTTGCGTGCCCTGAACCGGAGGCGCGACCACGTGCCGTAATTCCGGAGCATCCGCCGAGCAGCTGTGGGCTACAGAGCGTATTCCGCCCCTGGCGGCGGTTTGCTTCGGACCTCCCTTCATAATGGACGCATGACTGACACCATTCCCGTACTCACCATCGACGGCCCTTCCGGCTCCGGCAAGGGCACCATCAGCCGCCTCGTGGCGCAGCGTCTGGGCTGGCATTACCTGGATTCCGGGGCTCTTTACCGTGCGGTCGGCGTCGCTGCCGGGTGGGGCGCGATCGATCTCGATGACCATGCGGCCCTGGTCCGCTGCGCGTTCGACACGCGGATCGAGTTCCACGACGACGGCAACGAACTGCGGGTGCTGGTCAATGGCCTCGACGCCACCGACGAACTCCGGACCGAAACCGCTGGTGCCGCGGCTTCCGCCATCGCCGCTATACCCGAAGTCCGGTCGGGGCTGAAAGACCGCCAGCGGGCCTTCCGCCAGCCGCCGGGCCTGGTCGCGGACGGACGGGACATGGGGACCGTGATCTTCCCGGATGCACCCTTCAAGGTATTCCTCACCGCCAGCGCGGAGGAAAGGGCAGAAAGGCGCTATAAGCAGTTGATGGAAAAAGGAGTTTCCGTTACATTAAGCGGTCTGCTGCGGGAGATTCTCGCCCGCGATGCCCGTGACGCCCAGCGTTCCGTGGCGCCGCTACGACCGGCCGATGACGCCGTCCGTATCGACACTACCGGGCTGGGGATCGAAACGGTCGTCGAGCAGGTGCTGGCTTTATTGCCCAGGCCCTGAGCGAGCCACTCGCGCGGCAGACAAGGCCCCGTCGCAATCGTGCGAAGGGATTTCCATCCATTGGTGCATCAATCCCGATAGCACCGCACAACGGGTGGGTCGCCGGATCCTGGCGGACTCGATCGAGTCCCCGTCCCCCGTCTGCGACCCGTGTGTTCAACCGAGTATTTTTTCTAATGACCGAATCATTTGCCGAACTGTTTGAACAGAGCCAGACCAATCTGGCGAAGCTGAAGCCGGGCTCCATCGTCATCGGTACCGTCGTCGAAGTCCGCGGCGACGTAGTGGTGATCAATGCCGGCCTCAAGTCCGAGGGCATCGTGCCCATCGAACAGTTCCGTAACGACGCAGGCGAAATCGACGTCGGCGTGGGCGACGAAGTGAAGGTCGCCCTCGACTCCATCGAGAATGGCTTTGGCGAAACCGTGCTGTCGCGCGAGAAGGCCAAGCGTTCGATGGTGTGGGATGAGCTCGAAGAAGCCCTGCAGGCCAACGCCACCATCACCGGCCGCATCAGCGGCAAGGTCAAGGGTGGTTTCACCGTCGACATCAAGGACGTCCGTGGCTTCCTGCCCGGTTCGCTGGTCGACGTGCGCCCGGTGCGCGACTCTTCGTACCTCGAAGGCAAGGAGCTTGAGTTCAAGCTCATCAAGCTCGATCGCAAGCGCAACAACATCGTCGTCTCCCGCCGTGCGGTGGTCGAGAGCGAACATTCGGAAGAGCGCGAACAGCTGCTCGAGAAGCTCGTCGAAGGCGCAGTGCTGAAGGGCGTGGTCAAGAACCTCACCGATTACGGCGCGTTCGTCGACCTCGGCGGCATCGACGGCTTGCTGCACATCACCGACATGGCCTGGAAGCGCGTGCGTCATCCGAGCGAAGTGGTCGAAGTCGGCCAGGAGCTCGACGTCCGCGTGCTCAAGTACGACCGCGAGCGCAACCGCGTCAGCCTCGGCCTGAAGCAGCTGGGCGAGGATCCGTGGGACAACATCGCGCGTCGCTACCCGGCCAATACCCGCGTGTTCGGCAAGGTCTCCAACGTCACCGATTACGGCGCGTTCGTCGAGATCGAGCCGGGCGTCGAAGGCCTGGTGCACGTCTCCGAAATGGATTGGACCAACAAGAACGTCAACCCGTCGAAGATCGTGCAGGTCGGCGACGAAGTCCAGGTCATGGTCCTCGACGTGGACGAAGAGCGTCGCCGTATCTCGCTGGGCATGAAGCAGGTCACCAGCAATCCGTGGGAAACCTTCGCGGCCATCCACAAGAAGAACGACAAGGTGTCGGGCCAGATCAAGTCGATCACCGACTTCGGCATCTTCATCGGCCTGGACGGCGGCATCGACGGCCTTGTGCACCTGTCCGACCTCAGCTGGAACACCACCGGCGAAGACGTGGCGCGCAACTACAAGAAGGGCGACACGCTGGAAGCCGTGGTCCTGGCCGTTGACCCGGAACGCGAGCGCATCTCGCTCGGCGTCAAGCAGCTCGAACAGGACCCGATGGGCCAGTACGTGGCTACCAACGCCAAGGGTTCGATCGTGAAGGGCACCGTGAAGGAAGTCGATGCCAAGGGAGCGACCGTCGAGCTGGAAGGTGGCGTGGAAGGCTACATCGCCGCCCGCGACATCTCCCACGATCGCGTGGACGATGCCAGCAAGGTGCTGAAGGTCGGCGACGAGATCGAAGCCAAGATCGTTGGCTCGGACCGCAAGGGCCGCAGCATGCAGCTGTCGATCAAGGCGAAGGATCAGGCCGAGCAGGCCGAAGCCCTTGCCGACTACAACCGCTCTGCCGCGGATGCATCCAGCGGTACCACCAGGCTGGGCGCGCTGCTGCGCGAACAACTGGGCAACAAGGGCGAGTAATCGCCAACTTGTTGTAAGTTGTTGAAACAACGAGGGCGGCCCGGCATGCCGGGTCGCCTTCGGTCTGTAAGACGATCGGCATCCGTTGTGAATCTCGGAGTCGATCGAAGGAGGGCGCGAGGGGGCGTCCGCCTGGCAGTCAGGGGAGTAAAGCCACGTCATGACCAAGTCCGAACTGATCGAGATCCTGTCGCAGCGTCAGGCACACCTGAAGGGCGATGACGTGGATCTGGCGGTCAAGGCCCTGCTCGAGATGATGGGCGGCGCACTCTCCAGCGGAGAGCGGATCGAGATCCGGGGCTTCGGCAGTTTCTCCCTGCATTTCCGTCCGCCGCGGCTGGGCCGCAATCCGAAGACGGGCGAATCCGTCGCGTTGCCGGGCAAGCATGTGCCGCATTTCAAGCCAGGCAAGGAGTTGCGCGAGCGCGTGAGCGGCGTGATTCCGGTCGAAGAAAACGACTGACGTAACGCGGCGGACTTGTTTGCCGCCACCGCTCGCAAAGCGCGGCACGCGGCGTTGCGATTTCCTTGAATGATGGTGCGTCGCTTCGTTGCGACGTGTCCGTTAAGCTACGTGGATGACGACTGGGCCGCTGGGAGGCCGTCATGCATGTGATCCGACTATTGATTGCCTTTGCCTGCATTGCACTGGGTGCGATCGTGGGTGCGCTCAATCGTCAGGCCGCCCTCATTGATCTTGGCGGCACGCAGATTTCAACGACTCTCGGCGTTGCGCTGCTGGTCGCATTGCTGCTCGGCGTGCTTCTTGGTGGGGCAGCGATTGCCGCCAGCGTCGTATGGCCACTGAGGCGTCGCCTGGCTCGAATCGAACGCCAGGGCGCGCCGACTTCCACTACCGGAGCCTGACGATGGAATTCATCAATGAATGGTTCTGGTTTTTCTTGCTGCTGCCGATTGCAGCAGTCAGCGGTTGGGTGATAGGCCGGCGCGGAGGCGAGCGGCACAGCGACAGTCAGGTCAGCAAACTTTCCACGACGTACTTCCGCGGCCTGAACTACCTGCTCAACGAGCAGCCAGACAAAGCGATCGAGCTGTTCCTGCATATCGCCGAGCTCGATAAGGACACCTTCGAAACGCAGGTCGCGCTTGGCCATCTTTTCCGCCGCCGCGGCGAGGTCGATCGCGCCATCCGTCTTCACCAGGCCCTCGTGCAGCGCACGGGCTTGAACGATCAGCAGAAGGTGCAGGCCTTGCTGGCACTGGGCGAGGACTACATGCGCTCGGGTCTGCTTGACCGTGCCGAAACCGTCTTCAGCGATCTGGTCGCGCTCGACATGGCGCCGCTCGCGCTGAAGCACCTGATCGGCATCTACCAGGCCGAACGCGACTGGGACAAGGCCATCGAGAACGCGCGCCGCTACGAAGCCGCGACCGGCGAGCCCATGGGCAAGCTCATTGCGCAGTTCGAGTGCGAAGTGGCGGAGCGCCAGCGTGCCGCGGGTGAGGCTGATGCGGCGCGCGCCGCGGTGGCGCGTGCGTACGAGGCCGATGCCAATTCGGTGCGCGCAGGAATGATCGAGGGACGGATCGAACTCGACGACGGCAATGACCCTGGCGCCATCCGGGCATTCGAGCGCGTCGCCCGCGCCGATCCCGACTATCTTCCTGAAATCCTTCCTCCGCTTTTGTCGGCCTATGAGCGGGTCGGTGACAACCCCGGAGCCAAGGCTTTTCTCGCCGAGATGTGCGAACACTACAGGGGCATTTCGCCGGTGCTGGCGCTGACGCAGATGGTCGAAGCCGATGAAGGAGTTCCGGCCGCGCGCGCCTATCTTGCGCGGCAGTTGAAGGATCGCCCCTCCGTTCGTGGCGAAGCCGCACTGATCGATCTCACGCTCGCCGAGCAGGCCGATCCGCTCGCGACGCTGCACGATCTCAAGCACATCACCGACCAGTTGCTGGTTCGTAATCCCAGCTACCGGTGCACCCGTTGCGGTTTCGGCGCACGCAGCCATCACTGGCAGTGCCCGAGCTGCAAGGAATGGGGATCGGTGAAGCCGCTACTGAATTACGCGGTGGTCTGACGGATGCTGTACTGGTTCGTCCTCCACCTCGCCATCGGACTGGTGGGCACCTGGCTTGCGCGCAGGTATGCGATCCGGAGCGATCTGATCGACCATCCGGGGGAGCGCCGCAGCCACGATGTTCCTACTCCCCGAGGTGGTGGCATTGCCATCGTCATTGCGCTGCTGGTCGCCGCTTTCGTGCTTGCCTGGCGCCACCCGCAGCAGATCATTCTGATAGCCGGGTTCGCGATCGGCTTGCTGCTTGTGGCCGGCGTCGGGATGGTCGATGACCATAAACCGTTGTCACCCCTGCTGCGGTTGGGAGTTCAGGCTCTCGCGGCCGCGATCGTTGCCTTGGCTGTGGCGGCAACCTCCGGCGACCTCGTGTTGTCGCTGATCGCGTTTGCCGCCGCGATGGTGCTGACCAACGTCTGGAACTTCATGGACGGGATCAACGGCATTGCAGCGACGCAGGCTGCACTGGTGGCTGGGGGGCTGGCCCTGATCGTTGGCGGCATCTGGACCTGGCTGGCGCTTGCATTGGCAGCCGCTTGCCTGGGCTTTCTGCCATTCAATTTTCCACGGGCGCGGATTTTCCTCGGGGATGTGGGAAGCGGTGCACTTGGCTTCGCCATTGCGACGCTTCTGGCGGTATCGCTTATGGATGGCCGTCTGTTTGCGCCTTTGTTGCTGCTTCCACTGTCGGCGTTCCTGGTGGATAGCGGCCTGACCCTGCTGCGCCGGATCGTAAGGAGGGAGCGATGGTGGGCTGCCCATGCTCAGCACGCCTATCAGCGTTGGGCGAGCATCTCCGGCTCTCACACGATCGTGACATTCATGTACGCAAGCTGGACAGTTGCAGGTTGGCTATTGGCCTGGTGGCTTGGGCCAAGGACGGAGGGACAGGTGGTCCTTTGTTGCCTGGTCTGGTTCACTATGGCGGCGGCTTCATGGGCCTGGCTGCAGCGTTTCCATGAAACTGGTGGCGGGCCGCGGATTGCAGCGACAGAAAAGGACAGGAAATGAGTTCCTGGTTTGATCGATGGAAGAGTCTGCTTCCCCGGCAGGCAGTGGTATGTCACGACCTTTTCATGGTCTGGCTGGTGTGGCAAAGCCTGCATCGCCTGCGTTGGGGGATGGTGAGCCATCCTCCGGAAATCCCCTTATGGAGCACCGAGGTTGCGCTGGTCCTGATCGCCCAAGGGCTGGTTTTCTGGCAGATCGGTCTGTACAGAGGGCTCTGGCGCTTCGCGAGCGTCCCGGATCTGTGGAACATCCTGAAGGCCTGCGTGCTAGGCCTGTTTGCAATCCTGCTTGGGCTGTTCCTCTATAACCGCCTGGACATGGTGCCGCGCACCGTCCTGGTGCTTTATCCGATGGCCCTGATGGCACTGCTTGGCGCTCCGCGCCTGGCGTATCGGGCGTGGAAGGACAGTCGTATTGAGGGAGCCCACGGCGAAGGCAGCGTGCGCACTCTCATCCTGGGCGCAGGCCGGGCGGGCGAAGCATTGGTCCGCGATCTCCGCCGGGTAGGTAATTATCAGCCGGTGGGTTTCCTTGATGACGCCGCAGCTCTCAGGGGCAGCAAAGTGCAAGGCGTGCCCGTACTGGGCACGGTGCAGGATGTCGCGGAAATCGCACGCGAGACTGCGGCCAAGCTCCTCGTCATCGCAATGCCGTCCGCAGATGCGCGGGCGATGCAACGTGTGCTGGCCGCGTGCGAGCGTACCGGCCTGCCATTCCGCATGGTCCCACGATTGCAGGACATCCTGGAGGGGCGTTCGCTTCCCGGTGAGCTCAAGGAAGTCGCGATCGAAGACCTGCTCGGACGCAAGCCCGTTTTGCCGGACTGGAAGTCCATTCGCGGTTGGCTCGGCGGCCGCACCGTTTTGGTTACTGGTGCCGGCGGTTCGATCGGTTCGGAACTCTGCCGCCAATGCGCCCGTCATGGCGCGCATCGGATTGTGTTGATCGAGATGGACGAGATTGCACTGACGACGACGGAAGCGACGCTGCGCCGCGACTTCCCGGATATCGAATGCATTCCACTACTAGGGGATTGCGGCGATCCAGCATTGACCAATCATGCGATGAAGTTGGCAGAACCGGATGCAGTCTTTCATGCCGCCGCCTACAAGCAGGTGCCGCTTCTCGAATCCCAGCTGCGCGAAGCCGTACGGAACAACGTGTTGGCGACCAGCACTGTCGCGCACGCATGTCGGGAGCATGGCGTGGGCACATTCGTGCTCATCTCCACGGACAAAGCGGTGGACCCGGTCAATGTGCTCGGCGCAACCAAGCGTCTCGCGGAGATGACCTGCCAGTCGCTCGCTGACCATCGGTCGACCCGTTTCGTTACGGTGCGCTTCGGCAACGTACTCGACTCGGCCGGCAGCGTGGTGCCGCTGTTCCGCGAGCAGATCCGCAAGGGCGGTCCGGTCACGGTGACCGATCCGGAAGTGACACGCTTTTTCATGACGATTCCCGAAGCCTGCCAGCTGATCCTGCAGGCATCGGCAATCGGCACCCACGAAGCAATCTACACGCTCGACATGGGAGAGCCGGTGCCGATCCGGTTGCTGGCCGAGCAGATGATCCGGCTGGCAGGAAAGCAACCCGGCCGCGACATTGCTGTCATCTATACCGGCCTACGTCCCGGTGAAAAACTTCATGAAACGCTTTTCCACGCGGATGAACGCTATCGGCCGACCGCACATCCCAAGATCCTGCAGGCGGAGCCACGCCAGGTTGCGCCGCAGGTCATCGAGCAGGCGATAACCCACCTGCGCGAAGCCAGCGCGCGTTACGACGTTGAGTCGCTGAAGGAACAGTTGCGGGCCGCGGTCCCCGAGTTCGAGCCCGTGGGCTCACACGGCGTGGAACACCAGGCCTCTACCGTGGTGGCATTCCCCACACGCAATATCAGGAAGATTTGATGTCTCCCGCTGCAAAGCAGACTCGCATCCGTACCGCAGTATTTCCCGTTGCAGGGCTCGGCACCCGGTTTCTTCCCGCCACCAAGACGGTGCCGAAGGAAATGCTGCCGATCATCGACAAGCCACTGATCCAGTATGCAGTCGACGAGGCCGTCGAAGCCGGATGCGACACGCTGGTCTTCATCACGAATCGCTACAAGCACGCGGTCGCGGATTATTTCGACAAGGCCTACGAACTCGAGCAGAAGCTCGAGCGCGCAGGCAAGTTCGAGCAACTGGACCTGATCCGCAATGTCCTGCCGCCGAATGTCCGTGCCGTGTTCGTGACGCAGGCTGAGGCGCTTGGCCTGGGCCATGCGGTGCTCTGCGCGAAGGCTATCGTCGGTGATCAGCCCTTCGCGGTCCTGTTGCCGGACGACCTGATATGGAACAAGGGTGGCACCGGTGCGCTGAAGCAGATGGCCGATGCCGCCGAAGCGACGGGCGCAAGCATGATCGCCGTACAGGATGTGCCGCGCGAACAGACCTCCAGCTATGGCATCGTCGCCACCGAATCATTCGAGAGCCGCCAGGGACGGATCAGCGGCATCGTTGAAAAACCCGAACCCGATGTCGCGCCGAGCACATTGGCGGTGGTCGGACGTTACGTCCTCAGTCCGCGCATTTTCGACCTGCTTGAATCGACCAAACCGGGCGCGGGCGGCGAAATCCAGCTCACGGACGCAATCGCCGGATTGCTCAAGCAGGAGCCGGTCAACGCCTATCGCTTCAAGGGCACGCGTTTCGACTGCGGCACGCATATCGGGCTGATCGAAGCCACCATCCGCTACGCGCTTGACCACGAAAAGCTGAGCGACGTCGCGATGCGACTGATGCAGAACGCGCTCGACGAACTCGGCGTCAAGGACATTCACTGATTGTCTGGGCAGGCGGCCGAAAGGCGTATGCCTTGTTGTCAACCTACGGGGCGAATTTCCACCACGCCCACGCGGACCAGGCAATCAACAGGCCGGCCAGCACCAGAGCCGCGGTACCGGCCAATTCGACCCGGCGAGCCCACGCGAGTCCGGGGGCATCCCGCAGCACGCGCACGTCACGAAGCGTCTTCCACTTGGAAGGAGGGAAGCGGCCTTCCAGGCGCGAGGCATGACCCAGCTCCCGTAGCGTCAGGCCGAGGCCAATCGCGGGAATCGCCAATCCGGTTCCAAGTGCGCATAGAAGCAACGCTACCCAGAAACGCACCGTGTCGGGATCGCCGTTTCCGAATTGCTCCGTGAGATGGTTGAGCCAGGCCTGCAGCTGCCATAGCAGCACGCCGCAAAGAAGCACGATTCCCGCAAGCAGCCACATGGCCCGCTTGCGATAGTCTTTGTCCGCGTAATGGATTTCCATCTGGCACCCTCCCCGAGCATGCTAATCACACCTGTGCCGCACGGACATGTCCAGACCTCCTGTCAGCTATTACCGCGCAACCGTCACAGAGCGCGCGCCGACGCCAACACTGAATTCGCACGAGGAAGCCAGCGTATGCGTGGTCGGCGGCGGGTTTGCCGGATTGAATACCGCCTTGGGGCTGGCCGAGCGGGGCATGCGCAACATCGTGCTGCTCGAAGCCAACGAGATCGGGCATGGAGCCTCCGGTCGCAACGGAGGCTTCGTATTCGGCGGATATTCGCGCGGCGAAGATGCGCTTCTGCGCGAGCTCGGACCGGAACGGGCGCGCGCGCTCTACCGGGGAACGACCGCCGCGGTGTCCCTGATCCGGCGCCGCATCGACCAGTACGGAATCGATTGCGACGTAAACGATGCGGGGGTGATCTGGGCGAACTGGTTCCGCGACCAGGACATCCTTCGCCGACGGCAGTCCCTGCTGGAAGAGCATTACGGGGAACATTGGGAGTGGCTGCCACGCCACGAGCTCCGGCGGCGGATACGGACCACCCGCTATCACGACGGACTGTTCGAACGTCATGCCTTCCACTTCCATCCACTGAAGTACGCCAGGGGCATTGCCGACGCCGCAAGCCGCGGGGGCGTGACCATCCGCGAACGCAGTCCCGCACGTGGTCTGCGGCGCGAAGGTGAGCAATGGCGAGTACAGACGCCCAGTGGCGAAGTACTCGCCGAAAACGTGGTGCTGGCGTGCGGCGGTTACCTCGCGCGCCTGCAGCGGCGTGTCGATGCCGCCGTACTGCCGATCGCGACATACGTGATGGTTACCGAGCCCCTGGGGTCTCGCATGAGCGAGGTGTTGAGCACGAACGCGGCGGTCTACGACACCCGCTTCGCTTTCGATTACTACCGTCCGCTGGCCGATACGCGACTGCTATGGGGCGGGCGGATTTCCGTGCTGGATCGTTCGCCCGAAGCTGTGAAGCGCCTGCTGTACCGCGATCTGCTGAAAGTATTTCCGCAATTGAAAGGCGTGCGCATCGATTACGCCTGGTCGGGCCTGATGAGCTACGCCAGGCACCAGATGCCGCAGATCGGCCAGATCGACGACGGTTTGTGGTTGGCGCAGGCGTTTGGCGGACACGGCATCGCTCCGACGACATTTGCCGGGGAAGTCCTGGCCTCCGCATTGGCGGAAGGCGACATGCGTTGGCGCGAGTTCGCGGACTACGGCCTCGTATCCGCCATGAAGCCGGCCGGCTTCGTCGGCGCGCAGCTGAGCTACTGGTGGGCGGAATTCAAGGATGCATGGAACTCGGAGCGGGAAGGCCGCGACGCCTGATCGAAAACACGGCTGCGGCGTTCCATTTGCAACACCAACGCGAGCAGCGATGCGGGGCACCATGCGCCCTTCGAACTTGAGCGAGCAGTGATCCGATGAACACCATCGAATGGAGCGACTTCGAAAAGGTGATGCTGTGCGCCGGCACCGTACTACGCGTGGAAACCTTTCCGGAAGCGCGCAAGCCCGCCTGGAAACTCTGGGTAGACTTCGGTCCGCACGGCGTACGCAAGACGAGCGCGCAGATAAAGGCGATCTATTCGGCCGAAGAACTCGTCGGATGCCAGATCGTTGGCGTGATCAATTTTCCGCCGAAGCAGATCGGCCCGTTCGTGTCGGAGTTCCTGCTGACCGGATTTCCTACCGAAGAGGGAATCGTGATCACGACGGTGGAGCGTGCGGTTCCCAACGGCGCCCGCATGGCTTGAGGCGTGCGTAGCCTGAAAACCGAAAGGGCAGCCATAGCTGCCCTTTTTTTCTACCTCGACGTTGTACTCAGAGCGCTTCGAAAATACCTGCGGCGCCCATGCCGGTGCCGATGCACATCGTCACCATGCCGTACTTCTGCTGGCGACGACGCAGGCCGTGCACGATCGTCGCGGTACGCACCGCACCGGTTGCGCCGAGCGGATGGCCCAGCGCGATCGCACCGCCGAGCGGGTTGACCTTCGACGGGTCCAGTTGCGAGTCGCGGATCACGGCGAGGGCCTGCGCGGCGAAGGCTTCGTTGAGCTCGATCCAGTCGAGCTGGTCCTTGGTAAGCCCGGCCTGCTTCAACGCCTTCGGAATCGCCGCGATCGGGCCAATGCCCATCACTTCCGGACGCACGCCCGCGACCGAGAAACTCACGAAGCGCGCGAGCGGAACCAATCCGTAATCCTTGATTGCCTGCTCCGAAGCGAGCAGCACGGCACCGGCACCATCGCTCATCTGCGACGAATTGCCCGCGGTAACCGTCCCGCCGAACTGGCCATTGCGGAACACCGGCTTCAGCTTGCCCAGGCCTTCGAGCGAGGTATCCGGACGCGGACCTTCGTCGATTTCCACCAGCGTCTTCTTCAGGCGGATCGCGTTGCCCGCGAGGTCAGGCAGGTGCGAAACGACTTCGTACGGCGTGATTTCGCTCCTGAACTCGCCCGCCTGGATCGCAGCCATGGCCTTCTGGTGAGAGGCGAGGGCGAACGCATCCTGGTCTTCGCGCGAGACCTTCCATTCCTCGGCGACCTTCTCGGCGGTGATGCCCATGCCATAGGCGATGGCGACGTTCTCGTTGTTCGCGAACACGCTCGGCGAGAGCGCGACCTTGTTGCCCATCATCGGCACCATCGACATCGATTCGGTGCCGCCCGCGAGCATCAGGTCGGCGTTGCCCAGGCGGATCTGGTCGGCGGCCAGTGCCACCGCCTGCAGGCCAGACGAGCAGAAGCGATTGATCGTCTGCGCGGCCACCGTATTCGGCAGTCCGGCGAGCAGCGCGCCGATGCGTGCGACGTTCATGCCTTGCTCGCCTTCCGGCATGGCGCAGCCGATGATCGCGTCGTCGATGCGGTTGACGTCGATACCCGGCGCCTGCGCGACCACGCTGCGCAGCACGTGCGCGAGCATGTCGTCGGGGCGGGTGTTGCGGAATACGCCGCGCGGCGCCTTGCCGACCGGAGTACGGGTGGCGGCGACGATATAGGCTTCCTGGACTTGCTTGGTCATGTCGGCTCTCGATTTGTTGGAGCTTGGCGATTTGGTTTTTTGCTCGTTATCCCTGCGAAAACAGGGATCCTTACGCGGAAGCGAAAGGCACTGGATTCCTGCTTTCGCAGGAATGACGAGCAAAGGGTCAGTTGCGCAATGGCTTGCCGGTCTTGAGCATGTGCGCGATGCGCTCCTGCGTCTTTGGCATCTGCGCAAGGGCGACGAAGTGTTCGCGTTCGAGGCGGATCAGCCATTCCTCGTCGACCAGCGTGCCGCGATCGACTTCACCACCGCATAAAACAGTGGCGATACGGGTGGCGATTTCGTAGTCGTGCGGCGAGATGAAATGGCCTTCCAGCATGTTCACCAGCATCATTTTGAAGGTCGCGATGCCGACATCACCGGCGACCTGGATGCGGCGTGCGGGAAGGGGGGGACGATAGCCGGATTCGGCCAGCGCGCGCGCCTGCGCCTTGGCCACGTGCAGCAGTTCGAATGCGTTGAACACGACCACGTCGGATTCGCGGGCCAACTTGAGTGAGCGCGCTTCAAAGGCGGAGGTCGACACCTTGCCCATCGCCACACTTTCGAATGCGGTCTTCAGCTGCGCGAACACGTCGCCGCCCGAGCCTGCGGCTTCCGATGCGCGCACGGCGAGTTCCTTCAGGCCACCACCGGCCGGCAGCAGGCCGACGCCCGCTTCGACCAGGCCGATGTAGCTTTCCAGTGCGAGCACGGTGCGTGCCGCGTGCATCTGGAACTCGCAGCCGCCACCGAGGGCGAGCCCGCGGACGGCCGCGATGACCGGTACCTGTGCGTACTTGATGCGCTGGCTGGTCTTCTGGAAGTTGGCGACCATCGCCTCGAATCCGGCGACGTCACCTGCCTGCAGCAACCCGAGCGCGCCCTGCAGGTCCGCACCGGCGGAGAAGGGCTCCTTCGACTGCCAGATCACCAGGCCGCGGAAGTCGCGCTCGGCGATCGCAATCGCTTCCTGCAAGCCGTTGAGCACTTGGTCGTTGACCGTGTGCAGTTTGGTCTTGAAGCTGACCACGGCGATGTCTTCGCCTTCATCCGCCCACATGCGTACGCCGTCGTTCTCGTACACCGTGCGGCCCTGCGAGAACTTCTCGCCGATCAGCGCATCCGGGAAGCGCTGGCGCGCGTACACCGGATTGGCAGAGCGCGGCACCACCATGTTGCGGCCCGGACTGTAGCTGCCGGCGGTTCCGTGCACGCCTTCGCGGCCGTCGAAGACCCAGTCGGGCAGGGGAGCGCTGCTCATCGCGGCACCCTTCACGATGTCATCGGCGATCCATTCGGCGACCTGCTTCCAGCCTGCGGCCTGCCAGGTTTCGAACGGACCGAGCGACCAGCCGTAGCCCCAGCGGATCGCCAAGTCGACATCACGCGCGGTTTCGGCAATGGATTCGAGATGGAACGCGCTGTAGTGGAAGGTGTCGCGGAAGCAGGCCCAGAGGAACTTCGCCTGAGGGTTCTCGCTTGCTCGCAGCGCGGCGAATTTCTTCGCTGGATCCTTTTCCTTCAGCAGCGCGGCGACATTGACATCGAGTTCGCCTGCGGAAACACGGAAATCCTGCACCTTGAGGTCGAGGACGAGGATGTCCTTGCCCTTCTTCGTGTAGAAACCGGCCCCAGTCTTCTGGCCGAGCGCGCCCTTGTCGATGAGCGCGGATAGCCACTTCGGCGCCTGGAAGTACTTGTGCCATGGGTCATCCGGCAGCGTATCGGCCATGGTCTTTATGACGTGGGCCATGGTGTCGAGACCGACCACGTCCGCGGTGCGATACGTCGCCGACTTCGGGCGCCCGATAGCCGGGCCGGTCAGCGCGTCCACGGTGTCGAAGCCGAGGCCGAACTGTTCCGTGTGGTGCATCGCGGCCAGCATCGAGAACACGCCGATGCGGTTGCCGATGAAGTTCGGGGTGTCCTTCGCATAGACCACACCCTTGCCGAGCGTGGTGGTGAGGAAGGCCTCGAGGCCTTCGAGCACCGGGGCATCGGTGGTCTTTGCGGGAATCAGCTCCGCCAGGTGCATGTAGCGCGGCGGGTTGAAGAAGTGCACGCCGCAGAAGCGATGGCGCAGTTCTTCCGGCAGCACTTCGGCGAGCTTGTTGATGCCCAGGCCCGACGTGTTGGAGGCCAGCACGGTGTGCGCCGGCACGAACGGAGCGATCTTCCGGTACAGGTCCTGCTTCCAGTCCATGCGTTCGGCGATGGCCTCGATGATCAGATCGCAGTCCTTCAGCAGTTCCAAGCCCGTTTCGTAATTGGCCGGCACGATGCGTTCGGCCAGCGCCTTGTCGGCGAGCGGAGCGGGGCTCAGTTTGGCCAGGTTGGCGATCGCTTTCGTCACGACGCCGTTGGGGTCACCTTCCTTCGCCGGGAGGTCGAACAGCACCGTGTCGACGCCGGCGTTGGTCAGGTGGGCGGCGATCTGCGCACCCATCACACCGGCACCCAGAACGGCCGCACGCCGGACAAGTAGATTGTTAGACATGTTCAGCAAGTCCTTGTTGTTAAAAGGATCCGTGCTCCGGTTTGTAGCAACCTGGGCAGGGAAAAAGAGATTTGGGCGTACCGCTTACGGACTCCGGAAACCGGCCGCAGCGAAGTGGATGAGTTCCCGCGCAGCGCGCTCACGATGAGCCGCTTCGGTGACCCCGGTCGGGCGGCGGATCAGCCCGAAATCGGCCATTGCATACGTGAGCGAACCAACCAGGATATCCAGCCGCCAGTACAGCGAATCCTTGGCAAGGCCGGGAAGGCAGGCGGAAATGGCCTTGGCGAACTCACGCAGCACGTGGCCATAGTGCTCGGACAGGAACTTGCGCAGCGCGTCATTCTTCTCCGCGTATGCACGCGCCACCATCCGCGCGAAAGCACTGCCGTGGCGATCCTGTGCGATCGCCAGCGCCGGTTCGACGAAGGCGGCGAGGATGGGTTCAAGTTCGCCGGGGTGTTCTTTCACGGCGACCTTCAAGCCCGCCAGCCGCTGCTGGCTCATCTCGTCCATGCGTCGGCGGAAGACCTCGTTAACGAGGTTTTCCTTGCTGCCGAAGTGGTAGTTGACCGCGGCGATATTGACGTCGGCGCGGCTGGTGACCTGACGCAAGGACGTACCAGCAAAACCGAACTGGGCGAAGAGTTCTTCGGCCGCTCCGAGGATGCGGTCCTTGGTCGAGAAGGGTTGGGGCGTGGCCATTTTGTTCGTGCGCTCAATGGACAGATTCAAACGTGCGTTTGATGCTGGGCCATACGCCACCGCACGTCAACTCCCGCGTTCACCGTGCGGTGGTGAAAAAAGCTCCAAACCGATCCGCATATCGGCTAGAATTCGTACCAGCCATATCGGCTAAACCCGCGATTCGACGCGGGTTTTTCTGTTATTCTCGGGCCGGACAAGGATCTGTCCCGCTGCCCGCCTATCCGGAGAAACATCCCATGGCGCTGGAGCGCACCCTTTCGATCATCAAGCCCGATGCCGTCGCCAAGAACGTCATCGGCGAAATCTATTCGCGTTTCGAAAAGGCCGGCCTGAAGGTCGCCGCCTCGAAGATGAAGCAGCTCTCGCGCGCCGAAGCCGAAGGCTTCTATGCCGTGCACCGTGAGCGTCCGTTCTTCAACGCGCTGGTCGAATTCATGATCAGCGGTCCGGTGATGATCCAGGTGCTGCAGGGCGACAACGCCGTGCTCAAGAACCGCGAACTGATGGGCGCCACCAATCCGAAGGAAGCCGCGCCGGGCACGATCCGCGCCGACTTCGCCGACAGCATCGACGCGAATGCGGTGCACGGTTCGGACTCGCTGGAGAATGCGGCGATCGAAATCGCCTACTTCTTCCCGGCCACCGACGTGTACGCCCGTTAAGGCGAAGTGACTGAAGCAATGACCGCCTCCGGCAACAACACGATCGAACTCAAGCTGGGCGACGCAGTCGCGCGGGTCACAGGTTCGCTCGCTCCAGCGGCGGACGTTGCTGCGAAAAGCGCATCGGAGTCGAAGAAGACGAACATCTTCGACTTCGATCGCGCCTCGCTCGAGCGCTTCTTCGAGGAAGACCTCGGCGAGAAGAAGTTCCGCGCGCACCAGGTGATGAAGTGGATCCACCACCGCTACGTCACCGACTTCGCCGAGATGACCGATCTCGGCAAGGTGCTGCGCGCCAAGCTGGAAGAGCGCGCCGTCGTGCAGGCGCCGCAGCTGATTTTCGACAAGGCATCCACCGACGGCACGCACAAGTGGCTGCTCGGCATGGATCCGAAGAACGCGATTGAGACCGTCTACATCCCTGACAAGGGACGCGGCACGCTGTGCGTGTCCTCGCAGGTGGGTTGTGCGCTCAACTGCCAGTTCTGTTCGACCGCTACGCAGGGGTTCAACCGCAATCTGTCGACCGCCGAGATCATCGGCCAGGTCTGGATCGCGGCACGCCACCTCGGCAACGTTCCGCACCAGCAACGCAAGCTCACCAACGTGGTGATGATGGGCATGGGCGAGCCGCTGGCGAACTTCGACAACGTCGTTCGCGCCATGAGCATCATGCGCGACGACCTGGGTTACGGCCTGGCCAACAAGCGAGTCACGCTGTCGACGGCCGGCATGGTGCCAATGATCGATCGGCTCGCAGCCGAGAGCGACGTATCCCTCGCGGTTTCACTGCATGCGCCGAATGACGAGCTGCGCAGCGAACTGGTTCCGCTCAACAAGAAATACCCGATCGCCGACCTGATGGACGCCTGCGTGCGCTATGCGCTGCGCAAGAAGGGCGAATCGGTGACGTTCGAATACACGCTGATGAAGGGCGTCAACGACCAGCCGCAGCACGCGCGCGAGCTCGTTCGCCTCATGCGCGAATTCGAACGCCGCGTGCAGATGAAGGATGCGGCGAAGGTCAACCTGATTCCGTTCAATCCGTTTCCGGGTACGCGTTTCGAACGTCCGGATGATGAAACTATCCGCGGCTTCCAGAAACTCTTGAACAACGCCGGCATGATCGCGCCGGTACGCCGCACGCGCGGTGACGACATCGACGCCGCCTGCGGCCAGCTCAAGGGGCAGGTGATGGATCGCACCCGCCGCCAGGCCGAATTCCGCAAGCGCCTGAGCGCGCAGGAAGCGGGCGATGCCGCTGCGTAATGTGCTAATGCTCGTGTTCCTGATCGCAGTAGCTGCTACCGGCGGCTGCGGTGGAAAGAGTTATGTGAGCACCAGTCTCGGCAAGCAGCATCACATCGAACCTGCGGTTAACCGGATCAGCGAGAGCAAGGGCAGCCGCAATGGCGCGGCAAGCATGGAGCGCGACCTCGCGGAGACCGAGCGCTATCTGTCCGTCGGCGATTTCGCTGCCGTGAAGCGCATGACCGCCGCCATCCTCAAGCGCCAACCCGCTTCGGCCCAGGCTCATACCTATATGGCGATCGCCCTGGATCAGACGGGCGACTCCACGGGCGCGGGCACGCACTACCTTCGCGCAGCGGAAGCGGCGCCCAGCAATGGCGCCGTGCTCGGCAATTACGGCATCTGGCTGTGCGAGCAGGGGCGTGCAGCCGAAGCGCTGGGCTGGTTCGACCGCGCGCTCGCGGTTCCGGCTTACGCGGACTCGCCGGTGATCCTCGCGAACTCCGGCATGTGCGCTGGCAAGGTGGGACAGCAACAGCGTGCGGAACGTGAACTGCGTCGCGCGATCGAGCTCGATCCGGAGAATCCCGTAGCGCTTGGCGCCCTCGCACGACGCGAATTCGAGGCTGGTAACGCGTTCGGGGCACGGGCATTTTCGGAACGGCGTCTCGCTGCTGCACCAGCTGATCCGGAGGCGTTGCTGCTTGCGTCACAGATTGAACAAAAACTCGGCGACAGCGCTGCAGCTGCGCGCTACGTTTCGAAGCTGAAGACGGAGTTCCCCGATGCAAAGGAAGCACGGAGCTCCGCAAATGGGGATGGTGGCAGGCAATGACTGGCTCTAACGATCAGACCGTACCAGGCGTCGGCCCGGGCTGCGGCGCCGCCCTTCGGCAGGCGCGCGAGGCGGCTGGTAAATCCATCGAACAGGTGGCCGCACAGCTGCACATGACGGTGCGCGCCGTCGCCAATCTCGAAGCCGACGACTGGAGCTCGCTGGGAGCGCCAGTATTCGTGCGTGGCCAGCTGCGCAGTTATGCGCGACTGCTGGGTGTCGACATCGAGCCCTACATCGAGCAGGCATCGATTGCCGCAGTGGCTCCGTCGACGATTACCAGCCACACCCACACTCCAGGTTACCAGCGCTTCGCCGAACAGATCGGACGCCGCGCCATCTATGTGGCCATCACCGCCGCCATTGCCGTGCCGGTGTGGCTGGGCACGCGCTCGCATTTCGGCAACAGCGAACTCGCCGTGCAATCGCTCGATGTTCCCGCGACGCAGACCGAAGAAGTCGCGGCGCCAGCGCAGGCCACGCCCCAGCGAACGCCGCTCGTGGCGTCCATCGCTTCCCTGCCTGCCGCGCCGCAGGCGCCTGCCGCGTTGACGATCACGTTCAACGGTGACAGCTGGGTCGAAATTCTCGGCGCCGACAACCAGGTGCTCGAGCGTGGCCTGCTCACCGCTGGGCAGCAGCGCAGCTACAAGCCTGGCGAACTCGGCCGGGTGAAACTTGGCAACATCGACGCGGTCGAAGTGAAGCGCGCGGGTGTTGCGGTCGACCTGGGACCGTTCAGCCGCGCGAATGTGGCGCGCTTTACGTTATCCTCTGACGGTTCCCTCGCGCCGGTCGCCAACTGACCCGCGTCGCGGGTCGACTTCCCACCGGCGGACAGCCGGTTTCTGACCAACCCTGCCTTTCCGGGCGGGGCGAGATTCCATGGCGATCGACGAACTCCTAGACGAACACGAACAGAGCGAGCGCGTCCGCGAATGGCTGCGTCGCAACGGCAGCGCTCTCATTCTCGGCATCGCACTCGGCCTCGCGGCCATCGGCGGATGGCAATGGTGGCAGCGCCACCAG
This sequence comes from Lysobacter sp. Root494, assembly GCF_001427225.1. GTDB lineage: Bacteria > Pseudomonadota > Gammaproteobacteria > Xanthomonadales > Xanthomonadaceae > Agrilutibacter. Next base: position 849,454 of record NZ_LMFH01000005.1, read on the forward strand.
ACCAACAAGCAGTACGAAGCCGCTGCCAACTACCAGGCCGCCGTCGACGCCATCAAGGCGAACGACAAGGCTGCGGCCGGCAAGGTCAACGGTCTCCCGGACGGCATGTTCCGCACACTGGCGCAGCTTGAACTCGCGAGGTCGCAGGTGCAGGCGAACCAGAATGAAGCGGCCATCGCGACGCTGCGTGCGATCCGTAGCGAAGACCCCGCGCTTGCTGCGATCGTCAACCAGCGCCTGGCGCGGCTGCTGATCGATTCCAAGCAGGCGGATGCCGCGCTCAAGCTGGTGGCGAATGGGGATTCGCTCGCCACGCTGGAAGTGCGTGGGGATGCGCAGATGGCCCTCGGCCAGCGTGAGCAGGCGCGCGACAGCTACAGCAAGGCCCTGCTCAAGGCCGAAGTCGGTACGCCCCAGCGTCGCGTGCTCGAGCTGAAGCTCACCGATGCCGGCGGTACTCCCCCCAAGACCGAGAGCCAGTCCTGATGACGTCTACCCGCACGACTTTCCGCATGCCGGCCGCTCCGGTGCTGTTGCGTACTTCCGCCGTGCTGCTGTGTGCTTTCGCGCTCGGCGGCTGCTCCACCGTCAAGGGCTGGTTCGGCGGAAAAAAGGACGAGAAGCCCAACGAACCCGCCGAACTGACCGACTTCACCCCGTCGGTGACCGTCAGCAAGATCTGGTCAGCGCAGGCAGGCAAGGGTGAAGGCCGCGTCGGCGTTCGCCAGGGGCCGACCGTGGCCGATGGACGTGTCTATGCCGCCGCCGTGGAAGGTGGTGTCCGTGCATTCGACCTGCAGACCGGCAAAACGGTGTGGACTTACGAAAGCAAGCTGCGCCTCTCCGGCGGTCCAGGTGCGGGCGATGGTCTCGTGGTGGTCGGCGGCCTCGACGGCGAAGTGATCGCGCTCGATGCGGCGACCGGCGCCGAGAAATGGCAGGCGAAGTTGCCAGCTGAAGTCATCGCGGCGCCGGCGATTGGTCTTGGCAGCGTCTTCGTGCGTTCCAACGACGGGCATGTCACGGCATTCGACGCGGCCAGCGGTGAACGTCGCTGGTTCTGGGTGTATGAAGTTCCGGCGCTGAGCCTGCGCGGCAACGATGCCGTCGTGCTTGGCCCGGGCTACGTGTTCTCCGGTAACGACGACGGGTCGGTCACCGCGTTGTCCGCTGCCGATGGCCACACGCTCTGGAACCTCCCAGTCGCGCAGCAGGAAGGCCGCAGTGAGCTCGACCGCCTCGCCGACGTCGACGGGACCCCGGTGCTGGACGGCAGCACGCTCTACGCAACCAGCTTCAAGAAGCAGACCGTCGCGATAGATGCTCCGAGCGGCCGCGCGATCTGGGTGAGCCAGTTCGGTGGCGCCGGTCGCCTGGGGGTGGGGAGCGATCGCCTGGTCGTTTCCGATCCGGCCGGTAGCGTCCACGCACTCGACAAGGCCAGCGGCGCATCGCTGTGGCAGCAGCCGGCGCTCGCACGCCGCCTCCTGACGTCCACGGCCGTGCAGGGTGACTACGCGGCGGTCGGCGATTACGACGGTTACCTGCACTGGCTGAAGCTCGACACCGGCGAACTGGCCGCGCGTGCCCGCGTGAGCGGCAAGGCGCTGCGTGGCTCGCCCGTGGTGGCCGATGGCATTCTGGTAGCGCAGGACATCAACGGCGAACTGGCTGCGTTCCGCCTCGGCCAGTAACATCCCGTTGGTTCCTCTCCATGACCCCGGCCCGTGGCCGGGGTTATTGTTTATGCGGTTCGTCCGGTTCGCTCCCCGACCCGCACCCTTGATTGGCAGGTTTGCATGCTCCCCCTCGTCGCCCTCGTGGGCCGTCCCAATGTCGGCAAGTCCACACTGTTCAACGCGCTGACGCGTACCCGTGATGCACTGGTGCACGACCAGCCGGGCGTGACGCGCGACCGCAACTACGGCGTGTGCCGGCCGGAAGGCCAGCGCCCGTTCGCCGTGGTCGATACCGGAGGTATCGCTGGGGAGGAAGAAGGCCTGGCCGGCGCCACTGCACGCCAGGCCCGCGCCGCAGCGGAAGAAGCCGACCTCGTCCTGTTCGTGGTCGATGGCCGCGAAGGCCCCTCCGCGCTCGATGACGACATCCTGCAATGGCTGCGCAAAGCGGCGCGTCCGACCGTGCTGGTGATCAACAAGACCGACGGCATCGACGTGCGCGCCGCGATGGCGGAGTTCGCACGCTATGGCTTCAGCGACGTCACCGCGATTTCCTCCGCGCATCGCGTCGGCATCGACGACCTGCTGGACGACATCCAGGAGCGCCTGCCGGAAGAGGGCAGTGCGATCGTGCCCGACAACGACCCGGATCGCATCCGCGTCGCCTTCATCGGCCGCCCCAACGTCGGCAAGTCGACGCTGGTGAATCGCCTCCTCGGCGAGGAACGCATGATCGCGTCGGAAGTGCCGGGCACGACGCGTGACTCGGTTTCGATCGACATGGAACGCGACGGCCGCCTGTACCGCCTGATCGACACCGCCGGCCTGCGCCGCAAGTCGAAGGTCGAAGAAGCAGTCGAGAAGTTCTCGATCGTGAAGACCCTCGCCGCGATCGAGGAATGCCAGGTCGCCGTCGTGATGCTGGATGCAGGCGAAGGGGTCACCGACCAGGACGCAAGCGTGCTCGGTTACGCGCTCGACGCGGGCCGCGCGCTGGTCGTTGCGGTCAACAAGTGGGACGGACAGACGGAATACCAGCGCCAGCAGACGGAAAACCTCCTGGTGCGAAAGCTGGCATTCGTGGAATGGGCCGAAACGGTCCGCATCAGCGCCAAGCACGGATCCGGCTTGCGTGAGCTCTTCAACGCCATCCATCGCGCGCATCGTTCTGCAACGACCGAGCTGGGCACGAGCGAGGTGACCAAGGCGATGGAAATCGCCTACGAAACCAATCCGCCGCCGGTCGTTCGCGGCCACGTGGCGAAGATGCGTTTCGCGCATCCGGGTGGCACCAATCCGCCGACCTTCATCATCCACGGCACGCGCCTGCGCACGCTGAGCGAAAGCTACAAGCGTTACCTGGAGAATTTCTTCCGAAAGCGCTTCAAGCTGGTGGGCACGCCGGTGCGCTTCGTGTTCAAGGAAGGCACCAATCCGTACGAAGGCAAGAAGAACGTACTGACCGAGCGACAGGTGGCGAAGAAGCGACGGATGATTCGCCACGTGAAACGCGGCAAGTGACGCAATGGCGCGTTCGCGTCGCGAACGCCTCGGCCATTGCGTCATCCATGCGAAGGCGGGGATCCAGCGATTTTGCTTTCCGCTTTGGTTTCGCTGTTAGTTTCAGACTACTGCCAGCACACCCAGGTCGATGGAAAGCCAGAAATCGCCTAAGTAAAAAGCCATTCGCGGCAAACGCCGTCATCGATGAATCCCGATAGCTCCCAGATCACCCTCGGCATTCTTGCCGGAGGACGCGCCACCCGGCTCGGCGGCCTCGACAAGGCCTGGATCGAGCGCGGCGGTATCCCCCAGGTACTGCGCTGGCAGCGCCGCTTCGCGAGTGAAACCACCGCATTGCTCGTCAGCGCGAATCGCGATTTGTCCCGCTATGCAGAAGCCGGATTGGAAGCCGTCACCGACCGCTTCACGGATGACCTCGGCCCCATCGCCGGCCTCGACGCGTTGCTCCACACCTGCCGCACACCCTGGGTGCTGACGCTTCCTGTCGACCTCGTCGGTGTCAACGAGTGCCTCGTTCCAAGCCTGTGCTCCAGTCGCAGCGACAACGGCGCCTTCGCCATCGATGCAGACGGCCCGCAGCCGCTGGTGGCCTTGTGGCGTGTCGAGATGGCCTCACCGGCGATCGCGACTGCGATCGGGCAGGGCAACGGAGCCATCCACGCATTGCATACAACACTCGGCATGGCCCCCGTGCGATTCGAAGGCGTACGCTTCGGCAACCTCAACACACCCGAAGACCTGCTCGCGGCCGGCGCTACAGCCATCCCTCATGATTGATTTCCACATCAGCCTGTCGTTCGATGAAGCCTTGGCACTGCTGCGCGATGTAGCCGCTCGCCATCGCCTCGACACCGAATCGCTGGCCTTGTCACGCTGCCACGGACGCGTGCTGGCGGAAGACATCGACGCACCCATCGCGCTGCCACCTTTCGACAACAGCGCGATGGACGGCTTCGCGCTCCGCCATGCGGACCTACAGGACGCGAACACGATTCTGCAGCTGACCGGCGAGCAGTTCGCCGGCAATTCGCACGAGCTCTCCGTGCAACCAGGCGAATGCGTGCGGATCACGACGGGCGCGCCGATGCCGACAGGTGCCGACACGGTGGCGATCAAGGAGAACAGTCGCGTCGAAGGCGCTGCGGTGATCGTCCTGACGCCACCAACGCCCGGCGCAAACGTGCGCCGCGCAGGCGAGGACGTGCGCGAAGGCGAGCGCGTCCTGCGTTCAGGTGAAGTGCTCACCCCGGCGCGCGTGTCGCTCGCGGCTTCGCTGGGTATCTCATTGCTGCGGGTGGCGCGCAAACCAACCGTGGCGGTGTTCACTACGGGCGACGAACTGGTCGAGCCGGGAATGCCGCTCGCCGCCGGCCAGATCTACGACAGCAACCGCGATCTGCTGATGGGGCTGCTGCGCGCGGATGGACTCGAACCCACGGCCTGGCCGCGTTTGCCCGACGATCCGAAACAAGTGGAGATCGCCCTGCGTGATGCGGGCTGCGCCTTCGACCTGATCATTACCGCCGGTGGCGTGTCCGCCGGCGAGAAGGATTACCTCCCGGGCGTGCTCGCGCAGTTTGGCGAAACGCACTTCTGGAAAGTGAAGATGAAACCCGGCATGCCGTTGCTGTTCGGCAGCCTCGACCAGGCTCGCGTGCTGGGTCTTCCCGGCAATCCCGTATCGGTGCTCGCGACATACCTGACGTTCGGTCGTGCGTTGATCGATGGCTTGCAGGGACGCATGGAAGCCCGGCCCGCATGGCAGGCGCAACTCGTCGCCCCCCTGGACAAGTCCCACGCACGGCGTGAGTTCATCCGCGGCCGTGTTTTCAGCGGGCCGAACGGCGCGTTGCACGTCGATGCGAATCCGGCCACGGGTTCGCATCGCCTGCGTGCCGTTGCGGATTCCAACGCGCTCATCGTCGTGCCCGAAGGGCCGCAGCACTTCGCGGCGGGCGAAGTAGTCGAAATCCTGCCGCTGTAGTCCGCGGCAACATCCCGCGCGTTGGCGCGAACCCGCCACGGCGCCGATAATCCTGCCATGGGCATCCCAACGATTACTCCGAAAGAAGCCCTGCAGCGGCAACAGGCAGGTGCAGTGCTCGTCGACGTGCGCGAGGCGCACGAGCGCGCGACGGGCTTCGCGATGGGCGCCGTCGGCATCGCACGCGCGGAACTCGAAGCCGACCCGCAAGCCGTGCTGCCGGACACCGACACCGAGGTTCTGCTGATCTGCCAGTCGGGCGCGCGTTCGCTGAAGGCCGCCGAAGCGCTGCGGGCAGCCGGATATGGCCATCTGGTTTCCGTCGAAGGCGGCACCACGCGCTGGATCGCCGAAGGCCTGCCAATTACCCGGCCCGACGTCGACAGTGATTTCTACGATCGCTATTCCCGCCACCTGCGCCTGCCCGAAGTCGGCGAGGCAGGGCAGCGCCGCCTCGAAGCCGCACGCGTGGCGATGGTCGGCGCGGGCGGTCTGGGCTCGCCGGCCGCGTACTATCTCGCCGCCGCGGGTGTAGGCACGCTGGTGCTGGCCGATGACGACGTCGTCGATCGCAGTAACCTGCAGCGCCAGATCCTGCACACGGAAGCGCGCATCGGCGTTCCCAAGGTCGAATCGGCGCGCGCCGCGCTGTCTGCATTGAACCCTCGGGTGAAGATCGAGGCGTTCGCCGAGCGCATCACCGCCGCGAACGTCGAACGCCTGATCGCCGAGGCGGATGTCGTGGTCGACGGCGCCGACAACTTCCCCGTGCGCTATCTCCTCAACGACGCCTGCGTGAAGCTGCGCAAGCCGCTCGTGTACGGCGCCGTGCATCGTTTCGAAGGGCAGGTGAGCGTGTACGACGCCGGGCGCCATCGCGGACAGGCGCCGTGCTACCGCTGCCTCTTCCCCGAACCGCCGCCGCCCGAAGCCGCACCCAACTGCGCGGAAGCTGGCGTGCTTGGCGTGCTGCCGGGTGTCATCGGCCTGCTGCAGGCTACCGAGGCGATCAAGCTGATTCTCGGCATCGGCGAACCCCTCGCGGGACGCCTGCTGAATTTCGATGCGCTGGCGATGCGTTTCCGGGAGACCCGGTTGCGCCCCGACCCGGACTGCGTCGTGTGCGCGCCGGGGCGTGAATTCCCCGGTTACATCGACTATGCGAGGTTCTGCGCGGGCACCTGAGGAGGTTGCGGATGGCCGATAGCGGGAAAGAAGCGGGTTCGCCCGCCATTCGTTTCACTTCCATCGCGCTGGGCGGCCTGCTGGCCGCCTGCCTCGAAATGGCCCCGGGCCCGGCTACGGCGGCGCGGGTCTGCGAGCGCATTCCACAGTCGCCGCCTTCCTACGCTTCGCGCATCGCCGCGGTTGCGTGCGCGGAAAACTCGCTCTGGTACAGCCCTTTCATCGATGAGCAGGGCCGGCTGGCCAGCCTGTCGGTGGCGGAGACGGAGCGGGTGCGCCTGCAGGATGGCGCAACCCTCGCTTGGCAGCGCGTCGCCGAATACTGGAAGGGCAGCGGACTGCTCGCGCAGATGTCGTACTTTCCTGGCGCGAACGACTGTAGCTATGGCGAAACGCAACATCTGCCCGCGGCTTCCTGCCGCGCGTTTCTCACCGACACGCCGTGGTCGGCGGCGTTCGTGTCGTTCGTGATGAATCGAGCCGGATTGCCGGGCTTCAGTGCTTCGGCAAGCCATATCGATTTCATCCGCGATGCCTACGCGAATCCGGGTTCGCCATACGCGCTCCATGATCCGGACACCACCACGCCGGGCGCGGGCGACCTGCTTTGCTTCAGGCGCGGCGGCACGCCGATCGGTCCGCAGGGATTGCGCGAGATGCTGGCCAGCGGCTCGGCCGAAGGCATGAACATGCATTGCGACATCGTCGTTGCAGCCAATCCGGGCGGCGACGGCAAGCTCTATCTCGTCGGCGGCAACGTGCTGCAGGGCGTGACGATGCGCGTGCTACCGCTCAATCGCAGCGGAATGATCTGGGGGCTGCCGCGCAAGACCAGCAATCCCGTCGACTGCCAGCCCGGCAATGCCGCCGCCTGCAGCTTCAACCGCCAGGATTGGGTGGCGCTGTTGAAGCTGAAGCCACTGCCTGCGCCGAGTGGCCCGTTGCCGATGCCTGACACGCTGTCGCAGCAGTGCTGTACGCAGTGTCCGTTGCCAATGCCCGCCGACATGAAGCGATGCCCGGTGCTCGAACGGCCCGTGGACATGCAGCCGGGATCGAGCGCGCCGTAAGCGGCACCCGCTCGGTCGCGGTTCGTGCTGCGGTCAGACTGCGCGTTCTATCCCACTCCGGCGCCGCGGCTTCGCGCGCGGATCGAGCTGTACATGGAGCACGGCATTGCAGTGAATGCAGCTGTAGCTCAGGCAGCGCACGTCGTCGTTGCCATTGTTCTGGCCGACGATGGTTTCAATGCGGACATGCAGCAGTCGCTTGCCGCATTTGGGGCATTCACCTTGGTGGGTCATGTGGATTTTCTCCGGCTCGGGCGGGGATTGGATCGCGGATTGCGCATGGCCCGCGCGTCCGGTGCCGGGCGGGAATTCAAGGTCGGAGGCTTCTTCGCACCGGTACGGGAGCGGCGTGCGGTTGGAGTCTTCCTCGATACGGTCGCTACGCCGCCGCCGAAACCTGGCGTGGCGAAGAACAGTTTCATCGTGCGCGCCAGCGCCGACGAGAATGCGATGCTGCTGTGATCCGCAGTCCGCAATTGCAGCACCTTGGGCGGGCGGGGCAGGGAGTTGATCAACCGCTGCGTGTTGGCCGCGGGAATCACGGTGTCCTGCCCGGCGCGCACCACCAGGATCGGTCCGGTGTAACGCGACAGGTTCGAAACCGAGTCATAGCGCTCTCGCGCGAGCAGGTGGATCGGCAGCCAGCGGTAGTGCGCCTGGCCAACATCGGCGAGCGTGTCGTACGGGGTGACCAGCGCCAGCCGGCGTACGGGACGGCGTGCCGCCACGTGCGCAGCGACGCCCGAACCCAGGCTGCGCCCGATCACGTCGATACCGATGTCCGGATGCAACCGCTGCACGTGGTCGAACAGGGCGAGCGCATCGCTGGTGATACCGGCTTCGGTCGGCTCGCCTTCGCTCGCGCCGAACCCCCGATACGCCATCAGATAGATCGTATGCTGCGGGAACCAGCGGGCAAACCGATCGCGATTGACCTGCACGGGTTCGGCATTTCCGCCGAAATAGATCAACGCTTCTCGCCGTCCCGGATTGACGACCCATCCACGCAGCGTGACGCCGTCGTGTACGAGGGCGAAATCCGTATGTTCCGCGGCGACCCGCGTTTCATGCGGGCAATACACCAGGTCCCGCTGCCGCGCATACATCAGGCCGCAAAGGCCGAGGTACACCAGTGGCGGCAAGGCGAGCCAGAACATGGGCCAGGCGCAATACCTGTTGGCGGCCCGTCGCGGGCCCTGGATGAAAGCCTAGCGGCAGCAGCGTGAGCCGGATGCATAGCGCACGGCTCGCCCCCTTCGCGTTGGCTAGTCCTTGTGCAAACGCTGTGCTGCCTCGAACGCGGCCAGCTGTTCGGGGGTGGCTTCGCGCTGGTGCCTCGCCTTCCATTGCGGGAAGGGCTCGCCGTAGACCGCTTCGCGGGCCTCGTCCCTGGTCATGGTGATGCCCCGGTGTTCGGCTGCGTCGCGATACCAGTCGGCCAGGCAGTTGCGGCAGAAGCCGGCGAGGATCATCAGGTCGATGTTCTGCACGTCGGGCCGTTCCTTGAGCAAATGATCGCGCAGGCGGCGGAATACGGCGGCTTCGATCTGGGTGGTTTCGAAATCGGTGTCGGTCATGGCGGGGCGGGTGTAGCGGACGATGGGCGATAATGTGCGCCTTCCTCGCTCCCCACGGCCAGCGCCACGCATGACTGCCCGCATCCTCGACGGCAAACGCATCGCCGAAGACCTGCTCGACAACCTGAAGGTGCAGGTCGATGCCCGCATTGCCGCCGGCGGGGCCGCCCCGGGGCTCGCGGTGGTGCTCGTGGGCAGTGATCCGGCGTCCGCGGTGTACGTGAAAAACAAGCGTCGCGCGGCGCAGAAGGTGGGCATCCGCGCCATCGACTACGACTTGCCGGCGAACACGTCCGACGAGGAGCTCCTCGCCCTGATCGACCGGCTCAATGCCGACCCGCAGGTGCACGGCGTCCTGGTCCAGCTGCCATTGCCGGGACACCGCGACGCGACGCAGCTGATCCACCGCATCGACCCGCGCAAGGATGTCGACGGTTTCCATCCGGAAAACGTTGGCCACCTGGCCCTGCGCCAGTTCGGCCTGCGCCCATGCACGCCGCGCGGCATCACCACGCTGCTGGCCTATACCGACCGTGCCGTGCGAGGCCAGAGCGCGACGATCGTGGGCGTGTCCAACCACGTCGGCCGGCCGATGGCCCTGGAACTGTTGATCGCGGGCTGCACCGTAACCAGTTGCCACAAGTTCACGCCGCCTGCCGTGCTGGAGCAGTCGGTCCGGAACGCCGACATCCTCGTCGTGGCCGTGGGCCGTCCGCAGCTGATCCCTGGCGAATGGGTGAAGCCGGGCGCCGTGGTCATCGATGTCGGTATCAACCGGCTCGACGACGGGCGTCTGGTGGGCGACGTCGGTTTCGAAGCCGCGGCCCAGCGCGCGAGCTGGATCACGCCGGTGCCCGGCGGTGTGGGGCCGATGACCGTGGCGACCCTGATGCAGAACACGCTGGAAGCGGCTCAGGCGGCCGATCGATAGTCTGAAACCAGTCCGAAGCTGGTGCTGCGGCGCGTTCGGGCTTGATGGCGTGTGAAGTCGGGTCGGGGCGCGGTCCCGCAAAAAGCGCTGCAAGCGGGTGTTCCAACGCGCTGCAGCGGGTTCGGGCTCTATGGCGTGTGAAGTTGGGTCGCGGCGCGTTACAATGACGCGCTTCATCCATCCGGGACCGCCCATGCTGCGTATCCAGGCTGAAGCGCTGACTTACGACGACGTCTCTCTCGTCCCTGCGCATTCTTCCGTCCTGCCCAAGGACGTATCGCTCTCCACCCGCCTCACCCGCAGCCTGACCCTGCGCCTGCCGATCGTCTCGGCGGCGATGGACACGGTGTCCGAAGCCCGCCTCGCCATCGCGATGGCCCAGCTCGGCGGCATCAGCATCATCCACAAGAACATGAGCCTGCAGGCGCAGGCCGCGCAGGTCGCGCACGTCAAGAAGTTCGAGGCCGGCGTGATCAAGGAGCCGTTCACCGTCGGTCCCAATACGACGATCGGCGAAGTGCTCAAGCTCACCCGCGCCCGCAACATCTCCGGCGTGCCGGTGGTGGAAGGCGGCACGCTGCTCGGCATCGTCACCAGCCGCGACATGCGCTTCGAGACCAAGCTCGACGATCCGGTCCGCCACATCATGACCAAGAAGGATCGCCTCATAACGGTACGCGAAGGCGCCAGCGATGAGGAAGTCGTGCAGCTCCTGCACAAGCACCGCATCGAGAAGGTCCTGGTGGTCAACGACGGCTTCGAACTGAAGGGCCTGATCACCGTCAAGGACATCCAGAAGAAGTCCGACAATCCCAACGCCGCCTACGACAGCAGCGAACGCCTGCTGGTCGGTGCCGCGGTCGGCGTCGGCGGTGATACCGAAGCGCGCATCGAAGCGCTCGCCGCCGCAGGCGTCGATGTCGTGGTGGTCGATACCGCGCACGGCCATTCGCAGGGCGTGCTCGATCGCGTGCAGTGGGTGAAGAAGAACTTCCCGCAGCTGCAGGTCATCGGCGGCAACATCGTCACCGGCGACGCCGCGCTCGCATTGATGGATCACGGCGCGGATGCGGTGAAGGTCGGCGTTGGTCCGGGCTCGATCTGCACCACGCGCATCGTGGCTGGTGTCGGCGTCCCGCAGGTCACCGCGGTGGACATGGTGGCCGAAGCGTTGCAGGACCGCATTCCGCTCATTGCCGATGGCGGCATCCGCTACTCGGGCGACATCGGCAAGGCGATCGTCGCCGGCGCGTCCTCGGTGATGATCGGTGGCCTGTTCGCAGGCACCGAGGAAGCACCGGGCGAAGTGGAACTGTTCCAGGGCCGCAGCTACAAGAGTTATCGCGGCATGGGCTCGCTGGGCGCGATGGAGCAGGGCTCCAAGGACCGTTACTTCCAGGACGCGAGCGACGCCGACAAGCTGGTGCCCGAAGGCATCGAAGGCCGTGTGCCGTATCGCGGTCCGTTGCGTGGCGTCGTCCACCAGCTCGCGGGTGGCCTGCGCGCGACGATGGGTTACGTCGGCTGCGCGACTATCGAGGAGATGCGCAAGAAGCCGTCCTTCGTGAAGGTCACCAGCGCGGGCACGCGCGAGAGCCACGTGCACGACGTGCAGATCACCAAGGAACCGCCGAACTATCGCGCGAGTTGAGATTGAACGAAGAAGGGAGACGTCAGTTTCCCTTCTTCGTTTTCGGACCCACGTTTCGAAACCATAGTGTCCATGCACTGCCCATGACGACGAACATCCACAGCGACAAGATCCTGATCCTCGACTTCGGCGCGCAGTACACGCAGCTGATCGCCCGCCGCATCCGCGAGATCGGCGTCTACTGCGAGGTCTGGGCGTGGGACCACGATCCGGCGGAAATTGCCGCATACGGTGCGAAGGGCATCATCCTGTCCGGCGGTCCCGAGTCGACGACGCAGTTCGGCGCGCCCAAGGCACCGCAGCAGGCTTTCGACAGCGGGCTGCCAATCCTCGGCATCTGCTACGGCATGCAAACACTGGCTGCCCAGCTAGGTGGTGCCACTGAAGCAGCCGACGCACGCGAATTCGGCCATGCCGAAGTGGATCTGGTCGCAACCGATGCATTGCTCGGCGGCCTGAGCGACCACGACGGCGAGCCGCGCATCGACGTGTGGATGAGCCACGGCGACCACGTCGCGAAGGCGCCGCCGGGCTGGACCGTCACGGCGGTGACCGATCGCATTCCCGTCGCCGCGATGGCGAACGAGGAGAAGCGCTGGTACGGCGTGCAGTTCCATCCGGAAGTGACGCACACCAAGCAAGGCCAGGCGCTGCTGCGCCGCTTCGTGGTCGACATCTGCGGCTGCCAGACGCTGTGGACCGCGGCCAACATCATCGAAGACCAGATCGCGCGCGTGCGCGAGCAGGTCGGCTCGGATGAAGTCATCCTGGGCCTTTCCGGCGGCGTGGATTCATCCGTCGTCGCCGCTCTGCTGCACAAGGCGATCGGCACGCAGTTGACCTGCGTCTTCGTCGACACCGGCCTGCTGCGCTGGAACGAGGGCGACCAGGTGATGGCGATGTTCGCCGAACACATGGGCGTGAAGGTCATTCGCATCGACGCCGCGGATCGGTACTTCGAGAAGCTCAAGGGCGTCGACGATCCGGAAGCCAAGCGCAAGATCATCGGCAATCTCTTCATCGACATCTTCGACGAAGAGTCGGCGAAGCTCAGCAACGCGAAGTGGCTGGCGCAGGGCACGATCTATCCGGACGTGATCGAGTCGGCGGGCAGCAAGACCGGCAAGGCGCATGTGATCAAGAGTCACCACAACGTGGGCGGCCTGCCGGAGAACATGAAGCTCAAGCTGGTCGAACCGCTGCGCGAGCTGTTCAAGGACGAAGTGCGCCGCCTCGGCGTCGAACTCGGCCTGCCGCGCGAGATGGTCTACCGCCATCCGTTCCCGGGTCCGGGCCTGGGCGTTCGCATCCTCGGCGAAGTGAAGCGCGAGCATGCGGAGCTGCTGGCCAGGGCCGACCACATCTTCATCGATGAGCTGCGCAAGTCGGGCTGGTACGACAAGACCAGCCAGGCATTCGCTGTATTCCTGCCGGTGAAGTCGGTCGGCGTGGTCGGCGACGCGCGGGCCTACGAATGGGTGATCGCGCTGCGCGCGGTCGAAACCATCGACTTCATGACCGCGCACTGGGCGCACCTGCCGTATGAGCTGCTCGGCACCGTGTCCAATCGCATCATCAACGAACTGCGCGGCGTGTCGCGGGTTGTCTACGACATCAGCGGCAAGCCGCCTGCAACGATCGAGTGGGAGTAAGCGGAGTCGTTTGCGTGACTGTCGAGCTTCATGATGACGAACACTGGATGCGCCACGCTCTCGAGCTGGCGCATCGCGCGCAGCACGAGGACGACGAAATCCCCGTGGGTGCCGTGCTCGTTTCCGCTGACGGTGAAATCCTTGGCGAAGGCTGGAACCGCAACATCGCCGAAAGCGATCCAACCGCACACGCCGAGGTCGTTGCCATGCGCGCGGCGGGTGCGAAGCTGGGCAACCATCGCCTGATTGGCACCACGCTCTACGTGACGCTCGAACCTTGCGCGATGTGCGCGATGGCAATGGTGCACGCCCGCGTCGGTCGCGTGGTTTATGGGGCGAGTGATCCGAAGACGGGCGCAGCCGGAAGCGTCTTTGACCTGCTGACGGATCCGCGCCACAACCATCGCGTCGAAGTGCGCGGCGGGGTGCTGGCCGAGGAAGCCAGCCAGCGGCTCACCAACTATTTCCGGGTCAAGCGCGGCAAGCCACCGCTGTAAGCAGTCGCACTGCTGACGAGATAGGGCAACTCAGCTGCGCTTGCGCGCAAGTTCCTGATCGAGCTCGATGGCGAAGCTGCGCACCGACAGACTGACTTCCATCCCCAGCGCCAGGCTGGCGAGCAGCAGCAGGGACACGCCGAATACGGCAAGGACGGTCGGCAACACGCCAAGTCGGAAGCCCAGGAAAGCATCGACGGCCAAGGCCAGGCTTGTGCCAACGAAAGCGCCTAGCCCGCCATACAACAACTGGCAAGCGCGCAGCACCAGTTGCGCGCGGCGACGATGATTGAGGATCTGCAGATCGCGCTCCGCTCGATCGGGGGCCTCTTCTTCCCAGGCCAGGACGAGTGAGCGCAGCCGATCGACGACGCGTGCCAATCGGTTATTGGCTGAAATGAGCAGCGACCCCGTTGCCGCCATCAGCAAGGCCGGGGCGAGCATCGATGTGAGGATGGCGTAATGACCGATGGAAGTCGGATCGAGCATGGCGGTGTCGGCGATCTGTGCAGGCTGGGATATGATGCGGCGTCCTGACGATTAGTGCGAGCGCATGGCAGCCCATCCGCATAAGGAACAGAGACTGATCTGGATCGACCTCGAAATGACGGGGCTCGATACCGTGAACGATTCCATCCTCGAGATCGCCACCGTCGTGACCGACGCGCAACTCGAAATCCTCGCCGAGGGACCGGAGCTGGCGATCGCGCATCCGGTCGAGCGACTGCAGGCGATGGACGAATGGAATCGCAATCAGCACGGCAAATCCGGTCTATGGCAGCGCGTGCTGGAACAGGGTGTGGCAATGCAGGAAGCCGAGCAGCGCACGCTCGATTTCCTAGCGCAATGGGTGCCGGCGAATTGCTCGCCGATCTGCGGCAACTCGATCTGCCAGGACCGCCGGTTCCTGTATCGCTGCATGCCGCGGCTGGAAAAATATTTCCATTACCGCAATCTCGACGTCAGCACGATCAAGGAACTGGCACGCCGCTGGGCGCCGGACATCCTCAACGGCGTGCGCAAGGAATCCAAGCACACGGCTCTCAGCGATATCCGCGATTCCATCGACGAACTGCGGCATTACCGCACGGCGATGGGAAAGCTCGGCGGACTGTCGACGTAACTGCGGTTATTTTCGGCCGCTGCTGGAACTGCCGGGCGGCTTCGGCATGTCGCCGTCATCCACCACCGAGCGCGCCAATATCTCCGCCAACGGCCGGCCATCGGCATCGCGGTGATAAACGTGCAGGTCGCGTTGCGGATAGGGGATATTGAGTCCGCGTTCCACGAGTCCATCGCGAACCGCTGCGACCAGTTCACTCCGCGCGTTCCCGTAATCCGGCGTATTCACCCAGGCGCGCAATTCGAGATTCACGCTGCTTTCTGCCAGCGTGGTCACGAGCGCTTCCGGCGGCGGAGCCGCCAGCACCAGCGGATTGGCGCCAGCGACTTCGAGCAGGACTGCACGCGCGGCCTTCAGGTCATCCTCGTAGCCCACTCCCACGGCCAGGTCGATGCGACGCTGTGGGTTGGCAGTGAAATTGATGATGGGCGCGGTCGTGATCAGGCTGTTCGGAACGACAACCACACGATTGTCGGTCGTCCGCAGCTTCGTCTGGAACACACGGATCTGGTCGACCGTGCCTTCGAGGCCCGCGGCCTGCACGAAATCGCCGACATGGAAGGGACGCTGCACGATCAGCATCACGCCCGACGCGATGTTGGATAGCGAATCCTTCAGGGCCAGACCGATGGCGAGGCCAGCCGCGCCAAGCACCGCCATCACCGACGTCGTCGGCACGCCCAGCGACTGCAGCGCAGCCACGATCACGATCACCAGCATCGCCGCATAGGCGATATTGCGAAGGAAGCCACGCAACGTGGCTTCCATGTGTGCGCGCTCGAATGCGCGATCGAGGGTTTTCGAAAGACGGCGCGACAGCCACATCCCCAGCAGCAGGATGACGATGGAGCCGAGCAGCTTCAGCCCCCACGCCTGCGCTAGGCCGAGGAGGTCGAAACTTTTCAGTCTGTCCAGCGACTCCCCGACCTTCGCTTCGATCAGCATCCGCGTCAGCCCGCCTTGACCTTCGCCAGGCGCAGCCAGGTATCGACGACGGTATCGGGATTTAGCGAAACCGATTCGATCCCTTCCTGCATCAGCCATTCGGCGAGATCAGGATGGTCGCTCGGACCTTGGCCGCAGATACCGACGTACTTGCCCTTGGCGCGCGCCGCCTGGATGGCCATTGACAGCAGCTTTTTCACAGCCGGATCGCGCTCGTCGAACAGCCCGGCCACGATCGCCGAGTCGCGATCGAGTCCGAGCGTGAGCTGGGTAAGGTCGTTCGAACCGATCGAGAAGCCGTCGAAGATGTCTAGGAATTCGTCGGCCAAGAGCGCATTCGACGGCACCTCGCACATCATGATGATCTTGAGATCGTCCTTGCCCCGCTTGAGCCCATTGGCCTCCAACACCTCGACCACCTTGCGACCTTCACCGAGCGTGCGCACGAACGGGATCATGACCCAGCAGTTGGTCAGTCCCATGGTCTCGCGCACCTTCTTCACCGCGCGGCATTCCAGTGCGAATGCGTCCTTGAAGCTCGGATCGACGTAACGACTCGCACCGCGGAAGCCGATCATCGGGTTTTCTTCATGCGGCTCGTAACGCGAACCGCCGAGGAGATTGGCGTACTCGTTCGACTTGAAGTCGGACAGGCGCACGATCACCGGATTCGGCGCGACTGACGCGGTAATCGTGGCGATACCTTCGGCAAGGCGGTCCACGTAGAAGTCGACCGGACTGCCGTAACCGGCGATCTTCGCGTCGATCTTCTTCTTCGTCTCGGCATCCTGCGTGTCGTATTCGAGCAGCGCTTTTGGATGGATGCCGATGTGGCTGGCGATGATCATTTCCAGACGCGCAAGGCCGATGCCGGCATTGGGCAGCATCGCGAAGTCGAACGCGCGCTCGGGGTTGGCGACGTTCATCATCACCTTGAGCGGAGCGGGCGGCATCTTGTCGAGATCGGCGACGTTGCGCTCGAAGGGCAGGGCGCCGGCATAGATGTACCCGGTGTCGCCTTCGGCGCAGGAAATGGTGACTTCCTGTCCATCCTGGACGGTATCGAGTGCGTTGCCCGTCCCCACGACTGCGGGTACGCCAAGTTCACGCGCGATGATCGCGGCGTGGCAGGTGCGACCCCCACGGTTGGTCACGATGGCGGCGGAACGCTTCATCACCGGCTCCCAATCGGGATCGGTCATGTCGGCGACGAGGACGTCGCCCGGCTGCACGCGATTCATGTCATCGAGCGAACGCACGACGCGCGCGACACCGCTGCCGATCTTGTTGCCGATGGCGCGACCTTCGGCAATCACTTCACCGCGCTTGGTCAATGCGTAGCGTTCGATCTGCGTCGCATGCGCGCGCGATTTCACCGTTTCAGGACGAGCCTGGACGATGAAGAGCTTGCCGCTCACACCGTCTTTCGCCCACTCGATGTCCATCGGGCGACCGTAGTGCTTTTCGATCACGAGCGCCTGCTTGGCGAGTTCGTGCACGTCTTCATCATTGATCGAGAAGGTGTTGCGCAGATCGGCCGGCGTTTCTTCGATGCGCACGCGTTCGCCCGGCTTGTCCGAATACACCATGCGCTGCTGCTTGGCGCCGATCGAACGGCGCAGGATCGCCGGCTTGCCCTGCTGCAACGTGGGCTTGTAGACGTAGAACTCGTCGGGATTGACCGCGCCCTGCACGACCATTTCACCGAGACCGAAGCTCGATGTGATGAAAACGACTTCGCGGAAACCGGATTCGGTGTCCAGCGTAAACAGCACGCCGGAAGCACCTACGTTCGAGCGCACCATCAACTGCACGCCCGCCGAAAGGAACACGTCTTCGTGCCTGAAGCCATGGTGCACGCGGTAGGCGATCGCGCGGTCGTTGTAGAGCGACGCGAAGACTTCCTTGACCTTGCGTACGACGTCGTCGGCACCCGTCACGTTGAGGAAGGTTTCCTGCTGGCCGGCGAAGCTGGCGTCGGGAAGATCTTCCGCGGTGGCCGAGGAACGCACTGCGACGGCGACTTCGCCGCCGCCGTTTTCATTGCAGAGCTGCCTGTAGGCCTTGCGGATGTCCGCATCGAGATCGGGTTGCAGCGGAGCTTCGGTCACCCAGCCACGGATTTCCTTGCCCGCGACGGCGAGAGCCTGCACGTCCTCTACATCGAACGACGCCAGCTTGTCGTAGATGCGCTGGTGCAGGTTGTTGTGCGCAATGAACGCCTTGAATGCTTCGGCCGTCGTTGCGAAGCCGCCGGGAACCGAGACGCCGAGATTCGCGAGGTTGCCGATCATCTCGCCGAGCGAGGAGTTCTTGCCGCCCACGCGGGCCAGGTCGGACAGGCGAAGCGCGTGCAGCCAGAGGATGTTCTCGTTCAAGACGAAGCTCCGTGGGAGGATTTGGGGCCGAAACGGCCTGGAGGGCTAAACCGCTATTATCGCCGCTGCTTCCGGCGCAGACAAACGCGGCCGGAAGCTGTTTCGACCATGACGAGCCCTTGACGAGGTGTGTGATGCCTGGAGTGAGACCGGTCTTCTACGTGTCGGATGGGACCGGTATCACGGCCGAAACCATCGGGCACAGCGTGCTGACGCAATTCACCCTGACCCAGTTCGTCACCGAGCGTTATTCCTTCATCGACAGCATCGAACGCGGGCACGAGATCGCCGCGAAAATCCGTGCCGCTGGCGAACGGTACGGAGTGCGTCCAGTAGTGATCAATTCCTGTGTCGACGGGACGGTAAGTGCGGCACTGGCGGAAAGCGGAGCGCTCATGCTCGACATCTTCGCTCCCTTCATCGAACCGCTGGAGCGCGAACTCGGCGAATCGCGCGAGCGCCGCATCGGTCGCGCGCATGGCATGGTCGACTTCGAGACCTATCACCGCCGCATCAATGCGATGAACTTCGCGTTGACACACGATGATGGTGCGGCGACCGATTACGCCGGCGCGGATGTCATCCTGGTGGCGGTGTCGCGGGCCGGCAAGACCCCGACGTGCGTGTATCTCGCGTTGCATTACGGCATCCGCGCGGCCAATTACCCGTTGACCGAGGAAGACCTCGAGCACGACCGCCTGCCGCCGCGTCTCCGGCAATGGCGCAACAAGCTGTTCGGACTGACCATCGATCCGGTTCGCCTGCAGCAGATACGCCAGGAACGGCGGCCGAATTCGCGCTATGCGCAGTTCGAAACCTGCAGGCGCGAAGTGGCGGCGGCGGAAATGATGTTCCGGGGCGAGGGCATTCCGACCCTCAGCACCACGCATACATCGATCGAGGAAATCGCGAGCAAGGTGCTCTCGACGCTTGGGATTCACCGCGAGATGTTCTGAACGGAACGTTCAGAAAAAGCGGGAAGCTGAAAGCTTCATTCCGCGCGGGGAGAACTGTGACATTAGGCGCGTTGAACACGCGCGTCAACGCTGCCGCAATGCGGTTTGCGCGTGTAGCATCGGACCTATGCAGCAACTCATTACCCGCTCCAGACATGCCGATGCACTGAGCCGTCTCCGGCTCGGAAAATTCGGCTGGCTGATGGCGCTGTACGCGGAAAATCACTCTCTCCTGCAGCGCCTGTTCGAACCGGCTGACCTGAAGCCGGGATCGTATGAATCCGACATCGGCGACGGTTTGCCGCTTCAGCTGGACGTGCTCGAGCAGCATCGTTACACGACCGAATTACGGTTGACCTACAACATGCTCGATCCGGTGACGGGCGAACCCGATCCGTCGGCGTATCTGCGCGTGTACCACGATGCCCGGCAGGTGGAAGCCACGCATTGCTACGTGGGCCGCCGCTGGCAGGACGTGATCGGCATGTATCCGCCGCCTGCGGAAGTGATCGGCCATCGCCTGCGCATGAACACGTTCCTCGGGAAGTGGATGCACTACCTCGCGGAGAGCGGCCACGGCGTCGCCACGCTGCGACTGCGTGAAGCGGCGAGTGTGAAAAAAGTCGAAAAGGTGGCTTGACGGTCCTGAACCCGCCCCCTAAACTTGCGGTCTTTCCAGCCCGTGGGGCCATAGCTCAGCTGGGAGAGCGCCTGCATGGCATGCAGGAGGTCGGCGGTTCGATCCCGCCTGGCTCCACCACTGGTAGTTTCAAAACAGGCCGGCTTTCAGCGAAGAACATCTCGATGAAGGCAAAGTTTTACAGCGTCCCCATCGTCTAGAGGCCTAGGACATTACCCTTTCACGGTAGCGACCGGGGTTCGAATCCCCGTGGGGACGCCACTCTTCAGGAAACAGGGCTCGGGAAACCGGGCCCTGTTTCTTTTTGTGCGCATGTACTTGCGCGTGGAAGTGCTATCACGCTTCTGCACTGTAGAGCGGAGTTTGCTCCGCTGCTCTTGGCACCGCGATGCACTTGCGGTGTCTTGAGATTCTTGACGATCCGCACCGCACAGGTGCGGCGCTACAAAGCCAGAAGAGCAGCGGAGCAAGCTCCGCTCTACAAAACGAAGGGGTCAGTGGAAATCGCGCGAAATCGTGGTCAGCCCCGAAAGCAGCGGCGTCAGGTTTTCCAGTCGCGTGGCGATCAGGTGCTGGACGCCGTCGGCGTGCTCCATGCGGCCTTCGATGGCCATCAGTTTCGATTCGAGGAACTCGCGCCGCTGGCGTGCGGCCACGTGCTGCCAGATGACGGCGTTGACCAGGCCGTCCTCGTCTTCCAGCGTGATGAAAGTAACGCCACTCGCGGTCTGTGGCCGTTGACGCATGGTGACCAGGCCCGCGAAGGCGACACGCGTGCCGTGCTTCATATCGCGCAGTTCCGAAGAGCGCTTGAATCGTCGCGCACGCAGCTTCGCGCGCAGGAAGCTCAAGGGATGACGTCCAAGTGTAAGTCCGGTCATCGCGTAATCGGCATGGACGTCTTCGGCTGAAGTCGGAAGCGGCAGGAAAACCGGCACTTCTGAAGTTGCACCGAGCGGATCGAAGAGGGGGCGTTGCACTTCCACGCCTGCAGCAGCCCAGCGCGCCTTGTGACGATGCCCCGCCAGGCCACGCAACGCCGCGGCGTCGGCCAGTACTCCGCGCAGGCGCTGGTCCAGATCGGCGCGCTGGCACAGATCGGTGACGTCGCGGAAAGGATGCTGCATGCGAGCGGCTTCAATGCGCAGAGCGGCATCCTCGCGGAAGCCGTTGACCATGCGCAGGCCGAGGCGGAGGGCGGGTTGTGGAGGACGAGAAGCAAGGTCCATCGATCCCCGCTTCCGCGAGGATGACGATTGAGCGCTTTCTCCACTCGAAGATTCCAGCGCGCAGTTCCAGCCGCTGTAACGCACGTCGACAGGCCGTACTTCAACACCATGACGTCGCGCATCCTGCACGATCTGGCTGGGTGAGTAGAAACCCATCGGTTGCGAATTGATCAACGCGGCCGCGAAGGCCGCTGGCTCATGCTTTTTGAGCCAGCTGCTGAAGTAGGCGAGCAGGGCGAAGCTGGCAGCATGCGATTCGGGGAACCCGTAACTGCCGAAGCCCTTGATCTGTTCGAAGATGCGCTCGGCGAAATCGAGTTCGTAATGGTTTTCCAGCATGCCGTTGATGATGCGATCGCGATGCCCATGCATGTCTCCATAACGCTTCCATGCCGCCATGGAACGCCGTAGCTGGTCGGCTTCGCCAGGCGTGTAGCCCGCTGCATCGACCGCCAGCTGCATTACCTGTTCCTGGAAGAGAGGAACACCCAACGTACGTTCGAAAATGTGCCGAAGCTTTTCCGAAGGGTAGGAAACATCTTCCTCGCCGTTACGGCGCCGGAGATACGGATGCACCATGTCGCCCTGGATAGGGCCGGGGCGGACGATGGCCACCTGGATGACGAGGTCGTAGAACTCCTTCGGCTTCAATCGCGGCAGCATCGCCATCTGCGCGCGCGATTCGATCTGGAAGACACCGACCGTATCCGCGGCCTGGATCATTTCGTAAGTGTCTGCATCTTCCCGGGGGATGCGGTCCAGATCGAGATCGCCGCGCCCGCTTTCGCGCAGCAGGTCGAAAGTCTTGCGAAGGCAGGTCAGCATGCCCAGGGCGAGGCAATCGACCTTGAGTAACCCCAGGGTGTCGAGATCGTCCTTGTCCCACTGGATCACCGTGCGGCCGTCCATTGCCGCGTTCTCCACGGGCACGATGGTCGACAAGGGATATTCGGAAATGACGAAACCGCCAGGGTGCTGCGACAGGTGCCGCTGGAAGCCAAGCAGCTGATCGGTGAGGTTCGTCACTCGTTGCATCACCGGGGTTTCCGGATCGAAGCCGTGTTGGCGCAGGAACTCCACAGGCGGCATTTCCTCGCCCCAACGGTCCATGGTCTTGGCCAGTTCTTCGATCTGATCGGATGGCAGCCCCAATGCCTTCGCCACGTCACGTATCGCGCTTCGTCCGCGATAGCGGATGGCGACGGCCGTCAATGCAGCACGGTCGCGGCCGTAGCGTTTGAAGACGTATTGCAGGACTTCTTCGCGGCGCTCGTGCTCGAAATCAACGTCGATGTCAGGAGGCTCGTTGCGCTCCTCCGATACGAAACGCTCAAACAGCATCTTCGCCTTGCCACCAGGCTCCAGCTCAGTGATGCCAAGTGCATAGCAGACGACGGAGTTGGCCGCGGATCCCCGGCCCTGGCAGAGAATCTTCTCCTTGCGGGCGAATTGCACGATGTCGTGCACCGTAAGGAAAAAGGATTCGTACTCCTTCCTGGCAATGATTCGCAGCTCCTTGCGGATAAGGGCAAGGACTTCCTTCTGATCCTTGATTCCTGGTTGCTTTTTCTCCCATCGTTCGCGGATGCCTCGCATCGTGAGCCTGCGCAACCAACTGCGCGGGGTATGTCCGGCTGGGACCAGTTCGCGCGGGTACTGGTAACGGATGTCCCGGCGCATGTTGAAGATGCATCGTTGCGCGATCCGCACCGACTCCGCCAATAGTTCGGATGGATAGATGGCCGCTAGCGCCTGTCGCGTACGCAGGTGGCGTTCTCCGTTGGGAAACAATGCATGTCCCGCATTCGCCAGCGTGGTGCGCAGGCGGATCGCGGTCATGGTGTCCTGCAAGGCACGACGGGCGCGAACGTGCATATGGACGTCGCCGCTGGCGACTGCGGGGATGTCGAACTTGCGGGCGATTTCCTGCAGCGTATGCAGGCGTCCCGCGTCATCGGGCCCGCGATGCAGTTCGACGGCTAGCCAGGTGCGTTGTGGGAACATTGCCTTGAGCCATTCCGCTTCTTCCGGATCGGGCTTGGTGCCTGGAATCCACAGGGCAAGCAGCCCGTAGTTGAGTGTGCGTAGAGCGAAGGTTTCATCATTCCCAGCAATGCGGGAATCCCGCCCTTGCTCCACGTCAATAACAGACGAGATTCCCGCGTTCGCGGGAATGACAGTCGGATGGCCCAGGCTCGCGTTCGTGGAACCAACGGCCGCATCGGCCAAGACTTCGAAATCCGCTTTCAGCGAAAGATACGAGCCTTTTCCCGCACGCCGCCGCGCAAGGGTGATCAGCTGGCACAGGCGCTGATAGCCAGAAAGGTTCTCGGCCAGCAGCACGACCTTCGGCCCATCGCTGATCTGGAACTCGCTGCCAACGATCAGCTTGAGATCCATTTTTTCGGAAGCTTCAAGCGCGCGGACGATGCCGGCCAGACTGCATTCGTCGGTGATGGCGAGCGCGGTGTAGCCCTGCTGCTTCCCGCGTTCGAATAGCTCGTCGGCTTTGGAAGCCCCGCGCTGGAAGCTGAAATTGGACAGGCAATGCAGCTCGGCGTAGGCGGGCAACCGGTTCATGCGAACCACCCATGCAGCATGAAAGGTCCCGCCTGTTCGCCGGCGACGCGGAAGGCCCAGGCACGCTGGCCCGATGCAGTTTCGACCAGGTAGTAATCGCGACGGATGTCTTCGTCGTCCCACCAACCCGATTCGATCCGCTCCGGTCCCGCGAGCACGCGTTGCACGCGATCGCGCAGCGGCATCGGTTGCGGCAGCAGCCAGCCGGGGCGGAGGAGGGCAGGGATGGTGGCTGTTCGTGGAAGGGGTTGTTCGCCGGTCACCACGCGTTCGGGACGATGCTCCGGCATCCAGCCGACGCTCTCCACCGCAGCATCCCCGAGGCGGGCGCGCAGACGCTCACGCAGTTGTGTCCACGGCACGGCTTGTTGCGGTCGCGGATCGAAAAGATCGCGTTCGGCGGGCACGAAAGGCGGCAATTCGCGCGCGATCAACTGCATGCCGCGTACAGGTGCGGGCACCTGCGCCTGTTCGATCCGCCCGCGTGCGAGTTCGAACAACATGGCCGGTGCGCGTTCGGCGGATAGCAGGCCGACTTCGACTTCACTATGCGCTACGTATTCGTGCTCAAGCACCAGGGTGAAACGCTGCACGCCGCCATCGCGGCCGGCAAGGAACGCGGCAAGATCCGCAGTAAGCCGTCGTAGCGGGAACAGCAACGCCTGACTGGATTCGACTTCGTGGTCGAATTCGATGCGGCCTTCGAACACATCCGGCGGCTGGTACCAGCCCAGCGGCGCCTCTTCGCCCCGCAGGCGATCCAGGTGTTGCAGCACGTCGCGTGGGAAACGCCGGTTGATTGCGTCGCGCGGCAGTGCGAATACCTGACGCAATTTCCGCAGCCCCATGCGCGACAGCGAACGCGCCACGTCGGGCGACAGGCCCGCGCGTTCCACCGGCAACTGTCCCAGCGCATTGAGCAGGGTGTTGTCGCCCACAGCCAGGCCGTCGTGCACGTTGGCCAGTACGCGCGCGGCATAAGGATTCGACGCGGCGACGAGATGGTGGCGGAAACCGAGCAGCTTCAGCTCCTCGCGCATCTGCGCTTCCAGCCGCGGCCACGGGCCGAACAACTGCTGGCTATGGCCGACTTCGAGCACGATCGAATGCGGAAGATCGGTGCTCACCATCGAACTGAAACGATAGGCCCACGCCGCGAGGAACTGCCGCCAGCGTTCGGCATCGCGTGGATCGTGCTCGACCATCGCGAAGCCGCCGCCTAACGCCTGCGCGGCAGCGAGCGGCATGCCGGGGCGCAGTCCCAATGCACGTGCCGCCGGATTGATGGCGTGCAGCACGCACCGTTGCGCGGGGCCGCTGATCAACGCCAGCGGCGCCTTCGGATCGGCCTGGCGGCGGAGAACGCCATCGATCGCCAGTTGCGGCAGAAGCAGGCACGCCCAGCGCATGGTCACGGTCCGGCTTCGATATCGGCCTTCGTGTCGCGCATGGATTCGGCATGCGCGGCGAGACCGGGAAATAGACGCAGCGTGGAGGGACTGCTTCCGAGTGCGGCAAGGAATTGGCTGGACGGCTGGCGCGCGGCATCTCCTGCCGGACGCAGGATCGAAGTCGAAGAAGTCTCCGGATGCCCTAGCTGCGAAAAGGGAATCGGCCGCGCCGGTGGCATCCCGCCACGGCACTTCAACACGCGCAATTGCCGCGGCCTTGCATCGAGCGCGATGCGCAGCGCCGCGGGCGATGGATTCACCGCGGCCTTCAACGGGCGGAACGCGAAACCCAATGCCTGTCCGGTTTCCGCCGCGACCTGCAGGCGTCGCAACGCACGGTCATCCGCCTGCTGCGGCCAGCACACCACGGCATTGCATGCGCCGGAACGAAGGCATTGTTCGGCCGCCCACAAAGCATCGCGGGGCGTCTTCGTCCGGATTACCTGCAGCGCTCCGAGGCGCACGCCCGCCGCATGCCAGGCGGGTGGGTAGGGGTGATACGGCGGAGCGATCAGGGCGATGACACCATCTTTCGGCTGGCTGAGGCGGGCGAGGGCGGGCCACAGCAGCTGCAGTTCGCCGATGCCATCCGGAAGCAGCAGTTCGGTCAGCGCGGCATCCGGCCAACCGCGCGTGGGAAGAACGGCGTCCAGAGCAGGCCATCCGGTCGGTTGTTCGATTGCAGGCGTAGTGACAGCCGACTGCCCACGCCATACGCGGCGCTGGGAAATCAGCCCATCGAGCGAAGGTGCGGCGGACACTTCCGCCACGGCATTGGCGAGTACGGACCGTGCCCATGACGGGCCGTTCGAAGCGGATGAGGTGGAGCTGGGGTACTGCATGTTAGTAATAATACTAACAATGCAGTCTCATCTGATAAGACAATACTTTTCAATAAGTTACAGAGTTTAGTTTCAGCTCGTTCCTATGCAAAAAATGGGGTTCCGGCAGGGTGCCGGCAAGCATCAGGCGATTCGAAATTCGGATTGACGAGAGCAGGCCAACGGCAAGGCTCCCTCGAACCAACTCACCCGAAGCCATGTCGTCCCATTCGCTGGCCGCGGTAAAGTAAACACATGTCGTTCGGACCACTGCTTCTGCGCGTGATGCTCATCCTGGCGTTCGTTCTCAATGGAACGACGTCGGCGATGGCGGCCGCGCAGATGTCGCTGGGGCATCCGAAGCAGGGCGAAGCGATGCATCACGCCGAGGCACCGGCGGATCACCAGCACGACATGTCGGCCTGCCACCACGACGGCATGCCTTCGGATGCAACCGCATCGACGGCGCACGACCACGCATCCCATTCCGTTCCAGAGAAACATCACGGGCATTCGTCCGACTGCTGCGAAGGCGGCACCTGCCTGTGCGTCTGTACGCATGGCATGCATGCGACCGCCCCATCTCCGGTCCTGGCCATGCATGCGTATGGCAGCAAGGGCCAATCCGAAGCACGTACCGCGGGCCATCCAGCTCCCGATCTTCCGCACCTGATCCGACCTCCGATCGGCTAAGTGTCTCCTGGCGCCTCCGGCGCTCCTTCGCATGCGCGTTGCTCGGCTCCTGCCGAAGCGATGGGCTGCGACGTCCCATGCTTATCGGAGTTCCCATGTCATCCAACTCGTCCGGTCGAGCGACCGGCAGCTTCCAATCGCGCAGGCGCTTCATCCAGGGGCTGGCCGCCGGCGGCGCCGCTGCAGGATTCGGTCTATGGCCAAAACCAGGCTGGACGTTGCGCTCACCCGGCAACGCCAACGTGCTTGCCGGTACCGAATTCGACCTCGTCATCGGTGAAACCCCGGCGAATTTCACCGGCCGCACACGCACGGCGATCACCGTCAACGGTTCCCTTCCGGCACCGTTGCTGCGCTGGCGCGAAGGAACGACCGTCAATCTGCGCGTATCCAATGCGTTGCCCGAAGGCTCGGTCCACGGCCACGAAACCTCGATCCACTGGCACGGCATCCTGCTGCCCGCGAACATGGACGGTGTGCCCGGACTGAGCTTCGCCGGCATCCATCGCGGTGAGACCTACCACTACCGGTTCACGGTGAAACAGGGCGGCACCTACTGGTACCACAGCCACTCAGCCTACCAGGAGCAGGTCGGGCTCTACGGGCCGCTGATCATCGACCCGATCGATCCGGCGCCTTTCGCCTACGACCGCGACTACGTGGTGATGCTCACCGACTGGACCGATCTCGATCCGGCCGCGTTGTTCTCGCGCCTGAAGAAGATGTCGATGTACGACAACTACTACCAGCGCACCGTTGGCGACTTCTTTCGTGACATGAAGCAGCGCGGTCTGGCTGCGACAGTCGAAGACCGGAGGATGTGGGGCGAGATGCGCATGTCGCCGACCGATCTGTCGGACGTCAACGCGAACACCTACACCTACCTGATGAACGGCACGACTTCGCTCGGCAACTGGACGGGACTGTTCCGTTCCGGCGAGAAGATCCGGCTGCGTTTCATCAACGGTTCGTCGATGACGCACTTCGACGTGCGGATTCCCGGATTGAAGATGACCGTGGTCGCAGCCGATGGTCAGTACGTGCATCCGGTAACCATCGACGAATTCAGGATTGCCACGGCCGAAACCTTCGACGTGATCGTCGAGCCAGGCGGCCAGGATGCTTTCACCATCTTCGCGCAGGACATGGGCCGCACTGGTTACGTGAGCGGCACGCTCGCGGTGCGCGAAGGCTTGCGTGCGCCAGTTCCCAACGTCGACCCGCGCCCGATCCTGACGATGGCCGACATGGGGCACGGCGGCATGGGTCATGCGGGCATGGATCACGACATGTCCGGCATGAAGGGCATGGAAGGCGGATGCGGCGCGAACATGGGCATGCCCGGCATGGACCACGCGGCGAAACCAGCCGCCGATCCGCACGCGGGACACGACATGGCGGGCATGGACCAGGAATCCGGCGGGATGCAGCAGCATCCGGCTTCGGAACAAGGAAATGCGCTCGTCGACATGCAGACCATGTCGCCCGTGCCGAAGCTGGATGATCCCGGTATCGGCCTGCGTGACAACGGCCGCAAGGTACTCAGCTACTCGATGCTCAGGAGCACGTTCGACGATCCGGATGGACGCGAACCGGACCGCGACATCGAGCTGCATCTCACCGGACACATGGAGCGCTTCGCCTGGGGCTTCAACGGCCAGAAGTTTTCGCAGGTCGAACCGCTGCGCTTCAACTATGGCGAGCGCCTGCGCATCGTGCTGGTCAACGACACGATGATGACGCATCCGATCCACCTGCACGGCATGTGGAGCGATCTCGAAGACGAGCAGGGCAACTTCCAGGTTCGCAAGCACACGATCGACATGCCGCCTGGCAGCAAGCGCAGTTATCGCGTGCGCGCGGATGCCCTGGGCAGTTGGGCCTACCACTGCCACCTTCTGTTCCACATGGAAGCGGGAATGATGCGTACGGTGAGGGTCGAAGAATGAAGACACTCTCGCTTGCTCCTCTTGCCGCTAGCCTGATGCTGGCCTTCAGCGCGAATGCGCAGGACCACTCGCAACACCATATGCCGGCGAAGCAGGGTCACAGCCAGCATCAAAAACCCGTTGAGCATTCGCAGCATCAACACGACGAGTCCGAATCGAAGGCCATCGATCACGCGGCGATGGGACACACCGTGCCCGCAGCACCGGAGAAAACCGTCGATCACGCCGCGATGGGGCATGCAACAGCGCATTCTCCTGACCGGCCGATCACGCCAATCCCGGTACTCACCGATGCCGATCGCGCCGCGGCAATAGCACCGCCCGACGACCACCCCGTCCACGACAATGCGATGCACAGCTTTGTCCTGTTCAACCGATTGGAAGCTTTCGACTCGGACGAAGGCAATGGACTGGGTTGGGAAGGGCAGGCGTGGATCGGTACCGACCTCGACAAGATCTGGCTGCGTAGCGAAGGCGAGCGCATCGGCGGCCATACGGAAGCGGCCGACATCGAAGTGCTTTATGGCCGTCCGATCGCGCGATGGTGGGATGTCGTAGCCGGCGTGCGCCACGACTTCCAGCCGGGCGGATCCCAGGACTTCGCCGCCATCGGTGTGATCGGCCTGGCTCCGTACAAGTTCGAATTGGAAGCGACCGCTTACATCGGTGAATCCGGCCAGACGGCTGCGCGCATCGAAGTCGAATACGAAACGTTGCTGACGAATCGCCTCGTCCTGCAGCCATTGGTCGAAGCCAATTTCCATGGCCGGGACGATGAACGACGCGGCATCGGTTCGGGTTTGAGCACGATCGAAGCGGGACTGCGCCTGCGTTACGAAATCACGCGCCAGTTCGCACCCTACATCGGCGTGGTGCGCGAGAAGGCATTCGGCCACACCGCGGATTACCAGGGCGAAGAGGGCGATACCCGTGTGGTTGCGGGCGTTCGCGTGTGGTTCTGAGCGGGCTGAACCTGACTTATCGAGGAGTAATCATGAAGCACACCGTCATTATGCTGATCGCGGCATCTACTCTGATCTCGACGGCATGCGCCCGCGAGCAGAATGCGGATAATCAAGCGTCTGCGATGAAGCCTGCTGCGAGTGAAACTGTTCCCGCAACGGCAACATCCGCGGCTTCAATCTCACCTGTGGCTCAACCCACGCTCGCTTCGATACTCGTGCACAAGAACCCGTCCTGCGGTTGTTGCGAGCTATGGGTCGAGCATCTGCGCAAGGCGGGTTTCGAGGTTGCAGTGCGCGACGAAGACGATCTCAACGCCGTCAAGGAACGCCTCGGCGTTCCATACGGCAAAGGCTCCTGCCACACCGCGGAAGTCGGAGGCTACATCGTCGAAGGACATGTGCCGGTCGAGGACATCAAGCGCCTGCTGACCGAAAAACCCGACGCCAGGGGACTCGTTCTTCCAGGCATGCCGCTCGGATCGCCGGGCATGGAAGTGCCTGACGGCAGCGTGAAGCCGTACACCGTCGAGTTGGTGAAGCGCGACGGAAACACGGTGGCTTTTGCGGAGCACGGCCGCTAACGGATGCGGACGGGGCAGGGCAGATAGATGGCTTGACTCTGGACTATGGTCCAGACCGCAAAGTGCCCGCGACGTCCCACCTCCAGGAAGACGCGTCATGAAGATCGGTCAACTCGCACGGCGGTCCGGCGTGAACATCGATACGGTGCGCTATTACGAACGCGAAGGCTTGCTGCCCAAGGCCCAGCGTCTCTCGTCGGGCTATCGCGTTTACGACGAAAGCGACGTGAAGCGGCTGCGTTTCGTAAAGCGGGCCAAGTCGCTTGGCTTCACGTTGGTCGAAATCCGTGAACTGCTGGAGCTTTCCGACCATCGCGACGACGACATGGCGACGCTCAAGGCCGTAGCCATCGAAAAGATCGCCGACATCAAGGCGAAGATGGCCGAACTCGAGCGCATTCGTGCGGCACTGGAAACGTTGGCAGCGTCCTGTCCAGGGCATGGGGCCCTGGAGCAGTGCCCGATTCTCAATGCACTCGCCGAGGACGACCAATGAGCATGCATTCGCACTCCCACCATGACAGCACCGAAGACGCCCATGCGTGTTGCGCCCACAACCATGTTGGCTCGTCGCAAAACGCGATCGATCCGGTCTGCGGCATGGCGGTCGATCCGGCCAGCACACCGCACCATGCGACACAGGGCGGAAAGGAATTCCATTTCTGTTCGGCGGGTTGCCGCGAGAAGTTCATCGTGGAACCAGAAAAATACGCCGAATCCCCGCGCCCCGACGCAGCGGGTTCGCACTGCTGTGGCGCTCCCGCGCATGACACTGCAACGGCTGAAGCGACCGATCCCGTATGCGGAATGAAAGTGGATCCCGCGAAGACGCCACATCATGCAGCGCACGCGGACCACGACTACCACTTCTGTTCCGCACGGTGCCGCGAGAAGTTCATCGCGGATCCGAAACGCTATCTCGAACCTGCTGCCATTTCCGTGCCCGCAGTGCCCGCCGGCACGATCTATACATGTCCCATGCATCCGGAAATCCGGCAGGAAGGGCCGGGCACCTGTCCCATCTGCGGCATGGCGCTCGAACCTGAAATGCCGACGCTGGATGACGAAGAAAACCCCGAACTGCGCGACTTCTCGCATCGTTTCTGGTGGACACTCCCGCTCACGATCATCGTGCTGGTGCTGGCGATGCTGGGGCACCGAATCACGTTTTTGTCGGCGGAAATGCGCACCTGGATCGAGCTCCTGTTGAGTGTGCCCGTCGTGCTCTGGGCTGGCTGGCCATTCTTCGAGCGCTGTGTGCAGTCGGTCCGCAACCGCAGCCCGAACATGTGGACGCTGATCGGCATCGGCGTAGGCGCCGCCTTCGGCTACAGCGTGATCGCCACTGTTGTGCCGGATGTTTTTCCGGCGTCATTCCTGGAACATGGGCGTGTCGCCGTTTACTTCGAAGCCGCCGCGGTGATCGTTTCGCTCACCTTGCTGGGCCAGCTGCTGGAACTTCGCGCACGATCGAAGACCTCCGCGGCGATCAAGGCCTTGCTCGGACTGGCACCGAAGACCGCGCGGCGCATAAGCGACACCAATGTGGAAGAAGATGTTCCACTCGAACACGTGCACGTCGGCGATCGCCTGCGCGTGCGTCCGGGCGAAAAGGTTCCGGTCGACGGCGTCGTGCTGGAAGGCCGTTCGAGCATCGACGAATCCATGCTCACCGGCGAACCGATGCCGGTTGAAAAAGAGCAGGGCGCCAAGGTCATTGGCGCGACCATCAACGGTACCGGCAGCCTGGTGATCCGCGCCGAGCAGGTCGGCTCCGCGACCGTCCTCTCGCAGATCGTGCAACTCGTGGCCCAGGCGCAGCGTTCGCGCGCACCGATGCAGCGGATGGCGGACAAGGTCGCCTTCTGGTTTGTACTCGCGGTTCTTGCGGCAGCAGTCGTGACTTTCTGCGCGTGGGGCCTGTTCGGTCCGGAGCCGTCATGGACTTACGCGGTGCTCAACGCCGTGTCGGTGCTGATCATTGCCTGTCCATGTGCGCTTGGCCTGGCGACACCGATGTCGATCATGGTCGCGACCGGCCGCGCCGCGCACGCTGGCGTGCTGTTCCGCGACGCGGAAGCCATCGAGAACCTGCGGCGCGTCGACACATTGATCGTCGACAAGACCGGCACGTTGACTGAAGGACATCCGGCGTTTCGCGAAGTGATCGCAGCGAATGGTTTTTCTGCAGACGAGGTTCTGCGACTCGCGGCGAGTCTGGAGCAGGGCAGCGAACATCCACTCGCAGAAGCGATTGTCGCGGAAGCGAGACGCCGCAGCCTTCCGCTTGGCAATGCCGAAGACTTCGATTCGCTGACCGGTCGTGGTGTGCGAGGACGTGTCGCTGGAAAGATGCTGACGCTCGGCAGCCAGACGCTGATGCGGGATATCGGGACGAATTCCGCTGCCATCGAGCCAGGTATCGAGACTCTCCGCAACCAGGGCGCCAGCGTGATGTATCTGGCGATCGATGGAGTTCTCGCGGGCGCGGTTGCGGTGGCCGATCCGATCAAGCCGACCACGCCCCAGGCCCTCGATGCATTGCGATCGATCGGCATGCGCATCGTGATGGCGTCAGGCGACGCCCAGGCGACCGCCGAAGCCGTGGCCAGCAAACTCGGTATCGACGAAGTGCATGGCGAAGTGAAGCCCGCCGACAAGGTGGCGCTCGTGCAGCGCCTGAAGTCCGAAGGCCGCATCGTCGCGATGGCCGGCGACGGCATCAACGACGCACCGGCCTTGGCCGCGGCCGACGTCGGCATCGCCATGGGTACCGGCACGGACGTGGCGATGTCCAGCGCCCAGGTGACCCTGGTCAAGGGCGACCTGCGGCGGATCGTCCAGGCCCGCGGGATTTCGTCGAGCACCGTCGCCAACATGAAACAGAACCTGGGATTCGCGTTCCTCTATAACGCGCTGGGTGTGCCAATCGCAGCCGGCGTGCTGTATCCGGCGTTCGGCTTGCTGTTGAGCCCGATGGTTGCCGCATTGGCGATGAGCCTGAGTTCGGTTTCGGTGGTGACGAATGCCTTGAGGCTGGGGAAGATGGCTGGGAAGGCTGGTCGCGACGGGCCGGAGGTCTAGTGCTTTACATAATAGGCATTATGCGAAGTAATGGAGCCATATGCGCCCGCCCGTAACGGCCTCGTCCTTCGTGCTTTGAAGGGTCACCGCTGCCCAAATCCTTATGCCGCACAGCACCCGTTCCTCTACGGTCCATGGAATGGCTGACGCATGGCCTGGGCCCGATTGATCAGTCCGCACCGCGACTGGATATCGCCGGGCGAACTGGACCACGTCCTGTCATGTGTCGTGCAGCTGACAACGGCTGCCGATCGAACGTCTACGAGGTTGAATGAAGCTG
Organism: Lysobacter sp. Root494; assembly: GCF_001427225.1. Lineage (GTDB taxonomy): Bacteria > Pseudomonadota > Gammaproteobacteria > Xanthomonadales > Xanthomonadaceae > Agrilutibacter. The sequence continues at coordinate 882,879 of NZ_LMFH01000005.1, forward strand.
GCCGGCGCGCAACCGTGGCCAGCCAGCTTCATACGGGCATCACTGCGACGACACAGGACACATGGCCGGCGGCACGTCTCCGGCGCGGGTGCCCCAACCCGTGACGTCGGGCTTGGCGGACAGCGTGTACTTCAGCGTGCCGCCTAGCTTGAGCGTGTCCACGTCCAGCCACACTGCGCTCTGCGGCTTGCCGTTGAAGCTGGCGGCGGTGATGAAGCGCGGCTGCCCGGCCGTAGCGCCTTCGGATTCGACGACGAGCTTTTTGCCACCTTCGAGTGCGATCTCGACGCGATCGAAACGCGCTGGATGCAGCAGGATCTGTCCGCTACCCGGCATCAGCGGCGAGAACCCCATCGCGCCGAACAGATAGAACGCCGACATCGTGCCCAGGTCGTCGTTGCCGGTCACGCCATTGGGCGCATTGGTGAAGAGCGTCTGCACCGCGTTGAGCACGGCTGCCGTCTTCCACGGCTGGCCGAACAGGCTGTACAGCGTCGGCACGTGCATGGTCGGTTCGTTGTTCGGGTTGTAGCGGTGTTGGCCGTAGTACGAATACGCACCGCTGACCCAGACCTTGCGCGCCGCGCCTTGCGGATCGGCCAGCAGTTGGTCGTAGGCAAAAAACTCGTCGAGACGGCGCAGCGCGTTCTCGCGTCCGCCCATCGCCTTTTCAAGGTCCGGCAGATCCTGTGGCACCAGCCACTGGTACTGCCACGCAGTGCCTTCATGGAAGCCATAGTGCGAACGCGGGTTGTAGGCGCCTTCCGGTGAGACGTACCACTCGCCGTCTTCCATGCGCGGACGCGGGAAGCCGGCGAAATCCGATTCCTTCTCCTTCAACGCGGCATCCCATAGCGTGCGCCAGTTGCCGCTGCGTTTGCGCAGCGCGGCCGCGTCGTCCGTTGCACCGACGGCTTCCGCCAATGGGGCGATCGAGCAATCGGCCAGCGCGTATTCGAACGTCGCGGAGCTGCCGTTCTGCGGATCCACGTCCATGCCCTTGGCCGGGAACGTGCGGTCGTAGAACACGAATCCCTTTTCCAGGTAATTGGCGTTACCCGCGCGGCCTTCATGGCGCGACGCCAGCGGCGGCACACCCCATGCGTTCTTGCGCAGCGCCTTCCAAGCTTCGGTTTCGCGGCCCTTCAGCGCGCCGTAGCGCCACAGGTCGGCAAGGAACGGCGACACCGGGTCGCCTGACATGGTGTTGGTATCGAAGTTGGCATAACCCCACTTCGGCAGCCAGCCACCCTCCTCGTCTATCTTCAGGATGCTGCGCGCGATATCGCGCGCGTGTTGCGGTTGGAGCAGCGCCAGCAGCTGGTTCTGCGAACGGTAGGTGTCCCACAACGACCAGAATTCGTAATAGGTCCAGCCATCCGCAGTGTGGATCCTGTCGTCGTAACCACGGTAGCGGCCGTCCGCATCGTTTCCGGTCAGCGGCTGCAGCAGCGCGTGGTACAGCGCGGTGTAGAACACGGTTCGGTCGTCCTTGCTGCCGCCGGTGATTTTCACCTTCGACAACTCGTCCTGCCATGCCTGTTGTGCACTCTTGCGCATGGCATCGAAGCCGATCAGCTTGCCGCCGTTCATGCCTTCCGCGCGCAGGTTGGCGCGCGCGCCTTCCTGGTCGACATGCGAGATCGAACTGATCGCGGTCACGCTGCGGCCCTTTTCCAGATCGAAGCTGAGCCATGCGCCGTTGTGCGGCTCGTACTCGCTTTCCATGCTGAAGCGCGCGCCTTCGTGGCCGCCGACCTGGTTCCAGACACCGAACGTCTTGAACGGGCGATCGAACTCGATGCGGAACCACGTGGCGTACTGATGGCCGCCGCAGAAACTGAGCGTGAGGACCTTGCCTTCCACCGCACGGTCGCCGACCACGCGCACCTGGCTGCCGATCACACGGTGCTTGCTATTGGCCTGCGCCACGTTGACCAGCACGCTGCCGGTTTTGGCATCGGCATTGAACGTGTAACGCTCGGCAGCGGCGCGGGTCAACGCGGTGGCTTCCACATCGATGTCGTAGTCGGTCAGCTTGACCTTGTAATAGCCGGCCTCGCCTGCCCCGCCGTCGTGGGTGTACCGAGAGCCGTACTTTTCGTGTTCGAAATTCTTGCCATCATTGATGTCGAACTTGCCGCCGGGCCCGATCGTGCCCGTCACCGGCAATACCGACACCTGGCCGCCCTGCTCCCAGCAACCCGCGCCGGACAGGAAGTTGCGCCCGAAGCCGCGGATCTTTTCGTCGCCATGCCGCCATCCGGCGTAATGCGAACCGATCGGACTGACCTGGATCATGCCGAACGGCGCCGAAGCGCCGGGGAATGTGTTGCCTTCATCCTTGGTGCCGATGAAGGTGTTGACTGTCGAAGGCAGAGATTGATTGCCACGTGCCGGCGCCGCCTGGGCACCGGCGAACATCAATGCGCACAGGCCCAGCAGCCCTGCCCCACGCCCGACTGCCATCAGATCCAAGCCGTTCCGATTCATGCCACGTTCCTCGATTCGCTCAGGAGTTTTGCTTTTTCTGCGCAGTGGCTCGGTGAACAGAGAGACTGCGGCACACAAGAAAGAGCCCAGCATAGGCTGGGCTCAAGATGGCCTAGGAGGGAAGGCCGTGGATCAGAACTTGAAGATGACTTCACCGGAAACTTCACGACCGACCGGATCGTCGATGCAGAACGCGAAGTCACCGCACCACTTGTCGCCGTAGATCTTGTCGAAGATGTTGCTGACGTAGAGATTGAACTTCCACGCTTCGTTGAGCTGATAACCGACGCTGCCATTGAAGTAGCGACGTGGAGCGCGACGCTCGTAGTGGCGAGCCGAGGTCTGGCCGAACGAGATGCTGCCTGCTTCGTTGTCGACACAGGTGTTGTCGTCGATCGGCGTCATGGTGTTGTAACCATCCGCGAGCGGTTCGCAGCCGCCCCAGCGGTTATCACGTCCACCGGACTTCTGGTACATCAACAGGGTGGCGTTCCACTTCTCCCAGTTCCAGTTCACGCTGGCGGTGATCTTGGTGCGCGGGTTCTGGTTCTTGCGCGTGTCGAGCAGCGGATCGGTGACAAAACCACGTTCCTTGTACGACAGCAGGTTGGTGTAGTTGAGGTTGAAGTTCCAGTTGCCCAGGTTGGTATCCGGCAATGCGTAACGCGCGCTCACGTCGACGCCGGAGACCTGGGTTTCGGCGCGGTTGATCGGGTTGATGCCGATGGTGACATTGCCTGCGACGTTGGCTGGTCCATTGCGCTGGATACGACGGATCGCCTCGGCGCACCATTCCGCCGACGGCGGAACTGCCAGCGGAACACCGTCCGGAGTGAAGCCGTTGCGCGTGCAGTAGGCCTCGGTCTTCAGCAGGTCATCGGCGGAGATGTCGTTGATGATGTTGTCGATCTGGATGTCCCAATAGTCCGCGCTCAGCGAGAAATTGGTGAAGGCATCCCAGACGAAGCCGAAGGTGTACGACTCGCCTTCTTCGTACTTGAGGTCCGGAGTGCCGCCGCGTTCAACGGTCGCATCCTCGATCTTGTAGGTGTCACGCGGGCAGCCACCCGCGATCCGGCCACCATCGGCACAGGCCGCGTAATCGGTGAAGTCTTCGATGCCCGAGCTGGCCAGCGCATACACGTAGTGCATGTCGGGAGCGCGGAATGAAGTGCCGTAACTGCCACGCACCAGCAGGTTGGAGAACGGACGCCATTCCAGGCCCACCTGGTAGGTCGGCTTGGCGCCGCTGCGCACCGCGTCGTACTTGTCGTAGCGACCGGCGATGTTGGCGGTCAGCGACTCCAGCAACGGCACGCGGAACTCGGCGCCGACGGCATAGTGATTGCGCTCGCCGCCGCCCTGCTCGATGTTGCCGAACGGGGTGTACCAGCCGTCTTCGTCCTGGTTGAGGGTCTTCGGGTCGGGGGTCAGCTTGTAGCCCTGCTTCGCGGCTTCGACCACGCCAGCGAAGGCGATCGGGCCTGCCCAGCCTTCGAACAGGTCACCGGAAATGGTGAACTGCGCCTGGGTCAGCCACGACTCGGCCTTCTTCTCGCCGCGGCGGGCAAAGCCGGCCACGTCGTCGGGCGACAGCGGGTTCCACAGCTTGTTGTAGTCCGGCGTGTAGATCGGCATGCCGTTCGCCGCGGTGCCCTGCTGCTGGCCCATGAAGAAGTCGAACATGTCGCCCTGGTTGAGGGTCGGGAAGGTTTCGCGCACCTCGTATTCGGCACGGCCCACCGAAGCTTCCCAGTCGAAGCGGTCGGCGATCGTACCGGTCAGGCCGGCACTGAAATCCACCGCGAGTTCCTTCGACTTCGTCAGGATCGCCTCTTCTCCACCCATTTCGCCTGGGGAGATGAATTTCAGGAAGTTGCGCGGTGCGCCGCCGGCCGCGCCGGTTGCGAGATCGGTTGCGCGCGGATCCCAGAAAGTGGGGCTGCCGAAACCGTCGATGAAAGTGTTGAAGTCGCCGGTGGAGCGCCACACGCCCAACGCAGCCCAACCCTGCAGGTTGTCGGTGAAATCGTAGGTGCCGCGGATGTAACCGGAATCGTCCTTGCTGCCCGTGCGCAATGCCCAGTTCTGGAACACGCGCTGGGCACAGATGCTGCCGCCCGTGGACTCCGCACCGGTATTGCGGTCGTAGCCGCGATAAGTAAAGAGGTAATACAGGTCGCCGTACTGATCACAGGCACCGGGCGGCGGAGCCACCGGACGTGTGACATTGCCCGTGCCGGGCAAGGAATCGACAGTGCCTGGCTGGCGCAGACGAAGACCCGGATACGGCGTGGTCCAGCCCATGTCGTAATGGTTCTCCAGGGGAGAACGCATGATCGGGTTTTTGTCCGCCTCTTCGTCCATGAACGGGCGATCCTTCGCCAGCAGCACGCCGCGGTCGAAGTGCTGCAGGTTATAGACGAGGTTCCACTTGTCGCCGGACGTACCGCCGGAGAACACGAAGTCCTTGTTGATGCGGCCGCCGCGGGTGGCTTCACCCCACTTCGCGCGTAGCTGGTGCCCCTCGAAGTTTTCCTTCAGCACGACGTTGACCACGCCGGCCATCGCGTCCGAGCCGTAGATTGCCGAGGCGCTGCCCGCCAGCACTTCGATTCGCTCGACGATGCCGCTGGGAATGTTGTTGTAGTTGGCGAAGTTGCTCTTGCCCTGGTAGGGCATCGGGTAGTCGGCGACGCGGTGGCCGTTGATCAGCAGCAGGCTGCGGCCAGGGCCGAGATTGCGCAGGTTCAACGGATACGCATTGACGCTTGACTGGCCCCAGTCGTAGTCGTTCTGCACGTTACCGATCGCCTCGGTCAGCGTCTGCAGCGCGTCGTAGACGGTGGCGAAGCCCTCTTTCTTCATCTGCTCGCCGGTAATGATGGTTACCGGTGCCGGGCCCTCGATATTGGAGCGCTTGATGCGCGAACCGGTCACGGTAACCGTGTCGAGCGTGCGTGCCTTTTCGTTCTTCTCAGCCGGCTGCCCGGTGATCGTGCTCGCATCGGTCTGCGTTTCGCTCTGCTGCGCAGACGCGGCAAAGGGAGAAAACAAGGCGAGCGCAAGCGCGCTTGCCAAGGCATTGCGTTGAAGAGTGGACTGCTGCATTTGGCCCCCCCGGGCAGTTGGTTGGTCGATGATTGGCCTAATGGTCCAACCACAATTTCTTGCAGACTTTGGTGGTTTGATTGCTTTCTTCGTGACCGTAAACAGGTAACGCCCTTATTGCCTGCGTGCGTCGAAAGCGACCTTACGCGACAAGCCAAAACGCCAAAAGTGACGTCAATCACACTTTAGAGCGATCTAAAAGTCAAATGCAAGCAAGCTGACGGCAGGGTCACGCTTGGCTGGCCCCTCCGGCACCTACCCGCCGGGGACCCGCCCTTTTTAGAGGTTGAAGGGGGTTTGGCCATGAGTTCTCCCCCTTGCGGCTTGTCGAGTCAGAGTTCAGGATGCCGGACTAAATCGATCTAAAAGTTCAACCAGCGGGGGATCCATGCCATCACGGCGCAAAGTCACGTTGAACGATATTGCGGATGCCTGCGGCGTCTCCCGGGCGACCGTTTCCCTGGTGCTGCGCGAAAGTCCCCTGGTTCATCCCGACACCCGCCAGCGCGTCAAGGACGAGATGCGTCGCCAGGGTTATGTCTACAACCGGGCCGCTGCCGGCCTGCGGACCCGCACGGCATCGAGCGTGGCGCTGGTGATCAACGACCTCTCGAACCCGTTCTTTGCCGAGTTCGCCGCCGGCGTGGATGAAGCGCTCGCCGCCGCCGGTTACGTCACCCTGCTGGGAAGCAGCGGCGAATCGTCGGAGCGCCAGCAGGCCGTGCTGTCCTCGCTGGTCGAGCATCATCCCGCCGCGATCATTCTTTCCCCTGCCGAAGTGAGCGATGTCGCGCGAATCGCGCGCGCCATCGGCCCGTCGACGCCATTGCTCGTGTTCAACCGCCACCTGACGGGCGAGGCGCCGCCTGATTTCAGTTATGCGTTCCTCGGACTCGACAATCGCGCGGGGGCGCGCCAGGCCACCGAACACCTCCTGCAACTGGGCCATCGCCGCATCGCATTCTTCGGCGGACACCAGGATTCGAGCTCGTGCCGCGAACGCCGGCTCGGCTATCAGGACGCAATGCTCGCGCACGACATTCGCCCCGAACCGCAGTGGATCATCGAATGCGCACCGACGCGCCTCGAAGCCGCCGCGCAAACCGGCGCGCTGTTCATTCGCGACCCGGCTCCCACCGCCGCCGTCTGCTACAACGATGCGGTTGCGCTTGGCCTGACGCTCGGGCTTACGCGACGCGGCCGCCACCCCGGTCATGATTTCGCGCTAACCGGCTTCGACAATATTCCCGAAGCCGCTGTCGGTACGCCGCCGTTGACGACACTCGATGCGGATCCGCGCGAACGTGGCCGCCAGGCCGCAACTCTCGCGCTTGAACACGCGCGCAATCCTTCAGCCGACCATGCTCCCGTCATCGCGCCGGTGCAGCTGATCGAACGCGCCAGCACCTGCCCTCCGCCATAAGTCCTTCCACTTTCGCGCGGCGTGCTGCGCTCGGTATCCGACCGAATCACTGCAGGAACTCACGAATGACAACCAGATCGAATGGCGCCAACCAGCTCGCATTTGCAGCGGTCACTGCCATCTTCTTCATGTGGGGATTCATCACCGAGTTGAACGACGTGCTGATCCCGCACCTCAAGGCGGTGTTCGAACTCAAGTACTGGCAGGCGATGCTGGTGCAGTTCTGCTTCTTCGGTGCCTACCTGGTGATGGCCTTGCCCGCGGGCGCGGTTGTTGCACGTGTGGGCTACAAGCTGGGCATCGTGATCGGCCTGCTGGTTGCGGGTAGCGGCGCATTGCTGATCCTGCCCGCGGCACAGGCGGGCGTGTACGCGATGTTCCTCGTGGCATTGTTCATCCTTGCAAGCGGCATCGTGCTGCTGCAGTGCTCGGCGAATCCGTACGTCGCGTTGCTGGGCGCGCCAGAACGCGCCCCGAGCCGCCTGAATCTCGCGCAGGCGATCAACTCCGTGGGCCACACGATCGGTCCGTGGGTAGGTGGTGCACTCATTCTCGGCGCAACGCACCTGAGCGCCGAGCAACTCGCGCAACTTCCGGCTGCAGAACGCGTGCACACCGTGCAGCCGCTCTATCTCGGCGTTGCTTCGGCACTGGTGCTGCTTGCGGTGCTGGTGGCGTTCTTCCGTCTTCCCGCGCATGCCGAGGCCACCGAGAAAGCCGATCCGCAACGCCATACGTTCGCCGAGGTTCTGAAGTACCCGCACGTGCGCTGGGGCGTGCTGGCGATCTTCCTGTACGTCGGCGCGGAAGTCGCCGTGGGTAGCTTTCTTGCCAATTACGCGATGCGCCCGGATGTTGGCGCAATCGCGCCGGCCGATGTCGGCCATTACGTGTCGATGTACTGGGGATCCGCGATGGTGGGCCGTTTCATCGGCGCCGCCCTGCTGCTGAAGTTCGATCCGCGGCGCCTGCTGCGCCTTTATGCGGTGGTCAACGTCGGCCTGCTGCTCACCACCATGGTGGTGTCCGGGCCGGGTGCGATGTGGAGCGTGATCGCGATCGGCCTGTTCAACTCGATCATGTTCCCGACGATCTTCACCCTCGTAATCGACCGTCTCGGCCCGCTGGTTCCGAAGGCCTCGAGCCTGCTGGTGATGGCCATCTTCGGTGGCGCGGTGATCCCGTTCCTGCAAGGACATCTCGTCGATTTCATCCAGTCGGTCAGCGGTAATGAAACCACCGGCCTGCGGTTCGCGTTCGTGATTCCCGCGCTGTGCTACGCCTACATCATCTGGTACGGATGGCGTGGTTCCCGTCGCCATCTTGAGGGTGCGGCGGTCTGATGACGAGTATTGAAGACATGAAGCACACGGACGTAAAACGCGACATCGTCTGCTTCGGCGAAGCATTGATCGATTTCCTTTCTACCGGCGGCGAAGCCGGCGGGCACCGCGCTTTCATCCAGCATGCGGGCGGTGCGCCCGCGAATGCTTCGGTTGCGGTGGCGCGCCTGGGTGGACGCGCGCAGTTCGTGGGCATGCTGGGCGCCGACATGTTCGGCGATTTCCTGCTGCACAGCCTCGACCAGGCAGGCGTGGGCACCCGTTACGTGCGTTACACGAGTGAAGCGAAGACGGCGCTCGCCTTTGTTTCGCTCGACGAGCATGGTGAACGCAGTTTCAGCTTCTACCGGCCGCCGGCCGCGGATCTGCTGTTCCGGGCGACGGATTTCGATCCCGATTGCTTCGCGAATGCTGCGATCTTCCACGTGTGCAGCAACAGCCTGACCGAACCTGGCATCGCGCAGGTCACGCTCGAAGGCATGGCGCTCGCGCGCAGCCTCGGTGCCGTGGTCAGCATGGACATGAACCTGCGCCCTGCCCTGTGGCCGACCAAAGCGGATCCGTTGCCCTGGCTGTGGCGTGCGCTTGCCGCCGCAGACGTGGTGAAGCTGGCAGGCAACGAACTCGATTATCTGTCCGAGCACGAGCCCGGGGGCGAATCGCGGGTGATCCATCGCCTGCTCGAAACCGCGCAGCTGCTCGTCACCACGGACGGTGCGGCTCCGCTGCGCTGGTATACGCGCGATGGCAGCGGCGTGCTGGAAACATTCTCCGTGCGCGCCATCGATACGACGGCGGCCGGTGACGCGTTCATCGGCGGGCTCTTGTATCAGCTGCAGTCGCGCGGCGTCGATCGCGCGCGCCTGGCGTCGTTCATTGCGGATCGGGCGGCGCTGACGGGGAGCCTTCGTTTTGCCGCGGGTTGCGGTGCCCTGGCGGTCACGCGGCATGGTGCATTCGCCGCCCTGCCTTCGCTCGGCGAAGTGCATTCGCTGCTGGAAAACAGTCCCGCATGATGAAAACCGCCCTGCTCGTCCTGTCGCTACTCCTCTCCATGCCATTGTTGGCGCAGGAACACGCGGCTGGAGACTATGTTCCAGAAATCGATCCCGCCGTCATCCGGAAGCTGGAGCAATGGCAGGACTGGAAGTTCGGTTTCATGATGCATTGGGGACCATACAGCCAGTGGGGCGCGGTTGAATCCTGGTCCATCTGCTCGGAAGACGTGGACTGGTGCAAACGTCCTGAAGGCATCAGCTACGTCGACTACGTGCGCAAGTACGAACAGCTGCCCAATACCTTCAATCCGGTGAAGTTCGATCCGGAGAAGTGGGCCGGGATCGCCAGCGATGCGGGCATGAAGTACGTGGTGTTCACGACCAAGCACCACGACGGCTTCAGCATGTTCGACACGAAGCAGACCGATTACCGCATCACCGCGCCAAACGTGCCGTTCCATTCGAACCCGCGCGCCAACGTCGCGAAGGAAGTCTTCGATGCGTTCCGCGCACGCGGCTTCGGCATCGGCGCGTATTTCTCGAAACCGGACTGGCACAGCGACGACTACTGGTCGCCGAAGTGGGCCACGCCCAACCGCCACACGAATTACGACACGCGCAAGCATCCGGACATCTGGAAGCGCTTCGTCGCGTTCACCCATGCGCAGATCGGCGAGCTCACTTCGCAATACGGCCCGCTCGACATCCTGTGGCTGGACGGTGGCTGGGTGCGCCCGCGCGACACCATGGACGACGCGGCGAATGGCACCGCGGGCGTGCCCTGGGCGCAGGACATCGACATGCCGGGACTCGTGTCGATCGCTCGCCGCAACCAGCCGGGCCTGATCGTCGTCGACCGCGCGGTCGGTGGACGTTACGAGAACTACCGCACGCCCGAGCAGAAGATTCCCGACGAACCGCTGCCGTATCCGTGGGAAACCTGCATGACGCTGGGCGACTCGTGGTCGTACGTGCCCAACGACAACTACAAGCCCGCGCGCACCGTCGTGCAGATGCTGGTGGACGTGGTGGCCAAGGGCGGCAACTACCTGCTCAACGTCGGGCCGAATGCCAATGGCGAACTGCCGCCGGTTGCAATCGATCGGCTGCATGAGATCGGCGCGTGGATGAAGGTCAACGGCAGCGCCATCCACGGCAGCCGCGCGGTCGCGCCCTATCGGGCCGGCAAGTTCCGCTACACACAACTGCACGACGGCACGGTGCATGCGATCTACCTGCCAGACGACAACGAAAAGCGCCTGCCGAAGACCCTGCGCATCCCGGGTCCGGCACCTCGCGCAGGCGCGCAGGTGGTCGTGCTTGGCGCCGATGTGCCGTTGGCATGGCGCCGCGATGGCGATGTCACCGTCGTCGAGGTGCCTGCCGTTGTTCGCAAGTCCACGGCCAATGCGTATGCATGGTCGGTCCGCCTGCCAGGCGCAGCGCCCGCGCGATGACGACGAGACGATGAAAACTCTTTCCCTTGCACTCCTGACGCTTCTTTCGGCTACCACGGCATACGCTTCAGAACCGCCCAAGCAGTTCGGCAGCGATCACGATGACCCGCGCACGGCGTATCCATCCCCGGTGCCGGAAGGCATGCAGGCCTGCACCGTCGAAGTACTGCACCACGGCTTCAACAGCTTTGACCCGGCGAAGGCGCGCATCGATGCGGCGGAACAATGCCCGGGCCCGTGGCATAAGATCGTGCTGCGCCTCGATGGTGCGGTGAAGGGTCGCCAGTACGATCGCATCGGCCACTTCGAGGTCGGTGGCGTCACTGTTTTCCGCACCAGTTCGCCGGAACCCTCGCGCGACGGAATCGAATGGCGCGTGGAGAAGGACGTCACCGCCTATGCGCCGCTGTTCGCCCAGCCGCAGGACGCGGAGATGCATCTGGGCAACGTGGTCAACGAAACCTACACCGGCATCTTCGACGTCAGGCTGAGCCTGCTGTTCTTCCGCGCCGATGACAAACACCCGGCCGCGCAAACCGCCGACCTCATCCTGCCGCTGGAAAAACTGCATGAAGACGGCGCCGACACGGTCGGCGATATCGTCATTCCCGCCAACAGCGAACGCCTGCTGGCCGAGGTCTACGCCACCGGCTCCGGCGGCGGGTGCGAGGAGTTCTGGTACTACGCCGTGCCGCTGGATGGCTACTGGTGCCACAACCCGCAAGGTCCGTACCGCGAAGTGCAGGTGCTGCTCGACGGCAAGGTCGCCGGCATCGCCGCACCCTATCCGCACATCTATACCGGCGGCTGGTCGAATCCGCTGCTGTGGTACACGATCCCCGCGCCGCGCGCGTTCGACATCCACCCGATCCGCTACGACCTGACGCCCTTCATCGGGCCACTCAACGATGGCAAGCCACACGAAGTTCGCCTGCACGTCGCCGGCGTGCCTGAAGGCAGCGAAGGCTGGAAGCTGCTGCCGAACCTGCAGGTATGGCGCGACGCCGGCGTGCAGCGCATCAAGGCGAAGCTGCTGCAGGCCGAACTGGGCGAACTGAAGCCGGACATGCGCCTGGACGCGACGATTCCGAGCGAGCAGTCGCTGCACTTCCTTGGCACGCGCCGTTTCGTCGCGCGTGGCGAAGTGCGCGGCTCGAAGGGCAAGGTCGAAACCACCGTCGAACGCACGCTCGACGCAGACGTGCACCACACATGGGGTTCGCTCGACGACAATGACGATCGCATGGTCGCCGAGTGGCGCGATCATGGTGTCGTATCGCGCAAGACCGGCGGCGAGATTGAATCGGAAACCGTGGAGCAGAACTTCGGCTTCGATGGCGGCATCGGACAGGTGGCGCTGGAAGGCGGCTCCGCCGGCAAGCCCGGTGAAAAGAGCGACGCCAGCGCGAAGACCGATCCGAAGGTTCGCCTCACCACGGACATCCGCATCTACGACGATAGCGACACGGTCCTTGTGCGCCGTGGCCAGCAAACGGCGCGCCGCACGCGCGATCGCTTCGCCGGCAGCGCCAGCTACAACCACGGCGTACCGCGCGAAGAGCGCAATGCGGTCGCCCATTCGCGACAGGAATTCCTGAGCCGCGACGACAACGACCATTGCGAGCGGCACGTCCTGCGCACGATCAACGGCCGCTTTGTCGAAGACGCGAGCGGATGCCCCGCCGCCTCGACGCCACCACCACAGGCCTCACGATGAGCTTCTCACAAACGGCACGGATCAGCGCGCCGAGTCCGATGATGAATATCCGCAACGCCGCATCCGTCCTGCAAGGCGCTCCCTTCCTCGCGATGGACGTGGGCGGCACGAATGCGCGGCTTGCGATCGTGCAGCGAAAGCCGGACGGAACCATCGGCGTCCTTGACCAGCAGCAGTACGCCGGCGCCGGGTTCGACAGCCTCAACGACATCGCCGCCGACTTCCTGTCGACGCGCGGGCCCGTCGACGACATCGCGATCGGCTGCACGGGCGTGCTGCGCGACGACAAGGTGATGAGCAACAACCTGCCGTGGCCCGTGTCACTGGCGGAGCTGCGCAATCTCGGGATTGCGCGCGTCGCCGTCGTCAACGATTTCGTCGCCGTCGCACACGCAGTGCAATGCATGACTCCCGACAACAGCGTGCTGCTGAGCGGACCCACCGTGGCCATGCCCGGGCCCACGCTGATAGTCGGACCCGGCACCGGATTGGGCGCGGCATACCGGATCCCGATCGGCAACCGCACGGCTGTACTGCCGAGCGAGGCCGGACAGATCGCCCTCGCGCCGGGCAATCCGCGCGAAGTCGCGGTGCTGGCGAAGATGATGGAGAACCGCTCGCACGTTTCCGCCGAGCAGATCACGTCAGGCCCGGGCCTGCTCAAGCTCTATCGAACGTTGTGCGCACTCGATGGTGTCCCTGCACGCCAGGAAACACCCGCTGCCGTGACCGACGCCGCGCGTGCCGGAGAAACGCAGGCGCTCGAAGCCGTGTTGATGTTCTGCGACGTGCTCGGCAGCCAACTCGGCGATCTCGCGCTGGTCGGCAGTGCCACCAGCGTGTACATCGCCGGTGGCATCGTGTCGAAGATGCGCGATTTCATGGATCGCAGCCGCTTCCACGCGCGCTTCATCAACAAGGGCGTGATGCGTGCGGCGCTCGAGCAGGTGCCGGTGTGGCTGATCGATTACCCGCACACGGGCATCATCGGCGCGGCGGCGTGGTACGTGGAACAATCCGTAGCGTAGCGCCACGCAACACTCGGAACTGGCTTTCTCAGTTGCTTTCGATCGGCTTGATCTGATCGCTGAACAGCGACACTGGCTTATCGAGTTCCAGCGCGATCACGGTGACCACCGGATCGAACGCGTCCTTCGGCACATCGAGGTACAGCAGGCCGGGCACCTTGCTCCAGCCGAACTTGCCGACCACCTGGTGTCCGACCGTTGCATTGCTGCCGACCACGCGCGCGCGCAGGACCTGGTTGTCCAATCCCTTGATCACGAGGTCTTCGTTGGGCCGGCCGTCGACGAAGAGGTAAAGCTTGCGGCCGTCCGCGCTCAGCGTGCTTGGTCCGTGGAAGTAGTCGAGCGGAATGCCCGCGAGCGATCCGTAGATCGCTTCACCATGCTTGCCGGTCCAGCGGCCGAATTCCTCGAGGATCTGCACCTGCCGTTCGTCGATGCTGCCGTCTTCCTTCGGGCCGATGTCGAGCAGCAGGTTGCCGCCCATCGAAATCGTGTCGGCGAAGATGCGGATCAACTGTCCTGGCGTCTTGTACGCGTTGTCCGAGGGTCTATAGCCCCAGGACATGTTCATCGTCAGGCACAACTCCCAATAGCGATCGGTTGGCTTGTGGATCGGCACGCCCTGCTCCGGCGTGCCGTAATCGCCATGGCCGGCCAGGCGGGAGTTGATGATGGCGTTGGGGTTGTGCGCGAGGATCATCGCGCGTGTCTTTTGCGCCTGCCATTCCTCGGCGCTGTGTTCCCAGTCGCCATCGAACCAGTACAGGTCGGGGTTGTAGCGCTCGCCGACGTCGCGCACCTGTTCCTGGTAATAGGCGAGATAGCGTTGCCAGCGGGCGGGTTCGGCCTTGATGTCGTAGCGCTTCTTTTCGCGCGTGAACACGTCGTAGTCGGAATACGACCAGTCCGGCAGCGAGTAATACAGGCCGACCTTCAGCTTGTCCTTGCGCAAGGCGTCGACGAACGGACCAATGAGATCGCGTTTGGCCGGCGTGTCGCGCACCACGTTCAGGCCCTTCTTCGAATTCCACAACGCAACGCCGTCGTGATGGCGGCTGGTCAGCACCGCGTAGCGCGCGCCGCTGCGCTTGATCAGGTCGGCCCAGCCCTGTGCGTCGTAATTGCGCGCGGTGAAATCCTTCTTCTGGCTCATGTACTGGGGCCAGGTGGTTTCGCCATTGAAGAACGACCACGACTCGCTCGTGCCGTGCGCCGCGTAGATGCCCCAATGGATGAAGATGCCGAGCTTGGCGTCGTCAAACCATTGCATGCGCTGGTCGGCCGATGTCGTAGCCGCCTGAGGTGCCGGAGCCTGCGCGGCGGCGGTTCCACACAGGCCAGAGGCGAGCAGCAGGGAAGCGGCGAGCTGTTTCATGCGGTTGCGACTCCGGCGGACGGTGATGTGGCCTAGTGGTTGGACCAATGCTAACGTGTCTCGGCGGTCGCCAGAAGCCGAACCGGCGGCATTTTGAAGGCGGCGACGATATCGTCGCGTTGCCGATCAACTGCGTGTCAGCTCCCGCCGACGCCATGCGTGACGAGATCACAGAAGGAATTCACGAAAACATGACCCAGGAACCGCTGCTGGAAGTGGCAGCTAACTCGGTGGCCTCCGCTATCGCCGCGCAGGACGGCGGCGCGGGTCGCGTGGAGTTGTGCACGGCGCTCGAACTGGGCGGCCTCACCCCGTCGCATGGGCAGATCGCCCTTGCCCGCGATCGTCTTCGCATCCCGCTGTACGTGCTGATCCGTCCGCGCGCGGGTGACTTCCTGTACAGCGATGACGAGTGCGCCACGATGCAGCGCGATATCGAAGCCTGCGTCGCGCTTGGTTGCGATGGCGTGGTGATTGGCGTGCTGGATGCCCACGGCAACGTGGATCGCGATCGCTGCGTCGGGCTCGTCACCGCGGCGAAAGGTCTCGGCGTGACATTCCATCGTGCCATCGACGTCAGTCGCGATCCGCTACAGTCGCTTGAAGACGCGATCGCGCTGGGATGCGAGCGTGTGCTGAGCTCCGGCGCGCAGTCGAACGCGCCCGACGGCGCCGACCTGCTTCGTGAAATGGTGTTGCGCGCGGACGGCCGCATTTCGGTGATGCCGGGCGCCGGTATCGACGCAATGAATATCGCCGCGCTTCGCGAGCAGACCGGCGCGAGGGAATTCCACGCATCGGCCAAGCACGCGTGCCCTTCCCTGTCCCATTACGTCCCACGCCAGTCGCTGGGCATGACCGGTGGCGAGATCCGCACCGATGCCGCGATCGTGCGTCGCATCGTCGACGCGCTGCGTAGTAACGGAAGTCAGTAGACCGAACGCGAATCCAGCAGCGCATCCTGCTTCGCGGCATCGCAGACCGCGTACACGAAGCCTTTGTGCAGGGCATACGCGCCCACTTCGCCCTCGCGGTTCATGGCGAGGAAGCACACCTGCAACGTCTTGCTCGCTTCAGGGCGTTTGCGGACGACGCGATCGATCGCCTCACGGCAGGCTTCCATCGGCGTGCGGCCCTGGCGCATGAGCTCCACCACGAGGAAGCTGGCCGCGTTGCGGATCATCTCCTCGCCCACGCCTGAAGCCGTCGCGGCGCCCACCGCGTGGTCGACGTAGAGTCCCGCGCCGACGATCGGACTGTCGCCCACGCGGCCGTGCAGCTTCCACGCCATGCCGCTGGTCGTGCACGCGCCGGCGAGATTGCCGTTGGCGTCGAGCGCGAGCATGCCGAGGGTGTCGTGGTTTTCCTTGTTGCCCGGCAGCTTTGCGCGCTCGGTGTTGATCTGCGGCTTGTACTGCGCGGTCTTGAGCCATTCCTGCCAGGCCTTTTTCGCTTCCGGCGTGAGCAGCGGCTTCTTCTCGAAGCCCTGCTGCACAGCAAACTGTTGCGCGCCCTCGCCCACCAGCAGCACGTGCGGCGTCTTCTCCATTACCGCACGCGCGACGGAAATCGGATGCAGGATGTCTTCGATCGCGGCAACGGCACCGCAGCGGCCGTCGCCATCCATGATGCTGGCGTCGAGTGTCTGCACGCCGTCGCGATCCGGATAACCGCAGTGCCCGACGGTGGTGTTGCACAGTGTTTCTTCCGCCCAACGCGCGCCGGTTTCGACGGCATCGAGCGCGGAACTTCCCGCAGAGAGCTTCGCCCATGCCGCCTGGTTGGCGCCTACGCCGAAATCCCAGGTCGACACGACACGGGCACGCGTGGCTGTTTTGCCCGTTGCGGCGGTAGCTCCCTGGGCAAGCGCCAGAGCGGTCGCGGAAAGCAGGCTGGACTGGAGGAAGCGGCGGCGGCTGGTCATGGCAGTGCTCCTGAATTCAATGCGTACCGGTTGCAGGCAAAGTGGCGGCGGTGGCGTACACCGGCTCGGTCAGGCCCTGCACGCTGCGTTGCCGGTTGGATTCGAGTTCGAGCACGACGATCTCGTTCCTGCCGCGTCGCAGCCATTCGGCCGGCACCAGCAGCGCCTGCTGCGGCCCGATCTGCCAGAAACGGCCAAGGTGATGTCCGTTGATCCACACATGGCCCCTGCCCCAACCGCGCATGTCGATGTAGCTGTCGCCCGACGACGCAAGCGTGAACGTGCCGCGATGGAACGCAGGCGAATCGCGATCGCCTTCAATGAAGCGCACCCGCGACAGATCGTCGAGCGGCAGGCGATACATTTCCCAATCCAGCACCGGTTTTCCGCCGAAGCGCACCGGGCCGAGCAATCCTTTTCGTTCGTCCACCATGCGCGGGCCGTAGTTGATGCGGCCCATGTTCTCGACCAGCAGGTCGACCGGCTGTCCCGCTGCCACGTCGAGTTCGATGCTGCGTTGTCCCTTGCGGCGATCGAGTGTGCCCAGTGGCTTTCCGCCCTGGTAGATCAACGCCATGTCGCGCACGTCGCCGACTTCCAGCGTGGTCTTGCCCTGGATCGGTAAACGCGCGCGATACCAGACGAAGCCGTAGGACTGGTCGAGTTCTTCCATGCTCAGCGGCCGCACCGCAGCCGTGGGATTCGCGAGCAGTGCATCCAGCGGCGCCGACTGCCTCAGGGTGAAGCGCGGAATCGCGATCATCGGCGGCGGTTCCGGCACCGCGGGCAGGGTTTCGCCGGGTTGCAGATGCCGGCCGATGAGTTCCCGCAGTGCGTGGTATGCGGGCGTCGGACGTCCGGCTTCGTCCAGCGGCGCACCGTAGTCGTAACTGCTCGTGTCGGGCTGGTACGGCTCCTTGTCGCTGTAGTTCGCGCCATTCATGAAGCCGAAGGTGGTCCCGCCATGGAACATGTAGAGGCTGAAGGAGATGTCGCGTTCCAGCATCCAGCCGATGTCGCGTTGGATATTTTCGATGTTGCCGGTGTGGTGCTCATCGCCCCAGTGGTCGAACCAGCCCGGGTAGTACTCCCCTGCCATTTGCGGCACGTTGCCGCGGAATCGCGCGAATGCCTCGAAGTTTCCAGCCGGGTCGTCACCGAAGTTGATCACCGGCAACACGTCGGGAAGCGTACCTCCGCCGAGCATCTTCGGCGTCGCGCCGTCGGCGGTGTACAGCGTCACATCGAAGCCGGCCTGCCGCAGTGCGTCGCGAACGCTGCGCATGTAGCCGTGGTCGCTGCCGAAGGAACCGTATTCGTTCTCGACCTGCACCATCACGATCGGGCCGCCCTGCGTAACCTGCAATGGTGCGAGCTGGCGGCCGACTTCGTGCAGGTAGCGCGTGACCGCGGCGACGTAGCGCGGATCGGACGTGCGCACGCGCATGTCCGGCGTCTTCAGCAGCCACGACGGAAACCCGCCGAATTCCCACTCCGCGCAGCTGTAAGGGCCCGGACGGATGATCACCCACAGCCCTTCTTGCCGGGCGATGCGGACGAACTCGGCGATGTCGTTGCGGCCGCTGAAATCGAACTCGCCGGGACGCGGCTCGTGCAGGTTCCAGAACAGATACGTGCCGACCGTGTTGAGCCCCATCGCTTTGAGCATGCGCAGCCGGTCGCGCCAGTGCTCGCGCGGAATGCGGCTGAAGTGCATCTCGCCGCCACGGATCACGAAAGGCTTTCCGTCGAGCAGGAAGTGCTCGCCCTTCCAGCCAAACGTATGCGTCGGGTGCGCCGCTTCAGGGCGTCCCGGCACGATCAGAAACGCAAGCAACAGCAGCAACGTGACCAGGCGTGTCTTCATGTCAGGATTCCTGCCGCGTGCGGTACTGCGCCACCCGGCGCAGCCGCGGTGTGTCGTAGGCAAACTCCACCGACACGCGAATGCGCGATGCGGTGCACGGTGCGAAACGGGCCAGGCGCGCGTTGCCGATCGTGGTGCCCCAGCACACGGTTTGCCATCCACCGTCCTGCCAGGCATCGACGCGATGGTTGGCGATGTGCTGGCCATGCTCGATCGCTTCTTCGAGGCGAAGCACGTCGAACGTGATCGGCGCGGGCGATTCGAATTCGATCCAGCCCGAGCGTTCGCCCGCAGGCGCCTGCCAGTACCGATCGCCTGAGGAATCCAGCACGGCTGCAGGCGTACTGCCGCCGCTTGCACGTACCTGCGCACCTTCGAGCAGGTTACTTGCGAACAGGTGACGTCGCATTTCGAAGAATTCCTCGAGCGCGCGCACGTCGTTCTCGTGGAGCAATCCCTCCGAAGTCGGCGGAACATTGAGCAGCAACTTGCTGTTGCGGCCTACCGATTTGAAGTAGAGCTCCATCAGGTTGGCGGCCGTGCGAACCTTGTCGTCCTCGCTCGCGTGCCAGAACCAGCCTGGGCGGATCGAGACGTCGGCTTCACCCGGACGCCATTCGCTGCCCTGCGGATCGCCCTGCATCAGCGCTTCCGGCACCCACGAAGCATCGAAGCCGGCGTACGGCACGCGCTTCGGATCGACCATGCTCCAGCAGGTGGTGCCGGCTTCTCCCTTCTCATTGCCGATCCAGCGCACACCGGGGCCGGCGTCACCGAAGATCACGGCATTGGGTTGCATCCTGCGCACGGTGCCGTGGATGCGCGGCCAGTCGTAGATCTGGCGTTTGCCGTTCGGGCCCTCACCATTTGCACCGTCGAACCAGACTTCGACCAGTTCTCCGTAATTCCCCAGCAGTTCTTCGAGCTGCGTGATATAGAAATCGTTGTAGGCCTCACCCTGCCCGTAGCTGGGTGTATTGCGATCCCATGGCGACAGATAGAAGCCGACGCCCAGACCTTCCGCGCGGCACGCATCGGCGAACTCGCGCACGACATCGCCCTTGCCATCGCGCCAAGGGCTGTTGCGAATGCAGTGCCCGGTGGTGCGCGTGGGCCACAGGCAGAAGCCGTCGTGGTGCTTCGCCGTCAGGATCATGCTGCCGAAGCCGCAGCGTTTCGCCGTTCGCGCCCATTGCCGCGCGTCGAGCTTGTGCGGATCGAAGATGCGCGGGCTTTCCGTGCCGTCGCCCCACTCCTTGCCGGTGAACGTATTCACCGTGAAGTGGACGAACATCGCGAGCTCTTCGCGCTGCCATGCCAGTTGCTGCGGTGTCGGAGGCGGGCGCGCGGCAGCACTGGTGACCCGTGCTGCCGATGCCGCACCCGCACCGAGCGGCAATGATGCCGCAACCAGTCCACTGCCGGCGGCGGCAAGAAAGCCGCGCCGCGACTGCGATGTCTTCACTCTCATGCGTTCGTTGCGCGAGGCTGCGCCACGCTGTTGCCGACACGCGGTGGCACGCGATGACCGCGCAGGGCGAAATACAGGATGTACAGGTAGCACGGCAGCATCAACACGAAGAACCACAGCTGGAACTGCTGCGGCGAATGATCGAGCAGCAACGCGAACAGCTGCGGCACCAGCGCGCCGCCGGCAATGCCCATGATCAGCAGTGCCGAACCACGTTCGATCAGGCGGCCCAGGCCGTGGATCGACAATGGGAAGATCGCCGGCCACATCATCGCGTTGGCGAAACCGAGCGCGAAGATGAAGGTGACCGATGCGTAGCCATGGGCAAGATAGGCGCACAGCGTCAGTACCATGCCGAGCACCGCGGAAACGGCCAGGTAACGTTGCTGCGAAACGAAGCGCGGCACCAGGATGAAGCCCGCGACGTAACCGATGAGCATCGCGCCTAGCGTGTACATCGTGAAGAACTTGGTTTGGTCGAGCGGAATGCCAGCTTCGCGTCCGTACACACCGACCGCGTCGCCCGCCATGACTTCGGCGGCCACGTAGACAAAGATCGCGAGTGCACCCAGCCACACGTGCGGATAGTCGGACAGGCGTCCGGCACTTTCCTGCTTCGACTTCGCATCGCTTTCGCCGCGCACGTCGGGCAGCGGCGAGAACAGGATCGCCAGTCCGAGTACCGCGAGAACGCCGGCCATCAACAGGTAAGGCACGTGGATGCTGCTGGCGAACTGGTCGAGGATCTGCTCCTTCGTCGCCGCATCGGCACCGGCCACCTGCGTGGCGATGTCGCCCATGCCGTGCAGCACCAGCGTGCCCAGCAGGAACGGCGCAGCCATGCCGGCGATCTTGTTGCAGATGCCCATGAGCGCGATGCGCTGCGCGCCGCTTTCGATCGGCCCGAGGATGCTGATGTAGGGATTCGCCGCGGTCTGCAGGATCGCCAGGCCTGCACCGATGACGAAGAGTCCGGCGAGCGCGCCCGGATACCAGCGCTGCACGCAGAACTGTCCGAACGCGATGGCGCCGGCTGCCATCACCCACAACGCGATGGCCATGCCCTTCTTCATGCCGGTGCGGTCGAGGATCACCGACGCGGGCAACGCCCAGCAGAAGTAGGAGATGTAGAAGACGAAGGTGACCAGGAAGGCAGCGAACGTGCTCAGGTCGAACGCAAGCCGCACGAACTGGATCAACGGCCCGTTGATCCAGGTGAACCAGCCCATGACAAAAAACAGCAAGCCGATGATGGCGATCGAAACCCAGGTACTGCGCACCTTGTCCTGCATGAGATTTCCTCGAAAGAGAGACTTGCCGCTTTTAAGTTAGAGATGCGCCTCGTGGCGACGGTTACCGCTCCACCGGTTGCAACTGGATGCGATCGATCGCCCACAGTGGATCGTGCTTGTCACGCGTGAAACGCAGGCAGAGATCGTGGCGTCCGGTTACGTTGCTTATCGGCACGTCGATCACGGCAACGCCGCCATCGCGACGCGCATCGCCCAGTGCCGCCGTGCCGACGCGCTTGCCATTGCAGCTGTCCAGCGCGACTTCAAGTTCGCCTTCACGCGTGGCCTGCTTGCGCAGCGCACCCGGTGCGGGGTCTGCGCCGAACTGGAAATTGAACGGCAGGTCGACGGCATCGACACGCAGCGAGGTCACCCCGGTGAGATCCACGTCCTTCCAGATCCAGCACGGATTGCCGATGTCGACCGGGACCACGGCACGCTGATCACCCACAGGCTCGTCGTCTTCCAGGCGCAGTACGAGCCCGTCCTTCGAACAGGTCTGCAGCTGCTCGGCATCGACGGTCGCGAGCGCCAGTGCACTGACCTGCTGCGAGCGTGGCGCGGCGAGCGGACGCCCTTCGAAGAACGCGTTCGCACGCACGGAAGTGGCAAACGGGACTGCCAGTGGCTTTTCGTAACGGGGCGAATCCGGTCCCGGTTCGCCACCATCGAGCGTGTAGCGCAATTCACCGAAACCGGTCTGGTTGCGCAACGCGACCAGCGCGCCGTCGCCTTCCGGCTTCATGTCGAAGCGCACGGCAAAAGCGCTGTCCGCGGCCGCGATTCCCGCCTTGCGATAACGCTGCATCTGCGGCGCAAGCCGCTGCAGGAATCCGTTCCAGTCGCGCGTCTCGCGTGGCGACCACGCGACCTCTGCGAGCGCGGCTAGACGCGGAAACGTCATGTGTTCCACGCGCGGCTCGGTGCGTACATGTTCGGTCCAGAGGTTCGCCTGCGTGCCGAGCACGTGCTTCGACTCTTCCGCCGTCAGCTCTGCCGGCACCGGCTCGAAGTCATAGACCGCCTTCAACGGTGTCGGATAGTCGTGGCTCGGCGGCTCGTCGGCCGCATCGCTCTGCATGCGATTGAAATAGACCACGTTGCTCGGCGACAGCACGACATCGTGCCCCTGCTTCGCGGCCTCGACCGCGCCCTTGATGCCACGCCAGGACATCACCGTCGCTTCCGGCGGCAGGCCGCCTTCGAGGATCTCGTCCCAGCCGATCAGCTTGCGGCCCTTGGACGCGACGAAGCGCTCGATGCGCTTGATGAACCAGCTCTGCAGTTCATGCTCGTCGGCGAGGCCCAACGCGCGGCGTTGTTCCTGCACTTTCGGCGACGACGTCCACTGTGTCTTGACGGCTTCGTCCCCGCCAATGTGGATGTACGTGCCAGGAAATACATCCATCACCTCGCTCAGCACGCCCTCGAGGAAGGAGAACGTCGCATCGTCGGTGTTGTACAGGTACGGGTTCACGCCCCAGTCGGGCGACACCGCCGGCGCCCTGCCGGTCACGCCGAATTGCGGATAGGCGGCGATGGCCGCCTGCGCGTGCCCGGGCATTTCGATTTCCGGCACCACGGTGATGTGGCGCTGGGCAGCGTATTCGACGATCTCCCGTGCCTGGTCCTGCGTGTAATAGCCGCCGTAGCGCACGGGCTTGCCATCGGCATCGCGTCCGGCCTTGCCCGCGGGAACGCGCCACGCGCCAACATCGGTCAGGCGCGGATAGCGCTTGATTTCAAGCCTCCAGCCCTGGTCGTCGGTGAGATGCCAGTGGAAGACGTTGAGCTTGGCCTGCGCCATCTGGTCGAGCAGCTTCTTGATCTCGCCGATGCTCTGCAGGTGCCGCGCGGAATCGAGCATGAAGCCGCGCCATGCGAAGCGCGGCGCATCCTCGACGCGCAGCGCCTGGAGTTTTACCGGAAGTGCATTTCCGCCGTCGGCCGACAACAACTGCCACAGGGTGATGCCGCCGTAGAACAGCCCCGGCGCCGAACGCGCGCTCACCTGCACGCCGGAAGGTGAAACCGAAACGGAATAGGCTTCATCGCCCGCAGGTGCCTTCGGGTCGATGGCGAAAGCGATGCCGCGCTTCGTCGAACGCGCATCTCGTGTGGCTTCGACCAGCGGCAGTCGGGTGCTGCTGCTGGATTCAAGCAAGTTGATGAAGTAGTCCGCCGCGTGCCGCGCATGCGTATCGCCGGGCGGCACCTGTACTTGCGTAGCCGCGTCTACGGAAAACGCGCCGTTCGCTTGCGTGACGCGTGCGGGCAACGGAATCACGGGCGCACTCACCGCCCGGGCGGGAGCCACGAATGCCAGCGACGCAAGCAACGTCAACGCGGGACGCAACAACCAGACAGTGGCACAGCTCATGGAATGTTGCTCTCCTGATTCGATGTGGCCAGCGTCGCGTGCCGGCAGCGGCCGATCGTAGCGTACGGCTTGCAGCCGCTGCCCCGGCCGCAGTGCGCAGTCTCATCACGAATCACGATGTGCATCAGGCAAGGCCCGGTTATGCCGTTGTCCGGTTCTGCATGCCCTATGCCCTGGGTGTCTCGCCGACACATGCATTCCGCGTCTCTCCCGTTTGCCATTCACGCCGGAACGCCGGATTGGGACCACTGGCGTTACGTCGAATTCCGGCTACGATACTATTGGTCCAACCACTAGGCCAATGGGTACCCGCCATGAGACTGCAGGGCAAGCGCGCGCTGGTCACCGCCGCCGCACAAGGCATTGGCCGCGCCACGGCGCTGGCGTTCGCGCGTGAAGGCGCGCAGGTGCTTGCGGCGGACATCAATGAAGCCGGGCTCGCGAACCTGCAAGCCGAAGGCGGCCCGCGGATCCAGACCCTGCACCTGGACGTCACCAATGCCGAAGCAATGGCCTCCCTCGGCACTCATGGCGGCACTGACGGCTTCAGCACTCTCTTCAACTGTGCCGGCGTCGTGCACGCCGGCAGCGTGCTGGAGTGCGACGAACGCGACTGGGAATTCGCGCTGCAACTCAATGTGACCGCGATGTTCCGGATAGTCCGTGCGGTCCTGCCGGGCATGCTCGAACGCGGCGGCGGCTCCATCGTCAACATGTCGTCGGTCGCTTCGAGCCTGAAGGGCGTGCCGAACCGCTTCGCCTACAGCACCACCAAGGCGGCCGTGATCGGCCTCACCAAATCGATCGCCGCCGATTTCGTCGGTGCGGGCATCCGCTGCAACGCGATCTGCCCGGGCACGGTCGAGTCCCCTTCCCTGCAGCAGCGCATCGCCGAACAGGCGCGCGCGCAGAACTCGACGACCGACCAGGTGCACGCCGCATTCGTGGCGCGCCAGCCGATGGGCCGCCTGGGCCGTCCGGAAGAGATCGCCGCGCTCGCCGTCTATCTCGCGAGCGACGAGTCCGCCTTCACCACCGGCACCTGCCAGGTGATCGATGGCGGCTGGAGCACCTGAGTCGACGCGATGAGCAAAGCAAAGGAAACCGCATGAAGCTCTTACGTTTCGGCGAACGCGGAAGCGAACACCCCGGCATGCTCGACAGTCACGGCCGAATCCGCGACCTGTCGGGCGTCATCGACGACATCGTGGGCGATACGCTCACGCCGGAAGGCCTCGCCCGCCTTCGCGCGCTCGATTCCGGGTCGCTGCCGCTCGTCGATGGCGATCCGCGCATCGGCGCGTGCGTCGGCCGCGTCGGCAAATTCATCTGCATCGGTCTGAACTATTCCGACCACGCCGCCGAAACCGGCGCGACCGTGCCCGCGGAGCCTGTCGTCTTCGGCAAGTGGACCAGCGCCATTTGCGGTCCGAACGACGATGTCGAAATTCCCCGCGATTCGCAGAAAACCGACTGGGAAATCGAACTCGGCGTCGTCATTGGCCGCGGCGGCCGCTACATCGAGGAAGCCGATGCGCTGGACCACGTCGCCGGTTACTGCGTCATCAACGATGTGTCCGAGCGCGCGTTCCAGCTCGAAGGCACGGGCACGTGGGACAAGGGTAAGGGTTGCGACACGTTCGGCCCGATCGGCCCGTGGCTGGTCACCGCCGATGAAGTGCCCGACCCGCAGGCGTTGCGCCTGTGGCTCGAAGTCGATGGCCATCGCTACCAGGACGGCAGCACGTCGACGATGGTGTTCGGTGTGCGCTTCCTGGTCAGCTATCTCAGCCGCTTCATGAGCCTGCAACCGGGCGACGTGATTTCCACCGGCACGCCGCCGGGCGTGGGACTGGGACAGAAGCCGCCCGTGTATCTGCAGGCAGGCCAGACGATGCGACTCGGCATCGAAGGCCTGGGCGAACAAGTTCAAAGGACGGTGCAGGCATGAGCACCGCGCCGGATCGCAACGCCGTGCAACCCGATGCCTTGCAGGGCGTCAGCATCACGGACTTGCGCGTCTACGACCTGCGCTTCCCCACGTCGCAACATCTCGACGGCTCCGATGCGATGAACCCGGACCCGGATTACTCCGCGGCGTACGTCGTACTCGAAACGAATCGGGGCGGGCTCGAAGGCCATGGCCTGACCTTCACCATCGGACGCGGCAACGAGATCTGCTGCGCGGCGATCGAAGCGATGCGCCACCTGCTGGTCGGGTGCGACCTTGGCACGATTGCCTCCGACATGGGCGCGTTCTGGCGCCGCATCACGTCCGACAGCCAGTTGCGCTGGATCGGTCCGGACAAGGGCGCGATCCATCTCGCGACCGGTGCCGTCGTCAATGCCGTGTGGGACCTGTGGGCGAAGGCCGTGGGCGAGCCCGTCTGGCGACTCGTCGCGGACATGTCGCCGGAAGAACTCGTCCGCTGCATCGACTTCCGCTACCTCACCGATGCGATCACGCCCGACGAAGCGCTCGCGTTGTTGCGCGAGCGCGCGACAGGCAAGGCCGAACGCATCGCCACGCTCGAACGCGAAGGCTACCCCTGCTACACCACTTCGGCCGGCTGGCTCGGTTATGGCGACGACAAGCTGCGCCGCCTGTGCCAGGAAGCGATCGATGCCGGCTTCAGCCACATCAAGCTGAAGGTCGGTCGCGATCTCGACGACGACATCCGCCGCCTGCGCATCGCGCGCGAAGTGATCGGGCCCGATCGCAAGCTGATGATCGACGCGAACCAGATCTGGGAAGTCGGCCAGGCTATCGAGTGGGTGAACACGCTTGCTTTCGCGAAGCCGTGGTTCATCGAGGAGCCCACGAGCCCGGACGATATCGAAGGCCATCGGCGCATCCGCGAGGCGATAGCACCGGTGCAGGTCGCCACCGGCGAGATGTGCCAGAACCGCATCATGTTCAAGCAGTTCATCACCCGTGGCGCGATCGACGTGGCGCAGATCGATGCGTGCCGCCTCGGCGGAGTGAACGAAATCCTCGCGGTGCTCCTGCTCGCCGCGAAATACAACGTGCCCGTGTGCCCGCATGCCGGCGGCGTCGGCCTGTGCGAATACGTGCAGCACCTGGCGATGATCGACTACGTCTGCATCGCCGGCACGCGCGAGGGGCGGGTGGTCGAGTACGTAGACCACCTGCATGAACACTTCATCGATCCCTGCATCGTCCGCGATGCGGCCTACCTGCCCCCGGAAGCTCCGGGGTTTTCGATCACGATGCACCCCGAATCGATAGCGCGGCACCGGTTCCGGGATGGGAAGATTCCTGCATGAAGCGCACCGCATTTCCGGCACGTCTGGCATGAAAATTCGCTCATGACCCAGCGCATCGACGCCCATCAGCATTTCTGGCGCTACGACGCGGGTGCGTATCCGTGGATGAGCGCCGGCATGGGCGTTTTGAGGCGCAACTGGATGCCCCAGGATTTGCGCCCACTCCTTGACGCACAAGGCATCGATGGCTGCATCGCCGTGCAGGCGCGCACGGATGAAGCCGAGACCGACTTCCTGTTGGAACTCACCCGTTCGCACGATTGGGTCGCTGCCGTCATCGGCTGGGTCGACCTGCGCGCCGAGGATCTGGACGCGCGCCTGGAGCGATGGGCCGCGAGCCCTGCCCTCGCCGGCTTCCGCCATCTACTGCAGGACGATCCGGACGTGTCTGCAACGCTGGCCGATACACATTTCAACCTCGGCGTGAAGCGATTGCAGGCACAAGGACACGTCTATGAAGTGCTGGTTCGCGGCGCGACGCAACTCGCGGAAACCCGCGACTTCTGTGCCCGCCACGACCGGCACTGGCTGGTGCTCGATCATCTCGGCAAGCCGGCGATCGGAGGTAACGAGGATGCGGAATGGCGCAACGCGTTGACGTCGCTCGCGGCGATGCCGCACGTGCTGTGCAAGGTCTCGGGATTGGTGACCGAAGTGGCTTCGCAATCGATCGATGAAGCCGAGGTGCGCCGCTATCTCGACGTCGCGCTCGAACTGTTCGGCCCGAGCCGCCTGCTGTTCGGCTCCGATTGGCCGGTCTGCCTGTTGCGCGCGTCGTACTCCGGAGTCTGCCGGATCATCGAAGACTGGACCGCCGCATTGAGTCCTGACGAACAGTCCCTGGTCTGGGGCGGCAACGCGGTGCGCTGCTATGGTCTGCGCCTCGGCAACAAGACGCCTGCGGAGCCCGCACCATGGACCTGAACCTGCGCGACAAGGTCGTGATCGTCACCGGCGGCGGCGCCGGCATCGGCGGTGCGATCAGCATGGGGCTGGCGCGCGAAGGTGCGATCCCCGTGGTGCTCGGGCGCAGTCCGCTGTCCGCGGATTTCGAGCGCGAGCTCCATGCATTGCAGCCGTATGCGCGCTTCCACCAGTTGCAGCTGGAAGACGAGGCAGCCTGCCGCACTGCGGTGCACGCCACGCTCGCCGAATTCGGCACACTGCATGGCCTGGTCAACAATGCCGGTGTGAATGACGGCGTCGGACTTGAAGCCGGGCGCGCTGCCTTCGTCGCTTCGCTCGAAAAGAACCTGGTCCATTACTACGTGATGGCGCACCTGTGCCTGGATGCGCTGAAGGCATCGCGTGGCGCAATCGTCAATATCTCCTCGAAGACCGCATTGACCGGCCAGGGTGGCACCAGCGGCTATACCGCAGCGAAGGGCGCGCAGTTGTCGCTGACGCGCGAATGGGCTGCGGCGCTGTGCGACGACGGCGTGCGTGTGAATGCGGTGATTCCGGCCGAAGTGATGACGCCGCTGTACGAATCGTGGCTGTCGACCTTCCCCGATCCTGATGAGAAGCTGGCGACGATCACCGGCAAGATTCCGCTGGGCAAGCGCATGACCCGCGCCGACGAGATCGCCGACACCACGGTTTTCCTGCTGTCCGGGCGCGCCAGTCATGTCACCGGGCAATGGCTGTTCGTGGATGGCGGATACACGCATCTGGACCGGGCGCTGACATGAAGAGTCGCGCACTTCGGAACCCGCGCAAGCCGCTGATGAGCAAATAACCATGCGCCACTGTCTTGCACTCGACCTGAAAGACGACCCCGCCCTCATCGAGGAATACGAGGCCCATCACCGCGCGGTCTGGCCAGAGGTGCTGCAGCACCTGCGCGCGCACGGCATCCGCGAACTTGAGATCTTCCGCCTCGGCACGCGCATGGTGATGGTGATGGACACGGACGATGCCGTCTTCGATCCAGCGCGCATGGCCGCCGCCGAACGCGACAACCCGCGCATCCGCGAATGGGAAGCGCTGATGTGGCGCTTCCAGTCGCCCACGCCGTTCACGCCGGAAGGCCGGAAGTGGACGCCGATGCAATCGGTCTTCCGCTTGGGCGACACCGCCTGACGAGCCGAATCACCGAGGAATCCGCATGGCCCTGAACATCAGCAGCCCTACTGTAGTCACCGCGACGCAACCCGCGGGAAACATCCGCCTCGCCTACATCCTGGTGACGAGCCTGTTCTTCATGTGGGGCCTTTCGTACGGCCTGCTCGACGTGCTCAACAAGCATTTCCAGGAAACACTGAACATCACGCGCGCGCGTTCGGGCCTGCTGCAGATGGCGTACTTCGGCGCGTACTTCGTGATGGCGCTGCCTGCTTCGATGCTGATGAACCGCACGAGCTACAAGACCGGCATCCTGCTGGGACTGGCGCTGTTCGCCGCGGGCGCCCTGCTCTTCATCCCTGCAACATCGGCGGCGCAGTTCGAATTCTTTCTGTTCGCATTGTTCGTCATCGCCTGTGGGCTCGCCTGCCTGGAAACCGCCGCGAATCCGTACGTAACCTTCCTCGGTGCACCTGAAACCTCGGAACGCCGACTCAATCTGTCGCAGTCCTTCTTCGGTGTCGGCTCCTTCGTTGGCCCGCTCATCGGTGGCGCCTTGTTCTTCGGCGACAGCGCAACCAGCAGCGGTAGCGTGAAAGGCACTTACGTTGCCATCGCGGGCGTCGTTGCACTGATCGCACTCCTGATTGCACGCACCCCCATGCCGCATATCCGCGAAGAAACGGTTACGGATGCGGGTGCGAATGCAAAGTCGCTGGGCAAGCAGCGCCACCTCCAGCTCGCCGTCGTCGCGCAGTTCTTCTATGTCGCCGCCCAGGTCGGCATCGGCGCCTTCTTCATCAACTATGTAACCGAGCATGCGCAGGGCACGACATCGCAGCAGGCCTCGTTCCTGCTGTCGGTGGCGATGGTGTGCTTCCTCGCTGGCCGCTTCCTCGGCACTGCGCTCATGAGCCGCATCGCACCGGCAACGCTGCTGTGCACGTATGCGGTCATCAATGTCGCGCTCTGCGTGATCGTGATGGCAGGCTGGGGCAAGGTGTCGGTTGCGGCGCTGGTGGCGACGTTCTTCTTCATGTCGATCCAGTTCCCGACCATTTTCGCGCTTGGAGTGAAGAACCTCGGCGTGCATACCAAGCGCGGTGCGTCCTTCATCATCATGGCCATCGCCGGCGGCGCGTTGGTGACGCCGCTGATGGGGCTGGTAGCCGATCGCAGCAGCACTGCCATCTCCTTCCTCATCCCGGCCGCGTGCTTCGTCGTCGTCGCCTGGTACGGCCGGTATGGCTGGCGCGCCGACGCCCGCGGCTGATCCGGGCATGCCAGCGATCACCAACATCGAAGACCTGCGCCAGCTCGCGATGCGTCGCGCTCCGCGCGCCATCTTCGACTACGTCGACCGCGGCTCGTACGACGAAACCACCATCCGCGCCAATCGCGCCGACCTGGATGCGCTGAAGCTGCGGCAGCGCGTGATGATCGACGTCGACAATCGTTCGTTGAAGACGACGATGCTGGGGCAGCCCGTCACGATGCCGGTCGCGCTCGCGCCGACGGGGCTGACCGGCATCATGCATCCGAACGGAGAAATCCTCGCTGCGCACGCTGCGCAGGCGTTCGGCGTGCCGTTCACGCTGAGCACGATGTCGATCTGTTCGATCGAAGCCGTGCGCGCAGCGGTAATGGAACCGTTCTGGTTCCAGTTGTACGTGATGCGCGATCGCGGCTTCGCCGCATCGCTGATCGAGCGTGCGAAGGCCGCGCAATGTCCGGCACTGATGCTGACGGCCGATCTCCAGATCCAGGGCCAGCGTCATCGCGACGTCAAGAACGGACTCACGGTGCCGCCGAGGCTTACGCTCGGCAACCTGCTCGACATCGCGTGCAAACCACGATGGGCGTTCGGCATGCTGCGCACCCCGCACAAGGGCTTCGGCAACCTCACCGATGCGTTGCCCAAGGGCAGCGGCGGGCTGACCACGCTCTCGCAATGGATTGCCAGCCAGTTCGACCCCACGCTGAGCTGGAATGACGTGGCATGGGTGCGCTCGCTATGGCCCGGCAAGCTCATCGTAAAGGGCATCCTCGACGCGGAAGATGCGCGCCTGGCCGTCGATGCGGGCGCCGATGCCGTTGTGGTTTCCAACCACGGCGGCCGCCAGCTCGATGGCGCGCCCTCTTCCATTGCCGCATTGCCTTATGTAGCCGACGCCATCGGCGATCGTTGCGAAGTGTGGCTCGACAGCGGCGTGCGCAGCGGCCAGGACGTGGTCAAGGCAATGGCGCTGGGTGCGCGCGCCACGATGATCGGCAAGGCTTTCCTGTATGGACTGGGCGCCATGGGTGGACGCGGCGTGACCGTTGCACTCGAGCTGATCCGCAAGGAGCTCGATGTCAGCATGGCGCTCACCGGAACGCGCGACGTGCACGACATCGGTCCCCATGTGCTCTGGCGCGGTTGAATGGGTTGCCGAGCGTTGGCCAGTCGTCGGTTGAGTACCGGACGCTATCAACGCGCCCTGGCCGGCCTACGGTCGCGTGCGGGAAAAAATCCGGATGACCGAATCAAGGTGCGCGCGCATCGCCTTGCGCGCGGCTGCCGGATTTCGTGCGCAGATCGCTTCCACGATGGCTTCGTGTTCGCGCTCGGAGCGGCGCGGCATGTCCTTGGTCGTGTAGAGGTTTTGCAGGCGCTGGAACAGCGTGCCGTACTTGTGTCCCAGCAGGTGCCGTATGAGCAGGCCATAGGCCGGGTTGCCGCTGGCATCGGCGATGCGCACGTGCAGCAGCCGGTCGCCCGGGTGCGTCGTGGAACCGTTGCGGTTGTCGTCGATGTTGTGCATGAGGGCTTCGCGGATGCCCGCGAGTTGCTCGTCGCTGGCGTTCTCCGCCGCCAGCGCGGCTGCTTCCGGTTCAACCAGGCGCCGTGCCTGCAGCAGCGAAAACGGCGGCACTTCCGCGTCGAAGTCGGCCGGGCCGGCATCGAGTTCCGGGTCGAGTTCCCACGGCATTTCCAGGTCAGGCGGATTGGCGGAGGCAGCGACAGGAGGCTTGCCCACGACCATCACTCCGTCGCCGACGCGCACCTTCACCAATCCCACCACTTCAAGTGCGATCAGCGCTTCCCGCAGCGACGTGCGGCTGACGCCGAATTGCTGGGAAAGTTCACGCTCGGCCGGCAGGTAGCTGCCCGGCGGGTATTCGCCGCGCTCGATCAGGGTACGCAACTGGTCGGCGATCTGCTGGTACAGCCGGCGATTGTGGATGCTCTGGACGGGCATGGCTTCCATGTGTGGCGCTGCCCCGGCACGCAATTGCCGCGGCTCATCCGCAGTATAGGGTCAGCTCGTTCCAGTGCGGCTGGACCGTTGGCCAATGGCTGCTTGGAAGCCAGCGACAGGCCAGGTTCTGCAGGACGCCGCAGCCGATTACCGCACCGTTCGCCGCGCCCGCTTACAGCAGCCACAACAGCAATCCAGATCCTGGGCGTTGCTTCCACCCCACTTCGTATTTTTCCGGCTGTCGCACGAAGTGATCGCTACTGACCGCTACACAATGCGAGGAACCAATTGATGCAGCATGCAACACGATGGGCCGTGCTGGTGGCGGCGATGATCTTCGCGCCGCCGGCTCTTGCCACTGAAGGGACGGACCAGGCTCTCACCGACGACCTTCTTCCCGTGCCTTCATCGATACAGGCATTGCCGGGCAGGTACGTGCCTGCCTCGTCCATCGTCGTGACCATTTCCGACCCGGGCGATGCGGAACTGCGCGAACTGGCTTCGCAGGCTGCCGGCATCCTGCGCAGTGCGTGGGATGGCAAGGTTGCCGTGGCCATCGCTCCGGCTTCGCGTAAGGCGGCAGCGGTGCGCCTCGAACTGGTGAAGTCCCCCGATGCCAATCCGGAGTCGTATGTCCTGCAGATCGATGCAGGGGGCATCCGCTTGAGCGCTCCAACCACAGCCGGCCTGTTCTACGGATTGCAGACCTTGCGCCAGCTCGTTCCGCCGGGCAGCCGCGAGGCCGGCATTCCCGCGCTGCGCATCGATGACGCACCGCGCTTCGGTTATCGCGGCCTGATGCTGGACGTCGCGCGGCACATGTATCCGCTGGACTTCATCAAGCGCCAGATCGACTTGATGGCGCGCTACAAGTTCAACACCCTGCACTGGCACCTGAGCGACGACCAGGGCTGGCGCCTGGAAATCAAGCGCTTTCCGAAGCTGACGTCGATCTCGGCCTGGCGCCGCGAAACCATGGTGGACCGCCACTTCGATCCCTATGTCGGCGACGGCAAGCGTTATGGCGGCTTCTACACCCAGGCGCAGGCGCGCGAGATCGTCGAATACGCCCGGCAACGCCACATCACCGTCATTCCCGAGATCGACATGCCCGGCCACATGGTCGCCGCGCTGGCGGCGTATCCGGAACTGGGCTGCACGCCGGGCCCGTTCGAAGTGCGCACGACCTGGGGCGTCGCCGACGACATTCTCTGTCCAAGCGAGCAGACGTTCGAATTCGTCACCGGCGTCCTGACGGAAGTGATGGAAGTCTTTCCGTCGCGCTACATCCATCTTGGTGGTGACGAAGCGCCGACCATCCGCTGGGAACAGAGCGCGC
The DNA here is from genome assembly GCF_001427225.1 of Lysobacter sp. Root494. GTDB lineage: Bacteria > Pseudomonadota > Gammaproteobacteria > Xanthomonadales > Xanthomonadaceae > Agrilutibacter. The sequence goes on from NZ_LMFH01000005.1 coordinate 916,691, forward strand.
TCGCGCAAGAGATCATCCGCCGCGAAAAGCTCAAGGACGAACACGCGCTGCAAGGCTGGTTCCTTCGCCGCGTGGAGCAATTCGTCAATGCAAAGGGGCGCCTAATCATCGGCTGGGACGAGATCCTCGACGGCACGCCGTCGCGCACCGCGACGGTGATGTCGTGGCGCGGCATGTCCGGCGGCATCAAGGCCGCGCAGCTGGGCCACGACGTGGTGATGTCGCCCGTCGATCATGCCTACCTCGATTACTGCGAAGGCAAGCCGCCGCGCGAACCGGACTGCATGGTCGGCTACCTGCCGCTGAAGCAGGTATACGCATTCGAACCGGTACCGCCCTCGCTGACACCCGGGCAGGCGCGGCACATCCTGGGCGGCCAGGGCAACCTGTGGACCGAATACCTCCCGCGCATCGAACAGGCCGAGGCCAAGCTGTGGCCACGCGCGCTCGCCATCGCCGACGTGCTGTGGTCGCCGCGCGCCGCGCGCGACTGGAACGGTTTCCAGCGGCGCATGGGTGCGCAGCTGCCTGCGCTGGATCGGCTGCACGTGGGCTATCGCATTCCGGACGTAGAGGGCCTCGAAGCCGACGTGTTGAGCCTGCAATCGAAGGCGACGTTGTCGCTGTCCACGCCCGTGACGGGCGCGACGATCCGTTACACGATTGACGGCAGCGAGCCGACCGCACAATCGCCGCGATACGCCGGCCCGGTCGAACTTGCGCTGGTTCCGGACGGGACGCAGGTCAATGCCCGCGCGTTCCTCCCCGACGGCCGCGCGAACGTCGTAGCCAGTGCGAATTTCCGCCAGGCGACGCTGCATCCGGCGACAAGGCTCGACGCGCGCAAGCTGCAGCCCGGACTGCAACGCACCTATCACGAAGGCAGTGTGGCCGTGGTTGCCGAATTGGCGAAGCTGCCCGCCGTGGCCAGCGACATCGCTTCAACCGTCGCGATCCCATCGCAGGCACGCGCCGAAGCGTTCGGACTGCGTTTCGCCGGGTACCTGCGCGTGCCGGCCGACGGCGTCTACCGCTTCGCTCTCAACAGCGACGACGGGGCCGTGCTGCGCATCGACGGCGAGATCGTCGTCGAGCGCGACGGGCCGCGTAGCCCGGGCGAGTCGTATGGCAGCACGGCGCTCGCCGCCGGCCTGCACCGGATCGAACTCGACTATTTCCAGGGCGGAGGCGGCCGCGAGTTGAAGCTGAACTATTCGCACGAAAGCAAAGAGCCGGGCGAAGTCCCATCCGACAGGCTATGGCACTGAGAGAGCCAGTTCTCCGGACGTGCTGCAGCGCAGCACGTCGTGCCTCGCACAAGCCATAACGCTGCGAACCTACACGCGCACTGCATCGCGCGCGATGGCCTCCGATGACGGGAACAGCCAAAAAGGCTTTGCAGACGCTTTTAGATCGATTTAAATGGGCCACCAGGATCTGGCGACAGCCATCGCAAGTCGGCCCAGACCGCCGTTGCGGGTAGCCGCCCTCCCTGTCTTGATCGGCGGACGTCCGCCGTTGCACACGGGCTCGCCGCCACCGCGGCACATTGATCACAGGCCGACCATGACCACGACTGCATCGCCCTCCACCCCTGACTTCCGCAGCCCGGACTTCCTGCGCGACCACATCCGCAAGACGATGGCCTTCTACCATCCGCGCTGCATCGACCCTGCGGGCGGCTTCTTCCACTACTTCAAGGACGACGGCAGCGTGTACGACGCCAGCCATCGCCACCTGGTCAGCAGCACGCGCTTCGTCTTCAACTACGCGACGGCGGCGAACGAGTTCGGCGAGGAAGACGCGAAGCTGCGCGAGGAATACATCGAAGCCGCGCGCCACGGCCTGCGCTTCCTGCGCGAGAAGCACCACGACCCGGTGTCCGGCGGCTACTTCTGGACGCTGCGCAATGGCGAACCCGAAGACACGATGCAGCACTGCTACGGTGCGGCGTTCGTCCTGCTCGCCTACTCCATCGCCGTGAGTGCCGGCATCGAGGAGGCGCGCCCGTGGATGGACGAGCACTGGGACCTGCTCGAAACGCATTACTGGGAACCGCAGTTCGGCCTCTACCGCGACGAAGCCACGCGCGAATGGGAGTTCACCGATTACCGCGGCCAGAACGCCAACATGCACATGTGCGAAGCGATGCTCGCCGCGTTCGAAGCCAGTGGCGAGGCGCGCTATCTCGAACGCGCCCTACAACTGGCCGACAACATGACGCGCCGCCAGGCCGCGCAGTGCGACGGACTGGTGTGGGAACACTACGATCGCCTCTGGCAGGTCGACACCGACTACCACCGCGACGACCCGAAGCACCTGTTCCGTCCGTGGGGTTTCCAGCCCGGCCACCAGACCGAATGGGCGAAGCTGCTGCTGATCCTCGATGGCCACCTGCAGGCGGAAGGTTCGCCGGTGGACTGGCTGGTGCCGCGTGCGCGCGAACTCTTCGACCGTGCCGTCGATGCATCGTGGGATAACGAATTCGGCGGCCTGGTGTACGGTTTCGCACCGGAGAGCCTGCGCAAGGACATCAAGGGCCCGTCGCTGCCCGATGGCAGGAATTTCATCTGCGACGACGACAAGTATTTCTGGGTACAGGCCGAATCGCTCGCCACCGCCGCGCGTCTTGCCGCATCGACCGCCGATGCGCGGTACTGGGAATGGTACGAGCGCATCTGGGACTACGCGTGGAAGCACATGGTCGACCACCGGTACGGCGCGTGGTATCGCATTCTCGATCGCCAGAACCACAAGTACGACGACGAGAAGAGTCCTGCCGGCAAGACCGACTACCACACGATGGGCGCATGCCACGACGTGCTGCGTGTTTTGCGCCAGGGTCGTTGAGGAAGATGCGAATCGCTGTCCTGCGCTCTTTGGTGAGCGCAGGAAGCGTGAAGTAATCCGTTGTTGCTCGTCCTGCCGCGAAGGCGGCATCGAGTATCCCTGAAGTCCACAACGCGCTGACCTTCCACGCTGCGCAGACGGAAAATCCAATGGCCATGCTTTCCAAGCCGTCCCACGGTTCCCGCTGGTGGTTCCAGGCCATCACCACCACGGCCATCACTGCGCTATTGGGATGCACCATCACGCAGCCCCGCGTACCGGATGGCACTGCAGCGCCCTTGCCCGGGCTGTTCTGGTCGTCGTTCGAAACAGGCGAGCCCCAACTCGCCGAGACCGCGAGCGCACGCGCCGAAGGAGCGAGCATGGCCGTCCGTGTCGCGGACGGCCCCGACGAAACGTACACGGCCCGGACGCACGTGGGCTTCACCAGCGTGCATTCGCTGGAATATTCCGGTGCGGTGTCCGGCAGCGAGGGTGGATACGCCTTCAACGAACTGTTCGACGTGTCGATCCCGGTCACTGCCGCTACCGAGTTGTCCTATCGCGTCTTCCCGCAATTCATCGATGATGACCTGCGATATCCGAGCACATTCGTTGCCGTCGACCTGCTGTTTACCGACGGTACCCGGCTGTCCGAACTCGGCGCGCGCGACCAGCACGGTTTCGCGCTGTCTCCGCGCGGCCAAGGCGATTCGAAATCGCTCTACACCCAGCAATGGAACCACAAGCAGGCGCGCATCGGTGACGTCGCCGCGGGCAAGGTGGTCGATCGCATCCTGCTCGGCTACCAGGCGCCGTTCGGACGCGCGACTTTCCGCGGCTGGCTGGACGACATCCGCATCGCCGAAGCGCCGGTAGCCACACCGGCAAAGCGGCCCAGCGACCACGTACTGACCACGCGTGGTACGAATTCCAGTGGCGCGTTTTCGCGCGGCAACAACATCCCGGCCACTGCGATGCCGCACGGCTTCAACTTCTGGGCTCCGGCCACCGATGCGGGTTCGCTGAGCTGGTTCTACGAATACGCCAAGCGCGACGATGCGCAGAACCTTCCGCGGCTGCAGGCGCTGACCCTGACGCATGAAACCAGCCCGTGGATGGGCGATCGCCAGACCTTCCAGGTCATGCCATCGATCGCCAGCGGCGTTCCGAGTCCAAATCGCGAAGACCGGGCCGTGCCGTTCCGGCACGAGAACGAGATCGCGCGCCCCCATCATTACCGCGTCGAGCTGGACAACGGCATCGTGGCCGAGATCGCGCCGGCCGACCACGCAGCGATGTTCCGCTTCACCTTCCCGGGCGAGGACGCGAACCTGATCTTCGACAACGCCGACGATCGCGGCAGCCTGACCCTTTCGTCGGAGACCGGCGAGCTCACCGGCTACACCGATACGCGCAGCGGGCTATCCAATGGCGCAGGCCGCATGTTCGTCTACGCGAAATTCGACCGGCCGGTCATCGCCAGCGGCACGCTGGTAGCGACCGATGGCGAGAAAGGCGCGAAGCGGGTCAATGTGCCTGGCTATTTTCGCTTCGACGCGGGCAAACAGCGCAGCGTCGGCATGCGTATCGCGACTTCGCTGATCAGCATCGACCAGGCAAAGCGCAACCTTGCACTGGAAATTGCCGAGCACGACACGTTCGACGAAGTGCGCGAGCGCGCGCAGAACGCATGGGACGAAAAGCTCGGCGTAATCGAAGTCGAGGGCGCCACGCCGGACCAGCTCATCACGCTCTACTCGAATCTCTACCGCCTGTTCCTGTATCCGAACGCGGCACACGAAAACGTCGGCAGCAACGAAGCACCGCGGTGGCGCCATGCCGTGCAATCGACGCCCGGCAAGGACATCCCGGCAGGAACAACGGAAGCGCAAACCGGCGCACCGCTCGCCGATGGCAAGGTCTACGTCAACAACGGTTTCTGGGATACCTACCGCACTGCATGGGCGGCGTATTCGTTGCTCACGCCACGCGATGCCGCGGAGATGGTCAACGGCTTCGTGCAGCACTATCACGACGGCGGATGGGTGCCGCGCTGGTCCTCTCCTGGCTACGCGAACCTGATGACCGGAACCAGTTCGGATGCGTCGTTCGCCGACGCGTACGTCAAGGGCGTGGAGGGAATCGATGCTGCTTCCGTCTATGCCGCAATGATCAGGAACGCCGCGGTCGTGCCGCCGAACGACAACATCGGCCGCAAGGGCATGGACGTCGCGCCATTCATCGGTTACACGCCCGATTCGGTTGGCGAAGGCGTGTCGTGGGCGCTGGAGGGCTACATCAACGATTACGGCATCGCGAACATGCTCGATGCGATGGCGAAGGAGACGAAGCCGATCCTGCCGCGCGAACGGCTGGAAGCCGAGCGCGACTACTACCGCAACCGCGCGCTCGACTATGTGCGCATGTTCGATCCATCCATCGGCTTCTTCCAGGGCCGAAACACGCAAGGCCAGTGGAAGTCCAAGGCGAAGGATTACGACCCGCGCGTCTGGGGCCATGAACACGACTACACCGAAACCAACGGCTGGGGCTTCGCATTCCTCGCACCACACGACGGACAGGGCCTGGCCAATCTGTATGGCGGTCGCGAAGGACTTGCGCGCAAGCTGGATGCCTATTTTTCAACGCCTGAAACCGCCGGATACCCTGGTTCGTACGGCGACGTGATCCACGAAATGGTCGAAGCTCGCGACGTGCGCATGGGCCAGTGGGGCTTCTCCAACCAGGTCGCGCACCACGTGCCGTGGATGTATCTCTACGCCGGCCAGCCGTGGCGCACGCAGAAGATCGTGCGCGAAGTACTCGCGCGAATGTACATCGGATCGGAGATCGGCCAGGGCTATCCGGGCGACGAGGACAACGGCGAGTCGTCGGCATGGTGGATCTTTGCGTCGCTCGGTTTCTATCCCTTGCAGATGGGGAGCGGAAACGTGGTGATCGGATCGCCACTGTTCACCAAAGCCACCGTGCATCTGGAGAACGGACGCAAGCTGGTGATCAGCGCGCCGGGTAACAACGCGGCGACCGTCTACGTTGACGGCGTCACGGTGAACGGCAAGGCCTGGAACAGCATGGCGATTCCGCATCGTGTGCTGGCAGAAGGCGGGCATATCGAATTCGCGATGTTGTCGAAGCCTGGCGCATGGGGCCGCGATGCATCGGCCCTGCCGCCGTCGCTCACCGTGGACGATGCGCTCCCTGCCCCGCTGGTCGACCTTACTGGCCAGGGCCGCGGTTCCGTCTCGGTCAGCGTGACCGGCGCGAAGGGCGGCGAGCTGTTCGACAACACGTCGCGCACGGAACTGGTTTTCCCTGCTTCAAGCCCGATGTGGGTGACCTATGCGTTCGACAAGAAGCCGCGCACGGGCGTGACTCTGTACACACTCACTTCCGGCAGCGTCGGTGGCCATCCGACCGGTTGGACGCTGGAAGGCTCCGATGACGGCAAGCACTGGAAGGTGCTGGATCGCCGCACCGGTGAACGTTTCGAGTGGACCCGATACACGCGGCCGTTCCGGCTGGATGCTCCGGCAAGATATCGCCGGTACCGGCTTGTCGTTACCGGGACCAGCGACGCAAGTCAGTCCTCCCTCGCCGAAATCGAACTGCTTGGCGGTCCGTAGGATGGGCCTGGCACAGCATTGCCATGCAGGAACTCGCACAACTAGTGATGGGAAACCGAGCCCGCCCGAGTGTCCTGCAGAAGCGCCCGATACGCGGCATGTACGGCGGCAATCTCCTGTAAACCCGACCGTGACATCGCGCCGTGCAAACTCGCGCTCATGGTTTCCCCAACGGCGGTTGCAGATGAATTCCCGAATTTCCAGCAACAACGTCCTCATCGTCGAGGACGAAACCCTGCTTGCGCTCATGCTCGAGGACCTTCTGATCGACAGCGGGCACCACGTCGTGCACGCCAGCTCGCTCCCGGAGGCGATGGCGGCGCTTGAACGCGAACCGTTCGATGCGGCAATCCTGGATATCAACATCAATGGGGATGATGTCTTCCCCGTGGCAGCGCGCCTGCGCGAGCTCAATACCCCGTTCGTGTTCGCCTCGGCTACCGATGCCGAACAGATAGGGCCGGAATTCCGCCAGGAAGAGCTGATCGCCAAGCCCTACACCATCGGTCAGCTACAGCAATCATTGAGCCACATGCTGGCGGTCGAGGGCACGTGATCGCCCTGTTCAATCGAACGAATTCGCAAGCACGCGATTGCTGTCCCTGATGTGCTCGGCCACGTTCACATGCGCGCGCGAAGCGCGTTTTGCCGCCGCCGGCAGCTTCAGGCGCGTGTTGTTGCCCCGGAAGCGGTTTGCTTCCACGCGGAAGCCGCGGGTCCGGCCACGCAATGCGACGCCGGCGTTCCGGTTCATCCCGATGGTGTTGTCCGCGATGATCCCGTTGACGGCGTCGACGGTATAGATGCCGGAGCCGTTGTTCTCGATCGTGCATCCGCGGATCGAAACGTTCGAGGAACGGTGATAGGCCTGGATACCGCCGCCGCGATTGCCGCGCAGCACGCAGCGCTCGATCGTGATGTCGTCGGCGGTCCCGGGCGCATCGGGTTCGATGTCGATCCCGTACTCCGGCTTCGTGCCATGCGTGTCGCTGAACTCCGAATCGATGACGCGCACCCGGCGCGAGCGGCCGATCGTCAGCCCTTGCCGGCGGTTGCCGCGGCAACGCACGCTGTCGATGAGGATGTCGCTGGATGGGATGCCCGCCTCTCCCTTGCGTGCGAAGCCGCCCACGGAAATGCCATCGCCCCAGCAATGCGAAATGGTCACGTTGCGCAGGGTGACGTGCGAAGCGCCACGGACCATCACGCCGTGCCCCCACTCGCCTTTCGTACCCAGGTGCGCATAACGCTCCCCCAGGATCGAGCCGCCGGAGATGGCCACATCGGTGACCCTTTCCGCGAGCAACACATAGGCACGCGGCGCTGCATTCGGCTTCGCCATCAGCTCCGCGCCGGGGTCCATCCGCAGATCGACACGGCTGCGCATCCGGACACTGCGCAGCGGATCGATCAGGTAGCGCCCTGCAGGAACGCGGACCACGCCTCCCCCCCTCGCGAGGCTGTCAATCGCCCGCTGGAAGGCAGTGGTATCGTCGATTCGCCCGTTGCCTCGCGCGCCGAAACTGCGGACGTTGGCACTGCGCCTGCCCGCACTGGCCAGTGCGCCAGCGATCGGCTGGCCAAGCAAGGTGAATCCGAGCAGCCCGCGCAACATGCCGCGCCGCTGCTCCCGCGCCGATGACATGCGTTCAATCCCCGCCGCCATGGTGGGCGATCCACGGCATCACCACCGCGAGCAGGTAGAACTTCGAGGCGTGATACTTGTTGTCCAGGCGGCCGCGATTGCGATCCAGCCAGCGCACCGCACCGGGTAGCACGTGACGTACATCGCGCGCCAGCCCGTACACATGATCGAACCGGGTGCGCGCCAGGCCCCGCAGGTCGAACCGGAAACTGCCCTTGCGCGAGACATAGGGAAGTTTCTCGAACCGCGTGGCGATGTGGTCGCGCACCAGCACCTTGTTTGCACGGGTGATCGGATCGACGAGCAGTTCGCGCGGCACCTCGCGGTAGACCCAGTCGCGAAGGTCGCTGTCGCAGAACGGGTACGCCGGCCGCATCGACAACGCACTGCTGCTGAGCAATCCCTTCGCGAATCCCGCCGCGGAGCCCGCCACCGACATCGCGATCGCGAACCATTCGTCGACCGTGTAGGCGGACGCGAGTTCGTCCTGGTACAACTCGAGCCGCTTGCGCGAAAGCACCGAGGCGTCCCGTCCGAACAACTCGTCCACTTCCTCGTCGGTGAAACGCGAACCCGGGAACGTGCGTTCGATGCGTTCCATCTGCAGTGTCGACAGCAGGTAGCACAGCGGGAAGCTGTTCTGTACGAACGGCAACATCGACAGGAAAGCCGGCAGCCTCCATCCACGCGCCAGGCTGGAAAGAACACGATGGGTGCGGTCCACCGACAGTCCGAAGTACGAATCCGAACCCATGCCGTCGATCACGCCATCGCCGCCGGAAATCGAAATCTCCGTGACCAGGTCGATATAGGAAAGCAACGCGAAATCCGCCGTGAGCAGCGGCATGCGCGGAACGATCGCGAGATACCGGTCGTAGGCGCGCGCAGGATCGCAGATCAGCGTTTCGTGGCGAAGCCCCAGCCTGCGCGCAACGTAGCTTGCTGAAGCGACTTCATCCTCTTCCGTTCCGCCCAGGTAGGTGATGCAGGTGGTTTCCGGGCGCACTTCGGATGCCGCGATGGCCAGCGGCGTGGAATCCTTGCCGCCGCTCTGCAGCAACCAGGGCGACCGGATGTCGCTGCATGAGCGTGCCACGGCACCGCACAGGAGCCGGTGGTACTGACCTACCCAGTCGAGATTTTCGTGCCGTGTCCGGCGACTTTTGTTGATGTCGCGGAAGCGGTAGCGGAACTCGGGCTGTTCATGCATGTCCTGCATCGGACTGAAGCCGTAGGTAACGACTTTCACGTCCTCATAGACCGAATGCGGCGGATACACGAAACCGTTGCGCAACAGGTCGGCGACCGACACGCGGTCCAGCGGCCGCGGCAATCCTTCCAGCAATTGCGAAAAATCCGGCCGCCCGTAATAAGGCGACATCGTGATCTGGATTCTCCGGCCGGCGTGCCTCGCGGGCTCGGTTGCTGGCAAGGGCATGGCCGGCGGCTCACCCGGAAATGCCGCTACTCCCGGTTCATGGAAGTTGGCGTGCATCGTCGCCTCGCGCGGTTATCCAGGGCAGGATCACGGCCAGCAAGTAGAACTTGGAGGCGTGATATTTGTTGTCCAGTCGATGGCGGTTTCGTTCCAGCCAGCGTGTCGCGCCAGGAAGCAGCGAGTTCGCCTGCTCCGCGAAGGCGTGCACCTGGTCGAATCGCGTTTTCGCCAGGCCGCGCAGGTCGAAGCGGAAGCTGCCCTTGCGCGAGACGTAGGGAAGATCACGGAACCGCGTCGCGATGTGCTGGCGTACGAGGACCTTGTTGTCGCGCGTGGCCGGATCGACCAGCAGGTCGCGCGGCACCTCCTGGTGTACCCAGTCGCGAAGACGCCCGTTGCAGAACGGATACGCTGGCCGCAGCGACATCGCTTCGAGCGTGTACAACCCCTTGGCGAAGGCCGCGGCGCCACCGGATATCGAGGCCACCATCGCACGCCATTCGCTCGGGCTTTCCGCCGATTCGAGTTCCTGCTGGAACGTCGCCAGGCGCGCCCTGGAAAGATGCGAGACTTCGCGGCCGAACAGCTCGTCCACTTCGGCATCGCTGAAGCGCGAGCCCGGGAACAGCCGTTCGACGCGCCTCATTTCCAGGCTCGAGAGAACGAAGCACAACGTGAAGCTGCGATCGATCAGCGGCAATTCCGACAGCGAGAACGGCAGCCGCAATCCACGCGCGAGTGCGGCGAGCATGCGCTGCTGGCTTTGCAGCGCCATGCCGAAGTACCAGTCCGATCCCAGTCCATCCATCACCCCGTCGCCGCCGCCCGTAGCAACTTCGGTGGCGAGATCGACATAGGACAGCAGTGCGAAATCCGCCGTCAGCAACGGCATGCGCGGCGCAATCGCGACATAGCGGTCGTAGGCGCGGCCGGGATCGCAGACCAGCGATTCGTGGCGCAGTCCCAGCGTGGTTGCGATCGTCCGCGCGGAGGCGACTTCGTCTTCCTCGCGGCCGCCGAGATAGGTGATGCACACGGTTTCCGGCTTGGCTTCCGCGGCGGCGATCGCCAGCGTCGTCGAATCCTTGCCGCCGCTCTGCAACAGCCAGGGCGAGTGCATGCCTTCGCAGGACTCGGTGACCGCGTCACAGAGCAGCCGGTGATAGGCGCCGACCCAGTCGGCATCGGACCCGCGCTTGCGGCGGCTGCGATCGCGCTCACGGAACAGGAAGCGGAAACTCGGGGTTTCGCGCATGTCCGTATCCGCGTCGAAACCCGGCGTCACCAGCTTCACGTCTTCGAGGATCGAATGCGGCGGATACACGAAGCTGTTGCGCAACAGGTCGGCGACGGAGACTGTATCGATCCGTCCTTCCCGCCGCCGCGCCAGCGCCGAGAGATCGGGAGTCCCGGCATACGGCGACGTCTCGATCTGCTCATGCTGGAGCACGGCGCCTTCCTTGTCCGGCGAAACCGCCGAGTGGCCCGGTGCCTCGACAACAGGTGGCGCATTCATGGCACGGGCCACGTGCGGCTGCATCCATGTTCTCCCTGGCTGCGTGCCTCATGCAGCACGCAGCGGCTCCTCGTAGCTGTAGACATAGTGGCCCGCACTGCGGGCGCTTCCCTTCTGCACGCCGTTGACGATGGCGCCCTTCAACTCGACGCCGTTCTGCTCGAGCCGCTGCTTGGCCATCGCGATTTCACGAGACTGGTTCTGGCCATAACGCACGACGAGCAGACTGGTGCCGGCGTGCTGGCCGATCACGGCCGCGTCGGTCACCGCGAGGACCGGCGGCGTATCGATGATCACCAGGTCGTAGCGCGAACCCAGCTGGTGCAGCAGCGAACCGAAGTTCGCGTGCATCAGCAGTTCCGACGGATTCGGCGGGATACGGCCGCGCGAGATGAAGGACAGGTTCTCGGTACCGGCCACGCGGCGGATCGCATCTTCCAGCGGAATCTGTCCGGAAATCAGCTCGGACAGGCCATCTTCGGCGCGCACGCCGAGCAGGCGATGCAACGAGCCGCGGCGCATGTCCGCGTCGATCAGCAGCACGCGCTGGCCGGCCTGCGCGATCGTCACCGCGAGGTTGGAACACACGAACGACTTGCCGACGCCCGGGCTCGGACCAGCGATCATCAGCAGGTTGTTGCGCGTTTCCATGCGCGCGAAGTGCAGGCTGGTGCGCAGGCTGCGCAGCGCTTCCATCGCCATGTCGGATGGCGCACGCAGTGCGAGCAGCTTCGGACGGTTGCTCGGCTGGCGCGCATTGAGGCGCGGCGCTTCCACGCGTTCCTTCTGGCTGAGCATGATCGATGCATAGACCGGCAGGCCGAGGCGTTCGATTTCCGAAGGATCCTGCACGCCGCGATTGAACATCTGGCGAACGAAGACCCAGGCGATCATCAGGAACGCACCCAATGCCGTGGCGCCGAGCACCAGCGGAATCTTCTTCGGCCACACCGGATTGAGCACGTCGACCGCCGGCGCGTCGACGACGAACGCATTGCCGATCGCGCTCGCGCGGGCGATGTCGAGCTGCTGCGCTTCGTTGAGGAGATTGGTGTAGGTCTGGTTGGAGACTTCCACGTCGCGGGTCAGCCGGAACAGGCCGCGCTGGATGTCCGGCATCGCGCCGAGCTGGCCTCGCAACTTCGCCTTCTCGTGCTCCAGTTCGCCGATCTGCTGCATCAGCGCCCGGGCCGCGGGATGCGCCGAAGTGAACTTGCTGTTGATGTCGGCCTGCTGCACCTTCAGCTGGGCGATGCTGCTGGCAAGCGCAGTGGTCTGGGCGAGGATTGCGCCGGTCTGCTGCGATACATCGACCGCCTGGTTGCGGCTCTGGAATTCATTCAGTGCCGCCTGCGCGCGCTCGAGCTCCGCCCGGACCTTAGGCAACTGCTCGTTGACGAACTGCAGGCGGTTCTTGGCTTCGGCGGACGTGCGATCCACGCTTTGCTGCACGTAGGCCTTGGTGACCTTCTCCAGCACCTTCTCTGCAACGATCGGGTCGGGATGATTGAAGCTCAGTCCGATGATGCCCGAATCCTTGCCGCGCTCCGCCGCTTCCAGCTGGCTGTAAAGGCGATTGATCGCGGTGAGCGGACTGCTCTTCTGCACATCGAAGTAGGTGCCGGGATTGGCAACGAGCTGCTGCAGTCGCATCGTTACGCCTTCACCGCGCGAGGTTTCGCCGACGCGGCCTTCCACGAGGCGACGGCCGTTGCTGTCGAACAGCGTGTAGCGGCTGCCCTCGCCCGCCACGAGCAGCAGAGGAACGTCGAGCAGTTCACCGGGAAGATCGAGCTGGGCGATCTTCAGCTGTTCGCCGCCCCAGCCGTAGCGGCTGAGACCGAACCAAGACGAAGCCGCCCTGTCACCGTCCGCACCGCGATAGCTCCCGGCAATGAGCTTGCCGATGATCGGAAAACGCCGCGGCCTGGCCTGGACGTCGAGATCGAGATCGTTCACGGCCTCACCCAATACGCGGCGCGACGTCATCAGCGGAACCTCGGTTGCCGCATGTGCCTGGCTGGGCTGCGCAGCCTGCACGCCAGGTTCCTGCCCGGGCACGTTCGCCGACATGCCCTGGATCTGGATTACCGCCGTGGCCTGGTAGATCGGTGTCGCGAAGAGGACGTAGATCACGCTGGCCAGCGCGAACAGTGCTGTGCCGATCAGGATCGGCCACTTGTGGTCGGACAACAGTCCGAACACCGCTGGCATGTCGATGTCGTCATTACCCTGCGGCTGCATGCCCACGGGCGTGACGCGATTGGATGCAAGCATGATTTCGTTCACTTCAAACCTCCGATATGCCGTTGGCCCGCTACCGATACGGACCAACCAGAACGTTGTGCCTCAAGCCGCCAGTGCCGGGCTCCTGGACGGCAGTGCCGCAAGCGCGTCGACGATGCGGAAGCTGGGCGAACCGACACCGTCGACATGGGCGGTGCGCAGCGCCTCGTAAGCCACCGGATCGCTCAGCAGTGTCATTACGCCGTCCGCAATCGCGGCATCGTCGACGGGCAGGTAGTGCGGATCGTCTCCATCCAGCGACACGCCGGCGTCGCGAAGCACCAGCACGGGCTTGCTGAGCAATGCAGCTTCGCTTTCCACTTCGGGCGAGCCCGTCAGCACGACGTGCGCCCGCTGCATCAGGTACGCGAATGCGAGGTAATCCAGCGGCTCGACCAGGTGCACGTTCGCGGGCCGCCATCCGAGCCGTTGCGTGTCGCGTTGCGCATCGGGCGTAAGCGAGATCGGATACACCACATCGATATCCGGCCGCACGCGTGCGACCTTGCGCAATGCACGGCCGAGGTGCGCAAACCCGTCTATCTGTTCGCGGTGGGTCACCAACAGCAGCGGGCTGTCGGCTCGGAGAAAGGCGAAGCGCTTTTGCAACGTGGCTTCGATGGCCTTGTCGTTGCGGATTCGGTCGATCGCGGTGCGCAAGGTATCTACCGCGGTATCGCCAGTGACCTGGATGCGATCCCGGGGAATGCCAGCCGCGAGCAGTTCGCGGCTGCTGGATTCGCTCGGAATGAAATGCACCGAGGCCAGTGCACTTGCCACGCGCCGGTTGACCTGCTCGCCCGCCGATAATGCTGGCGACGCGGACATCGCTTCGGCGGCTGACTCGAGCCTCGCCACCGGGATGTGCTGGTAGCACGCCGCCAGGGTGGCCGCGAGCGTCGCTGCGGTATCGCCGTGCACCAGCACGATGTCGGGTTTCAACTCCTGCAGCACGCGCTTGATCCCGTCCAGCGTGGCCGAGGTGATATCGCTCGGATCGCCGTCGGGCGAGGTGATGCACAGGTCGATGTCCGGCTTCAGGTCGAACAGTTCGAGAATGCGATGCTGCTTCTCGGACGTCAGGTCGGTCACGCACACGTGCGTCGCGAATCGGGGGTCGAGGCAGAGCTGGCGTGCAACAGGCGCAATCCTGATCGTGTCCTGGGATTCGCCAAGGACGCACAGCGCCTTCAGCTGCCCCGGGATTCCCCGATCGGCCGTCTGCTGCAGCGCCTCCATGGAGTCGATCCTGAGCACCGTGTCGCCACTGAACGCTGCGGCTACCGCTTCGCTGGCTACCTGCTCCTGTGCCCGCGTGTTGCCAAGCCAGCGCAGAAGCGCAGGAAGGCGCGCGATGTACAAGGCAAGCACACCCGCGAACACCACGAAGTTCACGAGCGGCGGAAGTCCATGCAGTGCGTAGCCGAGCATCGCGAGCACGCCCGCCGAGCTGATCACGAGCACCAGCGCGCCACGCGGCGAATACCCGGCATCGAGCAGCAGGTGATGCAGATGCTGCCGGTCAGGCTTGAAGGGTGAGCGCCCCAGGCGAATCCTCCGGACCATCACCGCCAGCGTGTCCATCAGCGGAATCGCCACGCACCACAGCACGTCGGCAGGAGCCATTCGCCCGACCTGCGGCTGGCTCAGGTAGATCAGGCTCCATGCAAGCAGGAAGCCGATCATCGTGCTTCCCGCATCGCCCATGAAAATCTTGCGCCCGTCGGGCCATCCCAGGTTCACCCCGAGATAGGGAACGAGCACCACCAGGAGGATCTGCAGCAACAACAGCACGCTCAGCGCTTGCCATCCCGTGCCCGACGAATAGGTCAGCACCGCCACGATGCTCACCATGGCGAGACCACCTGCGAGTCCGTCGATGCCATCCACCATGTTGTAGGCATTCATCAGGCCAACGACAGCAAGGATCGTGAGCGGAATGCCGAGCACGCTCAGGCGCAGTTCGGCGCCGCCTGCCACCTGACCGAGGCTGTCGACGTAGACACCCGTTGCAGCAATCACACCCGTCGCTGCGGCGACCTGGATGGCCAGGCGCGTTCGCACGCTGAGGTCGTAGAGGTCATCGAGAAGCCCAGTGAGCATGATCAGCGCACTGGACCCCAGCAGTACGACTACAAAGCGGTCCGTCGTGCCCAGGTAGCTGAGTCCCGCGACAAGTCCGGTAAAAAAGCAGAGGCCGCCAATCAGCGGTATGCGGCCCTTGTGGCATTTGCGCGCATCGGGCCTGTCGACGAGCCCCACGCGCGGCGCAAGCGGCCGCAGCGAGAAGATCGCGACGAGAGTGACAGTAAGGGCAACCGACGCGGCGGCCACCAGTCTTGCGTCCGGCATGAGTGCTCCTGGCTCTGTTTGTCGTAGTCGCAGCAAACCGAAAGAGTCGGCATCCATGCGATTCAGGAAGACGCGGGGAGTGCAACATTCCGCGCATGATCCCTATGGAGTGAACAACGCAAAGCATTCTTGAACGCGGACCAGATTAGGCAGACGCGGTTGACGAGGAAATGAAAACGAGCGGGTGCATACATCTTCGATACAAGAAGTTGATGCGCGCGCAACCATGAACACGTACGGTTACGCATTCATCATTCACGGGAAGAAGACGTTCCTAAACAGGCGACATTTGCTAGATGAGTTCGCACCAGCGGTGCGCTGCCCGCTCGACCGCACGATAGAGGTGCTCAAAGGTTTCGCGCGGCCGGCCCAGGGGGTCGGGCATCTCGAATTCGCCGATCCAGCGTCCGAGCAGGAATGTTTTCCCCGTCGCTGATGGAAACCGCGTCCGGATGAATTCGAGGTGCGGCCGCTCCATCACCAGCACCAGGTCGGCAGCGTCAAGCATTGACTGGTCCAGCCGCCGGGCGACATGACGATCGGCATCGATTCCGCGCGCCGCCAGTACGCCGAGCGCGAACGGATCGATGCGGGCCCCTTCCGTTGCCGCTATTCCCGCTGACTCGACAGTTACACCGTGTCCTTGCAGGCGCCTGCGAAGCACGTATTCGGCCATTGGGCTGCGGCAGATATTCCCCACGCACACGACGAGAATCCGCCGGATCGCGAAGGCCGAATCGGCAGACTGCCCGCGTCCAGGCGACGCGGGCAGTTCCGGTCCATCGACATCACGTGGAGGAGTTTCGTCAATCGGTGAAATTGTTCTGTGCATTGGCTGCGCTGTTGATGATTCCCGATAGCGGCAGCAACTGGCTCAGGAAGCGGTTCCAGCGCGTGATGCCCGCTGGGCCGACAAACACGACATCGCCTGCGCGCAGCGAGAAGGAACTGGCCAGCGCGAACGAGGACGCCGACTTTGCACGGAGGTGATAAACGGTGGCGCCGTTGCCTGATCTCTGCGACGCGAGGTTTGCTGCGTCGATGCCGCGGACCACATACACCTCGTCGCCGTTGGACGTAACCTGGTTCAAGCCTCCCACGCGACCCAGCGCCTGGGTAAGCGACATGTCGCTGGTTTTGAAGGTCAGTGCCTGCGGACGAAGCACTTCGCCCAGGACGTACACCTGCTTGCGATCATTGAACGGCAGGTAGAGACGATCGCCCGGCTTCAGGTAGATATCGCCCGAGCCCTCCTGGCGGTTGAGCCTGTCGAGATCGATGTTGTAGCGACGGCCGTCGCGGATGAGCGTCAGCCCGGAAAGATCGGCCTGCTCGACATTGATGCCGCCTGTACCCACGGCCTTGGAGACCGTCAGCGGAACCGTGCTCACACCCTGCGGCGCCGTGTTGGTGAATGCACCTTCGAGCACCACCTGGCCGCCGTTGCCGCTGACACCGACGTCGACCTGCGGATCGCGCAGGTATTTCGAAAGGCGGCTCGTCAGCGTGCGCCGCAGCTCCTCGATCGTCATTCCCTGGACTTTCAGCGTTCCCACGTAGGGATAGAACATGGTGCCGTCCGGATACACGAGGCGGCCATTGCTCGCCGCGGATTGCTGCGTACCCGCCGGAGCAGTGAGTTCAGGGTGGTCCCACACGGTGACGAGCAGCGTGTCGCCCGGCTGGATCTCGTAACTTTGCGGCCTGTATTCGGTCAGCTCGGCAGGCAGAGGCTGCATCGCGTTTACGTTGTCGCCGCTGGCGACAAACTCCGGCGTGATTTCCACCATGCGCATTCCGTCCTGGTCACCCCGGGACATCGACTGCCCGGTAAGGCAACCGGCCAGTAACAGCGAGGCGGCGGCAACGACGACTGTGCGTGTTACGCGCTGTATTCCGTTTCCGTGCACCACTGTCGAGCTAAAGGAACTACAGACCGTCGAAAGGCGCGAAGCGCGTTCGGCGACAAGATGATTGGGTTGCATCGTCCGCTCCTGTCCACTTGGCCAACAGAGCGTAAGCGGCGTTACGCTGATATCGCGTGAAGCTTGCTGGGGAAAAATCAGCGTCCCGCGTTGGCGTCAAGGTCGCGTTGACGCGCAGTGGACTCGACGTGAAGAGCCATCAGCGCCACATACTCCTTTAGCGCGCGGCCGCTTCTCCACAGCGCGCTTGGTGACGGCAGCCAGCGTTCGCGCCACGTTTGCCGGTGGCCTTTCTCCGGCACGGGAACGGGTGTTACCTCGAATCCCTGTCGCTCGAACAACAGCATGGCGCGAGGCATGTGCAGAGCGGATGTCACCAGCAGGATGCGCCGCACACCTAACGGATGTGCCAGCCGCGCGGTATTGATCGCATTGTCTTCGGTGTTGCGGCTGCGCTCCTCGAGCACCAACACCGATGCGGGCACGCCCAGCCGCTGTATGGCGGTTTTCATGCGCGCGGCCTCGCTTGCATCGCGCCCTCCCCGTCCGCCGGTGAGAATGACGATCGGCGCGCGCTTCGACAGCCAGGCGCGGGCGCCGGCAGCGAGCCGGCTGCTTCCCAGTTCCCAGGGATCGACGTCTTCGCGCTGCAACCACCAGTAGCGGCTGGCACCACCCAGGACGACGATCGCGTCCGCGCTCGGCAACGACGCCTCAGGAACCACGACGTGGCGGTCTTCCAAAGAACTGCGAAGCCCATCGGACACGACCGGAACCGACCAGGTGGCGGTCCACAGGAATGCCAGGGCAAACAGTGCCAGGGCGGTCCTGCGAAAGCCCAACGGAACGGCGATCGCGCCCACGACCGCAATCGCGAGCGACGCATACAGGGGATAACTCAAGGCGGAAGCCAGGGCAGCAAGCATGCGCGGTGCGATTACTCAGACGAAACTGACGATCGACTCCGTCCTGCGCCGGGGCGACGCGGCTACCACCAGGCTATCGGGCGGATACCCGGCGCCCATCATGGTGATGACCGCGTAGTTGTCGTCCAGCTTGAGCAGGCGACGCAGGGCGCGATCGCGCCCCGGTTCGACGCTCCAGTTGAGCATGCAGGCGCCAACGTGCAACGAGTGGAGCGCCAGTGCGAGCGACATGGCAAAAATGCCGCCATCGACCCAGCACTGATTGCGCTCTCCCATCGAAGTGAAAGCACGCATGTCGGACGCCACCACGATCACGGCGCCCAGGCGGTCGCCGAAGCCACGGTTTCCGTTCTGCAACCGCAGCATGTCATCCATCTTCGAACGTTCCGTGCTCACGAAAGCACGCGCGCTCTGGCGGTTGCACACCGATGGAGCCTGCTGCGCGATGCGCACTGCGGTCTGCAGAACCTCATGGGCGATCGGGCGCCCATCGAATTGCCGCACGCTGTGCCGGCTCAGCAGGAAGCGCTGCGCTGCCTCGCTTTCGAACGGAAACAGGGTTTCCGCCGTGAGCGAGGCGACGCCTCCGCAAGGCTCACTCGTGCATTCGGAGAGGAAGCGGTCGATCGTGGCTTCCAGTTCGGGCGCGATCTTGGCGGAATTGAAGCGTCGATACCCGGCCAGCGCGCCGCGGGCGAACACGGTCACGTCCGCGGTTCCAAATTCCCTTTCGTAGCGTGCGATGGTGCGCATCAGCCGGATCACCACGTCACGTCCGAACCCATAGCGCGGCGACGGCAGCGCCATGCCCTTCTCGAGCCGGTGGTAATCCATGGAGATGTGCGCCGCCAGCCGCTCCGCGTCGTCGGTCGAGCGCCCGGCGGAGGAAGCCGCCAGGAATCGCCGCGCGTCGTAGCCGTAGTTGGAAAGCACCTTTAACCGCGCGAGCATCCTGCGTATGGCGACGCGCCGCTCGGCCGGCACCAGAGCCTTGATCCTTGCCCGCATATCCGGCACGACGCCTGCCTCCGCAACACTGTTCATAGAACGATTCCATTGGATACGTAGTAGTAGAGCGCGCCGCAGGCGCCGAGCAGTCCGATCTGGACGAGCAGCGGATTGCGCAGGATGCTGACCCGGCTGAAGCACAGGATGGCGGCAACGATCAGCGAAGCCGACAGCCATGCGGGCAGCAGGAATCGATTCGAATACGAACCCCAGCCCACGGCGAAGAACGGCAGCACCATCACCAGGTACACCGCGGCGCTCTGGAGGATCGCTTCACGATGCGACTCGCGGATCAAAGGCGCGAGCATGTGCGGCAACGCATACCAGAAGATCGAGAAGACAGCGAAGTCGATTCGCACGCCGGAACGATAATCCGGGTTGTACGCGTACTCCTGCACGAATGCGTACAGCTGCGGCACGAATGCCTGCACCAGCTTCATCGAAAGACCCGACACATAGGCCGCGAATGCGAGCAGCGCGATCCAGCGCAAGGTCCTGGCATTCACGAGAAGCGCCGGGGCACAGGCCAGGTACATCAACGAAGACAGGTGCAGGCTGGACGCCAGTGCTCCGAAAACCACGAACTGCAGCCATTGCCGGCGCTGGAACGAAAGCAGCGCGGTGAAGATGAGCAGTGCCGCCAATCCCTGGCGCACAGCATTGATCGCGGCATTCATGAACATCGGCGACACGAACAGGAGCGTGACCGATGCAGTCAGGAACATCGCAAATCCCCGCCCGCCGCCAATGTGGTTGAAGTATTTTCGACACGCGACGAAGGCGATCAGCAAAAGCAACGCGAACAACGAGATCTGATATCCGATCACGCCGAAGCCCAGCGTTCGCAACGTGTTGCTTACGAGGACGAATCCGGGTTCCAGGCGCGTGTGGATCGCCGTATGTCCCAGGGATTCGTAGAAACCTGCGTACACACGGGTGTCCGTGCCGATGTCGAGCGGGCGGCTCCCGACGGCCCAGCAGGCAAATACCGCCGCCAGGGCGAGCAGCAGGAAGCTGAGTCCGGAGGCGGCGGCATCGGCACGATTGGATTCCGGGAGCGGCATCGCGGCATAGGCCGTCATGTCAGCCTCCCACTGTCGGCGCGACTGGCAGGCCGATGCAGGTGCAATCGGCCTGCGCCTTCGCGCAGGATCATCATCAGGTTGCGGCGCGCCCGGCGCACCGTCCCGATCACCCGCGCGATGCGATGTTCCGTGGGCGTAACCAGCCCTTGCCGCAGCAGTTCGCGACGCACGGCCTTTCCTGCACTGTGCATCGCCGCAAGATCGCCGCTCAGGCCACCGGCACCGTAGTTGGCCTTGTGCCATGAAGCGAGCGTCTGGTTGATTTTCGCGCAGCGATAGCCGGAAAAGCAGATCTGCGCCCAGAGGAGGAAATCCTCGACGCGACGGAAGTTCTCGTTGAACCGGAACGGCAGGTCCCGACGCAATACCACCGACGCGGTCGGAAACGGATTGTTGAGCAGCATCCGCTTCCTGCCCAGGATCCTGACCCGCACGGGCGGACGAAGCGAGGGGGGGCCTGCATTGCGCCCGCGGACATCCATGCGATGCGCGATCAACGCAATGCCGGGATCATCGCGCAGCGCAGCCATCTGCAATTCGAGCTTGGCCGGCGCCCACGTGTCGTCCGCGTCCAGGAAAGCAACGTAAGGCTGGCTCGCGTGCGCCCATCCGATGTTGCGTGCCTGCGAGGGACCACCATTGCGCGGCGAACCGAGAACCTTGATCCAGCCTTCCGGGTAGTGCAACGCCAGCTCGTGCAAGGCTTCCAGGGTGCCGTCGCCACTGCAGTCGTCGACCAGCAGCACCTCGTGCGGCGGCAGACTCTGTGTAGCGACGGATGCAATGGACGCGCCGATCGTGTCTGCGCAGCGATAGCACGGAACCACCGCGCTGACCGGCGCACGCGGGTGCGGCAGGGCCTGCGGCTCGCTTCGAGCCAATGGCATGGATTGCTGCGGGGCCGCGGACTTCATGATCAGGCCAGGAGGCTGGACACACGCGCGACGGCACGCTTCGCTTCGTCCTGCAACTGGGGAATGCGGCGCGCCAAGGTGGCATGCAGCGTGTTTTCTTCCCGCATCAGCCAGCCCAGGCTTCGCTCGAGCGTATCGGCGGAAAGTTCGGGGGTCGGCAGCACGGCCTCTTCATTGCCGAAGAGATCGCGATTGATTCCGCGCGCCTTGACGCTGTAAGCGATGGACACCGTGGGAACGCCACTCGACAGTGCCGCGATCGTCGAATGCGTCCTCGCTCCGATGAAGAAGCGCAACTGGCTGATCACGTACTTGATCTGAGCGGCGTTGAGTTCATGCGGCATCATCTGCACGCAACCGCCCAGGTCGCGAACCCGCTCCAGCAGGTCCGCCATGTAGGTTCCGTCACCGCCGGAGTGCTCGCCTTGCAACGGGTGCACATGCGGCACCAGCAGGACGCCGAGTCCGTGCTTGCGGACCGCGCGACGGATGAACTCCGCGACTTCCGCGCGCAGGTCCTGCTCGGGGCGCTTGTAACGTTCGATCAGGGAACTGATGTTGACGCCCAGCACGCCGTTCGGACAGTCGGGCCAGAACTTCGAATAGTCGACGGTTTCGCGGCCCAGCATGAAAGCGGGATCCGCCATCTGCACGACGTTGGCGAGGCCGAGGTTTTCAGTGAGGTACTTGTAGCTCACGGATTCGCGCACGGCGACAAAATTCATGCGCGAGAGATGCGTCTTCACCGCGGGCACGAAACCCGGCTCCTTGTCGAACGGTCCGACGGAGGCCCCCCAAAGAATGACGGGCTTGCCCAGATCCATGGCGAAATTGTCGAGCCCCATGATCGGCGACGGAATGCGGTAGTCGAGCGAATAGTTGTCGCCGCCCACGGCCAGGACAGCGTCGACACTGGACAGCTGCTCCTTTAGCCACTCGGGCAGCGGGAACGGCCAGCTGGCCCGCTTCAGGAACGGCAGCGGCAGGCGCTGCAGATGCACCCAGTACCCGGCCATGCGCGGCATGTACGCCCGCACGAAACGTACGCCCTGCTGGGCGGCGTCGGGCCACTGTGCGCGATCGCGTTCAACGTCGACCGACGGAACCAGTATCCGCACGTCGCCGAATTGCGCGCGCAACAGCGCCACCGTGCTACGGACGATGGCTTCGCAGCCTCGATTTCCGAAAGTCCGCTGGCCAGAAAGATAGAAAGTCTTCACGTAAGGGAACCTGTTCACGCGAGCCGCGTGGCTCGACCATGGCGAATGCACCCATGATCTTTTTTTCCGGTGATGCAACCGTGAACTGGCGCGGCCGCAGCAGGCCGGAACAAAACACAGCCACAACGGCAGTCAGCGGAATTCGGAGCCGAACTTCCGCGCACCGATCCATGTAGCGATCATCAGCACGAGTTCCCCGCCCACGATCGCGTATGCCGCGCCCATTTCGTAGTGCGTCGGAATGAGCAGGAAATCCAGGGCGATCGTCGCGACGGCGGCCAGTGCCATCATGAGCACGCGGTAGTACATGTGCGTCCCGGTCAGCAGCACCGAACCCACCGCGGTGGAAAGGAACCGGATCGGCGGACATAGCGCCAGCACCATCAGGATCGGCACGACGCCCAGGTATTCGGAGCCGAATGCGATGGGAACCAGCCTGGGCATGACGAAAAACAGCAATGCACCAATCGCCAGGCCCAATGCGAGCATCGCCATGATTCCCCGCCTGTACACCATCCAGAATCGCGGCCGGTCATGCGTCGCCCAGCGGTGCAGCTTGGACAGAAGGAACTTCTGGTAGATCGTTGTCGGAATCAGGTAGATCGCCGACATGACGGCCATGGAGATGCCCAAACGTCCTGCATGCACGTCGCCGCCGAGGTACTTGAGCATCACCGTGCTGACCTGGAAGAAGATCGGATACAACGCGGCGGCGACTCCGTACGGCCATGCCTGCGACCACAGCGCCGATGCGCCCGGAACATGAAGTTCGGGCATCGTCGCTGGCCTGGGCCCATGGCCGTGCAGTTCGATGTCGCCACGGACCATCGCGCGAAAATGCGGAAACGCCAGGATGGCGACCGCCAGTGCGACCAGCCCGTATCCGAATGCCACCGGCGTCGCGCTGGATGTCGCGGCACCAACGGCAAGCAGAGCGACGAGGAGCCGGCCCGCGGGAATCAGCAACTGCCAGCCCGCCAGCTTGTGGTAATGCTCTTCGAGTCGAAGTTTGCAGCTGACGAGTTCGACGGCCAGGAGGGCCGGCACCACCGGGAGCAGCAGAAGCAGCACGCGCCGGGTGTCACCCGACGTCAGCAATGCCCAGGCGATCACCGCCGTGCACGCCATTACACCGGTGACCAGGCTCAGTCGCACCGATGGGCGTATCCATCGGTTCGCCGCCCAGCCTTCGGCGCCGTACACGCGCAAGCGCAGCTGCGACAGACCGAACCCGGCAAACGGAGCAATCATGCTCACGGTGGCCAGCGACGATGCGAACAGACCATACGTTGCCGGCCCTAACTGCCGCGCGAGCAGCGATTGGGTCACCAGAACAAGCGCGGCGCCCAATGCAGTCGCGAACGAAAGCAGCGACAACGCAGCGGCTGCACGCTTCAGGCCCCCGGCTCTGCGCTTTATCGCCAAGCCCGAGTCCGCCACGGCTCAGGCGGCCTCTCGCGCAGGTTGGGATTGTTCGCATCCGGCGGCGAGTCGCCAGCTGCGAGCACCTAACAGTTCGTCATAAACCTCGAGCGTGCGCGAGATGACGATCTTTTCGTCGAAGTCGGAAAGCGCCTTGCGCCGCGCGGACTCGCCCAGGCGCCGCAACAACGCCCGATCCTCGTGAAGCCCGATGAGCAGGTCGGCGAGCGAACCTGCATCGCGCGGAGTGGCATGCAAGCCGTCGACACCATGGCAGCTGACTACTTCGCGGCAACCGGGAAGATTCGTGGTGACCAGCGCAAGGCCGCAGGCAGCGCCTTCGATCAGGCTCTTCGGCACGCCTTCGCGGTAGTAGCTCGGCAACGCCATCACGTCCACGGAGCGCAGCAGTTCGGGCATGTCATCCACGTGGCCCAGCCAGGTCACCAGTCCTTTCGTGACCCACTCGTCGACATGCGTCTGTTCCACGGAACGGGGATTGCCGAGGTCCGGCGCACCCGCAAGCAGGAATTCCATCGGGCACCCGCGCGATTTCACCAGCGCCGCGGCATCGACGAATTCGCGAATTCCCTTTTCCCAGACGAGGCGCGCCGCAAGCAACACGCGCAGCGGTCCCGTGCTGCCTTGCGAACGCTCGGCGGGGGCAAACCGGAACGTGTTCACTCCGGAGCTCCGGATCAGCCGGATGTTCTGCTTCGGAACCAGTCGTGAATTGACGAAGGCATGGGCGTCATCCGGGTTCTGTAGCACCAGGCGCGAGTTGTCGGTGCCAAGCGTTCCGCGCATCAGCACCTTTACGACAGGCCGCAAGGTTCTCGCCATGATCGCGTCGCTGGTGAACACGTATCCCATTCCCGCCACCGCATTGACAACGGCCGGCACGCCGGCCATTCGCGCGGCGAGCGCTCCATACACCGCGCATTTCACGGTGAAATTGTGCAGCAGGTCCGGGCGCTCTTCGGACAGAACACGCACTACCTGCCTGAGGGTCCACGCTTCGCGAACCGGATTGAGGCTGGCACGGTCCATCGCCGGCAACGTCACCCAGCGGATGCCCTGCTCGGCGAAGCGGTGGCCAAAGGATCCCGGTGGCGAAAGCATCACCACTTCCGCACCCTGCTCTTTCAGATGCAGCGCCGTGGACATGCGGAAGTTGTAGAGGTACCAGTCCGTGTTGGCGAAGAACATGAATTTCATGTCGATCCTGCGCAATCCTTTCGTTTTCATTCGATGCGCGCATTATCCGAAGCAGGAGTGAAGGCGATCTCACGCCGTGTGGTTCGATGTTCAGGAAAAGAAAAGGCCGGACCCGCCCTTTCAAGCGGACCCGGCCTTGGTGCAGCCGATACGTGCGACCGGGTTGTTACAGCGCGTAGTAGTTGGTGCCGACCTTCATGCCATAGCAGTCCGACGTGAGCTCGAGTTGCCACGACGACTTGTGGCCGCCGGAACTACCGGTTCCCGTTATCGACGTCAGCGACCCCGTTGACGACTTCACGCCGAAGTACATGGTCTTGTTGTTGCGGAAGGTATTCGAGCTGATCTGGTAATACCGCGTGGCGTCGCGTGCGGATACGCCATAGAGGCGGTTATGCGACAGCTTGCAGTTCAGGACGTAGCCCGTGTTCGCACGGAGCATCAGGACGCCAAAGCCCTTGTTGGAGTCGATCGTGCACGCCTTGATGGTGACGTTCTTCACCGTCTTGTAGACCTGCACGCCGTTGCCGGCGTTGTGGTGGATCCAGCAGTTCTCGATGCGCACCGTGTCGCAGATCGTCGTGCCGAACGGATCGGGTTCGATGTCGATTCCGCAGCCCGGCTTGATGCCCGAGGTGTAGCTGAACTCAGAGTCGTACACCCTCACGTTGCGGCAACGTCCGATGGTCATGCCCTGCCGGCGATTGCCCGTGGAGACGATGTTGGCGACCGCCACGTCGTCGCTGAGAATCGTGGTCGAACCATTGGAAGCGCCGACGGAAATGCCGTCGCCCCAACCCTTCGAGAGCCGGATGTCACGCACTGTCACGCGCTTGCAGCCACGCACGCCGATGCAATGACCCCACTGGCCGGTGGATCCCAGATGGCGATCGCGTTCGCCAACGATCTGGCCGCCGGAAATTTCAATGTCGTGGACGTTGTACGCATTGACCACGTAGTAGCGGTCTGCCGAAGTCGCCTTCGCCAGCAGCTTCGCACCGGGATCGAGCTTCAGGTGCATCAGGCTGCGCATGCGGATGCTGCGGGTCGCATCGATCAGGTAGGTGCCGGCAGGCACGTAAACCGTGCCGCCGGTCGACGGCAGCGAATCGATCGCGCGTTGAAAGCCAGTAGTGTCGTCGTGGGAGCCGTTGCCGTAGGCGCCGTAGTTCCTGACGTTGCGGACGGTGGAGCCGCGTTGACGGGTCGGGGGAACGTAAGTGGCCGCCAGGGCCGGCAATGCAGTGCCGGAAAGAGCGAGGGTGACGGCCAGAGCGGAGGACTTCTTGAGAAAATCACGTCGCGCCGTCGCCGGCGCGTGCAGGTCATGCACGTGTTCAGAATGGGTCATCAGTTTTCCGGTGCCGGCTGCCGACGGCGATCTGTTATTCCATGGCAGCGTTATCGGGGGAACGTCTGGCGCGTTAATCCTCGTCGCCGACGCGTGGAATGTAGAGGGTGCGTGAAAAATTTCATCCCCGATGTTCCTTTTTGTGAAGCTCATCAATACGCGTGCATCTTGAACGGGAAAATGGCGCGCTTGCGAGATTTGCAGCTGATGAAAACATTTCGTTATCTGCGCCGATTCTTGACCTCGCCCTGATCTCCACAAACAAAAAGGCCGGGCAATCAAAGCCTGCCCGGCCTTCCGTATCCCCATTCAATGGCGACGATTACAACGCGTAGTAGTTCGTACCCACGTTCATGCTGTAGCAGTCGGTAGTCACTTCGAGCTGCCAGGAACTCTTCATGGTTCCGGAGCTTCCCGTTCCGGCGATCGTGGTGAGCGCGCCCAACGACTCCTTCACCCCGAAGTACATCGTCTTGTTGTTGCGGAAGGTGTTGCCGCTGATCTGGTAACCATGCGATGCGGTACGCGCCGAGACGCCGTACAGCCGGTTATGCAGGAACTTGTTGTTGACCACGTAACCTGAATCCGCATTCAGCAGCAACACGCCGTAGCCTTGGTTGTGCTCGACCGTGCAGGCCTTGATGACCACGTTCAATACGGTCTTGTAGACCTGTATCCCGTTGCCGGCATTGTGGTGAATCCAGCAGTTCTCGATGCGAACGCCACTGGTGCTTTCGGTGGAATCCGGATCAGGCTCGATATCGACGCCGCAGCCCGGCTTGATGCCACTGGTGTAGCTGAGTTCGGAATCGTAGATCTTCACGCCGCGCGAGCGGCCGATGGTCACGGCCTGACGGCGGTTGCCGGTCGAGACGATATTCGTGACCGCGACGTCTTCGCTCGGGATCGTGCCCGTCGTGGCTGCAGCACCGCCGATGGAGAGGCCGTCGCCCCAGCAGCGCGAAAGATGGATGTCGCGCACGGTCACGCGCTTGGAGCCGCGGACCATGATGGCATGGCCCCACTCGCCGGTGGTCCCCGTGTGCTGGTCGCGTTCGCCGACGATCTGGCCACCGGAGATCTCGACGTCGCTGACCTTGTACACGTTGAGCACGTACGAGCGGTCCACCGAATTGGGAATCGCCACCAGCTTCGCATCGGGGGCGAGCTGCAGGTGCATCTGGCCGCGCAGGCGCAGGTTGCGGACGGCGTCGATCATGTAGGTGCCCCCCGGCACAAACACGGTTCCGCCGTCGGCCGGCAGTGCGTTGATCGCTGCCTGGATCGCTGCGGTGTCGTTACGCACGCCGTCGCCGACCGCGCCGAAGTTGCGCACGTCGAGCACCGTGGCGCCGCGGGCGCGCGTCGGTGCGATGTAGGCCGCCAGGGCCGGAAGCGCGGTGGTGCCCAGTGCAACCGTGACCGCAACCATGGAGGACTTCTTCAGGAAGTCACGGCGCGCAATCCCCTGCGCGTGCGCGGCGCGCACGTGTTCGTGAAAGCTCATTACAGATCCCCTCTGGGCCAACCGCCTCGACGGCGGTATGTGGTTGGCAACCTGCGGATGTCGTCAGGCGCAGGGGGGAATGTATAGATGCCGTGAAAAAAATCAGCCGGAGGTTTTCGGTTCTGTGAGGCGCTTCAAGATCGATGCTGTTAATTATTCAGCGCAGCAATCGTGAACAGGAAAATCCGGCGTTCGGCCTCGTGCCGACACATGCGTTCCGGTCGGGAAACATTCAATTTCGCGCGATCACGCGACGCGATTGCGCTGTTTTCAACTATCTGAACAGGCGTGAGCCGATGCCCCTTCGCGCCCGCTTAACGTCGAATCAAATTTCGGATCAAATTCGCGTGTCGGCTTGACGAACACGTGGCTGAGTACGCCCGTTGAATTGCCCTTGGCCCCCACCTCTCTCCCGACTCCTGTGGATCTGTCGGGAGAGAGGATTGCGGCATTGCGGTCATTGTCGACACGCTGCCGCCCGCGTACGCGAACTATCGCGCTACGCGGGTCGATACGACGTCAATGCGGAGTCGTACCGGAACTGCCCGCTGACCCCGTGGTGCCAGTAGTACCTGTCGTGGTGCCCGTCGTTCCAGTGGTGCCCGTACGAGAAGTGCTGCTGCCGAGCGAAGAACCGGAACTTTGCCCAAGCGAACTGCTCGTTGCGCTCACCTGGATCCGGTTGTCGACTTCCTTCACGCCACTGCAGGAATCCGCGATGTCCTCGGCGCGGTGCTTCATCCAGCGCTGGTCGACGTTCCCTTCGAGCGTGACCTTGCCACTGGCTACGCGAACGCTGATGTCGCCGGCGTCCAGATCGTCATCGTCGGTAAGGCGTTCGTTGATCTCTTCGGTGATGCGTTCGTCCGAGCGCGTGTAGTTCCTCGGGCCAACGCCGCGATAGGTACCACTGGTACCGCTGCTGCCGGCGCCGTAACCGCCATAGCCGTATTGGCCGGGCGAGGTTCCGTAACGGCCTGAACTACTGCTGCTGTATTGCTGCGTGCTTAGTTCCCGGCCGCCATAGCCCGACATTTCGCCTTGGTCCATATAGCCCTGGCTGGCTGTCGTGCCACGCCCTCCAGGTCGTGCACTCTCGCCACCGTAACGGTTCGATGCGTCGTAATCCTGGCGTCCACCGAACTGGCTTCCGCCCTGCCCGCGCGACGGCTGCGAGCGCGACAGGCCGTAGCCTTCTCCGTAACCCTGGTTGCGGCCGTAGGTGTTGTATTCACTGCCGAACGAGCCTTGTGAACGATAGCCCTGCCGGCCGCTGTAGTAATCGCTGCCTGCGCCACCCTGTCCGAACTCCCGCTGGCTGCCGTATTGACCGCCTTGTTGCTGCGAGGACGACTGGCGTCCCTGTCCTTGGTTCTGCCGCCAGTTCTGCTGGCCGGCTTCGCCGTAACCCGACGTGCTGTAGCGCTCGGGCCCGCCTTCATAGTCCCAGTCGCTGCGATCTTCATCCCAGCCGCTGGTCTGCATGCGTTCGTCGAACTGGCCACCGCCGTAGTACTCACCGCGGCTGCGGTTCGACTGTCCCTGCGAATAATTCTGCTGCTGCATCCGGTTGCGATCGGATTGCTCGCCATAGCCAGGCTGCCCACGGCGCGAGGCTTCGTTCTGTCCGCTGCCGCCTTGCCCGTAACGGTGGCCGGACTGGTAATCGCTGCGGCCGTCGTCGTTCCGGTTGTTCATATCCTCTCTCCTCTCATTAAGCCAATCGCGACCCGCTTGCACGCATCGCTCGCCAAAGCGCACGACCTCCTGCGCCATATCTTTCAGCTCGTGACCGATGTTCGATTCACGCATCGTCGATCCTCCTGGTGGTTCCTGGTGGCAATCACCCGATTGCTGTCGACTGGCCATCGACTACCCATCAACGGAACGCCGGCAAATGCCGTGCCAGCGCATCCCGGGTAACGATGGGCTTGGACGCGTTATCAGCGCGTGCTGTAGATGCGACGACAGCGAAAAGACGACGCAGGCTTCGTGAAGAATTCAAGGTTCTTCCGCCTTCGGGCCGCCTCATCACTACGCCTATGCGACACCGCTTCTAGGCTCCTGCAATACCGCGAGGCAGAGCCGTGAACACACCCGATCCATCCGCTGGCCAACAGGATCTCGATGAGGCCCTGGCCGCCACTTTTCCCGCGAGCGATCCGCCCGCCGTGACATCCAAGGCGATCGCAACGGCACCGGACTTGCAAAGCGGACCCGTGCAGGCACAGGAAACGGAAGTCGTCGAAGTCTTCCGCGTCGTGCATCGCGACCAGGCAGAGCAGCCGTTCTCCAGTTCAGCCAATCGTTCGGGGGGGCGCTGGACGAGTCCGGGCATACCGGCGGCCTACGCCTCGACGACGCCAGCCGGCGCAGTGCTGGAATTCCTGGCCCATCTCGATGGCGAAAAGCCGGTCGACCTGGTGCTGGTGAAAGCACGAATGCCCGGACGCAACGTCGCAACCGCCACTTCGTTGCCCGAAAACTGGCGCGCAACGCCGTACCGCGAGGACGTGCGTGAATACGGAAACACCTGGATTTCGGCAGGAGACTCCCTTGCGCTGGATCTTCCCAGCGTGCTGTGCGAGCAGTCGCGCAATCTGCTGATCAATCCGGAGCACGACAACATTTCACAACTGCTGGTCGACAGCGCCGAATCTTTCACGCTGGACCCGCGCCTGTTTCGCAAGTAGCACGGCGACGCGGCTTCGACAGAACACCTCATCCGCAGCCCACACCACCTGACAGGGAGATCGACATGCCCAATCGCAACGAATCCACTCATCGAAGCGGCCGTGGATTTGCGTCGATGGACGCCGAACGGCAACGCGCCATTGCCAGTGCAGGAGGACGTGCCGCGCATCGCAGCGGCAATGCGCATGAATTCAACGCGGAGGAAGCGCGCGAAGCCGGACGCCGCGGCGGACTCGCGCGCTCGGCGAGCCGGCAGGCTTCGCGCACGGTGCAGCTTGCCGACGGGCAAGGCGTCATGCAGATGCAATCCGTGGATTCGCAACCCCTCGGAACCCAGGCCATGGACGCACGTGACGTCGATGCGGCCGACAACGGTGCCACCACGCAACGCGAGTGGCACCACTGATCAGACAGGTAGTCGAGGTGCGTCCCGGATCAATCGCAGCGTGGATTCCGGGACGTGATGTTTCGCCGCGTCCTTGATCGTGTAGCGATCGGGCTTGCGGATTCGCGCCAGTTCTTCCCATGTCAGCAGGATGGCCGCAGGGGCGCCGGCACGCGCGCGCAATGACCAGCCGGCGATGCTGGTAGAGCCGCGGCCGTTGCGAAGCCAGTCGATGAAGATGCGGCCTTCGCGCTTCGCCTTGCTCATTGTCGCGACGTAGCGAGTGG
Organism: Lysobacter sp. Root494; assembly: GCF_001427225.1. Lineage (GTDB taxonomy): Bacteria > Pseudomonadota > Gammaproteobacteria > Xanthomonadales > Xanthomonadaceae > Agrilutibacter. The sequence goes on from NZ_LMFH01000005.1 coordinate 948,346, forward strand.
GTTTCCGCTGCACCATCGCATTGGCGAACGATTCGCAGAAATCACGCACTTGCTCCCAGCTCGCTTGGGGCGCCAATGGAACGACCACGTGCACGCCCTTGCCGCCGGACAGGCGCGGATACGACGGCAGTCCAAGTTCGGCCAGGTGGTCGCGTATGTCCCCGGCCGCAATCCTGATGTCCTTCCAGGTGATCGACGGATCGGGATCGAGATCGAAGATCATGCGGTCGGGATGCTCGAGATCCGCCGCCTTCGAACCCCAGGGGTGAAGTTCGATTGCATTCATCTGCACGAGGTTCATCAGGCCGGGCAGATCGTCCACATGGAAATATTCCTTGACCTCTCCGCCCGCTTCGCGCACGCCCATGCGCTTCACCGACTTGCCGAAGCCATGCGCGACGTGTTTCTGGAAGAACCGTTGCCCTTCGATTCCATCCGGGCACCGCACGATCGACAGCAGGCGCCCGCCGATTTCGCTCAGCACGCGATCGCCGACCTCGAGGTAATAGTCGTAAACCTGCTGCTTCGTTACGCCGATGTCCGGATACACGATCCGGCCGGGGCTGGTGATCGCAGGCAACGGTTCGGGTTGCTCAAGCTCCGGGGTCACGGCGCGATCTTCGCGCAGGCGCGAGAACGAAGCCTGCCGCAAAAGTCCTTCCTTGCCCCAACCGCGGAAGATCACTTCGACTACCAGTTCAGGCTTGAGCCAATGCACCTTGCCAGGAGGCAGAGGCGTGTGCGGCGGCAATGGGACCGTCGGCTCGCGCGTTTCCAGTGCCTGCAGTTTTCGCGGCAGTTCCCGCAGCATCGAATCGGTTAGCCCCGATCCGACACGTCCCGCATAAACGAGCTCGCCGGCCTTCACCTGCGCCAGCAGGAAAGCACCGATGCCCTGGCGACTTCCCTTCGGCTGCGTGTAGCCGACCGCAACGAATTCGCGGGTCTCCTGCGCCTTCACCTTCAGCCACGCATCGCCTCGTCCGCTGTGGTATTTCGAATCCGCCCGCTTGCTGATGATTCCTTCCATCCCACTTTTTCGCGCGGTTTCGAACACTTCGTCGCCATGACCTGGCACATGGTCGCTGTAGAACAGACGTGGATCGGCGCCCTTGAGCAGCTCGCGAAGCACGGTCTTGCGCGCATGAAGGTCGACACCCGTGAGATCGGATTCGCCCAGGCGCATCAGGTCGAAGACCGCGAGCCGGAGCTGGCTGGTTTGTCCGGATTTCAGCGCTGCCTGCAATGCGTTGAAATCGCTGTATCCCTTCGCGTTGACTGCGATCAGCTCGCCATCGAGCACTGCCGTAACGCCGAGTTTTCCCAACGCTACGGCAAGTTCCGGTACGCGTGATTCCCAAGGCAGGCCATTGCGCGACCACAGCTGCGTTTCGCCACCGCCATGGGTTGCGGCGATAAGCCTGTAACCATCCCACTTCCACTCGTGCAGCCACTCCTCTCCTTTGGGTGCGATCCTGGAAGCGGTCGTGAGCATCGGAGCGATGAAGGCGAGCTTCTTCGCCTTGCGCGCCCCGGGAAGCGCACCCGCGCCATCGATGAGTCGCTGGCGCATCGCCGACGTGCCCGCCTTTGAACCCGCGTTCCTGCTGGCGCCATTGCCCTTCTTCACCCGCTGCTTCACGTGCCCGGTCAACACGCCTTCCAGGAGATCGTCGGCTTCGAAATCACCGGCGTGTTCGTCGTTGCGCTTTAACAGCAGCCACTGCGGCTTGCTCCCACGCAGGCCCGTGCGCACGAGCCGCCAGGCGCCCTTGAGGCGCGAACCTTTCATCGTGAATTCGAGACTGCCGCGTTCGAGGGCGTCGGCGGGATCGTCGTCGGTGGTCCAGGTGCCTTCGTCGAATATCGCGACGTGGCCCGCTCCGTAATGACCTTCGGGAATCGTGCCCTCGAATCCGGCGTAGGACACCGGATGATCCTCCACCTCCACAGCAAGGCGCTTCTCGCCCGGACGGAACGACGGTCCCTTCGGCACTGCCCAGCTGCGCAACACGCCAGCGACTTCGAGGCGGAAATCGTAGTGGCGTGCCCGCGCATGGTGCAGTTGCACTACGAAGTTGCGTGCCTTCGCCTTGCGCGGGCCGACTTTGCCGCGCGGCTCCGGCGTCTCGCGAAAGTGGCGTTTGCGCTGATATTCCTGCAGGCCCATCGACACCTCCACACGGGCGCCACCTTCGCGCAGCCGTTGTCGGCTGACGGTGAATTCACTCCGTGTGGTCGCGAACCCAGAAGAGCAGCAGGCCTGCGGCGAGCAGCGCGCATGCCGCGCCGAACGCGAATGCAGTGAACACCGAGACCGATTCCCACAGCGAGCCGAACAGCAGCGATGCCGGAAGCAGCGTGATGCCGAGCGTGAGGTGATACCAGCCGAAGGCGGTGCCGAGTTGCCCGCGCGGCACGAAGTCGGCCACCAGCGCCTTTTCTGCGCCTTCGGTTGCCGCAATGAAAAGTCCATAGGCAATGAACAACACCCATACGCTCCAGGGCTTCAGCCCGCCCCATCCCAGCACCAGATAGATCGCCGCGTATGCGATCCAACCGCTAACGATGAGTTGCCGGCGGCCGAACCGATCGGACAATGCGGAAAACGGTGTGAGGAATATCGCGGCTACGCCCGACATCACCGCCCACAGCAGCGGAATCTGTGCCTGCGGCAGGCCGAGTTCACGGACACGCATCAGCAGGAAGAGATTCGATGAGTTGCCCAGCATGAATAGCCCGAGCACCAGCAGATAGCGGCGGAACTGCGGCGGGAAATCACGCAGATGCCAGTTGAAGCGCGGCACCTCCAGCATCGCTTCGGCCTCGGGTTCGCGTAATTGCAGCGTCGCGATGAACACGATCACGGCCGGAATCGCGGCACACCAGAAAACCGTCCGCAGCTCCATGCCCATCCCGAGCAGCGCAGCGGCGACCAGCGGCCCCAGGACCGCGCCGGCGTTGTCCATTGCGCGGTGGAAGCCGAACGCCAGGCCACGTTGCTTCGCATCGACGCTGCGGCCGAGCATGGCGTCACGCGGTGAGCTGCGCAGTCCTTTGCCAACGCGATCGGCAACTCTGCACAACAGCACGAACCACCAGCCTGTCGCGGCCGCAATCAGGGTGCGCGCAAGTCCCGCGACCCCGTATCCGGCCACGACGAAAGGCTTTGCCCGGCGCGTGCGATCCGCCCAGATGCCGGACGCCAGCTTGAGCAGGCTGCTGACCGCTTCGGCCAATCCTTCGATCAGTCCAAGCACGCGTGGCCCGGCTCCCAGTGTTCCGGCAACGAACAAGGGCAGCAGCGGATAGATCATCTCGCTGGCCGCGTCATTCATCAGGCTGATGAAGCCCAGCAGCCAGACGCTGCGGGGAAGCAACTTCAGGCTCGCGATCAGGGACGCCACAGGTGCGCGAGCCTCGCACCGCCCCAGACCAGCAGCAGGCCGAGCATGACGGTGAGGAGCAGGTAGAAGAACGCCAGTTCGGTGCGCGACGAACGCGAATTGATCAGGCATTCGATCATCAGCGCGGAAAATGTAGTGAATCCCCCGAGCAGGCCAACGATGAGGAATGCGCGCCAATACAGAGCAGAAGCGCCACGCCCTTCGAGCCATACCGCGAGGAAGCCGCCGGCGAATGCGCCTATGAGGTTCGCGGCGAAGGTTCCCCACGGAAAACCGGAACCGATGTGCCGCAGCAACAGGCCACCCAGCCAGAACCGGCCCGCGGCGCCCAACGCGCCGCCCAGCATCACCAGCCACAATTGCTGGAACCAGAGGCTCATTCGCCCTTTCCGTTGATTCGCGTCAATGAAATCTGCCCACCGCGCCGCATACGGCAACGATGCACAGCCCCGCTAGCCCGAACCTTCATTGCGCGCCGCCTCGCGTGCCGCGCGCAAGCTGTCGAGTTTTTCCTTCAGCTTGATTTCCATTCCGCGCTGGACGGGTTCGTAGTACACGCGTTCACCCATCGCATCCGGAAAACCCGTCTGGTCGAGCGCGATGCCGCCCTCGACATCGTGATCGTACTGGTAGCCCTTGCCGTAGCCCAGCTGCTTCATCAACCTGGTGGGTGCGTTACGGATGTGCAACGGAACTTCCTGCGTGCCGTATTCGCGCACGTCGCTTTTTGCTGAATTGAAGGCGTTGTACGCGGCATTGGACTTCGCCGTGGTGGCGAGATAGATCGTCAGCTGCGCAAGGGCGAGTTCGCCTTCAGGACTGCCGAGGCGGTCGAAGGTTTCCCAGGCGTCGATCGCCATCTGCAACGCGCGTGGATCGGCCAGGCCGATGTCTTCGACCGCCATGCGGGTCAGGCGGCGCGCGAGGTAACTCGGATCGGCGCCACCATCGAACATGCGGGCCAGCCAGTACAGCGCGGCGTCGGGGTTCGAGCTGCGCACGCATTTGTGCAGCGCCGAGATCTGGTCATAGAACTGTTCGCCGCCCTTGTCGAATCGGCGGGTGCGATCGGCGAGCACCTGTTCGAGCGTGGCCTCGGTAATCGCGCCGCCCTCGCCTGCCAGGTCGGCCGCGATCTCGAGGAAGGTCAGGCCACGGCGCACGTCGCCATCTGCCGCGCCGGCGATCAATTGCAGCAGATCGTCACTGATCTGCAGGTGGCGCTCGCCGAGACCGCGCTCCGTGTCCTGCAATGCACGCTTGAGCGCAGTGGCGATATCCTCCGCGGAAACGGCTTCCATCACGTGCACGCGGCATCGCGACAACAGCGCGGAGTTCAGCTCGAAGGACGGGTTCTCGGTGGTCGCACCCACGAAAATGATCGTGCCGCGCTCGATATGCGGTAGAAACGCATCCTGCTGCACCTTGTTGAAGCGGTGCACTTCGTCGACGAACAGCACGGTGCGGCGTCCGCCCGCGAAACGCTGCGCGGCTTCGGCGAGTACCTCGCGTACCTGCGGAAGGCCCGAGAGAACAGCGGAGATCGCCTGGAACTCGGCGTTGGTGTATTGCGCGAGCAGCAGGGCCAGGGTGGTCTTGCCGCAACCCGGTGGCCCCCATAACACCATCGAGTGCACGTGTCCGGACTCGATGCCCCGGCGAAGGGCCGTTCCGGGCGCCAGCAGCCGGCGCTGCCCGACCATTTCGTCCAGCGTGCGCGGACGCATGCGCTCGGCGAGCGGACGCAGGTGGTCGGAATCCGAGCCCAGCAGATCGTTGGTTTCGGCCGGCGATGAAATGCGACGGGGCATGGCCCCATTGTAGGCCGGCGGCGACTTTGGGTTGTCGCTCCCTCTTCACCGCGGCCGATGCGTCAGCTTCCGCCGATCACATCCACGCCCTTGGGCGGCGTGTAGCGGAACGTGCCGGCGGGGAATGACGGATTGCGTTTCCAACCGCTGAAGTTGATCTCGGTTCGCTGGCCGAGCGCGTCGACGACCTGCATCTTCGTCAATGCGTTGTTGCTGAAGCCCAGGCGCGCGGAACGGAAGCTGGCATCGGCCGCGTTGCCCTTCGGCGTGAGCACGAGCCAGTCGAGACCGCCCGAAGTACCATCTTCCTTCACCACGAACTGGGCATCGAGCTTGCCGGGATCGATCAGTGCCGACAGCGGGCTGTTCTGTTCCTCGACACCTTGAGGACGCCTGGTGACCTGCTGCAGGTCGGGATCATGGACCCACACGGTCTTGCCATCGGCAACGATCAGTTGCGGATAAGGCTTCATGTATTCCCAGCGAAACAGGCGCGGCGCTGACAACGCCACCTTGCCGCTCGAGCTTTCCTTGAGCTTGCCCTTCGAATCGAACACCTGTTGTGCGAACTGGCCATCAAGACCTTTCAGCCCCTTGGTGAAGGCGTTGAGGTCGTCGCGGGCGCCGGCGACCACCTGTGTGGAAAACAGCGCGGCCGCGATACCGAGGGTGGCTACAAAACGCATGTGGGAACTCCGGAAAAACTGTTGGGGCGAGTGTGTATCGCAATCGCTGAACGCGCTCTCACGCCGGCTGTAACCGCAGGTGAACTGTCGACGGGATCGCCCGCCTTCGCGACGATCCGGACACGTCCGGGTCACGCTCACTTCGGCGGTGGCGGTGCCAGCACGCTGCGATCGCCATTGTGCTCGGGTGGCGTCACCACGCCGGCGGCTTCCATCGCTTCGATCAGGCGGGCCGCGCGGTTGTAGCCGATCTTCAGGCGGCGTTGCACCCCGGAGATCGAAGCGCGGCGCGTTTCGGTAACGATGCGGACGGCTTCGTCGTACAGCGGATCGGACTCGTCCCCTGCTCCACCACCGCTCTCGGGCAGTCCGGTGGCGCCGACGATCACGCCGTCGCCCAGCGTCTGCACCTCGTCCAGCACGCCTTCGATGTAGTCGGGCGTACCGCTGACCTGCTTGAGGTGTTCGACGACGCGATGCACTTCCTCGTCACTGACGAAGGCGCCGTGCACACGTTCGGGAAGCGCGGTGCCCGGCGGCAGGTACAGCATGTCGCCGTGGCCAAGCAGCGTTTCCGCGCCGGACTGGTCGAGGATCGTGCGCGAATCGATCTTGCTCGACACCTGGAACGCAATGCGCGTCGGGATGTTCGCCTTGATCAGGCCGGTGATCACGTCGACCGACGGACGCTGGGTCGCGAGGATCAGATGGATGCCGGCGGCGCGCGCCTTCTGCGCCAGCCGTGCGATGAGTTCTTCGACCTTCTTGCCGACGATCATCATCATGTCGGCGAATTCGTCGATGAAGACGACGATGAAAGGCAGCGTTTCCAGTGGACGTGGCGCTTCGCCCAGTTCGGCATTGGGCTTGAACAGCGGATCCATCATCGGCTGCCCGGCGTCCTGCGCGTCCTTCACCTTCTTGTTGAAACCGGCGAGGTTGCGCACGCCGACGGCCGACATGAGCTTGTAACGCCGCTCCATCTCGGCCACGCACCAGCGCAGGCCGTTGGCGGCTTCCTTCATGTCGGTCACCACCGGCGCCAGCAGGTGCGGAATGCCCTGGTAGACCGAGAGTTCCAGCATCTTCGGGTCGATCATCAGCATCCGCACGTCCTTGGCGGAAGCCTTGTAGAGCAACGACAGCACCATCGCGTTGACCGCGACGGACTTACCCGAGCCCGTGGTACCTGCAACCAGCAAATGCGGCATGCGCGCGAGGTCGGCGACGGTGGGGCGACCGGCGATGTCCTTGCCCAGCGCCAGGGTCAACGGGCTCGGCGACTTGTCGTATTCCTTCGAGCGCAGCAACTCGGAGAGAAAGATCATTTCGCGCGTGGTATTCGGCGTTTCCAGGCCGACCACCGACTTGCCCGGAATCACGTCCACGACCCGCACTGACTTCACCGACAGGCCGCGAGCGATGTCCTTGTCGAGCGAGCTGATCTGGCTGACCTTTACGCCTGGCGCGGGTTCGAGTTCGAAGCGCGTGATCACCGGGCCCGGGTAAGCGCCGACGACCTGCGCATCGATGCGGAAGTCCTTGAGCTTGAATTCGATCTGGCGCGAGAGGGTTTCGAGCGTTTCTTCGCTGTAGCCCTTCGGCTGTGGCTTGGGATCGTCGAGCAGCGCCAGCGGCGGAATGCCGGTGCCGTCGCCGACATGGAACAGGGGAATCTGCTGCTCGCGCTTGGCGCGCTCGCTCTTCTCGACCACGGGCGCGGGTGGCGGTTCGATCCTGACCGGCGCACGCTTCGCGCGCAGCTCGGTTTCGACCTTGCGCGCTTCCTCGCGCTCTTCGCGGAAGGCGCGCGTCTGCTGCCATTCGGTGGCCTGCTGGCTGCCGCGACGGAACAGTCTGCTCGCAAGCGGCCCGAGTTCCAGCGTCCACTGGCCCAGCTTGTCCATCACGGTGAGCCATGACAGGCCGGTCGCGAGCGTCACCGAGATCAACAACAGCGCGACGACGAACAGGTTGCTGCCCATTGGGCCAAAACCCTTGTACAGCGAATTGCCGACGAGGCGGCCGAGGATGCCGCCGGCGCCAGCGGGAAAGTGCTCCGGTGCGGCAGCACGCAGGTAGAGGAACCCGGTCGCCGAAACGATGAAACCGACGATGCCGATCAATCGCAGTGCCGGACCGAGGTCGGCATCGCCATCGCCATCCGCATCCATGCCGAACAGCGCGATCCACGCGATGAAACCGAGCATGAGCGGCAGCACGAACGCGACGTAGCCGCTCAACAGCAGCAGGCCATCGGCGACTTTCGCCCCGACCAGCCCACCTACGTTATGCAAGGGTGCAGTGACGCTGCCCGAGTGCGTGATCCCTGGGTCGGTCGAGGAATAGGTGAAGAGGCTCGCCATCAGGTACAGCAACAGCGGCGCGATCAGGATCATCGCGATGTCGCGCATGAGCCGCTGCCGGCGTGGCGAGGGCGCAGCGCGCTCCTTGCCGGCGGGTTCCGCCTTCACCTTCTTTCGAGTTGCTGCCGGGGCTTGCGCCACTGTGAGGATCTGCCTTAGCTAGGTTGCGTTACTCATTGAATATAATGCGAAACCCGGTCAAATGACAGCGTTTGGACCGGGCCGCGCCCGCAGTATGGCGTAGCTCGGCCTTGAGTAGGGGCTGACCTGATAACCGTAGTGCACAGGCAAGAAGTGGGACGCGTTAATCCGGAGATGCGCCGTGCTCTGCCGGCCGGGGAACTTGTCGGCTGCCGAAGCTGCGCCGCGAGGCCGGCTGGCGAGCGGGCTTCACTTTGACTGCGATGGTCTGCTCCCGCAGCGCGCCGGGTCGGAACTACACAATCGACTTTTGTGTCATGCCATGTGCCGATAACGACAGATGCATCCGACCGATTCGCTCGGCGGGTTCCGATACTTGTTTTCAAGTACCGTGGTTCGAGCGGATCAAAGCCCCGCGCAACACTGCAGTCCAGCAACCTCGCCTTGTAATGCCCGCACGCGAACGCCACTCTATTGCGGTCACGGAAGGCCTCCTGCCTCCATTCCCGCGCCACTTCGTGCGCCAACAGCACGCGTAATCCATGCCCATGACCCCATCGAAGCACTCCCGCCTGATCATTCTCGGTTCCGGTCCCGCGGGCTGGACGGCCGCCGTCTATGCGGCGCGCGCGAACCTCAAACCCGTGGTGATCACCGGCCTGCAGATGGGCGGACAGCTGATGACGACGACCGAAGTCGACAACTGGCCGGGCGACGCGCATGGCCTGATGGGCCCGGACCTGATGACGCGCATGCAGGCGCATGCCGAACGCTTCGATACCGAAACGGTCTTCGACCATATCCACACCGCCGACCTGTCCCGACGTCCGTTCAAGCTGGTCGGCGACAGCGGCGAGTACACCTGCGACGCACTGATCATTGCCACCGGTGCGACGGCGAAGTACCTGGGCCTGCCATCGGAGGAACTGTTCAAGGGCCGCGGCGTGTCCGCCTGCGCCACCTGCGACGGCTTCTTCTACAAGGAACAGGACGTGGCGGTGATCGGCGGCGGCAACACCGCGGTCGAGGAAGCGCTGTACCTCTCCAACATTGCCCGCAAGGTCTACCTCGTGCACCGACGTGACACGCTGCGCGCCGAGAAGATCATGCAGGACAAGCTCCAGGCCAAGATTCAGGCAGGCAAGATCGAACCCGTCTGGCACCACACCGTCGATGAGGTCCTCGGCAACGACGCGGGCGTGACGGGTCTGCGCGTGAAGTCGGTCCAGGACGGCTCCACGCGCGACATCGCGATCCATGGCCTCTTCGTCGCCATTGGTCACACGCCGAACACGACGTTGTTCGAAGGCCAGCTCGCCATGAAGAACGGCTACATCACCATCCGGACCGGGTTGGGTGGGGAAGCGACCGCCACCAATGTTCCGGGCGTGTTCGCCGCAGGCGACGTCGCCGACCAGGTCTATCGCCAGGCCATCACCTCCGCGGGCTTCGGCTGCATGGCGGCGCTGGATGCCGAGAAGTTCCTGGACAAGGGCGAGTAACCGCGCCTGGTCGATGCCCTATCGGCATCGCTGCGGTGGCGAGCGCCCGGCCATGGGATGGCTGGGCAGGACTGTCGCCATGAACGGCTGCCGCCGCGGGCACAAAAACGCGAACGCACCTGTCCTTCCGCCCGACCACTGATATGGCGACTTCGCGCGTTGTCGGCTCATTGAAGGAAATTCCGGCGGCGCACTGGGATGCGCTGCACGATGGAACCAATCCGTTCATCGCGCATGCCTTTCTTGCCGGGCTCGAAGAGCATGGCTGCGTGCGCGAGGAATGGGGCTGGAGTCCGCGGCACCTGACTCTGTGGGAAGGCGATCAACTGGTCGCCGCCGCCCCTGGTTACAGCAAGAACAACTCGCATGGCGAGTTTGTATTCGACCATGCGTGGGCGCACGCCTATGCGCGGGCCGGCTTGGACTACTACCCGAAATGGCTGTTCGCGGTCCCCTACTCGCCCGTAACCGGCCCGCGCCTGCTGTCGATGTCCGATGCACACCGGCAAGCCCTCGCGCGGGCGATGACGGGACTGGCAGAACGCGAAGGCGCCTCGTCCGTCCACGTCAACTTCCATGCGGAACGGGAAGCCATGACGTTCGATGCCCAATGGCTCGAGCGCATGGACGTGCAATATCACTGGTGCAATGAAGCTGGCTGGACGAGCTTCGACGGGTTCCTGGCAGCACTCGACCACAAACACCGCAAGAACATCCGCCAGGAGCGCGCCAAGGTCGCCCGGGAAGGCATCCGCTTCCGGATCGTGCACGGCGACGAGGCCAGCGAATCCGATCTGGCGACGATGCATGGCTTGTACCTGCAGACCTTCGCCGAGTACGGGAACCATCCGGCGCTGACGCTTCCGTTTTTCCAGCACCTCGCAACAGCGATTCCGCGATCGCTGGTGCTGATGCTCGCCCTGCGCGGCGATGAGGCGGTCGCGGGCGCGTTGTGCCTGCGCGGCGGCAGCACGCTGTATGGCCGTTATTGGGGCGCATACGAGCAGGTTCCCGGCCTGCATTTCGAGACCTGCTACTACCAGGGCATCGACTACTGCCTACGCGAGGGGCTCACCCGCTTCGAGCCGGGCGCCCAGGGCGAACACAAGCTGGCGCGCGGCTTCCTGCCTGCATTCGTGCGCAGCCGGCATTGGGTCGCGCATGAAGGTTTCCGCGAGGCACTCCGCGAATGGTGCGCGCAGGAAGCCGATTCGGTTCGGCGTTACGCGGCGACGCTCACCTCGCACTCGCCATTCAAGGCAACCTGAGCACGGGTTGTTGTCAGCGCATGCGGATGGGTGATCATCGCGGCATGTCGATCCATCTTCCGGCGCTCTCTTCCGATCCGAATGCACCGTTTCCGCCGGGACACACGGCCCTGCGGCAACCGGACGGCCTGCTCGCGATGGGTGGTGACCTCTCATCCGCACGCCTGCTCAATGCCTATCGACATGGGATCTTTCCCTGGTACTCGGATGGCCAGCCGATCCTGTGGTGGTGCCCTGACCCGCGCACGGTGTTCCGCACGGATGGCGTGCATCTGTCCTCGCGCTTCCGTCGATCGCTGCGACAATGCGACTGGACGGTGCAGGCCGACACCTGCTTCGACCGGGTGATCGCTGCCTGCGCCCACACGCCGCGGACAGGGCAACCCGGCACCTGGATCACCTCCGGAATGATCCAGGCCTACAACCGACTCCACGAACTCGGGCACGCGCACTCCATCGAGGTGCTTTCGGGCGACCGTCTGATAGGCGGGCTGTATGGCATAGCCGTGGGGAAGATGTTTTTCGGCGAAAGCATGTACAGCGCCGAGTCCGGAGGTTCGAAGGTCGCCGTGGCGGCACTGGCGAAGCGTCTGCTCGAATGGGGTTTCCCGCTGCTGGATGCCCAGGTCGAGAACGACCACCTTCTGTCGCTGGGCGCCGAACCCCGGCCACGCGATCGCTTCCTGGCGGCTGTATCCGAACTGACCGCGGAGCCGGAGCCCGCTGGATCGTGGACCGAACGCTTCGGCACGGTCGCTGCATCTGAACTGGCACCGGCCGGTGCCGCCTGAGCCTTGCGCCCACGACCCCATCACGCCCCGTTTGTGGCAGAATGCGCGGCTTCGCGGGCGCGTGACGCCCGTCTTCTGAAACGTTCAACCCGGAAACTTCATGGCAAAAGACGATGTGATCGAATTCGAGGGCACGGTGGCGGAAACCCTTCCGAACACCATGTTCCGCGTGCGACTCGAGAACGGCCACGAGATCATTGCCCACATCTCCGGGCGGATGCGCAAGAACTACATCCGCATCCTGACCGGTGACAAGGTGAAGGTCGAAATGACCCCGTACGACCTGACCAAGGGTCGCATCACCTATCGCATGAAGTGATCGCGCTAATTGCATGAAAAAGGCGGCCAATGGCCGCCTTTTTCGTTGGAGCATCCCCTGCCCGCTCGCGTTTACACGGTGAGCGGCAGCAGCTTCTCCGGTTCGGGCCTGGATTCGACCACCAGCTCGTCGTCCTTGACGTCGATGGTGACCCGGCCACCACCCACCAGCTTGCCGAACAGCAGTTCGTCCGCCAGCGGCCGCTTGATCTTGTCCTGGATCACGCGCGCCATCGGACGGGCGCCCATCAGCGGATCGAAGCCGTGCTGGGCCAGCCAGTCGCGGGCGGTCGGCGTCGCGCTCACGGTGACGTTCTTCTCATGCAGCTGGGCTTCCAGCTCGATCAGGAACTTGTCCACCACGCGCAGGATGTGGTCGAAGCCGAGCGCCTGGAACTGCACGACCGCGTCGAGGCGGTTGCGGAATTCCGGGCTGAAGCTGCGGCGGATCACTTCCATCGCATCCGTGGAGTGGTCCTGCTTGGTGAAACCGATCGAGCGGCGCGAGGCCTGCGCCGCGCCGGCATTCGTCGTCATCACCAGCACCACGTTCTTGAAGTTGGCTTCGCGGCCGTTGGTGTCGGTGAGGATGCCGCGGTCCATGACCTGCAACAGGATGTTGAAGATGTCCGGATGTGCCTTCTCGACTTCGTCCAGCAGCAGCACGCAATGCGGCGTCTTGACGATCTTCTCGGTCAGTAGGCCGCCCTGGTCGAAACCGACGTAGCCCGGAGGCGCGCCGATCAGGCGAGACACCGAATGCGGCTCCATGTATTCGGACATGTCGAAGCGCACCAGCTCGATACCCAACTGCAGCGCAAGCTGCTTGGTCACTTCGGTCTTGCCCACGCCGGTGGGACCCGAGAACAGGAAGTTGCCGATCGGCTTGTCCGGATTGGCCAGGCCCGAGCGGGCCAGCTTGATCGCGGAAGTCAGCGTATCGATCGCCGGCTCCTGGCCGAAGATCACCATCTTCAGGTTGCGCTCGAGGTTCCTGAGCACGTCCTTGTCCGAAGCGCTGACCTGCTTGGTCGGGATGCGCGCCATCTTCGCGACGATGGTTTCGATTTCCTCGGTGTCGATCAGCACTTTCCGCTGGTCGTCCGGAAGCAGGCGCTGGCGGGCACCGGCTTCGTCCATCACGTCGATGGCCTTGTCCGGCAGCAGGCGATCGCCCAGGTGCTTCACCGACAGGTCGACGGCAGCCTGTAGCGCATCGTCGGCGTAGGTGACACCGTGGTGCTGTTCGTACTTCGGCTTGAGGCCCTGCAGGATTTCCACGGTCTCGCCCACCGTCGGCTCGACGATGTCGATCTTCTGGAAGCGTCGTGCAAGCGCGCGGTCCTTTTCGAAGATGCCGCGGTATTCCTGGAACGTGGTCGAGCCGATGCAGCGCAGCTCGCCCGACGCCAGTGCCGGCTTGATCAGGTTGCTCGCGTCCATGGTGCCGCCCGAAGCGGAACCGGCGCCGATGATCGTGTGGATCTCGTCGATGAACAGAATGGTGTCGGGTAGCTTCTTCAGCTGCGCCAGGACCGCCTTCAGACGCTTTTCGAAATCACCGCGGTACTTGGTACCGGCGACGAGCGCGCCCAGGTCGAGCGAGAAGATCGTCGCGTCGGCCAGCACTTCCGGCACGTCGCCATCGACGATGCGCTTGGCCAGGCCTTCGGCGATCGCGGTCTTGCCCACGCCGGCTTCGCCGACGTACAGCGGATTGTTCTTGCGACGGCGGCACAGCACCTGGATGGTGCGCTCCACCTCGTTTACTCGTCCCACCAGCGGGTCAATCCGGCCCTCACGCGCCATCTGGTTTAGGTTCACCGCGAACTCGGCCAACGCGTCGCCCTTGACCTCGCCTTCCCCACCTTCGCCCTGGCGCGATTCGCCATCGTCCTGGTGCGAGGGCGAATCCTCGCCACCGTGCTTGGCGATGCCATGGGAGAGATAGTTGACGACGTCGAGCCGGGCGATGTCCTGCTGGTTCAGGAAATAGACGGCGTGCGAGTCCTTCTCGCCAAAAATAGCCACCAGGACATTGGCGCCGGTGACTTCCTTCTTGCCCGAAGACTGTACGTGGTAGACCGCGCGCTGCAGCACGCGCTGGAAGCCCAGCGTGGGCTGTGTATCACGGCCATCGTCTTCGGCCAGCTTGGCCACGGACGTGGAAATCGCCTGCTCCAGGTCGGTACGCAGGCGCGGGAAATCGGCGTGGCACGCCTTCAATACGGCTTCGGCGGAGGGATTGTCGAGAAGCGACAACAGCAGGTGCTCGACCGTCATGAACTCATGGCGCGCTTCGCGTGCGCGCTTGTAGCACTGGCCGATGCTGTATTCGAGATCCTTACTGAACATGGGGCAATAGCCTCCGGAATTACTGCAACCCTATCTGGGGACAGCAACCGGCGTTTTCCATGCCAGCCCCCTCAGGCGTTCGGAACACTGCGTGGCACTTTCGTATGCATTGGTGCATTCGCTGAGTACAACGTCCTTCCAGATTCTTTTAGGCCTTTTCCATCGTGCAGAGCAAGGGGTGTTGGTTGAGTCTTGAATATTCGTTCACCTGCGCCACCTTGGATTCGGCAACTTCGCGGGTGAAGACACCGCAAACGCCGCGGCCCCGGGTATGGACATGCAGCATGATCTGGGTGGCTTTTTCCGCATTGAACGAGAAAAAGCGCATCAGGACCTCAACCACGAAATCCATCGGAGTGTAGTCATCGTTCAGCAGCAGGACGGAATACAGCGGCGGACGGGCGACTTCCGGCTTCCCGGTTTCCACCATCACGCCGTGGCTATGTTCCTGATCGGTGCGTTTCGTCATGGGCGAATTATAAGGAACCCGCGGTCGAGCCTTCGATGGACGCTT
Source organism: Lysobacter sp. Root494 (assembly GCF_001427225.1). Lineage (GTDB taxonomy): Bacteria > Pseudomonadota > Gammaproteobacteria > Xanthomonadales > Xanthomonadaceae > Agrilutibacter. Next base: position 963,505 of record NZ_LMFH01000005.1, read on the forward strand.
CGGTTGCCCCCTTGCACAATGGGCGCACTCATCACCCCGGGGGCCGGATGCGCGTTTTTGCCGCTACGCTTTTGTTTCTGACTGCTTCATCCATCGCGAACGCTGCCGAACCCGCCGCTCCGGCAAAACCGCAGGGCGACCCCGCCGTCCGCGAGCTGCTGGACGAACTCAAGTACAGGTACGACGTCGATGAGGAGGGTGACTACCGCCTGACCTTCGGCATGGACGAGGAAGAAGACGGCCGAAGCCAGCTGGTCTTCGTGCGATCGCCCGTGGAGACATACGGGGCGCACCGGATCCGCGAGATCTGGTCGCCGGCCTATCTGTCGGCCACCGATGAATTCCCGGCGAAGGTCGCCACGCGCCTGCTCGAGGCCACCCAGGAGAGCAAGCTTGGCGCATGGTCCAAGCAGGGCCGCTACGCGGTTTTCGTGGTGAAGCTTGCCGCCGATGCGAGCGCCAGCGAACTCGACGACGCCGTCGAAGCCGCGCTGCGTTCGGCCGACGAAATGGAACAGGAACTCAGTCCCGGCAAGGACGAGTTCTGATGGACACCGTGCGGGAGAGCCCTCTCCCTACGGGTCCGCTTTATGCAGACTCGCTTCCGGCGGGTCCGCTCTCAAAGGTTTCACTTCCAGGCGTGTTCCGATGACTTACCGCGAAGGGCGTTTCTGGCAACCGGACGTGACCGTCGCGACGATAGTCGTGAGCGACGGTCGCCTCCTCATGGTCGAGGAGCACGCCGGTGGCCGCCTGGTGCTGAACCAGCCCGCAGGGCACCTCGAGCCGGACGAGAGCCTGGTCGAGGCCGCCCTGCGCGAGACACTGGAGGAAACCGGCTGGGACGTGCGGTTGACCGCGTTTGTCGGGGCCTACCAATGGAAGGCGTCCGAGACCGGCCGCCATTACCTTCGCTTTGCTTTCGCTGCCGAGCCGTTGACCCACCATCCCGAGCGCAAGCTGGACGAAGGCATCACGCGCGCGTTGTGGCTGACACCGGGCGAGTTGCAGGCCGAAGCCGCGCGCCACCGTAGCCCCCTTGTATGGCGTAGTGCGTCCGACTTCCTCGCCGGACGCCGCCAGCCACTGGAACTGCTGCAACAGTTGTGATGAACGCCGTGCGCACCATCATCGGCATGTCAGGTGGCGTGGATTCGTCTGTCGCCGCGCTGCGCCTGCGCGACGCGGGCGAGCCGATCGCTGGTCTGTTCATGCAGAACTGGGCCGACGACGGCAGCGGCGACTGCCGAGCGGAAGACGACCGCCGCGATGCCGTTGCCGTGTGCGGGCGATTGGGCATGCCCATCCACTTCCGTGATTTTTCGAAGGAATACTGGGACGGCGTATTCGCCCATTTTCTCGCGGAGTACGCGGCCGGCCGCACGCCGAATCCGGACGTGCTGTGCAATCGCGAGATCAAGTTCAAATATTTCCTCGATGCGGCATACGAGCTCGGTGCGGAATTCATCGCCACCGGGCATTACGCGCGCGTCGCGGAAATTGACGGGCAGTTCCGGTTGCTCAAGGCCGCGGACCGCAGCAAGGACCAGAGTTACTTCCTGCATCAGCTCGGGCAGAAGCAGCTCTCGGCGACGAAGTTTCCGCTCGGCGAGCTGATCAAGGCCGACGTACGCGACATGGCGCGCGATGCGGGATTGCCGACGCATGCAAAGAAGGACTCCACGGGCATCTGCTTCATCGGCGAACGTGATTTCCGCGATTTCCTTGCTCGCTATCTGCCCGCGCGTGCCGGCGAAATGCGCACGCCTGCTGGCCATGTGCTAGGCGAACATCCGGGCGTGTTCTATTTCACCCTCGGCCAGCGCGAAGGCCTGAACATCGGCGGCGTACGCGGTTTCGAACCCGCTCCCTGGTACGTCGTCGGCAAGGACGTGGCGAACAACGTGCTGTACGTGGACCAGGGCGTCGACAGCCCGTTCCTGCACTCCAGGACTCTGTGGTCCGAAGGCGCGCACTGGATTGCCGGTGCGCCACCCGCTTCCCGTTTCCGGTGCAACGCCCAGACGCGCTATCGGCAGCCCGACCAGACCTGCGAAGTCATCGTCAGTAGCGACGGAACCCTGGAAGTCCGTTTCGCCGATCCGCAACGCGCAGTCACGCCGGGGCAATCCCTGGTGTTGTACGACGGCGATGTGTGCCTCGGAGGCGCCGTGATCGCCGCCACCGACGCCGTGCTGGAACAGAGAATCAAGGAACATGCCGCATGACCGAAGCCGACCGCTTCAATCCGTTTTCCGATCGCATGCTCGCCCTCGCCGGGCTGATGCAAGCGCTCGCGCAAGTGCGCCGCATCGCTGACACGGGGCAGGCGCATGCGGACGTGGTCACCACGGCGCTCGATTCGGTGTTCCTCATCGACGCGGGCACCACCGCTGAGGTCTACGGCGGCACGCATGCGCTGCGCACGGGATTGATGCTGCTGCGCGACTACTTCAGCGGCGCGATGCCCGACGAACAGCTTCCACGGCTTGCACTGGCGGTCATCCAGCTGGAACGTCGCTTCGTGCGCGATGACGACATGGTCGCGCGCGTCGTGGACGGCATCCGCGCCCAGAGCGATGCGGCCCAGCGGCTGGGCAGCTCTCATCCGGACGTGCTCAATGCGCTCGGCGCGCTCTACGCCGATACCCTGAGCCACCTGCGGCCGCGCGTGCTGGTGCAGGGGAACCCGCACTATCTCGGCCAGGCACCCGTGGTTGCCGAAGTCCGGGCCGTGTTGTTGTCGGCGGTGCGTTCGGCGGTGCTATGGCGACAGCTGGGCGGCAGCTTGTGGGATTTTCTGTTGCGCAAGAAGGCGATGGGGGAAGCGGTGGAGGAGTTGTTGGCGTAGTTCTGTTGGGAAGGCTGCGCCGTTGTTTTCCTGCCCTGTGACTCTGTTTCTGCAATTGATGTTGCCCTTGCTCGTCATTCCCGCGAAAGCGGGAATCCAGTGACTTGGCCTTTGTTCTTGCTTGAGATTTCTGCAATAGCAAAAACAAAGTCGCTGGATTCCCGCTTTCGCGGGAATGACGAGCAAAAGCAAAGGCGATAAAACAGCAAAGCGACAGCGACAGCGACAGCGACAGCGACAGCGACAGCGACAGCGACAGCGACAGCGACAAGACCGTAAGTCCAATAATTGGAATGACTGCCCAAACAAAAAAAAGCCCCGGCGAACCGGGGCTATTTTTCGAGCCGCGCCTTACGCCGCAACCACTTTCTCTGCCACTTCGCGATATTCCTCGATCTGGTCGAAGTTCATGTAGCGGTAGATCTCGGCGCCCTCGTTGTTGAGCACGCCGATGTCCGCCATGTACTCCTCGCGCGTCGGGATGCGGCCCAGCCGTGAGCAGATCGCGGCCAGTTCCGCCGAACCCAGGTACACGTTGGTGTTGCGGCCCAGGCGGTTCGGGAAGTTGCGCGTCGAAGTCGAGAACACCGTCGCGCCCTCGCGCGCCTGCGCCTGGTTGCCCATGCACAGCGAGCAGCCCGGCATTTCCATGCGCGCTCCTGCGGTGCCGAAGGTGCCGTAGTGCCCTTCCTTCGTCAGTTCCGACGCATCCATCTTGGTCGGCGGCGCCACCCACAGGCGGGTGGGAATGTCGCGCTTGCCTTCCAGCAGCTTCGCGGCGGCGCGGAAATGGCCGATGTTGGTCATGCACGAGCCGATGAAGACTTCGTCGATCTTGGCCCCGGCGACGTCGGACAGCGTCTTCACGTCGTCCGGGTCGTTCGGGCAGGCGACGATCGGCTCGACGATCTGGTTGAGATCGATCTCGATGACCGCGGCGTATTCGGCATCCGCATCGCCTTCGAGCAATTGCGGATTCGCGAGCCAACCTTCCATCGCCTTGATGCGGCGCTGGAGCGAACGTGCGTCCGCGTAGCCTTCGGCGATCATCCACTTCAGCAGCGTGATGTTGCTGTTGAGGTATTCGATGATCGGTTCCTTGTCGAGCTTCACCGTGCAACCTGCCGCCGAACGCTCGGCCGAGGCATCGGACAGTTCGAATGCCTGTTCCACCTTCAGCTGCGGCAGGCCTTCGATCTCGAGGATGCGGCCGGAGAAGATGTTCTTCTTGCCCTGCTTGGCGACGGTCAGCAGGCCCGACTTGATCGCGGCCAGCGGGATCGCGTTGACGAGGTCACGCAGGGTCACGCCCGGCTGCATTTCGCCCTTGAAGCGGACGAGCACCGATTCGGGCATGTCCAGCGGCATCACGCCGGTCGCGGCTGCGAAGGCCACGAGACCCGAGCCCGCCGGGAACGAAATACCTACCGGGAAGCGCGTATGCGAGTCGCCGCCGGTGCCGACGGTGTCGGGCATCAGCATTCGGTTGAGCCAGCTGTGGATCACGCCGTCGCCCGGACGCAGCGCGATGCCGCCGCGGTTGCTGATGAAGGCCGGCAGCTCGTGGTGTGTTTTAACGTCGACCGGCTTCGGATACGCCGCGGTGTGGCAGAACGACTGCATGACGAGGTCGGCGGAGAAACCGAGGCACGCCAGGTCCTTCAGCTCATCCCGCGTCATCGGGCCGGTGGTGTCCTGCGACCCCACCGACATCATTTTCGGTTCGCAATACGTGCCCGGGCGAATGCCCTTTCCTTCCGGCAGGCCGCACGCGCGGCCGACCATCTTCTGCGCAAGCGAATAACCCTTGCCGGTATCGGCCGGGTTCTGCGGCAGGCGGAACAGCGTCGACGCCGGCAGGCCCAACGCTTCGCGCGCCTTGGTGGTGAGGCCGCGGCCGACGATCAGCGGAATGCGGCCACCGGCGCGCACTTCATCGAACAGCACGTCCGACTTCACCGCGAATTCGGCGATCACTTCGCCATTCTTGAGTGCCTTGCCTTCGTACGGACGCAGCTCGACCACGTCGCCCATGTTCATCTGCGAGACGTCGAGCTCGATCGGCAGTGCGCCGGCGTCTTCCATCGTGTTGTAGAAGATCGGGGCGATCTTCGAGCCCAGGCACACGCCACCGAAGCGTTTGTTCGGGATGAAAGGGATGTCCTGGCCGGTGAACCACAGCACCGAGTTGGTCGCGGACTTGCGGCTCGAACCGGTGCCGACGACGTCACCGACATAGGCAACGAGATGACCCTTGGCCTTCAGCGATTCGATGAACTTCACCGGACCGCGCTTGCCGTCTTCTTCCGGCGTGATCCCGTCGCGGGCGTTCTTCAGCATCGCCAGCGCGTGCAGCGGGATGTCCGGGCGCGTGGTCGCGTCCGGCGCGGGCGACAGGTCGTCGGTGTTGGTTTCGCCGGTCACCTTGAAGACGGTGATCGTCAGCGACTCGGGCACTTCCGGCTTGCTGGTGAACCACTCGGCGTCGGCCCAGCTCTGCAGCACGGCCTTCGCGTTCGCGTTGCCCTGCTGCGCCTTTTCCTGCACGTCATGGAAGGCGTCGAACATCAGCAGCGTGTGCTTGAGCGCGTTGGCGGCGACAGTGCCGACTTCGGCATCGTCGAGCAGCTCGACCAGCGGATGGATGTTGTAGCCGCCGAGCATCGTGCCCAGCAGTTCGGTGGCGCGCGTGCGCGGAATCAGCACGTTCTTCTCGGTACCGAAAGCGATGGCGGCGAGATAGGACGCCTTGACCTTCGCGGCGTCGTCCACGCCGGCTGGAACGCGGTTGGTAATCAGATCGAGCAGGAACTGTTCCTCGCCCGCCGGAGGATTCTTCAGCAGTTCGATCACGTCGGCGGTCTGCTGCGCGGTCAGCGGCAGGGGCGGAATGCCCAGGGCGGCGCGCTCGGCGACGTGTTGGCGGTATGCATCAAGCATGAGGAAACTCCAGGCGTATTGAAGGGGCTACTGACTAAGGTTTACTGGCTGAAACCGGGGCGCATCAAGCGGTTGGAACGATCAGCTTGAGTCCCTTGAAATACTGTTTATAGAAAGCGTCGTCGCGGGTTATGAGTCCGTCGCATTGCAGCAGTGCATGCGCACCGACGAGGAAGTCGGGAACCGCGCGTACCTGCGCCCCGCCCCGCTGCCGATAGCGGCGCTGCATCTCGCCGGCACGCAATGCGGACTTGGATTCGATCGGACTGAAGCGGATGCTCATTTCCTCGAGCACGGTCAGCGCCTCGGCGCCGTCGTGCAACGCGCTGCAGACTTCGGCGAGTGCGATGTCGCAGATCACTACCGGGCCGTTGCTCAGGGACTGGCGCAGGCAGGCCTCCGCGGCGTCCGCCTGCGGGCCATTGGCGAGCAGGTCGATCAGGACCGACGAGTCGATCGCGATGGTCGCGCTCACGCGTCGTCACCGGATTCGCCCGGTGCACGGATCGCGCGCATCGCCTGGTCGGTGGATTCGAAGCCGTCGAGCCTGAAGCGGCCGCGGGCCTTGGACACCGCGTCGTCCACGCTCTTGCGCAGGACGATCCGGTTGCCTTCCAGTTCGACCTTCAGGAGCGTGCCCTTGGTCAGGCCCAGGGCGTCGCGCACGGCCTTGGGCAGGGTGATCTGGCCACGTTCGGCGACGGTCGCTTCCATGGGTGGCTCCGGTTCGGTATGCACGAATTTTACATACTGCTAGTTTCATACTCAAGGATGCGGAACTATTCCGAGCGGGCAGACGACACGCCAGATCCGGCAAACTCCCAGTCTGCGCGGGCTTTGGGCGCCTTCTGAAACGGTGCATCTGCTGCTTTGGTCTGGGTACGCGCCGGGATCGCCCCGACTTGTTCATAATCGACGCGTCCCGCCGTACGGCTCCGTCCTGCGGCTGGCGTGCCCGCCATCCGAGGCCCCCACCTCGCCCGCCGCACACATCAAGGAGCTCCACATGTCGTTCGACTCCTTCGCCACCCGCGCCCAGCTCGCGGTAAACGGCAAGTCCTACACCTACTTCAGCCTGCCCGAGCTCGGGAAGCGCTTCGACCTGTCGAAGCTGCCCTACTCGATGAAGATCCTGCTCGAGAACCTGCTGCGCCACGAAGACGGCGGCATGACGGTCGGCAAGGACCACATCGAGGCCGTCGCGCAGTGGGATGCAAAGCAGGAACCGGACACCGAGATCGCCTTCATGCCGGCGCGCGTGGTGCTGCAGGATTTCACCGGCGTGCCATGCGTAGTCGACCTGGCGGCGATGCGGGACGCGGTGACCAGGCTCGGCGGCAGTCCGAAGCAGATCAATCCGCTGATTCCTTCCGAACTGGTCATCGACCATTCGGTGCAAGTCGATGTGTTCGGCCGTGCCGACGCGCTGGAACTCAACGGCAAGATCGAGTTCGAACGCAACAAGGAGCGCTACAGCTTCCTCCGCTGGGGCCAGAAGGCGCTGCAGAACTTCAAGGTCGTGCCGCCGAACACCGGCATCGTGCACCAGGTGAACCTCGAGAACCTGGCGCGCGTGGTGATGGAGCGCGAAGTGGCTTCGGAAGGCGGCGCCAACGTGTTGTACGCGTTCCCGGACACCGTATTCGGCACCGATTCGCATACCACGATGATCAACGGCATCGGCGTGCTCGGCTGGGGCGTCGGAGGCATCGAAGCCGAAGCTGCGATGCTGGGCCAGCCGTCGTCGATGCTGATCCCGCAGGTGGTCGGCTTCAAGCTGACCGGCAGGCTGCCGGAAGGCACGACCGCGACCGACCTCGTGCTCACGGTCACGCAGATGCTGCGCGCACTCGGCGTAGTCGGGAAATTCGTCGAGTTCCATGGCGACGGCCTGCAGCACCTGCCACTCGCAGACCGCGCGACGATCGCCAACATGGCGCCCGAATACGGCGCGACCTGCGGCATTTTTCCGATCGATGCCGAAGCATTGACCTACCTGCGCCTGTCGGGCCGCAGCACGGAACAGATCGCACTCGTCGAGGCGTACGCGAAAGCGCAGGGCCTCTGGCATGAACCGGATTCACCGCACGCGACCTACTCCGCGACGCTGGAACTCGATCTCGGCGACGTGAAGCCGTCGCTGGCCGGCCCCAAGCGTCCGCAGGATCGCGTGCTGCTGGAGAAGGTGAAGGACAACTATCACGCCAATCTCGAAGGCCTGACCGCAAACCGCAAGCCCACCTTGCAGACGATCACGCGGCTCGACGGCGAAGGTGGCGACCAGCCGCAGGCAGACCATCTGGCCGCGAAGCCAAAATCCAGGATCCGCATCCAGGACCAGAACTGCGAGCTCACCGATGGTTCGGTGGTGATCGCGGCGATCACTTCCTGCACCAACACGTCGAATCCGGCGGTGATGCTTGGCGCCGGCCTGCTTGCGCGCAATGCCGTGAAACTCGGACTGAAGGCGAAGCCGTGGGTGAAGACATCGCTTGGCCCAGGCTCGCTCGTCGTCACCGACTATCTGAAGAAAGCCGGCGTGCTCCAGGACCTGGAGAAGCTCGGCTTCTACGTGGTCGGCTATGGCTGCACGACCTGCATCGGCAATTCCGGCCCATTGCCGGACGAGGTATCGAAAGGCATCGCCGAACACGAACTGGTGGTCGCGTCGGTGCTTTCGGGCAACCGCAACTTCGAGGGACGCGTGCATCCCGAAGTGAAGATGAACTACCTCGCTTCGCCGCCGCTGGTGGTGGCGTATGCGCTGGCCGGCACGGTCGATGTCGACCTCACCACCGAGCCCGTCGGCCACACGCCAGACGGCAAGGACGTCTACCTGCGCGACATCTGGCCGACCAACAAGGAAATCGGCGACATGATTTCGGCAACGGTCGGTCCGGAACTGTTCGCACAGAATTACGCGGACGTCTTCAAGGGCGATTCACGCTGGAACCAGATCGCATCGCCCGAAGGCGAGTCCTTCCAGTGGGACGCATCTTCGACCTATATCAAGAACCCGCCCTACTTTGACGGCATGAGCATGCAGGTCGGCACCATCAACGACGTGCATGGAGCTCGCGTAATGGGCATCTTCGGCGACTCGATCACCACTGACCATATCTCGCCGGCCGGCAACATCAAGAAGGATTCCCCGGCGGGTCGCTTTCTCATTGAGCGCGGCGTGCAACCGGCGGACTTCAACAGCTACGGCTCGCGCCGCGGCAACGATGATGTGATGGTGCGTGGCACGTTCGCCAACATCCGCATCAAGAACCTGATGCTTGGCGGCGAGGAGGGCGGCAACACGATCTATCACGGCCCGCACGGCGCGACCGAGAAGATGTCGATCTACGACGCCGCCGTGCGCTACAAGGCGGAGGGCGTGCCGCTGGTAGTGTTTGCCGGCAAGGAATACGGGACGGGTTCGTCGCGTGACTGGGCAGCCAAGGGCACCAACCTGCTCGGTGTGAAAGCGGTGATCGCCGAGAGTTTCGAGCGCATCCACCGCTCCAACCTGGTCGGAATGGGCGTGCTTCCCCTCGCCTTCACCGAAGGACAGAACGCACTGGCACTCGGGCTCGAGGGTTCGGAAACGATCGACATCACCGGACTCAGCGACGGCGCATCGAAGACGGCGGTCGTAACGGCACGCAAGCCCGATGGCCGCGAGCTGAAGTTCGAAGTGAAGGTGTTGCTGCTGACGCCGAAGGAAGTCGAATACTTCCGGCATGGCGGCATCCTGCATTACGTGCTTCGGCAACTTGCTGCGAAAAAGGCGGCCTGAATTTTCTCACCCTGCAAAAAAAGCGGCCGCCTGGCCGCTTTTTTTGTCGGCACGGGCTGCTTACAGCCGTGGCTGCCAGTTGGCATTCACCAGTTCCAAGTCGCCATCATCATCGAGCCGCCATCCGGTTTCGACGTCGTAAACCTGTCCGCTATCCGGAAGCATTCCGGACCCGCCGGTCAGCGCAGCGGTGAAGCGCACGGTCGCGTGCTGCTCCCGTACCTCGACATCCAGTGGCCCAAGCGTCAGCCCGACATCGCGGTAGCGCAGGAAAATCGCCTGCGCCATGCGGCGAGCGCCGCTCCGGCCGAGGCCATCAGGACCGATGAAGTCCTCGGCCAGCGTGTCGTCAAGCGCCGAAACGTTCCGCTCCTCGATGGCCGCCTGCGCCTCCCCGATAGCTTCACGAAGGCGTTCCTCGGGCGGCGTGCGCGCGCAACCTCCCAGCAAGAGCGTGCATGCGAACAACCACGGCACCGCCCTGCTCGACGTTCTCCACGGCTGCCACATGCGCACTCCGAATGTCATTGTTGATGCCTACAGGGTACCGGTCGTTGAACCATGATCGGCAACTCTCGTTCGGCCCGTGCAGTAGCAACTCTGTCGGGTACTGGGAGAAGGTGGTTTCAGGAAATTTCTCCGCCATGACGACATGCTTCGCCGTGCTGGCGCACTGCACCAAAAACCCCGCGACGTGCGCAACAAAGCCGGGGCACAAGGCACGGCAGCGCGCTCTCCGGATCGTCCTTGCCAGCGTCTGGGGCCTATGCTCCAATCGACCGGACCGTACGGCAGCGCATTCGCCGTCGACCGGATCATCAGAACGACATGACATCGATCTTGAAGTCGCCGATTGAAGAGGGGATCGCGATGAACAACGAACGTCCTTGGCTGGCGGAATATCCGGCCGGTGTACCCGCGGAAATCGATTTGAATGAATTTCCGTCCGTGGTCTCGGTGCTCGAGAAGGCCATCGACACATATCGCGATCGTCCTGCATTCGCCAATCTCGGCAAGGTCCTGACTTACGGCGACGTCGATCGCCTCAGCAAGCAGTTCGCCGCTTACCTGCTGGGCGAACTGGGGCTCAAGAAGGGCGACCGCGTCGCCATCATGATGCCCAACTGCCTGCAGTACCCGATTGCAATCTTCGGCACGCTGCGCGCCGGGCTGACCGTGGTCAACGTCAATCCGATGTACACCGCGCGTGAGCTGAAGCACCAGCTGGCCGATTCCGGTTCGAGCGTGCTCGTGGTGCTCGACAACTTCGGCCACACCGTGCAGGAAGTGCTCGCCGACACGCCACTCAAGCATGTCGTCACGACTGGCCTCGGCGACATGATCGGCTTTCCGAAGGGCGCGATCGTCAACTTCGTGCTTCGCCATGTGAAGAAGATGGTGCCGGACTACGACATTCCGGGCGCCGTGCGCTTCCGCAATGCACTGGTCATCGGACAGCTCAAGACGTTGCCGGCAGTGCAGATTTCGCAGGACGACATCGCTTTCCTGCAATACACCGGCGGCACCACGGGTGTGTCGAAGGGCGCGATGCTCACGCACCGCAACCTGGTTGCGAACATGCAACAGGCCGCTGCGTGGGTCGGCACGAACGTCAAGCTCGGCGAAGAAATCATCATCACCGCGCTGCCGCTGTACCACATCTTCGCATTGACGGCGAATTGCCTGGTCTTCATGAAATTCGGCGGACTGAATTACATGATCACCAATCCGCGCGACATGCCCGGCTTCGTGAAGGAACTGAAGAAGGTACCGTTCACCGCGATCACCGGCGTCAACACGCTGTTCAACGGACTGCTCAACACGCCGGGCTTCGACCAGGTCGATTTCTCGAAACTGCACCTGACCCTCGGCGGCGGCATGGCCGTGCAACGTGCGGTCGCCGAGCGCTGGAAGCAGATCACGGGCGTCACGCTAATCGAAGCCTATGGCCTCACCGAGACCTCGCCGGCCGCGTGCATAAATCCGATGGACCTGAAGGATTACAACGGCGCGATCGGATTGCCGATCCCGTCGACGGATGCCTGCGTCAAGGACGAAGACGGCCGCACCCTTCCCGTCGGCGAGGTCGGCGAGCTCTGCATCAAGGGTCCGCAGGTCATGCGCGGCTACTGGCAGCGTCCGGAGGAAACCGCGAACGTCATCGACGCCGACGGTTGGCTGCACACCGGCGACATGGCAAAGATGGACGAGCGCGGCTACTTCTATATCGTCGATCGCAAGAAGGACATGATCCTGGTCTCCGGCTTCAACGTGTATCCGAACGAAGTGGAAGACGTCATCGCGATGATGCCCGGCGTGCTGGAAGTCGCGGCGGTCGGCGTTCCGGACGAGAAATCCGGCGAGGCCGTTAAGGTCGTGATCGTGAAGAAGGATCCGTCGCTGACCGCCGAGCAGGTGAAGGCCCACGCGCGTGAAAACCTCACCGGTTACAAGCAACCCAAGCTGGTCGAGTTCCGCAACGAACTTCCGAAAACCAATGTCGGAAAAATCCTGCGCCGCGAACTGCGCGACACGCCCGTGAAAGCCTGATCCCGCAAAGAAGTCCCCTTGAAAGCGCCCGCATGGCCCAGCCCTTGCGGGCGCTTTGCTTTAGGCGCATAGAATCATCCGTCGGACGCAGTACCTACCCCCCTTGCCGTCCAAACAATGCGACCGGCCGGACGGCACCCTTCGGAGATTCGCAATGTCAGCCGTTCATCCTTTCCCCCGTCCCGATACCGGGCGCACCCTGCGCGTCATTGAAGATGCGGGGCGCAGCGTCTACTGGTGCCATATGCATGCCGACGCTGTCCCGGGACAAAGAGCTTGTTTCTCGACCCAGCTGGTCAACGACATCCTGGCTTACCAGCGCAACCTCTCGAGCCGGTTGAAGGCACGTTCGGCCGATGCCGACTCGCCACTGCCCCATGTGGTACTCGCCTCGGACGGTGATGCATTCAACCTTGGCGGCGACCTGGAGCTGTTCTGCCGCCTCATCCGCACGAACGATCGCCAGGGACTGCTCAACTACGCCCGCCAGTGCGTTCGTGGCGTCCACGCATTCCACGCCGGGCTCGGTGCTGGCGCGCACAGCATCGCACTCGTCCAGGGCGACGCCCTCGGTGGCGGTTTCGAGGCCGCGCTGAGCTGCCACACGATCGTCGCCGAAGAAGGCGCCTTGATGGGCCTCCCGGAGGTGTTGTTCGATCTGTTCCCCGGCATGGGCGCGTACTCGTTCCTGTGCAAGCGCATTCCACCGCATCAGGCCGAGAAGCTGATGCTCGAGGGCATCGTCTACACCAGCGAGGAAATGCACCGGATGGGACTGGTGGATGTGCTGGTTCCGCAGGGGCAAGGCATCCAGGCGGTCGAAGACGTCATCCGCGCGAACCGTCGCATTCCGCACGCACGTGCGGCGATGCATCAGGTCCGCTCGCTGGCGCAACCGGTGACGCTGGAAGAAATGATGCGGATCACCGAGATCTGGGTGGATACCGCGCTGCAGCTCGGCGAGAAGTCGCTCAGGACCATGGACCGGCTGGTGCGGGCGCAGGTGCGTCGCAGCGGAGCGGTAACGGCCTGATCGGCCCTGATACGGGCCTAAGGGGAAATCGGGCCCGGCCTCGTGCCGGGCTTGCACCTGGATGGCGGCGAGATGCCTGCGACTGGCGGCTAGTCCGCCCGCCCGCTGTCGCGCTGCCTGCGTTCGCGTTGCCTGGCTTCCAGGATCATTCGTCCCTGCTGCAACAGCTCGCCGATTTCATCCCGGCGCCGGCGCCATTCGTTACCCAGCTGCCAATCGGGCAGCCGCATTATTTCGCCGCTATGCGCGGCCAATTTCACCAATCCCATATTGCTGGCTACGCCCTTCAGGGCATGGGCCTGCTCGCGCAAGTGTTCCCATTCCTTGCTCTCGCCTGCTTCGGCCAGGTCACGGACACAACCTTCGGCATCACGCAGGCATTGGGCGGTGAATTCGCGTTCGAATCCTTCACCCATGCCGAGTGCATCCAGTTCGTCCAGCACGGAACTGTCAAAGATGCCGTCGATGGGCACCCGGGGCTCTTCGCGCACAGAGATCAGAGGCGCCGCAAGGCGGCCGCTCGCGGCTATTTCCGCGAGTGCATCCAGCAGGCGCGCGGCGGCCACCGGTTTGGAGAGGAAGGCACGAGCTCCCGCCTGCTGACAGGCCTGGATAGCCTCCGGTGTCACGTCTGCACTGAGGATCAGCACCGGGGTCCGCATCGGGCTTCCCGCCTGCATTACCCGTAGCTGCTTCAGCAGGTCGAGCCCGCTCACCGTCGGCATGTGCAGGTCGGCAATGATCGCGTCGTAGTCAGCGGCAGCGACCGCGTCAAGAACGGCCTCCCCGCCATCGACGCTGGTCACGCGGTGGCCGGCCTTCTCCAGCAATCGCTGGAGGACGTTGCGGTTCGCGGCGTGATCGTCGGCAATCAGGATCGACAGATTGCGCACGCGCGCGCGGTGGCGGAGGAACGGATCAGCGAAGGCAATGATGTTCTTCGCCTGACCCGCTTCCCTCGTCTCACCATTGCTGGGCGCAGCAGGCGCGTCCTTCGCCGTGATCGCGAACGGCAGCTCCACCCAGAACCGCGTGCCGCGTTGTTCAGTGCTTTCGAAACCGATGCTGCCACCCATCGCTTCGGTCAGGCCCTTGGCGATCGTGGTACCCAGACCGGTACCGCCGTAACGGCGCGCGAGGCTGACATCGGCCTGCTCGAAGGCCTCGAACAACCGCTGGCGCACGGAAGCCGGGATGCCGATGCCGGTATCCGTTACGGTGAAACGCAGGTTCACGTGTTCAGCCGTGCTCGCGATCTTGACGACTTCCAACCGCACGGATCCCTGATCGGTGAACTTCACCGCGTTGCCGACCAGGTTGAGCAGCACCTGACGCAGGTGGCTGGCATCGCCCAGTACTGTTTCAGGCACGTCACTGGCGACGTCCGCTTCGTAAACCAGCTGCTTGGCCCGGGCCTGCGGCTGCAGGATGAGGCCAACGCTCGCGATCACGTCACGCAAGCCGAAGTCGATCAGATCGAGCTTGAGCTTGCCCGCTTCGATCGCGGAGATGTCCAGCACGTCCTCGACCAGTGCCAGCAGGCTGCGCGTCGAGGCCTGGATGGTGTTCACGCACTCGCGCTGTTCGGAATCCAGCCGGGTCGTCGCCAGTACCTCCGACATGCCCGCCAGGCCGTTGAGCGGAGTCCTGAATTCATGGCTCATGTTGGCCAGGAAGCGGCTCTTGGCCTCGTTCGCGCGTCGCGCGTCGTCCACCGCGCGCGTCAACGCCTGCAGCAGCGAATCGAAGTACAACGGTACCGCGCCCAGGCCCAGCAACAGGCCCCAGGAAAGATAGGGGTTGGCTTCCCAGTACGGTGAAATCATCACGACCAGGAAGAACGACACGGTCGCCAGCGCAGTCGCGGCACGCAGGTAACGGTGCCCGTAACGCATGCCGTTGCCGATCGTGACCCACAGGTAGATGGCATACAGCGGCGATGCCGGCTCGCCCTGGATGCACATGATCCAGCCCATCGCCGTGTAATCGGTGGCCATCCCGATCCAGCGGCGCACCGCCGATGTGCCCGGACGCACGATGATCGCGGCCAGCAGTCCAACGGCAACCGTCAGCTCGCCGACCAGAATCAGCCACGTCTGGAGGAGCGTGTCGTCGCTGTCCAGGAAGAGGTAACGCCACCCGAGGTAGGTGATGAACAGCGCAGTGATGACGATGCGCACCAGGTCCTGCGCATGCTCCGTGTCCGGCCGTCCGGACAGACGCGTCTTCAGCCAATGCAGGACGGGGATCATCGCGTTTACGCCGTGCCGGGTCTCTTGGCAGTACGGGAATACCGTTTGCAGATGTCTTCCAGCCGCTCGCGGCTGCGCATCAGCGCATCCACGCAACGCGGGTCGAACAGGCGGCCGCGCTGCGAATACAGGTATCCGAGGGCCGCGTCGATTTCCCACGCATGCTTGTATGGACGCGGGGAGATCAACGCATCGAAAACGTCCGCGACGGCGACGATCCGCGCTTCGAGCGGGATTTCCTCGCCAACCAGCCCGTCCGGGTAGCCGCTGCCGTCGTAGCGTTCGTGGTGGCGCAGCGCGATCACCGCACCCATCTGGATGAAGCGGTTCTGGCTGCCCGTCAGCAATTCATGGCCGATGCGCGGATGCTGGCGCATGACCGCAAGTTCATCCTCGGTCAGGGGGCCGGGCTTGAGCAGGACGGCGTCGGGGATCGCGATCTTGCCGACGTCGTGCAGCGGCGCGGCCATTTCGACCAGCCGCGCTTCTTCCTCGGACATGCCGAGCTGCTCGGCGATCAGGCCAGCCACGTGCGACATCCGCTCGAGCCATGCGCTGGTACCGACATCGCGGTATTCGATCGCGCGCGCGAGACGATGCAAGGTTTCGCGTTCGCGTTCCTCGACCTCGTGCATGCTCGCGAGCAGCCGCTGTTCCAGCGACAGCGCACGCTGCTTCACGTTCTCGGACTGCTGGCGCAGCTGCAACAGGTTGCGGCAACGGGCGCGGAGTTCGCGCGGACGCACCGGCTTCACCAGGAAATCGATCACGCCTGCATCCAGCGCGGCCTGCCGCACGGGCTCGTCACCGACCACGGTAACGAGGATGATGGGAATGTCGCGATGCAGGGGAGCGCGGCGGAACCGGCGTGCGAATTCCAATCCATCGATGCCGGGCATGCGGTAATCGAGCAGCAACAGGTCCGGGTGATTCGACTCGCACCAGTTCAACGCGGCGGCGGGCTCGCCGAAGTCATGCACGCGCAGCTCCGAAGCAATGTCTTCGATGATGTGGCGCAACATGGTTCGCGCCGACGTCTGGTCATCGACAATTACGACATCCACGAAATCATCCCCCTTGTGCTTTTGCCGCAGTCCTTGGCTTTGCCGGGAGCATAACGCGGGCTGGCGGCGGATGTGCAGCTTCCCGCACGTGGCCGGTTTCTTACGGGATTACGTACCTGACCGCCTGTCTCGCGCGTGAAGGAAGCGGCTCAGGCTTCCGGGCGCATGTACGGAAAGAGCAGCACATCACGAATCGAAGCCGATCCGGTCATCAGCATCACCAGCCGATCGATGCCGACGCCCAAGCCACCGGTGGGCGGCAGGCCGACCTCGAGAGCGCGGATGTAGTCGGCGTCGTAGTGCATCGCTTCGTCGTCCCCACCCTCCTTCGCCTCGACCTGCGCCTGGAAACGCGCGGCCTGGTCCTCGGGATCGTTCAGTTCGGAGAAGCCGTTGGCCAGTTCCTTGCCATTGACGAAGAGCTCGAAGCGATCGGTGATCCCCTTCTCCATGTCGCTCTCGCGCGCAAGCGGCGAAACCTCGACCGGGTAATGGGTGATGAAGGTTGGCTGTTCGAGCTTGCCTTCGACAGTCTTCTCGAAGATCTCCAGCAGCAGCTTGCCCCAGCCATAACCGGCCTTCACCGGGATGCGCAGGCGCTCGCAGTGCCGGGCAAGCGCTTCGCGATCGCGGCAGTCCGCCATGGTGATTTCGGGATTCTTCTCGCGCACGGCTTCTTCCAGGCGCCAGCGGCGGAACGCGGGGCCGACATCGATCGTCGCGCCGTCCCATTCCATCACTGTCGTGCCGAGCACTTCACGCGCGACGTCGCGGATCAGGTTCTCGGTGAGATCCATGACTTCGTTGTACGTGGCATAGGCCTCGTACAGCTCGAGCATGGTGAATTCAGGATTGTGGCGCGTCGATACGCCTTCATTGCGGAAGTTGCGGTTGATCTCGTATACGCGTTCGAGGCCACCGACCGTGAGGCGCTTGAGGTACAACTCCGGGGCGACGCGGAGATAAAGCTGGAGGTCCAGTGCGTTGTGGTGCGTGACGAATGGCTTGGCCGCAGCGCCGCCCGGGATGTAATGCATCATCGGCGTCTCGACTTCGAGGAAGCGGCGCGCGTCGAGCCATGCGCGGATCGCGCGGATGATCTTCGAACGCTTGACGAAGACCTCGCGCGATTCCGGCGATACGATGAGGTCGACATAGCGCTGGCGATAGCGCTGCTCCACGTCAGCAAGGCCGTGGAACTTGTCGGGCAGAGGACGCAGTGACTTGGTCAGCAGCCGCAGCTGGTCGGCCTTCACCGACAGCTCGCCGGTCTTGGTGCGCGTGAGCACGCCTTCGGCCGCGATGATGTCGCCGGCATCCCAGCCCTTGAAAGCCTCGTACGTATCACCGAGCACGTTGCTTTGCAGAAACAGCTGGATGCGGCCCGATTCATCCTGGATCTGCACGAAGCTCGCCTTGCCCATCACGCGCTTGAGCAGGATGCGTCCGGCAACCGCGACACGATGCGCCTTCGCTTCGAGTGCTTCCGCATTCCACTGCTCCGCGTCGGCGTACTGCGACTGCAGGTCACCGGCGTAATCCGCGCGGCGGAAATCGTTCGGGAAGGCAATGCCCTGCTCGCGCAGCGCCGCGAGTTTGGCGCGACGCTCGGCGATCAGGTGGTTCTCGTCGGTCGGCGTCGTGGTGGCGGGCGTGTCGGTCATGAATGGGTTCGCTTTGGTTGTTGCTCGTCATTCCTGCGAAAGCAGGAATCCGTGGTTCTGCTCGTCATTCCATCCCGGCAACCGAAAGCAGGGCATTCGTCCGTGAAAGATGCCTGCTTTTCGCAGGGATGACGAGCGTGGATCAAGCTGCGTCGCTTCGTTTCGATCCAGCTTCGAGACCCGCCTTCAGGCTCGCCTCGACGAACTCGTCGAGATCGCCATCCAGCACCTTCTGCGTATCGCTACGCTCGATACCCGTGCGCAGGTCCTTGATGCGGCTCTGGTCCAGCACGTAGTTGCGGATCTGGCTGCCCCAGCCGATGTCCGACTTGGTTGCCTCGACCGCATCGCGTTCGGCATTGCGCTTCTGGATTTCCAGTTCGTACAACTTCGCCGCCAGCATCTTCATCGCGTTGTCGCGGTTCTGGTGCTGGCTGCGACCGGTCTGGCACGCGACGACTATCCCGGTCGGCACGTGGGTGATGCGCACGGCGGACTCGGTCTTGTTGACGTGCTGGCCGCCCGCGCCCGACGAGCGATATACGTCGGTCCTCAGGTCGGCGGGGTTGATCTCGATGTCGATGTTGTCATCGACTTCGGGCGAGACGAACACCGAGGTGAAACTGGTGTGGCGGCGATTGTCGGAGTCGAACGGCGACTTGCGCACCAGGCGATGCACCCCGGTTTCCGTCTTCAGCCAGCCATAGGCGAAATCGCCCTCGACACGCAGCGTGGCCGACTTGATGCCAGCGACGTCGCCTCCGCTGGCTTCCATCAGTTCGGTCTTCCAGCCGCGCGATTCGCACCAGCGCAGGTACATGCGCAGCAGGATTTCCGCCCAGTCCTGCGCTTCGGTGCCGCCGGCGCCCGCCTGGATGTCGACGAAGGCATTCGCCGCATCCATCTTGCCGGAGAACATCCGCTGGAATTCCAGCTTCTCGACGTCCGTGGCATGGCGCTCGACGTCATCGATCACCGCCAGCGCGGTGCCGTCGTCGTCTTCCATCTCCGCCAGGTCCAGCAACTCGCCTGCACCGACCAGACCATCGGTGAGATCGCGGATGCCGTGCACGACCTTCTCCAGCTGCGAACGTTCGCGGCCGAGGGTCTGTGCGTATTCGGGCTTGTTCCAGATATCGGGGCTTTCCAGCTCCCGGTTTACTTCTTCAAGACGCTCGACCTTGCGGTCGTAGTCAAAGATACCCCCTAAGCGAATCCAGCCGGCCACGAAGGTCGGCGATGCGCTGGCGGACGGGATTCAGCTCGATCATTTTCAGGTGGCTGTTGAGCGAAAGACCGCGAATTCTAGCAGTGGGGCCGTCATGCTGCGATGCGGCCAGCCTGAGGGTGATTTTCACGATCACTGCCCCGGTTGCGGTGCAGAGTGCGTCTCCGAGCAGACCGCTTCCCGCCGCCGGAGCAACCATGGAGCGCTTCAGGGTCGGTGATCACGTCAGCTGGAATTCCGAAGCCGGGCGCGTCAGCGGCCGCATCATCCGTGTCCACACGCGCGACTTCGACTACAAGGGGCACACCCATCGTGCCAGTTCCGACGACCCGCAGTACGAGATCCGCAGCGACCGGACCGACCATGTCGCCGCCCACCGGGGCAGCGTGCTGAAAAAGATCTGACGTCAAGCCGGTTCGCGGTGGACCACCACCAGCTGCACCGCGTCGCCGCCGCGATAGTCGTCGGCTTCCAGCCGATAGGCGATGCGCACCTTCCCCGATGGCGCCGTCCCTTCCCAGCCGCCGAAATGGATCGCATTGAAACGCCGGCCCGAATGGCCGAGTTCGAGCTTGAGGTGCCGCTCGCCGACCACGCGCGCCGCCAGCACTTCGAATTCGCCATCGAATTGCGGCTCGGGGAAGCCCTGCCCCCATGGCCCGGCATCGCGCAGCAGTTCCGCGTGGTGGCGGGTGAACTCGTCGGCGGCGAGTTCGCCGTCGCTGGGGATTTCCGATTGCAATAACTCGGGCGTGAGCCACCGCGTGGCGCAGTCGGTGAATGCCTGCTTGAAGTCGCGCAAGGCCGCCAGCGGCAGCGACAGACCCGCCGCCATCGCATGGCCGCCGAAGCGCTCGATCAGGCCCGGGTGCCGGGCTGCGACGTCGGCCAGCGCATCGCGCATGTGGAAGCCGGGAATCGAGCGGGCGGAGCCGCGCAGGTGGTCACTGCCCGGTTCGGCCGGCGCGAAGGCGATCACCGGGCGATGCAGGCGCTCCTTCATCTTCGAGGCCACCAGGCCGACTACGCCCGGATGCCATTCGGCGTCGTAGAAGCACACCGCCGCGTTGCCGACTGCCGTATCCAGCGCAACGGCCTGCAACGCACGCTCGGCTTCGTCGGTCATCTGCTGCTGGACGGCGCGGCGTTCGCCGTTGATCTCGTTCAGCGTGGCAGCGATGTCGCGCGCCTGCGCGGGGTCGTCGGTCACCAGGCATTCGATGCCCAGCGACATGTCTTCCAGTCGTCCTGCGGCATTGATGCGGGGACCGATCGCGTAACCGATGTCGGTGGCGCTGAGTCTCGCTGCATCGCGCTGCGAGACTTCGATGAGCGCGCGCAGCCCCGGGCAGCCCCTGCCCTCGCGAAGCCGGCGAAGGCCCGCGCTTACGAGCGCGCGATTGTTCACGTCCAGCGGCACGAGGTCGGCGACGGTGCCGACGGCGACCAGATCGAGCAGTTGCGACAGATCCGGTTCGCTGGTGCTGAAGCTTCCCTGTGCGCGCAGGTGCTTACGCAACGCGAGCAGCACGTAGAACATCACGCCGACGCCGGCGAGTGCCTTGCTGGGAAACGCATCGCCGTGCGCATTCGGATCGACGATCGCGTCGGCGGGCGGCAGCGTATCGCCGGGCAGATGGTGGTCGGTGACGAGCACCTTCCAGCCGCGCGCCTTCGCCGCCGTGATGCCTGCGTGGCAGGCGATGCCGTGGTCGACCGTGACCAGGAGATCGGGTTCGAGCGCGGCCAGTTCGTCCACCAGCGATGGCGAGAGGCCGTAACCATGAACCATGCGGTTCGGCACCGCGTACGACACGCGTCCGGCGCCGAGCATGCGCAATCCACGCACGCCGACGGCACAGGCGGTCGCGCCATCGCAGTCGAAGTCACCGACAACGACGATGTGGCTGCTGGCGGCCATGGCATCCGCGAGCAGGTGCACCGCCGCTTCCATGCCACCCATCAGGTCCGGCGGCAACAGGTTGGCGAGGCGTGGCTGCGCCTGGTCGAAGTCGGTTGCGCCTCGCGCCGCATAGAGCCTGGCGAGCAGGTTCGGGAAGCCTTCCGGCCACCCGCTCAACTCGACGCTGGCCCTGCGCACCAAGCGCGGCATCGACTTCATGCGGCGATCGAATGCAGCGGCCGGCGCCAGAAGCGCCAACGCTGTCCGGCTCGGATCACGAAGCGGGCGCCATCGGCGAAATCGAGCGTCACACGTGCTACCTGTCCGTCGCGCAGATCGGCCAGCACGGGTTCGATCCACTGCGCCTGCAACTGCGCGAGATCACGCACGTGTCGCAGGTCGAACAGGCGCTCGCCCCCGGCCGTGCCATAACGTGCGGGCAGCGGCATCGCAGCGGCCTTCGCTGCGGCCGCAAACGCACGGATAGCTTCGTCGTCGCTGAAGATCGCGGTATACGAAGTAGCAACATGGTCCGGCAGCGTGCTTGCGCCCCAGAACCACAGGGAATTTACCGGCGTCTTGCCCGCTGCTGCACGACGTTCATTGATGGGATGGTTGTGCAGGGTGACCTGCGCTTCGCTGAGCAGCGAACGCCAGCGCCTGCCTTCCGGGCCTTCGGGCAGATGCTCGAATAGATCCGCGCCCAAGGCTTCATCGGGACTGTTGAACGCAGGAAGGCGCGCCTCGCGCGGAAGTCGCAGATACCAGCGGGAGGGCGTGGGCGCATCCAGGGTGAAGCCGGTGTCGCCGAACAACGGCCGCAGCGGGCGCAGCAGCTCGGCGGCTTCTTCCTGCGTCAATGCGAGCGCGTCGCCATAGGCAAGCAGCCGCGCGCCATTGATGTCCGGGCGCACATACGCCGGATCGGCGCGCAGCCACGCCGACAATGCAGCATCACCGGCGTCGCGCTGACGTGTCACCGCGGCAACCGGCCATCCGCGTGGAAGGATGTCGAAGACGCGCGTGCTCTGCCCGCCACTGCCCGTTTCACGATCGGCACGCCCCATGGCCTTCGCGACGCCCGCGGTGAGGCGCTGCCCACCGAAACGTTCGCGGGCCGGTAGCAGCAGCATCGCCGAAGGCATCGCGACGTCAGCCCTGATAGGTGACGCCGATGATGTCGTACTCGCGGGTGCCGCCGGGGGCTTCGATGGTGACCGTGTCGCCTTCGTGCTTGCCGATCAGCGCACGCGCCACGGGAGAGGAAATCGCTATCAGTCCCTGCTTGATGTCGGCTTCCAGGTCGCCAACGATCTGATACGTCTTCTGCTCGTCGGTTTCCGCGTCGGCCAGGTCGACGGTCGCGCCGAACACCACGCGCGAACCGGCGTTGAGCGTGGAAATGTCGATGACCTGCGCATGCGACAGTTCGGCTTCCAGCTGCTTGATGCGACCTTCGATGAAACCCTGCTGCTCGCGGGCCGCGTGGTACTCGGCATTTTCCTTGAGGTCGCCGTGCGCGCGCGCCTCGGCGATGGCATTGATCACCGCCGGCCGCTTGACCGACTTCAGTTCTTCCAGCTCGGCGCGCAGGCGTTGCGCGCCTTTCAGGGTCAGGGGTGCTCGCATTTCTTCTTTTCCGTGCGGCCGCGCGTGAGGCGGCCTTTGCTGGAGCCGATTCTGTCTCAGTTCGGCCGGGGCGTCATCCCGGCTATCCGGGATGGCGCATGCAGACGATCAAGCCGCGCCATTCACTTCGGCGTGGAGTTCCTGCAGCGACCACACTGGCCCGGTGCCGCGGTAATCGAGCGAGTTCACCAGCGCACGCGCGCCGGAAACCGTCGTCGAGTACGTGACGCGCTGCTGCAGCGCTTCGCGGCGGATCGAGAACGAGTCGGTGATCGCCTGGCGGCCTTCCGTGGTGTTGATGATGTAGACGATCTCGCCATTCTTGATCAGGTCGACGATGTGCGGGCGGCCTTCGAGCACCTTGTTGATGCGCTCGCACTCGATGCCGTTGGCGGTGAGGAAGGCGTGCGTGCCTTCCGTGGCCACCAACGCGTAGCCGCGCTTGACCAGATCCTGCGCCACCGGCAGGACCCGCTTCTTGTCCGGATCACGAACGGAAACGAAGACCTTGCCCGAGGCTGGCAGCGCCTTGATTCCGCCCGCTTCCTGCGCGCGTGCCATCGCCGCGCCGAAGTTGCGGCCGACGCCCATCACTTCGCCGGTCGAACGCATTTCCGGGCCGAGGATCGGATCGACGCCCTGGAACTTGGCGAACGGGAAGATCGCTTCCTTGACCGAGTAGTAGCTGGGAATGATTTCCTTCGTCGCGCCCTGTTCGGCCAGCGTCTGCCCGACCATGCAACGCGCGGCGATCTTCGCCAGCGGCATGCCGGTCGCCTTGGACACGAACGGCACGGTGCGCGAGGCGCGCGGATTCACTTCGATCAGATAGACAGTGTCCCTGCCCTCCTCGTCGAAGGTGATCGCGAACTGCGTGTTCATCAGGCCGACGACGTTCAGTGCCTTGGCAAGCGCGACAACCTGCTCGCGCAGTTTTTCCTGCACTTCCTTCGTCAACGAGTAAGGCGGCAGCGAGCACGAGGAGTCGCCCGAATGCACGCCGGCTTCCTCGATGTGCTCCATCACGCCGCCGATCAGCACGTTGCCGTCCTTGTCGGCGATCACGTCGACGTCGACTTCCACCGCGTTGTCGAGGAAGCGGTCGAGCAGCACCGGCGAATCGTTCGACACCTTCACCGCGTCGCGGATGTAGCGCGTCAGGTCGGCATCCGAATGCACGATCTCCATCGCGCGGCCACCGAGCACGTAGCTGGGGCGCACGACCAGCGGATAGCCGATCTGCGAAGCGAGCCGCAGCGCTTCCTCGGGATTGCGGGCGGTGCGATTGAGCGGCTGGGCGAGGCCCAGTTCCTGCACCAGCTGCTGGAAGCGCTCGCGATCTTCGGCCAGGTCGATCGAATCCGGCGACGTGCCGATCACCGGCACCCCGTTGGCTTCGAGCGCGCGCGCGAGTTTCAGCGGCGTCTGGCCGCCGTATTGCACGATCACGCCCTTTGGTTTCTCGAGATCGCAGATCTCCAGCACGTCCTCGAGCGTCAGCGGTTCGAAGTACAGGCGGTCGGACGTGTCGTAATCGGTGGACACGGTTTCCGGGTTGCAGTTGACCATGATCGTTTCATAGCCGTCCTCGCGCAGGGCGAGCGCGGCATGCACGCAGCAGTAGTCGAACTCGATGCCCTGGCCGATGCGGTTCGGGCCACCGCCGAG
The DNA here is from genome assembly GCF_001427225.1 of Lysobacter sp. Root494. GTDB lineage: Bacteria > Pseudomonadota > Gammaproteobacteria > Xanthomonadales > Xanthomonadaceae > Agrilutibacter. The sequence goes on from NZ_LMFH01000005.1 coordinate 988,071, forward strand.
CACGATGATCTTGTTGCGATCGGTCGGGTTGGCCTCGCACTCGTCCTCGTAGGTCGAGTACAGGTAGGCGGTGCTGGTGGCGAATTCGGCCGCGCACGAATCCACGCGCTTGTACACGGGCCGCACCTTGAGCGCGCGGCGCAATGTACGCACGGCGGTTTCGTCGGTATTCGTGAGTTGCGCAATCCGCGCGTCGGAGAAACCCATGCGCTTGAGCGCACGCATGCGCTTTGCGTCGAGCGAAGCCATGCCATTGGCCGCGACTTCCTTTTCGCACGCGATGATTTCCTCGATCTGGTCGAGGAACCACGGATCGACGAACGACAGCGCATGCACGTCTTCGACGCTCATGCTCGCGCGGAAGGCGTCGCCGATGTGGAACATGCGTTCCGGGCCAGGCTCCTTCAGTTCGCGACGCAGGATCGCGAGATCGTCTTCGCTTGCCAGATCCAGGCCGGTTGGGTCGAGGCCGACTTTGCCGGTTTCGAGTCCACGGAGCGCCTTCTGCAGCGATTCCTGGAAAGTGCGGCCCATCGCCATCACTTCGCCCACCGACTTCATCTGCGTGGTGAGGCGTGCGTCGGCCTGGGGGAACTTTTCGAAGGCGAAGCGCGGGATCTTGGTGACGACGTAGTCGATGGTCGGCTCGAACGAAGCCGGCGTCAGGCCACCGGTGATCTCGTTGCGCAGCTCGTCCAGCGTGTAGCCCACCGCGAGCTTCGCGGCGATCTTCGCGATCGGGAAACCGGTCGCCTTCGACGCCAGCGCGGACGAACGCGACACGCGCGGGTTCATCTCGATCACGACGACGCGGCCGTTCGTGGCGTTGATGCCGAACTGCACGTTCGAGCCGCCGGTGTCCACGCCGATCTTGCGCAACACCGCGATCGAGGCGTCGCGCAGGCGCTGGTATTCCTTGTCGGTGAGCGTCTGCGCGGGCGCGACGGTGATCGAGTCACCGGTGTGTACGCCCATCGCGTCGAAGTTCTCGATCGAGCAGACGATGATGCAGTTGTCCGCCTTGTCGCGGACCACTTCCATCTCGAATTCCTTCCAGCCCAGCACCGATTCTTCGACCAGCACTTCGGTGGTCGGCGATAGTTCGAGGCCGCGGTTGACGATCTCGATCAGTTCCTCGCGGTTGTAGGCGATGCCGCCACCGCTGCCGCCAAGGGTGAACGACGGACGGATGATGGTTGGATAACCCACGCGCGTCTGGATATCGATCGCTTCTTCCAGCGTGTGCGCGACTTCGGCCTTCGGGCACTCCAGGCCGATTTCCTTCATCGCGACGCGGAACAGCTCACGGTCTTCCGCCATGCGGATCGCATCGCGGGAGGCGCCGATCAGCTCGACGTTGTACTTCTCCAGCACGCCGTTGTCGGCGAGGTCCAGCGCGCAGTTCAGCGCGGTCTGGCCGCCCATGGTGGGCAGCAGCGCATCGGGCTTTTCCTTGGCGATGATCTTCTCGACCGTCTGCCAGTTGATCGGCTCGATGTACACGGCGTCGGCCATGTTCGGGTCGGTCATGATCGTCGCGGGATTGCTGTTCACGAGCACCACGCGATAGCCCTCGTCGCGCAGGGCCTTGCAGGCTTGGGCGCCGGAATAGTCGAACTCGCAGGCCTGTCCGATCACGATCGGGCCCGCGCCGATGATCATTACGGTCTTGATGTCTGTGCGCTTGGGCATGGTGTCCTCAGTAAAGTCGTTCCTGCCACGCGCTGGGCGCGAGCCAGGTGATCTGTTCGGGCGACCGTGCATCGATCGCTCCATTCTTCACGGCAGCAAGCACGGCCTGCTGCATGGTGTTCCAGCTTCCGGCGGTCGCGCCGATGCGCGCACCGAGCTGGTTGTTGTGCGCGTCCATCGCACGTGCGGCGTTTCCTTCACCGCCCCGCTCCATCACGGCCGTCACCCAGTCGACGCAGCGCGGCGACAGGGTGTAGGCGACGATGGCACTGGCGAGCGAATGGCGATACGCATCGGCCGGGCCGTTGCGACCTCCCGGCAGGTCGGCTTCGAAGAACCGCAAATACGTCGCAGTCATCACGAATGCCGGGTACATGCCGAGCAACACGCCAACAATGAACATCCGGCGCCGGAAGCGCCTGGGTTCCCTGTTGGCGGTCGCTCTCTCCATGGTTTCAGTTCGACACGCCCGCAACCGGGGTGTAACGGATGCCCGCGACATCGTCGGAATAGACCGTGAGGGTGAAACCGCCCTCTTCCTTGTCCAGCTCCAGGGTCAGCACCTGCGGCAGGTAAGCACGCAGGATGCCGCGTCGCTGGGTTCCCAGGCGCGTGCTGACTTCGATGTGCTGCCCGAGCAGGGCGGCCGCCTGTTGATATGCCACCTCCGCACCGGGCTTGGGAAGCTCGACCGCCGCTGTCTGCACTACCTGTACCGGAGTGGCATTCGCCTGCGCAGGAACCGGCGCCGTCCCACCAGCCGCGCGACTGTTGGGACCGGGCCCGCTCCACACGACCTGCATCGACGACGGATTCGCCCCACTCGCAGCAATCTGCAGCGGGAACGCCTGCATCTTCTGGAGGAAGTTCATTCCCATGAACTGGCCGAAGGTCAGGTTCGCCGGCCCCGAGCTACGGATCACCAGCTGCTGGCCTTCCTTCGCGAATGCGGCGTACTGCTGGAGCGCGGCTTCACCGTACGACAGGTTTTCCTCCGCCAGGCGCCGGCGCACTTCCTGCATGTGGTAGTCCGCGAATGCATTGGCACCCATGCCATGCTCCTTCGCGCAGGCTGCATTACGCACACCGACGAACCCCTGGTCGGTGATGGTCAGGCTGGCCGAACGCAGCGGCGCCTCGCCCAGCTCCACAATCAGGTTTTTCGTACGGACCGGCCATTCCATGTCGACGGTGGTGTCCAGAGACAACTTGCCGACGCCCGCGGTTTCGAGCGCGTAACCCACGTTTACCGACTGCGTCGACTGGCGGTCGATCCGTACGTGCACGTCGCGGCGCAGCTCCTTCAAACCCATCGCCCGGATCTGATTCCGGGTCAACAGGTAGTCGGTGCACCCCATCGCGTCGTACGGAAGGTTGGTGTAGTTGCCGGGCGTATCGTCGGTATCGGCAGTGTCCCGAAGACCCTCAAGCGTCACGCCGATTTCGTCGGGCATGTACTTCGAAGGCATGAAGAAGCTGTTGCGCAACAGCCAGAAGGGACTCGACGGCCGGATCACGACTCGATCCATGGCATAGGTCTTACTCGCCTGCCCCTCGCCGTCGTAATGCGTGACGGTTACGTCCTTGACGCCGAAATGGCCTTGCCAGTTGAAGAAGCTGCCGCCGTACTCGATGTCCATGATTTCGGACGCCGTGTCGGTCAGTTCCTCGACCATGCTCCATACGGCGATGCGCAATCCCAGATACAGAAGTCCGACTGCCACGATGATCCGAAGCGGCCACGGAACCCTGGAGAAAAAGCCCGCGATCTTGCCCACTAAAACTCCCCTTTTCAGATGGACGGAACGGAGTAGCGGCGCGGCCTGCTCAAGCGCGACGCATGGATTCGACGAAGCGATCAAACAGCGGTCCGACATCGTGCGGACCCGGGCTCGCTTCCGGATGTCCCTGGAAGCTGAAGGCCGGTGCGTCGGTCAGTTCGATGCCCTGGTTGCTGCCGTCGAACAGCGACCGGTGGGTCACGCGGACGTTCGCGGGCAACGTGTGCTCGTCGACCGCGAAGCCGTGGTTCTGCGAGGTGATCATCACGCGGCCACCGGTGAGGTCCTGCACGGGGTGGTTCGCGCCGTGGTGGCCGAACTTCATCTTCATCGTCTTCGCACCGCTGGCGAGGCCGAGCAGCTGGTGGCCGAGGCAGATGCCGAAGGTCGGAACCTTGCGATCGACGAACTCGCGGATCGCGTTGATCGCGTAGTCGCAGGGCTCGGGATCGCCTGGACCGTTCGAGAGGAAGACGCCGTCTGGGTTCATCGCCAGCACGTCCGCGGCCGATGTCTGCGCAGGCACGACGCTCACGCGGCAGCCGCGCTCGGCAAGCATGCGCAGGATGTTGTGCTTCACGCCGAAGTCGTAGGCCACGACATGGAACTTCGGATCGGCATGGACGAAGACGTTGTTGTCGAGGTCCAACTGGCCGTCCTGCCACTCGTACGCGGTCGGGGTGGTGACAACCTTCGCGAGGTCCATGCCCTTCAGGCCGGGAAACTTGCGCGCGGCTTCGAGTGCCTTGTCCACGTCGAGGCTCTCATTAGGAGCGGCGCCCGCCATCAGCGCACCGTTCTGCGCGCCGGTGTCGCGCAGCAGGCGCGTCAGCTTGCGCGTGTCGATGTCGGAAATCGCGACGATGCCGCGCTTGGCAAGCCATTCGGGCATCGACACCTGGCTGCGCCAGTTGCTCGGGCGACGCGGCACGTTGCGCACGATCAGGCCGGAAGCCCAGACCTGGCGCGCTTCGTCGTCCTGCTCGGTCATGCCGGTGTTGCCGACGTGCGGATACGTCAGCGTGACGATCTGGCGGGCGTAGGAAGGATCCGTGAGGATTTCCTGGTAGCCGGTGATGGCGGTGTTGAAGACCACCTCGCCGACCGAAAGGCCGGGCGCGCCTGCGGAAATGCCCTCGAAGATCGTGCCGTCTTCGAGTGCAAGGATTGCGGGTTCTGTCACGGGGATCGCCTTGGCAGCTGGGGGACTGACCCCACCAGGCCGGCAACGCGCGGATTCGCCGTCAGGCAAACGCAGGTTGCAGCAAACCGCGGACTCGGGTTGGACCGGTCCGGCGGGCGGGGTTCAGGCGAGCGGGAATTGTAGTGGTGACGCCACTGATACGCCAGCACAAATTTCGCAGCCTTGCGGCTGCGTGCCCGATGATGATCGTGCGCTAGGTGGTGGTCGCGCCTTCGGGAGGGCTTATCGGGGCTGGAGCGACGGCTTTCAGCCTTCCCATCACCTGGTGCATGGCATCGTCAAACGCCGTATCCGCTTCACGCAGCTGCAGGCGGCCGAGTCGTGCCATCGCCGCGAGTTCCTCGGCGGAGGCGACGAGAACACGGATGCCGCGCCGGTTCACGAACAGCAGGCGTGATGAGATCGGGCTGATCCACGAGACCTTGGCCGGCTCCACGCGGCCGCTTTCGCTGGTCAGCTGCACCCAGGTGCCGATTTCGAGCGCACGCATGCGCTCAGCCATGGCAGGGTCGAAGTCGAGTGTTGCGTTGCCCGCGACCAGTTGCAATTCCGCGGAATCCGCCGCTGGTCCCGGAGCGGCTGGAATCGGCGACGCCGGAAGCTGCTCGGCGATCGCCGCCACGCTTTCGCCGGCGGAGACGCGCTGGAAGGTGCGCTGCAGCGTCGTGAGGATTTCGTCCGCCGCATGTCCGAGGATGCCGGAGCTTTCCAGGATCGAAAGCAGCGTGGGACGCGGCAGTTCAGGCAGCTTGTCGGGGGGCACGCCCAGTTCGGCGTGGTCGAAACTCACCAGCAGGCAAGTCACCGCATCAATTGCTTCGGCATAACGCGGCGCCTCCTTGCCTTCGCGCAGAATGACCTGGGCAAGGTGGTGCGCGGTGTACTGGTTGATGAAGGCGTCGAGCGCCGGAGGCAACTCCCGCGTATCGCGGCTGACTGCGAGGTCGACCGAAACACCTTCGCGCGCCTGTTCGAGCCGCTCCTTGCCGCGTTGCGCTTCCGCGGCGCGGCGTTCGGTCAGTTCGATGCGCTTGTGGTGCTGCTCCATGAAGCCACGGAGCTCCTGCTCGAGCGTCTCGAAAATCGCGACATCTTCGTTGAACTCGGCGACCAGGCGCTCGATCGTGCCGTCGACGCGCGCCATGAGCTCGCGTTCCTGCGGGCTCTCGCCGCGATTGCCCTCGCTCGCCTCCGCCACGGCGTTGAGCAGACGTCGGGCGGGGTGGGCCTTGTAGAGGAACAACCGGCGGTCCTTCACCGCGACCTTGATGTAGGGCACGAGCAGGCGGTTGATCTTGCTGCGCACGTCGGGTTCGAAATGGCGCTCGTCGAGCAGCACGTCGAACAGCATGCCGACGAGGTCGACGGCGTCCTCGTCGACTTCGGAGAGAGCGACGTTGTCGCCGCCCATTCCGAGGCGGCGGGCACCCGAGAGCAGGTCGCGACGCAGCTGTTCTGCCAGTGGCACGCGTGAATCGGCAGTGCCCTGCTCGTACGGCCGCGGCGGTTCGCGCTGGAGAAGCGAGAGCACCGTCATCACGTCCGAACTGCTGATGGCGGGTCCGGCCTCGGCAGCGCGTGCGGGATTCATGGCCTGGCGCCACGATTGCAACAATCCCAGCAGGTTGGAGAACATGGCCTGGTCGCCCGGGCCGGTCATGCCGAACTGCGTGGCGACGGCATTGGCGACCGCGACGGTGGCTGGGTCCGCGGTGGACGTGTCCGCAGGCTGGTTCGGCTGCGGAAGCGGTTCGGCCCGCTTGGTCGCCTTGATGTGCGGCAGGATGCCTGCCGCAACCAGGCCGGAATTCAGACGGTCGTAGAGCGGTGCGAGCGAAGCGGAGAGGTCCCGCTCGAAGAACTTGTACAGCACGATGCGGACACTCGTGCTGACATCAAGCGCCGTCAGCGAGTTTCCGAGTGCTTCGGCAAGGAATTTCGGGCCGACGGGATTGTCGCGTGCTCCCAACACCGGACGCTCGCTCAACGCGGCCAGGCGTTTTTCCAGCAGCTCGAGCGCGGGTGCGTGGTAACGGCCGAGGCCATCGATGACCTGCTCGGTCGCCAGTTGCTCCTCAAGGGCTTCGTCGGACACGAGGCTGAGCGATGAGGCATCGACCGCGCGCGCGCCCATGGGCGCTTCCTGCAGCCGGCGGAAAGCCTCGGCAATGGCCTGATCGAAACGCTGCCCGATCTGCGCGCGCGCGCGACGCAGGTCGCGGAGTGCCGTCAGTTCGGCACCGCCGCCGTTGTTGCTGCTATCGAACAGATAATCGTCCGCGCGACGCAGGATGCGTTCGAGCGCGAGCCCCAGCTGTTCCTGGCTGATGCGCTGCATCGCGGCCAGCAGTAATTGCGGATCGCGGCTTCCTGTCGGAAACGGATCTCCCTGCGTGGTCATGCGTTATCCCCCGGTTCAGCCGACATCCTAGCGACCTGAACCGACAGCGTGGTGACGCAGATCATGAAGCTGTCGCGTCCCTTCGGCCCGGCGCAACCCCGGCTGTCGGAACGTGCGGCCCATCACACTCCGCGCATTCGAAATTCAATCGAGCAGATCCCGCAGCCGGTACTGCCCCGGCGCCCGTTGCGCCAGGCGGGAAGCCGCGTGCAGGGCGCCACGGGCGAAAATGTCGCGGTTGGTGGCGCGGTGCACCAGTTCGATCCGCTCGCCAAGTGAGGTGAACTGGACCAGGTGCTCACCCACGATGTCGCCGGCACGCAGCGACGCGTAGCGGGGCTCCGCGCCGCCCTTCCCGGCTGAAGCGCCCAGCGCGAGCGCAGTCCCCGACGGCGCGTCTTTCTTGTGGACGTGATGCGATTCGACGATGTCGCAGTCCCATCCCTGCAGTGCGGAAGCCGCGCGCTCGACGAGATCGCTCAGCACGGCAACGCCAAGGCTGAAGTTGGCCGACCACAGCACCGGAATTTCCGCCGTTGCGGCTCGTATCGCCTGCCCCTGCAGTTCGGAGAGTCCGGTAGTCCCCGACACCAGTGCCGCGCGGCGCGAGCGGCAGGTATCCAGGATGGCGTCGAATCCTTCGGGAAGGCTGAAGTCGATGGCGACGTCGAATGCCGGCACGCCTCCGAGTTCGCTGGTCGCGAACTGGGGAATGCCATCGATCACGCGCGACGCGACCTTGCGCGATACCGCGCCAATGACTTCGAGGTCGGGCCGTTCGCTCGCGAGTCGCAGCAACGCCTGGCCCATGCGGCCGGAGGCGCCGTGGATGAGGATTCGGATCGGGGTGCTCATGCGCGGCAGGCTAGCGCCTCGACGCGCACTTGCACAGGGCGCCTCGTCAGGACGTCATGCGATCCCAGAAGCCCTTCACGCCATCAATGAAGGTCGACGAACGCGGCGAATGCTTGCGCGCACCGTCGCCGCTGAATGTCAGCTCGAACTGCTCGAGCAACTCGCGCTGTTCAGCGGTGAGGTTCACCGGCGTTTCCACCACCACACGGCAATAGAGATCGCCCGGGGCCCGGCTGCGCACGGACTTCACGCCGCGGTCGCGCAGGCGGAACTGCTTGCCGGTCTGCGTTTCGCTGGGAATACGCAGTTCGACTTCGCCGTCGAGCGTGGGCACGCGGACGATATCGCCGAGTGCCGCCTGCGAGATGCGGATCGGCACGTCACAATGCAGGTCGTCGCCGTCGCGTTCGAAGATCTCGTGTGGGCGCACGCGGATTTCGACGTAGAGGTCGCCGGGCGGCGCGCCCGCGGGACCAGCTTCGCCCTCGCCTGCCAGGCGGATGCGGTCGCCGTTGTCGACGCCCGCGGGAATCTTGACCTGCAGGGTCTTGGTGCGTTCGACCCGGCCCTGGCCATGGCAGTCGCCGCACGGGTTGGTGATGATCTTGCCGCGTCCGCCGCAGTGCGGACAGGTCTGCTGCATGGAGAAGATGCCGCGCTGGAATCGGACTTGGCCGCGACCATGGCAGGTACCGCAATTCTCCAGCTTGCCGTCCGCCGATCCCGTGCCCTTGCAGGTGTCGCACTCGTCGAGGGTCGGTATCTCGATCTTCTTCTCGATGCCGCCGACGGCCTCCTCCAGCGACAGCTCCATCACGTAACCGATGTCGGCACCGCGGCGCGGTCCGCGCGCTCCGCCGGCGCCGCCTCCAAAGATGTTGCCGAAGATGTCGCCGAAGATGTCGCCCATGTCGGCGTACGCACCTGCACCGCCACCACCGCCACCCATGCCGTGTTCGAACGCTGCATGGCCGTGCTGGTCATACATGCGGCGCTTGGAGGCGTCGGAAAGCACTTCATAGGCTTCCTTGCACTCCTTGAACGAAGCCTCGGCCGCGTGGTCTCCCGGATTGCGGTCCGGGTGGTACTTCATCGCACAGCGGCGATAGGCCTTCTTCAGGTCTTCGTCGCTGGCGTCGCGGGCCACGCCCAGGACTTCGTAATAGTCGCGCTTGCTCATCGCTGCTGCCGTCATTCCCCAATGCTTCCAAACACCGACGGGCAGACCATGGCCTGCCCGTCTGTTTGCCTATTGCCTTACGCGCAAGGCCCTCAGGACTTCTTGTCTTCGTCCCTGACTTCGGTGAACTCGGCATCGACGACATCGTCCTGCGACGACGCACCGCCTGCGGCACCAGCGCCCATGTCCGGTCCCGCCTGCCCGGCCGAAGCGGCGGCGAACAGCGACTGCGCGGCTTCTTCCAGCGCCTTCGACTTGGCTTCGATCTGGCCCTTGTCGTCGCCCTTCATCGCGGTCTCGAGTTCGGCAATGGCGCCCTCGGCACGACCGATCGCGTCACCCGGCACCTTCTCGCCATGCTCCTTGATCGCACTGCGCGCGGCGTGGATCAGGCCATCGGCGTGGTTGCGGGCCTGCACCAGTTCGTGGAACTTCTTGTCCTCTTCGCGGTGCGCCTCGGCGTCCTGCACCATCTTCGCGATTTCGTCCTCGGACAGACCGGAACCGGCCTTGATCTCGACCTTCTGTTCCTTGCCGGTCTTCTTGTCCTTCGCGGTCACGTGCACGATGCCGTTGGCGTCGATGTCGAACGACACCTCGATCTGCGGCATGCCGCGCGGCGCGGCGTCGATGCCGGCGAGGTCGAAGCGGGCCAGCGACTTGTTGTAGCGGGCTTGCTCGCGCTCACCCTGCAGCACGTGCACGGTCACGGCGGACTGGTTGTCGTCGGCGGTAGAGAACACCTGCGAGGCCTTGGTCGGCACCGTGGTGTTCTTCTCGATGATCTTGGTGAAGACGCCACCGAGCGTCTCGATGCCCAGCGACAGCGGCGTCACGTCGAGCAGCAGCACGTCCTTGACGTCGCCAGCGAGCACGCCGCCCTGGATCGCGGCGCCCACGGCTACGGCTTCATCCGGGTTGACGTCCTTGCGCGGCTCCTTGCCGAAGAACTCGGTCACCGCCTGCTGCACGCGCGGCATGCGGGTCTGGCCGCCGACGAGGATGACCTCGGCGATCTCCGACGCACGCAGGCCGGCGTCGTTCAGCGCGACGCGACACGGCTCGATGGTTTTCTTCACCAGGTCGTCGACCAGCGATTCGAGCTTGGCGCGGGTCAGCTTGATGTTGAGGTGCTTGGGGCCGGTCGCATCCGCCGTCACGTACGGCAGGTTCACTTCGGTCTGCTGCGCGGACGAGAGCTCGATCTTCGCGCGCTCCGCGGCGTCCTTCAGGCGCTGCAGGGCGAGGTGGTCCTTGCGCAGGTCGATGCCCTGGTCCTTGTTGAATTCCTCGACGAGGTAGTCGATGACGCGCTTGTCGAAGTCCTCGCCGCCCAGGAACGTATCGCCGTTGGTGGAGAGCACTTCGACCTGCATTTCGCCGTCGACCGAAGCAATTTCGATGATGGAGATATCGAAGGTGCCGCCGCCGAGGTCGTAGACCGCGATCTTGCGGTCGCCGCCCTTCTTGTCCATGCCATAGGCCAGCGCGGCCGCGGTCGGCTCGTTGATGATGCGCTTGACGTCGAGGCCCGCGATCTTGCCGGCGTCCTTGGTCGCCTGGCGCTGGCTGTCGTTGAAGTACGCGGGCACGGTGATGACCGCTTCGGTGACCGTCTCGCCCAGGTAGGCCTCGGCGGTCTTCTTCATCTTGGCCAGCACTTCAGCCGACACCTGCTGCGGCGCCATCTTCCTACCGTCGGCGGTTTCCACCCAGGCATCGCCGTTCTCGTGCTGGGCGATCTTGTAGGGAACCAGGCCGATGTCCTTTTGCACTTCGGCGTCGGTGAACTTGCGGCCGATCAGGCGCTTCACCGCATAGAACGTGTTCTTCGGATTGGTGACGGCCTGGCGCTTGGCCGACGCGCCTACCAGGACTTCGCCGTCCTTGGTGAAAGCCACGATCGACGGCGTGGTGCGATCGCCTTCGGCGTTCTCGATGACGCGAGCCTTGCCGCCTTCCATGATCGCCACGCACGAGTTCGTCGTGCCCAGGTCGATGCCGATGATCTTTGCCATTGGTATTTCCTCTTGCGAATCTTGTTTCGTTGAAGGCGGTGCGTGACCGCTGCTGTGCGCTATCTGGGGGATGGCTTTGCGCGGTTCAAGGGTTCAGGCGCGCCGGGGCGTCAATCGTGCTTGCTGACCGTCACCAGCGCGGGGCGCAGCAGGCGGTCGTTCAGCAGCCAACCCTTCTGGTAGACCTGCACCACGGTCCCGGGCGGATGGCCGCCGCCGTCGACCATGCTCATGGCCTGGTGGTGTTCGGGATTGAAGGGCTGGCCCGCCGGATCCACGGCGACCAGGCCGTTATCCGTAGCCACCTTGAGGAGCTGCCTCAATGTCAGCTCCATGCCTTCGCGCAGGTGCTGCGCGGTATCGGCCTTCACCGACAGGCCCGCTTCGAGGCTGTCGATCACCGGAAGCAGTTCGCCGAGCAGGCGCTCGTTGGCGAACTTGCGGGCCATCTCGATATCCCGGGCCAGGCGGCGGCGCTGGTTCTCGAGATCGGCACGCTCGCGCAGCGACTCCTCTCGCAGTTGGGCTACTTCGGCGCGCAATGCCTCCAGTTCGGCGGCCTGCGGATTCGGAGTGTTCTCGGAATTGTTGACGGCGTTGTCGCCGGTGGCTTCTTGCATCGGTTCGGTCGTCATCGTGCGTAGGTCTGCCTTGCGCGAAGTGCGCACAGGTCAGCAATGGGGCCGCCGCGAACGCGATTCAAGCGCCGCCATTCCGGGGAAATGCGGTCGACGGTTTCGGAGTCCGGTCGGATGGTCCTGGACTCCAGTCGGTCGATTCCAGTCAGCTGGATCCGGAATCCAGTCAGCTGGTCAGAAATTCCCGTCAGCTAGGTGTCAGCCGGTTCCGAAGCCCAGCCGGCCGGTCCCGGATTCCAGCCCGCTGGCTCCGGAATCCAGTCGGCTAGTCCTGGAACCCACTCAGGTGGAAGCGTCCGACTGGATCGCGGCGCCCAGCGCTTCGGCTGCGGCCTGGACCACGGGAATCACGCGGTCATAAGCCATGCGGCTGGGACCGATCACGCCCAGTACGCCCAAAACCTGTCCGCCTGCCGCGTACGGGGCGGAAACCAAGGACATCCCTTCGAGCGGAGCCAGGCCCGTTTCTTCACCGATGAAGATGCGCACGCCGGGTGCACGCACCGTGCGCTCCAGCAACTGCAGGATCTCGCGCTTGCGGGCAAAGGCCTCGAACAGTTCGCGCAGGCGGTCGAGGTCGGCGAGTTCCTGCACCCCCATCAGCCGCGTCTGCCCTGCCAGCACCATGTCGTCGTTGCCGGGCGCGAGGACCTGTTCGGCCAGTTCCACTGATTGCGTGAGCAGCGTTTCCATTTCGTCGCGCGCACTGCGCAGCTCGCGCAGCAGGTTGGCGCGGATGTCGGGCAGCGTGCGACCGGCGAAATGGCTGTTGAGGTAGTTGGCGATGCGCTCGAGTTCACTGGCATCGTAGGGCCGGCGCGTCTGGATGATGCGGTTCTGCACCTCGTTGTCGGCGAACACCAGGATCGCGAGGACGCGCTGCCCGTCCAGCGGCACGAAGTCGATGCGGCGGAACGCGAACTGCTCGCGCCTGGGTACGCTCACCACGCCGACGAAGTGCGTCATCGCCGACAACAGCTCCGACGCGCTCCCGAGCAGCGCCTGTGTGCCCGATCCTGCCGGCAACTCGCTGCGAAGCCGCGCGACGTCGCCCTCTGGCAATGGCCTGACCTGCAGCAGCGAATCGACGAACAACCGGTAACCCTGCGCGGTTGGAATGCGGCCCGCCGAGGTGTGCGGCGCGCTGAGCAAACCGAGCTCCTCCAGGTCCGAAAGGATGTTACGGATCGTCGCCGCGCTCACGTCGAGTCCGGCGTGCCGGGCCAGCGTCTGCGAACCCACGGGTTCGCCGCTCTGGATGTAACGCCCAATCAGCGTGCGGAGCAGTTGCCGCGCACGGGGGTCAAGGATGGCCAGGTCGGCAGGGTGGCGGCTCATGCATGCCATATAGAGCCGGTCGCGGGGCCGCGCAAGCGTTCGCCAAGCTCCTGTTTCATTTTGTGAGACGGGAAACGGCTAAACATGGCGCCGTTTGCCCGATCTCCCGAACCGGTCACCCTTACAATCCCGCCCCATGCTCGCCCATCTCGCCATCAAGGATTTCGCCGTCGTCCGCAGCGCCGAACTCGCCTTCGGCCGCGGCCTCACCGTCATCTCCGGCGAAACCGGCGCCGGCAAGTCGCTGCTCGTGGATGCGCTTGGCCTGCTGTCCGGCCTGCGAGCGGACAGCGGCGTGGTCCGCCACGGTGCGGAACGCGCGGAGCTCACCGCGGAATTCACCCTTGAAGACACCGCACCCGCACTCGCCTGGCTGCGCGAGAACGATCTCGACGAAGCCGACGGTGGCGGCAGCGCCGGGGCCGCATGCCAGATACGCCGGGTGATCCGCGCCGATGGCGGCTCCCGTGCATGGATCAATGGGCGCCCCGTGACCGTCAGCCAGCTGACCGAACTCGCCGGGCTGCTCGTGGAGATCCATGGCCAGCACGAGCACCAGGCCCTGCTGGCACGTTCGAGCCAGCTTGCCCTGCTCGATGCCTACGGCCGCGCCGATCGCGAACTGGCGGCCGTCGCCGCCGCGGCGAAGACATGGACCGACCTGTTGCGCGAACGCGACGCCCTCCTCGCCCAGGGTGATGTCTCTGATCGCATCGGCTGGCTCGAACACCAGTTGGCCGAACTAGACCGCGAAACGCTGGATGCGGATTCGCTGGCAAAGCTGCATGCCGACCACCGGCGGCATGCTCACGCTGCAGGCCTGATCGCGGCATGCGACGGGGCATTCGCGCAACTCGGGGGCGATGAAGCGCCATCGCTCTCGCGCGCACTCCACCACGTGCGCAGCGAACTGCAACGCGTCGCCGAACACGAGCCGCGACTCACCGAAGTCGATGCGATGCTCGACAACGCCGCCATCCAGATCGACGAAGCGCTCGCCCTGCTCGACCGCGTGCGCAGCGATCTCGACGTCGATCCGGATGCATTCGCGCAACTCGAACGCCGGCTCGGGCGCATCCATGAACTTTCGCGCAAGCATCGCGTTCCGGCTGAGCAACTCGCCGCGCAGCGCGACTCGATCGCCGAAGAACTCGATCGCCTGCGCGGTGCCGACGAGCGCCTGCAGAAACTCGATGGCGACATCAGCAACGCGCAAGCTCAATGGCGCAAGGCCGCCGGCGTGCTCGGCGTGAAGCGTCGCGAAGCAGCCACCGCGCTTTCCAGGGATACGTCCGCGCTGATCGCCGAACTGGGCATGGGCGGCGGCCGTTTCGAAGTTGCACTGGAACCGATCGAAATCGAACGTCCGGATCCGCAGGGCGGCGAACGCGCTGAGTTCCTGGTCGCAGCCAACCTCGGGCAACCCGCGCGACCATTGCGCAAGGTCGCATCGGGCGGCGAACTTTCACGCATTTCGCTGGCGATCGAAGTCGCGGCCCTGGGACTGGATGCGGTGCCGACGATGGTGTTCGACGAAGTCGATTCCGGCATTGGCGGCGGTGTCGCGGAGATCGTCGGACAGAAGCTGCGCGCACTCGGTGCCTCGCGGCAGGTGCTCTGCGTAACCCATCTTCCACAGGTCGCCGCGCAGGGCCACGCGCACTATCGGGTGAGCAAGGCTGCCAGCGAAGGGGTCACCCAGAGCGCAGTGCAATCACTCGATGCGAAACAGAGGGAAGAGGAACTTGCGCGCATGCTCGGTGGCGTGGAACTCACGCGCGAGGCACGCGCGGCCGCCAAGCGATTGCTGGCGGATGTTGACTGACCGACGATCGCGGCAAAGTCCTAGTGACGCTGGGATTTTGCGGGCACAGAATTGTTGAAGCCCTGGCTTTCGGAACGTCTGCCAAATCTCTGGCACAGCACAGCGGCATCGGAAGACACCGCAACGCACAAGCTGCTGTACCCGCATATGGAAGCTTTTCAACTTCATGGAGAGAATCAATGAATCTTTTTCTGCGCCTCATCTCGTTGACTGCCATCGCTCCGATACTGTCCCTGTCGGGCTGTGCGGCAGTCGCCGGCGTCATGAACGGTGCCACTAACGAGGACGCCATAGCCGCAAAAACGGCGACCTACTTCAACACTGACCGCGCCCACATAAGCGTCACGGACATCGGCGGGTGGCTGCACGAGACCACCTACAAGGCGACTTACAAGGGCTCCACCTACAACTGCTCGATCGTCTACGGCTCCGTCGTCTGCACCAGGCCAGGCGAAGACTTTCATAACCGATAACCTTGGCAAGGGCGCGCCGACCAGATCGGCGTTGCCCGGCCACCGGTCCGTACTGCAGCGCAATATCGCCGGCCTGCTCGGTTTGCCCCTCGTGCAACGCGCGCGATCAAGCGTGCCTCGTCACAGGTAAGCAAAAGCTTGCAGGAGTCAGCCTCACGAAAACGGGAGCAGCGAAGCAAGCTCCGCTTGGTGATCGAGGAAGCGAAGCGCGGTGATCGATGACCGCTGATCAGCGCTTCCTGCGCACGTACAGCACCAGCGAGTGCTCTTCGATTTCATACCCGTGCTGCGCGGCAATCTTCCGCTGCAATTCTTCGATCTCGGCACTCTCGAATTCGGTGATCTTGCCAGTATCGATATCGACCATGTGGTCGTGGTGATGGCCCCGGTCCAGCTCATACACCGACTGCCCGGCCTCGAAGTTGTGCTTGAGCACCAGTCCCGCGGCTTCGAACTGCGTGAGCACGCGATAGACCGTCGCCAGCCCGATGTCCTCGCCGTGCTCCAGCAGATGGCGGTAGATGTCTTCGGCCGTCATGTGTCGCGGCTTGGCCTGCTCGAGCAGCGACAGGATCCGCAGGCGCGGGTGGGTCACCTTGAGCCCGGCGTTGCGAAGGTCTTCGGATTCCATGGGGTTCCTTCTGTTCCTGATCGCTGTTGCTGATCCTGTTCCGGCGGCCTTTCGCCGACTCACCGCAAGCCGCCGACACCGTCAGAATGGCCGGAACGGTGGATGAACGCGTCCACGCCCCGGCAGCTTGATGACCACTTCAGTGTATCATCGGCCCCTGTTTCTACTGCCCGCCTGTCGCGAAGAACACGATGCGCAAGCTTCTGCTGGTCCTTATCGTTGCCCTGTCCACCGCGGGCTGCGGCATCCTCTACAAGCAACCGATCTACCAGGGCAACCTGCTCGAAAAGACCAACGTCGACCAGTTGCAGGCCGGCATGAGCAAGCAACAGGTGCTGGTGCTGCTGGGCACGCCCTCGATCGAGGACCCGTTCCACCACGAACGCTGGGACTACACCGCTAGCCAGCGCGTGGGCCGCATTGGTCGCACGGATATCAAGAATTTCACCCTCTACTTCGAAGGCGACACCCTCGCCCGCTGGGAAGGCGAATACTTCCCGGAACAGGACGAGCAGCTGGCGAAAGCCGCACCGAGGCAGTTCGGCCGCAACCTCGCGAAGGACAAGGACAAGAAGAAGCGCGGCCGTTGATCCCGGCGCGTGAATGAAAAAAGCGGAGCCTGGCTCCGCTTTTTTTATGTCCATCTTTGTCCTGGCAAGTCCGGCACAGGAGCCACCGGGCTGGCACGTTTACTTCTTCGACAACCGCCGGCGGTCTTCCACGCGCTGCCTGCGCGCTTCCTTCGGATCCGCCAGCAGCGGGCGCAGCAGTTCGATCCGATCTCCGTCGCGCAATACCGCATCGGCGTCGACGCGCTGGCCGAACACCGCGTACGCTACCGTTTCGGGATCATCGCCCCATCCTGCGGCCACCACGGCTTCGCGTACGGTCGCACCTGCGGGTAATTCCCGCTCGATCTGCTCGAAGCGGCGAGGCCACGCGCGCAGCAGCTCGATCTTCACGACGCCGTGTCCATTTCTTCCGGCCGGTCGGCAATGCGCACGAAGTCGTCGACCATGCGGTCGGCCAGGCTCTGGAAGCCCACCGCCATGGCCGGCCCGAGCAGCTTGACCGCCGGCTCGAAATCGAGCGTCAAGGTGACCTTGCACGCGGACTCGTCGAGGGCATGGAATTCCCAGCGTCCGCTCAACTTGCGAAACGGTCCATCCACCAGCTTCAGGTCGATGTGGTGCGGCGCCTTGAGTGTGTTGTGGGTGGTGAACCACGTGCGCAGCGCACCGAGGCCGAGGTCCAGGCGGGCGACCATATGCTCGTCGTCCGCCTCGAGCACCTGCGCCGAATCGCACCAGTCGAAGCGGCGCGGATACGCGGCAACATCGTTGACCAGCGCAAACATGCGCGCGGCGGAATGTTCGACCAGGGCGGAGCGGCGGATCGTGGGCATCGGCGTGGGTGTGTTCCGATCGGTGCGCATCACGTCACCGGCATGGGACAATGGTGCGATGGCAAAGAATTCCAGTAACAAGACCGGCAAGGATAAAGGAAAGGCAGCTGCCGGCGGCCCGGCGGTGAAGACGATTGCGCTGAACAAGCGCTCCCGCCACGAATACCACCTCGAAGAACGCTTCGAGGCCGGACTCGCCCTGCAAGGCTGGGAGCTCAAGGCCATCCGCGCTGGCCGCGCGAACATCGTCGATGCCTACGCGATGATCCGCGAGGGCGAGATGTTCCTGTACGGTTCGCAGATCACCCCGCTCATCTCGGCATCATCGCATGTGGTTGCCGAGGACCGGCGTACACGCAAGCTCCTGCTTCACCGTCGCGAGATCGATCGCCTGATCGGCCGCGTGCAACGCGAAGGCTACACCGTCGTGTTGACCGCGCTCTACTGGAAAGGCAACAAGGTGAAGGCCGAGATCGCGCTGGCCAAGGGCAAGCAGACGCACGACAAGCGCGAAGCGAGCAAGGAACGCGACTGGGCACGCGAGAAACAGCGGGTGCTGCGCCGCCACAACAAGAACGCGTGAGCCTGCTCAGGTCATGAGCCGCTGTTCGGCCATGACTTCGCCGGCGGCGGGCAATGTGAAGTAGAACACCGCCCCTTCGTCCTCGCGACCTTCGGCGCGTATGCGCCCGCCGTGGCGTTCGACGATGCGCCGGACCGACGCCAGGCCAATGCCGTGGCCACTGAATTCCTCCTGCGAATGCAGGCGCTGGAATGGCCGGAAGAGCTTGCCGACATAAGCCTGCGAAAACCCCGCGCCGTTGTCGCGCACGTAGAACTCCGGTTCGCCATCGCTATGGTCCACCGCGCCGAATTCAATCAGTGCGTGTTCGCGCCCGCGCGTGAATTTCCAAGCGTTGCCGAGCAGGTTGCCCAGCAGGTTATGCAGCAGCGTGGCATCTCCTGTTACCTCCAGTCCCGGCATGATGTGGACCGCCACGCTGCGCCCCGGTTCGCCGGCGGCGAGGTCTTCGATGATTTCGGTCGCCATGCGGCTCAGGTCGACGGTTTCGCGGCGCAACTCGGCGCGTCCCAGCCTGGAGATCTGCAACATCGCCTCGATCAGTTCGCCCATGCGCGCAGCGGCCTTGCGCACGCGGTGCAGGTAGTCGCGTCCACCTTCGTCCAGCTGTTCGCCGTAGCGCTCCAGCAATACCCGACTGAAGCCATCGATCGAGCGCAGCGGAGCGCGGAGATCATGCGACACGCTGTAGGCGAAGGACTCAAGTTCCTGGTTGGCCTGGCTCAGCTCGCGGGTTCGCGCTGCAACGCGCGCTTCGAGCGTGCGGTTGAGGGCCTGGACGTGCGCCTGTGCACGCACGCGCTCGGTGACGTCTTCGGCCTGCACCAGTCCGGTCACGTCCTGGCCGACATTGCCGGGCACCGGCGCATAAGTAAGCTGTGCCTGGCGCGGCAGCCCGCCTTCACGACGCAGCAGGCGCGTGGCGCGGCGCACGCCATTTTCGTCGACTCTTCCATCGTCTCGTGGAAGCAGCGATTGCTCTTCGTCTTCGAAAAGCGAGTCGAACGGCTGCCCGGCCAGGGAGTCCAGGCTGCGCCCGACGATGCGTCCCAGTGCGGGATTGGCCTCGACGATGCGGCCTTCGCTATCGAGGAGCGCCTTGCCGATCGCGGAGTACTCCATGGAACTGCGGAAGCGTTGTTCGCTGCGGCGGTAGTTCTCGGTGAGCCTCATCGCAATGGCCTTCGCGCGGTCTTCCGTGCGCGCCAGCGTGAACACCATCCCATACAGAAGCAGGCTCGCGAGGAGGCCCAGCGCGAGCATGTTCTCGAAACCGCGGATGCGCGGCGCGGCGATGGCTTCCGGTGGCGAGTCGAATTCCATGCGCCATTTGCGGCCGTAAACCTCGAGGGTGGCCTGGTGGTGAAAGACCGAGTTCTCTTCCTTGCGCCTGCTTGCGAACAACAACTGTTCGCCCGCACTCACGTCATAGATGCGCAGGCCGACGTTGTCGTATTCCTTGCCCATCGCGAGCGTTACGTAACGCCCGATGTCGAAAGGCAGGTAGACCCAGCCCTGCAATGACTTTTCCCGCATCGATGCCGTGTGCGGATGGTCGCCACCGCGAAAGACCGGGATGTACAGCATCAACTCCTCAGGAACGGTTCCCGCCGACGGTCCGCTCAAGTGCGCCGCGCCGGATTCCAGCGCCGACTGCAGCGCGTCGCGGCTGCCAGGATCGTTCAGCAGGTCGAGTCCGATCGCGGCAACGTTCTCGGGCGTGCGCGGTTCCAGGTAAAGAACTGGCGCATATCGAGGCCGCAGGCCGTGCGGCCTGATATTCAGCTGTCCGTATCCGGATTCGCGCCACTCGATCTGCAGATCATCGAGGCTGCTACTGCTGACGTAACCGATGAAGCCGAGGCCACTCGTCGCGGGAAACCGCGGTTGCAGGTTCATGCTCTCTACGTAGTCAGCCCACTCCTGCGGCGTCGGGCGCGCCATCGAAGCAAACAGCGCGGTGCCGCCACGCGCCACCAGTTCGTAGTAGACCAGACGCTGGTAGAGGCGATCGACTATTTCGGCGCTACGGGTACCGAACCGCACTTCCGCCGCGCGCATTTCCCGCTCACGCGCGTAATGCCATGCGACCAGCACCAGGACCAGTGCGCCCAGCAGGACCAATAATGCCAAGAGATAACCGCCCCGCGGCTGGACGCCGGAGCGATGACCTTCCGGTGTCGGGCCGGATGCAGGCTTCTCCATGGGCCAAGCATACAAGCACGTGCTGCCTACCGGTCCAGCCAGCGATCACCTTCTGAGATTACGAAGGCGCGCCCTTGCGGCAGGGCGCGCTTCCTCTCAGTCCCTTTATCCGCAACCGGATGACGCAGCGTCAGTGCTTGCAGGGCAACGTGTGCTGGGCCTCGTTCAACGCACCGAGCACCACGCGCGAGATGGACAGCTGCAGTTTGCTGCTGGTTTGCAATTGCAGCACCGAATCGAGCTTGCTGGTGTCCGCCCCCACCGCGGCAAAGCACTTCAGTGGCACGCCGAGCGTGGTCCACTGCCCCGCCGGAAGGTTCACGAGCGCATCGCGGATCGGCAGCGCGGCACGACAACCTTCACCGCAGGTCACGCCGAGCGACACCTCGCCGGCCGGGACCTGTTCCGGGCGCAGCGTCATTACCAGCATCACGTCGCCATTGGTTTCGCGGCTGAGATCCTGCGGAGGCTGCGCGAGCAGCGACAGCGTCGCAGCCTGTTTGCCGGACCACGTGAGGCGGCGCGCGTCCTCCTGCGCCTGGTGATCGACCGCGCTGATCTGCAGGCTGCCATCGGGCAATGCGGCGGGCAGTGTCGCGATGTCCACCTTCTCGCCCGAGGCATTGCTGAGCTGGGCGCGCAGACCATCGGCCAACTCGCCGCGTCCGAAGAACGTGCCGGCTTCGACCTTCGACGCCTTCACCCCCGATTCCTCCGGCAGTGGCGTGAGATCGCCCTTGTCGGCATATGTGAGGCCGAAGCCGAACGCGAACAGCGGGTTGTAATCCTTTTGCCCGACATTGTTGGCGTACTGCGTGGCCGTGCGCGGCCAGCTGAAACTCAGCTTCCCCTTGAAGTCATTCTGCACGGCTCCATCGGGTTTGCGCAGCAGCACGTCGGCAACGCCGCCGCCTTCCGAACCCGGCAGCCACGCCGCAACGAACGCATCGGCTGCGTTGATCTCGCGATTCATCCACAACGGACGGCCGCTGAGGAACACTGCAACTACCGGGATAGCCTCGGCTTTCAACCGCCTGATGAGTTCCAGGTCTGCATCGTTGCCCGGCTTGTACAGCAGGTTGGGAATGTCGCCCTGGAACTCCGCGTACGGGTTTTCGCCGAACACGACGATGGCGACGTCTGGTTTGCTCCTGTATTTGCCGTCGACCGACAGCACCGCTTCGCCGCCGGCCGTCTTCGCTTGCTGCGCGATGCCTTCATAGATCGTGTCGGCGTTGGGGAAGTCGGCGCGCGCGGTGCCCGTGCCCTGCCAACTGAGTGTCCAGCCGCCCGCCTGCTTGCCGACATCGTTCGCGCCATCGCCCGCCACAAGGATGTGCTGCTTCGGATTCAACGGCAACAGGCCGCCCTGGTTCTTCAATAGCACCAAAGACTCGCGCACGGCCTGGCGCGCGACGGCGCGATGTTCGGGCGCGCCGAGCAGTTCGAACTTGCCGCCCAGGACGCGTTGCGAAGGCTTGCCCGCTTCGAACAGGCCGAGCCGGAACTTCACGCGCAGGATGCGGCGTACCGCATCGTCCAGGCGAGCCGGCGTGATCGTGCCTGCCTTCACCGCCGCTAGCGTGCTTTCGTAGAAGCCCTTCCAACTGTCGGGCGCCATGGCCATGTCGAGGCCGGCATTGATCGCGGCGGCGCAACTGATGTTTGTGCAGGTCTTCACCTGGCCGTGGCCATTCCAGTCGCCGACGACAAATCCGCCGAAGTTCATCCGCCCCTTCAACGCATCGGTGAGGTAAGCACGGTTCCCATGCATCTTCTCGCCGTTGACGCTGTTGTACGAAGCCATGACCGCCTGCGCACCCGCTGCGATCGCGGGCGGATAGCCCGCGGCGTGGATGCGCACGAGCTCGCCTTCGCTGACCCGCGTGTCGCCCTGGTCCTTGCCGTTGGTCGTGCCGCCGTCGCCAAGGAAGTGCTTGACCGAGACCATCACGTGGCGGGCATCGAGGAAGTCGGGCGCCCCCGGCTTTCCCTGCAGCCCTTCGACCATTGCGCCCGCGTAGCTCGCGACGACGTCGGGCGATTCCGAATAGCCTTCGTATGAACGCCCCCAGCGATCGTCCTGCGGCACCGCGACCGTCGGCGCGAAGGCCCACTCCATCCCGGTCGCACGCGTTTCGACAGCAGTGATCTCGCCGATACGGCGCAGCAGTTCCGGGTTGCGCGTCGCACCGAGGCCGATGTTATGCGGGAACAACGTCGCGCCGACGATGTTGCTCTGCCCATGCACGGCGTCGATGCCGAACATCACGGGGATCGCCTTGCCGCCCTTTGAGGTATCCATCGACGCTTCGTAGAACGCGTCCGCCAATGCCAGCCATTCCGCGGGCTTCGCGTTGTAGCGCCCGCCCGGATCGGAATTGCCCCCGGCGAGAACCGAACCGAGGCGGTAAATGCGCAGGTCTTCCGGCTTGATGGTTGAGATGTCGCCCTGCACGAGCTGGCCGACTTTTTCCTCGACCGTCATCGTCGCCATCAGATCGTTGATGCGGCGCTCCAGCGCGGGATCTTCCTTCAGCGGCCACGTCACTTGCGGCCACGGCGAAGCGTCTGCCGGCTTCGTCGCTTGCGAGGCGTCGGGTTTGTCGCCGCCCTTGCATGCACTCAACGCGAGTGTCAGCGCTACCAGTACTACGCCACCGGTGTGCGCGAAGTTGCTTCCGTTCTTCATGGTCAATCCCCGCTCTGCTTGAGGTTTGCCGCAAGTCGCGCGCTTGCGCGACCGCAACGTTCAGGCCTGCAATGCCGGCTGTCTCGCGCCCCACACCTCGGGTCCGGCCTTGCAATAGCGCTCGATGAAATCCTGTTGCGACGGCATCTTCGCAACCGCCTGTTCGATCGGTTGCCGGATCGATGCCAGCAGCCTGCGCATGTCGTCGTCGGACAAGGCACGCGCCAGCGGATGATGCTGCGCAGGTTGCAGCCCCTGCCCCAGCATCACGTGCAACCACGAATCGACGCGGAACAGTTCGTTGGGTTCCTGCCATGCATGGGCGCGCTCGCGCCACGCGTCTACGCGGGCCGCGAGCGATTCGGGCAATTCCATCTCGCGGCACTGCTTCCACATGGGCTCTTCGCGCTCGTTGGCGTGGTAATGCAGGACGATGAAGTCGCGAACGTGTTCCAGCTCGGCGCGCGTGACCTCGTTGTAGCGGTCGACCAACGAAGGCGCTATCCCGGCGAAGGGGAAAAGATGGATCAGGCTGATCACGCCGGTGATGGCCAGGTGGATGCTGGTCGACTCCAGTGGCTCGACGAAGCCGCTCGCCAGTCCAAGCGCGACCACGTTGCGATTCCACATGCGCAGCCGGCGTCCGGTGCGGAACGGAACGACACGCGGCTGGATGAGCGGCCTGCCTTCGACGTCGCGCAGCAACTTCGTGATCGCTTCGTCGTCCGACATGTGCCTGCTCGAATACACGAGTCCGTTGCCGACGCGGTGCTGCAGCGGAATCTGCCAGCGCCAGCCCGCTTCATGCCCGATCGCGCGCGTGTACGGCACCGGTGGGCCGACTGCTTCGGTCTGCAATGCCACGGCGCGATCGCAAGGCAGCCAATGGCTCCAGTCTTCGTAACCGGTCTGCAGGGTCTGCTCGATGAGCAGGCCGCGAAAGCCGGTGCAGTCGATGAACAGATCGCCGTCGACGACCTGGCCGTCTTCCAGCGTCAGCGCTTCGACGAAACCGGATCCGGGATCCTGCCTGACGTCGCGGATCTTTCCTTCGATGCGGGTAACGCCGTGGCGCTCGGCGATGCGGCGCAGGAAGCGCGCGTACATCCCGGCGTCCAGGTGGTAGGCGTAGTTGATTTCTGGTTGTTGCAACAGAGCAAAGCGCTGTGCTCGCGCGGCCACTGACTCAAGGCAGAAATCGCCGATGTCTGACGCCATACCGCGGCGGAGACTGTCGAGCCAGAAGTGGTGGAACTCGCAGGCCATCGTCCCGTGGCCGGTGATGCCGAACGGGTGGAAGTAGCGCGCTTCCGGTCGATGCCAGTCCTCGAACGAAATCCCGAGCTTGAAGGTGCAGGCAACTTCGCGCATGAACTCGCGCTCGTCGATCTGCACGAAGCGGTGGAAGGCGCGGATCGGCGGGATGGTGGATTCGCCCACACCGATCGTGCCGATCTGCTCGGATTCGATCAGCACGATTTCGAGCTGGTCGCGGAACTGGTGCGACAGCGCGGTCGCGGCGATCCAGCCTGCCGTACCGCCGCCGGCGATGACGACCTTGCGGATGCGGGATTCAGTCATGGGTTTCCTTTACGGGCAGGCGGGCAAATCCCCCGTCGTTCGCTACGCGAACGCCTGCCCCCTTTTTTAAAGGGGGCGATGAGCCGAGCGCTTGGCTTTTCTCCCTCCTTTCAAAGAGGGCGATGAGCGGAGCGTTTGTTTTTTCCCCCTTTGCAAAAGGGGGATCAAGGGGGATTCGCTTCATCGATTCAACTTCGCAATCAGCATCGCCCGCAACTGCCTCGCCATCACTTCATCGATCGGGTCGAGTACGTTGCGCGCAGCTTCGGGCAGGTGTTCGCCGGCGCCTTGCGGATCGCCGAACACGTAATAGTCGAAGATCGAGCGCCAAGCCTGACGCTCGCGTTCGGGCCGGTCGCGGATGGTCCACAACGCGTGGTACAGCGCGTGCATCGGCGTCGGAATGTATGCGGGCACGCTGCTCCACCAGTAGTTGACCAGCACGTTGAATGCTTCCAGCCCTTGGACGTGGTGCCACCACAGGCTGGGAATGAAGATCGCATCACCCGGCTCGAGCACCGCGGTCTGCGCGAATTCGAGCGCTTCGCGGAAGCGCGGATAACGCTCGAAATCAGGCGCATCGAAGTCGAGCACGCTGACCGCCTGCCCGCCCGGCGTCGGCTCCAGCGGGCCCGGATAAAGATTTTCGATTTGTTCCGGCGGAAACACGGTGAAGCGGCGGCGTCCCACCGCGCAGCAGGCGATGTTGTTCAGCGCGTCGTAGTGGCAGGAAGCGGTGACGCGATTGCCGATCCAGATGCCGGGCGGCGCGTCGATGCCGTGCGTGGCGAGGTCCAGGTCGTTCTCCTCGCGGAAGCGCGGTAGGCGGCTGTCGACCAGCAGCGACGCGACGTAGTACGTCGGCGGATTCGCATCGCGAGCGTGCGCCGCGATCTCGTCGAGCACGTCACCGAGCAGGCTCCGCCGCACTTCGCAATTCAATGCGGTGAAGTCGTCGTTGTAGAACGGCCGCCCCGCTACCTCAGGCGAACCGTACGAATAGGTCACCGGCTGGCCGTTGTAGTGGCCGCGCAGGTAATCCATCGCATCCGGCATCGAGCGCAGACCGGCCTGCACCAGGCCCCAGCTGCGCGTCAGTCCGCGCAGGACCGCGGGTTGTCCGGAAGCCAGAAGCTCCTGCAGCGGCAGCGTGTCGGGCTTGCAGCCTTCGATCACGCGGATGCTGGCAGCGACGTCGACCATGCACTCAGGCCGCAGCGGATTGGCGCAGGCGACGCTGTTTCTCGGCCATCAGCCGGCGCAGGTTGTGCATCGAAGACTGCACCAGGAATGCGCCTTCGAGGTAACCGGCGCGATGCAACCGGTGCAACGCCTCGGCGTCGAGCCCGGCGAGCCTGTCGCGATCGATGCCGTGCAGTCCGGACAGGCTCACGCGATGTTCCGCGTCGAGCTGCACTTCGAAGTGCATCGGCTGGATCAGTCCCAGCGCGTCGAACTCGGCGAACATTGCCTTCGCCGCTTCGACACCGTCGCGAATGCCGCGCAGTACGCCGGAGATATGCTCGAGGTACGGCGTGTGTCCGCCGCGTGGAAGGAACACCGCTTCGCCCTCGCTGGTGCTCACGCGTGGATGCTCCATGTCGACATGGATGACCGGCTCGCGGCGCAGTTCGCCTTCGATGCGTTGCTCCTGGAAGCCGATCAGGAATGGCCCCTTCGCGATCGCGCCCGGCAGGTAGTCCGCGTTCCAGCGCCCGTTCTGCAGGAACAGGTTTTCCTTGCGGTCGAAACCGAGCAGCGCCACCGCTTGCCATTCGCCGCTGTCGCGATCCTTGCGGAAGAAGATCGGGTATTCGCGTTGCAGCTCAGCGAATTCGGTCGGGAACGCCTGCACCATGCCGACGTCGTCGCCGAACTCCTGGCCAAAACGCGTGACGACGCGCAGGTCCTTGTGCGTGACGTTGTTCAGCAGTTCGTATCGGGGCATGGCGGTAATGGCGAGTCCGGTTCTCGTGGATCTTATGCGTCTTTCGCGGGCGCGCCCATCCGTGCGCGTAGCTCCACCGCTCACTTCTCATGAAAACGGGGACCGCCGGCGATGCAGCGGTCCCCGTTCCATGTCACTGCATCAGAACTTGTAACGCACGCCCACCATGTAACGCGGACTCTGGTCGGCCAGCTTCACGATCTGCTTGTCGGTGCGGGCGTGCCAGCGCACGTCTTCACCGGTCAGGTTGATCGCTTCGAGGCCGAAGGACCAATGATCGCCAAGCGCGTAGTTCACGCTCAGATCCCACTGGTAGTAGTCCTCGACGTAGTACGGATTACGGCTGGCACCCTGGTTGGCCAGGATCAGGTACTCGTCGCGCCAGTTCCAGGCGAGGCGAGCGGACCAGCCGTACTTCTCGAACATGAACATGACGTTCGCGGTGTCGCTCAGGCCCGTCAGGGCGAACTGGTCGACGTTCGGGTCTGCCGCATTGTCATAGCTCACGTCGCCGTCGACGATCGTGTAGTTGGCATAAAGGCCAAATCCGCTCTGGCCGAAGAAGTACTGGCCACCCAGTTCCCAGCCGTGCAGCTTGGCCTGATTCTGGTTGACCGGACGGTTGACGTTGAACATGTACAACGGATCGTCTGCTTCGCCGTACAGGTTGTACGCAGCTTCCGTCGCCAGTTGTTGCGCGCCCGTTCCGTTGAAGGCACCGACACCATTCGGATCGTTACGCAGCAGGGCCAGCGCGGTGAACAGCGATGTGTCGTTGCCCGAGCACGCGGCCGGATCGCCACCGGCGGCAGTAACCTGACTAACGCACTGCGGACTCTGCAGGAACGCGAGTGCGGCCTGCGCATCCGGGCCGGACGTCGGATCCCTCAGCCCGTACAGCGATTCCTGAGCGACGGTGTTGCCGATGAAGTTGTCGACCGTCTTGTTCCAGTACGTCACCGAAACATAGCTCGCATCCGCGAAGTACCACTCGAGCGCCAGATCCAGGTTGTCCGATTCGAGCGGCTTCAATCTCGGATTCTGGGCAGTGCCGCTGGCGCGGACCGACGGGTCCAGCAATACCGAACCGAACGGCTGCTGCGCGCCGGGACCGGCGTACAGGTTGCCGTAGGGTGCGCGCGCGATGCTCTTGCCGAACGAAGCACGGCCCTTCAGCTCCTCAGTAAAATCGATGCTGAAGTCCAGGTTCGGCAGGATGTAGCTGTAGCTGGTCTTTTCACTGAACGGCTGCTGCTCGTCGGAGAGAACGATGCGGAAGTCGTTGTTGGCCTGCCACTCGATCGATTCCGGGACCGCGATGACCGAAGTGGAGACCAGGTCGGTCTTCTCGTACCGGACGCCGATGCGGGTGTTGGTCTGCATGCCGGCCAGTTGGCCTTCCAGTTCGACCTGCAGGTAGGCCGCACCGGTCCGTTCTTCGACGAGATTGTCGGCAGCCCGCAGCGGGCTGACACCCAGATTGAGGCCGTACTGCGTTGCTGCCCACTGGGCCAGCGCCCCGGCATCACCCGCCCATGCGCCGTTGCTGCTGCCAATGTGATAGTCATCGAACAGGCCCACCAGATCGATCGGGTGGATCAGGTCCATCAGCCCGCCAGCGACATCCGAATCCACATTGCCCACGCCCCAGTCGCCCAGCGTGGAATACGCCTCGGACGCCTGGATGCGATGCGTGGTCGACTTGGAATTGTCGACGCCGAACTGGAAACGGCCTTGGTCGAAATCCCACTCGCCATCGATGCGTTGCTGCTTGACCTCGCTTATCTGCGTCTGTGCATTGATGCGCAGCACCTGCGAGCCGATCTCACCTTCGACAAAGCCCGGGTTAGTCACGCCATTGGTACCAGCCAAAGCATCCGCGGTCGTCGGATACCAGGTCTGCGAACCGACCGGCAGCCCGTTGTTGAACCACATTTCCTGCACCCACGAACCGCCGCAATGCGGACCACTCGTGCAGTTGTTGGTGCCCGCGATGCTCGAGAAGATCGAACCGCCACCGGTCAGCGGATCGTTCGGCCGGCTTTCGTTCTTTGAGTTGTGCGCGTCGAAGGCCACGCGGAAGTTGGGGGTTATGTCCCACTTGGCGTTGAAGCCCAGCGAACCCAGCTTGTACTTCTGCATGCTGCGCTGCTGTTCGAGGCCGAAGTCCTTGGTGCCGGCGACTTCGCGGATGTACACCGGCGTGGCAACGGCGCCGCTGGTGTCGAACTCCAGGTCGGTGTACTGGCTGTTTTGCAGCCACATGCTCTGCTCACCGCGGTTCTCGGTGATTTCGTTCGTCGAATACGTGTAGTCGAGGGTCAGTGTCACGCTGTCGACCGGTGCGAACTGGATCACCGCCTGGCCATTGATGCGTTCGCGTTCGAAATCGGCGAAGGCATAGCGGAGATCGTTCGGTCGTGCGTACAGGTCGCCGATGCCTGGTGCGTTCACGACGTCGGGGTTGCCCGGCATCGTTCCCGTCCACGGCTGGATGTTCCAGTAGTTGTCGGTCGCCTGCACCGAACCGCCATTACGCTTCTGGTAGCTCGCGCTCAGGCCGACACCGAAGGTCTTGTCGTCGTTGGTCCAGCTGAAGATGCCGGACACTTCAGGCGTGATGCTGTTGTCGAAGGGCTCGGACTGGTCGGACACTGCCTTCGCGCCCACGCTCGCAACGAGGCCGGTGTGGTTGAAGGGCTTGTCGGTCTGGATGTTGATCGTCGCGCCGATGCCGCCGCTGGGTACGTTGGCCTGGCTGGTCTTGTAGACCTCGAGGCTGCTGATCGCCTCGGAAGCGAGCTGTGCGAAGTTGAACGCGCGCGTGCCGCCGTCGACGCCGCCAATCGCGACCTGCCCCGCCGCACCGAACGCATCCGCGCCCGGAATCGTGCGGCCGTTGAGCGTGACCATGTTGAACTGCGGGCCGAAGCCGCGCGCGGTGACCTGCGCGCCTTCGCCATCGCGGCGTTCGATCGAGATGCCGGTAATGCGCTGCAGTGATTCGGCGAGGTTGGTGTCGGGGAACTTGCCGATGTCTTCGGCACTGATCGCGTCGACCACGCCTGCCGAGTCGCGCTTGATGCCCATCGACTGGTTGAGGCTGTTGCGGATGCCCGTGACCGTGACGGTGTCGAGCGTGGTGGCGTCCTGCAGCGTCTGCTGGGATGCAACCTGTTCTTCGGCAGGTTGTGCGCTCTGCGCACCGGGCGTGCTCTGCCCACCTTGCGCAACCTGCGTGTCCTGGGCGAATGCCGGATTGACCACCAACACGCCACCGACGAAGGTAAACAACGCGCGGGACTTGAAGCGCTTCAACTTGCCGCGCATCAGCGGATCCTCCAGTCAGAGGTAGAAGTGCGGATTGCCTCGTTCGCGACAGGCGTGGTCACTGTCGCTTGTGCCCGGAAAACTCCGGAAGGTTGATGCCTGAACCAGTACGCTTTCATTGAGTTGCCCTCCCACTCCAATGGATGTGTCGCCCCCGCCCCAGGGCACCTGCAGGTCGAACCTGCTTCTCAAGCCCTCTCTCAACGCGTCATGCAACTGCGTGTCCGTGGCATGGCACCGACCGAACGTGTTTCGTTGCGGCATGTCCGGACACTTCTGGCGGCGCCCTGTGCACTGCTATGTGGTAGCGCTACCAGAATGTTCGCGAGGCTACCTACGCTTTGCCGACCTTGTCACCATGCAGTGCAACAAATCTTTCGTTTCCGACGAAACCGGTTCGCGTTACGCAAGTACCGCGCCACGCCGGCGAGAGCGGGGCTCACGCTTCGCACCATTCCATCGCGAACCAGGCGTGGATCGACGCGTGCGGTGGCAGGGTCGCGGACTCCAGGTTGAAGGCATCCGGAGGCCCGGTCTGCGGCTCCACGCACGTGGCATGGTCCGGCTGGTCGTAAACGACCCAGTGACTGCAGTCGGATGTGAGCCGCAACCGCTTCCCGCCTCGATGGAGCAACACGGGCGCGTGGTTGACGAAGCAGTCGTCCCAGGGGCCCGGGGGAGGCGCAACGGTCGGCCCCACTGCTATGCCTTCCGCATCTCGCCGATAGAAGGCCTGTGGGTGGAATTCAAGGCGATCGGGCTTGACGAACCATGGATGCCATCCGAGCACGGGCCAGGGCATCGCCTCTTCACCGGCCTGCAGTGAAAGATGGCAACGCAATGCGTCGTCCGTCAGTTCGACGCGATGCGTGGCGATGCCGCCGAACGGCCAGCGCTCATCGCGCGGAAGCTCGAGCGACAGCTCGATGCGATGCGCCTGGCGATCCATGATCTGCCACGGCAGGCCGAACCCGACACCGTGTATCGCATGCCCTTCCAGGTTCCCGGGCAATTGATATTGCCTGCCTGCGAAGTCGAACCTGCCGCGGCGTATCCGGCCCGCCCATGGAAGCATCGGATAACAGCCCCACGCGATCATCGCCGGATTCGCGTCGTGACCCACCAGCCATTCGAGCCCGTCGCGCGAGATCCCGGCGATGCGGCCACCCGCATCGGCAGCGATGTCCACCTGCAACGAGCCGGAAGCGAGCCGCGTCAGCTTTCCCGCCGGAAAAGGCCGCAGCGCGCCATCAACCTCTGCTGCAATGTCCGGCTCATTCACCATAGGGATGCAAGGTGATGATCCTGCCCTGCGCGTCGTAGTGCAGCTCCGCGACCTTGATCGAGCGCAGGTGCGTGACGCCGCCGGAGAGGATGGAGTCGTGGTAGTAGAGCCACCAGCGTCCGTCGAATCCGACGATCGAATGATGCGTGGTCCAGCCCACGACGGGCGTCAGGATTTTCCCCTGATAGGTAAAGGGCCCGTAGGGATTTCCCGCCACGGCGTAGCACAGGAAATGCGTGTTGCCCGTGGAATACGACAGGTAATAGCGGCCCTGGTACCTGTGCATCCACGGGCCCTCGAAGTACCGGCGCTCGTGGTCGCAAGCGAGCAGTGGCTCGCCACTCTCGTCGACGATGACCACTTCACGGGGCGGCTCCGCGAACTGCTTCATGTCATCCGTCAACCTCGCCACCCGCGGACCCAGTGCGGGCTCATGCGCTGCGGGTTCCTCGTTGGCGTCCGCGTAGAGGTTGTCGCGGTACTTCTGCAACTGGCCGCCCCAGATGCCGCCGAAATACATGTAGTGCCCGCCGTCGTCGTCGGCGAACACCGCGGGGTCGATCGAATAGCTTCCGTAGATCGCTTCGGGTTCCGGCTTGAAGGGGCCTTCCGGGCGATCACCGATCGCAACACCGATCTGGAAAATGCCGTCCGCGCGTTTCGCGGGGAAATAAAGGTAGTACTTGCCGTCCTCATGCGCGGCGTCCGGCGCCCACATCTGCCGTTGCGCCCAGGGCACGTCCTTCACATGCAGCGCGACGCCGCAATCGATCGCCTCTCCTTCCGGAGAATCCATGCGGAAGACGTGGTAGTCCTCCATGCCGAAGTGGTCGCCGCTGTCGTTGAAGGGAATCCCTGCGTCGATGTCGTGCGAGGGATAGATGTACAGCCGGCCTTCGAACACGTGCGCCGACGGGTCGGCGGTGTAGATGTGCGTGACCAGCGGCTGGGAGATGGCCTTCTCCGCCAGCACCTGCAGCTCGGACGGATCGATTTCGTCGGACATGGCGGTTTACCGGTACGAAATGGAAGTCGGAATCACGCCGTCGCCGCACCCAAGCGGCGCGCGCGCAGTTCGCGTTCGATCTGCGTTTCCATGCTCTTGTCGATCTCGTACAGGAACAGCAGCGCGATACAGACGAGGAATGGGATCGAACAGTAGATGCTCACCGCCAGCTTGATGCCCTGCACCGTCTGCGGTGCCTGCGCGGCGAGATCGGGGTCGTACCCATACTTGGCGAGAATGCCTGCGACCAGCGCGCCGCCGACGCTCAGTCCGATCTTCAGGCCGCACAGGATCGCGGAGAAGGTGATCGCGGTGGCGCGGCGATGGTTCTTCCACTCCGACCAGTCGGCAACGTCGGCCACCATCGCCCACAACAGCGGGATCGTGATGCCGTAAAGGAAGCCATGCAGGATGTACGACGCCACCACCAGTCCCACCGAACGCGGCGAGTAGAACCAGAACGCCAGCAGGCAGAGGGTCGAAAGGAACAACGCGCCGCCGAATACGTTGCGCTTGCCGTAGCGATCGGCCAGTCGCTTCGAAAAGCCGATGCCGACGATCATGAAGAGGATGCCCCCGGCGTTGAACAGGCTGAAGGCCGACGTCGGCGCATCTTTCGGCCACTGGAACGAAGTGAGCCCGATACCGGTGAGGAACGAGTTGAGCCCGGCGATGAAGGCATTGAAGCCGCTTGCCTGCAGGAATGCCGCTAGTGCCTGTTCGTCCATGTAGTACTTGAAGTAGTACACGTACATGCCGCCCTTGAGGGCGAGATTGATGAACACCAGGATGGTGAGCAGCAGCATCAGCAACCATGGCAGGTTGCGCGCGAGATCGCCGAGGTCCTGGCGGATGCTCGACTTCTGCTCCGGCGCGGGAACGATGCGCTCCTTCGTAGTGAAGAAGGTGACCAGGAAGAACACCGTGCCAACCACCGCGAATACCGCCATGGTGTTGTGGAAGCCCTGCACCTTGTCGCCACCGCCAAGAATCAGCACCAGCGGCAGCAACAGCACCTGGATGATGAACTGCGCGATCATCACCGCGACGAAGCGGTACGACGACATGCTGTTGCGCTCGGCCATGCTGCCCGTGATCACGCCGCTGAGCGCGGAGTACGGCAGGTTGTTGGCGGCGTAGATCAGCACCAGCAATGTGTAGGTTCCGAGCGCGTAAAGAACCTTGCCGCGCTCGCCGAGATCGGGCGTGCTGAATGCCAGCAGCGCGAGCACGCCGAACGGCACCGAGGTCCAGAGGATCCATGGCCTGAACTTGCCCCAGCGCGTGACCGTGCGATCGGCGATCAGGCCGATCGCCGGCGTGAACACGAATGCCCCGAGCATGCCGCCGATGAAGATGATCGTCGCCGCCGTGCCGGCCGGTATCCGGAACACGTCGGTGTAGAAGAACGCGAGGAAGGTGACCAGCGTCTGGAAGATCAGGTTGGCCGCGAGGTCGCCGAGGCTGTAGCCGATCTTTTCCCGAACCGAAAGCGTGTCTGCGCGGTTGCTCATGGATGCGTAAGTCTTCTGTTCGTGGATAACGTGCGGAATCCGCCATCCTGGCGCCGGTCCGCGCGGGATCCGGATACACCGCGGCCCGCCCGATGCAATGCACCGGACGGGCCGCGGGTGGGTTGCCCACCGATCTACGGCATCAGAACGCCTTAAGCTAAGGTAGCGCTACCATCCGCTCGCCCGCACGCTGCATAGCAGCATCCACTCCATCGAAGGGACGGCATGAACTCCACCAAAGCCCTGCTGCTCACCGCGGCCCTCGCTGCGCTTCCACCTGCACTGCATGCACAGGGTGCGCCGCTCGCGGCGGGACAGGAAAAATTCCTCGGCAGCATCCACAGCCCGGCACAGGTCAAGGACTTCGCCAGCTACTGGAACAAGGTGACGCCGGAAAACGCGGGCAAATGGGGCGAAGTCGAAGCAGTGCGCGATCGCATGGACTGGAGCGGACTCGACGCGGCCTACCGCTTCGCCAGGGAACACGGCTTTCCGTTCCACATGCACGTGATGGTCTGGGGCAACCAGCAGCCGGAATGGATCGAAAAACTCCCCCCGGCCGAGCAGCGAGAAGAGATCGAGGAATGGTTCGCCGCGGTTGCGCAGCGCTACCCCGATGCTGATTTCGTCGAAGTGGTCAACGAGCCGTTGCACGATCCACCCAACAAGGATGACGAAGGTGGCGGCAACTACATCGAAGCACTGGGCGGTGCCGGCGCGACCGGCTGGGATTGGATACTCACTTCGTTCCGTCTGGCGCGGCAGCACTTTCCCCATTCGAAACTGCTGATCAACGACTACAGCATCACCAATACGCCGGCCGATGCGGGACGCTACCGCGCAATCATCGACCTGCTGGCGAAGGAAAAGCTGGTCGACGGGATCGGAGTACAGGGCCATGCGTTCGCGACAAGGCCGGACGTGCCGATGTCGGTGCACAAGGCCAGCCTCGACCTGCTCGCCGAAACGGGGCTGCCGATTTACGTCACCGAACTCGACATCGACGGCGCAAGCGACGCCGGACAGTTGCGCGATTACCAGCGCGTGTTCCCCGTATTCTGGGAGCATCCGGCGGTTCGCGGCATCACGTTGTGGGGCTTCCGTCCCGGGATGTGGCGCACGAAGGAGCAGGCGTATCTCGTGCGAAAGGACGGCAGCGAACGTCCGGCCATGGCCTGGCTTCGCGGCTATGTTCGTGAGGTAACGGAACCAGGACGCATGGCAATGAACTTCTCCGCCCTCACGTCGCACGCTGGCATCGGCCGCATCACGGCCTACGACCCCGCTTTCCCTGCCATCGTTCCCGCGGACGCACGAATCGAGAGGATCGCTGACGGTTTCACCTGGTCGGAAGGACCGACGTGGATCCGTGACGGCGCCTACCTGTTATTCACTGACGTACCGGAAAACACGCTCTATCGCTGGTCCGAGCACGACGGGCTCTCGGTGTACCTCAGGCCCTCTGGCTACACGGGTCCGGAACTCGACACATTGCGCGAAGCAGGCGCGAACGGGCTGTATGCGGAGCCGGAAGGCACGGTGCTACTTGCCGATTCCGGCTCGCGCCTTGTCGCACGCTTAGATCCGCTATCGAAGCGCAAGACGCCACTGGCCACGCACTTCGAGGGACACCGATTCAACAGTCCCAACGATGTCGTCCGCCGCAGCGACGGCGTGATCTTCTTCACCGATCCGCCGTACGGGCTGAAAGGCATCAACGAATCCCCGGTGAAGGAACTGCGGTTCAATGGCGTCTTCCGCCTGGATCCCGACGGCAGCGTGCACCTGGTCGATGACGGACTGAGTTTTCCCAATGGCGTCGAACTCTCGCCCGATGGCCGCACGCTTTACGTGTCCAATGCCGACGGCGAGCGGCCCATATGGATGGCTTACTCACTCGACGTCCACGGCGAAGCCACCAGCAAACGCATCTTTGCCGACGCCTCCGATCTCGTTGCACGGGATGCACCGGGCTTGCCAGACGGCATGGCGATGGCGGCCGACGGAACGCTGTTCGCTGCCGGTCCGGGAGGCGTGCTCGTGTTCGCGCCGGATGGCCGGCGGCTCGGTCGCATCGAAACCGGCAGCGCGATCGCAAACTGCGCCTTTGGCGACGATGGACGCACCTTGTACATGACTTCGCACACGTTCCTCGCTCGCGTACGCGTCAACCTGGTCGGCCTGGGGTTCGGTGCGAAACCCTAGTTCAGGTATCGGGAGGCAAGGGCGTTCGAGAGAGTTTCCGCGATAAGGCACTACGACGTTCGCTACCGAATTCCAGGCCTCGGATCCGAACGCGATCGCGCGATGGTTTTCCGGGACCGTGGAGAGCGCCGCCTCGACCATGCGTCGAAGCCACCTTGCTCGTCAACCTTGCTTCAATCCGTCACGGTGAAGCTCCGCCGCAAGCGGATATCCGAACTGGAGGCGCCAATCTGCACTTCGTACTCGCCCGGGTCGACGACATAGGCGCCCGCCGCTTCGTCCCAGATCCGCAGGTCGCGGCTTGGGATGACCTCGAATTCGATTTCGCGCGCTTCGCCCGGTTGCAGGTGCACGCGCCGGAAGCCACGCAGCTCCTTCAACGCGCGCTCGCGCTTCGGGTTCTTCGCGGCGAGATACAACTGCGCGACCTCGTCGCCCGCGCGCCTTCCTTCGTTCTTCAGCGTAAGCGTGACCTTCATGTGGCCGTTCGCGGTGGCCTGGCGTCGATCCAGTTCGAGCCCGCCGTAGCCGAAGCGCGTGTACGACAGGCCGTGCCCGAACGCATACAAGGGCTCACCGCCGAAATAGCGATACGTGCGGCCCTGCATCGAGTAGTCGTCGAAAGCCGGAAGCTTTTCATCCGCCTTGTAGAACGTTACCGGCAAGCGTCCGGCGGGATTGACGTCGCCGAACAGGACGTCGGCGACTGCATTGCCACCGCGCTGCCCCGGATACCACGCGAGCACGATCGCCGGCAGGTTCTGTTGCGCCCAGTCGACCGCGAGCGCCGAGCCCGTGGTTAGCACCAGCACCACCGGCTTCCCGGTTGCGTGCAGCGCTTCGAGCAGCTTGCGCTGTGTTGCGGGAAGGCGAAGGTCGGTGCGATCGCCACCGGCAAATCCCGGATAGCTGACTTCCATCTCCTCGCCTTCGACATCGCCGGTCAGACCGCCGACGAACACCACCACTTCCGCGTTGCGTGCGGTGTCGAGTGCTTCGTCGAACGGTGATTTCGCGCCTGGCATGCGCCAGCCCAGCCGTACGCCGGCATCGCGTTCGAACTCGTAATACTCGAGCTTGATGTCGTAGGCGCGGCCTGCTTCGAGGTCGACCGCAACGGACTTGCTGCGCAGTCGTGGCACGTCGCTCCACTCGTCGAGCAGCAACTTGCCATCGAGCCAGAAGCGCAGGCCGTCGTTGGCGGCGACTTCGATTTCGTAGCGGCCGCTCACCGGCGGCAGCACCTGCCCGCTCCAGCGCACGGCGAAGTCGTCGCCGCCGAGACTCGCGGCGGTCGCCATTTCGCCACGAGCGACCATGTCGTCGGTGGGCCCGCCACGATCCCAGCGGAAGCCGACCTGAGGATCGATGCGGCTCAGCACCGGCTTGCCCTTGAACGCGCGGCCACGGAAGTACTCGCCCTTGAGCCCGCGTTCGGTAGAACCCACGGCAGGACGCAGGTAGCGCGACTCGATCAGCGGCGAAGCCATGGGATCGCTTCGACCTTCGACGAGGTCCACGCCGCGTGCATAGGTCACTTCGGCATTCGGCAACGCTTCGCGAATGCCGTGCAGCACCGTCACCGGGTCGGCTGGCGTGCCGTAGTAGTTGCCGAGCAGCGACATCTCGTCGTCGGCGGTCGGGCCGACCACGGCGACGCGCTTGAGCTGCTTCGACAAAGGCAGCACACCGTCGTTTTTCAGCAGCACCAGCGATTCCTGCGCGGCGCGGCGCGCGAGTGCATCGTGTTCCGGCGCCTGGTTGACCGAATACGGGATCTGCGCCCAACGCACCATTTCCGGCGGATCGAACATGCCCAGCCGCATCCGTGCAGTGATCAGACGCTTCAATGAAGCATCGAGTTCGGTCTCACTGATCAGGCCTTTTCGCACGGCCACCGGCAGCGCCTTGGCATGGCTGTTTCCGCAGTCGAGGTCGTCGCCGTTCTTCACCGCGAGCGCGGACGCCTCTTCGACGGTGGCGACGATCTTGTGGTTCTTCCAGATGTCCTCGATCGCCCAGCAATCGGACAATACATAACCCTTGAAGCCCCAGTCGCGGCGCAGGATGTCCTGCAGCAGGAACTTGCTCCCGCTCGCCGACTCGCCATAGACGCGGTTGTATGCGCCCATCACGGCATCGACGTCGGCCTCCTTCACCAGTGCCTCGAATGCGGGCAGGTACGTCTCGTAAAGGTCGCGCTTGCTCGGATGCACGTCGAAATGATGGCGGTCTGCTTCCGGGCCACTGTGCACGGCGAAGTGCTTGGCGGTCGCATCGAGCTTGCGGTACTTCGGATCGTCACCCTGCAATCCCCTGACGAAGGAGATGCCCATCCGCGAAGTCAGGTAGGGATCCTCGCCGTAGGTTTCCTGGCCGCGGCCCCAGCGCGGGTCGCGGAAGATGTTGATGTTCGGCGACCAGAACGTCAGTCCCTGGTAACGCCCGCGCTCGCCGCGACGCGCGGCTTCGTGGTGCTTCGCGCGCGCCTCGTCGCTGATGGTTTTCGAGACTTCGTCCATCAGGGGAACGTCGAAGGTGGCCGCAAGACCAATTGCCTGCGGGAACGAAGTCGCATCGCCCGCGCGGGCGATCCCGTGCAGCGCTTCGTTCCACCAGTCGTACGCCGGAATGCCGAGACGCGGGATCGCAGGATTGTCGTGCTGCATGAGCGCGGCCTTTTCTTCCAGCGTCAGTCGCGATACCAGATCGGCTGCGCGCTCCTCGAAACTGCGCGCGGTGTCGAGGTAGGCAGGTGTGGCCTGCGCCGCTTTCGCTGCCTGCTGCGTCTGGGCGTGGCTGGCGTTCGGTATCGCCAGCAGCATCGCGATTGCAAGGCAAGCCGCCGTGGATTTCACTGCGTAGTCCATCTTCCCTCTCCCATGTGCCCTACTCGGATGCTTCGATGCGTGCGTACGGCCCGAGCGTCGCGCCGACGAAACCGCCGGCGACGTCGGTACTGAGGATCGTTCCGTCGTCGTTCTGCACCAGCCAGCGCCAGCCTTTGCCATCGGCGTCGTAGCCGAAGGAATACGCGCCGTAATTTCCGCTGATCTTCAACTTCAGCGCTGCGGTATCGATGCGCGCCGTCGCAACGATGGCGCGCGTCCTGTCACTGCTCTTCTCGAGGAAGAGTTCGGGTCCATCCGCTGTCTGGCGCACACCGAGGAAGTACCAGTACTTCTCGCCCTGGAATGCGGCCAGTCCGGCGGCCACGTTTCTCTCGCGCGGAACCTGCAGCGATGTGCTTGCCTCGAAGGCCATGTGCTGCTGGCGCCGGCCGATGAAGGATGGATTGCGCAACGTGTCCAGTCCTTCGGCGAGCGGGTGGATCGTCAGCGTGCCCGGTTCGGACGCGAGATCGGCCCAATGCGTCTTCGGCACGCGCACATACAGCCACGCGCGATCGAGCTGCGGCTTGTCGAATTCGTCGCGCCACGTGAAGTTGCCACTGAGCGGCGCCTGCTTCGCTTCGCCTTGCATGAACGATGGAGCCGGAGCAACTTGCGGAATCGCAAGTCCGTTTTCGAGAATCACCGGCCAGCCATCTTTCCATTCCACCGGAAGCAGGAACGTCTCGCGCCCGGTGTTGTAATGCACGCCGCCATAGGTCCGGCTGGCGAGAAACACCGCCCACCACCGGCCATCGAGGCCTTCGACGAGATCGGCATGGCCCGCATTCGTAATCGGATTCGCGCGATCCGCAGTGAGGTCACGCTGCGTGAGGATCGGGTTGTGCTCGTAAGGCTTGTACGGACCCCACACGTCGCGACTGCGCAGCACGACCTGCGAGTGTTGCGGCCCGGTTCCGCCTTCCGCGCAGACCAGGTAGTACCAGCCCTCGCGCTTGTAGATGTGGGGGCCTTCGATCCAGATCGGTTTCTTCGACAGATCGACGCCGCCATTGATGACGACCTCAGCCTTGCCGACCGGCTGCAATTTCTTCAGGTCGAACTCCCGCAGCCAGATCGCGCGATGGCCGTCGTAGAGCGGCTCCCCTTCGGGCGCATCGTTGTTGAGCAGGTAAACCTTGCCGTCGTCATCGAAGAACAATGAGGTGTCGATGCCACCGACCGTCGGCAGCCACACCGGATCGGACCACGGCCCTGCGGGGTTCTTCGCGGTGACGATGTAGTTGCCGCCATTGTCGACCGCCGTGTTGAGCACGTAGAACACGCCTTCGTGATAAGTGATGGTCGGTGCGAACACGCCGCGCGACACACCCAG
This sequence comes from Lysobacter sp. Root494, assembly GCF_001427225.1. Lineage (GTDB taxonomy): Bacteria > Pseudomonadota > Gammaproteobacteria > Xanthomonadales > Xanthomonadaceae > Agrilutibacter. Next base: position 1,028,088 of record NZ_LMFH01000005.1, read on the forward strand.
GCCGTCGAAGTCGAGCTGCGAAGGTCGGTCGATGACGCTGCCGATGTGCTTCCAGTGCACGAGATCAGTGCTTTCGAATACGGGAATGCCGGGGAAGTAAGTAAACGTGGAATTGACGAGATAGAAGCGATCGCCCGCGCGGATCACGGCGGGATCGGGATGGAAACCGGCAAGGATCGGATTGCGGTAGTGGTCCGGTGGCAACGGTTGCTCAAATGCCCCATCGTGACCGGTGTATTCGAACCAGTCGAAGCGGACCGGTTCGGCTGCAGACGCGGTACTCGCAAGCGTTGATTGCAGAAACGCGGCGAGCAGAACCGCAAGGAGAACACGCCATCCTTGCCTCCACTCGATACTCCACATTCCAGCACTTCTCTCTTGAAGACTGGGGAGCTTTGTCTTTGGCGGAACGCGTGCGGAACTTTGCGCCGCGGTTTCGTCGGAAGATGTCGTGCTCATGGGGAAGGCTCGCGCGTAATGATTATTCGATAGGAAGTTCGAACGGACCAGCAGGCAGGCCCATCCCGTCGAACAAGGTGACGATGGGACTGTCCGCCCACGCATGGCGTACGCGTGTCGGATTCGTTACCAGTGCACGCAGCAGCACGACATCGTTGCGGATCTGTGCCTCTGCGTAACGGCACGAGCCCGCTTCGGCGCCACACAGTTCGAAGCCGATCGGACCATCCGCGCCATAGGCGACCAGACCACCGCTTACCTCGCCAAAGCGCACTTCAACTGCATCGCCCTGGCGTTTCGTGGACAACGCCACGGGCCCGGACTCCGCAATCCTTTCGCCGAACACGACATTCCGCGCTGCGCGCGCAAGCCGGCGTCCGAGTTCCTGTTTGTTGGCGGGATGGATGTCGTAGCGATCGCCGATGTCGATGGCGACCGCCAGCCCGGTACGCGCGTCTTCCGCCGCGACGGCACGCTGCACTTCGCGCAGTGCGGCCCAACCGCTTTCGCCCGGCTTCGTCGGCGGCGTGCCGTAGTTCGCCAGTTGCACCAGGAGCAATGGCAGATCCTTGCCGAAGTGCGCGCGCAGGTCGTCGCGGTAGGTGCGCAGCAGTTCGCGATACGCGGCCGGATCGCCGGTGTTGGATTCGCCCTGGTACCACAGCGCCCCGCGCAGGCCATAACCAACCAGGGGCGCGATCATGCCGTTGTACAGCGTCGTCTTGCCCGAAGCGGACATCCACGGTGCGAGTGGCGGCGAGCCCACGCTGGCGGAAACGATGCGGTACTGCCACGCGCCATCCAGCGGCACCGTCGAACCATCCGCGAAGCGCAACACGCGCGACGAAGACGGGCCGGTGATACCGCCATCGACATAGGTGTCGAGCGCATTGACTACGAGCACGTTGTCGCCCGCCTTCAGCCATCCGCGCGGCAGCGGATAGGCGCGCTGCTCGCCAATATAGGCGCTCCCGACGCCGCGCCCGTTGACCCAGGTCATGTCGATCTCGTCGACGGTGCCGAGTTCCAGCACCGCGTCCTGCGCGGCCTGCTCCGCGCTCAGCTTCAGTGTCGTGCGATACCACAGCATGCCGTTGAACGAAGCGAGCTCCGGCACGCCCCATGTTTCCCACGCGCCGAGTTCGCGCGGTGCCGCGCGCCACTCCTTGCCGGGCACGTAATCCATGCGCCACGGCTCGTCGCCGGGGTCAACACCAGGGCGTTCACGCCACCATCTGGCCCACGCTTCGCCCCAGGTTGCAGTCGCGGCTGGTCTATCGGTTGCGTACTGCGCTAGTACGTCGAGAGCATCGTCGTAAGCACCGAGCTTGCGCAGTGAAGCAGCGCTGATCCAGGTTTCGATCCGCGCGCCGCCCCAAGAAGAATTGATCAGCCCCATCGGCACGTCGATGGTCTTCTGCAACTCGCGTGCGAAGTAGTAGCAGGCGGCGGAAAATTCCGGCGCGGTCTGCCGCGTTGTCTTCTCCCATTGCACCGGGATCGCGAAGTGCGTGAGCGGCGCTACGCTTTCCTTCTGCCCGACCTTGAGCATGCGGATGCGATCGTTGTTCGCGCCTTCGATCTCGGCACGGGAATCCAGCGTGCGCTTGACCTGCAGTTCCATGTTCGACTGCCCGGAACACAGCCACACGTCGCCGATGAGGATGTCGTCAGCCGTCTGTGTTGTGGCACCGGAGCGAGCGCTGAGCGTGTACGGGCCGCCTGCTTTCAACGCCGGCAGTTGTGCCTGCCAGCGACCTTCGGAATTCGCGCGCGCCTTGGCGGTTTTACCGGCGAGCGAAATAGAAACCTCGGCGCCGGGTTGCGCGTCGCCCCAGATCCGGATCGGCTGATCGCGCTGCAATACCGCGTGATCCTGAAACATTTCGTGCAGCAACGGCATGTCAGCGGCCTGTGCCCACGGCGCGAATGCCAGCGTTAGCAGCAGTCCCACGGCAAGCAAGTGTTTCCTCACCCACTCCATCAACCATTCCCCGGCGCGTGTGGAAATTCCAGCGCTTTGTAGAACTCGAGTGACTGCGCCGGCTGCTCGTAACCGGCGGGAAGAGGCAGCCCATTGATGCTCTGCCAGTACGCGATGCTGGCGTCACGCCACCACTGCGCCTCCTTCTGCTGGATGCTCAGGAACGCAGCGATCTGTTCGAAACGTTCGGGATCGACTCGGCCCTCCAGTCCGGCCCATGTACCGCGCATCCGCTTCACTTCATCCACGCCATGCGTATAGCGGTGCACGAGTTCGTCCCATAACGGGCGCCCCGACCGGGTCGGGTAATTCCAGGGAACGTGGTGGAACCAGAGCAGGCATTTCTCCGGAACGCGCTTCACGTCGCCGAACTCCGCGGCCACCGGTGGCGAGTACTGGGCGACCGCATTGCTGCCGGTAACACTGCGATCGAAACCGATCCCGTTGCGGTCCGCGCGGTGGTAGTACACCGAAGTCCAGTCGGCGCGCGGACCGCCTTCGACCCACGGCCCCGGACCGTAGTGATGACCTCGACCCATCAGATGGTGCAAACCGAGCGGAGTCATGTAATCCACTACCGCCTCCCGCGAGGCCATCATCATGTCGACGACGGGTTCAACGACGGCGGGATCGTTCGAGAACGTCATCCGCACCCAGTCGTTCGCGATCCGTTGCGAAGAAGCTTCCGGATTCCAGGCCATGCGCCCGAAGACGTACCAGTTGGCCTGGTCGAAATGCGAGCCGCTCCAGTTGCGGTCGACCCCAATGTTCGCCACGCCCGCCATGCCGGTAAGTTTGTGAGCATGCAGCGAGCCATCGATCACCTTCGCGACGGTGGAACCCCTGCCCTTCGCCCATGTATCCGATTTCAGCGTTTCCTCGTACAAGGGCCCGAGATAGGCTAGGTGCGTGGCGAAGCCGAGGTATTCCTTCGTGATCTGGAACTCCATCATCAATGGCGTCTTCGCCATCACGCCGAACAGCGGATGGAATGGTTCTCGCGGCTGGAAGTCGATCGCGCCGTTCTTCACCTGCACGATCACGTTGTCGCGGAACTTTCCGTCGAGCGGCACGAATTCGTCATACGCCTGCTTTGCACGATCGTCCGGCTGCTCGTGCGAGTAGACGAACGCGCGCCACATCACCACGCCGCCATGGGGCGCAAGCGCGTCGGCCAGCATGTTGGCGCCATCGGCGTGGGTGCGCCCGTAGTCCTGCGGGCCCGGCTGGCCTTCCGAGTTCGCCTTGACCAGGAAGCCGCCGAAGTCGGGAACATAGCGGTAGATCTCCGCTGCTTTCTCCTTCCACCATTTGCGTACTTCGGGATCGAGCGGATCGGCCGTCTTCAGTCCGCCGATTTCCGTAGGCGCACTGAAGTGCGCGCTCAGGTACACGCGAATGCCCCAGGGCCGGAACACGTCCGCAAGCGCCTTCACCTTCTCCAGGTACATCGGCGTGAGGATCAGCGCGTTCGAATTGACGTTGTTGAGCACCGTGCCGTTGATGCCGATGGAGGCGTTGGCACGCGCGTAATCGGTGTAACGCGGATCGCGCCAGCCGGGCAGCTTGTGCCAGTCCCATATCGATGCGCCGGCGTAACCGCGCTCGACGCTGCGATCCAGGTTGTCCCAGTGGTCGAGTACGCGCAGCTTCACCTTCGGTGCTTCGCGTATGTCGAGGTCGCGCAGCGACTGGCGGGTCTGCAGCAGGCGCAGGAAGTGGAAGGCGCCGTACAGCGCGCCGATGTCTTCGTTGGCCGCAATCATCGTTGCGGCGTGCCCTCTACTGTGGATGCCGCGGATGATGTAGCCCTCGCGGCCCAGACCCGAGAGATCCTGCCTGAAGTCAGCAATGGTCCTCGACGAAGCTGGCGTGCCCACGACGATCGCGCCTTCGCTGGCAATGCGCTCAGAAGCGCGGGGCACGTGACCTGACAGTCCCTGCAGGCCGCGCTGCAGCTCCTCACGCGTGACACGCTGGGTGGGTGTCAGTGCCGGCGCGACCAGTTCTGCGGTATGCGCGCGGTATTCGTCCGCGCGACTCGCTTCGATTGGCTTATAGCGCAGCCACAGTTCGTAGCCGTCTTCCGCATGGGCGCTGGGTACGGCAAGGCACAAGGTCGCAGACAACACGAAAGCCAGGAGCGCATCCCAGCGGCCACGGCGCTGGTTCTCCCCGGATCGATCCGTTGCCGGTAACATCGGGACAGGATTCATATCCGATGCGGGATCCCGTCGGATGGTGACTCGCGGGGCAGTTGGATCATCGACTGCATGTTGCGAGCGTCATCACCGGCCATCCGAAGGAACGAACCTTGGACAAGAACAGGCAATCGATCCGCCGCAAGCGGGGCCACGCCGTCACCATCGACGAAGTCGCCAGGCAGGCCAACGTTTCGCCGATGACCGTGTCGCGCGTCGTCAACGGCCACGGCAAGGTGCGCGAGTCGACCCGCGAGCGGGTCATGCGTGCCGTGCAGGAACTGGGCTACGCGCCGAACCTCGCCGCGCGCGCACTCGCCGCTGCGTCGGGCACGCGCATCGCGCTGATCTACACCAACCCCAGTACGGCTTTCCTGAGCGAATTGCTGGTCGGTGCCCTGCGTGGTGCGGCTCGCACCGCCGCGCAGCTGGTTGTTGACGCGTGGGACGATCACGATGTCACTGCCGACCGCGAGGCCGCGCGTACCCTCGCCCGCAGCGTCGCCGGCGTGATACTGCCACCGCCGCTGTGCGAATCCGAGGTCGTCATCTCCGAGCTGATCGATGCTGGCGTGGTCGTGGTCGCGCTCGCGTCCGGCGGTCCCGGCGATGCGGGAGGTTTCGGCGAAAAGATGTCGCACGTGCGCATCGACGACTTCCGCGCAAGCAAGGACATCACTACCCATCTGATCGAGCAGGGGCACACGCGGATCGGTTACATCAAGGGCCATCCGAGCCATGCGGGAAGCGCGCTGCGCCTGCAGGGCTTCCATGCCGCGCTGGCCAAGGCCGCGATCCCGTCCGACGAATCGCTCATCGAGCAGGGCTACTTCACCTATCGCTCGGGACTCGAAGCCGCGGAAAAACTGCTGTCGCATGCGAACCCTCCGACCGCGATCTTCGCCAGCAACGACGACATGGCGGCAGCGGTGATCTCGGTCGCGCACCGTCGCGGACTCGATGTGCCTCGCGACCTGTCGGTGGTCGGCTTCGACGACACCTCTGCGGCGACGACGGTGTGGCCCGAACTCACCACGATCCGCCAGCCGGTCGCTTCGATGGCGGATTCGGCCATCGACATCCTGCTGCGCGGCATCCGCGAGCGGGATCGCGACACGCGACTCGTGGTCGATCATGTGATCGGCCACGAACTGGTCAGGCGCGATTCCGTCGCTCGTCCTGCGAAGACCGACGCGCAGGGCTGATCCGGACCGCATCAGCCCTCCATCTGCTCCAGCTCCCTGCCTTTCGTCTCGTAGACGTAGTGCAGGACGAAGAACACCGAAATCGCCGCAGCGACGGTGTAGATGCCGTAAGCGCCGGCAAGGCCAATGCTCGCGAGCAGGACCGGAAACGTCACCGTGATCAGGAAGTTCGACGTCCACTGCGCAGCGCCGGCAACGGCGAGCCCCGAACCGCGGATCTGGTTGGGGAACATCTCGCCCAGCATCACCCACATCACCGGCCCCCAGGACATGTTGAAGAAGATCACGTAGACGTTGGCGGCGACGAGCGCGAGCACGCCCATCGAGTCGGACAACACCAGCTTGCCGTTCGCATCCAGCGAGGCCGACGCGAAAGCCCCCGTCACCAGCGCCAGCGTGATCGCCATGCCGATCGAACCGAACCACAGCAATGGCTTGCGGCCGATGCGGTCGATCAGCATCACGGTCACCAGGCACGCGCCGATGCTCAGTGCACCTGAAAGCACATTGATCAGCAGAGCGTCGCTTTCGGAAAAGCCGACGGCCTGCCACAGCACCGCGCCGTAATAGAAGACGACGTTGATGCCGACCAGCTGCTGGAACGTCGCCAGCCCCATGCCGATCCACACGATCGGACGAACCTTGCCGGTGGCCTTGTTGATGAGGTCGGACAGCTTGGGACGATGGTGGTCGGCCGACAGCGAGGCGTCGATCTCGCCCAGCTTGGCCTGTGCCTCGGCCGCGCCATACAGCTGCGTCAGCACTGCCAGCGCGCGCACCTTCTGCTTCTTCACTACGAGGTAGCGAGGGCTTTCCGGAATGATCAGTAACAACACGAGGAACAGCAGCGACGGAATGGCCATCATCCAGAACATCCAGCGCCACGCCTGTTGCCCCGCCCACAAGGCTTCGGTCGATGCACCCGCAGTCTTCGCCAGCAGGTAGTTGCTGAGGAATGCAGCGAACAGTCCGCCGATGATCGCGATCTGCTGCACTGTCGCCAGCCGTCCGCGATAGCGCGCGGGCGCGACTTCGGCAATGTACGCCGGCGACATCACGCTGGCGGCACCAACCGCGAATCCGCCGAGCACGCGCGCGGCGATGAAGAACAGCGACGAATGCGCGGCACCCGCACCGAGCGACGAAAGCAGGAACAGCACCGCGGAGATGATCAGCACCGTGCGGCGTCCCCACAGGTCCGCCAGTCGGCCGGCGAAGAACGCGCCGATCGCGCAGCCCAGCAGCATCGAAGCCACCTCGAAGCCAACGCCTGCGGAACTGGACTGGAAGGCCTGCCTGAGGCCATCCACGGTGCCGTTTATCACGCCACTGTCGAAGCCGAACAGGAAGCCACCGATGGTGGCGACGCAACTGATCAGGATGATGAAGCGGGTGTTCTCGGCACTAATCGCAGGCGCAACGCTTTCGATAGCAGTGGTGTTCATTCCCGTGCTCCCCGTCTCTGCCAAAGGAGGCATTCGCGTGCGCGAATGCCGGTTCTTGCCCGAAGTGATGACGCTCAGCGCAACAGATACTGGTTGAGCAGGTTTTCGTAGCGCTCCTGCTTGCCGCTGATCTGTTTCGGCTCACCGTTCTTCACTGCGAGCTCGCGCAGGTCTGCGAAGGAAAGCTTGCCGTCGGCGAAGTCCTTGCCCTTGCCGCTGCCGAAGCTCGAGTAACGCTCCGCGCGCCACTGTTCCCACGGCGACTGCGTGAGCAATGCGTGCGCGACTTCGAGGCCATGAGCGAATGCATCCATGCCGCCGACGTGCGCAATGAAGAGGTCTTCCATGTCGGTCGATTCGCGGCGCGCCTTCGCATCGAAGTTCAGACCACCGACGAGACCGCCTTGGCGCAGCACCACCATCATCGCGCCCACGGTGTCGTAGAGATCGGTGGGGAACTGGTCGGTATCCCAGCCGTTCTGCGCGTTGCCGCGGTTCGCATCGATGCTGCCGAGCAGCCCCTGGTCGGAAGCGACCTGCAGGTCGTGCTCGAAGGTGTGGCCCGACAAGGTGGCGTGGTTGGCTTCGATGTTGAGCTTGAAGTCCTTTTCCAGGCCATGCTGCTTGAGGAAGCCCGCAACCGTCGCGCTGTCGAAATCGTACTGGTGCTTCATCGGCTCCATCGGCTTGGGTTCGATGAAGAAGCTGCCCTTGAAACCAATGCTGCGGCCGTAGTCGCGCGCCAGCGTGAGGAAGCGCGCGAAGTGGTCGAGCTCGCATTTCATGTTCGTGTTGTGCAGCGTGGCATAACCTTCGCGGCCGCCCCAAAATACGTAGTTCTCGCCACCAAGTTCGACCGTGGCATCGAGCGCCGCCTTCACCTGCACGGCCGCGCGTGCGACGACGTTGAAGTCCGGATTGGTCGCCGCGCCGTTCATGTATCGCGGGTGGCTGAAGAGATTGGCCGTGCCCCACAGCAGCTTCACGCCGGTGGCCTGCTGGCGTTCCTTGGCCATGGCGACCATGTGTTTCAGGTTCTTCTCGTACTCGCCGATGTCTTCCGCGTCGGGCGCGAGGTCGATGTCATGGAAGCAGTAGTACGGCACGCCGAGCTTGGTGAAGAACTCGAACGCGGCGTCGACTTTGGCTTCGCACGTGGCCATCGGCGATCCGGCTTCCCACGGAAAACGGCGCGTCCCCGGACCGAACGGGTCATGGCCCGCGTTCGTGAACGTATGCCAGTAGCACACGGCATAGCGCAGGTGTTCGGCCATCGTCTTGTTGCCGATTTTCTTATTGGCGTCATAGCGCTTGAACGCCAGCGCGTTGTCGGAGGCGGGACCTTCGAACGGGATGCGGTCGATGCCGGGGAAATATTCGCGGGAGCCGATGAAGGGAGTGGTCATGGTCTGGAGACTCTTTTTGGACGTGGGACGCGCTGGACGGAAAACGCGGTAGATGAAATCGGCGCTTACCTCGCGCCTGCCGGACTGCCGTAAAGTTGTTTTGCTGCATCGAGATAGCGAAGGAACTCGCGATACGCGCCGCGATAGGCCGCATTGGTTTGCGGATCGGGCGTGGCCGAAAGCGTGTCGTCGACGCGCACGTGCCCGCGTGCGATCGCTGCGATGTCCTGTGTTCCGCCGTTGGCGTGGTCGTGCGCCCACAGCGCCTGCAGCGCGGCGCCGAACGCGGCGCCCTCGCTCTGTTCGGGGACGGCAACCGGCAATTCGAAGACGTCGGCGACCATCTGCCGCCACGCGGGACTGTTGCTGCCACCGCCAGTGAGGCGGATCGCGGTGAACTGCATGCCCGCGGCCTTCAGGGAATCGAAGCCATTGCGCAACGCGTAAGTCGCGCCTTCCATCGCCGCGCGATAGATATTGCCGCGCGACAGATTGTTCGCGTCCATGCCGAACAGCGCGCCGCGCGCATGCGGCAGGTCGGGCGTGCGCTCGCCGTTCAAGAACGGCAGCATCACCAGCCCATCGGCACCCGGCTTCGTGCCGACCATTACCGTTTCGCCTTCGCGCGTGCTGAAACCGAACGTCTTCGCCACCGTTTCGGTCGCGACCGTGCAGTTCATCGTGCAGATCAGCGGCAGCCAGCCGCCGGTGGACGAACAGAACGCGGCCCAGCCGGCCTGTTCGTCGACGACCGGGCGATCGGCATAAGCAAACAAGGTGCCCGACGTGCCCAGGCTCATGCTCAGCACGCCCGGTTCCACATTGCCCGTGCCGATCGCCGCCATCATGTTGTCGCCGCCGCCGGCACTGACGAGCACGTCGCGCGGCACGCCGAGTTCGTCGGCGATGGCGGGATCGATGCGGAAGCTCGCATCGGCTTCGGCCAACGCCGGCAGGTAGGCGCCGAGGTCGTTTTCCCTGTCGGTCGCGGACAGCAGATCGCGCGACCACTGGCGTGCGCGCACGTCCAGCCAGCCCGTGCCCGACGCATCGCCGCATTCCATCCAGCGCTCGCCGGTGAGCCAGTAGTTGACGTAATCGTGCGGAAGCAGGATCGCGGCGAGCTTCGCGTATGCCTCAGGACGATGCGCGCGCGTCCACGGCAGCTTCGAGGCCGTGTAGCCGGCCAGGATCGGATTGCCTGCCAGTTCGATGCAGCGCGACACACCACCTGCAGCCTGCATGATCAGGTCGCATTCGGTCTGCGTGCTCGTGTCGCACCACAACTTGGCGGGCGCCAATACCTGGCCTTCGGCGTCCACTGGAACGAAACCATGCTGCTGGCCGGACACGCCAATCGCGATGACGCGTGCGCGTTGAGATGAATCGAGCTTGGCGAAACAGGCGCGGATCGCGTCGATCCACCAGCCTGCTTCCTGCTCGCGACTGCCGTCCTCGCGTGCAATCAGTTCAAGCGGTTGGCCGAACGTCGCCACGACAGTCCGCGTCCGCGGGTCATAGGCGACCAGCTTCACGCTCTGCGTGCCCACATCCAGTCCGATAAACAGCGTCATACGCTTTCCATCACTGGATATAAGTTAGCGCTACCATTTGGCGGGCTAAAAAAAGAACCACCGGGTGGAACTCTTGTGCTCATGGCATGCGAAGCCGGACGCTGGACGGCCGAACTGTAGCATCGCTCCAAAAAAAGACTTGCTGCGGTGCGGAATACGCAGCGTCCGCCCGGCGCGCTCCAACATAAGGCACAAAAAAAGCCGGAACCTGGAGAGGTTCCGGCTTGATCTGGTGGAGGTGGGGGGAATTGAACCCCCGTCCGAAGGCACTCCATCCCCGGCACTACATGCTTAGCTCACCGTTGGATCTCGTCCCCGGACAGCACGGTGCGCGAAGCGCATCCGGGGACCAGCCTGCTTTAGGTTGACCAGAAGCTGACAGGCAGCCACTTCCAGCGATTCCGTGATGATGACCCTACGCTGCTAGCACGGACACAGGCAGTTTCGGGGCTTACGCCTTAAGCGGCGAGAGCGTAGTTGTCGTCGTTGGCAACTAGAGTTTTGCAGCTGGATTTACGAGGAAAGCTACCCCCTCGGCATGCGCCAAGCGACTTTGCGACCCCCGTCGAAGCCAGTGCACCCCCGGGGACAGTCAAAAACGTTCGACCTCGCCAGTATAGGGTCACGGCCTGGGATCACAAGCGTTCCGAAGCCGCGAAACAGCCGGAATTCAGTGTGAAAAACGCACTCCCCGCCGGCTGTATTCACGCAGCCGGCAGCGTCGGCGATGGCGTGGCGGCGTCATTGGCTTCGAGCGCGAAGCAGCGTCCCGCCGGCTTCTGTGCCCGCGATCATGACGGTGGCGGAATCAACGGCCGCTTCGCTGTTCATTGCCGCGGTCATCGGCGCAGCGACCTGGCTACTTCGCGCTACTGCTCGCGTTGTTGCCCGCGATCTTGACGCTGCCGGTGCTTACGGGCGCTCGATTTTCTGGAGAAAATGGCCGGCGCGAAGTCCGCGAAGAACCGAAACAACGGGGCGGTCACCCGCCCCGTTCGTCCTGTTGCTCACCGGCAATCAGCCGCGGACCGGCACCAGGGTGATTTCCACGCGACGGTTCTGCGCCCGGCCTGCCTCGGTGTCGTTGCTGGTGACTGGGCGCGACTCGCCCGCGCCGACCGTGATCAGGCGCTGCTGCATCACGCCATGGCTCTGCAGGTAAGCGGCCACGGAGTTGGCACGGCGTACCGAGAGCTCCTGGTTATAGGCATCGCTGCCGACGCTGTCGGTATGGCCGGCGACTTCGACCACGGTCTGGTTGTACTCGGTCAAGGTACGGGCGACGTCGTCGAGCACCGGGTAGAACTGCGACTGCAGGCTGGCATCGTTGAAGGCGAACGTGATGTTGCCCGGCATGTTCAGGGTGATGTTGTCGCCCGTGCGGACCACGTCGACCCCGGTGCCTGCCATGCGCTCACGCAGCGCACGTTCCTGGCGGTCCTGGTAGTTGCCGATGGCACCACCGGTCAAACCGCCCACGCCTGCACCTACCAGCGCGCGCTGGCGGCGTTCGGTTGCATCGTCGCCACTCAGCAAGCCAGCAACTGCACCTACGGCAGCACCGATCAGGGCGCCTTTCTTGGTCTTGCTCATGCCGGTCTGCTCGCCGGCCGGCTGCGGCTGCTGGCTCGGCTGCGAACCGTAATACCCGCCACCCTGCGTGGCGCAGGCAGCGAGCAACGTGGACAGTGCGGCGGCGGCGATCAGCTTGCGTTGCATATTCATTCCTTCCTCCTGGTGGGTACCTGCGGCGGCGAACGATGGCAGCTCGTACATGAACAGGGCTGAACGTAATCGCGCAAACGTTGCCAACAGGTGACGAATGCCCCCCCCTTGCAGGAACGGCCCAGGAGCGAACTAGCTGACGAGGAAATCGATGGCCCGCCGCGTCTCCTCGGAAAGTAGCGCATCGGCCGAATACCCATCGAGCCGGGCATCCCAATCGCTCATCAGCGACAGGTACAGCAGCTTGTCGAATTCGCTGCCGAAGCGCTGGATGACGCTGTCCGGATCGGGAATCAGCTTGGCATCGGCGATCAGGCCGAAATGCACGCGGCCGTTATAGCTGAGGATGGAAATTCCGACCCCGATCGAGCCGGTCTGGGGCACCCAGAACATCATCTCGCGGAGCGCGCACCCCGCCATGTAAAGCGTTTGCGGCGGTCCCGGAACATTGGTCGCCACGACTGTTGCCTTGCGGCTGAAGAGATCGAGGGCGAGGCTCTGGACCGCGGTTGGCGCCATGCCAAGCGCGGCAAGAAGGCCAAATGAAACAATAGCTTGTCGTGAATTCTTCAGGCCATTCATGCATTCTGCGACGCGCTCGACCCGGCGAATGGGATTCCCCTCACCTACCGGCAATTCGAGGAAGACCAGACCGAAGTGGTTGCCGAGCTTCCTGGCGTGTTCCAGCGGCCGCAGGTTGACCGGGACCGTCGCGCGCAGAGTCAGGCCGTCGACGTTGTCGCCGCGCTCGATCATGTACTGGCGCAACGCACCCGCCGCGGTCGCCATGAGCACGTCGTTGACCGTGCACTCGCATGCGCGCCCGACCGCTTTGACTTCTTCGAGGTCGAGCGGCTCGGCCCATGCGACGCGCTTGCTGACGCCGAGGCGGCCGCGCAGCAGCGACGGCGGATCGTCCGGCAGCGTCACCGCGTGGAGCAGCTCACGGCCGATCTCGCCGCCCTCCTTCGCCAGCACTGCAGCCAATGTCGGATCGCGGTACATCTCCATGCCCTTCTCGACGACCTTCGTGCCGAGCTTCATGTAACGCTCGGCCGCGCCGACCCGGCGCGCGACCTCCACCCCGTCCTGTTTCAGCCAGGCCTGTTGCAGGTTGCTGCCCTTGGCGGGCTCCCGTGTGGTGTCGGTCAGCGAGAGCAGCACCTGCACCAGCGCGATGCCATCGGCATAGCTGTGGTGGATGCGGGCGATGAGCGCCGAACCACCGTCATAACGTTCGACCAGGTGGAACTGCCACAGCGGGCGACCGGTATCGAGCGGAGTGGATGCGAGCTGGCTTGCGAGGCGTTCGAGCGAGCGCTTGCCTCCCCTGCCCGGCAAGGCGGTGAGTTGCACGTGCCAGTCCAGATCGAGATCGTTGTCGGTCTGCCAGAACGCACCGGACGCGGTATCCACGGCCTTCTGGCGGAAGCGGCGATAGGCGAGCCAGCGCTGCTTGATGACGCGGCGAAGATCCGCGACCGACATGGCCTCGGCGAACATCAGCACGCCGGTGATCATCATCGGATTGGTGGGCCGCTCCATGCGCAGCCAGGCGGTATCCACCTTCGCCATCGGCTCGCGCCGCGTGGCGCGAATCCGCTTCGCACGTTCCTTGACGGTGCCCTTGTGCGATCGCGCGGTGGCCATGCAGTTCTCCGTTCGCCTTGCGCGAGTGAATCACGCAGGTGTGAACAGCGTCAACGCGGAATCGCAGATGACAAAAGCCCGACGCGTTGCCGGGCTTTTGCTTGCGGCACGACAAGGTTTAGTGGCTTTGCAGTTCGTCCAACGCGGCTTTGGCCTGGACCAACCCCCAGCCGAAGCTGGTGTCGTAGCCAGGGGCACCAAGATCCTGCGCGGTCGAATCCAACGCTTCGCGGATCTGCCGGTTGGTCCACGACGGATTGGCGCTCCAGATCAATGCCGCCACGCCAGACACATGCGGCGTAGCCATCGACGTGCCATTGAGGAACGCATAACCGTTGTAGTCGAGTGGCAGCTGCGTATTGACGGTCGTGGAATCGCCCAGGTGGTTGGCTTGCAGGTCGACGCCGCTCGCCTGAGTTACGCCAACCACCGGGATGGCCGGAATGACGGCCAGATCCGTACCGAGCGTGCCGTTCAGATCGCCGGCGACGTTGTTGTAGATGACTGCCGCTACGCCGCCGCCGGCCGCGACGTTCTGCGCCTTCACGATGAATCCAGCCGCGCCACGCTGGCATAGCACCACCTTTCCCTGCCAGCTCGGATCGTTGGCGGGCAACGCGGTGTTACAGGTTCCTCCATCGACCAGTGCCGCCGTCGCGCTACCCACGTACGAGTTCGTCATTGGAATGGCGGGATAGGAAGCGCCATCCGAGACCACGGGAGCGGCCGGACCCAGGGAATACGTACTGAGCACGGCGACGCCCGGCGCGGCGATTTCGGTCTGGTCGTTCTTGGCCGAGAAGCCCGCCAGCCTCTTGTCGTTGTCGATAGCGGCGACCTGCATCACGCTGTCGTATGAAGCCGGATAGTGATAGGCATCCACTGAGGCGGTCGGAAGGCCGTGGTTACCCGCTGCAGCGATGCTGAGAACGCCGCGTTTCTCCAGCGAACGGAATACCATCTCTTCGCTCTTGCTTGCTTCGCCACCCAGGCTCATGTTGATCACCTTGGCACCTGCATCGTGGCAGCGATTCGCCGCATCGATGAGCAGGGACGAAAAGGTCCAGACGCAGTTGGTCTGCACGTCGTTGCCGAAGACCTTCACGATGAACAACGAGACCTTGCCGGGGCTCACACCCACCACGCCGGTGTTGTTGTTCGCCGCCGCGATCGTTCCCGCGACGTGGGTACCGTGGCCGCAATTGTCATGATTCCATTTGCCAGCCGGAAAACCACCATCGATCCGGACACCCTGGAAGTCCTCGTGATTCGCGTAGAGGCCGGAATCGATCACACAGACCTTGATGCCTTCGCCCGTCGGCGCCCCTGCGTCGATCTGGTCGTCGCGATTCGCATCCCAGATGTCCCGCGCCTGCACCATGTCGATGCCATAGGGAAGTTGCTGTGCGGTAGGCCGGCGGATCTGGTCCGGCTCGACGAATTCGACGTTCGGATTGTTGCGCAGCCCCTTCAACGCCTGCGCCGGTACCGATGCGGCGATAACGCCGATGTTGTCGAAGGTGTAGTGCGTCTGCGCGTTGGCGCGGCGCAGTTCGGCCTGCACGGCGGTCTTGCCACCGTTCTTGAACTTGATCAACACACGTTCCGGCGGAGCGGCGGCGGTGGATACGGTTGCAGCCGCTGCGAACATCAACGCCAGGCTGGCAGCCAGCGCTGTTACAAGCGATTTCTGCTTCATTTCAGACACCCCATGCATATGGACGAACCGCCATCGGCGGACTGGCGCCGACAAGGTCTCGCGGGGCGGCGGGGCTCTGCAGGCGCCGTGCAAGCATCTCCTCGCAGCGTGAGGATGGCGTCATTGCACACACGACATGAGAAAGGTCGTGGAAAGGATTGGGCCGTCTGTACCTTTTTGCGTGTCCGGGCGTGCTGATCCGTCAGCTTGTGCACGTCCAGGAGGCTGAGTTATCCAGCCAGTCCGTGGTCAACCGCCGGAATATTCCCGCGGAATGCGTTCGTTCAAGCCGACCAGCACTTCGTAAGGGATGATCCCCGCGGCCTGCGCCAGATTCTCGGCGGTGATCGTGTTGCCGTCCTGCGAGCCGATCAACACCACTTCGTCCTCGTTCCAGGCGCTGTCCTGGCCGATGTCGACCATGAACTGATCCATGCACACGCGCCCCACGATCGGATAGCGATGCGCGCGGATGAGCACTTCCCCTCGCGATGAAAGGGCGCGCGGATAGCCGTCCCCATAGCCGATCGGAACCGTCACCACGCGCGTGTCGCGCGACGGCGCCCAGGTCGCGCCATAGCTGACCGGATTACCGGCCTTGACCACCTTGAAGTAGACGACCTGGGAGACCAGCGACATCACCGGACGCACGTCGATGGTGCGCTGCGCAGCCGCATCCGGCAGTACGCCATACATGAGGATTCCCGGACGCACCATGTCGAGTCGCGTATCCGGGAAATGCAGCACTCCGCCGGAATTGGCGAGATGCCGTAGCGGCATCGGCGCGCCGACGCGTTCGATGTGCGCGCAGGCTTCGAAGAAGCGCTCCAGTTGCTGCAAGGTCATCGCCGAACGCGGATCGTCCGCGCACGCGAGATGCGAATAGATGCCCTTCAGCACGCACCATCGCGACGCCACTGCGGCTTCGATGAACGCACGCGCGGAATAGCTGTGCACGCCGATGCGTTCCATGCCGGTGTCGATCTTGAGATGGATCACCGCCTTGCGGCCCAGTGCCTCCGCCGCAGCTTCCACCTGCCGGAGTTTGTCCAGCGATGAAACCGTGATCTCGAGGTCATGCGCGATGAACTGCGCGACCTGCCGACCGAAGATGCCGCCGAGCACGAGGACCGGGGCGGTGATGCCCGCCTGGCGCAGTGCGATGCCCTCCTCGACGAACGCGACGCCGAGCTGCTCAACCCCCTGCTTCTGCAGATGCTGCGCAACCGGCACCAGGCCATGGCCGTAGGCGTTGGCCTTGACGATCGCCATCACCGGCACGCCGACGTGGGAGCGGATGCTTCGCAGGTTGAACGTCAGATGGTCGAGGTCGACCCGGATCCGGGTCGGGCGCTCGCTCACAGCGGGTGGCATCAGTGGAGTCTCGTGCACGGTGTTCTCACGTCGAACCGCCGGAATCAGCCTTCCATTCTAGGGCGGAGGCCAGGCGACCACCTGCATGCCGCGTCGGCGTTGTCGCGTTCGAGCGGTCGACCTGCCCAGGCCTTACTCGAAGCTGCCCACCGAATCGTGACTCAAGTTATCGAAGCGCGTGTACTCGCCGAAGAACTTCAGCTTCACCGAGCCGGTCGGGCCGTTACGCTGCTTGCCGATGATCACTTCGGCCAGGCCCTTGTCCGGTGAATTTTCCTTGTTGTAGTAGTCATCGCGGTAGATGAAGACGATGACGTCGGCGTCCTGTTCGATGGCGCCCGATTCACGCAGGTCGGCCATGACCGGGCGCTTGTCGGTTCGCGTTTCCAGCGAGCGGTT
Source organism: Lysobacter sp. Root494 (assembly GCF_001427225.1). Classification (GTDB taxonomy): domain Bacteria; phylum Pseudomonadota; class Gammaproteobacteria; order Xanthomonadales; family Xanthomonadaceae; genus Agrilutibacter. Next base: position 1,045,209 of record NZ_LMFH01000005.1, read on the forward strand.
GAGCTGCGACAGCGCGATCACCGGCACGTTCAGTTCCTTCGCCAGGGCCTTGAGCGAGCGCGAGATCTCGGAGATTTCCGTCGCACGGTTCTCGCTGTTGCCGGGAACCTGCATCAGCTGCAGGTAGTCGATGACGATCAGGCCGAGGTCGTGCTCGCGCTTGAGGCGGCGTGCCTTGGCGGCCAGCCCGACGGGCGACAGCGCAGGTGTGTCGTCGATGAAGATCTTGACGTCGCGCAGCATGCGGATCGCGCTGGTGACGCGGCTCCAGTCCTCGTCCTCGAGCTGGCCGGTGCGCAGACGCGTGGCGTTGATGCGTCCCACCGAGGAAATGAGGCGAAGCGCGAGCTGCGAGGCCGACATTTCCATCGAGAACACGGCAACGGCCTTGCGCGTCTTGATCGCGGCGTACTCGGCCATGTTGAGCGCGAGCGTGGTCTTGCCCATCGAGGGACGCGCGGCAAGGATGATCAGGTCGGTGGGCTGCAGGCCCGCCGTCATCTCGTCGAACTCGGTGTAGCCGGTCGGCATGCCGGTGACGCCGCCGCCGTTGGCGTAGCGCGTCTGCAGCACGTCGAAGGCTTCCGACAAGGCCTTGTTGACCGCGGTGAAATCCTGCTTGCCGCGCGCTGCGCCTTCGGCGATGCCCAGCACCAGCTTCTCGGCGGACTCCAGGATCTCGCTTGTGTCGCGTCCCTCGGGCGTGAATCCGTCGTTGACGATCTCGGTACCGACATCGATCAACTGCCGCAGCACGGCCTTGTCGCGCACGATGTCCGCGTAGGCGGTGATGTTCGCGGCCGAGGGCGTGGTGCTGGCCAGTTCGATCAGGTAGGCGCCTCCGGCGACCAGTTCGCTCTGCCCCATCGATTCGAACCATTCACCCAGCGTCACCGCATCGTAGGGCCGGTTCTTCTCCGCCAGTTCGCGGACGGCGCGGAAGATGAGCTGGTGGTCACGGCGATAGAAGTCGTTGTCGGTGATGCGGTCGGCGACGCGATCGTAGGCGTCCTGCGCGAGCATCAGCCCGCCGAGCACGGCCTGCTCGGCTTCGATCGATTGGGGTGGTACGCGGAGTTGCTCGACACGCTGGTCACGGCGGGTCTGGAAAGCGGCATCGGGACGCATTCCCTGGCGTGCGCTCATCGGTACGGTGACTCCCCTGTGCGGACCGTCGTCGCGGTCCGGTTCTTGTAGGTGTCGACCCGGCGGGTCGTTGGCATGAAGCAGGCCGGTCATCCTAGTCGTCCCGTTCGCGATGCGTTGCAGACAAGTCTGTGGATAACCGGTGGGAATCGCAGAGAGTGAGACCAATCGCGACCCGATCGATCGCCAAGAGCGAGGCGTCAGCATACGGCCCTTGCGCGTCCCGGGCCGAAAAGAAAACGGGCGCCGATTGGCGCCCGTTTCAGTTACTGCAATGTGCGTTTCAGGCGACTTCGCCGGTCACGATCACCTTGACGGTGGTTTCGACGTCGGCGTGCAGGTGCACCAGGACTTCGTGTTCGCCAGTGCGACGCAGCGGGCCTTCGCCCATCACGACTTCCGACTTCTCGACCTTGTGGCCGATCTTGGTCAGGGCCTCGGCGATTTCGCGCGGGCCGATCGAGCCGTACAGCTTGCCTTCGGTCGAGGCATTGGCGCTGATCGTCACTTCGGCGCCTTCCAGCGCAGCCTTGCGGCCTTCGGCGCCTTCGAGCTGGGCCTTGGCCTTCGCTTCGTATTCGGCGCGCTTGGCTTCGAACTCGGCCAGGTTGGCCGGCGTGGCCGGCGTGGCCTTGCCCTGCGGCACCAGGAAGTTGCGGCCGTAACCCGGCTTGACGTTGACCTTGTCGCCGAGCTTGCCGAGGTTGGTGACGTTCTGCAGGAGGATCAGTTGCATGGTGTTGCTCCGTATTCGTTAGCGAGGCGCAGGCGCCCCGCAGCGGGTGCTGTCCGAATGGTCAGACGAGCGCGGGAAGCAGAAAACTTCCCGCGCCATCGGCATCAGGCGTTGTGGTTGTCGGTGTACGGGATCAGGGCCAGGAAACGGGCGCGCTTGACGGCCGTGGCCAGCTGGCGCTGGTACTTCGACTTGGTGCCGGTCACGCGGCTCGGCACGATCTTGCCGGTCTCGGTGAGGTACTGGCGCAGGGTGTTGAGATCCTTGTAGTCGATCTCCTTGACGCCCTCGGCCGTGAACTTGCAGAACTTGCGGCGGCGGAAAAACTTGGACATGTCGGTGCTCCTTAAGCGGCTTCGTCGGTGGCGGTGTCGGCGGTGCCGATGGCACTGTCGCTCTCGTCGTCACGACGGCGACGTTCGGGCTTGTCGCCCTTCTCGTCCTTGAACTTCATGATCAGCGACTGCTCGGTGTCGGCCGCATCGCGCTTCATGACCAGGTGGCGAAGCACCGCATCGTTGAAGCGGAAACCGTCGACCAGTTCGTTCAGCACGCTCTGGTTGCACTCGATGTTGAGCAGGACGTAGTGGGCCTTGACCAGGTTCGCGACCGGGTAGGCGAGCTGGCGGCGACCCCAGTCTTCGAGACGGTGGATCTTGCCTTCGCCACCTTCGATGAGCGTCTTGTAGCGCTCGATCATGGCCGGCACCTGCTCACTCTGGTCCGGATGGACCAGGAACACGACTTCGTAATGACGCATGGTTTGTTTCCTTGTGGATGTCGGGCGCGAGGCGCCCCGGACAGCCCCCCGGCGGCCGGGATGGCCGCGGTGGAGCAAGGGCTCCCGTGACCGAAGCCGCGGGAGCCGGAAATTATGGCAGGTTCAATGGGTTACGTGCAAACCGGCCCGCGACCCAACCGCAGCCGCCAGATTGTTGACGCCGCGCCGGCGGCCGATGACGGTGAATCACGAGCACTTGTTGGACGGAACAGCACGTCCCTCCCTGCACTCGGGATGACACTTGGCCCCGGGGCCTGAAGCCGCCGATCCCCGGGCGTCACGCCCTACCCCTTCCTGCCCGCGATCCACGCGTCGATATGCCGCTCCAGGGCCTGCAGGGGCACCGAACCCGTCGCCAGGACCTCGTCGTTGAACTCGCGTACGTCGAACCGGTCGCCCAGCCGCTCCTTCGCCCGCGCCCGCAGTTCGGAAATCTTCAGCTGCCCGATCTTGTAGGCCAGCGCCTGGCCCGGATCCCCGATGTACCGGTCGATCTCGTTGACGATGTCCTGGTCGGTCTTGGGTGAGTTCTCCTTGAAGAAGGCGATCGCCTTCTCGCGGCTCCAGCCCCTGGCATGCATGCCGGTGTCGACCACCAGCCGCACTGCCCGCCACATCTCGTAGGCCAGCTGGCCCATGCGGTCATACGGATCGCCGTACAGGTCCATGTCGAACCCGAGCTGCTCCGCGTACAGGCCCCAGCCCTCGCTATAGGCCACGAAGTAAGCCGTGCGCCGGAACATCGGCGCATCCGGCAGCTCCAGCGAACGCGCGAACTGGAAGTGGTGGCCCGGCACGGACTCATGCAGCGACAGCGGCACCATTTCCCAGGTCGGACGGGTCTCCGGCCTGTAAAGGTTCACATAGTAGAAGCCGGCGCGGCTACCGTCGGCGGCACCTGGCTGGTAGTAGGCAGTGGTGGTGTCCGGAGCGACGGTGTCGGGAATCGGGCGAACGCCGTAGGGCTGCCGCGGAATCGTCTTGAATGCCTTCACCAGTTCGGGGTCGATGCGCTTGGCGACATCGCGGTAATGAGTGAGCAGTGCCTGCGGCGTCTTTTCGAAGAAGCGCGGATCGGTCCGCAGGAAGGTGAAGAAGTCGGCCATCGATCCCTTGAAGCCGACTTCCTGCCGGATCTTCTCCATCTGCGCACGGATACGCACCACTTCCTTCAGGCCGATCGCATGGATCTCGTCGGCGGTCAGGTCGGTCGTCGTGTAGTAACCGGCGAGGTAGTCGTAATAGGCCTTGCCGTTGGGCAGGTCCGCCGCAGCGATCGATTCGCGCGTCTTCGGCAGGTATTCGTTGTTGAAATAAGTCTGTAGCGCCTGGTAGGCCGGCACGATGCGGTCGCGGATGATGCGTTGCGCTTCGGCCTGCAGCCCGGCGCGATCGGACTGCGGCACGCCATCGCGGAATTTCTGGAACGCGGAATAGAACGGACTCTGGGTGGGGTCTTCGACAATCTGTGCAGCGACCTGGCGGGGCACGCGCTGCATCAGCACCTTGGGCGGCAGGCTGCCTGCCATCACTCCCTCGCGCATCAACGCGATGGTCTGTTCGACCATCACCGGAATCGCATCCATGCGCTTGAGCCAGTCGCGGTAATCCTGCGTGCTGGCGAACGGCAGGATCTCGGCGATGCCATCCAGCGTCTGCACCCCGCCCTGGTGGCTGATCGGCTGCAGATATGTGCGGAATTTCTGCCGCTCGACCGCCTTTTCCTGCAGCCACAGGAAGGTGTCGTAGTTCAGCTGGTCGGCGGGAGACAGCGCGTTGCGATCGATGGCGCGGATGCGCTCCAGCGCCTTGCGGTCGGCCGACTGGCTCGCTTCGATCGCGGCGAGGCTCGCATCGGACCAGCGATCGTTGTAGCGCTTGTCGCCCTGGTAGCTCGCGTTGACCGGATTCTCGCGCAGGCCGCGCTCCCATTCCTCATCGAACAACCGGTGCAAGGCCTTGGCCGCATCGTTGGACTGCGCCCTCACGGGCGCGACGAAAGCGACAAGCAGCACCGCGGCGGCGGCAAGTGTTCGGAACATGAGGCGACTCCCGGTGCGTTGACGCGGGAGTCTAGCGCGACAGTCGCAGGCCCCACCCTGTCGAAGGTTGGGAACCGCGTGACAACGATCAGGCCGCGCGATCGGCTTCCGTGGTGAAGCTCTCGCCGCAACCGCATTCGGCGCTGGCGTTGGGGTTGCGGAACACGAACTGCTCGCCGAGACGCTGCTTGATCAGGTCGATCTGCGTGCCATCGACCATTGGCAGGCTCGTCGCATCCACATAGATGCGCACGCCATCCTGCTCGAATACATGGTCGCCTTCGCGCTGGTCCTTCGCCATGTCGGCGAAATGCTGCCAGCCGGAGCAGCCGGTGCGGGTCACGCCGAAACGCAGCCCGATCGCATCCGGGGTCTCGGCGAGGTAACGCTGGACGCGGGCGAAAGCGGCGGGAGCGAGGGTGACAGCCATTGCATAGACTCCAGGTGATGCGTGAATTATAGGTCCTACGGCTACGCGCGTCGCCGCTGTCGGCCGCGCGCGGCGGTTGCCTGACCGCCGATTCATTTCAACCGCAGGCGGTTAAACTGCCCGCTTTCCCCATATCGGCCCGCAGCGGCCAGGATTCAAGGCATGACGGTGGTCAGCGTCGAACATGCGCTCGCGGGCAAGTTGCCTGTCGGCGGCGAAGTCACGGTCCGCGGCTGGGTGCGCACCCGGCGCGATTCCAAGGCCGGCCTGAGCTTCGTGAATGTGAGCGACGGCTCCTGCTTCGCGCCGATCCAGGTCGTCGCACCTGCCGTGCTGCCCAACTACGAATCCGAGGTAAAGCACCTCACCACCGGCTGCGCGGTGATCGCCACCGGCACGCTGACGCCATCGCAGGGCCAGGGCCAGGCATTCGAAATCCAGGCGTCAAGGATCGAAGTCGTCGGCTGGGTGGAAGATCCGCTCACCTATCCGATGCAGCCCAAGCAGCATTCGCTGGAATACCTGCGCGAATTCGCCCACCTGCGCCCCCGTACCAACCTGTTCGGCGCGGTGACGCGCATCCGCGACTGCCTGGCGAAGGCCGCGCACCGCTTCTTCCACGAGCAGGGCTTCTACTGGATTTCCACGCCGATCATCACGACGTCCGACGCCGAAGGTGCCGGCCAGATGTTCCGCGTATCCACGCTGGACATGGCCAACCTGCCGCGCAACGGTCAGGGTGAGGTCGACTTCGGCCGCGACTTCTTCGGAAAAGAAACCTTCCTGTCCGTGTCCGGCCAGCTCAACGTCGAGGGCTACTGCCTGGCGCTGAGCAAGGTCTACACCTTCGGCCCGACCTTCCGCGCCGAGAACAGCAACACCACGCGCCACCTGGCCGAGTTCTGGATGATCGAGCCGGAAATTGCCTTCGCCGACCTCAACGAGGATGCGAACGTTGCCGAGGCGTTCCTGAAGTACATGTTCCGCGCCGTGCTCGACGAGCGCATGGACGACATGGCGTTCATCGCCGAACGCGTGCAGCCGGACGCGATCACGCGCCTGGAGAAGTTCGTCAACGCGCCGTTCGAGCGCATCGACTACACCGATGCGATTTCGCTGCTGCAGAAGTCCGGCAGGAAGTTCGAATTCCCGGTCGAATGGGGCCTGGACCTGCAGACTGAACACGAGCGCTGGCTTACGGAAGAGCACGTCGGCCGCCCGGTGGTGGTAATGAACTACCCGGAACACATCAAGGCGTTTTACATGCGCCTGAACGATGATGGCCGAACCGTCGCGGCGATGGACGTGCTCGCCCCGGGCATCGGCGAAATCATCGGCGGTTCGCAACGCGAGGAGCGTCTCGACCTGCTCGATGCCCGCATGGCGCAGTTCGGTCTCGATCCAGCGCACTACGGCTGGTATCGCGATTTCCGGCGCTACGGCACGGTGCCGCACGCGGGCTTCGGCCTGGGTTTCGAACGCCTGGTGGTGTACGTGTGCGGCCTGAGCAACATCCGCGATGCGATTCCGTATCCGCGCGCGCCGGGTAGTGCCGAGTTCTGATTTCGCTCGTCATTCCCGCGCAGGCGGGAGTGACGATGAAAGATTCAAGGAGCTGTAGAGAGTGATCCTGTTCTTCGCCCTGCTCTTCGTCGCCACCGCCATCGCCGGCGCGTGCGCCTTCGTGATTTTCTGGCCGCTGGCGCTGGTGCACATCCGCGATCGCCATCCTTCGATCGGCCAACAGCTCGGAGCGGGCGCTTTCCTCAATCCGACCGCACTGGGCTGGCTGTTACGCCGCGGCTACGCGGACGCAAACGACCGCAATCTCACCGGGCTCGCCTCACCGGCGCGCATTTCGCTGTTGACGATCATCATCGCGCTGATTCTCGCCGGCCTGCTGTGGGCCCTCTCGACCGTGGTGACCGCATGAACGACGCGCACGACGAATGGTGGCTGGCCACGCTCGGCCGCACCGTGATCTGGGCACGACTGCGCGTGCACGAAGCCGGCACCGCGGAAGTCTTCGACAGCGACGGCGCCACCCTGCCCTACGACAGCGAGGACACAGCGCGCGCCGCGTTGATGGATGCCGAATTCGTCTCGCTCGACGGCATCGATGACGCCGACGCCGCCGATCGCGGCTTCTCGCTCGAAGAACTGGTGCCGCCGCAGGCCGAAGACGACGAGACGCTGCGCGCCCTGATGATCCAGAAGCTCCCGGCGCGCCACTAAGGCACGACACGACATGTACCGGCCAGTCTCTTTTGTCGAAACCGACCTGACTGCGCTGGACGCACTGATCGAACGCGACAACTTCATCACCCTGGTCACCGTGCGCGACGGTTCGCCCGTCGTTAGCCACCTGCCCGTGCTCTACCGGCGCGATGGCGATCGCATCGAATTGCACGGCCACTGGGCGCGACCGAACCCGCAGGCCAGGCATGCAGGGCCGGCAACGGTCATCGTGCACGGACCCCATGCGTACGTGTCGCCGTCGTGGTATCCCGACAAGGAAGCCGCCGCGCGTGTGCCGACCTGGAACTACGCGGTCGCCCATCTGCAGGGAACGCTCGAACTCTTCGACGACGAAATATCCCTGTTCGAACTGGTCGACGGCCTGAGCAGGCAGCACGAAGCAAGCGTCGGGCAGTCGTGGCGTTTCGAACCCGACCGCGACGACCACCGCGTCCAGCTTCGCGGCATCATCGGCTTCCGTTTCCACGTCGACACCGCTGCGCTGAAGTTCAAGCTCAGCCAGAACCATCCCGTCGCCAACCGCCGGTCCGTCGCAGACCAGCTGCAGCAACAAGCGCGCGAAGCCAGCCGCGACGTTGCCGTGTTGATGCGCGCCCGCACACCTCTGGAGGACTGATCCGTGGATATCGATCTCAACGGAAGACACGCACTCGTCTGCGGCGCGAGCCAGGGCATTGGCCTGGCGACGGCGAGGGCGCTGGCCGCACTCGGCGCCGACGTCACGCTGCTCGCGCGCCGCGCCGACGTGCTGCAGGAAGTCGCCACGAACCTGCCGCGCCCGCGCACATCGCAGATCCACGGCTGGATAGCCGCCGACGCAGCCGATCTCGATCGCCTGCGCGCGCAGGTCGAAGCGCTGTGCGCAGGCAAGCCGGTCCACATCCTGGTCAACAACACGGGTGGACCGCTGCCGGGCGCGGTGCGTGGCGCCGAAATCAGCGCGTTCGAAGCCGCGTACCGGCAGCACCTCCTCGCGAACCACGTCCTTGCTGAAACCGTGCTGCCCGGGATGGAACGCGATGGTTATGGGCGCATCGTCAACGTCATTTCCACCTCGGTGAAGGAACCACTGCGCGGACTCGGCGTTTCCAACACCACGCGGTGGGCAGTGGCGAGCTGGGCCAAGACGCTGGCGACCGAAGTCGCCGCCAAGGGCATCACCGTCAACAACGTGCTGCCTGGTTCGACCGAGACGCCGCGCATCGAGCAGATCATCCAGACCACCATGCAGAAGACCGGCGAAGACCGCGATGCGGTCTACGCGAAAATGGCGGCGGAAATCCCGATGGGCCGGTTCGCCCGGCCCGAGGAAACCGCGGCAGCCATCGCCTTCCTGTGCTCGCCCGCGGCCTCCTATATCACCGGCATCAACCTGCCGGTCGACGGCGGACGCACCCGCTCGCTCTGACCACTGAAGGACGCCATGGACGCTGTCTTAGCCACCGAACGCCGGGAAGGGGATCGTGTCCCGTTTGCCTCGCGGGTGATGATCGTGCGCGGCGAAACCGCGTGGTTCGCGCAGATGCTCGACATCTCGACCAGCGGCTGCGGTGTATTTCGCCCGGACGGCTGCGTATTGCTCGAAGACGAGATCGTCCGCCTGTTCTTCTACCAGGACGGCGAGACCGCGGCCGCCATCGTGCCCGCCCGAGTCGCGCGCGTCAGCAACACCCGGATCGGCATCGAATACCACGAGCCACAGCGCATTCCGCCCTTGCATCGCGCGTGACGGGATGCGGCCGATGCACCTCGGCGGTTAAGCTTGGCGAATGCGTCTGACTCACTGGATCGACGGCGAAGCACGGGAAGCGGCCAGCAGCCGCTGGCTGGAAGTATTCGACCCGGCGAACGCAAAGCCTTTCGCCGAAGTCGCGCGAGGCGATGCCACCGACGTGGAAGCTGCCATCACCGCGGCGCAACGCGCCTTCCCCGGCTGGTCGTCGCTGCCCACCACCGAGCGCGCGCGCTGGCTGGAAAAGCTCGCCGATGCGCTCGAAGCGAAGCTCGAGGATTTCGCCCATGCCGAGTCCCGCGACGGCGGCAAGCCGATCCGGCTCGCGCGTGAAGTCGAGATTCCGCGCGCGGTGTCCAACCTGCGCTTCTTCGCGCATGCCGCCACGCAGTTCGCCAGCGAATCGCACCACGGACAGGCTGGCCTGAATTACACGCTGCGTTCCCCACTCGGCGTGGTGGCAACGATTTCTCCGTGGAACCTGCCGCTGTATCTATTCACGTGGAAGATCGCGCCGGCACTCGCCGCGGGCAACACGGTGGTGGCCAAACCATCGGAGATCACGCCAGTCACGGCGACGATGCTCGGTGAACTCGCCACGCAGATCGGCTTCCCGAAGGGCGTGCTCAACATCGTGCACGGACTCGGCCCCGAGGTCGGCGAACCGCTGGTCACGCACTCGCAGGTCAAGGCGATCTCCTTCACTGGCAGCACGGCAGTCGGCAAACGCATCGCTACGCTGGCCGCGCCGCTGTTGAAGAAGGTGTCGCTGGAACTGGGCGGCAAGAACCCGACCCTCGTGTTCGCCGACAGCAATTGGCGCGCGCAGATGGACACGATCGTGCGCTCCGCCTTCCAGAACAGCGGTCAGATCTGCCTGTGCGGGTCGCGCATCCTCATCGAGCGCCGCATCTACACCGAATTCCGCGACACCCTGGTCGAACGCGCGCTGGCGCTGCGCGTCGGCGATCCGATCGACGAGGACAACAATCTCGGCCCGCTGGTCTCGCAGGCGCACTTCGACAAGGTCACGTCCGCCCTCGTCCGCGCACGCGAAGAAGGCGGGCACGTGCTCTGCGGCGGCGGTGCACTTGAACGCCCGGGCTGGTTCGTCGCACCCACGGTGATCGAAAACCTGGGGCCGGATTGCGCGAGCAATCGCGAAGAGATCTTCGGACCGGTTGCGACGTTGCAACCCTTCGACAACGACGACGAAGCCGTGCAACTGGCGAACGCCGGCGACTACGGCCTGGCGGCTTCGGTATGGACCCGCGACCTCGACCGCGCACACCGCGTCGCCTCGCAGCTTCGCGCCGGGATGGTCTGGATCAACACCTGGCTGATGCGCGACCTGCGTACGCCCTTCGGCGGCACCGGCGCATCGGGCCTCGGCCGCGAAGGCGGCATGGAAGCGATGCGCTTCTTCACCGAACCCAAGAACGTGGGCATCGCCCTCGGCGCTGCACCCACCGGAACCGCGACACGATGACCACGCTCGACGAACTGCTGCGCAACAATCGCGACTGGGCCGAAGCGGTACGCCGCGAGGATCCTGGCTTCTTCAAGCGGCTGTCGCAGCAGCAGGCGCCGAAATACCTGTGGATCGGATGCTCGGATTCGCGCGTGCCGGCGAACCAGATTCTCGGACTCGCCCCGGGCGAAGTCTTTGTCCATCGCAACATCGCCAACGTGATGGTGCATACCGACCTGAACTGCCTGTCGGTGATCCAGTTCGCCGTGGATGTGCTGAAGGTCGAGCACATCCTGGTGGTCGGCCACTACGGCTGCGGCGGCGTGCACGCCGCACTGATGGGTACCCGCGTGGGGCTCGCCGACAACTGGATCCGCCATGTCGGCGACGTGATGCAGAAGCACATGGCGCTCATGGACGAGGTCGAAACCGAATCGATGAAACATGCGCGCCTGTGCGAGCTGAATGCGATCGAACAGGTCGTCAACGTCTGCCAGACCACGATCGTGCAGGACGCGTGGGCACGCGGGCAGCCGCTGTCGGTGCATGGCTGGGTCTACAGCCTGCTCGACGGCCGCGTCCGCAACATGGGCATGGATGTGTCTTCGCCCGAGGATCTGCCGGTTGCCCATGGAACCGCGCTCGCGCGACTGACAGGCAAACGCGGAGACGACGAATGAGCGAAGTCATCCAGGCCGCGAATGCACCCAGGCCCGTCGGCACGTATCCGCATGCGCGCCGCGTCGGCGACCTGTTGTTCCTGTCCGGCATCGGTCCGCGCGATCCGGCCACGAACGAGATCGCCGGCAACGAATACTTCGCCGATGGTCGCGTAAGGAAGTACGACATCGCCGCGCAGACGCGCGCCGTCTTCGCCAACGTGCGCGCGGTGCTGGAAGACAGCGGCGCCCGCTGGGAAGACCTGGTCGACGTGACCGTCTATCTCACCGACATGGCGCGCGACTTCAAGGCTTACAACGCCGTGTGGGGCGAATATTTCCCCCACATCGACAGCGCTCCGTGCCGCACCACGCTCGGCATCACCGCATTGCCGACGCCGATCGCCATCGAGCTCAAATGCACCGCCGTGATCCGCTCCGGTACCGGCAAGGAGTGATCCCATGCTGCCCAATCCAATGAACCTGCAGGCCTGGATCGAAGAACACCGGCATCTGCTGAAGCCACCGGTCGGCAACAAGTGCATCTACGACGGCGACTTCATCGTCATGGTCGTCGGCGGCCCGAACCAGCGCACCGACTATCACTGGGACGAAGGTCCCGAGTGGTTCTACCAGCTCGAAGGCGAAATGGTGTTGCGCATCCAGGAGGACGGACGTGTCCGCGACATCCCGATCAAGGCCGGCGAAATCTTCCTGCTGCCACCGCGCACGCCGCACTCGCCACAGCGCATGCCCGACTCCATCGGCCTGGTGATCGAGCGCAAGCGCCTGCCGCATGAACTCGATGGGCTGATGTGGTTCTGCGAGCGGTGCAACCAGAAGCTGTACGAGGAGTTCTTCCCGCTCGAGAACATCGAGACCGATTTTCCCGCCGTCTTCGACCGCTTCTACTCCTCGCGCGAACACCGGACCTGCCGCAACTGCGGCCACGTGAACCCCGCACCTTCGAAGTACGTCATGGCGGATACCTGATGCGCTGCGCACGAGCCCGCCGATGCTGAAGATCGACACCCACGCCCACTACCTGCCGCGCGACTGGCCAGACCTCGCGCGCAAGTACGGCGACGACCGCTTCCCGGTCATCCACCACACCGAAGACGGCCGCCATCGGATCTACAAGGACGGTAAGTTCTTCCGCGAGATCTGGTCGAAGACATGGGATCCGCAGGAGCGCATGGATGACTACGCGCGCTTCGGCGTGCAGGTGCAGGTGATCAGCACCGTGCCGGTGATGTTCAGCTACTGGGCGAAGCCGCAGCACGCGCTGGAGCTGCACCAGGCGCTCAACGACCACATGGCCGAGGCCTGCCGTGCGTATCCGCGCAACTTCGCGGGTATCGGCACGGTGCCGCTGCAATCGCCGCGACTGGCCGTGCAGGAACTCGAACGCTGCATGGACCAGCTCGGCTTGCAGGGCGTGCAGATCGGTTCGCACGTCAACGACTGGAACCTCGACGCGCCGGAGCTGTTCGAGTTCTTCCAGGCCGCCAGCGACCTGGGCGCGGCGATCCTCGTGCATCCGTGGGACATGATGGGCACGCAGTCGATGCCGAAGTACTGGCTGCCCTGGCTGGTAGGGATGCCGGCCGAACAGTCGCGCGCGGCGTGCTGCCTGGTATTCGGCGGGGTGCTCGAACGCCTGCCGAAGCTGAAGATCTGCCTTGCCCACGGCGGCGGCAGCTTCCCGTACACGATCGGCCGCATCGAACACGGCTTCAACATGCGGCCGGACCTCGTGGCGACCGACAATCCGCGCAATCCGCGCGACTACATCGACCGCTTGTACTTCGACTCCTGGGTCGCCGATCCGCGCGCGCTGCGCTACCTGCTCGATACCTGCGGCGTATCGCGGGTGATGCTCGGCACCGACTATCCGTTCCCGCTCGGCGAGCAGACGCCCGGTGCGGGAATCGAAGCACTGCAGTTGGGCGAGGCGGAACAGGCACGCCTCTATCACGGCACCGCGCTGGAATGGCTGGGCTTGCCGCTGTCCAGGTTTTCGTAGGAGCGCCCTCCGGCGCGACCGCCACCATCCGACTACCGATCGCGCCCAAGGGCGCTCCTACAGGAATCGCCTTGCTGTGACCGATCCGTTCTCTTCCGCGCACGCCGATGCACTGGACGCCGCCGACCCGCTGGGCTGCCTTCGCCACGAATTCCTGATTCCGAAGCACGACGGCCACGACCAGGCCTACTTCGTCGGCAATTCGCTCGGCCTGCAGCCGCGCGGCGCGCGCGCGCATGTCGAGGAAGTATTGGACAAGTGGGCGATGGAAGCCGTCGAAGGCCACTTCACCGGTAGCGCGCAATGGCTGCCGTACCACGAGCTGGTGCGCGAACCGCTGGCGCGCGTCGTCGGTGCGTTGCCGTCCGAAGTCGTGGCCATGAACACGCTGACGGTGAACCTGCACCTGATGATGGTCAGCTTCTACCGTCCCACGCGCGAGCGTCCGGCGATCCTGATCGAAGCCGGTGCGTTTCCGTCCGACCGGCACGCTGTCGCTTCGCAGGTGCGCTTCCACGGTTTCGATCCGGACACCGACCTGATCGAACTGGAAGCCGACGAGCCCAACGGCACCATGTCCATGGCCGCGATCGCACGTGCGATCGAAGCGCACGGCCCGCGCCTCGCGCTGGTGCTCTGGCCCGGCGTGCAGTACCGCACCGGACAGGCCTTCGACCTGAAGGAAATCGCGCGGCTCGCGCATGCGCAGGGCGCCGCGTGCGGCTTCGACCTCGCGCACGGCGTCGGCAATCTCGCGCTGGAACTGCACGACAGCGATGCCGACTTCGCCGTGTGGTGCCACTACAAGTACATGAACTCGGGACCGGGGGCCGTGGGCGGCTGCTTCGTTCACGAACGCCACGCGGGCACCGATCGTCCGCGCTTCGCCGGCTGGTGGGGACACGATGTGTCCACGCGTTTCCGCATGGGGCCGCAGTTCGTGCCCACGCCGGGTGCGGACGGCTGGCAGCTCAGCAATCCGCCGATCCTGTCGCTCGCACCGCTGCGCGCGTCGCTGGAGCTTTACGACAAAGTCGGCATGAAGGCGTTGCGCGAACGCTCGCTGCGCCTGACCGGCTATCTCGAACAACTCATCAATACGCGCCTCGCCGACACCCTGCAGGTCGTCACGCCAGCCGATCCGCGGCAGCGTGGCTGCCAGCTGTCCATTCGCGTCATCGGCGGACGCAACATGACCGGTAGAAGCGCCGGCCGCGCACTGTTCGAATACCTCGCGGCGAACGGCGTGCTCGGCGACTGGCGTGAACCCGACGTAATCCGCATCTCCCCCGCGCCGCTCTACAACACCCACAACGACGTGCTGCGCTTCGCGCAGGCCGTGGAGAACTGGACCCATGGGAGCCGGCATCATGGCTGAGCGTCACATCACGATCGTGGGCGCAGGCCTCGCCGGCGCATTGCTCGCCACGCTGCTCGCGCAACGCGGCTGGACCGTGGACGTCTACGAGAAGCGCAGCGATCCGCGCGTCCAAGGCTACGGCGGTGGCCGTTCGATCAACCTCGCGCTGGCCGAACGCGGGCGTCATGCGCTGCGCCTGGCAGGTGGCGACGACGAGGTGATGGCGCAGGCCGTGATGATGCGCGGCCGCATGGTGCACTTCCTCGACGGCCGCACCGACCTGCAGCGCTACGGCAAGGACGACAGCGAGGTCATCTGGTCGGTGCATCGTGGCGAGCTCAACCTGATCCTGCTCGACATCGCCGAAGACGCGGGTGCGCGCCTGCACTTCCATCGCGGCCTCGCCAGCGCCGACTTCGACGCGCGCATCGCCCGCTTCCGCGACGACCGCGATGGCAGCCTGCACGAAGTCGGCTTCGAGTCGCTGATCGGCGCCGATGGCGCGGGTTCCGCGCTTCGCGCCGCGATGCTGCAGGCGGCCGACCTGGGCGAGCGCACCGAGTTTCTCGGGCATTCGTACAAGGAACTGGAAATTCCGCCCTCGCCCGATGGCGGCTTCAGCATCGAGCCCAACGCCCTGCACATCTGGCCGCGCGGCCGCTACATGTGCATCGCGTTGCCCAACGACGAACACACGTTCACCGTCACGCTGTTCCTGCCGAACGAAGGCGATCCGAGTTTCGCGACGGTGAAGAATGGTGCGGATGCACGCGCCCTCTTCGAACGCGACTTCGCCGATGCGCTGCCGCTGATCCCCAACCTGGAGCACGATTTCGAGCAGAACCCGACGGGGTTGCTGGCCACGCTCTACCTCGACAACTGGCATCTCGACGGACGCGCCGTGCTGCTGGGCGATGCGGCGCACGCGATGGTGCCGTTCCACGGCCAGGGCATGAACTGCGCGTTCGAGGACTGCGTCGCGCTCGCCGACCACCTTGAACGCAACGCGGATCGCGCTGCGGCGTTCGCGGCCTTCCAGGCCGAGCGCCTCCCCAATGCGCGCGCGATCCAGCAGATGGCGCTGGAGAACTACCTCGAGATGCGCGACCGCGTCGATGACGAAGACTACCTGCTGCAGCGCGCGCTCGAACGGCAACTGGCCGAACGCCATCCAGGCCGCTTCGTTCCGCGCTACGCAATGGTGACCTTCCGCCGCTTGCCCTACGCGGTCGCATTCGAGCGCGGCCAGCTCCAGCGCGAGCTGCTGGTCGAACTGACACGCGGCCACGCTTCGCTGGACACGCTGGACTGGGACGCGGTCGATACGCTCGTCCGGGAGCGACTCAGCCTGCTGCCCGCGGAAAACTGACGGACTCGGCGACGCCGCGCCGGCCTCTTCCCCTTCATCAGGTGCCCGGCTCTCATCCGGTGAGACCGGCCCGCGCTATACGGTTGCCAATGCCTGCCAGCTTCCTGTTCTACGACCTCGAAACCTTCGGCGCCGATCCGCGCACCAGCCGCATTGCGCAGTTCGCAGCGATCCGTACGGATACGGAGCTCAACGCAGTCGACGAACCGATCAGCATCTTCGTGCGGCCCGCGGAGGACCTGCTGCCCTCGCCCATGGCCACGCTGATCACCGGCATCGCGCCGCAGCATGCAATGCGCGAAGGCATGAACGAGGCGCAGGCATTCGCAATCATCTTCGACGAGATGGCGCGGCCGGAAACCTGCACGCTGGGCTACAACTCGCTGCGCTTCGACGACGAGTTCGTGCGCCACGGCCTGTTCCGCAACTTCTACGACGCCTACGAACGCGAATGGCGCGGGGGCAATTGCCGCTGGGACCTGCTCGACGTGCTACGCCTCGCGCATGCCCTGCGCCCGGAAGGACTGGTCTGGCCGAAGCGCGAAGATGGTGCGACCTCGTTCAAGCTGGAGCACCTCGCTGAAGCCAACGGCGTGCGCATCGGCGATGCGCACGAGGCACTGTCCGACGTGCGTGCGCTCATCGGACTAGCGCGTAAATTCAGGCAGGCGCAGCCGCGGCTGTGGGAGTACGCGCTGAAGCTGCGCGACAAGCGTTTCGCCGCCAGCCTTATCGATGTCGCGGCGATGACGCCGGTGCTGCATGTTTCGCAGCGTTTCCCGGCTGCCCGACTGTGTTCCGCGCCGGTCGTTCCATTGGCGCGGCATCCGCGCATCGACAACCGGGTGATCGTGTTCGACCTGGAGCAGGATCCCGAAGTACCGCTGCGCCTGTCGCCCGGGGAGATCGCCGACCGGCTGTACACGCCGGCCGCAGACCTGCCCGAAGGCGAGTCGCGCATCGCGCTCAAGGAGATCCACCTCAACAAGTGCCCGGTGCTGGTCGCCTGGGACCATCTGCGCGCACCGGACTTCGAACGTCTCCGCATCGACCCGGTGCAGGTGCAGGCACGTGTGGCGCTGCTGAGGGATGCGGGGCCCGAGCTCGCGGAGAAGGTGCGGCAGGTATTCGCAAGCGAACGCGACCGCACCCCGCCCGACGTCGATGCGTCGTTGTACGACGGCTTCATGGGCGACGGCGACAAGCGCATCTTCGCCGAAGTACGTGCGACACCGCCTCTGGCGCTGGGCGCGAAGGCATTCGGGTTTCGTGATCCGCGCCTGCCGGAGCTGCTGTTCCGCTACCGTGCGCGCAACTGGCCCGAGACGCTGTCGGTCAGCGAACGGGCGCGCTGGAACGATTACCGGCGGCTGCGGCTGCGCGAGGAGCGCGGCTTGTCGGAATACACGTTCGAGACGTTCCGCGCCGAGATCGAGGCCTTGCGCCTGGCGCATGCGGCGGATGGTGGAAGGCAGGTATTGCTCGACCAGCTCGAAGCGTGGGGGCGTGAGGTCGAGGCCAGCCTGGCCTGAACGTGATATGCGCGAAACCACGCGATCGTCATTTCCACACGAATCTCACTGCCGTGAAGCGCCCAGGTAGAACGTGCAAAATGGAAACATGAGTACGTATTTCTCCGACGCCAGCTTCAAGTTCCTGCGCGGTCTAGCCCGCCACAACGACCGCGAATGGTTTCATTCGCACAAGGCGGATTACGAATCGCACGTGCGTGGGCCGTTTCTCCGCCTGCTCGCCGACCTTCAGCCGGCGCTGCGAGAAGTCAGCGAGCACTATCGCGCCGAACCGAAGGGCAACGGCGGCTCGCTGTTCCGCATCCATCGCGATACGCGCTTCGCCAACGACAAATCCCCGTACAAGAACTGGCAGGGCGCGCGGCTGTTCCATGCGCGCAGCAAGCAGGTCGAAGCGCCTGCGTTCTATCTGCACCTGCAACCGGGTAACTGTTTCGTCGCGGCGGGCGTGTGGCATCCCGAGCCGGAAACGCTGCGCCGCATCCGTCATTTCATCATCGACAATCCCGGCAGCTGGAAGGCCGCCGCGCACGGTGCGAAGTTCCGCAAGCGCTTCGACCTCGACGACGACGAAATGCTGGTGCGCATGCCACGCGGTTTTCCGGCCGATTTCGAATTCGCCGATGACCTGCGCCGCCGCAACTTCGCCGCGTTCCGCAGCATCGACGATGCCACCATGACCGGGCCGCGCCTGCGCAAGACACTGGAAGGCGATCTCGCGACCCTCGCGCCCCTGGTGGACTACCTCTGCGCGGCACTCGATCTCGAGTTCTGAAGATGCCAGACGCGCCTTGCACCGCTGGAAAGGCGCATGCAGGCAATCCCTGCGCTGCAGGAGCAGCCGGTCTGGGCGGCCCCGCCTGATCCCGCGCTATCCTTCGGCCAGATCGGCGAGGAGCATGCGCATGAAGAAGTGGCTGGCCCTGATCCTCGTTGCGTTCGTGCTGCTCGCCGGCTGGGTTGCGGCCGGTCCTTTCCTCGCCATCAACGGCATCCGCCAGGCGGTGAAAACGCAGGACGCAGCAGCGTTGTCGGAATACGTCGACTTTCCGGCTGTGCGCACCAGCCTCAAGCAACAGATAGACGACTACGTCGTGCGGCGCGCCGGTGCGGACGTGCAATCCAGCCTGCTCGGTTCGATCGCGCTGCGGCTCGCGAGCGGTGCCACCGATGGCATCGTCGACATGATGGCGACGCCCGCGGGCCTGGCTGCGGTGATGGAAGGGCGCAACTTCTGGCACCGCCTCGGCGGCCAGCGCTCGAGTGGAAACTCCTACGCCACTGCGCCGCCACGTGATCC
The DNA here is from genome assembly GCF_001427225.1 of Lysobacter sp. Root494. Classification (GTDB taxonomy): domain Bacteria; phylum Pseudomonadota; class Gammaproteobacteria; order Xanthomonadales; family Xanthomonadaceae; genus Agrilutibacter. Next base: position 1,064,052 of record NZ_LMFH01000005.1, read on the forward strand.
GCTGGAAGGCGCGAAGTACCGGTACGAGTCGCCGTCGCGCTTCACCGCCACGCTGGACAATGCCGATGGCGATCCGGTGGTGTTCGTGCTGACGCGCGATGGTTTTGCGTGGAAAGTCACCGAGGTACGCCTGCCCCTGGCCGCAATGGTGCCTGGCCGCAGCTAGCCCACTGCATAGAGGCACCGCGTCCAGCGGTCCCTGACTTGGCCTGTTCACGCCGCTCCGTGAGCCCTCACGGCGCGGACACGCCGCGTCCACGCCGCAACCGGCACGCTGTTGAAGTAGTCATGCCGGTCCCCGCATCCCAATGAAAATCGCACAGATCGCGCCTCTCTATGAAGCCGTTCCTCCAAAGCTGTACGGGGGAACGGAACGGATCGTTGCCTACCTTGCCGATGCACTCACCGACCTCGGCCATGACGTCACCCTGTTCGCCTCCGCCGATGCGCGCACGCGTGCGATGCTCGTTCCGGTACGCGACCAGGCCATCCGCCTTGACCCTGCCCCGCTGAAATCCGATCTCGCTGCGCATCTCACGATGCTGCACGAAGTACGTCGCCGTTCGGATGACTTCGACGTCCTGCATTTCCATGTCGACCTGCTGCATTTCCCCATGTTCGAAGACATGGCCGATCGCACCGTGACCACGCTGCATGGCCGCCTCGACCTGAAGGACCTGCCGGGCGCCTACTGGCGCTGGCCGGGTTTCCCGCTCGTTTCGATTTCCGACCACCAGCGCAAACCACTGCGCTTCGCGCGCTGGCTGGGGACGGTACAGCACGGTATTCCTGCTTCGCTGCTTCCTTTCTCGCCACGGCCGGCGGGTGGTTACCTCGCGTTCCTCGGGCGGATCTCGCCGGAGAAGCGGCCGGACCGGGCCATCGCAATCGCGAAGCGTGCGGGAATCCCGCTGAAGATCGCGGCCAAGGTCGACTATGCCGACCGGGCCTACTTCACCAACGAGATCCGTCCGCTGCTCGACGATCCGCTGATCGAGTTCATCGGCGAAATCAACGACCACGACAAGGCGGAATTCCTCGGCAATGCCGTTGCATTGCTCTTTCCCATCGACTGGCCCGAGCCATTCGGACTGGTGATGATCGAGGCGATGGCGTGTGGCACTCCGGTGATCGCCTGGCCGTGCGGCTCGGTGCCCGAAGTCATCGAAGACGGCGTCACCGGCCGCATCGTCGACAGCGAGGAAGCCGCGGCAGCCGCCGTCGAGCAGGTCGCGCACATGGACCGGCGGCGCGTGCGCAGCATCTTCGAGCGCCGCTTCAGCGCGGAAGTCATGGCGCAACGCTACACGGACCTGTACCTGCGGCTGCTCCGCAGCGGCGATGCGAGCCAGTTGTTGACGGCGTAGGCATGGAACCGGTTGCGAGCAATACGCTTTCGACGAGCTACGTCCTGAAGGATGGAGACTGCTTCATCGTCGCCGACGCGATGGGGGATATCGAAGGCGGCAGCGATGGATTCTTCTACAACGACACGCGCCTGCTGTCGTTGTTCCGCCTTCGGCTCGGCGATTCGGTTCCGGCCCTGTTGAGCGCCACCGTAAGCCGCGACAACGTCATGTTCGTCGGGCACCTGACCAACCGGCCGCTGCCGCCGCTGGGGGGAACCCCGGCTGCACAGGGCGTGATCCACCTGCAACGCGAACGTTTCCTGCGCGGCGATCGATTGTACGAACGCATCGCGTGCGCGAACTACGGACAGCACGTGGTCAGGCTGCCGTTGCGGCTTTCGTTCGCCGCGGATTTCCGCGACATGTTCGAAGTACGCGGTACCGTGCGCGCTGCACGCGGCGAGCTCCTTGCCGTGGAATCCGACGCAGGGTCCGTGCATTTCCGTTACCAGGGCCTGGACCAGGCGTTGCGCACTTCGGTGCTCTCGTTTTCGCGCGATCCCACGCAGTTGTCGCAGGACGCCGCGGAATTCACCCTGGATCTGCAGCCGGGCGTTCGCGAGGAGCTGTACCTGGAGTGCGGGATCGACGCGGCGCACCGGCCCTCGTCCGAACGCTTCCGCGACGCCGCGGTGCAGGCACGCGCGACGATGCGCAACCGCCAGCGCCGCACCGGGCGGATCCATAGCGGCGGACCTCTCTTCGATGCGTGGATGGACAAGTCGCGCGCCGATCTCGCGCTGCTCACCAGTGAGCTGGAAACCGGGCCGTATCCGTATGCCGGCATTCCGTGGTTTTCCACGCCGTTCGGTCGTGATGCAGTCATCACCGCATTGCAGACGCTGTGGCTCGATCCGAGCCTCGCGCGTGGCGTGCTCGCGTTTCTCGCGCACCACCAGGCGCAGGAAGAATCCGCGTTCCTCGATGCCGCGCCCGGCAAGATCATGCACGAGACCCGCAAGGGCGAAATGGCGGCGATGCGGGAACTGCCGTTCGGCCGGTATTACGGCGGGGTCGATACCACGCCGTTGTTCATCACGCTTGCGGGCGCCTACGCCGAACGTACCGGCGACCTCGGCTTCATCGAACGCCTCTGGCCGGCGCTGCGCTCAGCCACGGCATGGATCGAGCGCGTTTGCGACGCGAATCGCGACGGTTTCCTCGACTACGCGCGCGCATCCTCGACCGGTCTTGCGAACCAGGGATGGAAGGACAGCCACGACTCCGTGTTCCATGCGGATGGCGGGTTTCCGCCGGGTCCGATTTCGCTGGTCGAAGTGCAGGGTTACGCGTATGCCGCGTTCCGCGCGATGGCGGTCATTGCCAAGCGCCGTAACGATGTCGAGATGGCGTTGCACTGGCAGGGCTGCGCCGAGCGCCTTCGCGAAGCAGTCGAAGATCGCTTCTGGATGAGCGATGCCGGCTTCTACGGCATCGCCGTGGACGGCGCCGGCGAACTCTGCCGCGTACGCGCCAGCAATCCCGGCCACCTGCTGTTCGCGGGACTGCCTAGTAATGACCGCGCGATGCTGGTCAGCGCGCAGCTGCTGACACCCGCCTTCCACACCGGCTGGGGCCTGCGCACGCTGGCATGGGACGAAGTTCGCTATAACCCGATGTCTTACCACAACGGTTCGGTGTGGCCGCACGACACGGCACTGTGCGCCGCGGGGATGGCGCGTTACGGCGACCGTGCGGCAGCGACCCGGTTGCTACGCAACATGTTCGAGGCCGCGATGCATTTCGACCTGCGCCTGCCGGAGCTCTTCTGCGGTTTCCCGCGCGCGCAGGGATCGACACCCGTGGCATATCCGGTCGCATGCCTGCCGCAGGCCTGGGCCGCGGGTTCGCCCTTCATGCTGCTGCAGGCGTGCCTGGGCGTGGAGATCGATGGATGGCGCGGGGAAATCCGCGTCGAACGTCCCGCGTTGCCGCCCGGTATCGACAAGGTTTCGGTACGCAGGATCGCCGTGGACGAGCGCCGTGTGGATCTGTGTTTCGAACGCGTGGGCGACCGCGTGACCGCGCATCTGGAAGGACGCGACCGGGCGACGGTGCCGTTGCGGTTCTTCGGTTGAAAGGCGCGTGCGTAGCGCCGAGCCTGCCCGGCGCGCTCTCGGGGCAGGAATGCGCAGAAGATGCGCTCCCGGTCAGGACACATGGCGCGATCGAAGTCGCGTGATGCGACTGCGGATTTCAGTGGCGGTGGGCCGAGGCCCGCCTCGGTCAGCCTCGATTCGCCACGCCGTGCGGCACATGGCCCGCTGCGACGTGGTCGCGGGCCGACACGATGTTGTGCTCGGAATCGTCGAAGAAGATGTCGGCGCCGAACGCTTCCAGGAACGGTCCCTTCGAGCGTCCACCGAGGAACAGCGCTTCGTCCAGGCGGATGCCCCATTCGCGCAGCGTGCGGATCACACGCTCATGGGCGGGAACCGATCGCGCAGTCACCAGCGCAGTGCGGATCGGCGACGCCTGCCCGGCCGGAAACGCCGCCTGCAGGCGATGCAGCGCATCGAGGAAGCCGCGGAACGGCCCGCCCGACAGCGGTTCGTCCGCGTGCTCGCGTTCGTGCGCGGCGAATGCGGCGAGCCCGCCCTCGCGCGACACGCGCTCCCCTTCGTCATCGAAGATCACCGCGTCACCGTCGAAGGCGATGCGCAGCTGGTCGTGGCGCTGTTGCGCCGCCTTCGCCGGTAACAACGTCGCCGCGGCAATGCCAGCCGCGAGCGCATTGCGCACGTCTTCGGCATGCGTGGACAGGAACAGGTCCGCACCGAACGGACGGATGTACGGATACGGCGCCGCGCCATTGCTGAAAGCCGCGCGCCGGATCGCCAGGCCGTGGTGCGCGATCGAATTGAAGATGCGCAGGCCGGTGTCGGCGGAGTTGCGCGAGATCAGGATGACTTCAACGCGGGGAGCTTCCGGCGGCGCGCCCTCGTTGAGCGCCAGCAGCTTGCGTACCAGCGGGAAGGCAATGCCGGGCTCGAGGATGTCGTCCTCATGCGTGCGCTGGAAATCGGCGTACGCATTGATACCTTCGCGCTCGAACAGCGCGTGGCTGTCCTCCATGTCGAACAGGGTACGCGAGGAAATCGCAACGATCAGCGGGTCGGCATCACGGTCAGGCATGGGGATATTGTGGGGCCTCGCCGTCGCACGCGGTGAGAAAAAACGGCCAGGAACAGAAGCGTGGCGTGCGCTGTGCCCTCGGGCCGCTGGACGAGCGTGGGATCGAGCGCTACGAACCGCCTGTTTCCACTCCACTTCACCCGCTGGTGAACTGCTCCGCGAGAATCCGCTCTTCGAGGTTGTGCTCCGGGTCGAACAGGAGCGTGACCGTGCGATCACGCGACTCGCGGATCGTGACTTCGACGATGTCGCGGACTTCATGCGAATCGGCGGTCGCGCTCACCGGCCGCTTGAACGGGTCCATGACGCGGAAACGGACTTCGGTATCGGCCTTGAGCACGGCGCCGCGCCAGCGGCGCGGACGGAACGCGGCGATCGGCGTCAGCGCGATCACGTTCGCGCCCAGCGGCAGGATCGGTCCGTGCGCGGAGAAGTTGTAGGCAGTGCTGCCTGCGGGCGTCGCCACCAGCACGCCGTCGCAGATCAGTTCGTCGAGGCGCGTTTGGCCGTTGAGGTCGATCGAGAGGTGCGCGGCCTGGCGCGTCTGCCTGAGCAGCGATACTTCGTTGTAGGCGAGCGAACCGACGGTAGCGCCGGATTCCGTCTGCGCCACCATCTCCAGCGGCCGCAGCACGGCAGGTTCGGCGGCGTGGATGCGCCCGATCAGATCCTCGCTGCGCTGGTGGTTCATCATGAAACCGACCGTGCCCAGCTTCATGCCATAGACCGGCTTGGCGAGGCCCGCGTGGCGATGCAGGGTCTGCAGCATGAAGCCGTCGCCACCGAGCGCGACCAGCACGTCCGCTTCTTCGGGCGAATGCTCGCCATAACGTGCGGTCATCTGCGCGAGCGCAAGCTGCGCTTCTTCCGCGGGGCTGGCAAGGAAGGCAAGACGAGGGGTCCCGGTCATCGGCGGCTCCGTTGCGATGGCGCGAGCATAACGCGGGGGCGTGACGTCGCAAGCATTGCGGCCAATGCGGGAGCGCGAATCAACCCCGCTCCCGTTGGGAGAGAGGTACGCGACGACTCAGAAGTTTGTTGCTCTGCACTGCCATCCATGGCGAAACAACCCGGCTTCGGATAGCCCGGGACCGGCCATCCATGGCCGGGCATTCGCGTAGCCGATGCCGACGGGGCATCGGCCAAGCGCGCTAGCTCTCACCCTCGGGATGCGAGCTGCGACAGACGCTGCACGGCCACCGATGCCGTCGGATAATCCAGCGACTTCTGCGCAGCCAGCTCGTTGAGCATCGACAGCGTGAAGCGCAGCGATGCGTCGTCGCGTTGCAGCCAGTTCTGCACCTTCGCGTCCGGGGTAGCACCGGGCATCGACAGCGCCTGCTGCACCAGCGCGCGTTGCTGCGTGGCCAGCTCCTCGCGCAGCACGCCGCGGGCGACGGCATGCCAGCGACCGTCGACTGCGAGGTTCTCGATCTGCGACACCAGCCACGGCAGGTTGAGTGCTTCGCCCAGCCGGAAATGCGTCTTGGCGACTTCGACCACCTTCAGCTTGCGCTCGCGCGCGAGTTCGATGATGTCGCACGCCGGTTCCATGTAAACGAGTGCGGCGAGCTGCAGGGCGAGATCGTTGGGAACGCCCTTCTCCTGCCAGCCGCGCAATGCGGCTTCGTAACCCGGGCGCTGCTGGGGACCGAGGATGTTCTCGCCGGCGCGGATGTCCTTGTAGCCGTCGTAATAGCGGCTGACGGCAGTCGCGATGTCGGGGATCGCACCCGGACGCGACAGCAGCCAGCGCGTGAACGAACGCTGCAGGTTCCAGATCACATTCAAGGCATCGATCTGCACCGACTCGTGGACCTTGCCATCGAGCGCGTCGATCTGCGCCCACAACGCACGCGCATCGAGCGTTTCGCGGGTGATGGTGAATGCCTTGGCGACTTCGCCCGGCGTGCGCCCACTGTCCTCGGTCATGCGCAGGGTGAACGTCGCGCCCATGCGGTTGACCATCGAGTTGGTCACCGCGGTGGCGATGATCTCGCGCTTCAGGCGGTGGCCTTCCATCGACTTCGCGTATTTGTCCTGCAGCGGCTTGGGGAAGTAGCGCACCAGCTCCTTCGAGAGGTACGGATCTTCCGGCACGTCGGATTCGACCAGCTGCTGGAACAGCACGATCTTCGAGTACGACAGCAGGATCGACAGTTCCGGACGGGTCAGGCCCAGTCCGCGCGACTTGCGCTCGGCCAGCTCCGCATCGCTGGGCAGGAATTCGATCTGGCGATCGAGCAGGCCCTGCGATTCCAGCGTGCTGATGAAGTGACGCTTGGAACCCATGCGCGACACGCTCATCCGCTCCATCAGGCTGATCGCCTGGTTCTGGCGGTAGTTGTCGGCGAGCACGAGCTGTGCGACTTCATCGGTCATCGAGGCGAGCAGCTTGTTGCGCGCATCGAAGGTGAGCTTCTTCTTCTGCACCTCGCCGTTGAGCAGGATCTTGATGTTGACCTCGTGGTCCGAGGTGTCCACGCCGGCGGAGTTGTCGATGAAGTCGGTGTTGAGCAGCACGCCGTGCTGCGCGGCTTCGACGCGACCGAGCTGGGTCAGGCCCAGGTTGCCGCCCTCGCCCACCACCTTGCAGCGCAATTCCCGGCCGTCGACACGCAGGCCGTTGTTGGCGCGGTCGCCGACCTGCAGGTTCGTCTCGCTGGCCGCCTTGACGTAGGTGCCGATGCCGCCGTTCCAGAGCAGGTCGACGGGCGCCTTGAGGATGGCGTTCATCAGCTCGTTCGGGCTCATCGCCGTCACGCTGTTGTCGATGCCGAGCGCGGTACGGACTTCGGCCGAAACCGGAATCGACTTGGCCGAACGCGGATACACGCCGCCGCCCTTGCTGACCAGCTTCTTGTCGTAGTCCTCCCACGACGAACGCGGCAGCCTGAACATGCGCTCGCGCTCCTTGAAGGAAGCGGCCGTGTCCGGATTGGGGTCGAGAAAGATGTGGCGATGATCGAATGCCGCCAGCAGGCGGATGTGCTTCGACAGCAGCATGCCGTTGCCGAATACGTCGCCCGACATGTCGCCGATGCCGACGGTGGTGAAGTCTTCCTTCTGGCTGTTGCGCCCCATCGCGCGGAAATGGCGCTTGACCGACTCCCACGCGCCGCGCGCGGTGATGCCCATGCCCTTGTGGTCGTAACCGACCGAACCGCCCGAGGCGAACGCATCGTCGAGCCAGAACTTGTGCGCGGCGGCGATGCCGTTGGCGATGTCGGAAAACGTCGCCGTGCCCTTGTCGGCGGCAACGACGAGATACGGATCGTCGCCGTCATGGCGAACCACATCGGCCGGATGCACGATCCTGCCGTCCGGCGTGATGTTGTCGGTGATGTCGAGCAGGCCGTTGATGAAGCGCTTGTAACAGGCCACGCCTTCGTTGAACCACGCGTCGCGATCCACCGCCGGATTGGGCAGCTGCTTGCAGTAGAAGCCACCCTTCGAGCCGACCGGCACGATCACTGTGTTCTTCACCATCTGCGCCTTCACCAGCCCGAGCACCTCCGTGCGGAAATCCTCGCGGCGATCGGACCAGCGCAGGCCACCACGCGCGACCGGGCCGAAGCGCAGGTGCACGCCTTCGACACGCGGGCCGTAGACGAAGATTTCGCGATATGGACGCGGCTTCGGCAGATCCGGCACCTTGGAGGAGTCGAACTTGAAGCTGACGTAGTCGGCGGGACCACCGTCGGCGCGCAGGCCGTCCTTGTACTGGATGTAATAGCTCGTGCGCAGCGTCGCGTCGATGACGCCAAGGAAGCTGCGGAAGATGCGGTCCTCGTCGAGGCTCGCGACGCGATCGAGCAGTCCCTTGAACGCGCCGCGCGTGACCTCGATCTGCGCGTCACGCTTGCCGGCACGGGCTTCGACCACCGGCAGCACGGCCGCCATCATCGCGCCGTCGTCTCCGGCCAGCGCCGCCAGCTGCTTGCCGAAGCGCTCCATGCCGGCCTTGATCTCGGCCTTGCTCTCGTTGCCGGTGGCCGGATCGAACCTGGCTTCGAACACTTCCACCAGCAGGCGCGCCAGCATCGGATAGCGCGAGAACGTTGCTTCGACGTAGCTCTGCGAGAACGGCACGCCCACCTGCAGCAGGTACTTGCAGTAGCCGCGCAGCATTGCCACCTGACGCCATGAGAGGTTGGCGGCGAGGATCAGGCGGTTGAAACCGTCGTTCTCGACATTGCCGCGCCACATCTGCGCGAAGGCTTCTTCGAAGTTCTCGTCGAGGCTGTCGATGTCCAGTTCGGCGCCGATCGTCTCGACTTCGAAGTCCTGCACATAGAACACCTGGCCGTCGACCGTCAGGCGATACGGATGCTCGGAAATCACCCGCAGGCCCATGTTTTCCATCATCGGCAACGCGTCCGACAGCGGAATGTCGTCGTTGCAGCGATAGAACTTGAAGCGCAGGCCGCCGGTCCCCTTGTGGGCACGATGCAGGCTCAGGCGCAGGTCGTCGGAACCCGACAGCGCCGCAAGATTGGCGATGTCCGCCGCGGCCGCTTCCGCGCCCACTTCTTCGATGTAGCCGGTCGGCAGCGCACGTCCGTAACGGTTCGCCAGCGCGAGTCCTTCCTGCTCGCCGTGGCGGGCGACCAGTTGCTCGCGCAGGTCGTCCTGCCAGTTGCGGATGATGCGGGCGATGCCGGCTTCGATCGCGGCGTTGTCGACTTCCACTACGTCGCCCGACTTCGGACGAACGACGAGGTGCAGCTGCGCCAGCGGCGATTCGCTGAGAAGGACGTTCGCATCGACGTATTCGCCGTGCAGCATTTCCCTGAGCATCGTTTCGATGCGGCGGCGCACGTCGGTGTTGAAACGGTCGCGCGGAATGTAGACCAGGCCGGAGAAGAAGCGGCCGTAACGGTCGCGGCGCAGGAACAGCTTGCTGCGCACGCGTTCCTGCAGGCCGAGGATGCCGGTGCTGGTCCGCAGCAGTTCCTCGCCGGTGGACTGGAACAACTCGTCGCGCGGCAGCGTTTCCAGGATATGGCGCAGTGCCTTGCCGCTATGGCTGTTGGGCGTCAGGCCCGACTGCCGCATCACGTAGTCATGGCGCTGGCGCACGAGCGGGATGTCCCATGGACGGCGGTTGTACGCGCTCGAGGTGTACAGGCCGACGAAGCGCTGCTCGCGCACGGCCTTGCCCTTCGCATCGAAGGCGAGGACGCCGATGTAATCCATGTAGCCCGGACGATGCACGGTGGAACGCGCATTCGTCTTGGTGAGGATCAGCGCGTCGGGGCCGTTCTTCCGGTTGACGCTGTGCGCCGGCAGCGACTTCACCGAACGCGGCCTGCCCGAATCATGGCCGCGCATCAGGCCGAGGCCGGTGCCTTCGACTGCGCGCAGGACTTCGTCGTCGCCCTGCTTCACCACTTCGTATTCGCGATAGCCGAGGAAGGTGAAGTGGTTGTCGGCCGCCCAGCGCAGGAATTCCTGCGATTCGTGGCGCGCATCGGGATCGGCGGGAAACTTGCGCGAACCCAGGTCGTCGGCGACCTGCAGCATCCGATCGCGCATCTGGCTCCAGTCGCGCACGATCGCGCGCACGTCGGCGAGCGCGGATTCGACCACCTTCCTGATCCTGGGCATCTCTTCGACCGACTGGCGATCGATTTCCAGATGCATCAGCGATTCCGGGGTGCCGCCGCCAACAGCCACGAGCTTGCCGGCCTTGTCGCGCTGGAAGGTGACGACCGGATGGCCCAGCACGTGCACGCCAATGCCCTGCTCGGCGAGCGCCATTGTCACGGTATCGACAAGGAACGGCATGTCGTCGTTGGCGATCTGCAACACGGTGTGCGCGGATTCCCAGCCGTGGCTCTTGATCGTGGAGTTGAACAGGCGCACCAGCGCCGTGCCCGGTTTGCGCGCGCGGGCGAAGTCGAGGAAGTCGACCGCGAGCGCGGCCCATCCATCGGCGCTGTGTTGCGGCAACTCGTCTTCGCTCATGCGGGCGTAGAACGCCCGGATGAAGGCTTCGCCTTCGGCATGGCGCGCCTTCGGCAGGCGCTTGCGCATTGCGGCAAGGATGGGCTCGAGCGAAACGTTCTGGCTCTCGGGGGCAGGAGCCGGCTTGGACGTAGATGCGGCGGCAGGTTTGGCGGTCGCCTTGCTGGCGGCCTTGCGCGGAGCTTTGGGTGCGGTGCTCATGGCAACGTGGGAATCCGATCCGTTAATTGGGGTTAGTGCAAATACGCAAGAAGCGGGGCGATGCAATCAGGCCCGCGTCGCCGCGGGCCCTTTGGAGCAGGAGTTTCAGCGCAACCCGGTTTCGTTGCGCGCGATCACCAGGCGCTGGATCTCGCTGGTGCCTTCGTAGATTTCGGTGATCTTGGCGTCGCGGAAGTAGCGTTCCAGCGGCATTTCCTTCGAATAACCCATGCCGCCGTGGATCTGCACGGCCTGGTGGGTGATCCACATCGCGGCTTCCGAAGCGGTGAGCTTGGCAATGGCAGCCTCATTGCTGAAACGGGCGCCACCCTTGTCGAATTCGCCCTTCTGCCAGGCCGCGCGCAGCGTGAGCAGCGTGGCCGCGTCGAGCTTGCACTTCATGTCGGCGATCTTCGCCTGCGTCATCTGGAAAGTGCCGATCGGCGCACCGAAAGCCTTGCGCTCTTTGACGTATTCGATCGTCCTTTCGTAGGCAGCCCGTGCGATGCCGATCGCCTGCGAGGCGATGCCGATGCGGCCGGCGTCGAGCACGCCCATGGCGATCTTGAAGCCCTCGCCTTCCTTGCCCAGCACTTCGTCGGGCTGGACGACGTAATCGGCGAATTCGATCTCGCACGTAGCCGAGGCACGGATGCCGAGCTTGGGCTCGGTCTTGCCACGATGGAAACCTTCACGGGCGGCGTCGATCACGAACGCGGTAATGCCGCGCGCGCCCAGTTCCGGGTTGGTGATCGCGAACAGCACGATGTACTTGGCAACCGGTCCGGACGTGATCCAGCTCTTCTTGCCGTTGACGAAGAAGGTGCCGTCGGCCTGCTTCACCGCCTTGCAGCGCATCGCGGTGGCATCGGAGCCCGACTGCGGCTCGGTCAGCGCAAAAGCGCCAATTTCCCGGCCTTCGGCGATCGCACGTACGTACTTCTGCTTCTGGTCTTCGTTGCCGAATTTCAGGATGCCGTTGCAGAACAGCGAGTTGTTGACCGACATGATCGTCGAGTGCGCGGCATCGCCAGCGGCGATCTCGATCATCGCGAGCACGTAGCTGATCGGGTCCATGCCGGCGCCGCCGTATTCGGCCGGTACTTCTATCCCCATCAGACCGTTCTCACCGAGCGTCCGGATGTTCTCCAGCGGGAACTCGCCGGTCTGGTCGTGGTGCTCGGCGCTCGGCGCGATCTTCTCCTGCGCGATGCGGCGCGCCACGTCCTGGATCATCAACTGCTCTTCGGTGAAACGGAAATCCACGTCAGTACCCTTAAGTGACTCGGCGAAGACGCGAATTGTAGCCCTCGCAGGGAAATAACCCTACCTTTTGCGGGCCGTTGTCTTGACCGATGGAGCGCCCCGGCCCACACTTATCGCTATATCGCGATAGGTCGATAAAAGGGTATTCCATGGATCTCGAAGGCTGGTCCTCGCGCCTCAAGGTGTTCGCCGACGCGACGCGCGTGCGGCTGCTCGCGCTGCTCGAACGCGAGGAACTCACAGTCGCCGAGTTGTCGGCGATCACGCGGCTCGCGCAGCCGCGTGTTTCGACGCACCTGTCGAAGTTGAAGGAAGCCGGTCTCGTGCGCGATCGCCGCTCCGGCGTTTCGGCGTATTACCGCTTCGATGAAGCCGCGCTCGATTCGGCACAACTCGCGTTGTGGCAGACATTGCGCGAAGGCAGCGACGATCCACTGCTGCGCCAGGATCGCGATCGCGTCGCCGCAGTGCTCGCCGCACGCGCCGGCGAGCAGAACTGGGCCGATTCGGTCGCGGGCGACATGGAGCGTCACTACTCGCCGGGCCGCACCTGGGAAGCCTTGGCGCGTTCCGCACTGCCCTTGCTCGAACCCGGTGACGTGCTCGACATCGCATCGGGCGACGGTGTGCTCGCGGAACTGCTCGCTCCGCATTCGAACCGTTACGTATGCCTGGATTCGAGCACCAAGGTCGTTCTCGCTGCGTCCGAGCGCCTGCGCCGGCTCGAGAACGTCGAAGTGCGCGAAGGCGATATGCACATGCTTCCGTTCTCCACCGCGCAGTTCGACCTCGTGGTGCTGATGCACGCACTCACCTATTCCGAACATCCCGCGCAGGCGGTGGGCGAAGCGGCACGCGTGCTTCGTCCCGGCGGCCGCCTGCTGCTGACCAGCCTGGCCAGGCACGAACATCGGCAGACGGTGGAAGCCTTCGGTCACGTCAATCTCGGCTTCGCCGAAAAAGAGCTGCAGAAGTTCGTAGCCAAGGCTGGCCTGGATCTCATCAGCAGCCAGACCGTTACTCGCGAACGCCGTCCGCCGCACTTCGAAGTCGTCACGCTGATGGCGCACAAGGCATCCGAAACCCCTTCCGCAGCACGCAAGAAAGCATCCAGATGAATACGCTTCCCTGGCTCCATCCCGACCGCGTCGAAGCGCTGCAGCGCGAGCTGCGCGAGCGCATCCTCATCATCGATGGCGCGATGGGCACGATGATCCAGCAGTACGAACTGCAGGAATCGGACTACCGCGGCACCCGCTTCGCCGACGGTTACGACGGCCATCACACGGCGGGCGACCACGCCCACGGCGAAGGTTGCGGCTGCGCGCGCGACCAGCGCGGCAACAACGACCTGCTGAGCCTGACGCGGCCCGAAATCATCCGCGAGATCCACGCGCAATACCTCGAAGCCGGCGCGGACCTGATCGAAACCAATACCTTCAATTCAACGACGATTTCGCTGGAGGACTACAAACTCCAGCACCTCGCCCGCGAACTCAACGAAACCGGCGCGCGCCTCGCGCGTGAAGCTTGCGATGCGATCGAAGCGAAGGATCCCTCCAGGCCGCGCTTCGTCATCGGCGTACTGGGCCCCACCAGCCGCACCGCGTCGCTAAGTCCCGACGTGAACCGCCCCGGCTTCCGTGCAATCAGCTTCGACGAACTGCGCGTGGCCTACCGCGAAGCCGCCGAGGGCCTGATCGACGGCGGCGCCGACGTGCTCATGGTCGAAACCATTTTCGACACGCTCAATGCGAAGGCAGCACTCTTTGCGATCGAAGAAGTTTTCGAAGCGCGCGGCGCGCGGCTGCCGGTGATGATCTCCGGCACCATCACCGATGCTTCCGGCCGCACCCTGTCGGGGCAGACCGCCGAAGCATTCTGGTACTCGTTGCGCCACGCACAACCGCTGTCGATCGGCCTGAACTGCGCGCTCGGCGCCAAGGACCTGCGTGCGCACGTCGACGTCCTTGCCCAGGTTGCCGATACGTACGTCAGCGCGCATCCGAACGCCGGCCTGCCCAATGCCTTCGGTGGTTACGACGAAACGCCAGAAGACATGGCTTCGATGTTGCGTGAGTTCGCACGGGCGGGACTGCTCAATCTCGTCGGAGGCTGTTGCGGCACGACACCGGCGCACATCGCAGCGATCGCGGAAGCAGTAGCGGACGTTGCGCCGCGTGAAGTTCCACGCCTGGAAGCAGCCGCCTGATGTCGCAGCTGCTTCCCCGCCAGACCCGGCTCAGTGGCCTCGAGCCGCTGCAGATCACTCCGCAGAGCAACTTCGTCAATGTCGGCGAACGCACCAACGTCACCGGTTCGGCGCAGTTCAAGAAGCTGATCCTCGAAGGCCGCTTCGATGAAGCCGTTGTCGTCGCGCGCCAGCAGGTCGAAAACGGCGCGCAGGTCATCGACGTCAACATGGACGAGGGCATGCTCGATTCCGAGCAGGCGATGATGACCTTCCTCAACCTGATGGCGGCCGAGCCGGACATCGCCCGCATTCCGGTGATGGTCGACAGTTCCAAATGGAGCGTGATCGAAGCCGGCCTGAAGTGCCTCCAGGGCAAAGGCATCGTCAACTCGATCTCGATGAAGGAAGGCGAAGCGGAGTTCCTGCGCCAGGCCCGTCTGGTACGGCGTTACGGCGCCGCGGTCGTGGTGATGGCGTTCGACGAACAGGGCCAAGCCGATACGGTCGAGCGCAAGGTCGAAATCTGCTCGCGTGCGTACAAACTGCTGACCGAAGAGATCGGCTTTCCGCCGGAAGACATCATCTTCGACCCCAACGTGTTCGCGATCGCCACCGGCATCGATGAGCACAACGATTACGCGGTCGCCTTCATCGAGGCCTGCCGCGAACTGAAGCGTCGCCACCCCTTCAGCCATATTTCCGGGGGCGTATCGAACGTTTCGTTCTCCTTCCGCGGCAACGAGCCGGTGCGGCAGGCGATCCACGTCGTCTTCCTCTACCACGCGATCCGCGCCGGCATGGACATGGGCATCGTCAACGCCGGCGCCCTGCCCCTGTACGATGATCTTGATCCGGAACTGCGCGAGCGCGTTGAAGACGTGGTGCTGAACCGCCGCGACGACGCGACTGAGCGTTTGCTGGAAATCGCCGACCGTTTCAAGGGGAAAAAAGGCGAGAAGAAGGTCGAAGACCTTGCGTGGCGCAGCAAGCCGGTGCGCGAGCGCCTGGCACATTCGCTGGTGCACGGCATCGACCTGTACATCGAAACGGACACCGAGGAAGCGCGCACGCTATCGACGCGCCCGCTCGACGTGATCGAAGGTCCGCTGATGGACGGCATGAACGTCGTGGGCGATCTGTTCGGCGCCGGCAAGATGTTCCTGCCCCAGGTGGTGAAGTCGGCGCGCGTGATGAAGAAGGCCGTGGCTTACCTCCTGCCCTACATCGAGGCCGAGAAGCTGCGCACCGGCGACGTGGGCAAGACCAACGGCCGCATCGTGATGGCGACGGTCAAGGGCGACGTGCACGACATCGGCAAGAACATCGTCGGCGTGGTGCTCGCGTGCAACAACTTCGAGGTGATCGACCTCGGCGTAATGGTGCCGGCACAGGTCATCCTCGATCGTGCCAAGGCCGAAAACGCCGATCTGATCGGACTCTCCGGACTGATCACGCCATCGCTGGAGGAAATGAGCCACGTCGCCCGCGAAATGCAGCGACAGGGTTTCGTTGTCCCGCTGCTGATCGGCGGAGCAACTACGTCCCGCGCGCACACCGCCCTCAAGATTGACCCGCATTACAAGGCGCCAACCGTGTGGGTAAAGGACGCATCGCGAGCCGTTGGCGTGGCGCAGTCGCTGATCAGCGCTGACCTGCGTGCTCCCTTCGTCGCGGCCAACGATGCGGATTACGCGGAGATCCGCGAACGCCACAAGCATCGTGGCGATGGCAAGCGCCTGGTGCCGCTGCAAAAGGCGCGCGGCCAGAAATTCCAGTTCGATTGGGCGAACTACGCGCCCCCCACTCCGGCACAGCCCGGGCTGCACGTCCTGGATGACTATCCACTGGCGGAGCTGGTCGATTACATCGACTGGACGCCGTTCTTCAATACCTGGGAACTTGCAGGCAAGTACCCGGCGATCCTCACCGACCCCGTGGTCGGCACACAGGCGAGCGAGCTCTATCGCGATGCGCGCGCGATGCTGCAGAAGATCGTGTCCGGGAAGTGGCTGAAGGCGAGCGCAGTATTCGCGCTGTGGCCTGCCAATTCGACCGGCGATGACGTTGTCGTCGATGTCGATGGCAAGCAGGAAATGCTTTGCTTCCTGCGCCAGCAGGCCGACAAGCCAGCCGAGCGCCCCGACTTCTGCCTCGCCGATTTCGTCGCCCCGAGGGACTCGGGCCGCCAGGACTGGATCGGTGGCTTCGCCGTCACCGCGGGCATCGGCATCGAAGAGCATGTAGCGCGCTTCGAAGCCGACCAAGACGACTACAACGCGATCCTGCTCAAGTCGCTCGCCGATCGCCTGGCCGAAGCTTTCGCCGAACGCCTGCACCAGCGCGTGCGCCGGGAATTCTGGGGTTACGCCTCGGATGAAACGCTCGACAACGATTCGCTCATCGACGAGAAGTACCGCGGCATCCGCCCGGCGCCCGGCTACCCCGCCTGCCCCGAGCACAGCGAGAAGGCAACGTTGTTCCGCCTGCTCGACGCCGAACGCAACGCGGGCGTCAGGCTCACCGAAAGCTTCGCGATGTATCCGGCGGCAGCCGTATCCGGCTATTACTTCAGCCATCCGCAGAGCCAGTATTTCGTCGTGGGCCGCGTGTCGAAGGAGCAGGTCGAGGACTACGCGCGACGCAAGGGCGTCAGTGTTGCCCAGGCCGAACGTTGGCTGGCCTCGAACCTGGACTACGACCCGGAGTAATCGATCCCACGTCGATGCTACTGGCGCGCGGCGGCGCGGATAGAACCGTCGCAGGCGCTTCTGGTCGCGGCGCGGTCGAGGACTATGCGCGACGCAAGGGCGTCAGTGTTGCCCAGGCCGAACGTTGGCTGGCCTCGAACCTGGACTACGATCCGGTAATCGATCCCACGTCGGGGCTACTGGCGCGCGGCGGCGCGGATCGCAGACGCTTCTGGTCGCGGCGCGGTCGAGGACTACGCGCGACGCGATGCTACTGGCGCGCGGCGGCGCGGATAGAACCGTCGCAGACGCTTCTGATCGCGGCGCGGTCGAGGACTACGCGCGACGCAAGGGCGTCAGTCTCGCGCAGGCCGATCGCTGGCTCGCGTCGAACCTGGATTACGATCCGGAGTAGTTCAATCGCGTCGATGCTGATGGCACACGGCGGATAGCCTTCGCAGGCGCTTTCTTCGCAGCGCGGTCGGGACTACGCACGACGCGAAGGGTTTCGGTCTCGTGCAGGCGGACTGTTGGCTCGCATCAACCCCGACGACGCCCGGAATAATTGATGGATCAACCACATGGGAAACGCAAGGCGACCAGGCACCTGTTTCCGGCCTACCAGATCAGATCGTCGGGCACCTGGTATTGCGGGTCGGCGTAGGGATCATCTTCGGCCGGTGCGTCCGGATCGACCTTGAGCGCGACGGCGGCGGGAAATATTTCCGCGGCCTGCGTGACCAGTTCGGCGGAAACAAGAACATAACGGCCATCGAGCTGCAGTACGCCGAGCTCGCCGGCATTCAGTGCCTTGAGCTGGTCCGCGTTGACGTAGATGCGCTTGATCTTGCCGCCATATGGGAAGTGGCGCGCGATGTCGGCGTCGGCGGCGTTGAGTGACTTGTCCTTGACCAGCTCGGTGAGCTTTGCCCGGGCTTCGCGGCGCTTACGCGCTTCTTCCTGCTTCGCGGCTTCGGCCGCGATGCGCTCGTCCTTCTCACGTTGCGCGCGCAGGGCGTAGGCCTTCGCGAGATCGATTTCCTCGCGCGTACGCGGTGCCGGCTTCGCGCCGGGCTTGTGCGCAGGCCGCTGTTGCTGCGGCTTGGCGGCCGGATGGCCCTGGCGCGCATGCGGCGGCTTGCCCTGTTGGGGTTTCCCGTGAGGACCACCGGGTTTCCGTTCGGCAGGACGTTCGGGCTTGGGCGCAGGCTTGAAGCCGAGGCCTAGGAGTTGATCGCGAAGATTGCTCATTGCGGTGTGCGGCTGTATGCGGGCGTTCGATGCAGGGACAATGATGCCGCATCAGTAATGCGGGGGCGGAGGTTCCAGCGAAGCATCGCCCGTTACCGGCGAAGAAGAAAGCGTATTGCGCATCGCCTTCAATTCCTCCAGCGCGCGGTGCAACAGCAGCGCGGTGCGCGCTTCCTCATCACGGGAAGCCGCGATCGCATCGCTGAGCTCCAGCAGGGATTGCTCCTGGAACGCGACGCGCGTTTCCAGTTCAGCCAGGCGGCGCTCGATCTCTTCCGGAGTCATGAACCTGCCTGCTGCTCAGACCGAGCCGTTGCTCTTGACCGAACGGCCGCGGCCGATGCCGTAGTACGCAAGCCCGGCCTGCTCCACTTCGCCCGGCTCATACAGGTTGCGGCCGTCGAAGATCACCTTGTCGGTGAGCACGGCCTGCAGTCGGCTGAAGTCGGGGCTGCGGAACTGTTTCCATTCGGTGACGACCACCAGTGCATCGGCACCCTCGACCGCCTGGCGTGCGGAGTCGCACAACGCCAGGTCGTCGCGCTTGCCGAAGATGCGCTCGGCTTCGTGGCGTGCCTCGGGATCGTAGGCGCGCACCTTCGCACCGGCTTCCCACAGGCGCGCGAGCAGCATGCGGCTCGATGCTTCGCGCATGTCATCGGTGTTGGGCTTGAAGGCGAGGCCCCACACGGCGAGGGTCTTGCCGGCGACGTCGCCGTCGTAGTGCTCGCTGATGAGTTCGAAGAGCCGGTGCTTCTGCCGTGCGTTCACGGATTCGACCGCACCGAGGATCTCCGCGTGGTAACCGTGCTGCTTCGCGGTGCGCTCCAGCGCCTGCACGTCCTTGGGGAAACAGGAACCACCATAACCCGCGCCCGGATAGATGAAGCTGTAGCCGATGCGCGGATCCGAGCCGATGCCGTGGCGCACGTGCTCGATGTCGGCGCCGACGCGCTCGGCGATGTTCGCGATTTCGTTCATGAAACTGATCTTCGTCGCCAGCATCGCGTTCGCGGCGTATTTCGTCAGTTCGGCCGAACGCACGTCCATCGCGACGATGCGCTCGTGGTTGCGGTTGAACGGTGCGTACAGGCGCTTGAGCTGTTCGACCGACGATGCCTTGCTGGCGCCGATCACGATGCGATCCGGACGCATGCAGTCCTTGACCGCATCGCCTTCTTTCAGGAATTCCGGGTTGGAGGCCACGTCGAATGCGATCTGCGCGCCACGCTCCTCCAGTTCGGCCGCAATGACTGCGCGCACCTTGTCTGCCGTGCCCACCGGCACGGTGGATTTGTCGACGACGACCGCCGGGCGCGAAAGGTTCTGCCCGATGGTCTTCGCCACCGCGAGCACGTAGCGGAGGTCCGCGCTGCCGTCTTCGTCGGGCGGCGTGCCGACGGCGATGAAGATGGTGTCGCCATGCTGGATGGCGGTGGCGGCATCGGTAGTGAACGTCAACCGGCCTGCCGCGTGGTTCGCTTTCACCATTGGCTCGAGGCCGGGCTCGTAGATCGGAATGATGCCGTTGTTGAGCCCTTCGACCTTTGCTTCATCGATATCGACGCAGACCACGTCGTGGCCGACTTCGGCCAGGCAGGTTCCCGTGACGAGGCCGACGTAGCCGGTACCGAAGATGGTGACGCGCATGAAATCTGTTCCTTGCCGATGGCGGTGGGTGAAGCGGGGAATTGGGGGCGTGGACCACCAAATGCACGACCTTACGCAACGGCTGCTTCAACGCGCGGTGAAGCAGCCGTCCGTTCCGAGGCGGAGTTGCTTACTTCGCTTCCGGCTTCACGATTTCGAGCAGTTCGACTTCGAACACCAGCGTAGCGTTCGGGCCGATCGGACCGCCCTGCGTGCCGGCTTCGCCATAGGCGATCGACGACGGGATCCACAGCTTGTACTTGCTGCCCACCGGCATCAGCGCGAGCCCTTCGCGCCAGCCCGGGATCACGCCGGCCAGCGGGAACGTGGCGGGCGTGCCGCGATCGTAGGAGCTGTCGAAGGTCTTGCCGTCGAGCAGCGTGCCCTTGTAATGCACGCGGACGACGTCGCTGTCCTTCGGCTTGGGACCGGTGCCTTCGGTGATCACCTGGTACTGCAGGCCCGACGGCGTGGTCTTCACGCCCGGCTTCTTCGCGTTCTCGGCGAGGAACTTCTCGCCCTGCTCCTTGTTGGTCTTCGCATCGGCCATCATCTTGGCGATCTGCTTGGCCTGCATCTTCTGGCCGAAGGTTTCGGCGATCTGCTGGGCCTGCTTCTCGTCCATCAGCAGCTTTTCGCCGGCAAGCGAGGACTTGATCGCCTTGGCGATGACGTCGACGTCGACTTCGTCCTTCACCTGCTCCAGCGACTTGCCCATCTGCATGCCGATCATGTAGCTGACCTTGTCCTTCTCGGTCGGCAGGCCAGCGATCTGCGGACCGGAGTCCTTCGCTGCCTCTTCGGTCTTGGCCTCCGTCTTGGCTTTGTCGGCAGGCGGGTTGCATGCCGTGACGGTCACGGCCAGGGCAGTCGCGGCTAGGGCCACGGAAACGTGGCGGGAGAAACGGGTCATCGGGGAACTCCTGGGTCTGGATGCTTGGAGCGTTAACGAGGCCGGGCACGTTGCACGCGCCCGGCTGAACGTCGCGTCAGTACGCGAACGGCTCGCGATCGGGCTTACCGGGATCGAGGGTTACTGCGGCAGGATCGCCAGCAATTCGACATCGAACACCAGCGTGGAGTTCGGGCCGATGCTGCCATCGGGGGTGCCCTTGGGGCCGTAGGCGAGTTCGCCGGGAATCCAGAAGCGGTACTTCGCGCCCACCGGCATCAGGGTCAGGCCTTCGGTCCAGCCCGGGATCACCTGGCCCAGGCCGAACTCGACCGGCTGGCCGCCACGCTCATACGAACTGTCGAACACCGTGCCGTTCAAAAGCGTGCCGTGGTAATTCACGCGGACGCGGTCGGTGGCGCGCGGACGCTGGCCGGCGCCCTGGCGCAGCACCATGTACTGCAGGCCCGACGGCGTGGTGAACACGCCCTTGACCGTCTTGTTCTTTGCCAGGAACCCGGCGCCTTCGGTCTTGTTCTTTTCGCCGGCGACTGCTGCTTTCGCCTGCATCTGGCCCTGGACCTTCTGCGAGAACGACTGGCGGATCGCAGCCAGCTCCTCATCGCTCAACAGCGCCTTGCCGTTGGCGACGGTGGTGCGTACCGCCTGCAAGAACACGGGAAGGTCGATCTCTTCATGGATTGGCGTCAGCGAGCGGCCGACGTCGGTGCCGACCAGCAAACCAACCTTGTCCTTCGCCACTTCGGGCACCTTGCCGTCAGGCGTGGGCTGGCCATTGCGCGCGCCTATGCGTGCCATCAGGGCCTTGCCGGTGGCCTGCGCTTCTTCCGGTGTGATCAGTGGCTTGCCGCCGGTGAATGCGTTGCGGATCGCCTTTTCAAACGCCGCCATGTCCAGGTCCGGGCCGACCGGTGCGATGGAGTGGCCGATGTCGGTACCGACCATGTAGCTGGCCTTGTCGCGTTCGGTGGTCAGCACGGTCTTGTCCTGGGCAGAGGCAGCAGTACCGAACAGCACGACTGCGGTGGTGAACAGCGCAGCGATGCCGCGCAGCAAGGGCTTCATGAAGACTCCTGTGGACACGCCGCAGAGCGCGGCGCGAAGCGGCTATTGTCGCGGGGCGTTGCGGAACGGGCAATGCGGGATAGCGGGCGTGCGGCACGCTTCTTCGAATATCGAAGCGACGGGCACGCAAAACTCGGAAGCCCCGGGGCCTGGTTGCGTGCCGAGCAAAAAGCTCGGACGACCGAGTTCCGAGCTCCGTGCGCCGAGCAAAAAGCTCGGACGGCCGAACTCTGAGCTCCGTGCGCCGAGCAAAAAGCTCGGAGGGCCGAGTTCCGGGCTTCACGCGCCGAGCAAAAAGCTCGGACGGCCGAGCTCCGGGCTTCGCGAACCGAGTAAAAAGCTCGGAGCACCGAGCTTCGAGCTCCGTGGGCCGAGCAAAAGGCTCGGAGGACCGAGCGTCGAGCTCCGCGTGCCAGGCAAAAAGCTCCGAAGGCGGCTTTCCAGCCCAAAACTTTGCGATCAAAAAGCCCGGGACGCCGCACCCCGGATGGCGCCGCATCGGCCCGACCTGCCGCAAGTTACTGACGCACAAGGAGTTCCCCCTTGAAACGTCCGTAGGGTCACCAGAGCCAACCATGACTTCAGTTGGGTTACCCGCTGGTTGACGCCCTGTGTTTAGGTGTTATAGTTGCATACAACACCGGTCTACCAACGAGCAGGACGTTCGCCATGAACCGCAAGCTCCGCCACACGCTCTCCGCCCTGTCCGCCTCCGGCGCCGCGCTGGCCATCGCCCTGATGGTTGCCGTGCCTGCCGGCATGAACCAGGAGCTCCCCCGTCAGGCCATGGCCGGCCAGCATGCCGATGAACTCGGCACGCTCGCGGGAGCCGTCGCCCTCTCTGCTGAAATCGCTGCCGCTTCGGCAATGGCGATGGAAGCGGACCAAGGCATGGAAGCCACGCAACGCGCGCCCCGCAAGGGCACGCGCCATCGCCGGCAGACCATCGTCATGCCTTATTTCTCCTTTCTGCCGCGGGGCTGAACCATGACCGCTATCCAATGGAGCGATTCCGCTCCCATCTACCGCCAGCTGAAGGAGCGCGTCATCGCAATGATGCTCGACGGCCTCCTCAAGCCCGGCGATGCCCTGCCCTCCGTGAGGCAGGTCGCCGCCGAGTACCAGCTGAATCCAATCACCGTCTCGCGCGCCTACCAGGAACTGGCGGACGAGGCTCTCGTCGAAAAACGCAGGGGTCTGGGCATGTACGTCACAGAAGAAGCCGCAAGGAAGTTGCTGTTCAACGAACGTGACCGCTTCCTCCGCGAGGAATGGCCGCAGGTCGTCGAGCGCATCAACCGCCTCGGCCTGAAGATCGAAGAACTGCTTCGCGCCAATGGCAAGGATGGTGCCCAGTGAACGCTGCCACTTCCGTCAACACGGGAACCGTCGTCAACGCGCGCGGCCTGCGCAAGGCCTACAAGAACAAGCTCGCGCTCGACGGCACCACGTTCCAGATTCCGACCGGCCGCATCATCGGCCTGATCGGTCCCAACGGCGCCGGCAAGACCACCGCCCTCAAGGCGATGCTTGGCCTGATCCCGTTCGAAGGCGAACTCTCCGTCCTCGGCCGCGATCCGCGCACGCAGCGCGACGACCTGATGCGCGATGTCTGCTTCATCGCCGACGTGGCCGTGCTGCCGCGCTGGATCAAGGTGAAGGAAGCCATCGAGTTCGTCGCCGGCGTGCATCCGCGCTTCGATCGCGCCCGTTGCGAACGCTTCCTCGCGCCGACCCAGCTCAAGCCCGAGATGCGCGTGCGCGAATTGTCGAAAGGCATGATCGTGCAGCTGCACCTGGCGCTGGTGATGGCGATCGACGCCAAGCTGCTGGTGCTCGACGAGCCCACGCTCGGCCTCGACATCCTCTATCGCAAGCAGTTCTACCAGCGACTGCTGGAAGACTACTTCGACGAGGAAAAGACCATCATCGTCACCACCCACCAGGTGGAAGAGATCGAGCACATCCTCACCGACGTGATGTTCATCCGCGACGGCAAGATCGTGCTCGACGCGCCGATGGAAACCATCGGCAACCGCTACATCGAGGTGCTGGTCAACGGCGACAAGACCGACGAAGCCCGCAGCCTCAAGCCCATCGACGAACGCGCCCTGCCATTCGGCAAGACCGTGATGCTGTTCGACGGCATCGAACAGGCGCGACTCGCGCACTTTGGCGAAACCCGCATCCCGGGCCTGGCCGACCTGTTCGTCGCCACCATGAAGGGGACCTACGCATGAACGCCATTGCAGAACCGCGCAGCCACGCCATGGCTGCACCCCATCCCACGCACAAGCTGAAGCTGCTGCTGAAGCGCGAGTTCTGGGAGCACAAGGGCGGCTTCTTCTGGGCACCGCTCGTGGCCGGTGGCATCTCGCTGCTGCTGACCATCCTCGGCATCATCTTCGGCGAGATCACCGCACGGCGCGCCATGGCCCGGGGCGATCTCCAGATCGATGGCGAAGTGATCATCAACGGTCTCGATCTCGGCGCGCTCACGGGTCGACTGGGCCCGAAGGAAATGACCGAACTCGGCCAGGGCATCGACCTGAGCCTGTTCGTCGCATCCGCCTGGCCCTTCGTCGTCCTCGGCTTCGTGGTGTTCTTCTACTGCCTTGGCGCCCTGTACGACGACCGCAAGGACCGCAGCGTGCTGTTCTGGAAGTCGCTGCCGGTTTCCGATCGCGACACCGTGGTTTCGAAAGGCATCAGCGCGCTGCTGGTCGCGCCGATCCTGGCCCTCGCGGCATCACTGATCACGATGGCCGGCTTCATGCTGATCCTGAGCGTGGTCGTGCTCCTGCACGGCGGCAATCCGTTCACCCTGCTGTGGGGCCCGGGCAATCCGCTGTCGGTGGTGGGCGCGTTCCTGATCGGCATTCCCGTCTACGCCCTGTGGGCACTGCCGACCGCCGGCTGGCTGCTGCTGTGCTCCGCATGGGCCCGTAGCAAGCCGTTCCTGTGGGCGATCATGATTCCGGTGTTCTCCGGCATCTTCGTGAGCTGGTTCGACGTGACGAAGCTGTTCAACCTGGATTCGTCCTGGTACTGGAAGCACATCGTCGGCCGTGCGCTGCTGGGCACCTTCCCGGGTTCGGACCTGCCATACCAGGAAGGATTCGGCGAAGGCGCGGGCGACGTACATGGAACGCTGCACCACCTGTCCGCCACGAGCGCACTCAACACGCTGTCGTCGCCTGAAATCTGGATCGGCGCAGTCGTTGGCCTGGTGATGATCTACGGTGCGATCCGCCTGCGCCGCTGGCGCGACGACAACTGATGCCCCGGTCCAACAAGGAATGACCATGAACCGCAAGTACATTCACATCGCAGCCCTGCTTGTTGCCCTGTCGCCACTGATCGCACAGGCCGGTACGGTGCGGACCGAAGTCGCGAAGGATCTCGACGATGCCCGGCAGGAAGTCCGCACCGAACTGGCGCAGGAACGCGCCAGGCTGGACAGCGAAAACTTGTCCCTCGGCGAGGGCCTGCATTTCGGCAGGGAAGACAAGGACGAAGCCGCGAAACGCCGGCCCCTGCCGAAGGGCGAAATCACCCCGCGCGGCGACCTGCTGATCGACGGCAAGGCGGTCGCCCTCGACGCCGCGCAGCGCCGGCAGGTACTGAACTACCGCGCGCAGGTCATCGGCATCGCCAGGACTGGCATCGATGCCGGGGAACGCGCTGCAATGCTTGCGATCGAAGCCACCGACGTCTCGCTGTTCCGGCTCATCGCCGGCGGCCTCACCGGCAGCCTCGAGCGTCGCGTGGAAGCGACGGTGCAGCGGGAAATCCAGCCGATGGTGCTGCAGATCTGCCATCGCCTGCCGCAGTTGCGCGATTCGCAGCAGGCGCTGGCCGCGAGTGTGCCCGAGTTCCGGCCCTACGCCACCCTCGACAACGATGATGTCGAGAATTGCGAACGCGATATGCGCAAAGACCTGGCGACGCGCTGAGCCACCACTCTCGAGGAACGATGGCAATGAACAGGATCCGTACTTTCGCATGCACCGCGGTGCTTGCGTCCCTCGCCGCATGCCAGGGCAATGCACCGTCGACACCAACCGCATCCAAGCCCTCGGCTTCCACGCAGGAACCCGAGAGCGCACTGGGCCGCGTGGTGAACAAGGAAATCCGCAAGGCACGCGAAAAGCTGGCCACCGAAAACATCAGCATCAAGAACGGTGTCCGCTTCAACGGCAAGGGCGGCGTGAACATCGACACCAACGACCGCGACGACAACCGTCCCGACGCGGAGATCACGCCAAAGGGTGACCTGCTGATCGAAGGCAAGGCGGTTGCGATCAACGCCCAACAACGCGCACTGCTGCTCGAACACCGCGCGCAGATCATCGGCATCGCCGAAAGCGGCATGGACATCGGCGTCCAGGGCGCGGATCTCGCCGCCAAGGCCATGGGCGAAGCCTTCAAGGGCATCTTCTCCGGCAAGTCGGAGCAGGAGATCGAGCAGAGCGTCGAAGCCGAAGCCGCCGGCATCAAGCAGGCTGCCGCGAAACTTTGCGAGCGACTGCCCGGCCTGCTCGTCTCGCAGCAGAAACTGGCCGCGACGCTGCCGGAGTTCGAGCCCTACGCGACGATGACCAGGGAAGACATCGACGACTGCATGAAGGACAGCAAGGACGACACCGCGCAGCAGGCGGCGCTGCAGTCGGAAATCCGCGGCGAGATCCGCGATGCGGTTCGCGGAACCGTTCGGGGCGCCGTGCGACAGGACGACAAGGAAGCCGTAGCGGACGCCGAGGCGGAAGCCAGCGCCGAGGCGGCGACGACGCACTAACCGCTCCGCTCAGTTCATTTCATTGAGCGCAAAGACGAAGCACTAATCCGCGCTTCGATCAGCTCATTCGATTGAGCCCAAGGAAGTATTGCTTCAAAGACGGGCTGGATCTGCCGCAATCCGGTGTCGGTGGGTCCAGCTTCGTCCCTTGGCGCCTTTCGCTTTGCCGCTTCCTCTTGGAGCGGAGCTTGCTTCGCAGGCCTTAGTAAGTCACCTCACGCACGCTTCCCGTAGCGCCGAGCCTGCTCGGTGCCTTCTCCCACGTGCACTGAGCAGGCTCGATGCGACAGCAAGAGCAGCGGAGCAAGCTCCGCTCTACAAAGCGAATCCCACCACTCAGCCTCCGCCGGAACCGCCACCGTGGATACCACCCCTGGTCAATGCCGCAGCATCGAGCAGCTTCCGCAGCTGCTTTTCGGGCAGACCGCTGTGCTCCATGGCCACGTCCAGGACCGGGCGGCCTTCCTTGTAAGCCTGCTTCGCGATGGCTGCGGCCTTTTCGTAACCGATGATCGGATTCAACGCGGTCACCAGGATTGGATTGCGGTCCAGCGCCTCGCGCACGCGCTCTTCGCGCACGCGCAATCCGGCGATGGCCGCATCGGCCAGCAGCCGCATCGAGTTGGATAACAGTCGGATCGAATCGAGCAGGTCGTAGGCGATCAGCGGCAGCATCACGTTGAGCTGGAAGTTGCCGCTCTGCCCCGCGACGGTAACCGCAGTGTGGTGGCCCATCACCTGCGCGCACACCATCGCCAGCGATTCGGGAATGACCGGATTCACCTTGCCAGGCATGATCGAACTGCCGGGCTGCAACGCCGGCAATTCGATCTCATCCAGGCCCGCAAGCGGACCGGAATTCATCCAGCGCAGGTCGTTGGCGATCTTCATCAGCGCCACCGCGAGGGCGCTGAGCTGCCCGGACAATTCGACTGCATCGTCCTGTGCCGCCAGCCCTTCGAATTTGTCTTCGGCCGATTCGAACTTCGTGCCGCCCAGCGATGAAAGCGTTCGCGCCATCGCGCGCCCGAAGCGCGGATCGGCATTGATGCCGGTACCGATCGCCGTGCCGCCGATGGGGAGGCGCCGAAGCCGCTTCAACGCATCCTCGATCCGCTCCTGCGCGGATGCGAGCTGCGACGCCCACGCGCCGAATTCCTGCGCGAAGGTCAGAGGCATCGCATCCATCAGGTGCGTGCGGCCGGTCTTGGTGACCTTACCGAATGACTTGGCGCGGCGTTCGATGGTCCTGCGCAGGTGCTTCAGCGCGGGCAGCAGCTGCTCCGTCACCGACAGCTGCGCCGCCACGCGGATCGCCGTCGGGATCACGTCGTTGGAGCTCTGCCCGAGGTTGACGTGGTCGTTCGGATGCACCTTTGCGCGGCCATTACGCGTCGCCAGTGTCGCGATCACCTCGTTGGCATTCATGTTGCTCGACGTACCCGATCCGGTCTGGAACACGTCGATCGGGAATTGCGCGTCGTAACGTCCATCGGCCACTTCGAGGGCCGACGCGCGGATCGCAGCCGCCGCTCCCTTGCCGAGCAGTCCGAAGCCGCCGTTGACCTCCGCCGCCGCAGCCTTGATCAGGCCGAGTGCGCGGATGAATTCGCGCGGCATCGGCGTGCCCGACACCGGGAAGTTCTGCACGGCGCGCTGGGTCTGTGCTCCCCACAGCGCATCGGCCGGGACGCGCAACTCACCCATGCTGTCGTGTTCGACGCGAAAGCCTGCCGCCTTCTTCGCCATGTCGTTCTCCTCGCAAGGTCTGTCCGCAGCTTACGCCGGCACCGGTTTACGGACATCGCGGTCCGGAGCTGGCACCAGCCGAACGGCCGCGTCCGGCCGAGTCTGTAGAATTAGGGTTTGCCTTCGCCGCCCCCATCGCCATGTCCGTCGAAACCCAGCTCCTCGCCCTCTCTCCGCTCGACGGCCGCTATGCCGGCAAGGTCGACGCCCTGCGGCCCATCTTTTCCGAATTCGGCCTGATCAAGGCCCGCGTGAAGGTCGAGGTGGAATGGCTGCTGGCGCTCGCCAACGAAGAAGGCATCGTCGAGCTCAAGCCGTTCTCCGCCGAAGCAACGGCCCGCCTGCGCGCACTGGCCGACAATCTTTCCGTGGCCGATGCCGCGCGCGTGAAGGAGATCGAGCGCACCACCAACCACGACGTGAAAGCGGTCGAGTACCTCATCAAGGAAAAGCTCAAGGGCGACGCCGAGCTCGGACCGGCACTGGAATTCGTCCACTTCGCCTGCACCAGCGAGGACATCAACAACCTCAGCTACGCGCTGATGCTCAACGAAGCCCGCCAGGACGTGCTGCTGCCCAAGCTTGACGAACTGATCGAGAAGCTGCGCGCGATGGCGCACGAACACGCTGGCGCGCCGATGCTCTCGCGCACGCACGGCCAGACCGCCTCGCCGACCACCGTGGGCAAGGAACTCGCGAACGTCGTCGCCCGCTTGCAGCGCCAGGGCGAAGTGCTCGCCGGCCTGCCGATGCCGGGCAAGATCAACGGCGCAGTCGGCAACTACAACGCGCACGTCGCCGCCTATCCCGACATCGAGTGGACGACGTTCTCGCGCCGCTTCGTCGAATCCCTCGACCTGACCTGGCAGCCCTACACCACCCAGATCGAGCCGCACGACGGCGTCGCCGAACTGTGCGATGTATCCAGGCGCATCGACACGATCGCAATCGACCTGTGTCGCGACATCTGGGGCTACATCTCGCAGGGTTACTTCAAGCAGGCGGTGAAGGCCGGCGAAGTCGGCAGCTCGACCATGCCGCACAAGGTCAACCCGATCGACTTCGAGAACGCCGAGGGCAACTTCGGCATCGCCAGCGCGTTGTTCGAACACTTCGCCGCGAAGCTGCCGATCAGCCGCTGGCAGCGCGACCTGACCGATTCGACCGTGCTGCGCGCACTGGGCACCGCCTTCGGCCACATGCTGATCGGCTTCGAATCGCTGCAGCGCGGCTTGAACAAGCTCAGCGTGAATCCGGAACGTCTCGCTGCCGATCTCGACGCCGCATGGGAAGTGCTTGCCGAAGCCGTGCAGACCGTGATGCGCCGCCACGGCCTACCCAATCCCTACGAGCAGCTGAAGGCACTCACCCGCGGCCAGGGCATCAACGAAGCCTCGATGCGCGAGTTCATTGCGTCGCTGGACTTGCCCGCCGATGCGAAGCAGCGCCTGCTTGCGATGACGCCCGGGAGCTACATCGGCCTGGCTGATCGTCTCGCCAGGGAAATCTGACGCGCCCCGTTGCTTGTCGCAGGACGTAGCTTGCCGCGCCGTGCAGCGCGGCGCTACAGAGCAACCGCAAAGGCAACGGAGCAGACTTCGCTCCACAAGGCTCATCGCCGGCGGCAACACGGCGCAAACCTTCGGCCCGGTAGAATGCGCGCCCTCGCATGCCCGGGCCGTTGCCATGAAGCTGCTGCTCAACATCGACGTACCCGAAATCGCGACGGCGGAGGCCTTCTACACCGCGGCGTTCGGCCTGGTACCCGGCCGCAGGTTCGGCGCGGAAGGTCTGGAACTGCTCGGCCTGGAGGCCCCGCTGTACCTGCTGGCGAAGGCTGAAGGCACGGTCGGCGCGGGAGAATCGACCCGCACGTACGGACGCCACTGGACACCCGTGCACTGCGACCTGGCGGTCGACGACCTGGACGCCGCGCTCGCCCGCGCCATCGCAGCCGGAGCGGTGCAGGAAGGCGCGACGCGCGATGCGCCCTGGGGTCGCTTCGTCCAGCTCGCTGATCCGTATGGCCACGGTTGGTGCCTGATCGAACTTCGTGGCCGCGGCTACGACGCCATCAAGACGAACTGAGTTCGTCCCCCTCCCATCGACACGAATTCATGGCACGACAGAAAACCAGGCAGTCCACCCGCTCCAGCGCGAAGAAGACGGCGACGCTGCCCATCGAAGTCGATGCCTCCAC
Organism: Lysobacter sp. Root494; assembly: GCF_001427225.1. Taxonomy (GTDB): domain Bacteria; phylum Pseudomonadota; class Gammaproteobacteria; order Xanthomonadales; family Xanthomonadaceae; genus Agrilutibacter. The sequence goes on from NZ_LMFH01000005.1 coordinate 1,094,540, forward strand.
CCTGCCTCCGCTCGGCATGCCGGCCGCGCAGTTCCTGCGCGACTACTGGCAGAAGAAGCCGCTGCTGATCCGCAATGCGTTCCCGGATTTCGAATCGCCGATCCAGCCCGAGGACCTCGCCGGACTCGCCTGCGAGGAAGGCACGCTGGCGCGCATCGTCGCCCACGATCGTGGCAATCCTCCTGGAAGCCGCGACGCATGGATGCTGCGCCATGGCCCGTTCGAGGAAGCCATGTTCCCAAGCATGCCGCACCACGACTGGACGCTGCTGGTGCAGGACGTGGACAAGTGGGACAACGACATCGCCGCGCTGCTGGACGCCTTCGACTTCCTGCCGCGCTGGCGCATCGACGACATCATGGTGTCGTTTGCAGCGCCCGGCGGTTCGGTCGGTGCGCACGTGGACCAGTACGACGTGTTCCTGCTGCAGGCCCTGGGCCATCGCCGCTGGCAGATCGATGCCTCGGAGAATCCGCCGACGGAATTCCGCAACGACGTCGACCTGAAGCTGCTGCGCGAATTCCACCCGACCCACGAATGGCTGCTGCGCCCGGGCGACATGCTCTACCTGCCGCCGGGCGTTCCGCACCACGGGGTGGCCGAAGATGCCTGCCTGACGTTCTCGGTGGGCATGCGCGCGCCGAGCGCCGCGGAACTGCTCGGCGATTTCGTCGACACCCTGGCTGCGGATGCGGATGAAAGCACGCGCTACCACGATCCCGACCTCGCACCCGCAGCCGACCCCGCGCAGATCGACGACGACGCGATGCGCCGCGCGATCGAAGCCTTGAACGCGTTGCGCATGAACGATCCCGAGCGCCTGGGCGACTGGTTCGGCCGCTTCATCACGCTGTACCGCAACGCGGGCGAGGTAATGGCGCCGCCGGAAAACGACGAGAGCCAGCGCTCTCGTATCGAAATCGAGTGGGACCTGCAGCACGGCGCGACGCTGGTGCGGCATCCGTATTCGCGCATGGCCTGGCGCAAGGCGGCCCGCGGCGCGAAGCTCTACGTCAACGGACAGGGTCACGACTTGCCGGTCCGCGATGCGAAATCCGTTGCCAATGCGAGGGAGATCGACGGCGCCGCGTACGCCACGCTCTCGCAGGCCGGGCGCGACTGCGTCCATGAACTGCTGCACGCCGGCCACTACCGGCTCGACATCGGGGGCGAGGAAGAAGAATGAGTGTCGTCACCGCATCCCCGCCGGCTTTTACCGTCGAAGCCACCGATTACGAAGCCGCGCTGCCACAGCTGCGCATCGTCCGCGATGCCGTCTTCGTGCAGGAACAGAGCGTGCCGGTCGAACTCGAATGGGATGCGCTCGATCCGCAGTGCCACCACGTCATCGCCCGCGACCCGCAAGGCCAGCCGATCGGTACCGGCCGACTGACCCCCGAGCACAAGGTCGGCCGGATGGCGGTTCTGCCCGAGTGGCGCAACCGCGGCGTCGGCGACGCGATGCTGCAGGTACTGATCGACAAGGCGCGCGAACTCGGCTGGCACGAGGTCTCGCTGCACGCACAGGTATCGGCGATCAATTTCTATGCGCGGCAGGGTTTCCTGCCGTATGGCGAACGTTTTTCCGAGGCCGGCATCGACCACCAATCGATGCGGCGCCTGCTCGACACTGCCAATCCCGTCGAAACGCACGACGCCGCAGTCGCCGCGATGCTCGGCGTGATCGGCACGGCACGGCGCGAACTATGGATCTACAGCCGCGAGCTCGACCCCGGGCTGCTCGACCATCCGGACGTGGTTGCCGCGATGCGCCGCTTCGGTACCGGCCGCGGCGTCGCCCACATCCTGTTGCAGGACGCCGTGACCCCGCAGTCCGCGCACGCGCCGTTGATCGGACTTTCGCAGCGGCTGCCGAGCGCACTGCTGTTCCGGGTGATCGAAGAGCCCGTGGACCGCGCCTATGCCGCTGCATTCGCGACCAACGACCGGGGCGGCTGGTATTTCCGCCCGCTCGGGCACCGGTCCGAAGGCGAGACCCGCATCGACCAGCCCGCGCGCGCCCGGCAGCTGCAGGGCGTATTCGAACCGTTCTGGGAACGGGCGCGTCCCTGCAGCGAGTACCGCGCACTGGGGATCTGATCCCGGGCATGGCCGGCGCTCGGGCTTTGCAACTTTGGTCTAAACGCCGCCGCCTGCTTCAGCGCGGAAAACATGCTGCGAAGCCCGGCTGTTTGCACGGAAACACCATATTTTCCAGCGCACCGCACGAACAACGCTTCGTCCCGGCAACACACCTTCCACGGCCGCGCGATCGCCCCGCCTCGTTATCCGTCATGAGCGGTCCTTACGTCGTGATGCAGCGCGACATAGGGTCCGGCTATAATTTTGGCCCTTTAGCGTCACCCGCAGCCCGACGCGCCGGCGTTCCCCCGAAAATCCCGCCGGATCAACCGCTTGCCCTACAACTTGGATCTTCCCGACATCATCGTGGACAGTCTTCTCAAGCAGTTTGCCCAGTCCTCGCAGCTCGGCGCCAACGCCGCCTATATCGAAGACCTGTACGAGCAGTACCTGGTCGACCCTGACAGCGTGGGGGCCAAGTGGAAGACCTATTTCGACGGCCTCAAAGGCCGCGAAGCCGGTGATGTTCCCCACTCCGCCGTCATCGAGCAGATCGCAGTCGCCGGCCGCCTGGCTGCCTCGGGCAAGCTCGCAGTCGCCGGGATGGGCGATGAGCGCGAACGCGCCGTGGGCAAGCTGATCACCGCGTATCGTTCGCGCGGCCACCTGGCGGCGAACCTCGACCCGCTCGGCATGATGGCCAAGACCGACGCTCCCGATCTGGAGCTTGGCTTCCATGACCTCTCCGACAAGGACCTGTCCGCTGAATTCAGCACGGGTGGCGTCGCGGGCAAGGACCGCATGAAGCTCGGCGACCTCGTCGCCCTGCTCAAGGCCACCTATACCGGTCCGATCGGCGCCGAATACATGCACATCTCCGACGTCGACCAGCGTCGCTGGATGCAGGAGCGCATGGAAACCGCTGCCGGCAGGTATGGCCGCACCGCCGAAGACAAGAAGCGCATCCTCGAGCGCCTCACCGCCGCCGATGGCCTCGAGCGTTATCTCGGCACCAAGTATGTCGGCCAGAAGCGCTTCTCGCTGGAAGGCGGCGACGCGCTCATCCCGCTGATGGACACCACCATCCGCCGCGCCGGCGAACAGGGCGGCAGGGACCTGGTCATCGGCATGGCTCATCGCGGCCGGCTCAACGTGCTGGTCAACACGCTCGGCAAGCCGCCGCGCCAGCTGTTCGACGAGTTCGAAGGCAAGTTCGAGCACGTCCACAACGACCTTGCCCACCAGGGCGACGTGAAATACCACATGGGCTTCAGCGCCGACGTCGCCACGCCCGGCGGCCCGATGCACCTCGCCCTCGCCTTCAATCCCTCGCATCTGGAAATCGTCGACCCGGTGGTCGTCGGTTCGGTGCGTTCGCGCCAGACCCGCCGCGGTGAAAAAGGCACGCAGCAGGTGCTGCCGGTGCTGATCCACGGTGACGCCGCGTTCGCAGGCCAGGGCGTGGTCATGGAGCTGTTCCAGATGTCGCAGGCGCGTGGGTTCCGCGTCGGCGGCACGATCCATGTCGTGATCAACAACCAGGTCGGCTTCACCACCAGCGAACGCCAGGACGCACGCTCCACGCTGTACTGCACGGACGTGGCGAAGATGGTCAACGCGCCGATCCTGCACGTGAACGGCGATGATCCGGAAGCGGTTGTGTTCTGCGCGGAACTCGCGCTCGACTTCCGCAACCGCTTCGGCAAGGACGTCGTCATCGACCTGATCTGCTACCGCCGCCACGGCCACAACGAAGCCGACGAGCCGGCCGCAACGCAGCCGCTGATGTACCAGGTCATCCGCAAGCACAAGACGCCGCGCGAGCTGTACGCCGCGCAGCTGGTGAACGAAGGCGTGGTGAGCGAAGCCGAAGCGCAGGCATTGGTCGATGGCTATCGCCAGAAGCTCGATGACGGCGTGATCACCACCGAGGTGACCGAGGTCAAGCCGGACGAGTTCACCATCGACTGGTCGAGCTACCTCAAGGGCAAACTGACCGACAAGGTCGACACGAAGTACGATGGCAAGAAGCTGAAGAAGCTCGCCGAGACCATCAACGAAGTTCCGGACACGCTGAAGCTGCATCCGCGCGTCGCAAAGATCTACGAAGACCGCCGCAAGATGACCGCTGGCGAGCAGCCGGGCGACTGGGGCTTCGCCGAGAACCTCGCCTACGCAACCCTGCTGACCGAAGGCTACAAGCTGCGCCTGGTCGGACAGGACAGCGGACGCGGCACGTTCTTCCATCGCCACGCGATCCTGCACGAGCAGACCACGGACGCCTACGAGTTGCCGTTGCGTCGCCTGGTGAAAAATCCTTCCGACGTCACCATCATCGACTCGCTGCTCAGCGAGGAAGCGGTGATGGCATTCGAATACGGCTACTCCACCGCCGATCCGATGACGCTGGACATCTGGGAAGCGCAGTTCGGAGACTTCGCCAACGGCGCGCAGGTGGTGATCGATCAGTTCATCGCTTCGGGCGAGGCCAAGTGGGGTCGCCTGTGCGGACTGGCGCTGTTCCTGCCGCATGGTTACGAAGGCCAGGGTCCGGAACATTCCTCCGCCCGCCTCGAACGTTTCCTGCAGCTGTGCGCGCTCGACAACATGATCGTGTGCACGCCGACCACGCCGGCGCAGGACTACCACATGATCCGCCGTCAGATGCTCATGACCACGCGCAAACCGCTGGTGGTGATGACGCCGAAGTCGCTGCTGCGCCACAAGCTGGCGGTGTCGTCGCTGGACGAACTGGCCAACGGCAGTTTCCAGCTCCTGATTCCCGACAAGTCGGCCGACCCGAAGAAGGTCAAGCGCGTCGTCGTCTGCGGCGGCAAGGTCTATTACGACCTACTGGAAGAAGCGCGGAAGCAGAAGCTCGACAATGTCGCCCTCGTCCGCGTCGAACAGCTGTATCCCTTCCCGCGCGCGGAACTCACGGCCGAACTCAAGCGCTTCGGTGCGGCGGCCGACGTGGTCTGGTGCCAGGAAGAACCGCAGAACCAGGGCGCGTGGTACCAGATCCGCCACCACCTGACCGCATGCCTCGCACCCAAGCAGTCGCTGAGCTATGCCGGCCGTGCACGCTCGCCTTCGCCCGCCGTGGGCCACCTGAGCGACCACATCGTCGAACAGAACAGGCTGGTCGCCGATGCACTGGTCAATCCGGTGCATGGCGAAGGCTGCCCCGAATAACGCACTTGTTGTCATCCCGAACGCAGTGAGGGACCTGCTGTTCGACTTGCTGGAAACAGGTTCCTCACTTCGTTCGGAATGACACTTCAAAAATCCAGGATGCACGCCCAATGAGCACCGAAATCAAAGTTCCTGTTCTGCCCGAGTCGGTTTCCGACGCCACCATCGCCACCTGGCACAAGAAGGTCGGCGACGCGGTGAAGCGCGACGAGAACCTGGTCGACCTGGAAACCGACAAGGTCGTGCTGGAAGTGCCCTCGCCGGTCGACGGCGTGCTCAAGGAAATCAAGTTCGCCGAAGGCACGACCGTCAACAGCCAGCAGGTCATCGGCGTGGTCGAAGCCGGCGCGGTGGCTCCGAAGGCCGCTGAGACGCCGAAGGCAACCGCTTCCGACGACGCCAAGAACAAGGCCGCCACTACGGCTGAAGCGCAGCCGGTCGTATCGAAGGCGGCCGCTGCCGCCGCTCCGGCCGCCGCGAAGGCCGCGGGCGTCGAACTGCCGCCGGGCGCGCGCTTCGCCGCTGCAAGCGCAGGCGTCGATGCATCGCAGGTGGAAGGCACCGGTCGTCGCGGCGCGGTCACCAAGGAAGACATCGTCAACTACGCCAGCGGCAAGACCGCCGGCGTGGGTGGCGGCGCGCGTCCGGAAGAACGCGTTCCGATGACCCGCATGCGCGCCCGCATCGCCGAGCGCCTGATGCAGTCGAAGAACTCCATCGCCATGCTCACTTCGTTCAACGAAGTGAACCTCGGCAAGGTCATGGCGATGCGCAAGGAGCTGGGCGAGTCGTTCGAAAAAGCCAACGGCATCAAGCTGGGCTTCATGAGCTTCTTCGCCAAGGCTGCTGCGAATGCGCTGCAGCGCCATCCGGCCGTGAATGCCTCGGTCGACGGCAATGACGTGATCTATCACGGCTACGCCGACATCTCGATCGCCGTGTCGACCGACAAGGGCCTGGTCACGCCGGTCGTGCGCAATGTCGAGCGCCTTTCCTTCGCCGAAATCGAAGCGCAGATCGCCGAGTACGCCAAGAAAGCGCGCGACGGCAAGCTCAGCCTCGAAGACCTGCAGGGCGGCACCTTCACCATCACCAACGGCGGCACCTTCGGCTCGCTGATGTCGACGCCGATCGTCAACCCGCCGCAGTCGGCGATCCTGGGCATGCACGCGATCAAGGAACGCGCCATCGTCGAGAACGGCCAGGTTGTCGCCGCGCCGATGATGTACATCGCGCTGTCCTATGATCACCGAATCATCGACGGCAAGGACGCGGTGCTGTTCCTGGTCGACATCAAGAACCAGCTCGAGAATCCGCACCGGATGCTGCTGGGCATGTAAGAACATCGGAACGGGAACCGGCAGCGGTTCCCGTTCTGCGTTGGATCGCAGGATCAAATCACTCCCCCGCCAACAGCTTCGTGCAGCGCTCGCGCTCCGGCTGAACAAGAGATTCCCATGAGCGAACAACAGAACTTCGACGTAGTCGTCATCGGCGCCGGCCCCGCCGGCTATCACGCCGCCATCCGTGCCGCGCAGCTCGGCCTGAAGACCGCGTGCATCGACGCCGCGCTCGGCAAGGACGGCAAGCCCGCTCTCGGCGGCACCTGCCTGCGCGTCGGCTGCATCCCGTCGAAGGCGCTGCTCGACAGCTCGCGCCAGTTCTGGAACCTCGGCCATATCTTCGGCGAGCACGGCATCAGCACGAAGGACGCTAAGATCGACGTCCCCACGATGATTGCCCGCAAGGACAAGATCGTGAAGCAGTTCACCGGCGGCATCGGCATGCTGTTCAAGGCCAACAAGGTCACGCCGTTCTACGGCTTCGGCCAGCTGCAGCCCGGTAACGTCGTCAAGGTGAAGCAACACGACGGCAGCGAAGTGGAGCTCAAGGGCACCAACGTCATCATCGCCGCCGGTTCGGATTCGATCGAACTGCCGTTCGCGAAGTTCGGCGAGCACATCGTCGACAACGTCGGCGCGCTCGATTTCGAAACCGCGCCCAAGCGCCTGGGCGTGATCGGTGCTGGCGTGATCGGTCTCGAACTGGGCAGCGTGTGGAACCGCCTCGGTTCACAGGTGACCGTCCTCGAAGCGCTGCCGAACTTCCTCGCGGCCGCCGACGGCGAAGTCGCGAAGGTCGCCGCGCGCGAATTCAAGAAGCAGAACCTCGACATCCGCCTCGGCGCCAAGGTCAGCAAGACCGAGGTGAAGAAGGACGGCGTCCACGTCACCTACGCCGATGACAAGGGCGAGCAGGAAATCGTCGTCGACAAGCTGCTGGTGGCCGTCGGCCGCCGCGCCGCGACCAAGGGTCTGCTGGCCGACGGTACCGGCGTGAAGCTCGATGCACGTGGGATGGTCGAAGTGGACGAGCACAACCACACCGGCGTCGACGGAGTGTGGGCCGTGGGCGACTGCGTGCGCGGTCCGATGCTCGCACACAAGGGCTTCGAGGAAGGTATCGCCGTTGCCGAACTGATCGCCGGCCTGCCGGGCCATGTCAATCTCGACACGATCCCGTGGGTGATCTACACCGAGCCGGAAATCGCCTGGGTCGGCAAGACCGAGGAGCAATTGAAGGCCGAAGGTATTCCGTACAAAGCCGGCAGCTTCCCGTTCGCCGCCGTCGGTCGTGCGGTCGCCATGGCTGAACCCGCTGGCTTCGTGAAAGTGCTCGCGCACGCCGAAACGGATCGTGTGCTCGGCATGCATCTCGTGGGCGCGAACGTGTCCGAACTCGTGCACGAAGGCGTTCTGACGATGGAGTTCAGCGGCTCCGCCGACGACCTCGCCCGCATCTGCCACGCGCACCCGTCGCTGTCCGAAGCCGTCCACGACGCCGCGATGGCCGTGCACAAGCGTTCGATCCACAAAGCAAACTAAGCAAGACCGGCAGTGAACGCACAGTTCCTGCTCAAGGCCGCCATCACCGTCGCACTGGTGCTGGCGGCTTCTTTTTTGGCGAAGCGGCACGGATGGCTTGGCGCGCTGGTCGCCTCGCTGCCACTGACGTCATTGCTGGTGCTGGTGTGGCTCTACACCGACACGCGCGACGCGAAACAGGTTGCGGACCTGTCGATGGGCATCTTCTGGTTCGTGCTAGGTGGATTGCCTTTCTTCGTCGTGCTTGCCGTTGCGTTGCGTAGCGGCTGGAATGTGTTCGTATCGTTCGGCGCCGCCGCGTTCGCGGGTTTTGCGGGCGTCGCACTCACGCAATGGTTGCTGGCTCGCTTCACCACCGGAGGCTGACGATGGCCACACAGGGCAATCCCATCCGCAACGTGTCCGACACTGCACTGTGGGTCGCGATCTATCGCGCGATGGAAAGCGAGCGTCCGGATGCGATATTCCACGACCCCTATGCTCGCCGTCTCGGTGGCGAGCGCGGCCAGGCGATCGTCGACGCGATGCCGCGCGGCAAGATGATGAGCTGGCCGATGGTCGTGCGCACCGCGGTGATGGACGAGATCATCCTGCGCTGCGTGCAACAGGGCGCAGCGACCGTGCTCAATCTCGCCGCAGGGCTCGACACACGCCCTTATCGACTCGCCCTGCCCGCTTCCCTGCGCTGGCTGCACGTCGACCTGCCCGACATGGTCGATTACTTCCGTTCGCGCATGTCCGGCGAAACGCCGCGCTGCGAGTTGGAATTCATCGCCGCCGACCTGCGCGATGCCGATGCGCGGCGCGAGGTATTCACGAACGCCGCCCGGTTCGGCCCCGTGCTCGTGATCACCGAAGGATTGCTGATCTACCTCGAGTCGGGCGATGTCGCCGATCTCGCGCGCGACCTGCACGATATCGCCCGCGCGAACTGGTGGCTCTCCGACCTCGCTTCGCCGATGCTGCTGAAGTACCTCGAACGGCAATGGCAGCCGATGCTGAAGCAGGGCAATGCGCCGTTTCGTTTCGGACCTGCCGAAAGCACCAGCTTCTTTGCACCGTTTGGCTGGCGCGAGGCGGAATATCGCCCGCATTGGGACGAATCGCTCCGCCTGAAGCGGACCATGCCGCATGCATGGCTCTGGAAGATCCTGCGCCGGCTGCAACCACCCAGGCAGCGCGAAGCGATGAAGCGTTTTTCCGGCATCATGCTGCTCGAATCCACCTGATCAGCGAAGAGACATGCGCTCCATCTGCGTCTATTGCGGCTCCAACGCCGGCAGCAAACCCGTTTACACCGAACGTGCGATCGCACTCGGCACGCGCATCGCGAAGGAAGGCCTCGCGCTGGTCTACGGCGGCGGCAACGTCGGCCTGATGGGCGTCGTCGCCGATGCCGTGCTCGAAGCCGGCGGCGAGGTGATCGGTGTCATTCCCGAGCAACTGGTCAACTGGGAAGTCGCGCACAAGGGCATCACCCGGCTGGAAGTCGTCACGAACATGCACGAGCGCAAGGCGCGCATGTTCGACCTGGCCGACGGTTTCGTCGCCCTGCCCGGCGGCTTCGGCACGCTCGACGAGATGTTCGAGATGTTGACCTGGCGCCAGCTGGGCATCGCCGACAAGCCCTGCGCCTTCCTGGATGTCGATGGTTTCTACGCGCCGCTGCTGGCGATGATGGATCGCATGGTCGAAGAGCGTTTCCTGCATCCCGACCAGCGCCGCGATCTCTGGCACGGCGACAGCATCGACGCGCTCATGGCCTGGATGCGGGCCTATGAACCCGCGCAGGCGTCGAAGTGGATCGACGAAAAGCGCCGCGCAGCGCTGCGCTGACAACAAAATCGCAGTAGTCCGCTTGTAACGGCACGACAGGACCAGGCCCGATGGATCGACGTCACTTTCTCGCTACCACCGCACTGGCCGCCTCTGCGTCGCTGCTTCCAGCTGTCGCTTCGACAACAACGGCTGCTGCCCCGTCGCCGGGCATGGACATGTTCAAGCGCGTCAATTTCGGTACCGACGGGCTTGGATTGAACGCGCGCGAGTATGCGACGCTCCTGCATGAAGCCGTGACCGCGCGGCCCTTCCCCGCCGACTTCTATTCGAACGGCGGCGTGATCGAGGAAATCGAAAAGGCCTTCGCGGAATGCCTTGGCAAGCAGGCGGCGATGTTCGTACCAACCGGGACACTCGCCAACCATATCGCCATACGCAAGCTCGCCGGCAACGATCGCCGCGTGCTGGTCCAGGCGGAGAGCCACCTCTACAACGACAGTGGCGATTGCGCGGAAGTACTGAGCGGACTGAACCTCATCCCGCTCGCCGCCGGCGGCCGCATGCCGATGCTGGACGAGGTGAAGCAGTGGGTGGAACGTTCGGCCCACGGGCGGGTGGAAATGAAGGTCGGCGCGATTTCGATCGAAAGCCCCATTCGCCGGCTCGATCACCAGATGGTTCCGTTCGCCGAGCTGCAACGCGTCAGTGCTTATGCGCGCGAACAGGGCATCCGCCTGCACCTGGATGGCGCGCGCTTGTTCAACCTGCCCCAGCACTCCGGACGCAGCGTGCGCGACTACGCCGCGCTCTTCGACACCGTGTACGTGTCGCTGTGGAAGCACTTCAACGGCTCGACTGGCGCAATCCTAGCCGGAGATGCGTCCTTCATCGAAGGCCTGTACCACACGCGGCGGATGTTCGGCGGGTCACTGCCCCGTGCCTGGCCCAACGTCGCGCTGGTTCCCCGTTACCTGGAACACTACGCAGAAGATTACGCACGCGCCTGGCAATCCACCGAACGACTGATTGCCTTGCTCGAAGCGGATGGACGCTTCCGCGTACGTCGCATTCCGGATGGCACCAGTCGTTTCTTCCTTGGAGTTGCGGGCGTCGCACCGGATGTGTTTTCCCAGCGCATCGCCAGCGCCAATGTCTATCTTCCGCAGGCCATTCCGGACACCGGCGAATTCCCCATCGACGTCAACGCAACCATCCTGCGCATGACGCCGGATGCCCTGGCGCGCATCTTCATTGGCGCCATCGGCTGATACCGCGAGCGAGCATCCCATGAACATCCCCGCACAGTTCCAGTCCTTCCGCATCCACAACGACGCCAACGGCTATCGCAGCGGCATCGAGCAGATAGCGCTCGACAACCTCGCGCCCGGCGAAGTCGTGATCAAAACGGCTTACTCCTCCGTCAACTACAAGGACGCCCTCGCCGGCACCGGACAGGGCAAGATCCTGCGCAGCTTCCCGCTGGTGGGCGGTATCGACGTGGCGGGCCACGTCGTGGCTTCCACCGATCCGAAGGTCCGCGAAGGCGACCAGGTGCTGGTCACCGGCTGCGGACTGAGCGAAACACGCGACGGCGGCTACAGCGAATACGCGCGACTCGAATCGCAGTGGGTCATTCCCCTGCCCCACGGACTGAGCCTGCGCGAAAGCATGATCCTCGGCACCGCGGGTTTCACCGCGGCGCTCGCGCTGTATCGCATGAAGGACAACCGGCAGACGCCGGAACTCGGACCGCTCGCCGTCACCGGCGCGACCGGCGGCGTGGGTTCGCTTGCGGTCGACATCTTCAGCCGCGCCGGCTTCGAAGTGCATGCGATCAGCGGCAAGGCCGGCCAGGCCGGCTATCTGAAGTCGATCGGTGCAACCGAAGTCCTCGGGCGCGATGCGCTCGCCACCACGCGGCCAATGGAGTCCGCGCGCTTCGGCGGCGGGCTCGACAACGTCGGCGGCACCATGCTTGCCAGCCTGCTCGCGCAGACGGTGCCTTACGGCAATGTCGCCAGCGCGGGACTTGTGGCAACGGCGGACCTCCCGATCACGGTGATGCCGTTCATCATCCGCGGCGTGTCGCTTGTCGGCGTGGCTTCGGCAGGCACTGCACGCGACATTCGCGAAGCTGTGTGGCAACACCTGGCTACCGACTGGAAACCACGCCACCTGGACCGCGTCTGCACCCGCGAGATTCCGCTGGCGCAGCTGCCCGACGTATTTGCGACGATGCTCTCAGGTGGCTCGCTCGGCCGCACGCTGGTGGCTTTGTAGCGGGTTGCGGCGTCATTCAGCCGGGCTACAATCGGCCGACTTCCTGGGGAAAACCTGATGGCCCGCATCCTGATCGTCGATGATTCGCCTTCGCAGCTGATGGGCATCCGCCGCATCGTCGAGAAGCTGGGTCACGAAGCCATCACTGCCGAAGACGGCGCAGCGGGCGTGGACGTCTGCAAGCGCGAGTTGCCCGACCTGGTGCTGATGGACGTGGTGATGCCGAACCTCAACGGTTTCCAGGCCACTCGCGCGATCAGCAAGGACCCGGCGACGCAGCACATCCCTGTCATCCTCGTGACGACCAAGGACCAGGACACAGACCGCGTGTGGGGCATGCGACAGGGCGCGAAGGCGTATATCACCAAGCCCTTCAGCGAAAGCGACCTGGCCGACGTGATCACCCAGGTGATGGTGTAAGAAAAAAGGCGGGCCTGGCCCGCCTTTTTTATTGCTGTTTTCAGGCTGTAACTTCCGTCACGCCCGGCGCCAGTCGCCCGCGAACGCATCGCGCATCGCCTCATACGCCGCCCGCTGTTCCTCGGTATTCGGCTTGGGCGAGAGAATTTCCAGTTCCACGATCTGGTCGCCTGGCGGTGTGCCCGGCAAACCACGGCCGCGCAACCGTAGCTTGCGGCCGCTTTCGGACTGCGGAGGAATTTTCAGTTCCACCGGGCCACCGAGTGTCGGCACGCTGACCGTCGCACCGAGCGCGGCTTCCCAAGGCGCTACCGGCAGCACATGGATGATGTTGCGGCCGTCGACTTCGAACTGCGGGTGCGCGGCGTATTCGATCTCCAGCAGCAGGTCGCCGCGCCGGCCTTCGCGCGTAATCGATCCCTGCCCCGCGAGCCGGATCATCTGTCCGGGCTTGATGCCTTTCGGAATGCGCACGTCGAGCGTGCGATTGCCCACGCCGATGCGTGCAGGCGAACCTGCGTATACCGACTCGAGCGACACCGCGAGCTTGGCGCGCGTGTCGCCGCGACCATGCTGCCCGCCGCCGTTGAAACCGCCGGCGCGACCACGGCCGAACATCTGCTCGAAGAAGTCGCTGAAGCCGCCACCCGCGCCACCGCCGGCGAATATCTCGTCGAAATCCACTCCGCCAGGCCCGCCGCCGAAACCGCCCGGCGGTGGCTGCACTTCATCGCCCGGGCGGTAACCACGCGCGCGCAACTGGTCGTACGCCGCGCGCTTCTGCGGGTCGCGCAGCGCTTCATAGGCTTCGTTGACGGCCTTGAACTTCTCCTCGGCCCCGGGTTCCTTGCTGACATCAGGGTGGTACTTGCGCGCGAGGCGGCGGTACGCACCCTTGATTTCAGCTTCGCCGGCACCGGGCTCCAGGCCCAGCGTTTCGTAGTAATCCTTGAACTGCATGTTCCATCCGCTCTGGCCGCAGCCATTCGAAAGTCCGCCCCGTGGCGGAATGCCGCGGGGCGATGGAGGTTAGCGCACAGCGGGCACTGACACGGGATGCGGCCGTCAGTGGGACTGACCCGACTGCGGCTCCGATGTCATGGCGGGCCGCTCGGCGTCCCGCCGGCCGACCTGGATGCGGCGCGGTGCGGCTTCGGGGCGCTTGGGAATGGTGATCTCCAGGACACCATGGCGGCCGTGCGCCTGGATGCCTTCCGGGTCGGCGCTGTCGGGCAGCACGAAGCGGCGGTGGAAGCTGCCGTAGCGGCGCTCGATACGCGAGAAACGATCCGTCTGTTCGGAAGTCTCGCTGCTGCGCTCGCCCTTGATGGTGAGGATGCCCTTGTCCATCGACACCTCGATGTCGTCGGGATCGATGCCGGGCAGGTCCGCGTACAACACGAAGCGGTCCTTCTCTTCCTTCACGTCGACGCGCGGCACCCACTGGCTGGTCACGACCGAGCTGTCGTCGGTATCGCGGGTGTCCATGCCGGAGCCTTCGAAGAAGCGCTCGAACATGTTGCGGAATTCGTCCTGCAGCGCGTTCTGCGGCCATTGACGGTAACGGACGATATTCATTGCCAATACTCCTGACAAAAATCTGCGAGGGATGTGGCGAAGGCGAACATCGGGCAGTCGCGCAGGCTGCCTTCGCCAACCGCGGACATGGGTTTGGGGGCTTGCGATTTCAAGCCGATGACTTCAAGCGGACGACATCAAGCACACGGCTTCGGGCGCATTGACGCGTTGTTACCCGGCAGCGTCTAGACTTCGTGAAGACCTCCACCAGAGAGACCAGCGATGACCATCCAGGTTGGCGACCGCATTCCCGAAATCCCCCTGCAACGCATTCGCGACGGCGTCGAAATCGTCGATACGCCGACGCTGTTCGACGGCAAGAAAGTCGTGCTCTTCGCCGTGCCGGGCGCATTCACTCCCACCTGCTCGGAACGGCACCTGCCGGGGTACGTGAAACACTTCGACCAGTTCAATGCGCGCGGCATCGACGTGCTCTGCATGTCGGTCAACGATCCCTTCGTCATGCAGGCCTGGGGCCAGAGCCAGCAGGTGCCCGAGGGCCTGCAGATGCTCGCCGACGGCAATGCGGATTTCACCCGAGCGCTCGGCCTGGAGCTCGACGCCAGCGCCTACGGCATGGGCACGCGTTCGCGCCGCTTCGCGTTGTATGCGGATAACGGCGTGGTAAAGAAGCTGTTCGTGGAAGCGCCGGGCGAGTTCAAGGTTTCGTCGGCGGAGTACATGCTCGACGAACTGGCCAAGCCGGAATGACGCGGATGCGCTGAACGCACATGCCGCCATAGTGACAACGCCCGCTTGTGCGGGCGTTGTCATGTCTGGCGATCCCGGATGTGCGGAAGCGGTCCTAATGCCTGCGGGTACTGGAGCTTCCCGACATTCCCGACCTGCCGGAATCATCCGAACTGCGGGAACGATCGCCGCCGCTGTCGTTGTCATCCAGTGGGCTGGCGCTTCGGCTGCCCTGGCTTCCACCGTCACTGCTCGCGCTGCGGCTACCACCATCACTGTCGCGGGAACCTGCGCTGCTGCCACGGCTGGAATCGCTTGCGCTCGAAGACGTGCTGCTGGCGGACATTGAATCGCCATCCGAACGCGAACTGGTGCTCGCACGTTCGCGGCTCCCCCCCGAGGCTTCACCGCCCTTGCGGCCGATGTCGGACATGTGTTCGCGATCGCCGCTCACCGACTCGCCGCCGCGGCGGCCGATGTCGGACATGTGCGCGCGGTCTCCGCTCACCGCTTCTCCACCCTTGCGCGCGATCTCGCGTTGGGTTTCGTCGTCCATGGCCGCGAAGCCGCGATTCGAGCCTTGCTGGTTGCCACGGTTCTCTGTCTGGTTGCGGTTCGGCATCTGTTCTCTCCTGCATGAAGGGCGGCGTCGCGACGCCACCAGAGGTCTTTCAGCGCCTGTACGCGCTGCACCATCGCTTTCCTGCTCCGCCGCGCTACGGGCACAGCATGGAAAACTGCCTGCAGGTCGAGCTGCACCTGCGCGGCCAACCTAGCGAGCGTGTCGTTATTGACCGCGTGTGCCTGCGTGACAGCGGCAGCAACAACTTGCGGCCGCACGACGTTCGACTGAAGGGTTCAGCGCAACAGGCGGAACTCGACGCGCGACCATGCGCCGCTATCGGCCAACGCGGTGAGCGTGTGCGAACCAGGTTCGCTGAATTCGTGCACGAAATTGCCGGCCCCGCGTGATTCGCCTACGAGACGACCATCGAGCAACCAGCGGATCCGTGCCTCGCTTCCGATGGCGCGTAGCGACAGGCGCAGTTGCGTGGTGCTATTGGAGGCACGCGCGAGCGTCGCGTGGTCGTTGATGCCTTCGATGCGAAGTTCTTCCGTGGCATCACGGCCGTCCGGCGCGCAGTCGGAAGACAGCGCGGGAAGGCGCGATGCCTGTCGTGCCTCGATCGACAGCCATGGCGAAGCGAGCGCGGGCCAACGTGCGACTTCTGCACGGCGCCTCTCGTGCGGCTTCGTGCATTCCGCCGAGACACGCAGGCCAGAGATCGCGTCGACTTCGAAACGCTCGCGGCCCGCGCTCCACAGCCGCGCGTCACGTTCTGCAAACGTCGGTGGCACGGCGCCGTCGAGCGTCCACGCCTTGAGCTTCCTGCGACACAGTTGCGGTGCGTGCGGATCGGGCGGAAGCCCGAGCGGCCAGCAGACGTCGATCTGCTCGACGTTGCGCGGCGGCGGACGCGACTCGCCGTCTCCACGTTGCGTCGGCAGGCTGTCGACGACTTCGAACAGCAACGGCAATGCCGTCACCGCGCCATATTGTCCGGGCAGCGGCGTGCCGTCGGGCCGTCCCACCCACACCCCGACCGTGTAGCGCCGCGTGCTGCCGAGTGCCCATGCATCCCGGAAGCCGTAGCTGGTGCCGGTCTTCCACGCCACGCGCGGACGGCCGCGCTGATCGAAGGTGTCGGCGATGCTGCCCGGTCGCGGATTCGCCTCGAGGATGTCGCGGACGATCCAGGCCGCACCGGGCGACAGCAGGCGCCGCTCCACGCGCGGATCACCCGGCTGATAGCGCACGCGCCCGGCGACCCCTTCGCGATTCAACGCGGCGTATGCACCGACCAGGTCTTCCAGCCGCGCGCCCGTGCCACCGAGGATCATCGCCAGATTGGGAGTGGCGCCGTTCGGCCATTTCAGGTCGATCCCTGCATTCGCCAGGCGCGCGGCGAAGCGCGAAGGACCGACGCGATCCAGCAGATCGACGGCTGGCACGTTGAGCGAAAGACGCAGCGCCTCCGCCGCGCCGATCGGGCCATTGAATGCCATGTCGAAGTTGCCCGGCCGGTAATCGCCGAACGATTGCGGGGCGTCGACCAGCAGGCTCTCGGAATGGATCAGTCCATCGTCGAGCGCAAGGCCGTAGAGAAACGGCTTCAAGGTGGACCCTGGCGAACGCCACGCCTTGACCATGTCGACATGACCGAGCCGTGCCTTGTCGGCGAACTCGACGGAACCGACATAGCCGCGCGCTTCGAGGCTGGCGTTGTCGATCACCAGCAGCGCCGCCGACGTGCGTTCGGGAAGATCGGAGAAGTACGCGGCGACGCGATCTTCCAGGGTGCGCTGCAGATCGAGATCGATGGTGGATTCGATCCGCGAAGATTTCGGATTGCTAGTGCGCAAGCGCTGGGCAAGGAGCGATGCGTGCTGTGGCGGCTGCAGGGAACGCGCGACGACCGGTTCCACGCGTGCGTCGCGCACGACCTGTGGCGACCACACGCCCAGGTGATTCATGCGCACGAGAACCTTGTCGCGTGCGAGGCGTGCGCGTTCGGCTTCGCGATCAGGACGCAGGCGGCTGGGCGATTGCGGCAGCACGGCGAGCAATGCTGCCTCCGCATGCGAGAGCCGCGTGGCGGGTTTGCCGAGATAGGCCCAGCTCGCGGCTTCGACACCTTCGATAGTGCCGCCGAACGGTGCACGGTTGAGGTACAGCCGCAGGATCTCGTGCTTGCTCAGATGGACCTCGAGCTGGAGCGCCCGCCAGAGCTGGCGAAGCTTGCCCCACGGCGTTCGCGTATTCCGCCTGCCGTTGGCCGGCGAGTCGAGGATGCGCGCGACCTGCATCGTGAGCGTGGAACCACCCGACACCACTTGTCCGTTGCGAAGCCACTGCCCGCCCGCGCGCAGCAACGCGACCGGATTGACGCCGCCGTGGCGCCAGAACCAGCGGTCTTCGTAATTCAGCAATGCGTGCAGGTATAGCGGCGAGACCTGCTTTTCATCGATCGGATAACGCCAGATGCCGCCACGGTCGGCGAACGCGCGCAGCGGCGTGCCTTCGCGGGAAAGCACGACCGCCCCGGCATCGCGCGCGCGTGGTAGCGGCAGGGGAAATGCGAGATCGAGCAGCATCGCTGCAATGAGAAGCAGCAGTGTTGCGAGCAGCGCCTGCAAGGGAAAGCGGTAATGAACGCGCAGGCGTCCGAAGTGACGGAAGCCGGCCGCCGCCGCCGGATCTCCCGCAGGAATGTTCCGCGCGTCGATGGTTGTTTCTGCGTTCAAGACAACACCAGCGCGATTCGAATGGCCTTCGTCATGGCGGGGTGCCTAGCGCTCACCCCGCGGTTCCGGCGTACTGTTATTTCCCAGGCTGCTTCACTGTCAGCGTAGCCGGACTGGCCTTGCCGACGCCGCGCAGGTCCGGCCGGTACATGTCTTCGACCAGTGACGGCGGCACGGTGTACGTACCGGGCGTTACAGCGCGAACCAGATAGAACAGCCGCGCAGTGTCATAGGTGCTGAGCTTGAGCGCGGCAACGTAGCGATCGTCGCGATACTCCTCGTGGCGTACCTCGGCAGCTTCATCGCGATCGGCGATCTCGATGCCGTCGACGACCACGCCGGCCCATTGCTTGGCATCGCCCAGATTGAAGTTCTCGATCTCCAGGCCCGCTGGCAGCAGGTCCGTCACCAACGCATCGGGCATGTTCACGCTGCTCTTGACGGTGAGCTGCACGATCAGGCTGTCACCCTCTTCCAGGGTGCCGCCACTCCATTCGGTGCCATCAGTGTTGTAGTACTTGCGCGCTATCGAAACCGTGCTCGAATCCGGCTCCGGCGCACTGCGCGGTACACCGACGGCTTCGAGACTTACGAACAGCGGCGGCTCGCCTTTTGGAGCGAAGCTGACGCCGCGCGACAAGGCGTCCTGGTCGAAGACGCGGCCGGTGATGCGGGTCGATGCAACCTCGGACGATTCCGCGCCCACCTTCCACTGGCCCGACAGGGTCTTGGCCTGGTCGGCCATCAGGGCCTTGCCCAGCCGCGCAAGCGCCACCTGTTCCTGCGTGCTCAGCCAGAACCAGCGTTCCTTGCGCCGCGCATCCAGCTCGCGGCCCAGCGCCACCACGCGCGTGTCGTACTCAGGCTTGGCGTAACCGCGCTCATGCAGCAGCGCGATCATCAGTGCGTCGTCGCGCAGTCGCGTTCCGTAATCGGCGAGGTAGACCGGGCGGCTCTTCGAGTCCATTGCGAAGCCGGCAGCGATCGCCTTCGCACCGCGCGCCTTGTCGCCCTGCAGCGACAACGCCAGCCCCAGGTGCACCAGCGGCAACCCCGTCATGCTCTGCTTGCGGCTGTTGTCGTACAGCGCACGCAGCGTGCCGAGAGGAGCCCGGTTCACGCGTGCAAGCACGTAGCCCGCATGCGCCTGGTACGCGAACTTGAGGTGGTCGCGATTGTCGTAGCCGTAGAACGGCGTCCCACCGGCGAGCAGGTCCTCGTTGAGCGCCTTCAATGCCTTCTGCAGCATGTTCTCGGGCACCGCGAAGCCCCCTTCGCGCGCATCGAGGAGGAACTCGACGATGTACGGCGTCAGCGACTGGTTGATGTAGTCGCCATCGCCCCACATCGAGAAGTGGCCCGATGTCACCTGCATCGCCGCGAGGCGGCCGAAGGCGCCTTCCATGCGTTCGCGACGTTGCTTCGCATTGAGACCGTCCACGCCGAGCATCTTCGCCGTCGCTTCGTCGAGTTCGAGCGCGGCGTAGCCCTTGCTCGTGGTCTGCTCCGCGCAGCCGTACGGGTACTTCAACGCGTCTTCAAGTGCAGCGGCGAACGGGATCGGCGGCAACGCACTCACGACCATGCGCGCCTTGACCGACCCCGGCATCAGACCTTCGGTGAGATCCGTGCCGAGCGATACCGCAGCCAGATCATTGATCACTCGCGTGCGTGAACGGGTCACCTGCGACCAGGCCGGCCGCACCGGGACGTCGTACTTGCGGTCCACGTTGAAGTCGTTGCCTTCCACCCGCACACGGACCTGCGCCGTGGAATATCCCTCGCGCGCGACCAGTGGGAACGTATAGGTGGTCTTGCCGTCGACACCCAGCTTCGCGGTTCGCGCCGCATCGGCAAGCGACAACGGACCGATGCCGTCCAGCCTTACCTTGAACTCGCCCGCCTTGCCGGTGAAGTTCTGCACGTCGAGAGTCACGCTGCTGCGATCGCCTGGCGCGAGCACGCGCGGGAGGCTGGCTTCGGCCAGTACCGGTGCGCGTACGACGGTTTCCTTGTCCTTGCTGCCGTAGCGATTGCCCGAATACACCACCGCCGACACGCGCAATGTTCCGTTGAAATCGGGCACCGGCAGGCTGAGCTGGGCCAGACCTTTCGCATCGAGCTTCACCGGGCCGCTGAACAGATCCACGGTCTGCACATGCGCGGTGGGACGACGCGCCTGCGGCAAAGCCAGCGGCGCCATGTCGCCGCCGAAACGGATCTTCGCGGTTCCGCCTTCGAAGCTCTCGATCACCCTGCCGTAGACGTCGTAGGCATCCACGCCAAGGCGGCGTTGGGCGAAGAAGTGTTTCGCCGCATCGGGCACCGGGAAGCGCGTGATGTTGAGGATGCCGACATCGACCGCGGAGACTGTGACGAACGCCTGCTCACCTGCGAGCTGCGGCACACTCACCGTCACCGGAAGATCCCGTTCCGGACGCATCTGCTTCGGCACCGCGAGACCCACGGCAACCCTGCGGTCGCGGCGATCCATCGGCACGTAGGCCACACCGACGGCGCGCGCCGGCGTGATCCTGTCTTCCGCGGTACCGCCGCGGAAAACGAGCGCGGTGACGTATACGTCGTGGCGCTCCCAATCCTTGGTGACTGGAATTTCGAAGGTCTTGCCGGCCTTCGCTTCGATGTCCTGCACGTAGATCATGTGGTCGCTTTCGACCATCAGCAGGCCACGGCCTTCGTGCGGCGGCGTGAGTGTCACCTTGAGCACGTCGCCCGCCTTGTACGCGGTCTTGTCCAGCGCGAGCTTGACCTTGTCGGGACGGGCGTCGAGGCCGCGGTTCTCGTCGCTCCAGCTCCAGCCGGCCTTGAAGGGATAGCGCGTGGTGAGTTTCGTCGCAGGGTCGTACACATCGAGCCGGTACTCGCCCCACTCGACCGGAAAATCGATCTTCACCGGCGAAGTTCCCGCGTCAACCGTGCGCGTATTGATGTCTTCGTAGCGACGGGTGAAGTCGTAATCCCAGCTGTCGTCGTGCCAGTTCCAGTGATAGTCGCGGTGCTCGCGCACCAGCGTGACCCGCAGCGCCTTGCCGGGACGCGGCTGGCCGTCGCTGCCGAAGCGCCCCACTTCGAATGCGGCGTTCGCGTTCGCGTCCGAACCTTCCTTGTCGTCGAACAGCGGGCGCACGCCGACCAGCGCATCGGCGGGCCAGAGCACGCGCTTGAGGCTGCGATTGACGCTGCGTCCACCGGTTTCGAAGACGCTGCCCGTCACCATCGCCGCGATGGCGCTGACCGGCTTGGCCTCGGCGGGCAATGCGATGTCCTGTTGCAGCTTGCCGTTGGCATCGAGCGAGGTATCGATGACGTCCTTCGCTTCCTTCGGCAGCTGCAGCGTGGGATCGCCGAAGAACCAACCCGGTAACTGTTCGAGCGGATGCTGTTCGACGGCTACCGTCAGTTTCGCGGTGAAGCGGTTGGAGGCTGCCGGCGCGCCGTAGAGATAGGCGCCTGTCGCCTGCAATCGCAGCGGCTCACCCGGGCGGATGACAGGCTGCGCGGTGAGATCGAGCTTCATCCGCTCGGGCAGGAATTCCTCGACGCGCAGCGCCATGCCTTGCACGGCGTCCTTGCTCGCCGGATCGGTGCGGAACTCGACGCGCCAGCGACCCGTTGCCGCGTCGACTGGAATCACCTGGGTATGGCGCACGTAACCTTGTGCATCCGGCTGCAACTTCGTTTCAAGGAACGTCTTGCCGTCCGGCTGCACGTAACGCACGAAAACAGGCTGCAGCGCCTTGCCCTTGGCGGCGACAGGCTGGCCATCCTGGTCGCGCAGCAGCGCGGAGATGCGCACGGTTTCGCCGGGACGGTACAGGTCGCGACCGGACCAGGCGAAGACGTCGAACCAGGCCTGCTCGCGACCGGCCACGGCGAATTCCGACAGATCCAGTGCGGGCTGGTTGAACGGCAGCATCGACACGTCGCTGCCGCGTTGCGCGATCAACACGTGCGCGGCATCGATCCTGTAATCGAGCATCGCGTTGCCGTTGCGGTCGGTCGCCGATTTCATGACCGGCTCGCCTTCGGCGTTGAGCACCTTCAGCTCCACCCCGGCGATCGCACTGCCCGTTTCCAGTGATGCGGCGTGGACGAACAACTTGTCCTTGTAGGCGCGCGCATGCAGGCCGAGGTCGCTCACGGTGAAGAAGGCGGTGTCGAATTCTTCCTTGAACGTGCCGGTTCGTTTCATCACGGCGAAGTACAGGCCGGGTTCCTGCAGTTCCTCGATGTCCTGCAATGGCAAGTAGGTCAGCACGCGTTCGTTCTTCTTGCCGCCGAGCACGAAGCGGTTGACGTACACGGGTTCGGCGAGCTTCGACAGCGGCGTGCGGCTGTGTTCGGTACCGCCGTCGTCGTCCCAGGAATATTCGCGCTCGAGATCCCAGCTGCTGCGTCGTCCGCCGCGCTGGAATTCGGCGAAGAACTTCGGCAGTTCTTTCTCCTTGATGCGCAGGAACTCGACGTCCACTTCCGTCACGTTCACCGAAACCACCGGCAACCCACGGCTCTCGCGCGCGGGAAGCACGCTGCCCTGCGAGGCGAAACCGACGACGGGTTCGAGCGGGCCGGTGTAGACGGTGCGCTTTTCTTCCTTGCCGAGGCGATTGCCATCCGCGGCGGTCAGGCCCGCCCTGAGGGTGACCACGTATTCCTTGCTCGCTTCCACGTGCGGGAAGCGCAGCACCTTGGCTTCGTCATCGCCGTCGTCGTCGAGAACCCAGCTGCCCTTGACGGGCGCGCCGTCCTTGTCGGTAACGGCAATCAGTGCATCGAATTCCTGGGTGCCGACCAGCGGACGGCTGAATTCCAGCGCGATGGCGAGCTCGTCGCCGTTCTGGTCGGGATACGCGGCAACGAGGCCGAATCCCTCCACCGCTTCGCGCTTGGCGGCGATCTTCTCGCCGGTGACTTCGGGCAATTGTCCGTCGGCGTCACGCCTGCAGCCTCCCAGCGCCAGGCTTGCCAGGATCAGCACAAAAACCAACCCGCACGACAGGCGGGCCGGAACGATTCCCTCCGGATACTGCAGGCGCTTCATGCGACTCTCCCCAAGTTTGCGGGCAAGCGTACGGCAGCGCGCAACGATGTGGGAGAGGTGTGGAATACGGTCCAGTGAACTGGCGTTTAGCTGGCGATGACCGGGCCCAAAAACAAAAACGCCGCCCTGAGGCGGCGTTTTCGTGGAACGCAGTCCGGATTACGACTCCAAACGCGATTCGTCTTCCGCGCCGGCCGGCACAAGGGCCTCGGCTTCGACGGGTTCGCCGTCGTCGTCGAGCGAAGCATCCAACCGCTCGATCGCCTGCAGGCATTCGTCCGCCGCCAGGCGCATGAGCGTGACGCCCTGCGTGTTGCGGCTGACCTGCGAGATTTCCGCCGCCCGGGTGCGGACCAGCGTGCCACCGTCGGAGATCAGCAGGACTTCGTGGTGGTCGGACAGCTGCACGGCGCCGACCAACAAGCCGTTGCGCTCGGTCGTCTTCAGCGCGATCACTCCCTGGGTGCCGCGGCCCTTGCGCGGGTACTCGGACACCGGCGTGCGCTTGCCGTAGCCGCGTTCGCTGGCGGTGAGGATGTCGCCATCGCCATCGACCACGATCAGGCTGACGACCTTGGCGCCGGACTGGACTACTTCGCCCTCGCCTTCTTCGCCTTCAGTCGAATCGCCAGCCGCCAGGCGGATGCCGCGCACGCCGGTGGCGGTGCGGCCCATCGAGCGCACTTCGCTCTCGGCGAAACGCACGGCCTTGCCGTTGCTCGCGAACAGCATGATGTCGCGGCTGCCGTTGGTGAGTTCGGCGTTGACCAGCGCATCGCCCTCGTCGAGGTTGATCGCGATCTTGCCCTTCTGCAGGCGGAAGGCGAACTCGGTGAGCGGCGTCTTCTTGACCGTGCCGTTGCGGGTGGCGAAGAAGACGTACTTGCCTTCTTCATATTCGCGCACCGGAACGACGGCCTGGACCTGTTCGCCGGCTTCCAGCGGAATCCAGTTGATGATCGGACGGCCGCGCGCGTTCGGGCCGGCATCGGGCAATTGGTGTACCGACAGCCAGAACACGCGGCCGGCACTGGTGAAGGTCAGCAGCGTGTCATGCGTGTTGACCAGCCAGAGCTTGTCTATGAAATCCTCGTCCTTCGTCGAAGCCGCGCTACGGCCCCGGCCGCCGCGCTTCTGCGCGCGGTAGGCGCTGACCGGCTGGCGCTTGGCGTAACCGGAGTGCGACAGCGTGACCACCACGTCTTCGGGCGCGATCAGGTCGAGGATGTCGAGGTCCTCTTCCGAAGCACGGATTTCGCTGCGGCGCGCGTCGTTGAATTCTTCCTTGAGGTTGCGCAGCTCGGTGCGGATCACTTCAAGCAGTACGGACGAATCTTCGAGGATCTCGATCAGGCCGCGGATGGTTTCGAGCAGCTGCTTGTATTCCTCGGTGAGCTTGTCCTGCTCCAGGCCGGTCAGGCGGTGCAGGCGCATCTCGAGGATCTGCTGGGCTTGCGTTTCGGTCAGCTGGTAGCGGCCGTCGATGAGACCAACGCCCTGCGGCAGGTCTTCCGGACGCGATGCATCCGCGCCAGCGGCGGCCAGCAGCGAAGCAACCAGCCCGGCTTCCCACGTGCGCGCCAGCAAGCGATCGCGCGCTTCGTTCGGATTCGCCGAGGTCTTGATCAGCTCGATCATCTCGTCGATGTTCGCGAGCGCGACCGTCAGGCCTTCCAGGATGTGCGCGCGGGCACGTGCCTTGCGCAGTTCGAAGATGGTGCGGCGGGTGACGACTTCGCGGCGATGGCGCACGAAGGCTTCGAGGATCTGCTTGAGGTTCAGCAGCTGCGGGCGGCCATCGACCAGCGCCACCATGTTGATGCCGAACACCGACTCCATCTGCGTCTGCTGATAGAGGTTGTTGAGCACGACTTCCGCCGACTCACCGCGCTTGACCTCGATGTAGATGCGCATGCCGTCCTTGTCGGATTCGTCGCGCAACTCGCTGATGCCTTCGAGCTTCTTTTCCTTCACCAGCTCGGCGATCTTCTCGATCAGGCGAGCCTTGTTGACCTGGTACGGGATCTCGGTCACCGCGATGGCTTCGCGGCCGGTGTCCTCGTTCACTTCGATGTCGGCCTTCGCGCGCATGCGCACGCGGCCACGGCCGGTGCGATAGGCGAGCTGGATGCCGCCGACGCCGTTGATGATGCCCGCGGTCGGGAAATCGGGGCCCGGGATGTACTGCATCAGGCCGTCGATGTCGATCGTGGGATCGTCGATCAGCGCGATCGTGGCATCGACGACTTCACCGAGGTTATGCGGCGGAATGTTCGTCGCCATGCCGACCGCGATGCCGGCGGAACCGTTAACGAGCAGGTTCGGAACCCGGGTCGGCATGACCGTGGGTTCGAGTTCCTTTTCGTCGTAGTTGGGCTGGAAGTCGACGGTTTCCTTGTCGATGTCCGCCATCAGCTCGTGCGAGAGGCGCGACATGCGCGCTTCGGTGTAACGCATCGCCGCGGCCGAGTCGCCGTCGATCGAACCGAAGTTGCCCTGGCCGTCGACCAGCATGTAGCGCAGCGAGAACGGCTGCGCCATGCGCACCAGCGTGTCGTACACCGCGGTATCGCCATGCGGGTGGTACTTACCGATGACGTCACCGACGATACGCGCCGACTTGAAGTACGGCTTGTTGCTGTGCGCACCGAGCTCGTGCATCGCGTACAGGACGCGGCGATGCACGGGCTTGAGACCATCGCGGACATCGGGAAGCGCGCGTCCCACGATCACGCTCATGGCGTAATCGAGGTAGCTGCGGCGCATCTCGTCTTCGAGGTTGACCGGGATGATTTCCTTGGCGAGTTCTGCCATTCGGGTTCCGTGTGCTTGCGTTGCGGTTGGTTCAAAACCGGCCCGTCGGGGCGAGGCAAAACGTGCCCGGAGCGGGCGTGTTTTGCGGCTCGCTCAGGGCGGCTTCAAAAGACGTGAAATCGTATCACAGAACCGGGGTTATAGACACCCGGATTTCCACGTGGAAACAAGTACTTACGGCGCTTTTTCGCGGTCGTTCCGAAACTATTGCAGCGCGCCCGGTCACGGGTCCGCACAAGACGCCCGATCAGCTGCCGAAAGCCGCCTTCATGGCGGCCACGTCCGGGCGCTCGATGACACCTTTTTCGGTCACGATCGCATCGATCAGCTCGTGCGGCGTCACGTCGAAAACCGGGTTCCAGGCGTCGATGTCGTGCGCGGCCGTGCGCACGCCGCCGATGGCGAACATCTCGCAGGGGTCGCGCTCCTCGATGTGGATGTCGGCGCCGGTGGGCGTGTCCATGTCGACGGTCGAAGACGGCGCGGCCACCATGAACTTCACCCCGTGGTGGCGCGCGGCGATGGCGAGCTGGTAGGTGCCGATCTTGTTGGCGGTGTCGCCATTGGCGCAGATGCGATCGGCGCCCACGACGACCCAGCGCACGGCGCCGGTCTTCATCAGGTGCGACGCCGCGGAGTCGGCGATCAGGGTGGGCTGGATCCCGTCCTGCTGCAGCTCCCACACGGTCAGGCGCGCGCCCTGCAGCCACGGCCGGGTTTCGCCGGCGTAGACCTTGCCGATGCGGCCCTGCGCGACGCCGGCACGAATGACGCCCAGCGCGGTGCCGAAGCCGGCGGTAGCCAGCGAGCCCGTGTTGCAGTGGGTCAGCACGCCGCTTTCGGGTTCGATCAACGCGGCACCGAGCGCGCCCATGCGGCGGTTGGCGGCGAGGTCCTCGTCGGCGATGGCCTGTGCTTCCCGCTCCATTACCTCGCGCCAGTCAGGACCGGCTGCGCCCAACACCCGACGCATGCGTGCCAGCGCCCAGGCGAGATTCACGGCGGTCGGACGCGCGTCGTTGAGGCGCTGCATCGCGGGTTCGAGCTTGTGCACGGCTTCGGCGCCGTCGACAGCTTCGATGGTCCGGTCCGCGAGCACTACGCCCCATGCGGCAGCGATGCCGATGGCGGGCGCGCCGCGCACGGTCAGCGAGTGGATCGCCGCTGCGACTTCATCGCTGGTAACGCAGCGCACGTATTCGACATCGAAGGGCAGCTTGCGCTGGTCGAGCAGTTCGAGTGCATCGCCGGTCCAGCGGATCGGACGGATGCGGTCGTAGCGGTCGAAGTCGAAGGTGTCGGTCATGGCGCGATTCTAACGGAGCGTGATTGCGATCACGACCGACCGGCCCGTAGTGCCGAGCTTGCCGGCACGTCTTTGGCCATCACGGCTGCAGCAGCGTGCCGCGCATGGCTCGGCACCAATTCACGCACGGGTGAAATCGAAGGCCAGCACGTCCGCAATGCGGGTCGTGCCAAGCATGGCCATCAGCACACGGTCCACGCCGAGCGCGACGCCGGCACACGAAGGAAATCCAGCGGACAGCGCCGTCAGCAGGTTTTCATCGCGCGGCGGTTGCGCGTCGCCGCGTTCAGCGCGTCGGTGCAGGTCGCGATTGAAGCGCGCACCCTGCTCCGCCGCATCGGCGAGTTCGTGATAGCCGTTGGCGATTTCCAGTGGCCCCAGGTACAGCTCGAACCGTTCGGCTACCGGCACGCCGCCCACGCCGTCTTCCCGGATCCGTGCAAGCGCGCACTGCGACGCCGGATAGTCATACAAGGCGAGCAACTGGCCCTCGGCGAACACTGGCTGCAACCGATGCGTCATCAGCAGGTCGAGCCAGTCGTCGCGCGTCAGGCCGGTGGGATCGATCACCACGTCGCCCATTGCTGCACGGAGTTCTTCGTCACTCGCGGTCGCCGGATCGATGCCAAGTTGCTCGCGATAAAGCGCGTGGTAACTCACCTGCTTCAATTCGGCGTTGCGACCAACCAGCGCCAATGCCGTGTTCACCAGCGCCGCGGTTTCCAGAATCAACTGGCGATGATCCCAATCCAGTCGGTACCACTCGAGCATGGTGAATTCAGGATTGTGGCGGCCACCCGCCTCTCCGTCGCGGAAGACGCGACCCAATTCGTAACAGTCGTTGAAACCTGCTGCCAGCAGCCGCTTGAGTGGATACTCCGGAGAAGTACGCAGCCAGCGCGTGCGCGGCGCACCGTCGGTGCGGCCGCTGAATTCGAGCGAAAACGACGCGATGTTCGGATCGGTGTTGCCGGCGCGCGACAGTACCGGCGTTTCCACTTCGACCACGTTACGTTCGTCGAAGAAGCAGCGTATGGCTGCATTGAGACGCGCGCGCAGATGCAACGCATCGAAAGATGCCGAAGGCTGCCAGCCCTGCGTCACGAAGCGTGCCCGGCGAGGAAAGCGAGCAGGCGCTCCTCGTCCCAGATTTCGACGCCGAGTTCCTGTGCCTTGGCCAGCTTGGAACCCGCCGCCTCGCCTGCGACCACGAACGACGTCTTCTTGGAAACGCTGCCCGATACCTTGGCGCCGAGAGCCTCCAGCCTGTCTCCGGCTTCGTCGCGGGACATCGCTGCAAGCCCCCCGGTCAGTACCACCGTCTGTCCGGCGAGCGGTCCGTCGGCCGAGCGCTGCGGTGCGCCCTCCTTCCAGTGCACGCCATTCGCACGCAGCGCGGCGATAACTTCGCGGTTGTGCGGCTCGGCGAAGAAGTGGGCGATGCGCGCGGCGACGATCGGGCCGATGTCTGGCACGGTTCGCAACGTGTCCACGTCGGCACTCATGATTGGGTCAAGCGCGCCGAAGTGCTTCGCCAGTGTCTTCGCGGTGGATTCGCCGACGTCGCGGATGCCCAGCGCATACAGCAGGCGTTCGAGCGTGGTGTTGCGGCTGGCATCGATCGCGGCGATCAGGTTTTCCGCCCAGCGTGTAGCGACTTTCCCGGCTTTGGCGGTCGCTGGGGTTGCTCCAGTAACCTCGTCCGCACGGCGCTTCATCTCGAGGAAATCCTCGAGCGTCAGCTTGTACAGGTCGGCGACGGTGCGCACGTAGTCGAACTCGACCAGCGCCGCGATGAACTGCTCGCCCAGGCCTTCGATGTCCATCGCGCGGCGCGAAGCGAAGTGGAACAGTGCCTGGATGCGTTGCGCGGGGCAGAACAGGCCTCCCGTGCAGCGCGCCACGACTTCGCCCTCTTCGCGCTCCACCGCCGATCCGCAGGCAGGACATTCTGCCGGCATCACGAACGGCGGATGCAGCGGATTGCCCTCCTTGTCGGTCGGCCGGCGTTCCTCGATCACGCGCACGACTTCCGGGATCACGTCGCCGGCGCGGCGGATGATGACCACGTCACCCTTGCGCACGTCCAGACGCGCCACCTGGTCGGCGTTGTGCAGCGTCGCCTTGACCACG
The DNA here is from genome assembly GCF_001427225.1 of Lysobacter sp. Root494. Lineage (GTDB taxonomy): Bacteria > Pseudomonadota > Gammaproteobacteria > Xanthomonadales > Xanthomonadaceae > Agrilutibacter. The sequence continues at coordinate 1,124,070 of NZ_LMFH01000005.1, forward strand.
GTGACACCGCCAACGTGCGTGGGCGTGAACACGGCGAACGGTGTCACCGCGCCTGTGCGGCCGACGCTGACTTCGATCGACTCGACCGTGGTGGCCTCTTCCTGCGCAGGGAACTTGTGCGCGATCGCCCAGCGCGGCGCACGCGAAACGAAGCCCATGGCGCGCTGCTGGTCGTAGCGGTCCAACTTGTAGACGACACCGTCGATGTCGTACGGCAGGTCGTTACGTTGCGTGCCGATCTGTTCGAAGTAAGCGAGCAACCCTTCGGCCCCTTTCGCGGTGGTGACCTGCGGGCACACGGGCAGGCCGAAGTCGCGCAATAGCGCGAGCGTCTGCGAATGCGTCGCCGGCAACTTCAGGCCTTCCACTTCGCCCAATGCATAGGCGAAAAAACTCAACGGACGCTGCGCCGTGATGCGTGGATCGAGCTGGCGCAGGGATCCGGCCGCGCCGTTGCGGGGGTTGGCCAGGGTCTTCTCGCCATTTTCGCGTGCCCACTTGTTGTAGCGTTCGAACGCGGCGCGCGGCATGTAGATCTCCCCGCGCACCTCCAGAACATCGGGCGTTTTTCCGCGCAGCCTCAGCGGAATGGCGCGCACGGTACGCAGGTTCACGGTGACGTCTTCACCGGTGGCGCCGTCGCCACGCGTTGCGCCGCGTACGAACTGGCCATTCTCATAGCGCAGGCTGATCGCGAGACCATCGAGCTTGGGCTCCGCGGAAAACACCGGTTCGAAATCGCCGGTCTCCTTGCCTATCCGGGCAACGAACTCGTGGATTTCTTGAGGCTCGAACGCATTCGCGAGCGAGAGCATCGGCACGGCGTGGCGAACTTCGGAGAACTTGGCCGAGGGCGCATTGCCCACGCGCTGCGTAGGTGAATCCGGTGACGCGAGTTCGGGATGCGCGGCTTCCAGCGCCTCGAGTTCCCGCATCAAGCGGTCGTACTCGATGTCCGGAATGTCGGGATCATCGAGGACGTGATAGCGGTAGTTGGCGTCTTCGATCTGCTGGCGCAGCTCGGCAATACGGGTAGCGGGCGATGGCGACTTCGGCGTCATTGGTTGGTTGTTCGCCTTGCTCGTCATTCCCGCGAAGGCGGGAATCCAAGGTAGGGATTCTGCCTTTGTGGGTGCGATGGGGAAAGCAAAAACACCGCCTCGCCAACTTGCGGAATGCTCGATCCAATCATCCAGGGCGCTAGGCCGGGGCCTGCGTACTGCACCTCTTGCTGGAGTGCCTCAGCATCGACATTCCAGGCCAAAGTCACCGGATTCCGGCTTGCGCGGGAATGACGAGCAAAGCAACACCAACAGGCGCGGCATCGGCCGCGGACCCGCGAGAGAGTTACCAGCGACCCGGCTTCATCAACGGCGGCGCTTCACGCTGGCGGTCGTAGGCACGCAGCTCATCGCGGATGTGCGCGATGCGCTGGCGCCCGAGCGCGTTACGCGACTCGTCCAGCACCACGCCGTCGAGCAGTTCCGCCATGCGCTGCGCAGTCGGCAGCATGGTTTCCCAGGCATCCAGCGCCGCGACCGGTGCGGGCAGCGTCAGGAAGAACGCGATCGCCGGCGTTTCCATCGACTGGATGCTGGCCATGTCGAAGCTGCCGGGCTTCATGATGTTGGCGACGCTGAAGACCGGGCCGCGTTCGGGATGGTTGTCGACGAGGCGATGGAACACGCCCATGTGGCCGTAGGACAGACCTGTCTTTTCGGCCGCCACCACGATGTCCGGGCCATGCAGCTTCGCGCCTGCGCGAGCGGCCAGATACAGCGTGACGATCTTGTCGAACGACTCGTCGTTGCGTTTGCCCAGGTCGCTGCTCACGGCGGAAGAGGACGTTGCACCTGCTTCGGCCGCGTCGAGCGCGAGTTCCGGCTGGCTGGCGCGCTCGTCGTAGTTGTCGATGAGGTCATCGTTGCCCGTTGCCTGTCCGCTCAGCGTCGGCTCCGTGCGGATGAAACCGTCGGCCACGCTTTCGCGCGGCACCCGCTTGCCCTGCTCCTGCCTGCGCGGACGACCGAAGAAAACGATCGCGCCGATCAGGATCAGGCCGGCGATCAGAATGCCGAGTCGCAGCAGGGTCACGTCGGACATCGTTTTCTCCTAACAGCAGGATGCGAGGGTAGCGATTCCGGTCCACGCATGGGAGCCGGAATCGCGAGCCGTTCTCAGGCCGCGCCCGCCAGGCGGGTGGCTTCGGCCAGGTCCACGGAGACCAGGCGGCTGACGCCCGGCTCGCGCATGGTCACGCCCGAGAGCTGCTGCGCGGCTTCCATCGTCGCCTTGTTGTGGGTCACGAACAGGAACTGTACGTGCTCGCTCATCTCGCTGACCATCGCGGTGAAGCGGCCGACGTTGGCTTCGTCGAGCGGTGCGTCCACTTCGTCCAGCAGGCAGAACGGCGCGGGATTCAGGCGGAAGATCGCGAACACCAGCGCCACCGCCGTCATCGCCTTCTCGCCGCCCGAGAGCAGCGAGATGTTCGACACGCGCTTGCCTGGCGGGCGCGCCATGATCGCGACGCCAGTGTCGAGCAGGTCTTCGCCGGTGAGTTCGAGGTAGGCGTGGCCGCCGCCGAACAGGCGCGGATAGAGCTCCTGCACGCCCGAGTTCACGCGGTCGAAGGTGTCCTTGAAACGGCCGCGGGTCTCGCGGTCGATCTTGCGGATCGCTTCTTCCAGGGTTTCCAGCGCGGTGGTGAGGTCGGTGTCCTGCGCGTCGAGGTATTCCTTGCGCTGCGCGGCTTCGGCGTGTTCCTGGATCGCGGCAAGATTGACGGGCTCCAGGCGGCGCAGCTTGCCGTCCAGGTCGTTGACGATGCGTTCCCACGCCGAGGCGTCGGCATCGTCGGCAAGCGTGTTGACGACGTCCTCGATCACGAAGCCGGCTTCGACGATCGCCGCGCTCAACGTTTCGGACTTCATCACCAGCGCCTGCTGTTCGAGGCGGCGCTGGCCGATCGCTTCGCGCTGGGAAATGGCCTGCTCGTCGCGCGTGTGGCGGGTCTGTTCGAACTGGCGCAGTTCATTGTCGATGCCGTCGAGCGCGGTGCGCGCGGCGGTGAGGTTCTGTTCGACGGTGACGCGCTGCTCCAGTGCAACCTGGCGCTGCTGCTCCAGCGTGACCACGGGCTCGTCGCCGTCGGCGAGCTGGGTCGCGAGTTCGCCGAGGCGCGAATCGAGCTGGCCGCGCTGGCCGCCCATGCGCTCGAGTGCCTGCATCAGGCCGGCGATCTGGGCGCGCTGGGTTTCCACGCTGAGCAGGAGGGCCTGCGCCGCGTCGCGCGATTCACGGGCCATGGTACGGGCCTGCTCGCGGGCTTCGAACAGCGCGCGACGTTCGGCGTCCAGCGCGAGGCGTGCGTCCTCGAGTTCGGCCATGCGCATGACCGCCTCTTCCTGGCGGTTGCGCGCTTCGGACGCCTGTTCGCGCGAGCCATCCAGGGTGGAGGCCAGTTGCGCGAGTTCGGCGTCGATCTTTTCGATGCGGCCGCGGGCACTGTCGAGCCGACCCTGCTGGCTCTGTAGCTGGCCGGCCAGTTCGGACACGCCACGGTGCGCCATGTAGAGGGCGCGCTGCGCGTCTTCGCGGTGCTGTTCGGCGGCGAGCAGGCGGTCGCGCCACGTGGTGAGGTTGCGTTCGAGTTCGTGTTCGCGGTTCTGCAGCTCTTCGATCTGTGCGCGCAGCGTCTGGATCTCGCGCTCGCGCAGCAACGCGCCCTGCTTGGCGGCGCCCGAGCGCAGCACGCGGACCCAACCGGCGCCGAGGCGCTCGCCGTTGCGGGTGATGACGGATTCGCCCTCCCCCAGTTGCGGCAGCATGGCGCGCGCGTCGGCCAAGGTTTCAGCGACGTGCAGTTTCGAAAGAATGCGACGGATCGCGATCGGCCCCTGCACCTTCGCGGCCAGCGAAGTGGGAGCAAAGGAAGCCGAATCATTCTGCGGATCGACCAGCGACAGGCGTCCTTCACCGAGATCGCCGATCGCATCGACCAGCGCTTCCGGGGCTTCCACCAGCACGCCTTCGATCAGCTGGCCGAGCGCGCCTTCGACGGCGTTTTCCCAGCCGGCTTCGACGACCAGCTTCTCGCCGACGCGCGCAGCGTTATCGAGACCGCGTTGGCGCAGCCATTCGGTAGCGGCGCCCTGCTCCTGGCCGAGCGCGGCGTGCTGCAGGGTTTCCAGCGAAGACAGGCGGCCGCGCGCGGTCTGTGCCTGCTTGCGGACTTCGGCCAGCTCGGTCTGCGCGGCGCGCTGCTGGTCCTGCAGTTCGGTCAGCGAGTGCTTGCGGGTCTCGAGCTCGGTGGTGAGGGTGTCGAGCGATTCCTTCTGGGTGTCGTGCTGTTCCTGGATGCCGGCGAAGGCTTCCGCCAGCGCCGTCAGGTCGAGGCCCGCGCGTTCGGCAGTCAGCGCTTCGCGGCGGCGGTCGGCGTCGAGCGACTGGCGATCGAGGTGTTCGATGCGGGTGCGTTCGACGTCGGCGGCGCGCGCGGCTTCCGACTGCGCGCGGGTGTGCGCGTCCCAGCGCTGCTGCCAGTCGTTGAGCTTCGCTTCGGCGTCGCGCAGGGCGTCCTGGCGGGCTTCGTCCTCGGCGCGCAGCTGTTCAAGGCGCGGTTCGGATTCTTCGATCGAGGCACGCAGCACATCCAGCTTCGACTGGTCGTTGCCGATGTGCGAAGCGATTTCGGCCAGCTGCGTCATCGCTTCGTCGCGTGCGCGCTGCAGGCGCGTAGCCATCTCGCGCTGGTGCTGGATCTGCTGTTCGATGCGGGCGAGCGTGCCGCCGACTTCGTAGCTCGCGGCCTGCGCCTTGTTGAGCGCTTCGGCGGCTTCCTCGCGGCGCACGCGGTTGGTTTCGATCTGGCGTTCGGCTTCGCGCTGCTCGGCGATGAGCTGTTGCAGGCGGGTTTCCTGTTGGCTCAGCTTCTCGCGCTGGGCCTGCAGTTTCTGTTCGAGGGCGCGGTACTCCAGCGCCTTCCATTCGGCGTCCTTGATCTTCCGCTCGGCCTGGATCGCCTGGTACTGCTCGGCCTGGCGGGCCTGGCGCTTGAGGTGTTCGAGCTGCTTGCCGACTTCCTCGCGCAGGTCGCGCAGGCGGTCGAGGTTCTCGCGGGTGTGGCGGATGCGGGTCTCGGTTTCCTTGCGCCGCTCCTTGTACTTGGAGATGCCGGCGGCCTCCTCGAGATAGACGCGCAGTTCCTCGGGCTTGGCCTCGATGACCTGCGAGATCATGCCCTGCTCGATGATCGAGTAGCTGCGCGGGCCCAGGCCGGTGCCGAGGAAGAGATCGGTGATATCGCGACGGCGGCACTTGGCGCCGTTGAGGTAGTACTGGCTCTGGCCATCGCGGCTGACCACGCGCTTGACCGAGATCTCGTTGAAGGCCGCGAACTCGCCGGTGATGGTGTGGTCGGAGTTGTCGAAGATCAGTTCGACCTGCGCCTGCGACACCGGCTTGCGCGCGGAGGAACCCGCGAAGATCACGTCGGTGAGCGAATCGCCGCGAAGCCGGCTCGCCGAGCTTTCGCCCATCACCCAGCGCACGGCGTCGATGATGTTGGACTTGCCGCAACCGTTGGGACCGACGACGCCGGTCATGTTGGTCGGCAGGTGCAGGGTGGTCGGGTCGACGAACGACTTGAAGCCGGAGAGCTTGATCGTGGAAAGACGCATGCGGCGTTGGTGCCTCGGTCGCGGCCGTTGGACGGCTCGCCACTGGATTCTGAAACAGGTTAAATAGTTCGCCTAAGTATTTGAATCCCTTAGACAGTGCCCGGCACTAAAACCGGAGTCGTGGGCGAGTATAGCTGGGCAGTTGGCGTGTGGCAGGAGGTAGTGGAGGCGAGAACCGTCTCGCGTCCCTTAACCGGGCGAACCCGCTTCTTCAGGCGTCCGGGCACGGATCGCCAGGGCGTGGATATCCGTGGCCATCAGCTCGCCGACGGCCGCGTAGACCGCCCGATGACGGGCGATCGGCGTCATGCCCGTGAACGCGCCGCTGACGACATCGACCCGGAAATGGCCGCGACCGTCGCGCGCTCCTTCATGGCCGATGTGCTTGTGGCTCTCGTCCTCGACCTCCAGCGTGTTGGGAGCCAAGGCCGCCTGGATGGCCGCACGGATCGCTTCCACCCGCTGTTCCCGCGGCATGCTCACGGCAGCACCCGCTTGAACGGGCGCACGTCGACGCGCATGTAGACGCCCGCTTCCATATAAGGATCGGCGTCGGCCCAGGCACGCGCCGCCTCCAGCGAATCGAACTCCGCGACCACCAGGCTTCCGCTGAAGCCTGCCGGGCCGGGGTCTTCGGCGTCGATCGCCGGACATGGACCGGCCAGCATCAGGCGTCCCTGGTCGCGCAGATCGGTCAATCGCGCGAGATGCGCGGGGCGCACGGCTTGCCGGCGGGACAACACATCCGGGCCGTCATGGCCTTCGATCACGTACCACATGCCTGTTCTTCCCAGCTGCGAAGGCGCAAATTGTAGCCGCGCCGAAACTGTGGCTTCCCGTTCACCGGATCGCTGGACACGCCCGGCACAGCCCCGTACCCTTGGCGCCAACTACCTGAGGCCGGAAGCAGCGGCCGTCGCGACAGGTCCCCACACCGTCGCCACACGCACATCGACGTGCGTCGCTGCACCTACCCGGTCCAAGCCCGCAATCCACTTCACCTCCATCGCCCCGCCGTGCGGGTGCGCAGGCTGAAGCCCATCGGGCAACGGGGCCAGATTTTCGAATCAGCCAGATGTTCGAAACAGTGCTTTGACTTTGCTGTCCGTAGCACCTTGCGGTCGTGTTCGCAGACCGGGCCTTGCCCCGCTGCCTCGCCACCGAATGCCGTAGCCAACGCCAGGGCCCGGAGGGGCCGGCTTCGAATGACCGATGACGTAAACAGCGGCGATGTAACCGGTGAAGGCAGTGCGCCTGCCGCTCCGGAAAACAACCACAACGCGAACCGTCCGCAGCAGCAGGAAATGCCGCTGGCGATGGTGCTTGGCCAGCCGGTGCTGCAGATCCCGCAGGACCTCTACATCCCGCCGGACGCGCTCGAGGTCATCCTCGAAGCCTTCGAAGGTCCGCTCGACCTGCTGCTCTACCTGATCCGCCGGCAGAACCTCGACATCCTGGACATCCCGGTCGCCGAGATCACCCGCCAATACGTCGCGTACATCCAGACGATGCACGAGATGCGCTTCGAGCTGGCGGCCGAATACCTGGTGATGGCCGCGATGCTCGCGGAGATCAAGTCGCGCATGCTGCTGCCGCGCGCTGCGATCGAAGAAGGGCTCGAGGACGATCCGCGCGCCGAACTCGTCCGCCGCCTGCAGGAGTACGAGCGCTTCAAGCAGGCCGCCGAGGACATCGATGCCCTGCCCCGCCAGGACCGCGATACCACGCCGGCCACCGCCTTCGTGCCCGACCGCGCTTCGGTGAAGCTGCCGCCGCCGGTCGAGCTGAAGGAAATGCTGCTGGCGCTGCATGACGTGCTCAAGCGCGCCGAGCTGTTCACCCAGCACGCGATCAAGCGCGATGCGCTCAGCGTCCGCCAGCGCATGGCCGAACTGCTCGAATCGCTGAAGGACGGCGTTTTCCACCGCTTCGAATCGCTCTTCAACGCCGAGGAAGGAAAGCTCGGCGTGATCGTGACCTTCCTCGGCCTGCTCACGCTGGCCAAGGAGCAGCTGGTCGAAATCGTCCAGGAAGGCCCGCTGCAGCCGATCTACGTGAAGTCGCTGGCGCTGATGAAGGAAGGCGAGGAAATCGAACTGAGCAGCGAATTCGATGACGAGCCGGCGGCGAATGACGACTCACGCGCCTGATTCGCCGTCTTCCGGCATTCCGGCGGCGGCAGACATGCCTGCCGCCAACGACACACCGCTTGCAGCCGAAAACGCGGAACCCACCGTTCCCGACTTCGAACTCGAACCACTCAACCGTCGAAACCGCACGCACATCCTGATGGACCAAGACCTCATCAACCGAATCGTCGAAGGCGCGCTGCTCGCGGCCAACCAGCCGCTGACGCTGGCGCAGCTGCACTCGCTCTTCCCGGAAGACCAGCCTGCGCCGAACGACAGCGTCGAACAGGCACTGGAATTCCTCCGCGAGGACTGCGCCAACCGCGGCGTGGAACTGGTCGAACTCGCTTCGGGCTTCCGCTACCAGGTGAAGGCCGACGTGCACGCCTGGGTGTCGCGCCTGTGGACCGAGCGCAAGACCAAGTACACCCGCGCCACGCTCGAAACACTGGCGCTGATCGCCTATCGCCAGCCGATCACGCGCGGCGAGATCGAACAGGTCCGCGGCGTCGCGGTGAGCAGCAACATCATCCAGGCGCTGGAAGAACGCGAGTGGATCCGTGTCGTCGGCCACCGCGACGTGCCCGGCAAGCCGGCACTGTTCGGCACCACCAAGGCATTCCTCGACTACTTCGGCCTCAAGCGCCTGGACGAGCTGCCGCCGCTGTCGGAACTCAAGGACATCGGCGAGCTCGAACCGCAGCTGCAGTTCGACAACGTGATGGACGATCCGACGCCGATCGACGCAGGCAGCCTTGGCGCCACGCCTGGTGTCGAAGCCGAAGCCCACGCCTCTGATGCCGAAGACCTCGACGCGTCTGACAGTAGTGAAAGCGAAGACGACGACCTCGCCGCCAGCGAATCCGAAGACAACCTCATCGAAGGCATCGCCGATGCCGCCGGTGAAGACAACGAACCCGCCAGCGATGGCGAACCCGAATCCGCGCAGGGCAACAGCGCGGAAGACGAGAACGACCCCGAACACGATGAAAGCCTGCCCGCCGATGCGCTTGATGAAAGCAGCGGGCAGGACAACGCCGTCGAGACGACGACCGTTCCCATGACCGATGACGACGCTGTCGAAGCATCGTCGGAGCCAGAGAAAAATGACTGAACCAAAGAGCCGCAAGCTCACCCTCAAGCGCCCCGGCACCGAAGCCGTGGACGCACCCAAGCTCGAAGAACGCCTGCACAAGGTGCTCGCCCAAGCCGGACTCGGTTCCCGCCGCGCACTCGAGCAGCGCATCGCCGATGGCCTGGTGAAGATCAATGGCGAAACCGCGCAGCTCGGCCAGAGCGTCACCGGCGGCGACAAGATCGAGATCGACGGCAAGACCTTCGTCGCCACCGCGCTGACCGAACCCGCGCGCGTGCTGATGTACAACAAGCCCGAAGGCGAAGTGACCACGCGCGAAGATCCAGAAGGCCGGCCGACGGTGTTCGAGTCGCTGCCGATGCTCAAGGGCGCGCGCTGGATCGCGATCGGACGCCTCGACATCAACACCACCGGCCTGCTGCTGCTCACCACCGACGGCGAGCTCGCCAACGCACTGATGCATCCCTCGTTCGAAGTCGAACGCGAATACGTCTGCCGCGTGCGTGCGCCCGAAGGCGAGGAAGTGGTCCCCGACAACATCGTCGACCGCCTCGCCCGTGGTGTTGCGCTGGAAGACGGTCCGGCCAAGTTCGACGAGATCGAACGCATCGGCGGCAGCGACTCGCACGACTGGTTCCGCGTCGTGGTGAAGGAAGGCCGCAACCGCGAAGTGCGCCGCCTGTGGGAATCGCAGGGCTGCCAGGTTTCGCGCCTCAAGCGCGTGCGCTACGGCAAGGTCGCGCTGCCGCGCGAACTGCTGCGTGGACAATCGCAGGAACTTCCGTCCGACAAGGTCGAAGCGCTGCGCGACGAACTCGGCCTCGATAGCGACACGCCCTCCGCGTTGACGCTGCAGCCGGTGATCGGCCAGCGCAAGGCTTCCAAGTCGACGATCGACCTCACCGGCCGTGCCCGCTCGCAGGGTTACGTCAGCGGACACAACACCGCTGACGAAGGCCGCGAACTGCGTCGCTTCGACCACGTGCGCGACGATCGCGGCGGTCGCGGCCGAGGCGGCCCGCGCAAGCCTGGCGGCCTGACGGTCAGCGGCGAGATGGCCGCGAAGCAGTCGCAGAAGCCGTTCAAGCAGCGCAAGGAAAAGGGACCCAAGCCGTTGCCGGATGGCAATCCGGCCGCGTTCCGCAGCTGGTACGTGCCGGAAGGCGTCGATACCGGTCCGAGCGGGCATCGCAATCCCGAAAACCGCGGCCCCAAGAAGCCGTACGGCAACAAGGGCCGTCCTGGCGGTGCAGGTGCCGGTGGCGCTGCCTACGGCGACCGTGGTCCGCGTCGCGAAGGCGGTTTCGGTGGCGGTCAAGGCGAAAGCCGCGGCCCGCGTCGCGAAGGCGGCTTCGGTGGCCAGGGCGAAGGCGGACGCGGTGGCTACGGCGGAGAACGCGGTCCGCGCGGCCCAGGGAGTGGTGGCCAGGGACAGGGCCGCGCGCCCAAGCCTTACGGCCATCCGGGCAATGCGCCGCACTTCCCGTCCGATCACGCCGGTACCGGCGGCTTCAATCCGTACGGCGACAAGCCACGCGGCCCGCGTCCGGGCGGACGCCCGGGTGGTCCCCGTCCAGCTCCTGCGGGCGGCCGTCCCGGTGGCGCACCGGGTGGAAATCGTCCTGGTGGCAACCGCGGGCCTGCTGCCCCGCGCCCCGGCGGCGCGCGTCCGGGCGGCCCACGTCCGGGCGGCCCACGTCCGGGTGGTCCGCGTGGTGGCGGGCGTCCCGGCGGCGGACGCAATTCCGGCGGTTGATCGCCGAAGCACGATTGCAAACCGATCGACACGAAGGGCGCCATTGGCGCCCTTCTTCTTTGCAGCATCCAACCGCTTCCTCTTTCGGCGCATGCGATCACGCTCCGCTTACTCATCGCATGCGCGAAAAACGTTCCGCTAGCCCATTAGTCACCCTTGACGCATTCCGGCGTGGGCCAGCACAGTCCCGGGGCACCTCGTCCTACCTACTCGCACCCGCAAACATTCTGTTTCGGGCGTTCAACGGCGGAGCATTGCGATGCACAGACGTGATTTCCTGAAAGCTTCCGGTGTCGGCCTTGCAGGCCTGGCGCTTCCCTTCGGCAACGTCATCGCCGCCGAGGAGCTGCTTACCAGCCTCGACGTCGGCATGAAGAAGTCGATCTCCGACGCCGCGATGCAGGCCGCGCGCGACGCGGGCGCGACCTACTGCGACGTGCGCATCGGCCGCTACCTGCGGCAGTTCGTGATCACGCGCGAGGACAAGGTCCAGAACATCGTCAATACGGAATCCACGGGCGTCGGCATCCGCGTGATCGCCGGCGGATCGTGGGGTTTCGCCGCGACCAATGATCTCTCCGCCGCAAGCGTGGTGAAGGCGGCGAAGCAGGCTGCCGCGATCGCGAAGGCCAACGCGCTCACGCGCACCGAACCGGTTCACCTGGCGAAGGCGCCCGGTTTCGGCGAAGTGTCGTGGAAGACGCCGATCAGGAAAAACTCGATGGAAGTGCCGATCAAGGACAAGGTCGACCTGCTGCTCGGCGCCAACGCCGACGCGGTGAAAGCCGGCGCCGACTTCGTCAACTCGATGCTGTTCCTGGTCAACGAGCAGAAGTATTTCGCTTCGACCGACGGCTCCTACATCGACCAGGACGTGCACCGCATCTGGCTGCCCTTCACCGTCACCGCGATCGACAAGGCCAGCGGCAAGTTCCGCACGCGCGCCGAGCTGTCCTCGCCGATGGGCATGGGCTTCGAATACCTCGACGGCGACGCGTCGCAGAAGTTCGTCTCGCCCAACGGCGTCGTGAACTACGGCAAGTCCTACGACCTGCGCGAAGACATCACCGCCGCCGCCAAGCACGCGCGCGCCAAGCTGACGGCGCCGTCGGTGAAGCCGGGCAAATACGACCTCGTGCTCGATCCGTCGCACACCTGGCTCACGATCCACGAGTCGGTCGGCCATCCGCTCGAGCTCGACCGCGTGCTCGGCTACGAAGCCAACTACGCCGGCACCAGCTTCGCGACGCTCGACAAACTCAAGGACAAGTTCAGGTACGGCAGCGACAAGGTGAGCATCTTCGCCGACAAGACGCAGCCGGGCAGCCTCGGCGCCGTCGGTTACGACGACGAAGGCGTGAAGACGAAGAAGTGGGACCTGATCAAGGACGGCACGCTGGTCGACTACCAGACCATCCGGGACCAGGCCCACATCCTCGGCAAGACCGAGTCCGATGGCTGCTGCTATGCCGACTCGTGGTCGAGCGTGCAGTTCCAGCGCATGGCGAATGTCTCGCTTGCGCCAGGCAAGCAGAAGCTCGCCGTCGCGGACATGATCAAGGACGTCGAGAACGGCATCTACATCATCGGCGACGGTTCCTTCTCGATCGACCAGCAGCGCTACAACGCGCAGTTCGGCGGCCAGCTGTTCTACGAAATCAAGGACGGCAAGATCACCCAGCAGATCGAAGACGTCGCCTACCAGATCCGCACGCCGGAATTCTGGAATGCCTGCGCGGCGGTTTGCGATGAAAGCGACTTCCGTCTCGGTGGTTCGTTCTTCGACGGCAAGGGCCAGCCGGGCCAGGTGTCGGCGGTCTCGCATGGTTCGAGCACCGCGCGCTTCAACGGCATCAACGTCATCAACACGGCCCGTTCGCTCGGCTGATCGACCAGGAGAATCCCATGAGCATCTTCACCGAAGCCGAAGCCAAGGCCATCCTCGAAAAGGTCGTCAAGCTGTCGAAGGCGGACGAATGCACCGCGACGCTGACCGGCGCCACCAACGGCAACGTGCGTTTCGCACTCAACAACGTCACCACCAGCGGCATCGTCGACAACATCGACCTTGCCGTGCAGGTCGCGTTCGGCAAGCGCGTCGGCACCGCGACGATCAACTCGTTCGATGACGCCTCGCTCGAACGCGTGGTGCGCCGCGCCGAGGACCTCGCCCGCCTCGCGCCCGAAAATCCGGAGTTCATGCCGGCGATCGGGAAGCAGACCTACAAGCCGACGCCGACGTTCGATCCCGGCACCGCGGCGATCACCGCCGAATACCGCGCCAAGGTTGCGGCCGATTCGATCGCACCGTGCCGCAGCGACAAGCTGATCGCCGCCGGCTTCTTCAGCGACAGCAATTCGTTCTTCGCCTCGGCCAACAGCAACGGCAACTTCTGCTACCAGCAGGCGTCCGGAATGGATTACACCTGCACCGTGCGCACCGAAGACGGGCGCGGCTCGGGCTGGGTCGCGCGCAACCTGCGCGAAGTCGGCCGCTTCGATGCGAGCCGCGAAATCCGCACCGCGATCCGCAAGGCGAAGGACTCGGCCGACGCGAAGGCGCTCGAGCCGGGCAAGTACACGGTGATCCTGGAACCCGCGGCTTCCGCGGGCCTCATCTCCTTCATGATGTTCGGCTTCGATGCGCGCCAGGCCGACGAAGGCCGCAGCTTCCTGTCGAAGAAGGGCGGCGGCAACAAGATCGGCGAGCAGGTCTACGACCCGCGCGTGGAAATCTGGTCCGATCCGTGGGATCCGGAAGCCGCCGTGTATCCGTGGGACGAGGACGGCCTGCCGCGCGAGAAGACGCCGATCATCGAGAAGGGCAAGGTCTCCTTCCTGCAGTATTCGCGTTACTGGGCGAAGCAGAAAGGCAAGCGCGCCGTGGGCCAGCCCGGCAACCTGATCATGGCCGGCGGCGACAAGTCGACCGCGGACATGATCAAGGGCACCGAAAAAGGCATCCTGGTCACGCGTACCTGGTACATCCGCATGGTCGATCCGCAGACGGTGTTGCTCACCGGCCTCACGCGCGACGGCACGTTCTACATCGAGAACGGCGAGATCAAGTACCCGGTGAAGAACTTCCGCTTCAACGAATCACCGGTGATCATGCTCAACAACATCGAAGAGCTGGGCAAGCCGGTGCGCGTGGGCGACGACGAGTCGCCGTTCGTGATGATGATCCCGCCGATGAAGCTCCGCGACTTCACCTTCACCTCGCTGTCGGATGCGGTGTGACCGGACGTGCATCGGCGTGAGTTCCTGAGTGGTACCGGGCTGGGCTTCGCCGGATTGATGCTGCCTTTCGGGCGCAGCATCGCCGCCGAAGCCCTGCTCGAACCCGCAGACAACACGTTGCGCCGGCAACTCGCCGATGCCGCGCTGACGACGGCCCAACGCGGCGGCGCGCAGTATTGCGACGTGCGTGTCGGCCGTTACCTGCGGCAATCCGTCATCACGCGCGAAGAGCGCGTCGAGAACATCGTCAACAGCGAATCCTCCGGCGTCGGCGTGCGCGTGCTCGCCGATGGCGCATGGGGTTTCGCCGCCACGAATACACAGTCCACTGATGCCGTCGCGGAAGCCACCCGTACCGCATTGGCCATCGCGCGCGCGAACGCGAAGTTCCAGACCCGCAAGGTCGAACTCGCCCCGGCGCGCGGTGTCGGCGAAGTGCGCTGGGCGACGCCGATCCGCAAGAACGCGATGGCCGTGCCGATCAGGGAAAAGGTCGACCTGCTGCTCGGCGTGAATGCGGCGGCGATGAAGGCCGGCGCGAACTTCTTCAATTCAACGCTGTTCCTCGTCAACGAACAGAAGTATTTCGCCTCGACCGACGGTAGCTACATCGACCAGGACATCCATCGCATCTGGTTGCCGATCACCGCGACTGCGATCGACAAGGCCAGCGGCAAGTTCCGCACGCGTAACGGCCTGTCCGCGCCCGTCGGCATGGGTTACGAATACCTCGATGCGGATCCCGCGGGCCGCATCGCCCTGCCAGGCGGCATGACCGGCTACAGCCACAGCTACGACGTGATGGCCGATGCCGTCGCCGCCACCCGCGACGCGCAGGCAAAGCTCAAGGCGCCGTCGGTAAAGCCGGGCAAGTACGACCTGGTAATCGATCCCACCAACCTCTTCCTCACCATCCACGAGAGCGTGGGCCATCCGCTCGAACTCGACCGCGTGCTCGGCTATGAAGCCAACTACGCCGGAACCAGCTTCGCCACGCTCGACAAGCGCGAACAGGGTTTCCGTTTCGCCAGCCCGATCGTGAACTTCGTTGCAGACAAGACGCGTCCGGGTAGCCTCGGTGCCGTCGGTTACGACGACGAAGGCGTGAAGACAAAGGAATGGGCGCTGATCAAGGATGGCGTCCTCGTCGACTATCAGGCCACCCGCGACGAAGCGCACATCCTCGGTCACAAGGAATCGCACGGCTGCAGCTACGCCGACTCGTGGTCGAGCGTGCAGTTCCAGCGCATGGCGAACGTGTCGCTGATGCCGGGGAAGAAGCCGCTCAGCGTCGACGAGATGGTGAAGGACGTGGAGAACGGCCTGTACATCCACGGCCGCGGTTCCTATTCCATCGACCAGCAACGCTACAACGCGCAGTTCGGCGGGCAGCTGGTCTACGAAATCAAGGGCGGCAAGGTCACGGGCCTGGTCGAAGACGCGGCCTACCAGATCCGCACGCCCGAGTTCTGGAACGCCTGCGTTGCGATCTGCGACGAACGCGACTTCCGCCTCAACGGCTCGTTCTTCGATGGCAAGGGACAGCCGAGCCAGGTCTCGGCCGTGTCGCACGGCGCCGCCACGGCGCGCTTCAACGGCATCAACGTCATCAACACCGCGCGGTCGCTATGAACCGCGCGCAGTTCCTCCGCCTGGCGCTGGGGGGCGCAGCTACCGCGTTGCTGTCGCCGCTGGCGCGGGCAGCCGGCGCGTACGACTTCTGGTTCACGCGGCTGAAGTACGAATCCGGTGACTGGGACGTGGACCAGCGCATGCCGGCGAACATGATCACCGCGCTGATCGACTACACGAACCTGCGCGTGGACCCGAAAGAACACGTGATCGCGCTGTCGGATCCGACGATCTTCAGCGCTCCGTTCTGCTACCTCGCCGGACACAAGCTGGTGGAGTTCAATCCCGCCGAACGCCGCAACTTCGAGCGCTATGTGCGCAACGGCGGATTCGTCTTCGTCGACGACTGCAACCACGACATCGACGGACTGTTTGCCCGCTCGTTCGAATCGCAGATGGGTTCGATCTTCGGCAAGGACGCGCTACGGAAGCTGCCGAACGACCACAAGCTCTATCGCAGCTTCTTCAAGTTCGATGGGCCGCCGCCCACCGGGCTGGAACTCAACGGCTGGGGCGACGACATCGTCCATGAGTACCTCAAGGGCATCGAGATCGACGGCCGGCTTGGCGTGCTCTACAGCAACAAGGATTACGGTTGCGAGTGGGATTACGACTGGCGGAACAAGCGGTTCCTGGCCGAGGACAATACGAAGTTCGCAGTCAATGTCGCCATCTATGCGCTGACGAGTTGATACAGATGACTCCGTTCATTCTCAGGTCGTCGCACACCTCAACATCGTCATTCCCGCGAAAGCGGGAATCCAGTGTCTTTCGTGCACTTGCAATGGCGTCCTCCGCAAGCAGAACCAAGCAAAGTCACTGGATTCCCACTTTCGCGGGAATGACGTCAAAGGCAACAGGCAAAGGCATAAATGCAAATGAACGAAACCATCACCGAAGCCGGCATCCAGTCCCGGCTCGCGCAACTCGCCGAGCTGCGCGCCGCCATCGCGCAAGCCATCGTCGGCCAGGAAGCTGTTGTCGAGCAGCTGCTGATTGGCCTGCTCGCCGGCGGCCACTGCCTGCTCGAAGGCGTGCCGGGACTAGGCAAGACGCTGCTCGTGCGTTCGCTCGGACAGGCGCTCGACCTGCAGTTCCGTCGCGTGCAGTTCACGCCCGACCTGATGCCCAGCGACATCCTCGGCACCGAAATCCTTGAGGAAGACCACGGCACCGGCCGGCGTCATTTCAAGTTCCAACCCGGCCCTATTTTCACCAACCTGCTCCTCGCCGACGAACTCAACCGCACGCCGCCGAAGACGCAGGCCGCGTTGCTCGAAGCGATGCAGGAACGCACCGTCAGCTACGCGGGCGTCACGCACGAGTTGCCGAACCCGTTCTTCGTGCTCGCCACGCAGAACCCGATCGAACAGGCCGGCACGTATCCGCTGCCGGAGGCGCAACTCGACCGCTTCCTGCTGCACGTGCGCGTCGACTATCCCGACGAAACCGAAGAGCGCGACATCCTCACCCAGACCACCGGTACGCGCAGCGCCTCCGTGCCGCGCGTGATGTCGGGTCACGAGATCACCGAGCTGCAGGCGCTCGTCCGCCACATCCACCTCGGCGACGACCTGTTGGCATGGATCACGCGCCTCGTGCGCGCAACGCGGCCAGGCGAAAACGCGCCCGCTGAAATCAGGCAGTGGGTGAAATGGGGCGCCGGCCCGCGCGCCGGCCAGTCGCTGGTGCTCGCTGCGAAGGCGCGTGCACTGCTGCATGGCCGCCTTGCCGCCACGCGCGAAGACATTCTCGCGCTCGCCGCGCCGGTAATGCGCCATCGCCTGTTGCTGTCGTTCGCCGCCGAAGCGGAGCAGAAGACGACTGACGATGTCGTGGCATCGCTGCTGCGCAGCGTGCCGTTCACGGGCTGACAATCGCTGTAGCTGCCGATGTCGACGCCCGATTTCATTCCCCGCGATGTACGCGCACGCCTCAAGGACGTGCGCCTGGTGCCACGTCGTGCCGTTGGCGCGCATGGCTTCGGCCTGCATCGCAGCCACAGCCGCGGCGCGGGACTGGAGTTCGCGCAATACCGTGCCTACGAACCCGGCGACGAGCCGCGTCAGGTCGACTGGAAGCTCTACGCGCGTTCGGACCGCTTCTTCGTGCGCGAAGCCGAGCGCGAGAGCCCGATCACGATCTGGCTACTGATCGACGCGACAGCTTCGATGAACCAGGGCGACGTATCGCGTGCGAACTGGACGCGCCTCGATACCGCGCGTGCCCTCGCCGCCTGCACGATGGAAGTCGCGTTGCGACAGGGCGATCGCTTTGGCCTCGCGTTCCTCGGCGGCCGCGGCCTCGACGTGGTGCCTGCGGGCGCAGGGCTTCGCCACCGCGATCGCAGCCTGCTCGCACTCCGCGAGCTTCGCGCGCAAGGCGCGTGGCCAGTGGAAACCACGCTGCGTCCATTGTGGGAACGCATCCAGCCGGGCTCGCTGGTGCTGATGCTCGGCGACGGCTTCGACGACAACGCGACGCTGTTCGCGCAACGGCTAGCCGCCGCGCGACGCGAAGTGCTCGCCATCCGCATCCTCACCACCGAGGAGCGCGATTTTCCGTTCCGTGGCGGGCATCGCTTCCATGATGTCGAAAGCGGAGAGGAACTGCTGACGGATGCCGACGCCGTGCGCGCCGGCTTCCTTGCCCGCTTCACGGCGGCGCGCAAGGCGCTGGCGATGCAGCTGGCGGCGAACGGCGTGCGCCAGGTCGAGTACGTGATGGACGAAGCGCTCGACATGCCGCTACGGCGCCTGTTCGCCATGCACGGCGACACGGAGTTCGCATGAACCTCGTGTTGTTGCTGCCGCTGGGACTGGCGGCCCTCGCTGCGTGGCTGATTCCACTGCTGATCCATCTGCGCCGCCACAGCGAACAGCACCGCACCGACTTCGCCGCGCTGCGTTGGCTGCCGGCGCGTGCGCGGCCACGCAGCCGGCTGCGGTTCGAGGAATGGCCGTTGCTGCTGGTGCGCCTGTTGCTGCTGGCGGCGCTGGCGTTGCTACTCGCAAAGCCGGTGTTGTTCGGCGGGCCGCATGCGAAGCAATGGATCGTGGTTGCGCCGCAGGTCGATCGTGCAGCCGTCACTGCCGAAGCCGATGGCGTCGAACGGCGCTGGCTTGCTAAAGGCTTTCCTTCGATTGAAGAAGGCGCGCCTGCATCTTCGCAGCCTGCCGGCAGCCTGCTGCGTGAACTCGATGCGACTTTGCCTGCCGACACAAGGCTCACGGTATTGGTGCCGGAGCAACTGGATGGCGCGGATGCGGAACGTCCCGTGTTGCACCGGCGCGTGGATTGGCAGGTGGCCGATCGCGCCGCTATCCCCGGGAAAACTTCGGAGCCACAAGAAGCGACGCCGCGGCCCCACCTGGTCGTGCGTCATGACGACAGCCATGCTGCAGCGGCTCGTTACTTCCGCGCGGCCGCGATTGCCTGGCAAGCCGTTTCTGCTGCAGCCGGAGCGGACAAGACACCTGCACCCGATGTCGCCGGTACTGAGCAATCGCTTCCAGCCATCGACAAGCCATTGGTGTGGCTCGCCTCGGGACCGCTGCCGGATGCATTGCAAACATGGATAAGGAACGGCGGCACGGCGCTGGTCGATGTCGCAGCCACATTTCCGGTGAACGGCCAAAGCTTCGTTCCTCTCTGGCGCGACGAACAAGGCAACGTGCTGGCGAGTGGCGTGCCACTCGGCCGTGGGCGGCTACTGCAACTGACGAAGCCGCTGACACCGGACGCAATGCCGATCCTGCTCGACGCAGCATTCCCCGAACAGCTGTGGGCTCTGTTCGCCCCTGCTCCGCCGCCTCCCTCGCGCATCGCCGCACGCGATTACGCGCCGGCAACAGGCGCGCGCGCATGGCCTGAGCAGCCCACCGACCTGCAACCGTGGTTGTTGCTGCTGATCGTAGGGTTGTTCGTGATCGAGCGGTGGATGGCCAGCGGCCGGCGCGAGGCGGTTGCGCCATGAGCGTCGAACGCACGCTCAACCTGGCACGCCGTGTTTCGCGCCTGCGCGTCGCAGCGCACATCGCGGCGTTCGCGGCAGCGTTGCTGCTCGTGCTCGCGACGCTGGCATGGCGCTTTGCCGGCGTGTCTTGGGCATTGGCCACCGTCGCTATCGGCGTGCTCGCAGCGATGTCCATCGCGTGGCTGGCGATGCGCCGGATCGATACGCGCTGGCTGGCCCGCCGACTGGACGAACGCGATCCACGCATGGAAGACAGCGCATCGCTGTTGTTCACCGACGCAGCCTCGCTGGCGCCACTGCAAAAACTGCAGCGACAGCGGCTACAGCAGCGCCTGCAGGCCGCGCCGCCTCCGGACTTGCGTCCTGCCTGGCCGGCACGACCGCTGCTTGCCTGCTTCATTGCCGCCGTCGCAATCGCAACGATCGTGCTCGCCTGGCCCGAAGCAACGCACTCGGCACCGCCACAAGCGATGCCGTCCTCCGCTTCGACGGCGGCGGCACCGACCGAAACACGGATCACCGAGCACCGGCTGGACATCACCCCGCCGGGCTACACGCGGCTGCCCGCACGCACCGAGAACGAATTCGAAGCGAAGGTTCCCGAAGGCGCCACGGTTCGCTGGACACTTCGCTTTTCGCCGGTACCCCGGCGCGCATCGCTCGCCTTCCACGACGGCAGGAGCGTCCCCCTGACGCGCGATGGCGACAACTGGATCGCATCGCGCCGCATCGACAAGCCGCTGCTCTACCGCATCGTGTTGGAGCAGGCGCCGCCGCTGCGCCCCGATCGCCTGCATCGCATCGACGTCGTGGCCGACCAGCCGCCGCAGATCAAGGCGATCTCGCCGGAAGAAACACTGACCATCCGGAGCGCGGGCCAGCGCAGCTGGACTGTAGTTTTCGAAGGAACCGATGACTACGGACTCGTCGCTTCCGCACCGCTGCGCCTCACGCTGGCGCAAGGCGAAGGCGAGAACATCCAGTTCTCCGAGCGGACGATGACCTTGCAGGGACGAGGCGACACCACTCGCAAGCGTTACGCGCACACGTTCGATCTGGCCTCGCTTGGCCTGACGCCCGGTAGCGACTTCGTCGTACAACTGAGCATCACCGACAATCGCGCTAACGGCCCGCAGACCACGCGTGGTCCGAGTTACATCCTGCGCTGGCCACCGGAAGCAACCACCGAGGCGACCGGCCTCGATGGCGTCGTGAAGAAGGCACTGCCCGCTTACTTCCGCAGCCAGCGCCAGATCATCATCGACAGCGAGGCGCTCCTCGCGCAACGCAGCAAGCTGCCCGCGGAAACTTACCTACAGCGTTCCGATGCCATCGGCGTGGACCAGCGCCTCCTGCGCCTTCGCTACGGCCAGTTCCTCGGCGAGGAAAGCGAAGGCGCGCCGCAGCGTCCGCTTCCCATTGCCGACGCGGACGAGGAACAGGCGCCGCCGCGAAAGCTGCTACCTACTGCGGACGCAGAAGCCGAAGCAGAGACGGATGCCGGCAATCATGCTGGCGACGAACACGCCGATCACCCGGAAGCGCCGTCGGCGGCAACCCAGGACACGCACGATCACCCCACCCAGTCCCCTGCTGTTTTCGGTCAGGAGGTCGACGTGCTTTCCGAATACGGCCACACCCACGACGACGCGGAAGCCGCCACGCTGCTCGATCCGGAAACGCGCCGCATCCTGAAGTCGGCGCTGGACCAGATGTGGCAGGCCGAACTGCATCTACGCCAGGGCAAACCGGACCTCGCCCTGCCCTACGAATACAAGGCGCTCGACTTCATCAAGCAGGTGCAGCAGGCGGACCGCGTGTATCTCGCACGCGTGGGCTCGGAATTGCCGCCGATCGACGAGAGCCGCCGGCTCAGCGGCGAACGCGAGAACCTTGCACCACGCGCCGACCTGCTGTCTCCGGCGACGCAGACATCTCCTTTGCTGTCGAACCTGTGGCGTGCACTCGAAACACCACGGGGCGCGAACGCAAAGCCACTCGATCTGGACGGCGTCGAACGCTGGCTGCGTGCAAACGAGCGCCACGTTCCTGACGCACTCGGCGTCATCGCTGCGATCGATAGCGTTCGCAACGAACCTGCTTGTGACTCCTGCCGGCAACTCCTGCGCAACCGCCTCTGGCCTCTACTGCCGCGGCCGCCCGCACATCCCGCCCCACGCACAAAACCTGACCGCAGCGGGCAGGCTTACCTCGACGCGTTGCAGGCGGCGAAGCCATGATGGATACGCAGCGGATTCTCCTGGGGCTTCTCGCATTCGCGGTCATCACGGCGACGGCGCGCTTGCTGTGGTTCGCGTGGCGCGGCGCACCCGAAACGCGTCCGCGTGGATGGCGCGTTGTGTTGCTTGCTCTTTTGCAGCTGGCGTCCGCGGTGCTGCTGTATCACACGTTGTTGCCACCACCTGTGGCGACTGGCATCGATGCACTCGTGGTTGCGACGGCGAATGCGCCACGTGACATTGCTCGCACCCTGACTTCGCATGAGAAGCTCGTCGCATTGCCCGAAGCTCCTGCGATCAGTGAAGCGGAACCTGTGCCCGACCTCGGCACCGCATTGCGCCGCCATCCCGAGACCGCGCGCATCCGCATCATCGGTGACGGCCTGGTCGCTCGCGATCGCGATCATCTGCGTGGCATGTCCGCAACGTATCAGCCAACACCGCTGCCGCGTGGATTGATCGATCTCTCTGCGCCATCCCGCCTGCAGGCCGGCACCGACTTCCACGTGTCCGGACGGGTAAACGGCATGGCTCGCGCCCAGGTGGAACTGCTGGATCCGGCCGGGCAGCGCGTTGATCGCCAGCCTCTCGACAGGAACGGCCGCTTTGATTTGCTCGGCGCGGTGCGGACGCCAGGACTGGTGGAGTTTCGTATTCGCCTCAACGATCCCAGTGGCCGACAGGCCGACACCGCAACGATCCCGCTCAGCGTGTATTCGCCGGCCACCGTTCGCGTTCTCATGCTGGCCGGCGCACCCGACGGCGAACTGAAATACCTGCGCCGCTGGGCCGTCGACGCGGGCGTGCGCATGCATGCGCAGATCGAACTGGGCGGCGGCATGCAGCTCGGCGATGCGCCGGTGGCGCTCAACGCAGCGACGCTGAAGAACTTCGATGTCGTCGTCGTCGACGAGCGCACATGGGGAGGCACGGGTGCGGCGCGACGCAATGCACTGGCTGATGCGGTGCGCAGCGGACTGGGATTGCTCGTGCGAATCGATGGTCCGCTCTCGCCAGCGAGCCGCAACGCTCTTGCAGCCTTGGGACTTCGTCTCAACGCGGCGAACCTGCCTGCTGCATTCAAGCTGCCGGTCTCGAAAGAAGACGATGAATTCGCTGCCACACGCCTTGGTCCAGGCACCTCAGATGCGCCCACCGCGAAGACGGCCGCCGTCACCGCTTTGCCGGAACTGACACGGCAACCGCTGCGCATCGATGACCCGAACGCAACTTCTTGGTTGCGCGACAGCGAAGGCCGGCCGCTTGCCGCGTGGCGCGCGCTTGGGCGCGGCCGCATTGGCACATGGTTACCGATGGATACGTTCCAGCTCGTGCTTGTGGGTCGCGACGACCTTCACTCCACGCTATGGAGCGACGCAATCGCCGCCGTCGCACGCGCACGCGCGGCGAACGAGCTGCCTGTGCCTGCCGACGCACGCGCAGGCACGCGCACCGCGCTGTGCGGATTGGCCGATGGCGCGACAGTAACTCCGGCAGGCGGCCAACCGAAACCGTTGCTAATCGATCCTGCCACCGGCATCGCCCGCTGCGCGGGTTTGTGGCCGACCGCGCCCGGCTGGCACGTGTTGAGCAGTGGCGAAGCGAGCGCTTCGTTCTATGTGCGGGGCAAGAACGAACTGCCTGGCATTGCTGCCCGCGAGATGCGCGAGGCCACGTCGTTGTTGACGCTGGCTCCGGGCCAGGTTGCAGCCACGAGCGCCACGGCACTCGGTTCGCGCTGGCCATGGTTTCTCGCATGGCTGCTGGTTTCAGCGGTGTTGTGGTGGCTTGAGCGTTCGCGCCTGGGCCGCGCGGCGGCGGCGCATTGAAATGGGGATGGCGCTTCGTTGTCGTCTGACGATGCGCTTCGTTGTCGCCTGGCGAAGCGATTCGTTTCCTGACGATGCGATTGGTTGTTCCTAGCGATGCGATGAACTTCTTCGGCATCCGCACCCTGCTCCCTCCCTTTCGCCGCAGGTGAAGGGGAGGGCTGGGGAGGGGTGCCCTTTGACTTTGTCCCTCGATAAAGGACACACAAGCAAGAGCAAGAGCACCCCTCCCCGGCCCTCCCCTGCGCTGCGCGCAAGGGAGGGTGAACTGCTTCCAAATCAACCGCGAGATTACGCGCAAACGAGAGGTAACTGCTTCCGAATGCAACCGAAGCTGCGCGCAAGCGAGAGATAACTGCTTCCGACACGCGAGGTAGATGAAACCAGCCGCCGACTTCGCACCCACTTCACAATCACACCGCAATTGCTTCGCAGCACGCCGCCATCCTGTCTTCGTACCAAGCGAACACAGCGATGGCGACACCACACCCCTACGACTTCGACATCATCATCGTCGGCGCGAGCTTCGCCGGCGCCGCCTGTGCACTCGCCGCCGCGCAACGCGGCCTGCGCGTGTGCGTACTCGAACGCAAGCGCGACCCCGGCGACAAGCTCCGCACCACCGGCATCATCGTCAAGGAAGCCGCCGAGCAGACGCTGCTAAACCAGCTTCCCGCTTCGATGACGCGCCGCGTCGAGCAGGTGCGCCTGTACGCACCCAGCCTCCGCCAGATCGCGCTCGCCGCGCCGGGCTACTACTTCCTGACGACCGACACACCGCGGGTGATGCGCTGGCTGGCGGAACAGCTACGTGCCCACGGCGTCGACCTGCGGCTCGGCGGCGCCTTCACGCAGTGTGCTCGCGTCGACGGAGGCTGGCAGGTGGAGGGCGCGGGTACCACGCGCTATCTCGTCGGCGCGGACGGCGCGCGATCGCGCGTCGCGCAGCGTTGCGGACTCGGCCAGGTGCGTCAGTTCCTTTACGGGGTCGAATACGAATTTCCGGGCGCGCGGCTCGTTGAAGACAGTGCCCTTCACTGCTTCATCAGCAAGCGCTACGCGCCCGGTTACATCGGCTGGATCGCGCAAAATCCGACCGGCGTGCAGGCCGGCCTCGCGCTGCGCCATGATCCGGAGAACGCCCGCGTGCCGGACATCGAAGGCTTCCTGCTGCGCGTCGGCATGGCGGGCGGTCTGCCGAGGCGCCTAATACCCGGCCACACGCGTGCGGGACTGATTCCCTGCAGCGGCCCCGTCATCGACATGGCGCGCGACCGCGTCATTCTCACCGGCGACGCCGCGGGAATCGTTTCCCCCGTCACTGCGGGCGGCATCCACTCGGCATGGGAACATGGCTGGACGGTCGGCTGCGCCATCGCATCGCATATCCGCGAAGCCGGCCGACAACCGGAACAGGTCGCCATCGAAGCGGCGCCCCGTTTTCGAACCAAGCGCGCCCTGCGTTGGGCTTACGACAAGCTGCAGTTCGACTGGCCCTTCGACCTGTTCCTCTACTCACCGCCCCTGCGCTGGGCGGCGGAGCAGGTGTATTTCCACAAGCGCCGTTCCTAGCGGCGAACCATGCCGTCAGGCGTTCGCCCGCGCCGGATCGAAGTCGATGCCGGTGATGAAGCGCTTGCCCGCATGCGCCTTGATGTGCACCACGATGTCGATGGTCATCATCAGCAGGCGCTTGATCACGGCGAATTCCAACCCGGAGCCCTCAGCCGAGGCCTTGACCATCAGGGCGAGCTGGTCCCACGTCTGCGCCGTGCTGCCGGCGTGGCAGCTGGTGATCGAACCTGGATGACCGGACGCACAGTTGCGGATGAAGTAAAAGGATTCGTCGCCGCGCAGCTCGGCAAGGATGATGCGGTCCGGCTTCATGCGCAGGCACGCTTCCATGCAGCTCTTGGCGCTCACGTTGCTGGTGCTCTGTCCTCCCTTGGAATACAGCAGGTGGACGACGTTGGGCTGGCCGATGAAGAGTTCGCGGGCGTCTTCGATGGTGACCAGACGCTCGTTGTCCGGAATGTGGTTGACCAGGGACTTCATGAAGGTCGTCTTGCCGCTGCCGGTAGCGCCCGCGACGACGATGTTTTTCTTGTACTGCACCGCCTTCCTGAAGAAATCCGCGTAGCGGCGCGAGGAACACAGGTCGAGCAGCTCGCGGTCGTGGTCGCCCAGTGCGTGTTCCTGCTCGAGCACTTGGTCGAAGAAGCCATCGTCCTGGTACTGCTGGAGCGTCTTGCTGTGCTTGGAAGGAAGCCGGATCGTGATCGACACCTTCCCCGCATCGCAGGCAGGCGGAATCACGAACTGCGCGCGCTGCCCGGTGGGAAACGTCAGCGAGACCACCGGGTCCGCGTCGGTGATGCGCTGGCCGGTGTTCGATTCGTTCACCACCGCGGTACAGAACTGGCGCACGCGTTCGAAGGTCAGTCCGGGCACCTCGGTCCGCTTCCAGCCCGCATGTGTTTCGAGGTAAAGCTCACCGGGACGATTGATGCAGATCTCGGTGACTTCCGGCGAATTCATGAAATCCTGGATGCCCAGCACCTGGTACTGGTAGTCCAGGAAGTCGTTGGAGATGCGAGCGACGGGCGAGCTTTCGGTTTCCATTTGCGTCGCGATCAGCGCAGGACCGAAGAGAAATCCACGTCCTTGGCGACGTAGACGTTCACCACCGTGCCCTGGTTGATCGTCACGGTCGCCGGTCGGTTCATGCTGCGATCGACGGCCTGGTTGGCCAGGCGCTCCATCGCGCGTGCCGTGTTGCTTTCGTAGGGCTGCACCACCTCGGTGCCGGAGTTGGTGACGACGGTCGACTCGGGTCCGTTCTTCGCCGCGGCGTACTTGAAGGCATCGCTGATCAGGCTGATCAGCATGGCGGAGGCGATACGGCTGCCCCAATGCGCGTTGTAATCGCCCGGATGCCCCGCTCCACCGAGGTTGTCGACGCCTGGGCTCGCCATGTTGATGTCGATGCCGTTAGGCGTGGTGATGCGATCCCAGATGACGGCCACGCGCGGACCGGTGATGTTGGCGTTTTCGTAGGTGCCCGAAATCTTCGAGCCCTTCGGCAGCAACAGGCGGCGACCGTTGACGGAATACACCGGTTCGGTGACAACACAGGACGTGAAACCGGCTACATCGGTCACGATGCGGGTCTCCATCACGCAGCGGATGTAGGTGCCGCGCAGCAGCAACGTGTCCGGATTGGTGAGCGGTTGCGCGCTGCTGGGCATCACGCGCGTGGGCGCGGCGGCGGGTTGTTGCGCGCCTTCCTGTCCCGTCGCGGTCATCATTGCCCGCGCATAGGCTTCCGGCGACATCATGCCGGGCGCGCCACCGCTGGCCGAAGCCTGCAGGCTTTCTCCGCCGGCGAGGTTGGCCATGCGCCGCTCCATCAGGCTGGGTTCGTGAGGCATGCCATCGATCGAACCGGGATAAGCCGGCATCGTTGGCGGCTCGGGCATCGGTTGCATTTCCGCCATGTCTTCCACCGGCAGAGGCGGCAATTCGGATGCGGGAATCGGCGCCTGCTCTTCGGTTGCTGCCTTGGGAAGCTCCGGTATGTTCACTTCCTCTTCGGTGACCTTGGGCTTGCGGTCGTCGCTGCCCGCCGTCGCGCTGTTGACCATCCAGATCGCGGCGGCAATCAGCAACGCGACGATACCGGCGAGGAAGACCAGCGCCTTGCGATTGAGGCGCTGCACATCGCTGGATCGCAGCAATGGAGTGTTTGCATCCAGATCTGGCGATTGCGCCGCCTGGTGCTGCGCGAAATATGGGTTTGGATTCGCGCGTGCATGTCCGTGTTCGTGGCTCACGTCCTGCGCGGACCCATAGGCATCGGCACGACCCTGCTGATTAGGCGTGTTCTGGTTCATTTCCGGGAGTTCCTGCGCAGGCCGACGACGTTCTTGCCGTGGCGGATGACCAAATAGGGATAGGTGCCGTGGACGATGAGCGTGTTGCCTTCGACCGTGGTGTTGACCACGAAGTCCTCGCTGTCCTCGCGCTCGCGTGCGAACACCGCCGGGAAGTTGCCGGTAGGAATGCTCTTCAGATCGCTCATGCGGACGTAGGTGAAACGGCCATCGTCGTAGACGTTGGCGGGAATCAGCCAGGCTTGTCTGGTGCGCGTGGCGTACTGGTAATCGAAGTTGTACTGGCGGCTCTTGTCGAGCTGCGTGCTGAGCTCCGGTTGCGGTGCGCTCTCCTCGCCCCTATTCGTCGCGAACTCGGTGTCGCTTGGATACACGAAGCGGATCTTGTATTGCACGCCGGCATTCTTCGCCTGCTCCAGCGCGCGCCAGTCGGTGGCGACGACCTTCAACTCGAAGATGTACGAATGCGTGGCGGTGCGCACCATCATGTTGGTGTCGACGTCGACGTTCTTCGGCTTGAGATAGAAGACTTTGTCGCGCCGGCTCATGTCCCAGCCATTGCTGAAGCCGGTGCTGTAATCGAGGATCTCCTCGTTGGGGCTGAGTTCGATCTGGGTGGTGATGCCCAGGCCAGTGCGCACCTGGTAGATGCGGTTGGGCTCGTATTCGTATTCCTGGATGACCTGCGCGGCCGCCGGCAATGCGGCACTGAAGATCGCCATGAACAGCAACACGGCAGTGAGGTGATGTTTACGCAAGGGGTTCATTGGGTGCTGACTCCATTCGCACTGCGGGCCGCCGGTTCAATCGCGTCCGCTGTTCGCTGTTCCGTACCATCCACCGGCGTAGCGGACTCGGGCATTCCGGGTTCTTGATCGAATGCCTGGCCTGATGCATCAGGCGACGCGTTGTCGCTCGCTGGTTCGGAATGCACCGGCGTCGGGAACTCGCTCTCGATCGGCGGCGACGCGGCGTAGTCGTTGTCGACGCGATAACTCGTCACCTGGAAGCCCAGCGGATTGAGGATCCGGTTCGGCTCGTCCATTTTCAGGTGCTCGTTGTAGCTGAATTCGAGGGACGCGATCTTGCTGTCCAGCGGCGTGCTGGTGCCCGCGGCCTTGTCGTACAGGCTGCGCTGGAAACGCACGGTGGCCGACTTCGGCACGCTTCCGACTTCCGCCGGATCGTGCAGCTGCAGGCTGAGGATCTTTACCCGGATCGACCTGTTCTTGCCGAACAGTGTTTGCGGATTGGCGGGGTTGATCTTCGTGTAGAGCTTTGCGTAACCGGCGGTCACCAGGGGCGTGGCCATCGCGTGGACCGTGTTCCAGTCCTGCTGGCCGAACTGCGAGTAGTCGTACGATTCGCGTGCCATTACGAAATGGGCGATGTTGCTCTTGTTGATCGCCTCGCTCGCCGCGATGCCGCGCTCACCCAGGTTGCCGGTAAGCCGCGCCACCGTGCTGGTGCCGGTGTATGCATCGGCCATGACCAGGTACGGCACCTTCTCCTTGAGCGGCAGGAACACGAAGTAACCGCCCGCAAGGATCAGCGCCATCACGATCGCGGACCACGCCACCATCCATGCACGGCGTTCGCTGCGCCGCGCCATGTCCGCGATGGTGTTTTCGAAGTTCGCGGCCTTGGCTACCGCTGCCTGGATACCGGGCGTGTCTGTTTTTTTCCCGAACATTCGTTTCTTCCTTGTCGAATGGAACGTTCAACCTGCGCCGGTCAGGGCGCAGCTGTTGACGTGGTATCCGTTGGAATTGCAGCCGTTGCCGGCGTCACACCGCGGACGACGATCTGGTTGCCTTTGGTGGTGATGGACACACCTTGCTGCGCGAAGGCGGTGGTCAGCTGCGAAACCGCTTCCTGCAGGTCGTTGGTGCGAATGTCCGCCACGGCCGAATGCAGGGTGAAGTCCGAAGGATGCTGATACGACAACGTCATCTTCGAATCGCGCGCCCATCGCGCGAGCATCGTCTTGAGCGTTCTGTCCATCGGCGACGGATAGAACGCGTACGCCTGGTAGAGCGGAATTTCCTGCGGGATGTCCGCGTAACGGTTGACGGACTTCCAGCGGCCGCCGTATTCCGGCGCCGCCGAGGCGCAAGCCGTGATGGCCGCCATGACCACCAGCATCAGGATGGCCCTGGCATCGAACGCAACTGCAGTCTTAGTACTCACGCTGTCCCCGATCTGCGTTGAATTGAACGCGCATGCGCCGAAGCCGCCGATCGCATGGCGTGGCCATGCAATACCGTGCGGCTTTCGCCGTGGGGTGAGACAAGTGGATAAAGCAATGCCAGGGCGCAAAGCCCGGCGGCCGCTCTGGACGGCTCGCGCGTACGCTCCCTGTACAACACCGCTTCACGATCGCAACCGGCGATCCGTGTTCAAGCAAGCGGTGATCGTTCTATCCCTGAACTCTCCCTTCCAGCGTCGGCATGCTACTCGAGGGCGTCATGGACGCCCGGCGCGGAGAGTAGAACGAAGTTTGCGTGGTGGGCAAGTGGGGGCTTGTGAGACGCCCTCACCCTGCGTTGTTTCGCAACGCTGTCCCTCTCCCCGCTGAGCGGGCGAGGGTCTGGAAACCTGGATGCTTATTGTTGTCGGCGTAAAGCTCCGGCGCTCATGCCAGCCCGCAGTTGCGACTAAAGCTTCTGCAACCGCTCGATCGCGGCATCCAGCGTCGCTTCGTTCTTGGCGAAGCACAGGCGCGCCAGGCGCTGGCCTTGCGGCGCGGTCTCGTAGAACGGCGACAGCGGAATCGCGGCGACGCCCTTCTCGATCGTGAGCCAGCGGCAGAATGCCGCATCGTCGAGGTCGCTCACCGCGGCGTAATCGACCAACTGGAAATAGCCGCCCGGCACCGGCAACGGCTTGAGCTTCGTCGTCAGCAGCTGCTCGCGGAAGCGGTCGCGCTTGGCCTGGTAGAACGCGCCGAGTCCGTCGTAATGCGCCGGCTCGGCCTCGATCATTTCCGCGAACGCCCACTGCGCGGGAGCGAAGGTGCAGAAGGTGTTGTACTGGTGGACCTTGCGGAACTCGGCCGACAGCGCGGGTGGTGCGACGCAGTAGCCGAGTTTCCAGCCCGTGCAGTGATAGGTCTTGCCGAAGCTGGACACGACGAAGGCGCGCTCGCGCAGTTCCGGATAACGCAGGATCGATTCGTGGCGGGCGCCGTCGAAGATGATGTGTTCGTACACCTCGTCCGAAAGCAGGTAAATGCCGGTGCCGCGCAACACATCGGTGAGCTGGGCGATGTCTTCGGCGCTGAACATCGCGCCGGACGGGTTGTGCGGGCTGTTGATCATCAGCATCCGCGTCTTCCTGTTTATTGCCGCCTTGACCTTGCCCCACGGCACGGAAAAGTCGGCCGGGTCCAGCGGCACGTGCACGGCGCGGCCGCCGGCGAGATCGATGGCGGGCTCGTAGCAGTCGTAGCAGGGGTCGAGGACGATCACTTCATCGCCCGGGCGGACGACGGCGAGGACGGCGTCGAAGATGGCTTCGGACGCACCGGAGGCGACGGTAATCTCGGCATCGGCATCGGGGCGATAGCCGTAGCAGCGTTCGGTCTTGGCGGCGATGGCCTGGCGCAGGGCCGGGATGCCGGTCATCGGGGCGTACTGGTTCCTGCCCTCGCGCATGGCGCGGTCCAGGGCTTCGATCAGGCGCTCGGGGACGTTGAAATCGGGGAAGCCCTGGCCCAGGTTGACCGCGCCGTGCTCGGCGGCGAGCTGCGACATCACGGTGAAGATGGTCGTACCGACCTTGGGCAGCTTGGTTTCCGGGGTCATCGAGGGCAATGGCGTATAGGTGAAACCCCGGAGTGTAAGGAATCGGGTCCGTGCGGCCTAATGGCATCCGGGGGAGTACTGTCGAGGGATCGAACCATGGGGACGATGGAGATGAGCGGCACGCGCGAGCTGCGGATACTCGACGCAGCCGGATTGGCAACGGCCTACGCCCAGGCCGAATACGCCGTGGTACTCGATGGCGACGCGCTGCGCCTGACTGTCGGCCAGTGCGCCGACGACCTCGAGGCCTACTGGCTCGCGGAACGATACGGCTTCATCACCGCGTGGAATCCGCGCTCGGTGCCGCAGTCGGATGCGGCGAACGAAACCGCCAACGCAGCACTGGTCGCGCGGCTCGATGCCATCGGCGCGATACGCCAGCCGGCGCACGCCTTCGACAGGGAGGGCCAGTGGCGCGAGGCTGGCTGGCTGGTGGCGGACGTCGACCCTGGCCTGCTCGACCTGCTGGGTCGCGAATTCGGCCAGGCCGGCGTGCTGGCGTGGGCGTTCGGCGAACCGGTGCGGCTGCGGATGCTGATGTCGCGGCCCCTGGGCGCAGATGTCGCGCATGTGGACTGGATCGAGCCCTGAGCATCACGCCGGGGCCATCGGTTAAAGGGCTAATCGCTTAAAATTGCCGCTTCGCGGCCGTGGCCGCTGTTGCCGGTCGCCCTTCTTCTGGACACGACGCCGCCCAAGACCGCCCCGCCCCCGTTGCTCGAAGCCCGTGGTTTGCGGTTCGCGCGCAATGACGAGCCGGTGTTCGGGCCGCTGGATTTCGCGGTCGATGCGAACGAGGCGCTGCTGGTGCAGGGCGACAACGGCGCGGGAAAGACAACGCTGCTGCGCGTGCTGGCCGGGCTGCTGAAGCTCGACGAAGGCGAGATCCTCATTGAAGGTCGCACCGCGGATGCCTACCAGCGCTCGCACGCGATCGCCTATCTCGGCCACCTGCCCGCATTGAAGGCGGACCTCAGCGCGCTGGAGAACCTCGATTTCCTCTGCGGCCTGCACGGTCGCCGCACGCAACTGCTGCCGGAACAGGCAATGGCGATGGTGGGCCTGGCCGGGCACGAGGACGCGCTCGCGCGGCAACTCTCGGCCGGACAGAAGAAGCGCTTGTCGCTGGCACGGCTGTGGCTGTCGCCCGCTCCGCTGTGGTTGCTGGATGAGCCCTACGCCAACCTCGACCTGGAAGGCATCGAACTGGTGAACCGCATGGTGCAGGCGCACCTGCAGGACGGCGGCGCCACCCTGGTGACGACCCACGGCGCCTACGCGGCACCGCCGGTACGGACACGGATGCTGGTGATGAGGAAGCCGGCATG
The DNA here is from genome assembly GCF_001427225.1 of Lysobacter sp. Root494. GTDB lineage: Bacteria > Pseudomonadota > Gammaproteobacteria > Xanthomonadales > Xanthomonadaceae > Agrilutibacter. The sequence continues at coordinate 1,156,676 of NZ_LMFH01000005.1, forward strand.
ACGCGCCTGGCCGTGCAGACCGATGCCTTGCAGCCCGGATTGATGGCTTCGGCGCGCGCACTGTTCGTGCGCGACCTGCGCCTGTTGTGGCGGCGACGCGGCGATGCATTGCAGCCGGCGCTGTTCGCGCTGCTGGTGGTGACGCTGTTCGCGCTGGCACTGGGTAACGATCGCGCGACCTTGGCGAAGTCCGCCGGCGCGGTGCTGTGGCTCGCGTCGCTGCTGGCAGGCCTGCTCGCCCTGGACACGCTGTTCCGCGGCGATGCGGAAGACGGATCGCTCGAACAATGGATGCTGGCCCCGGTGCCGCTCGCCTGGCTGGTGCTGGTGCGCACGTTCATGCACTGGGCGACGACGGCGCTGCCGCTGTTGCTCGCCGCGCCGCTGCTGGCTGAACTGCTGCATCTCCCGCACGACCAGTTGGGCGTGCTGTTGGCCTCGCTCGCGCTGGGCACGCCTTTGCTCAGTCTGCTCGGTGCGGTGGTGGCTGCGCTGACGGTCGGAATGCGACGCTCCGGTATACTTGTCGCCTTGCTGGCGCTGCCGCTTTACGTGCCCGTTCTGGTGTTCGGGGCCGGCAGCGTCGTCCAGGCGGCGCAGGGACTGGACGTCACCGGGGCGCTGCTGATGCTGGGGGCCGGACTGGTCCTGGCGCTGGTGCTCGCACCGCTGGCCGCCGCCGCCGCGATCCGCATCGCACTGAACTGACACCAAGCCGGCTGCACTCCCGTGCGGCCGGTTGAGCTCGATCAAGCTGCGGAGCAACGGACTCCGCGACAATGCCGCCGCCCGCTTGCAGCGGAGCTGCACGAGAAACGATGAATCCGATCCTGCGCTGGTTCCACCAACTTGGTTCGCCGCCCTACTTCGACCGCTTCGCCGCGCGATGGGCGCCGTGGGGTTATGGCCTGGGCCTGCTGATGATGGCGGTGGGCGCGTACTGGGGCCTGTTCCACACACCCGCCGATTACCAGCAGGGCGACAGCTTCCGCATCCTCTACATCCACGTGCCGAGCGCGTGGATGAGCATGGCCGTGTACGCGCTGATGGCCGTGTACGCGGTGATCGCGCAGGTGTGGCGGATCAAGCTGTGCGAGATCCTGGCGATGGCCTGCGCACCGATCGGCGCCGCCTTCACCCTGATCACGCTGCTGACCGGTTCGGTCTGGGGCAAGCCGATGTGGGGCACGTGGTGGGACTGGGATCCGCGCCTGACCACCGAACTCATCCTGCTCTTCATGTACCTGGGCGTGATCGGTCTCTACAACGCGATCGACGATCGCCGCGCCGCTGCGCGGGCCGCCGGTTTCCTCGCCATCGTCGGCGTCGCGTTGCTGCCGGTGATCCGTTATTCGGTGGTGTGGTGGAATTCGCTGCACCAGGGCCAGACGATCCGCCTGATGGGCGAGTCGTCGATGGATTCGAGCATGATTCCGCCGCTGATCCTGATGATCGTCGGCACGAAGCTGTGGTTCATTGGCGCCCTGCTCGCCCGCGCACGCGCCGACAACCTGCGCCGCGAGGCTGGCAAGGGATGGGTAGCCGCGCTCGCGCAGGGCAAACGCACCGAAGGTCCGCGCGCATGAGCTATCTCGGTTACCTGATCGCCGCGTATGCGGTATTCGTGATCGTGCTGGCTTGGGACTTCTTCGCCACGCAACTGCAGATCCGCCGGCAGCTTCGCAATGCACGCCTGCGCGCTTCGCGCGAAGCCGCGCGCATTTCCCGCAATGAATTGACCCGATGACCGAGCTGCAATGAATCCCGTACGCCGTAACCGTCTTCTCTGGATCGCTGCGCTCGTCGCCGCTGCAGGCATTGCCGCCGCGATGATCACCTACGCGATCCAGCGCAACGTCACTTATCTCTACACGCCCAGCGAAGTGCTGCGCGGCGACGTGCCGATGAAAGCTGGCAGCTCGCACGCGCGCTTCCGCCTCGGCGGCATGGTCGCCGCGGACTCGTTCAAGCGCGCGCAGGGTTCGCTCGAAGCCCACTTCCGCGTCACCGACGGCGATGCAGAAATGCCCGTGATCTACACCGGCATCCTTCCCGACCTGTTCCGCGAGAAGCAGGCCGTGATCGCGACGGGCCGCATGGAAGGCGACCACTTCGTCGCCGAGCAGGTGCTCGCCAAGCACGACGAGACCTACATGCCCAAGGAAGTCGCGGACAAGATGGGCATGGCGCACAAGAAGCACGACGTCGCTCCGATCAAGGGCGCGGCGCCGGCGCCCGCCACGGAAACGAAGTAAGCCGTGTTGCCAGAACTCGGCCAGATCGCACTAGTCCTCGCGCTCCTGGTTGCGGCCTTGCAGGCCGTCCTGCCGCTGGTCGGCGCGCAGCGTGGCATCGGCGCCTGGATGGCGGTCGCGCGCCCTGCGGCATTCGCGCAGTTCGCACTGGTGGCATTCGCGTTTGGCGTGCTGACCTACGGCTTCGTCAGCCAGGATTTCTCGATCAAGTACGTCGCGACCAACAGCAACTCACTGCTGCCGATGGTGTACCGCTACACCGCGGTGTGGGGATCGCACGAGGGCTCGCTGCTGCTGTGGGCGCTGATCCTCGCGGTATGGACCGCGGCCGTCGCGCGCTTCTCGCAGCGCCTGCCCGCGGAAGTCATCGCGCGCGTGCTCGGCGTGATGGGCGCGGTGGCATTCGGCTTCCTCGCTTTCCTGATCTTCACCAGCAACCCGTTTGAACGCCTGCTGCCGGCGGTTGCCGAAGGCCGCGACCTCAATCCGCTGCTGCAGGATCCCGGGATGATCATCCATCCGCCGATGCTGTATCTCGGCTACGTGGGTTTCTCGGTGCCGTTCGCATTCGCGATCGCCGCATTGCTCGATGGCCACATCGACGCGCGCTGGCTGCGCTGGACGCGCCCGTGGACGAACATCGCCTGGGCGTTCCTCACGCTGGGCATCGCACTGGGTTCGTGGTGGGCGTATTACGAACTCGGCTGGGGCGGCTGGTGGTTCTGGGATCCGGTCGAGAATGCATCGTTCATGCCGTGGCTCGCGGGCGCAGCACTGCTGCATTCGCAGGCGGTGACGGAAAAGCGCGGCAGCTTCCGCGGCTGGACGCTGCTGCTGGCGATCGCGACGTTCTCGCTGTCGTTGCTGGGCACCTTCCTGGTGCGTTCGGGCGTGCTGACGTCGGTGCATGCCTTCGCGGCGGATCCCACGCGCGGCGTCTTCATCCTGATCTTCCTCGGCATCGTGATCGGTGGCTCGCTCGTGCTGTACGCACTGCGCGCGCCTTCGGATGAAGGCGGCGCGCCTTTCAGCATGGCCTCGCGCGAAACCCTGCTGCTGGTCAACAACCTGCTGCTCTCGAGCGCGTGTGCGATGGTGCTGCTGGGTACGTTGTATCCGCTGCTGGCCGATGCGCTGGACCTCGGCAAGATTTCCGTCGGCCCACCCTACTTCGCGCTGATGTTCATGGTGCTGATGGCCCCTTTGCTCCTGCTGGTGCCGTTCGGCCCGATCACGCGCTGGCAACGCGAGCAGGCGTCGAAGCCGTTGGCCATGTTGTTGCCATGGGCGGCGCTCGCCGTGCTCGCAGGTGTTGCCGCCTACTTCTTCACCCCGCAGTCGTCGTGGAAGGTGCTGGCAGGCGTGCTCGCCGCCATGTGGATTGCGGTGGGCACGGCGCGTTTCGTCTGGTCGCGTTTCGAACAGACGGGCAGGCAGTTCACCGCCGAAATGCTTGGCATGACGCTGGCGCACCTCGGCATCGCTGTCTTCGTCATCGGTGCATTGCTCACCGAAGGCCTGAGCCAGCAGCGGGAAGTCGCGGTGATGCAGGGACAGCGTGTCGAACTGGGCCGCTATGCATTCCGTTTCGATGGCGCCGAACGCTACCAGGGACCGAACTACATCGGCGATCGCGGCACGGTGACGGTGTTCCACGACGATGCCCCGCTCACCGTGCTGCATCCCGAAAAGCGCGCCTACGCGAGCGGCGGACAGGTGATGACCGAGGCCGCGATCGATCCCGGCTTCACCCGCGATCTTTACGTCGCGATGGGCGAACCGCTCGGGGGCGGCTCATGGGCGCTGCGCGTGCACGTGAAGCCTTTCGTGCGCTGGATCTGGGCTGGTGCGCTGCTGATGATGCTCGGCGGACTGGTCGCGGCGACCGATCGCCGCTTCGCCCGCACCGAACAACGAAAAATCGCGGAGGCAAACGCATGAGCGAGCGCAAACCGATCATGCGCTGGATGCCGTTGCTGGTGGTCGGCGTGCTGGGCGTTCTGCTCGCCGCCGGCGTGTGGATGAGCCGCAATCCAAATCGCGAAGCGCTGCCCTCCCCGCTGATTGGCAAGGCTGCGCCTGCGTTCGAACTGCCCGTGCTGCACGAAGCCGGCCGCCTGTTCGGCACGAAGGACCTTCGCGGCGCGCCGTACATCCTCAACGTGTGGGGAAGCTGGTGCCCCGCGTGCCGTGACGAGCATCCGGTGCTGACGCGTTTCGCCGAAACCAAGCGCGTGCGCGTCGTCGGCTTCAACTGGAACGACGAGCACGCCGATGCGCTCCGGTGGCTGGAGGAGTTCGGCAATCCGTACTGGATCGTGGTGGCCGATCGCGAAGGAAAAGCAGCGATCGACTGGGGCATCTACGGCGCGCCGGAAACCTTCCTGGTCGATGGCAAGGGCATCGTGCGCTGGAAGTACGTTGGCCCGCTCACGGATGAAGTCATCGCCAGGCAGCTGATGCCGAAGCTGGCTGGGATCGAGAGCCAGCCATGACCTTTGCTGTATCGGCTGCGATCAAATCGATCGTCATTCCCGCGAAAGCGGGAATCCAGCGACTTTGCTCTTCCGCAGCGGCAATGAAAAAGCGAAGACACTGGATGATCGGACGTGCGTCCGTGAAAAAGACGCGCGCTTTCGCGGGAATGACGAGCAAAAGCATCGCGACGGCAACGTTGCCTTTTCTGCTGGCTCTCGGTACGGGCTTCGTCTCCGCCCAGCCCGCCAAACCCGAAGCCCCACCGCAATTCACCAACGTCGCGGAAGAAAAGCGCTTCCACGCGCTTGTCTCCGAACTGCGATGCGTGATGTGCCAGAACCAGTCCCTGGCCGATTCCAACGCGCAGATCGCCCGCGACCTGCGCAACGAAGTGCTGGAATTGATGCGCCAGGGCAAGTCGGACGCGCAGATCAAGGACTTCCTCGTCGCGCGCTATGGCGAATTCGTGCTCTATCGCCCGCAGGTCGAATCGAAGACGTGGCTGCTGTGGTTCGGTCCCGCATTGGTGCTGCTCGCCGGCGGCTTCATCGTCGCAGGCCTGGTGCGCAGGCGTTCGTCCATCGCCACGACCACGAACGACGACGAGCAGGAGTGGTGACGTGACCGTTTTTGTGATTGCAGCACTGTTGATCGCGGTGCTGGCGCTCGGCGTTGCGCTGCGGCCGTTGTGGCGCGACAACCGCAGTATCGGGTTCGCGATGACGACTTCCGTGGCGATCGTCGCAGGATTGCTCTACCTGCTCGTCGGCACGCCGCGCGCCCTCGATCCCGCGCAGCGTCGCGCACCGGAAACTCTGGCCGATGCCGTCACCCAGCTGGAAACCGAACTCAAGCGCGACCCCAACCAGCCCGAAGGCTGGCGTCTGCTTGCCCGCGCACAGGCCGCGCAAGGCCGTCCACAACAGGCGCGCGACGCCTATGCCGAAGCAGTGAAGCTCGCGCCCGACGAACCTGACCTGCTCGCCGAAGCCGCGGAAGCACGCGCCCTCGCCAATACCGATCACCGCTTCGACGAGGCGGCCATCGCGATGCTGAACCACGCACTGGAGCGGCAGCCGATGCACCAGCGCGCGCGCTGGTTCCTCGGCATCGCGCAACGCCAGGCGCAGCAGCCCGCCGAGGCCGCAAAGACGTGGGAACCCCTGCTCGCCGTAGTGGAACCAAAGACGGTGGAGAGCCTGCGCGCCCAGATCAACGTCGCGCGCGGGGAAGCCGGCATGAAGCCGCTTCCCCCTGTCGCTGCGGCTTCGGCATCGCAAGCTCTGCTCCGCGTGACTATCGACATCGCGCCCGAGCTGAAGTCGACGCTCAAGCCCACGGATGTCCTCTTCGTCCTCGCACGCCAGCCCAACGGTCCGCCGATGCCGATCGCGGCGAAACGCCTGCCGGTCGCCGCGTTCCCCGTCACGGTCGAACTGTCCGACAACGACGGCCCGATGCCGACGATGAAGCTCTCGCAGGCCGGCACGGTGGAAATCCTCGCGCGCATCTCGCGCAAGGGCATCGCCAACCGTGCTGCTGGCGATCTCGAATCGGCGCCGGTAGCTGCGCAACCGAAGCCCGGTGCGCAATACAGCACTCGGGTCGACCACGTCGTCGAGTAACGCGCGCCCACTGCCCTCTCCCCGCTTGCGGGGAGAGGGACAGCGTTGCGAAGCAACGCAGGGTGAGGGGAAGTCACGCCCCACCTGGCAGAGCAACAACAAAGCTCCCTCATCTGCCCTTCGGGCATCTTCTCCCCGCGAGGCGGGGAGAAGAAAAGTTCATGCTCACGTGACCGACCATTCCGCCGTCCAGCAAGGCCGTCCCGCGCCACGTTGTTAAACTTCGGCGATGACCGAATTCATCCCCCCAGGCACCCGCTACTTCGACCTGCCCTCCCCGTTTGTCATGAAACGCGGTGGCGAACTGCGCGGCGCGCGCATCGCCTACGAAACCTGGGGCGAACTCAATGCTGCGAAGGACAACGCGATCCTGATCCTCACCGGCCTGTCGCCCGATGCGCATGCCGCGGCAAACGAAGCCAATCCCGAAGCCGGATGGTGGGAAGCAATGCTCGGCCCCGGCAAGCCGATCGATACCGATCGCTGGTACGTGGTGTGCGTGAACTCGTTGGGCAGCTGCAAGGGCTCGACCGGTCCGGCTTCGGTCAATCCTGCGACGGGCGAGCTCTATCGCCTGGACTTCCCGGACCTTGCGATCGAAGACGTCGCCAACTCAGCCGCGCACGTGATACGCGAACTCGGCATCGAACGCCTCGCCTGCGTGATCGGCAACTCGATGGGCGGCATGACCGCACTCGCGTTCCTGCTGCTGCATCCGGGCATCGCCTGTTCGCACATCAACATTTCCGGTGCCGCGCGCGCGCTGCCGTTCTCGATCGCGATCCGCTCGCTGCAGCGCGAAGCGATCCGCCTGGATCCCAACTGGAACAACGGCCACTACGACGACGAGCGCTATCCGGAATCGGGCATGCGCATGGCGCGCAAGCTCGGCGTCATCACTTACCGCTCCGCGCTCGAATGGGACGGCCGCTTCGGTCGCGTACGCCTCGAATCCGATCGGCCCGACGAAGATCCGTTCGGCCTCGAATTCCAGGTCGAGAGCTACCTTGAGGGTCATGCCCGCCGCTTCGTGCGCCGCTACGACCCCAACAGCTATCTCTACCTCAGCCGTTCGATGGACTGGTTCGACATCGGCGAATACGCCGGCGGCGACGCGGCCGCGGGTCTGTCGAAGATCCGCATCGACAAGGCGCTCGCGATCGGGGTGCACACGGACATCCTGTTTCCGTTGCAGCAGCAGCAGGAGGTCGCCGACGGACTGCGCGCGGGCGGCGCCGACGCGGAGTTCCTGCCTCTGGAATCGCCGCAGGGACACGACGCGTTCCTGGTCGACATCGCCCGTTTCGGGCCAGCCGTCTCCGGTTTCCTCGCGACCATTTAAGTTCGACCGCGTAATGCGGGCTCGAGCCCGCCTTCGGAGTAACCGCGTTGGTAATGAAGCCGGAAGCTTGAGCCACCTACGCAACTGCCAGGCGATCGTTGCGCGAAGACGGGAACCCGGTGTCTTTGCTCCCTTCTCCCAACACCAAAGACCCTGATCCTCGCCTTCGCCGGGATGACGCCTCAGCCGCCCTGGTTCCGGATTCCGCCCTCGGTCACGAGCAGCCACTGCCCCACACGGCTAGAATTGGTTATATGGATATGACGCAAGCTCATCAGAACGCATCCGCCGAGACTCTGCCGGACCTCGACTTCCCCGGCCACGACAAGCTCGTCGCCGCGATCGATGCCGCCGTTGCCGCCGGCGACGAGCACGCCGTCACCGCCGCCCTGCGTAATGCGCTATGCCGGATGATCCGCGACCGCGACGTCGAACTCCCCGCCTGCGTCCACGAACCTATCCAGGACCACTACGCCCGCCGCGAGCTCTACCGCAGCCCCGAACACGGCTACAGCGTCGTGGCGATGACCTGGGGGCCCGGCCAGGGCACCCCGGTCCACGACCACTCCGGTCTGTGGTGCGTCGAAGGCGTGTGGGACGGCGAACTCGAGATCGTCCAGTACGAACTGCTGGAACGCGACGGCGAGCGTTTCCATTTCCGCGCCGCCGGCGGCATGCATGCAGGCCCCGGTAGCGCCGGCAGCCTGATCCCGCCGCACGAGTACCACACCATCCGCAACGTCAGCGAACGCGACATCGCCATCTCGCTGCACATCTACAAGGCGCCGATGGAATGCTGCTCGATGTTCGCTCCGCGCGAGGGCGAGTGGTTTGTCAGGCAGGACAAGACGCTCTGTACCGACGCGACGAACTGATCCCACGATGCCGGGCCTGTCCCGGCATCGTCTTTTCTGGTGCCTTGGAATACGGTTCGTCGAAGATCAGGCCACCGCACGTAACCCTTTGAGGAAACGCCGATGCTGACCGACCTGCTGCTCGCCTCGTTGCACCATCTGCTCTTCTTCGGCCTGATCGCGATGCTGGTGTCCGAAGCCGTCCTGCTCCGCGGCACCGTCGACACCGCCGCCGTGCAACGACTGGCGAAGCTCGACGCCGGCTACGGCATGGCCGCAGGCCTGCTGTTGGCGGCCGGCCTGGCGCGGGTGTTCTACGGAATCAAGGGCTACGACTTCTATCTGCACAATCCGTGGTTCCACGCCAAGATCGGATGTTTCGTGCTGGTGGGCCTGCTCTCGATCCTGCCGACGATCCGCTTCGCGCGCTGGCGCAGGGCGCTGCGTGCGGATGCCAGCTTCGCCCCGCCTGCAGGCGAAGTCGCGACGATGGCCGGCATCGTCCGCTTCGAACTGATACTCGTCGCTGCGATTCTGGTGTTCGCGGCGATGATGGCGCGCTTCGGCGGCTTTTGAGCCTTTTCCGAGCGCCCGGACAGGCGGCAACAGGGAACAACCCCGCCCTCCTCGGCTATACTGCGCGCCCGCGCCGGAATGGCGGAATCGGTAGACGCAGCGGACTCAAAATCCGCCGCCCTTAAAAGCGTGTGGGTTCGAGTCCCACTTCCGGCACCAGTAAAAACAAGGGCTAAGCCTCGCGGCCTGGCCCTTTTGTTTTGCGAGTTGTGCGTAGCCCGTAGTGGCGGCAACTGCTTCACACGTGCCACGCGCCAGTACACGACAAAAGCGGTAGTGCGGCGACGCCGCCCACTAAAACATCCTTTTAGCTGATGGACCTCGATCCGGGCGATGGCGTGGCTCTGTCCTCGGTGAGGCGAACGGCAATGAACATGCGCGCGCTCCTGGCAGACGCGCGGGACTCGTGTCGTTTCTGCGCACGTCAGGCAGGAAAGGCTTTCACGTGGTCGCGGCACTCAAGGGCCCTGGCAACACTTGGCCCGCCGTGCGTGCCTTTACCAAGGCCGTTGCCAAGCCTTTGAAGCGAAGGATCCATCCCGGTACACGGCCAAGTCGTCATTGAAGCTGCGACCCGGCCGGATCTTCGTCGATTACCTGCACAGCGGTCGCGGTAGTACCGCCGTGGCGTCCTACTCGCTGCGTGCGGAGCCCGGCTTCCCGGCAGCCCTTCCGATGCACCGGGAAGAACTGGGCACAATCGATCGGCCCGACGCGTTCTTGATAGACGCCACGATCGAACGCTTATCGTCCGGCTACGAGGATCCCTGGGCGTGTATCGAACGGGTCTCAGTCAGGGTGCGCATCGTTCCCCATCTCCCAATCGATGCCGCCGCGGCTTGCCATCTCGTCAAGCAGGCCAATCACCGCATCAAAATTTACGTTTGTAGGCACATCGACTGCGTAAACACAGACATCGGCGACGTTACCTCTTTCTACCTCGCACCCCATATCTCGAAGTGTGGTTATGGGAGTTTGCAATCGCTCAAACCCCTTCTGCCCCCCGGCGCTTACGACACGCACCGTCGAATGTCCAGAACGCCCTTGGAGGCACTGAAATACAAGCTGCTCGTCCTTTTTGATCGCGCTCACCAGATCAAATCGGCTCACACCAACTACAAAAAACGGGACGTTTTGAAGCGAGTATGTGTGGCCTCCCATGGGTATCGCCCACAGCGTTTCAGTGGCATGTCCGTGCCAACTATCCTCTTCCAGAGGGAAAGTTACTTTTACCTCGGCTTGAGTAGAGAACAGCACTGGCTCATCCCTTAAAAGATACCTTTGATTGCGTCGAACAGCTTAGTTCTCTTCATCTTCCCGAGCATGAATGGACCGCCATTTTTGGCGCCCTTTTCAAGGTTGCACTGCTGGCATGACGAGACAAGATTTGAAGGGTCGTTAGTTCCGCCGTTCTTCAGGGAAACCCAATGGTCGCCATTAAAGCGCAGCGGGTTGGGGGTTTTGCACCGTATGGTTTTGCGACCACAGTAGGTGCAGAAGGGATCCCGGCGATACTGGTCATTAAGCATCTTCCGCGGGAACTCTCCTCCTCTACGTCTCAGACCATCGTGGTCGCTCCAGTCAATCGGCGAAGCCCCTACATAGGAGTAGGTGTTCAGCCCACCATTCAACCCATCTGGATCGCTTGTCAGGTAGGCCCCAACCTCTGCCTCGTAGTCCCGGAAGTAGTTGTAGTGCAACCCTGTTATGGCATCGAACTGCTGTCCCGGGAAGCGCAAGTTGTAGGTGAACTGACCCAGCCCACTTGGGTTCTCGCTGGCAGGCGTCGTTCCGAACGCGTCGCTGTTCCAAGCCCAGACCGTTACGCCTGTAGCATTGAGAATAGTGCGCGGCGTATCCAGGTGATCGGGCTGCGCGTAGTAAACCGCTACATCACCCGCTTGTGTCCCGCCAAAGGCGGCTCTCATGCTCGCGGATTTCAACACCGCCACCGGCGTATCGCCCAACCACAGGTGTTCTGTGATCAGATTGCCCGCGCTGTCGTACTCGCCGACGAGATGCCCTTCGTCGTCATAGACGTACTGGCGATAGTTGCTGCCGCTGGTCGTTGCCGTCGGGCAGCTGCCACCGCTCGATGCAGCGCACACCCGTTCGCCCAGTCCGTTGTAGCCGTAACGGGCTAGCGTCAGCACGCCTTGCTTCACTTCGACCATCCGATTCCGACCGGAGTAGACGAATGTCTTCCCGGCAGCGAAGGTCGTATTGCCGGCCAGGTCGTACTGGCGGGCTTCGGCTGCCACCGCCATCAGACGGTTGCTGCCTTCGTCGATGGCATAGCCGGTAACAGCCGCACCATCAGTTTGCTCGGTGCGGTTGCCCGTGGCGTCGTATTTCCAGGTCTGGCTCTTGCCGGTGCGAGCAGCTGCGGTCAGGCGATCGTTGTCGTCATACCCGTAGGTCCAATCACCTTGCTGGGTGATGCGACCCGCCAAGTCGTACTGGAGTGCAGTCGCCTGTCCACCTCGTGTGTAGCCCTCGATGCGACCATCCGCGTCGAAGTCGCGCTGATAGCGTCCCGCCGGCGTGCTCCAGCCCTTCGGTCCATCGAACTGGGAGTACTCAACCTCGCTGACGATCACCCGTCCGTTGACTAGAATTTCCTTGACGCGCCCATCGGTGTTGTAGCGATAGGTGACCTGTGCGCCCGATGGCATGCTCAGACCTGTTCGCAAACCATCGGTCCATGCCTGGCCAAGCGTCTTGCGACCGGCCACGTTCGTGTCTGCGCCCAGTTGCTGGCTCTTGCCGATCACGCGTCCCTGTGCGTCGTATGCGTAGCGGGTCGAACCACTTGCATCGGTCAATGTAGTCAGGCGGCCCTTGGCACCCACACCGCCGCTTTCTTCGTCGTAGACATACGAAAGCGTCTCGTCGGGATAGGTGATGCCTGTCAGTCGGTTGGCCGCGTCGTAGCCATAGTTGGCCGTGATCCCACGCGCATCTTTGCGCCGGACCAGGTTGCCCGCGGCGTCGTAGCCGTAGTCGGTGGCGCCGGTGTCGGGACTTCTGAGCGCAGTCAGCTCGTTGAAGCCGTTGTAGCCGTACGTCGTGGACAAGCCGCGCGGGTCGATCACCTGGCGCAGGTTGTCTCGCGCGTCATAGCGGTAACCCACCTCCCCTTCCATAGGATCGATGCTGGCGACGAGGCGATCGAGCGCGTCATAGCCACTGATGCTGGCCTTGGCATGCAAGGGCGCCTTGGCGCTGGTTTCGTTGCCGTTGTCGTCATAACCGAACAGGGTCGCGTCGTCTGGATCCGCGCCGGCTAGGGCGGTCATGCGACCCAGCGTGTTGAACGTGCGCGACATCGTCTTCGCCAGCACGTTGTTGGGATCGAAATTGTCCTCGCGAACGCGGTCACCCGCATTGTTGAGGATGTAGTCGACGTGGTTGCCCAGTGTGTCGTGCACGCTGGTCAGGCGCCCCGCATCGTCGTAGCCGTAGGTCAGCGCGCTGCCATCGGGCAACCGTAGCCCCGTCAAGTGACCGGCGCCATCGAAGTCGTAAATGGTGGTTTCGCCGGTGGTCTGACCAGGAGCAATGACCGTCGTCGAGGTCAGGCGATCACGCTCGTCGTAGCCATAGCGCGTGGTGGTTCCGTTGGGATCCACCATCGTCAGCAACTTGCCGCCGGCATCGTACTCGGTGTAACGCGTGGTCAAGCCGTTCGCGTCGGTGACCGTGCTGAGATTGCCATCGGTGTCGTACTTGTAACTGGCGACATCAAGCACGTCGGTACGGGGACCGTTCTCCGTTTCGATCTGACCCTGGCTGTTGTAGGTGTAGGTCCAGGTGCGGGAAACCCCATCAGCCGTGACGGTACGCGTCTCCGGCAAGCCCATGCTGTTGTAGGTAAACGTCGTGACCGCCGATCCGCCCGAGGCCGATGGCTGGACCACGCGCGACGGAACGCGCCATGTCGTGTGCCAGTCGATCGAGCTGGACTGTGCATCCGGCGTGCCATAGGCGCGGGTGATGCCAATGGGCAGGCCACGCGCGTTAAAGCGCATCGTGGTGACGTTCCCCTTGAAATCCTTCACCAACGTGGGGTAACCGTTGCCATCGTATTCCACCGAGCTGATGCTGCCAGTGCCGCAGTTGCTGCACGGCTCGGTCGCGCTCGACAGGTACATCGATTCGAGGATCTGCTTGAACTGCAGGGTGCGCGTGGCGCCGTATGGATCAGTGACTGCAGTTTGATTGTTGCCAAAGCTCAGCTTGAAGCTCTCGACGCCGCCCGCCTTCACCGATTCGATCGCGCGATTCTGGCTGTCGTACTTCCAGGTGACGTAGCGGATGCCGCGCTCGTCGGTGATACCCGTCAGCAGCGAGCCACGGCCTTCCACTTCATAGTGGTACTTGCGCGACAGGCCGCCCGGGTACGTCACCTGCACCAAGCTGCCGTAGTCGTCGTAGTCGTATCCGTATTCGCGCCCCTGCGGATCGCGCATCTTCGTGACCTGGCCGGTCACAAGGTCGTACTCGAACCCGAGCGAGCGACCGAAGGGGTCGCTGACGCGCACCAACTGGCCCTGCGCGTTGTACTCGAGCGTCTGCGTCAGGCCTGCACGATTGCGGATCTCGATGAGCCTGCCGTCCGCATCGTAGGTTTCGACTTCATCACGTGCCGACGTGTAGATCCAGCCGGTCGTATGGCCGAACAGGTTAGTGGTGCGCTCCAGCTTCTCGGGAATATCGCCGCCGATGACATAGGCGCCGTTGCGATACACGAACTGGAACAGGGCGCCGTCACCGCGTGCCGCCAGGACCGCATCCGGTCGAACATTCGGGGCGGCATCGGGCGCCAACTTGATGCGCGCAAAGTAGGCACTGGCCCACTTGTGGCCGAGCGGTCCACCGTTGGGCAGGTAGCTGACATAGCGGCGCTCGAAGACCAGCGGGAACGGACCGCTGCCCACGTAGTCGGTTTCGGTCTGGTACTTGTAGCCGCGATCAGGTGCAATCGGATTGCCCTGCGGCGGCCCGCCGGCGCCCGAGCCGAAGGCCTGCGATACGGCATCGCCCAAGCCTCCCAGTCCCGACATGGCCATGCCGACCAGAGGCCCGCCAAAACACATCGGGGTGTAGCTGCAAATTGCCTCGTTGAGTGCGTTGATGCCGAGCTCCGCCATCTCGTCGGAGGTGAGCTCGCGGATGCCGTTCATCACCTCCTGCAACCACTGCACGACCTCGATGACGGTCATGATGATCTCGACCGTGATGAGCACCGCACTGACGACCGCAATTGCAGGAAGTGCCGCAGGGCCCAGGATTGCGCCGATCGTAAGCCCAGCGAGCATGCGCGCGCCCCATCGCATCAAGCGTCGCGTGAGGATCTTGGCGATCTTGGAATTGCATAGGAGCTTCAACGAGATGGCGCGCACCACGCAGCCGACGTTGATCGCGCCGTTGAGACCACCGTCTACGCGGAACACGCCGCCGCCTGACACCGGATCCAGCAGGATGTACCCGGCGCCGGCTTGACGTGTATCGACAATCTCCCGCTCGGGCGCCACGGCGATGAGCCCAGAGGCCACCGCCTGCGCGATTTCGCTTTCGGCAAACTCGCTCAGCTGCAGCTTGGGCATGATCTGGGCGATGTTGTCCTGGGTAATCGTGTGGATCGGCACCTTCAGGTCGTTGGCGCGCAGCAGCAGGCTCGCGGCCGACATGCTGTAGCCGGGCTGGCCGCTGAGCAGGATGTCCCAGGTGAGGCTTTCGTTGAGCGAGGCTTGCGTGCCGAACTGCAGCAGCATCTGGCTGCGCCTTTGCGGATCGCCCAAGGCGACGGCGATGTTGTCGGACTTGATGTCGGTGGAATACCCGGCAAAGAAGCCCGAGCGCGGAATGCCAAAGAAATAGGTGACCTGCAACGGTGCGGCAAAGGCACCGACCGAGGGCCGCCGCAGGAAGCTGCCACCCCAGCCCTTCGCGCTGAGCTGGCCCATGAGGTCGCTCATGTACCAGTACTGCAAGCCGGCAAAATGCAGGCCCTTGGACAACGGCAGGTTCGCGGTGTCGGGCAGCGGCTGGATGAAGTCGTCGAACAGCTCCGGCGAAATCCCGCCCAGGTTGGGCGTGAAGCTGATGCGCGATCCCGCCGCGTACTCATGGGGCTCAAAACCGAACGAGCCGCGACCATGGGGATCGACGATACCCGCCGTCCACATCTGCATGGTGCCCATGTCGACGAAGGCGTCGGTGCGCACGACCGCATCGCCGATCCAGAGCACCGGGCGCACATCGAAAGCCGACAGCGGCAGCGTGGCATCGTTGCGCTCGGCGTAACCGCGCAGCGCGTCCTGCTGGGCTTGGGTTGCGGCCTCGTAATCCACGAACACCGAATTCCCGCCCAAGGCATGGGTGGGAATGCGCAAGGTCATGGCCGGCGATTCGAGCGCGTAGTCGGTGCGCGTGTTGTAACGATTGACGACCAGGAAGTTCTTGAGCGAATCGGGCAGCGCGTCGTAACTGCTGCCGCGCGCAACGACCTTGTACGGCAGCGTGCCGGCCAGCCACTCGTCATCGGAGGCAATGACGGTCTGGCGGCCGAACACCGCATCGATGTCCGCGTTGGGAGCGGTCGCGTCGAGGAAGTTGGCGGCCTTGGAAGCGTAGGCATTGATCTGGCCGCCGTAGTACTCGCGATCCAGGCCTGTTACCGAACCGTCCTGGCCGATGGTGGCGGTCGAGATGAACTGTTCGACGACCTGCTGTGCGTTCCAGCCGGTGCCCTCAACCATCTTCAGCGGCGCGTCGTAGTGGTACTGCTTGAAACTGGCGTCCAGCGGAACCCACGTGTCGGCCTGGCGTTCGATGGCGCCACGCGAAGGAATAAAGTCGACAAAGGCCTCGACCCACACGTGCTCGAACTGCACCGCGGAGATGCGTCCACCCGAGGTCATGTAACGCGTGGGGATGCCCCCGGTCAGCAGCAGCTCCAGCGCGTCGTCGGGCGTGCGCGCATTACCGACCCAGTTCTGCACCTGGTCGATCGGCACCTGCACCGTCCCGTACACGTAGCGGGCCTGGTAGCCGGAGGCGCGCAACAACGCGATCAGCAGCGAGTTGGTGTCGTAGGCATTGCCCTGGCGCCCGACCAGGGTTTGGTCCGCACCACGCAACGAACCAAACGTAGGCGTGAAGCGGATCTTGTCGTGCACCCAGTTGTAGATGCGGATCGGATCCTTGCCCAGCTGTTCGGCCAGCGACAGGATACGCGGCGTGATGGCCGCTTCGTTCGGGTTGAGTCCGACCACGGGTACGGCATCGGCCTGCGCGCCCACGCTCATCCGCTGCACGCTGCTTGTGGGTGTCACCTCGGGCGCGTCGGACTTGACCACCGCATCGAGCGCGTCGTGCGTCATCGCAGGCTGACGCTCGATGCGCTTGGCCACCACGCGCTTCACGCTCTCTGGATTGAGCACCTTGTGCGCGCCGGAAAAATCCTGGTCCTTGAGCGAGTCGGCCAGGGCACGCGCGAGCACCACCATGCCCGCCTTGTCGCCCTGCAGGCGCGCCGCGTGCAAGGCGTTGGCGCGCTCACGGAACGCCGACAGGCGCCGTGCCATTTCGGCTTGGCTTGCCTCGTACTGGCTACGCATCTCATCGGACAGGCGATCGAGTTCTTCCTGCTTTTGCGCGTCGGGCGTGCCGAACAGGAATTCCACCGGGCCCAGGCCCACTACGGACTGGCCGATCTCGTCGGCTAGCCGCTCGAGCTCGGCGATGGGTTGGGAGTGGGCCTCGGCATCACGGAAGGCTTGCGCCAGTCGCGCGACGCGTCCCAGACGCTGGGCGGCTTCGATTTCCTGCGGCGCGGTGCCGGTCTCGCCTGTCGTGGCGGTCACGATCTGCGCCGTCGTCGTGCCGGTGAAGGCATCGGCCCACACCGGCTCGGCGTGCGTGATGCCCACGGCGGCCACGAGTGCGCCCAACGCCAGAACAAGACCCACATTGAAGTGCTGCTTCATGCAATTTCCCCAATTCCCTTCGCGATCAGGCCAACGATTACGACTGCGTCGACCTGCGCTCCACAAAGCCCAGGTAGTGCGACAGCGCCAGGCGTGCGTCCGATACCTCCACGGTGGTGATGCTCAGCAGCAGATCGCGTGCCCGGATCAATGCCTCCATCGCCGCCACGTACTGTCCGCTGGCGAGCAGCCCCTGCGCCGCCAGTGCTTCGGCCACAGCCTGGTCCTTGGCATTGCGCTCGTGCGCACGTAGCGGCTGCAGGTTCGTCAGCGCGCTCAACAGTTGCTCGCGCAGCGTGCTGCTGGAGACGACCGCTAACGTGGTGTCCACCGAATCCAGCGGGTTCACGCCGGCCTGCATGCCATGACCGGCAATGCCAGTGAATACAAAAGCGCCGTCCGCATCGGGTGCGCGCACCCAGCTCATGAACTGACGTTCCTGCGTCGCGGTCAGGTTGAACAGCCACGAGGCCTCGTGCAGCGCAAACGTGCTGGCCGTAGGCGTGGTGTCGTCCAGGCTCAACGGCGCCGGTGCCTGCACGCGCAGCCACGCGGGAGTGTCGGCTGCAAGGTTGCGGACGGTGGTGAGCACACCCACCAACTGACCTGCGGCAATGCCATCGCGCTGGTCCGGCAACACGTGCTGGAGTGCATCGTCGAGCACGACCTGCATCAATGGCGCAGACGTAGAGCCCTGGATGGTCGACACGAAGTCGAAGGCAAACGTCGCCGCGCGCCCCACTCCGTACTGGTGCGTGAACACCGCGCCGTCACCGTTGGTGAAGCGTCCGTGGGTCACGGCGCCTACCGGCGTGAAACGGATGGAGCGATCGGTGATGTCGAACTGGCCGGCGTCGAAGACGTCGGTGTCGACCATCGTGACCGTGTGCTGGCGGTTGGGCAGCTTGCCTTGGTACTTCAGGCCCAAGGCCTCGTTGAGCAGGCCGTTGCGTGAATCGTGGTCGCCATCGACGAGCAGGCCGTCGCCGCGGATCACCGCCTCGCGCAGTTCGTTGGCAAGCAGATGGCCCAGGTGATCGGTACCGCCGGAGATCCAGTAGGCGTCGTACTCACCGGTACGCATGAGGAAGCCGAATTCCTCCACGGAGCGAGCCAGCATGTGCGGGACGCCCAAGGTCGTCAGCAGCGCGTCGATATGTTGCGCCTTGCGCTCGCGACAGGCTGCCTCGTCGGGCTGGTCCGCGGGCTGGCAAGCCACCAGCACCAGCACGTTGCCGCCCACGGCGAGATGCTGCTGCACGTCGAGCTTCACCTTCAATTCGGTGAGGGTGAAGGTCGTGGTCGCCAGCTGGCGCTCCTGGTCGCGATTGCGCCATGTGAGCGTCACGCCGTAGACACCCGGCGTTGCACTGCTGGACGCCCACACCACGGCGAACGGCTGCGTTCCGCCCAAGGGCAGGTTCGCGGGCGTCGTCCACGTTTGCAGGACGGTTTCACCGGCGACATCGAGCAGGCGGATCACCAGCTCGCCCGCGGTCAGGTCCGCATTGCCCGCGTTGCGAACCGATGCGTCCAGCCGGATGGGCTCCCCGATGGTGGCCACGTTGGGCGTGGCACCGATTTGGCCTAGCAGGCCTGCGCCCGTCGTCGCGGTGGAACGCACCTCGTACGACGCTTCATCGGTGTCGAAGACACGCTCCTTGGAGTCCTGCAGCGTTTGCCGGACCGTATAGGTACCGGGCGGTGCATTGCTCAGCACCTGATCGGTCTGGAACGTACGCGTCGCACCGTGCGGCAGCAAACCCACATCGTGGCCTGCCGTGAACTGCAGTGCGCCGGCCGCGTCGTACACGCGAACCATGAGCAGCAGGTTGTCGATGTTGACGTTGCTGGAGCGATTGCGAACGGTCGAGGCTACGCGCACACGGTCGGTCGGATCGTAGACCGCCTTGTCCAGCGCCAGCGATGCATCGGCCAACGCATCGCCCTGGCTGGGCAGGACGGCGAACTGCGTGATGTCCTCGGCCGTGTTCAAAGAACTGTTCACCAGCCGCGCACGCACTGTGTATCCGGCCGGCAGGATCGTGCCCACGTTGTAACTGGTGGGCACGATCTGGCTGGACGACGGGCCGAGCATGACCTCCTCGCGATAGACCTCGTCCACCACCGCGCCTATCGCATCGAGAATGTCCACCACCAAGGTGCCCTGCACCGGACCGGTGTTGGGATTGTTCAACTCGACGGCGATGCCGACGTTCTCGTGGGCGGCGTATTCGGGCTTGTTGGTAGTCACCGAGAGATCAATGACGTTGGTCACGCGCACGCGCGGCACGGTCAGCGGCACGCGGTATTCGCCGTTGACGAAGGTGTTCTGGAATGCCAGGTAGGCCGAGTCCAGCACCGCGCGGTCTTCGCCGAGCACCAAGTCCTTCAGCGGGGCGCCAAAGTCGATTGATACGCCCTGCGCCGTCACGTCGCGCAGGCTCCACACATACTCGGTACGGCCGTCGGCGTGGGCGATGGAGGCGCTCGGCGGTACCGTGAACCCGCTGAGGACTTGTCCAGACTGGCTGAACACATGCGCGTCCACACTGATCGCGCCGCAGGTAACGGGGATCGCGTAGATCGCCGAAGAGCTGTGATCCCACAGCAACAGGCGGTTGTTGAAGCGATCGAAGGCGAGATAGTCGATATCGGTCAGCTGCGGAACCGTGCGACTGGTGTCGACCAGGAGTCCGACGTGGCCCGTGCGCGAGACGATCTGCGCGATCGTGTGCTCCTCGCCCCCTTGATTGATCTTGCTCCACTGCGAAGTAGCGATGTAGAGGTTGTCGCTGCAGTCGGCGGTGATGTTGGGATAACCATCGCCCTCGAAGACCGGGTTCTCCGTGCCATCGGCGCCCGCATACAGCTGGAACACCTTGCCATCGGGACTGACTTGCGCCACCAGATGGTTATCGTTCTGGACGTAGATATTGCCCTTGCCATCGATGGTGATGCCGCGCGGGCTGGGGAATCCGGAGGTGGCTACCGTCGAGACGACACCTTCCTGCGTCACGCGCACCAGCCTGTTGGGCATGGCGACGTACACATTGTCTTGGGCATCCACCGCGACGCCCGAAGCGGAAGCGGCATCCAGGGCCGCAAAGGTTTCCACCTGTCCGCCCAGTGGCATGCGCGCCAGGTTGTAGCGGCCGGCGGCATTACGCTGCAGGAAGTAGATGCGCTCATTGGCGTCGATCGCCAAGCCGAAGCGCACGCTCAGACCCGTGGCCAGCGTGGACTGCACGCCATCGACACCGACCTTGTACAGGGTGTCGGTTGAGGTGAAGTAGATGTTGCCGGCACGGTCGGCGGTGATGCCCGACGGGAAGTACATGCCGACGATCCTGCGCAGCCTGGCCACTTCCACGCGCGAGAGCGAGGTGAAGTCACCGCCGGTGATATCGAGGCGCACGTTGGCGACCTGGTCGCCGGCCGGCAATTCGTCCGGCTGTGCCTGCAGAGTCCCAAAGGCCGCCGAGCCCACATGCACGAAGTTCGTCAGCTCGCCTTCGATGCCATTGATCGACACCATCACCTTGAAGTCACCCGCGTACGGCGGAACCCAGGTGCCAAAGTCCACCGACAGTAGGTCCTGTTCGGGCGACAGCCCGGGAATCTGCACGAACGTGGTGTAGACCACTTGACCGACTTCCACAGCGTCGGGCGCCTTGGACGCGGTGATCTTATAGATCGTGCTTTCGTAGCGCCTCGCCGCACTGTTGTAGTAATACGCCAGCGCGTAAGCCTGCGTGTCGGAGGCGGCCACCAAGCCACCGAAGGTGGGTTCACCAATCAACGCGCCGATGTTGAGCGTTTGCAGGTTGCCGCTCAGGAATCGCGTGGCGGTACCGTTGGTGCCTGCGGTGAACAGCGCCCCGTGGGCTTCGTAAGAAATGTGTTCGGCCCGCGGGGCACGCTCGTGTACTTGCTGCAACCCGGCGTTGGTAACCGCGTAGACCGCACGCGTGTTGCCATCCAGAGCGGTGGCCATGCCGTTCGGGGACCAAGCCACGCTCTTGATGCTGCTCAGGCCACCGGCCAACAACGAGGGGGTTCCACTAACGCCCGTCCTGAGCAAGCCCACGTTGTAGTCGATGGCGAAAACGCTAGTCCCCTCGAACGCGAGGTCGTACAACTGCGCCGCAGAGCCACCCGGCAGCGTCGTGGGAAGCGTCGCCACCGTTCCGTTGGGAGCCACCTTCTGCAGGCCGCTGCTGGTGGTGATCCACAACGTGCCGTCGTTATCCATCCGCAGGAAACGGGGCGAGGTCACCGTGCGGACCAAGTCACCCACTTCCCCGGCGCCGTTGAGCTTGAGCACGGTGCCCGACGTGTAATTGGCCACCAGCACGCCACCGTCCGGCGCCAATGCCAGGCCACGGGGCGAGACCAATCCGCCGACCTTGCGTTCGACCGCACCCAACTGCGTGAAGTACACCGCGCTGGTGCCGGACTCGGCGATCGCCAGCTTGCCGCCGCCCAGCGTGGCAATGCCCGTGTAGGTGCCACTGGGCAGGCCCGAGCCATGGTTCGTCGCGGCGCCGTTGCGCCACTCCATGACGTAGTTGCTGTAGCCCACGCCGAACGTACCGGCACGCGTGGCGTCGTACGCCAGCACCGTCGCATGGAAGCTACTGGACAGGCGCGTCGGCAGTGCGCCTTGCGCCTGCAGGTCGTACAGCCGATACGACGTGTCCACCAGGAGCAGCTTGTTGCCCGTCCACGCCAGGCCGCGAGGCGAGCCGAATCCATCGACGCGTTCGAGCACTGCGCCGGTGTTGGAACGCAACTGCAGGACGTTTTCGCCCGCGTACGTCACCGTAATCCGGCCGGCCATGTCGCGGGTGATACCGTTGACCCATCCCATGCCCGAGTACAGCTTGGTCGACGTGCCGCTTTGCGGGTCGATCTCGTAGAAGTTGTTCGACCAGGTGTTGATGAGCACCTTGCCGTCGGCGCCCACGCCCATGGCCTGCACGGATTCGCCATTGACCGAGAACAGGACCGGTGTGCCCACATCGCTCTGGTCGATGCGGTACAGCTCGGTTCCGAACCGGTAGATCAGGTTGCCCGCCAGATCCGATCCGAAATAGTCCGGGGACCGCGGCAAGGTGGCGATGATGCGATGGACCCCGGTGGTGGTATCGAACTCATCGATGTCGTAACGACCACCGTTGTACTTGAGCAGCGCGACCTTGCCGTTCCCACGCGCCGCCATCCCGTAGATGTAATACGGATTGCGCGCGGTGAACTCGACCTGACCTACGTCGTCGACCAGCTGCACGTCGTAGTAGCCGCGCACGATGGCGAGCCCGCCTTCGGGGCGGGCGACCATGCTGGTCGGACTGGTGCCGATGAGGCGGCCGATGGATCCATCCGCTCCCCGCATCGTGATGAAGGCACCATTGGCGATGTACAGCTGGCCCGATGGGCCGGCGTTCACCGCACCGGGCGATACCAGCACGCTGTCGGTGTAGGTCTTCTGACCCGAGGCAAGCGCCAGATGCACCACGCGGTTATTGGTCGCATCCGACACATGCAGGATGGCGTCGTCCTGCAACGCCATGCCGCCAATGGAGCCCAGGCCCGTTCCGACCTGGGTGACGCTGCCGTCGGCTGCCACCTTGTTGACGGTGCCGGTGGTGGTCGACACGTACTTGT
Source organism: Lysobacter sp. Root494 (assembly GCF_001427225.1). Classification (GTDB taxonomy): domain Bacteria; phylum Pseudomonadota; class Gammaproteobacteria; order Xanthomonadales; family Xanthomonadaceae; genus Agrilutibacter. Next base: position 1,179,467 of record NZ_LMFH01000005.1, read on the forward strand.
TGCCTTGGCTATCGATCACCACGTGGCCCGTCGCGCCAAGTCCGGTAGCCAGCGTCGTGACGGTGTTGTTGTTCAACGCCTTGAGCGTGCCGTCGCCGTTGTTGGCGACCACGACCGCCCCGCTGGATTCCACACCGATGCCCGAAGGCGTGTGCGCGAAGCCTTGTGCATACGGCGTCACCCCACCGCTCGCACTCACCTGCACGAGGGTGTTGTCGCCTTGGTTGCTCACCAGCAGCGAGCCATCGGCGCGCAGCAACAATCCGACCGGTTGATTGAGCCCGTTGGCAAAGACAGAAGTCGCGCCACTGGCATCGATGCGGATGAGGTTGTTGGCACCGCTGTTGGCAACGATTAGATCGCCGTTGCCCAGTTCGATGACGTCGAAGGGCCGGTTGAGTCCGGAGGCGAAGGGCGTCACTACCCCAGTGGAAGACACTTTCGACACGGTGCCGTCGCCGTAGTTGGCCACGGCAAAACCGCCTGAGGACAGGCGCGCCAGCCCGACCGGTTGCGAAAGACCGTTGCGCCACAGCACTTGCTCGGGCGCGCCGACGGTGTATTTCACGAGGATCTGTTCGTTGCTGACGAGCGCGGAGGTACCCCCCACGAGCACGTCACCGGCCGCATTGACGTCAATGGCCGAACACGTGCCCACGCTGACGAGCGGATAACGCGTCACGGTACCGTCGGCTACCACCTTGCGCAGGTCGCGGGCGTAACAAGTCCACACCGTGCCGTCTTCCTGCACGGCCAGGTCCGTGATCGAAGCCCCGGTGAGCGTCGCCAGGATGGTTAGCGTTCCATCGGGTGCGATCTTGTTCACCCGGTTGCTTTGCGCCGTGTAGAAGTTGCCCTGCGCGTCGCGATCCAGATGCGCCATCGACGCATTTGCGAAGGTCACGACCGGCTCGACGGTGCTGCGCGCCGCCGTGGCTACGCTGGTGTCTGCCGCTTCCAGAAGGATCTTGAGGTTGACGGCGCCGGCCGGGATGTTCTGGTTGCCCAGGTTGACCAGCTCACCCTTCAGTTGGACCGGCGTATCACTGTCGATCTGGGTCAACGGCGGATCGGCAATCACCGCACCGGCCAGCACCGGCATGGCATCCACGGTGAAGCGCGTGGTGCCTTCGGCGCGCACGTTGCCCGATACATCGCGCGCACGCGCGATCACGGTGTAAACACCCGCGGTTTGCCGCGCGAGCACCCAGTCCAGTTCAACTTCACGGAGGGTGCCCGGCTCGAAGCGCAGGGGCATGTTGGGCGGGTTCTGGCCCAGACCACGCGCGTTGGCCTTGAACACGTGCACGACGTTGCCGGTGGGATCCTTCACTTCCGCGTCGATGACCAGATCGGCGGCAGTGTCGCCCCCGTTACGGACTTCGACTTCCAGTTCCACCTCGTCGCTCGGGCGATACACGGGCCGGTTGGTCGTGACCGATTCGAAGATCACCTGGCTATCGCCGATCGGCAGCAGCTCGACGTTGAGTTCGCCTTGGCCGATGGCCGGCAACGCAACGCTCATCGTGCGGGTGGCATAACCCTGCCCACTCACCACGATGGTGAAACTAGATCCGGCGATACCCGACAACAGGTAGCGGCCATCCGGGCCCGACGTAGTCGTGGCGGCCTGGCCCTGCACTACCATCACCGCGCCCGGTACCGAGGCATGGGTTTCGGCGTTGGTGACGAGGCCCGTGAGCGTGGAGGTATCGGGCGCCTTGGCCAAGGCGATCTTGCCGAGGTTGTTGATACCTGCCACCAGACCGACCGAACCCTGCAGCGTGGTGTAGCCCGTAGCGGAGACGGTGATCGCGTAGCTGGCAGCCTGCAAGTTGAGCACCTCGAAGGTGCCGGTGGCCGTCGTTGTGACCTGGACAGTGCCGATGCGAACGGTGGCGCCTGACAACGCGGCACCGGTCGCGGCGTTGACGACCGAGCCGCGCACGGTCGCGGTGGTCGGGACCGTTTGACCGCTCGTGTAGAGCGTGGGCGAAAGTTGGTAGCGCTTGCCTGCCTCCAGCGTCAACGGCACATCGAGCGTGCGGTAGCCCGATGCCGCGAACGTCACGGTAGCCGCGCCGGCATTGAGTCCCTTCAACGTGTAGCTACCATCGGCGGCCGTGAACGAGGACACCGTGCCGGCCGAAACCACGACGTTGGCCATCGCACCGCCCGAGGAGGTGCGCACCACGCCGAATACTTCCGCGGTGAGCGCGGTCTTTTCCAGTGCAATGGTGCCGGTATTGGTCGTCGTGCCCGTGGTAACCGTGGCTACCAGCGTCTTGGCCACATACCCGATGGCCTGAACGTCCACGGTGTATTGGCCTGGTGCCAGTCCCAGCAGCATGAAGCTGCCGTCGGCCGCGGTTGCAACACGCGCATCAGGCACCTCGCGAACGGCAAGCGTGACGCCGGACAACGGCGTCTGTGTTCCGGCCTCAACGATCATGCCCGCCAACGCACCTGTGGTTGCCGGAGGCAAGCCCACGGTGGCGCGGAACAATGCACGCAGCGCGAGCGCGCTCACGAAAGGATCGTCTTCCCAACTGCCCGATTCGAGTTGGCTCTGCTCCAGTGCCGCGGTGAGCGGATGGATCACATCGCCATCGGACGTCTGCGTCGTAAGTGCGAGCAGTGCATTGGCGTTGTCCACGACCGTGCCGTAGGCGCCATTGGTTCCGCGCTGCAAGAGCAGCCAATCGCGCGCCGTGGCGATGATGTCGCCGACCTGGTAGCGCGTCGACCAGCCCTGCGCGGCGAGCAATACGGCCGAGGTCGCATAAATGCTGGGGTGATCGCCAATGGGCCAGCCCGACTGCGACAGCTTGGTCATGCGCAGGTACGACAACGCCGTACCCACCTTGGCCGGATCGGCATCGGGTGCGGAGGACAACGCAAGCAGCGCATACGCCGTATCCAGCGCATTGCTGCCGTACGTGCGGCGCGAACCAAAGCCCCCATCGGCGTTCTGCTGCAGTCCGAGGTCGGTGATCACCTGCTGCGCATTGCGATTAGCGAGGCGCAGCGCCAGCGCCTTGCGCGCTTGCAATTCAGTGTGTTTTTGCGGCGTGGCCTCGATGACATCAGCCAGGCTCGCCTGCTGCGATTCGAAGAGCGAAAGCGTGTGCAGCGTTTCGCTGCGTACCTGCAAGGGAACGGCAAGCGACGCGTTCTCACCTGCCACAGAACCGTCGGCCTGCACCTGCGCCCGCAACCAGGTGAAGCCGCGATCGACTTCGTTGGTTCTCACTACCTGTTGCGCAGCTACGACAAACACGGCCCCAAACAGGGCCGCAAGCCAGATCCATTGCCTCATTGTCCTTCCCCTGCAACGTTCGCGGTCTACGAACTTGAGTCTTTCCCTAACTCGAGATGAGCACCCCAGGGCGACAGACCCAACCTCAGCGCGCCGGCAAGTTGCCACCACTGAATCCGTGCTGTCAAGCTAGCGGGGCATGTAACAACCCAATGACAGCAGCGAGGCGGCATCACTCATGGACCGAGGAAACATCAGCTTGAGCAGACGTCGACTCCTGATTGCAGGAGTGATAAGCGCTGCTGGCGCAGCCGGCTACTTTGCAATCAAAAAGTGGCAAAAGCGTGGCACGTCTGCTGCCAACTGGGCGACTTTCACGAATAAGCTGCGCATCCCGGGCCACTCCACGCAGCTGGGCGAAGCTTCTGATTCGATTGCGCATCCCATCTCCTTGCAGACCGGCGTGTTTGCGCTCCCACTGTTGGACGGCAGCGCCTCTGATGTATGGGGCTACGGACAGCGCTTGGCCGACGGCACGGTGCAGATCAATCCCACGTTGTTTGCAAAGACCGGACAGGCGTTGAACGTCACCCTGCATAACCGCTTGGGCGATGACACAACCATCCATTGGCACGGCTTTTCGGTGGACGAGCTCAACGACGGCGGCGGATTGCACCCCGTCAAGCACGGGGAGCAGTTCACGTATGCATTCCCGGTGCGTAATCGTTCCGGTTTGTACTGGTACCACGCGCATCCGCACTCGCAGACCGGCCTGCAGGTGCACAAGGGCTTGGCTGGCCTGGTCGTCGTGGAAGACGACGAAGAGCTGCAACTGCAAAAGTCGCTTGGCACGCAATGGGGCGAGAACGACATTGCACTGCTCATCAGCGACAAGCAGTTCGGCCCGCGCAACAAGATGGAATACGAACTGGCGGCCGATGACTGGATCGGTAACAAGGTCCTGATCAACTGGACGCCCGATCCCGTACTGGAAACCGGCGCTGGTTGGGTCCGTCTGCGATTGGCCAACGCGTCCAATGCGCGCCTGTATCGCGTCGCGTTCGTTGGCGAAGGTGGCGATCCGATTCCTTTCCAATTGCTGGGCACGGACTCAGGACTGTTGAACAAACCGATCTCCGTGAACGACGCATTCCTGGCTCCAGCCCAGCGGCTGGATGTCCTGCTCGATCTGGGGAAATTCAGCGCTGGCGACGTGGTGATGATGCGCAGTCTTCCTTACGATCCCATGGAAAACGACATGACCACGGGCATGCCCGAGGATCCGATGCTGGAGCACCCAGGCGCCACGCCCATGGGGGATGCGATCGATCTGATGCTGATCCGTTTGTCCGCCAACAAGCCCAAGGCGACCGGGTCGTTACCCGCCGTGTTGTCTACCTTCGCCACCGGCATCAGTGATAGCGCGTATCGTCGCGCCTTCCGACTGTGGATCCAGGAGTCAGGGCGTTGGATGCTCAACAACTGGAACTTCCACCAGTCGCACGGCCAAAGCGTTTTCCAGGTCAAACGCGGCGCGACGGAAATCTGGGAGATCACCAACGAGATGCGCAGCATGCCGCATCCCATGCACGTCCATGGATTTCAGTTCCTGGTGACAGGGCGGCAGAACAGCCCTCATGCCATGAAGCACGCCGCCGCCGACAACCGCGGTCGCACGCCCCAGGACTTGGGACTGCTGGACACGATCCTCGTTTGGCCGGGCGAAACGGTGTCGATCCAGATCGACTTCTCCCAGCCCTACCAAGGCGAGCATCGCTACATGTTCCACTGCCACAACCTGGAGCACGAAGATCAGGGAATGATGGTGCATTTCTCCGTCGTAGACTGAGCAGTCGCATTCAACGCCCAAGCGCCCAATGAGCACTACCCGCACATTGATGCTGTCATGCCCTGCTTCAAGTCCGCTCTCGGCCACTAAATCCCGGCAACTCCACTTCCTCTCGAGCTCAAGCAGTAGTCAACCGGCCGGAACGGTCACTTCTTCCTCTTCGAACTCCATCGGGGTGGGAGTGTATTGCAGGTCATCCACAGACCAGACATTGGGCAAACCCGCGCTGCGGACTGGCATGCGCAGGACATTCGTGCCGCAATGGATGCCGCCGGCATGCACGTGGTAGTGCCAGGAGTCGATCCAGGTCAGCGGTACGTCGAGCTCGGCCGCGACGGCATGGATATAGGTCTCGAAGATATCCACCATGTCCTCGGCGATCTGGAACCGCCGCCAGCCGTCGCGCAGCCGTCCGCTGGCGTCGAATTGCCGACGGTTCGGCTCGATGATCTTGCGTTGCAGGTCGCGGTCGCTGGCGCCGGGGAAGCTGTCGCGTAACTGTGCGATGACGTCCTCCTCGTCCACCAGGCCATCGTAGAGCGACCGCACATAGCCTCCCGCGATCGTCCGCGCCTGCGCCGGCTGACGGTGCAGCCAATAGATGCCGGTGCGCAGCTGGTGGGTGCGCACGAAACGTTCGTCGATCCGGCGGATCAGGGTGGATGGCAGGTCGAGGCCGGAGGTGGCCTGGGTGATGACGGCAATGGCATCGGCCAGGCGCATGCGCGGCCCATACGGCCGCGGAATCAACAGACGACCATTGATCGGCTGCAGATTCACCACGTCCGGCGTGAAGGCGCTGGTCGAGAACGACGAGGGCCTTTCCATCCATGCGGCGATGTCTGACACGCGGTCGAAAACCACCGGCATCGGCAACTGACGAACTTGCGGGAACGCAGTGCGCAGGACGTCGCCCATCGGAGCCAAGTACTGTGTCTCGATGAAATCATTGGTGCTGACCCCGTCCATGGACTCTTCGCCATAAATCAACTCGGACACGGTGATGTCGGCCGGATAGACCCGGTCCGGCCCCTCACCGGGCCAGTAGCGGATGCCATGGATATTGATGCCGCCACTGTCTGGATCGGCGGGATCGCCGCCGTTCATCGCCTGCGAAACGTCCTGGTAAATGCGCGGCGGCTCGAGCACCTGCGGCGTTTCTTCGCCTTCGGCACGCCGGTGCCGGTGCTCCCAGACCTTGCCGCGGAACAGGCGCGTCACCGGATGGTCGCCGTTGATCATCAGCCGCGGCAACACGCCGCTGGGTCGCTGCACGACGTTCTGCGTATGGTCCATGGACAGGCTGCCGAGGTAACAAGCCTGCGCCGCGCGCAGCAGGCGCATGGCCAGGCCTGACGACGCGCACAACAGGGCGAAGTTGACGCCGGCGCCGCGCCGGTCCGGCACGATGCTCATGATCTCATCGACGTGCCCGACATCGAGCCAGGTCGTGTTCAACTGCACAACCGGTTGCTTGCGCTGCAGGTACAGCAGGCGCAGCAGGTCGGGGTCCATGAAGTCACGCTCGCCATCGACGATGCCATTGCCGATCACCAGTTTACCCAGAGCCGCGTCGCCGATCGGCGGTGAGGCCTCGATGTTGCCGCCGTAGTTCGACGAGTGGTGCATCTGCAGCACGCGCGGAAAGATGCGATCGGCCTCGGACGGGCTGACCTCGATCTGCGCGGTGCCGACCGGTAGCCCCACGATGCCGCGGTCGGCGTCGTAGGGTAGGCGCGACGCCAGCTGGTTCAGGCGCAGCTGGGCATCCTCGGCCAGCCGCTCCAGAGTTGTCCGCCAGTCCGGCGAGGCCCTGCCCGCCGCCTCGCGGGCGCGGCGACGGAACTCCTGCACCAGACTGGGCAGCCAGCCGCGCACGTCGGTCCAGGTCGTGGTGTCGCCACTGCGCGGCCACTGCGCTTCGTAAGTGTGGTCGATGCGCTTGAGCAGGTCGATCAGGGCCTCCGCCAAGCGGATCGGGAGGTGCATTACCGTCGCGAGGCGATCACATTGGCGGAACGTAATGCGTTGGGGCTGGCCGTTGTAGTCCTGGAACTGCAGCTCCCGGGCCCACAGGTCGTCGAAGACACCGATGTTGTGTGAAGGGAAATGCGATGTCACGAAGCCGGCCAGATTAGCCTCGGCCGTCCCGTTCGAACTTTCCGCACGCAGGCGCGGCAGGTGCAGCATCACTTGCCGCCAGCCATCAGGCCCCTGCATCAGCGCGTGCTGGAACTGGTCCTGCAGCCAGGTATCCCCCATCGCGACATCCAGCGGCACCTTGAGTAAGGGCACGCCCAGCACGCGATGCGCCGCCTCGAGCTCGATCACCGAGGGCTGGTTGCCCGGGCTGTCGCAGACATAGGTGCGCACCGCGACACTGGCGTTGTCGAGAATGACGAAAGGCGCGATGGTGAATCGTGCCTCGTCGTGCTGCGTTTCCCGGCCGCCGGCATCGACGCTCAGCAGGCGGATCAGGAAGGCGGATTCCTCCTCTGCACCATCGAGGCTGAAGCGCGTCTCCAGGTCGCTGACGTGGCCCGTCGGTGAACCCGGCAGGGTTTTCGCCGTCAACCGCACGTCGAGATGACCGGGCGCGGTTGGCATCGCGATCGGAATATCGGTGGGCCGCGAGGTATCGGTCGGCAGTTGCCGGCCCCCGCTGTCGAACAAGCGGAGACGGATGCGGGCGAAACCGATCGGGCGTAGGAAAAACCTCGCGCCCGCCGGCGCCGTCGCGGCATTGACGACGAGGCGTAGGGTCACCGCCTCGTCATTGCTTGCCGTGATCACCGCCTGGTCGCGGTCGAGCATTACCCGCGACCCAACTTGCACGCTTGCGGGCAGTCGCCGACCGTCGGCATCCAGGTCGGCGACGACGATCACGCCCGGCGTCGCGCCGCGCAGCGCATGCTCAGCGGCCACGGCCTCGAGCCGGCCGTTGCGGTTGTAGTCGGCGTGGAGTTCGTAGTCGGCCATGACCACGCCTCAGGACGTAATCACCACGTCGTTGCCGGTCAACATGTCCTTGATGCCGGGAATCTCCTCCAGGTTCTGCACCAGCACCAGCGAGGTCGGGATACGTACATCCCAGGGTTGTGCATCCTCGGGATAGGGGACGCCCTCGTCGAGCTTGCCGAGGTTCTCGGCGATCTCGTCCACGATCGGCACGTACAAGTCGTCGTCACGCAGCGGTGGATCGTTGCCTTCCCAGATCACACCGAACTGGCAGAAGTAGGCAATGGCTTTCTCGAAGCCTGGGCGCACCGGCACCTGGATGCGGCCGGCGCCGGCCTTCAGGAAGGCGGCGAACTCCGGATCGGGATCGGTGAAATGCAGGGCCGAGATCCAGCGCGCCTTACGACCCCAGAAGTACGGGTACAGCACGTACATCAGGTTGTTCCATTCGAAGGCATTCTCGAAGAAGCGAATCCACGAGCCATTCAGGCAGGCCTTCTGCAGGTCGATATTGGGCTCGTACCCAGGCAGGATTGAGTTGCGCGCGATGTTGTTGTTGCGCATAAGCATCATCAGCACAAGCTTCTTGAGTTCCTCCCGCTCGATGCGGCGGTTTTCCAGCGGGTTGCGCCCGAGGATCTTCACGCCCTGCTGGATCGCCAGCGCGGCCATCGCCTCCTCGTACTGCGCCTTTTGCACCAGATAAGCCTCCATGATCGAATCGAAGGCGGCCTGCTGCCACTTGGCAAAGCCCTCCGAGGTGAGCCGGCAATGCACTTCCACCGCTATCGCAAAGCTCCAGGCATTGTGCAGGTGGTAGGCGATGCCCAGTTCCTTGTAGCGGTTGCCGAGCGATTTGTAGGCCGAGCCCCAGTAGGTGGTGCAGTCGAACGAGGCGCCGCCGACCATCACATGGAAGGTATGGCTTTTGCCTTCAGTGAAGGTGTAGTCGCTCATCACCGTCGCGCCGTAGGCCTGGTAGCCGGCAGGCACATCGACCTTGGTGCCGCGGCCGAACGTCGACCCGTCCTGCACCTTGTCCTGCTTGTCGAACGTCGCCACGTGCTGGAACTCGGGCGGTGGTGCCAATACGTTGCGAACCTGGTATTTGGCGACGAAATCCAGATAGTTGCTGCGGGTCAGGTGCGAGGGCTTCAGCGGCGCGCCGTAGTAGGCCGGCGCGACCGGTTTGACCAGCTCGTTGTCCTTGGGCGGATTTTCGACCAGGGCATACAGCAGGTAGGCGGCCGGCTCAGGCACGACGAACTCGAACATCATGCGCTGGCCGTAATTCAGTATTTGCGCGTCGTAGACCTTGTTCAGCCAGCGGTAGATCCCGCGGACATGGCCATTGCTCGCAGGCTCGTTGGTGATCGAGTGCCGGTTGAGCTCCTCGACTTGCTCGAGCATCCGGCGGCGCTCTTCCTTCTTCACGCGCTCGCGCACGCGCTCCGAGGTCTTCTCGGTGACTTCGCGCGAGTACGACACCGCTTTGCGCTGCGTTTCCTCGCTGCTGGTCGAGAATCCGACATTGAGGCTGGCTGAGAAACTTATCGTCGGGCCATACGAGCCACTGACCTGCAGCCCGGCATCGAGCTCGAATTGGCTCTTGACCGTCTTCTCGGCCTCGGACTGCATCTCGTTGCGCTCGGTGCTCTGCAGGTTGCGCTCCTTCTCGGTCTCGCGCTCCTCCTCCGAAACGAAGATCTCTTCGCGGATGTTCAGGCGGCGATGCTCACGCACCCGCGCCTCACCAGCCAGGACGTTCTCGACGTGGGCGAACTCGGCCATTTCGTAGGCCTTGAGCGTTTGCTTGACCATCAGCAGATCGCCGATGCCGGCTTGAAAATGGCAATGGTCCTTCAGGATCGGCGCTGCTGCGCCGGCCGGTCCGAACATCGAGCCCTTGACCTTGCTCATTTCCATCATCACGCCACCGAACAACAGCACCGTATCGGCCTTCTCGCTTGAGGCCAGCTGGTTCGAGGTCAGGCGCATCTGTTCCTCGATGAGTTCGACGGCCCTGGTCGGTTCGATCTTCGCGAGGTCGATGCGGGCGTCGTTGAGCACCCGGTGCGCTGTCCCTGACAGGCGCGCGATCGCCTCGGGCTTGATCATCACCCGCGCGCTGCCGATGCCCGCCAGCGTTGAAGCCGACGGCAGGGCATGCACCTTGGCCTCGTTGCCCAGGCGCACGTCCTCTAGCCGGCGTAGATCGTCCTCCCGCAGCGCCTCGAAGCTGGACAACTTCGTTTCGAGGTCGGCGATCTTGCGCGATTCATCGCTGCCCCGGTCGGGCTTAAGCAAGGCATCGTCATCGATCGCCTTGTTCGACAGTTCGCTGTGGACGGCTTCCAGGTCCTGCAGGTGGGCACGCAACTTGTCGCGCCGGGCCGCCTCCGGATCGGGCTTGTCCTCCACGGGGGGCGGCTCCTGCTTCGGCGGGTTGGGCACGCGCGCGAAGTCCGGGATCGAGACCTTGAGCTCGGCGAAAGCGGAGCCCATCGGCAGGCCGGGGTCCAGGCCCTTGTCCTTGGCGGCCCATTCGACCAAAGCAATAAACTTCCTCGCCATAGTCAGCGAATCGGTCGGACGCTCCCAGCTCGAATGGAAGGCCTCGGCGACGAGACTGTCGGAGACGCGCTCCTTGGTGACCAGGAAGTCTGGCGCAGCGATGATCTTTTTCGCCGGCATGTCGTACAACTCCTGCAACGCTTTCGCGAAATCCACATCAGTGGACTTGCGGTTGTCGTTCTCAGCCAGCCATTGCAGGCCCGCGGCGACGTCGAACGGCAACTCGTCGAGTGACTTCACGTGTTGATCGGACGCCTGGAAGGCGCGCACGACGCGCAATACTTCGGCGACCGAGCCACCGGAGTCATTCAGGCGCTTGAGCGCCGTTGCCAATTGCGTGGGTTTGTTGCGTTCGTAAACCGGCACGGTCTTCGGCGCGCGTTCGGTCTTCTTGCGCTGGCTGCCGGGACGCACGCTGAGGAAGCGAAAGATGTATTCCTGGGTCATGGTCTTCTCCAATCGGGGCAAACACTTCCCTGCGCCGGAGGTCAGCCTCCTGCGGAGAAAGGTTCCATTCGTCGTCGAGCGTGCGTTATCTGCGCCTTGCCTGATTCGAACGGCTTTCGCCTCGACAAGTCGGACAACAAGATTCAGCAGCAGCTAGAGACTTCCGTTGGCTAGCTGATCGACTTCAACCCACAAAAGCACCGTGCTGACGTGCATCACAGGCTGCAGCGATACCAGAAGCGTGCACATTTCGGCTAGCTTTGTTCACGCTGTGAACATCAGTGCCACAAGTCAGAAGCAACTTGAATCGTGTGCTTGAATTTGAGCGGTAGCAAGCAGCGGTGCGGCTTCAGTTCCCGTCATCAGTTGGGCAGGCGGAGACGTATTAAAAGGGCGAAGCTGCTCGACACGCCAGGACAACCTCCTCCCGACGCTTTACTCGCGCGGTCGGCATGCCGCCGATGGAGGACCTGCTCGCGTGTGGCGATCGCAAAAGACATTCTCGATCGTCAGGACCTGGTGATCGAAAAGCGCCGATCGGGTGAGCTACTCCTCGGCGAGCACGTTCAATACCACGTTTACTCGCTGCGTCGGGCGATCACCGAGTGGCTATGCACGTGAGAGACGTAGGTACGCGCACGCGTGGCCTGATGTCTGCCTTGGGTCAGCTGCAGTCATTCGCCAAGCACAACTCGCATGACCGATCCAATGTTGTCCAAGAACGTCCTGAGTCTCACGGCTTGGCCCTTTGTTTTTTGCGCGCGCGCGAATGCGATCGCTTCATCGCCGATCATCATTAAATGCTGAATGATCCGGCGCGGACGACCCCAACCTGTGCACATTTCCGTCGCCCGTCAAGCGGGTACGTCGGTTGAAGTGCGCTTGTAGCGTCGCCGATATCGCATCAGCTCAATCCCAGCGCGTGGCGTTTTTCGGAAAGCCCGGACGCTGAACTCTCACGACACAAAACCGGTGTCCTGTTGGCGCCTGCATCACCACCCAACGCTCCAGCCGGGTCACCACTTCGGCTCCGAGAGCTTCCAGTCGCGAGACCTCGGCGGGAATATCGTCGGTCTCAATGTCGACATGTACCCGACTCTCATGCTCCACGCGTTGAATCTGCACGATGGCTTCATCCGGAGGAGTCTCGAGCATGCGGTAGTTGCCGCGAGTACCCGGGTGTACGCGATCGACAGGACGGCCGAGCGCGCCTTGGCCCAGAATTCAGCAGCCTGGTCGACGTCAGGCGTGCGACAGTCGACCAGCAGCGCACAGAGGCGGGAATGATGCATGCGGAGCCTCGCTCAAATACAAGCCAAGCGGGACATTACGCCGACCCGCGAAGCGTTTCGTTTTCGGTCCCAGGTGCGGCGTCCGACATAGAGAAGGCCCAGCACTCGAATTGAATCCCGAGCAACTGAGCCTTCCGTGCCGGAGCGTTTGTAACGAGACCTCAGCCTCGTTGCTTTATCTCCGACGCCTACGAGGTTACTGCTTCCCGTGTTATCGCAGGATCACGGCGAGTCGGGCTGACGTGAATGCGATGAAGAACAGCTGGTTGACCGAAGCGACTGGCAATGGTTTGCAAATCCAATCGCCGAACACCCCACGGCTGATCACCCCTGTTCCACGCCGGAGGATGCACGCTGCAGATGCCGAGCATCCCGGCGTGCAGGAGACAACCATGACCAGCAAGAGTCGCGAACAGGTTCAGGACAAGGGCAAGAATCTCGGACAGGGCCTCGCCGGAATTACCGACCAGGAGCGCCGGGATCTTGCGCAAAGCGGCGAAGATGCCCCGACCAAGGACCAATCGGATCGCCGCAGCTCCGGCGAGCAGGGCCAACAGAAGAGCCGCAAGGGCAGCGACACGCGTCATTGACCTGTTTCGGGTGCCAGCCACCTTTGCGCAGTTCGTCCCGAGGTGGATGCAGTAGCTCCGCCTCACGACCTGGCTAGTGCCGCCGCCTGCTGCGCATCGAGCACCCGACGGAAACCATGTGCCAATTCGAGCGCCGGGCCCTTGCCCCAGAAATGTACGAAGTAGAACGCCGGCTGCTCGCCAATCATGTGGTTGTGCAGCGCGACGACATGGAATTTCGCCTGTCGTAATGCGCGGAGTACCAGCTGGACTTCGCCGGCGCTCATGATGACGTCGCCATCGGCCGTGGCGAGTTGATCCGAGCCGCTGAATGCAACCCATGTCGTGAGTCCCATCGATGCACCGACGCGTTCGCCATGCATCCTTGCTTCGCGGCCGATGGTGATCTTCGCGATGCCGGCATTGACCTCCGCCGCATGTCCCACGATCTTGCCGATGGCATCGGCATCGACGCTTCCGGCAACCGGCACGGGCCCGCCGAATCCCGTAGCCGGCTCGGGTTGCGACTTGCGCACCGCCTTGATGGCGTCCCAGACGGCTTTGACGCCGGCAGCCAGTCTTGTCGGCTCACCGTGGCCTCCGATGTGCATGAAACAGGCCTTCGGCTGATCGAAGAAAAAGTGGTTGTGCAGGCCGGTCACATCGAGCCCGGCCTTGAACGCGGCGTCCATCGCGGCGTCGACTTCGTCCTCGAAGACGACCGTGTCGCCCATGACCATCGCCGCATCGCCCATCGGCGCGAACGCGGCCCAGGAGCCCAGGCCCGCAGTGGGCGGCAGGCGCATTCCGTCGACTTCAACAGGAACATCGGTCCGGCTCCAACCGATGCGTACGACGCCATCGGGTTGCTTTTTCGCCTCCGCACCACTGGCTTCGCGGATCCGGACGGGATCGATGTCTCCAGCGTGCACAGGGACGGCTGCCATACAAAATACCAACACCAAGAAGCGTGCCATTTGGTTGAAATGCTGGCGGCAGAAGTGACTGATCATCGGGCTCGCTTCCTTGGACAAGCGACCCATTCAACAAAATCTGTTGTTAAGAAGACGCACCAAAGAAAGAAGTGCCACTCTGCTGCTGTCTTCGTCAGCCAAACAGCGGTCTTTCCTGGCGAGCACAGCCGACAGGGAGAACCCGCCAAGCAAGCGCAGCGGCTTGGGCGCGATCGCGTGAAACGATTCGCCCACGGAGTGTGCAGATAGTGCGAAGTGGCAGTGACAGCGTCTGATGGCTGCCAGGTGAAAACGCGAGGCGGAGTAAGCTCGCGAACGCGACGGGAACAAGAGCAGCCCAACAAGGAGAACTACATGGTCAGCAAGAATACGATTTGCCTCTGGTACGACGGCGCGGCGCTGGACGCTGCGACGTTCTACTCTGAAACATTCCCCGACAGCGAAGTGAAAGCTGTCCACCACGCGCCAGGCGACTTTCCCTCCGGCAAACAGGGCGATGTGCTCACCGTCGAGTTCACGGTGATGGGCATTCCGTGCATCGGCCTGAATGGTGGACCCGCGTTCAGGCATACCGAGGCTTTCTCGTTCCAGGTCGCCACCGATGACCAGGCCGAGACGGATCGCCTGTGGAGCGCGATCGTCGGAAACGGTGGTCAGGAAAGCGCATGCGGCTGGTGCAAGGACAAATGGGGATTGTCGTGGCAGATCACGCCTCGCGCCTTGATGGATGCGATCACGGACCCGGATCCGGCCGCGGCGAAACGTGCGTTCGACGCGATGATGGGAATGACGAAGATCGACATCGCCGCGATCGAGGCTGCGCGGCGCGGCTGACCGCTTTCCCGTTGGAAGGCACTCACAACGCGCCGGCATGCCGGCGCGTTTGTGTTTGTGAGGTGCGAATCCGGGCGCCCATCCACAGCGCCAGTCGCTACGGGCCTTTTGTAGGCCTCGCCCACGACGGGACCGATCCGAAAACAGCCTTCACAAAACCCTTCCAAACCGGCGAGCAGCATCCGCCGGCGGGGCCGCTTCGTCAGTCGCGGTTTGGGCCACCGTGGCCAGGACAGGTCCTGCAACTCGACCTTCATCCAGCTAACCAGCTAAGGGGTAATCCCAGATGCGCAAGTTCGACTCCTGGGCCAAGCGTGGCCTGTACGTCCTTTCACCGCTTACCTTCGCCGCCGCCATGGCGGCATCCGCAGCGGGGCCCTCCGACAATCTGTCTACCGCGGTCCGCGCGGCGATGCAGCGCGACCTGGGCCTGACCTCGGCCCAGTTGTCCCAGTACCTGAAGATCGAACGCCTCGCGGCGTTGCAGGAAAAGCAGTTGGCCAAGGCACAGGGACGCAACTTCGCCGGTAGCTGGATCGAACGCCAGCCGAACGGCAGCTTCCAGCTGGTCGTCGCGTCCACTTCAGCGCGTCCGCAGACAGGCCCCGCCGGCGTGGAGATCCGCAACGCACGCCACAGCCTGGCCGAGCTCGATGCGTCCAAGACCCAGCTCGACGCCGTGCTGGCACGCGGCAAGGCGCCCAGTGGCGTGTATGGCTGGTACGTCGACCTGCCCAGCAACAGCGTCGTGGTGGCCGTCGGCAAGGGCAAGCAGCAGGCCGGTATCGACTTCGTTGCCGCCAGCGGTGCGGATGCCCGCAACGTGCGGTTGGTGACCGAAGACGAACAACCGACCCTGCGCGCGACCCTGCAGGGTGGACTGGGCTATCTGCGCAATCCGGGCGACGGCTACCTCTATGCCTGCTCGATCGGCTTCAACGTCACCCAGGGCACCACGCCGGGTTATGTCAGCGCCGGCCACTGCGGCGATGCCGGCGAGCCGGTGTATCTGGAACTCTCCCCGCAATGGACGCTGGGTCCGAAGATCGGCACGTTCGCCGCTTCCAAGTTCCCGAATCCCGGTCAGACCGGCAACGACTATTCCTGGGTCCGTGTCGACGCAGGTCATACGCAGCAACCGATCGTCTACGGCTGGGGCAAGGGCAACGTCACCGTCCGTGGCAGCACCGAAGCCGCCGTTGGCGCCGCCATCTGCCGCTCCGGCCGCACCTCCGGCTGGCGCTGCGGCACGATCGAAGCGAAGAACCAGACCGTCAGCTACAGCAGCGGCGAGACGATCCTCAACCTGACCCGCACCACGGCCTGCTCCGAAGGCGGCGACTCGGGCGGCTCGTTCATCACCGGCCCCGGCCAGGCGCAAGGCGTGCTGTCGGGCGGCAGTGGCAGCTGCAAGGGCAAGCAACCGAACAACCGCACCCGCAGCTTCTACCAGCCGCTCCTGCCGATCCTGCAGGCCTACAACCTGAACCTGCTGACCGGCGCCTGATTTGCGATCCGGTGTTTGCATAACGAAACGCCCCGGCTTGCCGGGGCGTCTTCTTTTGTTTTGCGCGAGTGATTGTGCATTGCCCGAAACCTGCAAGGGATATCGTCCGGACGATCCTCGCTACCCACCCTGCATTCCGACCAGATCGCGCGCGGCAGCAATGAACGCGCGCATCTTCGGCACTTCCGAGGCACGCCTCGGGTAGTAGGCGAACAGACCTGGTTCATCGATGGCGGTGTCCGGCAATAGCCATTGCAGGCGTCCATCGCGGATCGCCTCGCGTGCGAGCGGCTCGAAAACATAGGCGATGCCGAGGCCTGCAAGCGCGAGCTCGAGCGCGAACAGCGGATCGGTGACGCGCGCAGGTCCCGTGACTTCCAGTTGCATGTCGCGGCCCGCGTACTGCACGTCCCAGGCATACAGGCTGCCGCTGCTGATCAGGCGATAGCCAATGCAGCGATGCCAGAACATCGCATCGAGCGATTCGGGGACGCCGTGCAGCGCGAGATATGCGGGCGACGCAACCATGATCGCCTTGAAGGGCAGCGTCAGCCGCGTGGCGACCATGTCCTCGGCGATCATCTCTCCGAGTCGCACTCCGCAGTCGTAGCCCTGGGCGACGATGTCGACGAGAGCGTCGTCGCTGGTCACTTCGACCTCGAGCTCGGGATGGCGCGCATTGAGTTCGATCAGCAACTGCGTCATCACCATCGGCAGCGATACCCGCGGTGCATTGATCCGCAGCAGTCCGCTCACCCTTCCCTGCAGCGAACGCACCTGTTCGGTCGCGTCGCGCAGCTGTTCGAGCGCCCCGCCTGCCTGGCGGACGAAGGCCTCGCCCGCTTCAGTCAGCGACACGCTACGCGTGGTGCGGGCGAACAACGGGCCGCGCAGGCGCTGCTCGACCAGACGGACCGAATGGCTGACCGACGAAGGACTGAGCCCGAGCTCGGCTGCCGCCGCCGCGAAGTTGCGGTGCCTGGCCACGGCGATGACAACGGGCAGGTGGAGCAGGATCTCCCGGTCCATTGTGCGATTCCATCGAATAACCCATCCGGATATTGCCGGATTATCAACACGGGTCCACGGACTGACACTGTCCTCACCGGCGCAACCGCGCCATCCACTAGGACCCGGCCATGACCGTTTCGACCCACGACTCGAATTCCCCCACCCCGGTGTGGTTCATCACCGGCGCTTCCAGTGGCTTCGGCGAAGCCTTCGCCCGCTACGCGCTCGATCGGGGCTACCGCGTCGTCGCTACCGCGCGCGATACCCGCAAGCTCTCCCATCTCGAAGCGCTGGCGCCGGACCGCGTGCTGGTGCACGCGCTCGATGTCACCCGCGGTGGCCAAGCCGAAGCCGCGGTGGCGGCTGCGGTCACGCGCTTTGGCCGTATCGACGTGGCGATCAACAACGCCGGCTACGGCATCGTCGGCGCGGTCGAGGAAACACCCGAAGCCGAACTGCGTGCGCAGATGGAAACCAACTTCTTCGGCGCGGTCGCGGTCACGCAGGCGGTGCTGCCCCTGCTGCGCCGGCAGCACGCGGGTGCGATCGTGAATGTCTCCAGCCTCGGCGGGCAGCTCTCGTTCGCCGGCTTCTCGGCCTACTCGGCGAGCAAGTTCGCGCTGGAAGGCATGTCCGAGGCGCTCGCGCAGGAAGTCGCGCCGTTCGGCATCAAGGTGCTGATCGTCGAGCCCGGCCAGTTCCGGACCAACCTTGCCGGCGCCGCGATGCGGCACATGCCGGTGATCGCGGACTACCAGGACATCATCGGCGGCACGCGCGAGTTCGTGCACACGATGCACAACACGCAGGCCGGCGATCCATACAAGGCGGCGCGGGCGATCGACACCGCGCTCAGGGCCGAAGCCACGCCGTTGCGCCTGCAACTGGGGCAGGACGCTGTCGACGCCGTGCGGACGCATGCGCAGCAGTTGCTCGCAGACCTGGAACGCTGGGCGCCGGTCGCGATCGATACGCGTATCGAGGACACTGCGACGGTGTGAGTGGCTTTCAATCGGAGCCCGCCAATGGCGGACTCCGAACGTCAACTTCGCGAGGTTTTGCACACCGGACTGGGCGGGCTGCGTCGTGCGCGTTTCATCAATGCTTCGATCGCGGATTGCACCGCGGCATTGAAGCGGACCGCGCGTGCATCGCAATCATGCGTACCCGCCCTAAACTCGGCGAAGTTCACCAGCGCAGGCTGCCATGGCCTCAGTCAGCACATTGCCCGGTCTCGAACTGCCGATCATCCAGGCACCGATGGCCGGTGTGCAGGACGAAGCACTCGCCATTGCAGTATCGGAAGCCGGCGGACTCGGCTCGATGCCATGTGCGCTACTGAGTCCGGCGCGGCTGGAGACGGCTCTCGCAAGATTCGCCGCGCTGCCACGCCCGATCAATCTGAATTTCTTCTGTCATTCGATGACGGATCCCGATCCGGCACGGGAACACCGATGGCAGCAGGCCCTTGCGCCCTATTACCGTGAATTCGGCATCCAGCCGCCAGCGGCGACGCGTGCCGGTGCGCGTCGTCCGATCGACGCGCCGACGGTGGATTTGCTCGAGCGGTATCGGCCGCGGATCGTCAGCTTCCACTTTGGTTTGCCGGCACCGCCGCTGCTCCAGCGGATCAAGGCGTGGGGCGCGACGGTTCTGGCTTCAGCAACGACCCGCGAAGAAGGCCTCTGGCTCGAAACGCACGGCGCGGACATCGTCATCGCACAAGGCATCGAAGCGGGCGGTCATCGTGGCTGCTTTCTCTCCGAAGACATGACGCGTCAGCCATCGACCTTCGAACTCGTCCACACCCTCTCCAAAGCGCTCTCCGTGCCCGTCATCGCGGCGGGTGGAACCGGCGAACGGTCCGACGTGGAATCGATGCTCGCTGCAGGCGCTGCCGCGGTCCAGGTGGGCACGGCTTACCTCTCATGTCCCGAAGCCACGACCACGGCGGTGCACCGGGCTGCCCTGCGCCAAAGCACGCGCCAAAGCGCGATAACCAATCTCTTCAGCGGCAGGCCCGCACGTGGACTGATGAACCGGTTGATGCGCGAGCTGGGCCCGCTATCGGATTTGCCACCGGAGTTTCCGTGGGCATCGCAAGCGCTCGCCCCTCTGAGGAATGAAGCCGAAGCACGCGGCCTGGACGACTTCACGCCGCTGTGGTCCGGCACCCGGCACGACCGCTTTTTCGGCGTCAGTGCTGCCCTTGTCACGCGCCGGCTGGCAGGGATCGATTGAGCTCGCTCGATTGAGGTGCGAGGCCGGAAACAGAGAAGGCCCAGTCTTCGAGGTTTGACCCTCTAGTGGCTGAGCCTTCCGTGTCGGAGCGGTTGCAAATGAGTTTTCAGGCTCATTACTTGTTCTCCGACGCCTGCGAGGTTACTGCCCCGGCTGTTATTGCAGGGTCAAGACGACCTTACACACCACGTGAGGATGCGCGTGCAAGCGCGTATTCGCAGGTCCGCGTGTTTGTCGCGGACTGGCTGGCATTCATCCTGCGAAGCGACCCGCGCCCATGATGCCCAGGCACGCGGCGACCAGCAGCAGCGTAAGGGCAATCGCGCTGGCCCAGGCGAGCAGCACGCCGAGCACGCCTTTCCATTCGCCGCGCAGCGCGAAATAGCCCATCAACGCAAGCGTCGGCGCGAACAGCAGCACCAGCGAGACGATGCCCTCGACGAAGTTGTTGCCGATGGCCGCCAGCCGGCTGAAGAGCGGAAACGCGACGCCAACCCAGAGGAAGGTGAACGCGATCGCCACCCACCCCAACCCGAAACCGAACCATAACCGACTCTTTTCCGCACGGACGATTCCGCCGTTGGAAGGTCGTGACACGGGTGGTTCGTAAGGCGAATTCATGCATCAGCCTCTTCGATGAGCGTGGCCACGGGTGCCGGACGGATTTCATCGCGCAGCTGCTGCAAGCGCTGCGCCTGTTCGTCGCGGTAGAACAGGTTGAAGGTATCGAATGGAATGATCCGGCCATCCGGTTGCGCGATGTGCACGCAGCTCTTCTTCACCGCGCGCAGGTCGAAGCTGTGGGCGTCGATGAACTGCATGATCAGCACGCGGAACACGTTGCGGTACGTCCAGTCCTGCGGCGCCTGCACCTGCGGCAGGCAGCACAGCAGGTCCGACAGCGAGCACGCCTGCGATTCCGGCGAGTGGTTGGTGGCGAACAGCTCGAACACCTTCGCGCGCAGCCCTTCGTCGCGTTCGACCACGATCGTGTTGCGCCCGGCTTCGACCAGTGTCTGCGGACTGACGAATCGCGTGAGCGGCACGACGTCGTTGCCGAGCTTGAGCGCGTACGCCATCGCCAGGCAGTCGGGATTGCATGGCACCGGGATCAGGTCCTCGGGTGCGAAACGCGGCGTCTGCTCGAGGATGCGGCGACGGACCTCGCTCAGCGTGAGGCGATGCTTCGCCGGGTCGAAATTCTCGTTGCGGCCCGCGTCCTGGATCGGCTGGAACGTCACCCCCCGCA
Organism: Lysobacter sp. Root494; assembly: GCF_001427225.1. Lineage (GTDB taxonomy): Bacteria > Pseudomonadota > Gammaproteobacteria > Xanthomonadales > Xanthomonadaceae > Agrilutibacter. Next base: position 1,200,231 of record NZ_LMFH01000005.1, read on the forward strand.
CGCACGGTTGCTGCAGGGCGAAGTCGATGATCTCGCCGAGTTCGCCGTCGTTGAGGCCCTTCTTCACCGTGACCACGAGCGTTGTCGAGATGTCGTGCCGATTGAGGTTTTCGAGCGCGCGCAGGCGGATGTCGCGCAGGCGCGCCCCGCGCAGCTCCTGGTGCACTTCATCACGCAGCGAGTCGAACTGCAGGTACAGCTCGAAGCCGGGCTGGTATTCCGCAAGGCGTGCGGCGAATTCCGGTTCCTTCGCGATGCGAAGGCCGTTGGTGTTGACCATCAGGTGGCGGATCGGACGGCGCTTGGCCGCGTCGAGCACGTCGAAGAACTGCGGATGCAGCGTCGGTTCGCCGCCGGAGAGCTGCACAACGTCGGGCTCCCCTTCATTGGCGACGACGGCATCGAGCATGCGCTCGATCGTGGCGAGATCGCGGAAGCCGGTTCGATGCGGCCCAGAGCCGGCGTAACACACCGGGCATTTCAGGTTGCAGTGATCCGTGAGCTCGACCAGCGTGAGGCAGCTGTGCTGCATATGCTCCGGGCACAGGCCGCAGTCGTAGGGACAACCCCAGTGCTGCGGCGTGTTGAAACGCAGCGGCATTTCCGGCGCCTTGATGAAGACCTCGCGCGACTTGCGGTAATACGCGGCGTCATCGGCGATCAGCACGCGCTCGCGGCCGTGCTCGGGACACCACTTCTCGAGGAAGACGTCGTCGCCCTTGATCAGGATCTTCGCTTCGACGCGGCGCAGGCACGTGGCGCAGATGGAGACGGCGCTGTCGTAAAACAGATACGGGCGAACCTTCCCTGTCATGTCCGAAGCGCCCTCCCCAGGCGTGGCATGTCGCGAGCGTAATACAGCAGGCCGGCCAGGCACAGGAGCTGCAGCCCGGAAAACAGGCCGAAGTACGGCAACGGCATCGGCTTGAGAAAGTCGAGCACGAGCCGGAATACGAGATAGGACGCTAGGAATATGCGGAACGCATCGCCTTCGCGGACGAAATCGCCGCGTTTCCGCCACAGCACTGCACCGAGCACCGCGAGGAAAACGATCTCGTACAACGGCGAAGGATGGCGCGGCACGCCATCACCGAAGTCCACGCCCCACGGCAAGGTGGTCGGCGAACCCGCGGTGCCGTCGTGCAGCGCGGTGAGCAGGCAACCGACGCGGCCGATCAGCATGGCAGCAAGCAATGCCGGCCACATCAGGTCGCCCGTCGAACGCGTGATTCCCACCGCGCGCTTGCCGCTTTCCACGCCGATCAGACCACCCAGCAATGCGCCGACGATGGACTTGCCGCCGAGCAGTGCGCGCCAGTCGGGAAAATCCGCGAATGCTGTGGCCGGATCGTAGAGCCAGTACGCGATCTTCGAACCCAGCGCCGCACCCAATGCCGCGCACACGATCACGACGAGGTTGCTGTCGCGGTCGGCGAGCGCGTAATCCGGTTGCCGCCTTCGCAACGCCAGGTAGAGGCGGAAACCGATCGTGTACGCGAGCAGTTCGAAGACCCAATGCACCCAGGCGGGTTGCTGGAAGAGATTCCCGAACAAACCCGGGTTCACGCCCACGGCCACCAGCCGCGGCCGGTCTGTGCGTAACGGTCGGCGGCGCGCTCGAACGGATTGCGCACGCTGATGCCGCCGCACACCAGGTACAGCGGCAGGAACAGCAATCCGAGCGCCATGTACTGGTAGACATGCGCGCGCTCGTGGTCGACGAGCATGATCGGATCTTCGTGCCGGTGCCCGGCGCGATGCGCGTAGGTCACGCAGGTCGAATCCAGCGTGTCGCCGGTATGCAGGATCACGTTGCCGAGCGTCAGCGCCCCGCCCGGCCCCCAGGGCCAGTTGTGGAATACGACGGCGAGATCGCGCGGCCGCCAATGCACGTGCGCACCGAAGGCCAGTCCGACGAGCCCCGCGATCAGTCCCAGCACGGTGTTCGGCAGTGCCCACACCAGGCCGAGCACGATGAGGGCGCGGCGCAAGGCTGGATTCAATTGCCCTCTTCCGGCATCAGCAGCCAGAGGATCAGGTAGACCACGATGCCGGGGAATGCGGCGGAGAGGATCGAGACCAGCACGAAGAGCACGCGGACCAGCGTCGAATTCCAGCCGAAGCGGCGCGCGATTCCGCCCATTACACCGGCGAGAACACGGTCGTTACGGGAGCGGGAAAGGGTTGGCTGCACGTTCACGATCGGGCTCCGGAATCATTCTGGAATGAGTCTAGCGTGGCTCGCTGCTGGTTGGACCAGAGCCCCGCAGGACGCGCAAGCGGCCTTGCAGCCACGCGGCCGAATCCACGACCGGCTTGCCCGGGCAGCGCACGCGGTACGCCCTGCCGCTCATGCTGCTCCGCGTGCCGGCGAGCTCGATGAACTGCTCGGCCGAGGCGACCTTGTCGCGCTCGCGGAGATAGTCGTACTTGCGGCGAAGGTGCTGCTCCGCCTTCTTCGCCGGATACCAGCTGCCATTGCGCTGGAAATCGCAGCCGGAAGCACCGAGCGCCGCGATGAGACCTTCGATTTCGCGTACTGCGGCGGCCGGTGGTGCAGCGCCTGCGGGAAACGCCAGCAGCGCAATCGACAGCAGTAACAGTAAGCGCATCACGGAATGCCCCGCACGTTACTGCGCGCGTTGAGCCAACCAGTCGTGGATCGCCGCCGGGATGTCGCGCTGGGCGCGGCTGGACACATAGATGCCGATGTGGCCGCCCTTGAACGAGAGCTCGCTGTAGTCCTCGGTACCCGCCAGGTCCTTGAGCGCCTTCGATGCAGCGGGCGGCACCAGGTGGTCCTGCTCCGCGTAGATGTTCAGCACCGGCATGTCGACGTACCCGAGATCCACCGGCCGTCCGCCAATCTCGATGCCACCGTTGACGAAACCATTGCGCTGGTAGAACTGGGTGACGAACTGGCGGAATGCTTCGCCTGCCTGGTCGGGCGAATCGAAGATCCACTTCTCCATGCGCAGGAAATCTTCCACCGCCTGCTTGTTGTCCAGGATGTCGACCATGCCGACATACTTCTGCACGAACAGCCGCCACGGCTTCAGCGTGAGGTAGGTCCAGTTCATGAGGTCGGCCGGCACGTTGCCGAGCGTGTCGACGAAGGCATCGACATCGAGGCAGCGAACCCAGTTCGACAGCATGTTGTCGTCGCTATGGAAATCCACGGGTGTGACCATGGTGATGAGGTTGCGCACCTTCTTCGGATTCAGCGCCGCGTAGCACAGCGAGAATGCGCCGCCCTGGCAGATGCCGAGCAGGTTGATGTTGTCCATGCGATACGTGCGGCGCAGGTGGTCGACGGCGCCGCCGAGGAAACGCTGGATGTAGTCCTCGAGATCGAGATAGCGATCCGAGCGGTCCGGATAGCCCCAGTCGACCACGTACACGTCTTCACCGCGTTCGAGCAGGCCGCGCACCAGCGACTTGTCGTTCTGCAGGTCGACCATGTACGGACGGTTGACCAGCGCGTAGCAGATCAGCAGCGGTATTTTTGCAGTTGGTGCGCGTTCGCCGCGGAAGCGGTACAGCACGACCTTGCCGTCGCGCCACACTTCCTCGCGCGCGGTAGCGCCGTAATTCACGTCTTCGACTTCGTGCAGTGTTTCCAGCGCCGCGCGCAGCTTGGCCTGCGTCTGCATCGCTTCGTTGGCGAGCGACTCGGGCGTGAAATTGAACGGGCTGTGGATATCGGGAGCGCTCATGCGCGTGCCCTCTTCTTTGGCGCGGTCTTGTTGGCCGGCTTGGCCGCGGCGGGTTCTGCCTTCTTCGCGGCTTTCGGTTTTGGCGCCGAAGCTCCGCCTTGCGGCGAATCGCTGGATTCGGAACGTTCGTGCAGCGCGTCGCGCATGCGGCGAAGTTCGCGTTCTAGCTGCACGATCTTGCGGTGCGCGGCGTCGATTTCGGTGCGGGTCGGGATGCCGATCTGGTTGCAGTACTGCTCCACTTCGCGCTGCAGCGCGGCGCGCACCTTCATCTGCGCATTGAGGAACTCGCCGTAGACCTGGCGGAAGCGCGGCGACAACGCCACTTCGGCGTAGGCATCTTCCGCCGCATCGATCCACAGGTCGAACAACGCGCGTGCGCTGGTGAGCTGGCGTCCGGGTTCGCTGCGCTCGGCAAGCTTGCCCTCGAAGCGGCCGAACGCGAGCTGCGTGGCTTCGGCCATCAGCGCGTTGTAGGCGTTGCTCTTGTCCTGGTAGTCGAGCTGCGCCTGCGTGAGGTGCTGCCAGCGCCCCTGGTGCTCGCGTGCGAAGCCAAACGCCGGCAGCCCCAGCCAGCTGCGGCCATCGCGCTGCATCGATTCCAGCAAGGGCTTCATCTGCTGCATCCATTCGTCCATGCCGTGCTGGCCCGGCCCGGACATGCCCTTGAACATGTCGGCGAAGGCGTTGCCGCCATTCGCGCCGAGCATGCGTCGCCACGCCGCCGTGATATCGGCCGGTTGCGCCGGACCACCCGCGAACTGCGCCGCCAGCTGCTGCATCTGTCCGAACCACTGCTGCGCCTGCGACTGGAAACGATTCACCGCGTCTTCGGCGCCGCTGGCCGGATTGGCGGCCGCAGCTCCCTTCGCCAGTTGCGACCACCAGCTCAGTGCGTCGTTCCAGCCGGGCATCGTGGGCTGGGTGGGCGCTGCGTTCGTCCGCATTGCCTCGCCCCAGGCGCCCCAGTACTGGCGCGCGAGCTGTTCAAAGTCGTCGAATCCACTGGCCATCGGCTTCCTCCGTCGAGGCCGCGATGATAACGCCGGGGATGTTGCGGACGTGCGCGTACGGCCGTCTTGTGGCGCCGCGCCTGCGCGGTGCTTCTTCATCCCAAGGCAGGGCACCGCGCAGGCGCGGCGCTACGGGAGCGTTACGGCTTGGGGATGCGCAGGGTCTTGCTGATCATTAGCGAACCTGAGAGCGCGAACATCAGCACCAGCGGATGGAACTGCCACGGGCCCAGTTGCACCATACCGAACCAGACGTTCTCGCCCAGTGCGCCCTGCCATGCGGCGACCGCGAGCACGATCACCAGCGCAAGGCTGGTCGGAATCGGCGTGCCTTCGAAATACTTCACCTTGTCGCCGCCACCGGACAGCTGTTCGGCGGTGACGTTGTAGCGCGCCAGGCGGCTGACGCCGCAACCGACGAAATAACTGAGCACGGCCCAGTCCCATCCACCCTGCAGCCCGCAGGCATAGGCCAGCGCCGCAGGCGCGACGCCGAAGGAAATCACGTCAGCCAGCGAGTCCAGTTCACGGCCCAGCGTGGACGACGACTGCCGCCAGCGCGCGACGCGGCCATCGAGCGCATCGAAGATGAAGGCCGCGGGGATCAGCGCCATGCCGATCAGCAGGTCGCGGACGACGCCATCCTGCAGGAAGCGCATCGCCGCGAAGATCGCACCCGTTCCGCAGAAGGCATTGGCCAGCGTGAACCAGTCGGCCAGGTGGAAGCCGCGGATCATGGAGAAATGGCGGCGCTGCGGGTTTGGGCTGCTCATGGGGCGATGCTGCCAACTGCGATGCGAGAGGGCAAGCATGGAACGGCATCCCTCCCGTGGCGCTCACGAATCGGTCACTCGGCCGGCCGGTGTCGTGCTCCGACAGATGTGGAGGTTGAACGTCAGCCCCCGACGCATCAGGCGCGGAACGTCTTCAGCTGGCGGCATTCATCCAGAAGAAGTCGCGGCGAAGGCAGTGGGCATGCGTGTCCGAGATTTCCTCACGACGCGGGCGGGAAGCGAATCTTCGGCAGCATGGGACCTCCTGTCCTTCATCGGCCTCCACGTCCCATCGGCGCGCAGCGTGGCCAGAGTGCGCCTTCACGCCAAGCCGGCCGCTGCCTGCAACCATGCGAGACGCCTACAATTCCGCAGTGACCGCCCTACCCCGCAAGATCGTGCACGTCGACATGGATGCGTTCTATGCGTCCGTGGAACAGCGCGACGAACCCTCGTTGCGCGGCAAGCCGGTGGTGGTCGCATGGCGCGGTTCGCGCTCGGTGGTGTGCGCCGCCAGCTACGAGGCGCGCCGCTTCGGCGTGCGTTCCGCGATGCCCGCGGTCCGCGCCGAGCGCCTGTGTCCACAGGCGATCTTCGTTCCGCCGGATTTCACCCGCTACAAGGCGGTGTCGCGACAGGTGCGCGAGATCTTCGCGCGCCACACCGACGCGATCGAGCCACTGTCGCTCGACGAAGCCTACCTCGACGTCACCACGACGAAGACCGGATTGCCGACCGCCACGGCTACGGCGGAAGCGATCCGCGATGCGATTCGCGACGAAACGCTGCTCACCGCTTCGGCAGGTGTCGCGCCGAACAAGTTCCTCGCCAAGATCGCGAGCGACTGGCACAAGCCCGACGGATTGTTCGTGATCCGCCCACATCAGGCGCTCGCCTTCCTGGAACCGTTGCCGGTGGGCCGCCTGCCTGGCGTCGGCAAGGTGATGGAAGGCAAGCTCGCGCAACTGGGCGTGACCACGGTGGGCGATCTGCGCGCGATTCGCGTCGAAGAGCTGGAGCAGCGCTTCGGCCGCTGGGGTCATCGCCTGCATGAGCTTTCGCTCGGGATCGACGACCATGCGGTACAGAGCGAACGGCCGACGATGCAGATCTCGGCGGAAGATACGTTCGAGCATGACCTGCTGCTCGAAGAACTCGAATCCCACATCCGTCGCCTCGCGGAAAAAGCGTGGGCGGGTTACGAGCGGGAGCTCGCGTCCCGCGAAAGCCGTCTTGCGCGCACCGTGGTGCTGAAGCTGAAGACCTCCGACTTCCGCACGCTGACGCGCAGCGTCACCCCACCTGCACGGCCTGCGTCGCTGCAACAGCTGGCGGACATCGCCTGCGAACTGCGCTGGCGGGTGGAGCTGCCGAGCCGTACGCGTTACCGGCTGGTCGGCGTGGGGTTGTCGGGGTTTATCGATGCCGATAGTGCAAAGGCGCAGGAGGATCTGTTTGCCGAAGCCCTCTCCCATGAAGCAGCTCTCCCATCGGGAGAAACGTTGGAGTGAGGTGCGGCGAAACGGAGAGATGACGAACGCGCCAACAATCAGGCCACGCTCGCTTCCACTTCTCTGTCCCGCATCGGCTTCCCTGCTTCGTCGAACTCTCATCCTCCGCGCTACCTTCTCCCGGAGGGAGTGGTGAACTCACTCCCGCGCTGGTCGACGAAGATCACCAAATAACGACCCGCTTGTCACCGCTACGCACCATTGCGTCGCCCTCCTTGCACTGGAACGCCGCCGCGAACTCCGGCATGTTCGCCGGCGGTGCGATCGCGCGGAAATTCGCCGGCGCATGCGGATTGGAGGCGACGAGCACCTTCAGTGATTCGGGCGTCATCGTGCTGCGCCAGCTCAGCGCGTAGCTGGCGAAGAAGCGCTGGTCGCGGCTCATGCCTTCGACCATCGGGTCGGGCGTGTTGCCGGCCGCCTTCTTCATCGCGTCATAGGCGACCTCGATACCGCCGAGGTCGGCGATGTTTTCGCCCAGCGTCAGCCGGCCGTTAACCTTCATGCCCGGCAGCGCTTCATACGCATCGAACTGCCGCACCAGCTTCTCGCTGCGCGCGGTGAAGCCCTTGGCATCGGCGTCGGTCCACCAGTTCTCGAAGTTGCCACCCGGCCCGAAACGGCTGCCCTGGTCGTCGTAACCGTGCATCAGCTCATGCCCGATCGTGGCGCCGGTGTTGCCGTAATTGAGCGCGTCGTCGGCCTTGGGGTCGAACAGCGGCGGCTGCAGGATGGCCGCGGGAAACACGACTTCGTTGAGTTGGGGGTTGTAGTAGGCATTGACCGTCTGCGGGCTCATGCCCCACTCGCTGCGATCCACCGGCTTGCCGATCTTGCCGAGGTTCCACTTGTAGTTGAATTCGTTCGCGGCCAGGACATTGCCGATGTAGCTGTCGCGATTGGTCCGCAGTCCGGACCAGTCGCGCCACGTGTCGGGATAGCCGATCTTCGGCGTGAACGTCGCCCACTTCGCCAGCGCCTTCTGCCGCGTGGCATCGCCCATCCATTCCAGCTTCTCCAGGCGCGCCTTCAGCACCTCGCGCATGTTCTGCACCATCTCCAGCACCTTGGCCTTGGAGTCGGCGGGAAATGCGGCCTTCACGTACAACTGCCCCATGGCTTCGCCGGCCTGGCCGTCGATGGTGCCCAGCACCCGCTTCCAGGGTTCCTTCATTTTCTTCTGGCCATTGAGCGCCTTGTCGTGGAATTCGAAGTACTGGCGTGCGAACGCATCGCTGAGGAACGGCGCGGCGCTGTCGACCGTGTGGAAGCGCAGATAACTCTTCCATGTCGGCGCCGGGACGTCGGCAAGCATCCGGTCAAATTCCCGCTGGAACGCCGGCATCGCCAGCGAGAACATCTTCGGCGCTTCCAACCCCTGTGATGCGAAGAAGCGGCTCCACGGAAAATGTGGCGCGAGCTTGTCGGCATCGGCGACCGAGACCGGGTTGTAGTAGAGGGCGGTGTCGCGCGAAAGCTCCTCGCTGGATTTCGAAACCTTCGCAAGCCGTGTTTCGAACGCCATGACATCCTTCGCCTGCGCGGCTGCATCGGCCGCAGGCGTGCCGGACATTTCCAGCACCTTGGCGATGTGCGCCTGGTAGGCGTCGCGCGCGTCCTTCTTGTCGGCGTCGAAGTAGTAGCTACGATCGGGCAGGCCCAGTCCGTCCTGCACGACGTAGGCGATGTTGACGTTGGAATCCCTGAAGTCGGGACTCGGTCCGAAGCTGAAGACGAAGCCTTCGCCCTTTGCATGTGACTGGCGCAGGAATTCGGCGATCGACTCGCCATCGTCCAGTGCCGCGATGGTGTCGAGGCGGCTTTGTAGCGGCTGGATTCCCTGGGCATCGCGCTTCGCGGCGTCCATGCCGGTCACCCACAGGTCTCCAATGATCTTCTCGACGCCGCTGCCTTCCATCGAACCGGCATGTGCGGCCAACTGGTGCTGCACGGCGAGCGAGCGCTCGCTCATCATTTCGTACAGGCCCCAGTCGGTGCGGTCCGAAGGAATCGGGTTGGCCGCTTTCCATTTGCCATTGACGTAGGCATCCAGGTCGCTGCACGCGCCGGTGTTGGCGTCCAGGTCGCTGGCCTTGAAACCGGCTACCTGCGGCAGCTTGCTTTCGTCGAGCCTGAAAGCCATCGCGCCCGTGGACGCCTGGGCCTGGGAAGCCGTGGGCTTGCCTGCATCGCACGCAGTCAGCGCAAGCACGCCGAGGATCCAGCCTGCGGCCAGCGGTTTGATCGAAGGAACGGACATGGTCTCTCCGTGATGGGCGGGTCGGTCGCGGGGTTTGCAGGCTCTGTCGCGGGCTTGCGGTGCAAGTCGACCGTAGCAATTCCCACGCGTCCAACACATGTGACATTCGGGCTAGGCGGTTCGGCTGCCCACAGGACAAGAAGCAGGTAATGGCTGCTCGCGTCGTCCGGCCGCGGCGCGTGCGTTCGCCCTGTTCAAGGATTACCGCGGGCCGGCTTGTGGATGCCGAGGAAGATCTCGCGCGCGATGACGCCCAGATCGGGCTGGTCGATGAAAAAACCCTGCACGCCAAGGCCGTACAGCTGTACCGCTTCGGCGATCACCGATGGGTTGATTCCATGCGGCGGCTGACTCGGATAGTTCTCTTCGGCACGCAACGTGTATGGATGCACCACCAGGCCCGCCTTCAGTGCATGCGACAGGAACGGATGCCCCGGGCCGGGGTTGCGCGTGGCGAGTTCGGCTTTGCCGTCGTCGTGGGCACCTCGTGTCGCCGAGAGGTTCGCGCGCGGGAGGATGTTTGCCTTCCATGGGCCGATGCCGCTGGCGTAATTCGCCTTCATCCATTGCAGCGCCGGCCCGGTCGCCAGCGACTGGTATTGCGTGCCGGCATTGATGCCGCCGACCACGTCGACCAGCCCGCCGTAGAGCGCATCCAGGTCGGATCCATGCGCGGCGTTCCAGCGGAAGTCGTACGGCCCCGTCGACCAGATGTCGGCGAACAACTGCACGAGCGGGAAGTCGACGCCGATCGAAGGCATGATCGATGTCTTCAGCTCGATGAGATTGGCCACTTCGAAGCTCTGGATGTAGACGCGACGCGGATCGGTGAAGCCTTCCGCGACCAGCGTGTCGACCAGTATGCGGCCGGGGGAGAGGGCGATCGGACCGCCGTCGAGACGGCAGCCTTCGCGGGCGAAATACGTCGGATACTTGGTTTCCGGATACACCCCGATGACGTGATCGTCACGGCTTTCGGCTTTGGCCAGGCGCACGACTTCGGCGAAGGTCGGGATCTGGAACATGCCGTCGTAACGCGTGTTCGCCGGACGCAATCCGGGCATGCGCTCCTTCGCACGAAGCGTCCTGAGCTCGGTGAGGGTGAAGTCTTCGGTGAACCAGCCGGTCAGTGTCCGGCCATCGACCGTCTTGGTGGTGTGGCGCCCGGCGAACTCGGGATGGTTGGCAACGTCGGTGGTGCCGGAAATCTCGTTTTCGTGGCGCGCCACCAGCACGCCATCGCGCGTGAGGACCAGGTCGGGCTCGATGAAGTCGGCGCCCTGGCGAATGGCCAGCCGGTACGACTCGAGGGTGTGTTCGGGACGATAACCGCTGGCGCCGCGATGACCGATCACGATCAGTCCCTGGTGATTGGCGCGCTGGGTCACGGCATGTGTCCTCCACGAATCCTGTCGTTGCACGTGCCGGCGGCGATGCTGGCAAGCAACCTGCCGTGCATGATGAACCCCTTGCGGGTCGGGAAATGCTGGCTCCCCTCGTCCGGCCGTGCACGCTCATGACTGCAGTCGCGGAAGCGGGATGGTCACAGGTCATCGCCCGGCGGGCGACATGCATCACAACCTGGCGAGCGGCTTGAGATCACGCACGAAGGCCGCGTAGGCCATGTGGCGCGATTCCGAATCGCGTTGTCGCAGCACATACGAAGGATGCACGGTGGCAATCACGCGCGCCCCGTTGGGCAGGGTCTGCCACAGTCCGCGCTGTTTCATCAGCCCGAACTTGTTGCCGAGAATGGCCTTGGCGGCGATCGCCCCCAGGCACACGATCACGTCGGGACGGATGCGCTCGATCTCACCGTCCAGCCACACGCGGCAGGCTTTCTGCTGGCCTGGATCCGGACTGCGATGCAGGCGCACCTTGCCACGAATTTCGAATTTGAAATGCTTGACCGCATTGGTCACGTACATGTCGGCGCGCCCGATGCCGAGTTCTTCCAGCGCGCGATCGAACAACTTTCCCGCAGGGCCGACGAAAGGCCGGCCGCTCAGGTCTTCCTGGTCGCCCGGCTGCTCACCGATCACCACGATGCGGGCGCGCGGCGGGCCTTCGCCGAAGACCGTCTGCGTCGCCGGTTTCCACAGATCGCAGCGTTTGCAACCCATGGCCGCGCCGCGCAATGCGTCGAGGCTGTCGTCGACCGGCTCGGGCGCGCTGCCCTCGGGAACGGCACGCTTGCGCGGCTTCTTCGTGGCCATGCGGCATTGTCCGTCGTGTCCCGTGCACGGCGCGTGGGAAGCGGCCGGCGGTCAGCGCGGAGCGATGTAACCGCCGCGGATACCGCGAGGCGAGAGCATGACCTGCCACAGCTGGATGCGCCGCGCACGGAAACTGGCCATGGAGCCGGAGAGATAGAAGCGCCACATCCGGCGGAATCGCTCGTCGTACGACGGCAGCTGCGGCCACGCCGCTTCGACGTTGTCGCGCCACGCCTGCAAGGTGCGGTCGTAATCGGGACCGAAGCCGTGCCAGTCCTCCATCACGAAGAGCCCTTCCGCCGCGCGTGCGATCTGCGCCGCCGAAGGCAGCATCGAGTTGGGAAAGATGTAGCGTGCGATCCACGGATCGGTGTGGTGCTGCGACTGGTTGCTGCCGATGCTGTGCAGCAGGAACAAGCCGTCCTCGGGCAGGCACGTGCGCGCGACCTCGAAGTAACGGCGATAGTTCTTCACGCCGACGTGTTCGAACATGCCAATCGAGAAGACACGGTCGAATTTCTCGTCGAGTTCCCGGTAGTCCTGCACGCGGATCTCGATCGGCAGCCCATCGCAAAGCCTGCGCGCGTAATCGGCCTGCTCCCGCGAGATGGTGACGCCGACTCCGCTCACGCCGTAGCGCTCGGCGGCGAACTTCAGCGCCTCGCCCCAGCCGCAGCCGATATCCAGCACGCGCATGCCCGGCTGCAGTCCGAGCTTGCGGCAGACGAGATCGAGCTTGGCTTCCTGCGCCTCGTCGAGCGTGGTGGCTTCGCGCCAGTAACCGCAGCTGTAGACCAGGCGCTTGCCGAGCATCGCGGCGTAAAGGTCGTTGCCGAGGTCGTAGTGGCGCTCGCCGACGGTGAAGCTGCGGCTGCGCGTCTGCAGGTTGAACAGCTGTGCGCGCAGTCCGTCGAGGTAGGCGGCGATGCCGCGCACGCGTTCGTCGATGCGCGCATCGAGCAGATGGTAGAGAAGACCATCGAGCGAGCGAGCATCCCACCAGCCGTCCATGTACGACTCGCCGAGTCCGAGCGAACCCTGTGCCAGCAGGCGCATGGGAAGCCGCGGATCGTGCATCTGCAGGTCCCAGTCGCGATCGCCATCGACGCGCACGTCGGCGTGCGCCAGCAACCGTTCCAGCCGGTGGCGGAGATGAGGAATCCGCATCACGGTCGCGGGCGATGGCGTAGCGGACATGGCTCTAACTCACACTGCCTGGACGCACGGGATCAACCTCCCTCGAACAGACTCCTGTAGGCCGGCGCGATGTACGGAAGCAGCGACACCGCCGGCACCTCCACCGTCTGCGTGCCATCGGAATACGGTCCCACCTGGTAGGGCGGAAAGACGAAACGCAGGGCACGAATGCGGCCACTGGATCCTACCAGCGGCTCGAACTGGCTGAAATGCTGCGGATCGGGCACGGTGCCGTCATCGATCATGCGGTTAGCGTTCTTGAGCACTTCCACGCGCTCGCCGGGCGGCAATTCGTCGGCATCGACGCGCTGCGACAGCGCGGTATGCAGTTGCTCTCGCACCAGTCCGGAAATCGCCTCCCAGCCCTTCGGATCCGTCACCAGATCGGTGGCGCGCAGCAGCTGGTTCCGCTGCGGCAACCAGACCCAACGGGCAATCAATGGCGCGCCGTGCGCCCCGCCTGTGTAGCTGCTGCCGTCCACGCCGACGGCAACGAGCGTCGGCGAGACGTGCAGTTCGGAGAACGGCAACACCAGTTCGTATGGCGCGGCACCCTCCTCTTTCCCGCGGCCCTTCGCCGCTTCGACGAGGTCCGAACGCGCGGCTTCGGCATAACGCCTGAGTTCCGCCGCAAGCATCGGGTACTGCACCGCCACCTGCGGGTAGCTGATGCCGATGACGTAATCGGGGGTGTTCTCGGTGACGTCCTTGAGGGAGGAATCCACCACCGCCTTGCCACCTGGTATCGACGCGGGCACAGCGGGGGCCGTGGGCTGCTCAGCCGGTTGCTCGCGCCGGCACGCGGCCGACATTGCAAGCAGCGACGCCAGGACACACAGCTTCAGGCAAGAAGTGCGTGGGAAAGTCGTGCGCATGGATCGATCCTTGTGATCCAGTAACAGTATCGCCGGGAGCGTGATTTGCGCATTCACATTGCACCGGCATTGCACCGGCTACGCAACCGGGATTACCACTCAGTGCGCTGCGGCAACAATCCACGCAGTTCGGCATCGGTGAGGTTGCGCCACTGGCCGACCTTGAGGTGCGCCAGCTTGACGTTGCCGATGCGCACGCGGACGAGCTGCTTCACGCGATAGCCGAAGTGCGCCGCCATCAGGCGGATCTGCCGGTTGAGGCCCTGCATCAGCACGATGCGGAAGCCGAATTTTCCCAGTTTTCCGGTCTTGCATGGCAACGTGGGCTCGCCGTGCACGGGCACGCCGCCGCGACTCATCGCGCGCAGGAATTCATCGGTCACCGCATGGTTCACGGCGACCAGGTATTCCTTCTCGAGCTTGTTCTCGGCACGCAGGATCTCGTTGACGATGTCGCCGTTGCTGGTGAGCAGGATCAGGCCTTCGGAATCCTTGTCGAGGCGCCCGATCGGGAAGATGCGCTTCTCGTGGCCGACGAAGTCGACGATGTTGTCCTTGACGCCCGATTCGGTCGTCGAGGTGATCCCCACCGGTTTGTTCAGCGCGATGTAGACGTGCTTGCGCTGTCCCTTGGCGGCCGTGCGGACCTGCAGTTTCTGGCCGTCGACGAGGACCTGGTCGCCCTCGCCCACTTCAGCGCCGACGCGCGCGCGCATCCCGTTGACGGTGACGCGGCCTTCGGCGATGAGGCGATCGGCTTCGCGACGCGAGCAGAAGCCGGTGTCGCTGATGTGCTTGTTGAGACGCATGAAGCCCGGGGGATGTGGAGCGGCGGGGAATGATACGCCCTCCCCATCGTCGGCCTCCGGCTGCTACGCGAGCAGGTCGGTGTATTGCTTGTGCTTTTGCACCCAGACGGCGGCGTACGAGCAGGATGGACGCACCTTCAGCGCCGCGCCGCGCGCGAATTCGAAGGCAGCGCGCACGAGCTCCGAGGCAATGCCGCGTCCCCCGATGGGACGCGGCACGCCGGTATGGTGGATGACCAGGATGTCGCCGTCGTAGTGGTAATTCACCTCGGCTTCGACGCCCTCCACGACGGTGGTGAAACGCCTGGCGACGGGGTCGTGGTGGATTTCGTATTGCTGCATGGCGTTCAGGCGATGGCTTCCGATGTCAGGACGTGATGCGAGCATCAGTCTAGTCCTTCGCGTCGTGACGGCCCTGCTGATGCCGGTCCTGCTGGCTGACGCTGCCCTGGATCGCATCCAGGCGGCTCTCGGCACGGTGCAGTTTTTCTGCGCTCATGTTCGCTTCGGCTTCCTGTTCCGCGTCGCGGGCAGGAATGGCCTTGTCCCTCAGGGGCTGGCCGTGCTCGGCATCGAGCGCGCGCCACGGCGGCGGCTCGCGATCACGCGCCTGCTTCGCCTCGAGTAACTCGCGGGTGTTCGCGAGCGCCTCCTCCGGCGTGATCCGATGCACCTTGCGGGTGCGCGAGGTGCCGCGGTCGGTGTCGCGCGGCGTGGCCGCGGTGGTTCGGCCGAAGTTCGTCGTGACGCCGGCGGCGGGTTCGATGGTGGAGCGCGCGTCGGTACGCGCGGCGCGGCGACGTTGCGATTTTTCCTGCTCCGTCACGCCACTGGCGCCTGCCGGCCGCTCTGTCGCCTTGCGGATGGCGCTGCGCTGCGTCGTCTCCGGAGGGGCGCCACGTGCACCGGCGGCCGATTTCCTGGGGGTAGCTGTCCTGACAGCGGTGGTCCGGCCCGAAACCGTTCCGGCCTTTTTTGCTGCGACCTTGCCCGGCGCCCTTTTTGCGGCTGTCTTGCGCGCCGTGGTCTTGACGGCAGCCTTGGTGGCTGCGGTCCGCCTGGTGGCCTTCTTGGCAGTGGTTGTTTTTCTGGCGGTGGTCGTCTTTCTGGCGGCCGCGGCCTTCTTCGCCGGGGCCTTCTTCACGGCCTTTTTGGCCGCCTTTTTCGCGGCCCTGGCCGGTGCCTTGCGGGCCGCTGCCTTCCTCGGGGTCGCCTTCTTCGCCGCCTTGCGGGCGGTCGTCTTCTTGCGGGTTGCCATGCTGCCTCCGTGTCCACGATTGCAGCGCGATTGCCGCGCCTTGCGGCTGAACGGATAGCACGCACGGCATTCATGCTAGGTGAGCGCAAATCGCGTGACCGCCCTTCCTCCCGGCTTGCGTTGATGTGGATACGGTGCCGAAAGGCGCCGAAAAACCTTCTTCATCCGTCAGATACGAAGCAGCAGGGAAGCTGCGATTCCGTCCAGGGGAGTGACCCACATGGCCCAGGCAAACTTGGCTGCCTACGAGCAGTACGGCGACGAAGCCCTGATGCACCGCTACTTCGAGCTTTCCGAACACGCGGAAGAACATGCCGACGAACTGGCCGCGATCGACGCGGTGATCCAGTCACGCCTGTTCGCCACCTACGGCGCTGCAACTCCCGGCTCGTCGCCACGCATACGCATCGCGGCCTGAGCGGCCGCATCGGTTCACATGAACCGCGGCGTCATCAATCGCTGCAGGAACGACGGCAACACGGCGGGTTCCATCAGCAGCATGAACATGACGCCGTAAGCGGCGCCCGCCAGGTGGGCGCTGTGGTTGACGTTGCCGCCGCCCTGCCGGTCCTTCCAGAACGAATACGCGACATAGCCGATGCCGTACAGGAATCCGGGCACCGGCAACGGCGCCATGATCCACATCCACGGATCGAGCAGGATCGAAGCGAACAGGACCGCCGATACGCCGCCGGATGCACCCAGGCTGCTGTAGCGCGCGTCATGCCGGTGCTGCATGTACGTCGGCAGGATCGCTACGACTATCGCGGACAGGTAGAACAGCACGTAGCCGATGGAGCCGATGTACTGCGACATCACGCGTTCGACCACGCGGCCGAAGAAGAACAGCGTGATCATGTTGAACAACAGATGCGAGAAGTCCGCATGGATGAAGCCATGCGTGAGCAGGCGGTCGAACTGTTTGTTGCGCTCGATCGCCGGCGGCCACAGGATCAGGCGCTGCACGATGGCGGGACGCTCGAAGGCCAGCCACGAAACCGCGGCCGTCACGACGATCAGGATGATGGTGACCATGGTTCTATCGATCCTCGTTCCGGTCCGGCCTCACGCGCGGTAATGGTCCTGCATCGGATAGCGCCGCGCATAGAGCGCGAACACCAGCGCCGCCAGCATGGCGAACCCCGCGAAGAAGAACATCAGGAAGGCGGTTTCGCTCAGGCCCGTGTGCGCGATGTTCGAGATGACCGCTTCATTGCGCACCGCCGCATTGCTCAGCAACACCCACAGGTTGCCGACGGTGACCGACAACAGCCAGAAACTCATGATCGTGCCCTTCATCGACGCGGGCGCCTGGCTGTAGGCGAACTCCAGCCCGGTTGCCGACACCAGCACTTCGCCCATCGTCAGCAGCGCGTACGGCAGCACCTGCCACACGATCGACACCGGATCGCCACCGTCGATGGCCAGTTGCAGCGAGCCCGCCACGATCCACGCCACGGCCGAGAACGCGATGCCGGTACCCATGCGGCGCAGTGGCGTCGGCTCGATGCCCATGCGGCGCAATAGCGGATACAGCACCAGGTTGTTGAACGGAATGATCAACATCACCAGCGCCGGATTCAGCGCCTGCATCTGCGCGGCCTGGAACCACACTGGCTTGGTCATCAGCTCACCCTGGATCACCCAGGTCGAGGCCTTCTGGTCGAACAGCGACCAGAACGGCGTGACCAGCGCGAACACGATGAGGATGCGCAACACGGCACGCACGCCATCGACGGCTTCGTCCGGATGCACGCCGCGAGCGCGTTCCAGCTGCAGTGCCGCGCCCATGCCGCCGAATGCCATCACCAGCACCAGCGCCAGGCAGAACGCCGGCACGAATTCCAGGGAACCGGCCAGCCACATTGCGAACGATCCCGCGGCAAGCACGGCGCCCAGCACTGCAATGACGAGACCCGTTCGCCCCTGCCTATCCTGCTTCGCGGTCAATGCCGTGCGAACGACATTGAGGAACGAATGCGGATTCGGGGGTGCAGCCGGCACATTCGTGTACTTGTGGCGCCCGGCCCAGAAGATCACCACGGCCAGGAACATCAGCGCGCCGGGAATGCCGAACGCGACAGCAGGACCGAAGTTGCGCAATGCCACCGGCATCAGCAGCGACGCGAAGAAGCTGCCGAAATTGATCGTCCAGTAGAACGCGTCGTAGACCACTTTGGCCTTCGCCTTGTTGGTCTGGTCGAACTGGTCGCCGACGAATGCGGATACCAGTGGCTTGATGCCGCCGGATCCCAACGCTATCAGCAGCATGCCGGCATAGAAGCCGGTGGGATTGCCGACGAACAGGGCCAGGCACACGAAGCCCAGCACGTACACCAGCGACAACCAGAGGATGGTGTTGTACTTGCCGAAGAAGCGATCGGAGATCCAGCCGCCCAGCAGCGGGAAGAAGTACACGCCGATGACGAAGGTGTGGAACACTTCCTTCGCCATGTGCTCGCGCTCGGTTTGCGAGGCGATGTACATCAGCAGCGATGACACGAGGAACGGCGTCAGGATGTTGCGCATCCCGTAGAAGCCGAAGCGCTCGCAGGCTTCGTTGCCGATGATGTAGGGAATCTGCCGCGGCAGCTTTCCGGTGTTGGTGGTTTCGATACTGGCTGTCATGGAATCGCGCAGGTTCTTGCCGGCGGAATGCTCCGGCGGACGTCAGGAAAAAGGCGGGAGCACATGCCCCGCCGGCCCGCGGCAGGGTAACACCGGGAGTCAACCGGGCCGGGTGCGCCGGCCCCGGTTCCTTCAGGCCATCAGGCCCATTCGGTGAGGCCTTCGCGTTCGTACAAGGTGGCGAACGAAGGACGCGTCTTCATCCGCTGCGCCAGCGCCGCCAGGTGCGGCCAGGTCGTCGCGGGCTGCGGCATGTTGCGTGACCAGCGCATCAGCATGGCCAGGTAGAAGTCGGCCGCGCTGACGTGGTCGCCGAGCAGGTAGGGGCCATGCGCGCCGAGGTGCGCGTCCAGGCGGTCCCAAGCGGCTTCGATTCGCGGACGCACGCATTCGCGCACGACTTCTTCGTTCGCGGCGCCCGCAGGTTCGTGCGGATACCACCAGATGCGGAACAGCGGCTGCACCGCATTGGCAAGATGGAACATCCACTGCAGGTAGTCCGGACGCAGCGGGCTATCGGGCGCAGGCGCCAGTGCCGCATGCGCGTGGCGGTCGGCCAGCAACATCGCGAGCGCGCTGCATTCGAAGCGCGCCGCCCCCTCGTCGACCAGCGTCGGCACGACGCCGTTTGGATTCAGGCTGAGGTATTCCGGCGACTTCTGCTGCCCGGCCTTGGTGTCGACCAGTCGCAGTTCGTGCGGCACGCCAAGTTCGATCAGTAGCCAATGCACGACCATGCTGGCGGCGCCGGGGGCGTAGTAAAGCGAGTACATGCGGCTCTCTCCTGGGACTATGCAGGGATGATCGCATGCTCCCTCGCCGGCTCGCTGCTGCCGGCATGCTGGCAGCAGCATCAGCGCAATTTCGCTACATCGTCCGCGCGACGGTTATCGTTGCCACCTTCCGACCCGACACGACTCCCCAACATGCCGCGCAATCTCCTGCTCGCCACCGCCCTCGCCTTCTCCATCGGTTCGCCGTTCGCTGCACACGCCGCGACTTCGGGCCTCACCACGGTTTCCGAACGCAGCGGTTTCACCAGGACCGGGCGCTATGACGAAGTGATCGCTCTGTGCGATGCCTTCCAGCGCGAATATCCGAAGGCGGTGCGCTGCTTCAATTTCGGCACGACGCCGGAAGGACGGCCGATGAAGGCGCTGGCGGTCAGCACCACCGGGCACCTCGATCCGCAATCCGCACGCGCGGCGAACCTGCCGGTGCTGCTCGCGCAAGGCGGCATCCACGCCGGCGAGATCGATGGCAAGGACGCGGGCTTCCTGCTGTTGCGCGAGATGCTCGAAGGCAAGGCCGGCAGGGGCGTGCTCGACAAGCTGGTCGTCCTCTTCGTGCCGGTGTTCAACGTCGACGGCCACGAGCGCTTCGCCGCATGGAATCGTCCGAACCAGCGCGGCCCCGAAGAAATGGGCTGGCGCACCACCGCCCAGAACTACAACCTCAACCGCGATTACGTGAAGGCGGACGCGCCGGAAATGCAGGCGATGCTGCGGCTGGCGAATGAATGGGATCCGCTCGCGATGATGGACCTGCACGTCACCGATGGCGCGAAGTTCCAGCACGACGTCTCGATCATGGTCGAGCCTACCAGCGGCGCCGACGAGCCGTTGCGCGCGATGGGGAAGGCATGGCGGGATGGCGTGATCGCTCGCCTGGAGAAGCAGGGATCGATCCCGCTGCCGTTCTATCCCTCGTTCGTGGAGAACGACAATCCGGCATCCGGCTTCGAGCACAGCGTCGCGCCGCCGCGGTTCTCGCAGGCGTATTTCTCGCAGCGCAATCGCCTGGGCATGCTGGTGGAAACGCATTCGTGGAAGGACTATCCGACCCGCGTCCGCGTCACCCGCAACACGGTGCTCGCCGCGGCCGAACTGATCGCCGCGAACGGCAAGGAATGGCTCAGGCAGGAGCGTGCCGCGGACGAGCGTGCGAGCAAGCTGGGCGGCCAGCAGGTCGCACTGGATTACAAAGCCACGGACAAGGTGCGCACGATCGCGTTCCAAGGCTACGAGTACACGCGCATGCCGTCGGAAATCTCCGGCGCGTTGATGACCCACTACGACGAGACCAGGCCGCAGGTGTGGAACCTGCCGCTGCGCGATGAAATCGTCCCCAACCACGTCGTTATCGCGCCGCGTGCCGGCTACATCGTTCCCGCCGCGCATGCTGGCTGGGTGCAGGCCAAGTTGCAGCAGCACGGCATCCAGTCGCGGCGTCTGGAGGCGCCTCTCACAACTGCCGATGTTGGCGTTTTCCGCGCGGACACCACGAAGTTCTCAACGCAATCGTTCGAAGGCCACCAGACGCTTGCCGTCACTGGTGATTGGAAGCCCGAGCGTCGCGAAGTGGGTGCCGGCGCCCTCTTCGTTCCGATCGCGCAACCGAAGGCGCGTCTGGTGATGTCGTTGCTGGAACCGCTCGCGCCGGACGCGCTGGTTGCCTGGGGCGAGTTCAACAACGCCTTCGAGCGCAAGGAATACATGGAGGATTACGTCGCCGAGGAAGTCGCGCGGGAGATGCTGGCGAAAGATCCGGCGCTGAAGGCTCGTTTCGAGCAGAAGCTGAAGGACGATCCGGAGTTCGCCAAGAGTCCGGCGGCGCGGCTGGAATTCTTTGCCCGCCTGCATGCGTCGTGGGACCAGGCTTACAACCAGTATCCGGTGTTGCGCGTCGACGTGCTGCCCTGAAGCAAGTCGCAACGGAGCAGCGGCGGCATCGCTGCAATGTGACCTCGCTCACGCAAGCCATGCATGACAACGATCGGCTCAGGTGTAGCCTGCGCCGATCGTGTTTCCGGGGATATTCATGGCTTCCTACCGTCTTTCGTTGCTGGTCGGGATCCCGGTATGCGTCCTTGCACTGACGGCATGCAAGCCTTCATCGCAGGACAAGACCGTGGCCGATGCTTCAGCTCCGCCAACTGCTTCCGGCACTACGGCTTCAACACACAGGACCGCCACTGCGGTGACCCGCTGGCGCTGCGGCGAGCTTGCCGTCGCGACCCACTTTGATGACGAGTCGCTCGAATCGATCACCCTGGAGACAGCCGATCGCGAGCTGACGTTGAAGTCGATGGCCAACGAGGACGGCGCGCGCTTCGCCGATGCGGCCGGCAACGAATTCTGGAGCCGGCCTGGCAGGGTCACCCTGACCCGCGTCGGCCAGCCCGTGGTCGAATGCACCAAGGATCGCGGCTGACCACAAGCTGCAATTACCGCTAGCGCATACGGCCACGGAAAGGATCGGAAGTTCCTTCGAACAGGCGTTGCGACACGTCGCGTTCGTCCGCTTCGATCTCCCCGATGAAGGCGCGCGCATCGCCGAGTTGCGCGAATGCCGAATACCCGCGTTCCAGGAACCCCTGCAGTTCCGCCAACCCCGCCGCGCGTGCCGGACCGCGCGACAACTTGAGCAGCATCCCCACGCCCGGCGTATGCAACGCCTGCGCCAATCCGATCCCGACGCGCGCAATCAGGTCGATCTGGTGGGCACGCAGGCGCAGCAGTCCCGCGCTGCGATAGGCCTGTGCATACAGCGCGGCATCGAGCGTGCGGCGGCGGGGCGCGATCGTTTCCAACACCTTGGCCATGCGAAGGTCGAAGGCATGCGTGAGCACGCCCAGCTCGATCGCGTCCGCGAGGGTTCCCAGCATCGCGCCGGGAAGCACGCGCTGCATCATCGGCAGAACGCGCGCGATGTCGGCGTCGCGCCGGCTGAAGTCGCGGTCGTTGTAGACGTCGCTGAGAAAGAACTGCGCCGCCGGACGGCGGCGCGGATCGCTGAGGAAGTGGTCGAAACTCGCTTCCAGGCGCAATGCCTGCCAGCGTCTCACTTCAGGCAGCCACCGCAAGCGATTGCGGGGCTCGCGATCGGGATCGTGCAGGGCCTGGTGGCGGGCCAGCAGGCAGCCGAGGCGGCGGGAAAGTTCGCTCGTACGGGACATCGCCACGATCATCACGGGCGCGCGGGACACTGGCAACCGGCGGCACCGCGTCCCGTTTCCGACCTGGGACGTCGGCTACACTCGGCCGACCCGATCCATACGCGAACGCATGCTGTCCTTCCATACCGCCCGCCAACGTGCGCGCACCGGCAACAAGACCCCGCCCCGCATCGGCCTGGCCGTCGCAGGAGGCGGCCCGATCGGTGGCATGTACGAACTCGGTGCCCTGCGTGCGCTGGAAGAAGCTGTCGAAGGCCTCGACCTCTCGCGCCTGGACTGCTATGTCGGCGTGAGCAGCGGCGCTTTCCTCGCCGCGGGCCTGGCCAATCGCATTGGCACGGAAGAGATGTGCCGCATCTTCCTGACCGGCGACAGCGATGACGTGCAGTTCCGGCCGGAAACCTTCATGCGTCCCGCGCTGTTCGAATACATGCGCCGCGCCGCGAGCCTGCCGCGACTGGCCGCGGATTGGTGGCGCGAGCTGCTGTTCTCGCCGGGTGAGTTGCACTGGCCGGACTTCCTGACCCGCTTCGGCGGGCTGGTGCCGACCGGATTGTTCGACAACGCGGAAGTCGAGCGCTTCCTGCGCGACGTCTTCACCCGTCGCGGGCGCACCAACGATTTCCGCCAGCTCGACTCGCGCCTGTTCGTCATCGCCGTCGATCTCGACAGCGGCGAAGCCGTGCGCTTCGGTGGCGAGAAGTGGGATGACGTGCCGATTTCGCAGGCGATCCAGGCCAGCGCCGCCCTGCCTGGCCTGTATCCACCGGTGGAAGTGCGCGGCCGCCATTTCGTCGATGGCGCGCTGCGCAGGACGATGCATGCGTCGGTCGTGCTGGAACGCGGCATCGACCTCATGCTTGGCGTGAACCCGCTGGTCGCCTTCAATTCGGGTGTCGACGCCGATGTCGCGCCCACCAGTCCCGGCCGCCTTGCCGCCGGCGGACTGCCCGCGGTGCTGTCGCAGACCTTTCGCACGCTGCTGCAATCACGCATGCAGATCGGACTGGCCAAGCACCAGCAGCAGTTCCCCGACATCGACCAGCTGATCTTCGAGCCCAACGCGCAGGACGGCGAACTGTTCTTCACCAATGCCTTCAGCTTCGCCAATCGCCAGCGCATCGCCGAGATCGCCTACCGCAACGTGCTGGCCGACCTGCGCACGCGAGCGGACACGCTTGGACCCGTGCTTGCCGCGCATGGCCTGCGCGTGCGCGGGGAAGTAGCCGGTGATACCACGCGTTCGATCATGGATGGACTGCAACCACGGCCGCGCAAGACGGAAACCACCGCGCGGCTGCATCGTGCCCTGGACGACATCGACGCGATCGTGGGGTCGCGGCGGACGCACTGATACCTCGGTACTCCGGCAACGCCGCTTCCTTGGTGTGAAAACTCTAGACAACACCGCGATCTTGGCCCCATCACCCAACTCCCATCAGGGATTCGTCATGGCGAAGTTCAAGAAGACCGCAAAAAAGACCGCTCGCCCCACCAAGGCCAATGCAGCGCAGGCCGAGCAACTGTCGAAGACCCTGAGCGAATCCGCGCAGCAGGTGTGGCTGGCCGGCGTCGGCGCTTTCAGCCGCGCGCAGACCGAAGGCACCAAGCTGTTCGAGGCCCTGATCAAGGAAGGCCTGAAGCTCGAGAACAACGCGCTCAGGTTCGCCGGCGGCCAGGCCGACGCAGTGCGCGGCGCGGTCGAAAGCAAGGTGGGCCAGGCCCGTGAACGCGCGACCGACACCTGGGACCGCCTGGAAAAGGTCTTCGAAGATCGCGTGCAGCGCGCACTCACCAAGCTCGGCGTCCCGGGCCGCGATGACCTCACCGAACTCACCCGCAAGGTCGACACGCTCACGGCCGAATTGCGCAGGCAGGGCGGCAAGCCCATCGCGCAGAAGGCAACGAAGGCGACGAAGGCCACCAAGGCCGTCAGGAAGCCCGCTGCACGCAAAGCTCGCCCCGCTTCCGCCGGGTAAGTTACGCACCATGCCGTGGCGCTCTCGACACCATGGCCAAGCACTTCAGCCCGCCAGTTTCTCCGCAGACTTCCCTCCCCCTGCGATTCGGACTGGCGGGCTTTTTCTTGCCCGTCTGCTGACGTTCTTCACGTTCAAGCCGCTGGTGCCCTGACGTATAGTTTCGCCCTCGGCTTCTACGGAAGGACACCATGACGGTTGCATCGATCCTGCTTGCGTTGGCCACGGCGGTCGTCATCGGTGGTGCCGCCACCGCCTGGCTGTGGCTGGTGCAACGCCCACGCCTGGAACGCATGGAGGGTCTGAAGCTGCTCGCCGCGATGCGCTGGCGGGAATTCTCCAGGCTCGTCACCGACGGCCTGCACAGCCGCGGTTTCGAACCCGAAGCCGCCGAAGAGACAGCCGAACGTGGCCAGGATTCCGTCATTCACCTCAAGCGCGACACCCAGAACTGGCTGCTCGCCTGCAAGCAGGGCCTCAACTACCGGATCACGCCGACAGTAGTGGGCGACATGACCGATGCCGTGCGCTTCCACGGCGCTGCAGGCGGCGTGGTCGCCACCCCAGGTGTAGCCGATGCGGCGGCGCGCAAACTCGCCAACGGCCGGATCGATCTGTTCGATGGCGAAACGCTGTGGCCACTGGTGCATCCGCAGCTCGCGCACAGCGTGCAGGATGAGCTGGCGGGCAAGTCGCGGCAGGCGGTTACTCGCCAGGCCACTATCGCCTGGGCCGGTGCGCTGACGTTGGGCTTGGTTGTCGCCTTCCTCGGCCCGAAGGGCGAAGCGTCACCAGAAGCCGCCGTCACTGCAGCAAGCGCGCCTCCCGCGCCGGCCAGCGCCACGCCCGTTGCCGCGCCGGAGATTGCCGCCGCTCCGGTGAGCGATGACGAGCAGCGCGACGACGTCATTCGCATGGTGACCACGCTGCCCGGCGTCGAGCGCGCAATGTGGAGCACGAAATCGACCCTCCTCGTCTATCTTGCCGATGAAACCTCAGACCCGGTACGCGGCATCTGCGATGTCATGACCAGGTACGACGCACTGCGCACCTCGCGCCTGCACCTGCAACCGCCGGCCAATGCGGGGCGCCCGGCGCGGTTCCTGCAGTGCGCGACGTACTAGCCCGGGCTGGCGAACCACACAAAAACGCGGCTAATGCCGCGTTTTTTCTTTCGATTGAATACGATCTGTAGCGCCGAGCCTGCTCAGCCTACAAATCCGATTGGTCGGAATTGCCCTCCATGGCGCATCGCCTCGAGGAATCCGCCTCACCGAAGGCAGCTCGCGTGCTGCCAATAGGACAGCACGCAAGCGCCCCACTTCTCACCAGTGGACCCCGCGCATCAAGGCGGCGAACGCGATCTGCTCGTTGCTGGGCTGCGACTCGCCACGCAACGCCTTCTTGTCGCCGCGCGCGGCCGCCGAATCCGGGAACAGTTCGAACGCCGTGCTCATCACCACTTCGTAGGCCTTGGGCGCCACCGCATTGATCACCGAGGCGAAGATGCCCAGGCGAGTGGCGATCCGGCTCGGGCGCTCGATGATCCCCTTGACCACCAGGTCCCCCGCTTCGTCCGGCGTGAGCGTCGGCACGCTTTCGTACATCTTGGTCGGTGCGATCATCGGCGTCTTCACCAAGGGCATGTTGATGGTGGTGAAGCTGATGCCCTTGCCCGACAGCTCGCCCTGCGCACAGCGGCTGAACGCATCCAGCGCCGCCTTCGACGCGACATAGGCGGAGAACCGCGGCGAATTGGCGAGCACGCCGATCGACGAGATGTTGATGATGTGGCCGCGGCGGCGGTGGGTCATGCTGGGCATGAAGCCCATGATCAGGCGCAGGCTACCGAAGTAGTTCAGCTGCATCGTGCGTTCGAAATCGTGGAAGCGGTCATAGCTCAGCTCGATCGAACGGCGGATCGAACGGCCCGCGTTGTTGATCAGCACGTCCACATGACCGTGCGCTTCGAGCACCTGCTTCACCAGCCGGTCGCAGTCGGCCATGTCGGAGAGGTCGGCGGTATAGGCGAATACCTTGCCACCGAGCTTCTTCATCTCGTCGCGTGCCTTGAACAGTTCCTCTTCGCCACGCGCCACGATCACCGTGATCGCTCCCGCTTCGGCTACGCGTTGCGCCGTCGACAGGCCAATTCCCGACGAACCGCCGGTGATCACCACGACCTTGCCCTTCACCTTGCCCTTGAGCGAGCGGTCGACGAACAGGTCCGGGTCGAGGTGCCGCTCCCAATAATCCCACAGGCGCCATGCATAGCTTTCCAGTGGAGGTACAGAGATGCCACTGCCGCGCAGCGCGCGCTCGGCTTCGCGGTTGTCGAAGCGCGTGGGATAGGTGATGAACTTGAGCGTTTCCTTCGGGATCTTGAAGTCGCGCAGCAGCATGCCGATGAAGCGCTTGACGGGTGGCAGGTTGCCCACCGCCGCGCGGATGCCGCCGGGCACGAAGGCGAACATGCGTGCATCGATGCGCATCGTCATTTCCGGCGCATGGCCGGCGCGTGCGAAGGTGTTGAGTACCTCGCCGACGCGCATGGGCTCCGGATCGGTCAGGTGGAAGCAGTGGCCGTCGAGCTTCGGCTTGTGTGCGATGTGGTCCATCGCGTCGACCACGTAGTCGACGGGCACGATGTTGATGCGCCCGCCTTCGATGCCGAGCGTCGGCATCCACTGCGGCAGCATCTCGCGCAGTTTCTTGATCAGGGTGAAGAAGTAGTACGGACCGTCGATCTTGTCGATCTCGCCGGTCTGCGAATGACCGACGACCATGCCCGGGCGATAGATGCGCCACTTGATGCGCTTTTCCTGGCGCACCAGGCCCTCGGATTCGTGCTTCGTCGCCAGGTACGGATCGTCGAGCCCTTCGGCTTCGTCGAACATGTCCTCGCGGAACACGCCCGGATACAGCCCCGCGGCCGCGATCGAACTGGTGTGATGGAAGCATCCGGCACCGATCGCTACCGCCAGGTCGATCGCGTTGCGCGTGCCGTCGACGTTCGCCGCCCGCTGCTTCGCCGCATCCACGGTGACGTCGTAGATCGCCGCCAGATGGAAGAAGTGCTTCACCTTGCCGTTCAGCGCCTTGACCTGCGCTGCGCTGACGCCGCACTTGCCCGAGGTCATGTCGCCATTGACGACCAGGACGCGCTTCATGTCCCAGCCCATCTTCTTCGCGATGGCATCGAACTTCTTCTGCGAATCCTTGCGCACCAGCACATGGACGGGGCCCTTGCGCTGCAGCAGCCTGCTGACGAGGTAGCGGCCTATGAAGCCGGTCGCGCCGGTGACGAAGTAGCTCATGCCCCACTCTCCCAAGACGCCGGCCTGTGTGGTCGCGAAGCGGATGCCGGTCTTGCGGCTACGTTGCCAGACGTGGCCGTAGCCCACAATGCCCTCCCGTATTGACCGTGCCATGACCCCATGCTGTGATGCCGCCTCACCTGCACGGAGCCGCGGCCATGGCCGATCTGAAGACCCAATTCGAACAGGCCGCGAAGGACGTCCACGCGTTGTCCGAGCGCCCCGACAACGACACGTTGCTGCGCCTGTACGCGTTGTACAAACAGGGATCGGAAGGCGACGTGTCCGGCACCAAGCCCGGCTTCTTCGATTTCGTCGGCACCGCGAAGTACGAGGCGTGGGCCAAGCTCAAGGGCACCAGCCAGGAGGACGCGATGAAGAAGTACGTCGACCTGGTCAAGAAACTGCGCGCGTGAGCGCCCGCCCGAGTTCGCGATAGATGGCCCGGCAGACCCGCCAGCGCATCCTCGATGCCAGCCTGGCCATGTTCAACACGCAGGGCGAACCCAACGTCACGACGAACCACATCGCCGACGAACTCGAGATCAGCCCGGGCAACCTGTACTACCACTTCCGCAACAAGGACGACATCATCGAGCAGCTGTTCGCGCGCTTCGAAGAGCGCATGGACGCCGCGCTCGCCGCGCCCGAAGGCCGCCTGCCCGGTCTCGAGGACATCTGGCTGCAGCTGCACCTGGTCTTCGAGGCGATCTGGGATTACCGCTTCCTCTATCGCGACCTGGTCGAGATCCTGAGCCGCAACCGGCGCCTGCGCCTGCGCTTCGCCCGCATCCTCAAGCGCGCCGACGACCAGGCGCACGCGGTCATGCGCGGCCTCTCGCAGGCGGGAGTGATGCGCGCCTCCAGCGACGAACTGGCCGCGACCGCCACGAATGTCCTGGTCATCGCGACGTTCTGGCTCAACTACGCCTCGGCCCGCGGCGACAAGGACGAACACGAAGCCATCCGCGCCGGCATCGTGCAGGTGATGATGCTGTTGGCTCCCTTCCTGCGCGATGCGGAGCGGCTGCACCTCAACACGTTGACGCGGGCGTATATCGAGTGACGTCGTGAGGATGTAGTCCTCCGGCTTTCCAGTGTGCAACGGCGGGCGAAGGCCCCATTACGAAACGCAGGAGTCAGCATGGCCACCAAATGGGCTGCATTTCCGCACGATATGAAGGGCTTCGCCTTCGCCGGCGACGCACTGAAGAAGGCCTGGCCGCAACTCCACGCGGGCGACTGTGAGCCCTTCCCCGATGCGAAGCACGCCGCCGCCCTGCTCAAGGCCGCCGGCAAGGCCGCCCCCAAGCTCGATGCCGATGCGCTGGCGACGGCACTGCAGGAC
Organism: Lysobacter sp. Root494; assembly: GCF_001427225.1. Taxonomy (GTDB): domain Bacteria; phylum Pseudomonadota; class Gammaproteobacteria; order Xanthomonadales; family Xanthomonadaceae; genus Agrilutibacter. The sequence continues at coordinate 1,229,089 of NZ_LMFH01000005.1, forward strand.
GCCTGGCGCGCATTCCACGGTGGCGACTTCAAGGCCGCATTCGAAGCAGGCGAGAAACTCGGCCCGATCGGAGCGTCGGTCGGAGTCAAGGCGATCGGCATCCATGCGACTTACCTCGTCGACAGCGATGCCGAAAAGCTCAAACGCTTCGAACAGGCGGCCAAGCTCGCCGAAGCCGCGGTCAAGGCATTGCCTGGCGAAGCCAACAGCCACTACCGCCTCGCCTTCGCAATGGGCCGCTACAGCCAGGGCCTGTCGATCGTGAAGGCATTGAAGGAAGGCATCGCCACCAAGGTCCGCGCCGCCCTCGATGCCACGCTCGAACTTGCACCGAAGCACGCCGAAGCCCACACCGCGATGGCCGTGTACCACGCCGAGATCGTCAACAAGATCGGTGCCCTGATCGGCGGAATGACCTACGGCGCCAAGCCCGCCGAGGCCGAAAAGCACATCAAGGCCGCGCTGAAACTGACCCCGAACTCCCCCATCGCCCACATCGAACACGGCAACGTGCTGATGCTGCTCCATGGCGACAAGAAGGAAGACGAGGCGGCCGCCGCTTACGAGAAGGCGGCGAAGATCAAGCCCGCCGACGCGATGGAAGCGCTGGATGCGGCGTATGCGCGCGAGCAGATCGAATGAATCAGACCGAGTGGTAGGAGCGATACCACCGTACGAATTCGCGCACGCCTTCCTCGACCCCGACCTTGGGGCTGTAGTCGACGGCGGCGATTAGCTCGGAAACATCGGCTTCCGTGTCAGGCACATCGCCCGGCTGCAGGGGAAGCAGCTCCATTTCGGCTTTGCCTCCCAGGCACTCTTCCAGCACCTGGATGTAGCGGAGCAGCTCCACGGGTTGCTCATTGCCGATGTTGAACAGCCGATACGGCGCTACGCCGCTGGTGGCGGGATCCGGACTCTCACCGCTCCACGCAGCGCTCCGCGCGGGCGGCTGGTCCAGCGTGCGGATCACGCCTTCGACGATATCGTCGATGTAGGTGAAACTGCGCTTGTGCTGCCCATGGTTGAACACGCGGATGGGTCGGCCTTCCATGATGGCCTTGGTGAAGAGGAACAAGGCCATGTCCGGCCGGCCCCATGGGCCGTAAACGGTGAAGAAGCGCAGTCCCGTGCTCGGGATGCCATAGAGGTGCGCATAGCTGTGGGCCATCGCCTCATTGGCCTTCTTCGTCGCCGCATACAGCGTGAGTGGATGGTCGGTGCCTTGATGTTCGGAAAACGGCATCCGCGTATTGGCGCCGTACACCGAACTGGTTGAGGCGAACACCATGTGTTGCACCCCGTGCTGCCGGCACCCTTCGAGAACATGCAGGAAACCGGTGACATTGCTGGACACGTACACGTGGGGATTCTCGGCCGCATAGCGCACGCCGGCCTGCGCCGCGAGATGAATCACGCGCGCGGGCTGGTGGGCAGCGAAAACCTCTTCGACAGCCGCTCGGTCGGCGAGGTCCCCAGTGACGTGCGTGTAGCCGGAATGGCCCTGGAAACGCGCAAGCCGGGCCTGTTTGAGGGAAACGTCGTAGTAGTCGTTGAGATTGTCGAAGCCGACAACCTCATCTCCGCGCTCGAGCAGGCGCATGGCGACATGGGAGCCGATAAAGCCTGCGGTACCGGTGACAAGAACTTTCACTGGATGAAGATCTCTTGCGGACAGAATGTCTGTGACATGCATTTTGACGCAGCCTGATTACAGGCGACCGTCGACCGACTCACGCGGCAGCACGTACTTGACGTCGTACACGATCGACTGGGGTTTGCCGAACGCACGGATGCCCTCGGCCCCGAGGCGGCGGAACTGTTCATGCCCCACCGCCACGATGACCGCGTCGTAACTGCCGGAATCCAGCTGGCCGGTCATGGTCAACCCATACTCGTGCCGCGCTTCCTCCACGTCGACCCACGGGTCGTGCACATCCACCTGCGCGTTGTAGCCGCGCAATGACTTCACCACGTCGATCACCCGCGTGTTGCGCAGGTCCGGACAGTTCTCCTTGAAGGCGAGTCCGAGTATCAGCACGCGTGCGTTCACCGGGTTGATCGCATTGCGCACCATCAACTTGACTACCTGCTCAGCCACGTAGGCACCCATGCCGTCATTGGTGCGGCGTCCGGCGAGTATCACGTCTGGGTGGTGCCCTACTTCCTGCGCCTTGTGGGTCAGGTAATACGGATCGACGCCGATGCAGTGCCCGCCCACAAGCCCAGGCCGGAACGGGAGGAAGTTCCATTTGGTGCCTGCTGCTTCGAGCACCTCAAGCGTGTCGATCCCAAGCTTGTTGAACAGGATGGCAAGGTCGTTGACCAGTGCGATGTTGAGGTCACGCTGGGTGTTCTCGATCACCTTGGCGGCTTCGGCTACCTTGATGCAGCTCACCTTGTGGGTGCCGGCCGTGATGATCGACCCGTAGAGGCGATCCACCGTCTCTGCGACCTGCGGCGTGGAGCCGGAGGTCACCTTGAGGATGCTGGTGACTCGGTGCGCCTTGTCGCCGGGATTGATGCGCTCGGGACTGTAGCCCGCATAAAAGTCTTCGTTGAACCGCAGTCCGGAGACGCGCTCCAGGATCGGCACGCACACTTCCTCGGTACAGCCGGGATAGACCGTGGACTCGTAGACGACGATATCGCCCTTCTTGAGCACTCGGCCCAGCGACTCGCTGGCCTTGACCAGTGGAGTCAGGTCAGGGCGCTTGGCGCCATCGATGGGCGTGGGCACCGTGACGATGTAGACGTTGCACCCACGAATGCCCTCAAGGTCCGCGCTGAACCTCAGGCGCGGGGCTCGAGAGAGCTCCTCCGCCGAAACTTCGAGCGTGTTGTCCCGTCCGGCCCTGAGCTCTTCGACGCGTGCGGCGTTGATGTCGTAGCCGACCGTGTCGTAGATCTTTCCGAACTCCACCGCCAATGGCAGCCCGACATAACCCAGGCCGACGATTGCGATACAAACATTGTCCACAGACTGCATGTGTTACTCCATTGAAATTCTGTCACGTGGCGACGCGGGCACTGGCGGCCTGCAGCGCGGACTGATGGTTCCTAGGCCAAGGTCCCGGCGTGTTGGTGCAAGGGGACTCGACGCCGTTCCCGCCCCAGCCAGTCGCTCCGCCGTTCATGGTCGCGCCTGTCCAGAAACTGCCCGCGGTAGCCGTGCGGGTTCAGCGATTGCCATCGCCACGCATCGCTGCACATCGCATCGATGTCGAGTTCGGCACGCCAGCCGAGCAGATGGTTGGCCCGCGAGGGGTCGGCGTATACCGCGGCGACGTCGCCTGGCCTGCGAGCGACGATCTCGAAGGGAATCTCGCAACCGGTCGCGCGGCGGAAAGACGCCACGAGCTCCAGCACGCTGACGCCGCGTCCCCTGCCGAGATTCACGGTGACGCTCCGTTCGGCGCCTTGCAGGTACTCGATCGCATCCACATGGGCGCGGGCCAGATCCATCACGTGGATGTAGTCGCGTACCCCGGTGCCGTCAGGAGTGGGGTAATCGCCGCCAAAAATGCGCAGGCGCTTGAGGCGCCCGCTGGCGACCTGGCTCACGTATGGCATGAGGTTGTTGGGAACGGCGGATGGATCCTCACCGATCAGGCCGGAGGGATGCGCGCCCACGGGATTGAAGTAGCGCAGGTTGGCCACCTTGAACGAAGGCTCGGCCACGCATACGTCGCCGAGCACCTGTTCGACCATCAGCTTGGTGCGGCCGTACGGGTTGGTGACTTCCAGGCGTGCGTCTTCGTCGACCGGTAAGCGCTCGGGATCGCCATAGACCGTGGCCGAGGAGCTGAAGACAAGGCGGGATATGCCAGCTTCACGCATTTCCTGCAGCAGCGCGATCGTGCCTCCCACGTTGTTGTCGAAATAGTCCAGCGGCTTTTCGCAGGACTCGCCGACCGCCTTGAGCGCGGCGAAGTGGATCACTGCGTCGAAGCGTTCCGACGAGAACAACTTCGACAGGGCCGCACGATCGCGTATGTCGAGGCACCTGAAGTCGATCGGGCGTCGCGTCAGTTGCTCCAGCCGGGTGATTACCTTCGCCGAGGAGTTCGACAGGTTGTCGGCGATCACCACGCGGTAACCCCGCTCGGCCAGCACGACGCATGTGTGGCTGCCGATGTAGCCGGCACCACCGCATACCACTATGGACGGCGCTTCCTGCGAACAGGCCGCCTCCGAACGCCTACGCAACTGCGGATGCATCTGGATCCCCCTTGTCGATCTTGCTTAACGCAAGACAGGCACGAAACCGGCACCGCACCGCGATGGCCGGATTGCTGTCGTGATGGCGTTCTCTCGGGCAACAGGGAGATCACGTTCATGCGTCCTATCCGGTTTCTTTTAACGGCCGGCCTCGCGCTGCTACTCGCAGCCTGCGCGTCCATGGGGAACAACACGGCATCTGTCGAAGCGCCGCCCCCCGATACGGGAGCTTCGGTAAGCGCGTATCGCATCGGGGTGGACGACATCGTCCAGGTCACCGTGTGGCGCAATCCCGAACTGGGCATCACGGTGCCGGTCCGGCCCGACGGCATGATCTCGGTGCCACTCGTGGGCGACGTTCGCGCGGGTGGACGCACGCCGGACGAGGTTGCCCAGGACATCCAGGCCAAACTGGCCGACTACGTTCGCGATCCGCAAGTTGCGGTCATCCTCAACGACCTGCGCAGCCATGAATACCTGTCGCGGATTCGGGTCACCGGTGCGGTCAGACAACCCATTTCGATTCCGCACCGGCAAGGCATGACGGTGCTGGATGCCGTCCTTGCAGCCGGCGGCGTGACCGAGTTTGCGGCACCGGGCCGCGCTGGCCTGTATCGCAAGGACGGCGACAGCACACGTACCTATCGGGTGCAGCTTGACCGCATCCTCGACAAGGGCGACCTCACCACCAACTACCAGGTATCTCCCGGCGATGTGATCACCGTGCCGGAACGGGTGCTATGAGCATGAATCTTCCGCTCAAATGGCAGGGCGGCGACCAGGCCTCCCCGCTTGCCCACGTCATTCCGGTCGTCATCGAGGAGGGCCGCAGGCGCACCACGTTCCTGATAGGGATATTTGCCGGTATCGCATTGGCCGCACTGGCCATCGGCATGGTGTTGCCGCAGAAATACACGTCGAGGACGGTGATCTTCGTCGAGGACAGCAACATCATCGGCCCGTTGATGGAAGGACGCGCGGTTCCCACTGGAGTGAACAACCGTGCTGCCATCACGCGGCAGGTCGCCTTCAGCTCCCGGGTCATGCAGGAGATCCTCACGGTCGGCGGCTGGATGGAAAAGTCGCCTTCGAAGATCAAGCAGGCGGACCTGGTCGAGGACATCATCTCGCAGACCCGGGTCACCAATCCTGGTGAACACCTGATCCAGATCACCTATACGGACTCGGACCCGCGTCGCGCCTACCGGGTGACCAAACGGTTCGCGGACATGGTCATCAGCGAAAGCCTGGCTACGAAGGAACGCGAAAGCCGGGAAGCATTCGAGTTCATCGACTCCCAGGTCCGCCAGTACCACGGCAAGCTCACCGATGCCGAGGACAAGCTGGAGCAATACCGCCGGACCAATCCGGACGCACGGACCGGAGTCGAGGCGGACGTCAACGCGCGCATCGGCGAACTGCGCCGGCAAGTAGAGACGGCCCGCATGGAACTCGGCGACCAGCTCTCGCAGGAAGAAGCGCTGCAGGCGCAACTGTCGGATGAAAACCAGGTAGTACGCATACAAAGCCACACCGGGCAGCTGTTCGCGCGGTTGGCAGGACTGGAAGCCGAGCGCGACCGCCTGCTGGTGTCGTTTACCGAACGCCATCCTGATGTAGTGCGCGTGCAGCATCAGATCGCCGACGTGCAGGACGAACTTCGCCGCGACGAGACTCTCGTTCACGCACCTGCATCGACGACCTCCGGGGAGGTCGGTGAAAGCGCGGCGATGAACCCGCTTTACGGCGAGCTGCGCAGCCGCCTTGCTGAAACCCGAAGCCGCACCGCGGCCGTCCGCGCACGCATCCGCTCGGGCCAGGCGCTACTGGACCAGGAACTGGGGCGCAGCCGCTGGATTGCCTCGTCCGAAAGCAGGATCGCCGAACTCACGCGCGACTACGAAGTGAATCGCGACCTGTACCAGGACCTTCTGCGCCGGCGCGAAAACGCGCGCGTGTCGATGAACCTGGATGCCGAATCGCGAGGCCTGAGTTTCCGCATCGAAGAGCCAGCGTCCATTCCCGTGCAGGCCAGCGGCGTGCGCCTGATGCATGTCGCCGCAGGCGGGCTGGGGCTTGCCCTGTTCGCCCCGATGGGACTTCTGTTCGCCTTCGTGAAGCTCGATCCGCGCGTGCGCTCCGCAAGGCAATTCGAAGGCAATGCCAATTTTCCGTTGCTGACCGTCGTGCCGACCTACGCCACGCGGCGAGACCGACAGCTGCGGACCGGTCGCCTCATGCTTGGCGCCGGGCTGTGCGCCACCGTGTTCGCGATCTACGGCGCCGTCTATCTGTTCAAGCTCGCGACCTGAAATCGCGCGCCAACAACTCTCCGGGACTGGATATGAACGCACAGGCCACCGCCCTACTTCGCGAGTCCGCGCGCGCGCTTGCGCGAGTGAGCGAGCCCAATCCGCTGCCGCCCGCGAAACTGGAAGAGCGGCGGATCATCCATCCCAACGAATCCGTGCGTGAACAGGCCAATGCGTTCCGTGAACTGCGGACATGCCTGCTTGGCCTGGGCGGCGGGAAAAACTTCATCACCCTGGTGGCCCCTGTAAGCGAGGGGTGCGGCGGCAGTTTTGTCGCGCGAAATCTCGCCGCGGCATTCGCTTTCGACGATGCGAAATCCGCGCTTCTTGTCGACTGCGACGCTCGCAAACCCTCACAGGAACAGGCATTCGGTATCGAAGCCACTCTGGGTGGGCTGGTCGATTACCTGCGCGACGACAGCGTCGACATTCCCCAGGTGCTTTACCGCACCGGCATTCCGAGATTGCGGCTGATTCCCAGTGGCGAGCGCCGTGAAGTGACCGGTGAGATATTCGCGTCGCAGCGCATGCACGCAATGGTCCGGTCGATGCAGGAGCGCTACCACGATCGTTATCTGATTCTCGACGCGCCAGCGGTGCTTGAGTCACCTGACGCTCGCATGCTCGCCGATCTCGCCGACCTGGTCGTTCTCGTCGCCGGTTACGGGCGCGTGACCATGGATGCCATCGAAAGAGCCGTCGCCAGCTTCGATCCGTCCCGGATGGCGGGCGTCGTGCTGAACAAGCGCCCGTGAGCGCAACGGGGAGCGCCCGGATGAAACACAAGAGAGCTTCGCTGGCCGCATTGGCCGCGGCGATGGCGTTCGCAGGACACGATGCGGTGGCCGCGCGCCTGGAGTACACGCTCGACCTGGGCGTCGGGCGAAACGACAACCTGAACTTCAGCCCCGACGACCCGCGGGAGGACACCATCTATCGGCCTGGCGTGGGTTTTTCGCTGACCGAAGACAGCGAGAAGGTGTACGCCAATGTCGCGGGACGCGTCGAGTACCGCCACTACGTGGACGGTACTTATGACAATGGCGTGGACGGCGAAGTGTCAGGGCGTGTGGATTGGCACGCGATTCCCCATCGACTGACGTTCACCGTCGAAGACACGCTGGGACTGGAAGCCATCGACACGCTGGAGGCCGACAGCCCGGACAACCGGCAGCAGGTGAACGTGTTTTCCGCCGGGCCCAACCTTTCCTTTCGCGTCGGCGAAGCGATGGATGGCGAGGTCGAGTTGCGCTACGTGGATACCGAAGCCGAAGTTACGGACGAATTCAACTCGAGCCGTATCGACTTGGCGATGCGGACCATCCGGCGGATCGACGCCGCGAGCAGTCTGGCGTTCAACCTCCGCGGCCAGACCGTCGACTTCGACGATGAAGAGACTGGTCGCAACTACCGGCGCGCGGACCTGTTCGCCCGTTACGAGCGGCACCTGAGGCGCTTTGACCTGGCGTTGGATGCCGGATATTCCGCCATCGACTACAGCCGCGGAACGGGCAACCGTTCCGAACCGCTCCTGCGAGGCGAGATCACCTGGAACCCCACGGAGACCCACCGCTTCAGCATTGGCCTGGCGCAGCAATTCTCCGATGCGGCCACCGAAGCGATGGAACAGCTCGATGACGGAGTCGCCGCCCCTGGCAGCATCCTCACGGGCGACACCGTCATCAATGCATCGCCCTTCAAGGAGCGCCGGGCGACGCTCGACTACACGTACACCTCGACGCGGTTTTCCGTGGCCATGGAGTCTTACGCCCACCGGCTGGATTACGTCGAATCCGACGAGTTCGACCAGACCGGTCGAGGCGCGCGAGCTACGTTGCTGTGGATGCTCACCCCCCGCCTGGTGGCCGGCGCATTCGCGGGCGCCGACTTCGTGCGCTACTCGCAACTCGAGCGGGAAGACAGGTTCCACCGCTATGGCGTGAACCTCAATCGCGATTTCACTCCGCATTGGTCGGCCCGCGTCGAGTTGTCGCGTATCGAGCGCGAAACGATGCCCGGCCCCGATGCGGAGCAGAACAGCCTTTTCCTGGTGATCAGGTACACGCGCTGATGAAGACGAATACACGTGCCGGCGACGCCCGCTCACACACGACCCTGCCTCGCGTCGGTCACTCACGGCACCACTGGGGCGTGATGATCCTGTTGTATGTGGTTTCGCTTTCCGCGTCGTGCCGTGCACCGGATAATCCAGCGCCCGCCACGGCAACCGTTGAGCCCCCCGCCGAGGAAGCACGTGCCGCGCCCGTGCATGCATCCGCGATGCCTTCTCATCCGGGCATCCCCATCGACCTCTCGTTCGTCGACAAGCGTTCCGACGCGTACGCGCGTTTCCGCGAATGGGTGGATAGCGCCGCCGCCGGCCGTCCCGGTTATGCATTTTCAGCAAGCGATGCGGCACTCATGCACCGGCTCGATGGAGCGAAGAAGTACTGCGATCTCGCGGTACGCATGGTCGAAGAGCAGGTCCGCGAAGCAGAGGCCGCCATTGCCGCTGGCGGGCGCCCCCCCGTCTCGGGAGATTCGTATCTCGAAGTGGGACCGTATATCTCCGCTCTCTCCCTGACGATGGATTCCTGCGCGCCGGACATCACCGCCGAACAGCGCCAGCGCTGGAGTGCCTATGCGGAACAGGCCGTGTGGAACGTGTGGCATCACATGCGAGCTTCATGGGGTGGACGCCCGCATCCATGGACAGGATGGGCCACCGACAATCCCGGCAACAATTACTACTACAGCTTCCTCGAAGCGACGATGTACTGGGGACTCGCCAGCGGCAAGCGCGAATGGCTGGAGTTCCTGCGCACCGAGAAGCTGCCGCCTTTGGAGGCCTACTTCTCGCGGCTCCAGGGTGGCGGCAGCCGAGAAGGCACCGGTTATGGCGCTGCATACATGCGCTTGTTCCCGCTCTACCGCTTGTGGAAGGATGCCACTGGGGTCGATCTCGCCAATGCGAACACGCATGTCCGCGACTCGATCGATTATTGGGTGCATGCGACGGTTCCGACCCGTGACCGCTTCGCGCCCATCGGCGACCAGTCGCGCAATTCCGTTCCGGAGTTGTACGACTACCACCGCCGTCTCGTGCTCGAGGCGCGTCAGCTGACCACCGACGCCCGCGCTCGCGGCACCGCGTCATGGTGGCTCAATCACATCTCCGTTCCCCGGATGACGGGTGGCTTCAACAGTGCCTACGACCTGCTGCCGGCAGGCGATGGCGGCGAGCCCCCTGCCCAGCTGCACCATTACTCGTCCGGCACCGGGCATCTGTTCGCGCGCACCGGCTGGGACGAGGATGCGATGTGGGTAGCGTTCGTCGCAGGTCCTTACGACGAAAGCCATGCGCACCAGGATCAGGGCGCCTTCACCCTTTTCGCGCGTGACTGGCTGGCCGTGACCAACAACATCTGGAGCCATAGCGGCATCAACCAGGGCACGCAGGTACACAACGTGGTGCGCTTTGAACGCAGCGACCGCAGTGCACTGCAGTGCCAGGCGCCGCGCGAGGATGCGATCGTCCACCAGTGCGAACCAACGCAGTCGCGAATGGTCGTGACGCCGGGCTCGGATGGCAGTTTCGTGGCGCAGGCAGACCTGACGCCCGCCTACAAGGGCAATCCCGCGGTCGACGCGTGGGAGCGCCGGCTGGAGTTTTTCGGACGCCGCCTCAAGGTGGCCGATACCTTCCGGCTGGGTACCGGCACTCGGGCGATCTTCCAGCTCAACGTACCGGAGGAACCGCGCATGGAAGGCGGCGAGGTCGTCGCGGGCAGGCTGCGCATGCGGGTGCTGCATCCGGCTCAACCCGTGATCACGTTCCATGAATTCCACCGTGCCGAGCCCGATGAGTTCGGCAAGGGCTGGCGGATCGATCTTTCGGGCGGCGACACCCGCTACGAAGTGGAACTCTCCGAGAAATAGGTCCACCCTCGGTCCCCAGGCCTGTCCCCCGACTGGCGGCGCCCATGCCGGCGCCCAGGAAATCGCCATGACTGCTCCAGCCCGCCCCGTTCGGTTCCGGCTTGCCTTCGTGTTCGGAGGCGTGCTGCTCCTGCTTGCTGCGCTTGCCAGCGCCGCCATCCTTCGCGATCCGCGCCGATTCGGATTCTGGCGGGAGATGCCCTTGGCCCAACGGATGGTTTCATTGTGGGGGGAACCCGAGGTCCGGCGTCCCGTCCGGAAGGCACGTCGGACGGTCGTCGCCGGACCGACTGCGCAACGCCTTTCGCAGCCGATGCTCGCCCGCATCGACCTGGACCTGATTTATGTGGATCGCAATTCCACTGCGTACACGCGGTTCAAGTCCTGGGTGGACAGCGCGCTGGCCGGCAGCATCGGTTATGGCTTCGAAGCCACCGACGCGGCGATGATGTACCAGCTCACGGGATCAGGACCGTATTGCGATCTGGCGGTACGCCTGGTGGAGCAACAGGTGTCGGCAGCGGAGGCCGCGATTGCGGCAGGCCGGAATCCGGAAGTGGCCGGTGACTCCTATCTGGAAGTCGGTCCGATGATCTCCGACCTGGCGCAAACCCTGGACAGCTGCGCATCGCGCATTCCGCTCCAGCAGCAACAACGCTGGTCCGCCTACGCCGAGCAGACCATATGGAATGTGTGGAACTACGCGAACGCGCGCTGGGGAAACAGGGCGGCGCCGTGGACCGGCTGGTCGGTCGACAACCCCGGGAACAACTACCACTACAGCTTCCTGACGGCGACGGCATATTGGGCGCTCACCAACGGGCGCCATCCCACCTGGATCAACTTCCTCAACTCCCAGAAGTGGCCACCGCTCGCCGACTATTACGCGCACCTCCCCGGTGGCGGCAGCCGCGAAGGCACCGGTTACGGAACGGCGCAGATGCGCCTGTTCACGCTCTACCGCATCTGGCGCGATGCCACAGGGGTCGACTATGGCAATGCGAACTCGCACCTGACCGACACCATCTCTTACTGGACACACGCAACCGTCCCGACGCTCGATCGCTTCGCGCCCTTCGGCGATCAGTCCCGCAATTCGATACCCGAACTCTACGACTACCATCGGCGACTGATGCTGGAAGCGCGCGCGGTCACGAATAAGCCCGAAGCGCGAGCCATTGCTTCCTGGTGGCTCAACAACATTTCCGTGAGGCAGATGACCAGCGGCTTCAACTTCAGGCACGACCTGCTGCCCGCGGGCACAGGTGGCACGCCCCCCGCCAACCTGACTTATTCCGCGACGGGCACCGGACATCTTTTCTCGCGTACCGGTTGGGATCGCGAGGCGATGTGGGTCGCCTTTACAGCGGGCCCCTATGTAGAGAGCCACGCCCACCAGGATCAGGGGGCTTTCACGCTCTTCTCCCGCGACTGGATGGCGGTCACGTCCAATATCTGGAGCAGCAGTGGCATCGAGCAGGACACCACGATGCACAACCTGGTCCGCTTCGAACGCAGCGGCTCGGTGGTCCCGCAACGTGAGGGCACGACATCCTCTATGGTCGTCACGCGCGGGACGGCGGGCGCGTTCGTCGCGGATGCCAACCTCACGCCGGCCTATGGCAGTGGCTCGCCGATAACGTCATGGCGGCGCAGGCTCGATTTCTCGAACCGGGCACTCACCGTCACCGACACCTTCCAGCTCACCACCGGCACGACAGCCATCCATCAGACGCATGTGCCCACGCTTCCCACGATCAGCGGCCTGACCGCGACAACGGCGCGCATGCGCATGCGCGTACTCTCTCCAGCCGGCGCGACGCTCAGTGCAGTCTCCATGGGCGGTGGTCACTACCGGATCGAAGTGCGCGGCGGCACGACCGGGTACACGGTGCAATACAGCGAACCGTGACGAGCCGATCCCGATCAGCGCCGTTTGGTGAGCGCGTTTCCCGCGTAATGCAGGAAATACCAGGCGGCCAGCGGAACGGACAGGCGTTCGATGTTGCGGTAGATGTTCCACTGCCAGCGCGCGGCCTTCGCCTTATCCGACGATAGCGAAGTCGCGCGCACGCAGTACCAGGCCAGCGGTTCGCTGCCCACGCACACGGCATGGCCCGCCCGACGCACCATCTCGAGCCAGAACGCGTAATCCTCGTGCCCGATGCGCTGGAACTCCGCGTCGCCCAGAACGCGGTCGTAAAGACCGGTCAGGTTGCCGATGCGATTGCTGCGCAACATGGCCGGGTGGTCGACCTGCGCAGGCGGGCGAACGGTCGATAGCAGCGCGCCGGTCTCGTCCACGCGCTGGTAGCACGCGTACGCGATACGCGCACCGGTTGTCCTGAGATACTCGAGTTGAAGCTCCAGCTTGCTCGCGTGCCACCAGTCATCGCTGTCGAGGAATGCGAGGTGCGTGCCGGTAGCCGCCTTGATCCCGGCATTGCGCGCGGCCGCCACCCCCGCGTTGTCCTGGCGGATCACCTTCACCCGCGGGTCGGCCCTGGCGAACACGGCAAGCATTTCTGCCGAAGCGTCGCTTGACCCGTCGTCGACTGCGACGAGTTCGAGATCGCGGTGAGTCTGTGCAAGCACGGACTCCACCGAACGCCGAAGTGTCGACGCGGCGTTGTAGACCGGCATGACAACGCTTACGCGTCGCATGGGACCGGTTCCGCGGACTGTGCTGACGAGGTACGCCCGCCCGCCCAGGACGACGCCGGCGGTGGCAAGTCGAAATCGCGATACAGCGCCGGATTGCCGTCGTGCCCTGCCTCGGCGGCCTTCGCGATGTTGTAGGCCTCGCGTGCGGTGACGTAGTGCAGGACATGCCGCTCGCCATCGTTGTAGTGCTGCTCGAGATGGTCGTGCATGGCATCCATCGCAGGCCCCAGCAGTGTGTCCATGTCCTCGTCCTGCGTGCCATGCGTGTGGATCTTGACGAAGACCCAGTTGCGCCGGCCCTCCACATGCACCGCGCTGCGTACCCATGCATCCACACGGCTGGGCGATGGCGGACAGCTGCGCCGGATGTCGGAATTTTCGATGCGCGGCACCAGGCCCCACTTGCGGTTGCGCCAGTCCGGACCCAATGCTCCTTGCACGATCATCAGGTCGCCTGTCGCCTGCCCTCCCACCCGCACAGGTACGCCGTCATCGTGCGACTTGGGACGATGCGGATCATCGCTGGCGTAGTAGATCGAGTTGATCCGGCGCGTCTGCGTGTCGCTGGGAGCCGACGGCAACGTGAAGTCGGCATAGCAGCCCAGTTCGCGCAGCAGGACGAGTTCGTTGTTGATGCCGCACCAGCGACCGTCCGGGCGCGAGTTGTCCAGGCACCAGTTGCCATGAATGAAGCCAAAGCGTGGCTGTCCGGTACGCGGATCGCGCGCAAGTGCTCCGTGCTGCTCATGGAGCGTCCTGCAGAATCGGCTCATCGTTTCGCGGAAGTTCGCCTCCGTGTCGTTGTCGTGGTGCAGGTGCACCTCGATTTCGCCGAAGCCGTCGCGGCACAGGACCGCCAGCTTGTCCAGGTGTTCGCGCGCGTATTCCTCTTCCGGATAGAAAAACGTGTGCTGCGGAGGGCGGCCGTCGGCATCGAGGTGCCGTGAAGCAAGGTTGCGGTAGTCCTCGCACCAACGGTCCACGCGACGGCGCTGGGCGGGCAGATCGCCTCCATGCCACATGGGCTCGAAGTGATCGACAAAACAGAACAGCACGTGCACGGGTCCCGCGCCGGGCGCCGGTACGCGCCGGCGCAGCCAGGCGCCAAACCACAGATGTGCGTTGCGGCTGCGCAGCAATACGTAAGCGCCAATGGTGGCAAGGAGGAGTGCGCAGACGACGGCGAAGAATGCCAATGAAACGGAACTCATGGCCTTTGATCCGCGATGGCGAGTAGGTCATGCATTGAAAGGCAGCGCCTCGAAGGAGAAACCCCTGGCCTTCCACACGGGCAACATGGCCCGAAGCCACGCCAGCGACAACGAATCGTCATCGTGCATCAGGATCAGGTCACCCGCCCGCGAGGGATGGCGGTGCGCCATCGCGACGATTGCATCAACGTCCGGACGCGCGTAATCGAGGCTGTCGTACGACCACAAGGCGAGCGGAATCCGGTGCCGCGCGAAGTACCAGAGCATGCGTGCCGACACATGGCCGCGCGGAGGCCGGAACAGATGGCGCCTGTGTCCATCGAATGAGGCGAGCACTTCGTCGGTGCGCTGGGCCTCCGCCACCTGTTCTGGCAGCCGCAGGTGGGCGAATTGCGGGTGGCTGTAGGAATGATTGCCCAGCAGGTGTCCTTCGTCGACGATGCGCTGAGCGAGCACCGGATAGTCCTCGACGCGACTGCCGACCACGAAGAACGACGCCTTCGCGCCGTACTCGGCGAGAAGATCGAGCAGCAGCGGCGTGTGCGCCGGATGCGGGCCATCATCGAAGGTGAGGTACAAGGCGCGCGAACGCCGGCCTGCATTCGTCAGCACCCAGCGCCGCGGCAGCATGGCGAGCAACTTCATTTTCCGGGATCGGGGATTCATGGCGGGGTCCATCCCGTGCATCGGATGACGGCGGAGAGCCTCGGTCGCAATGACGGTCCGACCTTGCGCCTCTCCGCGGCTCTCGTGCACCTGAACGTCAATCCATTCATGACCCGATTCTTTGAACGCGGAAACTCATCCGCACAGGACGTCGAGCTGGCCGCCGCGGGCCGGCGTGCTTTCGTAGAAGGCCATGTAGCGGCGAGCCATGGATTGCAGGGAGGCCTCGCGCAATGCCCAATCACGTGCGGCGGCGCGCATCCTTTCAGCGGACGCCTCGTCGGCCAGCACACGGGACAAGGCACCTGCCAGTGCTTCCGTATCGTCCGCGGGTACGAGTTCGCCCATTGCGCCATGACGGACGATCTCCGCGTTTCCACCCACGTCGGTCGCAACGATGGGCAGAGCCGATGCCGCGGCTTCGAGCAAGGCAATGGAGTAGCCCTCGCTTCGCGAAGGAAGGGCGAACAGATCAAGGCCCGGCAGCAGGCGGTGCACATCCCCCCGATCACCCAGGAAACGGACGCGGGCAGCCACACCGGCTTCCCGCGCACACCGTTCGAGCTCGTCGCGCAGGGGACCATCGCCGACCAGCACCAGTGCCACGTCCGCAGGCAAACGTGCCAGCGCGTGGACCAGGTTGGCCTGATCCTTGACCACGTTGAGGCGGCCCACCGTTCCGATCAGGCGCGTGCCCGGTGCGAATCCAAGTTCGTCAACGAGATGGCGGCGCAGTACCGCCGAGGAAGGCCTGAAACGCTCCACATGAATGCCGTTGCGAACGATCTCGAGGCCGCCGGGCGGATGCAGCCCATGGGCCTGGAAACGCGCCCGGGCCGCGTCGCACACCGCCGCCACGCCGTGTGTCAGCGGCATGGACAGGCGATACAGACGCTCCCGCCGGCTATTCCGGTCGTCGGCGCCCATGCCATGCCGCGTATTGAGCAGTCGGCACGGTGCCAGTCCGAGCAGCGCGAGCGCAGCGTGGTAATGAGCCGTCGCATTGTGCGTATGGATCACACCTTCCCTGCGTGTGCGCAGCAGCGACCTCAAGCGGAGCAATGCGCGCACATCCAGGCCACCGCTTTTCCCGCAGGCATGTACGGGAATGCCCTGCCTTCGCAGTTCCGGCGCCAGGGCACCCGCGCCGAACAGGCAGACCACTTTGCAGTCGTGGCCCGCCTGGTGCTGCATGCCAGCGAGATCCACCACCACGCGCTCCAGGCCGCCGCGTTCGAGGTTTTCCACCACGTGCGTGATCTTCATGCAAGCTCCGAAACGGTGACTCGCAACTTTCCCGTCGGCGTAAGTGGAATGTCCTCGACGAGGCGAAAATCCATCTGCACGCTGTCACCCACCGCCTTGGCGAGTTCGCGTCGCAGCATGTCCAGCACGGATTCATCGAAGTCCCTGCCGGGCACCAGGGCGACATCGAACTTGTCCGGGCTGCGCTGGGTGACCTGGTAACGCTCGATGCCCTTCGCGTTGAGGAAGATGTAGACGATGAACTCGCCAGGGACGAAGTGCCCGTCCGCACTGCGCAACGCGTCGAGCTTGCGCCCTTCGACGCTGGCCAGCAGGGGAAGTCCGCGCCCGCAACTGCAGGCGCCGTGCCCTGGCCTTGCCAGGTCGCCATTGGCGTAACGCAGCAACGGCATGCCGTAGTTGTGCAGGTCGGTAACGATCACGTCCTGCGGCCCGGGCCCTTGCGGCGATCCGAGTTCGACCCTGAGGTGATCGGCACAGACGTGCAAACCTTCGCGATGGGAGCACTCAGCGGCAACCAGCATGAATTCACGGCAGCCATAAGTGTTGTATGCCGGACAACCGAGGGTCTGCTCGATGAATTTGCGCTGCGGCTCGTGAAGTGCTTCGGCCGCCGTCAGTACCCGCTGCGGCACATGGAGCGGGCGTCCATTCTCGCGTGCCCATTGGAGGAGCTTCATCAGCGGCGCAACGTAGGAGACGACTACCTCCGGGCGAAACGCATTGAATGCACGCACGTACTCTTCCATGCGCGCATCACTCATCGCGAACGCGTTGAGGAAGCAACGGTTGAAGGCGGTGTGATACAGGCGGTCTTTCCACCTTGGCAGCATGGGCTGCGTCAGCGCGGCGCCCCACAGATACAGCGTGCGCTGCCCCATGCGGGCACCGGCCCATTCGTAGCCACGGAACATCACGGCAACGCGCCGTTCGTAACTCTCGCGCGTGTAGCCAAATCGCAGCGGTTCGCCGGTGGAACCACCTGTCGTCTTGAACAGGAGCTGATCGCGGAAGGAGGGGGCGATCAGGCGGTCGAAGTTCTCCCGTATATCGCGCTTGGTCAGTACCGGGAGGCGTGCATAGTCTTCGGGCGTAACGATGTCGCGCGGATCGCCTATGCCCAGCTTCTTCCAGGAGTCGCGGTAGTACGGCACCTCTTCCCAGCAATGCCGGATCAGTCCCAGCAGCTTGGACCACTGCAGTTCCGCGACACGCTCGGAGGAAAACCATTGCGCGCGCTCGTATTCGCGCAGGTAACCGAGCGTGCCCCGCCGGCGCAACCCACCCTCATAGGCGGGAAACAGGATGGTGCGGAACAACGGCTCGTACAGGCTCACGGCTGGGACCTCCGTTCCGTTCGCGTCAGTGCCCACGCCAGCACCCGCTCGCCCGGGCGCGAGCGTATCGCTCCGAGGCGGGCGTGCAGGTGCTGCATGTGTTCGATGTCTCCGCTGCTCCAACAGCACAACAACAGCGAGAGCGGAAGATAGATCGCGAGGACGGTGACGCCACCCGCCAGCACGGCGGCCCAGGGCTCCAGGCGTCCGGCAAGCGGCCATGCAATCGCGCCTGCAAGCGTCGCGGCCAGGACGATGCGCGCCAGACGGCTCCATTCCGGCGACGCGCCGCCGCTGCGGATCGCCATCCACATCAGGGCAGCCGCGTCGACGACCGTAACGGTCGCGTACGTGGCCACCGCTCCCTGCAGGCCCAGTCGCGACACGAGGGTCGCGCCCAGAACGAGTTTCAGCGCAGCGCACGCTGCCACGACGATCAGCACGGTCCGTTGGCGATCGGCACTGATGAGGAGACTGGATGCCCCTTGGGTCGCTACCGCGAGCGAGAACGCGACCAGGCATACCGCAAAGGGCCAGCCTGCATCGGTGTAACGCGCACCGTACAACGTCGCGATCACGTCGGAAGAAAAGACCACGCCAAACGCTACCAGCGGCGCTGCCAGCATCAGCAGGTACGCCGTCGCCGATGCGAAACGCCTTCCCGCAACTTCCCGACCCTGACTCAAGGCGTTCGCCATCATCGGCAGCATGAGTGCCGCGAACACACCCGGAACGAGTTGCGCGGCACCGGTCGCGAGCTGGTAGGCAACCTTGAACACGCCGGCTGCATCAGGTTGACCATTGAGGTTGAGGAACATCACCTCGACCTCGCTCGCCGCGAAGAATCCGACCGTCACCGTCATCGCGCTATAGAGCATGTGCCTGCGCACGCGTGCCATCAGCGTCCCGGTCAATGCATGGGCCGGCACCGGGGACGACGGCACCAGCGTAGCCAGCTGGCGCCGCGAAATGCAGTACAGGATCGCGCTCGTCACGGCGAAGACGCCAAGCAATACCTCTTCCGAACCATCGAGCCAGAACGTCGCTGCCAGCACCAGCAGCAGGTTCGCAGGCGCGGCGACCAGCGCGACCGTGGCAGTCGCCTTGAAGTCCTCGTAGCCCTTCGCTACGCCGATGTTGAACATGTAGCCGGCACGCAGGGGAACTGCGATCACCAGAAAGGCGATGAGCCGCCAGTGGTCGAGTTCAGGGGCGAAATGCGCGCGGCCAAAATGCAGTGACGCCACGCCGGCCAGCAGCACGAATCCGAGGAAACGGCGTTGCGCACGCCGAAGGTAGGCAAGCAGCGATGGCACGTCCGTGTCACGGCCAGCACCGCGCAGTTCGGCCACGAACTTGATCGCGGCACTTGCCGTCCCCGAGTTCGTCATCGCGATGCCGAACCCCACCAGCCAGATCACCGCGCCATAGGCACCGAACCCGTCCGGGCCAAGGTGCCTGGCAATGAGGATCGAGGTGAGCATGCCCAGCGCGTACTCGGTGTACACGCCCACCGAAGAGAAGAATGTGTTGCGCAGGGTGCGGGCGCGATCATTCATGCCGACGTCACCAGCAGCACCTTGACCATGACATACAGGCACACCACGGCAACGACTGCGATCGTGGGCCACAACCACAGGTCGCGACCGAGGCGGAATACCGGCAATGACGGCCAACGCTTGCGAAGTTCCTGGTAATGGCCGACCACGAGTGCCGCGAGCAGGTAGAGAATGATCACGTAACTGCGGCTCAGGAAAAAAGCCGCCACGAAGAAGGCGATGAGGGACAGCAGCAACGCCGTCGTCGCCGCCCTGTCGTCATGCCACTGCCGTTCCACGGCCGGGTCCGGCTGCGCCTCGGGCAGCGCCCCCGGCACGCGCGCGCGTTGCCGGACAACGACATACATCATCCGGAAGCAATAGCCGACGAAGGCCAGCCAGATGGTGAAACCGATGATCCCCGTTTCCGCCAGCACCAGCACGAAGGAGTTGTGCGCCGTCAGGTTCGCGTTGTTGTCTGCGAAGTTGTCCGGACCGATTCCGAAGATCGGGTTTGCCGAGAACATGTGGAGGCCTTCATACCAGGCGTCCACGCGCCCGGCGGCGGATGCTTCGGAAGCGTCCAGCTCCTGCATGCGCGATGGCAGCATCATCAGTCCAGCGAGTGCCACGACACCGAGCACCGTCGCCGGCACGATGCCGCGGCGCAGCCAGACGTATCCACCCAAGGCTGCAAGCAGTGCGAGCAGCGTGCCACGCGAATCGGTGAGGTAAATGCCGTACACCAGCACGCCGGCGGCCGTGAACCAGAAAATCCTGCGCGACAGCCCCGACCGGCCCGAGTAAGCCATGTAGACGGCCATTGGCACGCACATGACGAACAGCATTCCCAGGTCGTTGGGATCGTTGAAGATGCCCACGTACTGGATGCGTGTGCCCTGCGACAGTTCCACCCCGGTCCAGCCCTTGCCGAGCTCGGCCTGCTCGATGCCGTGCAGCGACAGCACTGCCGCGCATATGGCGAACGTCGCCATGACGAGCCTGACCCGTTGCGGGCTGGTGAGCGCAGCCGACAGCACGCAGAAGGCAAGCACGACGGGGCCGAACTTCTCCAGCTGCACGAGCGCGCCGCCCATCCAGCCATTGGCGATGCTCGAAAGCATCAGGATGGGCACGAAGCCCAGCAGCAACATGTGCTGTGGCGTCGACAGGTTCTTTCGCGACGAGGCGAGCCAGAACAGGCCCGCTCCCAGCAGCGCCAGCTGCTGCCACGGCAGCATGTCTTCGGGCTGGAGCTCCGGATAATCCTGGGGCCGGATGAGCACCAGCAGCAGGTAGAGGATGGTGAAGACGAACATCACTGCCTCACGTTGCCGCCGGCTGCGAGCCGATCCAGCTGGCGTCGCGTCGCCTGGAGCGGTGAATGAACAAGCCTGGCCATGCAAGAACCGCTTCGAACCAGGCCTGGTCCATGCAGCGCTCGACCGGAAGGCGCCGCAAGGCGAATTGCGAATGCGGGCCGGGACGGCTGGTGCCGGCAATGTATGTGCACGCCATCTCGTAGCCGGCCGCGCGCGCAGCCGCAATTACCTCCGGGTCGAAGGCATCGTGACCGCCGACCGGATACGACAGCACGCGCGCGGGGGCGCCGAGTTCCACCTCCATCCTGCGCCGCGACTCGACGAGCTCCGCTTTCATCAGCGACGCAGGCAGCTTGGCCAGCATCCGGTGATGCACGCCGTGCGAGCCGATCTCCATGCCGCCGTCCCGCATCTCGCGCAGGTTCTGCCAGCTCATGGGCCGACATCCGCCATCACGATCCGGCACCGGGACGCCCAGCTGAGCGACGATGCGCCGCACCAGGATCGACTGCGTGCTTTCCCGCAGCGCCTTGACCCGGTCGAGTACGCCGGCTGCAACCGCCCTGCGTCCGTCAAGTGAAGCCGGCAACGGGACATCGAGTTCGAGCTCGGGTATTTCGACGCGGCCGGCCTTCGTCACGCACAGCCCGTGCACCAGCCAGTCGTAGAGATAAGGCCTTCCACTGTCGATGTGGCCAGTGGCGACGAAGAACATGGCCGACAGGTCGAGGTCGCGAAGAATGGGAAAAGCCACGCGGTGGTTGTCTTCATAACCATCGTCGAAAGTGACCAGCACCGCGTTGGCGGGAAGACGGCGCCTCGCCTGCAGGATCGCCAGCACCTCATCGAAGCGCATGGGATGGAAGTGCTTGCGCAGGTGGATCATCTGCTCGCGGAAACATTCCGCCCACGCGCTGACCAGTTCGAGGTCGAAGCTGAAATCTTCAACCGGTTCGGTCAGCACGCGATGATAGGCAAGGATGCGCAGCTGCCCGCTGCCGAACACGGACAGCGCGGCGGCAAGCGGCTGCAGCAACCCCATGCGTTGGACTACACGCGCCAGCCTTTGCCGGCGTCCTCCCGGAATGGTCATGTCCGCCGATCTGTCGTCGTGCATTGCGTGTCCGTTCGATAAGCCCCTGTCCCGGACGCACCGGCCCCCGATCCGGGGCTCGATAAAGCAAAACGCTCCTCCGGTCGATCTTGATTAACGGAAAACGCCGCTCCCACAGGACGCGGCCGGATCGCGCCGTGGATTTCGTTGATCCGGGACACAACCCGCGTGCATGCGCCGCGGGACTGCGGCCTCAGGGAAGCTCGTGCTCCAATCATTCGGCAATCTGATGACCAAGGCGCAACGGCGCCTGTGGATGAAGTACGCCCTGCGCGGTGTCGGAGGCAACGACAACCATGCGCGGCTGGACCTGGCCTATTCCGTACAGGATCCATGGAACATGGAATCGGAACTCGAGCGGGCCCGCTTCGAAGCCACGAACGGCCTGATCGAACGCGAATTCGGCCGCGTCGGCTCCGTACTCGAACTCGGCTGTGGCGAAGGCCACCAGACGGGGTTCCTCGCCCGGCTCAGCGATCAGCAGCACGGCATCGATGTCAGCCCGCAGGCGATAGAGCGCGCGCGCCGCCGCGTGCCGGCCGCCCAGTTCGCGGCCACCGACATCTTCGGCCAACCCTGGGGCGGTCAGGCGCGCCGTTTCGATCTGGTCACGGCATGTGAAGTGCTCTATTACCTGGGCGACCCGGCCGCGACACTGGAGCGCATGCGCCATCTGGGCCGTTGCGGTCTGGTCACGTTCTTCGCGCCGGCCGCACGCCGCGTCGGAGCACACGTGGACAGCGTCCGCGGCATCCGCAAGGACTGGTTCCACCATGGCGGCACGGCATGGCTGGTGGGCTGGTGGCGCGATGACTGACGTGGCTGCTGTGCTGCGCGACGTCGGCGTCGTGTACTTCGGCAATGACTGGCAGGCCGAGAACCGCACGAGCAGCCATCACGTGGCGCTCCGCCTGGCAAGGTCAATGCGCACGCTCTACGTCGACTCCCCCGGCATGCGCTCGCCCGGCGCTTCGGGGCGCGACGTCCGCAAGGCGCTGCGGAAACTCGCCGCCGCCCTGCGGGCGCCCGAGCATGTGGGCGGCCACCTCTGGCGCTGCACCGTCCCACAACTGCCTTTCCGCCGGATCCCGGGCATCGAACTGCTCAACCGGGCGTTCTCACGATGGGCCGTACGTCGTGCGATGCGCCTGAGCGGGATCCAGCGCTGCATTTCGTGGTTCGTGGTGCCACACCCCAGCGCAATGGCGCAGCATCTGGGCGAAGAACTCTGCGTGTATTACTGCATCGACGACTATGCCGCGCATCCTGGGGTCGATGTCGATGCGATCACCCGGCATGACCACGTTCTGAGTCGCGTCGCCGACCTGGTTTTCGTCGCACCACCGGGGCTGGTGGACGCCAAGCTTGCACTCAATCCGCACACTCATTACTCGCCGCACGGTGTCGACGCCGCGCACTTCGCGCGCGCGCAGGATCCGGACGCACCGGTGCCTGGCGGCGCAGCCACGCTGCCTCATCCGATCGTGGGTTTCTTTGGCTCCATCCACGAATGGATCGATATCGAACTGATCGCCTGGCTTGCCGCGCAGCGGCCGCAGTGGACCTTCCTCCTGGTCGGCCATGCCGCAACCGACGTGAGCATGCTGCGTGCCCTGCCCAACGTGCATCTTGCCGGTCCGCAGCCCTACGCGACATTGCCCGACTGGGCGCGGTGCTTCGATGCCGCAATGATTCCGTATCGGCTCAACCGTCAAGTCGCCAACGCCAATCCCCTCAAGCTGCGCGAATACCTCGCCACCGGAAAGCCCATCGTGAGCGTCAGCAATCCCGAGATACAGAAGTTCGCCGAATACATCACCATTGCCAGAAGCCGCCAGGAGTTCCTGGCAGGACTGGATCGTTGTCTGGCCGGCGAGCCTCCAGGCGCTGCATCGCGGCGAATGACGGCTGTCGCCGACCAGACCTGGGATCGTCGTGTCGAGGCCGTCCTCGACGTGGTTGCCGACAGGCTGGCGCAAGTGACGGACGTGGCGATTGCAGGACAGGCTGCATGAGCGCCGGTGGAAACAAGTTGCGCGTGGCGGTGATCGGTGCTGGCTATGTGGCATCGCATCACCTTGCAGCGCTGGCTGCGCTGGACTTCGTAGAGATCATCGCCATCTGCGATACCAACGCCGATGCCGCGCAGGCGCTGGCCAAGCGCCATGGCGGGCAGGCGCTCAGGGACGCGGGTGCGCTGGCGGCATTGCAACCGGACATCGTGCACGTTCTCACTCCGCCGGCGAGCCATGCGCGGCTCGCGATGCTGGCGCTCGAAATGGGCGCGCACGTGCTGGTCGAAAAGCCGATGGCGGACTCGGTCGCCGAATGCGAGGCGATGATCGCCAAGGCACGCGAATGCGGCCGGCTACTCGGCGTCAACCACTCCGACCTGCTCGATCCTGTCGTGCAGCAAGCGCTGCAAGCCGTTCGCGACGGTCGCATCGGAGACGTTGTTTCAGCCGACATCATCCGCAATTCCGAGTACCCACCCTACGCCGGTGGACTTCTGCCCGCGTCGGTGACGCAAGGCTCTTACCCCTTTCGGGACCTCGGCGTGCACGGGCTTTATACGCTCGAGGCCTTGTTGGGCGCGCTAGCCCCGCCGCAAGTCACCTTCCAGTCCAGCGGACGCGATCCGAACCTGCATTTCGACGAGTGGCAGGCGGTGGTGGCGGGCGAACGCGGCATTGGACGCCTGTTGCTGTCATGGAACGCGCGCCCGATGGAAAACCGTTTGATCGTTCGCGGCACACGCGGACTCATCGAGGCTGATCGCTTCCTGCAGACCTGCCGTATCCGGCGCGCACTGCCCGGCCCGAAGTTCGTGGGCATCGTGGTTGGCGCAATGCTGGATGCTGCAACGACGCTGGCCAAGGTTCCCTGGAATGTAATGCGCTTCGCGACAGGCAGGCTGAAACCTTCGCCTGGTATCCGCAGCGGTGCCGCTGCATTCGCCCATGCGGTGCAGCGTGGCGAGCCGGCGCCCTTCGGCGGCGAGGCTGCGCTTCGAATCGCACAATTGCTTGAACCGGCCTGCGCTGAACCGGATCGGCTCCGCCGCGATCAGCTTTCTGCCCGCCTGCAACCGCTGGAGCCAGCCGACGCACTGGTAACCGGGGCGGCGGGATTTCTCGGCCGTGCCCTGGTAACGGCATTGCGTGCGCGAGGCGAGCGAGTGCGTGTGCTGGTCAGAAGGCCGGTCGCCGCGTTTGCTGCGGATCCCGGCGTGCAGATGGTGGTCGGCGACCTGGGCGATCCTGGAATCGTCGGGCACGCCGTCGCCGGCGTAGCTACCGTTTTCCACGTTGGCGCAGCGATGCGCGGCGGCCCGCGCGAGTTCGAAGCGGGCACCGTCTGGGGGACGCGCAATATCGTCGATGCGTGCCTGCAGCACGCCACGCCCAGGCTCGTGCACGTCAGTTCGCTCAGCGTGCTCGATCACGCAGGCCGCAGGCCGTCGAGCCCGGTAACCGAGGCCTCTACCCTGGAGCCATATCCGGAGCGCCGGGGCGCCTACACGCAGACCAAAGGAATTGCCGAAGCCTGCGTCCGCGATGCGATCGCGCGCAACGCGCTGCCCGCCGTCATCCTCCGGCCCGGCCAGATCTTCGGACCTGGCGCCGAGCGCAGCACGCCCAACGGCACGCTGTCGATCGCGGGCTGCTGGATCGCCGTCGGATCCATTTCGCGGACATTGCCGCTGGTACACGTGGATGATGTTGTGGAGGCGATGCTGTTGGCCGCTGGCAGCGACGCTGCGGTTGGCAAGGTTTTCAACATCGTCGATCCGCAGTCTGTCACGCAGAAGCAGTACCTGGCAGCCTGCCGTCGCAAATTGGGCGATGGTCTTCGTCTGCTGCATGTCCCGACCTGGTCTTTCATGCTGCTCGCGACGGCAGTTGAGCTGCTCGGTGCGGTGCTCGGGCGTCCGGTGCCGCTCACCCGTTATCGCGTGCGTTCGCTACGTCCGCTGGAAAACTTCGACCTCACCGCTGCGCAAACCGTCCTGGGCTGGCAGCCGCGCGTCGGCGTGGAGCGCGGCATGGCAGCGACCTTCGGCTTCGAGACAACTGAACATCCATCGTTGGTCGAGGGTCACACCGGCGACATACGCGAAGCCGACGCCTGATCGGCAATCAACCGAAGTACTTCAGGAACCGCGTAACGCGATCAGGCAGGATCCAGCCGCGCCACCACGCGTGCGGCACGATGTGCTGGCGCCAGGTGGAACGTATCCAGCGCAATGCCGGGCGTTCCACAAGGTAGGTCAGCGCGGTCGCAAGGATGAAGATCGCTCCGATCGCAATGACGACGGCCGCCAGCGGCGCGATGCCGTTGCGTTCCATGCGATGGATCAACACGAAACCAATGGCCTGGTGCAGCAGGTATAGCGAATAGGAAATCGTTCCCAGATACGCCAGCGGAGCGGCGCGCAACCAGGCCAGGCGCCCTGTGATGAACAGCCAGAAGACCGCCACGCATGCCGAACCCACCACCAGGTACACCGGCGCATAGGCAATGCCGATCGTTGCCAGGCAAAGGCCGATCAGAATCGCATCGGCGCGGTGCGAGCCTGCGTGGGAGTGGATGCGGTAGAAGAGTATGCCCATCGCGAAGAACGGGATGTGCTGCAGGATCAGCGCCTCGCGCACCGAGTACGAGAAGTGCAGGCCGGCCTTCCGGGCCAACCCATAGGCCACTGCCAACAACAGCCATCCGACAATGATGAAGCGGATGCGCGGCAGCAGGCCAAGCATGAACCACCCCAGCATCTGCGCGTAGAAGAACAGCTCCACGCCCAGCGTCCAGTACGAACCGTCCAGATGCTCCGCACCAAGCACTTCCTGCACCATCGTGAGGTCCAGCAGAAGGTCGCGCAGCGGCAGTTTCTGCTCCGGCATGCCGAGCGTGTAGACCACCGCGGCGGTGATGGCCATTGCGCTCCAGTAAGCCGGGAACAATCGCGAGAACCGGGAAACGACAAAATCCATCGCCGTGCGCGTGCGCTCCAGCGTCATGAAGATGACGAAGCCGCTGATGAGAAAGAACAGCTGCACCCCGTAATTGCCCGGCGGGAAGCCGAAGCCCAGTGGCCGGGTGTGGCCGATCATGGCCTGGTAATGCGTGGTGTAGTGGAAGGCAACCACAGCCAGAGCCGCAAGCCCGCGAAGGGCGTCGAGCTCGACCACTCTTTCCGACGATGAAGCCGTCTTGGACAAACTCTCCCCCCGTTCGGATCGCTGGAATCACGCGTCTGTGATGAGGCAACGCAAAACGACTCGGCAACCGGGCACTGCCCGCTCCACTTCATAGGCCGCGATGCGCATCCTCGTCGTTACCTCCCAGTTCCCGATCGCCGGCGAGCCCAATCGAGGCCGGCCGATCCTGCAGACGGTGCGCGAGCTCGCGCGCCTCGCCGACGTGCGCGTGATCAGCCCCGTGGCCACCTATCCGCGATGGGCGAGACCACGCAGCTACCTGTTCCGTGCGCCGCTCCCACAGCAGGTGCAGGACTGCGACACCGAATACGTGAGCTATCCGGCATTGCCGATGGTGTCGCGTCCGTTCAATGGCCATCTGTGCGGCATGGCGATCACTGAGGCCATGGCGCGCTTCGCCCCGGATGTGGTGCTCTCCTATTGGCTGTACCCCGACGCATTCGGTGCGATGCGGGCGGCGTCCCGGCTTGGCATTCCCTGGGTGGCCGGGGCCCGCGGTTCGGACCTTCGCGTGCGCGATGCCGTGAGTCGCGTGCTGACGGCCCAGGTGGTGCGCCGCGCACGGCGCTTGCTGGTGGTAAGCGAAGACCTGCGCCGCGTGGCGATCGAACGCTACGGCGCCGACGCCCATCGCACGATCACCATTCCGAACGGCTGCAACGCCGCGATCTTCCATCCGGCGAGCCGTTCGGAAGCGCGGCGCCAGCTCGGGATCGACGAAGGCGCCAGGCTCGTCGTGTACGTGGGGCGCCTCGTTCAGGAAAAGGGATTGCGGGAGCTGCTCGAAGCGACCGCGATGCTGTCGCAGGAGCATCCGCGCGCGGAACTCGCCCTCATCGGTGACGGACCGTTGCGTGGCGAGCTGGATCAGTCCGCGCAGCGCATCGCGGGTGTACCCGTGCACCTGCCGGGAGCGATGGATGCATCCATCGTCGCTCGCTGGATGGCGGCGTCCGATCTGGTCACGCTGCCCAGCTACTCCGAAGGCCATCCCAATGTACTCGTCGAGGCACTCGCCTCCGGACGCCCCGTCGTTGCCACGCATGTAGGTGGTATTCCAGAAGTCGTCGATGCGTCCTGCGGCGTGCTGGTCGCTCCACGCGATCCACGCGCGTTGTCCGTCGCGTTCGGGCAGGTGCTGGATCGCGGGTGGGATCCGGAAGCGCTCGCCCGGCGCTTCTCCCGCGACTGGAGCGGAGTGGCGCGCGAGACATTGCAGGTATGCATGGATGCTTTTAGCGAAGCCGATGGCCGTATCGCCCTGCCCGCAACGTTTACCTGAGCGACTTCACTTGCGTCGCTATCGCTCGCGAGGGATGCCTAGTCCACGGGGGGCCGATCAACGTGTGTGGAATCGCTGGGTTCACCGGACCCGATGTAGCGCCGGAGAGCGCGCGACCCTTGCTGGATCGGATGATCCGGACCCTGGCCCATCGCGGCCCGGATGGATATGGCTTCCATGCGGCGCCCGGCGTTGGCCTGGCGCATGCGCGGCTGTCGATCATCGACCTGGCCACGGGCGACCAGCCGATCCATAACCCGCGCCGCACGGTCTGGACCGTGTTCAACGGCGAGATATTCAATTACGTCGAACTGCGACAAACACTGGAAGCCGAAGGCCGTCGCTTCTACACGCAGTCGGACACCGAGGTGATCGTGCATCTGTACGATCGCTACGGCGATGGGTTCGTCGAACACCTCAACGGTCAGTTCGCTATCGCCTTGTGGGACGCGGAGCGGCAGCGCCTGGTGCTCGCCCGCGACCGTGCGGGGATTCGCCCGTTGTTCTACACGCGCGAAGGCGCGCGCACCTGGTTCGCCTCCGAGGTCAAGGCAGTGCAGGCCGTGCTGCCCCGATGCGCTTCGTTCGACCCGGTCGGGCTGGCACAGACCCTCACGTACTGGGCACCTGCCGACCCCGATACGGTCTACGAGGGTGTGCGCAGTCTTCCGCCCGGTTGCCTGCTGTCGATCGAAAGCAATGGGCGCGAGCAGTTGAGCCGTTACTGGGACTGGACGTTTCCTCCTGCCGCGGAAACAT
Organism: Lysobacter sp. Root494; assembly: GCF_001427225.1. Taxonomy (GTDB): domain Bacteria; phylum Pseudomonadota; class Gammaproteobacteria; order Xanthomonadales; family Xanthomonadaceae; genus Agrilutibacter. Next base: position 1,257,942 of record NZ_LMFH01000005.1, read on the forward strand.
CCCCCGGCCAGTTCGCCAGCATTGAGCACGCGGCGGGCGAACTGCGCGAGTTGCTCATCGACGCCGTGCGCCTGCAATTGCGCGCCGACGTACCCGTCGGCGCCTACCTGAGCGGAGGCCTTGATTCATCGGGAATCGTGGCACTGGTGCGGGGCTTCACCTCCACACCCGTGCGCACGTTTTCAGTGGCGTTCGAGGACGCGGAGTTCGACGAGAGCGCACACCAGCAACAGATGGCGCGACACCTGGGCACGGAGCACAGCACGCTGCTGTGCACGCGCCAGGACATCGGCGATGCATTCCCCCGCTTCGTGCGGCACGCGGAGGTTCCGGTGCTGCGCACCGCGCCGGTGCCGTTGATGCTGCTGTCGGGCGCCGTGCGGGCGGCCGGCTACAAGGTCGTACTCACCGGGGAAGGCGCCGATGAAGTCTTCGGCGGCTACGACCTGTTCAAGGAAGCCAAGGTGCGCCGCTTCTGGGCGCGGCAGCCGGGTTCGACGTGGCGCCCTCGCCTGCTGGAGCGTCTTTACGGGTACGTGGAGAACTCGCCTGTGCGCAACGCAGCCTTCGCGCAGTCGTTCTTCGGCCAGGGAATGGAATACCTGCACAGTCCCGTCTTCGCGCATGTGCCGCGCTGGAGGACCTCGCAGCGGGCGCTTTCGCTGCTCTCATCGGACATGCGCGAAGCGCTGGGCGCATGGGAGCCGATGGGTGCCTTCGAAGACCGGCTACCACCCGAAACGATGTCGTGGAGTCCGCTGGCGCGCGACCAGTACGTCGAAGCGAAATCGCTCCTCGCCGGTTATCTGCTCGCGGCGCAGGGCGACCGTGTCGCAATGGCGAACTCGATCGAGGGCCGCTTCCCCTATCTCGATCATCGACTGATCGAATTCGCCTCGCGCCTGCCGCCGAGCTACAAGATCCGCGGAATGACGGAAAAGTACCTGCTCCGGCGTGCGCTGGCCGACCTGCTTCCGTCCGACATCCTCGCGCGCACCAAGCAGCCCTATCGCGCGCCCGACAGCCAGAGTTTTTTCCGCGACGGTGTGCCACTGGATTACGTGGCCGACCTGCTCAGCCCCGAATGCCTGCGGGAAGCAGGCGTTTTCGATCCGCTCGCAGTCGGCCGGCTGGTGGACAAGTGCCGCAGCGGACGTGTCACGGGCTTCGCCGACAACCAGGCCTTCGTCGGCATGCTTTCCACCATGCTGCTGCACCGCAACCTGCGTGAAGTCCGCAATCTTCCCGCAATCGAACCGGTGCTCGACACCTGCGCCTGAGGTCCGTTATGCACTGGAGAATCAAGGGCGTGGTGCAAAAGGTGCTGGGCGTGCTGCCTGGTGGCACCTTGCTGCACTACGGACTGCAGCGCCGTTTCGGCGGCCTGCGCGATTTCGAACGCGAATTCGCCTGCAAGGTCGAAGACTGGTCGATCATGATCCGTCATCTGCGCAACGCCGGGCAGTCGATCGGCGGCGCGCGCCTCGTGGAGATCGGAACCGGCTGGTATCCCACCTTTCCCCTCGCGTGTTATCTCGCCGGTGCGCGCGTCGTGGAAACATTCGATCTCAACCGGCACCTGCGGCCGGGACTCACCGCACGTTGCATCGCTCTGTTGGCCGACCACCTCGAGCACATTGCCAGGACGTCGGGTGCCGATATCGAACAGGTGCGCCATCGCTATGCGTTGCTCAGTTCCCATGAGAAACCGGCATGCGATCTTGAAGCTGCCACTTCCGGGGTGGTGCGTTACCGCGCTCCGGCGGACGCCACGCGTACCAGGTTGCCTGCCGGCAGCATCGACATGGTGTTTTCCAACAGCGTGCTCGAGCATGTGCCGCCGGCTGTCATCACGGCGTTGTACGCCGAATCACGCCGCATCCTCGCGCCAGGTGGACTGATGTTCCATTCGGTGAACTGTGGCGACCATTACGCCTACGTCGACCGCCGGCTGCACCAATTGCACTACCTGCAGTATTCCAGCCGCGCATGGTCGTTCTGGAACAACGCCTTCCTGTACCAGAATCGGCTGCGCGCGCATCGCTTCGTCGAGGACGCATCGGCCGCTGGCTTCGAGATCGTGCTCGATACGGCGACGGCGCGCGAAGAGAACCTCGCACGCCTTCGCGCGATGCGGGTGGCACCTGAATTTGCCGACATCCCCCGCGAGCGGTTGTGCGTCACCAGTGTCGACTTCATCGGACGTATCACGGCTTAGCGGATTCGACGGCATTGTTCCTGGCACCCGCCGGGCCGATCCGCAGCAGCTTGCCGTCGGGCACATCCGCATCCACCAGCAGATAGAGCGCCCCGTCCGGCCCCTGGCGCACATCACGTATGCGTTCGTTGCGATCAGTCAACAGCCGTTCCTCGGCAACGACCGCGTCCCCATCGAGTTCCAGGCGGATGAGTTCGTGCGTGGCCAGCGCACCGACGAACAAGTTGCCCTTCCATTGCGGGATCAGGTCCGCGGTGTAGAACACCATGCCGCTGACGCCTGGCGAAACCGTCCACACATAGTGTGGCGGCTCCATTCCGTCGGCACTCGCTCCGACCGAGCCGGGCACGGGACTGCCGCTGTAGTCCTTGCCGTTGGTCACGACCGGCCAGCCATAGTTGCGCCCAGCCCGGGGGATGTTGATTTCGTCGCCCCCCATCGGCCCGTGCTCGGTCGTCCATAGCTGGCGCGTGACCGGATGCAGTGCGGCTCCCTGCATGTTGCGGTGTCCGTACGACCAGATTTCCGGACGCGCATCCTGGCCGATAAACGGGTTGTCGTTCGGGATGGAACCATCCGGCCAGATGCGCACCAGCTTGCCCTGCAGCTTGTCCAGTTGCTGCGCGGTTTCAGCAACGCGGTTTTCGCCCTGTGTCACCCACAAGTGCCCCGAGTCATCGAATACCAGTCGCGATCCGACGTGCGTGCCGCTGGATAGTTTTGGTTCCTGCCGGTAGACGACTTCCACCGCTTCGAGTGCGTCCTCGGCCAAGCGTCCGCGCATTACGGCCGTACCGGTCTTGTTGCCACGAAAATTTGGTTCTGCGAACGACAGGTACACAAGCCGGTCGCGGCTGAACGTCGGCGAGATCGCGACGTCGAGCAGTCCGGCCTGGCCATCGACGAAGATGTCGGGCAAGCCCCGCAGCGGTTCGGATACACGTCCATCGCGGATGACGCGCAGGCGGCCCGGGCGTTCGGTCACGAGCATCGAGCTATCGGGCAGGAACGCAATCGCCCACGGGTGATCGAAGCCGGTGGCGATTTCGGTGAGGAGCACGGTGCCTGAGCGCGAATGCACCTGCTGCGCCGGCGCAGTCACCACGCGTGGCGTGGAAACAACCTTGGCCGGCGCGCCCTCGCCACGGCAACCGGCAAGCCAGAGCGCGGGCAAGATCATCCAGGTCCAGCGCATAACGCGTCCCCATGCGTAGTCGGCAGCCGATATTAACGGAGACCACCGCGGTACTCGGACAGACGCTGTCCTGATGCCACACGGCTTCACGTTCTTTGCAGTGGAGCCGCGCATCCGGCGCGCGTCAACGTCATCCAGGGGACAACCGGACATGGACCAGCGGCATCAGATCAAGACGTTCGTTCTGCAGAATTTTCTTTTTTCCGAAGACCATGGCGCCTTGGGCGACGCCGATTCGCTGATCCGCGGCGGCGTGATCGATTCGACCGGCATCCACGAGTTGATCCTGTTCCTGGAGGAGAGCTTCGCCATCAGGGTCGCGCCCGAGGAAATGACGCCGGCGAACTTCGATTCGATCCAGGCCGTCGACGGCTTCGTCGCGCGCAAACGCACGGGCTGAAGATCCATGGCGACGTTGCTATCGCGCCTGCGACAGGTCGCCGTGGCGAATCCCCACCGGATCGCAATGGTCGATGGTGCACGCCGCACTAGCTATGACGCATTTTTCGCCCAGGCCATGGCCTGCGCCGCGGCACTGCGCGCGCGTGGCCTGCAGCCAGGTGAGCGCGTAGCGATCGTGCTGCCTAACCGGCTCGAGGCAGCCGTTACGGTCTACGGCATCTGGCTGGCCGGGGGTGTCGCGGTTCCGCTCAACGCACAGGCGCGTGTCCGTGACTTCGTGCCATGGCTGCGACACTGCGATGCGCGCATCGTGGTTCATGAGCGCGGTCCTGGCGATATCGAGGATGCACTGCGGGCCTTCGAGGGAGCCACGCAATCGCTGCCGCTCGATGACAACACCGGTTATGCGCAAGCCAGCTTCCCGCAAGGCGAGGAACCCGCGCCGGATTCGCTCGCCATGCTCCTGTACACCTCGGGTACGACGGGGGCACCAAAGGGTGTGATGCTCAGTCACGCGAACCTGCTCGCCAACGCAGAGGCGGTGATCGATTATCTGCAGCTGACGGCCGACGACAGCGTGCTCGACGTGTTGCCGTTCTACTACGCCTACGGCGCTTCGGTGCTGCACACGCACCTGCTCACCGGCGCGCGCATCGTGCTCGCGCCCAGCCTGGCGTTCCCGCACCTGGTGGCCCAGGCACTGAAGGCCGAATCCATCACCGGCTTCTGCGGCGTTCCCTCCACCTACGCGCTGCTGCTCGAACACGTGCCGTTGTCCGAACAGGCCATGCCTTCGCTGCGCTATCTCACGCAGGCCGGTGGTGCGATGCCCGCCAGGCTTGTGGGGCGCTTGCGCGACGCACTCCCGCACGTTCGCCTGTTCCTCATGTACGGCCAGACCGAAGCGACCTCGCGTCTCACCTATCTGCCGCCGGAGCTTATCGACGAACGGGTCGGTTCGGTCGGGCGCGCGTTGCGCGACGTGGAGATCCGCATCTGCCGCGACGACGGAAGCTGGGCCAACCCCGGGGAAACGGGCGAGGTCTGCGCACGCGGCCCGAACGTCATGCTGGGTTACTGGAACAATTCTGAAGCAACGGCCGCTGTTCTTCGGGATGGCTGGCTCCATACCGGCGACCTCGGCCATCTGGATGCCGAGAGTTACCTGTACCTGGACGGCCGGCGGAGCGACATGATCAAGACCGGTGCGCATCGCGTGAATCCCGCCGACGTGGAAGAGGCCATCACCGAGCTGCCGTGGGTGATCGAGACCGCGGTCGTCGGGATCGACGACGACGTGCTGGGGCAGGTCGTCAAAGCATTCGTGGTCGTGGCCCAGGAACAGCCACGCGGCGCAGACCGCATCCGCGCGCATTGCCGCGCGCGTCTTGCTCCCTACAAGGTGCCGAAGCACGTTGAGTTCATCGGCGCCCTCCCCCGCACGGCTTCCGGAAAAGTCCGGCGCGTGCAATTGACGGAAGCGGAAACCTCGTGACTGACGGAAGCGGAAATACCCAGGCCGTGTTTGGCCGAAGCGTGCTCGATCTCGACTACGAAGCCATGGCCGATCGAATCTGCGCACGCCTGCGCGAAATCACCGCGCGTCAGTTGCATCGACGCGGGCTGGTGGTGGCAATCTCCGGCGGCATCGACAGCTCCGTCAGCTGCGCGCTCGCGGTACGCGCTCTTGGGCCGGAGCGTGTGTTCACCCTGATCCTGCCCGAGCGCGATTCGTCCGACGACAGCGCCGTTCGCGCCCGCCTGCTGGCCGAACACCTGGGCGTGCTCACGGAAACGATCGACATCGCCCCGGCGCTCGAGGCGATCGGCTGCTACCGCGCGCGCGATGCCTCGGTTCGTCGCGCGCTGCCTGCCTATGGAGAGGGATGGAAATTCAAGATCGTGATCGATGGCGGTATCCAGGGGCGTTTCAACCGCTTCCGCCTGATCGCGTGCTCGCCTGCCGGCGAACTGGTGGAACGCGATCTGGCGCTGGATGACTACCTCACCATCGTCGCGGCCACTAATTTCAAGCAACGCATCCGCAAGACGCTCGAATATTTCCACGCCGACCGCCTCAACTACGCCGTGGTCGGCACGCCCAATCGCCTGGAGTACGACCAGGGCTTCTTCGTCAAGAACGGCGACGGGTCCGCGGACGTGAAACCCATCGCCCACCTGTACAAATCGCAGGTGTACGGAATGGCGCGATGGCTGGGGCTGCCCGAGCGCGTGTGCGCGGCCGAGCCGACCACCGACACCTACAGCCTTGCGCAGGGGCAGGACGAGTTCTACTTCGCCCTTCCCTTCCGCGACATGGACCTGGCGCTATGGGCACTCAACCACGGCGTGCCCGCCGGGCGGCTGGCCCAGGAACTCGACATCACGCCGGAACAGGCACAGGCCGTTTACGACGACATCGCCAACAAGCGCCGAACCACGCGCTACCTGCACGCGTCGCCGATCCTGGTGGAACCGGTAGCAGAACTGGCGCACGCATGAGTGCGGTGGCGCAGCCGCCGGTTTACGCCATCCATGATGGCGACGTGGTTCGCGACCGCGACACCGTGCTGGCGATCTGGCACGGCAACCTGGGCGAGTCGGAACGCATGCGTGCGAAGTACGACTGGTTCTATCTCGGCGCGCCCGGCGAGCCGCCGCTGCTCAGGCTGCTGCGCCATGAGCCCGATGGATCGTGGGCCGGGGCCTGCGCCGCAGGGCGGCGCCGGATGCTTCTGCATGGCAGGAACATCCAGGGCGGTGTCATGGTCGACCTTGCCGTAACGCCGGCGCACCGCACGCTGGGGCCGGCCATGATGCTGCAGCAATGCATCGTCGATGCCGGGCGCCGCGAACTGGATGTGCTTTACGGGTTCCCCAACCCCAAGGCAGCGGCCGTGTTCAAACGCATCGGCTACCGGCACTGGGGCGACATCGTTCGCTACGCGCGGGTGTTGCGGTATTCCCACTATGTGCGCCGACGCCTGCCTGCCGTGCTGGCACCCCTTGCCGCCTGGCTGCTCGATGCGGCCACGCAAACGCGCGACAGGCTGCGGCGGGCAATGCAACCGGCAACGAGGATGGCGTGGAGCGACGTGGCGGACGAGCGCATGGACGCGCTATGGGGCACCTCCGCACCGGAAGATGGGCTTACTGCCATCCGCGACACACGGCACGTGCGCTGGCGTTTCGACCAGTCGCCTGTCGCACGCACGCGTTACCTGCTGATCACACGCCCCGGTGATGACGCGCTACTGGCCTGGTTCGCCACGCAAGTCGAAGGCGATGCCTTGTTCGTACGCGACTTCTGGTCGGACGATGCAGACCGCGGCGTGGGAAGGCATTACATCGATGCGCTGGTGCACGCTGCGTACCGCGCGGGCCACGCCTCCGTATCGGTCGAAATCGCTGCGCGCCCCAGCCGCATTGACAGCTGGATATCCAGGGGCTTCTCGGCACGGGGAAAACGTCCGGTGTTCGGTCTGTGCAGCAACGATGCGGAGTCCGTCTGCGCGGAAGACCTCTATCTCACGTCCGCTGACGAGGACGAGTAATCCGGCGCTAGGCTCAGGCGGGGCTTGCGGAACAGGTACAGGGCCAGCCAATCGGGCCGGAACCGGCCTTTCGCATCGCGGATGGTCTCCGCCTCGAATCCAGTGCGGCCGAGCAACCATCCCACGGTTGGACGCACCGGATTGAGCGCGGGCACGCTGGTGAACACGAGCTCGTAGCCTGCTTCACGCGCGCGCCGGGCGATGTTGGCGTCATGCGCCCCATGCGGAAACGACATCGTTTCGCCTGCCAGGATCTCCGGCTCCAGCCGTTTGGCCAACGTGGTGCGTGCACCGGACAGTTCGTCGTCGAGATCGAGCGCGCGCGTCATCGGCGTGTGCGTCCGTCCGTGCAAGCCCAGCCCTATGCCATGGTCCAACAGGCGGCGAAGGTCATTGCTGTCGACCATGTGACGCAGCTCGTCGTCCAGGCAGCCAGCGACCCGTTCCAGCAAGTTTGCACGGACCTGAGGCTCCAGTTCTTCCACGGCCCCAATCAGCCTGCGCAACGCCGCCTCTTCCTCGTTGGCGGGCGCACCGACATCTGCACCCAGCGCGCGCAGTTCCTCGCGCAGCGTGGATACCCGCAACGTTCCGCGGCGCCATGCCGAAAAAATGCGTTCCTGGTAGAAGGGCTGGCGGGCGCCGACCGCATCGGCCACGACGAACATCAACGCCGGCAGCCCTTGCCTGTGCAGCTGTGGCAAGGCGAAATCGGCGTTGTCCGCCCAGCCGTCGTCGAAGGTGATCAGCAACGGGCGTGGGGGCAATCCCTTCAGGCCGCGGCGTGCCGCAAGCACGTCCTCCATGGCGACGACGTTGTAGTGGCGGCGGAAGAATTCCAGCGAACGGATGAAGAGATCGACCGGCAGGGTGTAGTCGGGATCGCAGCTTTTCCAGCGTGGATCGGCCGGGTCGAGCACGCGATGGAACATCACGACCGTAAGCTGGTTGCGATTGCGTATTGAGTGGTACAACCCGAGTGCACCACTGGCGTAAAGCAGCCTCTTGGCGAGATCAGCGAGCATGACGCAACCCTTCCTGGTGTCGGCGATCATACCGACGTACAACCGCAGCGCGATCCTGTCGCGCGCGCTCGAGTCGGTGCTCGCGCAAACGCGCCAGCCGGATGAAGTCATCGTGATCGACGACGGTTCCACCGACGATACCGGTGACATGTTGCGCGAGCGCTTTGCAGGGCTCTTCGGCGACAGACTGCGGTACGCGTGGCAAGCCAACGCCGGAGTGTCCTCGGCACGCAATCACGGCATGCGCCTGGCGCGTGGCGACTTCTTCGCCTTCCTCGACAGCGATGACACATGGCTGCCCGACAAGACACAGCGCCAGGCCGATTGGCTCGCGGGGCATCCCGATCACGGCATGGTCCTGTGCGATGTCGAGCGTACGGACGATGCCCTCCGCCGCATCGATGTCTTCCATCGCCGTGACGTGCTCCCCTCGGATGGGTGGGTCCTGCGATGGCTCCTGCACAACCCTGCCCTGGCGCCGGTGTCGGCGATGATGCGCCGCGAAGTGTTCGAGGATGTCGGCGGCTTCGATGAGCGCCTGCGCACGGCCGAGGACATCGAATATCACCTGCGCATCGCCGCGCGCTGGCGCATCGGCGTAGTCGACGAGGTGCTGGCCAGTGCCGTGCGAGGACATGAGGGCCTGTCGGCAACGTCGTCCACCTATGACGATTACGTCGCAGTGATGGAGCAAGCCGTGGAGCAGGCCCAGGGCGCGGTGGCCGATTCCGAGCGATTCCACGCACTGGGCGCCGCGTACGTGCGCAACGCACGGGGCATGCTCATCCGCTGGCGCTGGCGTGATGCGATGGAACTGGCCACGAAAGCCTGGCGCACGAGCTCCCATCCGGATGTCCGTCGCGGCGTAGCCGCGCTTTTTCCCTTTGCCGCGCGGCGCACGTTCAGCCGATTGCTGCGTCGTTGACCACATCGAATGACCACTCACTGCAACCTCGCGCCTCAGCGTCCGCCTCTCTGGAACAGCACGACTTCGATCGTCTGCAACAGGATCAACGTATCCAGCAGAAGCCCGTGGTTCTTGACATAGAACAGGTCGAATTTGAGCTTCTCCTCCGCATCGACTACGGAAGCTCCGTACGGATACCGCACCTGCGCCCATCCCGTCAGCCCCGGCTTGATGCTGTGCCGCACGTTGTAATAACGGACCTGTCGCGCAAGCATGTCGACGAACTGCGGCCGTTCCGGGCGGGGGCCGACGAAACTCATTTCACCACGGAGCACGTTGAAGAGCTGGGGTAATTCATCCAGCCGCGTCTTGCGGATGAAGCCTCCCACCCGCGTGCTGCGGTCGTCCTGCATGCTGGCCCAGCGTGCAACGCCATCGGCTTCGGCATCCACGCGCATGCTGCGAAACTTCACCAGTTCGAACTCCTGGCCGAGCTCCCCCACGCGCACCTGCCGGTACAGCACGGGCCCGGGGGATTCCAGCTTCACGCACAGCGCCACGAGCATCATCACCGGCCACGAAAGCAACAGCAGCGACATCGCGGCGACCACGTCGAAGAACCGCTTGCTCAGGCGCCGCGGCAGCGAATGATCGAAGCCGCCTGAAAACACCAGCCACGAAGGATCGGACACGCTCAGGCTGACCATTCCCGCCTCTCGCTCGAAGAAGGACGAAAGGTCGGTGACGCGCAGCCCGCGTTGCGCGCAGATGAGCATCTCTTCCATCGGGAGCGCGCCCCGCCGTTCGTCGAGCGCCACCACGAGCTCGGCGACGTTCAGTTCTTCGGCCAGGGAAACGATTCCATTGATCGGTTGGACCAGCATGTTGTGGTCGACCAATACTTTCTGCCCGGGCAAGGGCACGAATCCGACCAGGGTGAACCCGGCCCGATCGCTGCGGCGGCGCAAGCGGTCGTTGATGATGTCGGCGTTAACACCCGCCCCGAGCACGAGGACACGCCGCTTGAATGCATCGCCCTCGAACAGCCGCCCGGCCGTAAGCCGGGTAACGACCGCACTGACCAGCGAAAGCAGGAGCGCAATCGCCAGCACTCCTCGGCCGATATAGGCCGGGGGAAACGCGTAGTACAGCACCAGCAGTGCGCCCGAGCCGAACGCAAACGCCAGCAGGATCCGCAACACGAGGTCGGTGGTGCGCGGGCGCAGATGCCCCTGGTACAGGCCAAACATGGCCATCGAGCCAGTGAGCGCCAGCCCCACCAGCAGGGCGCGCCCGGTGGCGTTCTGCAGGAAAGCCATGTGTCCCTCGGGATCTCCCGAAAAACGCAGGTTCGCCGCACCGATTACCGCCAGCACGATGACCGCGAGATCGACGTACCACAGCACCGTCATGGGGCGCCGCAGGCGCTCGAATCGCCCCTTCACGGCCGCGTGCGCCCAAATAGCAGGCGCTCGCGTGCGAGCCCCGCCTGCAGCGGGTGGAATTGGCACGACATACAGCCCCCTGTCGATTTGCCTGAAAGCCTTGGTAGCAAGGGAAACGGCAACGTGCACCGACGGCGGCCATCGCGGCGGCAGGAACTGACTGGATTACCACGCAGCTGATCGTGCTGGCACCACCAAGAACTCAACTGTCCCCCACCTGGGGGTGTCGGCTACCAGCGTGCTGTTCTGCAATCGCCCGGCTGTCAGTAGTGCATTCGGGCCACGCTCAGTCGCGCCCGTACACGTCCTCGAAGCGGACGATGTCGTCCTCACCGAGATAGCTCCCCGACTGCACCTCGATCAGTTCCAGCGGCATGACACCGGGATTCTCGAGGCGGTGCTTCACTCCCAGCGGAATGTAGGTGCTCTGGTTTTCCGAAAGGATGATCGTTTCGTCGCCACGGGTAATGCGGCCGGTACCGCTGACGACGATCCAGTGTTCGGCGCGGTGGTGGTGCATCTGCAGGCTCAGCGCGGCGCCCGGCTTCACCGTGATGCGCTTGACCTGGAAGCGTTCGCCCATGTCGATGGAGTCATAGCTGCCCCATGGGCGGTAGACCTTGCGGTGCCAGGTCGGTTCGGGGCGTTCGCGCTTCTTCAGCTCGGCGACGATGCCTTTGACGTCCTGCACGTGGTCCTTGTGCGCGACCAGCACTGCGTCGTCGGTGTCGACGACCACGACGTTCTCCAGCCCGAGCAGCGCAACCAGCCGGCCGTTACCCCACGCCAGGGTGTCGCGGCAGTCCTGCGCAATGACGTCGCCGTGATGCGCGTTGCCGTTGCCGTCCTGCTCGGCGACTTCCCACAAGGCCGACCAGCTGCCGACATCGTTCCAGCCGACCGAGATCGGCAGCACCGCGGCGTGCGCCGTCTTTTCCATCACCGCGTAGTCGATCGAATCCGACGGGGACGCTGCGAACGCGTCCTTGTCCAGGCGGATGAAGTCGGCATCGCGCTTCGCCTTCGCCAGTGCTTCGTCGCATGCCGCCAGCATTTCGGGACGGTGCCGTTCGAGTTCGGCGAGATACACCGACGCGCGGAACAGGAACATGCCGCTGTTCCAGAAATAGTCGCCGCTGGCGACATAACGCGATGCGGTTTCGGCGTCCGGCTTCTCGACAAACTGCGCGACCGGGCGAACACCGTCGCCTGCCTGCGCGCGGATGTAACCGTAGCCCGTCTCGGGAGACGAAGGCACGATCCCGAAGGTAACCAGCTGGCCGGACTGCGCAGCGCTCGTGGCGGCGCGCACTGCATGGCGGAAGCCTTCGGCATCGGCGATCACGTGGTCGGATGGCAGCACGAGCAGCAGCGGGTCGCTGCCGCCGCGCCGAGCCTCCAGTGCGGCAATCGCGATCGCCGGTGCGGTGTTGCGCCCCACGGGTTCGAGCAGGATGCCCGCCGGCGTGCAGTCCGCTTCACGCAACTGCTCGGCGACCATGAAGCGGTGTTCCTCATTGGCCACCACCAGCGGTGCCGACGTCGCCAACGGCGCGATGCGATCCCAGGTCGCCTGCAGCAGGGAGTGCTCGCCGAGAAGGCTGAGGAACTGCTTGGGGAAGGCTTCGCGCGAGAGCGGCCACAGGCGGGTGCCTGAACCGCCCGAAAGGATGACTGGGATCATGCGGGGCTCAAGGTGACGGGAGACGGCGAGCGGCGGAACCAAGCCACATGGCCGCCTTTGATTGTGAAGTACCCGGTCCGGAATCTCATAGCGCCCGCCCCAGACGTCCGGAAGGGCGGCCACGCGCGTGCCTCCGGGCGGAAAGTGAACCATTCATCTTTGTAATGACGGTTTTTTGTCACTCGCCTTTGCGCAATTTGTCGCCCCATGACGCATTTTGCTAATTGTGACGGTGCGCGCACTTAGGTACATTGCGCCCGCCCATTGCAACGGGCCGGCCTTTTTGCCGAACACCCAACAAATACAGCCCGAATGGGCGACAGGGGAAAACCATGAAGCTGGTCCGCAACACGATTGCTGTTGCCGCGCTTGCGTTTGCAAGTTCCGCGGCGTTCGCCGGTCCGAGTCCGCAGACGCGTGATTTCGAGGTCTCGATCACGCTGGAAAACGACTGCGAAATCACCTTCAACAACATCAACCACGGCACCGTGACCACGCTGGCGAGCAATAACGATGCGGCCAGCGCCGGCGACAACATCACCTGCAGCTTTGCCGACACCTACAGCATCGCGCTGAATGTCGGCACCGGCGGTGGCACGTACGGCACGCGCACCTTGGCCAATGGCGTCAATACGCTGAACTTCAACGTGTACAGCGATGCTGCTCATACCACTGTGTGGGGTGACGGCTCTGCCGGCGCGCCCGCCCTGGTCGGAACGTCCACGGGTGGTGGCACTCCCAATGCGCTTACGGTCTATTCGCGCGTGCTCGGTGGACAGACCGGCAAGCCCGAAGGCACCTACAGCTCGACGATCACGGCAACGGCCACGTTCTAATGAACGTACGCCGGTTCGCTTCCGCGGCCCTGCTGGCCGCGGTGGCACCGGTTGCGATGGCAGGCGGACACCTTCAGGTCGGCTCGACCCGCGTCGAGCTGTCCGCGGGTGCGCGTGCCACGCGGCTGGTGCTGCGCAACAGTGGGGATGCTCCCGTTGGTGCCCAGGTGCGCGTGTATGGCTGGTCGCAACCGGAGGGCGAAGATCGCCTGGATGAGACCCATGACATGGTGCTCAGTCCGCCGATCGTGCGCGTCGCGCCCGGTGAGGAACAGGTCGTGCGCATCGTGCGGCAGGGACCAGCGCCGACCGGTCGTGATGCCACCTACCGCGTAGTGGCAGAAGAGGTACCGCTCACTCCACAGGATGCGAGCGTGGCGGTGGGTTTCCGCATGCGCTTCGTACTGCCGTTGTTCGATCGCTCTGCCGATGCCGCGCCTGCGCAGCTGAGCTGCCGCCTGGGCACAGACACGCTGACCTGCCTCAACGCAGGCGGACGTGCATGCAAGCTCGGCGCGACCCGTCTCGTCGACGCGGCAGGCCACGCGGTGGAACTCACCAGTGGCCTGTTCGGTTACGTGCTGCCCCGCTCGACCCGGCGCTGGACGCTCTCCGCCGATCGCCTCGCGACCCTCGGCAACGGACTGCGCCTCAGAACGAAGATCGACAATGCTTCCGATCTCGAAGTCGCGGTCGAGCGCTCAGCGCCGTAGGCGACTGACGCTCGGCGTGTGGCTGGCGATCGCGTCGGCCCCGGGCTGGTGCGCCGTTGCCGACAGCGCAGGCGCCGATGCCGAGAGCGAGCACGGTGGCTCGGGCGTCTCGCTCGCAGCGCTCGATTTGTCCGCGTTCGGTGCGAGCGCGCACGATTTCGAAATGGCCGAGGCGGCCGATCCGGACGGAGGCACGCCGCTCTATCTCGATGTCTATTTCGACGAACGTCCCGCCGGGCGCCTCGTGGAATTGCGCCGGCGTGGCGGACGCCTCTACATCACGCCACAGGGCCTCACCGCACTGGACGTGGTCCCGCCGCAGCCCTTGCAGCCGGGTGCGGACGGATGGGTACCGCTCGACTCGATACCCGGCCTGCAGCACCGTTACGACGCCGCCGAGCAACGACTCGTGCTCAGCGTGCCGCCGGCACTTCGCCCCAGCCAGAACCTGGGCTACCGGATTCCGGATCCGGTGACCGTTACGCGCGATACCGGCGCACTGCTGGGCTGGGAAGCCTATGGCCGCCATGTCGAAGACTCGGACCTGCTATCGGTTGCAAGCCGCTGGCGGTGGTTCGGGCGTCTCGGTGCTCTGGAAGTCAGCGGCGTGAGTCGCGGTGGCGACGACGACACCGCATGGGAACGCCTGGACACGCACTGGAGCTACAGCGATTCCAATCGCATGACGACCAGCACCGTGGGTGACCTGACCAGTGGCGGTCTGGCGTGGACGCGTCCGGTGCGGTTGGGCGGCGTGCAGTACCGCCGCAACTTCGGCACCCGTCCCGATCTGGTCACTTACCCCGTGCCGCGTTTTTCCGGACAGGCCACGGTGCCGTCCGCGGTCGAGTTGCTGGTCGACAACGTTCGCCAGTTCGGAACCGAAGTGAACGACGGGCCGTTCGTGATCGAACAGTTTCCCCGCATCAGTGGCGCCGGCGACGTCACCGTCGTACTCACCGATGCGCTCGGCCGCGTAACTCAGACCACGGTTCCACTGTACGTGGACTACCAGCGCCTCGCCCCCGGCCTGACTGATTTCAGTTTCGAAGCCGGCCGCCTGCGCGAAGGCTACGGCGGTGGCAGCGATCGCTACGGCAACGACTGGCTTGGCAGTGCGAGTGCGCGCCGCGGGATCACCGACAGCCTCACGCTGGAAGGCCATGTCGAAGGCGGTGCGGGATTGGCGCTTACCGGCCTCGGTGCCGTGTGGTCACCGGCGGCGCGCTACGGCGTGTTCAACCTTGCGTATGCCGTAGGTAGCGGAGACAGCGATGGTTCCCTGCGTCGCGCGGGCTATCAGTGGAACAACCGCAGCGTGGGCATCGACCTGCAGAGCGAGCGGCGCAGCCAGGAGCTGCGCGACCTGGGCGACGCGCTGGATCCGGGTGGACCGGCTTCCGCGCCCCGCGCACTGGATCGCGTCTCCGGCTGGACGCAGTTCAGCCGTGGCAGCCTTGGCTACACATGGCTGCGTTCGCGCAGCAGCACCGGTCGCGACGACCGGCTGCACAGCGTGTCCTGGTCCCAGAGTTATCGTCAGTTCTCGCTGTCGGCTTCGGCGTTCGACAGCGCGACGACCGGCTATGGCCTGAGCCTCACGATGTCGGTTCCCCTGGGTGCGGACCGCAGCCTGAGCACCTACGCAAACCATTCCGAAGGCGGCGACACCGACTTCATCGCCGACCTTCGCCGCGACGCGCCGTATGCCGGCGGCTGGGGCTGGGATCTGCAGGGTGGCCGTCGTGGTGGTGGCGAATTCGGCCAGGCTTCGTTGAGCCTGCGCGGATCCCTGGGCGAGGGCCTCATCGGCATGGATCACGCGAATGGCCGTACCGGCATATTCGGGCAGGCGGGCGGCACCCTGGTCTGGATGGGCGAGCATGCGTTCGCCACGCGGCGCGTAGGCGATGCGATGGTCCTCGTCGATGCCAATGGGACGCCGGGCGTGCCCGTGCTGGTGGAGAACCGCGTGTTCGGCGTGACCGACAGGAATGGCTTCCTGCTCCTCCCCGAAGCGCGCGGCTGGCAGCGCAACCGCATCGCCATCGATCCCGATGTGCTCGGCTACGAATATCTAATAACCGATGTCGAACAATTCGCCACCCCTGCGGACGAGGGTGCGGTGCGCCTTCGCTTCGACATCCACCGACTGCATCCGGCCACGGTGACCCTGCTCGATCGCGACGGCAAACCGCTGCCCGCAGGTACTCCCGCATGGCTCGGCAAGCAGGAAATCCTTGTCGCATACGATGGCCAGGCGTGGGTGCCAGACCTGCCGGCAGGTGCTTCCATCGAGGCCGAGTTGCCGGGTTACCGCTGCCGCTTCACACCACGACTGCCACAGTCCGCGAGGGACCAGATGCAGGAAAGCCCGTTGTCCTGCGAAGTGATCGGATGGGTGAGCCGATGAGGATGTCGCGTCTGATTTTTCCGTTGCTGGTGGTCGTCGTCCTGCTCGCATGGTCCGCAACGGCCAGCGCGCAGACATGCACGGTCGCTTCCAGCTCCGGAATCAGTTTTGGCGGCAACCTCTCGGCGACTCCCACCGGACAGATCGATGTCGGCGGCAGCATCGTCCTGACGTGCATCGGCGGTGGCAACGGGCAACCACGGCGTGTCTGTCTGTCGCTGGGGACGGATGCCCCGGTGCCCAACCCCCGCCGGCTGGTTTCGGGTGCAAACACCCTCAACTTCCAGCTCTATGACAGTAGCGGCGGAGCGGTCATCGCGACTTCCACCAGCGAATCCACGGGCATGGTCATGGAGCGTGCCTTCACCTCAGGATCCCCGAGCGGCACGCCGGTGAACGTCAGCTTCCCCATCTCCGGGCGCCTGTTCGCGGGGCAGACAGCCGCATCGGGCAATTACAGTCTTGCACTCGCCATCGCCACCGACGCCGGCAATTTCACCGCGGGCAGCTGCGCGCCCGCAGGCTTGATTCCCCAGGGGTCGAGCTTTCCAGTCAACGCCGGCGTAGGCGCCGATTGCACGCTCGACATTCCCAACGTCAGTTTCGGTACCGTCACCCGGCTCACAAGCCCGATCAACGCGATTACCAATGCGACGGTGACCTGCACCAGCGGCGCGCCGTGGACGCTCGCAATGAACGCAGGATCGACACCGGGAAATACCTATGCATCGCGTCGCATGGGCCTGGGCGGAGGCGGTCCCGGCACGGTCCAATACCAGATCTACCGCGATCCGGGTCCGGCCAACGTGTGGGGCAACGGAACGATGGGCACCGTCACGCGCACGGGCACCGGAGCCGGCACGCCACAAAGCATTCCGATCTATCTCCAGGTGCCGACGCAAGGCCCGCAGGCCGAGGGCACTTACAGCGACACGGTCACCGCTACCCTGACGTTCTGAGAGCCGCATTTCTGTCCAGCCGGATACGCGGCAGCCCGAACTGCAGCTGGATTGAATCACGCACAGCGAGCTGCCCGACGCACCTGAATCCGTGCCATGCGGGCTTTGAAAACAAACGCCTTCTCTATATACTGCGCGGCCCAGCGGCGCCCTGCGCACGCATCGGGCGGTTAGCTCAGCGGTAGAGCATTGCCTTCACACGGCAAGGGTCGCAGGTTCGAACCCTGCACCGCCCACCACTCCTTCATGGTGTTGCAAAAAGCCGGCCCAGTGCCGGTTTTTTCGTTTTCCATCGTCGTCCCTGCATCGTCCCTGCATCGTCCCTGCATCGTCCCTGCATCGTCCCTGCATCGTCCCTGCATCGTCCCTGCATCGTCCCTGCATCGTCCCTGCATCGTCCCTGCATCGTCCCTGCATCGTCCCTGCCGGGCTTGTGGCCAATGAAGCCAACCCGCGTCCGTTACTTGCCTATCCGATCGTAAACACCGTTGAATGGCGCCTGGCATCCATCAAATCGAACGGCATCGCTGCTCCCCGACACGATAGGGAATCGCGAATGCCAGGCGAGACCGGCTATGGCGACAGGACCAATGGTTAATTGCAGCGCGAATGTTCGTAGCCGGTCATCGGAGTGCGGACTCGGGGACCTGTTGCCGCCGCTTCGCGCACGCCGGATCCCGCCGCGTCCATGAGCACGCGGTACGACCAGCACGGCAGCATTCCCGTCGATCCGACCACGTCGCTTTACCGTCTGGGCGCCGGCGGACCGAGCCTCTCCGCTGGGCTCGCGGCAGCGGGTGCGACGGGACGGCGCGTCGCGCTGTTGCATATCGACATCGACCGCTTCGGTGCGATCAACGACAGCATGGGCCATGCCGTTGGCGACCAGGTGCTTGCAGCGATCGCGCAACGGCTCGACAAGGCCATGCCGGCCGAAGGCTGGTTATGGCGGCTCGGAAGCGACGAGTTCGTGGCGGGAATCGGTTATCGCCGCGACGAACCCGATGGCATGGCACTGGCCGAGCGACTGCACGATGCTTTCGATTCCCCCCTGTCGGTCCCGCCGTACGTGTTGCAGGTGAGTCTGGCGATCGGCATCGCCGTGTATCCCGACGACGCGCAGGATGCAGCCGGCCTGCTCGCGCAGGCCGACGAGGCTGTGCGCCTGGCCAAGCGCGAGAGCAACAACGGCATCGGTCTGTCCGTGTTGCCCAACGGCTCGCCGCAGAATCACGAAAACCTGTCGCGCACCGTGGTCGATGCCCTGGCGAACGATGAGTTCAAGCTGTTCTATCAGCCGACGGTCAACGCGCAGGACGGCAGCATCGACGCAGTAAGCGTGCTGCTGCGCTGGCAGACGTCCGATCACGGACTGTTGCGACCCGGCAATTTCCTCGACGTGATCGACCGCAGCGGGCTGTCCGCGCGCGTCGGCTACTGGGTGGTGAACCGCGCCATTTCGCAACTCGCGAAATGGCGCGCGGAAGGCCTGGATTACCTCAACATCTCCGTGCACCTGGCCAACCCGATGCTGATCCGCCCGGATTGCACGGACCTGATCGGGCAGATGTTGCACAAGCACCAGATTCCGGCCCGCGCGTTGGAGTTCGAAGTCTCCGAAAGCGTGCTTGCCCTGGATGCCCGCAACGTTGCAGGCACCCTGGCCGGCCTGCGTGCGCTCGGCGCGACGATGACGGTGCAGGACTTCGGCATGGGTGGGCTCGGGCTCGCTGCCCTGGCTCAATACCCGCTGGATCGCCTCAAGATCGACCGCAGCCTGATCCACAACATCGCCAGCGATCCGCGGGCGGCGGCGATCGTGCGCGGGATCATCGCGCTGGGTCACCGGCTTGGAATGAAGGTCACGGCGAAGGGCGTGGAGACCGAAGCCGAAGTCAACTTCCTCCGCCGCAACCACTGCGATTTCTTCCTCGGGCATCTCTTCAGTCCGCCTCGCCCGGCCGGGGACATGGGCGAACTGATCCGCCGCCGCTTCCTGTTGCCGGAAGCATTCGCGGCCACGCGTCCGGAACGCACGCTGCTGCTGCTCGACGACGAGAACAACGTGCTGCGCTCGCTCGTGCGCCTGTTCCGCCGCGACGGTTATCGCCTGCTGACGGCGAGCAGCGTCCGTGAAGCCTTCGACCTTCTCGCGAACAATCCCGTCCAGGTGATCCTGTCCGACCAGCGCATGCCCGACATGAACGGCACCGAGTTCCTGGAGCGTGTCCGCGATCTTTATCCGGACACGATGCGCATGGTCCTGTCCGGTTACACGGACCTGGCGACGATCACCGATGCGATCAATCGCGGCGCGATCTACCGCTTCCTGACCAAGCCGTGGAACGACGACGAACTGCGCGAGCACATCCGCGATGCGTTCCGCGCGCATGAACGCGTGGGAACTTACGAAGAGAGCTTCTGAGGGCGCATCGCCCGCCGGTTCCAACGCCGTGGCAACGGGCGATGAGCGTCCGCGCTATCCGCCTTCAGGCTGGACGACCGGCAGCACCAGCCGGAATACGCTGCCGCTGCCGCGCGCGCTGCTGACTTCGATCCGGCCGTGGTGCTTGGCAACGATGTTGTAGGCGACCGCCAATCCCAGGCCGGTGCCGCGGCCGATCGGCTTGGTGGTGAAGAACGGCTCGAAGATGCGCGGCAAGGCTTCGGGGGCGATGCCGCAGCCGGTGTCCGCGATGCTGATCCATGCTTCGCCATTCTCCGCACCGGTAGCGATGACGATGCTGCCGCGTTTCTCGATCGCCTGGCCCGCGTTGATGAGCAGCGTCATCAGCACCTGGTTGATTTCCGATGCGTGGCATTCCACCAGCGGCATCTCGCCGTAGTGCTTCTCCAGGTGAACCTTGTACTTGAGCTCGTTCCAGACGATGTTGATCGTCGATTCGAGCCCCTTGTGCAGGTCCGCCGGGCGCATCGGTTCGCTGCTGCTTCGCGAGAAATCCTTCAGGTCCTGCACGATCTTGGTGACTCGCTCGATGCCTTCGCGCGATTCCTCGAGCAGCTTGGGCAGGTCGCCGGCGATGAAGTCGATATCGAGCCTGTCGCGCCTGGCCTGCACTTCGTGGCGGCGCGCGACCGGATCGTCCGACTGGAGGACCGAGTCGTAGCACTCGACCAATGCGAACAGCGCGCCGACGTATTCCTGCAGCGTGCCCAGGTTCGAATGCACGTAACCGATCGGATTGTTGATCTCGTGCGCGACGCCGGCGGCGAGCTGGCCGATCGACGCCATCTTTTCCGATTGCAGCAGCTGTTCGTGCGAGCCCCCCAGGCGCCGGAAGGTATGAGCGAACCGGTCGTGCGGCGCATCGGTTGCGTGCGCGTCTGCGCTGCCTGCAGCACCCACTTCGCCAATGGTCAGAAGGCTGCGCGTCGCCTCGCCCTGTTTGCCCGTGTAGAGGCGCACGCCCAGCGTCGTGCCCTGGACATCGAGTTCGCCGGTCCAGCGGCCTGTCGCCCTCGCCTCCGCCCATTCGTCCTGCGACACCAGGCCCAACAGGAATTCGGGACCGGCGCCGGGACGGAGCCGCGCGGCCAGCGCATGGCTGGACGGATTGGCATGGAGGATCAGGCCGTGCGCATCGACCAGCATTGCCGCACTGCCCACGGTATCGACGACCCAGCGCATGTCGTCGCTGCGGCTGACGGACGACGGATTCGATTCGTGTTCGCTCATCCCACCCCGAGGCAGCGCGCCGTAGGGCTGGCGCCCGGCTGCCCGGTGGCATCGTACACGCCGGTGGATTCCACGCGGCCGAGATGGCGCAACGCCCAGCTCACTTCACGGCGGCGACGCGCCAGCAGGATGCCGTTGGCCTGGTTGAAATCGCGCAACGCGTGCAGGCGGTCCACATTGCCCGCATCCGGTGGAAGGCTTTCGGCCTCGCGCAGCGCGGTGAGCTTGGCCGCGGTCGAGCTGAGCAGCGCTTCGGCGTCGTGTTCGAGCAGCGCGCGCCGTTCCGCGTTGAGCGCGAGTTCCAGCGCTTCGAGCGGATGCGGGGCGGTGGTCGGATCCACGACAGGGGACATGGTCGGTGCGTGTGGCTCTGCAGCTTCTACTTCGTCAGCGCACGGTCGAGATCGAGCATGCGGTCGGCGACCTTTGCCGCATCGACGCGATAGCTGCCGTCGGCAATGGCCGCGCGCAGCGCATTGACGCGGGCGACGTCGATGCCGGCCGGGGCGGAACCCAGCTGGCGTTCGAGGGCTTGCAGGCTTTCGGCTTCACCAGTGAAGCGCACGCTTTCGGTCGTGCTGGCGGCGGACACCGGCTGGCCGCGTTCCGCGCCGGCACGGGCAGCCGACGAGGCCACGGGCTCGGATGGCCGTGCAAGCGGCTGCGATCCTTCGATCTTGTGGGTCATGACGCACTCCTGATGACTCGGTCGAGCACTGTAACGGCACCGCTCCGCCGAACTTGAGCCTGCCCTGGCGATGGATTGAAGCGGCAGGTCACGGCAGGACCTCCACGGTCCCGTCCGCGCCCAGCTGGCCGCGGAGAATACGGCGGGACACGGTGTTTTCCACCGTGATCCGACCGCCAGGCTGGGCCGGGCCCAGCGCGCGCCCCTGCATCCGGACCTCCACGCCACCGGACCGTGCCAGCAGTACCACCGGATCGCCACGTCGCAGTGTCGCGCCCACGGCAAAATCCGCTTCGGTGGGAACGGTACCGGCTGCGAGCAGGCGGCGGGGCACGCGACCGGCCAGCGCGGCCGGATCGCTGAAAGCCGTGCCCGTCAACGTGGCCATGTCGCGGCGCTGGACGATGAGTTGCTGCGCAGCGATCGGCATGCCTGGCGAGGCAGGCGCGGCGAGGACAACGACGTCGGCTTCGCGATGCGCCTGCACCGGCACGTACACACGCCAACCCGGTGCATCGGGACAGCGCACGAGTGCCGTGCGTGGACCCGACGCGGCGGCCTGTAGCGGCTGCGCGCAGCGCGGAAGCCGCAAAGCCGCGTCGAGCGTGGCGTCGGCGTCGGCGGGAGCGCCTACCGCCGCGATCGCCGCAGCCCGTATAGCGTCCGGCGGATGCGATGCGCCCCGGTCCGCCGCGTCCGCAACGGCGACGCCGCCGCACGCGAACAGGACGGACAGCAGTGACGCGGGCAGGCGGGGGCGGAACGAGAACATGCCGGCACGTTGCAAGGCGCGTGCCCGGCGCATCGCGGAGCGCCAGGCTCAAGGAATGGGCTTTGCAGCCGACAAACCGCCCATGAGCCAGGACCTGCTAGACCGCATCGACCAACGCACCCGGCTGGCCGGACACAACCGGCTGGCGTTGCTGTTGTTCCGGCTCGCTTCGCGTCAGCTTTTTGGCGTGAACGTCTTCAAGGTGCAGGAAGTGCTGCCGCGGCCCGCCCTGTTCACCCTGCCCTCGCTGCCGGCGGCGTTCGTGGGTGCCGCCGACGTGCGCGGACGCAGCGTGCCGGTGCTCGACCTCGCGCGGGCGATCGGTCATGCGAGTGACGCCGAATTCGAACCGAAGTACCTGGTCGTCACCGAATTCAACCGCTCGGTGCAGGGCTTCCTCGTGGGCGGCGTCGACCGCATCGTCAACATCGCGGTGGAACAGATCCAGCCGCCGCCGGAACTGGGCGGCGACAGCCATTACCTCACCGGCATTACCCGCCACCAGGGCGAGCTGATCCAGCTGATCGACGTGGAAAGCGTGCTGGCCGAGTCCGCCCCGCGCAGCAGCGACGGCGGCGCGATCTCGATCCTGCCCATGACGGCGGGTCCGCGCGAAGTGCTGGTCGTCGACGACTCGCGCGTCGCGCGCAACCAGATCCGCGCCGTGCTGCACCAGCTCGGGCTGGAAGCGACGCTGCTGTCCGATGGCCGTCAGGCACTCGATCACCTGCAGTTGATGGCCCGCTCGGGGCAGCCGCCGCACGAACGCTATGCCATGGTCATCTCCGACATCGAAATGCCGGCGATGGACGGTTACACCCTGACGACGGAAATCCGTCACGACCCGGCGCTGCGCGGACTCTTCGTGCTGTTGCATACCTCGCTGTCGGGCGTGTTCAACCAGGCGATGGTGGAACGCGTCGGCGCGGACGACTTCGTGCCGAAGTACTCGGAGCGGGATCTGGCGGACCGGATCGCAGCGCGGATTCGGGCGTTTTGATGCTCGTCATCCCTGCGAAGCGCTCTTTCACAACCTAAGGCTGGTCAAGCAGGGATCCAGTGCCTTGCTTCTGATTCTCGAGCGCGAAAGGCGCTGGATGAACGGACATGCGTCCGTGGAAAAGACGCCTGCTTGACCAGCCTTCGGCTGCGAAAGAGCGCTTCGCAGGAATGACGGACAGGACCGATCCGTCGGGGTTTCCTGACAACGTCGGGCGAGCATCACGTCCGCTGGCACGCCGCTTGCCTCACCCGGGAGGAAATCCGCTCCCGGAGAGCACCATGTCCGACTTCCTTGGCATCCACGGCACCGCGCTCGCATTGCGCGAGAAGCGCTTGCAGCTGCTCGCCGCCAATATCGCCAACGCGGACACACCGCATTACCAGGCCCAGGATCTGGACTTCACCACTGCGCTCCGCAGTGCGCTGCAGCCCGGCAGCAACGCGACGGGCCCCGGCGGCGGGGATGCGATCCAGCAAGCCGCCGCGAGCGCGCAGTACCTGCGTCCGGCCAGCCAGCCCAGCCTCGACGGCAACACGGTCGATGGCGATCGCGAGAACGCGAGCTACGCGCAGGCGGTCGTTGAATACCGCGCCTCGCTTTCCTTCATCGAATCGAAGGTCCGCTCGATGCTGACCGCGATCACCGGCCAATAGGAGGCGCGCGGCCCATGAGCAACCTGCCCATCTTCGACGTCGCCGGTTCGGCGATGAACGCGCAGTCGGTGCGGCTGAGCACCGTCGCGTCCAACCTCGCCAACGCCGACTCGATTTCCGGAAATCCCGACGCCGTATTCCGCGCCAAACAGCCGGTGTTTTCGGCGGAACCGGTCGGCAACGACCCGGCGCTCGCCGGCGTGCAGGTGACGCAGGTCACCGAAAGCACCGCTGCACCGCTGAAGCGCTACGAACCCGGCCATCCGCTCGCCGACGCACAGGGCTACGTGTACGCGCCGGACATCGATCCGGTCGCGCAGATGGTCGACCTCATCTCCGCCTCGCGCAGCTACCAGGCCAATGTCGAGGTGTTCAACAGCGCGAAGGAACTCGCCGTCGCCACGCTCAACCTGGGCCGCTGACGCGCGCCCGCCGAGGAAATCGTTTCGATATGAGCACGGTCACCAGCAGCACCGACAACACCTTCGCTTCGCTCGGCCTGGCGGCGCAGCCGAACGACCGCAGCACGTCGCTCGGCCAGGCCGATTTCCTGCGCCTGATGACCGAGCAGCTCAAGAACCAGGACCCGCTGAAGCCGCTCGACAACGCACAGTTCCTTGGCCAGCTCGCGCAGTTTTCCACCGTGCAGGGCATCGACAAGATGCAGGGCGCGATGCAGGCGGTCGCGAGCATCATGGAATCCGACCAGACCTTGCGCGCGGCCGCACTGGTGGGCCGCGAAGCGCTGGTGGAAGCCTCTTCTCTCGACGTGCAGGCCGGCACCACTGTGCGCGGCGAAATCACGGCCACGAGCGCGGGTCCGGTCACCGTCGAGATCGTCGATGCCGCAGGCACGCGCGTACGCACCATGAGCGTGCAGGCGAATGCCGCCGGCAATGTGCCCTTCCAGTGGGACGGACGCGACGATGCGGGCCAGGCGACGACCGGCGGCCGTTACACCGTCCGCGCAATCGCAGGCAGTGGCGAGGAGTCCGAAGCCCTCACCGTCAGCGTCGCTGCGCAGATCGACAGCGTTTCCATCGAGCCCAGCGGGCTCGTCCTCAACCTCGAAGGCCTGGGCAGCCATCCGCTGTCGGCCATCCGCCGCATCGGCTGATCGCCGGTGCAGTTCCCAGACGCACGACTCCACACGGCACAGGAGCACACATGAGTTTCCGCATCTCGCTCAGTGGCATGAACGCGGCTTCGGCCGATCTCAACGTCACCTCGCACAACATCGCCAACGCGAACACCACAGGCTTCAAGGAATCGCGTGCGGAGTTCGCCGACGTCTTCCCGGTCTCGGCCGCCGGCCTCTCGCGCAACGCGATCGGCGCGGGCGTGCGGCTGGACAAGGTCGCGCAGCAGTTCGCACAGGGCAACGTGGACTTCACCGGCCGCGCGCTCGATCTCGCGCTGTCCGGCCAGGGCTTCTTCACCCTGTCCGCCAATGGGTCGATGGTGTATTCGCGCGCCGGCAACTTCGGCACCGATCGCGATGGCTATGTCGTGAATCCGTCGGGCCAGCGCTTGCAGGTGTTCCTGCCGAATGCAGGCGGCAATGGTTTCGATACGGGCCGCTTGGGCGACCTGCGGCTGGCTACCGGCGATTCGCCGCCGTTGGCGACCACCACGGTCGAAGTCGGCACCAACCTGCCGGGCGATGCGTCGCCGCCGCTGCTCAGTCCGTTCGACGCCAACGACCCGTCCACGTACAACCACACCACTTCCGTGACGGTCTACGACTCGCTCGGCGCGACGCACACGCAGTCGATGTACTTCATCAAGACGGCGAACCCGAACGAGTGGCAGGTGCAGACGCAGATCGATGGCGCCGACGTGGGCACGGCGCAGACGCTGCAGTATTCGTCGAGTGGGCAGCTGGTTTCGCCATCGCCCGGCCGCATCGCCCTGCCCGCCTTCACTCCGGCAACCGGCGCGGCACCCATGCCGGTCACGCTCGAGATGAGCGGCTCCACGCAGTACGGCAATGCATTCGGCGTGTCGTCGCTGACGCAGGATGGTTATGCGACGGGCCGCCTCATCAACATCGAGGTCTCCAGCGAAGGCATCGTCAATGCGCGCTACACCAACGGCGTGTCGACGCCGCTCGGCCAGGTCGCGCTGACCACCTTCACCAATCCGCAGGGTCTGCAGCCGCTGGGCGACAACGGCTGGGCGGAGACGTTCGAGTCGGGCCAGGCGCGCCGCGGTGCCGCGGGAACGTCTGAATTCGGACTGGTGCAGGGGGGCGCGCTGGAAGCCTCCAACGTGGACCTCACCGCGCAGCTGGTGAACATGATCAGCGCGCAGCGCAACTTCCAGGCGAACGCGCAGATGATTTCGACACAGGACCAGATCACGCAGACGGTGATCAACATTCGCTAGTGAGCGATCCCTCTTGCTTGTCATCCCCGCGAAGGCGGGGATCCAGTGACTTGGCCTTGGCTTTCAGCTTCAGACGCAGGCGAAAAGCAAAGTCGCTGGGTTCCCGCCTACGCGGGAACGACGAGCGAAAGCGATGCCGTTCCAGGTGCAGGAAAAACCCATGACCGACCGCTCCCTATACATCGCGATGACCGGCGCCAGCGCCACGCTGCGCGCCCAGGCTTCGGTCGCGCACAACCTGGCCAACACCGACACCGTCGGCTTCCAGGCGACGCTGACCGGAACCGTGGCGGCGCCAGTCGCCGGTGCCGGCCTGCCTTCGCGCGTGGCGACAATGCAGCAGACGATGGGCGTGAGCTCGGCAGCGGGCGCATTGACCAATACCGGCAATCCGCTCGACATCGCGTTGCAGTCGGAACACTGGCTCGCGGTGCAGGATCGCAACGGCGGAGTCGCCTACACGCGTGCCGGCGATCTGCGCATCAACCAGAACGGCCTGCTCACCACGGCGAGCGGCCTTTCGGTGCTCGACCAGTCGGGCGCGCCGATGACGGTTCCGCCCAACGACGCCCTGCACATCGGTGGCGACGGCACGATCTCGATCGTGCCACAGGGCCAGCCCCCTTCGACGATGGCCAGTGCCGGCCGCCTGCAGGTCGTCGCGACGAATACCCGCGACCTGGTGCGAGGCGAAGACGGACTGATGCGTACGCCGCCCGGATCGAACCCGCCGCCGCCCGCGGCCGGCAACGTCCTCACTGCCGGCGTGCTGGAGAACAGCAATGTCGACGGCACCGCGATGCTGGTGTCGATGATCCAGCTCGCGCGCCAGTTCGAGACGCAGGTACGCGTCTTGCACAGTGCGGACGAGAGCGCACGTTCGGCCAATTCGCTGCTGTCATCGCGCTGAGTTCCACCACAACCACCCCTTCTTCGAAGAGTAATCCGCCATGACCCAGGCTCTGTGGATCGCCAAGACCGGCCTCGACGCGCAGCAGACGCGCATGGCGGTGATTTCCAACAATCTCGCCAACACGAACACCACCGGCTTCAAGCGCGATCGTGCCAGCTTCGAAGACCTGCTCTACCAGACCGTGCGCCAGCCCGGCGGCGCGTCTTCCGAGCAGACGCAGCTGCCGACGGGCCTTTCGACCGGCACCGGCGTGCGCGTCGCGGCGACGGCCAAGCAGTTCGCCCAGGGCAACCTCGCGCAGACCGGCAACGCGCTGGACGTGGCGATCAATGGCCGCGGCTTCTTCGAAGTGTTGATGCCCGACGGCAGCACCGCGTACACGCGCGATGGCAGCTTCCAGCTCAACGCACAGGGCGAGCTGGTCACCAATTCCGGATACCCGGTGCAGCCGGGCCTGCAGTTTCCCGAAGGCACGCAGAGCGTGACCGTGGGCAGCGACGGCACGGTAAGCGTGCAGATCGCCGGGCAGGCCGAATCCGTGCAGGTCGGCCAGCTGACGCTCGCCGACTTCGTCAATCCCGCCGGCCTGCAGGCCAAGGGCGAAAACCTCTTCGTCGAAACCGGCGCGAGCGGACCCGCGCAGAGCGGTGCACCCGGCCAGAGCGGTGTCGGCGTGCTCGTGCAGGGCGCACTGGAAGGCTCCAACGTCAACGTCGTCGAGGAACTGGTGTCGATGATCGAAACGCAACGCGCCTACGAGACCAATGCGAAGGCGATTTCGACGACCGATCAGATGCTGGCGTACCTCAATAACAACCTGTGAGTGGTGTGATGTCGGCTAATGCGCTCTTGCCGTTGCTCGTCATTCCTGCGAAGGCCGGAAGCGCTCTTCCACAGCGTGGAGCGCTGGTCATCCAGTGCCTTTGGCTCTTGAACCAGGAATGGGCAAAAGCAAGAACAAAGTCACTGGATCCCCGCTTTCGCGGGGATGACGAGCAACAACAAGAGCAAAAACAGACACAAGGGCAACGCATATGCGGTTTGCACGTCCTTGCCTGCACCACCCTCCTCACCCTCGCCGGCTGCGCCTCCGTCGTCGGCGACGTGCGCCCGTTCTCTGCGCAAACCAATTCGTCCGCCGGCCGGCCAGAAGTCGTCCAGCAACACGCTGAAGCGGCTGCTGCACTGGGTGACGGCGGAGGTTCGATCTTCGCCAGTGCGGGCAGCAATCAGAGCGGGCCGCGCATGCGTTTGTTCGAAGATAACAAGGCGCGCGGGGTCGGCGACCTGCTGACCATCGTGCTGGTCGAGAACACCCGCGCCAAGACGAATGCGAAAACCGCCGTGACCAAAGACGCGGGAGTCGGAATCTCGGCACCGACGATTTTCGGCCAGGGCGTCACCTACAACGGCAAGCCGCTGCTGCAGGCCGAGATCGAAGGCTCGCGCGACTTTTCGGGCGCCGGCGACAGCGCTCAAAGCAACCAGCTGGCCGGAAACATCACCGTATCGGTGGTCGAGAACCTCGGCAACGGCAACCTGCGCGTCGCCGGCGAAAAGCGCATGCGCCTGAACCAGGGCGACGAGCTGGTCCAGATTCAAGGAATCGTGCGGACCGCCGATATCGGTCCCGACAACCGGATCACCTCGGACCGCGTCGGCGAAGCCCGGATCGTCTATGGCGGCCGCGGCACCATCGCGCGCTCCAACGCGATGGGCTGGCTCGGGCGCTTCTTCAATTCCGCTGCGTTTCCGTACTGAGGGCTGACATGCGATTCCTGAAGAACATCGCCGCTGCTCTCCGTAGTCAGCAACACGGCATCGCCAGGGTGCGCTGTGGCGCGCCGCGCGCAAAGCAATTCGCCATCACTTTGCTGATGACGTTCGCGAGCATCGCGCCCGCGCACGCCGAGCGCATCAAGGATCTCGCCCAGGTCGCCGGCGTGCGCGGCAACCCGTTGGTGGGTTACGGGCTGGTCGTCGGCCTCGATGGCAGCGGCGATCGCACCAGCCAGACGCCGTTCACGGTGCAGAGTCTCAAGACGATGCTCGACCAGCTCGGCGTAACGATCCCGCCGGGCGTGAATCCGCAGCTGAAGAACGTCGCGGCGGTAGCGATCCAGGCCGAACTGCCCGCCTTCGCCAAGCCGGGTCAGAACATCGACGTCACCGTGTCTTCCATCGGCAATGCCGGTTCACTTCGCGGCGGCACGCTGCTGATGGCGCCGCTGCGCGGTGCCGATGGGCAGATCTATGCGATCGCGCAGGGCGCTCTCGTCGTTGGAGGCTTCGGTGCCGCGGGCAAGGACGGCTCGAAGATCTCGGTGAACGCCCCCAACGGCGGCAGCATTCCCAACGGCGCCATCGTCGAACGCTCGGTGCCCAACGCAGCGCAGGGCAGCAACGTGGTGACGCTCAACCTGCACGACGCCGACTTCACCACCGCCGCACGGATCGTCAGCGCCGTCGACGCCGCCTTCGGCGCGGGTCACGCCCACGCACTGGATGGCGTCACCATCGAAGTGACTCCGCCTTCCAGCGATCGCATCGCCTTCCTTGCGCAGCTCGAATCGCTGGAAGTGAATCCCGGCGCCGCGGCAGCGAAGGTGATCGTGAGTGCGCGCACCGGCACCGTCGTGATGGGTGGACAGGTGACCGTGCTGCCTGCCGCGGTCTCGCACGGTTCGCTCACGGTTTCGATCACCGAAAACATCAACGTCAGCCAGCCCGAAGCCTTCGGTCGGGGCGGCACCGTCGTGACTCCGCAATCGAACATCGAAGTGCAGCAGGAAGGCGGACGCATGTTCATGTTCCAGGGCGGAACCTCCCTGGAAGCCATCGTGCGTGCGGTGAATGCCGTGGGCGCCGCGCCGGGCGACATCGTCGCGATCCTCGAAGCGCTCAAGCGCGCCGGGGCGCTGCGTGCGGAGCTCGAGGTGATCTGACAGGCACGCCGCTTGCACGCCCATGACATGCGCCTGACATCCGCCACCGGCATTTCCCTGGAGCCCGCTTCGACGGGCTCTTCGCATGCGCGTATCGAGCAGGCCGCCCGCGAACTGGAGACGCAGTTCGCGCACATGCTGATCAAATCGATGCGTAGTACATCGATCGGCGGCGATCCGATGCTGGGCGACAACACCACGTATCGCGAGATGTACGACCAGCAGCTCGCGAAGGAACTGGGCAAGGGGCGCGGCCTCGGACTGGCGCCGATGATCATGCGGCAGCTGGAGCGCGCGTCGCCGCAGAGCTCCACGAGTCCGGTTCCGCTCCCGTTGTCCACGCCTCCCGCTCCGATGGCGCTACCGGCAGCGAACGGCTTGCTGCCGCTGGCACCCACGCGTGCCGGCGTTTCCATGCAGGCGCTCGACGTGCCGCTTCCTTCGGCTGCGTCGGCTGGACCCGCGGCCGCGTGCGATCCGGAAACGAAGCTCGACTGCAGCAGCCCCGAAGCCTTCGTGCGTTCGATCTGGCCGATGGCGCAGAAGACCGCCGCCGAACTCGGCGTGTCGCCACGTGCACTGGTTGCGCAGGCGGCACTCGAGACGGGCTGGGGCCGCCGTCTCGCGCACGGGAATGGCGAGACCTCGCACAACCTGTTCGGGATCAAGGCGGGCGGACGCTGGAACGGTTCTCGGGTCAACGCCGCCACGCACGAATTCGTCGCCGGCACGCGCCGCAGCGAACGCGCCGATTTCCGCGCGTACGGCTCGGTTGCGGAAAGCTTCGCCGATTACGCGCGCCTGCTCGGCAAGGACCGCTATGCGTCCGCGCGTGGCGCGGGCGAAGACGTGCATCGCTTCGCCAGCGCATTGCAACAGGCCGGTTACGCCACCGATCCCTCGTACGCGAACAAGATCTCCGCGATCGCGAATGGATCCACTCTCAACCGCGCCCTGGCGATGCTGCCTGGCGCCACGCGGATGGTGGCCAGCGCCGCCGTCGCCACTACGCCGCGGGGTTAAGGCATGACCGGCATTCTCTCCACCGGCACTTCCGCGCTGCTCGCATTCCAACGCGCGCTAGGCACCGTCGGCCACAACGTCGCGAACGCGGCGACGCCGGGCTACAGCCGCCAGCGTGTCGAATTCGCGGCCCGGCCCGGACAGGGCACCAGCGCGACCTACATCGGCCAGGGCGTCGACGTGGATCGGCTGCGCCGTCTCGCCGATGGACTCGTATTCGCGCGACAGGTCGACAGCAGCGGCGAAATGGGCCGGCTCGAGCAACTTTCATCGCTGTCGACGCGGGTGGACGCCCTGCTTTCCGGCGAATCGACCAGCCTGTCGCAACCGTGGTCGGCATTCTTCGGCGCGGCCCGCGGTGTGGTATCCGATCCGACTTCGCCGGTCGCGCGCAGCCAACTGGTCACGTCGGGGCAGCAGCTCGCCAGTCGCTGGCGCTCGCTCGACAGCCAGCTGGCGACGATCGAAAAGGACACCGACCAGAAACTCGTCACCACGGTCGCCGATGCGAATCGCCTCGCGAGCGAGATCGCCTCGCTCAACCGCGACATCGCGATCGCGGGGAGCAACGCATCGCCCGACCTGCTCGATGCGCGCGCGTTGCGCATCGACCAGCTGGCCACTCTGGTCGGCGTCGAAACCGTCGAGCAGGACGACGGCGCGATGAACGTATTCACCAACGGTGGACAACCGCTCGTACTGGGTGGCCGCGCCACGCCGCTCGGCACCACGCAGGATCCATATCGCCCGGAACGCCTGCAGATCGCGTTGGAAGGTGCGAACGGACCGATCCGCCTGC
Organism: Lysobacter sp. Root494; assembly: GCF_001427225.1. Lineage (GTDB taxonomy): Bacteria > Pseudomonadota > Gammaproteobacteria > Xanthomonadales > Xanthomonadaceae > Agrilutibacter. The sequence continues at coordinate 1,290,174 of NZ_LMFH01000005.1, forward strand.
CCTCGTCGGCGATTGGCGGAGAGCTCGGTGGCCTGCTGGAATTCCGCGGCCGCGTGCTCGACCCGGCACGCGCGGAACTCGGTCGCGCGGCTACCGCATTCGCTCTCGCCTTCAACGAGGCACAACGTGCCGGTGTCGACTACAACGGCGCGCCAGGCACGGACTTTTTCTCCCTCGCGCCGCCGCGTGTCGACGCGCATGCATCCAACACCGGCACGGGCAGCCTCTCCGCCAGCGTCACCGATACCGGCGCACTTACCGGACAGGACTTCACGCTGCGTTACGCGTCCGGTAGCTGGAGCGCGACGCGTGCCGATAACGGCGAACCCATCGCGCTGTCCGGCAGCGGTACCGCCGCCAATCCACTGAGCATCGGCGGACTCTCGCTCGTGGTAGCCGGCACGCCTGCGGACGGAGATCGCTTCGCCGTCTCGCCCACTGCGGGTGCCTCGGCCAGCATCGCGGTGGTGCTGCAGGATCCCGCCGCGATCGCTGCCGCGTCACCGCTGCAGGGCGCCGCGGACGCGTCCAATCTCGGCACCGCGCGCATCGGTGCGGCGCAGGTGACCGATGCGACGGCATTCGCGGCCTTCGCCGGCGCGAGCATCGAATTCATCGATGCCGACCAGTACACGATCGACGGTGCGGGGCCGTATGCCTACACCGCCGGCACTCCGATCGCCGGCAACGGCTGGTCGTTGACGCTCGAAGGCACGCCTGCCGCGGGCGACCGCTTCGCGCTTTCGCGCACGCCACCGCGTTCCGCCAACAACGGCAATGCGCGCGCGCTCGCCGGGCTGGACACCAAGCCCCTGCTCGATGGCGGCACCACCAGCCTGACCAACGGCCTGAGCCAGCTCACCGCGCGCGTCGGCAGCGCCGCACGCCATGCCGATCTGACGCTGGAAGCGCAGCAGGCCATCCACGCGCAGGTCGAAGCCGAGCGCGAATCGATTTCCGGCGTGAACCTCGACGAGGAAGCCGCCGACATGCTGCGTTTCCAGCAGGCCTACCAGGCCGCGGCGCAGGTGATCGCCACCGCCGACACCGTGTTCCAGTCGCTGCTCGGAGCCATCCGCCGATGACCTTGCGTGTATCCACTTCCGGCCTGCATGCGCAGGGCCTCGCCGCGCTGTTGCGCCACCAGAGCCAGATCGCGCGCACGCAGCAGCAACTCACCACCGGCACGCGCATTACGCAGGCCAAGGACGATCCGGTGGCTGCCTCGAACGCCCAGCGGCTCGACCACGTGCTGGCGATGCTGGGCGAATACGGCCGCAGCGCCGGACAGGTCGACAACCGCCTGCGCCTGCAGGAAGAAGCGCTCGCCGACACCGGCAGCACGCTGTCGCGCGCGCGTGAACTCGCCATCCAGGGCAACAACGCGCCGCTATCCGACAACGACCGCAAGGCGATCGCCACCGAAGTCCGCCAGTTGCGCGCCTCGCTGATCGCCATCGCCAACCGCGACGACGGTAATGGGCGCCGCCTCTTCGCCGGCACGCGCGACGGCGTCGTGCCCTTCGTCGACAACGCGGGCACCGTCGGCTACGCGGGCGACGATGGCCAGAACAGCATCGACATCGCGCCGGAAATCGCCATCGCCGACACCGATCCGGGTAGCGCCGTCTTCCTGCGCGTGCGTACCGGGGACGGCACCATGCGCGCGAGTGCAACGTCCGCCAACACCGGCACCGGCGTGCTCGATTCGGCGAATGTCACGGATCCCCTGGCATGGAACGGACGTGCCCTGTCGGTGCGTTTCACTTCGGCCACCGATTACGAAGTCGTCGATGGCGGCGGCGCCGCACTGGTCCCACCGGTCGCCGGCACCTGGACGCCGGGCCAGGCCATTCCCGACGCCGCAGCGGGCCTTGGCGTGCAGTTCCGGATCACCGGGGCACCCGCGGCGGGCGACAGTTTCACTGTCGAACGCGCGCCCACGCGCGACGTCTTCGCCACGCTCGATGCGCTCGCCGATGCGCTGGAAGCGTCCACGGTTTCGCCAGCCGACGCGGCACGGCGCGCCAATGCCCTTGCTTCGGCGATAGGCGACATCGCCACCGCCGAGGACCACATGCTCACGCTGCGCGCCGGCACCGGCATGCGCCTGCAGGAACTGGACAGCGCGGCGGAACGCCGCGGCAGCGAGGAAGTCACGCTCGCCGGCACGCTCTCGGAACTGCGCGATACCGATTACGCCGAAGCGATCAGCCGTCTGTCGCTGCAGATGACCGCACTGGAAGCTGCGCAGAAATCGATGCTGCGGATCCAGGGTCTGTCGCTGTTCGACAAGATCTGAACCGATGCGCGGCGCGCGTGAAGGCCGTTCACGGCAGTCCGGCGCGCCGCATCCGCCTCCCCTATCACAAATCGTGCAAAGCCCGCACTAAAGACAATCCGGACGGTGCCGTTACCTAGTCCAGCAGAGGACAGGGCCGGTGGAAACGGCAAGCCCCTGCGGACCACCGACCCCGACGCTTCGTCGGCACCGACACCCCGGAGATACAGACAATGTCCATCATCAACACCAACGTGATGTCGCTGAACTCGCAGCGTAACCTCGCGACCAACAGCGCCAGCCTCGCCACCACCATCCAGCGCCTGTCGTCGGGCCTGCGCATCAACAGCGCGAAGGACGACGCCGCCGGCCTCGCGATTTCCGAGCGCTTCTCGACCCAGATCCGCGGCATGAACCAGGCTGCCCGCAACGCCAACGACGGCATCTCGCTGGCGCAGACCGCCGAAGGCGCGCTGGGCGAAATCGGCAACAACCTGCAGCGCATCCGCGAACTGGCCGTGCAGTCGCGCAACGCCACCAACTCGTCCGATGACCGCGCCGCCCTGCAGAAGGAAGTCGCGCAGCTGAAGGCCGAAATCGACCGCGTCGCCGACCAGACCTCGTTCAACGGCACCAAGCTGCTGGACGGCTCGTTCACCACGCAGGCCTTCCAGGTCGGCGCCAACCAGGGCCAGACGATCACCGTCGACAGCATCACCGACGCGAACATCGCCTCGCTGGGCAACTGGACCGAGCCGTCGACGACCACCTACACGCAGACCACCGCTGCCGCCTCCGCGACGGCGTTCGCCACCGGCGTGTCGATGGATATCAACGGCGTGACGATCACGACCGCCGACGGCGCCGCCGACGCTGCCGCTGCCACCGCCGCGATCAAGTCTGCATTCGACACCGCAAAGGCCAATGTCGCCAATACGTCGCTGGCCAACGTGAGCATGGACGCGACCGGCGCGATCACGTCGACCGACGCCTCCCTGACCGTCGCCAACCTGACCAACGTCAGTGGCGTCACCGCGGGCACCACTGCTGGCACCGCGACGGCAGTTGCCGGCGCCGCGCACACGGGTTTCGCCGCCCTCGACATTTCCACGGTCAGCGGTGCGGACAACGCGATCCTCGCGATGGACGCAGCGCTCAACTCGGTCAACAGCGCCCGCGCCGACCTGGGTGCGGTGCAGAACCGCTTCACCTCGGTCATCGCGAACCTCAACACGACGGCCGAGAACCTGACTGCTTCGCGCAGCCGCATCCGCGACACCGACTTCGCGAAGGAAACGGCGGAACTGACCCGCACGCAGATCCTGAACCAGGCCGGCACCGCGATGCTGGCGCAGGCCAACCAGGCACCGCAGGGCGTGCTCAGCCTGCTGCGCTGATGAAAGAGGCGGGACGCGGCACCGGCCGCGTCCCGTTCCGCGGAGGCTGGGTCCTGGAGGTTGGGAGACGGCAATGAAGGTCGGTCCGACTTCACGCCCCAGCCCCCAGGCCCCAGCCTCCGCAACACAAACGCATCCGCTCCATCCGTTCCGGCTCCACCCGCTACTCGGTTTCATTCTTCTCCTACCGCGAGGTGTTCCATGGCCCACGACCGATTCCAGACGACACGCAGGTCCGTGGTCCGCCAGGACGTCTCGCGCTCTCTTCATGGGTGGTCGCGATGAGCATCGCGTCCACCGGCATCGGCAGCGGCCTCGATGTCGCCACGCTCGTGCAGCAGCTGGTAGCCGCCGAGCGCGCGCCCACCGCGAACCGCATCGACACGGTCGAGCGCAAGACCAAGGCCGAGATCTCAGCCTTCGGCAGCCTGCGCAGCGCGTTCGACGGCCTGCGTAATGCACTCACCCGCCTGCGCTCGAGCGATGCCGCGGATGCGCGCAAGGCGACCGTGCAGGCCGAAGCCGGCTTCACCGCCACCGCGACCGCGAAGGCCGCGGTCGGCACCTACAGCATCGAAGTCCTCTCGCGAGCCAGTGCGCACAAGCTCGCCTCCGCGGCATTCGCCTCCGCCGAAACGACGATAGGCACGGGCCACCTCACCATCACCAGCGGCGACACGACGCTCGAAATCGACGTAGACGCCGAGCACGCCACCCTGCAGGGCGTGCGCGACGCCATCAACAAGGCCGCACAGGGGCAAGGTGTCGCCGCCACCATCGTGCAGGCCGACGACGGCGCGCACCTTGTCCTCAACGCGACCTCGACCGGCGCGGCGAATGCGTTGCGCATCACCGCCAGCGGCGGCGACGGTGCCCTGTCGGCCTTCGCCTACAACCAGCCGGCGGCCAGCACCATGCAGCAGCTGCAGGCCGCGGGCGACGCGCGCATCAAGGTCGATGGCTTCGAACGCAGCAGCGCCAGCGACACCATCAGCGACATGATCCAGGGCATCACGATCACGGTGACCGAAGCCGCACCGGGCACCGTGAAGACACTGACCGTTTCAGCCGATCCGTCCGTCCTGCGCGCCGCGGCGAAAAGTTTCGTCACCGCCTACAACGCCTCGATCAACACCATCGGCACGGTGACTAAATACGACGCGACCACGAAGGTCGCGGCGGCGCTCAACGGTGACGCGCTGATGCGCGGGGTCAACCAGGATCTGCGCAACCAGCTCGGCAATGCCGTCAACGACCTCAAGGCGTTGGGCATCACCATCGAAGCGAATGGCACGCTGAAGATGGATGACGCCGCGTTCGACGCCGGACTGGCCAAGGATCCCGCCGTGGCGAAGCGGCTGTTCGCCTCCGATGACGGCCTCGCCGCGGACCTGCAGGCCAGCATGGACCGCCTGCTTGCCACCGACGGCGTACTCAAGAGCCGCGACGACAACCTCAGTCGCCGCACAAAGTCCATCACCGAGCAGCGCACCGCGCTCGACGAGCGCATGAGCCAGCTGGAAGAACGTTACCGCGCGCAGTTCGTCGCGCTCGACGAGCTGATGTCGAAGATGCAGTCCACGAGCAGCTACCTCGCACAGCAGCTCGCCAACCTCTGACCAAGTGATTCCCCCCAAGCCTTCGCACGAGTCCGCCATGTACAGCGCACGCAACTTCGCCAATCAGTACCGGCAGACCGGTGTGTCCAGTGCCGTGCTCGACGCCAGCCCGCACGAACTCGTCACGTTGATGCTCGCAGGCGCGCGCGAACGCGCACGTCTCGCCATCGCCTGCCTTGAGCGCGGCGACATGCCACGGAAAGCGCAGGCGATCAGCGACGCCGCCGCGATCATCGGCGGGCTCGACGGTGCACTGAACCTCGAGGCCGGAGGCGAAATCGCCGATGGGCTGCAGGCGCTGTACGACTATGCGCAGCGCCGCCTGCTCGCCGCCAATGCCAACAACGACGCCGAGCCGCTGCGCGAAGTCGACGTACTGCTCGGCGAAGTCGAATCCGCCTGGCGCGCGATTGCACCCGCCCGGTAATGGTCCCGCACCTGCCCGCCGCCGGAATCCGCAACGCCATCGAGGCAGGCGACTGGCCGCGCGCGACCGAACTGCTGGCCATGCACCAATCCGAGCTCGCCGAGACACTGGCGGCTACCGATCTCTCGGCGGTGGCACGCGAGCCCTGGTTCGACCTGCTGCTCGCGCAGCGCGCACTGCTGGCTGAACTGCGCGACGCACGCAACCGCGTCGCGGAGGCGATGGAACGTCTTACGGAAGACCATCGCCGTGCGCGCGCATGGCTGCGGGAGCTGGCATGAGCGCCGCCGCTGAAATCGCACGCGAACAGTTGTTCGGTGACGTCCTGGCGTGCACGGAAATCCACCCCGCGGCCTTCGTACCGGGACCGTTCGACGCGTCGCGCCTGCGAGTCCATGCCGTCCAGGCCGAAGCGTTGCTGCGAGCACTGGCCGTGATCGAGGACGGCGCACGCAACGACGAATCCGATCCGCATGCCGAAGGCGTGTTCCGCCGCCTTGAAGCCAAGATCGACCTGCTCACTGCGCTGGTCGCCGGCCTTGCGGCAGGCCATTCAACGGATCCCGCGCGCCCGCTGCAATGGTCATCACGCGGCGCACGCCTGGTCACCGACGCCGCTGCGCCACCGCTCACACAGGGCCTGTTCCGCGTGCAACCGGCCGAATGGCTGCCGTCGCCGCTCGTTCTTCCGGCGACCGTGATTGCGCTCGAGGCAGAGGGAAGCAGCGGCCTGCACGCGTTATGGCTGCGCTTCGAACCACTGCCGCCGGCACTCGGAGCCGCCCTGGAACGGCATCTTTTCCGCGTACATCGACGCGCAGTGGCAGAAAGTCGACGCATTGGTAAGTAAACCGACGCAAGTAGCGATTTTGCGGATCCATCACTCTCCGTAAGCTATCCCTGCCTCACACACGGAGAGGGTGGCGGTTTGGTCCGAGTCCTGATTTGCGACGATCACACGCTGGTCCGCGCCGGTTTGCGCCGGCTCGTGGATTCGTTTGACGGCGTCGAAGTCGTGGGCGAAGCCAGCAGCGCCGACGAAGCCGTGCAGCGCACGAAGCAGATGCTTCCCGACGTGGTGCTGCTCGACGTATCGATGCCCGGCCGGAGCGGCTTCGACGCGCTGGCCGAGTTGCGCCAGAGCCAGCCCGATATCGCCGTCGTGATCATGTCGATGCACGACGACTCGCTGCACGTACGCGAAGCAATGCAACGCGGCGCGAGCGGATTCGTGGTGAAGGAAGCGGCTCCCGCCGAGCTGGAGGTCGCGATCCGTGCCGCCGCTGCGGGCCGCACGTTCCTCAGCCCGCAGGTGTTCGCTTCGCAGTTGCAGCAGCCGGGAATGCGCAAATCCCTGGGCGACATCGACCGCCTGTCGCGCAGGCAGCGCGAGATCCTCGATGCACTGGGCGCGGGTCGCACGACCAAGCAGATCGCGGCCGACCTCGGCCTCAGCGTCAAGACGGTGGAGACGCACCGATCGCGCATGATGGAAACGCTCGGCTGTCGCAACTCGGTCGAACTGCTGCGGATGGCGATGCGACTGCATGACCGCCGTTGACGCACGCGTGCTGGAAAGCCGACAGCACGTCTTCGCCGCGCCGCGTCTTCCAGCGACTGGTCGCGTCAGTTACACGACGCAATGTCGGGGATACCCCTACATGGCTAAGGGTATTCCCCTAATTGCGCGCAGGTTTGCCCTGATTCGTTAGTCGTCACGCAGACTTCACGATGGTTCCGGGGATCAGCGCAATGCTGAACAGGGGAACATCATGAAGGCGGGTATTCGCGCGAGTCTGGCGCAGGGCGTCAATCTCACGCCACAGCTCCTGCAGTCGATCCGGCTGCTGCAGTTGACGTCGCAACAGCTGGAACTGGAACTGCAGCAGGTGTTGGAGCGCAATCCCCTGCTCGAGCAGGAAGAACCGGCCGAAGAGTCCGATACCACCACCGACGCCAACATCGCCGCGCTCGAAGCGGCCTCATGGGACGAACTGCCGGAGCCTTCGTTCCTGGCCGGCCTCTCCGCTGCAGGTACGGGCGACGACGACGGGATGGCCCGCATTGCGGACCCGGCCTCTAGCGATCCGCGCGTGCGCCTCCTTCGGGAACTCGCCGTGCACTGGAATGCACGCGATCTCGAACTCGCGGCCTGGTGGCTGGATCGCTGCGACGATCGCGGTTACCTCGAGCAGCCGCTGCACGAATTGCTGTCGGAAGGACGCTCCGCCTTTCCGCAACACGCCGACGAACTCGAAATCATCCGCCAGCGCCTGCTCCACGGCGACTGGCCCGGCATGGCGGCGCGCGATGCGGGCGAATGCCTGCGTGCGCAACTCGCCGCGCAGCCGGAAAGCGAACCGCGCAATCTCGCCGACCGCATCCTGCGCGACCACCTGGACCTGCTCGCCTCGCACGATGAAGCCGCATTGGCGCAGGCGCTCGCTGCCGGGCCTTCCCAGGTGCGCACTGCGATCGCGCTGATCCTGAGCCTGCGTCCCAATCCGATCGAATTGCCGTCGACAGCCGGGGATGCATGCGTCGTGCCCGAAGTCGTTGCGTGGCATGCAGGTGGCGCATGGCGCGTTGCGCTCAATTCGCGCACGACGCCACAGCTGCGCATCGCGCCGCATTGCGAGCGCGCCCTCGCGGGCGGCAGTGGCGCCGAGCACGCTGTGCTGAAGGGCCTTCTCGACGAAGCTCGCTGGCTGGTGCGTGGCCTGGGCATGCGCAACGACACCCTGTTGCGCACTGCGCAGGTACTTGTCGAACGCCAGCGCGGGTTCCTCCAGCACGGCGACGAGGCGCTCGCTCCGCTCACGCTGCGCGAAGTCGCCGACGCCATAGGCATGCACGAATCCACCGTCTCGCGCATCGTCAGCGGCAAGTACATCCAGACGCCGCGTGGCACCTTCGAGCTCAGGCGCCTGTTCGCCGTGCGGCTGGAAGGCGCCGAGATCGGCGGCACCGCCGTGCGTGCGCTGGTCAAGCGCCTCATCGATGCCGAGCCCGCCAACGCACCGCTTCCAGATGATGTGATCGCCGGCCTGCTTGCCCGCCAGGGCGTCCGCATCGCCCGCCGCACGGTCGCGAAGTACCGCGACCAGCTTTCCATCGGCCCGGTGCGTGCGCGCCAGCGCCTCGCCGCGCGCGCCTGAGGGCACTGACATGCAACTGAAAGTTCTCCTGGTCGACGACCACTCAGGCTTCATAAACGCCGCCGTGCGCCACCTGCGCCGGCTCGAATGGATCGAGGTGGTCGGTTCCGCCGGCAACGGTATCGAGGCGATCGCGCAGTGCGAAGTCCTGCGGCCCGATGCGGTGCTGATGGACCTGGCCATGCCGGAAATGGGCGGATTGCAGGCCACGCGCCTGATCAAGACCCAGGACGCGCCGCCGTACATCGTCATCGCCAGTCATTTCGACGACAGCGAGCACCGCGCGCACGCCCTGCGCGCCGGCGCCGACGCCTTCGTCAGCAAGTTGAGCTACATCCACGACGTCGTGCCGCTGCTGCAGAAACTGGCAGCGGACAAGGGAATTTACGCATGAGCGAGTCGCGCATCCTCATCATCGACCAGGACATGAAGCGTGCCGAGCACGTTGCCAACCTGCTCGAATTCATGGACTTCACACCGCGGATCGCGGCGGAAGCCGACGATCTCGACCTCACCCGCGCACGCGGCAGCGACTGGGTTGCCGTAGTCGTCGGCGACATCGGCGATGGCCGGAGTTTCGAAGGATTCGCGCGCTGGCTGGCAGGCGAATCGCTGCACCCTCCGGTGCTCGAATTGCCAGGCCACGAATCGGATGCGCGCTGGCGCAGGCACCTGCATCCGCAAGCGGTATGGCCTCTCGCGTATCCGATCCGTCGTACCCAGCTGCAGGAAGCGCTGCGTCGCGCCAGCCTCAAGCGCATCGACGAAGACACGCGCCGCGAAACCCCGCGAGTCGGGCCGACGGGACGCAGCGCGCCCGCACTGCAGCTCAATCGCATGATCGACCAGGTCGCGCCGCACGACACCACCGTGCTGGTGCTGGGTGAATCCGGCACCGGCAAGGAAGTAGCCGCGCGTGCGATCCACGACCGCTCCGCGCGTCGCGACAAGCCGTTCGTGGCGATCAACTGCGGCGCGATTCCCCCGGAATTGCTGGAAAGCGAACTTTTCGGCCACGAAAAAGGCGCGTTCACCGGCGCCCTGACCCAGCGCAAGGGCCGCTTCGAAATGGCCGAAGGCGGCACGCTGCTGCTCGACGAAATCGGCGACATGAGCCTGCCCATGCAGGTGAAGTTGCTGCGCGTGCTGCAGGAACGCTGCTTCGAGCGCGTCGGCGGCAACCAGACGATCAAGTGCAACGTGCGCGTGATCGCCGCCACCCACCGCAACCTCGAGGAGCGCATCGCCGACGGCCACTTCCGCGAGGACCTGTTCTATCGCCTCAACGTGTTCCCGATCGACATGCCTGCGCTGCGCGAGCGCACCGAAGATCTTCCCGACCTCATCAACGCCATCGCACGCCAGTTGTCGGAAGGCGGCCGCGGGCAGGTGTCGCTCTCGCCCGATGCGATCCGCGCCCTGCAGCACTACGCATGGCCCGGCAATGTGCGCGAGCTGAGCAACCTGCTCGAACGCCTGGCCGTGCTGCACCCGGGGGGCACTGTCCGTGCTGTCGACCTGCCAGCGCGCTACCGCGCTGGCATGCCAGCGATCGAAGAGCGCGCCGACATTCCGTCGGATACCTCCTTCGCGGCCGCTCCGGCGCCGGCGCAGATCGCTCTGCCGCAGGGCCGCGCGGGTATGGGCGCCACTGCAACGGAAAGCCGCGACGCCTTCGATCCCGCCAAGTTCTCGCCCAACGCCACGCTGCCGCCGCAGGGCATCGACCTGCGCGGCCACATGGCCGGCATCGAACTGGAACTGATCCGCGCCGCGCTCAACCAGTCCGGTGGCGTCGTCGCCCACGCCGCGCCGCTGCTCGGTCTGCGCCGTACGACCCTGGTCGAAAAGCTGCGCAAGTACGGAATCTTCCGCGACCAGGCCGAGGTCGCCCAATCCGACAACGCTGCATGAGGCTGGCGACGGGGAACCGTCGCGGCTCTGGCACACGCCTTGCCTAGTCGTTGCAAGTCCGTTCCCAAGCAACGACCGCAATGACCGACGCCATCTCTTCCATCCTGTCGCAGATCCGCGCGCATGAGATGCGCACCCGCGGCGCGACGGGCGATGCGCCGGCCAGCAACGCGATCGGCACGTTGGGGAGCGGCGCAACAGGTGGCGTGAATGGCGCGACCGCGCCGGGTTTCCAGCAGACCCTTGCCAACGCCGTCGAGCAGGTCAACCAGACCCAGGCCAATGCCAGCAGCCTGCAGCAGGCCTTCGAAATGGGCGATCCGCGCGCCGACCTCGCCCGCGTGATGGTGGCGATGCAGCAGTCGCAGGTCGCTTTCCGCGCGACCGTCGAAGTACGTAACCGCCTTGTCCAGGCGTACCAGGACGTGATGAACATGCCGATCTGAGCCGGGTTCGCGCGACGCGCGCCTGCTGCACCTGAGTAACGAACAACGTTCCGATTAACGTTCCGATCACCCATCCCGACTCACGAATCACGGCTTCCGAATGAGCGTCATCGCGCTTCCCAAATCCGCCTCCGGGCTCAAGGACCTTGGCTACCTGCAGGACATTCCTGCGGTGCGCCAGCTCGGCCTGCTGGTCCTGGTGGCGGGCACGATCGCCTTGGGACTGTGGCTGTTCTTCTGGACGCAGAAGCCGGACTACGTGCCGGTGCACGCGGGGCTCGACGCGAAGTCGGTCGACGAAGCTTCCGAGTTGCTGCGCGGCGCGCAGATCCCATTCCGCATCGAGCCCTCGAGCGGCGCGTTGTCCGTGCCAACCGATCAGGTGGGGGCCGCGCGCATGACGCTCGCGTCCGCCGGCCTGCCGTCCAGCAACGCACGCGGCTTCGAAGCGATCCAGGGCGACCAGGGTTTCGGCACCAGCCAGTTCATCGAGAACGCGCGCTACCAGCAGGCATTGCAGACCGAACTCGCCCGCACCATCGCCAACCTGCGTCCGGTGCGCGAAGCGCGCGTGCACCTGGCGATGCCCAAGCCGAGCGCCTTCACCCGCCAGAACGAACCCGCCAGTGCCTCGGTCGTGCTCGAGTTGCGCAGCGGCAGCACGCTCGAACAGGGCCAGGTCAACGCGATCGTGCACCTGGTCGCGTCGAGCATTCCCGACTTGCCACCGGAACGCGTGACCGTGGTCGACCAGTTCGGGCGGATGCTTTCCAACGCGGATCCCGACAGCGACGACGCGATCGGCGCGCGCCAGTTCGACCAGCAGCGCCGCCAGGAAGCGGTCTACGTGCAACGCATCCAGGAGTTGCTTGAACCGATGACCGGTCCCGGCCGCGTGAGCGCGCAGGTGAGCGTCGACATGGATTTCGCCCAGACCGAAGAAGCGAGCGAACGCTATGGCCCGCAGACGGGGCTGGTGCGCAGCGAACAACTGTCGGAGTCGGGCAATCTCGGATCCGCAGCACCGCCGCCACAGGGCATTCCCGGCAGCGCAAGCAATACCCCAATTGCTGCGAATACTGCGGCGCCAAACGCCGCCGCTCCGGCCAATGCCGCAGCTACAGCGCCGAATGCTACGGCCGCAACCGCAACCTCTTCGGTCTCCGGCCCGGGCAGCCGCACGGCCGTGCGCAATTACGAAATGGACCGCACGCTCACGCACACGCGCCAGGCACCGGGACGCATCCGTCGCGTCACCGCGGCGGTGCTGGTCGACAACGTGCCGGCCGGCGTGAGCGAAACCGGAAAGGCGCCCCGGCAGCGCGCACTCACCGCGGCGGAACTGCAGCGCATCGAAACGCTGGTGCAACAGGCCGTCGGCTTCGACGCCCAACGCGGCGACGTGGTCTCGGTGGTCAACGCTCCGTTCGCGCGTGGCGCTCTCGACCCCGAGGAGCAGGCGCCGCCGGTCTGGCAGAACCCGCGCGCTCGCGACCTGCTGCGCATTGCACTCGGCGGTCTTGCCGTGCTCGTGCTGATCTTCACCGTGCTGCGCCCCGCATTCCGGCAACTGATCGCCCCCAGGCGGCGCGCAGCGTCGGTCGCGCTGGTGGAAGCCGACGACGAAATTCCAGTCACGCTCTCCACGCCCAGCGCAGCCAAGGCGAGCATCGCGTCGCCGGCCGTGATGAATTTCGACGAGAAGCTCGAAGTCGCACGCACCGCGGTCAACACCGACGCCAAGCGCGTGGCCCAGGTCGTTCGCAACTGGGTCGAATCCGATGGCTGAGCAGATCCTGTCTGGCGTGCAGCGCGCCGCCATCGTCCTGCTCTCGCTCGGCGAGCAGCAGGCGGCCGAAGTGCTCAAGCACATGGGCGCCAAGGAAGTGCAGAAGCTCGGGCTCGCGATGACGTCGGTGGGCGGCATCTCGCGCGAGACCGTCGCGAACGTGTTCGACGAATTCGTCGACACCCTGGCGCAGCCCGGCGTGCTGGGTTCGGCAGCCGACGAATACGTGCGCGCCGTGCTCACCCAGGCGCTGGGCGAGGAACGCGCCAGCAGCCTGATCGACCGCATCCTGATGGGCCGCAACACCTCGGGCCTGGACACGCTCAAGTGGATGGAGCCGCGCGCGATCGCCGAGCTGGTCCGCAACGAGCATCCGCAGATCATCGCGATCGTGATGGCGCACCTGGACAGCGACCAGGCCGCCGAAGTGCTCAAGTGCCTGGCCGATCGCGTGCGCGTCGACGTCCTGCTGCGCCTGGCCACGCTCGATGGCATCCCGCCGCATGCGCTCAACGAGCTCAACGACGTGATGCAGCGGCAGTTCGCCGGCAGCCAGAACCTCAAGTCATCGTCCGTGGGTGGCATCAAGGTCGCCGCGAACATCCTCAACTTCATGGATTCGGGGCAGGACGAAGCCATCCTCGGCGCGATCGCACAGGTCGACGACGAACTCGGGGGGCGCATCCGCGACCTGATGTTCGTCTTCGACAATCTCGCCGATCTCGACGACCGCGCCATCCAGACCGTGCTGCGCGAAATCGGCAGCGACCGGCTCGCCATCGCGCTGCGCGGCGCCGATGCGAAAGTGCGCGAGAAGATCACCGCCAACATGTCCCAACGCGCCGCCGAAATCCTGGTCGAGGACATGGACGCGCGCGGGCCGGTGCGCCTGGCTGAAGTCGAAGCCGCGCAGAAGGAAATCCTCGCGATCGTGCGCAAGATGGCCGACAGCGGCGAGATCCAGCTGTCGGCCAAGGCCGAGGCGTTCGTATGAGCGCAACCGCGCTGGAGGCGGTGCGCTGGACCGCGCCAGGCCTTTCGGCCGGCCCTGTCGTCGACCTGCCCGACCTGCCCGCGCCGCCGTCGGTGGCGGAATTGCAGGCACTCGAACAGGCCGCGCACGCCGAAGGTTTCGCACGCGGCCATGCCGAGGGCTTCGCCGCCGGCCAGGCCGAAGTGCGGCGGATGGTCGCGCAGATCGAAGGCATCCTCGACGGTTTCACCCGGCCGCTGGCACGGCTCGATGGCGAGGTCGCCGACGCACTCGCGGAGCTCGCGACGCGCATCGCCGGTGCATTGCTTGGCCGTGAATACAGCGCCGATCCCACCCTGCTCGCCGACCTGGTACGCGAAGCGCTCGATACGGTCGGCAGCGGCAGTCGCGAGATCGAATTGCGCCTGCATCCGGACGATTTCGGCGTGCTCGCGCCGCATCTTGCGGGCCTGGATGGCGTGCGCCTGACGATCGACGCGACGCTCGGTCGCGGTGAACTGCGGTTGCACAGTGAAAGCGTGCGCATCGACGGCACGATCGCCGCCCGCCTGCAATCGGTACTCGAAGCGGTGGCCGCCGGCACGGTGGGCGAACGCTGATGGAAACCACCACCGCAACCGTCTCCACGGGAACTACACGATGAGCGTTCCCGCAGAACACTGGCGCGAAGCGCGCAATCTGCGCCTCGCCGCTCAACTTCAGAACTGCCAGCCGAACTTTCCTTCGCTGGGGCTCGCGCGCGAAGGCGTGCTGCGCCGCGCCGTCGGGCTCACGCTCGAAGCATCCGGTTGCAGTGCTCCGCTGGGTTCGCGCTGCCGCGTCGAAACCGCCGGCGGTCACTGGGTCGATACCGAAGTCGTCGGGTTCTCGGGTGATCGCACCTTCCTCATGCCGTCGGCGGATATCGCGGGCTTGCTGCCCAACGCCCGCGTGGTACCGAGCCGCCGCCGCGGCGAAGTCGCGGTGGGCGAAGGCCTGCTCGGCCGCGTGATCGACAGCGACGGCGTGCCGCTCGACGGCCGTGGTCCGATCCGCGAGGAACACTGGGTCGGCCTCACCGGCGCCGCGATCAATCCGCTGATGCGCGAACCGATCACGCGTTCGCTGGATGTCGGCGTGCGCGCGATCAACGCATTGCTGCCGATCGGCCGCGGGCAGCGCGTGGGCCTGTTCGCAGGTTCGGGCGTGGGCAAGTCGACGCTGCTCGGCATGATGACCCGCTTCACCGCAGCGGACGTCATCGTCGTGGGGCTGATCGGCGAACGCGGCCGCGAAGTACGCGACTTCGTCGAAGCCACGCTCGGCGAGGAAGGGCTACGTCGTTCGGTGGTCGTGGCCGCGCCGGCCGATCGGCCGCCGCTGGCGCGACTGCACGGTGCACTGCGCGCGACCGCGATCGCCGAGTGGTATCGCGACCAGGGGCTGCACGTGTTGTTGCTGATGGATTCGCTGACGCGCTTTGCGCAGGCGCAGCGCGAAATCGGCCTGTCGGTGGGCGAACCGCCGACGACGCGCGGTTATCCGCCGTCGGTCTTCGCACGGTTGCCGGCCCTGGTCGAACGCGCGGGCAACGGTGCCGAAGGCCGCGGCTCGATCACCGCCTTCTATACGGTACTGACCGAAGGCGACGACCAGCAGGAACCCATCGCCGATGCCGCGCGCGCGATCCTCGACGGCCACATCGTGCTGACGCGCCGCATCGCCGATGCCGGCCAGTATCCGGCGATCGACGTGGAAGTCTCGGTGAGCCGCGTGATGCAGGACATCACCGACGCGCCGTGGCGCGAGCGGATCCGCAAGCTGAAGCGGCTGATGGCGGCCTACAACGCGCAGCGCGACCTGATCGCCATCGGTGCGTACCAGCGAGGCAACGATCCCACCGTCGATGAAGCGATGGCGCGATGGCCGGCGATCCTGCAGTTCCTCGGACAGGACGTGTCCGAGGCCGCCAATGTCGAATCCAGCCGGGCGGCGCTCGCGCGCCTGCTCGACGAAACATCCATCTGATGAATTCCTCTTTTAAACGGCCTGCGGAGATATGAACCCGATGCGTTCGCGCCGTCTCGACCCGCTGCTGAAAGTCATGCAGCAACGCCAGGACAATGCCGCCCGCGAAGTCGCCGAGCGCGACCGCGTGCTGGCCGAACAACAGGAACGCCTCGAAGCGCTGCGCCGCTACGCCGAGGAATACGCAACCGCACCGGCGGATGCGAGCATCGCGCCGGCATTGCTGGTGAACCGCATGGCGTTCCGCGAACGGCTCAATGCCGCGGTCGTTCAGCAGGCGGGCATCGTCGACCACAACCGCCAGCTCAGCGACGTCGAGCGGGCGCGCCTGCTGCTGGCCAGTCGCGAGACCAAGGTCCTGGAGAAGCTGGCGGACAGCTACCGCGCGAACGAAACGCGTGTCGCCGAACAACGCGTGCAGCGCGAACTCGACGACCTCGGCGGCCGTCGCGCACTGGCGGCGAAGGTGGCGAGCAACGGTGAGCCGGAGCCTTCGAAGTGACCGCGGTTACTGCCGCTGCAATGCCCGCCGCTTCTATGTCGCAGTCCCCGTCGATGCAGTCGGATGCGGCAACTGCAGCGAAGCCGGCCGACATCACGGCCGCACCGGACGCGGGATCACCGGCATCCGGTAGTGGCCAGGTCGCACGGCAGACGCCTGCTCGCGCGCAAGGCTCAGCAGCAGAGCAGGACGGTGCGGCCTCCACATCGGGACCCGACGATTTCGCCACGTTGTTGCTGGCCGGTACGGACGGCGGCTCGGTGATCGCGTCCTTCGCAAACGCTATTGCCGCGGCACCGCCCGATGAAAAAAGTGCGGATGCAGCCAGCGATGCAGGAGGCCTGCCCGATCAGCTTCTCGCGCTGCTCGATGGCTCGTGGATGAAGCCGTCGTTGCAGACGGAACCTCCAGTCGCACCGGCACCGCAGATGGCGCAGGGCACCAGTCAGGTCGCAGCTGCGTCGAACCTTGCGTCTGCCGATCGCGGCCGCCCGGCGCTTGATCCCACTGTCTTGCAGCTGGCGGTGCAAACCGATGCATCAGCTGCCCCTGCGGAGATCGCCGTGACGGATGCATCGTCCGCGGGCGCGTTGGCTACGGCAACGACATCCGACACAAACGCTCCGATTTCCAACTTTCCGTCCCTCGCGCCGGCCATGTCGAACACACCCGCCGCACGCGCGACCATGGCCGCGCCGATCAACGTTCCAGTCGATCCCCAGACCGGTTTCGACGACGGCTTAGGCGCCCGCCTCGTGTGGATGGCGGAGCAGCGCTTGGGTCATGCCGAGATCCGTCTGAATCCGGAACACCTGGGGCCGATCGAAGTACGCGTGCAAGTGGACGGCACGCAGGTCAGCGCGGAATTCCAGAGCGGCCACGCCGGCGTCCGGCAGGCGATCGAAGCGAGCCTCCCGCGCCTGCGCGAAATGCTCGGCCAGCAGGGGCTGCAGCTTGGCCAGACCGACGTCGGCCAGCGCCATGCGGGGTCGGGCGCTCCGGCACGACGGGATGGCGACACTCCTTCGCAAGGAGGCTCGCCGATAGACGCACAGCTGCCATCGCGCCACATGCGGACCCGCGGTCTGCTGGACGAATACGCCTGATTCGACGCGTGCGTTTGCGCGTTGCGATGTCTTGACGGTATCGTCAATCGCCCGTCACCGCCGCATTCATTCTTCCGCCAAAACCCCGACGCGCCTCAGGCACACCGCTTGCACTGATCCGGCATCCCGACTCCGGAGTGCCGTTCGTGCCATCCCCCGCTGATTCCAACGCCAAGAAGAAATCCCGTACCTGGCTCTGGGTCTCCCTGGCCATCGTCGTACTCGGCGCGGGCGGCGGCGGCTGGTGGTGGTGGCAATCGCAGCAGGCCGCACATGCCGCGATCAAGGCTGCCAAGCCGCAGCGCTCGCCGGCGCAGTACTACGCGCTGGAACCCGCGTTCGTCGTCAACCTCGTCGATGCCGACGCCGTCCGTTACCTGCAGGCCGACGTGCAGCTGGTCACGCGCGACAACGAAACACGCGCCGCCGTCGAGACCCACGCCCCCGCGATCCGCAATCACCTGTTGCTCCTGTTCGGACAGCAATCCGTCGCGCAACTATCGCAGCGCAGCGGCAAGGAACGCCTTCAGGCCGCGGCGCTCGCCGAAGTACGCCAGGTGCTCAAGCACGAAGCCGCACCGGACAAGGTCGAAGCCGTGATTTTCACCAGCCTGGTGACGCAGTGATGGGCGCCGACCTGCTCTCGCAGGACGAGATCGATGCCCTGCTCCACGGCGTCGACAGCGGCGCCGTCGAAACCGAAACGCCACCGCCCGCACCGGGCGAGGCGCGCCAGTACGACTTCGCCAGCCAGGACCGCATCGTCCGCGGCAAGCTGCCGACGCTGGAAATGATCAACGAACGCTTCGCGCGCACCTGGCGCATCGGACTGTTCAACCTGCTGCGCCGCTCGGCCGACCTCTCCGTGCGCGGCATCGATCTCGTCCGCTTCGGCGAGTACATGCACTCGCTGCAGGTGCCCAACAACCTCAACCTGGTGAAGATGAAGCCGCTGCGCGGCACCGCGCTGATCGTCTACGAACCGCGGCTGGTCTACACCGTCGTCGACAACTTCTTCGGCGGCAACGGCAAGTTCCACACCCGCATCGAGGGCCGCGAATTCACGCCGACCGAGATGCGCGTGATCCAGCTGCTGCTGAAGCAGACCTTCGCCGACCTCGTGGATGCATGGGCGCCCGTGATGCCGGTGGAATTCGAGTACCTCAATTCCGAGGTCAACCCGCATTTCGCCAACATCATCAGTCCGCGCGACTACATCGTGGTCAGCCGGTTCCACTGCGAACTGGAAGGCGGCGGCGGCGAAGTGCACGTCGCCCTGCCCTACTCGATGCTCGAGCCGATCCGCGAGCAGCTCGATGCCGGCGTGCAGAGCGACCGCATCGAGAAGGACGAAAGCTGGACGCGCGCGATGCACGCGCAGCTGCAGGAAGCGATGGTCGAACTGAGTTCCGTCATCGCCCGCCGCCAGATCAGCCTGCGCGAACTGTCGCGCATGAAAGTCGGCGACATCATCCCGATCGACCTGCTGCCGGCGGCGCCGCTGCACGTCGAGCACATGCCGCTGTTCTCCGGCGAATTCGGCGTGCACAACGGCCGCAACGCCATCAAGGTCACGCAGGTGCATTCCGCGCGGCCCGCTCCCTCCTTCGATTCCAGGGCCATCCCATGAACACCTCCGATTCCGCCGCGCGTGCCGCCTTCGATCCGCTGACCGCCGATGCAGGCGCCGGTGGTACCGACCTCAACCTCGACGTCATTCTCGACGTGCCGGTGTCGCTGTCGCTCGAAGTCGGGCGTACGCGCATCCCGATCCGCAACCTGTTGCAGCTCAACCAGGGCTCCGTCGTCGAACTCGACCGCACCGCGGGCGAGCCGCTCGACGTGTACGTCAACGGCACGCTGATCGCGCAGGGCGAAGTGGTCGTCGTCAACGATCGCTTCGGCGTGCGCCTGACCGACGTGGTCAGCCCGGCCGAACGGATCAAGAGGCTGCGATGAGCCTCATCGCA
The DNA here is from genome assembly GCF_001427225.1 of Lysobacter sp. Root494. Taxonomy (GTDB): domain Bacteria; phylum Pseudomonadota; class Gammaproteobacteria; order Xanthomonadales; family Xanthomonadaceae; genus Agrilutibacter. Next base: position 1,309,784 of record NZ_LMFH01000005.1, read on the forward strand.
TCACGCAGCGCCGCATTGCTGGCGCCGTTGCCCGAACAGCTGCAGCTCACTGCGATCACCGACACCTCCCTTGCGTTGCTTGCACCGGTGGAAGCGGAAGGTGTCGCAGCGCGCACGAGGAGTGGAACCGCTTCCGGCGAAGCAGCCCAGCCATTTGCGCACGGGAAGGACACGAAGAAGCCTGCGCCGGCATTCGCGGTTTCTGCCGCCGATGCCGCGACGCAATCCGTCGCGACTACGCCCGCTACGCCAGCGAAAACTTCCTTTGCCGGAACGACGGCGACGGTCGCGCAGATCGGCAAGCCCGCCGCAATGCCACAGCCGCCCGCGGCGGCAGGCAGCATCGGCAGTGCGGTGCTTGCGCTGGTGATGGTGATCGGACTGATCCTCGCGCTCGCCTGGCTGGCGAAGCGCATGCCGGGACTCCGCGGCGGTTCGGCGAGTTCCGCGCTGCGCGTGATCGGCTCGCTGGCGCTCAGCCCGCGCGAACGGCTGGTCGTGGTCGCCGTCGGCGACACCCAGCTCGTGCTCGGCGTCGGCGCCGGAGGCACGCGCACCCTGCACACCCTCAGCGAACCACTGCCGGTGACTGAAACGGCCGGCACTCCCGCGTTCGCGCAGCTGCTCTCGCAACATTTCGGAAAGAAGGCATGACCGGCGTGACGCACCCTTCCTCGCTGCACGTGGCGGCGCGCCGCCTGGTGCGCTGCTTCGCGATGCTGGCGCTGTTTCTCGGCGTGATGCTGACCACCAGCGGCATCGCTTCGGCGCAGGCACGCACCCAGCCTTCGACGACCGCGCAAGCTGCCGCTGCACCGGTTTCCGCCGCGCCTGCCGCGACGCCGTCCAAGCCATTGCCTTCGGTAACCGTTGGCCAGATCGGCAACCAGCCGGTGAGCATGCCGCTGCAGGTGCTGGCGCTGATGACCGGTATCACCCTGCTGCCGGCGGCGCTGATGGGCCTCACTGCATTCACGCGCATCATCATCGTGCTCGGCCTGCTGCGGCAGGCGCTCGGCACCGGGCAGACACCAGGCAACCAGGTGTTGCTCGCGCTCGCGCTGTTCATCACCGCGATGGTGATGATGCCGGTGTTCGACCAGTCCTGGGCGAACGGCATCGCGCCGTACCTCAACGACCAGATCGATTTCAAGGCGGCATGGACCGCGGCATCCGATCCGTTCCGCGGTTTCATGCTCGCGCAGGTGCGGCAGAACGACCTGATGACGTTTGCGGGCCTCTCGCACACCGGCCCGTACGCGACGCCGCAGGACGTTCCGTTCAGCGTGCTCGCCGCGTCGTTCCTCACCAGCGAACTCAAGACCGCGTTCGAGATCGCGTTCCTGATCTACATCCCGTTCGTGATCATCGACCTGGTCGTGGCGAGCGTGCTGATGTCGATGGGCATGATGATGCTGTCGCCGATGCTCGTGTCCGCGCCCTTCAAGATCTTGCTGTTCGTGCTGGTGGATGGCTGGGTGCTGGTCGTCGGCTCGCTCGCCTCCAGCTTCAATCCGGTTTGAGGCGCATCCGATGACTCCCGAAACCGCGTTGAGCGAGATCGCCAACGGCCTGCAGCTCGCGCTGCTGCTGGGCGCGCCGCCGCTGATCGCGGTGCTCGTCGTCGGCGTGCTGGTTGGCATCGTGCAGGCCGCCACACAGATCAACGAGCCCACGATCGCCTTCGTCTTCAAGGCGCTCACCCTCGCGGTGACGCTGGGCCTGACGGGTCACTTCCTGCTGGGACGGCTGGTGTCGTTCACCACCGATTTGTTCCAGCGGATTCCACATTTGATCGGGTGACGCAGATGTCGCTGCCGTCGCCCTTGCTTGTGCTCCTGCCGTTGCTTTTGTTCGTCATTCCCGCGAAAGCGGGAATCCAGTGCCTTTGCTCTTTCTGTGCGAACCAGGCACAAATTCAAGAGCAAAGTCACTGGATTCCTGCTTTCGCAGGAATGACGAGCGAAAAGACGGCGCTCACGAAAGAAGTCTGCGGGCTACGCGACTGATGGACTCCGTCACCCTCACCACCGCCAGCGGCGTCAACCTGTTCGGCATGCTCGGCACCGTGCTCTGGTACGCATTGCGTATTGGCGCGGCCGTGCAGGTGTTGCCGGTACTGGGTGGCCGCGGGATGCCGGTGCGCGCGCGGATGATGGTGACGCTGGCGCTGGCCGGTGCGATCTCGTCGGTACTGCCAACGCCACCGGCAATGGGTGTCGATGCGCCGACTGTGCTCGGCGTGCTGCGCGAAGTGACGATAGGCATCGTGATCGGCCTGCTGCTGCGCCTGGCCTTCGAAGCCGGACAGCTCGCGGGCGAACTCGTTTCGCAGGGGATGGGCCTGTCGTTCGCCACGATGGCCGACCCGCTCAGTGGCGCGTCGTCACCCGTGCTGTCGCAGTGGTTCTACCTGGTATTCGCGCTGCTGTTCTTCACCCTCGACGGTCATCTCGCGCTGGTGCGCCTGCTCGCCAACAGTTACGACGGACTGCCGATCGGCGCGAGCCTGCCCGATCGCCAGGCCTTGCTTGCCGCGGTGCCGACCTTCTTCACCACCACCCTGCGCGCCGGCGTGCTGCTTGCGCTGCCGGTGATGATGGCGCTGCTCGCGGTGAACATCGCGTTCGGCGTGCTGGCGCGCGCCGCCTCCCAGCTCAATCCCATGGCGATCGGCCTGCCGGTATCGCTACTGGTCGGGCTGGTGCTGCTGATGCTGCTCACCCGCGAACTGCAGGTGCCGGTGCAGCAACTCTTCGACGACGCCTTCGCCACGGCACGCGGCCTCACCGGATGAGCCAGCCATGAGCGAAGCCGGCGACCAGGAAGACCGCACCGAACAGCCATCGGAGAAACGACTTCGCGAAGGCCGCGAACGCGGCGACGTCCCGCGCTCGCGCGAACTGGGCAACGTGGCGGTGCTCGGCTGCGCCGTGCTGGCGTTGAAGGTCACCGCGGGCAGCATGGGCGGGGCATCGCGCGAGTGGCTGCACGATGCGCTCACGATCGATCCCGCGCTGATCGATGCACCCGATCGCCTGCTGCCGCATGCGGCTTCGCTGCTGACCGGACTGCTCGTGCCGATGCTGCCGCTGTTCGCCGCCGCGCTGGGCGCGTGCCTGGTGGCGCCGATCGTGATGGGCAACCTGCGCTTCGCCGGCAAGGCGCTGCAGCCCGACCTCAACCGGCTCAATCCCATGAACGGGCTGAAGCGCATGTACGGGCGCGAAAGCCTCGTCGAACTCGTGCGTTCGCTGCTGCGCGTGCTACTGATCGGCGGAATCGGAGGCTGGATGGTGTACCGCGCCTTCGACACGCTCGTCACGCTTCCGCATGCCTCGCTCGAGGTGGCCGTGTCCGAAGGGGTTGGGCTGGCAACGACGTCCCTGCTCGCGATGGTGGCCGGCCTGGGCCTTCTCGCCGCGATCGACGTGCCGTGGCAGCACTTCCAGCATCGCAGCAAGCTGAAGATGACCAAGCAGGAACTGCGCGACGAGCTGAAGGAATCGGAAGGCAATCCGGAAGTGAAGGCGCGCGTGCGCCAGATTGCACGCGAGATGTCGCGGCGCCGGATGATGGAAGCGGTGCCTACGGCCGACGTGGTGATCACCAATCCGACCCACTACGCGGTCGCGCTGAAGTACAGCGCCGGGGCGATGCGCGCGCCCAAGGTCGTGGCGAAGGGCGTGGACGAGATGGCGCTGTCGATCCGCGACGTCGCGGGCAAGCACCGCATTGCCGTGGTCGAGGCACCGCCGCTGGCACGCGCCTTGTATCGCCTGGCCAAGGTCGACCAGGAGATTCCGGTGAAGCTCTACGCCGCCGTCGCACAAGTTCTGTCCTACGTGTACCAGCTGCGTGCCTGGGTGCCGGGTCGTGGCGCCATGCCGACACTCGCCGGCATCGACGTTGGCGCCGACGGCGCAGTCGACGATGACGTCAGGAATCCGGCGCCGTGAGTTCGACCACGGCGAATACCAGCGGACTCGCCACCAGCCTACGCAACGGCGCGGCTGCGCCACTGGTCGTGCTCGCGATGCTGGCGATGGTGGTGGTGCCGCTGCCGCCGATGCTGCTCGACGCCCTGTTCACCATCAACATCGCCTTGTCGCTGGTGGTGATGCTTGCGGTCGTCTATGTGAAGCGGCCGCTGGAATTCTCGATCTTCCCGAGCGTGCTGCTGCTGGTGACGCTGCTGCGCCTCGCATTGAACGTCGCTTCCACGCGCGTCGTCCTGCTCCACGGCCACGAAGGTCCCGGCGCGGCGGGCCACGTGATCGAATCCTTCGGCCAGTTCGTCATCGGCGGCAGTTACGCGGTGGGCATCGTGGTCTTCGCGATCCTCACCATCGTCAATTTCGTGGTGGTCACCAAGGGCGCGGGCCGCATTTCGGAAGTGTCGGCGCGCTTCATCCTCGATGCCCTGCCCGGCAAGCAGATGGCGATCGACGCCGACCTCAACGCCGGCCTGCTTACGCGCGAAGACGCAAAGCTGCGCCGCCAGGAAGTCCGCGACGAAGCCGACTTCTACGGCTCGATGGATGGCGCCAGCAAGTTCGTCCGCGGCGACGCCATCGCCGGCATCCTGATCCTCGCGATCAACCTCGTCGGCGGACTGGTGATCGGCATCCTCCAGCACGATCTCGCCTTCGGCGATGCCGCGCAGACCTACACCCTGCTCGCGATCGGCGATGGCCTCGTCGCGCAGTTGCCCGCGCTGCTGATCGCCACGGCCACCGCGATGCTGGTCACGCGCTCCACCGGCGAGCAGGAAATGGGTTCGGCGGTTTCGCGCCAGGTCTTCGGACACCAGCGTGCGCTGACCGTATCCGCGGCGTTGCTGGGCCTGATCGGCGTGGTGCCGGGCATGCCGAACATTCCGTTCCTGCTCCTCGCAGGCATTCTCGGCTTCGCGGCATGGAAGCTGCGGCGCCGCGCGATGCAGGAAGAGCAGGCCGCGGAAGCTGAAGCCGTTGCACAACCTGTGGACCCTTCCGTAGCGGAACTGAGCTGGGACGAGATCCGTCCTGTCGAACCGCTGGCGCTGGAAGTCGGCTACCGCCTGATCTCGCTCGTCGACAAGGCGCAGGGCGGACAGCTGCTTGCGCGCCTCAAGGGCGTGCGCCGCAAGCTCACGCAGGACGTTGGCTTCCTGATCCCGGCCGTGCACGTGCGCGACAACCTCGAGCTCGCACCGAACCAGTACCGCGTGCTGGTGCATGGCGTGCCGATCGCCGGTGGCGAGCTGCATCCGGATCGTGAGCTCGCGCTCGATCCTGGCCGCGTGTTCGGACCGGTCGAAGGCATTCCCGGCAAGGATCCCGCGTTCGGACTGGATGCGGTGTGGATCACGCCGAACCAGCGCGCGCATGCCGAATCGCTGGGCTACACCGTGGTCGACGCGGCGACCGTCGTCGCCACGCACCTCTCGCACCTGGTCCGCGAGCGCGCGGCCGAACTGCTCGGCCACGAGGAAGTCCAACACCTGCTGACGGCTCTCGGACGCAGCGCGCCCAAGCTCGTCGAAGATTTGACGCCCAAGCTGCTGCCGCTGTCGGTGGTGGTGAAGGTGCTGCAGTCGCTGCTCGCCGAACGCGTGCCCGTGCGGCAGCTGCGGCAGGTTGTCGAAGCGCTACTGGAACACGGTGCGCACACGCAGGATCCCGCCCTGCTCACCGCCGCGGTGCGCACCGCTCTGGGCCGCTTCATCGTCCAGGAACTCAACGGGATGGCGGCGGAACTCCCCGTCTACACCCTGGCACCCGGTCTGGAACGGGTGTTGCAGGAGTCGGTCAACGGCCAGGGCGCCGCGCTGGAACCCGGACTCGCCGAACGACTGCACCAGAACCTCAGCGAATGCGTCACCCGCCAGGAAGGCCGTGGCGAACCCGCGGTGCTGCTGGTTCCCGGCGGCATCCGTGCGGCGATCGCCCGGCTCGTACGCCACAGCATCCCGTCGCTCTCGGTGCTGGCTTACGGCGAGGTGCCGGAAGACAAGCGGTTGCGGTTGGTGGGATCGATCGGATGAGAGCTGGATTCGCGAAAGGTGATCTGTAAGGAGCAGCAGCAATGACACATCGCCATCGACGCCGAGTCACCGCTCCAGCGGAAGTCGCTTCAAAGAACCACGAGTCACCCATTACGGATCACGGGCTTCAACCATGAGAATCAAACGTTTCATCGCTCCCGACATGCGCACCGCGTTGCGCATGGTGCGCGACGAGCAGGGTCCGGACGCGGTGATCCTGTCCAATCGCGCCACGGCCGATGGCATCGAGGTCGTCGCCGCAACCGATTACGACGAAGCGCTGGTCGCGCAGGCCTTGCGCGTGGCCGCGCCGGAGATGGCGCCGGCTTCGCCTGCCGTGGTCGTTAACCTGAGTTCGAAAACGGCTGCGCCTGCTGCGGTTGACGCGACCGCAGCGCCAGTAGTGACCGCGGTTGCAGTGCCCACATCGAAGACCGTCGATACCGAGCCGCTTGCTAAACCAGCCCCCTTCGCTGCGAGCATCACCCATCACGCAACTGCGGCAACGCCGTCGGCACGCGACGCCAACTCCGTGCCTCGCGAATCGCTGATCTCCCGTGCACGCGCCATCTTCCGCATCGGCGACGCGTCGGCGAACGACCAGGAACCGACGCTGGCCGAGCTCACCGCGGCTCCCCGGTCGGACGTGGAACTCCCAACCGTTGCGCCGAAGGCCAGGGAAGACGGCTCGCGCTTCGAGGAAATGATGGCGGTCTTCAATCCGTCGGCCGACGCCGCTCCCGATATCGATGAGGCGGCAGGCGATCCGGAGCCCACTACTGCTCCCGTGACCAGCGAAGCACCCGTCGTGCTCGAAGCGGTGCCAGCGATCACCGCAGACACTTCCAGCGAAGCGGTCGAGAGCGACGCCGACTACCTGATTTCCCTCGCGACCGGCACTCGCCCCGTGCCTGCTGCGGCACCGCTCATCGAAGCGACATCGCTGGAAGCCCCTGCGTCCGCATCGCGTCCGCTCCACGCGGTTGCCAATGAAGCCACCGACACCGATCCCACCATCGCGGCCATGCGCCGCGAGCTGGCCACCATGCGCCAGCTGATGGAACGGCAGATGGAACAGTTGTCGCTCGAACGCCTGCGCGGCTCGCCGGCGCGCGCAGCCGCCTTCGAAGCGCTGCTGGGCCTGGGTTGCGACACCGCTATCGCACAGACGGTCGCCGCCAACCTCGATCCGCGCGTCGCGCCGTCCGAAATCCAGCGGCCCATGCTCGATGGGCTGATGCGCACGCTCACCATCACGCGCAACGAGCCGATCGAGGAAGGTGGCGTCATCGCCCTCGTCGGCCCGACCGGCGCGGGCAAGACAACGACCGCGGCCAAGCTCGCCGCACGCTATGCCGCGCGCCATCGCGCCCGCGACGTGGCGCTGGTCAGCATCGACCGCGAGCGCACCGGCGCCCGTGAGCAGCTGCACGCGCTCGGCCGGCGGCTCGGGGTGAGCGTGTGCGATGCCGACAACGCCGATGCGCTCGGCCGCGCGCTGGAACAGCTGGGCGACTACCCGCTCGTTCTGGTCGACACGGCCGGCTACGGCGTGCGCGATCGCGCCCTGCTCCGCCAGATTTTGTGGCTGCGTTCGTCCAGCCGCCTGCGCAGCCTGCTGGTGCTGCCCGCGAATGCGCATCCGCACGACCTCACCGAAATCGCACGCCGTTACCGCCCGGCCGCGCCCGAGGGCGTAGTGCTGACCAAGCTCGACGAATCCGGCCGCCTCGGCGCCGCGCTGTCGGTGCTGGCGCAGCAGCAACTGCCGCTGGCCTACACCTGCAGCGGGCAACTCGTCCCCGAGGACCTGGAAGCCGCAAGCGCCGAAAGCCTCACCGACATCCTCGGTTCCCAGGCTAGCGAACGGCGCGCCGCCGAAAAACTGGCACTGGAGCCTGAGCTGAAGAAAGCGCCCGGTGCTGCCGTTAACCCCTTGGCCATAGAGGAACGCCATGCCTTCGCCTGATTCGCACCCGAACCCCTCGCAGGTCGCCACTGGTACGGCAGCCACGGGCACGACAGGCACCCCGGCGCCGCGGGTGATCGCGGTGGCCAGCGGCAAGGGCGGCGTCGGCAAGACCTCGGTGTCGATCAATCTCGCCGCGGCCCTGGTCAACGCCGGCCAGCGCACGTTGCTGCTCGATACCGACCTGGGCCTGGCGAACGTGGACGTGATGCTGGGCCTCTCGCCGCGCTTCACCCTCGCCGACGTCTTCGCCGGCCGCTGCGAGCTGCGCGACACCGTGCTCGAAGGCCCGAACGGCCTGATGATCGTTCCCGCCGCGTCGGGCAAGCGCCACATGACCGAGCTGACTCCGCAGCAGCACGTGGGCCTGGTCCACGCCTTCAGCGAACTCGACGTGCCGATCGACACGATGGTCGTCGACAACGCAGCAGGCATCGCCGACGGCGTGCTCACCTTCTGCCAGGCGGCGCAGGACGTGGTCGTCGTGGTCTGCGATGAACCCGCTTCCGTGACCGATGCCTACGCGCTGATCAAGGTGCTGAGCCGCGAACGCGGCGTCACCCGCGTGCAGGTGCTCGCCAACCAGGTGCAGCACGCGGTCGAAGGCCGCCAGCTGTTCGAGAAACTCGAACGCGTCACGTCGCGTTTCCTCGATGTGACGCTCAGCTACCTCGGCGCGATTCCGCGCGACGAATGGCTGCGCCGCGCGATACAACGCCAGGAATCCGTCGTCGACGCGTTCCCGTCCGCACCTGCCGCGCTCGCCTTCCGCGACATCGCGCGCCGCTCGCGCCAATGGCAGTCGCCGGCCGCGCCGCGCGGGCACGTCGAGTTCTTCATCGAACGCATCCTCGGCCAGGCCTCCGCCAACAGTCCACGGAGCGCCGCCGCATGAACGCCAGCGCCGCCGCGCAGTACCGCGCGCAACAGCAGGGCTCCGCGCACGACATCGTCGAGCGCCACGGCGAGCTCGTGCGGCGCATCGCGCATCATCTTGCCGCACGTCTTCCCGCCAGCGTGGAAATCGACGACCTGATCCAGGCCGGGATGCTCGGTCTCATCGATGCCGCGCGCAATTTCCAGGCCGACCAGGGCGCTGCCTTCGAGACGTACGCATCGATCCGCATCCGCGGCGCGATGATCGACGAGATCCGCCGCGGCGACTGGGTGCCGCGTTCGGTGCATCGCCGCTATCGCGACCTCGTCGCCGCGACGCGCGACATCGAGCAGCGCACCGGCAAAGCCGCAACGGCGCAACAGGTCGCCGCCGCACTGGGCGTCAGCCTCGACGAATACCACCACATGGTCGAAGACGCTGCTCGTGGCCAACTGGTGAGCCTCGACGCGCACATGGAGGAACACGACGGCGAGCCGCGCCTGGCCGTTACCGGCAAGGCCACCCCCGCGCGCGCCTTCGAAAGCGACGCCTTCCGCCAGGCACTGGGCGGTGCGATCGGCCAGCTGCCCGAACGCGAACAGCTGGTGCTGTCGCTCTACTACGAGCAGGAACTCAACCTGCGCGAGATCGGCGCCGTGCTCAACGTCAGCGAGTCGCGCGTCTGCCAGATCCATGGTCAGGCGATGGTGCGCCTGCGCGCCCGCCTGGGCGAATGGCGCGGCGACCACGACGAGGACGACGACATCCTCGCCTGACCGCACGCCCCTCCTCTTACTTCCGCATCACACGCACTACGAGACCCCGCATGGACAAGAACATCCGCATCCTGATCGTCGACGACTTCTCGACCATGCGACGCATCGTCAAGAACCTGCTCAACGACCTGGGCTTCTTCAACACCGCCGAAGCTGATGACGGCAACAGCGCGCTGGTCGAATTGCGCAAGGGTCCGTTCGACCTGGTGATCACCGACTGGAACATGCCCGGCATGGCGGGCATCGACCTGCTCAAGGCCGTCCGCGCCGATGCGCAGCTGTCGAAGATCCCGGTGCTGATGGTCACCGCCGAAGCCAAGCGCGAGCAGATCATCGAAGCCGCGCAGGCCGGCGTTAACGGCTACGTCATCAAGCCGTTCACCGCAGCGACGCTCGGCGACAAGCTCGGCAAGATCTTCGAACGGCTGGGAGCGGCGGCGTGAATGCGATTCCGGCACTGGACGGACGCCTGGGCGACCGCCAGGCCGTGATCGCCTGCCTGCACGCGGCGCTCGACGCGCTGGAGGCCGACAATTCGGTCGCATGGCGCACGCATGTCGACGAGCTGATCCAGTGGCGCACGCAACCACTGGTGCAGGGCCTGGCGAAACTCGCGCGCGAACTCGACCAGGCGATGGGCAATGGCACCGGCGTGGCCGATGGCGGCTCGCTACCGGAAGCCTGCGCACGCCTCGAACACGTCGTGCGCATGAGCGAGGACGCGAGCCACCACACACTCGACCTGATCCAGGAGTGCCGCACGCTGCTCGGCACCCTGCCCGCTTCCTCCGTCGACGAGGACGTGGCTGCGACCGTCGCCGCCATTCGCGCGCGCCTTTCGGAAATGACCGCGGCGCAGGGCTACCAGGATCTCACCGGGCAGATCATTCGCCGTGTCGTGCAACTGGTGCACGCCGTGCATGTGGGTCTCGGTGAAGTGTCTCCGTCCGGCTTCACGGACCAGCCGCTGCATCTTTCCAGCCATGGCTCGGGTCCGTCCCTGGCCGGTATCGATGCGCCCGCGGCGACGCAGGACGACGCGAACCAGTTGCTGTCATCGCTGGGGTTGTAACGCGTGTCCGCAATGGCCTCCGACATCTGCGCCGACTTCCTGGTCGAGGCGCGCGAGATCCTCGACCAGCTCGGCGAACAGATGGTCGTGCTCGAACACGATCCGCGCGATCGCGAATGCCTCAACGCGGTGTTCCGCGGGTTCCACACGATCAAGGGCGGCGCCGGCTTCCTCGACTTCGTCCCGATGGTGGAGGTCTGCCACGCCGCCGAAGACCGGCTGGATGCGGCGCGCAGCGGCAAGGTTCCGCTCGATGCCATCGCATTCGATGGCGCGCAACAGGCGCTCGACCTGCTGGGCGACATGCTCCAGGCCGTGTCGGCCGGCCACTCGCTCGATCCGGCTCCGCACGCGCTGATCGCTTCGCTGCGCGCGGGCATGGGCAATCCGGGCACGCACGTACACAAGCCTGTCGCAGCCGCCGCCGCGGAAGCAGCGATCGCGCAATTCGCGGCGGGCGGCGACGCCATCGACGATCTCGAATTCGAGGCGCTGCTCGACAGCCTGCAGGCGGCTGCCAATCCGCCTCCCGCACCGGTACCCGAACCCGCGAAGCCCGCCGCAGTCGACAACGGCAAAGCTTCGAAAGCCAGCCAGGTTCCGGCTCCGGCCCATCACGACGCCGACGCCACCGTGCGCGTCGACGTACGCCGGCTGGACGCGATGGTGAACCTGGTCGGCGAACTCGTGCTCGCCCGCAACCGGCTCAAGACCATTCGCCCCCGCTTGCGCGACGACGACCTCGACCGTGCAGTCGCCGCGCTCGACGTCGCGACGTCGCGCCTGCAGTCGGCGGTGATGACCGCGCGCATGCAGCCGGTCGGTCGCGTGTTCGCACGCTTTCCGAAACTCGCGCGCGACGTCGCGCGCCAGCTGAAGAAAAACGTCGAACTGGAAGTCATCGGCGCCGATACCGAACTCGACCGCAACCTCGTCGAAGCCCTCGCCGATCCGCTCGTGCACCTGGTGCGCAACGCCATCGACCACGGCATCGAGATGCCCGACGCACGCCGGCGTGCCGGCAAGCCCGAACTGGGCCGCGTGCGCCTGAGCGCGCAGCAGGAAGGCGACCACGTCAACATCGAAGTGCGCGACGACGGTGCCGGCATCGACCCGGAAAAGATCCGGCGCAGCGCCGTCGAGAAGGGGCTGATCACCGGGGAAGCGTCCGCGCGCCTGTCTCCCGAGGAATGCCTGCAGCTGATCTTCCTGGCCGGCTTCTCCACGCGCGACGAAGTCAGCGACCTCTCCGGCCGCGGCGTCGGCATGGACGTGGTGCAGTCGAAGATCCGCGAACTCAGCGGACAGGTACAGATCCATTCCACGGTCGGCGAAGGCAGCCGCTTCTGCATCCGCGTGCCGTTGACGCTCGCCATCCTGCCGACGTTGCTGGTGGAAATCGAAGGCGACGTGTACGCCCTGCCGCTGGTACGCGTGGTCGAGGTACTCACGCACGAACCGGCCAGTGCGCTGTCGATCGACGGGCAACCGATGCTCGACCTGCGCCAGGCGCCCATTCCGTTGCTCGGCCTGCGCGAGTGGCTGGGCATGGCCCCCGCTTCGTTGCCTCTCGTTACCGGCGTAGTGCTGCAGTCCGGCGAGCAGCGCTACTGCCTTGCGGTCGATCGCGTGCGTGGCCGCGAGGAAGTCGTGATCAAGGCCCTGCCGCCGACACTGCGCGGTCTCCCCGGTTACGCGGGCGCAAGCCTGGTCGGCGATGGCCGCATGGCGCTGATCCTCGACGTCGATGCGCTGCTGCGCACGGGTCTGCGCGAGTGCGCGGAGGCATCGCGCGGATCAAGTTCCACGCGCACAAGCCGATAACGCCCTCATATGGACAGACTCAGCGTCATTGGCATCGTGCTGGCGATCGCCGCGATCACCGGCGGCAGCGTGCTCAAGGGAGCGGGACTGTCGGGCCTGTGGTCGCCCGCCGCGTTCGTGATCGTCATCGTCGGCACCGTCGCGTCGATCCTGGTGCAGACGCCAATCCACACCTTCAGGCGCGCACTGACGATAGTCCGCTGGGTGTTCCGGCCGCCACCGAGCGATCGACGCGCGATGATCGCGCAGCTCGTCGAATGGTCCACCACGGCGCGCAAGCAGGGCCTGCTGGGCCTGGAAGCGCAGGTGCAGAACCTGGAAGACCCCTTCCTGCGCAAAGGCCTGCAGATGGTGGTCGACGGCGTGGAGCCCGAATCGATCCGGCAGATGCTCGAGATCGAGATGCATGGGCAGAGTTCGCGCGATCTCGCCGCCGCCAAGGTCTACGAAGGCATGGGCATCTACGCACCTACGCTCGGCATCATCGGCGCGGTGCTTGGACTGATGGCGGTGATGAAGAATCTCGCCGATCCGAGCAAGCTCGGCCACGGCATCGCGGCCGCGTTCACCGCCACGATCTATGGGATCGGCACGGCCAACCTCGCCCTCCTGCCGATCGCCAGCAAGCTCAAGGGCCTGGTCAATTCGCAGACCGAAGAACGCGAGATGATCGTGGAAGGCCTCATCGCGATCGCGCAGGGTGAGAACCCGCGCAACATCGAAGCGCGCCTCAGCGGTTACCTGTGAGGCGGCACGGATGGCACGCAGGCATCATCACGAGGAACACGCGAACCACGAGGCCTGGGCGATTCCGTATGGCGATCTGCTCACGCTGCTGCTCGCCTTCTTCGTCGTGATGTACGCGATCTCATCGCTCAACGAAGGCAAGTACCGCGTGCTTGCCGATGCGCTGTCGTCGGCGTTCGGCGGCCCCCCGCACACCATCTCGCCCGTGCAGCTCGGCGAAACGCAGCTGCGCGGATCTGCCTTCGACCGGCCTTCGATGCAGACGGCAGCCGCCAAGAATGGGCCGGCTTCCACCAGCCCGGTGAACATGGTTCGCATCCGCCAGTCGCTGGACATGCCCACGTTCGGCCAGGCGCGCGCCCAGGCGGCCGCCGAAGCGCGTGCGAAGGAAACGGCGATGGAACGCGAGCGCAAGCTCAACACGCTGGGACGCCAGATCACCGATGCGTTGTCCGAACTGGTGCGGCAGAAGCTCGTGACCGTGCGCCGCGGCAGCAACTACCTGGAAGTCGAGATCCAGAGCGACATCCTCTTCGCCAGCGGCGTGGCGGAGCCGAGCCCTTTCGCCATGGCCACGGTCCGCAAGCTCTCCGCCGTGCTGCGCGATGAAGCCAACGCAGTGCGCGTCGAAGGCTATACCGACGACCGCCCGATCAGCACCCCGCAGTTCCACTCCAACTGGGAACTGTCCGCGGCGCGCGCGGCCAGTGTCGTGCACGCGATGATCGCCGACGGCATCCGTCCTGGCCGGCTCGCCGTCGTGGGGTACGGCGAATACCAGCCGATCGCGGACAACGCTACCGAGCCCGGGCGCAATGCGAACCGTCGCGTGCTGTTGGTGATTCTCGCCGCGCCTGCCGGACCGGATGCCGTGCCCTCGGCGGGGCCAACCATCGCGCTGGAACCCGCGCCCGACCCGGAACCATCGCTTGCGCCGCCCATGCCAGGCATGCGCGAAGACAACGCTTCCGCATCCAATGCCACGCACGGCGCGCAGGCATCCACTTCCGTCACCGCTGCCGGCCATCCGGCTGCGCGCAGCGGCGTACTTCCTGACATCCGTGCATCGGTCGCGACCGATGCCACGCCGCAACCGGGAGCCGGCTGACATGCAGGTTTGGGCCATTGCGAACCAGAAGGGCGGCGTGGGCAAGACCACGACCACCCTGTTCCTCGGACGCGGCCTCGCCCAGGCGGGCCATCGCGTCCTGTTGATCGACCTGGACCCGCACGCTTCGCTGACGCGCGCGTTCGCGGTACCCGCGAATCCGCCGCCTTCCGGCACGCATGACCTGTTCGGCACGAGCGGTGTTTCGCTCGCATCGCTGGCACGCAGCACGGATATCGAAGGTCTCAGGCTCGTCGCCGCGCAACCCGCGCTCGCAACACTGGAACGGCGCGGCGCCACGCAGCCTGGCCTGGGTCTCGCCCTCGGCCGCGCATTGCACGGCGTGCACGCGACCTTCGACTACGTGCTGCTGGACTGCCCGCCCACGCTGGGTCTGCTGATGATCAACGCGCTGGCCGCGGCCGATCGCCTGGTCGTGCCCACGCAGACCGACCAGCTCGCGTTGCACGGACTCGCCGACATGCTCCGCACGGCGGAAATGGTCGAACGCTCGCGCCGCCGCACGCTGCCCAGCTTCGTGCTGCCGACGCTCTACGACCGGCGCACGCGTTCGGGCATCCACAACCTCGACCTGCTGCACGATCGCTACGAAGGCCGCGTGTGGCCGGCCGCGGTACCGGTCGATACCCGTCTTCGCGACGCGAATGCATTGACGGCCGCAGCGCCGCCGTCGGGACGCGGCGCAGACGCCTACCGGCGCGCACTGGCGTGGCTGCTGGCGCAACCCGACGCTTCGCAACGGCAGGCCGCATGAACGCGAACTCCGCACTCGACGAGGTCGACGAATACGTCGGCGCATTGCTCGATGGCGTGGTGGAAACACCCGTTGCCATGGATGCGCCTGCGCCGACGGTGAGCGAAGCCGTTGCGGAACCGATCGCGCCTGTCGCACCGGCCGCGGCCGAAACGGCTTCGCCGGCCGTGGTTGCTCCGGCGGAAGCCAGGTCGCCGCAGGCCTGCGTGTTGGCCGCTTCGCCGGCTATGCCCACGGCCCCCTTTCAGCCGCTCTCGCCAGCGCCAGCGATACGGAACAGCTCGACGCTGGCCTCCAACCGCTGGCTGCGCGTGGCGGTCGGCAACGGCAGCTATGCGCTGGAACTGCTGTGCGTGCAGGAAGTGGTCCGGGTCACGCCGATCGTCGCCATGCGTGGTGCGGGACGCGCAGTGCTCGGCGTGATGAACCTGCGTGGCCGCATCGTGCCGGTGTTCGATCTCGGCCTCTGGCTGGGCATTTCGTGCATAGAGCTTGAAGAACGCAGCCGGATAGTCGTGGTGGAACGCGGCGACGAACTCATCGGCGTGCTGGTCACGCTGGTCGAGGACGTCGTGACGCTGACCCAGAACCGCATCGAACCTCCGCTGCCCGGCAGCGCGCCCGGACCGGTCGTCGGCATCGCGCGTGTCGGCGCCGCGCCGACGGTGCTGCTGGATGCGGGAGCGTTGTTCGGGTGAACGCCCCGAACTCAAGTCCGATTGTCCGCTGCCGTTAAACCACAGGAATCCATCGCTGTAGTCGCCGCCATGACCCAGCTCACGTTGCAATCCGATCTCGGCATCGAATCCGTCGCCGAACTGCAGGCCGCGCTGCAACCGCTCCTTGAAGACGACAGCCCGCTGGCGCTCGCGGGCGAGCACGTCCAGCGCGTGCATGCCGCCGGACTGCAGTTGCTCCATGCCTTCGTGCGCGATCGCGCCGCGCGCGGCCACCACACCACCATCACCCTGCCCTCACCGACCCTCGCAGCCGCCGCTCGCCAACTCGGACTCGCGGTCAGCCTGGGCGTCGACATACATACCGGAGAGCCCGCTTGAGCGCGCAACTGCTGATCGTTGACGACTCCACTTCCATGCGGCAGATGGTCGCCTTCGCGCTGAGCTCGGGCGGTTACTCCGTTCGCGAAGCCGAAGACGGCCAGGCGGCACTGGAACTGGCCCGCACCCAGAAATTCGACGCCGTCGTCACCGACGTCAACATGCCGCGCATGGACGGCATCACGCTGATCCGCGAGTTGCGCCAGTTGCCGAACTACAAGTTCACGCCACTGCTCATGCTCACCACCGAATCCGGCGGTGACAAGAAACAGGAAGGCAAGGCCGCCGGCGCGACGGGCTGGCTGGTGAAGCCCTTCGATCCCGAACAGCTCGTCGCTACCGTCCGCAAGGTTCTCGGATAGCCGAGGAACTGGCGCGTCGCGGTACTCATGCCGCGCTGCGCCTCTCCGCGTTTCGACCGCATCGCCCTTCTCCACTTTCCGGTTCGCCCGCCATCATGGATATCACCCGTTTTCACGCTGCGTTCTTCGAAGAAAGCCGCGAAGGACTGGACGCGATGGAGAGCGGACTGCTGGCGATGGAGTCCGGCCGCAGCGATGCGGAGACCATCAACGTCATCTTCCGCGCGGCGCATTCGATCAAGGGCGGCGCGGCGACGTTCGGGTTCACCGCCGTCACCGATCTGACCCATCTGCTGGAAACACTGCTCGATGAAGCGCGCGGCGGGCGGCGCGTGCTCGATGGCGACGCGACCGGCGCGCTGCTGGTGTCCGTCGACGTATTGCGTGGACTGCTAGCCGGCTGCGAACACGGCGATCCGATCGACCAGGCCGCACTCGCCCAGGCGCGCAGCGGCCTCGAACGGCTGCTCGCAGCGGAAGCCAAGCCGGCTCCCGAACCCCCAAAAACGGTCGACACCGACAACGGCGACTGGCGCATCAGCTTCACGCCGGCCGCATCGCTGTTCATGAGCGGCAACGATCCGCTGCGGATCCTGCGCGAACTGGCCAGCCACGGCGAGCTGGGCGTGACCTGCCTCGACGTGCGCCTGCCGCGATTCGAGCAGATGGATCCGTACGAGGCTTACCTCGCCTGGGATCTCACCCTGCCCGGCAGCGTGCCGCGCAGCGCGATCGACGAGGCGTTCGCGTGGGTAGAGGACGAGTGCGAACTGTCGATCGAAGCCCACCGCAGTGAGGTTTCCGCCGCGACCGCTCCGGTGAGCGCGCGCAGCGAACCGGCCGAACCCGATATCGCCGTGGCGGCCAACCGCCGCACCAGCGACCATGACAACTCCATCCGCGTGGCGGTCGGCAAGGTCGATGCGCTGATCAATCTCGTCGGCGAGCTGGTGATCACGCAGGCGATGCTGCGCCAGCGTTCCGAGCAGCTCGACCCTGTCGCGCACGAGGAACTGATGGCAGGCCTCGTGCAGCTCGAGCGCAATACGCGCGACCTGCAGGAATCGGTGATGGGCGTGCGCATGCTGCCGGTGGAATTCGCCTTCAGCCGCTTCCCGCGGATGGTGCGCGACCTGGCCGCGCGCCTGGGCAAGAAAGTCCACTTGCGCACGTCGGGCGAAGCGACCGAACTCGACAAGGGCGTGATCGAAAAGATCGTCGATCCGCTCGTGCACCTGGTGCGCAACGCGATCGACCACGGCCTCGAACTCCCGGCCGAACGCCGCGCCGCAGGCAAGGACGAAACCGGCACGATCACCCTCACTGCCGCGCACCAGGGTGGCCACATCGTCATCGAGATCGGCGACGACGGCCGCGGCCTTGATCGCGAACGCATCCTGCGCAAGGCGGCCGAACGTGGCCTGCACGTGCCCGAGAATCCGACCGACGCACAGGTGTGGGACCTCGTGTTCGCTCCGGGCTTTTCCACCGCCGAACAGCTCACCGACCTGTCGGGTCGCGGCGTCGGCATGGACGTGGTCCGCAAGAACATCTCGGCGCTGGGCGGGCAGGTCGAGATCCGCAGCGGAAAAGGCACGGGGTCGACCATTTCGATCCGCCTGCCGCTGACACTGGCGATCGTCGACGGCATGTCCGTCGCGGTCGGCAACGAGGTCTTCATCGTGCCTTTGAACATCGTGATCGAATCGCTGCAGCCTGCGGCCTCGGATGTGCGCACGATTGCCGGGGAAAGCCGCGTGCTGCGCGTACGCGAGGACTACCTGCCGCTGATCAACCTTGCCGAACAATACGGGTTGCCGGCTTCGCGCAATGCCGAACACGGCAACCCGATCGCGGTCGTCGTGGAAAGCGACGGCCGTCGCCTTGCGCTGGAAGTGGACGACCTGCTCGGCCAGCACCAGGTCGTGGTGAAGAACCTCGAAGCGAACTACCGCCGCGTGCCCGGCGTATCGGGTGCGACGATCCTGGGCGACGGGCGCGTCGCGCTGATCGTCGATCCGGCCGGCATTGCACAACCGGTACGGCTGCCAGCAGCGGCATGAACCTCATGCGCTTCCCGGACGCAGGCCACCCGTCATCACGCAGGCGGAAGTAGGCACGCAACGACTGAAGTCGCTGCCACCTGTCCGCAACCACCTACCGAGCACACCCATGTCCCAAGCCACCGCTCCCACCGCCGAGTTCCTCACCTTCGCCCTGGGCAGCGAGGAATACGGCGTCGACATCCTCAAGGTGAAGGAGATCCGCGGCTACGACGCGGTGACCCGCCTGCCCGATGCCCCCGACTACATCAAGGGCGTGATCAACCTGCGCGGCACGATCGTGCCGGTGATCGACATGCGGCTGAAGTTCCGCCTGGAGCGCGCCGAGTACACGGCGCTCACCGTGATGATCGTGCTCAACGTCGCCGACCGCGTCGTCGGCATGGTCGTGGACAGCGTGTCGGATGTCGTGCAGTTGAGCGGCGAGCAGGTCCGCGCGGTGCCGGAGATCGGCGCGACGATCGATCGCCAGTTCCTCACCGGCATCGGTACGCTCGACGAACGCATGCTCATCCTGCTCGACATCGAACGGCTCATGGCGAGTACCGAGATGGGGCTCGTCACCGCACAGGCAGCCTGAAGAGCCATTCCCGTGAAACCACATCGGCCGCGCAATGCGGCCGGTTTGCGTTTGAGCGCATGCGTTGCCGGGACATTTCAGAAATATGGCAAACGGCCGATGTAGTGGTCACGGCACCTTGCAGGACGCAGTCAGGCCGAAACCTGGTCCCTACGTCTTACGGAGTTCCGAATGTCTCTCAACCTGCTTCGCGGCGCCTGCATCGTGGCGTGCGCGGGCTTTCCGCTGGCCGCCGCCGCGGCCCCATTGCCTTTCGATGTATCGCCCAGCGCAAACGTGCAGTACGAGTGGGCGCAGGTCGACTCCGATCTCGCACGCGCGGAGGGCGAGGAAGGGTTCCGTCGGGCACGCATCGGCTTTCGCCTGAAGGATGCCGGCAAGCGCTGGCAATTCGTCGCCGAGCATGACTTCGCGGACCGCACGCCCGCAGATGCGTACCTGGAAGTCACGCCGCGCGAGGGACACGCGTTCCGGCTCGGCCAGTTCAAGCAGCCGTTCACGCTCGAGGACGCCAACAGCGACAAGCAGACCGCATTCCTCGAAGCGTCCTTCGTCGGCGCCTTCGCGATCAGCCGCAGAATCGGCGCCGAATACGCGCGCTTCGGCTCGCGCGGCACCTTCAACGTTGCCGTGTTCGGCCAGCGCCTGGATGGCACCAGCGAATCGCCCGGTGCGAGCGCGCGTGGCACCTGGCTGCTGCATAAGGACGACGACGGCGCCGCACACGTCGGTTTCAGCATTGCCAGCGAATCGCCACAGAACGAACGCGGTTCCTTCAGCGCGGCACCGGGTACCGCACTCACCGCGCTCAAGGCAGCATCCACCGGTTCGCTGGCCGGCGTGGATCGAATGGATCGCGCCGCGGTGGAGGGCCTGTGGATGCGCGGCGCATGGTCGCTCCAGGGCGAAGCCGCCCAGGTCATCGCGCGCCGCGATGGCGCCGCCGACTTCCATGGAAATGCCAGCAGCATGTTGCTCACCTGGTCACCGCGCGGAAGCGCCCGTACCTACAAGCGCGGCATAGCGACCGCACCGTCGGCGGATGACGGCACGGCCTGGGAACTGGGCTTGCGCTGGAGCGCCATCGACCTCGACGACGACATCGTGGCCGGCGGGCATGCCGAAAGCATCGGCCTTGCGGCTACCTGCTACTTCTATTCCAACGTGCGGCTGATCGCGAACTTCCTTCGCGTCGACGCAGCGCGCCGCGGCGTGCACGACGAACCACTGGTCGTCGGCGCGCGGCTGCAGCTCACCTATTGAGTTCTTCGGAGTACGCCATGTTGCAGAACCTCACCATTGGCAGGCGGCTGACGCTCGGCTTCGCCGCCCTCGCATTGCTCATCGTCGTCATGGGCGCATTCGCAGCGCAGCGCATGGGCAACGCCCAGGACACCGTGCGGGCGGTGACGCAGGAGTCGGTCCCCTCGATCCGCGACCTCGGCCGGCTGGCGACCATGCTCGCCGAATACCGCGTCAGCGAACGCGGTCTCGTCGCCAGCCACGAAGACCCCGCGAAGTCGGCCGAATATGCGGCCGAGCTCACCGAGGGCGCGAAGCAGTTCCATGAGCTGGCCAGCGGCTACGCGGCAAAGATTGCCGGCGCCCGCGAGCGCGAGCTGTACGAAGACGTGCAGGCCAGGGCGGACCGTTACTTCGACAACAGCCGCCGACTCGTGGAAGCGCTCAAGACCGGCGACTTGGCGCCTGCCAAACAGGCGGGCGACCTGCGCCAGGCCACCGCCGATGCCGTTGCCGCATTGCTCGACTACAACATCGTCCTGCTCAACAACGCAGTGGCGGCGCAGGAAGCGGGCTACCGTTTCAACCTCTGGGCCATCGGGCTGATGCTGGCGATCGCGCTCGCCCTGGCGATCATGTCGGCAATCCTGATCACCCGCTCCATCGTCAGGCCGCTCACGCAGGTCGTGGCGGTCGCGCAGTCGGTTGCGCGCGGCGAACTGGAAGGACGCATTCCCGCATCGGACAACAGCGAGATCGGGCGCCTCGCCGGCGCCATGCGCGACATGGTGGGCGTGCTGCGCAGCTATGCCGCCGCGCAGGGTGAAATGTTCGACCAGCACGAGCTTGGCGAAATCGGCCATCGCATCCCCGTCGATCGTTTCCCGGGCGCTTACGCCCGCATGGCCGGACAGACCAATGCGCTGGTGGCTTCGCACATCGATGCCCTCCTGCACATCCTGGATGTCGTGGCCGCGTACGGACGTGGCGACCTGTCGCGCGACGTCGATCGCATGCCCGGCAAGAAGGCGGAAGCCACGGCCGCGGTCGAAGCGGTCAAGGCCGGCATGCAGGCCGTCAATGCCGAGATCAAGCACCTGGTCGATGCCGCCGTCGCCGGCGACTTTTCGCAGCGAGGCGACGCGGCGCGATTCGCCTACTTCTATCGCGAGCTGATAAACAGCCTCAACACGCTCATGGCCACCGCGGACGATGGGCTGGCCGAAGTGGGCTCGGTGCTGTCGGCCATGGCTGAAGGCGATCTCTCGCGCCGCATCGATGCCGAGCTGCCCGGCCGCTTCGGCCGGCTCGCGGGCGATGCGAACCGCACTGCCAGCCAGCTCACCGAAATAGTCAATCGCATCCGCACCGGCAGCGAAGCGATCAACTCGGCAGCGATGGAAATCTCCGCCGGCAACGACGACCTGTCGCAGCGCACCGAACAGCAGGCTGCCTCGCTGGAAGAAACCGCCTCGTCGATGGAGGAGCTCACCTCGACCGTGAAGCAGAACGCCGACAACGCCCGGCAGGCCAACCAGCTGGCGATCGGCGCGACGGAGATTGCGCGGCACGGCGGCCAGGTGGTCGGCCAGGTCGTCACCACGATGAGCGCAATCCACGACTCCTCGCGCAAGGTCGCCGACATCATCGGCGTGATCGACGGCATCGCGTTCCAGACCAATATCCTCGCGCTCAATGCCGCCGTTGAAGCCGCGCGTGCCGGCGAACAGGGCCGTGGCTTCGCAGTCGTCGCTTCCGAAGTGCGCTCGCTGGCGCAGCGTTCGGCCGGCGCCGCCAAGGAGATCAAGCAGCTGATCACCGAATCGGTGAGCCACGTCGGCGAAGGTTCGGCCCTGGTCGATCGCGCGGGTCAGACCATGCAGGAGATCGTGACCAGCGTGCAGCGCATGACCGATTTCATCGCCGATATCTCGGCCGCTTCGCAGGAACAGAGCGCGGGCATCGAGCAGGTCAACCACGCCATCACGCAGATGGACGAAGGCACGCAGCAGAACGCGGCGCTGGTCGAAGAGGCGTCCGCGGCCGCACGCAGCCTGGAGCAGCAGGCCTCGCAGCTGGTGGAAACCGTCGCGGCCTTCCGCCTGCGCCAGGACGGCAACGTCGCCCGGCTGGGCAAGGTCACGCCGCTCGCCATCAGGCACGCGGCGAACAGCTGAAGTCGCTGCCGCCTGTCCGCAACCACCTACCGAGCACACCCATGTCCCAAGCCACCGCTCCCACCGCCGAGTTCCTCACCTTCGCCTTGGGCAGCGAGGAATACGGCGTCGACATCCTCAAGGTGAAGGAGATCCGCGGCTATGACGCGGTGACCCGCCTGCCTGACGCACCCGACTACATCAAAGGCGTGATCAACCTGCGCGGCACGATCGTGCCGGTGATCGACATGCGGCTGAAGTTCCGCCTGGAGCGCGCCGAGTACACGGCGCTCACCGTGATGATCGTGCTCAACGTC
>NZ_LMFH01000006.1 GCF_001427225.1 Lysobacter sp. Root494
CGTACTGGCCAATGTAGGCGTTGGCTTCGGCACCGTCGAAGTTCTGGCGCAGGATGACGTTCACGACGCCGGCGATGGCATCCGAACCGTAGATCGAGGATGCGCCGTCCTTCAGGACTTCGATGCGCTCCACCGCAGCGGTCGGGATGGTGTTGAGGTCGACCGCGCCGCCCAGGCCGGTACCACCGATCCAGCGACGGCCGTTGACCAGCACCAGGGTGCGGTTGGAACCGAGGTTGCGCAGGCTGACGCGGGTTTCGCCGTTGCCCCCGTTGTTGAACGTGCTGTTGAGGGTGGAGCCGTTCGACGTGATGTTCTGGATCACGTCGCCGACCGACGTCAGGCCTTGGGCGCTGATTTCGTCGCGGCTCAGCGAGAACACCGGCTGCGAGGTTTCGATGTCGGTGCGCTTGATGCGCGAACCGGTCACCTCGATGCGATCGAGGGTAGTGGCTTCTTTTTCCTGCGGCGCCGCGGCGTCCTGCGCGAACGCAGTGCCGGTGCCGGCGATCGTGCCCACTGCGATAGCAATTTTGATTGCGTCGCGGAGCTGGTTGGTCTTCAAGGTCATCTCTCTCTCCAAGTCGGTCTTGGTTTATTTCCCATGGGAACCTCCCCGGTGGGGTCAAGAAAGACACCAAATCCGGCAAGGCCGTCCGGATAGTAGACCCGTCCTTTGAAAAATTAAAGTGTCGTTAACAAACGCCGCCGAATGGCCTGCAGGCGGCGCCAGCGGGATCAAGGACAATGCAGAGAAAGCTGGGAGGCCCCCAAATCGGGCCTCAGAGAGCGAGCTAGAGATCCTGCTCGTACCGGACGTAGGGCACGGTGCCCTCGTCCTTGTCGCTATTGCCGGGGGCAAACGGATTCTTGCCGCGGGTGACGACGTTTTCGGCGCCGACGGTGAGCTGGCCGCTCCAGGGCGTGCGCCAGGTAAGCCCCAGTCCCAAGCCGCTCCATTGGCCTGGCAGGCCGGGGGTGTCGACGACGCGGCCGATGATGTTTGCGCCAAAATTTCCCACGCCCGCCCCGAGTGTGATGGTCCTGGTCGTCCAGCGGTCGGCGACTTCGGAGGGGATGTCGTCGGCCGGGATCAGCCGCGCCCGGGCCAGCGTGCCGCCGATGGAAACGGTTGCCTCGCGGCCGACGTTCTTCTGGCCATAGAACGTCAGGCTGTTCTCGTCGACGCGGCTCGTCTTGCTGTTGGGACTCAGCCACGCGGGCAAGGTGTCGCGGGCATTGCCGAAGACAAGGCCGATGCGGTTGCTGCCGCGGGTAAGGCTGGTGCCTGCACTGAGCTGGCGATCGTTGCTGCCGTCGTTGTCGAGCGTGGCGAGCATGCAATGGTTGGCGAGGTTGCCAATGGTCGCGGCGAGTCCGCTCTTGCGATCGCACACCAAGCCGAGCGTGTCGCCGGCCGCCACCCCGAAAACCGCGTCGAGCGTGTTGCCGCCGGCGCGCCACCGGGCCCCTGCAGCGGGAGCCGCGCTCGGCTCGAGTTGCAGGACGGCTTCGAGCTTGCCGTTCGTATTCCACACCGGGAGCAACGTCGCGTCCGAACGCGTAGCCGTCGACTGCGCATGCGCGCCCGTGGCTGCACCGAAGGCGAGCAACAGGGCGAGAGGCAGTTGGAGCAGGCGCGCTTTCATGGCGTGGTTACGACCTGGTAGGGCCGGCGAAGTTCCCCGCTTTCTGGGTCTGGGACTATAGCTACTTTATGCTTATTTAACAATCTGTGCGATCCGTCGCAAGCTGCTTATTGGGTACGTTCCGGGGCGGGCTGGACGTCCGGTCCGGGGGTGAAAAGGCCGGTGATCTGCTCCGTGCTGAAGCGGTACGACTGGCCGCAGAACTCACAACGCACGACTGCCTCCCCGTCGGTCAGGGCGGCATGGGCTTCCTCCTCTCCGAGCGAGGCCAGCATCGACTCGACCCGTTCCCGGGAGCAGGAGCATCCGAATGCCAGGGGCTTGGTGCCGAGCATCTGGACCCCGTCCTCATGGAACAGGCGCGTCACCAGTTGCTCGTCCGTCCATTCCAACAACTCGCGTGGTGAGAGCGTGTCAAACAGGGCGCCGGCACGCGACCATCCGTCGCCATCGCCCGCATCCCCGGGGAGCTTCTGCAGCATGAGCCCAGCGGCGGAGTTCTCGTCTGCGGCCAGCAGAAGGCGCGTGGGCAGCTGCTCCGACCGGCGGAAGTAATCCTCGAAGGCCCCTGCAAGGGAATCCGCCTCCAGTTCCACGAGGCCCTGGTACCGGACCGGCTCGCGATCGTCGCGCGAAGGATTTTCGATGGTGATCGCAAGTACGGCATCTGGTCCCAGTTCGCGCAGGTCCCGCGAAACGGTTCCGTCCTCCGCCAACTGCGCGATGCCGCGCAGTGTGCCTGCCGCCGTGCACTCAGCGAACAAGGCCCGCAGCGCGCCGTGTCCGCGAAGCTGTACCGACAACCGGCCATCGACCTTGGCGTGACCGGTGAACAGCGCGGATGCAGCTACGGCTTCGCCCAGCAGTTCGGCGGCGGCCTCGGGCAGTTCCTGATTGAAACTGGCGACGCGGGTGCGTATCTGCTGCCAGGTCTCCCGCAGGTGCACGCGAACGCCGCGAACGCCGGCACCATCGATCAGGAAACGGCTCAGCTGGTCACGGTCTGCAAGGTTCGTCATCGGATTCACACGGTAAGGCGCGCAGCAGTCAAGGGATAATGCGCGCGGTTTGCGGGGATGGCCGCAAAGATGGGGATGGGGGAAGTCGGGTGCAAGACGCAGAACAGAATACGGTCGCTGTAGCGGTTTCGCCCGGGCGCAGGCGCTGGCGTTCGTGGTTGTGG
This sequence comes from Lysobacter sp. Root494, assembly GCF_001427225.1. GTDB lineage: Bacteria > Pseudomonadota > Gammaproteobacteria > Xanthomonadales > Xanthomonadaceae > Agrilutibacter. The sequence continues at coordinate 2,833 of NZ_LMFH01000006.1, forward strand.
CGGCTGCCCCTGCTGTTCGTGGCGATAACGGTTCTGCAGGTGTTGCTGTTGCGATTCATCGACCCGCCGTTCACCGCTTTCATGGCGGCGCGGCAGTTGGAAGCCGTGGGTTCGGGCGACTTCGGCTTCCGTGTCGCCTACGACTGGCGCGATCTGGATGACATCTCGCGAAACGTGCCGCTGGCGATGATCGCTTCGGAAGACCAGAACTTCGCGAACCACAACGGCTTCGATTTCCAGGCGATTGAAAAAGCGCGTGCGCACAACGAGCGTGCCGAAGAGCGCGCGCGCAAACGGAACAAGCCGGTCAAGCGGATCCGCGGCGCCAGCACCATCAGCCAGCAGACGGCCAAGAATCTTTTCCTGTGGAAGGGACAGGGCGTCACGCGCTGGGCCCGCAAGGGACTGGAGGTCTGGTACACCCTGTTGATCGAAACACTGTGGCCGAAGAGCCGCATCATCGAGGTCTACGTCAATACCGTGGAGCTCGGTAACGGCGTGTACGGCGCGCAGGCCGCGGCACGCACGTATTTCCGCAAGGACGCCAACCGGCTCGCGCCCGCGGAGGCCGCGAGAATGGCCGCGGTTCTGCCGAATCCGCGGCGCTACAGCATCGCCCGGCCGGGACCTTACGTGCAGCGCCGCAGCAATGCGATCCAGCGGCAGATGCGCTACATGGGCGGACCGGCGTTCCTGCAGCGGCTCGACTGAAGCAGAGGCCTGCCGCGTTACCATCCGCCCATGACCCGTGACCTGCTGACCGTAGTTGTAGCGGCCTACAACGAAGCCGATGCATTGCCGCTGCTTCATCCGCGACTGAGCGCCGCGTTGCAGGGCATGCATGACGTCGACGGGCGCGTCCTCTATATCGACGACGGAAGCCGCGACGCCACCTGGACGGTGCTGCAACGGATCGCGGCCGGCGATCCACGTGTGAGCCTGCTGCGCCTGTCCCGCAACTTCGGCAAGGAAGCTGCGCTGACCGCAGGCCTCGATCGCGTGGAAGCGGGCGCGGCGCTGATCCTCGACGCCGACGGCCAGGACCCGCCGGAACTGATCCCGCAATTCGTCGCCAGGTGGCGTGAAGGCTATGACGACGTCTACGGCACCCGCATCGAACGCGAAGGCGAGGGCTGGATCAAGCGCGCGACGGCGCATGCCTTTTATCGCGTCATCGGGCGCCTGTCGCATACGCCGATTCCTGCCGACACAGGTGATTTCCGGCTCCTGTCGCAGCGCTCGCTCGCTGCATTGCGGGAAATGCGCGAGCGCCATCGCTTCATGAAAGGGCTGTTCGGTTGGGTCGGATTCAATACCGTCGCGATCCCCTACCACCGCGACGCACGCAGCGCCGGCGACAGCAAGTTCAACCTGTGGCGCCTGTGGAATTTCGCGCTGGAAGGCATCACCAGCTTCTCGACCGCACCCTTGCGCCTGGCGACCTACCTCGGGCTGCTGACGGCGGCCGTCGCGTTCCTGTATGCCCTGTGGGTGATCGTGAAGGCGCTCTTCTGGGGCGATCCCGTGGCGGGCTGGCCGACCATGATGGCGGTGATCCTTTTCCTCGGCGGAGTACAGTTGATCGCGCTGGGCATGATCGGCGAATACCTGGGCCGCATCTATGACGAAGCCAAGCAGCGGCCGCTGTACCTGGTCGACGTCTGGAAGCCGGCGGCAGGAGTATTCTCGGTCCCGCCAGTCGCCAGCGAAGGAGAAGCCCATGCGTACCGTACGGCAGCTGCTCGAAGCGAAAGCCCCTGAGATCTATGCGATAGCGCCCGACGCGCCGGTGATCGACGCGATCCGGCTGATGGCCGAAAAACGGATCGGCGCGGTGCTGGTCATGGAAGGGTCGCGGCTGGCAGGCATCCTCTCGGAACGCGACTACGCGCGGAAGATCGTGCTGCAGGGCCGCTCATCGGGCGACACGCCGGTGAGCACGATCATGACGGCCGATGTCATCACCGTGCGCCCCGACGACACCGCGGACCATTGCATGCAGGTCGTCACCGACAACCGTATCCGCCACCTGCCGGTAGTCAGGGGTGGCGAAGTAATCGGCGTGGTATCGATCGGCGATCTCGTGAAGGCGGTGATCGAGGACCAACAGGTCGAACTCGATCAGTTGCAGCGGTATATCGCGAGTTGATGCATTCAAGCGGCGGTCTGCGTGAAGCCTGGATGTGCACGGGGACGTAAAAACGCGAAGTCACGGGCCCCGCCAGAAGCATGCGGGGATGACGAATTGGCAAAGCAGTGCGCACAGCACACGGGCCGGTTCGTCACTTCGCGTAGCGCCCGCCGCACGACGAATCCTTGCCCGGTCCGAGTTCCAGCGTCGCCAGCAACGCGGCGGGCGGCGCGATGTTCCCCAGCACCACCGCCAATGCGCCGCGCAGGCCGATGCGCCCGTAGTCCGGATGGAATTCGGGGTCCTTGAATGTGCCGTCGATCCACAGCGGTGCGCGCAGCGAGATGAGGCTGCGGTCTTTCGGACGTGGTCGCAGTTTCAGACGCAACGTTTCGTCGCGAAGACTGATCGTGCCCTCGCCAAGGATGATCGTGTCAGTGGTGTCGAACGCGAGCGAACGGGCCTTCATGACGCCGTTCTCCACCGCGAAATCGCCGAAGGCGCAGCGGATCGGCACCTTGCGGTCGCCACGAACGATGAACTTGAGTGTTTCGGCGACATCGATGCCCGCCAGCTCCATCATCAGGTTGCTGATCTGCCCGCGCCCCATGCCGACGGCTACATCACCGTCGCTGCTGCCGAGCATCAGCGCGATCGAATTACCGGTGCCCGCGAGGTTCACCTTGCCGCCAAGCCGCCCGATCGCGTCCTGCGCGAGCTTCACGTCGGGAACCAACTGCCGCAGGTTCAATCCACTGGCATCGATCCTGGCGCGGGTACGGATCGGACTTTCGCGCGCGTCCATTCGTACGATTGAACGCACCTGTCCGCCCGCGACGCCGAAGTTGAGCGGCTCCAGGCGCAGCAACCCGTTCTCGAGCCGCAGGTGCGTTTCCATGTTGTCCAGCGGCCATTTCGGCGCGTTGATGCGGTGCGCCTTGTAGCGGACGTCGGCATCCATGGCGCGAAGCTTGTCGAGCTCATAGGGACGATCCGGCAACAGGCGTGTTTTCGCGCGATCGCTTGCGGTCTGTGCCGCGAATCGCGCGTTCGTGGATTCGCCATCGCCGGCGTGCGGTGCCTTGCCGATGAAGCCGGCCAGATCGTCGAAGTCAAGCCGCTTCGAAGCGATATCCGCGTGCAGGTCGGGCCTTGCGCCGCCTGTTGCGACGCTCGCATCGCCGGCGAGGTCGCTGTCGCCGACGACGCCCCGGAAATTGTCGTAGTGCCAGATGTATCCGTTGGGCCCGTTGGCCTCCCGCGTAAGCCGGCCATCGAGTTTGTAGGGCGGCGTATTGGGCGTAACGATGCCGATCAGCGGATACAGATCGGCCATGTCCTGGCCCGAGAGGGCCAGTTGCAGGTCGAAGTCGCGCAGCAGTATCGGATCGGTCAGCGTTCCGCGAGCGTGTGCCTTCGTCGCACCCGCTGTTGCATGCGCATCGACGTGGTACGGACGCTGACGATCCCGTAGGGCCAGCGGTGACTCGGCCGTTCCTTCCACCCGGAAGCGATTGCCTTTCCAGTGTCCGCCGCCTTCGACAACAACCGAAGATCCGGCCTTCTCATGCGTGCGCTGGCTGGATACATCGGCCGCGATGTCGGTGCGGGCGGCTGCATCGACGAAGGTCAGTTTTCCGCCGTCGATCCGGAGTTGCGCGAACTGCGTGTCGGTTTCGCCGCCTTTACCGAATTTCCAGTTGCCGATGCGTTGCGGGCCCATCTCAAGATGCAGTACCGGCCGTGTGAGCCGCAGGTCTGGAATGCGGACCTGGCGGCGCAGCAACGGCCAGACTTCTATCCTGAACTCGACGCGATCGGCGGAGGCCATCGTCGGCTGTTTCGACCACTTCGCATTGCCGAAGCGCAGGCGATCCGCGCGGATGGTCGGCGTGGTCCAGTCGAGGTCGACGTCGAGGTTTCCACCGATGTCGAATTCGCGCCCGGTGCGCGCTTCCACCTGGCGTTCAATGGGACCTTTGAACCAGTTCCAGTCCCACAGCAGGATCAGGATGGCCAGTCCCACCAGGATCAGGCCCAACAAGCTCAGCCATGGATGGCGCCGCAAGCCGCCCGCGATTGCAACAGCCGATTCGCGCGGGCGATGCATGTCCATGCCGGGCGTTCAATCGGCCTCGTGGCAGGCGAAACCACCCGTTTCGTCCTGGCCAAGCGTTGCGCCTTCGCTGCCGATATCAAACGACAAGGCCACACCGGCATATCGCGGAGGAGCACTGTTGGCTACGCGGGAAATGTCGATGATGCGTCCGTCATGAAGAATGACGCGCGCAGTGTTGCTGCCAACGATGTCGACGCGATGGCCCTGTTCGCAGCTGTAGCGCATCGTGACCCCGGCGGGACGCATCTCCCGTCCGCGCATCGCGCTCGCCTGCATCGGCGGTAGCTCTGCCGTTTCAGTGCGGGTCGCGGTGTCAGGTTGCGGCGGTGATACGGTTGGCTTGCATCCCGCTACTAGCATGGCCAACGACAGCGCGTATGCGAAACGCGTCATCACGGCCTCCGTGGCTTGGTTGGTTCCACCTTCGACAACCCGGGGTCAAGCGTGGGTGAATGCGTTGTGGGCGATTCAGAGTTGCGAAGCTCAGGCGCGGTGCAATACCTGCGCCATGACGGCGACGTAATGGCAGACGCTGCCCCCAATCACGAACATGTGCCAGACCGCATGCGAATACCGCATCGCGGGCCGGTGATAGAACAAAGTGCCCAGCGTGTAGCAGGCGCCACCGGCGAGCAGCCATCCGAACGTCCAGCCATCGAGGGCGCGGAACACCGGCACGATCGCGGCGAGCACCAGCCAGCCCATGGCGACATAGATCATCGTCGACAGCAGCTTGAAGCGTCCGGTGAAGAACAGCTTGAAAGCGATGCCGGCAAGCGCCAGCGTCCAGATTGCCGCGAACAGCCACCAGCCAAGCGCGCCGCGCAGCCCGATCAGCGTAAATGGCGTGTAGGTCCCGGCGATCAGCAGATAGATCGCGCAATGATCGAAGACCTTCAGCCGCGCCTTCGCGAGCGGATGCCGGATCGCGTGATAGAGCGTCGAGGCGACATAGAGCAGCAGCAGGCTGATTCCGAACACGATGGCCCCAACCAGTTGCCACGTGTCTCCGCGAGTGGCTGCGAGCGCGATCAGTACCGCCCCGCCTGCCAGTGCGGCGGTAGCGCCCAGGCCATGGGTCCAGGCGTTGGCCAGTTCCTCGCGGGCGTCGTGCGGAGCCGATATCACTGTCATGGTCAGAGAATCGTCCGGGTGCGTGGAGCAAATGCTCCGGGGCGGAAGCGCGGGGGCTCGCCTATCATTTGTTCCGGCTTCCCGCACCTGGCGTCCGCATGATCATCTCGCACCAGCACCGCTTTGTCTTCGCCGCCATTCCCAAGACGGGAACGCATTCAGTCCGGCAGGCGTTGCGGGAGCACATGAGTGCGGAGGACCTGGAGCAGGTGGGACTGTTCGTCAACAAACGGTTTCCGTTCGCGGAACTTGCGTCCATCAAACATGGGCATATCACCCTGGAGCAGATCCGGCCGTACTTGGGGGAAGAGAAGTTCGCGAGCTACCTGAAGTTCGCATTCGTACGCAATCCGTTCGATCGTTTCGTTTCGTACTGTGCCTTCATGACCCGGGCAACCGATGCGTTCAATCGCAATCCAAAAGCGGTGATGCGCAACATCCTGTTCGAAGTACGGCCCATGCATCACATCCTCTTCGTACCCCAGCACACGTTTGTCACCGCGGAAGACGGGCGGATGCTGGCTGACACTGTCGGGCGTGTGGAGGAAATGCAGGCCTCCTACGATGCCATCTGTGCCCGGATCGGCATTCCGTCCCGCCTGCTGGACCAGGTCAACAGTTCGCGTCGCGGGGATTACCGCAATTACTATGACCAGCAACTGATCGATGGCGTGGCCGACCTCTATCGCCGCGATCTCGAGTTGTTCGACTACCGGTTCTGAGCTCCGCCATGAACGTTCCAGCTTCCACGATAACCATGCTGCCCAATCCACGAAAAACCACGTCGGTCCGTCCGCTTGGCCGCGTAGACATCGGCAGCCTTCGCAGTGCCGTGCTTGCCATTCCCGAGTCGGCCTGGGATGCCGAGAACCAGGGAAAGCCCAATCATCGATATAAGGCTTTCACCGATACCCGCCACATCATTTTCCGGTTCATCACCAATCACGAAGATTGGCGGGAATCCGCGGATTGGCCGTTGTGGCCGGCTTGGCGAAGTGTGCTCATTCCGGTAATGGAGCAGGCCACGCGTCCCTATGGGTACGGGAGGCCTGCGTATCCCAGGGTCATGCTGGCGCGAATGCCCCCGGGTGGCGAAATCCTGCCGCATGTCGACGCGAATCCTGCAGCGCAGTGGCCGCACAAGATCCATGTCCCGCTACTGACCAATCCGCAGGTCGGATTTCGCATAGGGGAAAAGGTGTATCACTTCCCGGAAGGAGACGCTGTCGAGGTAAACAATCTGGGGATCCATGCGGTGCGCAATGATGGAACGACGGATCGTATTCACCTGATTTTCGAGTACTACGATCTGGACCAGCCTGATCCCGGTTGGATAAACAAAAAAAGCCCGGGTTGACCGGGCTTTTCATTTCGTGTCGAAGCGTTTGTTGCGTCCCGGTCTGCTCGGCCTATTAATGTCGCGGCCCCGCGGTACGGGCGTTAGCCAATCGAACTGGAATGTGGGCCGGTCAGTATCTAGTCGATCGACACCGCATGCGCATGTTCGCGGGTGGCGAGGAACTGCACGCCCGGCGCGCGTTCCTGCGCGAGTTGCAGGTTGACGCGGGTCGGGGCCAGGTAGACCAGCTCACCCGCGGCGTCAACCGCCAGGTTCATGGCGTTCTTGTCGCGGAATTCCTCCAGCTTCTTCGCGTCCGCGCACTTGATCCAGCGAGCGGTGGCGACGTTGACCTGCTCGAAGCTGGCGTCGACGCCGTACTCGTCCTTCAGGCGATACGCCACCACGTCGAACTGCAGCATGCCGACTGCGCCCAGGATCAAGTCGTTTGACATCAGCGGACGGAAGAACTGCGTCGCACCTTCTTCCGACAACTGCGCCAGACCCTTCTGCAGCTGCTTGAGCTTCAGCGGATCGCGCAGGCGCGCACGACGGAACAGTTCCGGTGCGAAGTTGGGAATTCCGGTAAACGACAGTGATTCGCCCTCGCTGAAACTGTCGCCGATCGAGATCGTTCCGTGATTGTGGATGCCGATGACGTCACCCGGCCACGCGCTCTCGGCAATCTCGCGATCGCTGGCCATGAACGTGAGCGCGTTCGCCAGCTTCACTTCCTTGCCGCTGCGTGTGTGGAAGGTCTTCATGCCGGCACTGAACTTGCCCGAACAGATGCGCATGAATGCGACACGGTCGCGGTGCTGCGGGTCCATGTTCGCCTGGATCTTGAAGACGAAACCGGACAGATGCTGCTCGTAGGGCGCGACTTCGCGCGTGGTCGTCGCGCGCGGCTTCGGCGACGGCGCGTGTTCGACGAAGAAATCGAGGAGCAGCTGCACGCCGAAATTGTTGACTGCCGAACCGAAGAATACCGGTGTCTGCTTGCCGGCCAGGTACGCCGCGGGATCGAAGGGATGCGAGGCGCCCTGCACGAGTTCCAGTTCGTCGCGCAGCTCGGCAAGCATGGCGGCGCCGATGCGTGCCTCGAGGGCGGGATCGTCGATCGAGGGGAAGATCGTGGAATCCTGGCGGGTGAAGTTGCGGCCCTGTTCGTACAGATGCACTTCGCCCGTGACGAGATGCACCACACCCTTGAGGCGCTGGCCCATGCCGATCGGCCACGTGACCGGCGCGCACTGGATGCCGAGCACGCTTTCGACTTCGTCGAGCAGGTCGATCGGCGGCTTGCCCTCGCGGTCGAGCTTGTTGATGAAGGTCATGATCGGCGTGTCGCGCAGGCGGCACACCTCCATCAGCTTGATCGTGCGTTCCTCGACGCCCTTGGCGACGTCGATGACCATCAGCGCGGAGTCGACCGCGGTGAGCACGCGGTAAGTGTCCTCGCCGAAGTCGGCGTGGCCGGGCGTGTCGAGCAGGTTGACGATGCGGCCCTCGTACGGGAACTGCATCACCGACGACGTCACCGAGATGCCGCGTTCCTTTTCGAGCGCCATCCAGTCGGATGTCGCATGGCGCGCGGCCTTGCGGCCCTTGACCGACCCTGCCATCTGGATCGCGCCGCCGAACAGCAGCAGCTTTTCGGTGAGCGTGGTCTTGCCGGCATCGGGGTGCGAAATGATCGCGAAGGTGCGGCGGCGCTGGGCTTCGAGGGAAACGTCGGACATGGCAGCGGCGCGCCGGGCGACGCGTCGGGAAGCGGGAAAGGGCGGGAATTATAGGCCGCGAGGCGGCTCAGTGACCGGCGCCACCGGCAATCCGCAACGGGCCCGCCGGCCCGCGCATGCGGAACGGCAGTGACTCCAGCTTCATCCCGCGGTTCACCTGGATCACGAAATGCAGGTGCGGCCCGGTGGTGAAGCCGGTGTTCCCCGACAGCCCGATCTGCTGCCCCGCGCGCACGCGCTGGCCGACCCGGACCAGGACGCCTTCCTCGCGCAGGTGCGCGTACAGCGCCATCGTGCCGTCGTCGTGGAGGATGCGGATGAAATTGGCGCGGCCGCCGTAACGCTCGCGGTTGAGGCCCGCCTTGGCGAAGTCGTTCTCGACCTGCATGACCACGCCCTCGCGCGCTGCGAGCACCGGCGTGCCGATCTCCGCGGCGAAATCGATGGCATAGCGGTTCTGCGAGTCATTGTGGCTGAAGCCGCCACCGAATCCCTGGTCGATGCGAAACCCGCGCTGTTGCAGCGGCAGGAGGTACTCGAAGTCGCGGGGCTGCGCGCTGGGATCCCCGGGTAGGCTGTCCATCAGCAGCTCGCCGCCGCGCGAGCCGTCGAGCACCGCGACCAGCGTCGAGCCACGTGCGGGCACGGTGGCGCGCGCCGGCAGCGGCGGATCGCTATCGACGCCGCCCCCGCGCGATTGCAGCAGCACTTCGATCGGTCCCGCGAGATTGTTGTCGGCGAAGGCCAGATACCGCCCGTTGTTTGTTTCAAGGCGAAGGCGCGCGACGGCGCCCGGTTCGGCCGCCACGGGAATCACCTTCACCGACCCCGACTTCACCGCCGCACTCGCGTTGTCGGGCGCGCTGTCGCCGTAATGGGTGACGCCGTTCCGGTCGGTCCACTTGTAGACCTTGGCCGCGTGCGTGCTCATGGCGGCTCCGGCCACCAGTGCGGCAATCCCCAACGTAAGCAAGCGGCGTGAGAACACCATGTCCCTACTCGGTGCAACCCTGCTTCAGGTTGAGCGATCGTGCCACATCACGCAGGTCGAACGCCGCGATGGACTTGTCGTCGTGCACGGCAAACAGCGCGCCGCCCGGGAAGCCGGCGCTCGCCGCGGCATGCAGCGCCACGCCGTCCGTGCGCGCTGTGGTCGCACCGTGGAAGCTGCCGCGCGGTTGCAGCGTCACGCGATCGAACAGATGGAAGATGGTGAGCGGTGCGAGCTGATCGACCGCGATCCAGTAGCCGCTCCCGTCCGGGCAGGTCCAGAGCGCCACGCCCTCGGCTTCGGCCCCGAATGCATCCTGTGGCAGGGTGCGCCCCGTGTAGCGGCCGCTGAAACTGTACTCACGCAGCGTCGACAGATGCCGGCGGTCCTCGTCGGCGATGAGCATGCGGTCGTTGGCGGGATCGCCGGCGATCGATTCGACCATGCGCAGCGCGCTTTCCTCGCGCGTATCGCCGAAGGAACCTGCGTATTGCGCGCGCATGCCGCCGTCGTGGTCGAAGGAGACGCGATAACGACGCACGCGCTGGTCGAGTTCGTTGAACGGCGGCACCACATCGAACTTCTTGCCGTACATGAAGCTGTCGGTGACGTAGGCCTCGAACTCTCCCGGTTCGGTTTCGGTCAGCCAGATGCCGTAGGGGCTGCGCAGCTCCTTCTCGCCGAACATGCCGACGACCTTGAAGTCCGGCAGTGACAGCACCTGTACGCGATGGTTGTCGCGCTCGACGACGAACAGGTAATCGCCCTGCACGGCAACGCCGTTGGGGCGCTTGAACTCGCCCGGTCCCTGGCCCTCCTGTCCGATGGTGCGCAGCTGTTCGCCGGTATCCGCGTCGAACACCACCAGTCGATGGCTCGACTTGCCGCTGGCGATCAGCAGCGTCCTGCCGTCTTCGGTGGGCCAGGCCGCGAGCGAATCGAGCTCTTCCGTCGGCAGTTCGGCCGAGAGGTAGGCCTCCACGACCGTGACCGGCTCGGGAGCGGCGATGACAGGAGCGGGAGTGGATTCGCGTGGGGCGGTGGCGCAGGCGCCCAGCAGGGCAGCCAGGCCTGTGGCGAGAATAAAACGTGGATTCATGAAAGAAGTGTAGTCGGTACGCGCCGCGCGAGGCAGGTGGACGGAAGTGCACAGGAACGCGGCGCCGGAGCCTTGTCGTGCCGGAAGCGTCATGACGAAAGGGAATATGAATCTCTTTATGCGGATGAAGAGATTGACGAACGGCGCGAGGCGCTGGCAGACTGCCTGCCATCCATCGAGACCGGCTGAGGGACAGGCCCTTTGACGCCGGGGCAACCTACCGCTTCCACCGCATTGCGGTGACGGCGGGAAGGTGCCAACTCCTGCGGACCAGCCGCTTCGCGCTGTGATCCGGAAGATGGTTGTGGGTTCGCCGTTCGCGGCGGACGCGCAGCTGACGCCTCGGTGGTCCTCCTGGATGGAATCACCGTCATGAGCTTCGTCAGCACTTCCGAAAATCCTTCCTGCCTCCATCGGGCGACCGGCATCGATCCCGCATCCCTCCAGCCGGGCGCGCGCTCCGCCATTCCCGCACGGCGCGGCGACGTCGCGGTGACCCTGGCACTCCGGTATGCCGGCACCCGCACCGTGACGCTGCGCTACGAAATCCTCGGCCACGAAGATCTGCCGGCGGTATTCGTCGCAGGTGGCATCTCCGCTCACCGCCACGTGGCCGGTAGCGAGGCCTTCGCGGAGCCCGGTTGGTGGGAAGCGCAGTCCGGTGTTGGCCGTGCGCTGGATCCATCGCAGCACTGCATCGTCGGTTTCGACTGGCTGGGAGGCGACGGCACGCTCGACGTGGTGATCGATCCCGCCGACCAGGCCGATGCCGTCGCGGCCGTGCTCGATGCCCTGCGTATCGAACGGCTGCGTGCCTTCGTCGGCTGCTCATACGGCGCGATGGTCGGCCTGCAGTTCGCGGCGCGCCATGGCGCGCGCCTCGATCACCTGGTTGCGATCAGCGGCGCGCATCGCGCGCATCCGTTTTCGAGCGCATGGCGCGCGCTGCAGCGCCGCGCGGTGGCGCTGGGGGCGTTGCAGTGCGACGAAACGCACGGCCTCGCGCTCGCGCGCCAGCTGGCGATCCTGAGCTACCGCACGCCGGAGGAATTCGCCGGGCGTTTCGACGCCGCGAAGATCGTCGACGGCCGCGTGCGCGTCGCGGCCGAGGACTATCTCGATTACTGCGGCGCGCAGTACACCGCACGCACTTCGCCGGTCGCGTTCCAGCGCCTGTCCGAATCCATCGACCTGCAATCGGTCGAGCCCGAGCGCATCGACACGCCGGTGACGGTCGTCGCTGTCGAAGAGGACCGGCTCGTGCCCGTGGAAGACAGCACCGCACTCGCGCAACGCCTGCGCGGCAACGCGTGCATCGAAGTATTGAGTTCGCTGTATGGCCACGACGCCTTCCTCAAGGAGGAAGCCGCGATCGCCACCATCCTGACCCGGGCGCTGCAGGCAGCTGCGACGTTCCGTTCCGACATTTCCATCGAGGCCGCCGCATGAGCATCCAGCCCCTTCGTCCCGCTTTCCGCAATCGCTGTACCAGCGCCGTGCGCGCCGGCATCGATCGCGATCCTGCGTTCGGTGCGGTGACGCCGCCGATCGTGCTGTCGTCGAACTTCAGCTTCGCCGGCTTCGAGCAGAAGCGCCAGTACGACTACACGCGCAGCGGCAATCCCACGCGCGACCTGCTCGGCGAAGCGCTTGCGGACCTCGAAGGCGGCGCGGGTGGCGTCGTCACTGCGACGGGCATGGGCGCGATCACCCTGCTGCTGAACGCGCTGCTGCAGCCGGGCGATCGCCTGGTCGTGCCGCACGATTGCTACGGCGGCAGCTGGCGCCTGTTCAACGCACTGGCGAAGAAAGGCGCGTTCGAACTCGTCACCGCCGATCTCACCGATCCACGCGCGCTGGCTGAAGCCCTGCAGGATTCGCCCAAGGTGGTGTGGGTCGAAACGCCATCCAACCCGTTGCTGCGCATCACCGACCTGCGCTTCGTGATCGAAGCCGCGCACAAGGCCGGCGCGCTCGCGGTGGTCGACAACACCTTCCTGTCGCCGGTGTTGCAGCAGCCGATCGCGTTCGGCGCCGACTTCGTCCTGCATTCGACGACCAAGTACATCAATGGCCACAGCGACGTGGTCGGCGGCGCAGTCGTGTCGAAGGACGCCGAGCAGCACACGCAGGTCGTGTGGTGGGCGAATGCGCTGGGTCTTACCGGCTCGCCCTTCGACAGCTTCCTCACGCTGCGCGGCCTGCGCACGCTCGATGCACGCCTGCGCGTGCACGAGGAAAACACGCAGGCGCTGGTGGCACTGCTTGATGGACATCCTGCCGTCGCGGCGCTGCACTATCCGGGACTGCAGGATCATGCCGGCCACTCGATCGCGGCGAAGCAGCAGAGCGGTTTCGGCGCCATGTTGAGCGTGGAGCTCGAAGGCGGCGCGGACGCGGTGCGTGCGTTCCTCGATGGGCTGGAGTGCTTCACTCTCGCCGAGTCGCTCGGTGGCGTGGAAAGCCTCGTCGCGCATCCGGCGACAATGACCCATGCGGCGATGTCAGCCGAAGCGCGCGCCGCCGCCGGCATCGGCGACGGCCTGCTGCGACTGTCGGTCGGGATCGAGCACGCTGACGACCTGGCCGCCGACATCGCTGCCGCGCTCGAGCGCGCGCAGGCCTTCTGCGACGACAAACGCCGCGTCACGAAATGAGGACCAACGCCGGCGCGCTCGAAGCCGTCTTCCCGGCGCCGCGTTTTCGCCCGGAGGAGGTCGCGGCGCCACGCGCGCGCATCGCGCTGCTCGGCACCGGTACCGTCGGGCACGCCGTGCTCAAGCGGCTCGCGTCGTGGGTGGATACGCCATTCGCCGACAGGCTGCGGCTCGTGCACGTGGCGAATTCGCGGGTTGCAGTGAGTGATCAAGAAGGGGTGTGCCCGCGCCAGGCGGCGATGGCATTTGGCGCAAGCGCGTCAGCGTCAGCAGCACCTTCGCGCGTGGCGGCAGCGGCTCCATCCGATCTCATTGCCCCGGTAACAACGCTCGGCGCAGGCGGGTGCCGCATCATCATCGACGCCACCGCGAGCGAAGCTGTCGCCGAACAGCACGCGCGCTGGCTCACCCATGGCATCCACGTAGTGACCGCCTGCAAGCTGGGGCAGGGCACGTCGCTCGCGCGCTGGCGTTCGATCCGCGATGCAGCAGAAGCCGGTGCGGACTATGGCGACAGCGCCACCGTCGGTGCCGGATTGCCGCTGTTGCGTTCGCTGCGCGAGCTGCAAGCCGGCGGCGATCGCATCCACGGCATCGCGGGCGTTCTTTCCGGCTCGCTCGCGTGGCTCTTCAACCAGTACGACGGCATGCGGCCGTTCTCGGCGCTGGTGCGGCAGGCGCGCGACGCGGGATACACCGAACCCGATCCGCGCGACGATCTTTCCGGCGAAGATGTGCGCCGCAAGACCGTGATCCTCGCGCGCGCCGCCGGTTTCGAAATCGAGCCGCACGATGTCGAAGTGACTTCACTGGTGCCGCGCGAACTGGTGCTGCTGTCGAAGGAAGCCGTGGACGCCGCGCTGCCGGCGATGGACGTGCCTTTGCGCCGCCGCTTCGCCGAGGCCTACAAGAACGGCGAAAAGCTACGCTTCGTCGCGCGTCTGGATCGCAGTGATGATGGCCGGTGCCATGCACGGGTCGGACTCGAGGCACTGCCCGGCGACCATCCGCTCGCCGCAGGCACAGGCACCGACAACAAGGTGGCGATCTGGTCGGATCGCTACCGCACGCAGCCGCTGGTGATCCAGGGGCCTGGCGCCGGCGCGGAAGTTACCGCGGCCGGCCTGCTGGACGATGCACTGCGTATTGCCCGCTCGGTGCTTTAAGCGCTGCCAGCCCGGGCAATCGAAGGATCGGCCGCCGCCGGTGCGAAGAACGTCTCTATCGACTGCGGCCGCCCGAACAGATACCCCTGCGCGTAGTCGACCTGCATCTCCTGCAGGAGGCCGTGCTCGGAGGAGGTTTCCACCTGCTCGGCGATGGTGCTCTTGCCGATGACGTGCGCGATCTCGCCGATCGAGCGCACGACCGCCTGCGACAGCGGCGACTGGTCCAGGCCACGGATGAAGCTGCCGTCGATCTTGATGTAGTCGACGTCGAGATCGTTGAGGTAGCCGAAGGAGCAGAACCCCGTGCCGAAGTCGTCGAGTGCGAAGCGGCAGCCGAGGTCGCGCATCTGCGCGATGAAGCGTTGCGCGCGCTGGCGATCGCGCACGACGCTGGTTTCGGTGATTTCCAGGCACAGGTTCTGCGCCGGGAAACTGCTGCGGCGCAGGCGCGCGGCGAGGTAGTCGGCGAAGTGCTCGTCAGTCAGCGTGGCGCCGCTCAGGTTGATGCCGCAGCTGGAGACGCCCTTCGCGGCTTGCGGATTCTTTTCCATCCAGGTCAGCGCCGCGTTGATCACGTACCGATCGATGCGCGGGCCCATGCGGAAGCGTTCGGCAGCCGAAATGAATTCCGCGGGTACGTGGATGCGACCACTGGGCTCCTGCCAGCGCAGCAGCACCTCAAAATGCACGCCGGCGTTGCTGGTCCCATGCATCGGCACGATGGGCTGCACGTAGAGCAGGAACTGTTCGCGTTCAAGAACTTCGCGGATTCGCAGTGCCGAACGCATCACGGCGCTGTGCGCCTGCGCCTCGTCGCTACTGGGATAGGTGACGTGGAAGCGGTTTCCGCCGAGCTCCTTGGCGGCGAAACAGGCCGCATCCGCGTGCGAGAAGAGCACGTCGTAGTCGCGGCCGTTGAAGGGTTCGTTCTGCGCGGTGGCCGAAACCAGCCCGATGCTTGCGGTGGTCGTCAGCACCTGGTCGCCCCAGGGCACGCGCATCGCCTCGATTTCAGTGAGCAGGCGGCGTGCTTCCACGATCGCACCGGCTTCCGCGCGCGGCAGCAGGATGGCGAACTCGTCGCCACCGGTACGCGACACCAGCGCATCGTTGCCGACCGTTGCCGCGATGACGCCACCAATCGCGTGGATCATGTCGTCGCCGGCGACGTGGCTGGTGCTGTCGTTGATGATCTTGAGGTTGTCGAGATCTAGATACAGCAGAGTTGCGGGCGTGCTCGTGGTCGAAAGGTGGCGTCGGGCTTCTTCCTCGAACGCGGTGCGGTTGAGCAGGCCCGTCAGCGTGTCGCGTGTCGCACGCTGGTACAGCGCATACGAAGTCGTGCGCTGCTCCAGGCCTGCCAGCGCCATCATCACGGGGATAATCGCCACCAGGAAGAGCAGAAGCAGCAGGACCGTTGCTTCGAGTAGCGTCCTGGGCGCGGTAAAGCCGCCTAGGCCCAGTACCGTCGACACGCTGAAATAGAGAACGGTGATACCCGCGGTAACCGAGGTCCACACTGCAGAGAAACGCAGTGCCGACCACAGCAGCAACACCAGCGGGAGGCTGACCAGCCCGAGCACGTAAATCCCGCGATCGCCGAGCGAACGGATGGCGAGGAAGCACGTTGCCAGCAATGCGAGCCAGAAGAGGCGCTCGCGGATGTTCGATGGCTCATGGAACGGCGAGAGCGGGTGTTCCGGGTTGCGGCTGGTCGTCGCCAGCAGCAGCGTTGGCGTCACGACGGCAATGCCGAGCACGTCGCCAAGCGCCCATCGCGCGAACGCATCGGCGATATGCGCCGTTTCCAGTCGCCCGGTCTGTTGCAGGGCAAACACCCCGAACGCCGCGCTGAGGATCGCCAGCAACACGCCACCGCCCAGCAGCCGCATGCCGTCGCTGGTACGCAGGTGCATGGCCTGCCCGCGCAGCACGTACCACGCCGCGATGGCCGTGGCCGCGGTTTTCGCGGTGACGGTCAGGGTTACATAGAGCGGCGATGGATTCGCGGAGGACAATGCGAAAAGAAGCGTCCCGAGCGCGACCACGCCGGTCCAGCGCAGGCCGTAACGCACTGCAAGGGCATAGCCGATGCCGGCGCTTGGCCAGAGCAGTGAGACCCCATCGGGGCTGCGCAGAAAACGCGATGCAATCACCGCGCCGGCGAGATAGAGCGCAGTCCACAGCAGGAAGCGTTGGATGTCCCGGGCCTTTCCTTGCATGGCCCCAGTCTACAGTCGAAACCGCGGAGCGGGGTTCGCCGAATGCATCGTCATGCCGATTCTTCCCTTCAGCACTGCAGCGTGCGCCGGCATCGTGCCGCCGGAAGCGTCAGCATTCGATGACGTTGACGGCCAGGCCGCCGCGCGAGGTTTCCTTGTACTTGTCCTGCATGTCGCGGCCGGTGTCGCGCATGGTCTTGATCACCTTGTCCAGCGACACCTTGTGCTTGCCGTCGCCGCGCATCGCCATGCGGCTCGCGTTGATCGCCTTGACCGACCCCATCGCGTTGCGCTCGATGCACGGGATCTGCACCAGGCCGCCGATGGGATCGCAGGTAAGGCCGAGGTTGTGTTCCATGCCGATCTCGGCCGCGTTCTCGATCTGGCCGGGTGTGCCGCCGAGCGCGGCGGTGAGTCCCGCGGCCGCCATCGAGCAGGCCACGCCGACTTCGCCCTGGCAGCCGACTTCGGCACCGCTGATCGAGGCGTTTTCCTTGTAGAGGATGCCGACGGCCGCGGCGGTGAGAAGGAAGTCGAAGATTCCTTTTTCGCGGCCGTCCGGCTCATTCGCGCCGCCCGTTCTCGACGGTGCGCAGAAGCGGTCGTAGTAGTGCAGGACTGCTGGAATGATGCCGGCCGCGCCATTGGTGGGCGCGGTGACCACGCGACCGCCGGCCGCGTTTTCCTCGTTCACGGCCAGGGCGTAGAGATTGACCCAGTCGAGCACCGTCAGCGGATCGCGCATCGCGGCTTCGGGGCGTTCGGAGAGCTCCGCGTACAACGCCGGTGCGCGCCGCGCGACGTGCAGGCCGCCGGGCAAGGTGCCTTCCTGGAGGATGCCGCGGGCGACGCAGTCCTGCATCGCCTTCCAGATTTCGCGAAGCCCGTCACGAATTTCGGGGCCGCTTCGCCATGCGTGCTCGTTGGCGAACATCAGCTGCGCGATCGTGAGCCCATGCACTTCGCACTGCTGCAGCAATTCGGCGCCGCTGTGGAACGGGTAGGGCAGTTCGGTGGTGTCGGCGACGATGCGGTCTTCCGCCGCCTCGTCCTGGTTGACGACGAAGCCGCCGCCGACCGAGTAGTAATCGCGCGTAGCCAGCACTTCGCCATTCGCATCGAAGGCGGTGAATCGCATGCCGTTGGTGTGGAACGGCAGCTTCTGCCGCTTGTTCATGACGAGGTCGTTCTTCTCGTCGAACGGAATTTCGTGCCGGCCCAGTACACGGATCTTCTTTTCGCCACGGATGCGGGCGAGCGCGTCGGGAATCACGTCGGGATCGATCTGGTTCGGCATGTGGCCTTCCAGGCCCATCAGCACCGCCTTGTCGGTGCCGTGGCCACGGCCGGTCAATGCGAGCGACCCGAACACCTCGGCGCGGACGCGCGCGGTCTTCGCGAGATTGCCGTTCTCCTCGAGCCACTTCTGCGCGAAGCGACAGGCCGCCCTCATGGGGCCAACGGTATGGGACGAACTCGGCCCGATGCCGATCTTGAACAAATCGAAACTGCTGACAGCCACGCAATACTCCCGGGCCCACGAGGGATGGCAAGTGGGCGATCCGACTATTCTACGCGCCGCGGCGGACCTGCCCTGCCATACAGCATCGAACTGTTCATGCCCATTCCCAGGCCCCGCCTCACCTTGTTCCAGCGCGATGACTGCCACCTTTGCGACCTCGCGCTCGAGGTGCTGGCGCAGGCGCGTGCTCCGGAATTCGAAAGCGTGTTCATCGATGGCGACGACGAGCTCGAAGCGCGCTACGGAATCCGCGTACCGGTCTTGCGCGACGAGGAGCGTGCGGCCGAGCTGGGATGGCCTTTCGATGCCGAACAGTTGCAAAGGTGGCTTGGCCGGAACGGGGCGTAACGTGCGCCGTACGCACGATTGCATATCCCGTGCCGCTTGTAGATCGAGCCGCCGTTTGTAGCGTCGCGCCTGCGCGGGTGCTGACGGCCTACGACGAGCCGCACCGCAGGCACGGGCGTCACAGGGTGGCCTGTCGTTCGTGCAGGAGCAGCGGAGCAAGCTCCGCTCCACAAGGCCGGTCTTACTTCCCTGGCGTAAAGATCACCTTCGTGCCCACCGCGATGTCGTTCGGGATGAGCTCCGTATCGGCCCAATCGCCTTCGCCCACGCCGAAGTCGAGCCGCTTCACCACCGCCTTGCCGGTCAGCACCGGCTTGGCGCCCGGCGTCCAGGTGAAGGTCAGGGTGACCGGCTTGCTCACGCCGCGCAGGCTAAGGGTTCCGTCAGCCGCGTACCTGTTGCCGCCGAGTGCGCGGAATTTCGTCGCGGTGTAGCGCGCCTGCGGGAACTTCGCCGAATTGAAGAACGCGCTGCCGCGCATCTCGCCGTCGTAATCGCTGTTGCCGGTACTCGCGGTGGCCAGCGGAATGGTGACATCGAGCCTGGATGTCGCCAGTTGCGCTGGGTCGAACGAGAGCTTCGTGACGAAGCCCGGGAACTTGCCAGTGAATACTTCGCCCTGGTAGCTGCCGGCGAAGGTGAGCGCCGAGCCCGGCGCCTGCACATAGTCGGCGGCGAAAACCGGCGCCGCGCCGAGCAGGAGGGCGGCGAAGAGAATGGATTTAGACGACATCTCGTGATTCCTCGGTAATCGGGGGAAGGGCATGGTCAGTGCCCGGCACGCGCAGCCAGCCGCGCGGCAACATGCGCGCGAGCGTCGCGTCGTGCTGGAAAACGTGGTGGTAGATCGCCGCCGCAGCGTGCACGAGCGCGACCGCGATCAGCGTCCAGAACAGCCATTCGTGCACCTGTTCCGACAGTTCATGAAGCGATTCGTTCTTCGCCGCGATCGACGGCAGGTTGAAGAGGTTGAACCAGCGCAGCGGAAAGCCCGCGGCCGAATTCAGCACCCAGCCGCTGATCGGCATCGCGAACACCAGCGCGTAAAGCGCGCCATGGGTGAGCGAAGCGATGCGTTCCTGCCAGTGCGGCGTGCCCGGCACCGGCTTCGGCGCACCGGCATAGAGGCGCCATAGCAGGCGCAGCGCGATCAGCACGAGCACGGTGAGGCCGAAGGATTTGTGCAGCAGGTACACCTGGATCTTGTCCGGGCTGTTGCGCATCTCCGTCATCACCAGCCCGACGGTGCCCATCCCGAGGATCAGCAGCACGATCAGCCAGTGCAGCAGCTGGCTGACGGGGCCCCAGCGTTCGTCGGTGTTTTTCCAGGTCATGGACGGTCTCGTGCGAAGGACTACGGATTGGAAGAGGCGGGCGGGACGGGAATGGGTTCGCCTTCGGGTTGGCTTTCGGCCGGGTCGGTTTCGGCTGGCGTGCTTTCAGGCGGCTCGTTCCCGCTTGGCTCGTCGTCGACCTGGCCTGTCCGGCTGCGCACGGCTTCGGCTTCGATCAGCAGCTTCACCTCGTCGCCGATCACGCTGGGCCAGGCGTCGATCCCGAATGCCTTGCGGCTCAACGTCGCGGTAGCGGAGAAACCCGCTGTGCGGCGGAACGGCGGCAGCGGGTGGCGCTTGAGCGCATTGAACGTCACGTCCATGCATACCGGTCCCGTGACCCCGTGAAGCGTGAGGTCGCCGCAGGCTCTGGCATGGTCGGCGTCAATGGCTTCGACCTGGGTCGATACAAAACGGGCCTCCGGATAGCGCTTGCCGTCGAGCAGGTTGCCGGCCAGCGCGGCGGCATTCCATTTCGCATCGCCAAGATCCAGGCGCGTGAGCGGCACCGTAACGTCGAGCTGCGCATCGCGCCAGTCGTCGCGATCGAAACGGAGCGTGCCGGAACTGCCGGAAATGGCGCCCATCGCGCGTGAGAAGCCCGCGTGTTCGACCAGGAAGACGACGCGGGTATGCACCGGATCGAGAGCGTAGGTTTCCGGGCCGGCCGCGTTTGCAGCACCTGCGCACGCCAGGGAGCAGGCAAGGAGACAGCGGAAGCGGTTTGCCATGGGCGTGACCTGGACGGAATGCGACTGGATTCTAGGCTCGGGATCTTGAATGGCGATGTTTTGAACGGCGATCGGGCGACGCGGGCCCGAATTCGTGTGAAGGACGCTGCGACTTGCGGTTCGCCCCGGCTTGCCCGAGCCTAGTGCCGGGGAATGATCCGGGGGGATCGCATGGCAGGAGCCGGCATGACACGCGCCAGGAAGGCGTTCGCTACGCTCGCTTTGCGGCGCTGCATTGATGGCATCGCCGGCCGGGTCCTGCTCGCGGTGCTGCTGGCCGGCATGTCGGCGGCTGTGCATGCGGGCCTGCCGGAAACGCCGCGCCCACGGCAACTGACCGTGGCCGACGGGCTGCCGTCCAACCGGATCAACGGCATCGCCGAAGACCGCTCCGGTTATCTGTGGATCGCGACCAGCGATGGCCTGTCGCGCCACGACGGGGTCGACTTCCGCACCTGGCGCGTGGATCAGGGTCTGCACGACAACTTCATCTGGTCGGTGCACGTCGATGCGGGCAATCGCGTGTGGTTCGGCACGCACCAGGCAGGACTGGGCGTGTTCGACGCGCAGCGCCGCCGGTTCCGCTACTTCGACCGCAGCAACACGCCGGGCATGGCCAGCGACGACGTGTGGTCGGTCGTGTCGACGTCCGACGGCGTGGTCTGGTTCGGCACCGCAGACGCCGGGCTCTACCGCATAGGCGGTGATGGAAAAACCGTCACCCGCTTCATGCCGCGCGCAGGCGATCCCCGCAGCCTGCCGCACGCGGGCGTGGGCCAGCTCGTCGTCGCGCCGGAGGGAACCCTGTGGATCGGCACGCAGGGCGGTGTCGCGCGATGGACCGGACGCGACTTCGAGCGTGTGCCCGCCGATGCATTGAATTCGCCGGTGGTGAACGGCCTGACGATGGAGCGCGATGGCACGTTGTGGATCGCGACGCCGAACGGGGTCAGCGTTCGCCGGCCGGACGGAACGTACTCGAAGTCGCCGTGGGCGGCGCTCGCGGGCGATACGAAGGTGCTGCACGTGCTGAGGCATGATCGCCGCGGGCAGTACTGGTTCGACGTGCCTGCTGGCCTGGGCATCAATGGCGAGAGCGCAATCGAATCCGTGCCGCTGTACAGCACGGTATCGAGCGGACTCGTGCGGCCGGCGTGGATCGGTGCGCACGAGGATCGCGAAGGTGGTCTCTGGTTCGTGAGCTACAACAACGGGCTGTGGTACCTGCCGGCGAACTGGCGGCGGTTCTCCGTACTTTCGCGGCGCGTGGACGACACCACGTCGATCGCGAATGCGCATGTTCGCGGCATCGCGCCTTCCGCCAGTGGACACATGTGGCTGGTCGGGACGGGTGGGGTGCTCGATCGACTGGATCCGGAGACCGGCCAGGTCGCGCATGTCGCGCGCGATGTCGGATCGGGTTACGTGCTCGCCGATGTATTCGAGGATCGCCGCGGCCACGTCTGGGCGAGCTGGCAGGAAGGATTGGCGCGCATCGACCCGGCCTCGGGCAGCGTGACGCGCTGGAACCGCTCCGATACCACCGATGGCACGTTGTTCGGCGAAGCACGCTTCGCGCAGACGGCGGACGGAACCGTGTGGCTGGCGACCGACCATGGCGTGCAGCTCCGCGATGAAGAAGGACGCGTGCAGCTTTCGTTGAAGGGCGGCGAGAGCGGGCTGCCCGCGGACTTCTCCATAGAGCAGATCGGCCGTGGTCCCGATGGTGCGCTGTGGCTCTCCGGTTCGAACGGATTGCTGATGTGGAATGGCGGTTCGCGCCGTTTCGAACCCGTGCCCGGAACGCCTCGCGGGCATGTTTTCGGCTTCGCCAATGGCGAAAGGGAAACGGTCTGGCTGGCACGCTTCGGTGCGGTGGAGTCGTATCGCTGGGATGGCGCATCGCTGGCGCTTGTGTCCGGCATCGATACGCGCAGCAGCTTCCCCGCGATCGAACCCAGTGGGCTGGTCATCGATATCGCCGGAAACGTCTGGCTCACCAGCGTGCGCGGGCTCATCCGGGTGAATCCGGCGGAGCGTTCGGTGCGCATCTACGGGGTGCACGATGGCCTGCCGGGCCAGGAATTCGAAGACGCGCCGGTCGTCCGACCCGGCGATGGCCGCATTCTCGCCGGTGCGACCGAAGGGCTGGTCATCTTCGATCCCGCCGCCGTGCGCGAACGCAGTACGCCACCGCGCCTGGTGATCGAATCGATCGGCGCGTTGCGTGGCGAGGAACAGGTGTCCTTCTCGCCGGATGCCCCGATCGGATTGGCGCACGACGATCGTGAAGTCCGCATCGTCGCGCGACTGCTGTCGTTCAACGATGCGCGCAACCACGCCTATCGCTTCCGTCTCGATGGCTATGACGCCGGATGGGTGGAGACGGGTGCGAGCGGCGAGCGCATCTTCTCTCGCCTGAAGCCCGGGCATTACCGCCTGCAGGTGCAGGCGCGCGCGGCG
This sequence comes from Lysobacter sp. Root494, assembly GCF_001427225.1. Taxonomy (GTDB): domain Bacteria; phylum Pseudomonadota; class Gammaproteobacteria; order Xanthomonadales; family Xanthomonadaceae; genus Agrilutibacter. The sequence continues at coordinate 25,834 of NZ_LMFH01000006.1, forward strand.
GACAACGTGTGGTCGCCAGTGCAGACGGTCGCGTTCGATGTGCAGCCGCCGTGGTGGCGCGCGGGTTGGGCAACGATGGCGTTCCTGCTTGCGGGCACAGTCGCCGTGCTGTCGCTCGCGACGCGCTATCGCGACCGCGTCCGGCGCCGCCATGCATGGCAGATGGCGAAGCAGAAACAGGACCTCGTGGAACAGGCCTCGGAGGCGAAGACCCGCTTCCTCGCGACGCTCGGGCACGAAGTGCGCACGCCAATGACCGGCGTGCTGGGCATGAGCGAACTGTTGCTCTCGACGCCACTCAATCCGCAGCAGCGCGGTCATGTCGCGGCCATCCGCGGAGCGGGCGAGCACCTGCTGCGACTCGTGAACGATGCCCTCGACCTTGCGCGGATCGAATCCGGAAGGCTCGAACTCGCCGACGAGGCCTTCGACCTGCACGCGTTGATGGACGAGCTCGCCGGCCTGGTCGGTCCGCTGGCGAAGCAGCGCGGCCTCGCCTTCGCCTCGGCGATCGCGGACGACACGCCGCGTCACGTGCGTGGCGACGTCGCGCGCGTGCGGCAGATACTGCTTAACCTGCTCGGTAACGCGGTGAAGTTCACGGAGCGCGGGACCGTGTCGCTGCGCGTGGCGAAACTCGCGCCGCAGGGGATCTGCTTCGAGGTCGTCGACACCGGTCCCGGGCTGAATGCCGAGCAGAGATCGCGCCTGTTCCGCCGCTTCGAACAGGCCGAAGGCGCGCGCACCGCGGCACGCTATGGCGGTAGCGGACTGGGGCTGGCCATCAGCCAGGAACTCGCCGCCGCAATGGATGGCCGGATCGAAATCGACAGCACGCCGGGCGAGGGCACTCGCTTCAGTGTTGGCCTGCCATTGGAGACGGTGGCGAATCCATCAGGGCGCGAAGATGTCGGCGAAACGGATGCGCCGGCGCCACGCAGCTTCTCGCTGCTGCTGGTCGAGGATGATCCGACCGTGGCCGACGTGCTGACGGGCCTGCTGCGTTTGCTCGGTCATCACGTCGTGCACGTGCCGCACGGCCTGGCTGCGCTCGCAGCGGTCGCAACGACGCCGTTCGACGCCGCGCTGCTGGATCTCGACCTGCCCGGCATGGATGGCCTCGCCCTCGCGCGCCAGCTCCGAATCCAGGGCTTCACGCAACCCCTCATCGCCGTTACGGCGCGAGCGGATGCGGGTGCCGAGCCCGAGGCGATCGAAGCCGGTTTCGATCATTTCATCCGCAAGCCGATGACCAAGGCGATGCTGATGGCGCTGCTGGAGCAGGCAATCCCCACGGATGGGCGCGTGCAGGATTCGTCGTGGCCGGCGGAGGTTGTTTCGATCTGAAGGCTTGAGACCGGTGGATTAACCGGTCGCATCACCATTCCGTCGTTCGGCGAAGCGCTTTGCCATAGCCGAAGGCGGGTCAAGTCGGGATCCATTGATTTTACGGTCGCGTGCTTTCCGCCTTACCCACCACGCAAAAGCAGAATGGTCCAAGGGAATGACGCGGGCCGCCTCAGCGCCTGCTGAGCTCATGCACCGCATCGACCAGCACGGCGACATGTTCGGGCTTCATGTCCGGCGACATGCCGTGACCAAGGTTGAAGACATGGTTCTCGCGTGAACCGCCGTTGCCGTCGCGGTAGCTGTCCAGTGCGCGGCCGGCTTCGCGGCGGATTGCATCGGGTTCGGCGTACAGCGTGACCGGATCGAGATTGCCCTGGATGGCGACCTTGCCGCCAGCGCGGCGTGCGGCATCGCCGAGATCGATCGTCCAGTCGACGCCGACCGCTTCGGTACCGCTTGCTGCAAGTTCTTCGACGTACGGCGCATTGCCCTTGCCGAACAGGATCAGCGGTGCACGTTGCGCGCCTTCGCCGCGTGGCAGTTCCCGGGCAATGCGCTGCAGGTAGCGCAACGAGAATTCGCGATACATCGAGGGCGACAACACGCCGCCCCAGGTGTCGAACACCTGCAACGCCTGCGCGCCAGCCTGGTGTTGCGCCGCGAGATACGCGATCACCGCGTCGGTGACCACGCCGAGCAGCTTGTGCATCGCTGCCGGCTCGTTGAGCGCGAGCGACTTCACCTTCGAATAGTTGTCGCTGCCGCCGCCTTCGATCATGTAGCAGGCCAGCGTCCAGGGCGATCCGGAGAAGCCGATCAGCGGCACGGAACCATCAAGTTCACGGCGGACCGTGCGCACCGCATCCATCACGTAGCGCAGGTCGGTTTCCATATCCGGCACGCCGAGGCGGTCGATGTCGGCAGCCGAGCGGATCGGGCGCTCGAACTTCGGACCTTCGCCCTCTGCGAAATACAGGCCCAGGCCCATTGCATCGGGCACGGTGAGGATGTCGGAAAACAGGATCGCCGCATCAAGCGGAAAGCGGCGCAGCGGCTGCAACGTGACTTCGCAGGCGAGTTCCGGATTCTTCGCCATCGCCAGGAAGCTGCCGGCCTGGGCGCGCGTGGCGCGATATTCCGGCAGGTAGCGGCCGGCCTGGCGCATCAGCCAGACGGGCGTGCAGTCGACAGGTTCGCGGCGGAGCGCGCGGAGGAGGCGGTCGTTCTTGAGTGGAGTGGGGGACATGAGGTCAGCCTTGTTGTTCTTATGTATGTCGGGCACGGCTGGGACGGTTATGGCCGCAGTGCCGGGGAAGCCCGTCAGTTTGTCATCGTCGGCCGCCGGCGCGGCATCATTTTTCACAATGGATTCGGGTCAACCGCGGGCCTCCCTCTCTGCGCTCGCGATGACGGCAGGAAACTACTTCGGCGCTTCGACGCCCTGGGCAAACATCAGTTGGAAGCCGCGCTTGAGCTGCTGGTCCCGCGCATGTTCCAGCGCGGCGAGCGCGGCGGACTGATCGAGGAAGACCTCGCGCCGTACCGTGCTGCGGCCGCCGATCTGACCGGTTTCACGCACCAGTTCCCAGCCGCCCAGCAGGTCGGGTTGCAGCATCAGCTGCACGAAGCGCGGGGCTTCGTGGCCTTGGGGTCGTTGTTGCAGGAGCAGGCGCATGGGACGCGCATTGTAAAGGGGCCCCAGGGGATCAGGACGTGCCAGGCTGAAAAACGCGCCGCCGCGCGTTGTCATGGCGAACTACCGGTCCATCGCTGGAGAGGATCCTCGGGCGTGGCTGCCTCTCGTAGCGTGCGCTTTACGCACGACCGTTTGGCGCATCCGGACCATCCATCGTTTGCGCAGCGCACACCGCGGCATGCCGCGACCGTCAACGGGCCTCGAGCACCGCGCGGACCGTGCCTTCATCAACGCCCGCCACTACACGCGCGCTACCCGCGCCATCCCACAGCACGAAGCGCAATCCCTGCGCATCGGCCTTCTTGTCCAGCCTCATGCGGGCAATCAGGGATTGCGCGTCCAGCCCGCCAGGCACGGCCGTGGGCAGGCCAAATCGTTGCAGCAACGATTCGAGCCGCTCCGCATCTTCAGCAGGCGCGAGACCGAGCACCGTCGACAGCCGTGCGGCCAGCACCATGCCGACCGCCACCGCTTCGCCATGATTGAGCGCATCGCGGCCGGTGCCGGCGTATCCCTGCGCGGCCTCGATCGCGTGGCCGAACGTATGGCCGAAATTGAGCAGGGCGCGATGGCCGCGCTCGTACGGATCGCGCGCGACCACATCGGCCTTGAATTCGCAGGATCGCGCGATGGCTTCGGCGAGTGCGGCATCGTCGCGCGCAAGCAGCGCGTCGGCGTGGCGATCGAGCCACGGCAGGAAATCCGCGTCGAAGATGGCGCCGTACTTGGCGACTTCGGCGAGGCCCGCGCGCAGTTCGCGATCCGGCAGCGTGCGCAGCATCGTGGTATCCGCGACGACCGCGCGGGGCGGATGGAAGGCGCCGACGAGGTTCTTGCCCTGCGGCAGGTCCACCGCGGTCTTGCCACCGACGGACGAGTCGACCATGGACAGCAAAGTCGTCGGCAGCTGGACGCAGTCGATGCCGCGCATCCAGCACGCGGCCGCGAAACCGGCGAGATCCCCGACAACGCCGCCGCCCAGCGCGATGACCACGGCATCGCGCGTGGCGCCGAGCGTGGCGAGCGCATCGAGGCATTCGCCGAAGCGGGCCAGGGTTTTTTCCTGCTCACCCGCGGGCATCACCCACTGCGCCAGCACCATCTGCGGCTTCGCGGCATGCAGCAGGGCTTCGACGCGCTCGGCGTACAGCGGTGCGACATGGCTGTCGCTGACGACGAGCGCATGCCGGCCACGCAGCACGTCCCGCAGGCGTTTGGCATTGCCCGCGTGCGCAGGGTCCAGCAGCCCAGGACCGATGGTGATCGCGTAAGGCGCATCGCCCGCGACGTCGACGGTGCGAAGCGCATCGGTGTGCAACAGGTTCATGCGGCAGCTCCGAGGCGTTGCCAGTGGCGGGCGAGCAGGTCGGCCAGTCGCGCGGAAGCAGAGTCGATGTCGAGATCGTCCGCATCGAAGGCCAGGTCCGCGACCTGCGCATACAGCGGCGTGCGAATCGCAGCGAGTTGGCGCAGCACCTGTTCGCGATCCGGGCGCGCGAGCAGCGGGCGCGTGTGATCGTGTGCAAGCCGCGCGAGTTGCTGCCCGACGCTGGCCTGCAAATGCACGACGAAACCGCGTTCGCGCAGCAACGCACGATTGTCGCCATCGAGCACCGCGCCACCGCCGGTGGACAACACGATGCCGTCTTCCTGCAGCAGGCGCGCCAGCACCGCGCTCTCGCGCCCACGGAAGCCGGCTTCGCCTTCACGTTCGAAAAGCTCCACCACGGTCGCGTTGCTCTCGCGCTCGATTTCCCGGTCCGCATCCACCAGGCGCAGGCCGAAGCGCGCGGCCAGGCGCTGGCCAATGCTGGTTTTACCGGCGCCCATGGGGCCGACGAGGATCAGGTTGCTGGCCGGATTCATGGCTTCGATTGTAGCCGCGGTCTTAACAAATCGCGGCGTAGCTTCGGGTTTCCGCGTCTCCGCATTCCGCGGCGCACGGCACTCCAGGGAGAAGACCATGTCCGTAGCCAAGATCATCGAACTCAATGCCGCCTCGAAGACCAGCATGGAAGACGCGGTGAAAGCCGGCCTGAAGAAATGCGCCGAGTCGGTCAAGAACATCAAGGGCGCATGGGTCAACGAGATCAAGGTGGTCACCGATGACGGCGGCAACGTGGTCGAGTGGCGCGTCAACCTGCGCGTGAGTTTCGTGGTCGAGTAGGGCGGCATTGCGGGACAACGGCCGCCGTTACGCGGCGGTTGCGCAGGGCCGGTGGGCGCGTCTCCACTGGCCCGCCCTTTACAATGGCGGCATGACGACCGCCGCTCTCTACGCCGAAGCACTCGCCACCTTCGACCAGCTCTTCGACGAAGCCGCGCCTGCGGGCGAGCCCGACCGCACGGCAATGACCGTCGCCACCGCCACGCTCGACGCACGGCCTTCGGCGCGGATCGTGCTGCTCAAGGCCCACGACGCGCGCGGCTTCGTCTTCTACACCCATCTCGATGGCCGCAAGGGCCGCGAACTCCAGGCCAATCCGCACGCCGCGCTGCTGTTCCACTGGCCGCGCGTGCGCAATGGCGTGCAGGTGCGCATCGAGGGTGCCGTCGAAATCGTCGGCGACGCCGAGGCCGACAGCTACTTTGCCAGCCGTCCGCGCGGCAGCCAGCTCGGTGCATGGGCGTCGAAGCAGTCCGAGACGCTCGAATCGCGCGAAACCTTCGACGAACGAGTGCACAAAGCCGAAACGGAATTCGAAGGCCGCGACGTCCCGCGCCCACCACGCTGGAGCGGGCTGCGCGTGAAACCGGAACGGATCGAATTCTGGTTCGGTGCGGAATTCCGCCTGCACGAGCGTTGGTTGTACGAGCGCAATCGCGCGGGCGAATGGACCAAGCGGATGTTGTATCCGTGACATCGCGATGGCAGGTCCGCCGCGCTGCTGAAGCCGATGTCGGCGCGTGGGCCGAACTGCGCGCCGCCTTGTGGCCGGAAGACGATGCGGCGTCGCATGCCGTCGAACTCCGCCGCGTCCTGGCGCAGCCGTGCGGGACGATTGGTTTCCTGGCCATCGACGCGGATGGCCGCGCATGCGGTTTCGCCGAGGCCGCGTTGCGCCGCGACTACGTGAACGGCACCGGGAGCTCTCCGGTGGGTTTCCTCGAGGGCTGGTACGTCGTTCCCGAAGCACGGGGCCGAGGTGCCGGTCGTGCGCTGGTTGCCGCCGTCGAACAGTGGACCCGCGAGCAGGGGTGTGCCGAACTGGCTTCCGACGTGCTGCTCGACAATCAGCCCGGCCATCGCGCGCATGTCGCCTGCGGTTTCGAGGAAACCGAACGCGTGGTGTATTTCCGCAAGCATCTTTCCGGTTGAGCCATGGGCCCGCAACGCATCGTCTGCCTCACCGAAGAACCCACCGAAGTGCTGTACGCGCTCGGTGAGCAGCATCGCATCGTGGGTATCAGCGGGTTCACGGTCCGGCCTGCAATCGCGCGCAAGGAAAAGCCGAAAGTCAGTGCATTCACGTCGGCGAAGATCGACGAGATCCTGAAGCTCAAGCCCGACTTCGTGATCGGCTTCTCCGACATCCAGGCCGACATCGCCGCCGAGCTGATCCGCCGTGGCGTCGAGGTCTGGATCAGCAACCACCGGTCGGTTGAAGAGATCCTCGACTATGTGCGCCGTCTTGGCGCGCTCGTGGGCGCGGTGGACAAGGCGAATGCCTATGCCGACGAGCTGCAGCGCGGACTTGCCGACATCGGGCGCGCCGCCGCCAGCCTGCCGCGCCGGCCGAAGGTCTACTTCGAGGAATGGGACGAGCCGTTGATCACGGGTATCCGTTGGGTGGCCGAGCTGATCCGCATCGCTGGAGGCGACGACGTTTTCCCGGAACGCGCGACCGAGTCGTTGGCGAAGCAGCGGATTCTCGAGGACGGCAGCGAGGTGGTGCGGCGCGCGCCCGACATCGTGTTGGGATCATGGTGCGGCAAGAAGTTCCGCCCGGAAAAAGTCGCCGCACGCCCCGGTTGGGACGCCATTCCGGCCGTGCGCGATGGCGAGCTGCATGAAATCAAGTCGCCGATCATTCTCCAGCCCGGTCCCGCGGCGCTGACCGAAGGCGTGAGCGAGATCGCCCGCATCATCCGGGCCTGGGCCAACGCCTGAAGTTTCAGTGCGGATAGAACTCGCGACTGAATTGCATCGTCGATCTCGCGCCGCCTTCGCGCACGATGCTGATGTCGAATCGCAGGGTATCCGGCAAGCTCGTTTCCACCGTGCCGACGTAATCGAGCAGAGCCTGCCCTGGGCCTGTCGACGGGTCGCCGCTGCGCAGTTCCCGCAGCGTGACCGGTTGCCGCTGCCCGCTGAGGTTGGTGACGGTTGCGGTGATGTCGGCGGGCAGGGCGATTTCCTGCGCATCGGATCCCTGGCGGACACCGACCAGCAGCATGACGGTACGGTCGTCGCGTGCGATGCCGTACTGGCGGGCGACTTCCGCCGCGAGCGTCGAGGTCTGCAGTGCGGTCGCGCGAATGGTGATGTCGCCGATGCGGCTGACGGTTTCCTGCTGGGTGGCAGGCGCAGTGGGCGCGGGCGTCGGCGCACTTCCGCCACCGCAGCCGCACAGCACCAGGAGACAGGAAGTCGCGATCAGGATCCGGAACATGGCGTGCCTCAGTCGTTGGCGGCCGAAAGCTGGCGTCCACGCTCAGTGGCAGCGTGAATCGCGTGCAGGACGAGATCGGCGAAGCCGCCAGCTTCGAACTGTTCGATCGCCGCCTGCGTGGTGCCGCCCGGGGAAGTCACCCGACGCCGCAGTTCGGAGGGCATCTCGTCGTTCTCGACCAGCATGCGCGCGGCGCCCAGGATCGTGTGCTGCACCAGGGTACGCGCTGCCTCGCTCGAGAGGCCCTCGGCTTCGGCCGCCGACTGCATTGCCTCGGCGAGGAGAAATACGTAGGCCGGGCCACTGCCGGACACTGCGGTCACTGCATCCATCGACGGTTCGTCCTCGATCCACACGTTCCGGCCCGCGGCTTCCAGCAGGTCCGCGGCTTGTTCGCGTTGCGCGGCATCGACGCGGCCGTTGGCGAACAGGCCGGTCACGCCGGCGCCGAGCAGGGCCGGCGTGTTCGGCATGGTGCGAACCACGGCGAGACTGCCTCCCAGCCACCGCTCGAGCTGCGCAGCGGTGATGCCGGCGGCAATGGAAACGATCAGAGGGCGAGTCGCCTGTGCCGCCGGGGCCAGCGCTTCGCAGACGGCGCGCATGACCTGCGGCTTCACGGCCAGCACCCAGGTGGTGGCGTTCGCCGCTGCCGTCGCGTTGTCGGCGAAGACATGGACGCCGAAATCGCGCGTCAACGAGCCACGCAGTTCCGCCATCGGTTCGGCCACCCGGATCGATGAAGCGGGTACGCCGCGCGCCACCAGTCCACCGATCAGGCTGCGGGCCATGTTGCCGCCGCCAATGAAGGCGACGGGACCGGATGCGAAGGAGTTTGCGGTCATCGGCGCGGATGAATCATTCAGTGGAAGTCGGGGCATCGTAGCTCGCGCGGCAGGGGCTCGCGAAGCTGCTGCGTCCGAGCCCGTTGTTCAGGTGGGGAATGCTCAGTTCTTGCGGGGACGCGCGCCGAACAGTGCCGTCCCCACGCGCACCAGGGTCGCGCCTTCGGCGATGGCGATCTCGAGATCGTCGCTCATGCCCATCGACAGCGTATCGACGTGCGTATGCGCCGCCGCAAGCGAATCGAATAATTCACGCGCGCGCCGGAAGGCGGGCCGCCGTGCTTCGACGTCCGCATGTGGCGAGGGGATCACCATCAGTCCGCGAAGCATCAGATTGGACTGCGCGGCGATCAGCGCGGCCAGCATTGCGACTTCGTCCGGCCGGCAGCCGTGTTTGCTGGCTTCATCGTCGATGTTCACCTGAATGAGCACATTCAGCGGAGATCGCCTCGCCTCCCGGTACTTCGCCAAGGCGTGCACGAGCCGCTCGCGATCCACGGTCTGCACCCAATCGAAGCGTGAAGCCGCTTCCTTCGCCTTGTTCGACTGAAGATGGCCGATCAGATGCCATTCCAGCCCGATATGCGCGAGCGAGGCCTGCTTGGCTGCCGCCTCCTGGACGTAGTTTTCGCCGAACGCGCGCTGCCCGAGGCCCGCCAACGTGGCCACGGCATCCGCAGGCTGGGTCTTGCTGACCGCCAACAGCCGTGGGACTGGCCGCCCCGCTGCTTGGGCTGCGTTTTCTAAACGGTGCAGGATCTCTTGCAGGGCGTGCGTGAGCACGTTCGCAGTTCTCGGGTAGGGCCCGGAAAAGGGCTCGAAAGGGCTGGTTTTTTGGTGCAGGCTGGGGGCTATACTGCCTCACGGGGCATAAGCGTTCCAGCATTCTGCCGGTACGTAGCAACATCATCATTCCGGTTTACCGGACCACTTGCAGTGCAGGGGAGCACGCATGGATATCGCCGAACTGTTGGCGTTCTCGGTCAAGAACAAGGCGTCGGACCTGCACCTGTCGGCAGGCCTGCCACCGATGATCCGCGTGGACGGCGACGTTCGCCGAATCAACATTCCGGCACTGGACCACAAACAGGTCCACGCGCTCGTGTACGACATCATGTCGGACAAGCAGCGGCGCGACTACGAAGAATTCCTCGAAGTCGACTTCTCGTTCGAGATCCCCGGCCTGGCGCGCTTTCGCGTCAACGCGTTCAACCAGAACCGCGGTGCCGGTGCGGTGTTCCGTACCATTCCTTCCGAAGTGCTCACCCTGGACGACCTGGGTTGCCCGCGCATCTTCAAGGAACTGATCGACCAGCCGCAGGGCCTGATCCTGGTAACCGGCCCGACCGGCTCGGGCAAGTCGACCACGCTGGCGGCGATGCTCGACCACATCAACAAGAGCGAATACGCGCACATCCTCTCCGTCGAGGACCCGATCGAATTCGTCCACACTTCGCAGAAGTGCCTGATCAACCAGCGCGAAGTGCACCGCGACACGCACGGCTTCAACGAGGCGCTGCGCTCGGCGCTGCGCGAAGACCCCGACTACATCCTCGTCGGCGAATTGCGCGACCTGGAAACCATCCGCCTGGCGCTGACCGCCGCGGAAACCGGCCACCTCGTGTTCGCAACCGTGCATACCTCGTCGGCCGCGAAGACCATCGACCGCATCATCGACGTGTTCCCCGCCGGCGAAAAGCCGATGGTCCGCTCGATGCTGTCCGAATCGCTGCGCGCCGTGATCTCGCAGGCGCTGCTGAAGAAGGTCGGCGGCGGCCGTACCGCGGCCTGGGAAATCATGGTCGGCATTCCAGCGATCCGTAACCTGATCCGCGAGGACAAGGTGGCGCAGATGTACTCGTCGATCCAGACCGGCCAGCAGTACGGAATGATGACCCTCGACCAGCACCTGCAGGACCTGGTCAAGCGCGGCCTGATCCTGAAGCCGCAGGCCCGCATGTACGCCAAGGACAAGCGGTTGTTCGACTGATCGCCCGATCAGCATGAAACACAGCAGAACACCTCCGCAGGGAGCTAACGCATGAGTACCATCGACTTCACCTCCTTCCTCAAGCTGATGGCGCACCAGAAGGCGTCGGACCTGTTCATCACCGCCGGCATGCCGCCGTCGATGAAGGTCAACGGCAAGCTTTCGCCGATCACGCAGAACCCGCTGACGCCGCAGCAGAGCCGCGACCTCGTCCTCAACGTGATGACGCCGAGCCAGCGCGAGGAGTTCGAAAAGACCCACGAGTGCAACTTCGCGATCGGCGTCACCGGCGTCGGGCGCTTCCGCGTGTCGTGCTTCTACCAGCGCAACCAGGTCGGCATGGTCCTGCGCCGCATCGAGACCAAGATCCCGACGGTCGAAGAGCTGAGCCTGCCGCCGATCATCAAGACGCTGGCGATGACCAAGCGCGGCATCATCATCTTCGTCGGTGCGACCGGTACCGGTAAGTCGACTTCGCTCGCCGCGATGATCGGCTACCGCAACATGAACTCGACCGGCCACATCATCACGATCGAAGACCCGATCGAATTCGTGCACAAGCACGAGGGCTGCATCATCACCCAGCGCGAGGTCGGCATCGACACCGACAGCTGGGACAACGCACTGAAGAACACCCTGCGCCAGGCGCCCGACGTGATCATGATCGGCGAGGTGCGCACCCGCGAGGGCATGGACCACGCGATCGCGTTCGCCGAAACCGGTCACCTGGTGCTGTGCACGCTGCACGCGAACAACGCCAACCAGGCGATGGACCGCATCATCAACTTCTTCCCGGAAGACCGCCGCGGCCAGCTGCTGATGGATCTTTCGCTCAACCTGAAGGGCGTGGTCGCGCAGCAGCTGATCCCGACCCCCGACGGCAAGGGCCGCCGCGTGGCGATGGAAATCCTGCTTGGCACCCCGCTGGTGCAGGACTACATCCGCGATGGCGAGATCCACAAGCTGAAGGAAGTGATGAAGGAATCCGTGCAGCTCGGCATGAAGACCTTCGACCAGAGCCTGTTCGAGCTGTACCAGGCCGGCGAGATCAGCTATGAAGATGCGCTGCGTTACGCCGACTCGCAGAACGAAGTTCGCCTGCGGATCAAGCTCGCCCAGGGCGGCGACGCGAAGACGCTGTCGCAGGGGCTGGATGGTGTCGAGGTGGCGGAAGTCCGCTGATCCTCGCCACCGGCTGCCCGGAAAAGCCAGGCATTCGCCTGGCTTTTTTGTTGGAACGCGCGAGCCAGCTTTGTAGAGCGGAGCTTGCTCCGCTGCTCTGCTTCGTAGCGCCGGGGTGCGATGCCCGCAGCACCGGTCAGGCCGGCGCTACGGACGCTTCTCAAGCCGGCCAAACACCTGCATCGACCGCGGCGGTTCCGCCTTTGGTGTCGCCGGCACACCGCGCGCAGTGACGTCGTCGCGCAAGCCCAGTTTCATGGCGAGCGTCTGCGCATCGAACGGCGCGTGCACCTTGGCGTCATTGTCGAAGTAGCAATAGACGTCGCGCGACGCGCGCCGCCGCGGCTTTAGCGAGCTGGCCTTGCGGGCGTCATCGGGCTCCGCACCGCGTGACCACGCGTCGATGCGCCGAGCCCACAGGTCCAGCGCTTTGTCGGTGTAGCCGCTCACGTACAGCTCTTCATCGCCATGCAGGCGGATGTAGACGAAGTCGGCGGTGACATCTTCCAGGAGCGGCCAGCGCCCGGCGGTGTCGGCGACGACGAGGGCGACGTCGTGCCGGCGCAACAACCGCACGAACGCGTCGTCGCGGAAGCTTTCGTGCCGGATCTCCACGGCATGCCTTAGTCGTCGGTTCGCCTGCGTCGGCAACGCGGTCCGGCCGCTCATCCGCGAGCGGTCGCGCTTGCGCGCAAGCTCCAGTGCCGTGTCCGTGTCCTTCGGCAGGTGGGTGAAGAAGTTCTCGAAGCGTTCTTCATCGAAACGGAAGTTCGGCGGGAACTGCCAGAGCATCGGCCCCAGCTTCGGCCCGAGTTGCAGCACGCCAGAGGCAAGAAAATTGGCGAGCGCCGTTTCGTACTCGCGCAGCCTGAGCAGGTGGGTGATGTAGCGCGGGCCTTTTACCGCGAAGACGAAGCCGGGTGGGGTCTCGTCGTGCCAGGTTTTCCAGCTTTTCGGGGACTGCAGCGAATAGAACGAGCCGTTGATTTCGATCGTCGGGAATACGCCGGACGCGAATTCCAGTTCGCGCCGCTGCTGCAGCTTTTCCGGATAGAACACGCCGCGCCATGGTGCATAGCGCCAGCCCGAGATGCCGATGCGAATGGCCATGCGTGAAGCATGGCGGCGCGATGGTCGGCGACTCGTGAGCGTCAGCCGCGGCGCTTGAAGAACTGCACTTCGCGCTCGTGCTGCTCGGCGGCTTGGCGTGTCGGGAACGTGCCCAGGTTGCGGCGCTTGCCGGTGCGCGGGTCCTTCTTGCGTGAATACAGCCGATAACCGCCGCTGGGGAGCTTGCGGATCATGGTGCTGCTCCGTAGTGGAACACCGCCATGAATGCAGGGATGCCGTGACGACGCCGTCGTCCTTCAGGACGAGAGTTTCACCCGCAGCGCGTGCAGCCGCTCGTAATGCGGACGGCATTCCTCCGCGACTTCGGCCGCCGCGCCGGAGAGTTCGATCTCGCGTGGTGCCGGCGCTTCGAAGCCCGTCGATTCCCAGACGTGCGCGTACCAGTGTGGCGCCCAGATGCCGTCGCTCGCCCGCGGACCGCGTGGCCAGCGCAGCATGCGTGGGGTGAATTCGATGCCCAGCCATGCACAAAGTGCGCGCAGATGCGCTTCCGGCGCCCGCAGGAAATCGCCCGAATCGATGACCGGCGGCGGTTCGCCGGACGCACTCAGCTCCTCGTAGAGCGCGACCTGCTGCGGCAGTCCGATGTCCTGCGCCGTGACCGAGGCGCGCGACTTCACGTAGGAGGCAACGACCTCGCGCGGATCGCGGATCAACAACACGTTGCGCAGCTGCGCGATCCAGCCGTGGTCGATGTGCGCGAGCAGGTGGTGGGTCATGTGTTTCTGGTACCACACCGGCTGCCCTTCGGGCGCGGGGCCGGTCAATGCCGCAACGACCTTGCGCCAGTCGGTTTCGCCTTCGGCAATGACTTCGTCGTGGCCCGGATGGTCGAGTCCGGTATGGGCAAGGTAATGCGCATACAGCGGCTCGTCGGTCACCACGCAATCCTCGCGATTTTCCCAGGCGCGCATCATCGCCGTGGAGATGTTGCGCGGCCCGGACCACATCGCGACGCGCACCGGTGTGCTCATTGCGAAGCGCTCACCCGAAGTCTTGCGCGCGCTTCGGCATCGCGGGCAATGAGGCCGCGGTAAAGCGACTGCAGACGTTCGACCAAGGGGCCGCGTCCGTCGCGAATGCGGCGGCCGTCCACCGTGTGCACGGGAACCACGCCCGCGAAGGTGCCCGTCACGAAGGCCTCGTCGGCGCCATATACGTCGGTCAGGCTGAACGATTTTTCGAATATCGGAATGCCCGCTTCGCGGCACATCGCGATCACGTTGCCGCGGGTGATTCCGCCCAGGCAATACTCGCCGGTCGACGTCCACACCTCGCCCTTGCGCACGATGAAGAAATGGGTCGAATTGCAGGTGGCGACGAAGCCATGCGGATCGAGCATCAGCGCTTCGTCCGCGCCTGCGGTATAGGCCTGGATACATGCAGTGATGCAGTTGAGCTTGCTGTGCGAATTGAGCTTGGGGTCCTGCACGTCGGGGTACCCGCGGCGCACGTGCACGGTGAACAGCGATATCCCACGCGAAGCCGTTTCGGTCGAAGCGGCCTTGTATTCGGGAATGATCACGATCGTCGCCGGGCCGATCGTCACACGCGGATCCTGGTAAGGCGTGCGCTTGACGCCGCGCGTGACCATCAGCCGGACATGTACGCCGTCGCCCCGGATGGCGTGGTCATCCATGCCGTTCGCGGCGAGCGTGGCGTAGATCGCCTCGGTAAGTCCGGCGCGGTCCAGTCCGATGTCGAGCATGATCGCCTTCGCGCCTTCGAACAGGCGGTCCAGGTGCGCATCCAGGAAGGCCGGATGCCCGTCGACCACGCGAAATCCCTCCCACACACCGTCGCCGAGCACGAAGCCGCTGTCGAAGACCGATACGACCGCTTCGTTGCGAGGCTTCAGCGCGCCGTTGATCCAGATCCGGATGTCCGCGTTGCGCGGGTCGTCGGCTGAGTGCTGCGTACCCTGGGTCATGCGCGATTCCTCCGCGATTTCGGTGCTTGGATTGGTGCGATCAACCTTGCTGCGGCCAAGCCAGGTTGCGCCACGGCGGATTCAACATCGCGATGCGCGCGAACACCGGGCAGTCCTCGCGATGCGTGCCGGGCAGGTAGCCGAGGCTCATCAGGAATTCATTGGTGATCTCGCCGCCGGTGAAGCGGAAGGTCTTCTTGAACAGCTTCACCCAGCCGCTCTTGTCGCGGGGCTCGTTCCCGTCCATCACATTCGCATCGAGCCAGCCAGCGAAACTGCCGTGCGAGATGCGCAGCCGCTGGATCACCTGCGCGTTGTGGATCGCGGCGTCGACCTTGAGGCGGTTGCGGATGATGCCGGTGTCCGCCAGCAGCCGTTCGCGGTCGCGCTCGCCATAAGCGGCCACGGCATCCACGTCGAAGCCCGAGTACGCGTGGCGGAATCCCTCGCGCTTCTTCAGCATCGTCTCCCAGCTCAGGCCCGCCTGGTTGATCTCGAGGATCAGGCGTTCGAACAGCACCGCTTCGTCGCGGCTCGGGAAGCCGTATTCGGTGTCGTGATAAGGGCCATGCAGCGGATGGCCCCTCGCAAAATCGCAGTAGCCCGACATGTCACTGCATGGCCGGCGTCGCGTACTGAGTCAACCCGAGCACGTCCAGGCCCTGCTCGAAGCGCACGTCGACCGGGATCTTCGCGTCCTTGAGCTTCGCGAGATCCGAGGCCAGTTCAGGCTTGATCACGCCCAGCGCCTCGGTCATGCGCGCGGCCTCGGCATAGTCGCCGTCGCCCTGCACGGTGAGCAGCTTCGCGCTCAGCGAATTCATCGCGGCGCGCATCTTGTCGAAGTCGACACGATAGCGGCCGTCGGCGTCGCGACTGAACGCGCCGGCATCGGCGAAGTAGTTGAAGCGCAGCATGTTGGCCTTGCCGTGCGCGTCGGCAGCCCCGAAACGCACCGAGCGCAGGATTCCCGCGAGGAAAGTGACGTAGCTGTCCATCAGCTTGTCCTTCTCCATCTCGCCCTTGTTGCTGAGCGCATCGATCATGTACAGGCCGAGGATGTCGGCCTTGCCTTCCTCGAAGCTGGAGGAATATTCCTTCAGCGCTTCGTCGACCGTGCCCTTGCCGTCGAGTGTCTTCTTGATGCCGAGGCCGTGGGCGACTTCATGGAACATGGTGTCGGCGAAGAACGCGTCGAAGGTGACGTTCGCCAGCTGGTCCTTTGCGATCAGCTGCTTCGCGATCGGCAGGAGGATGGCGTCGAACTTCGCCTTCATCACGTTTTCCAGCTGCAGGCGGCGCGTGCCCTTGGCGAGCTGGACTTCCTCGTCGTTGGGCAGGTTGATCGCGATGGTCTTGGCGCCGACGTTCGCATCGCCTGCGTAGTAGACGGCCTCGTATGCGTTCAGGTCGGCCTTCGCGCCGGGTTTTTCCGCCTTGTACTTCGCGTCGACGGGCAGGCCGCGCTGCAGTTCGGGGAGGAAGGCCGCGTAACGCGCGAGCTTCTGGCTCCATTCGGTGTCCTTCACCAGGACCAGTCCTTCGTACGCGGCCTTGTAGCCGAACAACTGGTCTTCGTAGGTCTCGATCGGACCGATCACGATGTCGACGGGATTGGTCTTCATGTCCATCCACGCCATGTCGCTGGCGCGGAAGTCGTCGGTCAGCAGCGCATCGGCGCGCATCCGCAGGTAATCGGCGAAGGACTTGTCGCCGCTGAGTTCGGCGGCTTCCCGCAGCAGCGCGGCGGTGCGCTCGAGCTCCGGTTTGTATTCGACGTGATACGGCACCGTAACCAGCTTGCCGGCCGCATCGCGGCGGAGCAGCGTGTAGTTGGACGTCTTGCCGGGGAGGTCGGCGGCCTCGAATTCTTCCTTGGTCATGTCGACCGGATAGAACACGCCGCCCGGCGGGCGTGGCTTGATGTTCGCGATGAAGGGCGTGTCCTCGTTCAGCCGGTCCCAAGGGCCGAAGTTGATGTCCACCAGTTCGCGCGTGGCATCGTCGGGCGCCTGGGCGAGCAGGGCCGCGCGATCGCCGCGCCAGCTCTGCTTCCAGGTGAGTTCGTTCATGACATCGGCGGCCTGCACGAGCTTGGCGACCATGCGTCGCGTGTTCTCGTCGAGGCGCGAGAGATCGGCCTTTAGCGGCACCACGGCGTAGTCGCCTGCGTGGGCCTGCGCGTACGAAACTGTGGGCTTCGCGTCGCTGTTGGGAGTCGCGGTTTCCTGGGCGGCCTGTGGCTTGCACGCGGCGATTGCGAGGGCGGCGAAGCAGGCGAGGGCGAGCGGACGAAGCTTCGATGCGGTCATGG
Source organism: Lysobacter sp. Root494 (assembly GCF_001427225.1). GTDB lineage: Bacteria > Pseudomonadota > Gammaproteobacteria > Xanthomonadales > Xanthomonadaceae > Agrilutibacter. The sequence continues at coordinate 42,885 of NZ_LMFH01000006.1, forward strand.
CGAATGCACGGAATGGTCGGGAAAGCCGCCATCCTACGCCCGGATGCCAGGCCTTCGTCATCTGGCGCGAAGGGCCTGTTAACGCTCTGCGGATAGGTCGCGCCGAGCCAGCCAGCGTGCGAGGCGTATGTCGATACGCAACTGAGCGATGACGCCGCATCGTGCGCTGGCTGGCTCGGCCCTCCGGGTTGCTCCTCAGTGGCCGCCATGCGGCGCCGCGCGCCTTGACCTTGCAATGAGCAAGGCGCTGCGGCACGCAACACCACCTGACGGCCACTGAGGAGCAACGCGACCTATCCGCAGAGCGTTAACAGGCCCTAGAGCCCTCGCGCTAGAATGCCCACATGCCCGTGATGCCCGAGCCCCTGACGAACCAGCTGCTGATCGCGCTGCCGGCGCTGTCGGAAACCAACTTCTCGCGCAGTGTCGCGCTGATCTGCCAACACGACGACGATGGCGCGATGGGTATCGTGGTGAACCGCCGTTCCGAATACACGCTCGGTGAAGTGCTCGGGCAGATGGGCGTCGAAGGTGGTACCGAATCGCTGCGCGCGCAGCCGGTACTGGCCGGCGGGCCGGTGCATCCGGAGCGTGGTTTCGTGCTGCACGATGGCGGGCCGCGCTGGGATTCGACGCTGGCGATCACCGACAAGCTCTTCCTCACCACCTCGCGCGACATCCTCGAGGACATGGCGCGCGGCGCCGGTCCCGACAATGCGATCGTCGCCTTGGGCTGCGCCGGCTGGGGTACGGGCCAGCTCGAACACGAGCTCACCGAGAACGACTGGCTGACGGCGCCTGCCGATGCCGAACTGCTGTTCTCCGAGCCGCTGGAATCGCGCTGGCAGGCCGCGGCCGGGCGCATCGGCGTCGACTTCGCCCATCTGGCCGATTACGCCGGGCACGCATGAGCGACACGCTCGCATGAACATCCGTCGCGACGGCACCGTGCTCGGCTTCGACGTCGGGGCCCGTCGGATCGGTGTAGCGGTCGGCAGTGCGTTCGGTTCCGGTGCGCGCGCGCTGGCGGTCATCGACGTGCATGCGCATGGTCCCGATTGGGCGTCGATCGAGCGCCTGCGCAAGGAATGGCTGCCGGACGGATTCATCGTCGGTGATCCGATGACGCTGGAAGGCGGCGACCAGCCTGCACGTGCACGTGCGCATGCGTTCGCGCGGGAGCTGGTGTCGCGGTTCAAGCTGCCGGCGGTGCTCGTGGACGAACGCGCGAGTTCGATCGAAGCCGCGCAGCGCTTCGCCAGCGATCGCGCCGAAGGACGCAAGCGCCGCCGCGACGCCGAAGCGCTCGATGCGGTCGCCGCCGCGGTGATCGTCGAACGCTGGCTGGCGGCACCGCAGGACGGTACGGAAATTTCTCCCGGCTGACCGCCGGCAACTTCACCCATTTCACCCATGACCGAAATGAAGCACCTGCTCACGCTGGACAAGCTGCCGCGCGCCGAACTCGAATCCGTCCTCGACCGGGCCCAGGCGTTCGCCGATGGCGCGCAAGCGCGAGATGCACTGGCCGGCGTGGCGGTATGCACGTTGTTCTTCGAGCCTTCCACGCGCACGCGCCTGAGCTTCCAGCTGGCGGCGCAGCGGCTGGGTGCGCATGTGCTGAACTTCGATGCGTCGACGTCTTCGACCACGAAGGGCGAAACCGATCTCGATACCTTCCGAACCATCGAGGCGATGGGCGTGCGCGGCTTCGTGATCCGCCACAAGGTGGACGGTGCCGTCGAAGCTCTGGCGAATGCAGCAATGCCGGGCGTCGCGCTGCTCAATGCCGGCGATGGCCGCAGTGCGCATCCGACCCAGGGCCTGCTCGACATGCTGACGCTGCGCCAGGCGAAGGGCCGGGACTTCTCGAAACTGAAGGTGCTGATCGTCGGCGACGTGAAGCATTCGCGCGTCGCGCGTTCCGACCTGCATGCGCTGCGCACGCTGGGCACGGGCGAAGTGCGCGTGTGCGGCCCCGCATCGCTGCTGCCGGACGACGGCACACTGCGGGGTTGCGTCGTTACGCAGGATTTCGATGCGGCGCTGGAAGGCGCCGATGCGGTGATGATGCTGCGCATCCAGCGCGAGCGCATGGAAGACGGGCTGATCGCATCGCTCGACGAATATCACCGCGACTTCGGGCTCACTGCTTCGCGCCTGCGCCGTGCTGCGCCTGAAGCCGTGGTAATGCATCCGGGACCGATGAACCGCGGTGTCGAGATCACCGATGAAGTGGCCGATGGACCGCAGTCCCTGATCCTGCGCCAGGTAAGCAACGGCGTGTTGGTGCGGATGGCGGCGCTGGAAATGCTGCTCGCGCGGTAACCCGCTGCCGCTGTCGGAGCTGCCGGATTACGGACGGTCAGGAATCGAGAGTCCCGGGCGTTCATCGTCCCACGCCAGTGCACTGATCCACCAACGCCCAGCAAGTCGCACGAACTGCAGGTTCTTGATGCCGCGCTTAGCGAACGCGACGCCGTCGAGCATGCCGGACTTCTCGTAGACGCTGCAGCGCCCGGCGATGTTGCCGCAGGCCCATGTCTGCGCCGCGGTTTCCTTTTCGGTAAAGCCAGTGAGGCGGCCATCCGTCAACAGTGGCCTGCGTTGTGCGATGAAGGCTTCCAGGTCCTGCACCTGCGCATCGGGGTCGACCGCCTTGGCGATGACGCACCCGGGCAGGAACACATCGCGAAGTCCATCGAGATCGGGCACTGCGCCATTCGCATTGCCGAAGGCCGCGTACAACCGCGCGCTCAAGGCATCGAGCGCGGTCTGGTCATCAGCGCTGGCGCGCATCGGCCGCGTTCCGGCGCTGTGCGAACAACCATGGCCACATTTCCGGCGTCGCGTAGGCTGCATCCCATGAATTGTGGTTTGCGTCGGGGAACTCGGTGTAGCGCACATCGGCGCCAGCGCTCTGCAACGCCGCATATATGCGGCGGTCATCATCGGGCGGGACCACATCATCCTTCGCGCCGTGGAAGATCCACATCGGCAGGTGGCGAAGCCGGCGTGCAAGCGTCGCGTACGGATCGGATTCACCGGCGAGCGGCGTGACGAAGAGATTCAGGCGCTCTTCGCGCGGCGGCAGCAAGGCGCCGCAGATCGGCACCAGCGCTGCGAAACGCTGTGGTTCCCTCAATGCGATCTCCCAAGTGCCGTAGCCGCCCATCGACAGGCCGGTGAGATAGGTGCGGTCGCGGTCGCCATTGAATTCTTCCGTGGCGTGTTCGAGTTCCGCGAGGGCGAGCGCGGCGGTTTCACCTTTCCAGTCGCGATCTTCCGGCGCCTGCGCAAACACCACGATGGCAGGGAACTCCGCGCTGTGCGCGCGCACGTGCGGACCAAGCCCCACGTGCACCTGCTTGTCGCCATCGCTGCCGCGCTCGCCCACGCCATGCAGGAACAGGATGACCGGTGGTTTGCGGCCTCCCGCGTCGCGCGCGGGAACGAATACCCGATAGCGGTGGGCGACGCCATCGACAGTGAGCTCGCGCTTCACGAATACGCCGGTGTCGCGTCCTGTGGCAAGTGTGCTGCATGCTCCGCAGGACAGAACGGCGCAGGCAAGGAGGAACCGGAGCGCGCGCATGCGATGTGCCTTCAATGCAGGAGGATGATCGTCGCCAGGCCAAGGAACGCCAGGAAACCCATGACGTCGGTCACCGTCGTCAGGATCACGCCTCCGGCCAGCGCCGGGTCGAGCCTCATGCGCTTGAGCGTGAGGGGAACAAGCACGCCGGCGCTTGCCGCGAACAGAAGATTGAGCGTCATCGCGATGCCGATCACCAGCGCGAGCATGGGGTCGCGGAACCAGGCCCAGGTAGCGAGCCCGACGATGCTGCCAAGCGCAACGCCGTTCATGGCCGCGACGCGCAGCTCTTTCCACATCAGCGTCTGCACGTTGGAAGCGCCCACCTGGCCGAGGGCCAGGCCGCGCACCATCAACGCGAGCACCTGCGTTCCCGCGTTGCCGCCCATGCCCGCGACGATCGGCATCAGCACTGCGAGTGCAACGATCTGGTCGATCGTGCCCTGGAACTGGCCGACGACGCTGGATGCCAGGAATGCGGTGCCGAGGTTGATGCCGAGCCACACGATGCGCCGGCGCCACGCGCGCGGAACGGGCGAGAACAGGTCCTCGTCCTCGTCGAGACCGGCGGCACCCAGTGCCTGGTGTTCGGCCTGGTTGCGGATGATGTCGACGACGTCGTCGATGGTGATGCGGCCGAGCAGGATGTTGTTGTCGTCGACCACGGGCGCGGAGATCCAGTCGTGGTCGGAAAACTGGCGTGCGACTTCGTCGGCGGATTCATCGACGCCGATGGCAGGCTGCTCGTCGTCGACCAGCTGGTTGATCGGCGTGCTGGGTTCGCGCGTGAGCAGCGACTGCAGCGCGATGCGGCCGAGATACTGGTGCCGGCGGCTTACGACGTAGAGATGGTCGGTGTGGTCGGGCAGTTCGCCGCGCAGGCGCAGGTAGCGCAGCACGACGTCGACGGTGGTGTCGGTACGGACCGTCACCACGTCGGGATTCATCAGGCGGCCGGCGGTGTCCTCGTCGTAGGAGAGCACCTGTTCGAGGCGCTCGCGGTTCTCGCGGTCCATCGACTTGAGGACTTCGTCGATGACGGTATCGGGCAGGTCCTCGACGAGGTCGGCGAGATCGTCGATGTCGAGGTCCTCGACCGCCGCGACGATTTCGTCGGGGTCCATTTCCGCGAGCAGGCTTTCGCGCACGTCGTCGCCGACGTGGACGAGCACTTCGCCGTCGTCCTCGGCATCCACCAGGCCCCAGACGACGGTGCGCTTGGCCGGTGGCAGCGATTCGAGGAGGTTGCCGATTTCGGCCGGCGAGAGCGTGTTGACCAGCCGACGTACCGGGCCGAGACGACCGGAGTCGAGCGCGTCCGACAGCAGACGCAGCTGGCGCGCGGTCTTGTCGTGGCGGACGGCTTCGGCCATGGATACTCCGGCTGGCATGAGCCGCATCCACGAGGATGCGACCGGGCTTTATGCGTTCATGCGCGCATTATGACGAGGCGGGGCGAGGCTGCCCACCCCGGAGTTGCCGGATTGCCTCAAGGGCAGGGCTGGTGCGACCGCACCCAGGCTTCGATACCTGCGCGATCGCGTGCGCGGGTGAGTTGTGGCAGGTCCTTGCGCAGCGCGGCGAGGTCGCATTCGCGGATCACCCGGCGCACTTCCAGCAACGTGTTCGGATGCAGGCTGAATTCGGTCAGCCCCAATGCCAGCAGAAGCGGCGCGTAGAGCGGGTCGCCCGCCATTTCGCCGCAGACCGCGATGGGTTTGCGGCGCAGGCGCGAGAGGCGGATGACATCGCGCAGGAGCCGCAGGACCGCCGGGTGCAACGGTGTGTAGAGGTCGGCCAGCGCCTCGTTGTTGCGATCGGCCGCGAGCAGGTACTGCAGGAGGTCGTTGGTGCCGATGGAAAGGAAATCGACGGTGGAGATGAAGCCCGGTAGTGCGAGCGCGGCAGCAGGCACTTCGATCATCGCGCCCAGTGGCACGTGATCGGCGATCTCGTGGCCCTGCGTGCGCAGGTCGCGCGCGACACGCTTCAACTGCGTGCGCACTTCGTGGATTTCCTCGCGGCACGTGACCATCGGTACGAGGATGCGCAACGGCCCGTAGCCTGACGCGCGCAGCAATGCGCGAAGCTGCGTCTCGAGCAGGCCGGTACGCGCGAGCGACAATCGCACGCCGCGCAGACCGAGTGCGGGGTTCGGTTCGTCGCGCAGCGCCAGGCCGGTGCGGTCGGCCTTGTCGGCGCCAAGGTCGAGCGTGCGGATGGTGACCGGCCGGCCACTCATGCCGAGCACGACATCGCGGTAGGCGCGGAACTGTTCTTCCTCATCCGGCAGTTCATGCCGTTGCAGGAACAGGAATTCGGTGCGGTACAGGCCGACGCCGGTGGCGCCGAGTGCGTGCGCTTCGGCGACGTCCTCCCGCGATTCGGCGTTGGCGTAGAGATTGATGTCGACGCCATCGATGGTGCGGGTCGGTTCGCGGCGCAGGCGATGCAGTTCCTTGCGCTCGCGGATGTATTCGCGCTCGCGCAGGCGATGCGCGCGCAGGTCGGCGGGTGCTGGTTCGACGACCACCAGTCCGCTGCCGCCATCAACGATCAGCGCATCGCCATCGTTGATCTTCAGCAGCGCGCCGGGCACGCCGACGATCAGCGGCAGGTGCAGGCTGCGGGCGAGGATGGCGCTGTGCGAAAGGGTGCTGCCGGCCGCGGTGATGATCGCGACCACGCCCTGCGCCTGCAGCTGCGCGAGCTCCGCTGGCGCTATGTTGTCGGTGACCAGGATTTCGCCAGCCACGCCTTCGGAACCGTTCTCGCGGCTGTGCAGCGCCGAATGGATACGGCCGACGACCTGGTCGATGTCGTCGATGCGGCTGCGCAGATAGGGGTCGTCCATGCCGGCGAAGACGGCGGCGATGCGGTCGCGCTGCAGGCGCAGTGCATAGTCGGCCGTGTAGCGGCCGGTCCGGATCAGCGTGTCGAGGCCCTGGAGCAGTTCCGGGTCGTCGAGCAGCAGCGCATGCAGGTCGAGGAACTCGCCGATCTCGTGCGCGAGCGCGCCATGCAGCCGCTCGCGCAACGCATGCATTTCCGTGCGCACGGTGTCGATCGCGCGCTGCAGGCGTGCGCGTTCGGCTTCGACCTGGGATTCGGGGATGTGCTCCTCGGCGACTTCCAGCGCGTGCGGGAGGCGGATGCGTGCGCGCCCCAGAGCGCTGCCACGCGACGTTCCCAGCCCTTTGAACTCCTGCCGCATGCTTAGGGCCTGCCAATGCCTATGGCGCGGACCGCACCGGGCCCATTCGGGCCCGGCCCTGCGGGTTGCTTCCCAATGGCCGCCATGCGGCGCCGCGTGGCTTGACCTTGCAGGCAGCAAGGCGCAGCCCCACGCAACACCACCTGGCAGCCATTGGAAAGCAATGCACTCTGTGCCATAGGCATTGGCAGGCCTCGGCCCCTTAGCTGTCTTCGTCGAAACGGCGCTCGAACAGCGCACACACGGCCTCGGCCGTAGCGTCCTCGTCCTCGCCTTCCACGCGCAGCTTCACCTGCGTGCCCTGGCCGGCAGCGAGCAGCATCACGCCCATGATGCTCTTGGCGTTCACTTCGCGGCCCTTCGCCGTAAGCGTGCAACTGCTGCGATACGGCGCGAGCAACTGCACAAGCTTGGCCGTCGCACGCGCGTGCAGGCCCAGGCGGTTGCTGACGGTGAGTTCCCTTTCGATCATGGCGTCAGCAGTCCTCAGGCCTCGTCGATGATCACGCCGTTGCGCGCACCGGCGCCGGCGACGGAGGGCAGTTCATCGAGATCCTGCTCGGCGTAATTCATCACCCGCAGCAGCATCGGCAGGCTCAGTGCGGACACGCGGCGAACCGGCGTGCCCAGCCGTGCGACCTTCGCCGCGAGGTTGCTGGGCGTGGCGCCGTAGAGATCGGTCAGCACCAGTACGCCCTGGCCGCCGTCAACGCGGCGCAAAGCCGCGCTGGCGAGCGGAAGCAGTTCGTCCGGATCGCCGTCGAAGGGCACCTCGAGCACTTCGGTGCGCAGCGGCAGCGTGCGCAGCAACCGCGTGGCCACGGCCAGGATGGCCGAGCCGATGCCTTCATGGGTGATGAGCAGGACGCCGACGGACATGCCTGCAACTTATCAGAGCCGGGTTACGGTCAGGAAGCGTCCGGATGGACGGTTTTGTTGCCCAAATGGAAGGCGCCGCGGTTAGTCCAATTCCCGATGGTGGACGGCGACTTCCTCCCAGCCCTTCTCGCGCGCGTGCTCGGCGAGGCGTTCGGCCAGGTACACCGACCGGTGGCGGCCGCCGCTGCAGCCAAACGCAACCGTCACGTAGCTGCGGGTGCCTTCCGACTTCAGCTTCGGCAGCCAGGTATCGAGGAAAGCGCTCACCTGTTCGACGAACAAGCCGACGTCCCGGTCGGCATCGAGGTATTCGCGCACGGCGGCGTCGCGGCCCGAAAGCGGGCGCAGGGTGGCATCCCAGTGCGGGTTCGGCAGGGCGCGTGCATCGAGCACGAAGTCGGCGTCGGCGGGTACGCCGTGGCGATACGCGAACGACTCGAACAGCAACGACACGGTCGCATCGCTGCCGAGCCCGAATTCTGTGATCACGTGCCGGCGCAGCACGTGCACGTTCATCTCGCTCGTGTCGACCACGGCATCGGCGATCTGGCGAAGCGGGCGCAATACCTGCCGTTCCAGCGCGATCGCATCGACCAGCGACAAACCCAGCGTGCTCAACGGGTGGCGGCGGCGCGTGTCGGCATAGCGCTTGAGCAGCACTTCGTCGCTCGCGTCGAAGAACACCAGCTTGGGGTCGAGGCCGAGCGTGCCAACGGCCGACAGCCACTCGGGCAGGTTGGCGAGGTCGCGGCGATTGCGCACGTCGATGCCGACGGCGAGCTTCTCGGGCGCATTGCTCTGCCCGGTGACGCTCTGCACGAACTGCGGCAGCAGCTCCGCCGGCAGATTGTCGACGCAGTAGAAGTCGAGATCCTCGAACGTGTTGAGCGCGACCGACTTGCCGGAGCCGGACATGCCGCTGACGATGATGAGGGTGGGGGCAGCGGTAGTGTTCACGTGTGCGTCGCGGAAAGAAGGAGTGGCGTTCGCGTCGTTCATTGCAATCACTCGGCGCGTTCGAGGAAATGGCTGTGTCGCGCCATGAAGGCGGCGGCAGGATCGACGCCTTTCGCGCGCAGGATATGTGTGCGGGTGGCGGCTTCGGTGAGGACCGCGAGATTGCGGCCGGGCATGACGGGCAGGGTGATCATCGGCACGTCGAGGTCGAGCACGCGGCGCGCACCCAGGTCGCCAGTGATGCGTTCCATGCCGCTGGGCTGAGGTTCCAGTGCAGGCTTGGTGAGGTGCACGATCAGCCGCAGGTACTTGTTCTTCTTGACCGACGTGTCGCCGAACATCTGTCGCACGTTGAGCACGCCCAGGCCACGCACTTCCAGCAGGTCCTGCAGCAGGTCCGGGCAGGTGCCATCGAGTACGTCGGGTGCGATCTGGGTGAATTCGGGAGCGTCGTCGGCGACGAGGCGGTGGCCACGCGTGACCAGTTCCAGCGCGAGCTCGCTCTTGCCGGCGCCGGATTCGCCGGTGATCAGCACGCCGATCGAATAGATCTCCATGAAGACGCCGTGCAGCGTGATCCGCGGCGCGAGCTTGCGCGCGAGGTGGTACTGCAGGTGGTTGAACAGTTCGTGCCCGCGCTTGGGCGATACCCACAGTGGGGTATCGCTTTCCTCGGCGAGCCGGCGCAGGTCTTCGGGACACGACTGGTTCTTGCTGATCACCAGCGCAAGCGGCCTGAAGTCGATGATCTTGACGATCGTGTCCCAGCGCTGGCGTGAATCGAGCGCGTCGAGCCACGAGAGTTCCTCGCTGCCGAGGATCTGCACCTTGTTGGGATAGATGATGTTGAGGTAGCCGGCCAGCGAGGGGCGACGCGAGACCGTGTCGCCGGCTTCGAGAATGCGTTGGCCGCCAATGCGCTCGCCCGCCAGCCAGCGCAGTCCCAGCTTGTCGTGTTGCTGCTCGAAAAGCTGCGCCGCGCTGATGCTCTGGTTCATGCTGCCGCTCCGCTTGCCGCCCCGCGCAATGGTAACTGGCCAGGCGAGGCGATGCGGAACGAGCAGATGAGGAGCCCACAAAAGGCAAGGGACGGATCCGGAGATCCGTCCCTTCCAGGTTCAATGCTTGCACCGCCCGCTGCGGGGCGGTGGCGCACTTCAGGCAAAGTCGCCGTTGCGGGCGAGGCTTTCGCCGCGATGATGGTCGACGATCTTTTCCTTGTGCTTGACCAGCAGGCGATCGAGCTTGTCTGCAAGCAGGTCGATCGCGGCGTACATGTCGATCGCGGCGGCGTCGGCGTGGAGCACGCGGCCGGCGATGGTGACGGTGGCTTCGGCCCGGTGATCGGGTTTGTCGAGCCTCAGCTGGGTACGCACATCGAAGGGTTGGTCGAAATGCCGTTGCAATCGCTCGAGCTTGCTTTCGACGTAGTCCCGGAGCGCGTTGGTGACTTCGATCTGCTGGCCATAGGTTTCGATACGCATCGTTGACCTCCTCACGTCACTGGCTTCGGGTGAGTCCATTCAACGCCTCTTTCCGGTGAATGGCAATGCGACGTAAGGCGGGGGAAAAGATGGCCGAAAAATATCGTTATTCGACACACCTGAAGCCATCAAGTTGGCCTTTGACGGTTTCAATTCCAACCGTGTGGCTGGGTGCAGCGAGCGTCACATCCGCACGCGATCCTGCGAAGACGGGATGCTCATGGCCTCGCGGTACTTCGCCACCGTCCGTCGAGCCACAGGAACGCCGGTCGCCTTGAGCGACTCGGCAAGCCGTGCGTCGGACAGCGGCTTGCGCGGGTTCTCGGCTTCGATCAGCTGGCGGATCATGGCCTGGATGGCCGTGCTGGAGGCCTCGCCGCCGGTCCCGGTGTCGATGCCGGAGGCGAAGAAGGAGCGCAGCGGAATGGTGCCGCGCGGGGTGCGCGCATATTTGCGCGCGACTGCGCGCGAGACGGTCGATTCGTGCAGGCCGATTTCGGCGGCGACTTCACGCAGGGTGAGCGGACGCAGCGCGCTGTCGCCGAACTCGAGGAAGGCCGCCTGTTGACGCAACAGGCAGCGCATTACCTTGAGCAGGGTGTCGCCGCGCGCTTCCAGGCTCTTGAGCAGCCAGCGCGCTTCCTGCAGGTGGCCGCGAAGATAGTGCGCGTCGGATGCGCTGGCGTGGCGGATCATGCCCTCGTAGCCGCGATGGATGCTGATGCGTGGCCGCATGCTGTCGGCGAGCGTGACGCGCCACAGGCCGTGCTGTCGCCAGATGACGACATCGGGCGCCACGTAGGTGTCGTTGGTTATGGCACCAATCTGCAGTCCGGGCTTCGGATCGAGCGAGCGCAGCAGCTGCACGGCGGTTTCGACTTCGCAAGGGTCCAGCTTGAGTTCGGCGGCGATGCCCGCAACGCCGACCTTGGGCAGGCGCTCGAGCGGACCGTTGGCCAGCGTGTGCGCCAGGGCCCTGCCGGGCGTGTTGCCAGGCAGCGTGGCGAGCTGCAGTCCCAGGCATTCGCCGAGCGTGCGTGCGCCGACGCCCGCGGGATCGAAGCGCTGTACCTGGTGCAGCACCATGAGGATCTCGTCCGGCTCGGCACGAATGTCGGCGCTCAATGTTTCGGCGATGGCTTCGAGGGAATCCCGCAGGTAACCGTCGTCCTCGATTGCCTCGATCAGCGTGACGGCGATGAGGCGATCGCGTTGCGACAGCGGGCTCAGGTGCAGCTGCCACAGCAGGTGGTCCTGCAGCGTTTCGCTCTCGGCGACCTGTTCGGCGCCAGGCATCTCATCATCGGCATCGGCGGGGCCGGTGCGTTCGTACCAGGTTTCGCCATCGCCGGGACCCCAGTCGGCCTCGGCGGGCGCGAGTGTTTCGGTTTCGTAGCGGTCTTCGGTCTGCGCGGTAGTGCTGGTGCCATCGGCGTGACTGGCGTCGGCTTCGACGGACACGCTGGATTCGGTCCAATCCAGCAACGGGTTGGTTTCGACCGCCTGCGCGATTTCGACTTCCAGTTCCGCCGCGGACAGCTGCAGCAGCCGGATGGCCTGCCGCAATTGCGGCGTCATCACCAGCTGCTGTCCTAGCGTGGCCTGGAGGCGGGGTTTCATAAGGAGTTCGTACGGATTCTGGCGGGACCGGCGGCCGATGCGCCGGGAACGCCATTCCATCATGCACGCCGGGGCGCGAAGCGTCGATCCTGCCTGTTCAGTCCGGAAGTGTTTCCGGAACCGGAGTCACAGGCGGAACGTGTCGCCCAGATAGACGCGGCGCACGTCGGGATTCGACAGCAGCGCGTCGGGCGAACCCTGCGCGAGCACGGCGCCTTCGTTGAGGATGTAGGCGCGGTCGCAGATGCCGAGCGTCTCGCGCACGTTGTGATCGGTGATCAGCACGCCGATGCCGCGGTTCTTGAGATGCCGCACGATGCGCTGGATCTCGCCAACCGAAATGGGATCGACGCCGGCGAAAGGCTCGTCGAGCAGCATCAGGCGCGGCTTCGCGGCGAGCGCGCGAGCGATCTCCACGCGGCGGCGTTCGCCGCCCGACAGGCTCGCGCCGATCTGGTCGGCCACGTGCGTGATCTGCAGTTCGTCCAGCAGGCTGGCGAGTTCCTTTTCGATGCCGGCCTTGTCCAGGTCCTCGCGCAGTTCGAGCACCAGGCGGATGTTGTCGGCCACGCTGAGCTTGCGGAACACCGATGGTTCCTGCGGCAGGTAGCCGACGCCGTGCTTGGCGCGCGCGTACATCGGTTCGGCGGTGATGTCCTTGCCATCGAGGACGATCTGTCCGGCATCGGCGGGCACGAGCCCCACGATCATGTAGAAGCAGGTGGTCTTGCCGGCGCCGTTCGGGCCGAGCAGGCCGACGACTTCGCCGGCTTCGAGCGTCAGGGCGAAATCGCGTACGACTTCCCGCGAACGATAGGCCTTGCGCAGGCCCTTGGCCGCCAGCATCAGTTCGTTCCCTTCTTGGGAGCGGGCTTGGCAGGCGCCGGCGCGGCGCGGCGCGGCTGGATGGTCATCTTGACCCGGCCGGTGCTGTCGGAGCTGCTGTTCACCATGCCGGTCTTCATGTTGTAGACCACGCGCGGGCCGGAGAGGCTGCCGCGCGGCTGCTGGATCCTGACGTCGCCGGTAAAGACGACGACTTCGGTAGTGAGGTCGTAGTCGACGCGGCCAGCCGTGGCATTCATGGGCGTTCCATCGTCGAGTTGCTGGCTGAGTTTCACCGGGCCGCCGACGAGTACCGCGCGGACCGGATCGCCGCCCCGGGTCGTGATCGTGGCAGTGCTGGCTTCGATCTTCAGCGAGCCCTGTGAGATGTTGACGCCCTGGGAGAGCACGGTCGGCGTGCGGTCGTCGAGCGCGCCGCTGGAATTGCCCGCATCGATGTCCATCGCCTGGTTGCGATCCGAGGAACGCGCCCACGCACCGGGCGCCGCCAGCATGAGCAACGTGCCTGCGCCAACCAGGAGAGCGGCGGCAAGGGGCTTAGCGGGCAGTGGGGACATAGCGGTGGTGAACCTCGGACTTGAACGAGTAGCGCTTGCTGGCCAGGTCCAGCTTGAGGCCGCGGCCGGTCAGTATAGAGCCCGGTTGGGTGATCACGACCTTGCCCGGAGATGCGGCATGGCGTGTGTCCGGGTAAACATTCAGTTGCTGCGTGGCCATGGTCGTTGCCGGTCCGGTCAGGCCCGAGCTGACGGCGTTTACATCGCCGCGCAGGCGCAGTTCGTCGCCTTCGCTGCTGACCCAGCCGTTTTTCGCGCGCACTTCCCAGGCATCGTTGCCGGTGCCTGCTCCCGGCGGAATCAGGAACAGCGGCGTCGCCACGTCCATCGTTTTCTTGTCAGGATCGCGGGCCAGTCGCGGCGCGCGCAAGGTGAAGGACTCGCGACCCTGCGGATTCAACGACGTGAGTTCGAAGTCGATCAGCACATAGTCCGCGCGTGCGGCGACGCCGGTCGGCGCGGTTTCCTTGCTGCGCTGGGTCCAGACCGACCAGCCACTCGCGATGGCTCCCGCCAGCAACAGCACCGTCACGATCGCGCGCCAGTTCATGCCTTGCCCTCGATGCGTTCTCCCTGCAGGCGGGTGACTTCGGCCAGCAATGTATCGGCATGTCCCTGCGCTGCGAGCAGCAGGTCGCAGAACTCGCGCGCGGCACCGTGCCCCGCGCGGATGCTCGTGCGCCAGTGCACGCGTTCGCGCACCCATGGATGTGCGCTACCGGGAGCGACGGACAATCCGACCTGCGACATCACTCGCAGGTCGGGCAAGTCGTCGCCCATGAAGGCGACTTCGTCGAGGGTGATGCCCAGCCGTGCTGCAATTTCCTGCACGCAGGCGAGTTTGTCCTTGACCGCCGTATGCGCTTCCAGGCCCAGTTCGGTCGCGCGCTGTTCGGCGATCACACTGGCGCGTGCAGTAACGAAGGCCACGGCGATGCCCGACTTGCGCAGCAGCACCAGTCCCTGCCCGTCGTGAACGTGGAAGGCCTTGAGCTCGACGCCTTGGCTGTCGAAGAACAGGCGCCCATCGGTCAACGTGCCGTCGACGTCGAAGCACGCGAGCCGCACGCGGGACGCGCGCTCGCGGATGTCGGCCGGATAGTCGTTGAGATGGTTGTAGGGCATAGGCCGGATCGTTGTCGTTGATTCGATGCGAGTGAAGAACGGCGGTAGCCGTTAGACCACCCGCGCCCGCAACAGGTCATGAATGTTCAGCGCACCCACGACGCGATGGTCCGCGTCGATCACGAGCAGGCCACCGATCTTGTGCGCTTCCATCAACTGCGCAGCTTCGACCGCGAGCGCATCGGAACCGATCGTCTTGGGCGAGCGCGTCATCACATCGGCGATGCGTGTATTGCGCACGTCCACATTGCTGTCGTCGAGCGCGCGACGCAGGTCGCCGTCGGTGAACAGTCCAAGCAACCTGTCTTCGCCATCGACGATCGCGGTCATGCCCAGGCGCTTGCGGCTCATCTCGACGAGCGCTTCGCTCAGGGTGGCATCGGCGCCCACGCGCGGCACGTCGGCGCCCGCGTGCATTACGTCGGAAATGTGCAGCAGCAGGCGGCGGCCCAGCGCGCCGGCCGGGTGCGAGCGGGCGAAGTCGTCGGCGGTGAAGCCGCGGGCTTCCAGCAGGGCGACGGCCAGCGCGTCACCCATCGCCAGCGAGGCGGTAGTGCTCGAGGTCGGGGCGAGATCGAGCGGGCAGGCTTCGGCAGGCACGCTTACGTCGAGGTGCACGTCGGCTTCGCGCGCGAGCGAGGAATTCGCGCGGCCGGTCATCGCGATCAGCTTGTTGCCCTGGCGGCGCAGCACCGGCAGCAGCAGCAGGATCTCGTCGCTCTCGCCCGAATACGACAGGGCGAGCACGACGTCGGCGTCGGTGATCATGCCCAGGTCGCCGTGCGCGGCCTCGCCGGGGTGCACGTAGAAGGCGGGCGTGCCGGTCGAAGCCAGCGTAGCGGCGATCTTGCGGGCGATGTGGCCGGACTTGCCCATGCCGGTGCAGACCACGCGGCCGCGGGTGTCGAGCACCAGCCGGCATGCCGCGCTGAAATCACCGTCAAGGCGCGCGGCCACGGCGGTCAGTGCCTGCGCTTCGATCTCGAAGACACGGCGGCCGCTGTCCGCAAGCGCGTTGCTGGAGTCGGGAGGGGAGGTGGGCGAAGTCGCCATTTCGGACATTGCCATTTAAGGCCGGGGGGCTTTCCGTTAGGCTAATCCATTCATTTTATGCGCAAAGTGCCGTGCGATGCCCGCACGGTGCCGCCGCAACGACGGAACAGACCGAATTGAACGCAGACACCATCCGCCAACTGATCGAACAGGGCCTGCCCGGCGCCCGCGCTGACGTGCGCGGCGACGACGGGGTCCACTTCGAGGCCACCGTCGTATCCGAAGCCTTCCGCGGCAAGTTGCCGCTGGCCCGCCACCGCATGGTCTACGCGACGCTCGGCGATCGCATGGGCGGGGAAATCCACGCGCTGGCCCTGAAAACCGTCACGCCGGACGAGGCCACCTGACATGCAGAAGATCGTGGTTGAAGGCGGCCTGCCGTTGAACGGCGAAGTCCAGATTTCCGGTGCCAAGAACGCGGTGCTTCCGATCCTGTGCGCGACATTGCTGGCCGACGGTCCCGTCGACATCGGCAATGTCCCTCACCTGCACGACGTGATCACGACGGCCAAGCTGCTGGGCGAACTCGGTGCCGGCATCACCATCGATGAGGGCACGCTCGGCAAGGGACGCAGCATCACCGTCGATCCCACCACGGTGCACAGCCACGTCGCGCCCTACGAGCTGGTGAAGACGATGCGCGCTTCGGTGCTGGTGCTCGGACCGCTGCTTGCGAAGTACGGGCAGGCGGAAGTCTCGCTACCCGGCGGCTGCGCGATCGGTTCGCGCCCGGTGGACCAGCACATCAAGGGCCTGCAGGCGCTAGGCGCGGAGATCAGCGTCGACCACGGCTTCATCAAGGCGCATCGCAACGGACGCCTGAAGGGCGCGCGCTTCGTCTTCGACGTGGTCAGCGTCACCGGTACCGAAAACGTGCTGATGGCGGCTGCGCTTGCGGAAGGTACTTCGGTGCTGGAAAACGCGGCGATGGAGCCGGAGGTCGTCGACTTGGCCGATTGCCTCAACGCCATGGGCGCGCAGGTCGAGAACGCCGGCAGTGGCCGCATCATCGTGCACGGCGTGGAGCGGCTGCACGGTGGTTCGCACCAGGTGCTGCCTGATCGCATCGAGACAGGCACGTTCCTGGTCGCCGCGGCAATGACTGGCGGCCGCGTCACGACGCGCCGGAGCCGCGCCGATACGCTCGATGCGGTACTCGAAAAGCTGCGCCAGGCCGGCGCCGAGATCACCGTGGAAGACGATCGCATCACCCTCGACATGCACGGCCGCCGCCCGCGCGCGGTCGATCTGGTCACGGCGCCGTACCCGGCATTCCCTACCGACATGCAGGCGCAGTTCATGGCGCTCAACTGCATTGCCGAAGGCGCGGGCGTGATCAACGAAACGATCTTCGAAAACCGTTTCATGCACGTCAATGAACTGCTGCGCCTCGGCGCCGACATCCGCGTCGACGGACACACCGCGGTCGTCCGTGGCGTGGAGAAGCTGAGCGGCGCACCGGTGATGGCGACGGACCTGCGCGCCTCGGCTTCGCTGATCCTCGCGGGACTGGTGGCGGATGGCGAAACCACCATCGATCGCATCTACCACCTCGATCGCGGCTACGAGAACATCGAGGAGAAGCTGTCGGGTCTCGGGGCGAGGATCCGTCGTATCAGCTGAGTAGTGGCCAGCGTGCGTTTTGCGCACGTGCTGTCGCATGTCACCGTGCGTATCGCACGCTACGAAAAAGCCCCGCAGTGCGGGCTTTCTGTTCCTGCGAATCGCGCTCAGCGCAGTGCGGTCAGGCGCAGGTCCATCTCGTCCTGCCCGCCCTTGCGGCGCAGGATGCGCACCGGCGCAGGCATCCCATCGACGACCCAAACAAGTTCCTGCTTGTCGCCATCGACCCGGATGACCTTGGTCGCCTGGCGCGCCTTGCCGGCGATGGTGATCGATTCCTTGCCGCTCACCTGGTAGTTCAGCTGCTTGACGCGTCCGTCGTCGACCATGCGATACCGCAGCGGCTTGCCCGCGGCGACGTCGCGGGCAAGCGCGAGATTGATCAGCATCGCATCGAGATCGCCGTTCAGCAGTTTCACCGGTCCGGCGCGATCGGCCTTCACGTCGCCCGTCCAGCGCGCTTCGCCGCGCGACCAGTCGTAGATCGCGTTCTTCTGCTTGCGCTTCACCAGCAGCGCCGAGGTGTCGCTGTTCGAAATCGGGCGCCACTGTCCATTGCTGTCTTCGAAGACGGTTGTCTGGTTGAGGTTGGCCATTGAGCCGCCGATGTCGAGGCTGTAGCGCCAGCGGTTGCCGCCGGTCTGGGCCAGCACCATGCGGCCGATGCCCTGTACGCCGAGGTAGTTCGCCTGGTATTCGGCAGTGAACGGCTTGATCTCGCCGGCCGCGGATGCAGCGGCGCTCGCCAGCACCAGGGCGGCGGCCGTAAGCCAGGTCTTCAGCGATTTCATGGGGGTCATCTTCATCATCATTGCGCTCCCTTGTACTCCACCAGGCGCAGGTCGTACTTGTCCTCGCCGTTTTCACGCTGCAGAAGGCGAACCGGCGTCGGCACGCCATCCACCACCCAGATCACCGTTTCCTCGTTGCCCGCCTGCGCGCGTGTCACGCGCATCGCGCTGTAGCTCAATTCGCCGATCTTCACGTCTTCGATCTGGCTGGAAACGTCATAGCGATGATCGCGAACGCGTCCGTCGTCGACGAAGCGGTATTGCAGGGACTGGCCCGGCTGCGCGTCGCGGATCACCGCCAGGTTGATCAGGAGGCCGCTCTGGTCGCCATCCTGCAGGGTAACCGGCACGCGTCGGGACTCCTTCACATCGCCGGTCCAGCGTCCCTGGTGCGTGCGCCAATCGTAGACACCCACGGTCTGCTTCTTCGTGAACACGGTCTTGCGCACGGTGCTCTGTGCCAGCGGCCGATAACGGTTGCCCGCTACATCGAAGACGGTGCTCTGCTCCGCGGCAATCCCGGCCAGGCCTACCCAGCCGGTGCCCTTCATGTCGAGGTCCACGCGCCAGCGTCGTGCATCGTTCTTCACGACGCGCATCACCGCGTCGCCCAGTACGTGACCGTCCTTGAACACCTGGTATTGCGCGACGAACGGCTCGAGCGCGCGGGATCCATGGCTGGCTTCAGTCGCGACGGGTGCAGCCGGTTCCGCCATCGCGGGGGCAGCCAGCAGCGCGACGGCGAAAAGAAGAATGCGAAACGTCATGCGGGGAAGTCCTGGATCAGGCGGTTGCAGTCATCGAGTTGCAAGGGTGCGTGGAGCGGGCGTCTGCCGTAGTGCACGCCGCCGCTCTCCCATGTGATGCGACCCGTGGAGATTTCGCGGAGTGTCGCGACGAGCAGCGGGTGTTCGCGTTGCAGTACCCGCTCGGCGAGGCGCGCCACATCGTCGTCGGCTTCGATTGCAACACGCGCCTGCGCGATGACCGGCCCGCCGTCGAGTTCCGGCGTCACGTAATGCACGCTGGCGCCATGCATGCGAACACCAGCGTCGAGCGCCTGCTGATGCGTGCGCAGGCCCTTGAACTCGGGCAACAGCGAGGGATGGATGTTGATCATGCGGCCGATCCGTGCAGCGACGGCGGCGTCGCTGATCAGGCGCATATATCCGGCACAGACGATGAGATCGGGCTGAACTGCGTCGACCAGGCTGAACAGGTGTTCATCGAATTCGCTACGTGAGGCGAAACCGCGTGGCGACAGCGGCCGCGCTTCGACGCCGGCATCGCGCGCATGCGCCAGTGCCGGCGCATCGGCCTTGTCCGAAAACACGCCCACGACTTGCGCATCGAGTTCACCGCGTGTGATGGCATCGAGAATGGCCAGCAGGTTGCTGCCGCGGCCGGAAGCGAGGACGGCGAGGCGCATCAGCGACGACAACGACCGATCAACTGATGCGCAAACGGTTGTCGCTGCCCGCGGTGACCTGGCCGATCTGCCAGTGCGCCAGGCCGAGCCGATCGAGATCGGCGTTGATCGCGGCGACATCCGCCGGCGCGACCATCAGTACGAAGCCGATGCCGCAGTTGAACGTGCGCCACATCTCCTCGCGCGGCACGTTGCCTTCGCGCTGCAGCCAGTCGAACACCGGCGGCAGTGGCCATGACGACGTGTCGATCTCGAGTCCGAGCGATTTCGGTACGACGCGGATGATCTTTTCCACCAGCGCGCCACCGGTGACGTGCGCCATCGCGTGGATGTCGTGCTTAGCCAGCAGTTCGAGCACGGGCTTCACGTAGATGCGCGTGGGTTCCATCAGTGCATCGGCCAGTTTCACGCCGCCAACGTCGAGGTCCAGAGGATTGCCCGCACGCGCGAGGATCTTGCGGATCAGCGAATAGCCATTGGAATGCGGACCGCTCGACGCGATGCCGATCAGCACGTCACCCTGCTGCACACGGCTGCCGTCGAGCAGGTTCGCCTTTTCGACCGCGCCGACAGTGAATCCGGCGAGGTCGTATTCCCCCGGCGGATACATGTCGGGCATTTCGGCCGTTTCGCCGCCGATCAGCGCACAACCGGCGATTTCGCAGCCCTTGGCGATGCCGCCGACGACATCGACCGTGGTGGCGACATCGAGCTTGCCGGTGGCGAAGTAGTCGAGGAAGAACAGCGGCTCGGCGCCCTGCACCAGCACGTCGTTCACGCACATCGCGACCAGGTCGATGCCGATCGTGTCGTGGCGGTTGAGCTGCTTGGCCAGGATCAGCTTGGTGCCCACGCCGTCGGTGCCCGACACCAGCACCGGTTCCTTGTACTTGCCGGAGAGGTCGAAGAGGCCGCCGAAGCCGCCAATGCCGCCGCCGAGGACTTCCGGGCGCAGCGTCCGCCGGATCGCGGGCTTGATGCGTTCGACGACTTCATTGCCTGCGTCGATGTCGACGCCGGCGTCACGGTAGGTCATCGGTGTGGGCATCGGTCCAGAAGCGGGCGGGGTAGAGTTGGTCACAAGGGCGTCGCGGGGCGGAAGAACGGCGATTTTACCAGCCGTGACCGCTGCGAATGGACGTCTCACCGCCCGTGGGGCACCATTTCGGCAGCTTCATCGACCAGGGACAGCAATGGTTCGCGCATTTCGAGGGTTCTGGCTGGCTGCATTGCTGCTGGTTTGCTTCACCGCCACGGCGCAGCGCGTCGAAGGCGACCGCGCCAGCGCACAGGGCCCCTACGAGGCCGAAGTGAGCGTCAACGGGCAGGGCGAAGCGGAGCGCAACACCGGCTACGCCCGCGCGCTGTCGGCGGTGCTCGCGAAGCTGTCCGGCAGCCGCAACATCTCCAGCCAGCCGGGCGTCGGCCAGGAACTGCGCCGCGCCAAGGAATACGTGAAGGGCTACGACTATCGCCAGGACGAGGGCGTGGGTCCCACGGGCGCGCCGACCTTCGGCACCACCCTCATCGTCCGTTTCGACAAGGACGAGGTCGACGACCTAATCGAAACCCTCGGCCTGCCGGTGTGGCCGATGCCGCGGCCGAAGCCGGTGCTCTGGCTCGGCATCGATGACGGCAAGGGCCCGCGCCTGGTCGGCCTGTCGCAGGCGAACGCCGCGCGCACCGCGCTCAATCGCGCGAAGGATCGCGGCTTCGCGCTCGGGCTCCCGAGCGGCAATGCCGCCGAACAGGCCACCGTCGGCGCGATCTGGCGTGGCGACAGCGCCGCCGTGGCGCGTGCCTCGCTGCGCTATTCGCCGCCCATGCAGCTGATCGGCAAGGTGTACCGCAGCGGCGCGGAATGGAAGGGCGACTGGACCTTCGTCGACAACGGCAAGGTGTTGTCCACCTGGAGCACCACCGACACCGACGCGCGCCGCGTGATCGCCACGGGCGCCGACGGCGCCGCCGACGCATTGACCAAGCGATACGCGAAGCGCAGCGCGACGGGTACTCCGGGAACCTATGCGATCACCTTCACCGGCGTCGACAGCAGCGACGATTACATGCGTCTCGCCGGTTATCTCGACAACCTGCAGATCGTTCGCAAGATCACGCCGCAGCGCGCCACGCCGGAAGGCGTGACACTCGCACTCGAACTGCCGACGGGACTTCCCGGGTTCAAGCGGATGGCCATGCGCGATGGCGTGGTGGTGCCCGCCGAAGACGACATGCCTGTGTACCACTTGCGCTGATGGACTCGCACGCTTCCCTCTTCGAGATCGCCCGGTTCCTGCGGCGACTGCAATGGACCGCGCTCGCACTGGGCGCGTTGTGGCTGTTGTGGCTGCTTGCGCCGGTGCTGACGCCGTTCGTGATCGCCGCGATGCTCGGCTGGCTCGGCGACCCGCTGGTCGATCGCCTCGAACGCACCGGCCGTTCACGCAATACGTCGGTGGTCCTGGTGTTCTCCGGGATGGCGCTGGTGGTGGCAATCGTGCTGGTCATCCTGGTGCCGCTGATCGAGCGTCAGATAGCGACCCTGATCTCGTCGTTGCCGAGCTATCGCGACTGGTTGCTGCGGACCGCGATCCCGTGGCTGGAAACGCGTACGCGGATGGAGATTTCCACCTGGCTGGATTTCAACCATCTCGTGGAACTCGTGCGCACCAACTGGGAACGCGCCGGTGGCGTGGCCACGACGCTGCTCGGTTACCTGTCGCGATCGGGTTTCGCAATCCTCGGCATGGTTGCAAACATCGCGCTGTTGCCGGTGCTGACGTTTTTCTTCCTGCGCGACTGGGACCTGCTGATCGAACGCGTGGGTTCGCTGATCCCGCGCGCGCACCTCGAAGTCGTTTCGCGGCTCGCGCGCGAATCCAGTGACGTGCTCGGCGCCTTCCTGCGCGGGCAATTCCTGGTAATGATCATCCTCGGCGTAATGTACGGGCTGGGGCTGTGGGGCGTGGGTCTCGACCTCGGCATCCTGATCGGCATCATCGCGGGCCTGCTGACCTTCGTGCCGTATCTCGGTCCGGCGAGCGGCATCATCCTCGGCTGCATCGCCGCACTCGTGCAGTACGGCGACTGGCAACACATTGCGGGCGTGCTGATCGTGTTCGGCATCGGCCAGGTGATCGAAAGCTACTGGCTGACACCGAAGCTGGTGGGCGACCGTATCGGCCTGCATCCCGCGGCGGTGATCTTCGCCGTACTGGCGGGCGGGCAGTTGTTCGGCTTCCTCGGCATGCTCCTTGCGCTGCCGATTGCGGCGGTAGCGAACGTCCTGCTGCGCTATGCCGAGCAGCGTTACACGCACAGCCGCCTGTACGCAGGCGAGCAGACGGCGGTCGTCGTGGTCGCACCTGTCACTGAAGCACCAGAGACTACCGCGGCGGAGCGCCAGCCCGAGTGAGCCGCACGGTGCGAGGCGTACCGCAGCTGCCCCTGGCATTGCGGTATCCGCCGGACCAGCGACTGGAAACATTCGTGCGGGCGCCTGGGGGTGCCGTCGCGCACCTGCGGGCCTTGGCCAGCGGCGAAGCGACGGCATCGATGCCGCGCGAGGCGCTTTATCTCGCCGGTCCCACGGGCGTGGGCAAGACGCATCTGCTGCTCGCGACATGCGCGGCGGCGGAAGCAGCAGGACGCCGTGCCGCGTACCTGCCGCTGGTTGCGGCCGCCGGGCGCGTAAGCGAGGCCCTGTTGTCGCTGGAAGGCAATGACCTTGTCGCCCTTGACGGCCTGGAGGTCGTCGCCGGAAATCGCGAAGACGAGATCGCCCTGTTCGACGCCCACAACCGCGCCCGCGCCGCGGGCGTCGCGCTCCTTTATGCCGCGCGCGACATTCCCGATGCGATCGGCCTGGGGTTGCCCGACCTGCGTTCGCGCCTGGGGCAGGCAACGCGGATCACGCTGGTCCCGCTCGATGACGAAGGCCGCCGCGAAGTCCTGCAGCAACGCGCGCACCGGCGCGGATTGGTGCTCGAGGACGCGGCACTGGAGTGGCTGCTGAAACGCGTCGGCCGCGAACTCGGCGGCCTCACTTCGATGCTCGACCAGCTCGATCGCGCATCGCTCGCGGCGCAGCGGCGCGTGACCGTGCCGTTCCTGAAGCAGACCCTGGGCTTCTGACTCTCCCGTGGGTTCCAGCCACTTCGATGGCAGCGTTGTTCGATTACGGTTTGGGTTTGGGCGTCCAGTTCACCGACCAGACGACTGATGCGATCTTCCAGCCCTGTTCGGTCCGCAGCAGGTGCCACGCTTCCTTGCCATGGTTGGTCTCGCGACCGTTATTGAGGAAGCTGTAGTCGAAGAACACCGAGGCGACGTCGCCATCGGTCTCGATCCTGGCGTTGCGGAACTGCTCCTCGCTGCGGTCCGGGCTGTTGACGATGCCGTCGATGAAGGTGACCGGAGTGCGCTTGAGGTCGACCTTCGCCTTCACGGCCTCCGGCTTCCCGTCGCGCAGACGCATGAAGTTGTCTTCGCCCACGACGCTCTGCCAGGTGATGTTTTCGTGCAGGAAGAGGGCGGTAAAACGGGCCTTGTCCTTGTCGATGATCGCGGTGCGAAATGATTCGATCACCGCTTCGATCTGCGGCTGCGCCGCGGTCTCGACGGACAGGGTCGCGGCCTGCGCGCACGCACCGAACGGAAATGCGCCGCAGAGCAGGGCTGCCGCCAGGGTCTTCGTGAACATCCTTATTCCTTTCTTCAGGGGGTTGGAGTTGTGAGCTCGGCGTCGAGGTGCGACAGGCGTTCTGGCGTGCCGACGTCGGTCCAGCGGCCTGCGTGGTGCTCCCCGGTAACGCGCTCGTGAGGCATGTGTGCCTTGAGGATCGGCGCAAGGCGGAAGCGGGGTTTTCCATCGCTTGTTTCGAATTCGCCGACGATGGATTGCCAATCGGCCAGGAGTTGCGGCCGGTAAACGCCCAGGCCGGAATAGGTCAGCGGGTTGGCTCCGTGGGCGCGGACGTAGCCATCGGCGTCGAGAGCGAAATCACCATGTGTCGCGTGTGAGGGACGATCCACCATGACGAGATGCGCAAGCCCTTCCGGTTCGCGGGGAAGCCTGGCGAAGTCGTAGTCGGTCCAGATATCGCCGTTCACCAGCAGGAAGGGGCCATCGCCAAGGGAAGGCAGCGCATTCCACATGCCGCCGCCGGTTTCGAGCGGCGTCGGACCTTCGTACGAATAATGCAGGCGCAAGCCCCAACGTCCGCCGTCGCCCAGCGTCGCGGGGAACTGCCCGGCCAGCCAGCTGGTATTGATGACGACATCGCGTACGCCGATCGCTGCGAGCTTTTCCAGGTGCCACACGATCAGCGGTTTGCCGCCGGCAACGAGCAGCGGCTTCGGGGTGTGGTTGGTCAGCGGGCGCATGCGCTCGCCGAGGCCGGCGGCAAAGATCAGTGCTTTCATGCGGCGACTCGCTGCATGGCCGGACGGATGCGGGTATCGAGGAGTTCACGCAAGGCGGCGAGTTCCGGATACCGCGGCAGCACTTCGTCGAGATAGACGATGAAACGCGGCAGGTCGGCGATGTATTTCGACTTCGCGTCGCGGTAATGCAGGCGGCAGAAGATGCCCAGGATCTTCAGGTGGCGCTGCACGCCGAGCCAGTCGGCGTCGCGCTGGAAGCGCGGGAGCGGCGGTACCGGCAATCCGGCTTCGAGCGCGCGTGCGTGGTAGAGCGCGAGCCATCCATCGACGCGTTCCAGTGGCCAGCTGAGGAACGCATCCTTGAACAGGCTGATCGGGTCGTACGCGATCGGGCCGCTCACGCAATCCTGGAAATCGAGCACTGCCGGCCCGTCCACTACCGGCATGAGATTGCGCGGCATGAAGTCGCGATGGGTGAGCACGCGCGCTTGCGCAAGCGCGTTGTCCATCAGGCGGCGCTGTACGAGCTGGAGCTTCTCGGCTTCGCCACAGTCCAGTTCGATGCCGAGGTGCCTGCGCAGGAACCATTCCTCGAACAGCCCCGCATCGCGTTGCAGCAGCGCTTCGCCGAATTCGCCGCCGCCTTCCGGTAGCGCGATCTGCTGCAGCTTCAATAGTTGCGCGATCGCAGCGTCGAAGTGCGCGTCGGCGTTGTCGGCAGTCAGCATCTGCGCAAGCGTGGGTCCGCCCAGATCCTCGAGCAGCAGGAAACCCGCGTCGACATCGCGTGCCAGTACATGCGGCACGCGCACGCCACCGGCTTCGAGCACGTCGCGCATGCGCAACCAGGGTTTGGGATCCTCGAGTTCGGGCGGCGAGTCCATCACGATGACCGTTCCGTCCAGTGCATCGCCGCGCCAGTAACTGCGGAAGCCCGCATCGACGGATGCGCGCTGCAACTCGAGCGAGGGATTGCCGGTGGCGGCGCGGGCCCAGGCGAGTCGGGTGGCGGCGCGGGCATCGGAAACGGCCTGGGTCATGCGTTCATGGCTGGAAAATCGACAGCCGCCAGCATAAACGCGCTGCCTGCCCATCTGCGCGGCCGCATTCCACAGTAGAAGGGCCCGCTTGCGCGGGCCCTTGTGTTGCCAGTCACGTTATGAAGCGGCTTCAGGCGGCGACGGCGCCGGCTTCCAGCGATGCCAGCCATTCGTCATCCGAGCCTTCGGCGACGCCTTCGAACAGGAACGTCGACAGGTAACGCTCGCCGGTGTCCGGCAGCATCGCCAGCAGTACCGAACCTTCCGGCGCGCGCTCGGCGATCTGCAACGCTGCGGCGACGGTGGCGCCGGCGGAGATGCCGACGAAGACGCCTTCTTCCGCGGCCAGGCGACGCGACGTGTCGCGTGCGACGACATCGTCGATCGGCAGGATCTCATCCGCTATCGTGCGGCTCAGCACGCCCGGCAGGAAGTCCGGCGTCCAGCCCTGGATCTTGTGCGGCGCCCATTCCTTGCCCGAGAGCAGCGCGGCGCCGGCGGGCTCGCTGGCAATCACCTTGAGGCCGGGACGCGCGAGCTTCAGCACTTCGCCGGCACCGGTGATGGTGCCGCCGGTGCCCCAGCCGCTGACGAAGTAGTCGAGACGCTTGCCGGCGAAATCGCGAAGGATTTCCGGCCCGGTGGTACTGCGGTGATAGGCCGGGTTCGCCTCGTTCTCGAACTGGCGCGCGAGGAACCAGCCGTGCCTGTCCGCGAGTTCCTTCGCCCTGCGCACCATGCCGCTGCCGCGTTCTGCGGCGGGCGTCAGGATCACTTTCGCTCCGAACGCACGCATCAGCTTGCGGCGCTCGATCGAGAACGTTTCAGTCATCACGGCCACGAATTTGTATCCGCGTGCTGCGGCGACCATCGCCAGGGCTACGCCGGTGTTGCCGGAGGTCGCTTCAATGATGGTGTCGCCCGGCTTCAGCAGGCCCTTCTGTTCGGCATCCAGCACGATGGCGAGCGCGAGCCGGTCCTTCACCGAACCGCCGGGGTTGAAGGCTTCGTTCTTCGCATACAGCGTCACGTGCTTCGGCGCGATGCGCTGCAGCTTCACGATGGGCGTGGAGCCGATGGTGTCGAGGATGCTGTTGTAGATGGTCATTGGGGTCTTCTGCTGCTAATGGGGGAGAGTCAGGCGGCGCGCGCGAAGTCGGCCCCGACGGGGTCGCTACAGGTGTGATCGCGAAGGTTCGCGTCGAATCCTGCGCTTGCCGCTGTTAAGGGTTTGCTACCGAACCAGTGCAGGTTTCCGGCCAGTGCGGCTACTTCACCGATGACCAGCAAAGCGGGCGCGCCCACCTGGTGGAAACGCGCTAATTCGGGAAGATCGGCCAGCGTGCCGAGTACGACGCGTTGCTCCGGCCGGGTGCCGTTCTCGATGATCGCGAACGGCGTGGACGGCGAGCGGCCGTGGGCAGTGAGGCGTTCACGGATCCGTTCCAGCCCCGATACGCCCATGTAGAACGCCAGCGTCTGCTTCTCCTGTGCCAACGCGGCCCAGTCGATGCCGTCGTCACCTTCCTTCGTGTGCGCGGTGATGAAGCGGGCCGACTGCGCGTATTCACGATGGGTGAGCGGAATGCCCGCGTACGCACCGCACGCAATCGCCGCAGTGATGCCTGGGACGACTTCGAAATCGATGCCGTGCGCGCGCAGGACTTCGAGTTCCTCGCCGCCGCGACCGAAGATGAAGGGATCGCCGCCCTTCAGCCGCACCACGCGCTTGCCCTGCCGCGCGTGCCCAACCAGCAGGTGATGAATGCGGTCCTGGGTGGCGTGATGGTCGCCGCCGACCTGCTTGCCGACTTCGATGAACTCGGCGTCACGGCGGGCGAGGGCGAGCACTTCGGCGCTGACGAGGCGGTCGTGGAGGACCACGTCCGCTTCGTTCAGTACGCGCAGGGCGCGCAGCGTCAGCAGGCCGGGGTCGCCGGGGCCGGCGCCCACGAGCGCGACGGTGCCGTTCGGACTCGAGCGCGGATGCTCCAGTGCCGCGGCCAGTTCGCGTTCGGCAGCCACGTGATCACCACGGCGCAAAAGCGCGGGAATCGCGCCTTTCAGCACGCGATCGAAGAAGCGGCGACGCGATGCGAGATCGGGTAGCCGCGAGCGGATGCGTTCGCGGGCCTGCGCAAGGAGTTCCGCCAGTGAGCCGAGCGATTCGTCGAACTGGCCTTCCAACTGCTCGCGCAGATGCCGCGCAAGCATCGGCACGCCGCCGCCACTGGAAATCGCGATCTGCACCGGCCCGCGTTCCACCCGCGCGGGCAGGTGGACACCCGATAGCTCCGCGTCGTCCGCCACGTTCGCCCAGACGCGCCGTGATTCCGCAGCGGACGCGACTGCGCGATTCACGGCGACATCGTCGGTGGCCGCGATAACCAGCCAGGCGCCATCAAGCCATCCCGGGTCGAACTCACCCGGCAATGCCTCGATCCGCCCTTCGGCCGCCCACTCCGCCAGTTGCGGCTCCAGTAGGGGAGCGCCGACGCGCACCCGAGCACCGGTGGGAATCAACGAAGCCACCTTGCGGCGTGCCACGGCGCCACCGCCGACCACCACCACGGCGCGGCCGGCGAGGTTGGTGAACAACGGGAAGAGGGGAGGCGCAGACATGGCAGGCACGGACGGGAGTGTTCCTGAAACCTAGCGTTGTGATCCGGGCGGCGGAAATGACCGCCGGCTGTGGCTTCATGCCCGGACGGCATGACGAACGCTGGACATGCCCATCCCGCTGAAGCTAATGTCTATCCGTTCATCCGCATAAAGAGATAAGAATATGAAATCTGCCCCGATTACCTGGTGTCACGCCTTTGCTTTCGTACGTCCGGCCGGTTCCAGCCAAGCCGCCAGCCAACCCCCGCAACCCCGACAGCCGACGCCGCCATGACCCTCACGCAATTGCGCTATTTCGCCGCCATCGCCGATTCCGGCCTGAACATCACGCTCGCCGCGGAGCGCGTGCACGCCACGCAACCCGGCCTGTCCAAGCAGCTCAAGCAACTCGAGGACGAACTCGGTTTCCTCCTGTTCGCGCGCAAGGGCCGCAGTCTCGAAAGCATTACTCCCGCCGGTTCCCAGGTGCTCGCGCACACGCGCCGCCTGCTCGCCGAAGCCGCCAACATCCGTTCCTACGCCGCCAACGAGCGCCGCGACGGCCATGGCCGCCTCGTCCTCGCCACGACGCACACGCAGGCCCGCTTCGTCCTGCCGTCCGCGATCTCGCAGTTGAAGAAGTCCTATCCGCGCGTCAGCGTGCACCTGCTGCCGAGTTCGGAAAGCGAAGTGCTCGACCTGCTCGCTCGCGGTGAATCCGACTTCGCACTGATCAGTACCGCAGGCGACGTCCCGTCGGGTGGCATCGCCGTGCCACTGTTCCGCTGGAAGCGCGTGGTGCTGGTGCAGCGCTCGCATCAGTTCGCCCGCAACGGCGTCGAACCCACGATCGCGCAGCTCGCGACACAGCCGCTGGTGAGCTACGAGTCCTCGGTGCGACCGGAATCGTCGCTACGCCGCGCCTTCGCCGAAACCGGCCTCGAACCGCAGCTCGCAATGACTGCGCGCGATGCGGATCTCATCAAGACCTACGTGCGCGCCGGCATGGGCGTTGGACTGCTCGCCGAGATGGCGGTGAACGCGCGCGAGGACACTGATCTCGTTGCGCTGCCCGCGCCGGCGGCGATTCCCGAATGCATCGCCTGGGCCGTGCTGCCGCGCGAACGCGTGCTGCGCGACTACACCATCGAACTGCTGCACACACTGGCACCGCAGATCGACCAGCGCGACCTGCAGCGCGTGCTCGCTGGCAACCAGGAAGCGGATTGGCCGGAACCGCCGAACTGGTCGGAGTTGAGCCAGGTGCTTAGCCACGCGGCTTGAGCGCCGAAAGTAAAAGGCCCGCTTCGGCGGGCCTTTTTATTCCCTTCTCCCTTCGGCGACCGAAGGGAGTGCAGGACTGAGAAGGTTGCGCGCAGCGCCGGACGCCCGAAGGAAGCACCCTTGGGGAGTGAGGGGCAACGAAGCAATGGAGCGGTCAGTCCAGCGAACGACCAAAAACCACGTTCAGCGCGAGACGAAGCCAAGGATGAGGGAGGCAGGATCCTCGACGACTATCAGCACTTAAATCCCGACGCCCCGGGAACGCCGCATGTGTATCCCATTGGTCCAACCCCTCCCTAGGTGGGAAGCCGTCGACCGCAGGGCAATTCCAGGCTTCACTATTCCTGCATCAAGTAGGCGAAGGCTTCCCTGAGTGTTCACTTGTGGCCGATTGCGGGCAGTCATCAATGCGGGGTTTGGCCGAAGCCCTGCGCAGCGGCGTCGACGTCGCGAATGAATCGGAGCACGCCGGCGATGTAGTGCTGCTGGTCGTCATACATCGCCAGATGGCTGCCGTTGGGGCACAGCACGAAGCGGCCATGCGGAAGCTTCCTGCTCATCATCTCCATCCACGCAGGATCCATGGTGTCGTAGCGCCCGCTGATGACCAGCGTGGGCACGATGATGCGCGGCAGGTCGGCGGTGCGGTCCCAGTTCGCCAGCAGCCCGCTCGCGCCGAGTTCGCCCGGGCCCTGCATCGGGATGTAGACCTTGGGGTTCATGTGCTTGACCACCCGCTTGACCGGGTCCGGCCACTGTTCCATCGGCAGGCGCAGCACGTGGCGTTCGTAATGCGGCTTGAGCAACGCTTCGAAACGCGGGTTGTTGTAGTCCCTGGCCGCGTCCAGCTGTTTTAGTTCGGCCAGCGCCGTGGTGCCGAGCTCGGGCATCAGCACGTCGCTTGCGTAGCGGTTATAGGCCGGGACGCTCGACATCATGCTGGAGACGATCAAGCCCTTGAGGTGCTGCTGGTATTTCAGTGCGTATTCCATCGCCAGCATGCCGCCGAACGAATGGCCCATCAGGTAGAAATTGTCCTTGTCCAGGTGCAGCGCCTGGCGCACCTGCTCCACTTCCTCGACGGACCGCGCGAGATCGTTCAATGCCGGATCATCGGCCTGGTCGCTGTAGTACGAGCCGAGCTGGTCGTAGTAGTAATACTCGATGCCTTCTCCGGGGAAGTAACTGTCGAGCCACTCGAAATTCTCGTGGGTTCCGCCGGGGCCGCCATGCAGCAGCAGGACCTTGATCCGCGGGTTGTTGCCGACGCGCTTGGTCCAGACCTTGAAGTCGCCGCGGGGAGTGTGGATCGGGATGAGCCTGATCCCGCCGGCCCAGGCATCGTTGCGGCCGGCGTTGTCAAAGTAGCCATCGGGACGATTCGCGGCCCAAAGTTGGCCGCCGCACAGGAGCATCAGGAGCAGGACGAGACGGAAACGCTTCATTCGATTGTCATCCAGCCTGTGTCATTCGGGAAACGAATCTGGAAAGTGCAACCGGCCATTCCTGAGAGGGTTAACAGTCGTTCCTGTCAGGAGCAAAAAAAAGCCCGGTTTGCACCGGGCCTTCTTCGATCGCGCAGGACGACCTACGCCGCCTGGTCGCTACCCCATTCCTCGTGCAGCCCGCACTCGCGCTTGAGTCCGAAGAAGCGCGTGTCCTCGTCGTTCATGCCTGCTTCGAGCCGATGCGTGGTGTGCACGTCGCCGATCGACACGTAGCCTTCGTGCCACAGCGGGTGATAGGGCAGATCGTTCTTCTGCAGGTAGGCCCACACATCGCGATCGCTCCAGTCCGCGAGCGGATGCAGCTTCCAGCGGCCATCGTGCAGCTGCAGGAACGGCGTACTGGCACGGCTGCGCGACTGCGAACGGCGGATGCCGGAGATCCAGGTACGCGCACCGAGTTCGCGCAACGCGCGCTGCATCGGTTCGACCTTGCGCAGGCGGTTGTAGCGTTCGAGGCCGTCCACGCCCTGTTCCCACAGCTTGCCGAAGCGCGCTTCCATCCACGCCACCCCGATCTGCGGTCGATAGACCTTGAGGTTCAGCGACAGGCGTTCGCTCATTTCGTCGACGAAGCGGTAGGTTTCCGGGAACAGGTAGCCGGTGTCGATCAGGATCACCGGAATATCCGGCTTCTGCCGCGTGACCATGTGCAGCGACACCGCGGCCTGCGCGCCAAAGCTCGAAGACAGCGCATGTCCGCCGGCGAGGTTCGCCAGGCCCCAGGCAACGCGTTGCTCGGCCGTCTGCGTGGCCAGCCATTGGTTGAGTTCGTCCAGCGAGCGCGGCGACTCGGCGGCGGTGATGGGATCGGGCGGGCTCATGCGACCAGCTCCAGTGACAGTGATTTGCTGATGACGACACCCGTGCGCACCAGGAAGTCGCCGAAGTGTTCGCCGCTTGTGCGGCCGTTGGCGTACTGCGCGAACAAAGCATCGAGCTCCGCGAGGATCGCGGCTTCGTCGATGTTTTCGCGATACAGCGTGTTGAGGCGCGTGCCCTGGTGGCTGGCACCGAGCATCAGGTTGTAGCGCCCCGGCGCCTTGCCGACGAGCGCGATCTCGCCGAGGTACGGCCGCGAGCAACCGTTCGGGCAGCCGCTGATACGGATGTTGATCGGCTGGTCGCGCAGTGCGTGTTTGTCGAGCAGCGTTTCGACGCGGGTGAGGAAGTCGGGCAGGTAACGCTCGGCTTCGGCCATCGCGAGGCCGCAGGTCGGCAAGGCCACGCATGCGATCGCATTGAGGCGCACCGGAGAAGCCTGCACGTGTTCGCCCAATCCGTGCGAAGCGACCAGCGAATCGATGTGCCAGCATTGATCGGCGGGGACGTTTGCGATGACCAGGTTCTGGTTCGCCGTCATCCGGAATTCCGGCGGCTGCTGCGGATCGCCCACCTGCAACAGCGTGCGCGCGATCTCGCGCAGGCCGCTCAGATGCGGCTTCTCGCGATCCCAGATGCGGCCCGCGACGATGCGCAGCGTCAGGTGCCACAGGCCGTTGTGGCCCTGCACCCAGCCGAAGCGGTCGCCGTTGTGGACGAAGTCGAAGCTGTGCGCCGGCGAGAGGCGGAATCCGGCGCGGCGTTCGACCTCCTGCTTGAACGTCTCGAGTCCGCGGTCATCGATCGTGTACTTCAGCCGTGCGCGCTTGCGCAGGATGCGGTTGCCCCAGTCGCGCTGCGTGGTGATCACGGCTTCGGCAACCGCAGTGATCTGGTCGGGCGCGATGAAACCGATAACGTCGGCAAGGCGCGGGTAGGTTTCCGGATCGCCATGGGTCGCGCCCATGCCGCCACCGACACTCACGTTGTAACCGGCGACCACGCCTTCTTCGAGGATCGCGATGAAGCCGAGGTCCTGCGCGAACACGTCGACGTCGTTGTACGGCGGAATCGCAAAGCCGATCTTGAACTTGCGCGGCAGGTACGCGTCGCCGTAGATGCGTTCTTCTTCCTCGCCGCTACCGGCCACGCGTTCTTCGTCGAGCCAGATTTCGTAATAGGCGCGGGTGTTGGGCAGCAGGTGCTTCGACAGTGTCGCCGCCTGCGCGTGGACGAAGCCGTGCGCGGCCGATTCGTGTGGATTCGCGGCCACCGCGACGTTGCGGTTGACGTCGCCGCAGGCCGCGAGCGTGTCGATCAGCGCGGCATTGATCGCCTGCATCGTCGCCTTCAGCTCGCGCTTGATCACGCCATGGAACTGGAATGCCTGGCGGGTAGTGATGCGCAGGCCGCGCTCTGCGTACGTCGTGGCGATGCGGTCGAGCTCCAGCCACTGCTCCGGCGAAACCACGCCGCCCGGCGTGCGGGTGCGGATCATGAAGGCATGCGCGGGTTCGAGCTTCTGCTGCCGGCGTTCCTCGCGGATATCGCGGTCGTCCTGCTGGTAGCTGCCGTGGTACTTGATCAGCGTCTGGTCGTCTTCGTCCAGCGCTCCGGTGACCGGGTTCGCAAGCGATTCCAGCAACGTGCCGCGCAGGCGGGCGCTGGATTTCTTTATGTCCTCGACGGAGTGCGTGCTCATGCGGTCAGTCCTACGTTGCTGTTGCTTCCACGCTCGTCATTCCCGCGAAAGCGGGAATCCAGCGACTTTGCTCTTCCAGTGCCCGGGCAACAGCAAAGACACTGGATGACCAGCGCTTCGCGCTGTGGAAAAGCGCCTCCCGCCTTCGCGGGAATGACGAGCAACAGCAAAGGCGGACGCGGTCCCATCAGTACACGTCCCGTGCGTAACGGCCCTGCGCCTGCAGGTCGTTGAGGTAGTCGTTGGCGTCTTCCTCCGACTTCCCGCCGTGCGTGGCGATGATGTCGAGCAGTGCCTTGTGCACCTCCCTGGCCATGCGCGTGGCGTCGCCGCAGACATAGAGATGCGCGCCGCCTTCCAGCCAACCGAATACTTCGGCGCCGCGTTCACGCAGCCGATCCTGCACGTAGACCTTGTGCGCCTGGTCGCGCGAGAAGGCGAGGTCCAGGCGATGCAGTTCGCCGCGCTTGAGCGCGTCCTGCCATTCGAGCTGGTAGAGGAAATCGCTGCGCGCGTGCGGATTGCCGAAGAACAGCCAGTTGCGGCCACCCGCGCCCGTAGCCGCGCGGTCCTGCACGAAGCCGCGGAACGGCGCGACGCCAGTGCCCGGACCGACCAGGATGACGTCGCGCTCTCCGTCCTTCGGCAAACGGAAGCGCTCGTTATGCTCGATGAAGACCGGCAGCTTTTCGCCTTCGGCCGCACGGGCAAGGAAGTTGGAGGCGGTGCCCCAGCGGGTGTCGCCATCGATGGCGTATTCGATATGCGCGACGGTCAGGTGCGCTTCCTCGCCCACCGCCTTCGGGCAGGACGCGATCGAATACAGCCGCGGCGCCAGCGGACGCAACGCAGCGATGAGTTCTTCCGCCGTCCATGCGCCGGGATACGCGCGCAACAGATCGATCACCTGCTGCTCGGCCATCAGGCGAGTGAAGTCCACCGAGCGATCAGGCGCGAGCAGCGCATTGAGCTCCTCGCTCTTCGCATGCGCGGCGTGCGTAGCCACGAACGGACGCGAAAGCCGCGTCAGTTCACGTTTCGACGACAGCCACGCGCGCAGCGGTAGCGTCTGCTCGCTGTGCGTGATCGCCTGCGTGCCATCGAGCTCGAGCGTCGCGAGCACCGCATCGACCAGCGCCGGCGGATTCACCGGCCAGATGCCGAGTGCGTCGCCCGCTTCGTAATGCAGGCCGGACCCTTCCAGCGACAGCTCGATGTGCCGGATGTCCTTTTCGCTGCCGCGGCCGGTGATGCGCTGGTTGACCAGCAGCTCGGCAAGGAAGGGGTTGTCGCGTGTGTACGTGCTCACCGCAGCAGCCAGCGGACGCAGCGGCGTGACCGTCGCGAGTGGTGCCTGCGGCTTCAGCGCTTCCTTCGCGGCCGTCAGTGCACTCGCGACCCAAGGGTTCGCGACGCTGTCGATGTCGAGATCGGCATCGCCGCGCGCAAACCAGCGCTTCGCGCCGAGTTCGGCCAGGCGCTCGTCGAGGCGGCGCCCGATGGCGCAGAACTGCGGGTAACTGGAATCGCCCAGCGCCAGCACGGAATACTGCAGTTCCGGCAGCTGCGGCGCGCGCTTGCCGGTGATGAAGTCGAAGAAACCGCGCGCATCGTCCGGCGGATCGCCGTCGCCCTGCGTGCTGATGACGATGGCGAGGTGGCGCTCGTTCTTGAGTTCGCGCGTCTGGTAGGCGTCGGCGCGGAGCAGGCGCACGCCGAGGCCCGCGGCTTCGACCTGTTGTGCGAGCTTCTCGGCGAGGCGCCTGGCGTTGCCGGTCTGGCTGCCGTAGACGATGGTCAGCTGCGAAGCGGCCTGCGTTTCGGCCACGGCGAGCGCGGACGGGCGCGCCGAAGGCAACGCATGCGAGCGCGCCAGACCTGCGGCGTAGCCCGACAGCCACCACAGGCCGGCGCCGTCGAGGCCGCCGGTCAGCTGCTCGAGCAGCACGACCTGTTCCTGCGAGAGCAGGGAGGGCGGCACGGTCAGGGCAGGAACGGCGGACATTGAGCAGCTCGGCGGAAGTCGATGCTGCGAGGCTAGTTATGTGTCGAACCCGGGAGAAAGGACTTGCGGCTATGCGCTTATGCCGAGAAGCGCATTTCGGCCAGCGGGCGCCGCGCCGATACTGGCCGCCCTTCCGGGGTCGGGCTCCGGCCCGGCACGCCGGCCCGATTTGCGTCACGATTGCCTGAGCCAAGATTGGCGCGATCCAGCGCCGCCCTGCCGATGTCCCTACCAGCCTCGACCACTACCATCCTGAACACGACTTCCCCGGGCCTGAACCAGGCAACGTTGAGCCACCTCGACCGCCTCGAGGCGGAGAGCATTCACATCCTGCGCGAAGTCGCCGCCGGCTTCCGCAATCCGGTGATGATGTATTCGGTCGGCAAGGACAGCTCGGTGCTGTTGCATCTGCTGGGCAAGGCGTTTGCGCCTGGCAAGCCGCCCATTCCGCTGCTGCACGTGGACACCGGATGGAAGTTCCGCGAGATGATCGCCTTTCGCGATCGCCGCGCCGCCGAGACCGGCGTGACCCTGCATGTACACACCAATCCCGAAGGCGTCGCGCAGGGCATCGGCCCGATCACGCATGGCGCCACCGTGCACACGGATGTGATGAAGACGCAGGCGCTGAAGCAGGCGCTGGACAAGTTCGGCTTCGATGCCGCGATCGGCGGCGCACGGCGCGACGAGGAGAAGTCGCGCGCCAAGGAGCGCATCTTCTCGTTCCGCAGCGCGCAGCACCGCTGGGATCCGAAAACCCAGCGCCCGGAGCTGTGGAATCTCTACAACACCCGCATCCACAAGGGCGAGTCGGTCCGCGTCTTCCCGATCTCCAACTGGACCGAGCTGGACGTGTGGCTCTACATCTTCCGCGAGAAGATACCGGTGCCATCGCTGTATTTCGCTGCGGAGCGCCCGGTGGTCGGACGCGACGGTGCGCTGATCATGGTCGACGACGAACGCCTGCCCTTGCACGAAGGCGAAGTGCCCACGATCAAGCAGGTCAGGTTCCGCACGCTCGGTTGCTATCCGCTCACCGGCGCGATCGAATCCGATGCCGATACGCTGGAGAAGATCATCGCCGAGATGCTCGTCGCCACCACTTCGGAACGCCAGGGACGCGTGATCGACCACGATCCGTCCGCGTCGATGGAAAAGAAGAAGCAGGAGGGCTACTTCTGATGAATGCCGCGAATCAGTTGATTGATAACGGCAACGCCGAGGCCGCCGTAGCCGCTTACCTGCACCGGCACGAAACCAAGGGCCTGTTGCGCTTCATCACCTGCGGCAGCGTCGACGACGGCAAGAGCACGCTGATCGGGAGACTGCTGTACGAGAGCAAGGGCCTGTTCGAGGACCAGCTCGCCGCACTCGACAAGGACAGCCGCCGCCACGGCACGCAGGGCGAGAACATCGACTACGCGCTGTTGCTCGACGGCCTGTCCGCCGAGCGCGAGCAGGGCATCACCATCGATGTGGCCTACCGTTTCTTCAGCACGGACAAACGCAAGTTCATCGTCGCCGACTGCCCGGGCCACGAGCAGTACACCCGCAACATGGCGACCGGTGCGTCGACCGCCGACGTCGCGGTGGTGCTGGTCGACGCACGCAAGGGCCTGCTGACACAGACGCGCCGGCACAGCTACATCGTTTCGCTACTGGGCATCCGCCACGTGGTGCTCGCGGTCAACAAGATGGACCTGGTCGGTTACGACGAGGCCATCTTTGACGACATCGTGGCCGGCTATCGCGAACTCGCCGTGCAACTGGGCATCGCGCACGTCACCGCGATTCCGCTGTCGGCGCTGAAGGGCGACAACCTGCTGCAGCGTTCGCCGAACACGCCGTGGTACGACGGCACCAGCCTGCTCGGCTTCCTCGAAACCGTGGACGTGGGCACGCGTGGCAGCGATATCGGATTCCGCTTGCCGGTGCAGTGGGTCAATCGGCCGAACCAGGACTTCCGCGGCTTTGCCGGCACGATTGCGGTGGATGCGGTATCACCCGGTGATGACGTCGTGGTGTTGCCGTCGGGCCGCCGTTCGAAGGTTGCGCGGGTCATTGGCGCGAATGGGGATCTCGATCGCGCCGTCGCCGGCCAGTCGATCACGCTGACGCTTACCGACGAACTCGACGTCAGCCGCGGCGACGTCCTCGCCGACGCGCACAAGCCGCCACAGGTTTCCGACCAGTTCGCCGCGCACGTGCTCTGGATGGGCGAACAACCGCTGCTGCCAGGACGCCCGTACTGGCTGAAGGTCGGCACGCGCACGGTCAGCACAAGCGTCACCGAGATCAAGCACAAGGTCGACGTCAACACGCAGGACCAGCTCGCCGCCAAGCATCTCGAACTCAACGAAGTCGGCTACTGCAACCTGCATCTCGACCAGGCGATTCCGTTCGAGGCCTACGCCGACAATCGCGAACTCGGCGGCTTCATCCTGATTGACCGCCAGAGCAACGCCACCGTCGCCGCCGGCACGATCGACTTCGCCTTGCGCCGCGCCGGCAACATCCACTGGCAGCACGTCGACGTCGACAAGGCCGCGCGCGCGCGGAGCAAGGCGCAGGAGCCGCGCTGCGTGTGGTTCACCGGCCTGTCGGGCTCGGGCAAGTCGACCATCGCGAACCTGGTGGAAAAGCGCCTGCACGCGATGGGACACCATTGCTACATCCTCGATGGCGACAATGTGCGCCATGGCCTCAACAAGGACCTGGGTTTCACCGACGAGGACCGCGTCGAGAATATCCGCCGCGTGGCCGAAGTTGCGCGGCTGATGGTCGACGCGGGTTTGATCGTGCTGGTGAGTTTCATCTCGCCGTTCCGCGCGGAACGGCGCATGGCCCGAGCCCTGTTCGAGCCGGGCGAGTTCGTCGAAGTCTTCGTCGACACGCCGCTGGCCGTCGCGGAAGGCCGTGACGTCAAGGGCCTCTATGCGAAAGCGCGCGCAGGCCGGATTCCGAATTTCACGGGTATCGATTCGCCATACGAAGCACCGGAGCAAGCGGAACTTGTGCTCGATACGGTGCACGAAGCGCCGGAAGTGGCGGCGGAGAAGGTGATTGCTCGCCTGCT
The DNA here is from genome assembly GCF_001427225.1 of Lysobacter sp. Root494. Classification (GTDB taxonomy): domain Bacteria; phylum Pseudomonadota; class Gammaproteobacteria; order Xanthomonadales; family Xanthomonadaceae; genus Agrilutibacter. Next base: position 81,478 of record NZ_LMFH01000006.1, read on the forward strand.
GCCGTAACGCTGCTCCCGGTCCGAAAAACCAAAACCCCGGCGCCGGCCGGGGTTTTGGTTTCTGCAGGATCGATGTCAGGCAGTGGCTTTCGAGGTCTTCCTGCGAATGGCTTCATAGAGGAACAGCAGGATGATGGCGGCGACGATCGCGCAGACCCAGACCATGACGGTGCTGGTGAGATTGAGCATGGCCGCCAGCCGGCTGCCGACGAGGGCACCCGCGATGCCGAGCAGGATGGTGAGGATCCAGCCGATCGGGTCCGCGCCGGGCTTGAAGAAGCGGGCGAGGATGCCGACGACTGCGCCGCCGATGATGTAACCAATGACGCCTTCGAACATGGAGATGCTCCTGTTGAATCGTTGGTCGGTGTGGGGCGCGGCCATCCTAACAGCCGCTTCGGTGCGGGCACGCTGCGGTGCAGCGTGGGGTGTTCGCGGCTATTGAGAGCATTGCTGGAGGCTTGTCCGCGGACATGCTGTTGCTCGTCAGTCCCGCGGTTGCTCATCCGCAAGCCGCAGGAATGACGTCAAAACAAAAGCCCGGCCGAAGCCGGGCTTTTGCATTCAGACGATGAGCCGCCAATCAGCAGCAACCATGATCCCCACGCTGCTCGCCACCCGCCACCGCCGCGACGCCGCGCGTTTCGCCGCGCAGGCTGGCCAGGTGATGTTCGGCGATCACGCGAGACACGGCCGAGGTGACGCGCTTGCCCATCGGGATGTGCAGGAACTCGTTCGGCCCGTGCGCATTCGAATGCGGACCGAGCACACCGGTGATCATGAACTGCGCGCCCGGGAACTTCTCGCCGAGCATGCCCATGAACGGAATCGTTCCGCCTTCGCCCATGTACATTGCCGGCGCGCCGAAGAATTCCTGGCTCGCCGTATCGATCGCGTTGGACAGCCACGAAGACATCGCGGGCGCATTCCAGCCGGTGCTGGCCTTCTCCAGTTCCAGGGTGACCTTCGCGCCGTTCGGCGGATTGGCTTCGAGGGTCTGCTTCAGCAGGTCGCCGGCCTTCTTGCCTTCCAGTGTCGGCGGCAAGCGCAGCGACAGCTTCACCGACGTGTGCGGCCGCAGCACGTTGCCGGCCGACGATAGGGGCGGCATGCCATCGACGCCGGTCACCGACAACGCAGGCCGCCAGGTGCGATTGAGCACGAGCTCGGTGAGATCGTCCGACATGGGCTTCATGCCGGCGAGCAGTGGGAACTTGTCGAAGATCGCGGTGTTCAGCACACGCGCGGCTTCCTTCGCCTGCTCCAGGCGTTCGGCGGGCACTTCGACGTGGAGGCCCTCGAGAATGATGCGGCCGGTGTTCTCGTCCTCGATGCGCGACAGCAACTGTCGCAACAGGCGGAAGCTCGACGGCACGATGCCCGACGCATCACCGGAGTGCACGCCTTCTTCCAGCACCTTCACGGTGAAGTTGCCGCCGGCGAGGCCACGCAGGGAAGTGGTGCACCACAGCTGCTCATAGTTGCCGCAGCCCGAATCCAGGCACACGACGAGCGACGGCTTGCCGATCCGGTCGGCGAGGTGGTCGACGTAGGCGGGCAGGTCGTAGCTGCCGGATTCCTCGCAGGCCTCGATCAGCACCACGCAACGCGAATGCGGCAAGTTCTGCAGCTGCAGCGCCTTGACCGCGGTGAGCGAGCCGAAGATCGCGTAGCCATCGTCCGCGCCGCCGCGGCCGTACAGGCGATCGCCCTTGATCACCGGCTTCCAGGGGCCGAGGTCGTCGTCCCAGCCCGTCATCTCGGGTTGCTTGTCGAGGTGGCCGTAGAGGATCACGCAATCCTCGTCGCTGCCGCCGTTCGCGGCGGGGATGTCGATGAAGATGAGCGGCGTGCGGCCCTCGAGGCGCACCACTTCGAGCTGCATGCCGGGAATGTCCTGCGCGCGCGCCCACTTCTCCATCAGCGCAACCGCGGCGTCCATGTAGCCGTTCTTGACCCAGTCCGCGTCGAACATCGGCGACTTGTTCGGGATGCGGATGTATTCGACGAGTTGCGGAACGATTTCCTCGTCCCATTTGGCGGAGACGAACTGCTCGATCTTGCGGCTATCCATTGGAATTCCCGGCTGCAGGCTTTTCGGGGGAAAAGCGCGGATTTGGAAGGGGTTAGGCCGATCAGTCTAGCGCAGGTGGGTTTTTTCCTACCTCGGAAGCGGGCTTTTCCCGGCCAGGGACAAGGATTGCGCCGATGGGTTGCTCTGGGTGGGCCGTGGAGACTGTCCTCACCGGCCGCTGACGCCGGATCGAACCGGAACATCCCATCACGCAAGGAGAGCAATGCCATGAACAAGTTCGTCACCCTGCTGCAGACCCTCGTTCTCTCGCTGCTGTTCGCCGGCAGCGCCTTCGCCGCCGACAAGGTCAACATCAACACCGCCGATGCCGCCACCATCGATCGCGTGCTGCTCAACATCGGCCCGAGCAAGGCGGAAGCGATCGTCGCGTACCGCAAGGCCAATGGCGCGTTCAAGAGCGCCGAACAGCTGACCCTGGTCAAGGGCGTTGGCCTCAAGACGGTCGAGAAGAACCGCGATCGCATCGTCGTCGCCGGCGGCGCACCGGCCGCGCCACGCAAGCCGGCCGCCACCGTTCGTCCGGCTGCCAAACGCTGAGCCATTGCATGGATCAGGGCTGGATGCCCGAGGACAACAGACGCAGTCTGGACATGGATGTGCCGCCCGGCCCACGAAGGATTCGTGGCCGGGCGGATCTTTTCTTGCGTGCTTCACGTCCGCGTCGACATCAAGGCGGCGTGTCCGCCGCTTGCAGGTACCCCCGTTAAACTTGGGCATGGCCGACGTACAGACCAGCTGCTCCTGGGTGATTCCCGCCAACGAATACCGCCGCGAACGCTGGCGCAACCAGCTCGGCTGGACGCGGGAGATCTACCGGTCACCGGAGGAGGGCGAGTGGAGCTGGCGCCTGTCGATCGCCGAGATCGAACGCGATTCCGCGTTCTCTTCCTTCCCCGGTATCGATCGCGAGCTCGTGCTGCTGTCGGGCAACGGGCTTCGCCTGCGTTTCGATGAGGGCGAAGTGCACGAACTGGAACCGCCGCACGGCAAGTTGCGGTTTGCCGGTGAGCGCGCGGTGACCGGCGAACTCGTGGATGGCCCGACGCACGACTTCAACCTGATGTGGCGGCGCGATGAGGTACAGGCCGACCTGTGGCATCGGCCGCTGGTGGGTCCGATGGTGATCTTCGTCGAGCCAGGTTCGACCTGGGCGGTGCACCTGCTTGCGGGGCACGCGCGTTTTGCGGACGACTCGGGGCTTCCTGGACTGGAAACTGCGGACACCGCAATCCTGCAGGCCGGTGCGACACGCCTACGCCATGTCATCGAAGGTGGTGGCGAGCTGCTGCTGGTACGCGTGACTCCCGCCGGCGCGCAGAACGTCGACGATTAGTTCGGTTCTGGATCGAACATAACTACTAGACCCGGTCGTCAGAACAACGCCGGTCCGAGCACGATCACCAGCACGACGATCGACACGCCCATCACGCTGACGACCATCTGCTTCGCAGTGCGCCCGCGCACCCACATCCAGATGCCCGAGATGCCCAGCAGCAACATGCCGATGGCGAAGCTGTCGGCCAGCAACAACCAGCTCCAGCCGCCGCCCACGCCCTTGTGCAGGCGGTTGAAGGCCGCCATCGTCGTGTGCGAATTACGCTTGAGTTCCGCCTTGTCCTGCCCCGGCGTGTATTCGAGCGCCCACGAATCGCTGGCCGTGCCACCGCTCAGGCTCCATTTCGGCGCCGCCTTGCCTTCCTTGCCTTCGCGCGGCGCCTCGCGTCCGCCACCGGGCGGACCCTTGCGGATCACTTGCGCATCCAGGCCCTGCGTCTTGCGCAGCCACAGCGAGAGCTCCTCGGGGGTGACGCGAGCCTCCATGGGAATCTGCAGCGTCGCGCGTCCAGCTTCCTGTGTGTCGCCCTGCGGCCATGCGCCTTCGCCGAAGCGGTGGTTCATCACCAGGCCCGTGAACCCGTAAATGATCGTCGCAAGCGCACCCCATGCACCGATCCACAAGTGCAACTGACGGATCCAGCGATAAGTGGTGTTGCTGCGACGGCGGGCAGTTGCGGAGGCGCTGAGGGTCGTGGCGTTCATGCTTCGATTGGGTTCGGAAAGTAGTGCGGACTCAGGGCTCGGCCCAGCGACGCAGGAGGTTGTGGTAGACGCCGGTGAGCTGCACCAGCGCGGGATGCTCGGGTACATCCTGGGTGAGTCGGCGAATCGACACATCCAGTTCGAACATCAGCCGTCGCTGCGCGTCCTCGCGCAACATGCTCTGGATCCAGAAGAAGCTCGCCAGGCGCTCGCCACGCGTAACGGGCGTGACCCTGTGCAGGCTGGTTCCCGGATAGAGCACCATGTCGCCGGCCGCAAGCTTCACCTGCTGGGTGCCGTAGGTGTCTTCGATCACCAGTTCGCCGCCGTCGTACTCTTCGGGCGCGCTGAGGAACAGCGTTGCGGAGACATCCGTGCGAATCGGCTCGGCGCCGCCGCGCGAGCGGTCGTAGCGAACCGCGTTGTCGACATGGAAGCCGAACGACTGCCCGCCGCCGTAGCGATTGAACAGCGGCGGATAGATCCGTTGCGGCAACGCCGCGGAAAAGAACGTCGAGTTGCGCGACAGCGCCTGCAGGACGAGGGCACTGAGTTCGTGCGCGATCGGGCCGTCTTCCGGCAACTGCGAATTATCCTTCGCCTGGGCCGACTGGTATCCAGCTGTGATGCGGCCGTCGGCCCAATCCGCCTGGGCAAGACGCGCACGGCAGTGCGCGACCTGCTCGGCGGTGAGGACTTGCGGGACGTGCAGCAGCATCGAGTTGCTTCCCCTTTTATGCCTGCCGCGTAAGAACGGGGCGGCTCCAGTGAGTTTCCGATTAGAACCTGTAAGCCGCGGTCAGTACCACCGAACGTGCATCGCCCGGCGTGGCCCAGCCGTTGTTGCGGACGCGGACGTAGTAGTCCTTGTCGAACAGGTTGCTGGCGTTGAGCTGCAGGCTGAGGCTGTCGTTGACCTTGTAGCCGACCATCGCGCGGTGCGTGGTGTAACCCTTGATCGCTCCTGCATTCGCACCCGACGTGCTGTACCACTCATAGCCGCCCTGGTACGTCACGCCGTAACCGAAGGTCCAGCGATCCAGGTCGTAGGTGGTCCACAGGCTGCCAGAACGTTCCGGCGTGCCGCTGATCGCCCGGCCCGCGAATGGGTCCGGATTGGCCGCAGTGTTGCCGCAAGCCGTGCTCGGATTGTCGATGCAGAAGTCGGAGACACCCTGCAGCACTTCGCTATCGAGCCAGGTCACGTTCGCAAATACCGACCAGGTGTCGGTGATGTGCCCTGCAGCGCCCACGCTGATGCCGTCGACGCGCGCTTCGCCATCCAGCTGCTGCTCGCCGAGCGGATTGTCGGGATTGCCCGGATCCGAAACTCGGTAGTTCTGGCGATCGTTGCGGAATGCCGCCGCCGTCAGCGACAGGCGGTTGTCCAGGACGTCCCACTTCGTTCCGAGCTCGATGTTGATCGCCGTCTCGGGATCGACATTGCAGTTTGCCGTACCGGTGGTGCTCGAAAGCGTGCAGCTGCCGTTGACCGATGCCTTCGACGGCGTCTTGCTGTTCGAATACGACAGATAGACGGATCCATTCGATGCCGGCTTGAACACCAGGCCCGCACGGTACGAGAACAGGTCATCGCTGTTCTTCGCCGCCGGCGGAATCGCCAGCACGGCGCCGATGTTGGTGTTATCCGGATTCGGATTCGTCGCCGTGGGAGCGGTGTAGGTCTTGATGTTCCACACGACGCTGTCGCCTTCGTTGTGCTCGAAGCGAGCACCGAGGTTCAGCATCCAGCGGTCGCCGAACTTCAGCGTGTCGAAGACGTAGGCGGCCTGGTTGTCGAGTGTGCCTTCGGTGCGACCGGTCAGCGTCGGATTGATCTGGCCGGTGTAAACATGGTCCGGATTGCTGATGGACGTGGTCGGCAGGACGAAGACTGTGCCGTCCGGATTCCGGAACAGGGCGGAAGACGTCAGGTCGAAGCTTTCATGCGAGAACGACACGCCGGCCACGAGGGCATGCTCGACAGCACCCGTGTGGAACACGGTGGTGAAGTCGGTCTGGCTGATCGCGATGGCGTTGCTGGTATCGCGCTGATGACCACGCGGACCGCCGCTCGGAGTGAAGGTGTCCGGTACCGTGCACGGCTGGCCGTTCGCCGGGTTGACGCCGCTCGCGAGGCACCAGGTTCCCTGCGGGGCATCGACGACGCTGAGCTGGTCGACCTTCTGGAAGCGAGCGAGGCTGCGCAGCGTCGAGGCATCGCCGATGTCCTTTTCGAATACGCCGGTCAGCATGTCGACATCGATTTCCTGCTTGTCGATGTTGCTGTAGCCGTAATAGTTTTCCCGATCGGCACCCGGAAGCAGGCCACCGAACGCGCTGTAGTACGGCACGCCGTATTGCGGGGTGTTGTCGTCGCTCTGGTGGAGATAGCTGAGCGTGAAGCGGGTATCGGTGCCGATGCCGAACGCGATCGATGGCGCAATGCCCCAGCGCTCGAATTCCTCCACGTCGCGGCCCGGGACGTCGTTGCGATGCGCCATCGCATTGAAGCGCACGGCGGTCCCGTTATCGAGGTCCTGGTTGGTGTCGATCGCAATGCGGCCGTAGCTGTCGGTGCCAGCACTGCCCTGTAGCAGCGTGAAGTCGCCGCTGCGCGCACGCTTGCTCACGAGGTTGATGTTGCCGCCGACCGAACCGGCGCCGGAATAGACCGAGTTCGCTCCGTTGATGAGTTCGACCGCGTCGACGTTGAAGGTATCAGTGCGGCTGTATTGCGCGCTGTCGCGCACGCCGTCGGTCGTGATGTCGGTACTGGCGTTGAAGCCGCGCAGGGTGATGCTGTCGCCATAACCGCCGCCGCCTTCGCCTGCACCGAAGGTGATGCCGGGCAGCGTGGTGAGCACATCGCGCAGCGACAGCAGGTTCTGTTCCGACATGACCTTCTGGGTCACCACCGTGATCGTCTGTGGCGTGTCGACCAGGGCCTCGGTGTACTTGACCGAGTTGGGCATGGTGACCCGCTGACCCTGTACTTCGACTTCGTCCAGATCGCGTGCGGAGCGGGCGCCTGCGTCATCGGCCGGAACTTCAGCGAGCGCATTGAAGCTGAGGGCGAACGAAAGGGCGGCCGCGAGCGGCCTCACGGCGGGGGACTGACGGATGGACATGACTTCCTGGGCACTTTGCGCGGCGTCTTGCCGCTTCGCAGCTCATGTTAATGAGACCGATTCGCATTTGCAAGAAGGCGGGCCGGGGGTGCCGCACAGACTTCATCGACTGCTTTCAAGAAATACCGTCGGGATCACCCGCGGTCGTCGCGCGTCCACACGCCGGTTTCGTCGACCTTGACCGGGAACTTCACCACCGGCTCGTAGGCGGGTGCGCACAGCGGACGGCCGTCGCGCACATCGAACTTCGCGCCATGCAGCGCGCACTCGATCGTGGCTTCGTCGGCATCGAAGTGTCCCGCGGAGAGTTCGAAGTCCTCGTGCGAGCACTTGTCTTCCATCGCATAGAAGTCGCCGTCGTAGTTCACGATGAGGATCGGCGTGTCGCCGTCCCAGGCCACCGTGGATTCGCCCGGCAGCAGTTGCGATGTGGCGCAGACGAATACCCAATCACCCATGGTCGATCCGGTCCTTGATGCAGGAGTTCAGAGGGCCTTTTCCAACACTTCGAAGCGCAGGTCGTCGCGCTTGGGCACGCCGAAGCGCTCGTCGCCATACGGAAACGGCTTCTTGCTGCCAGTGCGGCGGTAACCACGGCGTTCGTAGAACGCGATGAGTTCGTCGCGTATGTCGATCACGGTCATGCGCATGGTCGGGGCCTTCCATTCTTCGCGCACGATGCGTTCGGCTTCGTTGAGAACGGCCTTGCCGATGCCGGCGCCCTGCAGGTTAGGGCGCACGGAAAACATGCCGAAGTAACCCGCGCCGTCTTCCATCGCGACGTGGGCGCAGGCCAGCAGCTCCGGCGTGCCATCGGCCGCAGTGCGCTCTGCGATCACGATGCGGCTCTGCGGCCGCGCGATGCAGGCCTCGATGTCGTCGACGCCGGTGCGGCGGCCGTCCAGCATGTCGGCCTCGGTGGTCCAGCCCTGTTTGCTCGCGTCGCCGCGATAGGCGGATTCGACCAGCGCAACGAGCGCAGGCGTGTCGGCGTGGGTGGCAACGCGGAATGTCATCGTGGATTCGGTGGTCATGCGAAGAGACGGGAAAAGTAGGGGAACAGCATCAGTACGAGCAGCAGGCAGACCAGCGGGATCGCGATCAGCAGGATGAAGCGAATCGCCTTGCCGGCGCGGCCCTGGATCGCTTCGGCGCGATCGTTGATGCGTTCGATGCGCTCCAGCTGGCGCTGGTACAGCTGCATGTGCTCGCGTTGCAGCACGATGGCTTCACGCTGATTGTCGCGGATGTCACGCAGGAGTGCGACGAGATCGGGATTGTCAGCCATGTCGGTGCCCGTGGTGTGTCTCGGCAAGCGTAACGCAGCGCCCCGGAACCACGAAGGGCAGGTGCAGGTCGGCAGCGCCAGGATATGGCGAACGCGGCTCCGGCCCGGGGTTGCCCTACGCGAGCAGCTTCCGGACCTTGCGCAGCGCCACCACGAACGCATCGACTTCCTCATGCGTGTTGTAGAACGCGAACGAGGCGCGGCACGTTGCCGGAACGCCGAAGTGGTGCATCAGGGGGTGCGCGCAGTGGTGGCCGGAACGGATCGCGACGCCCTCCAGGTCGAGCAGGGTGGCGAGATCGTGCGCGTGCGCGCCTTCGACCAGGAAACTGACTACCGCGGCCTTCTCCGCGGCACGGCCGAAAATGCGCAGCCCTTCAACCTTGTCCAGCTCCTCGGTCGCATGGCGAAGCAGTTCCTGTTCCCGCGCCCCGGCATTCATCATGCCCAACGCGGACAGGTAATCCACCGATGCACCCAGGCCGACGAAGCCGGCGATATTCGGCGTTCCTGCTTCGAACTTGTGCGGCGCCTCGTTGTACACGGTCCCCTCGAAGCGCACTTCCTTGATCATCTCGCCACCGCCGATGAAAGGCGGCATCGCGGCGAGGTGCTCGCGACGTGCCCACAATGCGCCGGTGCCGGTGGGGCCGCACATCTTGTGGCCGGTGAACGCATAGAAATCACAGCCGATCGAGGTGATGTCGACGGAGCGATGCGGTGCGGCCTGCGATCCGTCGATCACGGTCACGATCCCGCGGCGGCGTGCTTCGCGGCAGATCTCGCGCACGGGGTTCACCGTGCCCAGCACGTTGGAAACGTGCGTGAGCGAGAGCAGCTTCACTTCCGGCGTGAGCAGCGCGAACAAGGCCTCGGTGTCGAGTTCGCCGTTGTCGTTGATCTCGGCAACCTTGATCTTCGCGCCGGTGCGCTCGGCGACCAGCTGCCATGGCACGATGTTGGCGTGGTGCTCCATGCGCGTGAGCACGATCGAATCGCCCGGTTGCAGGCGTGGCAGCGCCCACGAATACGCGACCAGATTCAGCGCGAAGGTGGTGCCGCTGCCCAGCACGAGTTCGTCGGCGCGGACGTTGAAGAACGTCGCCAGCTTGCGGCGCGCGCCTTCGTACGCATCGGTCGCCTCGGTGCCGAGCGTGTGCACGGCGCGGCTGACGTTCGCGTTGTGGCGACGATAGAAGTCGTCGACGGCATCGATCACGCTCGCCGGCTTCTGCCCGGTGTTGGCGGAGTCGAGGTAGATCAGAGGCTTGCCGTGGACTTCGCGCGTGAGCAGCGGGAAGTCTGCGCGCACGCGGGTCCAGTCGATCGTGTTCTCGCGCGCGGCATTCATGCGGCAGGCTCCAGGCGGGACAGCGCGGCATCGAGCTTCGCCAGCAACAGCTCGCGCAATGGGGCGTCTTCGATCACGTTGACGGTTTCGCGGCAGAACGCGGCTGTGAGAAGGGCGCGCGCCTGTTCCTCCGGAATGCCGCGGCTGCGCAGGTAGAACATCGCGGTCGGGTCAAGTTGTCCGACGGCGGCGCCGTGCGCGGCCTGCACTTCGTCCGCGTGGATCTCGAGTACGGGCTGTGTGTCGATTTCAGCACCGGCGGAGAGCAGCAGGTTCTTGTTCGATAGGGAAGCGAAGCTGCCGTCGGCGCCTTCACGAATCGTGATGCCGCCGTGGAACGCAGCCTTCGACCGGCCCGCGCCAAGCCCGCGCCACAGCAGCTCGCAACGCGTGTCGCGCGCGACATGGTCGATGCCCAGGCGGGTGTCGAGATGGCGCTTGCCATCGGCGAGCAGCACGCCGTTGGCGATCACCTGCGCGCCTTCGCCCTGCAGCGAGACATTGAGTTCGTGGCGTGACAGTGCGCCGCCGAGTTCGAGGTCGAGCCGCAGGTAGGTCGCGCTGCGCGCAAGCACGGCATCGGTGCGGGTGACGAGCGAGGCGCCCGCGGCTTCGTCCTGCACTCGCACATGGGTGAGGCGCGCGCGCGCGGCCAGGTGCACGTGGGTGAGGCTGTTGGCGAAGTGGCTGTTGGCGCCGCTGGCGAGATTGTGCTCGACCACGGCCAGTTCGGCGTCGCCGCGCAGCTCGATGAAATGGCGCGGATGCGAGGCGAGGTCGCGTTCGGCCGGCGCGCCGACGAACACGAGGTGGATCGGTTGCGTCGAACTCGCGCCGGCTTCCGCGCGCAACACCACGCCTTCTTCGGCGAGGGCGGCGTTGAGGCGGGCGAAGACTTCATCGGCGCGGTCGAAACGGCGCGCGAGGAAGTTCACCTCGCGCTCGTCGCCTTGTTCGCTTGCCTGCGACAGTGCCTGCGAGAGCGGCTGCAGCGACACGCCGGTCGGTAGCCCATGCAAGGTGCTGTGCGAAGCGTCGAAGCGGCCGTTGACGAAGACCAGGCGTGGCCCGGGGATGCCGGCGATGCAGGCGCCGTCGAACGCGGCGGGTTGTTCAGAAGCAGGAGCAAAAGCGCGGCGCTCGAACGCGCGCAGTGGCGTGTACTTCCAGCGCTCGCTACGCGGGCCGGGCAGGCCGTCCAGCAATGCGGCGGCAAGCGCCGCGCGACGCGAATCGCTCAAGCCCGCCGCATCGCGGCTGGGCAGGGCTTCGAAGGCCGAAGCAAAGGAGTCAAGCAGCGCGCTCATTCAGACCGACGCCCCCGGTGCCACGCGATCCTTGATCCAGGCATAGCCGTGTTCTTCAAGCCGCATCGCCAGCTCAGGGCCGCCGGTCTCGACGATGCGGCCATCGGCCAGCACGTGCACGACGTCCGGTCGGATGTAATCGAGCAGCCGCTGGTAGTGCGTCACAACCAGGAACGCGCGATCGGGCGAACGCAGCGAATTGACACCCTCGGCGACGTTCTTCAGCGCGTCGATGTCGAGGCCGCTGTCGGTCTCGTCAAGGATCGCGAGCTTGGGTTCGAGCAGGGCGAGCTGGAAGATCTCGTTGCGCTTCTTCTCGCCGCCGCTGAAGCCTTCGTTGACCGCGCGCTGCAGCAGGTCGTCTTTCAGGTGCAGCACGGCGAGCTTCTCGCGCACGCGCTTGAGGAACTGCATCGAGTCCAGTTCGCTTTCGCCACGCGCCTTGCGCTGTGCGTTGAGCGCGGCGCGCAGGAAGTAAGTGTTGTTCACGCCCGGGATCTCGACCGGGTACTGGAAGGCGAGGAAGACGCCGGTGGCGGCGCGTTCTTCCGGTTCCAGTGCGAGCAGGTCCTGGCCCTGGAACGTCACCGAGCCTTCGGTTACCTCGTAGCCTTCGCGGCCGGCGAGCACGTTGCCGAGCGTGGACTTGCCCGCGCCGTTGGGACCCATGATCGCGTGCACTTCGCCCGCGCGGACTTCGAGCGAGAGACCCTTGAGGATTTCCTTGCCGGCGACGCGGACGTGGAGGTTTTCGATTTTCAGCATGGAAGGGGTTCTTGTCGGTTGATTCGATCGTAGCGAGGCTCAGCGGCTGTTGTCTGGCAGCCAATGGGCTCGCAGATAACGGGTGCGCTCTCGGGTGAGTTCTGTCTTGGCGATTGCGTATTCCAACGGGTATATCGAGCCGTACTCGACCTGCGCGCTCTGGCCTGGTGCCAGCGGGAACCGGGCTTCCAGATCGGCATCACGCAACTGGATCCAGAGTCGTTGCGAGGCCTTCAGCTTCTTCAGGAAAAGTGCATCGCTTGCATGTTGTTTCAGTATCGCGTGGTAGATCTCGTTGAGCTCCGCATCCGCGGCACGGAATTCCTGCGCCGCGCAGGCATTCATTTCGCTCTGGGTGTTTTTGGAACCACAGTCCGGTGCCGCGACGACGGAGTTGCAGGTCAGCAGGAGCAGGGGCAGAAGATAGGTGAGCTTCATCCGACAGCGCCTTCCAGGCTCACTTCCAGCAACTTCTTCGCCTCCACCGCGAACTCCATCGGCAGCTCGCGGAACACGCTCTTGCAGAAGCCGTCGACGATCATCGACACCGCGTCCTCCTCGCTGATGCCGCGCGAACGGCAGTAGAACAGCTGGTCGTCGCTGATCTTCGATGTCGTTGCTTCGTGCTCCACCGTCGCGCTCGGATGCTTGACCTCGATGTACGGGAAGGTGTGCGCGCCGCACTTCTTGCCGATCAGCAGCGAGTCGCACTGGGTGTGGTTGCGCGCGCCTTCGGCGTTCTTCTCGACGCGCACCAGGCCGCGATAGGTGTTCTGGCCGCGGCCGGCGCTGATGCCCTTGCTGACGATCTTCGACTTCGTGCGCTTGCCGATGTGGATCATCTTGGTGCCGGTGTCGGCCTGCTGGCGGTGGTGCGTCAGCGCGACCGAATGGAATTCGCCGACCGAGTCGTCGCCCAGCAGCACGCACGACGGGTACTTCCAGGTGATCGCCGAACCGGTTTCAACCTGCGTCCACGAAATCTTCGAGCGCGCGCCACGGCACTCGCCGCGCTTGGTGACAAAGTTGTAGATGCCGCCGCGGCCTTCCTCGTCGCCGGGATACCAGTTCTGCACCGTCGAATACTTGATTTCCGCATCTTCCAGCGCGACCAGCTCGACCACCGCCGCATGCAGCTGGTTCTCGTCGCGCATCGGCGCCGTGCAGCCTTCGAGGTAGGAAACGTAGGCCTTCTCTTCGCACACGATCAGGGTGCGCTCGAACTGGCCGGTTTCGCTCGCGTTGATGCGGAAGTAGGTACTCAGTTCCATCGGGCAGCGCACGCCCTTCGGAATGAACACGAACGAGCCGTCGGAAAACACCGCCGAGTTGAGCGCGGCGAAGTAGTTGTCGCCGGTCGGTACGACACTGCCGAGGTACTGCTTCACCAGCTCGGGATATTCGCGGATCGCTTCGGACATCGAGCAGAAGATCACGCCCTTCTCGGCGAGTTCCTTGCGGAAGGTGGTGCCGACCGACACGGAATCGAACACCGCGTCCACCGCGACGCCGGCGAGCTTGGCGCGCTCATGCAGCGGAACGCCGAGCTTCTCGTACGTATCGAGCAGTTCCTGTGGGACCTCGTCGAGCGAGTTGTACTTCGGGCCCTTCGGCGCGGAGTAGTAACTGATTGCCTGGAAGTCGATCTCCGCGATCTGCAGCTTCGCCCAGTGCGGCGCGGTCATCGTCAGCCAGTGGCGATACGCAGCGAGACGCCACTGCGTCATCCATTCCGGCTCGTTCTTGCGCGCGGAGATCGCGCGGATCACGTCTTCGTCGAGGCCGGGCGGCAGCGATTCGGATTCGATCGCGGTGACGAAGCCGGCGCTGTACTTGCGGCCGAGCTGTTCGTGGATCTCGCGGTTGGCCACATCGCCGTTTTGCGCGGCGATGTTCGAAGTGGCCTGGTTTTCGGTGAGTTCGGTGGCCATGGGGCTGCCTACTGTGTGTTCGTTAGCTGCATGGTGGATTCCATGCATCTGGAGGGGGATCGAGCCCGCCTACGTGGTGGCGAGGTGCAGGTCGATGCGCTTCGCCGGGCTTGGTTCGGGAACGGGTTTTGCCGGTGGCGGCGCGAGCATCTGGGCGAGGGTGACGTTGCGCAGGGCCTCGATCACCACGTCGTTGATGCGGTTCCAGTTGGCGCGCACGCCGCAGGACTGTTCGATGCCGCAGTTGCCGGTGTGGACGGTGCACTCGGTCATGCCGAGCGGTCCCTCCAACGCCTCCACTATTTCGATCAACCCGATGGCTTCTGCCGGCCGCGCCAGCCGGTAGCCGCCGCTGGCGCCACGGGTCGCCGCAACCAATCCGGCCTGCGACAGCGGCTTGAGGACCTTGGCGACGGTGGGTGTTTCCAGTCCCGCCCGCTCGGCGAGTTCCGAAGCGCTCAGCACATCGACCTGCTCGCTGCCCTGGTGGGCGGCGAGGACAGTCATGACGACGGTGGCGTAGTCGGTGAGCTTGGCGACGCGGAGCATGGCTGCATGGCTGGCGGTTCAATTCGTACTGGAATTGTACGGATTAGGGTGGCCCGGGTCGAGCAGCAGGGTCGGAGAGGTCCCTGTGAGGGTCGCGAGGGTGCGACGCAGGGACGGACGGGCCGCGCGAGGGGCGCGGGTCGGGCGGAGGGTCGATTGAGTCCGGCCGAGCCTCGAATGGGGCGCGGCGAGCCTTGTGTGAGTTCAGGCGGAACGATTGGGTCGTGGCGCGGCTCGCGTAGGTCCGGCTGAGGGTCGAACGGGGTCTGGCGAGCCTCCCGTAAGTTCAACGGAGGGTCGAACGACTCGCGCCGAGGTTTAGAAGGCTCGCGAGCCCTGTCGGCGACGAGCATTGCGATCCATCAGGCGCATGCGATCCAACCGGCAGTCAGCCGCTGTTCTCATCGACGTCATGGCTTGGACGACGCCCCCTTCGTCGTCCACACCCTCTCCACGCGATGACGTCATCCTCGCTTATCAAGCACAATCGCTCCTTTCGCCATCCTCCAAGCCGGACCCTGCATGCCACGCAAGATCGCCACCCGTCGCTCCAATATCCATGGCAACGGCATGTTCGCCGTCGCACCGATCAAGAAGGGCGAGCGCCTGATCGAATACAAGGGCCGCCGCCGTACGCATGACGAAGTCGACGCCGGCGACAGCGGCGACGTGGACTCGGGTCACACTTTCCTGTTCACGCTCAACGACGAGTACGTGATCGACGCCAACTTCGAGGGCAACTCGGCGCGGTGGATCAACCACAGCTGCGAGCCCAACTGCGAGGCGGTGCTGGAAGAGGACGACGACGATGACCGTCGCAAGGACAAGGTCTTCATCGAGGCGATTCGCGGCATCAAGCCGGGCGAGGAACTGTCGTACAACTACGGCATCCGCCTGGAGGAAAAGCACACCAAGGAGCTGAAGAAGATCTGGGAATGCCGTTGCGGTTCGCCCAACTGCACCGGGACCATGCTTCAGCCAAAGAAAGACAAGTCCAAGAAAAAGGACAAGAAGAAAAAGAAGGGCAAGAAGAAGTAAGGGATGCGAGTCCCTTCTTGCCGAACGCCGGGCGTGCCCCGGCGTTTTTTTTGCGGATTGAAGGCACATTTTTGCGGAACTGTTGAGGTAGGGGCTGGGCGTGAGCGGCGGCGAAGTCGTGCAGGGCAGCGCACCATCGAACGGCAGCTGCGGAATTGCTTCTACCGCGCCAGCATCGCCCAGTTGGCCGCACTCTCATCCGGGCGCTTCGCCCTGCCGTCTCCCGAGGGAAGGCAAGGCACAACGCCACTTCACGCCATCTTCTCCCAAGCAAAAAGCGGCCGGCGCGCGCGATGCACGCCATAGGCAATTGGTTGGCATGACTTCCGCCATGCGGTAATCGCCACAGTCGGCAATACGCTGCGCGCCAACGCGGTCGATGAACGACTGCTGCCTGCGGCCGCGAACCGATGCGGCCGCGCCACCCGCTTCCGGATCTTCCATGCGTGCAACGCTGACCATCGCCCTCCTGGCCGCGCTCGCGGTGCCTTCTGCTGCGGCCGCCGTAGAAGTCGATGGCCGCATCGATTCCGCCGAATGGCAGGGCGCGCAACACATTACCGATTTCCGGCTCACCCAACCGCTATCGCGCGCGCCGGCGCCGCAGCCGACCGAAGCCTGGATCCTTGCCACCGAAGATGGCCTGGCGATCGCATTCCGCAACCAGCAGGCACCGGGCATCCCGCGCACGCGCCAGCAGGCACAGCGCGATCAGGGCGCCCAGGCGGATCGTGTGAATCTCTACGTCGACTTCGATGGCGACGGCCGCTCCGGCTACAACTTCACCGTGCTGCTCTCCAACAGCATCATCGATACGACGATTACCAACGAGAACCAGTTCAATACCGACTGGGACGGCGACTGGCGCCACGCCACGAGCGAAGACGAGGCAGGCTGGTCTGCCGAAATGCTGATCCCGTGGCACGTCGCACCGATGCGCGATGTCAAGGACGGCACGCGCACGCTCGGCATCCAGCTCGACCGGGTGATCGGCGCCACTGGCGAACGTGCCTCGTGGCCGGCGATCAGTTTCCAGGAATCGCGTTTCCTCACCGCGCTCAACAAGGTGGAGGTGCCCGCGTTCAGCCAGTCGCTGCTGGCGATCACGCCGTACACGTCGGTCGTGTACGACAACGTCGCCAACAAGGCCGACTTCGACGCGGGTGCCGACATCTTCTGGAAGCCGAACGGACGCTTCCAACTCAGCGCGACGCTCAACCCCGACTTCGGCCAGGTCGAGAGCGACCAGCTGGTGGTCAACTTCAGCGCGACGGAAACCTTCTTCAACGACAAGCGTCCGTTCTTCACCGAGAATCAGGGCTACTTCGACGTGCCGTTCGGTTCGCTCAACAACCGCAACAAACTGATCTACACCCGCCGCGTCGGCGCGAATGCCGACGACGGCAGCGGCGCGGGCGACGTGACCGCCGCGATGAAGCTCAACGGCAGCATGGGCCCGCTCAATTACGGCGTGTTCGCCGCGACCGAAGCCGACGAAGCCGGCCGCGACTTCTATGCGGTGCGAACCTCGCGCGACGGCGACAAGCAGGGCATGGGTGCGATGGTGACGCGCGTGCAGCGGCCGTGCTTCACCCAGGACGCGGACGGCTGCATCGAACGCGACGCGAACGTGTACGAAGTCGACCATCGCTGGACGCCGAATCCGTCGTGGTCGATCCGCACCACGCTGGTGGGTTCGGACGTTTCGCAGGACGGCGATGGCGGCAGCGATACCGGCGGCCAGGTGCGCATCGACTGGGACATGGGCGAGGGCTGGCGCCAGCAGCTCTACATGCTGCACCTCGGCGGCAACCTGCAGCTCAACGACTTCGGTTACCTGGAACGCAACAACTACAACTACGCGCGCTACGACCTCGGACGCCGCTTCACCAACCAGGCGGAGGCGTCGAAGTACAACGCCGCCGACTGGCATTGGGCAGTGTCCAGGCGCGTCAACGACAACGGAGTGCACATCGCCGATGCCGCGGCGATGAACCGTGCCGGGCAGCTGCGCGATGGCGGCAACGATTTCTTCGAAGTGGCGACCTGGACGGCGGGCAAGGACGACCTGATCCTGCGCGGCAACGGCATCGTCGACGTGCCCACGAAGTATTTCCTCTTCTACGAACGCAACCGTCCGCGCCAGGGCGACAGTCCGTGGGAGTTCTACGGCAACGTGCGCTGGGCATCGGAAGGGCTGGAGACGCCAGCGCGCAGTTCGTTGCAGATCGACCTGGAGCCGACCTATCACGTTAACGATCGCCTGCGTTTCTTCACCGCGTGGTTCTTCGAGCGCAACAGCGACTGGATACTCTGGCGCGGCGACAACCTGCTCGGCAGCTACAACGAGGACATGATCCTGCTCAACGCCGGCAGCGTGTTCCTGATCAGCGACAAGCAGGAACTGCGCGTGCGGCTGGAAGCGATCGGCCTGGATGCGAAGGCCCGCAAGGCATGGCGCGTGGCGGCCAGTGGCGAGCCAGTGGAGTCGGCGGAAGAGATTCCGGACGTGGGCCTGCGCAACCTTGGCTTCCAGATCCGCTATCGCTACGAGCTGGCGCCGCTTTCCTATCTGTACGTCGCCTACGTGCGCGGCGGTTCGTTCTACGAGGAAGACATCCTTGGCCGTTACCACGCGCGCGAGCAGTTCCAGGATGCGTTCTCGCTGCGCGACAGCGAACAGTTGCTGGTGAAGCTGTCGTATCGGTTCGAGTTGTAGCGTTTCGCAGGATGGATTGAGCCAAAGGCGAACGCCATCGACGCGGGACCACATCGCGTTTCAGCGCGTGCTCAACCCGTCCTGCGGCTGCGAGCACCATTCCGACGGCGTAAGGATCGCGAACAATCCGTTACGCCTCGTGCGTTTCGCCAGCGCAAGCAGGTGGTCGTCGCGCGTGAGCAGCCAGCGTGCCTGCACGCTCGCGGCGAGTTCGAGGAATTTCTGGTCATCGGGATCGCGGCAACGCGGTAGCGCCGGGAGGCCGGCTCCATCCACGAACTGCGAAGAACCATGCCGGATCGTGTCATCGAAGCGTGCAGTGGCGGCTTCCCGCATAGCCTCATCCAGCCCCAGTTCCGGATACCGCAGCACCCGCAGCCATTCGCCGCGGCACGCATCATCGGTCGCCGCGACCACCTCGCCCGCGTGCAGTGCGTCGCGCAATCGCGCGCAGCGTGGATCGTCGAACACGAACAGGTCCAGGCACACGTTCGTGTCGAGCACGATGCGGTGGACGTCCGAGCGCATGCGCTGGTCCGCTGATGCGAGGTCAGAGATCGTCTTCGCCCGGGAACGAGATCGACAGCTCGCGAACGGCGACATTCCGCCCCTGTTCCGGGTAACGCGGATCGGCGCTGGAGAAGGTGCCTTCGCCCACGGGATAGGCATCCGCGGCGGCCTCGTGTTCGATGTCCTTCGGACCGAGTTTCCAGCTGCGCATGACCGCGTCGTTGCCGGGTGGTGTGAGAGCGCCGTCGTGCAGGTCGGTCACCGTGCCGCCGTAATCCCAGCCGAGCCCGGTGTAGTCGATCGGGTGACCGTTGCGCTGCACCAGTTCCGCGAGCGTCATGCCCATCGCAATGCCGTCGTCGAGACGCCAGTGCGTGTCCGGCTCGAAGACGCGCACCAGGCTCAGCCCGCGCAACGCCTGCTCATCCTGGAAATACAGGTACGCGCGCCGCGTGCTGTCACCGGGGAAGAGGATCACGCCGTTAAAAGTCTCGCCCTCGGCGCCGGGGACGTCGCCGACTTTCACCTGCGTGTCGCCGAAACGCTTGCGCAGCGTTTCGACGGTGGCATCCGGCGCGAAGTCGCCGGGGAGCACGTACTCCGTGCTTCGTCCGGCAGGCGTGCCGGTCGTTGGCGATGGTGCGTCCGGCGCCGCGCGCGCCACGGATGCTGGCTTGGCAGGCGTCGCTGCTTCAGGCGAACCGGGCGGCTGCGAACACGCGGCGAGCAGGCACGCGCAGGCGAACGCCACGATGCCTGGCTTCGCCGTGGAGCCGGCTGTCATGGGACCACTTCGCCGAGATCGGCTGAGGCGATCCGCCATTGCCGTTGTTCCGGCGTGGCGCCATCGACCACAGCCCGACGCAGGACGTACTTGCCGGCAAAGCGATGCTGGCTGCCATCGCGATGCGTGGCGGTGAGCGCGACGGGTACTTCGATGTAGCGCGAGCCCGCGGCCGCATCCACATTGCCCGGAGCCTGCATTTCGATGGAAACGCCGGTGGTATCGGCGAAGCCGGCGGCGAACTGCTGGGGCGATTTCCCGCTCGAGCGGCCGCTGTCGGACCACAGCGTGTACGCGCGATCGAAATCGCCGCTGTTGATCGCCTCGTAGTAGTTGCGGATGACGGTCACAGCGTCTTCCGGCGTGGGCTCGGAAGCGGTGGCATCCTGCGCCGGAGCGTCGGGCAGCAACGGGTTGCCGCTTTCGTCGACCGGCACTTCGGGCGCTTCGGCCACAGGCGGGCCGACGGGACCCGGCCCCGGCCGATCCGGCATGCCGGTCACGCCCCCCGATGTGCCTGCCGGTGCGGGGAGTTGTTCGGTGGCTTTATCGCCTGTTGCGGCGTTCTGGTGCTTCCTGTCCCCGCACGCCGTGACGAGCAGCGTGCAGAGCAGCAGGGCAACGATGGAGTGGTTGCGCATGTCGTATTCGTTCGAAGCGTGTCCGGTGGAGGTCAGTTGTCACCCAGGTGCACGACGACCTGCCCATTCTCGATATCGGTGCGGCCAATGCGGCGCGAGCCGAGGCGATCGAGCAGGCTGTTGTCGAAGCGGTACACCGGTTCGTCGCGCGCGTAGTCGGCGAGCCAGGTGTTGATGAGGCCCCGCGCGGAGCTGTTCATCATGCCGCCTAGCGCGGGCACGTCGACCTGTTCGATCGTCGGATCCTGCAGATGCAAGCCGCGCGTGCCCGTATCGAAGCGCAATGCGCTGGTCAAAGCGAAGTGTCCGCTGGGCCGGCTGCTGTCGCTGCCGAGTGCGCCCAGGCCGACGTCGAAGTCGAGGCGCAAACGATTGCTCCCCTGCGGAATCGACAGGCGCGGGTTCAACAGCGTCATCGACACGAGGCCGCCGAGCTTGTCGTAGTGTTTCGGGAAGTTGCGGTTGAGCGATTGCTGCAATTGCGGCGCCGTGAAATTGACCTGGTTGCCCAGTAACGCGGTCACGGCGTTGAGGGTGGAGCAGCCCGCCAGCGCGAGACCGGCAACCATGGCGGCGATGATCAGGAAATGGCGCCGGCTTTTTGCGTACAGGTTCATCGCATGCTCCCGTGAATGGATGGCAGGACGATACCCGCGCCGCTTTGCATCGCAAGTGAACCGGCGCGCGGATCGTGCCTCAGCGGCCCGCATGCGGATTGAGGTACGCGACCAGCACGCCCAGCAACACCATGCGCATGCTGTCGAAGGCCAGCTGCTTGCCCACGATCACGGCCGGCATCGCGGTCACCACCCAGTAGATCAGGAACTGCGGAATCACCGTAAGGAAGGCCACGGCGATGCCGAAACGGATGCCCTGCGACATCGTCGGTCGCGCCGCGATGCCCTGGCGATAGATCCATGTCATCGCGAAGCCGATGCAGATATCGGCAAGCAGCATCCACTGCATCATGGCGTTGGCTTCGTCCTGCGAACGCATCACCTTGCCGACGAGCGTGTTGTAGTCGTCGGCCAGCATCAGGCCATGTACCAGGAAGCCGAGCAGCATCGTGGCGATGGTCATGACCACGCCGGAAATCCAGAAGCGCTTGTCCATGAGTTCCCCCTTTGGGCTTGCGGTACGTTCGAAGAACGGGTCGCGATCCGTGTAGAACCGATGTCGTCGCATGCCGGGGGACTGGCGACTGGGCGATCGTAGCGCGGCGACGCCTGTTGCGACAGCTCTGTCAGCTGCGCTGTTGCAATGCGAGGCGCAGCCCAAGGCCGATGAAGAAGGTGCCGAGCAGGCGTTGGCGCCAATGTGCGAATCGGCTGTTGCCACGCAGGCGGTGACCGAAGCGACCGATCATCGTGCTCAACATTGCGCTATTGCTGAAACCGATGATCGACAGCAGTACGCCGAGCACCAGGAACTGCAGCCAGACCAGCCCGCGCTCGGGATGCACGAACTGCGGCAGGAAGGCAAGGAAAAACAGCGCCACCTTCGGATTGAGCACGCCAGTCACGACCGAGCGCCAGTACACGCCGCCGCTGTCGCGCACCGGCGCGGGATGCGGATCATCGGCGGTTGCATTGCCGCCACTGCGCCAGGCCTTGATGCCGAGCCACACCAGGTAAAACGCACCGGCGTACTTCAGGATTTCGAAGGCGAGTGCGGAAGTAGCGAGAACGGCGGACAGCCCGAAACCCGCTGCGAGCGCGTGGATCAGCGTCGCGGTTTCGAGCCCGAGTCCGGCGCGCAGGCCGCGTGCAGTTCCACCCGCGACTGTCTGCGCGATGATCCATGCGGTGCCGGGGCCGGGAATGATCACCAGCACCACGGCGGCAGCGAGATAGGCGAGCAGGGTAGGCGTGTCGAAGAGTTGCATGCCGCCATTATCGCGGCGATGGCGGCTCAGGGCATGGCGTCAGTCGCAATGCTGCGGACTGTCGATGGCTCGCAGTGCAGTCTCTAACCAACCGTTATTCCCGCGAAGGCGGGCATCTTTTCCACGGACGAATGTCCGTTCATCCAAGGACGTCAGCTGCTGCCGAAAGCGTGTAGTGCGGATGTAAAGGCCAGGTCCATGGATGACCAGCGCTTCGCGTTGTGGAAGAGCGCTTCCTGTCTTCGCGGGGTGACGAACTGGACGATGTTTATGCTTGCCCGCCTTACGCGCCGGCCGGCAGCAACCCCGTGCTGTAGGCGACGGCAACGAGCAATGCGATGGCCAGCATGCTCCGGGCTACTCGTTCGAGTCGGTCGTGGGACCGGGTCGGCTTACCTGCAGTCATGATCATTCCCCCTGTATTGCAGGGCGAATGAAACGCCTCCTCGGGAAGGCGGTCTGCGATGCGTATCACAGCGTGAAGATGGCGTTACGACGGATTTAAGATTGGTGTGCCACGTGCCGCGCCGATCCGCGCTTTTGCGCAGTCAGGTATGTGGAGGCGAAGGCGCACCGCCGCTGGTGCACCCTGCTGCCGCTTCAGTCTTCCTCGGTCCTGGGCTTGTAGGCGTCGATCAGCTTCTGCTGCACCTGGGGCGGCACCGGTTCGTAATGGCTGAAATCGAGCGAATAGCGCCCGCGACCTGCCGTCACCGACTTCAGTTCGGCGGCATATCCCTCCAGCTCCGACAGCGGCACCTGCGCGCGAACGATGATCTCGTTGCCGCGGGTCGAATCGGTGCCGTTGATGCGCGCACGTTTGCTCGCCAGGCCGCCGCTGATGTCGCCCATGTGTTGCTCGGGTGCGTTCACTTCGAGATCGACGATGGGTTCCAGCACCTGCGGCCGCGCCTTGCTGATCGCGTCGAGGAAGGCCTTCTTGCCCGCGGCGACGAACGCGACCTCCTTGCTGTCGACCGGATGGTGCTTGCCGTCATAGACGATCACGCGCACGTCCTGCATCGGATAGCCCGCGACCGCACCGCCATGGAGTACCTGGCGTACGCCTTTCTCCACCGCCGGCATGAACTGGCCGGGGATCGTGCCGCCCTTCACCTCGTCCACGAACTCGAAACCGCCACCGCGTGGCAGCGGTTCGATGCGCAGGAACACCTCGCCGAACTGGCCTGCGCCGCCAGTCTGTTTCTTGTGGCGATGGTGGCCTTCGGCCTTGCCGCTCACGGTTTCGCGATAGGCGATGCGAGGCGGACGCGACTTCACCTCCACGCCGTGCTTTTCCTTGAGCCGGTCAAGGTTCACGCGCAGGTGGAGGTCGGAGAGGCCACGGATCACGGTCTCGTTGGTTTCGGCCTCGTGCTCGACCGTGAAGCAGGGGTCTTCCTCCGCGAGCTTGTGCAGCGCGGTCGAGAGCTTCTGTTCCTGGCCCTTGTGCGCGGCCTCCACTGCTAGGCCAAACATCGGCTTCGGGAATTCCAGCGGCGCGAGATGGATCTGGTCTTCGTCATGGCTGTCGTGCAGCACCGCGTCGAAGTGCAGGTCGTCGACCTTGGCCACGGCGGCGATGTCGCCGGGCATGGCCACCTCGATCTCGATGTGGTCCTTGCCCTTGAGCTTGAAGAGGTGCCCGACCTTGAACGGTTTCTTGCCGTCGTCGACGAACAGCTGCGTGTCCTTCTTCACCGTGCCCTGGTAGACGCGGAATACGCCGAGCTTGCCCACGAAAGGATCGTTGACGATCTTGAAGACGTCGGCGATGACGTGCCGCTTCGGATCGGGCAGCGCTTCGATGGGTTCTGCGCCATTTGATCCGACTTTATGGAACGGCGGCGGGTTGGCTTCGGCCGGATTCGGGAAGAGTTTCTCGGCGACGTCGAGCAGTTCCTTCACGCCGACGCCGGTGCGCGCCGAAACGAACAACACGGGCACGAGATGCCCTTCGCGCAGGCATTGTTCGAAAGCATCGTGCAGTTCTTCGCCGGACAGTCCGCCTTCGCCGAGATCGAGGTAGTGCTCCATCACCGTTTCGTTGATCTCGACGACCTGGTCGATGATCTTCTGGTGCCAGTCGGCGACGGACCCCAGATCGCTGTCGCCGGTAGTGCTCCAGAAGCAGTCGACGACGGCCTTGCCGCCATCGGCGGGTAGATTCAGTGGCAGGCATTCGGGACCGAAGGTATCGCGCAGGTCCTGCAACACGCGCGCGGTGTCCGCGTCGGCGTGATCGATCTTGTTGATCACCAGTACGCGGCAGAGATTGCGCGCCCTGGCGTAATCCATCATGCGCCGCGTGCCGTATTCGACGCCGCTGTCCGCGTCCACGATGATCGCTGCGGTTTCGACCGCAGCCAACGCAGAGAGCGCGGGCCCGCGGAAATCGGGATAGCCGGGAGTGTCGATGAGGTTGACGTGGATGCCGCCGTGGTCCGTGGAGGCGATGCCGACGTCAATCGAATGACCGCGTTGTTTTTCTATCGCGTCGAAGTCGGAGACGGTACCTCCGCGTTCGACCGTGCCTGCTGTCTGGATCGCGCCGCCGGCGTGCAGCAGGGCTTCGAAAAGCGTCGTCTTGCCGGCGGCGGGGTGGCCTGCCAAGGCCACGTTGCGGATGTCCTGTGTGCTGTACGACATGAGGCCGTTTCTCCCGTGGTTGGGTGCGGGCAATGCCCAGAAAGGCCGTCATGGCTGTCCGCGTCGGAAGCGCTGCCATCCGAGCAGGTGCGCTCGGCGAGGGCGGTCATGGCGGGTACCGGCGGAAGCCGGGACGCAAACATCCCGCCGTTTGGGAGGCGGGTCAAGGGTTGGGATGTGAGGGACGCTTTGGTCGCTGCGAGAGCGGTGGCTGTGGCTGTGGTTCTTCGGGTCCCCGTGGCGCAGCGGTGGACGGGACGGATCAGGCCCGCAGGGCGCGCGGCATGGATGCCGCGCGTTTTTCGACACGACAGGGATGTCCTGTTGAAAAACCCCGGCCCGTCCACGGACCCGACGCGCAGCGTCGGGCGCGAAGCACCCGGCGTGCCTTCCCTTCTTTTTGGTTACTTTCTCTTCGGCAAGCAAGAGAAAGTGACCTGCACCGCAGGGGAAGCCCTTGCTTCGTACCTTGGCTCTTCCGCGGAGCAACGACAAGGGCAGGAGCTTTCGCCCTGCGGGGCGAGTCACTTTTCTTTGCTTGTCCAAAGAAAAGTAACCAAAAGAAAGGACACCCCGAAGCTCCGCGCCCTCCGCTTCGCTACGGGTCCGCAGGCGGGCCGGGACTTTTCGACACGACATCCCTGTCGTGTCGAAAAGCGCGCGACGTCCTGTCGCGCGCGCCTGCGGGGTCTGATCCGTCCCGCCTGCCGCTGTGCCACGGGGCCCGCAAGGTCAAAAGCTCAAAGAGCCACGCCGCAAGCAAAGATCCACGGCACAAGCACCGGCTCCACAAACCTAACGCCACCAGCGATACCCTGTGCGCCCCTCAGACGGAGCACGGACATGGCTTTCAAGCGTTACGCGGACGCGGTGTGGCAGGGCGACCTGCAGGCAGGCAAGGGCAGCATGAGCACGCCGCAGAGCGGCCTCTTTGCCGAACAGAACTACTCGTTCAAGACCCGCTTCGGCGACGAGAAGGGCACCAATCCGGAAGAGCTGCTCGCCGCGGCGCACGCAGGCTGCTTCTCGATGGCGCTGTCCGCGATCCTGGGCAAGTCCGGCTTCACGCCCGACAGGATCGAAACCCGCGCCGAAGCCACCATGGACCCGGGCATGGATCCGGGACCGACCATCACCGGCGTGAACCTGATCGTGAAGGCCAAGATCCCCAGCATCACCAATGAGGAGTTCCAGCAGATCGCCGAATCCGCCAAGGCCGGGTGCGTGATTTCGCGCTCGCTGTCGGTGCCGGTGACGCTGTCCGCGACACTGCAGGACTGAGCGGCGTCGTCCCATGCCGGCACCGGTGAGGCACGCGCTCCTGCTGCACGGAGCAGGTGGTGGCGGTTGGGAATGGAACCTGTGGCGCGGCGTGCTGGCGGCTTCAGGTATTGAAGTCGCCACGCCTGATCTCCAGCCTGCCGATGGCGGGTTGGAGGTCACGACATTCGGTGACTAC
The DNA here is from genome assembly GCF_001427225.1 of Lysobacter sp. Root494. GTDB lineage: Bacteria > Pseudomonadota > Gammaproteobacteria > Xanthomonadales > Xanthomonadaceae > Agrilutibacter. Next base: position 107,620 of record NZ_LMFH01000006.1, read on the forward strand.
CTCGCGCAGGTGCGTGCCGCGTTGCGCGCCTTGCCGCGTCCGCGTGCCGTGATCGGCGCGAGCCTGGGCGGCCTGTTTGCGATGGCATGCGCGGATGAAGCCGATGCGCTGGTGCTGGTGAATCCGTTGCCGCCGCGGCCGTGGTCGGCATCGCTGCCGTCGAAGGAATGGCCGGATCTTGTGCGCTGGCGCGGCGATGCGCGACTGGCTTCGACGCGGCGCGCATTGCCGGATGCGGACGATGCGACTGCACTGTTCGCGTTCCGCCACTGGCGCGACGAGTCCGGCGCGGTGTTGCGCGCGGCGCAGGCAGGCATCGATGTCGCGAAGCCCCAATGCCCGGTGCTCTGCGTGGTATCGACGCAGGACGAAGACGTGCCGCCCGCGTTGATCCGCACACTCGCGCGGGATTGGGATGCGGAGCTGCTCCAGGCCGCTTCGCCCAGCCATGCCGGGCCCTTGCTTGGTCGTAGTGCGCCGGCGCTCGCGGGGCAGGTCGCGGGCTGGCTGTCGGCGAGGTAAATCCTTGCGGTGGAACGGGCTGGATTCAGCCTGCATTGCCCGCCGCGGACCGACGATCCGCGCACGCCATCCCCGGCGTCCGGAGCATCCACATGAAGCGTCTGTTCGCCTCCACCCTGGCCCTGTGCCTGGCCGCTACCACCGGCATCGCCTCGGCGCAGACCTATCGCACCGCGCCGGCATACCGGTCGCCGGCCTATGGGCAGGACGCCAACACCCGCTACGACTATGCGCGCGTGATCCGCGTCGACCCGGTGTTCGATTCGCGCTACGGCTCGGGCTATCCGACGTCGAATTCGCAGCGCTGCTACAACCGCGATACCTACGTGCGCGGCGACGACGGCTATTACAACGGTGGTTACGGCGGCGATGGTTACCGCAATGACGGCTACTACCAGAACGGTCGCGATGACGGGTACTACGACCAGTACGGCAACCGCCGCAATACCGGCTCGCAGGCCGGCGCCACGGTTGCGACCGTGGTCGGCGGCATCGTTGGTGCGGCAATCGGCAGCCAGGTTGGTGGCGGCAGTGCGCGTTATGCGACTTCGGCGATCGGCTCGATGGTCGGTGGCATGGCCGGACGGCAGATCTACGACCAGAACCGCCGCCAGCGCGACCGCGTGGGCACCGTGACGGTCTGCGATCCGGTTCCCAGCGGAAGCAACGGCTACTACACCGGCAACGGCGCGCACGGCAATGATCGTTCGGTAAACGCCTACGACGTGACGTACGAATACGCCGGCCAGCAGTACACCACCCGCACCAATTACCACCCCGGCGACCGCATCCGGGTTCGCGTGGATGTGCGGGCGGAGTAACGCACGTCACGTGCGAAGGGGCCTTCGGGCCCCTTTCGTTTTGTAGGTGCCGAGCTTGCTCGGCACGCTTTTCCAGGAGAGGCCGAGCGTGCCGGGCAAGCTCGGCACTACCGGGTCAATTGACCTTTAGACGCCGCGCGAACGCGGTGTACCAGCGCAGCGGCAGGAAGCGCTTGATCAGCACCGCGACGCGCTCGATTCCAGCAATCGTGGTTTCGTAGCGATCAGCTTCGACGGCTCGCCAGATCTTTTCCGCGCACACCATCGGGTCCATGCCGCCGTCGATGTCATGGTCCGATCTGCCGTACGGCTGTCCGCCCGGCCCGAGCGCGTTCACCGACACATTCGTCCGGACGAAACCCGGGCAGGCGAGGGTGACCTTCACTCCGCGATGGCCCAGTTCGATGCGCGCGCTGTCGAAGAAGCCATGCAGCGCATGCTTGGCCGCGGCGTAGCCGGTGCGCCGTGCCATGGCGATCGTGCCGAACACCGAACTCACCACGACGACGTGGCCGTTGCCGCGCTCGACCCAGCCGGGCGCCAGTGCCTTGGTCAACGCGATCGGCGCGAACAGGTCGATTTCCATCAGTTGCCGGTACGCCGCCATGCCGGTGTCGAGCATGGCCGTGCGTTGCGAGATGCCGGCATTGTTGACCAGCATGTCGACGGGTCCGAAGAAGCTCGTGGCCTTCGCGGCCAGCACGTCCGCGTCGCCGAATTCCGCAAGGTCGACCGGAAGCACCGCCACGTCCTGAGGCCGCGGGCAGGCCTGGCGCACGCGCTCCAGTTCGGTTTCGCGACGCGACGACAGCACCAGCTTCGCGCCACGTTGCGCGGCCAGCTTCGCCAGCGCTTCGCCGATGCCACTGGAGGCGCCGGTGATCCAGACGACCTTGTTCGCGAGTTGAGTCATTGGATCCCCGAGGTGTCGCAGGCTGGGCCGGCTTCATCCCCGCTGACGAAGCCGGAAGAAGCTGGGTTGAACGAGCCAACCCAGCCTACGTCAGTCGTTCCATTCGATGTGGCCGGTCACCACGTCGCAGACGCGGCCGCCGGACCACACTTCGCCGTCGCCATCCACATGCAGGTCGATGATGGCATCGTGCCCGACTTCGCGGCCCTGGCTGACGCGGTAACGTCCGTCGGCATTCGGCAGCGCATTCCGTGAAGCCAGCCACGCTGCGAGCGTCGCGTTGGCGGCACCGGATGCGGCGTCCTCGAAACGCGCCGGCGCGCCGACGAACGCGCGCACCGCGTAGTAATAGACCGGGTCGTTGCTGCGCGCATAGACGAACAGGCCCATGGTGTCGGTGGCCTGCGCCAGTTCGGCGATGGCGTCCCAATCCGGCGTGGCCGCGCGCAGGGCGGCTTCATCGGTGAGTTCGGCCAGCCACCAGCGGCGGCCTCCGTCCATCAGCGCGGGCGGCAGCTCGCCGAGCGGCAAGCCGCGCAGGGCTGGGGCGAGGCGCGGATCGGTGGCGCTGGCGACCTCGACCACGCGCGCCTTCGGCGTACGCACGGCGATCGTGCGGGTGCGACCTTCGCCAACCACCTGCAGCGGCAGAACGCCGGCAATGCCTTCCTGGTGCAGCAGGCCGTCGCGGGGCGCGGCCAGCCCGGCTTCCATCACCGCATGCGCGGTGCCGACGCTGGGATGCCCGGCGAAGGGCACTTCGCGGCGCGGGCTGAACATGCGGATGCGGTAACTCGCGCCCGGTACCGTCGGCGGGAAGACGAAGGTCGTTTCCGGCAGCCGCGTCCACTTGGCGATCGCCTGCATCGCGGCATCGTCCAGGCCCTCGGCGTCGAGCACGACGGCCAGCGGATTGCCGTCGCCGGGGTGGCCGGCGAAGACGTCCAGTTGCAGATAACGACGTTTCATCTGGGATAGGGCTCTGGAAACGGTGTTCCGGTGGGGGAAGGCGTGGCCGCTTCGTCTAGAATTGACGTTTCGTGCGCGCGGTTCACGGCTGGATTCTAGAGGCCCGCGATGCCGCGCGGACATTGCGGCTTCTTATCAGCAACTCTCATCACTCCATCAGAAGGACACACGTCAGTGACAGCGGGAGCGACTCCCTGGGTAGTACTCAAGTTCGGCGGAACCTCCGTATCGCGCCGCAATCGTTGGGACACCATTGGACGCCTCGCTTCGAAACGCATGGCCGAAGACGGCGCGCGCGTGCTGGTGGTGGTGTCGGCGCTATCGGGTGTGACCAATGAACTGCAGGCGATAGCGAATGGCGACGGCGTCGCCGCTCGCATCGCCGCGCTGGTCGAACGCCATCGGGGCTTCTGCAGCGAACTCGGCCTCGAGCCGGACACGGTGCTGGCCGAACGTCTCGCCGCGCTGCAAGCGCTCGGCACGGATCCGCGCGCTACCGAATGCACGCTCGACTGGCAGGCCGAAGTGCTCGCGCAGGGCGAACTGCTCTCGTCGACGCTGGGCGTGGCCTACCTGCGTTCGCAGGGTCTCGACTTCGGCTGGTGCGATGCGCGGCAATGGCTCGACGCCGTGTCGCTGCCGAACGCGAGCCCGTGGGCACAGCGCCTGTCGGTGAATTGCCGCCACAACGGCGACACCACCTTCAACGAACGCTTCGCGCAGCAGCCGGCACGGATGCTGATCACGCAGGGGTTCATCGCACGCCACGGCGACGGCGGGACGGCGATCCTTGGTCGCGGCGGCTCCGATACGTCAGCTGCCTACTTCGGTGCCTTGCTGAAGGCGAAGCGCGTGGAGATCTGGACCGACGTGCCGGGCATGTTCACCGCGAATCCGCGCGACGTGCCCGATGCGCGCCTGCTCACGCGGCTGGATTACGCCGAAGCGCAGGAAATCGCGACGACGGGTGCCAAGGTGCTGCACCCGCGCTCGATCGGCCCGTGCCGCGACGCTGGCGTGCCGATGGCGATCCTCGACACGGAACGCTTCGACCTGCCAGGCACGCGCATCGACGCGAGCGCGGTGACGGTGCCGGGCGTCAAGGCGATCAGCCGCCGCAACGGCATCGTGCTGGTGTCGATGGAAAGCATGGGCATGTGGCAGCAGGTCGGCTTCCTCGCCGACGTGTTCGAGCGCTTCAAGCGCCACGGTCTGTCGATCGACCTGATCGGTTCGTCGGAAACCAACGTCACCGTCTCGCTGGATCCGAGCGAGAACCTGGTCAACTCGAACGTGCTCGAAGCACTGAGTGCGGATCTCGCCGAAATCTGCCGCGTCAAGGTGATCGCGCCGTGCGCGGCGATCACGCTGGTGGGCCGCGGCATGCGTTCGCTTCTGCACAAGCTGTCGGACGTGTGGGCGACCTTCGGCCGCGAGCGCGTGCACCTGATCTCGCAGTCGTCCAACGATCTCAACCTCACCTTCGTCATCGACGAAGCCGACGCCGACGGCATGTTGCCGCAGCTGCACGCGGAGCTGATCCGCGGCGGCGCGATGCCGGTCGCCGATGCCAGCGTGTTCGGCCCGAGCTGGCGCGAGATCGCGCACGGCAAGGTCGAGCGCGCGCCGGCATGGTGGGTCGACGCTCGCGACGCATTGCTGGAACGCGCGCGTGCCGGAACGCCCCGTTACGTCTACAACCTCGCCACCGTGCGCGAACGTGCGCGTGGACTGATGGCGGTGAGCGCGATCGATCGCTGCTTCTATGCGATCAAGGCGAACCCCCACGCGGAGATCCTCCGCACGTTGGTACGCGAGGGCTTCGGCCTGGAATGTGTATCGCAGGGCGAGCTCGACCACGTCTTCGCCACCGTGCCGAACCTCGCTCCGCAGCGCGTCCTGTTCACCCCCAGCTTCGCGCCGCGGCGCGAGTACGAAGCGGCGTTCGCGCGCGGCGTCACCGTCACGCTCGACAATGTCGAAGCGTTGCAGCGCTGGCCCGAAGTGTTCCGCGGCCGCACGATCTGGTTGCGCCTCGACCTCGGTCACGGCGAAGGCCACCACGAAAAGGTGAAGACGGGTGGCGTCGCCGCTAAATTCGGCCTGCCGATCGCGCGCTTCGATGCGTTCCTCGCCGAAGCGCGCAAGCTCGGCATCCGCATCAGCGGCCTGCACGCGCACCTGGGCAGCGGCATCGACGATCCGCGCCACTGGCGCGGCGTGTACGCGGAACTTGCGGGCCTCGCGGACAACGTCGGGACGGTCGAGACCATCGACATCGGCGGTGGCCTGCCGATTCCGTACACACCGGATGCGCAGGACTTCGACCTCGTGGCGTGGCGACAAGGCCTCGACGAGATCAAGGCCGCGTATCCGCGCTACGGACTGGTGATCGAGCCAGGCCGTTACCTCGTCGCCGAAGCGGGTGTGCTCTTGCTCGGCGTCACCCAGGTAGTGGAAAAGGACGGCGTGCGCCGTGTCGGCTGCGATGCGGGCATGAACGCGCTGGTGCGGCCCGCGATGTACGAGGCCTACCACGGCATCCACAACCTCAGCCGGCTGGATGACAGTGCAAGCGCGGCCTTCGATATCGTCGGTCCCATCTGCGAGAGCGGCGACGTACTTGGCCGCAGCCGCCTGTTGCCCGCAGCAACGGGCGAAGGCGACGTGCTGCTGGTCGCCGATGCGGGTGCCTATGGGATGGCGATGGCGAATACGTACAACCTGCGCGCCTTGCCGGCGGAAGAAGTCCGGTAGGGCGGGCTCAAGCCCGCCTCGCAGGCAGCGACACGAGTTTTTGACGGCGGACCGAGGTCCGCGCCACTCAGGTTCTGAAATGAAAGACTGGAAATTCCAACGCGACGCAATCAAGGCCTTCCGCTTCGTGCGCTGCACGTTCGACGCGGCTACGGGTGTCGCGCAACTGGTGTACGCCTTCGATGACGGCCCCGAGCTGATCGAAACCGTAACGGTACCCGGCGCCCCGTTCGTTCTCGACGAACAGCGCACCGCTGCCGCCATGCGGGCGTTGCAGCTGCTACACCTGATCGCCGGCGTGAGCTATTACAAGGCCACCGTGCCGGAAGAGATACGTATCGAGTCGTATGCGATCGATGCGGATACCGCCGCGATGATCGAAACGATATACGTCAACGGACTCGGCGAATTCGCGTATCGCAACGGGCTCAACCTGCATGGAAAAATCCGCTTTCCGCACGGAAACACGAGTCGTCCGGCCGCGCCCGCGCTGGGCCTGCGCGAGCACGCACTGGTCGCGATCGGCGGCGGCAAGGACTCGTTGGTCAGCATCGAGGCGCTACGCGCGCTGGGCATCGAACAGACGGTGACCTGGATCGGTGGCTCGCAGCTGATCAAGGCCTGCGCCGAACGAACCGGGCTACCGACGCTCAACATCGGCCGCGCGCTGGCGCCGCAGCTGTTCGACTTCAATCGCGAAGGCGCGTGGAACGGCCATATCCCGGTGACCGTGCTGAACTCCGCAATCATGGTCTTCGCCGCGGTACTGCTGGGCGTCGACCAGGTGGTGTTCTCCAACGAACGTTCCGCAAGCTACGGCAGCTTCATCGAAGGCACCGGTGAAGTGAACCACCAGTGGTCGAAGGGCTGGGCGTGCGAACGCCTGTTCGGGGAGTACGTGCAGCGCGAGATCGCGGCCGACCTGCATTACTACTCGCTGCTGCGGCCGCTCAGCGAACTCGCCGTCGCGCGCCAGTTCGCGAAGAGCGACCGTTACGACGCTCACTTCAGCAGTTGCAATCGCAACTTCCACATCCTCGGCGAACGGCCCGCCAACCGCTGGTGCGGCGTGTGCCCGAAATGCCACTTCGTCTTCCTCGCGCTCGCGCCGTTCATGCCGAAGCCGCGTCTGGTAGGCATCTTCGGCCGCAACCTGCTCGACGATCCGGCGCAGACCGGCGGCTACGATGCGCTGCTCGAGTACATGGACCACAAACCGTTCGAATGCGTGGGCGAGGGTCGTGAATCGCGTGCGGCGATGGCGGCATTGAGCGAGCGGCCGGAATGGCGCGAGGATGCACTGGTCGAACGTTTCGCACGCGAGATCCGGCCGCAGCTCGATGCAACCGAGCTGCGCATCGAGCCGTTGCTGGTGATCGATGAAGAGCATCGTGTGCCGGCGAAGCTGTGGGAACGCTTGCGTGCGCAATTCGCTGCCTGACAGTGCGCCATTCGTGATCAGCTCGCTCGACGGCCGCAAGGTCGCGCTATGGGGCTGGGGCCGCGAGGGTCGCGCGGCTTACCGCGCAATCCGCGCGAAGCTGCCGCAGCTTGCTCTCACCTTGTTCTGCAACGCCGATGAAGCGGCCGATGCCAAGGCAATCGACGATGCGCTTCTGTCTGTCGAAACCGAAACGACGGCCGGGCGACTGGCTGCATTCGATTTCGTCGTGAAGTCGCCCGGCATCAGTCCGTACCGTGCGGAAGCCGTCGATGCGTGCACACAGGGTACGCATTTCATCGGCGGCACCGCACTTTGGTTCGGCGAACATGCCGGCGTCGACGGTTTCGTGGACAACGCAGTGTGCGTGACCGGCACCAAGGGCAAGAGCACCACGACATCATTGCTCGCGCATCTGCTGCGCGCGGGCGGACATGCCACCGCATTGGTGGGCAACATCGGCGTGCCGTTGCTGGAGGTGCTGGACGCGCAGCCCACGCCCGACTACTGGGCCATCGAACTGTCGAGTTATCAGACCGGCGATGTCGCCGCGAGCGGTGCGCGGCCGGAAATCGCAGTCGCGCTCAACATCTTTCCCGAGCACCTCGACTGGCACGGCTCGCACGAGCGCTACATGGCCGACAAGCTGCGCCTGCTGACCGAAGCGAAGCCGCGCATCGCGGTGCTCAACGGCAACGATCCGATCCTGTCCGCGCTCGTCCTGCCGGAAAGCGAAGTGCGCTGGTTCGGCCGTGCCGACGGCTGGCACCTGCGCGGAGACGTGCTGTATCGCGGCCAGCAACGCGTGATGGACACGGGTTCGCTGCCGCTGCCCGGACGCCACAACCGCGGAAATCTCTGCGCAGTGCTGACCGCGATCGAAGCGCTGGGACTGGATGCCGCCGTGCTCGCGCCGCATGCGGCCGGCTTCAAGCCGTTGCCGCATCGCCTGCAGACGGTCGGTACGCGCGATGGCGTCACCTATGTCAACGATTCGATCAGCACCACGCCGCACGCGAGTCTCGCGGCGCTCGATGTTTTCCGCGATCGCCGGGTGGCGCTCCTGGTCGGCGGACACGATCGTGGTTTGCCGTGGGAGGACTTCGCCGCGGCGATGCGCGTGTCGGCACCACTGGCCATCATCACCATGGGCCAGAACGGTCCGCGGATCTTCGAACTGCTGAAGCCCGTTGCCAGGCAGGGCGGCTTCCACCTGGGGGCTGCGGCTGATCTCGCCGATGCCATGCGCCAGGCGCAAGCAGTGTTGGCCGGCGAAGGCGTGCTGCTTTTGTCGCCAGGGGCGCCGAGCTTCGGCGCGTACAAGGATTACGTCGCGCGCGGCCGCCACTTTGCCGAACTGGCCGGCTTCGACCCCGATAGCATCAGCGCAATTCCGGGTCTGGGCGTCACCGGTTGATTTGCAGCGGCCTTGCGCTGGCGCCGATCGCGCCAGCAATGGCAAATGCCGGATCGGACCGGGCCGTGCAAGATCCGGTTTCACGCCGGGGCGACCGGTGCCGCCTACGCTTCCGGAACGCACACGGAGAACGCCATGCATCGTTTACTCGCCGCTGCACTGCTCCTGCTGTTCGCTACGCCCGTATTTGCCGCCATGCAGGCCAGGCCGGTCGAATGGAAGATCGGCAAGCAGGCATTCGCGGGCTATGTCGTTTACGACGATGCCGCCATGGACCGGCGACCTGGCATCGTGATGGTGCCCAACTGGATGGGCGTGAATGCGGCCGCGGTCGAAAAGGCCAAACGCATCGCCGGCGACAAATACGTGATCCTGCTTGCTGATGTGTATGGCAAAGGTGTCCATCCGAGGGATCACGCCGAAGCGATGAAGGCCCTGCAATCCGCCTATGCAGCTCCCGAAGGTCTGGCTGCGCGTGCCGCGAAGGCGGTGGACGTGTTGAAGTCGCAGCAGGGCAAGGCGCCGCTCGATGTTTCGCGAATGGGTGCGATCGGCTTCTGCTTCGGCGGTGGTGCGGTGCTGGACCTGGCTCGCAGCGGTGCGGACATCGCCGGCGTAGTGAGCTTCCATGGCAACCTGAAGGCGTCGGCGAAGCCTGGCCCGGAAGGCATCAAGGCCAGCGTCCTGGTGCTCAATGGCGCCGACGATGCGAGCGTTACCGGGGAAGACCGCAGCAAGTTCGTGCAGCAGATGAACGAGGCGAAGGCCGACTGGCAGCTCGTCGATTTCGGCGGCACGGTGCATTGCTTCACCGAGCCTGAAGAAAAGGCCGAAAGCAACTGCCGTTACAACGAGCGGTCGGCGACGCGCGCGTTTCGCATGATGGATGACTTCTTCACCGAGCGATTCGGGAAAAAATGAGCAGCGCCGGCGCTCGGCATTGGCAATGAGTTCGCGCCGCCTTCCCGAGCCGGGCCCGCCTGGACGCTTCCGGCTTGCGTGGAACTTGGCATCGAGCAGGTAAGCCGCTGCAGATCGCCGCTATCGCCCGCTTCGCGTCTGGCAGTGCCGGACACAAGATCGCGCGCTCGGCGCACGCTGCGTCGATGGGATCCCCGCTTTCCGTCAGTGATCGCGGTTGACTGCGTAACGAGCCAGCCCACGCAGCGCAGCGGTGTACTCGTTGTCGACGATTCCGTCGAGCGAACGTTCGGCTGCCGATGCGTATTCGGAAGCCCGCTGCCGGCTGTAGTCGAGTCCACCGGTGGCGCGGATCGCCTGCAGCACGTCGGGCAGCGCATCCATATCGCCATGCTCGAGGGCATGGCGCAGGCGATCGCGCGTAGCGGCGTCGCTGTGCAGCATGGCGTGGATGAGAGGGAGAGTGGCCTTGCCCTCGGCGAGGTCGTCGCCCAGGTTCTTGCCGAGCGTCTCCGCATCCGATGCGTAGTCGAGCACGTCATCGGCAATCTGGAAGGCGTAGCCAAGGTTCAAGCCGTACGCGTGCAGCGCGTCGCAGGTCGCCGCATCCGCGCCGGACAGCAGCGCGCCAAGCCGCGTCGCTGCTGCGAACAGCACTGCGGTCTTGCGCTCGATCACGCGCAGGTACGCGGCTTCGTCGGTGTCTGGATTGCGTACGTGCAGCAGCTGCAGCACTTCGCCTTCGGCGATCTGGTTGGTGGTGTCGGCGAGGATGCGCATGACTTCCACCCGGTCGAGTTCGACCATCAGCTGGAAGCTGCGCGAATACAGGAAGTCGCCTACCAGGACGCTGGCGGCATTGCCCCAGACGGCATTGGCCGTCTTGCGGCCGCGGCGCAGGTCGGATTCGTCGACGACGTCGTCGTGCAGCAGCGTCGCGGTGTGGATGAACTCGATCACGGCAGCGAGCTGGTGCGCGTCCGCACCGCGGTGCCCCAAGGCCCCTGCGGCCAGCAACAGCAGCATCGGCCGCAAGCGCTTGCCACCGGCGCCGATGATGTACTCGGCCACCTGGTTGATCAGCACCACGTCCGAAGCGAGGCGATGGCGGATCAGCGCATCGACCGCGGCCATGTCGTCGCGGGCGAGTGCCTGGATCGTGGCCAGGTCGGGAAGCGACGCAGTCGCGGAGCGCAGGGAGGAATCGGCAGACATGGGCGAATTATACGGGGCGGCCCAGCGCGCCCGTCGATCGGATCCGCCTGCCGGATCAGCGCCAGCGGCGCGCGTTGACGACCTTGATCACGGTTTCCACGTAGTTGGGACCGATGGCGTAATCGCCGCCCGATGCCAGCGTGAGTGAAAGGCCCTTGGGCCCGCGCCGGTGCAGGCTCGACACCTGTTTCAGGTTGACGATGGTCGAGCGATGCACGCGCAGGTGGACGGCCGGATCCAGGCGCGTCGCGAGCGAGCTGATCGTGTCCTTGAGCAGGTGCGAGCGGCCGCCGGTGTGCAGCAGAACATAGTCGCCTTCCGCGGTGATCGCATCGATGTTCTCGGCGGCGATGCGGACGATGCCGTCGCGCGTACGAACCCAGAATTCTCGCTCATAGGTGACGCCATTCTCGGGCGTGCCCGACGCGCGCAGGCTGGCGATCAGCTGCTGCAGTTCGGCGAAGCGCACTTCGGCGGCGCGTGCGTCCAGGCGCGCGCGTGCGAGTCGCACGGCTTCGCGGAAGCGTTCGAACGACACCGGCTTGAGCAGGTAGTCGACCGCGTGCACTTCGAAGGCGCGGACGGCGTGTTCCTGGTAGGCGGTGACGAAGATGATTTCCGGCAGATGCTCGCCAGGCTTGAGTTCGGCGATCGCCGCGAAGCCATCCTTCACCGGCATCTGGATGTCGAGCACCGCGATGTCGGGCTTGAGTTCGCGGATGAAGGTGAGCGCTTCCTTGCCGTTGCGCGCCTTCGCGACGAGTTCCGCGTCGGGAATGCCGGCGACCGCCAATTCGAGGCGATCCAGGGCGATGGGCTCGTCGTCGGCGAGCAGGATGCGGATCATGCGGCAGGTTCCAGCACCTGGTCTTCCTGCCATGGCACGCGGATCACGCTGCGCCAGCCGTTGTCGAGTGGGCCGCTATCGAGGTGCGCATCGTCGCCATATAGCGCGTCGAGCCGCTGCCGTGCGTTGGAGAGGCCGATTCCAAGGCCGCCATTGCCCTGGCCATGTGCACTGCCGCCGTCATCCTCGACGCTGAGCAGCAGCTGGCCATTTTCGTGGCGCGCACCGATCACGATCTCGACGGGGCGTTCGGACCCGCCCAGCCCGTACTTCAACGCGTTTTCGACCAGCGGCAGCAGGACCAGGCTCGGCACCATCGCCTGCATGCATTCCGTCGGCACATCCCAGGTCACTTTCAACCGATCGGAAAAACGCGCGGCTTCGATTTCGAGGTATTGCCGCAGCATGCCGATCTCGTCGGCCAGCGTGGTCAGCTGCGATGGCGTGCGCGCCAGCGTATAGCGCAGGAAGCGCGACAGGCTCAGCACCATTTTCTCGGACTCCGTAGTACGGCCGAGCACGATCAGTCCTGCGAGCGTATTGAGCGTGTTGAACAGGAAGTGCGGGTTGATCTGCAGCCGTAGCGCGAGCAGTTGCGCCTGTTGTGCGGCGCTGTTGGCATCGGCGAGCTGCTGGTCGCGGCGGCGCACTTCGGCGTTGTTGCGGGCGGCGGCGTACAGCGCGGCCCAGGCGAAGAAATTCCACTGGTAGGCCTTGTAGGTCTCGCTCAGTTCCCAGAAGGACATCCAGCGGCCGGGATACATCACGTAGTAATTGGTGAAATAGCGGAAGACGTATTCCCCCATCCACGTGAGCAGCACGGATGCGGGAAAACTCAGCGCAACGGTGTAGCCGAGCAGCCGCCAGGGGTGATCGCTGCCCACCTTCTTCAGCAGCGCGTGGATGCCGAGGCAGAGCGCGAAGCCAATGGAACTCGCCACGGTGCGAGCCATCAGGCTGCCAGGTTCGATCCAGGTATCGCCCGGCATCAGGCTGAGCATGGTGCGCATGACGTAATGCATCGCCCATACGGCCAGCGTCAGTGCGACGACCGTGCGATCGAGCGGGTCGAGCCTGCGCAGGCCGGGAATGTGCCGGATGTCTGCCTGCATGTGATTACGTGAAGTGGTCATTGCACCTGTCTGCCTGGCCGATGCATCTGCGTCGTGCCGGGCGAGTGGTGTACCCGGCACGGGCGTGTGATGCAAGCAGGGCCTTCCGGCAGAGGCCGGCATGGAGCATGCGCCCGGCGTGCTGCAGAAGCGGTATAGGCGCGAAGGCGGAAGTGGGTGGCGGAACAGCTGGAATTTTCATCGGCGCAAATGGCGTGTTCGTCGATCGCGCGGCCGCTGGTCGAGGCTCACGGGGGGCTTGGCGAATACCACGGGACGACCGGCGCGAGTCGCGCTACAACGAAGCTCGCCAGTCCCATCCATGCGTATCGCCAGCGATCATCAGGAGCCGACCATGGCCGACACCTTCGTAACCGCGCACGACGCGCGAATGCCGATCCCCCACGCCGCAGCGCTGGCAGCCATCCCGGCCCGGCTGATTACGGTGTCGCGCGCGGAACGGATGCGCACGCCGGCTTCGATGTTTTCCTTCTGGCTGCAGCTGCGTGGAACGGCCCAGGTCACCGCTGCGGAGGGAAGTTTCACCCTCCATGCGGGCGAATGGATCGCGCTGGAACGCGGCTCGATGCCCGAGGTCCAGGCCGGACGCAGCGGACTCACGTTGGGGCTGACCCTTACGCCGGACGTCATGCATGGTGCGCTGGATTCCACCGATCGCGGCCTCTTGCCCGGTCGTGGCGGGGTGTCGCTGCGCGAGCGCCGACTCGCACTGCGCCTGTGGCGGCAGTGCGCCTCCCTGCCGGACGAAGCGGGAGTCGCCGCCGTGATGCGCGGGTTGAAGCCCCTGCTGAAGCACTGGCAGGCTGCGCAGGATGCATTCGCCGTGATGATCGAGCGCTGCCCCGGCCGTTCGTTCCATCGCAAGACCCGGATCTTCGCCCGGATCCAGAAGGCCCGGCTGTACCTCGAAGGAAATCCCCAGCGGATGCTGCGGATCGAAGACCTGATGGAGCTGACCCGCTTTTCGAGCTGGTGGCTGTCGAAGACCTTTCATGCGGTCTACCAGGAAACCCTGCAGAAGGCGTCGATGCGGCTGCGGATGCAGCGGGCCCGCGACTTGCTGCAGCACAGCCAGCTTTCCATCACCGAGCTGGCGGAAGCTTGCGGCTTCCATGATCCCTGCAGCTTCGCCCGCCAGTTCAAGGCTTGGCACGGCGAGACTGCGTCGTCGTGGCGGAGCCGGTTCCAACTGACGGTCGCCGTGAACGGGGCAGGGCCGGCCTCGCTGATGGGTCGGGCCTGAGTCCCAACCGTTCAGGCCGCCGGCTGCAGCACCAGTTCCTGGGGGCCCTCCAACGGCGGGCGCTTCCGCCCGCAAAAGCGGTAATTTCCTACCCGGCAGTCCGACCCGCACCGATCGATCAGGGGGGCCGGATATACTCTTATTGCATCTGCCCGCGCAGACCCGACAGGGCCGCTGCGACGGGCCTTCGTCTACTTCCTACCCCGGGATCCCTGCTCGGATCCCCCCTGAAAGGATCGCAACCCCATGGCACGTGGCATCAACAAGGTCATCCTGGTCGGCAATCTGGGCAACGATCCGGAGACCAAGTACACGCAGGGCGGCATGGCCATTACCACGCTGAGCCTGGCCACGACCTCGGTCCGCAAGGACAAGGATGGCAACCAGCAGGAAAAGACCGAGTGGCACCGGGTCAAGCTGTTCGGAAAACTTGGTGAGATCGCCGGCGAATATCTCAAGAAGGGCCGCCAGGTCTACATCGAGGGCAGGATCGAATACGGCTCGTACGACAAGGACGGAGTGAAGCACTACACGACCGACATCATCGCCGACGACATGCAGATGCTGGGCGGCGGCGACCGCGCCGAAGGCGCAGCTCCGCGACGCGAATACGGCGGTGGCCAATCTCGGCCGTCGCAGCCCGCCAGCGGCGCTCCGCGCCGCGAACAGGCACCGGCGAAGGCGAGCGATTTCGGTGCGGATTTTGCGGATGACGACATCCCGTTCTAAAGGTACCCGCTGGATGAATAATGCAAGGCGCTGGCGTGACGAAACGGCCAGCGCCTTTGTTTTATGGCGAGGAGCACCTGCATGACTACGTGGCTGGTAACCGGAGGCGCGGGATTCATTGGTGCCAATTTCGTTCTCGATGCAGTGGAGCGGGGCATACGGGTCATCAACCTGGACGCAATGACGTATGCGGGGAACCTCGAAACCCTGGCTTCCCTACGCGGGAACCCCGATCATCTTTTCGTGCAGGGGGACATCGGCAACGCCGCACTGGTGGAACGCCTGCTGCGAGAGCACCGTCCCGATGCGGTCATCAATTTCGCGGCCGAAAGCCATGTCGATCGGTCGATCGATGGCCCGGCTGCATTCGTACAGACCAACGTTGTCGGCACGTTGAATCTGCTGGAGCAGAGCCGCGATTACTGGAAGCAGCTGGACGCGCCTTCGCGCGATGCATTCCGCTTCCTACATGTCTCCACGGACGAGGTCTACGGCACGCTCGGGGAAACGGGCAGGTTCACGGAATCGACACCGTATGCGCCGAACTCGCCATATTCCGCATCGAAAGCGGCTTCCGATCATCTTGTTCGCGCGTTCCACCATACCTACGGGCTGCCGGTACTGACGACCAATTGTTCGAATAATTATGGTCCCTACCAGTTCCCGGAAAAGCTCATTCCGCTGACGATCACCAAGGCGCTCGCAGGCGATCCGCTGCCGGTCTACGGCGACGGGCTCAACGTGCGCGACTGGCTGCATGTAGGCGACCATTGCGCCGCCATCCGGCGCGTGCTCGAAGGCGGGCGCACTGGCGAGACATACAACGTGGGTGGAAATGCAGAGCGAACGAATATCGCAGTGGTGAAGATGATTTGTGCTTTGCTCGATCAACGTCAACCGCTGCCGGATGGCCGTGCGCGCGAATCGCTGATCACCCACGTCAGCGATCGGCCGGGACACGACCGGCGCTACGCCATAGACGCATCGAAGCTGAAAAACGAACTTGACTGGACGCCCGCCATGACCTTCGAACAAGGCATGGTCCGTACGGTGGAGTGGTATGTGGGCAACCAGGCGTGGGTCAGGCGAGTGCTGGACGGCAGCTACCGCATGGAGCGTGTCGGCTTGCCCGGTTGATACCCTTATGGCAGGAACCTTCCGAGTGACCCCATGACGCAGCGCAAAGGCATCATCCTTGCCGGCGGTTCCGGCACGCGGCTATATCCGATCACCCAGGCCATCAGCAAGCAGCTGCTGCCGGTATTCGACAAGCCGATGATCTATTACCCGCTGGGCGTGTTGATGCTTGGGGGAATACGCGAAGTCCTCATCATCAATACGCCGCACGAGCAGATGCTCTTCAAAAGGCTGTTGGGCGATGGCTCCCAATGGGGAATGAAGATTGGCTACGCGGTGCAACCAGACCCCGAAGGCCTTGCGCAGGCCTATGTCATCGGCAGGGATTTCGTCGGGGAGAAACCGAGCTGCCTGGTGCTGGGGGACAACATCTTCTACGGGCACGGCCTTACTGAGTTGTTGAAAGGCGCTGCAATGCGCGACCACGGTGCGACAGTGTTCGGGTACTGGGTCAAGGATCCGCAGCGTTATGGTGTCGCCGAGTTCGATGCAGCGGGCAAGGTCATTGGAATAGAGGAAAAGCCGGCCCAGCCCAGGTCAAATTACGCGGTCACCGGCCTGTATTTCTATGATGGGCGCGCCTCCGGGTTCGCCGCCGGATTGAAACCCTCTTCGCGCGGCGAGCTGGAAATTACCGACCTCAACCGCTGCTATCTCGAAGAAGGATCGCTGCAGCTCGAACGCCTCGGGCGCGGGTTTGCCTGGCTGGATACGGGCACGCACGAATCGCTCATGGAGGCGTCAAGCTACATCGAGACGATCGAGAAGCGACAAGGCCTGCGTGTCTGCTGTCCGGAGGAGATCGCATATCTCAACGGGTGGATCGACGCAGCCCAGCTCCGCGACCTCGCCAAACCGCTCGCAAAAAACGGCTATGGCCAGTACCTGCTGAGCGTGCTGGAGCACGGGCCGGTCGCATGAAGGTGATCGAAACCGATCTTCCCGGGTGTATCGTCGTCGAGCCACAGGTCTTCGGCGATTCACGCGGGTTTTTCTTCGAATCGTTCAACACCGGGAAGCTTGCCGCGCACGGACTGGAGCCGCGCTTCGTGCAGGGCAATGTTTCGTCCTCGGCGCAGGGCGTGCTGCGCGGGCTTCATTATCAATGGCCCAATCCACAAGGGAAGTATGTCTCGGTCATCGAAGGAGAGGTCTGGGATGTTGCCGTCGACATCCGTCGCGGATCTCCTACCTTCGGCAAATGGACTGCAGTAGTTCTGAGCGCCGGGAACAAGCGTCACTTCTGGATTCCCGAGGGCTTCGCGCACGGCTTCGTGGTATTGAGTGAACGCGCGGTATTCACGTACCTGTGCACTGCGAGCTACGACGCCAAGGCAGATGCCGGTGTGCGCTGGGACGATCCTGCGTTGGCGATCGACTGGCCTGTCAGTGCTCCGCAGTTGTCGGATAAAGACATGCGCGCGCCCCTGCTGTCGGAAATCGCAGAGGGTCGGCTCCCGGTCTACACGGGCTGACCCTCATGAAGATCCTTCTGCTCGGCGGCAATGGCCAGGTCGGCTACGAGCTCCAGCGCAGCCTTGCGCCGCTCGGTGAGCTCACCGTTGCGACGCGAAGTGGTGAGCTGCCCGATGGCGGCACGGGCGAGATTCTGGATCTATACATGCCGGACACCTTCGCGTCCCTGATCGATCGATTGGCTCCGGACGTAGTGGTGAACGCGACTGCCTACACCGCCGTGGATCGGGCGGAAGACGAACCGGAGCTGGCCTTCCAGGCGAATGCGGACGCGCCAGCCGAACTCGCGCGCCTCTGTGCCGGGCGCGGGACGTTCTTGGTGCATTACTCCACCGACTACGTCTTCGATGGAAGCGCAGATACGCCTTATCGCGAAGACCATCCAACCGCTCCGCTCGGCGTCTACGGCGCCAGCAAACTGGAAGGGGAACGGCGCATCCAGGCGAGTGGCGCGACGCATCTGATTCTTCGCACCGCATGGGTCTATGCCACGCGGGGAAGCAACTTCCTGCAGACGATGCTGCGACTGGGTGCCGAGCGCGAAGAATTGCGGGTAGTCGCCGACCAGCGCGGTTGTCCGACGCCAGCCTGGTTGATCGCCGATGTCACGGCACGAATCCTGCGGGATGGCCTGAAGCAATCCGGCGTTCGCCATCTTGTCGCCAGCGGCGAAACGACGTGGCATGGTTTCGCTGATGAAATCTTCAGGCAGGGGCATGCGCGAGGGCTGATTCCGCGGCTGCCGCGGGTGCTCCCCATCAACACGTCCGACTATCCGGCCCGTGCGCGCCGGCCCGCCTATTCGGTGCTGGACACGCAGCTGCTACGCAGCGAGTACCACGTCACATTGCCTGACTGGCGTTCCGCGCTCGCAACAACGCTCGCCTGAATCTTTCGTTTTCCGTTGTCCCCGCCAGCGATGCTAGGCTTGCGGCGGGGTAGGTTCGGGCTGAAAAGCCGGCGTGCAATGCGCTGGGTGCCCGGGCTGATTTTGATTGGGAAACGGGGAGCGAACGTGAAAGGAATAGCAACGTTACTGGCGTGTGCGGCTGCACTTGCGGCCACGCCCGGGACAGCCGCAGTGAATGTCGAGGCCTACGTCAAGAAGGACGGCTTCGAGGACATCAAGTTGTCGCCCACGGGCGAGTACTACGCGGCGACGGTTCCAAGGGAGGATCGCACGATCCTGGTAGTCATCCGGCGCTCCGACAACAAGCCCAGCGGCGTTGTCGCCGGAGAGCGCAATAGCGTCATTGCCGACTTCGACTGGGTCAGTCCCGATCGCGTGATCGTCAGCCTTGCCGAGAAATTCGGCAACCTCGCCCGTCCGCAGTTGACCGGCGAACTCTATGGTGTCGATGCAGCTACCGGTTCTGGCGAGATGCTGGTCGGCCAAAGGCTGCAGGGCGCCGGCCTCGGGACAAAGATCCAGCCGAAAAAAGTCGAGCGAGTGGCTGCCTTCCTGACCGACGACCTGCCGCAGGACGGGAAGAACGTCATCATCGCCGTCATGCCGTTTTCGGGCGACCCATTCACACGCGCCGAGAAGATGGATGCCTACTCGGGCCGCCGCCATCCGGTAGCACGCGCACCGGTCCGGAATGCGGATTTCACTACCGATAACGCAGGAGTCGTGCGGTTCGCTTCAGGGTTCGGAGCTGACAACATCCGCAAGCTCTATTACCGCCAGGGCGATGGAGCGGAATGGGAACTCATTTCCGACGAGGCCGTCACGCATCGCCACGAATCGCCGATCGGCTTCTCCGCCGATAACCGCACGGCCTACCTGCAAGCCGAGCAAGAGACTGGCCCCGATGCCATCATCACCCTGGACCTGGCCACGCGAAGCCGCAAGGAGCTCCTGCGGGACGATGACAGCGATCCTTATCGCATCATCTATCGCAATGGAACCCGCGTCCCGGTCGGTGCCTTCTTCATGGATGGCAAGCCGCGAACCGGTTTCTTCGATGAAAAATCGTCGGAAGCGGTCCTCTATCGCAGCCTGCAAGCTGCGTTCGGCGGAGATTCCGTCCGAATCACATCCCAGACGAGCGATGGCCGCCTGGCCCTGGTGCAGGTCTCGAGCGACCGGAATCCTGGTGATTTCTACGTCTTCGACGTCCAGGCCAAGAAGGCATCCCACCTGCTGAGCCGGAGCAGCTGGTTCGATCCGGAGAAAACGGCAGCGACGGAGCCGCTACAACTCAAGGCCCGCGATGGTTTGACGTTGCACGGGTATCTGACGCTGCCCAAGGGTTCGGGCGGCAAGAACCTGCCGATGGTCGTGATGCCGCATGGCGGGCCCTTCGGAGTCCAGGACACGTGGGGTTTTGATCCCGACGCGCAGATGTTGGCCGAAGCGGGCTATGCCGTGCTCAGGCTCAATTACCGAGGCTCGGCAGGCTATGGCGCTGCGTTCATGCACGCGGGCGCGCGCGAATGGGGCCTGAAAATGCAGGACGACCTGACCGATGCGACGCGCTGGGCGACCACGCAGGGAATCGCGGACGCCAGTCGCATCTGCATATACGGAGGCAGCTATGGCGGATATGCGTCGTTGATGGGGGTAGCGAAGGAACCTTCGCTTTACAAATGCGCCGTGGGTTACGTCGGCGTCTATGACCTTCCGACCATGCACACCGAGGGCGACATCCAGCGGCGCGGCTCCGGTGAGACTTACATCCGCGAATGGATCGGTGATCGCGAGGCGCTGGGCGCTACGTCGCCCAATCGCATGGCTGATCGAATAAAGGTGCCGGTATTCCTCGCGGCGGGCGGCGAAGACGAGCGCGCGCCGATCAAGCACAGCGAGATGATGGAAAAGGCGCTGCGGAATGCAGGAGTGCCGGTGGAAACGCTCTACTACAAGACGGAAGGCCACGGTTTCTACCTGGAAGAACATCGCCGTGAGTACTACACGCGGCTGCTTTCATTCCTGGCGCGGCACCTGGGAGGCGCGGTCGCCACGGCTGCCTCCGGTGCTCCTGCCGCGAGGGGCAAGTAAATGAGGTCTTCGATGATCAAGCTTCTTTTGGCGATTCTTAGCCTGGCTCTTTCGACTGGCGTGGCTTCGGCCGCTCCGTCGATCGGGGATTTCGTCCGTCATCCGACCTACAGCGGGGTCAAGATATCGCCGAATGGCGATTACCTCGCCATGACGGTCGACCAGGGCGAACTGGATGTACTGACCGTCCTGCGTACCAGCGACCTTCGTGTGTTGAAGGTTAATCAACTGCCGGATAAAAGTGTCGGCGATTTCTACTGGGTCGGGCCTGAGCGGCTGATGTTCAATTCCGTGCAGAAGTTCGGGCGCTTCGCACGGCCGTTCGCCACGGGGGAGTGGTATGGGGTCAATGCCGACGGCAGCAAGCCGCGCCCGTTGATCTTCTATGGCACGCGCGACGTGACCGAAAAAGGCAAGCAGGTCGGAAACGAGTCCTTTTCGCTGCTGGATACGCTTCGCGACGACGATGTCAACGTGATCATGTCGGTGAGCTATCCGCGCTCGAACGATGGCGCGGGCACGGAAGTGGTCATGCTGGATACCCTGACTGGCCGCAGGAAATCGCTCGGCCGCGCGCCGCGCGAAAACTGCGAGATCGCGCTGGACGCCGGCAAGGCCGTCCGCTTCGCGGTCTGTTACGACGATGAAGATGCCGAGGGCAGGTTCGATTCCCACAGTGAGCTATACCGGCGTGGCGATGACGGAAAGTGGACGCTCGTCAACAGTTCCAGG
This sequence comes from Lysobacter sp. Root494, assembly GCF_001427225.1. Lineage (GTDB taxonomy): Bacteria > Pseudomonadota > Gammaproteobacteria > Xanthomonadales > Xanthomonadaceae > Agrilutibacter. The sequence goes on from NZ_LMFH01000006.1 coordinate 128,897, forward strand.
ACATCGGGAACGCGACTGAGCGTATTGGGTACATCCGGTGACGGCCGCGTATATGCGACTCGCAGCGACGGCAAGGCACCAGAAGCCCTGGGTACCATCGATACGGCGACGGGCGAGTTCAAGGAGTTGTTTCGCGATCCAGTATCCGAGCCAGCGAGGTACATCACATCGACCGACAACGATACGATTCTCGGCGTAGTCACCGAGGCCGGCGCACCGCATGTGGCGCTCGTCGATGAGCAGCATCCCGATGCCGGGATCTACGCATCGCTGGCCGCTGCGTTCCCCGGGCAGATGGTCGATTTCTCCAGTGCGACGCGCGATGGGAAGAAGATCGTTGTCTCGGTAAGCAGCGACAGAAACCCGGGAGAGCTTTATCTCTACGATCGCGATACGGGGAAGGCGCGGTTCCTGATGCAGGGCCGGCAATGGCTGGATGCGAAGGAAATGGCCAGCGTCAAGCCATTTTCCCTGACCACGCGCGATGGCCTGAAGATCTATGGATACCTGACAATTCCGCATGGCTCCAATGGCAAGAACCTGCCGATGATCGTCAACGTCCACGGCGGACCGATGGGGCCGCGTGACAACTGGGGATTCAATTGGGAGACGCAGCTGCTTGCCAGCCGCGGTTACCTTGTCATGCAGGTCAACTACCGTGGCTCGGGCGGTTTCGGCAAGGCGTTCCAGGACATGGCTTACGGCCAATGGGCCGACGGCATCATGAATGACGTCATAGATGCGACGAGATGGACGATCGCCGAAGGTTATGCCGACAAGGATCGCGTCTGCATCTACGGGGGCAGCTTCGGTGGCTATGCGTCACTGATGGCGCCTGCGCGTGAGCAGACGCTCTTCAAGTGCGCATTCGGCTATGTAGGCGCCTACGACGCCAACGTGCAGATGACGAAAAGCGATACCAGCAAGCGCGAAAGCGGGCGCAAGTACCTCAGGCGCGCACTGGGCGAAACTGAAACGGAGCGCGATCGTGTGATGCCGGTGAACCACGCCGACAAGATCAGGATTCCGGTGTATCTGGCCGCAGGTGCTCGCGATCCGCGGTGCCCGCCGGAAAACACCGAAGCGATGAACAAGGCTTTGATAGCGGCTGGCAATCCACCGGAAGGCATGATCATCCAGGCTGGAGAAATGCACGGGTTCTACAAGGAAGAGAGCAACCTCAAGCTGTATACGGAGATGCTTGATTTCTTCGATCGCCACATCGGTGCACGAAAGCCAGCGCAGGCAGGCCTGTAGTTCGAAAGGGAAAACAACAACGAAACGGCGCCAATCGGCGCCGTTTTTTTTTCTGAAGAGGTTTCAAAAGGGCACTACCTGATGCCGTGCATCATCCGTCGCAGCAGCGGTGACACCAGGAATGCAGCGGCGGCACAGCCGATGCCCAGCCACATCAACAGGGTGAACAGATCGGCGTACTTCGCGGCGGCTTCGGCGATGTTCATCGTTTCGCCTTCGGGCACTTCGATCGCGGCAAGTTTTCCAAGCAGGGCCGCCAGCGTTTCGGAGAATGCCGTGGCGAGGAACCAGGTACCCATCATCAGGCTCACCACGCGTGGCACCGAGAGTTGCGTCACGGCTGACAGCCCAACGGGGTAGAGGCACATCTCGCCCAACTCAAGCAGCAGGTAGGCGAGCACCAGCCACCACACGCTGGCCATTTCGCCACTCGCGCCGGCCTGCTGAGCTGCCCATACCAAAGGCAGGAAGCTGAGGCCGGCGAAGAGCAGGCCCATTGCGGACTTCGTCGGTTTGGAAGGATCGAGCCCACGCTTGTCGAGCCACACCCAGATCACGGCGAACATCGGTGCAAGTAGCACGATGAACAGCGCGCCCAGGTAGGTGAGCGAACCGGCGGTCTGCGGCAGCACCAGTGCATCGTGAAGCAGCGCGACCAGCATGGAGGCAACGGAGAACAGGAAGAATGCCTTGGGCGTGGTCGAGGCGGGATTCCGGTCCGAAATGGCCGAAGCGACCATGAAGGAAATCGGCGCCAGCAACAGCGCGATGATCGACCAGGGCCACGGCGTGCCTTCGCGTACGACTAGCGAAGGAATGAGGTCCTTGCCCATCAGGCGATCGTTGAACGTCACCCACGAGCCGTAGGTCTGCTCGTACAGCGTGTAGAACACCAGCGCGGCGAAGATCAGCACCATCATCGCGCCCATGCGCTGCGCCTCGACCTTCGTGCAGCCACGCGTCACGAAACCCGCGTACCAGAAGCCGACGACGAGGAACACGACCGACATCAGTACCAGCGCCAGCGTGGCTTCCCCGACGAAGAAGTCGAGCACGCCGTAGCGCTGAGACAGCCAGATCAACACCAGGCCAACGCCCGTAAAACCGATCAGCGAAGGCGCGTAGTGCATCAGCGGCTGCTTGGTTGCATCGTTGCGACGCCACCCGTGCCACATCGTCCATACGATGCCCGCCAATGCCATCACGACGATGTAGTAAGTCCAGCGGATCGTCGACGGCGATAGTTGGAGCGACGTCACCGCATCCATCAACCACGCGACGGGTAGCAGTCCCAGCAGCGCCAGCGCATAGATGGTCCATTCGCGGCCACGGCCCAAGGGGCGCGGCGGTTCGGCCACGCCACGCAGGTACTTGCGGCCCCACAGGAATTGGACGAGGCCGAGCAGCATGCCGATGCCGGCGGCGCCGAAACCGTACTTCCAGCCGTACTGCTGCCCGAGATAGCCGCACACGATCGAGGCGAACAGCGCACCGAGATTGATGCCGGCCACGAAGAGCGAGAATCCCGAATCGCGGCGCGGATCGTTTTCCTCGTACAGCCGCCCTACGATCGTCGACACGTTCGGCTTCAGGAATCCAACACCCATGATGATCAGCGACAACGACAGGTAGAAGATCTTCAATGCGCCTTCGTCGCGCGTGACCACGCCATTTGCCAACGTGGCCGCATGGCCTTCGAATGCCATGCCGGCGTGACCCGCCACGAGCAGCAAGCCGCCGAAGATCACCGCCTTGCGCATGCCGAGGAAGCGATCCGCAAGTAGCCCGCCGATCACCGGCACGCAGTACACGAGCCCGCCGTAGGCGCCGAGCACATCCAGTCCCGCGCGGTCCCCGAACTTGTGGTGCTGCAGCAGGTACAGCAGGAGCAGCGCCTTCATTCCGTAGAACGAAAAGCGTTCCCACATCTCGGTGAAGAAACAGACGTAGACGCCCTTGGGATGGCCGAGGAAATCGTCCCGCGCAGCGATGGCGCGGGAAGGCGTGGCGGTGGTAATGGCGGACACGGAAGACCCCGGGAGCGGACGCGCGTCCATGCGCAAAACGTGGCGCGAGTATAGCCAGCGTGCCAAGCGCGGCGCCGGAGGCGCGACCGGTCTGCGATACTCCGCCAACCTCGAACAGGGACAGCCATGTGAATACCCGACCGCAACCTGCCGCCGCGCCGCGTACCGAGCTGACGGTCCGTGGCCTCGTCCTCGGCGTCATCATCACCGTCGCCTTTACCGCCGCGAACGTGTTCTTCGGGCTCAAGGCGGGCCTGACCTTCGCGACGTCGATCCCCGCTGCCGTCATCTCGATGGCATTGCTGCGCAGGTTCCGCGATTCGACGATCCAGGAAAACAACATCGTCCAGACCGTCGCCTCCGCGGCGGGCACGCTGTCTTCGATCATCTTTGTCCTGCCAGGCCTGGTGATGATCGGGTGGTGGACCGGCTTCCCGTACTGGATCTCCTTTGCGATCTGCGCGCTGGGCGGCATCCTCGGCGTGATGTATTCGATCCCGCTGCGCCGCGCGCTGGTGACGAATTCCGAACTGCCGTATCCCGAAGGCGTCGCGTGTGCCGAGGTGCTCAAGGTAGGCAGTCCGGACGAAAGCCTTAGCAGTGCCGGAAACGTCGAAGAGAGTCGCGCGGGCCTGATGGCCGTCGTGTGGGGTTCGATCGTCGCGGCAAGCTTCGCGGTGATCGTCGCCACGCGCGTGTTCGCCAGCGACGTCGCCGCCTATTTTCGCGTCGGTGACAAGGGCTCGGTGACGGGCTTCGACTTCAACCTGTCGATGGCGCTGTTCGCCGTCGGCCATCTCGTCGGCCTGTGGGTGGGCGTGGCGATGCTGCTGGGCGCGATCATCGGCTGGGCCTGGGGCGTGCCGCATTACTCGGCGCTCGCCGCCACCGCCGGTGCGGCCGCGGATCTCGCGCAGGCGACCTGGAGCACGAAGGTGCGCTTCGTCGGCGCAGGCACCATCGGCGTTGCTGCGATCTGGACGCTGGGCAAGCTGGTGAAGCCGGTGATCAGTGGCCTGGCTTCCGCGATGGCCGCTTCACGCGTGCGCAAGAGCGGCCAGATGGACACGCTGCCGCGCACCGAACACGACATTCCGATCGGCCTCGTCGGCATCATCATGCTGGCCTGCTTCCTGCCGATCGCGTGGCTGCTGGGCCACCTGAGCGTGCAGAGCGGACTCGGCGACCACATGTGGACGCTGGTCGTCGGTGGCCTGATCTACTGCGTGGTGATGGGCTTCCTCGTGTCGGCCGTATGCGGCTACATGGCGGGCCTGATCGGTTCCTCGAACAGCCCGCTATCGGGTATCGGCATCCTCGTCGTCATCGGTGCGGCGCTGCTGCTCGTGTTCGGCATCAAGCCGCTGATGGCGCCGGGCAACGAGAAGGGACTGGTCGCATTCGCGCTGCTGGTGACATCGGTGGTGTTCACCATCGCCGCGATCGCCAACAACAACCTGCAGGACCTGAAGACCGGCCAGCTCGTCGACGCGACACCGGCCAAGCAGCAATGGGCATTGGTGATCGGCGTGATCGCGGGTGCGGCGATCATTCCGCCGATCCTCGACCTGCTCAATCACGCCTACGGTTTCGCGGGTACGCCGGGAGCGGATCCGTCGAAGGCGCTAGCGGCACCACAGGCCGGCCTGATCTCGGCGCTGGCGCAGGGCGTGATCCAGAACAACATCGACTGGAGCCTCATCCGCATCGGCGGAATGATCGGCATCGTGCTGATCGTGGTCGACGAAGTGCTGCGCCGGACGACGAAGTCGGCGCACCTCTCGCCACTCGCCGTTGGCCTCGGCATCTACCTGCCGACGTCGGCGACGCTGATGGTGGTGGTCGGTGCACTCGCCGGTTCGTTCTACGATCGTCGCGCCGAACGTACGAAGAAGCCCGAGTCCGCCAAACAGCTCGGCGTCCTGCTTGCTTCCGGCATGATCGTCGGCGAGGGCCTGCTCGGCGTACTGATCGCGGCGATCGTGGCGTTCTCCGGGATGGACGCGCCGCTGGCGCTGGTCGGTCCGGAGTTCGCGAACGCAGCCGTATGGATTGGCGGCATCGCGTTCGTCGTCGCGATGGTCGTGCTGTACCGCTGGATCGAAGGCGTGGCGCGCCGCACCGCGGACGCCTGAAACACCTGAGTTTGCAAGATCAGGGCCGCGAACCGCGGTCTTGACCTCCGGCCTTTGCGGACAGCAGGGGCGCCCGCCTACCATCGGGCCCTCGCTGTCCGCCTCCGGAGTCCTGATGAAACTGCGTTTCGCCGTCCTCTCGCTGCTGATCGCCGCGGCCCTGCCGAGCTTCGATGCCGCCGCCGCGCGCGGCTTCGAAGCCCGCGATCTCGCCAAACTCGATCGTGTTTCCGCGCCGACGCTGTCGCCGAACGGCCGCATGCTGGTGTTCGCCAGGCGGGTCGTCGATTTCGATGCCAACAAGTCGTCCACCTCGTTGTGGATCGAAGACCTGTTCGCGCGCGATGCGGCGCCGCCGAAGCGATTGACGCCGGAAGGCTGGAACGTCAACTCGCCGACGTTCTCACACGACGGTTCGACCGTGTACTTCCTCAGTGCGAAGTCGGGTTCGATGCAGCTTTATTCGATCCCCTCGCGCGGTGGCGAGCCGGTGCGGCTGACCGATATCCCGGGTGACGTCGGCAGCTACAAGCTCTCGCCTGATGGCAAGCGCGTGGCGTTCAGCACCGAAGCATTCGTCGATTGCGGCAGCGATCTTGCCTGCAGTCCCAAGCGCATGCAGGAACGCAGCAAGCTGAAGAACAGCGGCGTCGTGTTCGATCGCATGTTCATCCGTCACTGGGACGCGTGGAATGACGGACGCCTCAACCGCGTGTTCGTCACCGAACTTGGCAATGGCAAGACGATGGCGAAGTCGGCCACGCTCGTCGGCGCGGACGTGCTGGGCGACGTGCCGTCCCGGCCGTTCGGCGACCAGAGCGAATACGAATGGTCGCCCGACGGAAAGCAGCTCGTGCTGAGCGCGCGCAAGGCGGACCGCCAGGAGCCGTGGTCGACGAATTTCGATCTGTATCTCGTCAACGCGGACGGCAGCGGCAACGCGAAGAACCTCACCGCATCGAATCCGGCCTGGGACACGACGCCGGTCTTCAGCGCGGACGGCAAGACGCTTTACTACCGCGCGATGAAGCGGCCGGGCTTCGAAGCGGATCGCTTCGGCCTGATGGCGATGGATCTCGCATCTGGCCAGGCACGTGAACTCGCGCCGCGCTGGGATGCATCGGCGAATGGCATCACGCTGTCGGAGGATGGCAAGCGCATCTACACGACGGCGCAGGAACTCGGCCAGGATCCGTTGTTCGCGGTCTCGATCGGCAATGGCGAAGTGAGCAACGTGTCGGGTTCGCAGGGCTCGGTGTCGGCGTTCGCGCTGGCGGGTCCGACGCTGGCCTTTACCCGCGCGACGATCAAGACCGGCGACCAGGTGTTCGTGACCAATCCGGACGGCACCACTCCGCAGCGTGCGATCACGCCGAGCGCGAGCGAGATGCTGCCTGATGTCAGCTTCGGCGATTACGAACAATTCAAGTTCGTAGGCTGGAACAACGAGACCGTGCACGGTTACGTTGTCAAGCCATGGAATTACCAGGAAGGCAGGAAATATCCGGTCGCCTTCCTGATCCACGGCGGCCCGCAGGGCAGCTTCGGCAATGGCTGGAGCTATCGCTGGAATCCGCAGACGTATGCGGGGCAGGGCTATGCGGTGGTGATGATCGATTTCCACGGCTCGACCGGCTATGGCCAGGCGTTCACCGATGCAATCAGCCAGCACTGGGGCGATCGCCCGCTGGAAGACCTGCAGAAAGGCTGGGCTGCGGCGCAGCAGAAGTATTCGTTCCTCGATGGCGACAAGACCTGCGCGCTAGGCGCCAGCTACGGCGGCTTCATGGTCAACTGGATCGCGGGCAACTGGAACCAACCATGGAAGTGTCTGGTGAGCCACGACGGCGTATTCGAGAACCAGGCGATGGGATACGCGACCGAGGAGCTCTGGTTCAGCGAATGGGAAAACGGCGGCACGCCGTTCGAGAATCCCAAGGGCTACCAGAAGTTCAATCCGGCCAATCACGTGGACCAGTTCCACGTACCGATGCTGGTGATCCATGGGCAGCAGGATTTCCGCATCCCGGTGGAGCAGGGCATCGCGTTGTTCAGCGCGTTGCAGCGCAAGGGCGTGGAGTCGAAGTTCCTCTACTTCCCTGACGAAAACCATTGGGTGCTGAAGCCGCAGAATTCGGTGCAGTGGCATGACACCGTCAATGGCTGGCTGAAGCAGCACATCGGGCAATAAGCGTTGGACTGAAACTAAGAAGGGCGGAGCTGCGGCTTCGCCCTTTTTTGTTTTTCAGTAGCTGAAGGGATGCTGGTCGCGACGCCAGTTCTTTCGCCGTGTCATGGCAAGGCAACGGCGTGTCGTTGCCGCTCGGGCTGCATCGGTTGGGCGGGCGCTTCAGCAGGCGATTGCAGTTGCTGCGAGCTGGTTTCGATCGACTGCGCCACAGCCTGTCCTTTGTCGATCCCGACGATGCGATGACCGGCACTTTCCAGCGGCCCTTCGACCGCGAACAGCGTGCCGTTTGCACCCCCGACCACGTGGTCGATGCGGTGTAGCCCACCTTGCTGCGCCTTCACCGCCAGGCTGCCGGCCGCGTTGCGGTATTCGTCCTCGCTGCGGAACCCGAGGGTTTCCCTGTTGATCCCCTTCAGCCCATTGAGCGCTTCATTGAACAGGCGGTGCTGCGGGTGCGCGGGATTCGCGACGGAGCCATGAGCCGCAAGCTGTTGTGCTTCGATCACCGAGTCCATGCCGTGGATCGCGATTCCATGCATCAGAGCGCTTCCTGGAATCAGCGATTTCCAGCCACGCACGGGATGTGGGTCCGGAAGTTCGATCCTGTGACCCAGAGCGTCAGGCATGACGCCGCGGGTAAGCAGATTGTGCTCTTGCAGCGAAGTAACAATTTCGTTTGTCACGCTGTAGTGGCGAATCTGGCCGTTCCCCATCAATTCGCGCCGTACGGCAACCGTGTCGAAACCGAGATGTTCGATGGTGTTTGTATGAAGCCCCGCCGAGTTGAACGTTACTGCGGGTGCAGCAGTTGCCAGAGCGCCTGCAGTAGCCAGCCCGCCACCTAGCGAGTGGCCTGTGAGAACCACGTTGTTACCAAACGCGCGGTGCGTTTTTCTGGCGAGATCGATAGCTTGTTCGTACTGGACGTCGCGCAGCCCCGCTCCTTGCCGAATATTGTGTTTCCAGTCCTCAGCTTCGTCGCTACCGCGGAAGGCGAGTACATAGTGGTTATTGCCATCTGTATAAAGTCTCGCCCGAAAACCGGTATGCGAATTTTCCAGATCTGACAGCCGAATTTTGAAGGCAGCAAGCTGTTCGGCTGCTACTGGTGACCAGTTGTCTATAAGCGAGCCAGATTCTTCGTATGTGTCTGCATTGATTCGTGCCAGAACCGAGTCCATCGGTTGCGGATCGACACCTCGAATGGCATCGGCAAATGCATCGTTAGGGTCTGCGTCGGAAGTTCGTGCGCTCATGTTCTCAATCCTTTGGAACTGGCCTACACGTTGGCTATTGATGTGGATCGTTAACTGGTATTCCGTGCCGCGTTAGCCACTCACGAACGGAAATTCGGTTGCGCCGCGCGGGCTCATTCAAGAGTTCGGGATCAGCCATGAACAGGTAATCCTGGAACGTAGCCGCCTGCGCGTTCGTAGCTCGCGGATTTGCCCCTGATTCAAGCAGGGCACGCGTACGCTCGAAATCATTGACGAGTGCAGCCTTGTGCAGGGGTGTATCGCCGACGTTATCGGCGATGTTGAGATCGGCTCCGGCTGCGAGCAGCGCCTCAATCTGTGCTGTACGTCGAGCAGCGATGGCGATGAAAAGAGGCGTCTGCCCGTCTCGGTTTCGCAAATCTGGCGAAATGCGGCGACCCAGCAGCGCTGTCAGGTATCGCGAGTCCTCTGCCATCGCAGCGGTATGCATGACGGTGTATCCATCCATGCCTTGATGCGCAGGATCAGCTCCGGCTTCAAGCAGTGAAGTCAGACCAGGCAAGCTGCCGTTGAGGACAGCCCATTGCAAAAGGGTGATGCCTTCATCGCCCGTCACTTCGACAGTGCTGGGAGTTGCAAGGCGACTAATTCTGTCTCTATCGCCATCCGCAACTGCTTTTGCGAGTTCAACAACGCGGGTGTCGGGAAACACTTCGTGCACATCAACCTTGTGCTTCAACAGGTCCTCCTTGGCGCATCCGGGGCCGGCGAGACCGGCTAGCAGTACGAGAAAAATCTTGCGCAATGCGATGGGTCGCATGGTGTCGTCCGATGACAGCGTGGCGTGAGGTTAGCCGAGTTCCGTTCCGGTGCTCAAGAGGCAAGTCCATGGGCCTGGAAAGTCTGACTCGTTCTGATAGGAAAACGCCCCGGCTCAGCCGGGGCGTCCTGTACGACGTGATGTTGTTGATCAATAGCCGCTGTAGAACGTCCTGCGACAAGGCGTTGCCGACACGATCAATGCGCCGTTGTTCAACTGGTCCAGCCAGTTCTTCAGCATTTCCTGGTTGGCTCGCTGCGGGTGGCCGGCCGGCGTGGACGGATAGGCGGCGAGCGATGCATCCGCATCGTCGAGCAACTCGCCGATGGTGCAGTTGCAGGGAAGGAAGAATGAGTCCGCGTTTACGTAAGCCGCCTCCACATTGAGTGTCATCGCAGCCAGATGCGAGGACAGCTTGTAGGCCATGTTTACCGCGGTGCTGCCGAGCAGCCAGGTGCGGAAACTGCCGTAATCGGCCGGATCGAACGCATTGCCATTCGCATCGACCAGGTTGAGGCTCGACAACAGGCCCAGTTCGGGTGCATTGCTCGGCGGATCGCCGTCATTCAACTTGGCCAGGCCGTTCTGGTTGCTCCAGAAGCCGGGCGTGCGTCCGCCGCTCCCCTTCTTGCAGTAGTTGCCGAACTTGATGGTGAGGGTCTGGCATGCGATCACGCTGACGTCCTTCGGGTTGACCGGTACGCCTCCGACGCGCGGCGCAGTCTGTACCCAGTTGGTTTCGACCGGCGTGGCTTCGAGCACCGAATAGCCGGCGCCGCCCGCCAAGCCGGTCCAGGTAGCCGTCGAGTTGCGCGTGGAATCGATACCCGGCCCGGTGAGTGTCATCGGCCAGCCGGACAGCCACGGTTCGCCGGTATCGCGAACTCCGTTGGCATTGGCGTCGTAGAACTTCTTGGCCACGATCGAACCCGTGGTCGTCTGCGCGAAGACCGGCGCGGCAAAGAGGCCGGCCGTCAGCAGGGTGAGGACAGACAGCGATACAGCCGCGGCAGGCCGCGGGCGGTGACGTGCGATTTTCATTGGAAGCCTCTCGTTCTGTGAGGCTCCCGCATCCGACGCGCGTCGTACCGCATGAATGGAGCCGTTGCCTACTTACCAGAACGGATGTGTTCGCCGGCTTGATGTTTCCGACTGGGGATTTGGCCGGATGGAGTGCCTCGGCGGCCCGGCTTGACGGAACCCGACAGCAGGCGGAAGCTCGGCCGTGGGCATGCTCGGGGGAGCAATCCATGGCTGACAATCCTGGCGACAACGCGCCTTATCGCGGTCCGGAACGGCGCAAGGAAAACGAGCGCCGGCAGGGACATGATCGACGCGACATGATCCGGTTCGAACCCGACAAGAACGATCGCCGCAGCGGCAAGGACCGGCGCAAACGCACCGGTTGGGACAACGTCCGCTGACAAGGCGGAACGCACGGTCGAGCTCAGCAGCAGCGCGACCGTCCTTTGCCATAACGCGCTTCCATCCGCTCGCGGAAGAATTCGTCGCGCGTCATAGGCGCGTGCTCGGGATGCGCGCGGCGCACGTGGTCCAGGTATACGTCGTAGTCGGGAATGCCGATCGCCAGCCGTGCCGTCTGGGCGCTCGCGCGCCACCAGCGCGCGAGCAGGTCCAGGGTAAAGCGGCCGGCGTTGGTCATCATCGCGGCCTCAGGGCGCCACTGCGTCGACCGCGACATAGTCGCTTTCCTTCGACGTCGGCGCATTGTTGCTGCGTGCGGCCAGCGCGGCCCGGATGCCGAAGAACACCGTGGCCACGACGACCGCAACGAACAGCGCGCACAGGCCCGCGTCGATGTAGTTGTTCAGAATCACGCGCGACATGTCCTCCATCGACTTTGCCGGTGCCAGTACCTCGCCACGCGCTGCGGCGTCGGCGAACTTGCGTGCATTCGCGATGAAGCCGATCTTCGGGTCCTCGTGGAAAAGCTTCTGCCAGCCGGCGACCAGCGTGCACACCAGCAGCCACGCGGTCGGGATCAGTGGAATCCAGAGGAATTTCTCGCGCTTCATCTTCACCATCACCACGCTGCAGAACACCAGCGCGATGCCCGCGAGCATCTGGTTGGCGATGCCGAACAGCGGCCACAGCGTGTTGATGCCGCCGAGCGGATCGACAACGCCCTGGTACAGGAAGTAGCCCCACAGCGCGACCGCGATCGCGGTGCAGGTCAGGTTGGCCGCCCAGCTCTCGGTGCGACGGAACGGTTCGTAGGCCAGACCCACGAGTTCCTGGATCATGAAGCGGGCAACGCGCGTGCCGGCGTCGATCGTGGTCAGGATGAAGAGCGCTTCGAACAGGATCGCGTAGTGGTACCAGAAGGCCATCATGCCTTCGCCCGGTATCAGGCCGTGCAGGATCTGCGCCATGCCCACGGCGAGCGTCGGTGCGCCGCCGGTGCGCGAGAGGATGGTGGTTTCGCCGATCTCCTTCGCGGTTGCGGCGAGCATGTCGGGCGTGACGACGAAGCCCAGGTTGGAAACCGCCGTCGCCGCCGACTCCACCGTGGTGCCGAGCAGCGCGGCGGGTGCATTCATCGAGAAGTACACGCCCGGGTCGAGTACGCAGGCAGCGATCAGCGCCATGATCGCGACGAACGCTTCCATCAGCATGCCGCCGTAACCAACGACCGGGATGTCCGCTTCGCTGGAGATCAGCTTTGGCGTGGTGCCGGAGGAAATCAGCGCATGGAATCCCGACACCGAGCCGCACGCGATCGTGATGAAGAGGAACGGGAACAGACTGCCGGCGAATACGGGCCCGGTGCCATCGATGAACTTCGTGACCGCGGGCATCTTCAGCTCGGGCATCGCGAAGATGATCGCAACCGCCAGCGCGAGGATCGTGCCGATCTTGAGGAACGTGGAGAGATAGTCGCGCGGCGCCAGCAGGAACCACACGGGCAGCACCGCGGCGATGAAGCCGTAACCGATCATCAGCCACGCCAGCATCGTGCCCTTGAGATGGAACATCGGCGCCCAGGCTTCGCTCGTGGCGACCTTGCCGCCGGCCCAGATAGCGAGCAGCAGCAGGACGAAGCCGATGACCGAGACTTCGAGGATACGACCCGGACGGAAGTGGCGCAGGTACAGCCCCATCAGGATCGCGATCGGAATGGTCATTGCGACGGTGAAGGTGCCCCAGGGGCTGTCCGCCAGCGCCTTCACCACGACCAGCGCGAGCACGGCGAGCAGGATCACCATGATCATGAGGATGCCGATCATCGACACCACGCCTGCGGTCGGGCCCATCTCCGCGCGGATCATCTCGCCGAGTGATTTGCCGTCGCGGCGCGTGGAGAAGAACAGCACCAGCATGTCCTGCACCGCACCGGCGAGGACGACACCGAAGAGGATCCATAGAGTGCCGGGCAGGAAGCCCATCTGCGCGGCGAGTACCGGCCCGACCAGCGGTCCTGCACCTGCAATCGCGGCGAAGTGATGACCGAAGACGATGCTCTTCGGAGTCGGCACGAAATCGAGGCCATCGTTGCGGCGCCACGCAGGGGTCGCACGCGAGGGATCGATCACCAGCGCGTTTCGCGCGATGTACAGGCCGTAGAAACGGAATGCGATGGTGAATATCGAGGCCGAAGCGACCACCAGCCAGATCGCGTTGATCGTTTCGCCGCGATGCAGGGCGATCGCGCCAAGACAGAATGCAGCTACGACCGCCAGCGCGGCCCAGCCCAGCCAGGACAATGGTTTCATGGCACCCTCCGAGTGGATCGTCGAAGGGTCTACCCTTGCCATGCCGGGGTCAATGCGCAGTGCGCAATGCCGCCTTCGACTTTGGTCGCATACGTGGAGCCGGTCGCAGTTACAACCACTTGGCGCGCTTGAACATCCCGTAGAGCACCACGCAGATCGCGACCATCACCCCGATCAGGATCCAGTAGCTGTAACGGCCGGCCAGTTCGGGCATGTGGGCGAAGTTCATGCCGTACCAGCTTGCGATCAGTGTCGGTGCGGCCAGCAACGCGGCCCAGGCGCCGAGGCGCTTCACGGTTTCGCCCTGCTGCACAGTTACCAGCGACAGGTTCACCGTCATCGCCGCCGTGAGCATCTCGCGCAGGGTGTCGGTGGTTTCGTTGAGCCGCACGGTATGGTCGTGAACGTCGCGGAAGTAGAGCTGGATTTCTTCATCGATCAGCGTCGAACGCGCACGCGCGAGCTGGCCCAGGATGTCCTGCAGCGGCGACACCGCCATGCGCAGGCGGGTGAGTTCGCGCTTGAGGTCATAGAGCTTGTGTACCGTGTCCCTGCGGAACTCCTCGGAGAAGACGTCCTGCTCGAGTTCGTTCAGTTCATGCGTGAACTCGTCGACGATGGGCAGGTAGTTGTCGACCGCCATGTCCAGCACGGAGTAGAGCGCCGCTCCCGGACCGTGCCGGAGCAGGTCGGGTTCGCGTTCCATGCGCGCGCGCGCCGGCGCGTAGCTGCTGGAAGCGCCATGGCGCACCGTGACGAGGTAGCGTGGCCCGACGAAGATATGCGTCTCGCCGAAACGGATGTGGCTGTCGACTGTCTGGGCGGTATGGATGGCGATGAAGAGCGAATTGCCGTACGCCTCGACCTTGGGCCGCTGGTGCGCGTTATGCGCGTCCTCGACGGCGAGGTCGTGAAGGCCGAATTCTTCCTGCAGCTTGTCGAGGATGCTTTCGTCCGGCTCGTACAGGCCGACCCAGACGAAGCTGCCGTCGTCGACCGCGAGCACGTCGCTGATCGCATCGAGGCTGATGTCGCGGCGTTCGCCGTCGCGGCCGTAGGCCACGCAATTGACGACGCACTGGGGCAGCGTTGGATCCTTCATGCGCGGCATCGTGCCTTCCGCGGCTTCCGGCAGCAAGCCGCCTTGCGGCTGGTGCCTCGTCCACAAGCTTTGCCTTGTAGCGGAGCATGCCCGGTGCCCTGCGATGATCGCCCGCCCGGGCGAACGAGCCGGACAGGCTGGCTGCAAACGTTCCTCAGCGCGAGGGAGTGCCGCGCCAGAACACCCACGCAACCGCCGCATGAACCGGCAACAGCAATGCGATCCAGTGCAGATTGGCTTGCGGCTCGGCACTGACCCATCGTACGAGCAGCCCCGCCACCGCGCACAACGCGATCACTTGCGCAACGCGCGCGGCCCATCGTCCGGGTGCGCGTCCCCGGATCGTCCGCCACGCGCCCGGCAGCGCGAACCACGCCAGAGGGTTGAGCACGAACAGGTTGTGGTTCGCCCAAGCCATCACATGCGCGGTACCGAACCACAGAAACAGCAGGAGCGCACCGATGAAACCGGCAACCAGCCAGAACGGAAGCAGGATCGCGCCGAGTACGCGCGACCCCGCGTTGCGTTGGCCCATCCATGCAATGGCAATCGCGATCGCGATGCCCCACAGGCCCCACAACCACCAGCGCAATGCGTGGGCGTTGGGCTCGGGGGCTATGCGATGGGGCAGGATCTCCTCGCGCTCGTGCACCAGCAGGCGGCCTTCGCCATTCTTTGCTTCGACGAGAATGTCGGCGAGGCGGCGCGGCACGAAGGCCTGCTCCCACATCGTCATCGGCTGGTCCGCGGCAGGCCCGAGGCCGATGTCGAATCCCAGCCACATCCATGGGGCGGGCGAGGCCAGCCGCAACGCTTCGTCGCGCCAGCTCAGGCCTTGCGAACGCCCAACCACTTGCTTCTGCAAGCCACCCGCGAGCGCGCGATCGATGGCGTCGCGCACACGCGTCGAGCAGTTGTCCCGGAAGTAGTCGTAACGATAGAAGGCGTTTTCCGGCCGCGCGTTCTCGGCCAGAGCCGTCGCGATTTCACGCGCCTGCGCGGCTTCGAGATCGAGCCACAACACGCTCACGCCGCGGCCTTCCGCGCGATAGAGGACGAGATCGTCCGCATACGGCACGGCGGCGAGGCGATAACGCATGTCGCCGCGAACGAAGCGGCTGACGAAGTCCGGTTCGGTCGGATCGAAGAAGCCGAAGTTGTAGGAAATGGTTTCGCCCGTGTCCGGATCAGCCACCAACACCGAATCGTGGCCGAAACGCTCCCAGAAGATTTCACCGGGCTCCATCATCATGATGCCGATGCGCGGCACGGTTTGCGTGGTCGTGGGAGTTACGGCCGAGGGCTGC
Source organism: Lysobacter sp. Root494 (assembly GCF_001427225.1). Taxonomy (GTDB): domain Bacteria; phylum Pseudomonadota; class Gammaproteobacteria; order Xanthomonadales; family Xanthomonadaceae; genus Agrilutibacter. Next base: position 144,687 of record NZ_LMFH01000006.1, read on the forward strand.
GATACAACCGTCGGCGGCGCGATGTCCGCCTGAGCCAGGGCGGCCATCGGGAAGGCGCAGAGCAGGGCCAGCAGGAGCCACCGCATCACCGCGTTCGCCCTTCTCCGCGCGGCGGCGGGGAAGGGGAGGGTGTCGTTACGCATCGCCGAGCACGTCGACGTGAAAAGCGTGCACGCGCCGTGCATCGGCGGCAGAAACACGGAACACGAAACGGCCCAGCGCGAGCTCCTCGCCGGATTCCGGCAGATGCCCGATCGCCGCCGTTACCAGGCCGCCGATCGTGTCGTATTCGTCGTCGTCGAAGTTGGCATCGAAGCGCTCGTTGAAGTCGGCGATAGGCGTGAGCGCATCGACCACGAACAGGCCATCGGCCTGCGCGCGCATCAGGGCCTGCGGGTCCTCGGCTTCGTCATGTTCGTCATCGATGTCACCGACGATCTGCTCCAGCACGTCCTCGATCGTGACCAGGCCGGCCACGCCGCCGTGCTCGTCGATCACGATCGCCATGTGGTTGCGCGACTGGCGGAACTCGCGCAGCAGCACGTTGAGGCGCTTGGATTCGGGGATCAGCACGGCCGGCCGCAGCAGCGAGTGGATGCTGGCGGGGCCGTTGTCGGCAACGACGCCGCGTAGAAGGTCCTTGGCCAGCAGGATGCCGAGCACCTCGTCCTTGTCCTCGCCGTGCACCGGGAAGCGCGAGTGGCCGGATTCGACCACGCGCTTCATCAGCTGCAGCAGCGATTCGTCGGCGGGCAGGGCAACCATCTGTGCGCGGGGGATCATCACGTCGCCGACGGTGAGGTCGGACACGGCGATCGCGCCTTCCATCATTCGCAGGGTGTCGGCGGCAATCAGGCCGTCGGCCTGGGCATCGCGCAGCAGCTCGACCAGATCCTCGCGGGTACTGGGCTCGCCGGACAGCATCGTGCTGATGCGTTCCAGCCAGCCACGCCGGCGCTCCTGATGGCGTTCCTGGAGGCGGTCCTGGTAATCCTGGGGGGTACTACTGTCGTCCTCGGACATGGTGTTTCGGCATCGCCCGGGGGCTGGGCGGACCCGGGAAGTCTAGCGCGGAAGCGGGGGCAGACGCTGACAGGTTCCAAGCGGCCAGCCGCGAGGTTCACGGGAAGATGGCGGGGCGATGCCGATAATGGCCGTCGGGCCCACTCGGAGACAGCGACATGCCCGAGAAAAGCACAATCCGGCGCGCGCAGCAGGACAGACGCGAAGGCAAGGCACCCAGCACCCAGGCTGGCGAATTTGTCCACGAGGAAATCGACCACATCCGCGAAGGCAAGCACGGCGCGCGTTCGACCAAGCAGGCGATCGCGATCGGCCTGTCCAAGGCGCGGCGCGCGGGCGTCGACCTGCCGCCGCCGAAGAAGGGCGAGGCTTCCGAAGAGACGCGACGCAAGGCCGAGCGTGATGTCGAGGCGGGCACTGGACGGAAACGGGCTTCGAAGAAGACCGCGGCGAAGAAGGCCGCTCCGCGGAAGGCGGCTTCGAAGAAGAGCCCCGCCACGAAGAAGAGCGCCACCAGGAAGACCGCTGCGAAGAAATCGACTGCGCGTAAGGCCCCGGCCCGGAAGAGCGCACCTCGCAAGAGCGCAAGCAAGCGAGCGGCCCCGTCGAAGACCCGCTCGCGCGCAACCACCAAGGCGCTCAAGCGCGAAGGCCGCTCCGCGGCGAGCCGCTCGGCACTGTCGAAGCAGGCGAAAACAGCGGCTCGCAAACGCACCGCTTCTGATCGGTCGGCGGCTGCCAGGAAGGCTGTACGGACGAAGGGTGCGGAAGCCCGTTCCGAAGCCGCACGCAAGGCGGCCCGTACGCGAGCGCGGCACGAAGGCCGTACCCGGCACAACGGAGCCGCAGCTCACCCCTGACGTTGCAAAGTCGTCATTCCCGCTTATGCCGGAATCCATGACGCTGCCGTGGGTGGTCATTGCAGCTCAAGCTGTGCGCAAGCATGTGGGCGTCGACTCATGACGAGTGCGGTCGATCGGCCGGGCAGGCGCAAGTCCGGCGATTCCAATGGCGACGTTTGTCGAGCGGAACAGCATCCCGTCAGTGGTCAGGCGATGACGTAAGGATCCTCGATCCCCAAGCCCGCCAGGATCTCGCGCTCCAGCTGCTCCATGCAGATCGCGTCGGCTTCGTTCTCGTGGTCCCAGCCGAGCAGGTGCAGGGCGCCGTGCACGGTCAGATGCGCGTAATGGTCGACGATCGACTTCTTCTGCTCCTTGGCTTCCCGCGCTACCACGGGGGCGCAGATCACCAGGTCGCCCAGCAGCGGCAGCTTCACGCCATCGGGCAGGCCGTCGGGTAATTCCGCCGGAAAGCTCAGCACGTTGGTCGCGTAGTCCTTGCCGCGGTAGTGCCGGTTGAGCGCCCGTGCTTCCTTGGTGCCGACGATGCGGACCGCAAGGTCAGCCTCGCGGATCCGGCTGTGCAGCGCGGCCGCCACCCACTTGCGGAAACTCACGGCGGACGGAACGCCGGTGCGCGGCACGGCGTAGGTAACGGTGACATCGAGACGAACCGGGCCGACGGTCATGCTGGGAAGTCCTGTCGAAAAGTAATGAGGGAACCCTGGCTCAGGAAGCCGGCCCGGTCTGCGCATCCGTGGCATCGCGCGCATCGTAGGCATTGACGATGCGCGCGACCAGCGGATGGCGGACGACGTCGCGCGATTCGAAGAAGGTGAAGCTGATTCCGTTGACGTTGCGCAGTACCTCGAGCGCGTCCTTCAACCCCGACTTCTGGTGTTTGGGAAGGTCGATCTGGGTCATGTCGCCGGTCACCACGGCTGTGCTGCCGAAGCCGATGCGGGTCAGGAACATCTTCATCTGCTCGATCGTGGTGTTCTGCGCTTCGTCGAGGATCACATAGGCGTCGTTAAGCGTGCGTCCGCGCATGTAGGCCAGCGGCGCGATCTCGATGACGTTTTTCTCGAGCAGCTTCACCACCTTTTCCACGCCCAACATCTCGTACAGCGCGTCGTAGAGCGGACGCAGGTACGGATCGACTTTCTGGGTGAGATCGCCAGGCAGGAAGCCGAGCTTCTCGCCGGCTTCCACCGCCGGCCGTACGAGGATCAGGCGTTGAACGCGCGACTCATTCAGCGCTTCGACCGCCATCGCGACGGCGAGGAACGTCTTGCCCGTGCCCGCAGGACCGATGCCGAAATTGATGTCGTGGGTGGCGATCGCGTGCAGGTACCTGGCCTGGTTCGCGCCGCGCGCGCGCAGGGTGCCGCGCTTGACCCGGATGGTGACTTCCTGCGGTTCGATGTCGTCGGCGACGGTTTCGTCCGCGTCGTATTCGGTGAGGTGCAGGTGAATGTCGGGCTCGGTCAGTGTCGTGTCGCCCGCTTCGCTCCACAGCTCGCGCAGCAGCCGTTCGGCCTTGTTGACCGAGGTGTCCGGACCATCGACACGGAACACATTGCCGCGATTGGCGATCTCCACGCCGAGGCGCAATTCGATCATGCGCAGATGGCTGTCGAAGGGGCCGGTGAGGTTGGCCAGGCGCTCGGCCTCGGGTGGATCGAGGGCGAATTCGGAAACGGTGCGTGAGGGCATCTGGGCTGTCAGGGTGGGGCGCCTAGGCAGAGGGGAAGCTTGCGCCTGCACCAGCGTTTTCGCAAAGCCGGAGTGATCGACACGTCCGCGCTGAGTAGCGTGTTGCAGTACGACTGCCGACGTCGAGTGTCGCGTGCGCCAAGCGGCTGTGGACCTCCGAAATCACTACGCATGGATGCGGGTGAGAGCGTTGTGATTCCCGCAGGTGACCGCGATGCGCTGATGCGAAGTGCCTGGTCGCCTGGTTGGTGATCGGCGCCTCATGCGCGGGTACCGGCCGGTCCTGCGCGGTATGACGGATCACGTCCCGTCAGCGTGCGCGTCGGACGCCGTTTGTCGGATGCCCCTTGCAAATAATTGATTGAACAATTAATTAGTCCTTCGTGGCCAGTCCTCGAGCTCCAGCGCCGTCGCGCCCCGCCAAACGCGCCAAGGTCCCCCGCAAGCGCACTCCAGGCCGTCCGACCGGCGACAGCCCCGACCTGCGCGCCCGCCTGCTGGACGCCGCCATCGCCTGCTTCACCCACGACGGCATTGCCGCCACTTCGTTGCGCGCCATCGCGACCGAAGGCGCGGTCACGCCTGCGCTGCTGCACTACTACTTCGGTGATAAGAACCAGCTGGTTGACGCGCTCGTCGCCGAGCGGCTGCTACCCGTACTCGCCGAGATGCGCGGCGTCGTGGAAGGCGCCAGCGACGACGTCACGGCGCTGATCGCCGGGTTTGTCCGCAAGATGAGCGAAATGATCGAGCGACATCCCTGGTGGCCGGCGCTGTGGGTGCGCGAAGTGCTGTGCGAGGGCGGCGTGCTGCGTGAACTCGTCATCTCGCGCGTCGGCCCACAGATTCCGCAATTGCTTGCAACACGCTTCGCCGAAGCACAACAGCAGGGACGGCTGAATCCGAATCTCGATCCGCGGCTGCTGGTGGTATCGCTGATCGGGCTCACGTTGTTTCCCGCTGCGGGTGCGCCGATCTGGCGCGGCATCTTCAATGCCGGCGACATCGATGCCGTGAACATCCGCGATCACGCGATCGCGTTGCTCGATCACGGGGTGCAGGTCAGCTGACGGAGGCTCCATGGTTTCGAAGCGACACATGCTGCTGGTCACGTTCGCATTCGTGCTGTGCGGCTGCGATGAGGCACCGCCGCAGGCATTGGGAACGCTCGAATACGACCGCATCACCCTGCCCGCACCGGCGGCCGAACGCATCGTCGAAATCAGCGTGCACGAAGGGCAAAAGGTCACGGCTGGCCAATCGCTGCTCAAGCTCGAACCTACGCGAGTCGAGTCGACCACCATCGCCGCACGCCAGGAAGCGCAGCGCCAGCGCGAAGCCCTGCAGGAGCTCGAAGCCGGTGCGCGCAGCGAAACCATCGCACAGGCCCGCGCGCAACTTGCGGCCGCGCAGGCGCAGGCGCGCGATGCACGCGCGTACTACGCCCGTGTGCAGCCGCTGGGCGTGCGAAAACTGATCGCCGCCGCGGACGTCGATCGCGCCCGCGCTGCCGCAAGCAGCGCCGCTGCGCAGGTGCGTACGACGCAGGCGGCGTTGGCAGAACTCGAAAACGGCACGCGACCGGAACGCATCGCGCAAGGCGAAGCGGCCGCGCGGGCCGCCGAAGCGCAGGCCAGCGCGCAACAGGTCACGCTCGACAAACTCAATGTTGTCGCTCCGCGCGCCGGGCGTGTCGATTCATTGCCGTACCGGCTAGGCGACCAGGCGCCGGTCGGCGCGCCGCTGGCGATTCTTCTGGCCGGCGAGGCACCGTATGCGCGCGTGTATGTGCCGGAACCCATTCGCGTAAACGTCAAAGTGGGACAGAAGGCGCGCGTCTTCATCGAAGGGCGCGACGAAGCCGTTACCGGCACCGTACGCATGGTTCGAAGCGAACCCAGCTTCACGCCGTACTACGCCCTCATCGGCGAGGACGCCGCGCGACTGAGCTATCTCGCAGAAATCCAGCTCGACAAGGCGGCCGGCGAACTGCCGGCAGGATTGCCGGTGCGCGTCGAATTCGAGCCATGAACACCGCGGCCGATGACGCGATCCGTGCGCGTGGACTGACCAAGCAGTTCGGCAGCCTGGTCGCTGTCGATCATGTCGATCTCACCGTGCCGAAGGCGCATGTCTACGGCTTTCTCGGCCCGAACGGTTCCGGCAAGACCACCACCATCCGCATGCTGTGCGGTCTGCTTGCACCAACCTCCGGTGATATCGAAGTTCTGGGCCTGCGCATTCCCGAACAATCCGAAGCGCTGCTGCGCCGGATCGGCTACATGACGCAGAAGTTCTCGCTGTTCGAAGATCTCAGCGTGCGCGAGAACCTGGAATTCCTTGCGGCCGTGCAGGACATTCCGAAGGCGCGCGCCGCACGCCGCATCGACGAAGTCGTCCAGCGCTATCACTTCGAGGACCGGCAGAAGCAGCTCGCTGGCACCATGAGCGGCGGGCAGAAGCAGCGTCTTGCGCTCGCCGGGGCCGTGATCCATGAGCCCGAGCTGCTGTTCCTAGATGAGCCCACCAGCGCCGTGGATCCAGAGTCGCGTCGCGACTTCTGGGAAAAACTCTTCGAACTGGCAGATGCCGGCACTACGATTCTCGTTTCGACGCACTACATGGACGAGGCCGAGCGATGCCATCGCATCGCGATCCTCGACCAGGGCGCGCTCGTCGCCGACGGAACGCCCGCCCAGCTCACGGGTGAACTCGACGGCCGCACGCTGCTGGTGACTGCAGCCCAGCCGCGTCGCGCGCAGGCGTTGTTGCTGCAGCAGGATGGAGTGATCAGTGTCGCGCAGATCGGTAACACGCTGCGCGTCCTCACCGAAGCCGATGGTGGCGCCGCGGCACGATTGCACTCGGCGTTATCGGACGCGGGCGTACAGGGTGGAGTATCGCCCGTGCATGCCAACCTGGAAGACGTTTTCGTCGCGGCCACGCGCGGGCGCGAAGACGCACGGGCACATGCCGCATGAACTGGCGCAGGCTCGGCGCGATCATGCTGAAGGAGTTGCGGCAGATGCGCCGCGACCGCATCACGCTGGCGATGATCGTCGGCATTCCGGTGATGCAGCTGGTGCTGTTCGGTTACGCGATCAACCTCAACCTGCGCGGTCTCGACGCCGTGATCGTCGACCAGGCGGGAACCGGCGCGTCGCGCGCACTGGTGATGGACCTGCTTGCGACCGGCGTCATCCGCCCGACGAGCGAGGCGGCTACGCCGCAGGAAGCGATGGAGCTGCTCCGGCGCGGGCGCATCAGCGTGGGTGTCGTCGTCCCCGCCGATTTCGAACGAAGGCGCGCCGAAGGCCGCGAAGCCGTGCAGGTGCTGGTCGATGGCAGCGACACCGTCGTGCAGAGCGCGGCCATCCAGCTGGCGCAGATGCCGCTCGACAGTTCCTCGTACGTTGCACAGCTCACCGGTGCGCGCGAAACAACGCCGCGACAGATCAGCGTGGTCGCCTTCTACAACCCGGAACGCCGTTCCGCGGTGAACATCGTGCCAGGGCTGATCGGCGTGATCCTGACGATGACGATGGTGCTGTTCACCGGCGTCGCCATCGTGCGCGAACGCGAGCGCGGCAACATGGAGTTGCTGATCGCCACGCCACTGAGCCGCAGCGAACTGATGATCGGCAAGGTGCTGCCCTATGCGGCGATCGGCCTGATCCAGACCACGGTCGTGCTTGCACTGGGGCTGACCTTGTTCAAGGTGCCGATCCGCGGCAGTGCGCTTGACGTCTACCTCGCCGCGGTGCTGCTGATCCTCGCCAACCTCACCTTGGGCCTGCTGATTTCGACGAAGGCGAAGTCGCAGTTCCAGGCGATGCAGATGACGTTCTTCGTCTTCCTGCCGTCGATCCTGCTGTCCGGCTTCATGTTTCCGTTTGCCGGCATGCCGCGCATCGTGCAGTGGATCGCCGAAATCCTGCCGCTCACGCATTTCCTGCGCCTGATTCGCGGCGTGATGCTGCGCGGCGCCGGATTGTTCGAACTGTGGCCGGACGTCCTGGCGCTGATAGCGTTCACCGCTGTGATGATGACGCTGGCGATCAGCCGCTTCCGCAAGCGCCTGGATTGATCCGGCTGCGGCATGACGCCCGATCCTGCAAGGCGGTTCGCTTGCACCCGGCTGCCCACTTGTCCAAAGTCGCCGGATTCGGACATGGAGGCGGGACATGGGCGCGATCAACCGGGCACTTGCAGCGGCGTTTCTGGGAATGTTGGCGACCACGCCGGCACTGGCGGAAGTAACCGTGCTGACCGCCGCGCGCATCCACACCATGGATACGGCGCTCCCGCGAGCGGAGGCGATGGCCTTCGACGAAAACGGACGCATCCTCGCCATTGGCGATGCGAAGGAATTGCGCAAGCGTTATCCAGCTGCCCGTCGGCTCGATGTAGGCGATGCAACCGTGATCCCGGGTTTGATCGATGCCCACGCGCACGTGTCCGGCCTGGGCATGACGCATCTCACCGCCGATCTCGTCGGCACGGGCAGCAAGGATGAGGTGTTGCGACGGCTGCGCGAATTCGCAGCGACATTGCCTAAGGAAGCCTGGCTGATCGGCCATGGTTGGGACCAGAATGACTGGACCGACAAGCGCTTTCCCAGCGCCGCTGATCTGGATGTCGCGTTCCCCGACAGGCCGGTCTGGCTGGAGCGTGTCGATGGCCATGCCGGATGGGCGAACACCGCCGCGATGCGCGCGGTGAGGCGCGACCTCAAAGGCAACTGGCAGCCCGACGGCGGACGCATCGAGCGCGATGCGAAAGGAAATCCGACCGGCATCCTGGTCGACGCCGCGATGGATATCGTCAACGATGCACGCCCGCCGCTGGATGAAGCCACGGCTGAGCGTGCCCTCGTGCTAGGCATGCGCGATGCAGTCGAACACGGTCTCACCGGCGTGCACGATGCCGGCATTCCGCTGACGGAACTCGATCGCTATCGCCGCCTGGCCGACCGCGGAGAGATGCCGCTGCGCATCACCGCGATGGCCGCGGGCGATGGCGATGCGCTCGACAAGCTCTGTCATGACGGCCTGTACCGGCATCCTTCCGGACGCCTGCAGATGCGCACGGTCAAGCTCTACGCGGATGGCGCGCTGGGCAGTCGCGGTGCTGCGTTGCTGGCCGATTACAGCGACGATCACGACAATCGCGGATTGATGCTGAGCTCGCCCGCCGACCTGTTTCGTATCGCCGCCAAGGCGAAGGGGTGCGGCGTGCAGGTCGCGACGCACGCGATCGGCGATCGTGGCAATCACGAAGTTCTGCAGGCATATGCGCACGCGCTCGGCGCGGACGTGGCAGGCGACCACCGATGGCGCATCGAGCACGCGCAAGTGCTCGCCCCGGCGGATCTTTCGCGGCTTGCGCAGATGCACGTGATCGCCTCGATGCAGCCGACCCACGCGACCAGCGACATGCCATGGGCGCAGGATCGGATTGGGCCGGAGCGCATCGTTGGCGCCTATGCGTGGCGTCAGTTGCGCGACAGCGGAGCGCGATTGGCGCTGGGTTCGGATTTCCCGGTCGAATCCGTCGATCCGCGCCTTGGCCTGTACGCCGCCGCGACGCGCACTGATGCCGAAGGCAAGCCGGCCGGCGGCTGGATGCCGCAGGAAAAGCTGACCGCATTCGAAGCGCTGCGAGGCTTTACGCTCGATGCGGCCCATGCCGGATTTTCCGAGGACGAAGTCGGCAGTCTTGCTGTCGGCAAGCGCGCGGACTTCGTTGTAATCGCGGAAGATCCGTTGGCGATCGACCCGGCGCAGCTGCGCAATCTCACCGTGCAAGCGACGTATGTCGATGGCGAGGCGGTGTATCGCAGGAAGTAGTAGGCGCGCGATCCGGCTTGCGCTTTGTAGAGCCGAGCTTTCTGGGTCGCCTTTAGCTTCGTATTCCCGGAAAAGAGTAACGGCACGCTTCGCTCTACAAAGCGAGTCCAATCGGCTGACGTCCCAAGGGACTGGTGAGTTGGCGGTGCATTTGCCGTTGCCCGTCATTCCCGCGAAAGCGGGAATCCAGTGTCTTTCGCAGACAAAATACTCAAGGCAGAGTCGCTGGCTTCCCGCTTCCGCGAGAATCACGAGCAACGGCAAAGCGCAGAGGCAAAAGAGAAAGGCAGCGGAGTGCTATGAAGCGCTGCTTCAAACCTCATGCCGCCGCTTCGTCAGCCGCCACCACGCGCCCACGCAACGAGTTGCTCATCGCCTCGGTAATCGCCACGTCGATGAACTGGCCGACCAACCGCGGATGCCCCGCGAAATTCACCGACCGCATGTTCTCGGTCTTGCCGGTGAGTTCGTTCGGATCCTTCTTCGACGGACCTTCGACCAGCACCTTCTGCACGCTGCCGACCATCGCATCGCTGATCTCACGCGCCTTGACGTTGATCGTCGCCTGCAAGCGCGACAGCCGCGCGTGCTTCTCTTCGCTGCTCACGGTGTCTTCAAGGTCCGCCGCGGGCGTGCCTGGGCGGCGCGAGTAGATGAAGGAGAACGACTGGTCGAAGCCGACGTCCTCGATCAGCTTCATCGTCTTCTCGAAGTCGGCGTCTGTTTCACCGGGAAAGCCGACGATGAAGTCCGATGAGATCGAGATATCCGGACGCACCGCCCGCAGCTTGCGGATCTTCTGCTTGAACTCCAGCGCGGTGTAGCCGCGTTTCATCGCGGCGAGCACGCGGTCGCTGCCGGCCTGTACGGGTAGGTGCAGGAAATTGGCGAGCTTGGGGACGTCGCGATAGGCCTCGACCAGCGAGTCGGAGAACTCCAGCGGGTGCGAGGTGGTGAAGCGGATGCGGCCGATGCCTTCGATCTCGGCGATCGCACGGATGAGCAGACCGAGGTCTGCGACTTCGCCCTCGCCATAAGGACCGCGATAGGCGTTGACGTTCTGCCCGAGCAGGTTGACCTCGCGCACGCCCTGCGCGGCGAGGTCGGCGACTTCGACCAGCACGTCCTCGAACGGCCGGCTGATCTCCTCGCCGCGGGTATAGGGCACCACGCAGAACGAGCAGTACTTGCTGCAGCCTTCCATGATCGAGACGAAGGCCGACGGGCCTTCGGCGCGTGGCTCGGGGAGACGGTCGAACTTTTCGATCTCGGGGAAGCTGATGTCGACCTGCGGCAGGCCGGTCTCGCGCTTGGCCTGGATGAGTTCGGGCAGGCGATGCAGGGTCTGCGGGCCGAAGACCAGGTCGACGTACGGCGCGCGCTTGATGATCGCTTCGCCTTCCTGCGATGCAACGCAACCGCCCACGCCGATCACGACTGGCTTGCCGCCTTGCTTGACCCCGTTCTCCTTGAGCAACCTCCAGCGGCCGAGCTGGCTGAAGACCTTCTCCTGCGCCTTCTCGCGGATCGAGCAGGTGTTGATCAGGATGACGTCGGCTTCCTCGACGTTCGTCGTCAACTCGAGGCCGTCGCTGGCGGCGAGCACGTCGGCCATCTTCGCCGAGTCGTACTCGTTCATCTGGCAGCCGTGGGTCTCGATGAAGAGCTTGCCGCGAAGGGACGGGAGCTGCTCGGAGGAAGCGGAGTCGAGCGCGTCCGCCGCAGGGATCTGGTTGGTCATTGGCTTTGGTATCCGGGAGGGCGGCGGTTACTCCGCACCGGGGCGCGCATTGTAGCGACCGCTGACAGGGGTCGCCGGAGAGGCCGATGGCCGAAACGCGATCCGCGTCGCGTTCATACAAATCAACGACTTGTAAAGCATTTCCAATGAGGGGATAGTCCGCCGCATGATGGGGATCAGGGGAATTCTGGTAGCTGCGATCGCGCTGGCATCGATGCCTGCGTGGGCGGGCACTGTTTACCGCTGCGAAAGTCCTGATGGCGGTCGTGCATACGCCAGCAAGAAGGTGAAGGGCGCGGTTTGCGTGGTTGCGGGCCAGTACACGGGCAACGAACGCCGCGCACAACCCACGATGACAGGTCCCAGTGCGGGCACGGCGACACCCGCGAGCCCCGTGGCCGGTTCCCCAGCCCTGATCGAAGCATCGACATCGGAGCCGGCTGCCGCTGATGTGCCGCAAGTTTCTCCGGCGGGAAACGGCAAGCGCCTGGTGCGCGGCCAGGTCTACTCCTACATCAAGGATGGCGTGCGGGTGTACAGCAGCAAGCCGCCACGTGGCGTCGCGGGCGCGACGGCGATGCGCACCATCAAATACAGTTTCATGGAAACGTGCTACGCGTGTAGCGCACTTCCCGGGGTGAACTTCGGCAAGCTCCGGCTGAATACCGAGGCCTATCGCAGTGAAATCGCGGCCGCTGCCACGCAATTCGGCGTGGAAGAGGCGATCGTCCGGGCGATCATCCACGCCGAGTCGGCCTACAACGTCAATGCGATGTCCCGCGTGGGTGCGCAGGGCCTGATGCAGCTGATGCCTGCCACGGCCCGCCGCTTCGGCGTCACCAACGCATTCGATCCCGCGCAGAACATCCGCGGCGGCGTGCAATACCTGGGCTGGCTGCTCAAGCGCTTCAACGGCGACCTCAAGCTCGCCGCCGCTGGCTACAACGCCGGCGAAGGCGCGGTCGACAAGTACAAGGGCGTGCCTCCGTACGCCGAAACCCAGCGCTACGTGCAGCGCGTGGCGGTGCTTGCGGATCGTTACCGCGGTGCCTCGACCTCCCTCGCTTCGGCGGGAACGGCCGCTGCCGGCTCGCGCTGAGCGCCGATCAACCGGCAAAAAGCGGCTCTGCGTTCCGAATCCAGCGGCTGTTCGGGTTTCGCCGGATTGTCGGGCCATTCACCGTTCCGTTACACTTCGCCGTCTTTTTCAGCCGCGAGCCTTCGCCAGTGGCGTCGGCCTGCGATGAACTTCGTTTTTCAAGCTTTTGCGGAGTAGTGCCGGATGGCCAACCAAGGGGACAGCCCCGTCAATGAGGGCCGCCGCCGTTTCCTGACAACGACAACCGCCGTGGTCGGCGCGGTCGGTGCGGGGTTTGCGGCGGTACCGTTCATCAAGTCGTGGAATCCGAGCGCACGGGCGAAACTCGCCGGTGCTCCGGTCACTGCCGACATCACCGGCCTGGTCGAAGGCCAGCGCCTGATCCTGGAATGGCGCGGTCAGCCGATCTGGATCGTCAAGCGCTCCCAGGCGATCCTCACGGCGTTGCCGACGCTGGATGGCCGCCTGCGCGATCCCAAGTCGGACAACGCCGACCAGCAGCCTGACTACATCAAGAAGGCGAACCCCGAACTGCGCTCGCTGAAGCCGGAAATCTCCGTGCTCGTCGGCCTGTGTACGCACTTGGGTTGCTCGCCGGAGCTGAAGGCGGAAATCCGTCCCGAACCGTTCGATCCGGAATGGAAGGGCGGTTACTTCTGCCCCTGCCACAAGTCGCGCTTCGACATGGCCGGCCGCGTGTTCCAGGGCGTGCCCGCACCGACGAACCTCAAGGTTCCGCCGCACTACTACGAAAACGACACCACGATCATCATCGGTGTTGATCCCTCGTCGTCGAACAGCGCGGGAGCCGCATAAGTCATGGCGAACATCATTTCCCGCCTGTCGGTCGGCATGACCAACTGGGTCAACGCACGCGCGCCGGGCCTGTCCCCCGTCTACAAGAAGCACATGACGGAGTACTACGCGCCGAAGAACTTCAATTTCTGGTACATCTTCGGCGTGCTGTCGATCGTGGTTCTGGCCAACCAGATCCTGACCGGCATCTTCCTCACGATGCATTTCAAGCCGAGCGCGACGGAAGCCTTCGCGTCGGTCGAATACATCATGCGCGACGTCGAGTGGGGCTGGCTGATCCGCTACATGCACAGCACCGGCGCCTCGCTGTTCTTCATCGTCGTCTACATCCACATGTTCCGCGGCCTGATGTACGGCTCGTACAAGAAGCCGCGCGAGCTGGTGTGGATCATCGGCATGCTCATCTACCTCGTGCTGATGGCCGAAGCCTTCATGGGCTACGTGTTGCCGTGGGGCCAGATGTCGTTCTGGGGCGCGAAGGTGATCATCTCGCTGTTCGGCGCGATCCCCGTCATCGGCAACGGCCTGACGGAGTGGATCATGGGCGACTACCTGCCGTCCGACGCCACGCTCAACCGGTTCTTCGCCCTGCACGTGATCGCGCTGCCGCTTGTCCTGCTGCTGCTGGTCGTGCTGCACATCGGCGCGCTGCACGAAGTGGGTTCGAACAACCCCGACGGCGTCGAGATCAAGAAGGGTCCGAAGGGCAACCGCTGGTCGCCGACCGCGCCGGCCGACGGCATCCCGTTCCATCCGTACTACACGGTGAAGGACACCTTCTACATGGGTGCGTTCCTCGTGCTGGCGGCCTTCATCATCTTCTTCGCGCCTGCGTTCGGTGGCTGGTTCCTCGAGCACGACAACTTCACCGAGGCCAACCGCCTGGTGACGCCGGAGCACATCAAGCCGGTGTGGTACTACACGCCGTACTACGCGATGTTGCGCGTGATTCCGCACAAGCTGTCGGGCGTGCTGGTGATGTTCGGTGCGATCGCGGTGCTGTTCCTGATCCCGTGGCTCGACCGTTCGCCGGTGAAGTCGGTCCGCTATCGCGGCTGGATCACCAAGGCGATGCTCGCACTGCTCGCGATCTGCTTCGTGTGGCTGGGAAAGATCGGCTCCGGCCCGGGGACCGACCCGGTCGAAACCATCATCGGCCGCGTGCTGACCTTCCTGTATTTCGCTTTCTTCATCACCATGCCGCTGTGGTCCGCTATCGACAAGACCAAGCCGGTACCGGAACGGGTGACGACGCATGACTAAGAATTTCGTCCGCACCCTGGCCGGCCTCGCCGCGGGTCTGCTGGTCTCGGTTTCCGCATTCGCCAGCGAAGGCGGGAACCTGATGCACGCAGGGACCGACCTGGGCGACCGCGCGTCCCTGCAGCGCGGCGCCGCGCTCTACATGAACTACTGCTCGGGCTGCCACTCGCTCAAGTACATGCGTTACTCGCGCATGGCCGACGATCTCGGCCTGAGCGAAGAAGAGGTGATGCAGAACCTCAACTTCACCGGCGCCAAGTACGGGGAGCAGGTCTTGGTCAGCCTCAGCGAGGACGATGCCAAGAAGTGGTTCGGCAAGATGCCGCCGGATCTCAGCCTGATCGGCCGCGTGCGTGGCAGTGACTGGATCTATACCTACCTGAAGTCGTTCTACCTGGACGAGTCGCGTCCGCTGGGCTGGAACAACAAGCTGTTCCCGAACGCCTCGATGCCCAACCCGCTGTGGCAACAGCAGGGCCTGCAGCACGCCGAATACGGTGAGCCCGACAAGGCCACCGGCGATCGTCCGGTGCACGGCCTGAAGATCACCACGCCGGGCACGCAGACGCCGGAACAGTTCGACCAGTCGGTCCGCGACATCACCACGTTCCTCGAGTACGCAGGCGAACCGGCCGCGCTCAAGCGCGAGAAGCTGGGCGTGTGGGTGATCCTGTTCCTGGTCGCCTTCACCCTGCTGGCCTACATGCTGAAGAACGAATACTGGAAGGACGTCCACTAAGCGCCTCCAACCTCCAGACGCCCGGCCCAGTGCCGGGCGTTCTGCTTCTGGTGCCTCCGGGGGGCGACTTTTTTAAACAGGGACGCTAGTCTCGGGAACCTAGGCGACCGCCCACAGGGGGTGGCGCGTCCTGAGGCCGGCGGGAGGCGCCGGTCGAAACCGAATGCGGGAGCAATCGATGATGGCGGCGAGTCCACGTATGCGTAATGCCCTGACCCTGTTTTCGTCCAACGACTGCGTACTGTGCCATCGCGTGCGGCTGGTGCTGGCGGCGAAGGGAGTCACCTACGACCTGATACCGGTCGATCCGCAGAATCCGCCGGAAGACCTGGTCGACCTCAACCCCTACCACTCGGTGCCGACGCTGGTTGAGCGCGACCTCGTCCTGTACGCCGCCAGCGTGGTCAGCGAATACCTCGACGAGCGCTATCCGCATCCTCCCCTGATGCCGGTGGATCCGTTGTCGCGCGCGCGCCTGCGCCTGGCGATGCTGCGCCTAGAGCACGACTGGGTGCCGCAGGTGCAGGCGATCCAGCTCGGCAACAAGGTGCAGGCCGAAGCCGGCCGCAAGCGCCTCAAGGAGCTGCTGACGGCCTCGGTGCCGCTGTTCAAGGCCAGCAAGTTCTTCCTCAACCCGGAAATGAGCCTGGCCGATTGCGCGATGGCCCCGATCATCTGGCGCCTGCCGGCGCTGGGCGTGCCGCTGCCGAAGGACGGCAAGGTGATCGAGGACTACGGCAACCGCATCTTCCGTAACCCCGGTTTTACCCGAAGCCTTACCGATGCCGAACGCAAGCTGCGCGACCTGCCGGCCTGATCGCCTCAAACATGCCACCAGAAAGGGCCCGGGAATCCGGGCCCTTCGCTTTCCGGCCGCAGGCGCGGCGCTACACTTCCCGCATGACAGAAGAAAGCAACGCCATGACCAGCCATCGCCCGTACCTGTTGCGGGCGCTGTACGAATGGATTGCCGATAACGGCATGACCCCGCACCTGCTGGTCGATGCCACCCGCCCGCATGTCCAGGTTCCGGTGCACGCGGTGAAGGACGGACGCATCGTCCTGAACGTCGCCGAGCGAGCGGTGGCAGGACTGCAGATGAGCAACGACGTGATCCGCTTCAGTGCCCGCTTTGGCGGCGTCAGCCATGCGGTCTCGGTGCCGGTTTCAGCCGTGCTGGCGATCTACGCGCGCGAAACGGGGCAGGGCATGGCCTTGCCGGAAGACACGCTGGCCGACGCCTCGGACGAAGCGGACGTTGAGATCGAAACCGAGGACGGTGAAGTCGTGCAAGGACCGCTCAGCGTGGTTTCCGACGATCCCTACGACGGCGACGATCCGCCCACGCCGACACCTCGTCGAAGCGGGCACCTGCGCGTCGTGAAATAACGCGCTGACTGAACGCTTCAGTGCAGCTGCGCTGTCGATGGCATTACCGGGCCACTGAACGAAACCAGCCGATCGCCTCGTAATACCAGTCGGCCGATATGCCGGTCCTCGCCGTTATGCGAGTAGTCGAAACGAAAGGTGCGCTCGAATCCCAGCCACCCGCTTTCCTGGCGATATACGCGCAGGCCGATTGCATGGACGCTCTGATCCAGCCATTGCACGCCGGCAATGCGACAGGCATCACGTCCGAGCGCTTCGGCGCGCTCGGCTGCGGCGCGGCTGGCGTTCCAGAACGCGAACGCCATCGCAGACACGATCATCAGTACGATTAGAGTCGGCATCGATCCAAGGGAGTGGCGCAGAATACGGGCCACAAGTTTACGTTCGCCGGGGGAGGGCGGCGTGCCAATGAAGCTGGTTTTTCCGGGTGGTGAACATCCGCAGGTGTTGCTGGGTCCAGGCGTGAACCGCGTGGGCTCGGATCCGCAATCCAATATCGTGCTCGATACGCCTGGCGTGCTGCCCCAGCACTGCCAGCTGCATGTGAGCGCGACGGGCGTGATGCTCGAAGTGCCCGTGGGCACGACGGTGAGCGTCAACGGGCGCCACGTCGATGGCCTGATCGCATTGCGTCCGGGCGACACCGTCACGTTCGACCATGTCCTGGCGCGGCTCGCCGCGGTCGATGCGGTCTCCGCGCGAACCAGCGATGACGCCGCGCCAGGTTATCCGCGCGCGGCCAATGACGATCCAGGCGTCACCGCGGTGCGCCAGGTTATCCCGATGTACGTGCTGCGCGGCGTCACCGGCGGGGCCTTCGGACGCAGCTATCCGCTGCAGGGTCCGATCACGATCGGCCGCTCGCCCGAATGCGACATCCACATCAACGATCCCGGGTTGTCGCGCATCCACGCGCGCCTGGTGCCGGGCGAGGACGGCGTCCAGCTCGAAGACCTCAATTCAACCAACGGCTGCTTCCTCAACGATCGCCGAGTGATCAAGGAAAAGGCCCGCGTCGGGGACGAAATCGGCTTCGACAAGCTGCGCTTCCGCCTGTCAGGCGCCGCCGCGCAGGAACCGGTGCATATCCAGGCGACGAAGGTCGCGCAGACGCCGCGTGGTGGCATCTGGCTTTGGGGCGGACTGGCGATTGCAATCGCCGCGGCCGTGATCACCATCGTACTCAGCAGCGGCTGATCGCTTCACCGCGTCGAAATACAAGGGCAGGCCGCAAGCCTGCCCTTTGTCGTTTGCGACCACGGCTCAGCCGGACGGTGGCAGTCCCAACTTCAACGACAGGTCGATCGCGTGCACGTGCTTGGTCAGGCCGCCGATCGAAATGAAATCCACGCCATCCTCGGCAATCGATCGCAACGTGGTCATGTCGACACCGCCGGAGACTTCGAGCGGGATGGCGCCATTGAACGGAGCCGCATGGGCGATGCGCACGGCCTCGCGTCGCGTCGCGGCATCGAAGTCGTCAATCAGGATCCGATCGCAGCCTTCGCGCAGGGCTTCCGCCAGCTGCGCCAGCGTTTCCACTTCAACGATCAGCGGCAACGAAGGATGCATCGCCCGCGCCGAGCGGATCGCGGCGGTAAGGGAGCCTGCGGCGCGAACATGGTTTTCCTTGAGCATCACCGCGTCATGGAGGCCCATGCGATGGTTGACGCCACCGCCCACGCGCACGGCGTACTTCTGCGCGAGGCGAAGGCCAGGAATCGTCTTGCGCGTATCGAGGATCCGCGTGCCGGTGCCGCGGATGGCATCGACGTACGTCGCCGTCACGGTAGCGGTGCCCGAGAGCGTCTGCAGGAAGTTGAGCGAAGTACGTTCGGCGCTCACCAGCGCGCGCGCGCGCCCTTGCAACGTGGCCAGCACGCTGCCCTTGCGCACGCAATCGCCTTCCTTCACGCGCCAGTCGATCCGGACATCCGGATCGAGCGCGCGATGGCACGCGTCGAACCAGGGACGGCCGCAAACGACGCTGTCTTCCTTGCAGAGCAGATAGGCACTGTCGGCGGCATCCGGCAACAGGGTCGCGGTCACGTCGCCGGTACCAATGTCTTCCGCCAGCGCGCGCGCCACGTCGGCCTGGATCACCTCGGGCGGAGGCGGCAGGAACTCGTCACCCGTAGCTGCATCTTTCAAGAACACATCACTCATGCCGGCGGGAACCTTTCGATCTGCGCCGTAGGGATCGCCTCCTCGGCAAGCAGCACGGGAATGCCGTCATCGACGCGGTACAGCGTCTTGCGGTCGCGCGTCACCAGCGCTTCGCGCAGAGGCTCCGATTGCGGACTGCCGTCCGCGCGCACGATGCCGCCCACGGCGATCGCGTTGTTCGCAGCCTGCAGGCCACGGCTGTCGAGCAGGCTCAGCGGCTGGCGGGTGGTGGGACAGACGAGGAGATCGAGCAGCTTGCGGTCCATATCGACAGAGTCCGGGGCGATGAAGGCGAGGCAGAAGGCCGGTAGAATAATCTTTTAAGAGCGGCGTTCGCCGCCGGGATCCGTCATGGCAGCAACTGAGGCACCTGTCGCCGGGAACGCGCTCGTCGGCATCGTCATGGGCTCGCGTTCCGACTGGGAAACGATGCAGCACGCTGCGGCGCGGCTCGAAGCATTGGGCATTCCGCACGAGGTCCGCGTGGTTTCCGCGCACCGTACGCCCGACGTTCTTTTCTCCTATGCCGAAGCCGCCGCCGGGCGCGGCCTGCGCGCGATCATTGCGGGCGCCGGCGGCGCGGCGCATCTTCCGGGCATGCTGGCGTCCAAGACCGCGGTGCCGGTGCTGGGAGTACCGGTGCAAAGCAAGGCGCTCAACGGCATCGATTCGCTGCTGTCGATCGTGCAGATGCCCGCTGGCATTCCGGTGGCGACGTTCGCGATCGGCAATGCAGGCGCGGCGAATGCAGGTCTGTTCGCCGCCGCGATGCTGGTCCATGAGTTTCCCGGAGTCGGTGCCGCACTCGACGCCTTCCGCGCGAAGCAGACCGATGACGTGATCGCGAACGACGATCCTCGTAAATGAGTTGCACGCGATGACGACGGTAGGGATTCTCGGCGGCGGCCAGCTCGCCCGCATGATGGCGCTGTCCGGCGCTCCGCTCGGCCTGCGCTTCCTGGTGATGGATACCGTCGCCGATGCCTGTGCGGGTCAGTTCGCGCCGATGATCGTCGGCGACTGGCGCGACGAGAATGCACTGGGGGAATTCGCTTCGAGAGTCGATGTCGCGACGTTCGACTTCGAGAATGTTCCCGCCGAGTCCGCGCAGTGGCTCGCCGACCGCATCCCGGTATTCCCGCAACCACGTGCGCTCGCGATCGCACAGGATCGCCTGGCCGAAAAGACGCTGTTCCGCGAACTCGGCATTCCCGTGCCGGAGTTCGCCGCGGTCGCTTCGCGCGAAGAACTCGATGCCGCCATCGCCCAGCTCGGCACGCCATGCATCCTCAAGACACGCCGCCTCGGGTATGACGGCAAGGGGCAGTTCCGGATCAAGTCGCCCGGTGATGCTGCTGCGGCATGGGATGCGCTCGGTGCGCAGGCGACGACGGTCGGTCTCATCCTCGAAGGTTTCGTCACATTCGAGCGCGAACTCAGCGTGGTGGCGGTGCGCGGCCGTGATGGCGAATTCCGCACCTGGCCGCTGACGGAAAACTGGCACGTCGATGGCGTGCTTTCGGCGAGCCTCGCGCCCGCGAAAACCGATGCCGCGCTGGCGCAAACCGCTTTCGCGCACGCGAGGAAACTCGCGGAGGCGCTCGACTACGTCGGCGTGTTCGCGCTGGAGCTGTTCTGCCGCGATGGCGTGCTGCTCGCCAACGAGCTCGCACCACGCGTGCACAACTCGGGCCACTGGACGATCGAAGGCAGCGAAACCTCGCAATTCCAGAACCATCTTCGCGCCGTGCTCGGCTTGCCCCTCGGCAGCACGCGGATGGTCGGCCTGGCCTGCATGCTCAACTGGATCGGCGAAATGCCCGACGCGAACGCAGTACTGGACGAAGCGGGTGGACACTGGCACGACTACGGCAAGGAAGCGCGCTCCGGACGCAAGGTTGGGCATGCGACCCTGCGCGCGGATTCCCCGGAAGAGCTTGCGGGAACGCTGCAGCAGGTCGGCAGGGTATTGGCCCGTGAGGACCAGGTGGCGCCCGTGGTCGAGGCCTTGCGCGGCAGCTGAATAGGCGGAGCTTCCATGCGGCGCTCCGGTGTGGGACCTGCTGAACGCCCACACTGGCCGGAGCCGCCCGGAACGGCCGTTGTCGCAGGCGAGATTCGCCTTCCTGGGGTCAGGTCAGTGCGCCGCGACCTTCACGCATGAACGTGCCAATTGAAGACTGCCTGTCGGCAACGGCGGTGGCGGCCCAGCTGCAGCGGGTGCTCGGTAGCGCTGCCTTCGTCAATGCGCCGATCCTGAGCCGCTTCCTGCGTTATGTCGTCGAACGTTCACTGGCACGCGACGGCTGCGCATTGAAGGAATACACGCTCGGGGTCGAGGTATTCGGCCGCGGCCCCGATTTCGATCCGCGCATCGACACCATCGTGCGCACGCACGCCCGCCGCCTGCGGGCGCGGCTCGAGGACTACTACCGCGACGCCGGTCGCGGCGATCCGATCCTGATCGAAGTGCCCAAGGGGCATTACGTACCCCTGGTGCGCGTTCTCGTCGAACCTGACGAAAGCCGTGCGACGGCGACGCAATCTCCCGCGGCTCCGGCGATCCGCACCCAACGGCGAATACAGTTGCCCGCGCCGCGCGCGGCATTGGTGGGCCGCAGCTCGGAACTCGAAGAGTTGCGCTCGCTGCTGCAACACGATCCGGTGCGTCTGCTCACCATCACCGGCGCCGGCGGCAGCGGCAAGACACGGTTGGCCTTGCAGGCGGCGTGGGACAGTAGCGGCGCATTCGATCGTGGGGCGATATTCGTATCGCTTGCCGCCGTGGACGATGCGACGGGAATGGCCACCGTGATCGCGTGCGCGCTTGGCGTCAGCCAGGGAGGCGGGCGCGACCTCGAAGTCGCGATCGCCGATCACCTGCGCCGCGAAGTGACGCAGCCCACCCTCCTGTTGCTGGACAACTGCGAGCGGATAGCGAGCGCGGCTTCGCTGATCGGCGAATGGCTCGATGCATGCCCGCAGTTGAAGGTGCTTGCGACCAGCCGCGCGGCGTTGCGCATCTACGGCGAGCACGAATATCCATTGGCCCCGTTGCCGGTGCCCTGCTGCGAACCACTACCACCGCTTGAAGAGCTGGCCGGGAACCCGGCCGTCGCGTTGTTCCTGCAACGCGCCGCCGCTTCCGCGCGCAACAGCGAGCTGACGGCTGAAAACGCGCAGGCCATCGCCGAGTTGTGCCGTCGTCTCGACGGCCTGCCTCTGTCGATCGAACTCGTATCCGCGCAGGCCGGAAATCTCACTCCCGCCGCAATGCTTGCGCGCTTCAGTGGTCACCTGGATTTGCCCGCGCACATCGCGCGCGACGTCCCCGAGCGCCAGCGCACGCTCCGGCGCACGATGGACTGGAGCTACGAACTGCTGGACGAATCCGAGCGCGTGTTGTTCCGCAGGCTGGCGGTATTCGTCAACGGCTTCACCGCGGAGGCCGTGGAGGCGGTCGGCAACACCTCGGGCGATCTTGAAGCCGACGCCGATGCCGCCTTGCAGGGCCTCGTCGCGAAGAACTTCATCGTTCCGCTGCGCAGCGAGGACGAACCGCGCTACACCATGCTCGAGTCCATCCGCGAATACGGTAAGGAGCGCCTGGCCGCCAGCAGCGAAGAGGCCGATGTGCGCCGCG
Organism: Lysobacter sp. Root494; assembly: GCF_001427225.1. GTDB lineage: Bacteria > Pseudomonadota > Gammaproteobacteria > Xanthomonadales > Xanthomonadaceae > Agrilutibacter. The sequence continues at coordinate 166,973 of NZ_LMFH01000006.1, forward strand.
CGCATGCCGCCTACTGCCTGGTCCTGGCGGAGGAGGGCAACGGTACGCTCTCGCAGGTCGAACGCGAGAACTGGCTGGCGCGTTGCGATATCGAACACGACAACTTCCTCGCCGCGCTGTCGTGCCTGTTGCGTCGTGGCGATACTGCGTGGGCGCTTCGCATGGGCGTCGCACTGTTTCCTTATTGGGAGCGCCGCGAGCACATCGTCGAAGCCGATCGGCAGCTGCGCGCGATCCTCGACAAATGCGGCGCGCATGCGGATCGCTCGTTGCTGGTGAAGCTGCTCAACTGCGCAGGCGCGATCGCGAGCATGCGCGAACAGTTCGACGAATGCTGGCGGCTGAACGAAGACGCGCTCGCCATCAGCCGCGAAGCCGGAGATGCGCGCGGCATCGCGGCGAGCCTGAATTCACTCGCTGTCCACCGCCAGTTCGCGGGTGACCTGGTCGGCGCGCGTTCCTGTTACGAACAGACGCTGGAGGCGTGCCGCGGAATCGGCGAAGGGAAGGAAATCGCGGGTGCGCTCAGCAACCTCGCCAAAAACGACCTGCTGCTCGGCAATCACGAAACGGCACGCATCCACCTCCAGGAAGCGCTGGAGCTGTTCCGCGCCGAGGGTGATCCGCTGCTGGTCGCCTGGTGCCTCAACCATCTCGGCGATGTCGCAGCCGCCACCGATGATGCGGATGAGGCCGACCGCCTCTATCGCGAGAGCGAAACGATGTTCCGAAGCGCCGGCGATGCCTGGGGCATCGCGCGCTGTTCGACGGATCGCGGGCATCTCGCGATGGCGCGAAGTGATCTCGATGAAGCCGGCGCGCGTTTTGTCGATGCGTTGATGTTGTTCCGGCAACTGCGGCACCGGCGCGGCATCGCCATCCTCCTGGAAGGCTGCGCGCAGCTCGCCGCGCTGCGGGGGCGTGCAGAAGAGGCGCTGGTGATGGCTGGTGCGGCGAAGCAGCTGCGCGACACCATCTCGATACCCGGCCGTTCGTTGCAGCAGGCGCGCCTGGAAGAAGCGCTTGCGCCGATACGGCGCGATATCGATCCGCAGATCGCCAAGGGTTATGGCTTGCAGGGCGCTTCGATGCCGCTGGAAACAGCGATCAACTATGCGCTGGCAGCGGTGCGGCCAGCGCGTTAGCACTCCGTATCAGCGGTACTTGTCCGGATCCAGCATGCCCCGCACGGCCGACACGCGATCTGCCGGTACGCCGAGCTTGCGTGCATGGTCGCGGATCAGGTCCTCGTTCGGCGAGAAGTAGATGCAGTAGATCTTGTCGTCGGTGACATAGCTGTGCATCCACTGGATGTCCGGTCCAAGCTCGCCAAGCACGGCGAGCGATTTTTCCGAGACGTCGCGCAGTTCGTCCTGCGACAGGCGCCCGGCCCCGGGGATTTCACGTTCGATCACGAATTGCGGCATGTCCCTCTCCTGCTGGACCGTATGGCCCTGTTGAAGTCGGCCCGACTATAGGCCTGCACTGGGCAGGGCTGGACGTGACATCCCAGGGTTCACCGTGAAGCCCCGGGAATCCCTTCCGTGTCACCTCGACATCGCGCGAGTTTGTCCGCCGCTGCATGCGGCCGGGCACATGGGTCAGGTGTCCCGGCCAGCATCCCCTGCTGGCCCGGAACTGGAGAACCGCCATGCGTATCCGTTCACTCGCGATTGCCGCGCTTTCGCTATCCCTGGGATGGCTTCCGATCCAATCCTTCGCCCACGATTCCGGGGGCGCCTACGACGAGGAAGAGCTCACGCCGGAAGCGCGGCAGCAATTGGCTGCACTGCGTTCCGCTACGGCCCCGTACCACGACTTCAGCGCCGCAACGGCGCCGGGTTCGGGCCCGTGGGAAGTCCCGCTGACCTTGTGCATGTCAGCACCCGAAGGCGGCATGGGTTACCACTACGCGAACCTCGCCAATTTCGGCGTCCACGACCCGGCGCGTCCGCAACTGCTCATCTACGAGCCGCAGAAGAACGGCTCAATGCAGCTGGTGGCGGTCGAGTACATCTTTATCGATGGCGGCGACCACCCCAACGAGGCGGATACGCCCGAGCCGCCGCCGATGTTCGGCCAGCACTTCCACTACGTCGGCGCGCCCTTCGATCTGTGGGGCCTGCATGCCTGGGTGTGGCGCAACAATCCGTCGGGTCTTTTTGCCGACTGGAACCCCAATGTGAGCTGTAAGTACGGGGTTCAGTAGTGCGCATTGACCGCGTCATGCGAAAACGGCCGGAAATCCGGCCGTTTTCTTTCGTCAGGCCTGCCTCGGCGCGAGCCGTCTCATTCTCAGCACCAGCACGATCGAGTAGGTGAGGTAGTAGCCGATCAGCGCCGCGGCGAAGCCGAGCGTAAGCGGACTCGCGCCCGTGGCCGCCTGCGACTGCATGAAACCGCCGTGCAGGAACCGCCATGCCAGACGCGCGATGAGCAGCAATGAGAGTGCACCGCCGATCCACGGGTTCGGCAGATAGCTGCGTTGCCCATCAACCAGGTCGACGCTCGTCAGCGACACGCCGTAAAAGCCGAGTCCCAGGCCGACGACGAATCCCGCAGTGACCGCCCAAGCCGCGTGCGGAACGAAGATGCCAGCGAGCACTAACGACACCAGCACCAGCGAAAGCAGCCCGATGCGAACCACGGTTCGCCGCGGTTGCCACGGCTGGCGCCCGAACTGGCGCCGGATGCGCCGGTAGTACATCCAGCCGATTCCGGCAGTGAAGGCGTAGGGGAGCAGGGCGGGGAGCGCGGTGGCGGCCATGGCCGGGTTCCTGTCGGGTTCGCGGCAGCTTATTCGCTCGGGAGTGCGCGGCTAGGTGCCAAAGGTCAGATTCGGCAAAACGACACTCGAAAAGCAGAACGGCCGGTTGCCCGGCCGTTCCAATGTCACTTCGATCGCGCGTATGCGATCAGCGCATGTTCGAAGCGACGAAGTCCCAGTTCACCAGGTTCCAGAACGCTTCGACGTACTTAGGACGCGCATTGCGGTAGTCGATGTAGTAGGCGTGCTCCCAGACGTCGCAGGTCAGCAGCGCGGTGTCCTCACCCGTCAGCGGAGTGCCGGCATTCGAGGTGCTCACCAGCGCGAGCGAGCCGTCCGGACGCTGCACCAGCCAGCCCCAGCCCGAACCGAACGTGCCGATCGACAGCTTGGAAAACTCTTCCTTGAACTTGGCGAAGTCACCGAAGGCCTTGTTGATCGCGTCCGCCACCTTGCCGGTCGGCTCGCCGCCGCCATTAGGCTTCATGCAGTTCCAGTAGAAGGTGTGGTTCCACACCTGCGCGGCATTGTTGAACATGCCGCCCTGCGCCTTGCGGATGATCTCTTCCAGCGGCATCGCTTCGAACTCGGTGCCCGCGATCATGTTGTTGAGGTTCGTAACGTACGTCTGGTGGTGCTTGCCGTAGTGGAAGTCGAGCGTTTCCGCGGAGATGTGCGGCTCGAGTGCGCTGCGATCGTAAGGAAGCGGGGGCAGTTCGATGGCCATGGCTGGCTCCTTGCTGGCTTGTTGAGTGGCTGGAAGCGGGGAGGGTGCCGGCGCGCCGTGGGCGGCGGCGGGGTGAAAGCTTTTACAATACGCATTGTATCCCCACGTTCAGCTGGTCGGTCCTCACGGTCCGGCGACGCGCCATTCCACGTGCGTCCACGCAGCCCTTGCAGGAGTAGTTCCATGTCTGTCATTGAGCGGATCCAGGCCGAAGTCGAAGGCCATCCGATCGTCCTTTTCATGAAGGGCACTGCCCAGTTCCCCATGTGCGGTTTCTCCAGTCGTACCGTGCAGGCGCTGAAGGCGGCCGGTGCGAGCCAGCTGCACACGATCAACGTGCTGGAAGATCCCGAAGTGCGCGCCAACCTGCCGCGTTATTCGAACTGGCCCACGTTCCCGCAGCTTTTCATCAACGGCGAACTGATCGGCGGTTGCGACATCACCATGGAGCTGTTCGAGTCGGGCGAACTGGCCCGGATGATCAGCGAAGCCCAGCAGCAGTGAGCGATGCGGCCGCGCCGGCTTCTGATCCGGCATTGCCCGATCCGGCATTGAAGGATCGCGTCATCCTGGTGACCGGCGCGCACGGTGGCCTCGGGGCCGCTGCGAGCGTGGCCTGCGCACGCGCGGGCGCGACGGTGGTCCTGCTGGGTCGCAAGGTGCCGAAGTTGAATCGCATCTATGACGCGGTTGCGGCGGCCGGTCCCGAACCGCTGCTGTATCCGCTGGATCTCGAAGGCGCTTCCGCCGACGACTACGCGGAGATGGCCGAGCGCATCGGATCCGAACTCGGCCGTCTCGACGGCGTGCTGCATTGCGCCGCCAACTTCGCTGGGCTGACGCCGTTGTTGCAGACCGATCCCGCGGCGTTCGCACGCGCTATCCACGTCAACCTGACGGCGCGCTGGTGGCTGACCCAGGCGTGCCTGCCGCTGCTGGCGAAGGCCGGGGATGCGGCGGTCGTCTTCGTCCTCGATGACATCGCGCGGGTCGGCAATGCGTTTTGGGGCGGATACGGCCTGGCGCAGCACGCACTCTCCGGACTGGTGGGAATGCTCCAGTCCGAACTCGCGGGTTCGAAAATCCGCATCTCGGGCTTGCAGCCCGGACCGATGCGGACTCCGCTTCGGGCCAAGGCGTATGTCGAAGAAGGCGACCGCGCCGCGCGCGACCCCGAGGCTTACGCAGAAGCCTGCGTTACGCTGCTGTCCCCGGCGGGCGCCGCCCATCGTGGCCGGATCTGGACGCCTGCAGCCTGACGATGACGATCGCTTCCGCCGCCCTGTTGTTGTTCCTCATCCTGGATCCGCTGGGAAACATTCCGGTGTTCCTCAGCCTGTTGCGTGGCCTGCCGCAGCAACGGCAACGCATCGTGCTGGCGCGCGAGATGCTGATCGCGCTGGCCGTGCTGATGATGTTCCTGTGGGGCGGCAAGTACGCGCTTGAACTGATGCATCTGCGCCAGGAATCGGTTTCGATCGCGGGCGGTATCGTCCTGTTCCTGATCGGTATCCGGATGATCTTCCCGCCGCCGGAAGGGCTGATGGGCGAACTGCCCGACGGCGAGCCTTTCATCGTCCCCATGGCTATCCCCCTGGTGGCCGGACCCTCGGGCATGGCGGCGGTCATGCTGATGGGCAGCAACGACCCCGAACGCCTGGCCGACTGGAGCCTCGCCCTCATGCTGGCGTGGGGCGCGACCGCGGCGATCCTCTTCAGCGCGACCTATCTTTACAAGTGGCTCGGAACCCGTGTGCTGACCGCGGTCGAGCGCCTGATGGGCATGCTGCTGGTGGCCATCTCCGTGCAGATGTTCCTGGATGGCCTCGGGACGTACCTGCAGATCGCTCCCGGCGCCTGACTCTTTCAGCATCAGCCGGCCGCGAGAAGGGTGCCGGCTGTCACGGGTTTGACATCCATCCGCCATAGGATGGGTTAAACTGGCGTTAACCCGGCCGGGGGCACGGCCGGGTCAGGGGCACCCAAATAAGCATTCGATATGAGGCCGGCTGGATGCAGGCCCGTCGTGCTTGTCACCGTTTCTTCATCTCGAGGCATCCCATCAAATGACTCAATCCAATCGCGTCCGCATGTCGAAGCTCACGCTTGGCCTGCTTGCTGTCCTTGCCACTGCGCCTGCATTTGCACAGAGCACCTCCGCCGGCGTTGGCGGTCGGGTTATCGGTGCCAACGGCCAACCCGTCGCCGGGGCCGAAGTCACGATCACCCATGCCGAGTCCGGCACAGTCAGCCGGGCCATTACGGATGCGGATGGCCGCTATAACGCTCGCGGCTTGCGCGTCGGCGGGCCGTACACGATCACGATCAACAAGGCAGGCTCCGGTTCGACCAGTCAGGACGGGGTCTACCTCAACCTCGACAAGGTGAACCAGGTTGATGCCTCGCTGAACGCCGACGTCACCACGCTGCAAGCCGTCCAGGCCGTCGCAGCTGCCGGCTCGGAAGTGTTCAGTGCGACCAAGATGGGCGCTGGCTCGAACGTCACCAGGGCGCAGATCGAAGCTTTCCCCTCGATCGAGCGCAGCCTTCAGGATTACGCTCGTCTCGATCCCCGCGTCACGCAGACCGACAAGTCGCGCAACGAGATCTCGGTCGGCGGCCAGAATCCCCGCTATAACGCCATCCGCGTGGACGGCATCAGCACCAACGATGCCTTCGGCCTGGAATCGAACGGCCTGCCGACGCCGAAGCAGCCGTTCTCGATGGATGCGATCCAGGAAATCGCCGTGGACGTCGCGAATTACGACGTCACCATCTCCGGTGGCACTGGCGGCGTGATCAACGCGGTAACCAAGTCGGGTACCAACGAGTTCCATGGCTCGGTGTACGGGCTCTACCGTGACAACTCGATGGTCCGCGAGAATGAGGACGGCAGCGACTTCTCCGGCTTCGAAGATGAAACCACGTACGGCATGACCTTCGGCGGCCCGCTCGTCAAAGACAAGCTCTTCTTCTTCCTGAACTACGAAAAGTATGAGCAGGCAGCTGCGGCGCCGACCTTCGGCCCGATCGGCTCGGGTGCTTCCAATATCGTCGACATTACCGACACCGACATCGCCGACCTCAACCGCATCGCCCAGACCTACGGTTTCAGCGCTGGTCAGTACGCGGTCAGCGGTGCGGACACGACCAGCGAGGAATACGGCCTCAAGATCGACTGGAACATCACGGACAGCCAGCGCTTCAGCCTCCGGTATGGCACCTCGGACCAGAGCGTCGCGCAGTTCCCCGACTTCTTCCCGGACATGATCGCACTGGATACCCATGCGTATCAGCGCGATTACAAGTTCGACACGTATACCGCACAGCTGTTCAGCGACTGGAGCGACGTGTTCTCGACCGAGGCGAAGGTCTCATATCGTGACTACTCCGCAGTGCGTACCCCAAGCACCAATCTGCCGGAAGTCGAGGTTGAGTTCGGCGACAACAGCGTGATCTTCGGGACCGAGGAAAACACGCACGTCAACGTGCTCGAGACCGAGACCTGGAACGCCTTCTTCGCCGGCAATCTGTTCCTCGGCGACCACACCGTGAAGTTCGGCTTCGACTACGAAGACAACGACATCTACAACCTCTTCGGCCGTCGTACCAATGGCGTTTATGTGTTCGACAGCGCTGCCGACTTCGAGGCGGGCCGTCCGAGCTCTTACCGTTTGTTCTATCCGGCCGGTGGCAACCTCGACAACATGGCCGCCATCTGGGGCCTGAAGAACCTCGGCGTGTTCGTGCAGGACTCCTGGGCTGTCAACTACAACCTGACGCTCACCTTTGGCCTGCGTTGGGACAAGCCGATGGTCGATGGCACGCCGACCTTCAACCAGGCGGCATTCAATGCCTTCGGGTTCGACAACAGTGCCACGATCGACGGCAACGATCTGATCGAGCCGCGCTTCGGGTTCAACTACACCTTCGACAGCGATCGCCCGATGCAGTTGCGCGGTGGTATCGGTCTGTTCCAGGGCGCGTCTGCCAACGTCTGGCTGTCGAACCCGTTCACCAACACCGGCTTTGGTTACATCGACTACAACCTTTCGAGTGGCTTTCCGGAAACGGCTCCCTGCATGCAGACGGGCCAGCGCTGCTTCAGCGCCGATCCATCCGCGCAGATCGATCTGATTCCCGCAGGCTCGCGCACGGGTACCCAGTCGATCGACTTCGTCGACCCCGACCTGGGCCAGCCGTCGGTGTGGAAGGCCAACCTTGCGTTCGACCACGAACTGCCATGGTGGGGCGTCGTTGGCGCGGCCGAACTCGTGCTGACTTCGGTCAAGGAAGGCATCTACTACCAGCACCTCAACCTGGGTGCACCCACGGGAGTCGGCCAGGACGGTCGCCTGATGTACTGGAACGCCAACGGCTACGATCCGGCGAACTGGAATGCCTCGGGCAATAATCCCAACGGTGCGGGCGTCCGCAATCGCAGGGACGCCATCTCGGCCTTCAGCGACGCCATCATCGCCCGCCCGACGAGCAAGGGCGAGTCGCAGCAGCTGACCCTGTCCTTGAACAAGCCGTTCAACAATGGCCACTGGTCGTGGATGGCGGCGTACACCTACACCAACGCGAACGAAGTCAGTCCGCTGACCAGTTCTACCTCGGGTTCCCAGTGGGGCAACCTCAACACGTTCAATCCGAACGAAGAGGTCTCGGCGCGCTCCAGTTACGAGATCCGGGATCGCTTCAGTGCCGCGGTCAGTTGGAAGCAGGCATTCTTCGGCGACTACAACACGACCGTGTCGACATTTTTCGAAAGCCGCAGCGGCCGTCCGTACAGCTACACCTACGACAACGATGCCAACGGCGACAGCCGCTTCGGCAACGACCTGCTGTACATCCCGTCGGCGCCCGGCGACGTACTCTTCGGCTCGCCGGCGGAAGAGGCAGCGTTCTGGGAATTCGTCAACAGCAACGATTACCTGTCCCAACACCGTGGACAGGTCGCCGAGCGCAATGGCGCCACCTCGCCGTGGGTCAACCAGTTCGACGTGCGCATCTCGCAGGAACTTCCTGGCTTCATGAACGGCCACAAGTCGGAGATCTGGCTCGACATCCTCAACATCGGCAACATGCTCAACAAGGATTGGGGGCAGATCGAGGAAGTGGCGTTCCCAGGTAATCGCGGCATCGTGGAGTATGGCGGCATCGATCCCACCACCGGCAAGTACGTGTACCGCTTCAACAGCCCGGACCAACTGCGCATCTACGACGATCGCGGTATTTCGCGCTGGGCGTTGCAGGTTGGATTCCGTTACAAGTTCTGATCAGCGGAACCCCTGCGATGGAAAACGGCCGGAGCGATCCGGCCGTTTTCTTTTGAAGGGCGGGCTGCGTTAGAGTCTGTGAGTAGCCTTGCCTGAAGTGCATAGAGAAGAGAATGAATTCGATATTGGAAGCCATCGACACGACACTGCCGACAGTAAACACCCATATCTACCCGCGGGGTGGGCTGGACGTGCTGTCGCGTTCGGAAGTCGCACGGCTTCGCGATGCATCAGCAGGAGGCATGCACGAGTTGTTGCGCCGTTGCGCGCTGGCAGTGCTGACGAGCGGCAGCGCTTCGGATGATCCGCGCGCCGCGCGCGAGTTGTACCCGAACTTCGATATTCAGGTGCAGCAACAGGATCGCGGCGTACGCATCGATCTGACCAATGCACCTGCCATGGCGTTCGTCGATGGCGAGATCATTCAGGGCGTGGCCGAGTTGCTATTCGCCGCGGTGCGCGATCTCGCCTATATCGCGATCGAGCTGGAACAGGAAGGCGGCAGGGACCTGAGCACCAGCGAAGGCATCACCGACTCCGTGTTCGGCTTGCTACGGAACGCACGCCTGCTGCGGCCGGCCGATCCGAACCTCGTCGTCTGCTGGGGTGGTCATTCGATTTCGCGAGAGGAGTACGTCTATACGAAACAGGTCGGTTACGAGCTCGGCCTGCGGGGCCTGGACATCTGCACTGGCTGCGGTCCCGGCGCAATGAAGGGACCCATGAAGGGCGCGACCATCGCGCATGCAAAGCAGCGCAAGCGCCACACACGCTACATCGGCATTACCGAGCCCGGCATCATCGCCGCCGAATCGCCGAACCCCATCGTCAACCACCTGGTGATCATGCCCGACATCGAAAAGCGCCTGGAGGCGTTCGTCCGGCTTGGCCATGGGATCATCGTTTTTCCTGGCGGGGTAGGCACCGCGGAGGAAATCCTCTATCTGCTCGGGATCCTGCTGCGCGAAGAAAACGCAGGCCTGCCGTTCCCGCTGATCTTCACCGGGCCCACGACCTCGGCTCCTTACTTCGAGCAGATCGATCGTTTCATACGCCTTACCCTCGGCGAGGAAGCGACGCGTCGCTACCAGATCATCACGGGCGACAGCGTCGAAGTAGCTAAACGCATGACCTCGGGCATCCGGAAGGTCCGCGAATACCGCATTGCGCAGAAGGATTCGTTCTTCTTCAACTGGTCAATCGAGATTCCGCAGGAATTCCAGCAGCCCTTCGTCCCCAGTCACGAGGCAATGGCGGCTCTCGATCTGCACCATGGCCGCAAGGCGCACGAACTTGCCGCCGATCTGCGGCGCGCGTTCTCAGGCATCGTTGCAGGCAACGTCAAGGAAGATGGAATGCGCCGGATCGAGGAACGTGGCCCGTTCGAGATCCACGGAGACGCAGACATCATGCATTCGCTGGATGCGCTGCTACGTGCATTTGTTGAGCAGCGCCGCATGAAGATTGCGGGGGAGTACAAGCCTTGCTATCGCGTCGTGGCCTAAACGAGCTCAGCGGTTGCAATCGGCGTCGCCGCTCCAGGTGGGCTTGCTGTCGAGGTTCGAGACCGACAGGTCACCACAACGATCGCTTGCTTGTTTGCCCCCCGACGTGCGCGTCATCCGGAACCTGTAGCTCGTCGCCGTCGGGGCGCTTATCTGTTCATACGTGTAAAAATCAGCAGTAGGAGTGCTCGGGTATGTGCCTGAGCCGCAGCCAGCCCCCGAGCAATTGGCGTACGAAGGGTTTTCGGCGCGCCAGCGTTCCAATGCCAAACGGTATTCCCCAATCGCGCGTACCGCTTCGGCCCGTCGCCCCTTGCGGCTCTGCTCCAGATAATTCGGGATAGCTATGGCCGCCAAGACTGCGATTACGAGCACCACGGTCATTAATTCAATCAGCGTGAAACCGCGTTGCATGCGCATGGCCTGATCCCAATTTGACGTTGAAATTGAAGTTCAGGTGATGGTAGCACTGGCCGGCTGCCTGCAAAGAAGGCAGTGCTCTGCGCCCATCGCCCCCCCGCGACCATTCGTCCGGTGAAGCTTGCGGGGCTTGGGTTCCTCTCTCAAAGTCTCGCGAGCTAAGTCTGGGGTAACGACGTGCGCTCAAGAAGCTTCAAGGGGTTCACTCTGGTGGAGTTGATGGTCACGCTGGCGGTCATCGCCATCCTCGCAGCGACCGCGGCCCCCTCGTTACGTGAGTTCTTCGAGCGTTATCGCCTTCGCGGAGCGGTCGAAGATGTTTTGACCGTGTTTGCAACTGCGAGGCAGGGAGCAGTCAAGGCTGACCGCAACGTCAAGGTCAAGTTCTCCAGCGACACAAGCGATTGGTGCGTCGGTGGTATCCAGCAGGCCGATCCTGCTGCGGGTGAACTGGCTCCTGTCGATCCAGCCCCGTGTGCCTGCGAAACAGCGCCCGATACTTGCCTGGTAAGTGCACAGCGCCTGGTCGCCGCCGCAGATGGTCGGGGAGTCACGATGGCTTCGGGGGGGGCAACAATCACGTTTGACAGCAAGAACGGGACACTTACACCACTGAGCCCGGCAAGCGTGACGTTTCTCTCAAGTACCGGAAGGTATGGCCTGGAAGTCCAGATCTCTCCGCTCGGTCAGGCTCGGGCATGCCGTCCAGCCAGCAAGGATCCATTCCCCGGATATCCCACATGCTGAAAAAAAACACTCACGGCATTGCACCCCGGGCGCTTCAAGGCTTTACCTTGGTCGAGCTTCTGGTTGCCATGGTGGCGTCCCTCATAGTTTCGTTTGCTGCGATCAGCTTTTTTCTCTCGCTTGCACGCGCGAATTCTGATGACCTCAAGACGACACGGTTGACCCAGGAACTCCGAGCTCTCACCGAAGTAATTGGTCGTGAGGTTCGCAGGGCGCGGTATGTCGCTGATCCGATTGCCAATGTCACGCAGTCTGGCGCAGGCACGCCCCCTCAAGTAAATGACGGGGTGACGATCAGTGCCACGGGGGACTGTCTTAGTTTGCGGTATGACCAGCCGCCCAGTGAGGGCGGCGGTCAAGTTCAGCGGGCCATCTACCTAAGTGGCAATCGGATTTTTCTGGCGAGCAGCGGTACTTGTAGCGGCGGCACTGCCATCAGCACGCCCCAAGTCGTGGTAAGTGCACTTTCGTTCGATAACGATACGACCGCTCCTTACGACGGCACTTCTTCGGTAGACAGCTTCGTACGTATTCGTGTTGGTGGGCGCCTGGCCCAGGCGACGGGCGACTTGGCAAACCTGACCAGAACGTTCCAGCAAGATGTCTACATCCGCTCGGGAGAGGTGGACTGATGAATCACTTTAATGCCAAACCGCGTCAGTCGGGAAACGTGCTCCTGATTGTTGTCCTGCTCCTGCTGCTCTCCTCGATGTTTGTGCTTTTCGCGTTGCGAGTGGGTACCTTCGAACAGCGGACCTCGGGCAATGACTATCGAGCCAAACTTGTCCAGGAGCTCGCCGATTCCGGCATCCATCAGGCTGCTGAGTACTTTGCGGCTAATCCGACCGTCCGATCCGACACCTCCAAGTGGGAGTTGTGTGCGACAACCGACACGAGCTTCCCGTGCGGAGCCATCTCGCAGAACAGTGCCGCAGACGCCTCCCTTCCTCGCCGTTCCACCATGTATCGGTTTATTGGTGGCAGCGGCACCGGATTCGCGGCGCGGCTAATTCCGCTTCCCAGCGCAATTACCTCGACAGGGGGATTCGCCGCAACCCAGCAGGTCGGGGCAGTGATGTGTCGCATCAAGCGGCCGACGAGTGCTACTTCACCAACTTCCTGCGCGACTAACGATGCGGAAGCTTCATCGATCTGGGCCCTTACCCTGGTGTCCAAGGGCGGGCTGCCAGACGAAGGATCAAGCGCGACGGCCACACAGACAATCGGTTCCTATGGGATCTTCAATTTCCGGCCGGGTATTCCGCCGGTTGTGGCGTCCGGATCTGTCGAGGTCGGCGGCGGTCTTCAGATCGTCGCGTCGCCGAATGCGGCTGGTCTAGGTGAGGGGTCCAACATGCCGGTCTCCGTCTGGACGCGGCTGGAAATGACCAAGAGTGGCACCCCCAACACTTGCTACATGGAAGCGTTCCTGCGCCAGGGTGGCACCAACGCAAGCGGAGGGCCTCAGTACTACGACGGAATCGAGGTCTGCCATACCTGCTCGTGTCCAGGGACGGATTCGCTGTCGTACCCCAAGTCTGGCAGTCAGGCGTGCCAAGGCATGGACATAGTGGATATCGACAACAACGAGCCCAATGATTGCGCCGTTGCTCCCAATCTCGATATCCGCCGGTCCGAGTTTCCGCCAGACCTATTTGCCTTCGTTTTTGGAAAGCGGGGCTGGGATGACAACGTTGCAGGAACGGGTGGAGATATCTCCTCCAACAAGGAGTTCAACTTCGCGGAGACCAGACGCGTATCGGAGTGCAAGTTTCCGCATCCTGCAACAGGGGTGCAGACCACCGCGACACTTCCTGAAGATACGTGCTATCTGCTGAAGCTTGATCACATCGTTCACATCGGCGACGGTGTGAATGACGCGGCCGAATGCAGCGCACTAGGAGCGGGTTCACGCGGCATTGTCTGGGTGCATTCGCAACCCATCCAGTCCGGAGGAAGTACGGTCGCCGGAATGGCTGGATATGACTGCAACACCACGCTTCGCGGGTTGGATGACTTCGGCACTCCCAGCCACCCGGTGGCGCTGATCTATGACGGCGCCCTGACGCAGGTGCACTTTAGGCTTTACGGATTACTTTTCGTGAGAGAACCCAATGCCAGCTCGACGCTCGACGCTACGACGGGCGGCAGTGGCGAGCTCGGATTGAACGCGGGAGCCACCATCTATGGGGCCGCCGTGGTGCAGGGTCGCATGACGTCTGGCGGCGGCGGCACTGCTGCGATCGTCTTCAACGAGAAAGTGCTCAGCAATCTGGTCAATGACCCTGAGTTGCCGCCCGATCCGACATCACTGCCGGGATCGTGGACGGACCGTGTGCGGTACTGAGCGGAGCAATGCAGATGAAGACAACATCGACGCCAACTTCGAAACAGGTCGGCTTCTCACTGATCGAAGTATTGATCGCGGTCGTAGTGCTGGCCACCGGATTGCTGGCGCTTTCTGCACTCCAGGGTGCTTTGGTGCGGAACAGTGCTGATGCGAAAGCGCGATCGCAGGTTGCGATCTATGCGCAATCGCTGGTCGAAGCTGCGAGGCAACAAGGCTATGGTGCGATTCCTACTGGTAATCAGCAGGCTCTGTTATCCACGTCCACAGGCAATGCGCTCACTGCTGCAGCGCAGGCAATGGGCGTTTCGACTCTCAGCGAATCTACGACCATTGCGGAAATCACGAACGGGTCTTCCAAATACAAGACAATCGATCTTGGATTGCAATGGACAGACGTCACCGGGGCGCCTCGCAACATACATGTCCGCAGTGTCGTAAGCCCACTGCTGTTGAGCCAGAATCTTCTCAATGAGCTCGACCCTCCGACAGGAGGATCCTACCGGCCTATCGTGCGTCGCCCGTCGCCCGTAACCGAGGGCATGATTCCAATTGCAATGGGTGGCGGTGAGGACACTGCGGCAACAAACCCGAAGCCAGAATTGGTGGGCCGCAATAACGATACCTTGGTGTCGGATACACGTTTCGATCTTCTTACCTTCAATGCCAGCGAGGGCCTTGCAAGCGGATTTGCGCGCTTCGACAAGCGTATCGAGACCGCGATGGTGGGCTGCACCTGCCAAGCCGGCCTGGACGGTTTTCCCACGGGGGGGAATGCGCCGGAGGTCAACGTTTTGCTGAGGGATAGGGCATATCGGCCGAGCTACTGGGACGGCACTCGTTACACCCAGCCAGTTGCAGCGGGTGTTCCAACCCGGAGCCCAGATACGAGCGTCGCGCAGAGCGAGCTTTGCGATGTCTGCTGTCGGGACCACGATGATGCGGGGGCGACGGGGCCAAAGTTCAACCCTTGGTCGACGACGCACGCACATTATCTGAACATCGCGGGAAGTCCGGCTACGACAGGTACTTTCCTTGAGGCCTGTCGCGTGATCAGGGTCGATGGAATTTGGCGCGTCACGCCTGACCCCAAGGTGCAGGACATCGCTCTGCTCCCGACGCAGGTGTACCCGTCAACAACTGGGTCCACAACTGCGCCTTCCGACAATAACGCGGCCACCTCAGCGTTGGTATCCGAGGCCGGAAAGACGAACTACGTAACCTTCGCTTACGACTTCATCAAACAGTTCTTTTACGACAAGACCGCGTTGGACGGGGCTGCGTTGGCGAACATGCAGAGTGCGGCAGGCCTTAATAATCCCGAATATGTTCCGATCAAGGCGGGTGATACGCGGTGGTTGCATGCGCGTGCCGTGCTGACGGATTACCTGGAAGCAAGTGCAGTTAGCAAGATCGATAAGGTGATTGACGATTGCGAGGGGGTGGACACTGTCGCGCAGGCGCAGTGCGTTCTGCCATACGTGCCGGTAGCGACGGTCAATGCCACAGAGCTGGCAACTTGGCGAGGTCAGGAAACCAGTGACACCGGCATCGTGCACACGGGAACGCTCGCGCTTCCGACGACGCTCAAGAATTACGCGCAGGCGGCACTGAATCGCTTCGTGTCGGGATTGGCCTTGGTAGCTCCGATCAGCCCAGAGGACGACGATAATCCGATCAAGGACGAACAGACGTTCGCGTTGGCTTCTGGCACCCGGACCGGGACGTGGCTGACCGTAGCGAATCCCGCCGGCATATTGTTCGGAAATGCGACAGATCCCAAACGAGGATTCGCGAATGTTTCTGGGGGCACCAGGTTCCTGATTGAGCTACGTGGCTTGCCATACGCGACGGACAATAATGCAGTCAATGACCCGCTGGTCAACGTTGGTTCCACCTCTCCTCAGCCCTGCAATCCGGAAAACGCTTCGCGCGGAGGTAATCCGTTCGAGTGCACGACGGAGAGCATGAGCGGCGTGACTGTTGCCGTGGGCAGCTTTAACTACCTGAAAGCCGAGAATGGCAACATCAACAATCCTTGCACCGGAGGCACTGGCAAGATCGGGCAAGGGCAGGCGGTGTGCAAGGCGTACGCTCTGACTGGAGGTACGTTGGTTTCCGGTACTGCAGGTAAGCCGTCGGAAGTCAGCCGCGTGATACTTAGTTCCGTGACAGCTGGCGCCACGCATACACTGGTATTCAGTGCAGTATCCGATGTGAACGCAGCACCGGTATGCAACGGAGCAGCATTTGCAGGGTGGACGTGCGAGTAAGGGTTGTTGACGTTAAGGCGAGCGGGGTTGCACAATACGCGCCCCGCCCGAATAGCTCAGCCGGTTAGAGCACTTGACTGTTAATCAGGGGGTCGTTGGTTCGAGTCCAACTTCGGGCGCCAGATCAAGCAGAAAACCCGCCGAAAGGCGGGTTTTTTGTTGCTACATCTTCGTGTCGGCTCAAGGCATTGGCATTTCGGGCGTTGCTGGTCTATTGGCCGTATACGCAGTTCCAGGCGGCGGCTGCCGTGGGTTGTCCCGGCCGAAGATTGCCAGCGTTGGACAGGACCAGAGTTGTCGCGGATCTAGGGCCGCGCGAGTCGCATAGCGTGAAGGTGACATTTGAGCCCGCGTTGCCGCCATTTGGTTGAAAGACCAGTCGCGTTCGACCGGTTGTTGTGCGCAAGTGCACGTCATCTGGCAACGCATCCCCGCCACTCAGCCTGGTTTCATTGGGGTCAGGCGCACGGCTTCCGTTGATGTCTGCGAAGGCGATCCAGCCGGAATCCCAGTTCGTTGATCCACTGCAGAGGCCCGATGACGAGGCCGGACAAATCACCACTTCAGTTCCCGCGATGGATGAGTGGCGAACGGCATCTAGCAGGCTGGTCGCAAGCCTTGCGCGGACTGCCCCGGCGTTCGCCGCCGCCCTGGCATGCGACCACGCCGGAACAGCAACTGCCAGCAAAATCGCGGCTATTGCCATGACGACCAAAGCTTCGATCAGGGTGAATCCTTTCACAGGGCGGAACATCGCGGTCTCCAGGTCTGGGATGCCGCCAGCCTGACTGAGCTGTTCAGGTGCAGCAGCCGGCCTTCTCCCGAACGCTGGGTAGGAAAACCCCGCAGCCGCCCTCATTACCGGGACTGGCTAAACTCACTGATTGCCTATCTCCCCCGCAGGCCGATGAACGATCTGATCCACCCAGCCGGCTTCCAGCTGGTGTCCCCGTACCAGCCCGCCGGCGACCAGCCGCAGGCGATCGAGAAGCTGGTCGCCGGTTTCGAGAACGGCCTAGCGCACCAGACGCTGCTGGGCGTCACGGGTTCCGGCAAGACCTTCACCATCGCCAACGTCGTCCAGCAGGTGCAGAAGCCGACGATCGTGATGGCGCCGAACAAGACGCTTGCCGCTCAGCTGTATGGCGAGTTCAAGTCGTTCTTCCCGCATAACGCGGTCGAGTACTTCGTCAGCTACTACGACTACTACCAGCCCGAAGCCTACGTCCCGTCCTCCGATACCTACATCGAGAAGGACAGCTCGGTGAACGAGCACATCGAACAGATGCGCCTGTCGGCGACGAAAGCGTTGCTCGAGCGCAAGGACGCGCTGATCGTCTGCACCGTTTCTGCCATCTACGGCCTAGGCGATCCGAACGAATACTTCAAGATGGTGCTGCACATGATTCGCGGCGAGCGCATCGAGCAGCGCGAGCTGATCCGTCGGCTTACCGAGATGCAGTACACGCGCAATGACACAGAATTGCGTCGCGCCACCTATCGGGTTCGCGGCGAAGTGATCGATGTGCACCCGGCCGAAAGCGACAGCGAAGCGCTGCGCATCGAGCTGTTCGACGGCGAGATCGAAAACCTCACGATGTTCGATCCGCTCACCGGCGAAACCCTGCGCAAGGTGCCGCGCTTCACGATTTATCCGGGTTCCCATTACGTCACGTCGCGCCGCACCGTCCTGGACGCCATCACCGCGATCAAGGACGAGCTGCGCGAGCGCCTCGAACAGTTGTACGCACAGAACAAGCTGGTCGAAGCGCAGCGCCTCGCGCAGCGTACGCAGTTCGATCTCGAGATGCTCGCCGAAGTTGGTTACTGCAACGGCATCGAGAACTACAGCCGCCATCTCACCGGCCACATGCCCGGCGAGCCGCCGCCGTGCCTGTTCGACTACCTGCCGCCCGATGCACTGCTCGTCGTCGACGAGTCCCACGTGACCGTTCCGCAGGTCGGGGCGATGTACAAGGGCGACCGTTCGCGCAAGGAAACGTTGGTCGAATTCGGATTCCGCCTGCCATCGGCGCTCGACAACCGGCCGCTCAAATTCGAGGAATGGGAGCTGCGTTCGCCGCGTGCGATTTTCGTCTCCGCGACGCCAAGTGCGTATGAGCTGAAGCATTCCGAAGGCGAAATCACCGAACTCGTCGTGCGCCCAACCGGCCTGATCGACCCGGAAGTCGAGATCCGCCCCGTGGCGACGCAGGTCGATGACGTCCTGGGCGAAATCAGCCTGCGCGTCGCGATGGGCGACCGCGTGCTGATCACCACGCTGACAAAGCGCATGGCCGAGAATCTCACTGAATACCTCGGCGAGCACGGCGTTCGCGTCCGTTACCTGCATTCGGACATCGATACGGTCGAGCGCGTGGAAATCATCCGCGACCTGCGCCTGGGCAAGTTCGACGTGCTGGTCGGCATCAACCTGCTGCGCGAGGGCCTGGACATGCCCGAGGTCTCACTGGTCGCGATCCTCGACGCCGACAAGGAAGGCTTCCTGCGTTCGGCCGGCTCGCTGATCCAGACCATCGGCCGCGCGGCGCGCAACCTGCGGGGCAAGGCGATCCTGTATGCCGATCGCATCACCAACTCGATGCAGAAGGCGATCGAGGAAACCGATCGTCGCCGCCAGAAGCAGGTCGAATACAACCAGGCGCACGGCATCACGCCGCAGAGCGTGGTGCGCGCCGTAATGGACGTGATGGAAGGCGCGCGTGTCGACCCCGAGTCGCTCAAGGCCCGAGGCAAACAACGCAAGGTGGCCGAGGAAGCCGCGGAATACGCCGCGCTCAGCCCGGCCCAGTTCGCGGCGCGGGTGAAAGCGCTGGAGCAGAAGATGTACAAGCACGCGCGCGACCTGGAATTCGAGGAGGCCGCGGCGGTGCGCGACCAGTTACGGCGCCTGCGCGAAGCTGGTTTTGCCGCATAGGCCGTCGGCCGGAGAACCTGAGGCAACGCACTTCGGCCCGACACTTCATAACTCATCCCGGCGAGTGGGGGACTGAGGAAAGCCTTGTCGCGAGGGCAGCGGCCGGGCTACACTGCGCGCCCCTTGCAGCGGGGTTGCAGGCTGCAAACGGGCGGTTAGCTCAGCGGTAGAGCACTACCTTGACATGGTAGGGGTCACAGGTTCGAACCCTGTACCGCCCACCAATTAATACAACGGCTTGGCCGTTCTTTAATTGTCCGGACCAACCGGTACGGGAAAAAGCACAATGAAACCGCCTCAAGGCGGTTTTTTTGTGGCCAGGGCCAGGTCTCCGTGAGGCGCGTCAGCCTGACTCAAAACAGGTTACGGAACCCGCCGCGCACAAAGCCCGGTCGGTCGCCCTGCGTCCGGAAGCGCCCGGCCAGCCAGGAACATGGCTCCGCCTGTTCAGCGCTCACGTATCCAAACGGCCACTAAATCCGGACCTTCATTCATCAAGCCAAACTGTGATTTGAGTGTCATAGCGGCCTACTGCCGTTTGATCCTCGTCCCGGTGGGCACCAGCATCGTCGGCCTACGCAAAACCGAGGATTTCCGATGCGCCGCTCCTTCAAGCACTTTGTGCTCACTCTTGGTCTGTCCTGCATGTTCGCCGGGGCGGTACAGGCACAGGAGTGTCCACAACAGGTTCCGGTGCAGGGTGCCCCCGTGCCAGGCCCGTTGCCGGTCTTTCCCGCCGACAACTGGTGGAACGTCGACATCAGCTCGGCTCCGGTCGATACGGGATCGGCCAGTTACATCTCCTATATCGGAAGTACGCGCCGCCCGCATCCCGACTTCGGGGGCGAGGAGTCACCGGGAAGCACCGCGATCTATGGATTTCCGTACGTCATCGTGAACGGTTCGCAGCCCAAGCAGGCCGTGACCTTCGAGTACTGGGACGAAAGCGACGGGGTCGATTCGACCGGCAAGAGTGTTCCGTTCTATCCCATCCCGACCCAGGCGATCACGCAACCGCACTGGATCGAAGGTGGCGCGGCCGGCAACGTCGACCAGCGTGGCGAGTCCGACCGCCATCTGCTCATCATCGATTGCACCAACCGCTACCTGTACGAGCTCTACAACGTCTACTACTCGTCGTCGCAGTCGAAATGGCTTGCCGGCTCCGGCGCGTTCTTCGACATGAAGCGCAACAACCGGCGGCCGGAAGGCTGGACGTCCGCCGATGCCTCCGGCCTGGCGATCTTCCCGGGGCTGATCCGCTATGACGAAGCCGCCAATTCGGCAGTGCCCGAAATCAACCACGCTTTGCGCGTCACCGTCCGTGCAACGAACGGCTATGTCTTCCCCGCGTCGCACCGGGCCGGCAGCACGGCCGGTGCGCTGCCATTGGGAGCTCGCCTGCGCCTCAAGCGCAGTGTCAACGGCGTCGACCCGGCGCTGCGGACCAGCGACCCGATCTCACGGAAGATCTTCCGCGCCATGCAGAAGTACGGATTGATCGTGGCCGACAACGGATCGGACATGTACATCTCAGGCACGTTCGATGTGCGCTGGAACAACAGCGTGCTGAACCCGGCGTTCTCCACGCTTTCGGCAAGCGACTTCGAAGTGGTCCAGCTCGGTTGGAAACCGCCGGCCGCAACCGCCCCGACGCTTAGCTCGGTGAGCGCCAGTCCGAACCCGGTGACCGGTGGCCGGTCGGCTACGGGCACAGTGACCTTGTCGGCAGTGGCGCCGACAGGCGGCGCGATCGTTGCGCTCGCCAGCGCCAGTAGCGCGTTCTCGGTGCCCGCCAGCGTAACGGTGGCGCAGGGCGCCCGCAGCGCCAGCTTCCCGATCACCACTGCGGCCACCAGCACGGCGACCACCGGCACGCTGTCGGCGACCTATGCGGGCGTCCGGCAGACGACAGCATTTACCGTCAACCCGTCCAGCCAGTCGTTGCCTTCGCTCTCGATCGGCAATGTCGCGATCGGCGAAGGCAATTCCGGCACCAGGACCGCCACGTTTACGGTACGTCTGTCGGCACCGTCGGCCAGCAATGTCACCTACACGATTGCCACGGCCAACAACTCAGCGGCCGCAGGCACCGACTACGTTGCGCGCAGTCTTGGCGGGCAGACGATTACCGCCGGACAAACCACCCGCACCTTCACCGTCACCGTCAATGGCGATACCTCGCGCGAATCCAACGAGTCGTTCTACGTCAGATTGAGTTCGGTCTCGGGGGCCACGGTCGCGGCTGGCCAGGCTACGGGCGTCATTCTCAACGACGACGGCCCCACGCTCTCGATCGGCGACGTGTCGGTAAGCGAAGGCAACTCGGGTACGAAGCTGGCGACGTTCACGGTCCGGCTTTCTCAAGCCTCCAGTAGCAACGTCACCTATTCGATTGCCACAAGGAACGGCAGTGCCGCCGCCGGGAGCGACTATGTCGCTCGCAGTCTCACTGGGCAGACGATTACCGCCGGACAGACCAGCCGTACATTCGCGGTCACCATCAACGGAGACCAGGCGCGGGAAAACAATGAAACATTCCTGGTAAGCCTGAGCGCACCGAGGGGGGCGACGGTCTTCGATAGCCAAGCGCAAGGGCTGATCACCAACGACGATTGAACCCGTGTTTTCGATGTGGCTGTCGCCGCGTCACCCGGTTCGTGATCAAACGGCGCGATCTTCGGATCGCGCCGTTTTGCTTCTGCGGCTCAGGCCAGCGCTTCTTCTTCAATTTCCGGCTCTGCAATCGAGGCCGCTTCGACTGCCGTTACGCCGCGCTTCTTGCCGGGCTTGCGTTCCGCGGTCGCCATCGCCTGCTCCTGCTGGCGCTTGAAGATCGGGCACAGTTCTTCCATGTAGTTGGCTTCGAAGTTGAGGCGTTCGACGAGGAAGTCGATGAACGCGCGCACCTTCGGCGACTGCGTCATGCCGCGCGGGAACACCGCATTGAATTCGTATTCGGGCCCGGTCCAGCCGGCGAGCACGCGCTGCACGTAACCGTGTTCGGCGAGCGGCTTCATCATCACGTCCGCGGCCAGCATCAGGCCTTCGCCGCAGAGCAGGGCACCTTTCACCGCGCCGTAGTCGTTGGCGACGAACACGGGATCGATGCGGAAATCGATGGTGCGTTCGCCATCGCTCAGTGCCCAGGCGAATCCGTTGCCGTTGCGGCGCGCCTTGTTCATCGCGAGCGTGGCATGGTGCTGCAGGTCGTCGGGATGCAGCGGTTCGCCGTGCCGCTTGATGTATTCCGGGCTCGCGAATACCTGCGTGCGGAACACCGCCAGCCTGCGCGCGACGAGATTGGAATCGGGCAGGTTTCCGACGCGCAGCGCGACGTCGATTTCCTTGTCGATCAGGTCGAGCGGCTCGTTGCTCAACAGCATTTCGACGCGCACTTCCGGATGGCGCGTGCGGAATTCGCCCAGCAGCGGTGCGATCTTGTCGATGCCGAGCGAGTAGGGCGCAGTGAAACGCAGCCAGCCGCGTGGACCGCTCTGCAACTGGCCAACCGCGCTCTCGGCTTCGTCGAGTTCGCGAGCAATGCGCTGGCAATGCTCGAAATAGATGTTGCCCGCTTCGGTAAGCCCGAGCTTGCGCGTGGTCCGATGCAGCAACTGCGCGCCGAGGCGCGTTTCCAGTTCCTGTACCTTGCGGCTGACGGTGGTCTTGGGAAGCCGCAGCGAACGCGCCGCGGAAATGAAACTGCCGTGTTCGACGACCTTGACGAAGATCAGGGTGTCGTTGAGATCGCGGGTCATGGGGGCGACTCCGGTGGGGACGGTCCGATTGGACCGATGTCGGGACAATTATTCCCTTAATCGATGGCTAATCAAGTGCCATCCCTGCGACTAATCTGCGCACCAGTTCCCACGGTACTGCAGTCATGTTGTCCTCCCGCCGCGCCCGATTCGCCTATGTCCTGATCATGCTGACCGCGTTCGCCGGCGTGCTGGGGCTGGCTGTAATCGTTCTGAAACAGGCGCTTTTTGCCGGTGTTGCCGAGGCCTGGATGATGGCGGGCGTGCTCGCGGTAGTGGTCGGATTGCCCGTGGCGCTGATCCTGCTTCCTGTTGCCAGCTGGCTGAAGCGGAATGTGCGGGTTAACGGGATAATCCCGAATGCGGGAGAAAATGTCCCGGGAGCGGGACGATGAAGCCCGCGGTTCTGGTTCTCGGTGCGACCGGCACGATCGGCAGTGGCGTTGTCCGCGCCGCGATCGAAGCCGATTGGCCTGTCGTTGCGGTCGCCCGGGATCGGCAATCGCTCGATGAGCTGCGCGCCCGCCATCCCGATGCACGCCTTCGCACCATCGTGGGTTCCGTGGCGGACGACGCTTCCGCGACCGCGCTGGTATCGGAACTGCGCAAGCTCACCCGGCCCTTCGCCGGCGTCGTTGCCGCCCTCGGTACGGGCAACGAACGCGGACGTCTGCTCGATCATCCCTCCGAACGTCTGCGCGAAACTTTCGACGACGCCGTCATCCCGCATCTCGTCGCGGCCCGACACCTGCTGCCGTGGCTGGCGGAATCCGGCCGCAACTGCGGTTACGTCGTGGTCGGCGGGCCGGGCAGCCGCAATCCCTGGGCCGGTTACGGCCATCGTTCGATCGCCGCGGCCGCGGTGCACATGCTTGCGCGCGTGCTGCATGCCGAGGCGCTCACTTATGCGGTCCGCCTGCAGTTGCTCGAAGTCGAATCCCCCGTTCGCACCAACGACAACGAGAAGCACGCCTGCAAGCAATGGCCCTGCGTCGACCACATCGGCCGCAAGGCGCTCGCCCTGCTGAAGCATCGCAACGATTCGCGCTGCACCGAAGCGGTCGTCGATTACCGCAGCGACGCATGCATCAGCAGCGAGGCGACCTGGGATGAAGGCGCGCAAGCGGCAGTCAACAAGCAGCCGTACTCCGATGGCGATGTCGAATCCGCATCGCCTCGTTCGTCGAACTCGCAAAGGGACGATTCCGAAGGCTTGACCCTGAAGCAGCTCCAGGCTCCAGAGTCCACCGCTTCGCACGGCATCGCACCGCAAGAAATGGATAGCGACGCATCCCTGCTGCCATCACGCTGTCTGCAGGACGTGCGCAAGCTGCTCGAGAACTTCACGTCACTCGCTTCCCCGAAAAACACCAACCCCACTAAGAAGAACCAGGAGCGTACGAAATGAGCCGCAGGTATCTCTCCCGCTCAGGACTGTTCCGGCCAGCTGCCGGTCTGCCATGGCTGGCACTCGCGGCCGGCGTCACCCTCATCCTCGCGATCGCCGGTTGCAGCAGCGAAGCCGCGCCCAACGCCGGCATGCCGCCGCCGCCTGAAGTCAGCGTCGCCTACGTGCTGGCCAAGCCCGTGCACCAGTGGGACGAATTCACCGGCCGCGTCGCGGCGGTGGAAACCGTCGACCTGCGTCCGCGCGTCAGCGGCTATGTCCAGCGCGTCGCGTACCAGGAAGGTCAGGAAGTGCGTAAAGGCGACCTGCTGTTCGTGATCGATCCGCGTCCGTACAAGGCCGCGCTTGATCGTGCGCGGGCCGACCTCGAACGCGCCCGCAGCGAATCGCGCCTGGCGCAGGCACAGGACGCGCGTGCACAGACGCTGATCGAAGCCAAGGCGATCTCGCGCGAGGAATTCGAAACGCGCAAGGCCGCTACTTCCGGCACGAATGCCTCGGTGCGCGCGGCGGAAGCAGCGGTCGCGGCCGCGCAGCTCGACCTGCAGTTCACCCAGGTGCGTTCGCCGATCAGTGGCCGCGCCGGACGTGCGCTGGTGACCGAGGGCAACCTCGCCCAGGCCGATGCGACGCTGCTGACGACGGTCGTCTCGCAGGATCCGGTGTTCGTTTATTTCGAAAGCGATGAGCAGAGCTTCCTGCGTTACGCCGAGCTCGCACGCAAGGGCGAACGCGATGACACGAAGAATCCGGTGCGCGTCGGGCTTGCCAGCGAAACGGGCTATCCGCACGAAGGCACCGTCGATTTCGTCGACAACCAGGTCGATCCGCGTACCGGCACGATTCGTGCGCGAGCAGTGCTGCGCAATCCCGATCGCGTCTTCACTCCCGGCCTGTATGCCCGCGTGCAGCTGCAGGGAACGGGCGAGTTCAAGGCCCTGCTGATCGATGACAAGGCCGTGCTCACCGACCAGGACCGCAAATACGTCTACGTGCTCGGACCGAAGAACGAAGCGGTGCGCAAGGACGTCGTACTCGGCCGGAACATCGACGGATTGCGCGTCGTGCAGTCGGGACTGACGCCGGCGGACAAGGTGATCGTGCACGGCGTGCAGAAGGTCTTCTTCCCCGGCATGCCGGTATCGCCGAAGCAGATCGCGATGGGCGCCCCGCCGCCGAAGCTGGTCGCCAGTGCCGCGGGTGCGAAGTAACGCCTGACGTTGTGCGCTTGAACGGCTGATCGATTCGCTTCTCCGATCAGCCGGTTGTTTACAGGCCGCCGATCCTCTCCGTTTCCCTCCCCCTGGCGGAGAGGGTCGGGCAGGCCTACCTCTTTGCATGCGGATTTCTGCGCAAGCAGGCCACAAGGAACTTCCCCATGGACTTCTCAAAATTCTTCATCGACCGGCCGATCTTCGCCGCGGTGTTGTCGATCGTGATCTTCGCCGCCGGCCTGATCTCGATCCCGCTGCTGCCGATCGGCGAGTACCCCGAAGTGGTGCCGCCTTCGGTGGTCGTGCGCACCGTGTATCCGGGCGCCAATCCCAAGGTCATCGCCGAAACCGTCGCCACGCCGCTGGAAGAAGCCATCCGCGGCGTCGAAGGCATGATGTACATCAAGTCGGTCGCCAGCTCCGATGGCGTGCTGCAGACCACGGTGACCTTTAACCCCGAGGTCAACGCGGACGAAGCCGCGGTGCGCGTGCAGAACCGCGTTGCCCAGGCGCTCGCGCGACTGCCGGAAGATGTTCGCCGCCAGGGCGTGACCACGCAGAAGCAGTCGCCCGTCTTCCTGATGGTCGTCCACCTGGTATCGCCCACCGGCAAGTACGACACGCTGTACCTGCGCAACTACATGCGCCTGCACGTGAAGGACCAGCTCGCGAGCATTCCGGGCGTGGGCGAAGCCCAGCCGTTCGGCGGTGGCGACTACGCGATGCGCTTGTGGCTGGATCCCGACAAGATCGCCTCGCGCGGCCTGACCGCAGGTGATGTCGTGCGCGCAGTGCGCGAGCAGAACATCCAGGTCTCTGCCGGACAGCTCGGTGCCGAACCGATGCCGAACGGAAGCGACTTTCTGACCCTGATCAACGCCCAAGGCCGGCTGACCACACCCGAACAGTTCGGCGAAGTCGTGATCAAGTCCGGTACCGATGGCGAAGTGGTGCGCCTGTCCGACGTGGCCCGCATCGAACTTGCAGCGGGCGACTACACCATGCGTGCACGCCTCGACGGCAAGAACGCCGCCGCGATCGGCATCTTCCAGGCGCCAGGTGCCAACGCGCTGCAGATTCGTGACGAAGTCATCCGCCGCATGGACGAGATGTCCAAGCAGTTTCCGCCGGGCGTCGAATACAAGTCGATCTACGACACCACGATCTTCGTGCGCGATTCGATCAAGGCGGTCGTGACCACGCTGCTCGAAGCCACCTTCCTTGTCGTGCTGGTCGTGATCCTGTTCCTGCAGACCTGGCGCGCCTCGATCATTCCGCTGATCGCCGTTCCCGTGTCGGTGATCGGCACGTTCGCGGCCTTGCACCTGCTCGGCTTCTCGATCAACACGCTGACGCTGTTCGGGCTGGTCCTGGCCATCGGCATCGTAGTGGACGACGCGATCGTCGTCGTGGAAAACGTCGAGCGCCATATCGAAGACGGCGCCACCCCGTTGCAAGCCGCGCACCTTGCGATGAAGGAAGTCTCCGGGCCAATCATCGCGATCGCCCTGGTGCTGTGCGCAGTGTTCGTGCCGATGGCGTTCCTGTCCGGCGTTACAGGCCAGTTCTACAAGCAGTTCGCAGTCACGATCGCCATCTCGACGGTGATCTCGGCCAT
This sequence comes from Lysobacter sp. Root494, assembly GCF_001427225.1. Classification (GTDB taxonomy): domain Bacteria; phylum Pseudomonadota; class Gammaproteobacteria; order Xanthomonadales; family Xanthomonadaceae; genus Agrilutibacter. The sequence continues at coordinate 193,980 of NZ_LMFH01000006.1, forward strand.
CAACTCCCTGACGCTGTCGCCGGCGCTGGCCGCGCGCCTGCTCAAGCCGCACGGCGCCGCCAAGGACGCGCCGACGCGGGTGATCGATCGCCTGTTCGGCTGGGTGTTCCGTCCGTTCAACCGCTTCTTCGCCACCAACGCCGGTCGCTACCAGCGTGGCGTGTCGAAGGCGCTCGGTCGCCGCGGCGCGGTGTTCGTGATCTATGCGGTGCTGCTGGTGGCCACGGGCGTCATGTTCCAGATCGTGCCGAAGGGCTTCATCCCGGTGCAGGACAAGTCGTACATCATCGCCGGCGTGAAGATGCCGGAAGGCTCTTCGATCGAGCGCACGGACGCGGCGCTGAAGAAGATCGGCGAGATCGCGATGGCGATCGATGGCGTGCAGAACGACGTCGCCTTCCCGGGCCTGAACCCGCTGCAGTTCAGCAACACGCCGAACTACGGCGTCACCTTCATCAACCTCAAGCCGTTCGGCCAGCGTCATCGCAGCGCGAAGGAAATCAACGACGAGCTTAGCGCGAAGATCGCGGGCATCCAGGACGGTTTCGCGTTCTCGCTGTTGCCGCCGCCGATCCAGGGATTGGGTAACGGCTCGGGCTACTCATTCTTCATCGAGGATCGGAACAATCTCGGCTACGGCGCGCTGCAGAGTGCGGTGCAGGCGTTCCAGGGTGCAGGTGCGCAGACACCGGGGCTGGGCTTCCCCAACACCAGCTACCAGGCGAACGTGCCGCAGCTCGACGCGGAAGTCGATCGCACCAAGGCCAAGGCGCAGGGCGTGCCGCTGACCGAGCTGTTCGACACGTTGCAGACGTATCTCGGTTCGGCTTACGTCAATGACTTCAACATGTTCGGACGTACCTGGCAGGTGATCGCACAGGCCGACGGACAGTTCCGCGACGGCGCCGACGACATCGCCAACCTGCGCACGCGCAATGTCAATGGCGAGATGGTGCCGATCGGCAGCATGGTGAAGGTCACCGAGACGTTCGGCCCCGATCCGGTGATCCGCTACAACGGCCATCCGGCGGCGGACATCCTCGGCGAAGCCGATCCGCGCATGCTTTCGTCCGCGGAGGCGATGGAAAAACTCGAGGAGCTGTCGCAAAAGGTGCTGCCCAACGGTATGGGCATCGAGTGGACGGACCTGAGCTATCAGCAGGCCACGCAGGGCAAGGCGGCGATGGTGGTCTTCCCGCTCGCCGTGCTGCTCGCCTTCCTCGTGCTCGCCGCGCTGTACGAAAGCTGGACGCTGCCGCTCGCGGTAATCCTGATCGTGCCGATCGTGATGCTGTCCGCGCTGCTGGGTGTATGGCTGACGGGCGACAACAACGTCTTCGTGCAGGTTGGCCTCGTCGTGTTGATGGGCCTGGCATGCAAGAACGCGATCCTGATCGTCGAGTTCGCCCGCGAGCTGGAAATGCAGGGCAAGGGCATTGTCGAAGCCGCGCTGGAAGCGTGCCGCCTGCGGCTGCGGCCGATCGTAATGACGTCGATCGCGTTCATCGCCGGCACGATCCCGCTGGTGCTGTCGCACGGCGCCGGAGCGGAAGTCCGCTCCGTCACCGGCATCACGGTGTTCTCCGGAATGCTCGGCGTGACGCTGTTCGGCCTGTTCCTTACGCCGGTGTTCTACGTGGCGTTGCGCAAGCTCGCAGGCCGCGAGTTGGTGCGGCACGACAAACCGTCTTCGCTAGCGGCCCACTCGATCACCGCGTCGTCCGTGCTCTGACAACCGGCAATGCTGCCGGCGGGTTTGCCCGCCGGCGGTTCCCGAATCTCCACGGCGGGCCGAAGTCCGCCTAATTCAAGGAACTCCCCCATGTCTTCTTCCAAGATCGCCCTCGTCACCGGTGCCACGCGCGGCATCGGCTTTGAAACCGTTCGCCAGCTCGCCAGCAACGGGGTGCACGTGCTGCTCGCCGGTCGCGATCGCGGCAAGGCGGTCGAAGCTTCGCTGAAGCTGCAGGCCGAAGGATTGTCGGTCGAAGCGATCTCGCTCGATGTCACCCGCGCGGACAGCATTACCAGTGCCGCCCAGGAAATCGCACAGAAGCACGGCAAGCTCGACATCCTCGTCAACAATGCCGGCGTCTTCCGCGACGATGCGGAGCGTAAGCCGTCGGAACAGTCGCTCGACACCTGGCGGGAAACGTTCGACACCAACGTGTTCGGCGTGGTCGCCACGACGCAGGCATTCCTGCCGCTGCTGAAGCTCGCGCCGTCCGCTCGCATCGTCAACGTGTCGAGCATCCTCGGTTCGGTCGCGGCGAATGCCGATCCGGCTTCGCCGATCTACGATTTCAAGGTGCCGGCCTACAACGTGTCCAAGAGCGCGGTAAACGCTTGGACGGTGCAGCTGGCGCACGAGTTGCGCGACACGAACATCAAGGTGAACGCCGTGCATCCGGGTTCGGTGAAGACCGACATGAATTCGCATGGCGAACTCGAAGTCGCCGACGGTGCGAAGACCAGCGTGCGGATGGCGCTGCTCGACGATGCCGGTCCGAATGGTGGCTTCGTCTATTTCGAGGACACATTGCCATGGTGAGCACTTTCAACTTTCGTCCGCTTGCCGTCGCCGTCGCCACGATGGTGCTTGCGGCGTGCACGGTCGGTCCCGACTTCGTGCGCCCGGACATGCCAACGCCCGAACACTTCGCGCAGGCTGGCAATGCAGGACAGGGCGACGCCGTCGATGGCGAAGTGCCTGTGCAGAACGGCGGTTTCGTCCTCGCCACCGACAACGAGTTCTGGCGCGGCTTCAATGATCCGCTGCTGACGCGGCTGGTCGAGGAAGCGTTGTCGGCCAACCACGACCTGCGTATCGCACTGGCGAATTACGACCGGGCGAATGCGCTGTTGCGCGGTGCGAAGTTCGATTATTTCCCGACGATCACGGCGACCGGCGAAGCATCCGACGGGCGTGCCAGCGCCGACCAGGCGCCTGGGGTGTCGCGCGCGGACCGCGATGCCGAGAGTTACAGCGCGAGCGCGCAGGTGTCGTGGGAACTCGACCTGTTTGGTCGCGTCCGCCGCGGCGTGGAAGCCTCGCGTGCTGGTGCGGCGGCTTCGGGCGCGGACCTGCAGGCGATGCAGGTTGCCATCGTCGGTGAGGTCGCACGCAGCTACGTTGATCTGCGCGGGCTGCAGGAGCGACTGCGCGTGGCTCGCGAAAACGCGGAGAACCAGCAGGAAACGCTGCGCCTCGTCGATGCGCGTTTCAATGCGGGACGCGGCACCGAGTTCGATACGTCGCGTGCGCGTGCACAGTTGGAAGCCACGCGTTCGCGCGTTCCTGCACTGGAAGCGCAGGTGGCGGTAACGATGCATCGCATCGCGGTGCTCACTGGCCGCACGCCGGACGCGTTGATCGGGGAACTCGAGCAACAGCAGCCATTGCCGCCGTTGCCGGCGCGCATCGATCCAAACGCGCCTGGCGAGGTGTTGCGCCACCGTCCCGATGTCGCGGCAGCGGAACAGCGCCTGCATGCGGCCACGGCGCGGATCGGCGTCGCGACCGCAGACCTGTTCCCCCGCTTCACGCTCGGCGGCCTGATCGGTTCGCAGGCGATCGACAGCAGCGCGCTCTTTGAACGCGACAGCGAAACGCGTCTGGTGGCGCTCGGCATCGATTGGTCGTTCCTCGATATCGGCCGCGTGCGCGCCCGCATCAAGGCCGCTGACGCGGATGCCGAAGGCGAACTCGCGCGTTACGAACAAACCGTGCTGCTGGCGCTCGAGGACACCGAGAACGCACTGGTCCGCCACGCCCGCGCGCGCGTCGAGGACCAGCATCTGGAACAGGCAGCGCTCGACAGTGCGAAGGCGGCACAGCTCGCGCGCGTGCGTTTCGAAGCGGGTGCGGCGGATCTGTTCGAAGTGCTCGATGCCGAACGCACGCAGTTGCAGGCGCAGGATGCGTTCGCGGATGGCCGGACGCGGAGCGTCAACAGTGCCGTGGCGTTGTACAAGGCGCTGGCGGGCGGCTGGCCGGAGCGGATGCCGGAAAGAAAGAAAGTGGCGGGACGGTAAGTCCGCTCTTTGGCACGCGGTGCACTGGCATTGCCCGCGCACCGCGCGTCAAAGCAATGGCCGTTGCGGCGGGTCTTCCGCGCTGTAGTCGAGTTTTCCTCCAACGATCCTTGCGGCCCCCGTGTATGGATGTTCCTGCGCACGACCGGGCTGCACCAGGTGGATCACGGTCCAGCCTTGTGCCTTGAAATCGTCGGCAATCAGGCTGCGATGGCATTGCCACCACATCGCTTCGGCGCACATCATCGCCGTGCGCTTGCCTCGCGCGAGCGCGGCCAGGCGATCGCGCGCGTGACGGTACTCGCTGGTGCCCATGTAGTCCGCATACCCGCGGAAATGCAGGTTGCGCCATGCTGTGCTGGCCGAGTCCTTGCGCGGACTGCGTCGTCCGCCCAGGTCCGGCATCGGTACGAATTCGATACCCACCGCAGGCAGTGACCGCGCCATCGCTTCAGCCGCGAATTGCGGATGGCGACGCGAACCCGGATAACGCCGCACATCGGCGAGGGCTTCGATGCCCGCTTCACGCAGCATCGCGACGAATGTGTCCCACTCGCGCGTGGAATGGCCGATGGTCCAGAGCGTGTGAGATTCGTCCATGGTGCGGATGGTGGCTGCGGAGGTGTGAAACTTTCGCGCGGGGTGTGATGTTCACGCAGCTAGCACCGAACTCGCGAGGCGTCACCATCGATCACGGCGCCGGCTCTACCCAGACCTCCTCCTGCCGCCAGTGCGATCCGGGTTCAGTCGTCGCGCGAGGAGCAGACCTCCGAGCCAGAGTTCGTGTGCCGAGGGCTGGGCGACGGGCTAGGGTCCGGCAAAGGGTTCGAAACCGGCCACGGCCGGATCGCGAGTTGACTTGCCTCGCAGCCTCCCCAACCATTGCACCCTGCGGCGATCGCCGCGCCCGCAACGAGACCAGGACAAGGTGGCCCGCGGAAACGTCGGCCGAGCGTGTGACATGAGCACTACCACCGCCCATCGCTGACACGTCCTCAGGTCCCGTTTCGACGGCGCCCTCGGGGCGCCGTTTTCGTTTCCGGTATCCGTCCGCTGCGGATCCGACCCGCTCCAAGAGATCTCCGCTCCCATGATCGCCATCACGCTCCCCGACGGCAGCCGCCGTGAATTCGACAACCCCGTGTCCGTCGCCGACGTCGCCGCCTCCATCGGCGCCGGCCTGGCCAAGGCCGCGCTCGCCGGCAAGGTCGACGGCAAGCTCGTCGACACCAGCTTCCGCATCGACCACGACGCCTCGCTCGAGATCGTCACCGACAAGCATCCCGACGCGCTCGACGTGCTGCGCCACTCCACCGCGCACCTGCTCGCGCAGGCCGTGCAACGCCTGTTCCCCGGCGCGCAGGTCACGATCGGCCCGGTGATCGACAACGGCTTTTATTACGACTTCGCCTACGAACGTCCGTTCACGCCCGAAGACCTGCCGGCGATCGAGGCCGAGATGCAGAAGATCGTCAAGGAATCGTTGCCGGTGTCGCGCAGCGTGAAGTCGCGTGACGAAGCGGTCGCCTTCTTCAAGAACATGGGCGAGAAGTACAAGGCCGAGATCATCGAATCGATTCCGGCCAACGAAGATCTCTCGCTGTATTCGCAGGGCGAATTCACCGACCTGTGCCGCGGCCCGCACGTCCCCGGCACCGACAAGTTGCGCGCCTTCAAGCTGATGAAGGTCGCCGGCGCCTACTGGCGTGGCGATTCCAACAACCAGATGCTCAGCCGCATCTACGGCACGGCCTGGCTCAACGACAAGGACCTCAAGGCGTACCTGACGCAGCTGGAGGAAGCCGAGAAGCGCGACCACCGCAGGATCGCCAAGCAGCAGGACCTGTTCCACCTGCAGGAAGAGGCGCCCGGCCTGATCTTCTGGCATCCGAAGGGCTGGTCGGTGTGGCAGGTGGTCGAGCAGTACATGCGCCGCGTCTACCGCGAGACCGGCTACGGCGAGGTGCGTTGCCCGCAGATCCTCGACGTGTCGCTGTGGAAGTCCTCGGGCCACTGGGACAACTACAAGGACAACATGTTCTTCACCGAGTCGGAGAAGCGCACCTACGCGCTCAAGCCGATGAACTGCCCGGGCCACGTGCAGGTGTTCAAGCAGGGGCTGCACAGCTACCGCGACCTGCCGATCCGCTACGGCGAGTTCGGCGCCTGCCACCGCAATGAGCCCTCGGGCGCGCTGCACGGCATCCTGCGCGTGCGTGGCTTCACCCAGGACGATGGCCACATCTTCTGCACCGAGGACCAGATCGAGGCCGAAGTGACCGCCTTCCACCAGCAGGCGATGAAGGTCTACGGCGACTTCGGCTTCACCGACGTCCAGCTGAAGATCGCCCTGCGCCCGGAACCGCGCCTGGGCGACGACGCCACGTGGGACAAGGCCGAGAATGCGCTGCGTTCGGCCCTGCGCGCGGCTGGCGTGGAATGGCAGGAGCTGCCGGGCGAGGGCGCCTTCTACGGCCCGAAGATCGAATACCACCTCAAGGACGCCATCGGCCGGACCTGGCAGCTGGGCACCATGCAGGTCGATTTCATGATGCCGGGACGCCTCGGGGCCGAATATGTCGACGAACACAGCCAGAAGCGGCATCCGGTCATGCTGCACCGCGCGATCGTGGGTTCGATGGAGCGCTTCATCGGTATCCTGATCGAGCACCATGCCGGCCATTTCCCGGCCTGGCTGGCGCCGGTGCAGGCGGTCGTGGCGAATATCACCGACGCCCAGGCCGACTGGGTCGAGGAGGTTCGGAAAACCCTTTCAAATCAAGGCTTCCGGGTGCAATCCGATTTGCGGAACGAGAAGATCGGCTATAAGATCCGCGAGCACACGCTGCAGCGCGTGCCGTACCTGCTGGTGGTCGGAGACCGCGAAAAGGAAAACGGCCTGATCGCTGTGCGTACGCGGGGAGGGGAAGATCTCGGCACCATGTCCGTCGCCGATTTCGCCTCGCGTTTGCGCAGTGAGAGCGCACAGTAGTGGTATGAACCCCGGCCGCCGCTGCGTGCGACCGGTACCCGCTCGTCTATCGACGTGCGACTTCTTGGAGATCGCAACATCAGTACCCCCGAAAAGCCCAATCGAAAGAACCAGGAAATTCGCGTACCCCGCGTGCGCGTCATCGGCAGCGATGGCGAAATGATCGGCGTGCTCACGCGCGACGAGGCGTTGAATCAGGCGCAGGAAGAGGGTCTCGACCTCGTCGAAATCCAGCCGAACGCCGATCCGCCGGTCTGCAAGATCATGGATTTCGGCAAGTTCAAGTTCGAGCTGCAGAAGAAGGCGAACGAGGCCAAGAAGAAGTCCAAGCAGGTCGAGATCAAGGAACTCAAGTTCCGGCCGGTCACCGATGAAGGCGACTACCAGATCAAGATGCGCAACATCCGCCGGTTCCTCGAGGAAGGCGACAAGGTCAAGATCAACATCCGCTTCCGTGGCCGCGAAATGAGCCACCAGGAACTGGGTCGCGAGATGGCCGCGCGTATCGAGGCGGACCTGGGCGACGAGATCGTGATCGAGTCGCGCCCGCGCCTGGAAGGGCGGCAGATGGTGATGATGATCGCGCCAAAGAAGAAATAATCGGCCGAAGGCCGATGCCAACTGGTCCCCTCTCCCCGCCTGCGGGGAGAGGGCAAAGAGTGAGGGGAGGGGCGCCGAAGGGCGCCCTTCGCTTTTCAGGGGAAAAGGCGCCCCTCATCCGCCCTTCGGGCACCTTCTCCCCGCAAGCGGAAAGCGGAGAGAGGGAGATCCAGCCGGGAGGTGGCCGCAAGCGGAGGGAAACCGCCTGCCGGGCCTGAGCTCCGGATTCACTGCAAGACAAAACCCTCGCCCCTGCGGGGGACAGCGTTGCGCAGCAACGCAGGGCGAGGGGCGGGCCGCCCGGTCGGCCCGTAACCCCCGGAATTGCAAGGGAATCCATCTCCCGGCATAATGCGCGGCCCGGTTCACCGGGTTTGCAGTACGCAGCACTACGGAACCTGTCGCGATCCCTTCGGGATCAACGACTTACAAGCCGGCACGGGCAGGAAGGAAAGCGCGTTTTTTGCGCTTCGCGGCGAAGCCGCCAAGCGCAAAAGGGCCGCCCAGGCCAGTCACAGAAATCCGAAAGGACATCGCAATGCCCAAGATCAAGACCAATCGGGCGGCGGCCAAGCGTTTCCGGAAGACCGCTTCCGGCAAGTACAAGGCTGGCCACGCCAACAAGAGCCACATCCTCACCAAGAAGGCGACCAAACGGAAGCGCAACCTGCGGCAGACGAACCATGTTCGTGCCGAGGACGCAGGCCGTCTGGACCGCATGCTTCCGTATTTGTGAGGAGATGAGAAATGGCACGAGTTAAGCGTGGTGTTACGGCACGAGCCCGTCACAAGAAAATCCTGAAGGCTGCCAAGGGCTACTACAACGCCCGCCGCAAGGTCTTCCGCGTCGCCAAGCAGGCGGTCACCCGGGCGCTGCAGTACGCCTACATTGGCCGCAAGCAGAAGAAGCGCAACTTCCGTTCGCTGTGGATCACCCGCATCAACGCGGCGGCCCGCATCAACGGCATGAGCTACAGCCGATTTATCAACGGCCTGCTGAAGGCCGGCATCACCCTCGACCGCAAGGTGCTGGCGGACATCGCCGTGCACGACGCGAAGGGTTTTGCGGCGCTGGCAGAGAAGGCGAAGAGCGCACTCGCAGCGTAAGTTGATCGGCGGCAATCCGGGTCCGGATTGCACGTTCGCACAACGCAGTACACGCATGGGGAAGGGCGCAAGTCCTTCCCCATGTTTCGTTTTGGGAAACCGTTTTTGTTCTTGCTCGTCATTCCCGCGAAAGCGGAATCCAGTGACTTGTAGTGCCGGGCTTGCCCGGCATGCTCTTCCGGGCAGACAAAGGCGAAGTCGCTGGATTCCCGCTTCGCGGGAATGACGATGTGGTGATCTGAGAGGTCGCTGAGAAATGAGTGGAATCGAATCACTGACGCAGCAGGCACTGGCCGACATCGCCGCGGCGGAAACACCGGACGCGATCGAAGCGCTACGCGTCGCCCTGCTCGGCAAGAACGGCTGCGTCACTGCCCAGTTGAAGCAGCTCGGCACGCTGCCGGCCGACCAGCGCAAGGCCGCGGGCGAAGCCATCAACCAGGCGCGCGACGTGCTCACTGCTGCGCTGCACGAGCGCAAGGTGAAGCTCGAAGATGCCGCGCTCGATGCGCGCCTCGCATCGGAAACGATCGACGTCACGCTGCCCGGCCTCAACGCCGCGCGCGGCGGCCTGCATCCGGTCAGCCGCACGATGGAACGCATCGCCGACATCTTCGGCCGGCTCGGCTTCGAGCTGAGCAACGGTCCGGAAATCGAGGACGACTGGCACAATTTCGAAGCGCTGAACTTCCCGCCGCATCATCCCGCACGCGCGATGCATGACACGTTCTACTTCGGCGACGGCCGCCTGCTGCGCACGCACACCTCGGGCGTGCAGGTGCGCTACATGCAGGAGAACAAGCCTCCGCTGCGCATGATTGCGCTGGGCAAGGTGTATCGCAGCGACAGCGACCAGACTCACACGCCGATGTTCCACCAGTGCGAAGGCCTGCTGGTCGACGAGCATGCGAGCTTCGCCGACCTCAAGGGCACGCTGGCCGAATTCGTACGCGCGTTCTTCGAGCGCGATTTCGAGATGCGCTTCCGCCCGAGCTATTTCCCGTTCACCGAGCCCTCGGCTGAAGTCGATATCGCGTGGCAACAGCCGGATGGTTCGACGCGCTGGCTGGAAGTGCTCGGCTGCGGCATGGTCCACCCGAACGTTCTGCGCAACGTCGGCATCGATCCGGAGAAGTACACCGGCTATGCCTTCGGCATGGGCGTGGAACGCTTCGCGATGCTGCGTTATGGCGTCGATGACCTGCGCAGCTTCTTCGAGAACGACGTGCGCTTCCTGAAACAGTTCGCGTGATCGTAGGGTGGGCTCCAGCCCACCATCTTCGCAATCGTTCGCGGTGGGCCAGGGCCCACCCTACAGGTAACGGGCATCATGAAATTCAGCGAAAACTGGCTGCGCCAACACGTCACCACCAACGCCACGCGCGATGAACTCGCCGCGACGCTGACGGCCATCGGCCTCGAGGTCGAAGACATGACCGTGCTCGGCCAATCGCTCGACGGCGTGGTCGTCGCGCAGATCGTCAGCGCGGAAAAACATCCCGAAGCCGATCGCCTGCAGGTCTGCCAGGTCGACACCGGCAATGGCACCGTGCAGATCGTCTGCGGAGCGCCGAATGCGCGCGCGGGCCTGAAGGCGCCACTCGCAACCGTCGGCGCGAACCTGCCCGGTGGCATCGCGATCAAGGCCGCGAAGCTGCGTGGCGTCGAATCGCAGGGGATGTTGTGCTCGGCGAAGGAACTGGGCGTCGACCCCGATGCATCCGGCCTCCTTGAACTTCCGGGTGATGCACCCATCGGCGCGAAGCTCGCCGAATACCTCGGCCTGCCCGACGCCACCATCGAGCTCAAGCTGACACCCAATCGCGCCGACTGCTTCAGCGTGCGCGGTATCGCCTACGACGTTGCCGCTGCACTGGAAAGCCAGGTGACATCGCTGGAGACAGCGCCAGTACCCCCGCAGAGCCAGGCCGTGCTGCCCGTCGAACTGGATGCGGGTGCCAAAGTGCCGCGCTTCGTCGGCCGCGTCATCGATGGAGTGGATGCGGACATGCCGACGCCGGCATGGATGGCCGAACGCCTGCGCCGCAGCGGCGTGCGTCCGATCAGTTTCCTCGTCGACGTCACCCAGTACGTGATGTTGGAACTCGGCCAGCCAATGCATGCCTTCGACAAGGATGCGCTGCACGGTGCGGTCGTCGTGCGTCCTGCACGCGCCGGCGAAGAGATCAAGCTGCTCGATGGCCGAACCGTGGCCCTCGATGATGACTTCCTTGTCGTTTCCGACAGCGAAGGGGGCAGGGCGGCGCGTGCCGTAGCGCTCGGCGGGATCATGGGCGGCCACGACACCCGCGTCACCGATGCCACGCGCAACGTCTTCCTCGAAGCCGCGCACTGGGTGCCGTCCGCGATCATCGGCCGCAGCCGCAAGCTCGGCATGCACACCGACGCGGGGCATCGCTTCGAGCGCGGCGTCGATCCGGAACTGCCGCGCATCGCCGTGGAATACGCAACGAAGCTCATCCTCGACGTGGCAGGGGGCGTGCCCGGACCCGTGATCGAAGCCGTGCGTGAGGCCGACCTGCCGAAGCCGCAGGTCGTCAGTCTGCGCCGCGAGCGCCTTGCGCGCGTGCTGGGCGTGCGCGTGGTCGACGTAGAAGTCGAACGCATCCTCACCGCGCTGGGCCTGGGCATCGAAACCATCGACGACGGCTGGCGCGTCACCGTGCCGACCCGCCGCTTTGACATCGCGATCGAAGAAGACCTGATCGAAGAGATCGCGCGCATTCATGGCTACGACAACATTCCAACCACGCTGCCGGCGGCTGCGTCGCGCCTGGTCGCGCCCTCGGAAACCCGCGTGGACGAAGCGACCGCGCGCCGGCAGTTCGCGGCACGCGACTATCTGGAAGCGGTGAACTACGCCTTCGTCGATGCCGACCTGCTGGCGAAGTGGCGTCTGACCGACGGCAATGTGCCGCTTGCGAATCCGCTCAGCGCGGAACTCGCGGTCATGCGCACCGCATTGCTCCCGGGCCTGGTGGCCGCGCTGAGCCGCAACGTCGTTCGTCAACAGTCGCGTGTCCGCTTGTTCGAGCTCGGCAATGTCTTCGCCGCAAATGGCACCAATGCCCCGATCGAAACCCAGCGCATTGCGGCGGCCGCGTGCGGGGACGCACAGGGCGAGCAGTGGTCCGGGAAGTCGCATGCGGTCGGTTTCCACGACCTCAAGGGCGACCTCGACAGTCTTGCAGCCGCGGCTGGGGCGCAGCTCGAATACCGCCCTTCGCAGCCGGCGTGGGCCCACCCGGGCCGTTCGGCCGACGTGGTTCGTATTGATGGAAGCGGCGGCGCCGTGAAGCTCGGCTGGATCGGGCAGCTGCATCCCCGCCTGCAACGCGACCTGGATCTGGGCACCGACGTGGTCGCTTTCGAACTGGACCTCGCCGGGTTGCTGGCCCGCGCAGTGCCGAAGGCAGGCAGCCTCTCCCGCTTCCCGTCCGTCCGCCGCGATCTCGCGTTTGTCGTTCCCGAGAACACCCCTTGGGCAGCTGTCTCCGCGACAGTGAGACAGGCGGCGGGCGCGTCGCTGCGAGACCTCGTGCTGTTCGACCGCTACGCCGGCAAGGGCGTGGAAACCGGATTCAAGAGTCTGGCTATGGGCTTGATTCTGCAGGAAGAATCCCGCACCCTCACTGACCGCGACGTGGACGCGGCGGTGGCTTCGGTGACCGCCGCCCTGCAACAGGAACACGGCGCAGTCATTCGTAGTTGAGGGTTGCGAGCGATGGCATTGACCAAGGCTGAAATGGCCGAACGGCTGTTCGACGAAGTCGGGCTGAACAAGCGCGAGGCCAAGGAATTCGTCGACGCGTTCTTCGACGCGCTGCGCGAAGCCCTCGAGAACGGCCGCCAGGTGAAGCTGTCCGGTTTCGGCAACTTCGACCTGCGCCGCAAGAACCAGCGGCCGGGCCGCAATCCCAAGACAGGCGAGGAGATTCCGATTTCCGCCCGCACGGTCGTGACCTTCCGCACCGGCCAGAAGCTGAAGGAGCGCGTCGAGGCCTATTCGGGAGCGCAGCAGAATGCTTGACCCCGGCAGCAACCGCGAACTCCCGCCGATCCCGGCCAAGCGCTACTTCACCATCGGCGAAGTCAGCGAGCTGTGCGACGTGAAGCCGCATGTGCTGCGCTACTGGGAAACCGAATTCCCGATGCTCAGCCCGGTCAAGCGCCGCGGCAACCGCCGCTACTACCAGCGCCACGAGGTGCTGATGGTGCGCCAGATCCGCGGCCTGCTGTACGAACAGGGCTACACCATCGGCGGCGCGCGCCTGCGGCTGGAAGGCGAATCGGCGAAGGAAGAGTCCGCGCTGAGTTCGCAGATCATCCGGCAGGTGCGGATGGAGCTGGAAGAGGTCCTGCAACTGCTGAAGCGGTAATCCACACTGGTCGCACTGCGGCATGGTTGAACGGATTTTGTGGAAGCACTCCCGCGGCACGCTATACTTGCCGCCCGCGCAAAACGCGGAACAGCCAGAGTTTTCGGGGTATAGCGCAGCCTGGTAGCGCATCTGCCTGGGGGGCAGAGGGTCGTCGGTTCAAATCCGGCTACCCCGACCAATTCGAAGAACACGACGCCCGGCCAACGCCGGGCGTTTTGTTTTGCGGCACGTGAATGTGCCATTCGGATCAGGGCCCGACGCCACGGGCGCATGAACCTTCTTCGTGCTGCGATGTCGGAAAGCGATGCCGCTACGGCAACTACGGAGAACAACGGATGCGTTCGAGGAAGATGATCGGCCTGATGCTCGGATACGTGCTCGCGACGGCGGCCAGCGCGAATGAAGCTGCGGCACCCACGATCAGGCCCATCCGCGACGAAGCACCCATCGTGGTGACCGGGGCGCTCCCCGGCCCGGGAATGTGGAAAGTCTCGCGAAACGGGCACGTCATGCACGTCTTGGGGACCGTGTCGCCGCTGCCGAAACGGATGGAGTGGATCTCGCGCGATGTCGAACGCGTGCTCGCGCAATCGGGCGAAGTCGTTTTCGGACCGGGCTATGTCGTCGATACCGACCTCGGCTTCTTCGGCAAGCTGTCGCTACTGCCTTCGCTGATCGGCGTGCGCAAGAACCCCGACGGCAAACTGCTGCGCGACATGGTGTCGCCCGAGTCGTATGCGCGCTGGCTGGTGCTCAAGCAGCGTTACATCGGCCGCGACGGCGATGTCGAAAAAATGCGTCCGATATTCGCCGCGAACGAGTTGTACGAAGCGGCGATCGAAGACAGCGGCCTCACCGGCAAGCGCATCGTTTCACCGGTGATCGAAGCTGCGATCAAGGAACACGGGATCAAGCGAACCGATCCGAAGGTCAAGGCCACGCTGAAGAATCCGAAGGCGGCGCTGAAAGAATTCCGCTCCGAGCCGCTCGGCGATCGCGAGTGTTTCGACAAGATGCTGGCGAACCTGGAAACCGACGTGACTCGCATGGCCGAACGTGCCAATGCCTGGGCAGTCGGCGATGTCGATTCATTGCGCAATTTGCCGTTGGGCGATCAGTACCAGGCTTGCCAGAAAGCCCTCACGCAAGCGTCGGTCGCGCAGAAGAACGGGCTCGGCAATTACGAGGCGGAGGTTCGCGTGGCCTGGCTGTCTGCCGCCGAAAACGCAATTGCCAACAATGCGGTGAGCTTTGCTGTGCTGCCGATGTCGGAACTGTTGAAGCCGGATGGTTATCTCGCCGACCTGGAGGCGAGAGGCTATCTCGTTGAAGCGCCCTGAACTTCGGCGAAAGCCCGGAGTTCAGGCCGCGATGATTTCGAGCTGCATGCCCAGGCCAGCGATGTCTTCGGTTTCGCCGTAAAGGTCGGCCTTGACCAGCGGGCGCGCCTCCAGCCAACGCTTGGAGACGGTCAACGTCAGCTGGTTGCCATCGGCCTTCAGGTCCAGCCGCGGAATCTCGCCGTTCTCGTGCGAGCGATGCAATAACACCGCAAGACGGAGCAACGCGGCGCTGCGGCGCGCAGCGGCAACGAGGCGGTCCGGCACGGCTTCGAACGCCGACTTCGGAATGTTGCGCCGGTGCGTGCGGATGAGTGCGGCAAGAAACCGCTGCTGCTGTTGCGAGAAGCCGGCGATGTCGGAATGCTCGATCACGTACGAGCCATGCACGTGATACTGGCTGTGGGCGATTACCAGGCCCAGTTCGTGCAGGCGTGCGGCGCGCGCGAGCATGAGGCGGTCGTCGGCATCCAGCGACCAGCTCTTCGCGACCTGGTCGAAGAGTTGCAGCAGCGTGTGTTCGACACGCATCGCCTGCTTCTTGTCGATCGCGTAGCGCGACATCAGTGCATCGACGGACGAATCGCGCGGATCGTGCGCGCCGCCACGGCCGACCATGTCATGCAGGATGCCTTCGCGCATCGCCGCCTTGCTTACCTGCATGCGTTGCAGGTTGAGCGCGGTGAAGGCGGCTTCGAGCACCAGCACGCCGCCGGCGATGACCGGGCGGCGTTCGGACGAAAGGCCGGGCAGGTCTATGTCGTCGATATGGTCGGCCTGCAGCAGGCGATCGCGCACCTGCGGCAACGCTTCGGCGGTGACGGCGCCCTTGGTGAGTTTCATCGCGGCGCAGATTTCGCCGATGGCCTTGTTGGTTCCCGATGAACCGAGGACTTCATGCCAACCCAGTGCGCGATAGGTGCCGGTGAACTGCTGGAATTCCGCCGTGGCTTCCGTCAGGGCATCGCGCCACTTCTTCTTCGACAACTTGCCGTTGGGAAAAAAACGGCGCGTGCTCGCGATGCAGCCGAGTTGCAGGCTCTCGCGTTCGATCGCCTCGAAACCCGAGCCGATGATGCATTCGGTCGAACCACCGCCAATGTCGATGACCAGCCGCAGTTCACCCGGTTTGGAAGGCTGTGCATGCGCAACGCCGAGATACACAAGGCGAGCCTCTTCTCGGCCGGACACGACTTCGATCGAATGGCCCAGCGCTGCTTCGGCCGGCACGAGAAACGACTGCGGTTGCGCCAGGCTGCGCACGCTGTTGGTCGCGATCGCGCGAATGCGCTGTGGCGGGATGTCCTGCACCCGTTGGCCGAAGCGTGCCAGGCATTCGATCGCGCGCTGGCGTACCGCGTTATCCAATCCACCTTTGGCATCGAGGCCTTCGGCGAGACGCACGGTTTCACGCAGGCGGTCGACGATACGCAGCTGCCCAAGCAGATAGCGCGCCACCACCATGTGGAAACTGTTGGAGCCGAGATCGACGGCCGCAAGCAGGTCGCCGTCTTCTAGGGGAAGGCGCGTGCTCGGGAAGAGGTCATTCATGTGGACATGATCCCATGTTCATGCGCGTGCCCGGAATGCCTGGCGCGCTTCGTGGCAATGCGGGGGCATTCGCTTGCCACGATGGGACGGTTGCTTCCGGGGTCGTCAATCGTCAACTGCAGATCTTCGCCAGCAACGCGGCCTGCGCCGAATGCGGCGGCCCATCAGAAGCCTGCAACCGTTGGTAGCTCCCGTCCGAACGCAATTCCCATGCACTGACGTTGTCGGCGAGATAGTTGGCCAGTGCTTCGTCGAATACGCGGTTGGAAAGAGCGGGATCGATCAACGGGAAAGCGGTTTCGACCCGACGCAGGAGATTGCGTTCGAGCCAGTCCGCACTGGAACAGAACAGGTCGGGTGTTCCGTCGTTCGCGAACCAGTAGACGCGATGGTGCTCGAGGAAGCGTCCCACGATCGAACGTACGCGGATGTTGTCCGACACGCCCGGCACGCCCGGCCGCAGCGTGCATGCGCCGCGCACGATCAGGTCGATCTGCACGCCAGCCTGCGACGCCTGGTAGAGCGCGCGGATCACCTGCGGTTCGTTGAGTGCGTTCATCTTGGCGACGATTCGCGCCGGCTTGCCCGCCTGCGCGTGTTTCGTTTCGCGGTCGATTCGCTTGAGCACGCCGGCATGCAGCGTGAAAGGCGATTGCAGCAGGCGCTTGAGCCTGATCACCGGCGCGAGGCCGGAAATCTGCTGGAAGATCTGGTGGACGTCGCTGCCGATATCCGCATCCGCCGTAAGCAGGCCGAAGTCGGTGTAAACACGCGCCGTGCCGCTGTGGTAGTTGCCGGTGCCCATGTGCACATAACGGCGCAGCTTGCGGCCCTCGCGACGCACGATGAGCAGCATCTTCGCGTGTGTCTTGTAGCCGACGACGCCGTACACCACCTGCACGCCCGCATCCTGCAGGCGGTCGGCAAGGCCAAGGTTGGCTTCCTCGTCGAAGCGTGCGCGCAGTTCGACGACGACGGTGACGTCCTTGCCGTTGCGCGCGGCCTGGACGAGATGGTCGACGATCGGCGAATCCTTGCCGGTGCGGTACAGCGTCTGCTTGATCGCGAGTACGTTCGGATCTTCCGCTGCCTGCTTGATCAGCTCGAGTACGGGCGCGAACGAATCGAAGGGATGGTGGAGCAGCACGTCATGGTCGCCGACCATCTCGAACATGCCTTCGATGCCGGTGAGCACACGAGGCTGGAAGATCGGGAACTTGAGTTCGGGCCGCTGCACCAGGTCGTACACCTGGATGACGCGATTGAGGTTGACCGGGCCGTTGATGCGATAAACCGCGTTCTCCGGCAAGTCGAAGTTTTCCAGTAGCGTACGGACGATCGGCTTCGGACACTGCTCGGCGATCTCCAGCCGCACCGCGCGCAGGTAGCCGCGGCCGGCGAGTTCGTCGCGCAGCGCGAGTGCGATGTTGTCGACTTCCTCTTCGTCGACCATCAGTTCGGAATTGCGGGTGACGCGGAACTGATACGCGCCTTCGACCTTCATCCCGGGGAACAGTTCGTCGACGAAGGCCGACAGCACCGCTGACAGGAACACGAAATCGTGCGGACCGCCGGAAACTTCCTCCGGCAGCTGGATGATCCGCGGCAGCGAGCGCGGTGCGCGAACGATCGCCAGGTGGCCGGCCCGGCCGAACGCATCGCGGCCCTTGAGAACGACGACGATGTTCAGCGACTTGTTGAGGATCTTCGGGAACGGGTGCGCCGGATCGAGGCCGAGCGGCGACAGCACCGGCATGATTTCTTCGCGGAAGTAGTTGCGAAGCCATTCGGTCTGCTTCTCGCTCCAGGCGTCGCGGTGCAGCACGCGCACGCCGGCTTCGGACAACGCGGGGCGCAGCACGTCGTTCCAGCATTCGTATTGCGCGGCGACGAGGTCGGCGGCGCGATCGTGGATGCGCGCGAGTACCGTCGCAGGCGCAAGGCCATCCGCCCCCGGTGCCAGGCCAAGATCCTGCGCGTGGCGCAGGGTGCCGGCGCGGATCTCGAAGAACTCGTCCAGATTGGTGCAGGAAATGCACAGGTAACGCAGGCGTTCGAGCAGCGGGATGTTCGCGTCCTGAGCCTGCGCGAGCACACGGAAGTTGAAGTCCAGCTGCGAGAGTTCGCGATTGAAGTACAGCGACGTGTCACGCAGCCGGTCGATGTCGCTGCCGGCCTCGTTCGCTGCAGCGGGGGCCGCGTGGTTGGCCAGATCGGCGGCTGGTTTCATGGCAGGGCGGCTCTCACGTCGAAGGCATCCAGTGATTCGCGAGGGCGCACGCGTTCGGCGCCGAAGTGAGAGGAGAACGTGCTGCCGCGGCCGACTTCGCTGGTGATCTCCAGCCGGGCCTGGTGCAGGTTGAGTACGTGTTTGACGATCGAGAGTCCCAGGCCGGTGCCGCCGCTTTCACGCGAACGGCTGGTGGAAACGCGATAGAAGCGTTCGGTGATGCGCGGAAGATGTGCAGCGGGAATGCCGTAGCCGGTGTCGGCGACTTCCAGTATCACACCGGTATTTTTCGCGAGCGCGCCACTGCCCAGGCGCTCCGGTTTGTCGTTGCGAAAGCGGATGGTGATGTGGCCGCCTGCGGGCGTGTAGCGGATCGCATTGCTGACCAGGTTTGAGAACGCACTGTGCAGTTCCTTATTCGAGCCAAACAGATCGACGCCTGCGCTGTCTTCGACGCTGATGTCGTGCCGGCCCTGGCTCAACGCGACGGCTTCGCGGCGCAGCGTGTTGAGCATGGACGGCATCGCGACGATTTCCTCGTTCGCTAGATGGTCGGCCGATTCAAGGCGCGACAGCATGAGCAGGTCTTCGACCAGTTGCGTCATGCGCTGCGATTGGCGCTGCATCTCGGCGAGCATCGGCGCCCAGTCCGGATGCTCGGTTGGATCGAGCATGTCGAGATAACCGTGCACGACGGTCAGTGGCGTGCGCAATTCGTGCGAGACGTTGGCGACGAAATCGCGGCGCATCTGTTCCAGCTGCAGCAGCCGGGTGACGTCGCGCGCGACCAGCAGCCACAGGTTTTCGGAATACGGAATCAGGCGCAGGCTGAGGGTCAGTGTGGTGTTCCAGGGCGACGTGACTTCGAGTGGCTCGGCGTTGCGGCCGGCCGCCAGCCAGTGCGAGAGCTGCAAGGGCTGCAGGCGATCGGCGATCGGCGCGTTGATGTCCTCCGGATGCCGGAGGTGCAGCAGGCCGTGCGCGGCTTCGTTGAACCACTGGATGCGCTGGCTGTTGCGGTCGACCACGACGATCGCGTCGGGCAGCGCCGCGGCGGCCGCGCGATACGCACGCAGCATCTCGATCAGGCGGCGCTTGCGCGCGCGCATTTCCTGTTGGCCGCGGTGCAGCAGGCGGTCGAGTTCGTTCCACGTGCCTTCGCCCAGTGGTGGCGTGTGACGCTGACGCGCGGTAAGCCGCGTCAGCAGCCTGCGCAGGCGCCAGTAGTGCCAGGCGACCACACCGAGCGCAGCGAAAGTGAGCACCTGCCACGGACGCTGGATCAAAATGCCGATCAGCGCCGCCGCCAGCAGGATCAGGGCGAGCTGACCCAGGGTTCGGAACCAGGCGGAGCGGGCGCGGGGCGGCATGGGTCAGGGCCGTGATTCGATGATTCGAGGTTCGCTCCGAGGAGCCGTCATCCCGAGCGTAGCGAGGGTCCTGCGATTGTTCCACCGCCGGAGGACGGCACTTTGCTGCCGGTATCGCTTTCGCCGATCGGTTGATGCAATTCCCGGCCCGACTTTCAAGCCTCGACCGCCGCGGAGAAGCGGTAGCCGGCGCCACGCACGGTCTGCACCATGCCGTCGAGCTGGTGCGGTTCGAGCGTCTTGCGCAGGCGGCGGATATGCACGTCGACGGTGCGTTCTTCCACGTAAACGCTGCCGCCCCACACGTGGTCGAGCAGTTGCGTGCGCGAGTACACGCGCTCGGGATGGGTCATGAAGAAATGCAGCAGGCGGTATTCGGTCGGGCCGATCTGCACCGGCTGCTCGCTGCCATCGGTATGGGCGAAGACGCGGTGCGCGGCGCCATCGATGCGCAGCGGGCCTACGCCGACGCTGCCGTCTTCATCGTCTTCGCGCGAACGCCGCAGCACCGCGCGGATGCGGGCGAGGAGTTCACGGGCCGAGAAGGGCTTGACCACGTAATCGTCGACGCCGGCTTCGAGGCCGCCGACCCGGTCGTTCTCCTCGCCGCGGGCGGTGAGCATGATGATCGGGATCTCGCGGGTCAGCTGTTCCTTGCGCCAGCGACGGGCGAGTTCCAGGCCGCTGGTGCCGGGCAGCATCCAGTCGAGCAGGATCAGGTCGGGCACGCGGTCGGCGATCGCGGCCTGCGCCTCGCGGGCGTCGCCGGCATGGACCGGGTCGTATTCGCCCTTGCGCAGGGCGAAGGACACCATGTCGCGGATGGCGGGTTCGTCTTCAACGATGAGGATGCGCTTCTGCACGGGGCACCGGAGGAAAGGGCGGGGGAAGCCTGAAGTCGCACCAGTACACTACCGTTTTGTGACTGACCGATGACACGCGCAACGGGCAATTCGGCCCGGGCGGCGGCTTAGTTCCGCCGCAGGTCTTCGTCGCGGATACCCTGGCGCTTGAGTTCGAGCACCGTCGGCGTGATCGCGGCAATCCGCGCATCGATGCGGGAGCGGGCGTAGTAGTCGAGATCGGAACGGCGCTTGAGCGTGTTGAGCTGGACGAGCGCCTGTTCGGCGCGGCCATTCAGGAACGCGGCTTCGGCGTAGGCTTCGCCCGCGCGGACGGGATCGCCGGCGATCTCGCTTGCACGCGCAAACACCTGCTGGAACTCCGGATCCTCGCTCGACTGCCCCAGCAGCGGCCGCAGGATCGCCTGCGCCCGCTTGCCTGCCGCCGGCGTATTGCGTTCGGCCAGCACGCGTGCATAGGTGAGTGCGGCGGGGCGGTTTTTCGGCATCGATTTCAAAATGGCTTCGAAGCGTGCGTCGGCGGCTTCCGGCTTGCCTGCGCGCGCTTCGGCCTCGCCCAATGCGAGGGTCAGCCAGAGATCCCCGGGATGCTTGTCGAGCAGCTCGGCGAACATGGGGGCCGCGGCTGGGCCCTGGTTGGCGCGCAGTTTCGCCACGGCCGTGCCGTAGCGCTGTGCATCGTTCAGCGGCTTGCCTTTCGCCATGCGCTCGTATTCGCGGATGGCGTCGCTCGGACTGTTGGCGCTGAGCACGCGCAGGCGCTCACGGGCGAAGTCGAACTGGCCCGTACCGCCGCTGGCGGTCGCCGGCCCGATCTTCAGTCCACCGGGCAGCAACGGGTTGTCGCTGGCGAGGTCTGCCGACGTGAAGCGGGCCGGCGCGCGCGCCATCTTCTCGGCCAGGTCCTTGGCTTCGCTGATGCGCGTGGTGGTAACCGGGTGGGTCATCAGGTAACTCGGCGTCTCCCCGTAATAGCCGGCCCGATTGGCACGCGAACGCGAATTGAGCGTGCCGAAGAAGCCAGCCATAGCGCCGGTGTCGTAGTGGGTGCGTGAGAGCGTCTGGATGCCGATGCGGTCGGCTTCGGACTCGTTCGAACGCGTGTAATCGATCTGCCGTTGGTACATGAGGCCCTGCGCGCCGATCACCGCCGCTTGGATCGCGTCGTCGGAGGAATTGCCACCGGCCGCGCCCGCCGCGACCACGGCGCCCAGCATCGCCAACAGGATCGGAATGCTGTCGCGTTGCGCACGCTCCACCGAGCGGAGCACATGTTGTTGCGTCACGTGCGCGATTTCGTGCGAGAGCACCGCGGCGACTTCGTCCTCGCGCTCGGCGGCCAGCACCAGTCCCGAGTTGACGCCGACATATCCCCCCAATGTGGCGAACGCGTTGATCTGCCGCTCGCGCAGCATGAAGAAGGTGAAGGCTTGCTGCGGCTTGTCGCTGTTGGCGGCCAGACGGGTGCCTAGCGTGTCGAGCCAGCTGGCGATCAGCGGATCGTCGAGCGTGTAGTCATAGTGGCGGAGTTGCGCGAGCATCATGCTGCCGTATTCCTGCTGCTTGCGCGGTGTCAGCAGTTCGCCGGCGGACGAGCCAATATCCGGCAAACGCGATTCCTGTGCGGACGCGCAAACGCTGGCCAGGGCGAAAACGACGGCGGCGGAGAGCAGGGTGATGCGGCGCAAGCGGGGAATCCTCGAACTAACGGCCGGCAGGATGCGGGCAGGTTGAACCGGCGGTGTGAATCACCGGTTAATCAATGTAAGCGACGCGAGGCCAAGTGTTCGGCCATCGCAAGTCACTGTTCCGAATACAGGGTGTGGAAAACTGGCAGCCCCGAGCCCATATTTCGACCAACGAAGCATTCGCAAGTTTCCAGGAGCCGGCCTTGAGCGATACCCCCCGCATACTGATCTATACCACTGCGGTCTGCCCTTATTGCGTGGCCGCGAAGAATTTCCTGAAGAGCAAGGGCCAGGCCTGGACCGAAATCCGCGTCGATGCCGATCCCGCCGAACGCGAGAAGATGGTCGCCCTTACCCGGCGCACCAGCGTGCCGCAGATTTTCATCGGCGATACCCACGTCGGTGGATACGACGACATGATCGCGCTGCATCGCGCGGGCGGCCTCGAGCCGCTGCTGGAAAGCGTGGCATGAGCGGCCCCAGCGAGAAGGACCGGGTCGGCGAATTCACCGCGTTTCGCAAACGCATGAACGAGCGGATCCTGGCCGAACCCAACCAGGTCGTCCGCCGCTTCTTCGCACTCGATACGCAGACCTACCAGGCCGGCGCGCTCGACGTGAAGACGAAGGAGCTGCTGGGTCTCGTCGCTTCGCTGGTCTTGCGCTGCGACGACTGCATCAGCTACCACGTGGCGCAATGCAAGGAAGCGGGCGTGAACCGCGACGAGATGTTCGAAACGTTCTCGGTGGGCCTGGTCGTCGGCGGTTCGATCGTGATTCCGCACCTGCGCCGCGCCGTGGACTTCCTCGACCAGCTGGAAGCCGGGGAGGCCGCTTCACTCGACGCACACGACCATGGTTGAAGGGACGCCGCCATACGGCGCACACGCCATCTGACATAATTACAGGTTCTAAGCCCCCACTGGCGCCACGCTCCGAGCGTGGCGTCGGCCTGTCTGGAATCTTCAAATGACGACAATTACGGTTATCCGCGGCGACGGCATCGGCCCGGAAATCATGGACGCCACTCTGCACGTGCTCGACACGATGCAACTGGGTCTTCAATACGAATTCGCCGACGCCGGCCTGGTCGCGCTGGAAAAGCACGGCGAGCTGCTGCCGGCCGCGACCATGGATTCGATCCGCAGGAACCGCATCGCGCTGAAGTCGCCCCTCACCACGCCGGTGGGAGAAGGCTTCTCCTCGATCAACGTGGAACTGCGCAAACGCTTCGACCTGTACGCCAACGTGCGTCCGGCCAAGTCGTTCCCGAACACCAAGTCGCGTTTCCCCTCTGGCGTGGACCTGATCACGGTCCGTGAGAACACCGAAGGCGCCTACATCGGCGAAGGCCAGGCGCTCTCGGAAGACGGCGAGACCGCCGTGCTCACGCAGAAGGTCACTCGCCGGGGCTCCGAACGCATCGTGCGTTACGCCTTCGAACTGGCCCGCAAGACCGGCCGCAAGAAGGTCACCGTCGTGCACAAGGCCAACATCCTGAAGTCGACTTCGGGCCTGTTCCTGCGGACCGCGCGTGCCGTGGCCGCGGAATACCCCGACATCCAGTGCAACGAGATGATCGTCGACAACACCTGCATGCAGCTGGTGATGAAGCCGGAACAGTTCGACATCATCGTGACGACCAACCTGTTCGGCGACATCATTTCCGACCTCTGCGCGGGCCTTGTCGGTGGACTCGGCCTGGCGCCGGGCGCCAACATCGGCACCGACGCGGCAATCTTCGAAGCCGTGCATGGTTCCGCACCGGACATCGCCGGCAAGGGCATCGCCAATCCATGCGCGCTGCTGCTCGGCGCCGTGCAGATGCTCGAACACCTGGGTCTCACCGAGAAGGCCGAACGCCTGCGCGCCGCGATCATCGCGACCTTGCAGGCCAAGGATTCGCTGACGCCCGACCTCGGCGGCGAAGGCAACACGATGAGTTTTGCCACGGCGATCGCCAGCCGGGTGTGACCGCACGTGGCAATGGTGGAACCAAATGGGGCGCTTCGGCGCCCCGTTTCGTTTTCGCGACTGTCGTTTCGCGAGCAATGCAGCAGCTTTCCGCTATCCCGCTCGACAGGGTCTTTGTTGCATTGCAAAATAAATACGTATGTCTTCATCCGGATGAAAAGATGAACAAGGCCGTCCCTCCCGGTGTCCCACCCAGTGCCGTGGCACTGGCGCCCCTGTTGCTTTTTCTGGCGCTGTTCTTCGGTGCTGGCCTGTATTTCACCGCGCAGGGGGAGGCCATGGGCTTCTACCAGCTACGTGCACCGGTCGCGATTCTGCCGGCACTGGCGCTGGCGGCCTTCATCGCGTGGCGCCGCAAGCTCAAGCCGCTGGAAACGCTGCTTAAGGGCATGGGCGACCACAACGTCGTGCTGATGTGCCTGATCTTCCTGCTGGCGGGTGGCTTCGTTGAGGTCTCCAAGGCGATTGGCGCGGTCGACGCGATCGTTTCGCTCGGTATCGGTAACGTGCATCCGGCGCTGCTGTTGCCTGCGCTGTTCGCTGTTGCGGGTTTCATTTCGCTGTCGCTGGGTACCTCGATGGGCACGATTGCCGCGGTCGCGCCGATCGCGCTCGGCGTTTCCGACGCGTCCGGGCTCGACCGCGCGCTGGTACTCGGCGCAGTGATCGGGGGTGCGACGTTTGGCGACAACCTCTCGGTAATTTCCGACACGGCGATCGTCGCCAGCCGCACCCAGGGGTGCTCGATGCGCGACAAGTTCCGCGAGAACCTCAAGCTCGCGCTGCCGGCCGCGGTGCTTACCCTGATCGTGCTGGGTTTCGTCGGTGAGACCGCGCCCGTGCAGACGCTCGAACCGGCTTCGCCCTGGCTGGTGCTGCCCTATGTTGTCGTGCTTGTGCTGGCAGTTCTCGGGCTCGACGTGATTCTCGTGCTCGGCATCGGACTGGTGCTCGCGGGTTTCATCGGCGCCTGCCTTGCGGACGACTTCGGATTTGCGGCCTACGCGACGCACATCTGGGACGGTTTCGAAAGCATGGTTGAAATCATCCTGCTGTCGTTGCTGGTGGGTGGACTTGGCGCCCTGATGAAAGCCACGGGTGGGCTGGCATGGCTGGCGCGGGTCATCGGGCGCTTCGCACGCGGGCACAAGAGCCGCCGTGCCGGTGAAATCAGCATCGCCGCGCTGTCGGCGACGACGGATGCCTTCACCGCCAACAACACGGTTGCCATCGGCGTGCCGCCGGCGCGGGCGGCGAGCGTGCTGGATATCCTTGCCTGCGTGACCCAAGGACTGTTGCCATACGGCGCGCAGATACTGCTGGCCGCGTCGTTAGGCGCAGTGTCTCCACTGGCGATCGCAGGAAAGGTCCACTACGCGTGGCTGCTGGGAGCCGTGACGATCAGCTTCATGTTGTGGCCCGCGCGAAAGTCATCGCACGAGTCCTCATCCGCAGTCGTACCGGCGGAGAGTTGATCAGATAAAAGGGCGCTGAAGCGCCCTTTTTCAATGCTTTATTCCGCTCAGTTCCGCGACTGCAGCTTGGACAGCAATCGCAGGAATTCCACGTACAGCCACACCAGCGTGACCATCAGGCCGAACGCGCCGTACCACTCCATGTACTTCGGCGCGCCTTGCTCCACACCGGTTTCGATGAAGTCGAAATCGAGCACCAGGTTGAGCGCGGCGATCACCACGACGAACAGGCTGAAGCCTATGCCGACGATTCCCGACTCGTGGATCATCGGAATGTTGATGTTGAAGAAGCCCAGCACGATGGTGGCCAGATAGACCAGCGCGATGCCGCCAGTTGCCGCCACCACGCCGAGTTTGAAATTCTCGGTGGCGCGGATCAGCCCCGAGCGATAGGCAAACAACAGCGCGAACAGCGTGCCGAACGTGAGCAGCACGGCTTGCAGCACGATGCCTTCGAAGCGCGCGTTGTAGAGCGCCGAAATCGCGCCAAGAAAGAAGCCTTCGACAATCGCGTACAGCGGTGCCGTGACCGGCGCCCATTCCTTCTTGAACACGGTGGCGAGCGCGAATACGAGGCCGCCGATAGCGCCGCCCAGCAGATATGGCATGGCGCCGACCGGACCTTGCGGCGTGAATTCGATCTGGTTCCAGGCGAATGCAGCAGTGATGACGCTGAGCAGGAGCAGCAGGCCCGTCTTGTTGACGGTGCCGTTCAGCGTCATCGCGGAGTTGTCGCCGCGAACGACAATGCCGGTGGCAATATCGAGGAACGTGGATTCCTTCAGAGCGGGGTTGCCACTGCGCATCATGTCGATTGTCCTTGCTGTGTTCGGCTGAGCATACCCAAAGGCGCGTCGCGTTCCGTCATTGACACAATGGGGTGGGGCACCCAAAATGTCCGACCTTTCGCGGCGTTGGTGCGCACGAAAGTACCGGCCTCGGGGTATAGCTCAGCCTGGTAGAGCGCCAGCTTTGGGAGCTGGATGTCGTGGGTTCGAATCCCTCTGCCCCGACCATCTTCCAAGCGGCATCCGGTTCGAACATCCAGCTTGAATGCGTGCGTCAGCTAAGATGTGAATCTGGCGCCCGTAGCTCAACCGGATAGAGCACCGGCCTTCTAAGCCGGTGGTTGTGGGTTCGAGTCCCGCCGGGCGCGCCAGAAAGTTGTTTAAAAACGCAGCAAAACAAGCTTTATGGTGGCTGTAGCTCAGTTGGTTAGAGTACTGGATTGTGATTCCAGATGTCGGGGGTTCGAATCCCCTCAGCCACCCCAATTCGCGGAGTTTTTTGTTGCCGGGTTTGCCAAACAAAAACGGTTTGCTTACAATTTCGCTCCCGTTAGTTCGGGGCCGTTAGCTCAGTTGGTAGAGCAGTTGACTCTTAATCAATAGGTCCAAGGTTCGAATCCTTGACGGCCCACCAAATGAAACAGGCACTTAGGTCTTCCCTAAGTGCCTTTTTTATTGCCCTCGGTTCGGCGTTTCTTTCCTGTCGCTTTCCCACCGTTGGTGGAGAAGTTTGATATCGAAATTCCGCTATTCGCCGGCGGCACTCGATGCGGAAGTGGCGGAATTGGTAGACGCCCTGGATTTAGGTTCCAGTGCCGCAAGGCGTGCGGACACCACCACTTGAGGTGCGCTCAGCGCGTCTGTTTGCCGGATAGAATTGAGGCGTGCTGGGGAGCACGGGGGAATATGAAAGGGAAGCAATCACCTAAGGGAAGGTGGAACCAAGTGCGAATCGCTGCTCGCCGCGAAAAGCGCCGTCTAGCGCGCCGCGGTAAGCACTACCACGGAATAGATCTGGACGATCTATTGTCGAAGCACCATCCCAGGCCGAATCCGGCTTATCGGCAGCCCAAGCGTCACAAGCTTCGCGGCAAGCGTTTCATCGACATTCCCGCGCGTCTTGACTGCGTCACGGACGCGGACTGGTCCCTCTTGGCGGGGGTGCTCAACACCATTCGAGACATCTCCCTTCGGGGCGGATACCGCCGAGTAATCCTCAATTTTTACGATGTCGTTTCGATGGCGCCGGCCGCGGCAGTCGCGCTGGTGGCTGAGATTCAGCGTTGCCGCGAGTTCTGCGATCGTCGAACTGACATCACCGGCACCTACCCTAACTCCCATGACGTGGCGGCGCTTCTCTGTGATGTGGGCTTTTTCAAAGCGCTGGATATTCGTGAACCCCCT
Source organism: Lysobacter sp. Root494 (assembly GCF_001427225.1). Taxonomy (GTDB): domain Bacteria; phylum Pseudomonadota; class Gammaproteobacteria; order Xanthomonadales; family Xanthomonadaceae; genus Agrilutibacter. The sequence goes on from NZ_LMFH01000006.1 coordinate 221,799, forward strand.
AGGCCCAAGGCCTTCGACCGCAAGACTTACGTCCAGATCAGTCGGAAGAACTCCAACGTCCCTGAATTCGCCGACGAATTGCTGGCCTGTTTCGAGGAGGTCTTCGAATTTGACCCCGCAGATCGCCGGCGTCTTTACGTAGCGCTGCTGGAATCGATGGACAATGTGTTCGAGCACGCCTATCCGACGGACTCAAAGGCTCCGCATTTCATAAGGGAGTGGTGGTTGTTGGGGCTCGGTGACCGCGACCAACGTACGATCAGTTTTACGTTCTACGATCAGGGCGCCGGCATCCCAGCAACGATTCGAGGCCGTCAGCCAGATAGGATCAGGAATGTATTAGGCAGATGGTCGGATGGGCAGTGGATCAAGCGTGCGGTTGAAAAAGGCGTGTCCCGGCATCAGTCTCGTCGACGTGGGCACGGGCTTCAAAAATTGCGTGAGTTCATTCAGGAGCTTGATGTGAACGGCTCGCTTCGCGTGGTTGCGAATCAAGGGCTCGCAGAATTTTCGAGCAGCGGCCACGTGACGGTCGGGGCAATTACAGAGGAACTTAATGGGACCCTTGTTGTCTGGCAGATCCGAGACGTTGACGTCAACGTGCCTCAAGATTCAGATGGAGCACTCCCCCATGCAGCCTAGTATCCGCTACACCGTGGCGACCACCTTTTCTCGTCGACCGGGCGGTCGAAAGCGAGCTAATGGTGTGCACTCTGGCGAGGAGTTCCGCGAGGACGTAGCGCGCGCCTTGCTGCAACAGTATGAGCATGTTGTTTTCGACCTTTCCGGCGCTGCGGGCTACTCTTCCGGCTTCCTCGATGAGGCCTTTGGCGGATTAGTCCGCTATTACAAGATCGAAGAGTTGCGCCAGAGAATTGAAATAGTCGCCGAAGACGATCCTGGCGCCGTAGAGACCGCGTGGGCACGGATCAAAGACGCCGACAAAGAGGCAAGACACTAAAGGAGCGGTGCATGGCAGATGGTGGGGGGACACCGCTCTGGCTCACTCTCGTGTTGCAAGTCGCGACCGTTGCAGGAACGCATCTTTTTGCGCGAAGCAGAGAGAAGTCGAAAAGCCACGAGGACATCTTGCGCGAATGGCGCAAAAGCCAGCAGCAATTACTAAGTGATTGCGCGGACTTGGCTAGGGACCATTACGTCAATCCGGCAATGATTACCGGAACATCGGTATCTGCTGCCAAGATAATGGATCGGTTAAGGCGATTTCGCGCGCAGTTTGGCGACGTGCTGGTGGTCGACGCCGCAGATTCTGCGGAGGCAAACCGGCTCTTTGTCCAGCTAAACAACCTGATCACGGGGCCTGACGATTTCCAGGACCCTGGGCGGGCACCTCGTGCTATTGGCGATCCGATGTTCGACAACATTCGAGGGTGCGAAGAAGCCCTTTCTCGGAACCTTAAGAAGCCTCGGAAGATCAAGTCGTAGAGAGTAGGAAAAGCCTTACAAAAACGCGAGGCATTACCTGATTGTCAGCGGCACGCTCTACGGCGACGATGGCGGCACACTTCGGAGCCGCACCATGGCCACGATTGATTCCCTACTGGTCGAACTGTGCGCCGCCGCACTCGAAGGCGATAAGGAGGCTGCCGCGTTCCTACGTATGTTCGCGCCTTGGGCGGCAGAGCAAACTGTTAGCGCAGCCGAAGGTCACCTGGCAACTTATCCGCGCGAACGCCCTTGAACGAAGCCTGTCGCTTGGGAGACGGTCGCGTGCTGTTCTACGGCACCCCGGATGATGCGCCGTTAATCCACGCGCTCTAATTTTAAACAGTCCGTTGCAAGGTTCCCGTTACCGCTTCAATAGGGGTGGACCACTCGCGCGGGTCGGTGTACAGCAGCTCCAGGGCAACCAGCCCGTCTTGCGTGATCACGATCTGACCGCCGCCCTTTTCTACCAGCCCTCGCTGTTGCAACGCGCGCAACGTCACAATTGAAGCTCGACTTCCTGCAATCGATACGACGCGGGCATCACGCCACAGCTCGCCCTGCCACGCTGCCAAAAGCATCTCCTGTTGCAGCGCGCGCAGCGGCGCTGCTATTGATGGCGGCAAATTGGGGATCGTGCTCATTTGCACGAAGCCTGCCCCTAGGCTCTGCAGAGGCGTAACTCCTGCGGGTGCCCTTACGGCTACGTGCTCAGGGTTAGCCGCGGTTCTCTCCGCATGGGCGCGAAATCCCTCTTCCCATCGGGCGCGTGTTTGATCATCGATTCGCTTTCGTCTGCGGACCATGGAGCCATGGTAGGCCTGTGCGTCGCAATGGCTGCGAAAGAACCCGGCCCCGGGCGTCGCTGTCACGCGCATGCGGCCAAGTGGCTGGGCTCCTAAGCGTGCGCTACACAAGCAATGTAGGAAAAGTCCTACGCAGCACCGTGGCCCTCTTCTATAGCTCGCAGCTGACTAGCACGGGCATTATGGCGCATGACACCACAGGTCCTCATAGAAGCCCTAAGCGCCGCAGCTGTTGCTGGAGATGCCAAGGCAGCCTTTGGATGCTGCGTCAGCTTTGAGTTGTACGTTCGACGGCTGCACTGATGCAAAAACCGTACGATCGTTAGGACTGAAGGATCACAGGGGACGAAGAACATGACGGCAATGCGGTGCCCAATCTGCGAGACGGAAGGTGCTGTCTACGTGCAGGGCTATGGCAGCAACTATGAGGTGAATTGCCCTGTCTGCAAACGTTTTAGGATCACCTCCACAGCAGAGACAATAGTCGAGCACTGGGACACGTCAAAGCGACTCCTGTTGGCAGGGCGGGCCCGGAGGCACTGGAACGACACCAACCGTCCAATGATGGTTACAAGCGAGACTGCAGAAGGCATGGATGGCCCCGTGCTGACAAGCGTGCTGCAGAAGCAGGACGCATTGCTGTCGGACATCGCGAGTCAGTCACGCCATCCAGGCTCAGTAGTGAATCTCGGGCCGTTCGACTGTGTGATATTCGACGGCGCTCCGGGTGATGAGTTGGGTTACCACGTTCAATCCATGGTTGACCGCGGGCTGCTTCAAGCTCGTCGAACGATCAATGAGATCGTTATCACGCCTCAGGGTTGGGAGCACCTTGAACAGCTGCGTTCGCCCCTCGGTGGCAATCGTTCCGATATCTTCGTCGCCATGTCTTTCAAGGAGGCTCTCCGAGGAGCATGGGAGGACGGAATCAAGCCAGGTGTGGCAGCTGCCGGCTACCGCGCAAAACGCGTGGACAGCGACGCCCACAACGACAAGATCGATGATCGAATCATCGCAGGGATCCGCGCTTGTTACGCAGTCGTAGTTGATGTAACCACCCAAAATGCAGGCGCTTACTTCGAAGCCGGCTTCGCTATGGGCGTAGGGCGCCCAGTCGTTTGGACCGTCCATGAAGAAGATTTGCCGAACCTCCATTTCGATACCAGGCAGTTCCGCCACATTGTCTGGTCGAACGAGTTGGACCTGTGCGCGAAGCTAACGACGCACCTCCTCGCGGTATTCGGTCGCGGTCCGCTCGTATAAGCCGACGGGTTTCGATAGATCGATTAGCAGCTTTTCGACCGGAGCCCCAATGATTCGGCATACAGTCCCAGCGAAAGAAGCTCCTACATACCGCGCGGCTATGGCGGCCATGGAGCGCTTCGGCGAACACGCCGCACCTGAAGCCTTTAAATGGGTTGGCTGGTCGGTTGCCATTGCTGCAATCGAAGTGGTTCGCCGCCGCACCGATGCCGATTGGTTGCTGGCTGGAGAAGTCTTGCTAGCATTTCTTGTGCTCTCCCGCATCACTTGGCGTCTCTCGCCAAACAGAGCTCCAGAGATCGAAGAATCAGATGGTAGTGTCACGTTCGAATTGACGGGCAAGGGGACTGCCTGGAGCTTCGCTGTCGGTTTGGTTTGCTGGGCTCTAATGTTGACGCTAACCCTTGGCCTTGCAGACTTGATAGCTGACTCCGAACTCTTAGCCACCGACGTGCCGAGCGCAATTCGCGCCCCACAACCAGCAACACCCAAAGTGGCGTCTCCAGCAAGTGGAGAAGTTATTCAGACCCGGTGAAGTACAGCCAGGGGATCGCTGCCGCCTTGGCTCTGGGCCGGGAACGCAACGCGCACTTGGGAGCCTACGGCCATCGCGATCAAATAGCGGTCCTCCTATCGGACACGGATCCGACATCAGCGAAAACCGGGGGCTCCGCTCTTGGTTCAAGGCAGGATTTCTACCTTGCAGGAAAGTCACTGCAACTTTGGAAGTAGCCGGAATTTCGGCTTTCAAGCGCCAGAACTGGCGATTGATCGTCCCGAAACTTTTCAAAATTGAATTTTGACGGTGCGAAAATTTCAGGAGGGGCGCGAGTCGTGTCGACCAGTGGCCAAAGTTTTACCCTCCCCCTCCCCTTGGCGGCAGGGTATCGCGCAACACCCGCCGCTCTGCTGTATCGGCGGGCAAGGCACGCTTCCGTAGGAGCAGAACACGCAGCAATCGCCGGGCTTGGGCTGCAAGATCGCGCCGCACGCATAGCAGTCGTGGAAGTAGCGGCAGGCATCGGCCGGCATGACTTCGGTCGACTGCGCACCGCACAGCGGGCAGGTCAGGACGCTGTGCATTTCCAGCGGAGCAGCAGCAGACCGCTCATTACGCCAACGCCGCCATCAGCGAGGGTTCGATGCGTGGCCATGCTATGGCGAGCAGCACCGCCAAGGAGGCTCCACTCATCAGACCGAGCGTTGCAGGCGAGATGCGCGCCTTACGCCGGACCGACTCGCGCCAGATCCACAGCCATGCCACCACCGTGACCAGCAGTGCAAGCAGCGTCATCCATCCATGCGCCTTGCCGAACCACGCCAAGACGCCACCCGCCGCAGTTGCGGCGATGGCCGGAAAGGCCAGCGGAAGTACGCAGCAGGCGCCGCAGGCGACTACCGCGGCGACGGCAGTTGCGATCGAAGATCCGGCTACTCCCGTCGACTTCACCGGAGCCGCCGGAGTGTCGCAGGCGCCGCAGCAGGAAGCGGCATCGGCCTTGGGGTCATGGAACGGTGCGAGCAGTTCGTCGGCGCTCCCGACGGCATCCGGCGGGACGGTGATGGTCAACACCACCTCTTCGCCAGCCACCATGTCGAACGCCAGGAAGGCGCAGCAGTCTCGTTCGCGTGCCACCATTTCCTCGATATCGCCCAAGGCCGATGCCTCGTAGACCAAGGTCAGGGTGGGGCCCTGCCGATCGAGGCGGTGGAGCGATCTCTGGTTCAGGGCCGCGATCCATGCCACGCGTTCGCGAAACGCATGGGCTTCCAGTGAGCAGGCGGGACCGGACGGTGCAGGGGTGGTGGTCATTGAAGTTCTCCTGGGAGGGAATGCCCGCTACCCTAGGACTTCAAGCTACTTGAGGTTCAAGCCCCCATGACCAGCGAAATAAAGATCGGACAACTGGCGAAAGTGACCCACACCACGCCGCCGACCATTCGCTATTACGAAGACATCGGCCTGCTGCAGCCTCCACCCCGCCAAGCGGGCAGCCAGCGGGTGTACGGCGACGGCGACGTGCGTCGTCTGACTTTCATCCGCCGGTGCCGCGAGTTCGGGTTTTCGATTGACCGGGTGCGCGTGCTCGCGTCGTTGGTGCAGGACCGCGAGCGTTCCTGCATGGAAGCCCGCGAACTGGCGTTTTCCCATTTGGTCGAAGTACGGGAGAAGCTGCAGGAGTTGCAGGAACTCGAGCACAGCATCGCCGCGTTCGTGGATAGCTGCGACCAGTCCTGCGCGGGCGGCGTCGGCGCGGACTGCGTGATGTTGGAAGAGCTGTCGGCACCGGAGAACACCGCGGCTTCCCGTGCAACGCGATCCGGTTGCTGTGCACCAGTAACTGCCGACAGGAAGTCACGGTGACGAAAACCGCGCTCGTCTACATCGGTGCGGCCATGGCCGAGATCGCCGGTTGTTACGGCTTCTGGTTGTGGTTGCGTGAAGGCAAGTCCGCGTGGATTGTGCCGGGCGCCCTGCTGTCGCTGATTGCCTTCGCTTGGTTGCTGACGCTGGTCGAGGCTAACGCCGCCGGCCGTGCGTATGCGGCGTATGGCGGCGTGTACATCGCGGCGTCGCTGTTCTGGCTGTGGCAGATCGAAGGTATTCGCCCGGACCGGTGGGACGTCATCGGCGCGGGCATCTGCCTGGTGGGAGCTGGGATTATTTTGTTCGCACCGCGCAGTACGCCGATTGTCTGATCCGCGCCTGTCAAAGTGCCTTTCAGTCGGAATCAGTCGCGGCCTCTTTCTCCTTTCGCTTCGCGCCTGAGACGTCCATGACGGCTTCGGTGACTGCCATAACGTTCTCGAGGTCGATCATGTCAGCGACCTGTTCCCGGGTGATGTGCGGGTAATTGCGCTTCAGCGCCGCGGTCGTTGCGTCGATCACAGCGTCGATCTGCCAGCGATCGAAACCCACCTCGTCGGAGAAGCTTGAAAGAGCACCGGCCAATCCCTCCAGCGCGCGGAGCGATAGCGGCGGCACAACATAGGTCTCGCCGCCAAGTTCGAGTGGGATGCCTTTGAAGGGGACGGTATTCATGCTGATAGGGTTCTTTACTCTCAGAGCTTGATTAGGCCGCCAGCGTGGCCGCGGCGCGTTGCGTAGCGGACTCCGTCAGTCAGTCCGGCTGGATTGCGTCGCAGGAAGTCGCTGAAACCGCGAGGATCGTGCGCGACGATCTGGTATGTCGCTCCCGCTTCCTGCTGCGTTCGGCCAGCCATGCCGCGAATCGTTTCGGCGTGCTCGGCCGGCAGCACCATTTCCTTCGCATGTAGCTGAGTCAGGGGATTCATACCGGCGGGGATGTCGAAACCGCCGGCAGCGCTGGCGCTCGCACCCTTGTTCTTCATCGCCATGACGGCCGCAAAGACCGTCGCCATCGCCGCCAAGGCGAGGATGGGCCCGACGTATGGGATAGACGCCTGCGACTCAGCGGCACCGGCGCCGGCGGTTGCTGCACTGGCGCCGATCTTCGCCCCAGACTCAGTGGACTTTGCCGAGATTGCCTGAGTCGCTCCCTGCACACCCAGTGCGCGCATCACGCCGTTAACCATCTTCTGAACCGTGATTTCCAGGTTCGCGAACAACTTTGTCATCACGAGTTTCCGGCCCAGAAACCCGACGAACGCCTGCAGCATTTGATCCCACAGCTGCTGCATTCCCTGCCTGAGGGTCATCTGTCCGGCAAGCATGCCGGCGACAGTGTGGGCCCAGCCCTGCCGCACCTCTTGGCCGAACTCCTGCAATGGCGCTTTTGCCTCGAGCAAGGATTCGCGCTTCAGGTCTAGAACCTTCTGCTCGTGCTCGTTTTCGATCTCGTATAGCTCTTCCTTCAGCTGAGCGAGGGCCTGCGGGTTGTGGTCTGGGTCAGCCTCGTACAACGCCAGCCGGTCGTCCAGGGACTTCTTCTTGAGCTGGTAAAGCTCGTCTTCGAACTCGATCTCGCGCGCGATACGCTGCTGCGCGTTGATCTCGCCCAAGGCATATTCGAAGTCTGCTTCAGCACGCGCTGCTTCAATGCGTTGCGCTGCGTGCTCGCGCTGGTATGCGGCCGCCTGGGATTCAATCGCTCGAATCTGTTCTGCCTTTTCCCGCTCGGCGCGGACGATGGCCTGCGAGGCCTCGCGGAACTGCTTGCTGTTCTCGCCGTAAATCTCCCGGGCTTCGTCCGCCATCTTGCGAAGGATCTGCAAGCGCTCGTCGTAGTTGTTCTCCCAGCCCTGCAGCTCTTCCTTGAGTCGGTCCATCGCGTCGCGAAAGGATTCATCGCGCAGGCGTTTTGCCTCGGCAGCAGCACGACGCGCCGCCGCGGCGCCACTACCGCCGCCACGACTGGTGTCGGCTTCACCGGTACCGCCCTTCTCCACACCGGAGTCAGTGACCTTTGGACCGTTGACCAGTGGATCCCAGATCTTCCCGAGCGATTCACGGGTCGAGTAGGCGCCCGCCATGATCTTGTCGAAGGCCTCGCTGACATTGCCCTGCCATCTGCCGACGGCCGCCTTGCCCGCTTCCAACGCGCCGGTGAAGTCCCCGGCCAACAGCTTGTTGAACACGTTCGCGAAGCCGGTCACTGTCGTGACGATGTTCTTGAAGGCCGCGACGATGACCGCCCAGACGATCTTCACCGCATAAGACAGGCCGTAGAACAGGCTGGTCACGACGGCGATCGCCGACTTGATCGCGAGCAGCGCGGACGGGCCCTGGCTATTGAGCCACTCGGCGAGGTCACCCAGCACCGGTAGCAGTGCTTGTCCGATCGCGTTCATTACCGCATCGAGGATGTCCTGCATGTCGTTCATCGCAGCGCGGAATTTTTCGCTGCTCTGGACATTCTCCTGGCCGACGATCAAACCGAGCTCAGTCGCCTTCTGTTTCGCTTGCTCCAGGCGTTCGGCGTTCAAAGCCAGCAGCTCGGACGAGACGTTTACTCCCTTGCCGAAAAGTTGAGTCGCGGCGATGTTGCGGTCGGTGCCTTCCTTGAAGCCGCGAAGCTTCTCCAGAGCTTCGATCACCAGCGTGTTCTGATCGCGAAATGCACCGTTCGTGTCGCGAGTCTGGACCCCATAGCCCTGCAGGGTCTTCTCGTTGACCTTCAGCTGCTGGTCGAGGCCCCGAACCAACTTCAGGTAATCGTTGCTGGTGGCGTTCACGTCGCCCAGCGCCATGTTGATTACTGACGCCTGCGTCGCGCTAACGCCCAGCGCGCGCCCAAGCTTCTGCGCTTCAGTGGTCAGTTCGGCCGATTTCTGGGCCGCCCGACCGAGGAACGCGCCAGCACCAACGACAACCGCCAACTGCGCCCAGGCCGTGGACACACCGGCGACGATGCCATTCAAGCCAGCGAACCGGCCCTTGACGACGTTCGCGAGCTGTTCGGCCGCCGACTCCGAGTTCTTCATCGAAGCCTTGGCCTGATCGCTCATAGCCTTGAGCTCGTCGCGCATTCCATCCATCGCACCAGCGAAGGTCTCCTTCAGGAGCTTCGTGGCCGTGATGAATTCTTGGTATTGCGCCTCGATGCGAACGGAAACACTCATAAGATGAGCCCTTCATCACGGAGCTCCTTTTCCATCTCCATGCGTCGCTGCAAGCGCTGATGCAGGCTCTCGGCGTATTTCACGGCATCGGGATGCGGGTCGACCCTTCCCTGAAGCTGGAGCTCTTCGAGAGATTCTGCATCCAGTTCGATCACCGCATTTGGCTGATATCGAACGCCGTTGTGCTGAAGCGCGGAGAGGACTCGTACCTTTGTGGTTTTCATGCGCTGATTTCCTCTTGGACATTTGCCTTCACGGCGCGGTCGATTTGCCTTTTCAACTCGAGCAATTCCTTGCGCCAGGCGGGCACCTGCTCCCACAGTCCGTAGAAGGGGAATCGAGCATCGGTGTAGCTGTGGATACCGCATTGGCTCAGCTTTTTTTGCTCAGCTGCTACCAGTTCATTGGCGGCGATAAGGCTCTCAACGGCCCGGATGATTTCATCGACAGCTGCTCGATAAGGCGCACCGCTGTCGCTTGCGAACATCCGTCGCTCGGCATTTTCTCGAGCCACTCGAACAACCTGGCCCTGCCGTTGGATTGCCCGCTCGAGTTGAGCCGATTGCTCCGACAGCACCTTGTGCCGTTCACTGCGGGCGTGGTGGCTGTCCTTATCCGGCTGCGGTACGCCCGGCTCCATCGCCAGCGCCTTCCGGACCGGATCCTCCGGCTCAAGCACAGCATTGGAAGATTGCTTTGCGGAAAGACGTGCCAGTTCTTGATCAACTGCTTCTTTCTTCGCAGCTAGGTCGCTGAGGACCTGCTCGGCTTCCCGAAGATTCATGTCGTCACGGATTGTCTTCATGTCCGTGTCCTTAGCGGCTCTTGGTTCGGCGCCAGGCTGCAATCTTCGCCTCGACCTCCAGCGCGCGCTTCATGCGCAGGGGCTGGTCAGCTACAAGCTGTTCCAGGCGTTCCAAGCTCCTGTTGTTGGGAACAGCCCCCAATGACAGCAGGAACGCAGGGGCGGCCATGTGGGCCCGCAGCTGGCGGAATAGTGCTGACGGGGGATTGGTGAGGTTGTTCTTCATCGAGGGCACTCCTGCCAAGTGGGAAACAAGTTCGCTTGAACGATGCACCCTCAAACGGAACCGAACTAAGTGACCTTTCCGGTTTTTTTCATAGCGGTCGCAAGCCGCCGGACGTAGCGAGGACTGACGTCGAGGTACCTGGCGATTTTGCTAGCCGCATTGCGGTTGTATTCGCCGACGCTAATGCGGTTTCGTATGGCGTGTTCGATGAGGTCACGTCGAGAGGTTTCTCGGCGTTTCTCCCCTGAGCGCTCGCCGCCTTTGCGACAACCCTCCAAGCGAGCTTTCGCATATTCCAGGAGTTGGTCGTTGCTCCAATCGTTAGGCTGCTTGCGGCTCACCAGTGGTCACCTAGCGCACCAATTTCCGGTTCTCCAGGACCCGAAGGTCCTTCGCTTTCATCACGGATGCGATTGGGCTCATTGCAGCGAACGGCTTGGCTTTGGGTTTTGCGACGTGGTTGTTTTTCCCATGCGTCCCGCGCAATGAGTTCAGATGAGAGTTCAGAAGCGAGTTCGTATCCTGCCCGCATACCTAGTTCGGGACTGCGCGCATACCCAGTTGCCGTCATGCCCGCATGCCTAGATGCACTGACGCCCCGCGCGTCGTCTGGGCCTGCCTGCATGCCTAGATTCCGTGTTCGTTGCGGGTTAGATGCAGCGCGCGGCCGCCTCGGATCTGGGCCTGCCTGCATACCTAGAAGGCTGGCGATCTCGCGCATCGCTGCAGCCTTCTCCTTGGAGGGAATTGCAGGCGAATCTGAGATCACGTAGCGGTTCGCCTTGCGCAGGCCTGGGCGAATGACCCGGATGTACTTCAGATCCTCGAGGCGGCGCAGGCTCACCTTGACGTTGGAGACTGCGATCGCTGCTTGGCTGCTGATGCGCTTCGGACCGGGATACGCCTCACGTCCCGCGTCCGCGTGCTTCAGGAGAACCGCGTACACCGCAAGATCGCCGCGCGCCAGCCGCCAATCCATGCAGGCATGTCGGAGCGCATGCAATTCGTCGAGCGCGGTCGGGCGATCATTGCTCATCACCGTCACCGATCCCGCGGCCGCTGGCGAGTTCCAACGAGTAGCGGGCAACATGCGCAACCCTGCCGCCGCGCGCGGGGGCGGCGATCATGGTTGCCTCAATAGGCCAGCCCATCCGGCGGAGATCGAAAACGTACGCGCCTAGGCGAGTTGTGCCGATCGCTTCTACCGCTTCTAGCGGCGTGAGGCTTTTGCCAGCCTCCAAGGCCTCGAGGATCTTCGCCGCCACCGTTCCCTGCTTGGGCCTGCGACGCGCGCACGTGCCTTCGCGGTTGTATCCTTCCTCTGCACTCAGCCCGCCAGCCTGTGCCACATTGCCCGCCTCGTGCGGGCTTTGTTTTATCTGGCTCATGCGTCCACCTCACCGTCACCGACGGGCAAGGTGTTCTTGATGAATTCTCCCAACCAGTGACGGTGTTCAGTCCCATCCTGGTCAGCCTTGATTGCCGCGGCGAGTGTCAGGCAGTACTGGTGCGCGCCGGCCAACTGGATAGCAACCATTTCGCACATAGCGGGCGTAGTCGGATTGTTGCTCGACAACGAAAGCAACGCTCTGGACATGCCTTCGGCGATCTGGGGCAGTTGTTCCAGCAGGTAGACGGTGAGCATCGATGTTGCGCCCGTCGGCGTGGTTTCTTTCCGGAGGGATGCGCTCATTCCCGCGGCTCCTTCGCGGAGTCATAGGCGCGCAGCCGCTGGAACAGTCGTTGGAGGAGGTCTGGAGCGTCACTCCACTGAGGGTGTTTCGGATCCATCTCACTGGCGAGAATGAGGCAACGTTCCAGAGTGATCTCGAGTTGGATCACCACTTCTTCGCAAGAGCTCGGATCCGGCGCGTGCGCCAGCGCATTGAGGGACGAGGACAATCCATTGGCGAGGCCAGGAAGCTGTTTCGCCAATGCACTGCAATTGGGCGAAATCTTCATTGCGCCCCCTTCTTGGAGAAGCGCGCGCTCGCCTTCTTGCGCTGGGCCTCAACCCATTCGTTGATGTCGTCGACGTGGTAGTACGCGCGAGCACCCAGGCGGGTCACTTTCGGGCCGATCCCCAAATGCGCCCAGCCTTCGACGGTTCGATAGTTGAGCCCGTATCGGTCGCAGAATTCCTGCCGAGGAAGCAGTCTGTCGAACTCCGTGGTCTTAGGAGTATTAACGGGTTGATGCGAGTCGGTTTGCATTTGGAGCGTCCAGTTAAGTAACGCTCCGTATCTTTATGATCGAATCTCTGCCTGTCTTTCTATTCGTTCGCTTCGGAATTAGAAAACTGCGCGCCTTCGGCTTCCAGGCGCTTCTTCCAGGCGTAGTACGCGGCACGGACTGTTTGTGGCGACTTATTCCACTTCTTGGCCGCGACCGCGAACGCGCTCGTCTCATCTTCCACGGTGGTGTTGTGGCCGGCGGCGATGAGCTCGCAAACGTCTAGGTGCATCTCGAAGTCGCGCTGATCCATAGGATGCCTGGTGTGCCACTCGGGAGGCTGTGGACGTCCAGGTAAGCGAATAGCATCATCCAGAGGCATGCCATGCAGGACGCTCCAGAAGGCGTCCGCCAAGAACTCCAGGATGAAAGGTTCGATTTCTTCGCCGGCGTGCACCCGCTCCGCGAAGCGTCGAAGGATGGCCGCATGGTGGTAATCAAGAGGCCATGGGAGCCCCGCGCCGGCGGCCCACCTGCTTCCGAGGTCCGTGGAAAGCTGGCGGAATATTTCATCGCAGTCTTCGAGCTTGTCGTCCGCGAATAAGTTGGGGAGATCGGGGTACTTCAGCTCCCACGCACGCAAGGCCGGCGACTCCTTACCGGCCTTGCGCTTCACTGCCTTCTTTGCGGTCTTCTTCTTGACCATTTCAGGTCTGCTGCAGCGCGCGCGGCGCCCGCGGGAAGGGGGCGGTGATCGTCGCGGACATGTCAGGCCTCCAACTCCGGCACCCTCAGTTCCGCTTCCATCTTCTCCAGAAGCTTCGCGCGTTCCTCCGCCGACATCCTGCGAACCCCCTGCAAAAACTTGTATTCATCGGCGTTAACGATGAGGTACTTCTCACATTCATTTGCCATGCTCGTTTTTCCCCTTCAACGATTGTGGAAAGGCGCGGGAGAACCGCGCCGATTTATCCGGCCTTCGCCGGAAACTTGACGACGTTGCTCTTGCCCTTGGGATCGATCTTCGCCCTGATGTAGTTCTCGAGCGTCTGCAGCGCGGCCAACTTCTCCGCCTTGAAGTCGTGCAGGTTGTAGTGCTTGCCGCCCACGCTGTTGTCGACGTGGTTCTGGACCCGATCGCGGTGTTCTTTTGCGACTCCAGCCGCAGCCATCGCCGTCTCCGCCGTCCGGCGAAGGTCATGCGGGGTGAATCGCTCCAGCTTGTGCGCCCCCTTGTTGTAGGCCTCCAGCGCGGCGTCGAGCATGTTCTTGCGGCACTTGTCCGTGAACTTGCCTCCCCGGGTTGCCGGGAAGACGAATTTGGAGGCCGTGAACTCGTCGCCGGCGGCTTCCGCCTCCGCCTTCTGGGCTGTTTCCGCGGCCAGCTGTGCGTCGACGATCGCGCGCAGGGTAGGGGTCAGCGGGACCAGGTGCGGGCGCTTGTTCTTGGATCGCGCCGCCGGCAGGGTCCATTCGTCGGCGTCCAAGTCGAGCTCTGTCTTGGGTAGGCCTGTCGCTTCAGTCGGTCGCGCGCTGGATAGCAGTTGAAACCGCAGGGCCGCGGCATAGGCGGCCGGCATATAGCGATCGCCATCCGTGAGAGCCCAGAAGGCGCGCAGGTCGTGGGCGCTGCTCAGCTCGCGTTCCCGGGCCTTGGCAGGCGTAGCGATCTTCATGCGCGCGCACGGATGTTCCGTGACCACTTCGGCGTCGATCCCGAAGGAGAAGAGCTTCTTGACCAGCGCCAGCACGCCGCGCGCCTCGTAGGGGCGGGGCGGGAGCTTTTTGGCCTTGTCGCCGAATTCGATGGGGGCGAGCAGGGTGCGTACGTCTGCCCGGCTGATGCTGGCGGCCTTGCGATGGCGCCAGGCAGGCAGGATGTAGCGATCGATCCGTCGCCGATCCATTTCGGCGCTGCGCTTGGCCGGTGCGTGTTCTTTCAGGTACCGCTCGCAGAGCTGGGCGACGGTGGATCCCCTGCGAACCTCTGCACGCTTAGCTGCCTTGTCGATGCCGCGCGCTGCGTCGCCGATCGCCTTCGCGGCCTCGGCGCGGAACATCGCAACGGCCTTGCCGTCGCGACCGAGGTACGGGCCCAGCGTCGCGAGCACCTGCTTCCCGGCTTCCGGCCCATCCTTGAGGGTGTAGCGGGCGGCGAAGGTTTTCGCGCCCGCAGCCGTTACCACCAGGCAGAAGCCGCGCGTCTCGGAATCGCTGTACACCGTAACGCGACGCCCGGGCTTCGGCTTCGCGCGCCGGCAGAAGTCGTCCGTGATGTGCACCCTCGACGTGGTACCGCGAGTGGATCCTGCTGCCCCGGTTGACCCATTGACCATGGCGCTGTTTCGTTCCTGTCACTTTACTGGCGTGCGAAACACTACGAAACAGATTGTACCTAGTCAATAGGAATAGCGTGTTTTTACGTGGATATTCCTGAATATTCGTCTCTTGTTTCTTTCCCTGCAAGGGGCTGGAAATTGACTCTTAATCAATAGGTCAAAGGTTCGAATCCTTGACGGCCCACCAAATTCAGGACGCCCGGCTGAGAAGCCGGGCGTTTTGTTTCTGACGCTGCTGGTGGCGGTCAGCAATTCAAGGCGCTCGGCTGAGATGCCGAGCCCGTGGTTTGGCAGCGAGTCCTGCCCGGATAGAATGCCGCTCGATGCGAAAGTGGCGGAATTGGTAGACGCCCTGGATTTAGGTTCCAGTGCCGCAAGGCGTGCGGGTTCGAGTCCCGCCTTTCGCACCACGCCGCGACGCATCCGGCAGCTCTGATGCCACAACCAGCCCTCGCGAGGCAAGGGGCGACCGCTCCGCGAATCGGCCTTGCCAACGCGGGCCTACGGTGCAGGCCCCGAAATCGGCTGTTCAATAGCTACAGCTGGCACCAATTCCCGTAATCGGCGAAACTAGCAAGTTCCGCTGGCGGGCCGATTCCTGGTGCCTTGCCGGTAGCCAACCGTCCAATCCAGCCTTCAAAAACACGCCGCCGGCAGCGACCGCGGCAGCAGGAGTCGTCAGCAATGCAAGCTTCGGTCGAAACCCTGGGCAACCTCGAACGCCGCGTCACCTTCAGCCTTCCGGCCGACCGCCTGGAAACCGTCGTGAGCGGCCGCCTGCGTGAAATGGCCCGCGGCGCCAAGATCAAGGGCTTCCGCCCCGGCAAGGTGCCGACTAAGGTGATCGAGCAGCGCTTCGGCCAGCAGGTGCGCGCGGAAGCACTCGACGCATTGCTGCGCGAAGGTTTCGGCAACGCCGTGCGCGAACATTCGCTGCAGATCGCGGGCAACCCGCGCATCGAACCGGCAAACACCGAGAGCGACGAGCTGGCCTATGTGGCTACGTTCGAAGTCGTGCCCGATTTCGGCGATATCGACGTCGCCAAGCTCAATGTCACGCGCCACACGGCCGAAGTGACCGAAGGCGACATCGACGCGATGATCGACAACCTGCGCCTACAGCGCCGCACCTGGAACCCGGTCGAGCGTGGCGCTCAGGAAGGCGATGCGGTCGAAATCGAAACCTGGTCGCAGGTGAGCGACGAACGCGTTCCCGCCGAAGGCACCGAGCGCGGCGCTACCGTGCTGGGTTCGGGCACGATGTTCGCGACAATCGAATCCGCCTTGGCAGGCATGAAGGCCGGCGATGAGAAGGTCGTCGACGTCGAGTTCCCGGCCGACTGGCGCGTGCCGCAGTTCGCCGGCCGCACCGTACAGGTGAACGTGAAGGCGACGAAGGTCTCCGAGCCAGTGCTGCCGGAAGTCGACGGCGCATTCATCCGGAGCTTCGGCATCAAGAGCGGCGATCTGGAACAGTTCCGCGCCGACATCCGTTCCAATCTCGAGCGCGAGCTGAAGGGCGCGCTGATGAGCCGCCTGCGCCGCGAAGTCGGTGAACAACTGATCGCCGCGTACTCGCATGTCGAGATGCCGCCTCGCCTGGTGGAAGCCGAAGCCCGCAACATGGCCGCGCAGGCGGTCGAACAGGCACGCCGCCAGGGCCAATACATTCCGGAAGTCCCGGCCGACGCTTATCTTGGCTTCATGGATGCCGCCCGCAAGCGCGTTCTCGTCGGCCTCCTGGTTGGCGAAACCGCCCGCCGCAACGATCTCCGCCTGGATCCGCGCCGCGTCACTGAAACCCTGAAGCTGATCGCCTCGACCTACGAAGAGCCGCAGCAGGTGATCGAGCTGTACCGCAACGATGCCCAGCTGATGTCGGGCCTGCAGTCGCGCGTGATGGAAGAGCAGGTGATCGACTGGATCGCCGAGCGCGCCCAGCACACCGAACAGGCGCTGTCGTTCAGCGAGGCGATTCGCCAATAATTCGCCGGTCGATGTGGTCGAAATGATCCTGCGGGCGCGGCTTCGGTTGCGCCCGAAGCTTTTTCAGGGATCCCCGGGGCTGACTTTCAACAGCCCACATGAAGCTGCCGGCTTCGGCCACTTGCGTTGGCGCATCATTGGCCCCAACTTTCCGACATCGCAGATCGCCAGGTGCCTTACCCCATGGATAACCGAACCCAAGCCCTCAACCTCGTGCCGATGGTGGTCGAACAGACCAGCCGCGGCGAGCGCGCGTACGACATCTATTCGCGCCTGCTGAAGGAGCGGGTGATCTTCCTGGTGGGACCGATCGACGACCACGTCGCCAACGTGATCGTGGCGCAGATGCTGTTCCTCGAGGCCGAAAACCCCGAAAAGGACATCAGCCTGTACATCAACTCGCCGGGTGGCATCGTCACCGCGGGCATGGCGATCTACGACACCATGCAGTACATCAAGCCGGACGTGAGCACGATCTGCGTCGGCCAGGCGGCCTCGATGGGCGCTTTGCTGCTGGCGTCGGGTGCGAAGGGCAAGCGTTATGCGCTGCCGAATTCGCGCGTGATGATCCACCAGCCGTTGGGCGGCTTCCAGGGACAGGCCACGGACATCGACATCCATGCCCGCGAGATCCTGACCCTGCGCCAGAGGCTGAACGAAGTGCTCTCCAAGCACACTGGCCAGGCGCTGGAGACCATCGCCCGGGACACCGAGCGTGACAACTTCAAGAGCGCCGAGGCTGCGCGTGAATACGGCCTGGTCGATCAGGTGCTGGAGCGTCGTCCCGAGGACTCGATCCAGGTCGGCTGACGCTTGAGCCGCCCTGTTGGCGGCGGTCATCGGAAATTGTTGATTTCACTCACGAAACAGCATGGAATCCGGGCTGCAGGCGGCCCGGATCGCTGTGGTATTCTCGGGCCGCCGGTTGTCCGGCAGCCAGCAACATGTAAGGCAGGGGCATGAGCGACGAACGACAAGGCCGTGGAGACAGCAACAAGATTCTTTATTGCTCGTTCTGCGGCAAGAGCCAGCACGAAGTACGCAAGCTGATCGCAGGCCCCAGCGTCTTCATCTGCGACGAGTGCGTAGAGCTGTGCAACGACATCATCCGCGAGGAACTCGAGGAAAAGGCGCAGTCGGCCCGCAGCCACCTGCCCAAGCCGCGCGAAATCCTCGAGGTTCTCGACCAGTACGTGATCGGCCAGCAGCGCGCGAAGAAGACGCTCGCGGTTGCGGTCTACAACCACTACAAGCGCATCGAGAGCCGGCAGAAGAACGACGACGTCGAACTGGCGAAGTCGAACATCCTGCTGGTCGGCCCCACCGGCTCGGGCAAGACGCTGCTCGCCGAAACGCTCGCACGTCTGTTGAACGTTCCGTTCACCATGGCCGATGCCACCACGCTGACCGAAGCCGGCTATGTTGGCGAGGACGTGGAAAACATCATCCAGAAGCTGTTGCAGAAGTGCGACTACGACGTCGACAAGGCGCAGCAGGGCATCGTCTATATCGACGAGATCGACAAGATCTCGCGCAAGTCCGACAACCCGTCGATCACCCGCGACGTGTCGGGCGAGGGCGTGCAGCAGGCGCTGCTTAAGCTCATCGAAGGCACGGTCGCCAGCGTTCCGCCACAGGGCGGCCGCAAGCATCCGCAACAGGAATTCCTGCAGGTCGACACGCGCAACATCCTGTTCATCGTCGGCGGCGCGTTCGCGGGCCTGGACAAGATCATCCAGCAGCGCAGCACCGAAGCCGGCGGGATTGGCTTCGGCGCCAAGGTGAAGAGCAGCACGCGCAAGACCGATGCGAGCAAGGTACTGGCGGAAGTCGAGCCGGAAGACCTGATCAAGTTCGGCCTGATCCCGGAGTTCGTCGGTCGCCTGCCGGTCGTCGCGACGCTGGAGGAGTTGGACGAAGCCGCACTGGTGACGATCCTTACCGAACCCAAGAACGCCATCACCAAACAGTTCAAGAAGCTGTTCGACATGGAAGGCGTGGAACTGGAGTTCCGTACGGACGCGCTCACCGCCATCGCCAAAAAGGCGCTCAAGCGCAAGACCGGCGCGCGCGGTCTGCGCACGATCGTGGAAAGCGTATTGCTGGACACGATGTACGACCTGCCTTCACTCGAGAACGTCAGCAAGGTGGTCGTTGACGAGTCGGTGGTCGAGCACAAGTCCGATCCATATCTCATCTACCAGACGCCACCTGCGCCACCGAAGGTCGCTTCAGCGGAGTGAAAAAAGGGGCGGCCATTGGCCGCCCTTTCTCTTTCCGTGCCTGGTGCCGGCCGCGTCGACCAGACGGACGGCCGTGATCGTGCGGCTGAGCCGCTCCAGCTCGAAAAGCGGCCGACATGCGACGAGCCAGCCCTTTGTGAATGCGACGGCGTAATCGGTTTCACACTCCTCAGATCAATTCGTAAATATATGATCTGAATAGCTTATTTCGCAGAAATACGTTGTGTGAACCTTATCGCTTGCATCCTTTCGTCATCAGCCCCATAACCGTCGGAACTGCCGTCCGGGGAAAGCCCGGCCGCCTCACGTACTTGCTGGAGTTGCCATGACTGTTCCTTCCGATCGCGAAACCATGAACCTGCCGGTGTTGCCGCTGCGGGATGTCGTGGTGTTCCCGCACATGGTGATTCCCCTCTTCGTCGGCCGTGACAAATCGATCCGTGCGCTCGACATCGCGATGGAAGCCGACAAGCGCATTTTGCTGGTCGCCCAGCGGTCGGCCGAGACCGACGATCCCACGGGCAAGGATCTCTACGAGACCGGCACGCTCGCGCAGGTGCTGCAGCTGTTGAAGCTGCCGGACGGCACGATCAAGGTGCTGGTCGAAGGCGTGTCGCGCGTCGTCGTCGACCAGGTCGGCGAGAGCAATGGCGCGCTTGCCGGCCATGCGCAGTCCGTCGATCCCGTCGTGGATCGCGACGAACGCGAACTCGATGCAATTACGCGCTCGCTGATGGGTTTGTTCGAGCAGTACGTCAAGACCAACCGCAAGCTGCCACCCGAGTTGATGCAGACGCTCTCCGGGATCGACGAGCCGGGCCGCCTTGCGGACACGATCGCCGCGCACCTGGGGGTGCGCCTGAGCGACAAGCAGAAGCTCCTGGAAACGCACGAGATCGGCGCGCGCCTGGAACAGCTCGTGGGCCTCGTCGATGGCGAGATCGACGTGCAGCAGCTGGAGAAGCGCATCCGCGGCCGAGTGAAGTCGCAGATGGAGAAGAGCCAGCGCGAGTACTACCTCAACGAGCAGATGAAGGCGATCCAGAAGGAACTCGGCGAGATCGACGAATCACCGAACGACATCGACGAGCTCACCCGCAAGATCGCCGAAGCCGGCATGCCCAAGCCGGTGGAAACCAAGGCGCGCAACGAACTCAACAAGCTCAAGCAGATGTCGCCGATGTCGGCGGAAGCCGCCGTCGTGCGCAACTACCTGGAGTGGCTGCTGGGCGTGCCGTGGAAGAAGCGCACCAAGATCCGCAAGGACCTGAAGGCCGCGCAGGACGTCCTCGACGCCGACCACTTCGGCCTGGAAAAGGTGAAGGAGCGCATCCTCGAGTACCTCGCCGTGCAGTCGCGTGTGGCGAAGATGAAGGGCGCGATTCTGTGTCTCGTCGGCCCGCCGGGCGTCGGCAAGACCTCGCTTGGCCAGTCGATCGCGAAAGCCACGAACCGCAAGTTCGTGCGCATGTCGCTGGGCGGCGTGCGCGACGAGGCAGAGATCCGCGGCCATCGCCGTACCTATGTCGGTTCGATGCCGGGCCGCATCGTGCAGAACCTCAACAAGATCGGCAGCAAGAACCCGCTGTTCGTGCTCGACGAGATCGACAAGATGTCGATGGACTTCCGTGGCGATCCGTCGTCGGCCTTGCTGGAAGTGCTCGATCCCGAGCAGAACACGGCATTCAACGACCACTACCTCGAAGTCGACCTCGATCTTTCCGAGGTCATGTTCGTTGCGACCTCCAACTCGTTGAACATTCCCGGCCCGCTGCTCGATCGCATGGAAGTGATCCGCATCCCGGGTTACACCGAGGAAGAAAAGCTCAACATCGCCATGCGTTACCTGCTGCCCAAGCAGATCAAGGCGAACGGATTGAAAGCCGACGAAATCAAGATCAGCGAAGACGCCGTGCAGGACATCGTGCGCTACTACACGCGCGAATCCGGCGTGCGTAACCTCGAACGCGAGATCTCGAAAATCTGCCGCAAGGTGGTGAAGGAGATCGCGCTTGGCGGCCCGGCCAAGGTGAAGAAGAGCGGCAAGGCCAAAGTCGTCCTCATCAACTCCAAGAACCTCGACAGGTACCTGGGCGTTCGTCGCTTTGATTTCGGCCGTGCCGAGGAACAGAACGAAATTGGTCTCGTCACGGGTCTGGCATGGACCGAAGTCGGTGGCGATCTGCTCCAGGTCGAAGCCACGCTGGTGCCCGGCAAGGGTCAGTTGCTGCTGACCGGCCAGCTGGGCGACGTCATGAAGGAATCCGCTTCCGCCGCGCTGTCGGTCGTCCGGGCGCGCACGGAACGGCTGGGCATCGATCTCGATTTCCTGCAGAAGCACGACATCCATGTGCACGTGCCGGAAGGTGCGACGCCCAAGGACGGCCCCAGCGCCGGCATCGCGATGGCGACCGCGCTCGTATCGATGCTGACCAAGAATGCGGTCAAGGCCGACGTGGCGATGACGGGAGAGATCACGCTGCGCGGCAAGGTGCTCGGCATCGGTGGTCTCAAGGAAAAGCTGCTTGCAGCGCTGCGTGGCGGCATCCGCACCGTGATCATTCCCGACGAAAACAAGAAGGATCTCGCCGACTTGCCCAAGGCAGTGACACAGGGAATGAAGATCATCCCGGCGAAGTGGATCGACGAGGTGCTGGACATCGCACTCGAGCGACCGGTGACTCCAACACCCGCGATTCCGCCTGGCGAACTGCCGGTGCCCGATGGCGTGCAGGCGGCCACCCAACTCGACGTCAAGCACTAAGAGGCAGGCGTTTAATTGCGGTAAGCACCCATTTCATCCTGAAAGCCGCGCCAATACTGGCTTTCAGGGTTGCGGGTGTGGCGATCGCACTGGTATAACGACGCCAGCCGCAATGCTGCTACAGCCAGCGCAATAAGCGGTCCACTCGATCGGGGAGCTCTTCGAACAGTCGCTGCCCGGTTTCTGTACACCGCGGCGTCCGCCGCACATGGAGTCCATACGAATGAACAAGGGCGAATTTGTTAGCGCCGTCGCTGACGCTGCCGAACTTTCCAAGGCCGACGCCGCCAAGGCTGTCGATGCCGCGATCAGCGTTATCACCAAGGCGCTGAAGAAGGGCGATGCCGTCACCCTCGTGGGCTTCGGTACCTTCCAGGTGCGCGAGCGCGCCGCTCGCGAAGGCCGCAATCCGAAGACCGGCGAAACGATCAAGATCCAGAAGTCGAAGAATCCTTCGTTCAAGGCCGGCAAGGCACTGAAGGATGCGGTCAACTGATCGACGCCTTACGCGTCAGCAACGAGAAGCCCGGCGAATGCCGGGTTTTTTGTTGTACCGGCGAACGCTAAACATTGTTCGCATGCTGCGCGGAGCCGCTGATGGTGCGTCTCTCGGCTGCGAGTATGTCGGGACACTTCCACCTGCGTTATCATTTCGCGGTCGGGTGCTTAGCTCAGCGGTAGAGCGTCTCCCTTACAAGGAGAGGGTCGGGGGTTCGAAACCCTCAGCACCCACCAGGTAGGAAATTACGAATCGGGGTGTTGCGCAGTTTGGTTCCGGTCTGTATGATTTTCCGTCTCAGCGCGGAGTGGTAGTTCAGTCGGTTAGAATGCTGGCCTGTCACGCCGGAGGTCGCGGGTTCGAGTCCCGTCCACTCCGCCATTTTTTCCAGAACGCCCGCAGAAATGCGGGCGTTCTGCTTTTCAGCTGTTGAAGAAATTTCTTCATTGCCTGCCTCCGCGAATTCGTCCGCGGGCACGGACAATGCACTGGCTGCCGCCGGGCGCGCCACGGCGCTCGACGGAAGGTCAAGACCGGCCCTACACTGCGCGGCTACGTTATCGCCCTGACCGGTTATCCCATGCTGCAAGCCATTCGCGAAAAAACCTCGGGCTGGATCGCCACCGTGATCCTCGGCTTCCTTGCGTTGTTGCTGGTCCCATTCGGCATCAGCCAGTACGAGGTCCAGCGCACGAATGATTTCGTCGCGCGCATCGACGCACCGCCCGCATGGTGGCCGTCCGCGCCGTCGTGGTGGCCCGTGTCGGCATTGTGGGAACACGAAGAGATCAGCCGCGAGGATTTCCGCGGCGCCTTCGAGCGCGCCCGCATGCAGCAGCGCCAGCAGCAGGGCGAAACCTTCGATGCCAAGGCATTCGAAACCGCCGAGAACAAGCTGCAGATCCTCGACCAGCTGGTCAACCAGCGCGTGCAGAAGCTCGCCGCCCGTTCTGCCGGCGTAAGCGTCAGCGACGCGATGGTGCAGAAGGAAGTGATGAACATTCCCGCCTTCCAGGTGGAAGGGAAGTTCAACTACGACCGCTACCGCCTCGCGTTGTCGTCGCAAGTCCCCGCGCAGAGCGAAAAGCAGTTCGAAACGATGGTCCGCCAGACGCTCGAAGAGTCGCTGGTCAACAGCGCCATCGGCGAAAGCAGTTTCTACACGGCGGGCGAAACCGATCGCCTGCTCAAGCTGATGTTCGAGACGCGCGACGCCAGCGTGCTCATGCTGCCGCCGCCCCCGCCGGACACGGCGCCGGTGAGCGATGCTGAAATCAAGAAGTGGTACGACACACACGCCGCCAATTACCGCGCGCCGGAAACCGTGTCGCTCGAATACGTCGAGATCAATGCCGCCGACCTGCAGGTGCCCGCTCCCGACGAAGCCGCGTTGCGCGCGCGCTACGAGCAGGAAAAGAAACAGTTCACGCAGCAGGAACAGCGCCTGGCTTCGCACATCCTGATCCAGGTGGACGAAAACGTCGACGCAGCGAAGCAGAAGGCCGCTGAAGCCAAGGCTCGCCAGATCCATGCGCAGGCTACCGCGCCGGGTGCCGACTTCGCCGCGCTCGCGCGTGCCAACAGCGACGATCCGGGTTCGAAGGACAGCGGCGGCGACCTGGGCTGGAACGCCAAGGGCGTGATGGTTCCGGAATTCGACAAGGTGCTGTTCGAACTGAAGCCCGGCGAGATCAGCCAGCCGGTGAAGACGAGTTTCGGCTGGCACATCATCCAGTTGCGTGAAGTGAAGGGCGCGCAGCAGCAGGACTTCGAAGCCGTGCGCGAGCAGTTGCTGCGCGAGGAAAGCGAAGGCGCCCGCGAGCGCGCCTTCAACGAACTCAGCGGCAAGCTGGTGGACGCAGTGTTGAAGAACCCGACGTCGCTGGCATCCGCCGCGCGCGAGATGAGCCTCCCGGTGCACACGCTCGGTCCGGTTGCACGCAAGGCGAACGAAGGCATCCTCGCGAACGCCGCCGTGAAGCGGCAGGCATTCGATGAGGCCCGCATCCAGGACGGCACCGTCAGCGATCCGATCGAAGTCGGTCCGAACCACAGCGTGTTGCTGCGCGTGACCGCGCACACGCCGGAACGCGCGCAGCCGCTTGTGCAGGTTCGCGAGCAAGTCACTGCTGCCGTGCGTGCGGATCGCGCGCGCAAGGCCGGCGAGAAAGAAGCCGACGCGTTGCTCGCGCGCCTGCGTGTAGGCGAAACGCTGGCGCAGATCGCGGCGTCGAAGAACCTGCCGCCGCCGAACGTGATCCCGGGCGTGCAGCGCGGCATGCCGGTACCGGATCCAGTGGTTTCGGAAGCGATCTTTGCGGCGGGCGTTCCGGCCGAAGGCAAGGTGACGCCGGGCAAGGCCGTCATGCCGGATGGCACCGCCGTGCTGTTCACCGTCGACAAGGTAAAGCCGGGCGACGTGGCCGCGATGCCGGCGGCGCAGCGCGACCGGATGCGCGACCAGTTGTCGCGAGTCGCAGCCGAGGAAGAACTGCTGGGCCTCGTGCAATCGTTGCGCAAGCGCATGAAGGTCAAGATTGCCGAAGAGAATCTCTGATCGGAGCGCGGCACCCGCGTAGAAAAAAGGCCCGGCATTGCCGGGCTTTTTTTTCGCAGGTTGTGCACATTGCGAAAACGCCGTGAAAAATTGGCTTGCTGGTTTCGGACGAGAGTGGCTCTCGAATCAGCGACGCGATGAAACCATGGTGGGCGCGGGAATCATCCCCAAGGAGAACCGCCATGAAGACTCATCATTCCCGCCTTCGTCTGCTGCCGCTCGCATTGGCGTCGCTGGCTGCTCTGGCCTTCGCGACTCCCGCCTTCGCCGAGGATCCCGCTGGCTGCGCCCGTCAGTTCGAAGTAGCGCAGCGCGTCGACATGGAATCGTTCCGCGACTACGACCTGGAAACCTGGCTGGCCGGGCATGACCCGCGCGCCGTAACGGTATTCGCCAGCGGTGCGAAAAGAATCGGAATCGATGCCATCGAGCAGGCGCTCGCTTCGCATTTCGCCAATCGCGAAGCGGTGTGGAGCTGGACCGAACTGTATCGGGTGGTCGACGGCTGCCGTTCCGCGTTCATCCTATACGACACCGTGTACGAGATCCCGCGGATCGGCTTTCGCCAGCATGCACTGACGAGCGTCACCTATGCGCACGACGGCAACAAATGGCTATCGATCGGCGACCAGGGAACGCTGCTGCCCTGAGCAGTTGACGGCACGAAGCATGCGCGGAAATCCGCGCATGCTTCGTTTCGCACCAGTGCATCACTCGTCGGTATTGAGTCCGGTCATGCCGAGGATGTTGTAGCCCGAATCGACGTAGGTCACTTCGCCGGTAACGCCGGCCGCCAGGTCCGAGCACAGGAATGCAGCGACGTTGCCGACCTGTTCGATGGTGACGGTGCGGCGAAGAGGAGCGTTCTCCTCGACGTGGCCGAGGATCTTGCGGAAGCCGGCGATGCCTGCTGCGGCGAGCGTCTTGATGGGCCCGGCGGAGATCGCGTTGACGCGCGTGCCTTCCGGGCCGAGGTTGTAGGCGAGGTAGCGCACGGTCGCTTCCAGGCTCGCCTTGGCCACGCCCATCACGTTGTAGCCCTGCAGTGCGCGTTCGGCGCCGAGATAGCTCAACGTGACGATCGAACCATTGCGGCCCTGCATCTGCGGGCGGGCCGCCTTGGCCATCGCCGCCAGCGAGTAGGCGGAAATATCGTGCGCGATGGAGAAGTTTTCGCGGGTCAGGCCGTCGAGGAACTGGCCAGCGATCGCTTCGCGCGGCGCGTAGGCGATCGCGTGCACAAGGATGTCGAAGCCGTCGGTCCAGTGCTTGCCCAGTTCGCTGAAGCAGTTCGCGATCTGTTCGTCGCTGGTGACATCCAGCGGGATGACGATGTTGCTGCCGTACTCTTCCGCAGCCTTTTCGACGCGCGACTTGAGCTTGTCAGTCTGGTAAGTGAAAGCCAGCTGCGCACCTTCGCGGTGCATGGCTTCGGCGATGCCGCTGGCGATCGAACGCTCGCTGGCGATGCCGGTGATCAGTGCGCGCTTGCCTTGCAGGAAACCCATGACTCGTCCTCGTGGTTGGCCGCGTGGGGCGGCTGAGCAAAGGCTCTAGTGTAGCGGAGGGTCCGGGGCGGCAAGGAGCGGAGCTGCGACTCCGCTACGGCGTGCCCGCAGCCTGGCCGACACTGCCGGCCACGAGTTCCGCATCGATCAGCAGCACCTTGCCGGGCTTCAGGACACTTTTCGGAGTGAGTCCATTGCGTTGGAGCAGGTCGGCAACACGGACGCCGTAGCGCGAGGCAATCTTCCACGGGCTGTCACCGCGTGCGACGGTGTGGCGGCGTGCGATGGATTCAGTTGCAGGCTGCGAAGGAGCGGCTGGTGTCGTGGCCGCCGTTGCGTAGTTCGCTGGTTCTGGTGCCGGCGTCGGTGAAACCACTTCGGCGAGGGCAACGGAAGCAGAAGACTCGGCGACGGGCGTATCGACTGCTCCCGTCGCTGAGGGAGCCGAGTCAGGCCGCGCATCCGTCGCGACCGCCAGCAACCGCGCGGGCTTCCCGTCCGAACGAGTAATTCGTCCACCTACGAACGCCGGATTGAGTCGTTGCAGCCGGGAGGCGTCCTGTCCGTTCCGGCGCGCCCAGGCGGCAATGTCAGTCGCACCGTCCGGCACGGTCACCGCTTCCAGCAAAGGCACCGGACGATCGAGCGCATATAGCCATTCCTCGCGGTCGTCGGCCTGTTCCAGCAGGCACGAGAGTGCGTGCAGCTTGCGGACATAGGCCTGGGTGATCGGCGACAGGCCGATGAGCGCTTCCGGCCTGGCATTGCGAGCGGTCTGGCCGCTGCGCTTGAGCGCGCCCAGCACGCGGTATTCGCCCGCGTTGTACGCCATCACCGCCAGCCGCCAGTCGCCGGCGAACATGCCATGCAGGGTCTTCAGGTAGCGCACCGCCGCCGTCGTCGAGTCCACCGGGGACAGGCGCCCGTCGTAGCCGGCTCGCATCGGCACCTTATGGTTGCGGGCGGTGACCGCGATCATCTGCCAGAGCCCGGCCGGCCCCTGCGGACTGCGGGCGCCGGGCTTGTAGCCGCTTTCCACGAAGGGGATCAGCGCGAATTCGGTTGGCAGGTGCGACGCGCGCAACGAGTCCACGACATAGCCGAACAGCGGCAGCACATCATCGTTGCGCGTCGCCAGCTGTTTGGGCGCATGGGCGAAGTGGGTCTTCCAGCGAACGCTGGCATCCGCCTCGCAGGTCGGGTCGGCGAGCCCCTCGCGGAAGCGTTCGTAGATCTCGCGCCCATTGCGGGTGCCCGCTTCGGTCAGCACGGCGTCGGAGGCCTCGGCGGCAGTCCCGCACACTGGCACCGCCAGCAGCAACGCCAGCAAAACTCCCAGGGCACGCGAAGTCATGACGCGAACCCATCCTTCCAGCGCCGCAACTCGGCGAACGCTTCCACGCTGCCGGCGGGGTCCCGGCCGAGATGGGCCTGCAGGGATCGGCGAACCTCGGGTTCGTCCACCCGCAGGAAGGGATTGGCAGCCAGTTCGCCGGCCAGCGTGCTGGGAAGGGTGGGCAGTCCACGATCGCGCATGGTCCGGGCCTCTTCAGAGCGACGCGTCAGCGCCAGGTTGCCGGGTTCTACCACGGTGGCGAAGCGGCTGTTGTTAACGGTGTATTCGTGCCCACAACAGATCCGGCTTTCCGGCGGCAGCGCTGCCAGTTTTGTGAGCGAGTCGTACATCTGCGCCGGGGTTCCTTCGAACAGCCGCCCGCAGCCGAGGCTGAACAGGGTGTCCCCGCAGAACAGCAGCCCGTGGCCATGGAAAGCGATATGGCTGCGGGTATGGCCGGGTATTTCCATGACCTGGAAACGCCAGCCCGCGAGCGCGACCTCATCACCTTCGCGAACGGTCTCGGTTGCACGCGGGATACGATCGTCTTCGGGCGCGATGACGCGAAGATCGGGCCATGTTTGCAGAAGTTCTTCCACTCCACCGATGTGGTCGGCGTGGTGGTGGGTCAGCAGGATCCCGACCGGACGCAGGCTTTCACGCGCGGCGAGAACCGGGCCGGCTTCGCCCGGATCGACGATCACCGTATGGCCAGCGTCGTTCGACAGGGCCCAGATGTAGTTGTCCGCGAAGGCGGGCAGGGGGCGCAGCAGCATCGATGAACTCCGGGCGGCGATCCCTCACAATCCGACCATGCCTTCGCTCGCCCCTGATCGTCAATCGGAAGGTCCGCTGGCCTGGTTCGGTACGCAGGCCGGGCAGGGGATGCTGGCGGTCGAAGCGGCGGCGATGGCGCGCGTGCTCGCGGGAATCCCCGCTTTGCCATGGTGCTGGCTCGGCGTTCCCGGTGCAGTACCACCGGAACCAGCACGAGGACGAGGCGTGCTGTTGCGCCGCGACGAAAGCGGCTTCGATGACCTGCGCTTCGACGGTGCCGTGCGCTGCGGATTGCCGCTGCCGCTGGCCAACGAAAGCTTCGGCGCGGTGCTGCTGCAGCACACGCTGGACGACGGCTTCGACGCGGATGAGCTGCTCTACGAATGCGAGCGCGTGCTCGCGCCCGGCGGCACGCTGTGGCTGGCGGCGCTCAATGCCTGGAGTCCATATCGCGCGCGCTGGACCCGCACGGGCCTGCATGCCCGGGTGACAGGTGCGTGGCAGTCGTCGCTGCGGCGCGCGGGCTTCGCGTTGGACTCGGTACACCTGCAATGGTTGGGGCCCCGCTGGCGCATGGACAACGGCGACGTCGGGGTCGGCATGAACGATTGGCTGCGCGCCGGCATCGCGTTGAGCGTGAACAAGCGCGTGCATTCGTTGATTCCGCAGACGCCCAAGCACAGTTTCCGCCTGCAAGGCGCGGCGCATTCGCGCGTGTCGTGGCGCTTTGAATCGCTGCGGTCCGAACAACTGCGACGGCAACAGCGATAATCCGCGGATGACTCAAGCAAAACGAAAGTCGGTCGAGGTACACACCGACGGCGCGTGCCTCGGCAACCCCGGACCCGGCGGATGGGCCGCACTACTGCGTTATGGCCAGCACGAGCGCGAAGTGGTCGGTGGCGAAACCGACACCACGAACAACCGCATGGAACTGATGGCGGCGATTTCGGGGCTGGAAGCCTTGTCCGAAGGTTGCGACGTCACCTTGTTCACCGATTCCCAGTACGTGCGCCAGGGCATTACCGAATGGATGCCCGGCTGGGTGCGGCGCGGCTGGAAGACAGCGGGCGGCGATCCGGTGAAAAACCGCGAACTGTGGGAACGCCTGCACGCTGCGACCGGACGCCATCGCATCGAATGGAAATGGGTGAAGGGCCATTCGGGTGATCCGGACAACGAACGCGTCGACATGCTCGCGCGCAACGAAGCCCTGCGTTTCAAGCGCGCGTCCGCTGTACCGGTCAGCGGTTTCTAGCGGCGAGCGCTGTTTCCGCTCTCCTCCAGGCTTTAATCTCCCACCATTGCAAGTTCCGGATCACGAATGCGCCAGATCATCCTCGACACCGAAACCACCGGCTTGAGCTGGGCCAGCGGCAATCGTGTGGTGGAAATCGGCTGCGTCGAGATGGTGGAGCGTCGGCCTACGGGCCGCACGTTCCAGTGTTACCTGAATCCCGAGCGCGAGTTCGAAGCCGGTGCGCAGGAAGTCACCGGGCTGACGCTGGAATTCCTCGCCGACAAGCCGCTGTTCGCGGCAATCGCCGACGAATTCCTGGCTTTCATCGAAGGTGCGGAACTGGTGATCCACAACGCGGCGTTCGACGTCGGTTTCCTCGACAACGAGCTCCGCCTGCTCGGGCCGCAGTACGGCAAGATCGCCGATCGCTGCACGGTCGAGGACACGCTGCTGCTCGCACGCCAGCGCTTCCCCGGGCAGCGCAATTCCCTGGACGCGCTATGCAAGCGCTTCGACGTCGACAACACGCATCGCCAGCTGCATGGCGCCCTGCTCGATGCCCAGTTGCTGGCCGAGGTGTACATCGGACTGACGTCGGGCCAGAGCGAAATCGGCTTCGAAGTGGGAGCGGAAGCCGCGAACGAAGCAGCCGTCACGTTCGAAGTCGATGTTCGCGCACCACGTCCACGCGTGCTGGTCGCCGAAGAAGATAGCGCCGCCCACGAAGCCCGATTGGCGCAGTTGCGCAAGAAAGCCGGAAAGGCGGTGTGGGATGCCTGGGCGGAAGCAGCCGAGGCGGTCGCGCCGCTCGAGGCTATGCCGGCCTGATACCGGCGGCCAAAAAGACCTAGTGGTTGCGCACCAGCACCACGGTCACGTTGTCCGATCCGCCACCGTCGAGCGCCGCCGCGACCAGCTCATCCACGCATTCCTGCGCGCTGCAGTCGTTGTGCGACAGCACCCGGGCGATATTGCGGTCTTCCACTTCCTCGGTGAGTCCATCGCTGCACAACAGCAGCTGCATGCCCGGCCGAAGCTCGCCGGTCATGGTTTCCACGTTGAGGTTGCGCGGGTCGGTTACGCCCAAGGCCTGGGTCACGACGTTGCGATGGGGATGGCTGCGCGCCTGTTCATGCGTGATCGCGCCATTGGCGATCAGTTCCTGCACGTAGCTGTGGTCCTGCGACAGCTGCACCAGCTGGTTGTCGCGCCACAGGTACACGCGGCTGTCGCCGACCCAGGCGACTTCGAAGCGATTGCCGTTGATGCGTGCGGCCACGACGGTCGTGCCCATCGGCAGTGCGTCGTGGCGGCGGCGTGAGATACGGATGATCTCCTCGTCCGCGACGCGGATGGCGG
The DNA here is from genome assembly GCF_001427225.1 of Lysobacter sp. Root494. GTDB lineage: Bacteria > Pseudomonadota > Gammaproteobacteria > Xanthomonadales > Xanthomonadaceae > Agrilutibacter. Next base: position 252,669 of record NZ_LMFH01000006.1, read on the forward strand.
TGGCCAGTGGCGTGCCGTCGCGGATCTCGCGGACGATGGTTTCCCGGGCGAGGGCGCTGGCGACTTCGCCGTATTCATGCCCGCCCATTCCGTCGGCGACGAGCCACAGCCCCAGCTCACTGTCGCCGTAATACGTGTCCTCGTTGAGTTCCCGACGCAGGCCGACATGCGTCAGGTGTCCGAATTCGATCATGGGGGAGGGCTGCGGGCGGGGGCGTTCAAAAGTTGAAACGCGATAATCATCGGGGACCGGCCGTGAAGCAAGGCGCCTGGGTGTTTATCCCGGGTGTGGGTGCATACCGGAAAAACAAAACGCCCCTCGGAAGGGGCGTCTGTTCGATCTGGCGGAGAGGGAGGGATTCGAACCCTCGGTACGCTATAAACGTACGCCTGATTTCGAGTCAGGTACATTCAACCACTCTGCCACCTCTCCGGAAGTGGGCCGCGAATGATACGTGGCGGACCCAGCCCGGGGCAAGTTTACGGGCGGGGTGGCTACACTATGCGCCTCAGGCGCTCTGCCGTCTGTTCATCCTTACCGCCGGGCCTGCGCCTGGCCTCAAGAACGGCCCTCCCATGTCCGAAATCCTCGTTCCCGTGTCCTTTGGCGAACTGCTCGACAAGATCGCGATCCTGCAGATCAAGTCCGAACGCATGACCGACGAAGCCAAGCTCGCCAACGTCCGCAATGAACTCTCGGCGCTCGAAAAGACCTGGATGGCGCATCCGGCCGCGGGCAAGGACATCGTCGAACTGCGCGCCGCGCTGAAGGAAGTCAACGAACGACTGTGGGTCATCGAGGACGACATCCGCATCAAGGAAAAAGCGCAGGAGTTCGATGCGGAATTCATCCGTCTCGCGCGAGCCGTCTATTTCGAGAACGACGAACGGGCCCGCATCAAGAAGGAAATCAACCTCGCGCTGGGCTCGTCCTACGTCGAAGAGAAGTCCTACCAGGATTACCGCACCGGCGCGGCGCCCTGATTCCAGGCGCGCGGCTCAGTGTTCCGAGTGATCGGCGACATAGCGTTCGAACGCGGCGATGGCATCGGGTACGGTGACCAGGTCCATCACGCCCTCGTGTTCGATCTTGGTGCCCCACTTGAGACCCGAAGCGGGCTTGCGCAGGTACTTTCGCGCCGCGTCGTCATAGCGGTCGACGCAATAGCGCCGGTCCGAATACGGGCCGCTTCGCGCAGGATTGCTTGCGGCATGAAGACCCAGCACCTTCGCCCCCATCGCATTGGCGATGTGCATGGGGCCGGAATCCGGCGTCATCACCAGGTCCGCGCGTTCGAGCAGGGCGGGGAGCTGTTTCAGGGTGTCCCTGCCGACCAGGTCCAGCGCGGGCGACTTCATGGCGGCCAGAATGGTATCGGTGGTTTCTCGCTCGAGCTGGCTGCGTCCGCCGCACAGCACGATGCGCCAGCCACGGGAAGCCGCATGGTCGGCGACAGCGGCACAACGGTCGGCACGCCAGTTGCGGAGCACGTGGCTCGAGCAAGGCGAGATCAATAGCGTCGGCCTGCCGTCTTCGACCCATTGCGACTGCGCCCATTCGCGTGCGGCGTCCGGAACCGGCAGGTCCCACTGCACCTGCGTCTGTTTGAGGCCCAGCGGTTCGCAGAAGCTGCCGATCGCATCGAGCACGTGGATTCCCGGCCGATCGGGAATGCGCTCGTTGATGAAAAGGCCGTGCAGGTCCTTGGAGCGCGAGCGGTCGTACCCGATGCGCCGCTTCGCCGGGATGAACGCCGACAACAGGTTCGCGCGCGCTGCTACCTGCATCTGCAGCAGCGCGTCGAAGCGGCCACCGGGAGCATGCGCCCCCAGCTCCCTGCGCAGTGCACGCATGCCTGCGAGGCCGGTCTTCTTGTCGTATTCGACGAAGTGCACGCCGGGCAGTCCTTCGAGCAGCCTGTGTTCACCCTTGCCGATGACCCAGGTCAACGCGACCTGCGGCCACGCAGCCTGGAGCGTCCGCACCAGCGGCACGACGTGGGTGACATCGCCCAGGGCGGACAGCCGCAGCAGGCAGATCGACAGGGGAGCGTGCGGCATGGGTCTTGCTAGACTCGGTGGGATGACAGGCTACGACGCCGCCGAAGGATTGACGCCGTTCCGCGACGAGCGCGGTTACGGGGCGATTCTGTTCGACAACACGCGCGTACGACAAGCCAAGGCCGAGTGGTTTTCACCGTCGTTCTGGGGCGAGAAGGCCCGGCCGGTCGCCAGCGGTGGCCGTGGCGGCGCCTGGTATGTTGACGCGCCGTTCGGTGCAGCCGTGTTGCGTTGTTACCTGCGCGGCGGATTCGTCGCGCATTTCAGCCGCGACCGCTATTGGTGGCGCGGCGCCAACCGCACGCGCAGCTTTGCCGAATTCCGGTTGACGAGAAGCATGATCGCCCAAGGGGTGCCGATACCACGGCCGATCGCCGCATGCTACCGACGGGAAGGCCACTTCTATCGCGCCGCGATTCTGATAGAGCGACTGGATGAAGTACGTACGTTGGCCGATCGCGCCGCGGTGGCCGGCGACGGTGCGCCATGGGAAGAAGCGGGCCGGCTGATCGCACGCGTGCATCGAGCCGGACTCGACCACGCCGACCTGAATGCCCACAACCTGTTGTTCGACCCCACCGGCCGGGGCTGGGTGATCGACCTGGACCGCGGTGAACAGCGGATTCCCGCAACCGGTTGGCGCGAAGGCAATCTCGCGCGCCTTAAGCGTTCGCTGTTGAAACTGCGCGGCAGCCGCCCCATCGAGGAAGTGGAGCGGGATTTCGCCCGTTTGCGCGCGGCGTACGACCGCGCCTGGGCACGAGGCACCTGATGGCTTGGAGTTTGCGACTGCAGGGCGTTGGCAATGCGTCCGCGGTTCAACTGGGATCGTCGATGGCCACGATCGAGCGCGATGGTGCGTCGTGGCTGACGATCGATTGCGGTAACGAAGGCCTGAGTCACTATTTGACGCAATACGGCCAAATGCCGCACGCCTTGTTCATCACGCACACGCATCTGGATCACGTGGGCGGATTCGAACGGATGTTCGTTTCCAGCTATTTCGATGATGCCCGGCGCGGCAAGGTGCGCGTGTACGTGCCGGCTGCGATCGTGCCGTTGCTGCACCAGCGCGTCGGCGACTATCCGAATGCGCTGGCCGAAGGCGGCGCGAATTTCTGGGATGCGTTCCAGGTGATTCCGGTCGGCGCTTCGTTCTGGCATGAAGGCGTTCGCCTGGAAGTATTCGCAACACGCCACCACTGGCCCGAAACTTCGTTCGGACTGCGCCTGCGCGGAAGCGTCGTGTGGACGGGCGATACGCGGCCGATTCCCGAGCAACTGGCCAGGCATGCCAATGCCGGCGAACTCGTCGCCCACGACTGCGCGCTGCACGGCAATCCTTCGCACAGCGGCATCGAGGACCTGGAACGCGAGTACCCGGCCGAGCTGCTGTCGCGCTGCATGCTCTACCACTACGCCAGCCGCGAGGAAGGCGAGGAGCTTGCCGCCCGCGGCCATCGCGTCGCGAAAGCGGGCGATGTGATCGCTCTCGCCGAGCCGACCGCGCCAACGGCGCAGGCATGAACGCGATCGTGGAAACCACGCCCTCCAATGTCCGCGACGCGCTGGGACGCCCGCTGCGCGATCTTCGCCTGTCGGTGATCGAAGCCTGCAATTTCCGCTGTCCCTATTGCATGCCCGCGGAGCGGGTGCCCGACGATTACGGTTTCGATGCGGCGTCGCGCCTTTCCTTCGATGAGATCGAAACGTTGGTGCGCGGCTTCGTGCGAATGGGTGTGACCAAGCTCCGCATCACCGGCGGCGAGCCGCTGCTGCGCAAGCGGCTTCCGGAACTCGTCGCTCGATTGACGGCACTCGAAGGTCTTACCGACATCGCGCTGACCACCAATGGTTCGTTATTGGCGCTGCATGCGCGCGCTCTGCGCGAAGCCGGGCTGCATCGCATCACCGTCAGCCTGGATGCACTCGATCCGGAACTGTTCCGCGGGCTTTCCGGGGGGCGCGGTGACGTCGCCGATGTGCTCAAGGGTATCGAGGCCGCACAGGGCGCGGGCTTCGATCCGATCAAGCTCAACTGCGTGGTACAGCGCAACGTCAACGAACGCGAAGTGTTGCCACTGGTCGAGTTCGCCCGCGAATACGGTCATGTCATGCGCTTCATCGAATACATGGACGTCGGCACATGCAACGGCTGGCAGCGCGAACGTGTCGTGTCTTCCGCGGAACTGCGTGATCGCATCGATGCGCGATGGCCCTTGCTTCCACTCGAAGCACAGTATCGCGGGGAAGTCGCCTCGCGTTACGGCTTCATCGACGGAGCAGGGGAAGTCGGTTTCGTCAGCTCGGTCAGCGAACCCTTCTGCGGCGACTGCCATCGTGCGCGCGTGTCGGCCGACGGACGGCTCTACACCTGCCTGTTCGCGGCCGAAGGAGATGACCTGCGTCCGCTGCTCTCACAGGGAGAGCAGGCCGTCGCGCTCCGCCTGGCCGAGCGCTGGTCGAAGCGTGCCGACCGCTACAGCGAATTGCGCGGCAGCCCCAAGGTATCGCGCCGGCACGTCGAGATGTATCTGGTCGGCGGCTGACCGCCAGTGCCTTCCGCCGGTGTTGCGATCAGCGCAGAATGCGCGGGTGAAAAAGACCGCGCGCAAGCAATTGACCCACGTCGATCCGGCCGGACGCCCGGCGATGGTCGACGTGTCCGGAAAAGCGGTGACACCGCGCGAAGCGACCGCAGAATGCCGCGTCCGGTTTCCCGCTGATGTAGCCGTACAGCTGCGCGCAAGCGGTCTGAAAAGCGCCAAGGGCGGTATCGTCGAGACCGCGATCATTGCCGGAACGATGGCGGTGAAGCGGACGCACGAACTGATCCCGTTCTGCCATCCGTTGCCGATCGAGGGCTGCCGCATTTCCGTGGAATGGGCGGGCGAGCGCGACCTGCGCATCGAGTGCATGGTTCGCACCACACATCGCACCGGCGTGGAAATGGAAGCGCTCACCGGAGCGAACATCGCCGCGCTGACGGTCTACGACATGTGCAAGGCGCTTTCGCACCGCATCGTCATCGGTCCTGCGAAACTGCTGGGCAAGCGCGGCGGCCGCCGTGATTTTGGACAAGGTTGATTCGGCGGATGGGCAGCAGAGTCACGATTCTCTATTTCGCCGCACTGCGTGATGCCGCGGGCATGGCGAGCGAAACCGTGGAAACATCGGCAGCGAACCTGCGCGCGTTGTACGAAGAAGTGCAGGTCCGCCATCAGCTGCCGTTTCCGGCTCGCCAGTTGCGCGTCGCCATCGATGGCGACTTCGCCGGCTGGGAAGACGTGCCGCGAGAGGGAGCAGAGATCGCTTTCATTCCTCCCGTGAGCGGCGGATGAGCATGAAGGCGAGCCTGATCGGCTCATCAGCGCCACGAAGAGCGACGCAGCCCGGCGCAAGAGCAACTACATGAAACGCTTTACGCTCAGCGACACACCCTTCGACACCTCGGCCTTGCGCGCAGACCTGCTGGACGACCGCGTCGGCGGTTTCGCCAGCTTCGAAGGCTGGGTTCGCAGCCACAATGCCGACCGCGCCGTTTTGGGGTTGCGCTACGAGGCCTACGCCGCGCTGGCCGAAAGCGAAGGCGAAAAGATCATGGCTGAAGCGATGGGCAGATTCGCCATCATCGATGCGCGTTGCATCCATCGCACCGGCGACCTCGCCATCGGCGAACTGGCGGTGTGGGTCGGCGTGACGTCGGCGCATCGCGACGCCGCCTTCGCTGCATGCCGCTACATCATCGATGAAGTGAAGGCGCGCGTGCCGATCTGGAAACACGAGCGCTACACCGAAGGCGACGCGGGCTGGCTGCATCCGCAGCCTTGAGGAAGAGCCGAACAACCCACTTTGATCGTCATTCCCGCGGAAGCGGGAACCCTGTCTTTCAGCTGACGAAAGCACAAAGACGAGATTCCCGCTTTCGCGGGAATGACGTGCGAATTTCGTCGAAACGTTGAGCGGGCTCCAAGGCGGATCGCATGCCATCTGGTGGAAAGCCCCTTTGTTAAGGGGGCGCCCCGAAGGGGCGGGGATAGGAAGCCGTGAGCCGGGGCCCGAGATTTGCGAAGCAAATCTTGGGATTTCCAATGCGAAGCATTGGAAATGGCGATGACCCCGCCGGCTGACCTCGGCACCCGCGTCGATCGATACCGTTGCTGCCTTCCGGCCCTGGCGGGGTTTTCGATCTAGCGTCGCGAGGGGCCGACGGGGCCACCATGGAGACTTGCGGCTCGCGCATTGCACGCGGCTTGTTGCATCTGTTGCTATGCGGCTGGCGGAGAGAGGGGGATTCGAACCCCCGAAGCGCGGTTTAGACGCTTACACACTTTCCAGGCGTGCTCCTTCAACCACTCGGACACCTCTCCGCACCTGTACCGCAGGCCTGAATACGGCGTCCGGCCGACTTCAGGGGCGCAGATTCTAACGCGCCGCGATAGCGCTGGATAGCCGCGCCGCGATAGAGCTGAACGGTCGGGAAGACCAAACGCGGCGCACCGCGCAGGAATCTCTCCGTCAAGATATCGGTCCGCCGGATGTTCCTTCCAGTGACTTGGGCTGCCCATAACCGTCCCAGCGCGGCAGAATGGCCGCATGTCCTATCTCGTCCTCGCCCGAAAGTGGCGCCCCAAGCGTTTCGCCGAACTGGTCGGGCAGGAGCACGTGGTCCGCGCGCTCACCAATGCACTGGATTCGGGCCGCGTCCACCACGCCTTCCTCTTCACCGGTACACGCGGCGTCGGCAAGACCACCATTGCGCGCATCTTCGCCAAGTCGCTCAACTGCGAGCAGGGGACCTCGGCCGATCCCTGTGGTGAATGCGAGACCTGCCGCGCCATCGATGCCGGCCGTTACATCGATCTTCTGGAAATCGACGCGGCCAGCAACACAGGTGTCGACAACGTGCGCGAGCTGATCGAGAACGCGCAGTACCTGCCGTCGCGCGGCCGCTACAAGGTCTACCTGATCGACGAAGTGCACATGCTGTCGAAGGCGGCGTTCAACGCGCTGCTGAAAACGCTTGAGGAACCACCCGAACACGTGAAGTTCCTCTTCGCGACCACCGATCCGGAAAAACTCCTGGTCACCGTGTTGTCGCGCTGCCTGCAGTTCAATCTCAAGCGTCTCGACGAGCAGCAGATCAGCGGTCAGATCACGCGGATCCTCGAAGCCGAGGGCATCCCCGCCGAACCCGGCGCGATCCACCAGCTTTCGAAAGCGGCGGACGGCAGCCTGCGCGATGGCCTCTCGCTGCTGGACCAGGCGATCGCCTACACCGGCGGCAAGCTCGACGATGCCGCGGTGGCCGCGATGCTCGGCACCGTCGATCGCACGCGCGTGGGCACGCTGCTCGATGCGCTTTCGCGCGGCGATGGTGCAGGGTTGCTTGCGGAAGTGGGCGTCCTTGCGGAGTTCTCGCCCGACTGGGGCGGCGTGCTCGACGCGTTAGCTGATGCGTTGCATCGCATCCAGGTTCGGCAGCTCGTCTCTGATGCGCCCGTTGAAGGTGAGGGCGTCGATGTCGATGCGCTCGCGGCCGCGCTGCGCCCTGAAGTAGTACAGCTCTGGTACCAGATGGCACTGAACGGCCGGCGCGATCTGCAATATGCGCCCAGCCCGCGAGCCGGATTCGAGATGAGCCTGTTGCGCATGCTCGCGTTCCGCCCGGCGGAGGGCGAGGGGGCTCGCACGCCTGCTTCCACGTCGGGAGTCGCGCGCAGCGAAGCTGCGCCGCCACGCGCAGCCGCACCCGCGAACATGTCGGCTGCGAATGCCGCTCGCGAAGCGCTGGCGCGTGATTCGGCGCCGCGTGTTTCGGAGCCGCCTGCTCCGATGCCCCGCACCCCGGAACCACGCGCTCCGGTGCGGGAGCTGCCGCCACCACAGCTCCCTCCTGTCGAGGAAACCGTGCCGGAACCGGTGCGTGTCGCGCCGCCGGCTTCCGCCGGTTATCCAACGCCAGCCGCGCATTCGTCTTCGTCTCCCCTGCCGAATGCCGACGCCTGGCACGCACTGGTTGCCAGCAGCGGCCTGCGTGGCCCGGCGCGGCTGCTTGCGGAGCACTCGGTGTTCATCGGGTACGACGAAGGTGTCCTGCGGCTTGCATTGCCTGCCAGCGACGAACACCTGAAGTCGAGTGCGCTGATCACGATGATGGCGACGTCCTTGACGCCGGCGCTCGGTACGGCACCGCAGATCCGCTTCGAGAACGCACCCGCACAAGGCGAATCGTTGCGCGAACGCAACGAACGCGCCCGCGACGAACGGCAGAACGCGGCCGAATCCGCCTTCATGAACGATCCCGACGTGAAACGGCTCATTTCGCAGCATGGCGCGAAGCTGGTGCCGGACTCGATCCGGCCGTTTGACGAGAGCTAGTTTCCACAACCCGCCGTTCGCTTGCGCGAACGCAGCCCTTTGATTCAAAGGGCATGTTTTCAATGAATTGCAGAGAGAGTAAGGACTATGCGAGGCAACATCGCCCAAATGATGCAGCAGGCCCAGCGCATGCAGGAAAACCTGCAGAAGGCGCAGGAAGAAATCGCGAAGATCGAAGTCACCGGCACGGCCGGCGGCGGCATGGTCACGGTGACGCTCACCGGTCGCAAGGAGTGCCGCAAGGTGCGCATCGATCCGAGCGTGCTGTCCGACCAGGAAATGGTCGAGGACCTGATCGCTGCGGCGTTCAACGATGCCTCCAACAAGATCGACGCGGAATCGCAGGCGAAGATGTCGGCCGTCACCGCCGGCATGCCGATCCCGCCCGGAATGAAGTTGCCGTTCTGAGCGGATTTCGGTCGTGAGTGCATTGCTCGAACAACTGATCGAAGCGCTGCGCGTGCTGCCGGGCGTGGGGCCGAAGTCGGCCCAGCGCATGGCCTACCACGTGCTGGAACGCGACCGTGACGGTGGCAGGCGACTGTCGGAGATGCTGGCCGCCGCGGTCGAGAAGATCGGCCATTGCGCGCGATGCCGCGACTTCAGCGAAACCGAGATCTGCGCGACCTGTGCCAGCCCATCCCGCGATGCGTACCTGCTATGCGCGGTCGAGTCGCCAGCCGACCGCCTCGCCATCGAGCAGGCCACCGGGTATCGCGGCCTGTACTTCATCCTGCAGGGGAGGCTGTCGCCGCTGGATGGCATCGGTCCGCGCGAACTCGGACTGGATCGCCTGGCCGCGCGGCTGGCAGAGGGCGAGGTACAGGAACTGATCATCGCCACCAATCCCACCGTGGAAGGCGAGGCGACCGCGCATTACCTCGCGCAGCTCGCGCGCCAGTGCCAGGTGCGTCCGAGTCGGCTTGCGCATGGCGTGCCGCTCGGAGGCGAACTGGAATACGTGGACCGCGGCACGCTGTCGCATGCTTTCGGCAGCCGTAGCGAAATGCCTTGAAGCTCTCACTGCTTCGCATGACGCGGCATCGGACGCGATCACGCTAGGCAGCGTCTTGCAGGCGGAACCGACAACCAGGAATCAGCCATGGCCGACACCCTCTTCCACAAGATCATCCGCCGCGAGATCCCGGCAACGATCGTTTACGAAGACGAACACCTGATCGCCTTCAACGACATCGCTCCACAGGCGCCCGTGCACGTGCTGTTCGTGCCGAAGGTCGACATCGCGACGCTCAACGACGTCCAGCCGTCGCAGGCCGAGATCCTCGGCCGCCTGCACGTGGCCGCAGCGAACTACGCCAAGCAGCAGGGTTTCGCCGAAGACGGCTATCGCGTGGTGATGAACTGCAACGGGCACGGCGGGCAGACCGTTTTCCAGATCCATCTTCACCTTCTCGCGGGTGCTCCGCTGGGACGTTTCGGCACGCCGAAATGATTGCGGTGTCAGTGAGGTCCAACGAAAAAGCCCGCCATTGGCGGGCTTTTTCGTGATGCGGCGAGCGGAGTTACCACCAGCCCCACCACGGCCACGGCGGCGGCCGCGTTTCGATCACATCGACGCGTTCCCGTACGGGCCAGAGGTATACGACGTCGGCTTCCACGCGCGGGAACTTGTAGTCGTAGCCGCCGATGCGCCGGTTCTCGTATCCATCGATGCGACCGGTGAAGGTCACTTCGCGGTTCTTTTCGAACAGCGCCGGATCGTAGAAGCCGGTGCGGCAGGCGATGAAGCGGCCACCGACGTCGTCGGTCGCCCAATACGGGCGTCCGTAAGCCGACAGCCGCGTGGAGATCATTTCGAAGCAGGTGCGGTTGGGCTGCGGTTCGACGTCGACGATGCGACCGCCCCAACGCACGGTCGCGCCGGTCGCATCGGATGCGGCGGCCTGCTGCGGCGTGATTTCGGTGAAGGTGCCCTGCAGTGGTCGCGGTTGTGAAGCGCAGGCGGCGAGTACCGCCGCGCTGAGTGTGAGGAGAACGATTCGGGCCTTCATTTCCTTTCTCCGTTGAGCGGATCCATCGCGGGTTCCCGGTCGTCCATGCGCGGGTCAGAGGTGCGAACGTTTGGGCCGATGGCCGCGCAGTGCGTGGACCAGACCCCTGGCCGCACGGGCGTTGCGCGTCCCGGGCTGGTGTTGAGCGTAGCGCCAATTGACGAAACGGTGGCTGAGTTCGCGCAGGTCCTGGGCGAGTTCGGGACGAGTCCGTGCCACGCGCTCGAGCCAGTCGGTTGCGGTTTCGTGAGGCATGCGGTCCAGGCCGAATTTGCGGTATCGGCTGGCGAGCTGGTGCCAGGCACGCAACACCGGGTCGGGTTCACGCTGGCCACGGGCGCTGAGCCAGGTCATCCAGAGCAGGGCGAGCACGGCCGCAATCGAAAACAGGATCGCCAGTTGCTGGCCATCCACTCTGTCCAGGCCCAACGGCTTGAACATCCGCGATTGACGGTCTGCATTGAAGCCGAGGACGAGATCGTTCCAGTTGCGTCGCATCCAGTCGCGGACGTTCCATGCCGGCATGCCGAAATCGCCGAGCACGCTGTCGGAGCCCGGAGCACGATCCTGGAGCGTGTCGTAGATGCGTTCGGGCGCCACGGCGGCCGTCGGATCGACGCGTACCCAGCCGCGATCAGGCAGCCATACTTCAGCCCATGCATGCGCATCCGATTGCCGCACGATCCAGTAGTCGCCGAGGGGATTGCGATACCCGCCGGCGTATCCCGTGACCACGCGCGCTGGAATACCGGCTCCCCGCATCAGCACCACAAACGACGAGCTGAAGTGCTGGCAGAAACCGGCCTTGGTTTCGAACAGGAATTCGTCGACCGCATTGCGTCCCCACGGCGGCGTGTCCAGCGTGTAGGCGAACTCCGCACGTATCCATTCCAGTGCGCGGCGCACGATCGCGGCGTCATCGCTGCCGGCGTCGCGCCGCCACTGGCGGGCCAGAGCCAGCGTGCGTGGATTGAAGCCGTCGGGGAGGTCCAACGCCACCTGGCGCAACATCACTTTCAGCTTCGGCTCGTGGCGAAGCGGTGGCGCGGACTGCATGCGCCAACGCGTCAGTGATGACAACGGACGTGCGGCACGCAACGAGTAGTCGCCGAGCAGCTCGCTGTCGGCGGGCGCATGCAATGGCAGGTCCAGGGCTACCAGCTGACGGCGATCGGTGGGCTCGATTTCCAGCTCGTAGTCCCACTGGATGCCGGCCGATTGCGCTTCCGGTGCTTCCAGGCCACGTATCCACAAGGGCTGCGTCCATTCCTCGCCATCGAAGCGCCACAGCGTTGGCCCGCGCCAATACATCTGGTCCTGGCGTGGCACAGCGCCGAAGAAGCGCGCGCGCAGGGCGGGCGTGTCGTCGATCATCAGGTCCAGCCAGTCGTTGGGACGCATCGAATCCGAGAGGCCCGGCTTGGCGATGGCCCGATCGGGCACGCCCCACATCGGCGACGCCAGGCGCGGGAACAGCCAGAAGGTAGCGAGCGCCAACGGCAAGCCGATCAGCACCAGTTGCATCACGCTACGCAGCCGGCTTCGCAACGGGAGATTGAATTTGGCGTCGCCTGCTTCGAGATCGGCAAAACGTTGCAGCGCTGCCAGCGCGCCTATTGCCGCGGCCAATCCCAGCGTAAGCGAAAGCGGCCCCTGGTCGAGCAGGAACGTTGCGAAGGGAGCGAACAGGGCGAAGCCGATCAGGCTGCGTGCATCGCGCAGCTTCGCGGTTTCGGAAGGCTTGATCGCCAGCATCGCCGCGAGCAATGCGCAGCCCGTATCGCGTCCGAATCGCACGCCCGAGACGCTCAGTATCGCGGCCACCACCAACAGCGTCAGCAGCAGCCGCAGCATGGCAGGAAGCGGTCGGCGCCATGCCAACGACGTGGTGACCGCTCCGGCTGCCGCGATGGGCCATGCAAGTGTCGCAGGCAATTGCAGGAGCAGGGGTACGACACACGCGACCGCAGCGAGCAATGCCCAATGACGGCTGGTTCGATCGAGCAATAGTGGGGAAGCCGTTGTGCTCACGGCGCGAATCCCCCCGATGGCAACAACGCGAGTGCGCGCTGGCAGGAATCACGGTGCGCTACGCCACGATCCGGGCCGAGATCCGAATTACCCGGCAGGCTCAGCCGGTAACGGCGGCCATCGCGTTCGGCTTCATCGACCCATCGTGCCAGGCGTGAGATGCGCGCTTCGTACGCGAGATGACCGAGTCGATGCCAGTCGAGCACGACATCCGCACCGGAGGGCTGTTCGTATTCGCGGACCAGCAAGGTGCCCAGGCGTGCAGAAGGCTTCCATGCGATCGCGCTGCGGGAGTCTCCCGGTCGATAGCCGCGCAGGTGATGCACGTCATCGCCCGTGGGATGCAGGCGCGATTGCGCCTGTTCGCCCGAGCCGCTCGGCAACGGCGGCCCATCGATTTCCGGGGTTGCGTAAACCAGGAGGGGCGCATCGCTCCAGAAATACGTCCAGGCACGTGCAAGGCCCAGCGGCCGGGTGGTGTAGATGCGAAGCCGCGGCACGTCGAGCCAGCCGCGCTGGTGCGTGTGCAGCGTGATTTCGGCTTCGCCGCGGCCCTGTTCGAGGTTGAGGAGGACGGGTTCGAGCAGGTCGTCGTCATCGACGCGCAGTCCTCGCCGCAGTCGCGACGGATCTGCCTGCGCGTGCACGCGCACGTGCAACGGCTGGCCTGCGGGTACGGATTCGGCATCGATCGCGATGATGCTCAAGCCGGTGAGTTGCATCTGCGCCGCGATCAGGCTGGCCAGTCCTGCACCGCCGAGCAGCAGGCAGAGCAGTAGTGCGGGATTGTTGTTGTAGTTGAGCGCGCCCGCCGCCATGCACATCAACAAAGCGTAATAAAACAGTCCGAAGCGTGTCGGAAGTACGTAGACGCGACGGCGATCTATCGAAACGGGCAGCGTTTCCGGTCCTCGCGGACGAGTGAGGGTCAGCGCGAAGGCGCGAACGCGTCGCCACAGTTCGGAAGGCGTTCTGGATATGGAGGGCGCAACCATGATCCTTCAGGTACCGACGCGGGGGGCGCGTTCGCGGGGCATCACGGCGACTCAGTCCACCGGCACCGCATGCAGGATCGCCTTCGCGAGCGACGCATCGCTGCCGGCCTGCGCGTCGGCAACCAGGCGATGCGCGGCAACGGCGCCGAACAGCACCTGCACATCCTCCGGCAATACATGCGACCTGCCCAGCAACAATGCATACGCGCGCGCTGAACGCAGCAGCGCCAATCCGGCGCGAGGCGAAAGGCCCACGCGCACTCCGGCATGCTTGCGGCTGCGGGCGAGCAGGGCCTGGACGTAAGCGATCAGGGCTTCGCTCGCATGCACCTGCAGCACCGCGTGCCGTGCGGCGATCACGTCCGCGGCGCCGAGCAGCGGCAAGGTCTGCGCGATGAGATCACGACGGTCAACGCCCGCGAGCAGGTCGCGTTCAGCCGTTTCGTTCGGATAGCCCAGCGCCAGTCGAAGCAGGAAACGGTCGAGTTGCGAATCGGGCAGTGGATAGGTGCCCGCGAGATCCACCGGGTTCTGCGTCGCGATCACGAAGAAAGGGTCGGGCAGTGCGCGCGTGGTGCCATCGACCGTGACCTGGTGCTCGGCCATCGCTTCCAGCAATGCACTCTGGGTGCGCGGTGGCGCTCGGTTGATCTCGTCGGCCAGCAGGACCTGCGCGAAAACGGGACCGGGATGGAACTGGAAGCTCCGCGACGGCGGGTCGAACACCGACACGCCGACGACATCGGCCGGCAACAGGTCCGAAGTGAACTGCACGCGCTGGAAGTCGAGGCCCAGCGTCGTGGCCATCGCACGCGCCAGTGTTGTCTTGCCTAGGCCGGGCAGGTCTTCGATCAGCAGATGGCCTCCGGCGAGCAGCGCGACGAAGGCGAGCCGAACTTCGTGCGCCTTGCCGAGCACGAGTGCGTTGACCTGCGACTGGGCCCTTTCGAGAGTGGTGCGCAAGCCATCAGGTAGCATGTTCGCCGCGGTCGGTGATGCCGCCATTTCATCCTCTCCCTTTCCAGTTTCGGCAGTGTAGCGGGGTTGTTCTCCTTTCATGCGCGAAGAAGCCAAGCACGCGGAATACGGTTTTGAACAGTCGCTATCCGGCGCAACCCGGCACGGCTTCTGGCTGCTGTGGTCAGCGGTCCTGCTCCTCAAGCTCGTCGTGGCGGCGCGCCTGCCGTTGTTCGTGGACGAGGCCTTTTACTGGCAGGAGGGACACCACCTTGCCGCTGCCTATTCCGACCTGCCCGGATTGACCGCCTGGCTCGCGCGGCTTGGCGTGATGCTGGGCGGGGAACACGCCTTCGCTTTACGTGCCCCCTTTCTCTTCATCGCGGCGCTGGTGCCTCTGCTGGTAGTGAGGATCGCTTCACGCGAATTTGGCGAACGCTATGGCTGGCAGGCAGGCTGCTTCGCATTGCTGCTGCCGTTGGCGGGAACGTTGGGACTGCTTGCACTTCCGGACGCGGTGCTGGCGTTGGCGACGCTGCTGTGCGTCGATGCGGGAGCCAGGCTCCTGCGCGACGTAGGCGCCGCTGCGGCCCTGGAACTCGCGCTTGGACTGGCGCTCGGAGCGCTGAGTCACTATCGCTTCATTGCGGTCATCGGCGTCGGTTTTGTTGCGTTGCTGCTATTGCCGGATGGAAGACGCGCGTTGCGCGACGTGCGCGTGTGGACCGCCATCGCGCTCGGCGCGTCGGCGTGGGTACCACTGATGGCCTGGAACCTCGATAACGCCGATGCAGGCCTGCGGTTCCAGTTGGTGGATCGCCACCCTTGGGCATTCCATGCCGATGGCATCCTGTTTCTTGGCATCCAGGCGTTGATGGTCACGCCGCTGCTGTTCGCCGCATTGGTCATGGCGGGATGGCACGGACGCCGGGGTGCGCTGCCGGCCACGCGTTACTTCGCGTATCTCGGTGGCCTCGTGGTGCTTGGGTTTTTCGCCCTCGGCTTTTTCGCTGATACGGAACGCGTCAGCTTCCACTGGCCTTTGCCTGGTTATCTCGCGCTGCTGCCATTGCTGCCTGCAGCGCTATCCCGTTGGCCTCGTCCACTGCGGATTGCGACCTGGGCGCTGGCTGGTTGCGGTCTGATCGCGATGCTTGGTTTCTACGCCGCGATGTCCGTGCCGCAGGTGCGCGAACGCAGTGCGGCGAACAAGTTCTACCAGCCGAATTTCGCGGGCTGGGACGATCTGGCCGAGTCTGTGCGCCGCCGGCTGGAACGGATGCCGCCTGACACGCGCGTGCTTGCCGACAGCTTCAAGGTGGGCGCCGAACTTGGCTTCGCGCTGAACGACCCGGATATCCCGGTGTTGGATCACCCGATCAACCATAAGCATGGACGCGCACCGCAGTTGCGCCTGTGGAACCTGCAACACGAAGGCGGCCGCGATTGGGCGCGGACGCCGACGCTCCTGGTCGTGGGAATCACCGAGGTTTCATACAAGGATCAGTTGCATCGCTATCACGCGCTGTGCGACATGGTCGGGCCATTACCGCCGCCGCAGGTGTTGAACATCGACCATGGCCGGCAGCGTTTTGCGCTGTTCCCGTTGCATGCAGATCGAAAAGGGGAATGCACTGCGCCGGCGATGGCATGGATCGACGTTCCTGCCGGAGGCGCCGCGGTAGCACGCGAATTCGATGTAAAGGGATGGGCGTTCAAGGACGGAGTCGGGCTTGCGCGCATCGATGTGCTGCTCGACGGCAAGATCGTCGCTTCGGCGCAATACGGTCGCCCTTACGAGGGACTGCAGCGTGACTGGCCTGAGAGCAACGATCCGCAACACCCCAACGTCGGCTTCAGCGCACACGTCGACCTGCGCAAGAACGACATTGCAGCAGGACGCCACTGGTTGGGCCTGCGACTGCACGGCCGCGATGGCAGCGTCGAGGATTGGGCGGAGCAGCCGATCGATATCGGCCGATAGCGGCGCTGTCTGCTAGGGCAGGACGAAGCCGGCTTCGCGCAGCAGCCTTGCTGTCGCGATCAGCGGCAGTCCGATCAACGCCGTGGGATCGCTCGTCTCGATCGCCTCGAAGAGCGTGATGCCGAACCCTTCGGATTTGAAACTGCCCGCGCAGTCCATCGGTTGCTCCGCATCGACATAGCGTTCGATCTCCGTGAACGCCAGCGAGCGGAAGTGAACGGTGGTCGTGTCAGTCGCCGTTCGGGGCTTCTGATCACCGTGTCGCACGCAGACCGCCGTCCTGAAGCGCACCACGCGCCCGGACATCGCGCCGAGCTGCGCCAGCGCGCCGTCCCGACTTCCGGGTTTGCCCAGCGGGCTGCCATCCAGTTCAGCGACCTGGTCCGATCCGATCACGAATGCTGCCGGTTCGCGCTGGGCGATCACGTCCGCCTTGGCGACGGCCAGGCGTTCAGCCAAGGCAGCGGGAGACTCGCCCGGGCGTGGGCTCTCGTCGACTTCAGGACGCGCCGTGTCGAACGGAAGGCGCAGCCGTGCCAGCAGCTCCTGCCGGTAAATGGAGGTCGAAGCGAGGATCAGGCGCGGCATCGTCAGATCTGGAAGGCTCGGGCCTGAGCGATCTTCGCCAGCTGGGCTTCGATCCGGCTGCGGGCGGAATCGATCGAAGCACGGACTTCGGCCAGCTGTTCGAGGCTGGCCTCGCGGCCGTGATCGCGTAGCCACAGGCGCTGACGGAGCATTTCCCGCATGGCATCGCCGACCGGATCCGGGCCCTGTTCGCCGGCGACGGCTTCTATTTCGGCGCGCGCGGTGCGAAGCCGGGCTTCGAGGGCGTCCGCGGCATCCAGCAGTTCCCGGACCGCGCGGGCCCGGCGGCGGGGGGCGTTCTGGCGGAAGATGATCGCCACGATGATCGCTACACCTGCCGCGACCAGGATCCAGAGCAGTACGGGTGAGGTCACGGCGACGGCTGCGCAAAAGGAAGCCGCAGTCTGAACCGCCCGGCCCCATTAAGACAATCCGGATTCCTCCGGCCGTAAAAGCCCGCTGCCACAAGGACTTGCGGTTTGACAGCAGGGTGCCGCGACCTCTAACATTCCGCGTCTTATGTCAGCAGGCACGCCATCCGAACGGGTCCCCGAGGTTCTGGACGCCTGGAAGATGGTGGCGGCGCGGCGCGGGGTCGAAGGACGCCTGCCGTTGTCGGCGCTGGCACGGCTGGAGGGCAGCCTGCTCGATACCGAAGGTGACGTGCGATTCGCGCTCGATTTCGACCGCGATCAGTTTCAGGTCCCTTACGTCGAGTTGCGCATCGATGCCGAGCTGCCGCTGGAATGCCAGCGCAGCATGGAGCGGTTCCTCCTTCCGGTGCAGATCGTGCAACGGCTCGGTCTCATCCGCGACGAAGCGGATGAAGCCGCGCTGCCGCCGGGTTACGAACCGCTGCTGGTGCCGGACGATGGCGAGTTGCGGACCATCGAACTGGTGGAGGATGAATTGATCCTCGCCGTGCCGGTAGTACCGGTGAAGCCCGGCACGGAGGCGGTGGAACGTGACTGGCCCGCCACGCAAGCGGAACAGGACGAGTTCAGTAAAAGCAGCGCGAATCCATTTGCCGCGTTGTCGGCACTGAAGTCGAAACCGAACAAATAACCAGCTTTACCTAGCGAATTTTTTCCGGAGCAAGACCATGGCAGTTCAGAAGTCCCGCGTTACCCCGTCCAAGCGTGGCATGCGCCGTGCGCACGACGCGCTGTCGGCCAAGCAGCTGGCGACCGATCCGACCACGGGCGAAACCCACCTGCGCCACCATGTGACCGCCGACGGTTACTACCGTGGCAAGAAGGTCATCGACACCCAGTCGAAGGTCGCCGACGAAGAGTGAGTTACCCCTGCGCCTTGCGCGCGGGACAACTTCCGCCGTCGAACGGCCGCGAGCGGCCGTACAACGCCGGAGGCAAACGGGCGCCCAGCGCCCGTTTTGCGTTTGCGAAATCGGTTTAGCCATGTTTCTGGTCCGTCATCCCGCGTAGGCGAGGAGACAGGGGCGTCGCTCTTCGCTCGATGCGAGGCGCGATACAAGGCTCGACTACCAAGTCACGACGGGCGCCCTGTGCGCCCGTTCGCATTTGTGCAATGCGCCAAATGGCATCCAAGCGAGTAGCATTCCGCCTTTGCGATCTGGCTTTACCGGGTCGTCCAGCTTTTCCCCCGACAGACGAGGAATGCGAAACGCGCTTCCAGTCGTCGCTTCACAGAACGAGACAGGCATGACCCAGCAAGTGTTCGCCCGTATCGCCGGAACCGGCAGCTACCTGCCGGAGAAGGTCCTCACCAACGAGGACCTGTCGAAGATCGTCGATACCAGCGACGAATGGATCGCGGCGCGCACCGGCATCCGCAAGCGTCACATCGCCGCCGAAGGCGAGACGACCAGCGATCTTGGCTATCACGCTGCTGTGCGCGCGCTCGAAGCCGCCGGTGTCGACGCGAAGGAACTCGATCTCATCGTCGTCGGCACCACCACGCCCGACCTGATCTTTCCGTCGACCGCGTGCCTCATCCAGCACCGCCTCGGTGCCGATGGTTGCCCGGCGTTCGACGTCAACGCCGCCTGCTCCGGCTTCGTCTATGCGCTGACCGTGGCCGACAAGTTCATCCGATCCGGAGCCGCGAAAACCGCGCTGGTGATCGGCTCGGAAACCCTCACCCGCATGGTCGACTGGAGCGATCGCACGACCTGCGTTCTGTTCGGCGATGGTGCCGGCGCGGTGGTGCTCAAGGCCGATACCGAAACCGGCATCCTCAGCACGCACATGCACGCCGATGGCGGCAAGAAGGAATTGTTGTGGAATCCGGTCGGCGTATCGGTGGGTTTCAAGCCTGATGAACCCAATGCCGGTGTAAAGATCCACATGAGCGGCAACGACGTGTTCAAGCACGCAGTGAAGGCGCTCGATTCGGTCGTGGAAGAAACGCTCGAAGCCAACGGTCTCGATCGCCACGCGATCGACTGGTTGATCCCGCACCAGGCGAACCTGCGCATCATCGAAGCGACAGCCAAGCGCCTGGACATGCCGATGGAGCGCGTGATCGTTACCGTCGACAAACACGGCAACACGTCTTCGGGGTCGGTGCCGCTGGCGCTCGACGAAGCGGTGCGCTCCGGCAAGGTGCAGCGTGGCCAGTTGGTGCTGCTGGAAGCCTTCGGTGGCGGCTTCACCTGGGGCTCGGCGCTGCTGCGCTACTGATTGCTCCCGTAGGGCGGAGCAGGCTCCGCCCTGCCGATCCGCTCGCAATGTCGCATACGCACGGGTACAGACGAATGCCGGACTTCACCCGTATCATGCCGCGTCTTTTTTGAAGGGAACGCCGTGACGGAGCCTTCGCAACTCGCATTCGTATTCCCAGGGCAGGGCTCGCAATCGCTGGGCATGCTCGGCGACCTGGCGGGTCAACATGCCGTGATTCGCGAAACGTTCGCCGAGGCCAGCGAAGGCGCGAATGCCGACCTGTGGGCCCTCACGCAGGACGGGCCGGAAGACCAGCTCAACCGAACCGAATTCACGCAGCCCGCGCTGCTTGCCGCGGGTGTTGCGGTGTGGCGCGCATGGCGGCAGCACGGCGGCGCGCTACCTGGGGTGTTCGCGGGCCACAGTCTCGGTGAATACACCGCGCTTGTTGCCGCGGATGCGCTGTCGCTGCGCGATGGCGCACGGCTCGTGCGCCTGCGTGGACAGTTGATGCAGGACGCCGCACCTGCCGGTACCGGTGCCATGGCCGCCGTGCTCGGCGCTGAAGACGAACTGGTCCTCGAAATCTGCAAGGCCGCATCGCAGGAAGCGATCGTCGTTCCCGCGAATTTCAATTCGCCGGGGCAGATCGTCATCGGCGGACACGCGGCTGCGGTCGACAAGGCGCTGGCGATGCTGGTCGAGCGCGGCGTGCGCAAAACCGTGAGGCTGGCCGTCAGCGTGCCTTCGCATACGCCGTTGATGCGTGAAGCCGCCAACCGTCTCGCCGAAGCGATGAACGACATCGAATGGCACGCACCGAAGCTGCCCGTCGTGCAGAACGTCGATGCGGAAGTGCACGATGGCATCGACTCGATCCGCGGCGCGCTCGTGCGCCAGCTTTACCTGCCAGTGCAGTGGACCGGTTGCGTGCAGGCGCTGTCTTCGCGCGGCGTGACGCGCATCGCCGAATGCGGTCCGGGCAAGGTGCTTGCGGGCCTGGTCAAGCGCATCGACAAGTCACTCGATGCCCGCGCGCTGGGCACGCCTGCAGAATTTGAATCCGCATTGACGGAGTGGAAAGCATGAGCAGTCTTCCCCTTACGGGCGAAATCGCGCTGGTCACCGGCGCCAGCCGCGGTATCGGTGCCGCGATCGCCGATGAACTCGTTGCGCATGGCGCAGTTGTGATCGGTACCGCGACTTCGGAAGCCGGTGCGAAGGCGATCACCGACCGCCTCGCCGCGAATGGCGGGCACGGTCGTGTGCTCGACGTGAGCAATGGCGAATCCGTCGATTCGCTCATCGACAGCATCGCCAAGGACATCGGTCCGGTTTCGATTCTCGTCAACAATGCCGGCATCACCCGCGACAACCTGCTGATGCGGATGAAGGATGAGGACTGGCAGGCCATCCTCGATACCAATCTCACCAGCGTGTACCGCACCTCGAAGGCGGTGATGCGCGCGATGATGAAGGCGCGCAAGGGCCGCATCATCAACATCGCTTCGGTCGTTGGCGTCACCGGCAATGCCGGCCAGACCAATTACGCGGCGGCGAAGGCCGGCATCATTGCCTTCAGTAAATCGCTGGCGAAGGAGATCGGTTCGCGCGGCATCACGGTGAATGTCGTGGCGCCGGGTTATATCGCTACCGACATGACCAAGGATCTGCCGGAGGAAGCCAGGCAGGCGTTGATGGGACAGATCGCGCTCGGACGCCTTGGTGATCCTGCCGACATCGCGCGTGCGGTAGCCTTCCTCGCGGGTCCCTCGGCCGCCTACATCACCGGCGAGACCCTT
The DNA here is from genome assembly GCF_001427225.1 of Lysobacter sp. Root494. Lineage (GTDB taxonomy): Bacteria > Pseudomonadota > Gammaproteobacteria > Xanthomonadales > Xanthomonadaceae > Agrilutibacter. The sequence continues at coordinate 274,125 of NZ_LMFH01000006.1, forward strand.
CACGTGAACGGCGGCATGTACATGCCTTGAAATTCGCCCAGATCGGTTGCCTGTGTAACCGTAACCGGTTGAAGCAAAAGGGCTTTTGGCGGCTTCGCGAATGCCCTCGATTCATTTAGACTAATCCATCGAATTTCCCGATCCGGGAGGAGTGAGACCCAATGAGCAGCATCGAAGAACGCGTCAAGAAGATCGTCGTCGAACAACTCGGCGTGAAGGAAGAAGAAGTCACCAACAACGCGTCGTTCGTCGATGACCTCGGCGCTGACTCCCTCGACACCGTCGAGCTGGTGATGGCGCTCGAAGAAGAGTTCGAGTGCGAGATCCCGGACGAGGAAGCCGAGAAGATCACCTCGGTGCAGCAGGCCATCGACTACGTCAAGGCGCACGTCAAGGCCTGATGTATCGCGGAGCCGGCAACACCGGCTCCGATGGTTGGCCTTCCGAGACCATCGTCGATGGCGAACCATGAAAACCAGCCCGGGGCCGCGTTCTGCGGCCCCGTGTTTTTGAGCCACGCGTTCCATGCCGTGGCGTTTGAACCGCAATCCTGCCGGTACTCCCGGCGCAGCGTTCGGAGTGTTTCATGTCGAAGAGACGCGTAGTGATTACCGGCATGGGTGCCGTGTCGCCACTGGGTAACGACCTGGCGACGACATGGGACGGCATCGTCAACAGCCGTTCCGGCATCGGTCCCATCACCCACTTCGATCCGGCTCCGTTCACCACCCGCATCGGCGGCATGGTGAAGGACTTCGACGTCACCAAATGGGTCAATCCGAAGGATGCCAGGAAGATGGATGAGTTCATCCATTACGGCGTCGCCGCCTCGCTGATGGCGCTGGAAGACGCGGGCCTGCGGATCGATGAATCCAACGCGGAACGTATCGGCGCACTGATCGGATCGGGAATTGGCGGCCTGCTCGGCATCGAGGAGCAGACGATCAAGTACCACGAAGGCGGCGTGCGCAAGATCTCGCCGTTCTACGTGCCCAGCACCATCATCAACATGCTGCCCGGCCAGGTGTCGTTGCTTACCGGCGTGAAGGGTCCGAATTTTTCCGCCGTTTCCGCCTGCGCCACGTCGAACCATTCGATCGGCATGGCGATGCGCATGATCCAGTACGGCGACGCGGATGTGATGATCGCCGGTGGCGCCGAGCGTGGTTCCTCGCCGACCTCGGTCGGCGGCTTCTGTTCGATGAAGGCGATGTCCACCCGCAACGACGAACCGACCAGGGCTTCGCGTCCGTGGGACAAGGATCGCGACGGTTTCGTGCTGGGCGACGGCGCGGGCATCCTGATCCTCGAGGAATACGAACACGCCAAGGCGCGCGGCGCGCGCATTTATTGCGAACTGGCCGGATTCGGCGCGACCGCCGATGCCTTCCACATGACTGCTCCGAGCGAGAACGGCGAAGGCCCCGCGCGTTGCATGGTCGCGGCGATGAAGGACGCAGGTGTCACCGCGGAACAGATCGGCTACCTCAATGCGCACGGTACTTCGACGCCGCTGGGCGACGTGGCCGAAACGCTGGCGGTCAAGCGCGCATTCGGCGACTACGCCTACAGGACGATGGTTTCTTCGACCAAGTCAATGACAGGCCACCTGCTCGGAGCCGCGGGCGGCGTCGAAGCGATCTTCACCGTCATGGCGCTTTACGCCGGGATCATTCCGCCGACGATCAACCTCGACGAACCGGGCGAAGGCTGCGATCTCGACTACGTGCCGCACATCGCGCGCGAGAAGCAGGTCGACGTGGCGATGTCGAACGGCTTCGGCTTCGGCGGTACCAACGGCACGCTGGTGTTCAAGCGCGTCTGAAGGCCCGCTTCGTCCTGATATGCGATCCCCGCTGCGGCGGGGATCGTTCTTTCCGGCGTGGCCAGCCCGATCGATCCAAACGCGGTCTAATACGCACATGCTGCTGAGCCGATCCCTGCCGCCGACCGTTGACCTGCTCGCGCTGCATCGCCTTGCGCCGTCGCGTTATCCGTTGCTGCTCGAATCCAGTGCGCAGGGCACCGCGCAGGGACGCTGGGATCTGTTGCTCGTCGCTACCGGCGAACGCCTGCAACTGGATCGTGACGGAATCACGCGCGACGAACGGGGCCACCAAGTCCCGGGCGATTTTTTCACTGCGCTGGATGCCGCCTGGCGATCGCAACATGTACAACGCGACGAGCCCCGCTGGCCGTTCCGCGGCGGCTGGGCCTTGATGCTGGGGTACGAGCTGGCTGGGCAGGTGGAACCCGTCTTGCGGCTGCCTTCGGCTCCCGGCGGCATTCCTGTCGCGGTTGCATTGCGTTGCGCCGCCGCGGTCCTGCGCGACCATGCCACGGGCGAATGCGTGATTGTCGCCGAAACTTCGCACGCGGATCTGCTCAATGTCATCGCGTCCGACATCCAGGCGGCAGCGTTGCTGCCAGGGCTGCCTGCTTGGCAATCGCCCGCGACGATCGAAGAAGACGAAGTGCAGCGCTACACCGATGGCGTACAGCGCGTTCTCGGGTATCTCGCCGCGGGCGACGTGTTCCAGGTAAATCTGTCCCGCAGCTGGCGCGCCCGGTTCGATGGCGCGCTGGATCCTGCTGCGCTGTTCCAGCGCCTGCGTGAGAACAATCCGGCGCCGTTCGCCGGCGTCTTCGCGCAACGCGATTGGACCGTTGTGAGTTCCTCGCCCGAGCGCCTGGTGTCGGTACGCGGCGATCTGGTCGAAACCCGCCCGATCGCCGGAACGCGCGCGCGCTTCGCTGGCGACGACGATGCCGAGCGCATCCGCGAACTGGTTGGTCATCCGAAGGAACGCGCCGAACATGTGATGCTGATCGACCTGGAGCGCAATGACCTGGGTCGCGTCTGCACGCCGGGGAGCGTCGAAGTCGATGAACTGATGACGGTCGAAAGCTACGCGCACGTGCACCACATCGTCAGCAACGTGCGCGGCCGGTTGCGCGTTGGTGTCACGCCGGGCGAGGTGATCCGCGCCGTGTTTCCCGGGGGCACAATCACCGGATGCCCGAAAGTACGCTGCATGCAGATCATCGCCGAGCTGGAACGAGAGGGCCGCGGTGCCTACACCGGCGCGATCGGCTGGCTCAATCGCGACGGCGACATGGATATTAATATCCTGATTCGTAGCGCGGAGGTGGAAGGCGACCTGCTCCGCTTCCGCACCGGCGCAGGCATCGTCGCCGACTCCGATCCGCAGCGCGAACTGGAGGAAACGCGTGCGAAGGCACGTGGCATGCTGCGCGCGCTTGGGATCGAGGGATGAACGCGCGTGTCTTCGTGGGTGATACCCGCTTCGATGCGGTCGCGGCCAACGATCGCGGCATTGCTTATGGTGATGGGCTGTTCGAAACCATGCGCGCGCACCGTGGCGACGTGCCTTGGTGGGACGCGCACTGGGCGCGGTTGCGAGCAGGTACCGAGCGCTTGCGCATTCCGCTGCCGTACGAAATGCAGGTGCGCAACGAAGCCATGCAACTGCTTTCCGGCACGGACGCAGTGCTCAAGCTGATCGTCACGCGGGGTAGTGGTGGTCGTGGATATGCGCCAGCGAATGACGTGGTGCCCACATGGGTCGTGTCCACGCATCCGCTCCCGCCGAGTACACCGAACCAAGCCATAACCATTCGCTGGTGCGAAACACGGCTCGCCGTGCAGCCGCTGCTTGCCGGCATCAAGCACTGCAACCGGCTGGAACAGGTTCTGGCACGTGCGGAATGGAACGATCTGTCCGCGCAGGATCGCGACGCATCCGAAGGCCTGATGCGCAGCACCGAAGGCGACGTCGTGTGCGCCACGGCCGCGAACCTGTTCGTGCTGCGCAATGATCGCTGGTGGACGCCGCCCATCGATCGCTGCGGCGTTGCCGGCGTGTGCCGCGCATGGGCATTGCGGGAACTCGAGGCGGCCGAATCGCCCCTGGATGTGACCGACATCGAACAGGCGGACGCGATTTTCCTGTGCAATGCGGTGCGGGGTATCCTGCCGGTCGCGAAGCTGGGCGGTCGCGACTGGGCGCCGCATCCGCGGGTCGAAGCGGCGCGTGAACGGCTTGCCGCGGCCCATCCGGGCTTCGCGCCGTGAATCCACGCCAACGATCGGAGACGACGTGAGTCGCAAACCAAAGCGTCGCTTCGGCGGCATCGTTTTCCTGCTTCTGTTGATCGTGGCGGGCGCCTGCTTTCTCGCATGGCAGCACTACGGCAGCTTCGCGAACAGGCCCATGCCTGGTATTGCGTCGGGCTCCAGCGTGCTCGTCGAACGCGGAGACTCGCTGCCGGTAGTGCTGCGCAAACTGCGTACGGCGGGCGTCGAGACGGGCGAATCCATCGAATGGCGCGCGCTCGCACATCAGTTGCGGGCCGCCGGCAAGCTGCAGGTTGGCGAATACCCGCTCGATCCGAAAACCTCACCGCGCGAACTGCTGGTCGCGATGCGCGACGGCAAGGTGATCCAGCGCCGTTTCACGATCGTGGAAGGGTGGAACATCCGCGAGCTTCGCGCCGCGCTTGCCCGCGCCAAACCGCTGACCCAGGAAACCGCACAGCTCGACGCCGCCGCGCTGATGAAGACGCTCGGCCATCCGGGCCAGCATCCGGAAGGCCGTTTCCTTCCCGAGACCTATCTCTACACCGCCGGTGACAGCGACCTTGACGTACTACGCCGTGCATACGGCGCAATGGAGAAGGCTTTGGCTTCGGCATGGGAGCGCCGCCACGAGGACACCGTGCTGAAGACGCCAGAGGAGATGCTCACGCTCGCGTCGATCGTCGAAAAGGAAACTGGTATTGCAGCGGAACGCCCGCAGATCGCGGGCCTATTCGAGCGGCGCCTGAAGGTCGGCATGCTGCTGCAGACCGATCCGACGGTGATCTACGGCATGGGCTCGAACTACAACGGCAACATCCGCAAGAGCGACCTGCAGACCGATACGCCGTACAACACCTACAAGCGTGCCGGCCTGCCGCCCACGCCGATCGCGATGCCGGGCAAGGACGCGCTCGAAGCCGTTGCGAATCCCGCGCCCGGCGAGGCGCTGTATTTCGTCGCGATCGGCGACGGCAGCGGCCGCCATCTGTTTGCACGCTCGCTGGCCGAGCACCAGGCCAACGTCAGCCGCTATCTGAAGAATTACCGCGCGCAGCAGGGGCGCGCCGCGGCGCCCACGGCGGAGAAGCAATGACGCTGCAGTCGCACGCGCGCTTCATCACCATCGAAGGTGGCGAAGGCGCCGGCAAGTCGACCGTGCTCGCGGCACTGCGCGAGTTCCTGCTTGCGCGCGGGTTCGAGGTGGTTTCCACGCGCGAGCCGGGCGGCACGCCGCTGGCCGAGCAGATCCGCAGCCTGCTGCTGGATACGCACCATGAGCCGCCTGCGGTCGAAACCGAGTTGCTGCTGGTGTTTGCGGCGCGCGCGCAGCATGTGCGCGAAGTGATCGTGCCGGCGCTGCAGCGCGGCGCGTGGGTGATCAGCGATCGTTTCACCGATTCCAGTTATGCATACCAGGGCGCAGGACGCGGGCTGGATGCGGGCTTCATCGCCGACCTCGAACGCCGCGTCGTCGGCATCGAACCAGGCATAACCCTGCTGCTCGACATCGGCGTTGCCCATGGCCGTGAACGCGCACGCGGGCGCGACCTCGCGCCCGGCGCAAGCGGTCCGGATCGCATCGAGCGCGAGCACGACCATTTCTTCGAGCGCGTGCGCGACGGTTTCCTCGCGCGTGCGCAAGCCGAGCCGCGCCGGTTCCGTATCATCGATGCGACCCAATCGGCGGAAGCAGTGGCGGCGCAGGCGCTGTCGCATCTTCGCGCGCTGGCGGACACATGAGCGCAATTACTCCCGCGGCATTCGCGCCATGGCAACAGCGAATCTATGCGCAGGCCGCAGCTTCGCTGGAGGCAGGCCGGCTTGGGCATGCACTGCTGTTCGCGGGCCCGGCGCGACTGGGCAAACGTCAAGTCGCCGTTAGGCTGGCGCAACGGCTGCTGTGCGAACAGAAGCGGAACGGCGAGCCCTGCGGCCAGTGCCGCGCCTGCCATCTGCTGGACGCCGGTACGCATCCCGATTACCAGTTCATCTCCTTCGTTCCGAACAAGGAAGGCACGCGGCTTCGTACCGAGATCGTGATCGAACAAATCCGTGAAGTGTCCGAGCGCCTGTCGCTCACGCCGCAGTACGGCGGCGCGCAGATCGTAATCCTCGATCCTGCCGAAGCAATCAATCATGCCGCCAGCAATGCCTTGCTGAAGACGCTGGAGGAGCCCGTTGCAGGGCGTTACCTGTGGCTGGTTACCGCGCATCCGGCGCGGCTGTCGGCCACGATCCGCAGCCGTTGCCAGAAGCTCGAATTCCGCCTGCCTCCGGAAAATGAATCGCTCAGCTGGCTGCGCGCGCGTGGCCACAGCGAGTCGGTCGCACGCGAGGCGCTGGAGGCCGCACGCGGTCATCCGGGACTCGCTGATGAATGGCTCCAGGGCAACGGATTCGCCGTGCGGCGTGAAGTCGCGGCCGACCTGGCGAAGGTGTCGCGGGGTGAATTGGCTGTAGCCGATGCCGCGCAACGCTGGGCTGCAGACGGTGACCTCGAACTCCGCCTGCGCCACGCCGCGGATCTCGCATTGGCGGACGCCGGCCGCTTGACCGACCCCGGCCGAACGCGCAGTCTGGCCGCCTGGTTCGACCAGGCCAATCGTGTACGCGATCTCTTGCGGACGACGGTAAGGGCGGACTTGGCTGTCGTTGAATTGCTGCTCGCGTGGCGGAGTACCGGAGCAGGCATCGGAGGAAGCAGGGGATGAGTGGAGCAACAGGAGCAGGTGGCGCACGGCAGGGCATCCTGTCGCACGCGATCAAGGACAAGGCTGCGCTTTACAGCGCCTATATGCCGTTTTTGAAGAACGGCGGCATCTTCGTCACCACGACGAAGCGTTACTTCCTCGGCGATGAAGTCTTCCTTCTGCTGACCCTGCCCGAGTCCAACGAACGCCTGCCCGTAGCGGGAAAGGTCGTGTGGGTCACGCCGCCGGGTGCGCAGGGCAATCGTCCGGCCGGCATCGGCGTGCAGTTCCCGGATACGGCCGAAGGCGAAACAGTGAAGGGCAAGATCGAAGCGCTGCTCGCCGGCACGCTCGCTGCGGAGCGGCCGACGCACACGATGTGAGCCGTTCGTATAAGCCGCTACTTCGCAGCACAGAATCAAACAGCCCGGGTCATGCCCGGGCTGTTTCGTTTCATGAAGTCTTGTTCAACGCGGGATTCGACCAGCCTTCGCGCGGCGCGAACCGGTCGCCGTACTTTGTCTGCAACGCCTTGAGTTTTTCGAGGAGCACGCCCACGCCGGTTTCGCGGATGTACTGGATCGGCCCCCCGCGGAAAGGCGCGAAGCCGGTGCCGAAGATCACGCCGGCATCGAGCAGGTCCGCATCGGCGACCACGCCGTCGTGCAAGCATGCCACGGCTTCGTTGAGCAGTGGCAGGATCAGGCGGTCTTCGAGGTCGTCGGGTGCCTTGTAATCCTTCGGCAGTTCCGGCTTCTGCGCGCGGCCGTCGACCCATTTGTAAAGGCCCTGGCCATCCTTCTTGCCGCGCTTGCCGGGTTCGGGCGGCGTCGACAGCGAAGCGGGAATCGGCAGTCCGAGGAATGGCGCGAGTTCCGCGCCCACGCCCGCAGCGACATCGAGCCCCACGGTGTCGATGAGTTCGATCGGTCCCATCGGCATGCCGAACTTCACCGCGACCTTGTCGATCGCCGCGCCCGGGATGCCTTCCGCGAACGCAGTCGCTGCTTCGAGCATGTACGGAAACAGCACACGGTTGACTAGGAAACCCGGCGTGCCCGCGACCGGCACGGGTAGCTTGTCGATCGCCTTGCAGAACGCGGCGAGACGCTGCTCCGTTTCCGGCGCCATCGCGTCGTGGCGGATGATTTCCACCAGCGGCATCAGCGCGACCGGATTGAAGTAGTGCAGCCCGGCGAACTGCGCGGGACGTGCGATGTGTTCGCGCAGCTCGACAAGGGGAATTGAAGAGGTGTTGGTGGTGAGCAGCGCGTCGGGTTTCATGCGCGGTTCGATCGTGGTGTAGAGATCGCGCTTGGCTTCGGGCTTCTCGATGATCGCTTCGATCACCAGATCCGCCTGCGCTACGCCGTCGCCGGTGAGGTCGCCCTTCAGGCGTGCGGCGACCGCTGCGCGCTTGGCTTCGTCCTTCACCTTCTTGTTGAACAGTTCGGCGGAACGGGCGAGTGCGCTGTCGATGAAGCGCTGTTCGCGATCGCTCAACGTCACCTCGAAGCCGCGATACGCGGACCACGCCGCGATGTCGCCGCCCATCACGCCGGCACCGACCACATGCACGTGCTTGATGCCGTGATCCTTGCCGCCGGTGGACTTCAGCCGTTCCTGCAGGAAGAACACGCGGATCAGGTTGCGCGCGGTCGGCGTGGAAGCGAGCTTCACCACCGCCTTGCGCTCGGAAGCGAGCAGTGACTGCATGCCACCGCTCGCGCGTTGCCAGCTGCCGATCAACGCGTAGGGGGCGGGGTAGTGCTCCTTGCGGGCCTTGCGCGCGACCTGCTTCACCAGCATCGGCGCGAGGACCTGGCGCACGGGCCAGGTGTTCGTCAGCCAGCCGATGAAGCGCTGCTTGAACGGCCGCTGCGTTCCGCGCAGCGCGAGCTTCGCGGCTTCCTCCAACAGAGAAGCGGGGTCGGCGACCTTGTCGACCAGGCCGATCGCACGCGCGGCCGGTGCGGACAGCGAGCGTCCGGTCAGCATCATGTCGAACGCGGCCGGCGCGCCGACCAGCCGCGGCAGGCGCACGCTGCCACCCCAACCCGGGAAGATGCCGAGCTTTACTTCGGGCAGGCCGATGCGAGTGGACGGATCGCTGCTTGCCACGCGATAGCGGCAGGCAAGGGAGATCTCGGTCCCGCCGCCCATGCAGAAACCGTGGATCGCGGCGACCGTGGGAAACGGGAGCTCCGCGAGCCGCTGGAACACCTGCTGGCCGCGGCGGATCGCGTCGTTGACGTTGCCGCGCGCGTCGAATTCGGCGAACTCCTTTATGTCGGCGCCGGCGATGAAGCCGCTGGTCTTGGCCGAACGCAGCACCATGCCTTTGGGTGGATCCAGCGCGAGGCGCTCGAGCAGCCCGTCGAGCTCGATCAGCACTTCCTGCGCGAACGTATTCACCGAGGTGCCGGCGCGATCGAACGACAGCACCACGACCCCATCGTCGCGCTGTTCCAGTTTCCAGTGCTGCAAGCGAAGACCATCGAGGCCAGCGATCATGCGGGACCATCCTTCAATTCAGGGAAGTGGCGCATCTGCGCCTCAGGTGGGCCGGCCATCCTGACCGGTATGGTTCCTATGATCCCGAGCTTGTTTCGACCGCGTCAAACCGTATGGTCCGCATTGTGTTGGAAAGAGACGCTTCCGAGCGTCTTTCATGGGCGAATCCGACGCAGGCCCAAGGTCGTCCGCTGCAAAATCAGGCGTGTGCGTGCCTGTTTTCGCTGTTGGGGCATCCGCGATCATGCCAGCGGGCGGTCCGGCAGGTGGCTAGCCGTGACACATGGCGCTTGCGGCGTATGGTCCGCGCCCCAATAAATGACCGGATGAATGAACTTTCCCCCGGACGGGCGGTCGGAAGCTTCGGCCTCGCCGAGCAGACAGGAGTGCCGGCGCGGTGACGGCCGAACAGATGACCCCGGAATCCGACCTGGACCAGGAGCTGGTCCGGCGCGTGCAGCGTGGCGACAGCACCGCGTTCGATGCCCTGGTGCGCAAGTACCAGCACCGCATCGTCGCGCTGATCGGCCGCTACATCGCCGACTGGAGCGAATGCCAGGACGTGGCGCAGGAAACCTTCATCCGCGCGTATCGCGCGCTGCCCAACTTCCGGGGCGACTCCCAGTTCTATACCTGGTTGCACCGGATCGCCGTGAACACTGCCAAGAATCATCTCGTTGCGCAGAACCGCAGGCCGCCGACCGACGACGTCGATGCCAGCGATGCCGAGCAGTACGACAGCGGCACCCGCCTGCGCGAGACCGCGACGCCCGAGCATGAACTGTTGAGGCAGGAAATCGAACTTACCGTGATGCGCGCGGTCGAAGCCTTGCCCGAGGAACTGCGCATGGCCATCAACCTGCGTGAAGTCGAGGGACTGAGTTACGAGGAGATTGCCGCCAGGATGGATTGCCCGATCGGCACCGTGCGTTCGCGGATCTTCCGGGCGCGCGAGGCCATCGACAACGAATTGCGACCCTTGCTCGATCACGACGCCAACCTGCGGGAGCGCGCGCACCGATGACGAATCGCTCTGACAATCCGAACTCCGCGTCCAACCAACATCCGCTGCATCCGCGCGATGGGCGCGAGACGCTGAGCGCGCTGTTCGATGGCGAGCTCCCGGGTGACGCCGCGCGTTTCGCCCTGAAGCGGCTCGATCACGATGCGGAGTGGCGCGAGACCTGCGGCCGCTGGCAGATGATTGGCGATGCGTTGCGCGGCGAGGCGACGTCGGTTGCGCCGGCGGGTTTCGCCGGCGGCGTGATGCGGATGCTGGATGCGGAAGCGGCGGCTGTGGCGGCTGCCCACGCCGGACGCATGGAGGCTTCGGCGACGGCGGCGAGTTCACGGCGGCGCTGGATCGGTGGCGCGGCACTGGCCGCTTCGGTTGCGATGGCAGCTGTGCTGGTGGTGCGGCCGTTCTCAGAAACTTCCGCGCCCGACCGGCAAGTCGCTTCCGCGCCGGCAACAACCCAGGCGCCAGCCGCATCGATTGAGAGTGCGCCGCCGCCGCTCCCGGCTTCCGCAGATGGCCCATCGACCACTTCGATCGCGACCGCCGACGTTCCGGCCACGACAGCAAGCCATCGTGTCACCCGTCGTGCCTCGCGCTCCGCAGCGCGAATGGCCCGCGGCCCGGCTGCTCAGGCCCGTAACGAAGCAGTTGAAGCCGTCGCCGCCGCGGCGCCGGCGCCGGTCACCACCGGCCGGCCGTTCCATCCCCAGGTCGATGACATCGTCACGCGCCCGTGGCCCCGCCCGGTGTTGTCTGGCGATGCGGCTGGCACGCTCACGGTGGGCTTTGGCTCGACTTCCTCGAATACGCCGTCGTCGCTCTATCCCTTCGAGCCGCGATTGCCGGAGAGCCAGTCGATCCGGCCGTCCGCAACCGAACCGCAGCGCTGACGCACCAGGCCGCCGTTCAACACAGCGTGGCTGGCGCCGCGCTGTCGACTTCCACCCAAAAAAACAGATGCCCATGAACCGACCGCTTCGCTCCCTGGCTGTGCTCGGCGTCATCGCCGCCACGCTGCCCACCGCCTGCACCGCGCAACCGTCCCCGACTGGTGCGACCGTGCCGGCGACCACCACCGCGCAGACCGTCCCTGCTGCTCCGATCGTCACCGGGTTGCCCGACTTCACCAACCTGGTGCAGCAGGTGGCACCCGCCGTGGTGAACATCAGCGCCGAAGTGGGGTCGCGCCGGGTGGCCCGCGCGCAGCAGGTACCGGATGAGGACGAAATTCCCGAGTTCTTCCGGCGCATGCTCCCTCCGGGCATCTTCGAGGGACCCGGTGGTCCGCAGATGCCGCAGGCACCGCGCGGATTTTCGATGGGTACGGGCTTCATCATCTCCAACGATGGCTACGTGCTGACCAACCACCATGTGGTCGAAGGCGCGGACACGGTCACGGTCAAGTTGTCCGATCGGCGCGAATTCAAGGCCAAGGTGGTCGGCAGCGACCAGCAATCGGACGTTGCGCTGCTGAAGATCGACGCCAAGGGCCTGCCGATGCTGCGCCTGGGCGACTCCGCGCATCTCAAGCCGGGCCAGTGGGTCGTCGCGATCGGCTCGCCGTTCGGACTCGACCAGTCGGTCACCGCCGGCATCGTCAGCGCGGTCGGGCGCGCCAACCCGTACGCCGACCAGCGCTACGTTCCCTTCATCCAGACCGACGTCGCGATCAACCGCGGCAACTCCGGCGGTCCGCTGCTCAACACGTCGGGCGAAGTCGTCGGGATCAATTCGCAGATCTTCAGCAATTCCGGCGGCTACATGGGCGTGAGCTTCGCCATTCCCATCGACGTGGCGATGGGCGCGGCCGACCAGATCAAGAAGACCGGCAAGGTCACGCGTGGACAGCTCGGCGTGCAGGTACAGGCAATTTCGGCCGAAGAGGCGCGCGGTCTCGGCTTGCCCGATGCGAGTGGTGCGCTGGTTTCCGTGGTCGTCCCCGGTGGCGCGGCGAGCAAGGCGGGCATCGAAGCCATGGACGTCATCCGCGCGGTCAACGGCCGGCAGGTGAATGTTTCCAGCGACCTGCCGCCGCTGATTGGGGGCATGAGCCCCGGCTCCAGGGTGCGCCTGAGCATCATCCGCGAAGGCAAGCCTCGGGAAATCACGGCCACGCTGGATGCGTTGGACGAGAGCCTGGCGGGTGGCGCGGCGGACCTGCCTGGTCCGGGCGACCAGGATCAGGCGCCCGCGGCTTCCGGACGCGGCAATCCCCTGGGATTGATCGGCCGCGACCTGACCGCTTCGGAGCGCCAGCAGCTCGGCCTGCAATCCGGCGAAGGCGTGCGCCTTGCCAAGGTCGGCGACTCCGCGGCGCAGGCGGGCCTGCAGCCGGGCGACGTCATTCTTTCCGTGGGCCGCTCGAGCGTGGGGTCCGCCGCAGCGCTCGATCGCGCGCTCTCCGGAGTGAAGGACGGACAGACCGTGATGCTGCTGGTCCGCCGTGGCAACGCCACCCAGTTCATCGCCGTAACCGCGGGCGAAGACGAATCATCCGGCTGAGCGCGGCTCATCGATCGCACGCTGCGCCCGCCCCGCAAAGGCGGGCGCAGTCGCGTATGCGATAATCGCGCGTTAACTTTTTCGAGACGGCACGACGCCGCCCGCATGCAACTCATCCGCAATTTTTCGATCATCGCCCACGTCGACCACGGCAAGTCGACGCTGGCGGACCGCATCATCCAGCTCTGCGGCGGCCTCGAGGCCCGCGAGATGGAAGCCCAGGTGCTCGACTCCAATCCCATCGAGCGCGAACGTGGCATCACCATCAAGGCGCAGTCCGTCTCGTTGCCGTACAAGGCGAAGGACGGCAACACCTACCAGCTCAACTTCATCGATACGCCGGGCCACGTCGACTTCAGTTACGAAGTCAGCCGTTCGCTGGCCGCGTGCGAAGGCGCGTTGCTGGTGGTCGACGCGGCGCAGGGTGTGGAAGCCCAGTCCGTCGCCAACTGTTACACCGCGGTGGAGCAGGGACTCGAAGTCGTTCCGGTCCTCAACAAGATCGACCTGCCCACGGCCGACGTGGATCGCGCGAAGGCGGAGATCGAAGCGGTGATCGGCATCGACGCCGAAGATGCCGTCGCGATCAGTGCCAAGACTGGCCTCAACGTCGAACTTGTGCTGGAAGCGATCGTCAAGCGCATTCCGCCACCGAAGCCGCGCGACACCGACAAGCTGCAGGCGCTGATCATCGACTCGTGGTTCGACAACTACCTCGGCGTGGTGTCGCTGGTGCGCGTGATGCAGGGCGAGATCACGCCGGGCAGCAAGATCCTGGTGATGTCGACCGGACGCACCCACCAGGTCGACGGCGTCGGCGTATTCACACCCAAGCGCAAGCCGCTGGCGAAGCTCGGCGCGGGCGAGGTGGGCTGGATCAATGCGTCGATCAAGGATGTGCATGGCGCGCCGGTCGGCGACACGCTGACGCTGGCGAGCGATCCCGCACCGCATGCGCTGCCCGGCTTCCAGGAAATGCAGCCGCGCGTGTTCGCCGGCCTGTTCCCGGTGGATGCGGAGGACTATCCGGCGTTGCGCGAAGCACTCGACAAACTGCGCCTCAACGATGCCGCACTGCGCTTCGAGCCGGAAAGCTCCGAGGCGATGGGCTTCGGCTTCCGCTGCGGCTTCCTCGGCATGCTGCACATGGAAATCGTGCAGGAACGCCTGGAGCGCGAATACAACCTCAACCTGATCAGCACCGCGCCAACGGTGGTTTATGAGGTGCTCAAGACCGACGGCACCATCCTGCCTATGGACAACCCGGCCAAGCTGCCGCCGGTGAACATGGTGGAAGAGGTCCGCGAGCCGATCATCCGAGCCAACATCCTCACGCCGCCGGATTACATCGGCAACGTGATCAAGCTGTGCGAGGAAAAGCGTGGCGTGCAGGTCGGCATCCAGTACATGGCCAGCCAGGTGCAGATCAGCTACGAGCTGCCGATGGCGGAGGTCGTCCTCGACTTTTTCGACAAGTTGAAGTCGGTGTCGCGCGGGTATGCGTCGCTCGACTATCACTTCCTTCGCTTCGAGGCTGGTCCGTTCGTGCGTGTCGACACGCTGATCAACGGCGACAAGGTCGATGCGTTGTCGATCATCGTCCATCGCAGCCACGCCGATCGCCGCGGCCGCGAGCTGTGCGAAAAGATGAAGAACCTGATCCCGCGGCAGATGTTCGACGTGGCGATCCAGGCCGCCATCGGTTCGCAGGTCATCGCGCGCAGCACGGTCAAGGCGATGCGCAAGAACGTGCTGGCCAAATGCTATGGCGGCGATATCAGCCGCAAGAAGAAGCTCCTCGAGAAGCAGAAAGAGGGCAAGAAGCGCATGAAGCAGGTGGGGCGCGTGGAAATTCCGCAGGAAGCGTTCCTTGCGGTGCTGCAGGTGGACAGCAAGTAGCCCGTGTTGATTTACGGAACCCCGCGGTATCCGCTGGTGTCATCATTGGCATCGGGACGGAGCCCGTTGCCGGAAGTAGTGCGGCTATTCTCCGTTCGCCAAGTTGAAGCTCACGAGGAGCAAGCATGAAGTGGTTCGAAATCACCCTCGTCATCCTGACGCTGTTCACCGGTCTGGTGTGGCTGCTGGACAAGCTGTTCCTCGCCAAGCGCAGGGCGGCGGGTGCCGGGCTGCTGGACGAGGGCGAGGAACCGCTTGTCGTCGACTATTCCAAGGCTTTCTTTCCGGTCCTGGCGATCGTGCTGATCCTGCGCAGCTTCGTGGCCGAGCCTTTCCGGATCCCCTCGAATTCGATGATGCCGACGCTCCTTACCGGCGACTTCATCCTGGTCAACAAGTTCGCGTACGGGCTGCGCCTGCCGATTACCAACCAAAAATTCGTCGACGTCGGCGAGCCGAAGCGGGGTGACGTGGTGGTATTCCACTTCCCCGGGCGTTCGCCAGACGATCCCAACAAGGGCGTGGACTACATCAAGCGCGTGATCGGCTTGCCCGGCGACCGCGTCGGATACCACGACAACCAGGTCACGGTGAACGGCGTACCGATCCCTTACGAGGAGATCGGCATGTACACCGGCAAGGGCAAGGGCGCCGAGATGACGGGCTCCCTCGAATTGCGTGAGAATCTGCCCGGACGGCCGCATTCCGTCCTGGAATCCTCCGCCTCGCCGTTTGTAGATCCGGGGGAAGGCGATTGGGAAGTCCCGCAGGGGCATTATTTCGTGATGGGCGACAACCGCAAAAACAGCGAGGACAGCCGATACTGGGGCTTCCTGCCAGAGAGCCAGCTGCGCGGCAAGGCATTTCTCATCTGGATGAGCTGGGACGGCGGGCTCGAGTACCGGCGGATTGGTACCAGCATCCATTGACGCTTTCGAATACTGGGGAGAGTTTGATGAAGCGCAAGCAGAGTGGATTGACCTTTATCGGGTTCGTGATTGTCCTGGCCGTGGCAGGTTTGTTTATCTACGTCGGCATGAAGCTGGTACCGATGTACACCGAGTTCTATTCTCTGAAGAAGGCGCTGGCAAGTCTTGCGAACGAGGACGGGGTTGCGAACAAGAGTGCCGGCCAGGTCGAAGAGTTGCTCTTCAAGCGCCTTTACATGAGCTATGCGCTGAACATCAAGCATGACGACGTAAAGGTGGAGCGAAGGGAAACCAGCTGGATCGTGATAGTGGATTACGAGAACCGCCGCCCGCTGATAGCCAATCTCGATGTGGTCGGAAAATTCCATGCGGAAAAGATACTCACCCGCAAGGCAGGCGATTGAGCGAGTTCTCGTACCAGTTTTCTCGCCCGGACCTGCTCACACAGGCGCTGACCCACCGCAGCGCAGGCGCTCCCCACAACGAGCGCCTCGAGTTCCTGGGCGATGCGCTGGTCAATCTCTTCATCGCTGAAGCGCTCTACCAGCACTGGCCGCATGCGGATGAGGGCGCACTGACCCGCGCCCGTGCGGAGCTCGTCCGTGAGTCGGCCCTCGCTCCCATGGCCAGGCAACTGGATCTCGGCGCCAAGCTGATCCTCGGCCCTGGCGAAATGAAATCCGGCGGCCATCGCCGCGATTCCGTCCTTGCCGACGCGCTCGAAGCCGTCGTTGCAGCCATCTACCTCGATGCCGGCTTCGAAGCCTGCCGTTCGGTGGTCATGCCCTGGTTCCAGGCCGCCATGGATGACTTGCCGCCGCCGCACAAGGTGGGCAAGGACGCGAAGACGCGCCTGCAGGAATGGCTGCAAGGCAAGCAGAAACCGTTACCCGTCTACGCCCTGCTGTCGGAAAGCGGCGAGGATCACGCCAAGACGTTCCTCATTACCTGTACCCTGCAGCAGCCTCCACTGGTCACGCAGGGCGAGGGTGGTTCCCGCCGAGCGGCGGAACAGGCGGCTGCGGAAGCAGCGCTGCAAGCCTTGGGCGCGACCTGATCAAAGCTCCGTTTGCCCTCAAGAGGCGCGGGGTCGACAATTCGCACATGACTGAACCCACGCATCGCGCCGGCCACGTTGCCGTCCTCGGCCGCCCCAATGTCGGCAAATCCACCCTGGTCAACGCTCTGGTCGGTGCCAAGGTGAGCATCGTGTCCTCGCGACCGCAGACCACGCGCCACCGGTTGCTGGGCATCGCGACGTTCCCGGAAGGCCAATTGCTTCTGGTCGACACGCCCGGCATCCACCGTGAACAGAAGCGGGCCATGAACCGGCTGATGAACCGCGCCGCGCGCGGTGCACTCGAAGGCGTGGACGTCGCGCTACTGGTCGTGCGTGCGGGGCAGTGGGACGACGAAGACACGCTCGCCTACGACGCCCTGCGCAATGCGGGGGTGCCGGTCATCCTCGTGGTCAACCAGGTCGACCGGATAACCGACAAGACGCAGTTGCTGCCCTATCTTGCCAAGGTGAGCGAAGGACGCGACTTCGTCGGGGTGCACCCGATTTCCGCGCTCAAGCGCAAGGGCCTGGAGGCGTTGGTGAAGGACGTGCTGTCGCACCTGCCCGAACAGCCGCCGCTGTACGCCGAAGACGAGATCACCGACAAGAGCCAGCGCTTCCTCGCCGGCGAACTCGTGCGCGAGCAGCTCATGCGCCAGCTCGGGGAAGAATTGCCGTATGCAACGACCGTGGAGGTCGAGCGCTTCGTCGAAGAGCCTTCGCCGAAGGGTGGCGCCATGCTGCGCATCGGTGCGGTGATCTGGGTCGAGCGCGAAGGCCAGAAGCTGATCGTCATCGGCAAGGGCGGCGAACGCCTGCGCGAAATCGGGACCAAGTCGCGCCTGCAGATGGAACGCCTGTTCGGCAACAAGGTGTTCCTGGAAACCTGGGTGCGCGTGCGCGAAGGCTGGTCCGACGACGAAGCGGCACTGCGCGCGTTCGGCTACCACGATTGAGCAACACGATCCGTAAGCAATGCGGCTGACCGCCGAGCCCGCATTCGTATTGCACACGCGGCCCTGGCGCGAAACCAGCCTGCTGGTGGAAGTACTCACGGCGGAGCACGGGCGCCTCGGGCTTGTCGCGCGTGGCGTGCATGGTCCGAAGCGGCACCTGCTGCGCGCCGCGTTGCAGCCGCTGCAATACATCCGCTTCGACGCCGTGCAGCGCGGCGAATTGGCAACGCTGTCGTCCGCCGAAGCCCTCGATGCGGCGCCGCGATTGCAGGGCGACGCGATGCTCGCGGGCTTCTACCTCAACGAACTCACGCTGCGTCTGGCCCCGCGTGGAGACCCGCAGCCGGAGCTGTTCGAGGCTTACCGGCATGCGCGCGAACGCCTCGGCGGAAGCGAACCGCTGGCATGGACGCTGCGGCGTTACGAACGCGACCTGCTGGATGCCATCGGTTTCGGCCTTGAATGGAACGCCGAGAGCGAAGGTTCGCCCGTGGATCCTGCTGCGCGCTATCGGCTCGATCCCGAAGCCGGCGCGCGCCGCGTGCTGACGGATCGCGGTCACGGCGACCGCCGTAGTGCCGCGACAGGCCGGGCATTGCAGGCGCTGGCTGCGGACGTGCTTCCCGATGATGAAGACCTGGCCAGCCTGCGCCGGCCGATGCGTGAAGTACTCGCGTTCCATCTCGGGCCTCGCGGCCTGAAATCGTGGGAAATGCTGGGCGAACTCGCACGCATCGCTGCGAAGGACTGAGGCGTTCCGGAGCTCAGGTTCCCGCGCCCGACGGCGCCGCAACACTCGTCAATGCCTGCGCTGCCAGGGTGAATTCCTGCAGGCGCTCGTGCGAGCGATCGTCCTCGCCCAGTGCCTGCACAGCCTGTTGAAGCCGGGTCGCCCCGACGAATCCGCAACTGGCGCGAAGCCGGTGGAGTTCGTCGTGCAATCCCTGGAAATCCTCGTTGCGGAAGGCGTTGCGCACCCGTTCGCTGACTGCGGGCAGCTCGGCGAGGAACAGCTTGCGCAATGCCGCGATGTGCTCGCGATTGCCGTTGAGCGCACGCGCAGCGGTTTCATCGTCCCAATCCGCCAGTGCGTCGCCTGCCGGCGAATGCGATCCCTCATCATGCCCAAGTGCCTGGCGCAGGGCCGACTGCACGGCCGACGAGGGGAGCGGCTTGACCAGGACATGCTGGAAACCGGATTCCCGCAACGCCCTGCTTACATCGGGATCGTGCGCCGCGGTGTGCGCGAGTGCCGGCGTCGCGCTGTCGCGTACGCGGAGTTTTGCCAGCAGTTCGGCGCCGCTGCCATCGGGAAGGTTGGCATCGAATAGCCACAGGTCGTAGGGATTGGCGTTCGCCAGCGTGATGGCAGCGGCCATGCTGTCGGCTGCGTCGACGATCGCCGGCAGCGAGCCGACCGCCGCGCCAAGGAACGCACGACTCACGGGGTCGTCTTCGACCAGCAGGATGCGGGGCAGGGATGTCTTGGTCATGCGTTCCGATCGGTATCCGTTCCGAATGCTCGCTGGATGTTACGCCGGGGCCTGCATTTTCTGGCAGAAGCAATGCTCATTTCGCGCCAAGGGTGGTTGCATCAGCGGCCTTTCGAGGCTTTTCGGGGCATCGGATGGCCGCGGATATCCATGGCCGCGGCGCGGCTTCATTCATGCGTCGCTTCCGGTCCGTCGCGGGCGGGCCTCTGCGACAATACACAGCCCTGCAATACCGGCATTTCCAGTGGCCCGCATCGACCAGACTCCGTTTGAAGCAGACATCACCAACCTGAGCCACGACGGGCGCGGCGTGGCCCGCCGCGATGGGGAAGGGGGCAAGGTCACATTCATTGCCGGCGCGCTTCCCGGCGAACGCGTTCTGGCGAAGCAGACGTCGCGGTCGCGTCATTTCGACGAAGCCTCCACGCTCGAAGTGCTGCGTGCGTCGGAAGATCGCGTGCCAGCGCGCTGCCTGCACTTCGGTACCTGTGGCGGCTGCGCACTGCAGCACCTCGACGAAGGCAAGCAGATCCTCGCCAAGCAGCGTGTGCTGCTGGAGAATCTCGAACGCATCGGCCATGTCGCGCCCGAACGCGTGCTGCCTCCGCTGACCGATGCCGCTTGGGGTTATCGCCGCAAGGGGCGCTTCTCGGTGCGTCGCGTGGAAAAAAAGGACAAGACGCTGGTCGGGTTCCGTGAGCAGGATCCGCGCTTCGTCGCCGACCTGTCCGAATGCCACACCGTCATTCCCGAAATCGGCACCAGGATTACAGCGCTTTCCGCCCTGGTGGACAGCCTGCAGGCGCGCCGCGACATTCCGCAGATCGAATTCATCGCTGGGGATCGCACCGACGAGTTCAGCGGCATCGCGTTGACGTTCCGCCATCTCACGCCATTGTCCGAAGCCGACCAAGCCGCGCTCGTGGCGTTCGGGCAACAGCATGGTTTTGCGATCTTCCTGCAACCAGGCGGCGTGGACAGCGTGCATCCGCTATGGCCGGCGGAACCGAAGCTTGCCTTCATGCTGCCGCAATGGAATATCGAATTCGTGTTCCGTCCGCTGGATTTCATCCAGGTCAATGCGGGACTCAACGGCCGGATGATCCAGTCCGCGCTCGACCTTCTGGATCCGCAGCCGGAAGACCGCGTACTCGATCTGTTCTGCGGCCTCGGCAACTTCACCCTGCCGCTCGCGCGCCGCGTGCGCGAAGTCGTTGGCGTCGAAGGCGAAGCGGGCCTGGTGCGCCGCGCGCGTGAGAATGCCGCGCACAACGGCGTCACCAACGCCGAATTCCATGCCGCGGACCTCGGCAAGGACCTGAGCGACCACACCTGGATGCGCGAGGGCTTCGACCGGCTGCTGTTGGATCCGCCGCGTTCCGGCGCCGACTTCGTGTTGACGCAGCTCAAGCTCAAGCAGTTCAGGCGCATCGTCTACGTGAGCTGCCATCCCGGCTCGCTGGCGCGCGATGCGGGGTATCTCGTCAATGAAAAAGGCTGGAAACTGCGTGCAGCAGGCGTGATGGACATGTTCCCGCATACGGCGCATGTGGAATCCATCGCGATGTTCGAGCTGCGCTGAGCACGCAGTGAGTCAAACCGGCGCCGCCCTTGCTCGTCATTCCCGCGAAAGCGGGAATCCAGCGACCTGGTTTTTGATCCTGTTGCAGATGTCCCAAGCGCGAGCAAGGCACTGGATTCCCGCCTTCGCGGGAATGACGAGCAGGAATGGGCAGGGCGAGTGGTAACTGCCCAGTTGTGCCATCGCTAACAATCCATCTATCGCGGACAACCATGGGCATCGAAATCGAACGCAAATTCCTCGTCACCGGCGACGGCTGGCGCACCGCCGCGCACAAGGTCATGCCGATGGCGCAGGGCTATCTCAATGATCTAGCGGCAATGGACAACGGTGCGATGAAGGCCTCGGTGCGCGTGCGCATCCAGGGCGACGAGGCCTACCTCAACCTGAAGTCGCGCGAGCTCGGCCATACCCGCCAGGAATTCGATTACGCGATTCCGGTCGAGGACGCACGCGGCCTGCTGGCGCTGAGCGTCGGCGGGCTGGTCGACAAGCGCCGGCACTATGTCGACTTCGGCGGGCACCTGTGGGAAATCGACGAGTTCCTCGGCGAGAACGCCGGCCTCGTAGTCGCCGAGATCGAACTCGCTTCCGCCGATGAGCGCTTCGACAAGCCCGACTGGGCCGGTCGTGAAGTGACCGACAGCAAGCGCTACTACAATCTGGCCCTGGCCTCGCGGCCGTACTCGCAATGGAGCGAGACGGAGCGGGCAGGCAGCGACTAACGCGTGTTGGCAAACTCCCACCATCGCTCGTGCGCATAGTGCACGTTACGGAGAACACCGGATGCTTCTGATAGGCGTCGCCGGCAAGGAACTCACATCGCAGGAACGCGACTGGCTGCAGCACGATGCCTGCGCCGGCGTGGTCCTGTTCACCCGCAACTTCGGCTCGAAGGCGCAGGTGCAGGAACTCTCGCAGGCGATCCGCGAAGCCGCGCCGCGTCCGCAACTGGTATGCGTGGACCAGGAAGGCGGCCGCGTGCAGCGCTTCCGCGAGGGTTACAGCGCGTTGCCGCCGCTGGAAGGCTTCGGCCGACTGTATGCAAGCGATCGCGAAGCCGCGCTCAAGCTGGCAGAAGAACATGCCTGGCTGATGGCGAGCGAAATCCGCGCGAGTGGTGTTGATCTCAGCTTCGCACCGGTCGTCGACCTGGGGCGTGGCAATCGCGCGATCGGCAACCGCGCGTTCGCCGGTGATCCGGAAGTCGTCGCGGAGTTCACCCGTGCCTACGTGCGCGGCATGCACGCGGCCGGCATGGGCGCCACGCTCAAGCATTTTCCCGGACATGGTTCGGTGCTCGAGGACACGCACTTCGATGCCGCGGTCGATCCGCGTACGCTCGATGAAATCCGCGCATTCGATCTCGTCCCCTTTGTGGCCGGCATCGAAGCCAAGGCCGACGCAGTGATGATGGCGCACGTGGTGTATCCGGCCGTATCGCCCGATCCTGCCGGGTATTCGAAACGCTGGATCGAAGAGATCCTGCGCGGCGATCACTCTATCGGAGGCTTGGGCTTCCGCGGCGTCGTCTTCAGCGACGACATCGGCATGGCGGCGGCGTCTTCCGCCGGTGGCATCAAGGCCCGCGTGCACGCGCACCTCGATGCGGGGTGCGACGTGGTGCTGGTGTGCCACCCGGAACTCGTCGAGGAATCGCTCGACGCCATCAGGAACCGCACGCTCAATACCGCGGCGCTGACCGGCCTGATCGGCCGCGGCGCGATGGGTTGGGATGGACTGCTGGCCGATGCGCGCTATGGCGACGCACGCGGCCGTCTCGAAGGATTTGCCTGATGAGCCACAACGACCTGCAGGCCGCGCTGGCCAACAGCGACCTGATCCATGACCGCGCAACGCTGGAAGCCGCCATCGTGCGCATGTCCGAGCGCATCCGCGACGACCTCGCCGGCACGGTGCCGCTGTACATCACGGTGATGCACGGCGGATTGCCATTCGCAGGGCAGCTTGCGCTCGAGCTGGGTGCGCGCGGGCTCGACGTCGAATTCGACTACCTGCACGCAACGCGCTATCGCGGCGCGACTTCAGGCGGCGAACTCGTCTGGAAGCACCGCCCCGCGACTTCGATGCAGGGCCGCTGCGTGCTGCTGGTCGACGACATCGTCGACGAAGGCCATACCCTGGCCGCGATCCGCGACTGGTGCCGCGAACAGGGCGCCGCCGACGTGCGCATCGCCGCGCTTGCGGTGAAAGTGCATGACCGTTGCGTTCCCGGACTGTCGGCCGATTACATGGGCGTCGAAGTGCCGGATCGTTACGTCTATGGCTACGGCATGGACTTCCACGAACAAGGCCGCGGATTGCCTGCGATCTACGCACTGAAGGACTGAGCAATGAGCGATATCGAACTAGCGATCATCGGCGGTACTGGCCTCTACAAACTGGCTGATTTGCAGGACGTCGAAGCGCACCAGCCGGTCACGCATTACGGCGCGTTGTCCGGCCCTGTCCGCGTCGGCACGCTGGGTGGCCACCGCGTCGCCTTCCTCGCGCGTCATGGCGAAGGGCATTCGCTGCCGCCGCACAAGATCAATTACCGCGCCAATCTCGCCGCGCTGAAGGCGCTCGGTGCGCAGCGTGTGCTCGCGCTGAACACCGTCGGCGGCATCACCGAACGTTTCGGGCCACGCGTGCTGGGCTGCCCGGACCAGCTGATCGACTACACGTGGGGCCGGATTTCGACGATCTGCGAGGAGCCGGGTACGGACGTGATCCATGTGGATTTCGGCGAGCCCTACACGCGGTCGTTGCGCAAAGCGGTGGTTGCCGCTGCAACCAAAGCCGGCGTGGCGCTGGTCGACGGCGGTTGCTACGGCGCGACGCAAGGTCCGCGCCTGGAAACGCGCGCGGAGATTTCACGCATGCGCCGCGACGGTTGCGACCTCGTGGGCATGACGGGCATGCCGGAAGCCGGTCTGGCGCGCGAGATGGGACTGGATTATGCGTGCCTTGCGATCGTCGCCAACTGGGCGGCGGGCGCGGGCCCCGATCCCGATGAAGTCATCACCCTGCAGGACGTGCTCGACAACGTCGCGGCCGCATCGTCCGGGTTGCCGGCGCTGTTGCGCGCGATGCTGGCTGCCTGAGGTCACACTTCGATGCGGATCGCGCGCCAAGGCTGGTTGCGCTCGTTCAGCAAGTTGGCATACTCGCGTTGCGCCGCCAGGGCCGGCGCTCGTCATCGCATCCAGCAGAGGTCATCAAGGATATGCAGTACGGTACCGTGAAGTGGTTCAACGACGCCAAGGGATTCGGCTTCATTTCGCCCGAAGACGGCAGCGCGGATGTATTCGTGCATTTCTCCGCGATCAATGCCAAGGGATTCCGCAGCCTGCAGGAAGGCCAGCGCGTCAGCTACCAGCTGACCCAGGGCCCGAAGGGCGCGCAGGCGTCCGAAGTCGCTCCGGTCTGATCGGAGCGCGCGATTGAGCCTCGAGGCTCAGGCAGTTCAACTTTTCAGGCCCCGCTCCGGCGGGGCCTTTTCTTTGCAGGACCGCACGGAAGGATGAAACGGTTGCGCGTTGGCATCATCGGCTACGGCACGGGCGGGCAGGCCATGGCACTCCTGCTCGCGCGCGACGGCCACCATGTCGAAGTCTTCGAACAGGCGCCGCAACTGGGACCGGTCGGCGCGGGATTCCTGCTGCAGCCGACGGGCCTTGCCGTGTTATGGCAACTGGGGCTGCTCGACGAGACGTTGCGGCACGGCGCCCGCATCGGCCGGCTGTTCGGTGAGACGCGCGAAGGCCGCACGGTGATGGACATGCGCTATCGCGACCTGGATAAACGTCTTTTCGGACTCGGAATGCAGCGCGGCGCGCTTTTCGCCCTGCTCGATGCGGCGTGGCAGGAAGCACGCAACGTGCACTGCGGTCGCCGCATCGTGGCGATGGATGTCGAAGCCGGTGTATTGAGTGACGAGCACGGCGTTGAGCACGGTGCATTCGACCTGCTGGTCGTTGCAGACGGCGCAGCCTCGCAATTGCGTGGCCATGTCGGCGAAGCGCTACTGGACCGGCCGTATCCATGGGGTGCGCAGTGGTGCCTGGTACCTCGCGATGGTTGGCCATTCAGCGACGAATTGCGCCAGCGGTATGTCGGCGCGCGGCGCATGGCGGGCATGTTGCCGGTGGGCACGCGGCCTGGCGACGACACGCCGCGCATGAGTTTCTTCTGGAGCCTGCCCGCGCACTCGCTCGATGCGCAGCACGACGAAACACGATGGCGGCATGACGTCGCCGACGTGTGGCCACAGGCTGCCGCCACCCTGCGCGAAACCGCGGTGCCGCATGGCCTTGCCAGGGCGCGGTATCGCGACGCCGCGCACCGGCGCTGGCATCGCGGCCGTGCCGTCCTGTTGGGCGACGCGGCCCATGCGATGAGCCCGCAACTCGGGCAAGGCGCGAACATGGCGCTGATCGATGCGCTGGCGTTGCGTGATGCGATGCGTGCCCACGGGGAGCTCGGGTCTGCCTTCGCGAGTTATGAACAAGCGCGCCGTGACCATGTCGGCATCTACCACTTCTGGAGTCGCTGGCTGACGCCGCTGTTCCAGTCGGAGCACGATGCACTCGCCGCAATAAGAGATCGGCTTTTCCATCCACTGACGCGCATGCCGGGCGGACGCCGGCACGTGCTGCGGGTGCTGACGGGAACCCGGCGCGGGTGGTTGGGCGTGTTGCCGATGGATCCTGCGTTCCTGGAGGCGGTCGCGGAGCGGGCCTGAGCGTCGGCTGCCTTTCGCGGGTAATGTTTGGCTGCGCGACGCCGCGCGTTATCGTCGGCTACGAGCAGTGCAATGCGACGCAGACGGAGTTGGAGATGAAGGCATTCCCGTTCGACACGCAGGACGTGGAAAACCAGCCGCCCGAATTCGCGGCGCGCGACCTGTGGGCCGATGACATGGCGCTGCGCGAAGCCGTGCAGCGCGAGAACGCATCCGGTTTCGCTGTCCACCTGCAGGAATACGGTGCGCTGGCCGGGAGCGAGTTGCTCCAGTTGAGCTTCGACGCGCATCGCGATCGTCCGCGCCTGCGCACGCACGATCGTTTCGGGCATCGGCTCGATGTCGTCGACTTCCATCCGCATTACCACGCAGTGATGGCGGCTGCGATCGAACACGGCGTCGCGGGCCTGTCGTGGAGCCAAGCACGACCGGGTAGCCACGTCGCGCGTGCGGCGCTGAGCTACCTGCACGGACAGGTCGAGCCGGGAAGCAGCTGCCCGTTGACGATGACGCACGCCGCGGTGCCGGTATTGCGCCATGAGCCGGCCTTGCGCGAATGGGCGGACAAGGCGATCGCGCCGCACTACGACCCACGCGACGTGCCGATGGGAGCCAAGGCCGGCGTCACGCTCGGCATGGGGATGACCGAGAAACAGGGCGGCAGCGACGTGCGCGCGAACACGACGCGTGCTACGCCGATAACCGGAGGCAACGAATACACGCTCGTCGGACACAAGTGGTTCTTCTCTGCGCCCATGTCCGACGCGTTTCTCGTGCTCGCGCAGGCGCCCGGCGGGCTGAGCTGCTTCCTGATGCCACGCTGGCGGCCAGATGGAACGAAAAACGCATTCCGCCTGATGCGCCTGAAAGACAAGCTCGGCGACTGGTCGAATGCGTCGTCCGAAGTGGAGTTCGACGATGCATGGGCATACCGGGTGGGTGAAGAAGGCCGCGGTGTCGCCACCATCATCGAGATGGTGATGCTGACGCGCTTGGACTGCATGCTCGGCTCCTCGGCGTTGATGCGCATGGCATTGGCGCAGGCAATCCATCACGCGCGCCATCGCCGCGCGTTCGGAAAGCGGCTGGTGGAACACGCGCTGATGCAGAACGTGCTCGCCGACCTCGCCATCGAAGCCGAAGCATCGCTCGCGCTTTCATTGCGGCTTGCCGGTGCCGTCGATCGCGCGCCGGGGGATGCCCGCGAAGCCGCCTTCGCGCGCATCGCGACGGCCATCGGCAAGTTCTTCGTCTGCAAGCGCGCGCCCACGTTCGTCAACGAGGCGCAGGAATGCCTCGGCGGCAATGGTTACGTCGAGGAATCGCTGTTGCCTCGCCTGTATCGCCAGGCGCCGCTCAATTCGATCTGGGAAGGCAGCGGCAACATCCAGTGCCTGGACGTGCTGCGCGCGCTGTCGCGTGAGCCGGAAACGCTCGCCGCTTTCATGAGCGAATTGGAAGCAGCCCGCGACCTGCATCCGTCGTTCGACAGCGAACTGTCGGCCCTGCGCATGCAACTGCAGGCCGGCCAGGTAGCGGAAGCCAGCGCCCGGCTGCTGGTCGAGCGCATGGCGCTTACGCTCCAGGCCAGCGTATTGCTGCGCGCCGGAAGTCCGGTGGCCGAAGCGTTCTGCCGATCGCGATTGTGGCGCGAGCACGGATTGGTGTTCGGAACGCTTCCAGCGGAACTGAATTTCGCCGCGCTCGTGGAGCGCGCCTTACCTGGTTGATGCCGGGGGATGGTGCATGCGCTCCCAGTCTTCGACCGGGCCCCGGCGCAGCGAGAAGAGCGGATGCAGTTCCGGCTGGATTGCTCCTTGCCAGGATTCGAACACGGCGGGGGATCGCGACTGCAGCTTGTCCATCAGGTGTGCCCATTCGCAGGCAACCTGACTGTCGGTGACGGCGATGTGCGCGACATTCCGGCGCGGGGCGATTTTCGTGCGATCGAAGCTGTAGCCGCGCGCGCCCGCCTCATCGTGGATGGCGGCGAGATAAGCGTTGATGGCCGATCCCGGTGCCGCGTGCGCCTGGAATCGCACCAGTTGCGGATGATGGCGATAGCCACGCGTCTCGCGAAGCAGCACGGCCTTGGCGAGCAGTGCTTCGCGCCACAGTGCGACAAGTCCTTGCGGATCGAGATACTTCGGATGGAGTGTCCACAGGCGCACCTGGTGCTTGTCCGTCAATCCAGAAACTGCAGCTTCGCGAGCTCCGCATACAGCCCGCCCTGTTCGAGCAACTGTGCGTGCGTGCCTTCGGCAACCACGCGTCCGTGATCCATTACCACGATGCGATCAGCCTTGAGCACGGTCGCGAGGCGATGGGCAATCACGATGGTTGTCCGCCCTTCCATCAATTTCTCCAGTGCCTGCTGCACGGCGCGTTCGCTCTGCGCATCCAGCGCGCTGGTAGCTTCGTCGAGCAGCAGGATCGGCGCGTCCTTCAGCAAGGCGCGGGCAATCGCGATGCGCTGCTGTTGTCCGCCGGACAGGCGCGCGCCGCGTTCGCCGAGTTCGGTTTCCAGTCCCTGGGGCAGGGCGGATACGAAGTCGGAGGCGTGGGCGGCCCGCACCGCGGCTTCGATCTCCGCATCGCTGGCTTCGAGCCTGCCGTAGCGGATGTTGTCGCGCGCGCTGGTTGCGAAGATCGTGGGCTGTTGCGGCACGAGCGCAATCGACCCGCGCAGTGCCGCTGGATCAAGTTCGCGAACGTCGACGCCATCGACGCGCACCGTTCCCTGCTGAGGATCGTGGAAGCGCAGCAGCAGCGAGAACACCGTGCTTTTGCCGGCTCCCGAGGGCCCGACCAGCGCCACGGTTTCGCCCGGATGCACGCGCAGGTTGAAGTCCACAAGGGCGGCCTGGTCGGGGCGCTGCGGGTAGTGAAAGGTGACGTGCTGGAAGGCGAGTTCGCCCTGCAGTGGAGAGGGCAGCGGCTGCGGGTGTTCGGGCGAGACTATCGCAGGCGCTTCGACCAGCAGCTCGCCGATGCGGCCCATGCCGCCGGCAGCGCGCTGCAGGTCGTTCCACACTTCGGCCAGCGCACCCACCGAACCGCCGCCGATCAGCGCGTAGAGCACGAACTGACCGAGCGTGCCTGCCGTCATGCTGCCGCCCACGACGTCGTGGGCGCCGGACCAGAGCACGATGGTGATTGCGCCGAATACGATCGTGATCGCTACTGCTGTCACGATCGACTGCGCACCGATGCGCTTGCGCGCCACATTGACGGCAGTGCGCAGCGCTTCGGTAAAGCGGCCGTGTTCGTAGGGCTCGCGCGCATGCGCCTGCACCGTGCGAACAGCGCCGAGGGTTTCCGCGGCGAGCGTGTTCGCATCAGCGATACGGTCCTGGCTTGCCCGCGAGATCTTTCGCAGTCGACGCCCGCCGATCACGATCGGAAGCACCGCGAAGGGAATGCCGATCAGCGCATATGCGGCCAGGTGCGGGGCGGTGACGAACATCATTACGATCGAGCCGATTACCGTCACCACGCTGCGCAGCGCGACGGACATCGTCGAACCCACGACGCTACGCAGCAATTCGGCATCGGCGGTGAGTCGCGAGACGAGCTCGCCGCTGCGATTGCGATCATGGAAGCCCGCATCAAGACCGAGCAGCTGCGTGTAGAGGCGCTCGCGAAGATCGGCCACCACGCGTTCGCCCAGCAACGAGACGAAGAAAAAACGCGCCGCCGTCGACAACGCCAAGGCCAACGCGGCGAGGAACAACAGCAGGAACGCGTGATCGATCGCAGCGCCGCCCGAAGCGAATCCCTGGTCGATCACGACGCGCGCGGCCGCGGGGAAGCTCAGCGTCGCCGTGCTCGAACACGCGAGCGCCACCAGCCATGCGATGAACAACCCCAGGTGCCCGTGCACGAAAGGCCACAGGGTGCGCAGGCTGCCGATTGGGGCTTTGGAGGGAAGGTCGGACATGGGTGCCTTGTCTGGGATGCTACGGATGTATCGCGCTTGCTTTGTACGTCATTCCCGCGGAGGCGGGCTTTCCACAGACAACCGTCTGGTCATCCTGTGTCTTGCCTTTGTTGCCTGCGGCAATGGTCGTATGCGCGGAGCAGGAAAACCTGCCGGGTTCCTGTTACGCGGGAACAAGATGGCGATGAGCCTGCAGGAACTAATCCGCCGCAAAGCGCACCCGATCCCGGGTGGCGTCGCGAAGCTGCATTTTCAAGGCATCGACGCGGTCGGCGGGAAGCCGCAGCCGCAGGCTGGCGCCTTCGGCAAGGAAATCCTCGCCCAGCTTTTCGGCTCCGAACTGGCCCAGCGCCGCGTGTACCGGGCCCGTGACTTCGAACGGATAGGTGATTACGACCTCCGCATACGCGACCAATGGCT
Organism: Lysobacter sp. Root494; assembly: GCF_001427225.1. Classification (GTDB taxonomy): domain Bacteria; phylum Pseudomonadota; class Gammaproteobacteria; order Xanthomonadales; family Xanthomonadaceae; genus Agrilutibacter. The sequence goes on from NZ_LMFH01000006.1 coordinate 303,977, forward strand.
GTCGGGATGCCGTCCGCAGGCATTCGGCCACTGCGCCACCGTAGGCGCGCACCAGACCGCCCGCACCCAGCTTGATGCCGCCATACCAGCGCGTCACCACCGCCATCACCCGGTCAAAACCCTGGCCGTCGATAGCGGCAAGGATCGGTCGTCCTGCGGTGCCAGCAGGCTCGCCGTCGTCGCTGAAGCGGTATTCGTTGCCGATCCGATACGCCCAGCAGTTGTGAGTCGCGGCGGAATCGGCAACTTCATGAAGGAAGGCGAGCGCGACTTCCGGCGTCTGCACCGCTGCGGCATGCACGATGAAACGGCTGTGCTTGACCTCCAGCGTGTGTGCCGTGCGCGCGGCCAGCGTGTCGCTCATTGCTCCGTTTCGACGAAGGCGCGCAGGTCGTCGGGAAGGCGGACGCGCGGATACTCGCGCTGGAACAGCTTCAGGCTTGCGCGCGCGTTGTCGACGTCCCCGTCATCGCGGCGTGCGCGGATGCGTTCAAGCCATTCGACCGAGGCCAGGTGCGTGTCATCGTTGACTGGAACCTCGGACCAGTCGACGTCGGGATTCGTGCGAATGCGCGAGCCGGTGACTTCGACGCGGTCCAGCGTGGTGCCTTCTGCTTCGCCGGCCGCTGCAGCTTCGCGCGCAATAGCGGACGCCTTCTGCGCGGCGTTGCGTTCGCGTCGTTCGGCAGCCGCACGGGCCGCCGTGGTGTAGGTGGCGCGGCGTTCGCGCGTTTCGGACGGCGGGGCGGCGAAGCCGTCGTCCAAAGGGCGTGCATCGGCAGCCGCGTCCGCCGTGCGCGCAAACGCCTCTGGCGCCGCAGGTGCCAGCGAACCCGCTTCGCTGGCCGCAACTGGTGCGGACGCAGGCGCCGGTGCGCTCACGGCGGCTTGCGACATCGGCTCCGGAACGGAAACGGCACGAGCAGCAGCCGGCGCTGCGGCCTTGGGTAGTGGCATACGCGCGGGTGCAGGCGAAGACGCGTGTTCCGCCACCGCTGCCGCATCGGCGACCCGCGATGCCGGTCGATCCGATGGTGGCGCGATCAGGATGATTTCCTCGCCGGCGTCGGCTTCGCTCCGGGCGGTTACCGCGCCGTATTGCGGCCGCAATTGCCATACCACGCCGAGCACCAGGACCGCAGCGGCCGCGACACCGACGCCGGTAACCAGCGCCGGCGGAACGCCGAGCCACGCCAGCCCACGCCGCTTCGCGGGCTTGCGCGGCACCGAAGCGGCATGCGCAGCCGCCAGGATCTTCGCGTCGAGCGCAGGCGACGGCCCAGCGACCGGACCGATGCGCCCAAGCTGCGCCGCGAGCTCGCGCTCTTCGTCGGAGAAGGGCTCGGCGTCGAACGGCTGGTGGTGGTCGGGGGTGGTCATTCGTTCAATCTCTGGCGCAGCTTGTCCATGGCATAGCGAAGCCGCGATTTCACTGTCTCCCTGCCGACGCCGGTGATGGCGCCTATCTCCTCCAGGCTCAGTTCCTGTTCGAGCCGGAGCAGCAGCACTTCGCGTTGCTCGTCTGGCAGCTCCTCCAGCGCCCGCTGCAGGCGGCGGCGCTGTTCGAAGTCGGAAAGCTCGCGCTCCGGCGTGGTCGGGTCCGCCACGCGGGCCGCGCGCTCGTCGGCGTCGTCGGGCGCAGGCGGCCGGTGTTTCGCGGCCCGCCAATGATCGTTGAGCCGGTTGTGGGCGATCCTGAACAGCCATGTCGAAAACGCCGCTTCCGGTTTCCAGCCCTCGCGTGCGGCGATCACCCGTTGCCACACGTCCTGGAAGAACTCGTCGGCCAGGGCCTGGTTGCGCAGCTGCCGCATCAGGAAGCGGTACAGCGGGCCACGGTGGCGCGCGTACAGCGTCTCGAATGCCACCGCGTCGCCGCCCACCCAGGCCAGCATCAGCAGGTCGTCATTGGCGTCGGTACCCGGATTCATCACCGGCAGGTTACGGGTTGCCGCCGATGGCGTGAAGCCGGCAGGTGTCGCGCCGCGGCCCGCCTGCAACGTTGGTGGGCAAGGCGACGGGCCGAACGTGAGCAGGGGCGCCGGTGCCAGCGCGAGGACGAGTTCCATGGGACAAGGAACGCCCGGGCCGAACGGTCGGGGTCGATCATCCACGCCCATGGCCGCAGGGGTTATCCTCCCTGCGATCGTCAAGGGGATGAGAGGCGAGTGCAGCGATTGCGGTCGATGATGGTCAAGCCCGTGGAGCCGGTGGAAGGCGGCGCGCAGGCCCTGGCTGGAGTGCTCCAGGAGGGGCTTCCGTCCGGGTCGCAGGTGCTGGTGCGCTGGCGAGACGCCGTAGGTGTGCTTGGTTTCTCGATGTCCGAGCACGTGCCGGACCACCTGCATGAAATCGCCAACCAGCTGATGGGCGCGGGCCGCGTCGATTGCGAGGACGCGCACACGTTGTCCCAAGCCTGGGATGGCGAAGGCGAAACCCGCGCCGCGATCGTGGCCCTGATTCCCGAAACCATGTCGCAAGCCACCCGCCGCGGCTGGCTTGCCATGGCGAAGACGCTGGTCGCAGCGCATCTGTCCGAAACGGAAGCGAGGGCGCGTGCAGCGTTGCTGGAGAAGTCGGAACGGCTGCAGCAGGCGTTGTACGAAATCGCCGACCTGGCGGGTTCGGATCTGGAAATGGCCGACATGTTGCGGCGCATCCACGCGATCGTCGCCGGCCTGATGTATGCGGAGAACTTCTACATCGTGCTGTACGACGATGTGAGCGATTCGCTGCGCTTCCTCTATTTTGCCGACCGGCAGGATCCCTACGTTGCCGACCCGGCGCTGGAGATCCCCGCGATCGACCTGCCCAACAGCATGACGCTGGCACTGCTCAGGCGCGGCGAGCCGATGCGCGGTCCCTCCGTCGTGCTGCGCAGCCAGATGGGCGTCCTTCGCGATCTCGAACATGGCCCGGACAGCGAGGACTGGCTGGGCGTGCCCATGCGCCGCGACGATCGTGTCTGCGGCGCCGTCGTCGTGCAGAGCTACGATCGCCCCGACGTCTACCGCGACGAGGAACGCGCGCTGCTGAGCTATGTCGCGCAGCACATCCTCACCGCGCTGGACCGCCGCCAGGCCCGCGACGATCTCGAGCGCCGCGTCGAAGAGCGCACCCGCGCCCTGCAGCACAGCAACCGCGACCTGCAGGCGGAAATCGTCGAACGCCAGCGCGGCGAACGGCTGCAGCGCGCACTGTTCCGCATCGCCGAGCTTTCGATCACCTCGGACACGCTCGAACGCTTCTACGCGCAGGTGCACGACGTCGTCGGCGAGCTGCTGTACGCGCGCAACTTCTATATCGCGCTGGTTTCCGAAGACGGCACGCAGATCGAATTCCCGTATTCGATCGACGAACGCGATGCCATGCGGCAGGCACGCCAGTTCGCCCGCGGCCTGACCGAGTACGTCATCACCCAGGGCCATGCGCTCCTCGCCGACCGCCCTCGCATCGAGGGCCTGCAACGGGCGGGGCTGGTTCGCAGCAGCGGCACGCTGGCGCACTGCTGGTTGGGCGTGCCGTTGCTTCGCGATGACATCGTCGTCGGCGTCATCACTGTGCAGAGCTATTCACCGGCGATCAGCTTCACCAACCGCGACCAGGAGCTGCTGACCTTCGTCGCGCACCACATCGGCATCGGCCTGGCGCGCAAACAGGCGCAGGACAGCCTGCTGACGGCACACGGTGAACTCGAGCAGCGAGTCACCTCGCGCACGCGCGAACTGGCCGAAGCAAACGCCGAGCTGCTGGCGCAGATCGGCGAGCGCCTGCGTGCCGAGCAGCAGCTCACCCACCAGGCGCGACACGATGCGCTGACCGGCCTGCCCAACCGCACCCAGTTGCTGGAGCGCATGGCAGCAGCGATCACGCGTGCGCAGGCGGAATCCGCGCAGGGGCATGCGCCATCGCGCTACTTCGCGGTGCTGTTCCTCGACCTCGACCGCTTCAAGCTGGTCAACGACAGCGTCGGCCATTCCGCAGGGGACGAGCTGCTGATCGAAGCGGGCCGGCGCATCGTCGCCACCGTGCGCGGCGGTGATACGGTCGCGCGGCTGGGGGGCGACGAATTCGCCATCCTGATCGCGGACATCGAAGACCTGCACGTTGCCGAGGACCTCGCGCGCCGCGTGCTGGTCGCGCTCGGTGAACCGTTCTGGGTGGCCGGGCGCGAAGTGTTCCCGTCAGCGAGCGTGGGCATTGCCGCGTGGCATCCGCGCTACCAGACCGGCGCGGAAATGCTGCGCGACGCCGATGCCGCCATGTACCGGGCGAAAGCCGGTGGCCGCAACGGCTGCGCGGTGTTCGACGAAGCCATGCGCGAGGAAGCGCTGCGCATCCTCGACCTGGAAGCCGACCTGCGGCGCGCGATCAACAGCGACGACTTCGTTGCGCATTACCAGCCGATCGTCCGCCTGAGCGATCGTCGCGTGATCGGCCACGAAGCCTTGCTGCGTTGGCGCCATGAACGGCGCGGCCTGCTCGCGCCCGGAGAATTCATCGGGCTGGGCGAGGACAGTGGCCTGATCGAGGAAGTCGACTGGCTGATGTACGCCCGCGTCGCCAAGCGGCTGGCACACGAGGAACACGGCTACATCTCGGTGAATGTTTCGCCGCGCCACTTCCTGTCGCCGGATTTCGCCGATCGCCTGCTGCGCCTGCTGGACGAGGCCGGCGCCAATCCGCATCGGCTCCGCATCGAGATCACCGAAGGCGCATTGCTCGACGACACCGCCCGCGCGCTGCGCATGCTGCGGACATTGCGCAGCAACGGCGTGCTGGCGCAGCTGGACGACTTCGGTACCGGCTTCTCCGCGTTGTCGTACCTGCATCGTTTCCCGTTGGAATGCCTGAAGATCGATCGCAGCTTCGTTGCCGGCCTGGTCGGCGATACCCGGCCCGAGAGCATGGCCGTGGTGCGTGCGATCCAGGCACTGGCCGGTTCGCTGGGCATCCACACGATTGCGGAGGGCGTCGAAACCGATGCCCAGCGGATCATCCTGCGTGAACTCGGTTGCCAGCACGGGCAGGGATACCTGTTCGGAAAGCCAGCGGAACAACTGCTGCCGCTCGGGCCGCTGCTGCGCTGACCACATCGCTGCCGATACACAACGGCCCGGCATGGATACCGGGCCGTTTTGCTGACGAGCGTTACTCGCTGACGTGGATCGCCACCTCTTCCGGCTCAGTGAGTTTTTGCGCCTGCTCAACCAGTGCAAGGAATTCCCTGCGCTGTCCCCAGCGGTCGGCGCCAAGCGATTGCTTCGCGGCAGAGGCGATTTCGTTCCAGCTCCATGCGCCGATCTGCTTGCCACCGCGCAATGCATCCGCGAATGCGGCAACGGAAACGGCAAAGCGCATCGGTTCACCCGGCTTGGCGGCAAGTTGCGAGCGCAGGATCGGAGTTTCGATCAGGCGGCTGGTGTCTTCGCCCGGACGCTTGTAACGAAGGCGCAGGTGCGCGAGTTCCTTCGCGTCGCCCTTGTTGGCCGTCGTGGCGGCGGTGCCATAGCGCAGCTCCGGCAGGCGTTCCGCGCCGGAACCCACTGGGGTGATTTCGTACAGCGCCGTCACTTCATGGCCCGCACCGATGTCGCCGGCGTCGACCTTGTCGTTGGCGAAATCCTCGCGCCTGAGCACGCGGTTCTCGTAACCGATAAGGCGGTACTCGGCGACGGCGGCCGGATTGAACTCGACCTGGATCTTCACGTCCTTCGCGATGGTGAGCAGCGTCGAACCCATCTCCTGCACGAGCACCTTGCGCGCTTCCATCGCGGTGTCGATGTAGGCGTGGTTGCCATCGCCGACGTCCGCGAGCTTCTCCGCGAGTTCGTCGTTGTAGTTGCCCTGGCCGAAGCCGAGCGTGGTCAGTGCGATGCCGCTCTTGCGCTGGTCGGCGACAAGCGTTTCCAGCGCGTTCTGGTCGACGGTGCCGACGTTGAAATCGCCGTCGGTGGCCAGGATCACCCGGTTCACGCCATTGCGGATGTACGCCTGTTTCGCCATCGCGTAGGCAAGGCGGATGCCGTCGCCACCGTTGGTGCTGCCGCCGGCGTCGAGGCGATCCAGCGCTTCGAGGATGTCCTCGCGCTGCGCGCCGGTAGTCGGCGGAAGCACGAGTCCCGCCGAGCCTGCGTACACCACCATCGAAACGCGATCCTGCGGACGCAGGTGTTTGATGAGCTGGCGCAGCGAGTCCTTCACCAAAGGCAGCTTGTCGGGACTGTCCATGGAGCCCGACGTGTCGATCAGGAACACGAGATTGGCCGGCGGAATCTCCGCCTTCGGCACGTCGTACCCCTTGATGCCGATCATCAGCAGCTGGCGCTTGCCGTTCCAGGGCGCCGGCGCCAGCTCGGTGGTGACGCGGAACGGGATGTCGCGCGAAATGGGCGCAGGGTGCCCGTAATCGAAGTAGTTGATGAATTCTTCCGCGCGCACCGCGTCCGCCGGCGGACGAACGCCATCGGCCAGCATGCGGCGGACGTTGCTGTAGCTGCCGGTATCGACGTCGATGGAGAAGGTGGACACCGGTTGCTCCGACGTGCGGTGCACCGGGTTGTCTTCGGCATGCGCGTATTTTTCGGTGTTGGAAGGCTGGGGCATGACCACCGGGGCGTAGAGCTCCGGGGCCGCCATGTTGCCGGCGATGCGACTGCCGGTAACTTCGACCCGATCCAGTGTCGATTGGGCCGTCTGGTAGGCGACGCTCGCAGGCGGAGGGGACGGCGGAGCCGGGGCCAGCGCACGTGCGACCTGCGCCTTGGCCGCGGCGGCTTCGCGCATGCGCCTTGTTTCGAGCTTGCCGCTCCCGGCGGCGGCATCCGCGGAAGCCGCGGCGGCATCGGCCGCGGCTTCGGCTTCCGAATCAGAAAGATTGCGATTGGCCGTGCTGCAGGCCGCCAGGGCCAGTGCAAAACCGAGGGCCAAGGCCAGGCGATGTGGCTGGTGCGAGCGTTGCATGGTGCGTCTCCGCGGCTGGGTTGCCGATGGAAACGCGCGGATCTGGAAAACGGGGTTGCGCCTGCGAACAGGTGCCGGGCCAGGTGTGGCCGTCCGAAACCCGCGGCGTCAATACGACATCACCAGGCTCCAGCCATTGATGAAGCCGGCGTTGCCTGCCACCTGATCGGTAACCCGCAACTGCCAGGTGCCGTTTGCATTCACGCCCGACGCGTCGCGCACGTACGAGGTAACGAGGTTGTCGGTGGTTCCACCCGTGCGCGAGTGCAACCGATACACAGCGCCCCCCGGAGCGATCAGATCGACCACCAGATCGCCGATGTTGGGATGGCGGATATCCACGTTGACGCGAAGCGAGGCAGGCGCCGTGCCCTGTATGCCCGTGACCGAACGCGTGCTGGTTGCCGTTCCCGTGCTCGGTATGGTCACGTCGGTGGAAGTCGAGAAGGTCCGGCTGCCCGCAACCGTGAAGAGCACCGCAGCTGGCGCGCCATTGCGATTGCTGCTGTCCGTGCCACGCGTGAACACGGTGTGCCGTCCGATCGGCAGCCCACTGGTCGACAACGTTGCGCTCGCCGATTCCGCACTCGAACTGAACGAGCCGTCCGAGGGCGACATCGCGAACCCGGTCGCGCCCGACGACCACGGTCGCTGGTTGAGGTAGGCCCGCGCGGAAGCGATCTGTTGCACGGCTTCCGTGCCCTGGCTCTGGTTGAAGCGGCTGTCGTCGAAGCGTGCGGTCACCACCACCGGCGTTCCAGCGCTCACCCGCGTGGGCGAGATGCTGATCGAAGTCGTGTCGGGACCCGACGGATAGTTGTACGGCGACCACAGGTTGCGCGCGGCGTACTTCAGCGCGTTCAAGTTCTGCGGCAACGTGCTGCCTTCGAACGTCGAACACGACTCGAAGAAGCTGACGCCCATCTCGATCGTGTAGCTCGGCGCTCCGAGCAGGCCATACACCGTATCGGTCGTAGTGCCGTCCGCCACGTACAGCCCGGTCCATTGCCGTGGCGAGTAATCGTTGAACCACGCCATGCGCCGCCCCAGCGTGCGCAGTGCGGTGGAATTCGGCGGAGCCGTGCTGGTGTGCGACCACGGCCACAGCACCATGCGGGCGTAGCTGTGCAGGTCGATGAACATCCCTCGGTAATCGCTCGGCGCGGGCGTGGTGGTCGCATCGCCGCGGCGATCGGGCAGCACGCCGCCGCGATACACGCCGGTGCTGTCCGGGCTGCCTACGACATAGCGCAGCATGCTGGCGGTCTCCGGTTCGGAGGTCGGCGCGGCACCGCGGTAGTTGCCGAGGCACGGGTTTCCGCTGGAGCCACCGGAGGCGCTGTTCCAGCGGAACGGGAAGTTGCGGTTGAGATCGACGCCGTATGCATTCGTGCTGCACGTGCCATTGAGGTTGTCGACGTTCTTGCGCCAGGACAGTCCCGATTCCGCCTTCTTGCGCCCGTCCGGGTTGGCCTGCAGCACGAGGTGGAAGCGGAAGTTGTCGAGCAGCCAGGTCGCTTCGCTGTCGATGCCGTAGCCGCTGACCAGCCATTCACCGAAACGCGTCAGCACTTCGGCGGGCGTGTATTCGCGTGCGTGGATCGAACCGAATACGACCATGTTCGGTTTGCTGGTGATGGTCGCATCGGTCGCCGAATTGTTGAGCCGCAGCACGCGCATCCGATAACCCGCGCCGGGATCGCGACTTCGCAGCCAGCTCGGGCCGATGTCGACGACCCGTGCAAGATTCGGATGCGTCGTGGCCAGCGCATCCATCGTCGCGTACGTTTCCTCCACAGTGCGGTAGCAGGAGTAGCTCGGGATGGATTCGATGCCGATTTCGCCCTTGCCGGCCATCGCGGTTTCGGCTTCGCGCATGCGCCGCGTGGCGTTGTCGTCCACGTCGACCCGGATGCCTGCGCGCTGCAGGGCAAGGATGTCGTCCGGCGATGCCTCAACCTGCACCGTATGCCGTTTCTCGTCCACGATCACGTGCTGGAAGTGCGACGCGATCGTCTGCAACTCCGCGCGATTGCGATATTTCGCGGTGATGAATACGAGCGAATCGTCAGCCGCGTACACGGCCCCGGCCGCGATTGCCATCGACGCCGCCAGCCCAGCCAGACCCGCATGCCAGCGCATGGAACACCTCCCGCGAACCCACGTGCGCAGAGCGTGGGGAGCGGGCAGTGAAAACGATGCGAACCGCTGCTTTCCGCGCTGGAGTGCGTAGCTCAGCCGTGAATCACCAGGAGGCGCTGTTCGGTCATGTCCTCGATGGCATAACGCACGCCTTCCCGGCCCAGGCCGGAATGCTTCACGCCGCCATACGGCATGTTGTCCACACGGAAGCTAGGCACGTCACCGACGATCACACCGCCGACTTCGAGCCGGTCCCATGCGCGCATCGCATTCGACAGGTTGCCGGTGAACACGCCCGCCTGCAGGCCGAAGTCGCTGTCATTGACCAGATCCAGGGCTTCCTCGAAATCATCGAAGGGCTCGATCATCGCTACCGGACCGAACGCTTCCCTGCGATACAGGTCGCTGTCGTGCGAAACCTTCTCCAGCAGCGATGCGGGCAGCATGTTGCCGTTGCGTGCGCCACCGGCGAGCATTCTGGCGCCGCCCTTGCGCGCGGCGGCGATCCAGCTTTCGACGCGTTGCGCGGCTTCCTCGTTGACCATCGGGCCGATGAAGGTCTTCTCGTCGCGCGGATCGCCCATGCGCAGTTTCGCGACCGCGGCCTTCAGCTTGCGGCGCAGCTTCTCGTAGATGCCTGTCTGCGCATAAATTCGCTGCACGCTGATGCAGCTCTGGCCGGACTGGTAATAGGCACCGAAGACCAGCCGATCGACCACGTAATCGAGCGATGCGCCTGGATCCGCATCGACGATGCAGGCCGCGTTGCCGCCGAGTTCGAGCGTGACCTTCTTGCGGCCGGCGCGGGCCTTCAGGTCCCAGCCGACCAGGCCGCCGGTGAAGCTCAACAGCGCGATGCGTTCGTCTTCGATCAGCGCAGCGGCGTCGTCAGTGTTGCAGACGACGACCGAGAACGCACCCCTGGGCAGCTCCGTCTCCGCGAGGATCTCCGCGATGATCAGTGCGCCGATCGGCGTCTTCTCTGCCGGCTTGAGGACGAATGGACAACCCGCGGCGATTGCGGGCGCGACCTTGTGCGCGACGAGGTTGAGCGGGAAGTTGAACGGCGTGATGAAACTGCACACGCCGATCGGAACCCGCTTCACCATGCCGCGATAGCCGCGGGCCCGCGGGGAAATCTGCAGCTCGATCACCTCGCCATTGCCGCGCGTCGCTTCGCCTGCGGCGATGCGGAAGGTGTCGATCAGGCGCGTGACTTCGCCGCGCGCGTCGCGGATCGGTTTGCCGGCCTCGATGCACAGCGCCAGCGCGAGTTCCTCGAAGCGTTCGCCGAAGCGGCGCACGCAATGTTCGAGCACGTCGCGGCGTGCGTCGGGCGGAAACGCCGCCATCGCGTTGCGCGCCTTGTGCGCGGCGACGATGGCCTTGCGTACCGCCGCGGCGTCGGCGAGCGCGACGCGGGTGGCGCGCTTGCCGGTGTATTTGTCGAGAACGTCGAGTTCCTGCTTGCCGGTGACCGGTTGGTTCGCGAGGTAGTAGGGGTAGCGCTTGGCGAGCATGGCAGTCCTCCTTGCTTCTCAAGCCTAAACCATCGCTTGTCGAAGCTGCGCCTCGTGGCGCAGACCCTGCGTGGTGCGTTTCGCTCGCACCGCTACACACCGCGCAGGCTTCGCCCTACGACTCGACCTTGAGCGGCAGCGTGCCGTCGGCCAACCTTGCTTCGAGGCGATCGCCGGGCACGGCATCGAGCACGCTGCGCACTACGCGCCCATCCGGATGGCGAAGGATGGTGTAGCCGCGTGCGACGGTCGCGAGCGGACTCACCGCTTCCAGTGAACGCGCAAGGCCACGCAGCCGCAGTGTTTCATTTCCGAGCCGCCGCACGATCGCCGCCTGTGGTCGCGAAGACACGGCGGCAAGCCGTTCCCGCAGCCGCGCAATGCGACGCTGTGGGTGCGCGGCACGCAGCACCGCATCGGCATGGCGGACACGTGCGCGCTCCCGCTCGAGGCGCCGCTGCCAGGCCGCGGCGAGCCGCCGCAGCGCATCACCCTGGCGCCGACAAAGCGCATCCAGTCGGGCGCGCGGACGCAGCGCATTCAGGCGCAGCGCAGCGCGATCGGCACGCTGCATCGCTGCGCGCAGGCGCTGTGCCTGCAGGTCGCGAAGCCGGGCATCGAGCGCGCGCAGGCGGCGCAGGAGATCATCGCGGCTGGGCACGAGCAGCTCGGCCGCAACCGAGGGCGTTGGCGCACGCAGGTCGGCAGCGAAGTCGGAAAGGCTGAAATCCGTTTCATGTCCGACCGCGGAAACCACCGGCACGGGAGAAGCGGCGATCGCGCGCGCAAGCCGCTCATCGTTGAACGACCACAGGTCTTCCAGCGAACCACCGCCGCGAGTCAGCAGGATCACGTCGTAGCGTCCCGAAGCCGCCGCACGCTGCAACATCCGCACGATCTGCGGCGCGGCCGCCGCGCCCTGCACCTGCACCGGCAACACTTCGGCTTCGACCAGGGGAAACCGCCGCGCCAGCACGCTGAGCACGTCGCGCACCGCCGCACCGCTCGGCGAGGTGATCACGCCGACGCGGCGTGCAAAATGGGGCAGGGGACGCTTGCGCTCGCTATCGAAGAGACCTTCCGCGGCGAGCTTCGCCTTCATCTCCTCGAAGGCCCGCCGCAGCGCGCCTTCGCCGGCCTCTTCCATGTGGTCGAGCACCAGCTGGTACTCGCCACGTGCTTCGTAAAGCGTCAGGCGGCCGCGCGCGAGCACGTGCACGCCTTCCCGGGGAATGAACTTCAGCCAGGAACTCTTCGGCTTGAACATCGCGCAGCGCACCTGCGCACGTTCGTCCTTGAGCACGAAGTAGAGGTGCCCGGACGACGGCCGCGACACGTTGCCCAGTTCGCCCTCGACCCAGATCAGCGGGAAGCTGCCTTCCAGCAGGTCCCGCGCCAGCGTGTTGAGCTGGGAGGGGGTGAGGACGTGGGCGTCGTCGTGATTCATGAACCAGGCGGAGCGGACTGCCGAAAAACCGGGCGGCCACGGTACCGCAGCGGGGAGCCGGGGTCACGCCGACGCTACAATATGGCCATGAATTCAGCGATCGATCTGACCCCCGCCGCGCCTTGCACCGGCATGACCTTCGGCCCGCAACCGCGCCGCCACACCCGCGCCGTCACCGTCGGTGGCGTGCAGGTCGGCGGCAGCGCGCCGGTCGTCGTGCAGTCGATGACCAACACCGACACGGCGGATGTTGCCTCGACCACGAAGCAGGTGGCCGAACTGTGGCGCGCCGGATCCGAACTCGTACGCGTCACCGTCAACACGCCCGAAGCCGCCGCCGCCGTGCCGCGCATCGTCGACAAGCTGGCGATGATGGGCGTGAACGTGCCGATCATCGGCGACTTCCACTACAACGGGCACCAGCTGCTGACCAACGAGCCGGCGTGCGCGGAAGCGCTGGCGAAATATCGCATCAATCCGGGCAACGTCGGCTTCGGCAAGAAGAAGGACACGCAGTTCGCCACGCTGATCGAGTTCGCGATCCGCCACGGCAAGCCGGTGCGCATCGGTGCGAACTGGGGCTCGCTGGACCAGGCGCTCGCGACGCGGCTTATGGACGAGAACCACGCCTTGCCCGTGCCGAAGGAAGCGGCGGAAGTGCTGCGTGAAGCGCTGATCCGCTCGGCGCTGGATTCGGCGGCGCGTGCCGTCGAGATCGGATTGCCCGCGGATCGCATCGTGCTGAGCGCGAAGGTCAGCGGCGTGCAGGAACTGATCTCCGTCTATCGCGAACTCGCGCGCCGCAGCGATTTCGCGCTGCACCTGGGTCTCACCGAAGCCGGCATCGGCAGCAAGGGCATCGTCGCCTCCTGCGCGGCGCTGGGCGTGCTGCTGCAGGAAGGCATCGGCGACACGATCCGCATCTCGCTGACGCCCGAGCCCGGCCAGTCGCGCACCACCGAAGTGATCGTCGCGCAGGAACTGCTCCAGACCATGGGCCTGCGGGCGTTCACGCCGATGGTCACCGCGTGCCCGGGTTGCGGCCGCACCACCAGCACCTTCTTCCAGGAACTCGCATCGAGGGTGCAGGAGCACGTGCGTGCGAAGATGCCGGAGTGGAAGGTCACGCATCCGGGCGCGGAGAACCTCACGCTCGCGGTAATGGGTTGCGTTGTGAACGGGCCCGGTGAATCGCGCCACGCGAACATCGGCATCTCGTTGCCGGGCACTGGGGAAGCGCCTTCGGCGCCCGTGTTCGAGGACGGCGAAAAGACCGTGACGCTGCGTGGCGAAAACATCGCCAACGAGTTCGTCGAGCTGATCGACCGTTACGTCGAACGGCGCTATGGCTCCGCCGGCCAGGCCTGAGCAGGCCGCACGAACGCTAGCCAGGGAGGCGCGCTTCGGCGCGGCCTTCCTCCGCCGGTACGGGCTGCGGTTGCTGCTTCTGTTCATCGGCGTGCTGCTGCCCTTGTGGGGCTTCGCCGGACTCGTCGAGGAGCTGCGGGAAGGCGAGCCTTTCGTGTTCGACGAGCCGATCCTGATGTTTGCCCATGAGATGGCGACGGCGGGTTTCGATCGCGCCTTCCTGCTGTTCTCCGCGCTCGGCTACACCTGGGGCGTCGTGCCGCTCGACATCGTGCTGGTCCTCGCGCTCGCCCTGCGAAAGCGTGCGCGTGAGGCGCTGTTCGCCGGCCTTGCCCTGGGCGGATCGGCATTGCTCAATGTCGCAACCAAGCAGCTGTTCGCGCGCGAACGTCCGTCGTTGTGGGAATCGATTTCGCCCGAAGACACCTTCAGCTTTCCCAGCGGCCATGCGATGGGTTCGATGACGCTGGCTTGGGTCTGTCTGCTATTGGCATGGCGCACTCCGTGGCGCTGGCCGGTAGCGCTCTTCGCGGGACTGTTCACCGTGCTCGTCGGCCTGTCGCGGGTTTACCTCGGCGTGCATTACCCCTCGGACATCCTGGCGGGCTGGACGGCGGCGTCGGTCTGGGCAGTGTGCTGCTTCTTTGCCGTGTTCCAGCATCGCCGGTATCCGTGGCAGCAACGGCAGGTTCCGCGCACTCCGTAGGTGGTTGAGCGCAGCGATACCGATCTTTTGGCCAGTAAGGATTACTCGCCCGGCTTCGCCGCTTCCACCGGCGCCGTAGTCGCATGCTGGCGCGCGAGCCTGGCTTCGCGATGCGCGATGTAGGCATTCGCGGCGAGGATGATGGTGGCGCCGATGACGGTCCAGCGGTCGATGCTTTCGCCGAACAGCAGGTAGCCCGCCGTCGCGACGAGGGGAAGCTGCATGAAGCTGATCGGTTGCAGCGCGGAGACGTCGCCCAGGCGCAAGGCGCGTGTCCACAGGAGCTGGCCGCCGGTGCCGAAGACGCCGGTCAGCAGCAGCCATCCCCACTCCATCCCGTGCGGCCACTGCCACACGAACAGTGCCGGCACCAGCGACAGCGGCACCCAGAACACGTAGGTGTAGAAGACGATGGTATCGGCCGGATCGACGCGCGAGAGCTGCTTGATCTGGATGGCGACGATCGCGCTCAGCACCGCGGCCAGCACGGCGACGAGTGAGCCGTGCGAGAAATCGGTCGTGCCCGGGCGCACGATCACCAGCACGCCGATGAAGCCGACGATCACTGCCGCCCAGCGGCGCTTGCGCACGTGCTCGCCGAGCCAGAACACGGCGAGGATCGTGACGAACAGCGGCGTCGAATACGACAACGATATCGCCTGCGACAAAGGCAGGTGGCCGATGGCCCAGAAGCCGGACAGCATCGAGCCGATGCCGATCGCGCTGCGCAGCAGGTAGCGCGGCAGCTGCTTCGTCCGCAACGATGCGCCGCCGTGCAGCAGCAGCGGCACCAGTGCCAGCAGGCCGAAGGTGTTGCGGAAGAAGGCGATCTCGAACGTCGGCAAGGTGCGTGACGCGTAGCGGATGGTCACGGCCATCAGTCCGAAGAACATCGTGCTGATCAGCATCAGCCACGCGGCTCGGGCGAAACGGTGCTGCGGAGGCGCGCTTGCCGTCACCACTCGCTCACCACGTGGCGCCGATGACGCGCGGTTCGGGTTCCAGCGAAACCCCGAAACGCGACCGCACCGAATCGGCGATGCGCCGGGCGAGGCCGAGCAGCTGCGCGCCGGTTGCGTTGCCGTGATTGACGAGCACCAGTGCGTGCGAAGCGGCGACGCCGGCATCGCCGTCGCGATGGCCCTTCCAGCCGCATTGATCGATCAGCCATCCGGCCGAGAGCTTGCGCGTGTCGTCATTATTGCCGCGGAACACCGGCAATGCGTCGTGCTCCGACTTCAGTGCTTCGGCTTGGGCCGCCGGCACGATCGGATTCTTGAAGAAGCTGCCTGCGTTTCCCAACACCGCGGGATCGGGCAGTTTGCGCCGGCGGATCGCGATGACCGCGTCGGCGACGTGCTGCGGCGTTGAGGCAGTGACGCCGAGGCTGTCGAGCTCCTCGCGGATGCCGGCGTAATCGAGCTTCAGCGATGGCTTGCGCGACAGGCTGAACTCCACCGCGGTCACGATGTAGCGATCGGGCTGCTGCTTGAACAGGCTGTCGCGATATGCGAAACCGCAACTGTCCGCATCGAAGCGGTGCATCGTGCCGGTCGCGGGGTCGAACGCTTCCACCGCATGGATGAACTCACGCACTTCCGCGCCGTAGGCGCCGATGTTCTGGATCGGCGCGGCGCCGACGGTGCCCGGGATCAGCGCCAGGTTTTCCAGTCCGCAGAAGCCCTGTCGCAACGTGCGCATCACGAAGTCGTGCCATTCCACGCCGGCATCGGCGCGCACGATGGTGCGGTCGCTGGCGTGGCTGTCCGGTGGCAGGTCGGGCTGCGACACGCGCTTGCCGGTGAGCGCCAGCACCACGCCTTCGGGATTGCCGGCGAACAGCAGGTTGCTGCCGCCGCCCAGCACCAGCGAGAGCGATCCGCCGTAATCGGGATCGGCGAACAGGGCAGGCAGCGCGCTTGCGTCCGAGACTTCCACCAGCACCGGCGCGGTCGCCGCGACGCCGAAGGTATTGCGTGATTGCAACGAGGCATCGCGTGCGATGCGGATCGAATCGGTCATGGAGTCGTGGTTCGCGATCTCAGACTTCGGGCGGCAGGTTGCCGCGGCTGGGAGCTTCCTTGCGCCGGCGCAGCGCTTCCACGCATTCGCGCACGAGCCCCGGGCCGCGATAGACGAGGCCAGTGTAGAGCTGCACGAGCGTCGCGCCGGCGGCCTGCTTCGTGGCGGCTTCCGCGCCGGAGACGATGCCGCCCACGCCGATCAGGGGAATCGACTCGGGCAGGCGCGTGCGCAGCATGCGCAGGATGGTCGTCGACGCACCCATCAGCGGACGTCCCGAAAGCCCGCCGGTT
Organism: Lysobacter sp. Root494; assembly: GCF_001427225.1. Classification (GTDB taxonomy): domain Bacteria; phylum Pseudomonadota; class Gammaproteobacteria; order Xanthomonadales; family Xanthomonadaceae; genus Agrilutibacter. The sequence continues at coordinate 320,438 of NZ_LMFH01000006.1, forward strand.
TCGGTCGCGTGTTCCGCGCCTTCGATCAGCAGCGAGCGGGACACCGTCGTGTTCGTTGCGATCACGCCGTCGACCTCGAGGTCGGCGAGCACCCGCGCGGCGGCATCGACGTCGCTCTCGCTCAGGTCCGGTGCGACCTTCACCAGCATCGGCACGCGCTTGCCGTGCTTGGCCCCGAGCCGCTCCTGCTCCTCGCGCAGCGTGCCGACCAGGCGGCGCAACGCCTGTTCTTCCTGCAGTTCGCGCAGGCCGGCGGTGTTGGGCGAGGAGATGTTGACGGTGACATAGTCGGCCAGCGGATACACGCGCGACAGGCAGTACATGTAGTCGCCTTCGGCCGCTTCGTTGGGCGTGTCCCTGTTCTTGCCGATGTTGATGCCAAGCAGGCCGCCGCGCCGTTGCGCGCGTTCGACGTTGCGCACCAGCGCCTCTAGGCCTTCGTTGTTGAAGCCGAGGCGGTTGATGACCGCCTGGTGCTCCGGCAGGCGGAACATGCGTGGCTTCGGATTGCCCGCCTGCGGCTTGGGCGTGACCGTGCCGATCTCGACGAAGCCGAAGCCCAGCGAGAGCAGCGCATCGATGTGCGCGCCGTTCTTGTCGAGACCCGCGGCGAGACCGACCGGGTTCGGGAAGGTGAGGCCGAAGGCCTTGGTCGGCAACGGATTGGGCCTGCGCGCCAGCAGCGGGTTGAGCCCGCTGCGATAGGCGAGTTCGAGTGCATCGAGCGTGAGCGTATGCGCACGCTCTGCGTCCATGCCGAACAGGAAGGGGCGGGCAAGTCCGTACATCGATCGTCGTTGTGGCCTTGGCTCTTATTTTGCTCGTCATCCCCGCGAAGCCGGGGATCCATGGACGTTATCGCTTTTCAGCTGACCGCAACGCCCATGGATGACCAGACATTCGTCTGTGGAAGGCCCCGTCTTCGCGGGAATGACGAATCGTGGAATTACAGATCGAACTTGATGCCCTGGGCCAGCGGCAGCGAGTCGGAGTAGTTGATCGTGTTGGTCTGCCGGCGCATGTACGCCTTCCACGCATCCGAACCCGACTCGCGCCCGCCGCCTGTTTCCTTCTCGCCACCGAAGGCGCCGCCGATCTCCGCGCCGGACGTGCCGATGTTGACGTTGGCGATTCCGCAATCCGACCCGGACGCCGCGAGGAACGCTTCGGCCGCCTTGAGGTTGGTGGTGAAGATCGCCGACGACAGGCCCTGCGGCACGGCGTTCTGCATCTCGATGGCTTCGTCGATCGTCCTGAACTTCATCACGTACAGGATCGGGGCGAAGGTTTCGTGCTGGACGATCTGCGCATCGTTGGTCAGGCCGGTGACGATCGTCGGCAGGACGAAGTTGCCCTTGCCCTCGATCGCGGCGCCGCCGGTTTCGATCTTGCCACCCGCGGCCTTGGCCTTCTCGACGGCATCGAGGTAGGCATCGACGCCGTCGCGGCTGTTGAGCGGACCCATCAGGTTCTTCGAATCGGTCGGATCGCCGATCTTCTTCTCGACCTGCCTGTACGCAGTGACCAGCTTGCCGAGCACGTCGTCGTAGATCGACTCGTGCACGAACAGGCGGCGCGTGGTGGTGCAGCGCTGGCCGGCGGTGCCGACCGCGCCGAATACGATGGCGGGAATGGCGAGCTTCAGGTCGGCGGTCTGGTCGACGATGATCGCGTTGTTGCCGCCCAGTTCCAGCAGCGAACGGCCCATGCGCTGGGCGACGCGTTCGCCGACCATGCGGCCGACCTTCGTCGAGCCGGTAAAGCTGATCAGCGGGATGCGACGGTCATCGACGAAGTGCTGCGCCAGCTCGCTGCCGGCGTCGTTGAACAGGAAGAAGATGTCGGGGAAGCCGCCCTTCTTCAGCGCCTCGTTGCAGATCTTCATCGCGGCGATCGCCGAGAGCGGGGTCTTCGGCGACGGCTTCCAGATCGTGATGTCGCCGCAGATGGCGGCGACGAACGCGTTCCACGCCCACACCGCGACGGGGAAGTTGAACGCGGAGATCACCCCCACGATCCCGATCGGGTGCCACTGCTCGTACATGCGGTGGCCCGGGCGCTCGGAATGCATGGTCAGACCGTACAGCTGGCGCGACAGGCCGACGGAGAATTCGCCGATGTCGATCATTTCCTGCACTTCGCCGTCGCCTTCCGGCTTGGACTTGCCCATTTCCAGCGCGACCAGCGAACCCAGCGCGTCCTTGTGCGTGCGCAGCGCGTCGGCGCACAGGCGGATGGCTTCGCCGCGGCGCGGTGCCGGCGTGGTGCGCCAGACCTTGAAGACGGCCTGGGCGCGCTCGACGATCGTGTCGTAGTCGGCCTGCGAGGAGGCCTGGACGCGGCCGAGCACCTCGCCCGTGGTCGGATTGACCGGCTCCAGCACTCCCGCGTCCTTCGTGGCCGACCACTGGCCGCTGCCGAGGTAGGTGCCGGATTCGTTTTCGGTCAGGCCGAGGGCAGCAAGAACGGGGTGGGTCACGGAAAGCTCCTGGAATCGGGGGAAGAAGCACTGGTACCCGCACGTCGATGTGCGGGCAGGCGCACGGCGTGCGATCCAAACATGGCGGCCCCGACACGATTCGAACGTGCGACCTGTCCCTTAGGAGGGGACCGCTCTATCCAGCTGAGCTACGGGGCCTCAAGGCGCGGAATTATCGCAGAGAACGGTGGGCGGCCGTACCCCGGGCACCATGGGCTCCGCAGCGCGAGGAGTCGGGTCGCGAGAGGATCGACCGTGCGCCGGGCGTTTAGGATGTCGGGGACAATCGATCGTCATTCCCGCGAAAGCGGGAATCCAGTGACTTTGTTGTTGATTTTGACTAGGTCAGGAGGACGCGAAGAGCGAAAGGCACTGGATTCCCGCTTTCGCGGGAATGACGATTCATTTTCCCGGGCCGTTTCGTTTTCCAGGTTGTTTCATTTCTGGAGGTTCTTCATTTCCCAAGCCTCTTCATTTGTCTGGCGACTTTCGACCTGGACCCCGCTCGTCGCCAATCCACAACCGAAAAAACAAAACGCCCGGATTCCTCCGGGCGTTCTGCTTTCCACGAAACGCGGCGGGTTTACTTCGACCCGCCTTCCTTCGGCTTGGGCGTCTCACCCTCGCCACCGGCGGGCGCGGTGTCGTCCGCCTGCGGGGCTTCGATCAGGCCGCGGCGTTCCAGCAGCGGTTCGATCTGCGGCGCGTGGCCGGCGAAGTTGGAGAACAGCACCATCGCGTCCTGGCTGCCGCCGCGCGAGAGCAGGGTCTCGCGGAAGTGGTCGCCGTTGGCACGGGTCAGGCCGCCGTGTTCCTTCATCCACTTCACGCTGTTCGCGTCGAGCACTTCCGACCAGATGTAGGCGTAGTAGCCCGCCGCGTAGCCGCCCATGATGTGGCTGAAGTACGGCGTGCGGTAACGCGGGTACACGGCGTGGTAGTCGAGGCCGTTCTTCTTCAGCGAAGCCGCTTCGAATGCCATCACCTGCGACGGTTCCGGGATCCTGTCCGTCGGCGCCTGGTGCAGGTCCTGGTCGAGCATGGTCGCTGCCAGGTATTCGGTCGTCGCGAAGCCCTGGTTGAATTTCGAAGCCGCGATCACCTTGTCCAGCAGTTCCTTCGGCATCGGCGCGCCGGTCTCGTGGTGCTTGGCGTAGTTGGCCAGGATCGACGGCCAGTCGGCCCACATCTCGTTGACCTGCGACGGGTATTCGACGAAGTCGCGCGGCACGCTGGTGCCCGAGAAGTACGGGTACTTCACGTTCGAGAACATGCCGTGCAGCGCATGGCCGAACTCATGGAACATCGTGGTGACTTCATCCCATGTCATCAGTGTCGGCTTGCCTTCCGACGGCTTGGGGATGTTGAGGTGGTTGGCGACGACCGGCTGGCGGCCGAACAGGCCCGACTGGCTCACGTACTCGTTCATCCACGCGCCACCGCGCTTGGACGGACGCGCGTACATGTCGGCGATGAAGATCGCGAGTTGCTTGCCGTCCGAGTCGAACACGTCGTACACCATCACGTCGGGCTGGTAGACCGGCAGGTCGGTGCGCTGCTTGAACTTCAGGCCGTAGAGCTGGCCGGCGGCGTAGAACACGCCGTTTTCCAGCACGTTCTTCATCTCGAAATACGGCTTGAGCTCGGCTTCGTCGAAGTTGTACTTCGCCTGGCGGACCTTCTCCGAGTAGAACTGCCAGTCCCACGGCTCGAGCTGGAACGTCGGCTGCCCCTTGGCCTTCTGTTCCTTGTCGATCATCGCCTGCAGTTCGGCGCCTTCCTTGCGCGCATTGGCGACGGCGGCGGGGGCGAGCTTGCCGAGCATCTCGTTGATCGCGGCCGGTGTCTTCGCGGTGCTGCGCTCCACCGAGTAGGCCGCATAGGTCGGATAACCGAGCAGCTTGGCCTTCTCGTCGCGCAGCTTGACGATGCGCGAAACCAGCGCGGTGTTGTCGAACTCGTTGCCGCGCGAACCGCGTGCGATGGACGCCTTGTAGATGCGCTCGCGCAGGGCGCGATTCTCGAGGTTGGCCAGCGCCGGCTGCGTGGTGGTGTTGAGCAGCGCGATCACGTACTTGCCTTCGAGCTTGCGCGTCTTCGCGGCCTCGGCGGCAGCGGCGATCTGCTCGTCGGACAGACCGGCGAGATCTTCCTTCTTGTCGACGACGACGGCCGAATCGTTCACTTCCTTCAGCACGTTCTGGCTGAACTTCGCGCCGAGCGAGGCGAGTTCGGCGTTGATCGCCTTCACCCGGACCTGCTGCGCGTCGGTGAGCTTGGCACCGGCGCGGACGAAGTCCTTGTAGTACTCCTCGACCAAGCGCTTGCTTTCGGCATCGAGCTTGTCGCGGCCTTCGTAAACCTTCTCGACACGCTTGAACAGCGGGCCGTTGAGGTAGATCGCGTCGAAATGCGCGGCGAACTTGGGCGAATACTCTTCATCGAGCTTGTCGCGCGCGTCGTTGGTGTCGGCGCCGCTGAGGTTCTGGAAGATCGTGTTCGCGCGCGTCAGCAGCTGGCCCGACTTTTCCATCGGAACGATCGTGTTCTCGAAGGTCGGCGCCGAGCGCGCGTTGGCGATCGCGTTGATTTCCTGGATCTGCTCGGCCATGCCGCGGTCGAAGGCAGGCGCGAAGTCGCTGTCCTTGATCTTGTCGAACTGCGGGTAGTGCAGCGGCAGCGGGCTGTCGGCGAAAAGGGGGTTGGCCTGGTTGTTCACGGCGCTGGGGGCCTGGGTGGAAGTCTGGGCAAAAGCCGGGACGGCGGCCGACGTCAGTGCGATGGCGACGGCGAGCGCGAGACGGTGCTTCATCGGGCGGATCTCATGGAACGGGAGGCCGGAGGTTAACCGAAGGCGGCCGCAGGGGCGCATGACGAAAGGCACGGGCCACCTTGCGCAAGTTGTCGGTCGGCTGCAGCGGCGTCGCGGCCGTTCATGGCGCTGTCACGCCGCCAGAACCACGGCTTTTCCATGCTTGGCTTCCACGCCCCACAGGAGAGGAGCCATGAACGTCTCGTCCGTGATGACGCCCAATCCGGCCTGCTGCATCGCCACGACGCCGTTGCGCGATGTCGCGAAGATGATGCTCGACAACGATTGTGGGCAGATTCCCGTGGTCGACGAGTCACAGCGGCCCATCGGCGTGGTGACCGACCGCGACATCGCCGTGCGCATCGTGGCGGAAGGCCGCGATGCCAGCCAGGCAAAGGCCGCCGACGCGATGAGCATGCCGGTGCGCACGGTCACCGCCGACACCAGCCTCAAGGACGCCGTGTGCGTGATGGAAGCCGACCAGATCCGGCGCGTGCCGGTGGTGGATTCCGATGGAAAGCTCGCGGGCATCGTCTCGATCGCCGACCTCGCGCTCGCCAACAGGCCCGAAGCAACCGCCGAAGTGGTCAGGGAAGTGTCGGAGCCGGCGCGGCATTGACTCGCATGACGTAACTGCGTCTTTCCCGCGAAAGCGGGAATCCAGGGGCGTTGCTGTTCAATTGCTTCCGCCCATGGATTCCCGCTTTCGCGGGAATGACGATCAAACACGTACTTGTCTAGCAACACAGGGTGGGTTCGGGGCACCGGCCGAAGAGCTGGCGGGCTTGAGTTCGCCCTACCGATTCTCTCGTGCCCCGGTCGCGCGCAGCCGCGTTCGTACGAATCGCCGCACCAGGTAACCGGTGAGGCCTTCACGATGCCGGTCGTAGTAGTCGCGGAAGCGTGCAACGGCTTCGTAGATGTCGGCGAGCCCGCATTGCATGGCATGGCTGCGGGGATAGAAGCGCCCGTCGATGTGCAGGCGATGGCGCTCGGCGAGTTCAGCCGCGACGGCGCTGTCGGCCGGATAGCCCGCATCGCGCCGCGCGCGGCCAGCAGGTCGTTGATGAAAGCCGCCTGCACGCCTGCGCGGTGGTGTGATTCCTTCCACGCATCGGTATCGCCCCAGCGCTGTTCGGCCTCGCGTGCGTATTCGCCGTTCCCGAACGGGTCGAAGCCATCGAACCCCAACGTTCGACATAGGCACGGCGGGCGTTTTACGGCCATGCTGCGGGCTCGATCGAACCCTGACAAGGAACCCGGGAAATGAAACGTGCTCTGGCTCTATCGCTCGCCCTCGTCTTCACCGGCACCGCGCATGCGGCCGAAAGCCTGCGTTACGTCGCACTCGTCGACAACGGCAAGGAGGCCGGCCACCAGGTCGTCACCACCGGCGACAACGGCATCACCCGCGTCGACTACGTCTTCAAGGACAACGGCCGCGGCCCGGAACTGAAGGAAGAATTCAAGCTCGCGCCCGATGGCACTTTCACCAGTTACCACGTCACCGGCAGCACGACCTTCGGCGCGCCGGTCGATGAATCCTTCGGCCGCGACGGCAACAAGGCCTGGTGGAAATCGACGTCCGACAAGGGCGAGCAGACCGTCGACGGCACTGCGTTGTATTCGCCGCTGGGCGGCACGCCCGCCGGGTTCTCCGTCGCCTTCGGTGCGCTCGCCAAGCGTCCCGACGGCAAGTTGCCGCTGATCCCGAGCGGCACGTTGAGCACGCGCAAGGTCGCCGAGGCCGAAGTCAGCAACGGCAAGGAGAAGCGCAAGGTGCAGCTGCTGGCGCTCACCGGCATCGGCCTCGTTCCCACGTTCGCGTGGGCGACGGAAGGAGAGTCGCCACGCCTGTTCGCCTTCATCTATCCCGGCTTCGTGCAGCTGATCGAGGATGGCTGGCAATCGAATGCCAACGCGCTCGAAACGCGGCAAAAGCAGGCGGAAACCGAAACCCTGGTGGCGTTCCAGAAGCGCCTCGCGCATCCGCTGCAGGGCGCGACGCTGATCCGCAACGCGCGCGTGTTCGACAGCGAGAAGGCGGTGCTGGGTCCGGCGTCCGACGTGCTCGTGCGCGATGGCCGAATCGTGTCCGTGAGCGCGACGGGCAACGGCAAGGTCGAAGCCGACCACGTCGTCGATGCCGGCGGCCGCGTGTTGCTGCCGGGCCTGTTCGATATGCATGCGCACGTCGGCCGCTGGGATGGCGGACTGAACATCGCCACCGGCGTCACTACGGTGCGCGACATGGGCAACGACAACGCGACCCTGCAGCAGATCATCGCGGAAGAGAAGGCGGGCACGCTGCTCGCGACTCGCATCGTGCCGGCCGGTTTCATCGAAGGCGAAAGCCCGATGTCCGCGCGCAACGGCTTCGTCATCAAGAACCTCGACGAGGCGAAGAAGGCGATCGACTGGTACGCGGAACACGGCTATCCGCAGATCAAGATCTACAACTCCTTCCCCAAGGCCATCCTGCGCGACACCACGGCTTACGCGCACAGCAAAGGCCTGCGCGTGAGCGGCCACATCCCGGCATTCCTGCGCGCGCAGGAAGCGGTGGAGCAGGGCTATGACGAGATCCAGCACATCAACCAGGTGATGCTGAATTTCCTCGTCGACGACAAGACCGATACGCGCACGCTGGTGCGCTTCTACCTGCCGGCCGAGAAGGTCGCGGACCTCGACTTCGACAGCAAGCCGGTGCAGGACTTCATCGCAATGCTGGCGAAGAAGCAGACCGTGATCGATCCGACGCTGTCCACCTTCGAATACTGGCGCCAGCGTCCCGGCCAGATGACCGAAAGCTACGGCCCTGTCGCCGAACACATGCCGCCGGACATCCAGCGCGGCCTGCGCGTGGCCGAGATGAAGATCCCGGACGACGCCACCGCGGAGCGCTACAACAAGTCGTTCCTGAAGATGGTCGAGTTCGTCGGGCGCATGTACAAGGCGGGCGTGCCGATCGTCGCCGGCACCGACGCGATCCCCGGCTTTACCGTGCAGAGCGAACTGGAGTGGTACGTGCGCGCGGGCATGACGCCTTCGCAGGCGCTGCAGGTCGCGACATGGAACGGCGCCAAGTACTCGAAGACCCTGGAGGACCGCGGCTCGATCGTTTCGGGCAAGCGTGCCGACCTGGTCCTGGTCGACGGCGATCCGACGAAGGACATCTCCGACATCCGCAAGGTCGCGCTGGTCCTGAAAGGCGACACCGCGTACTACCCGAGCGAGATCTTCGAAGCGATGGGAATCAAGCCGTTCGCGACCCCGGTGGAGGTCGCGGCGGCGAAGTAGAGCGTCACTCCGGGCAATCCCAACCCTCCTGCTGTTTTCCTCCTCTGAAAGAGGGAGGTTGGGGGAGTTGCGGCGCGCAGCGCCGCCTAGGTCAAAGGCAATCCCCCCCAACCCTCTCTTCTTCGAGGGGGGCAAAAGCTCTTCTCCTCCCTCTGGAAGAGGGAGGCCGGGAGGGAGTTGCGGCGCGCAGCGCCGCCTAGGTCAAAGGCAATCCCCCCACCCCCTTCGAAGGGGGCGAAAGCTCTTCTCCTCCTTCTGGAAGAGGGAGGCCGGGAGGGAGTTGCGGCGCGCAGCGCCGCCTAGGTGAAAGGCAATCCCCCAACCCCTTCTTCGAAGGGGGCGAAGGGCCGAGGGCATGTGGCTGCACGATAAAAGGAGTAAATAACCCGATAGCCCTTGAATGGCGGGTTTTAGGCGAAGATGTCAGGCCGGCCTCGGTCCGCCGAGCAAAAAGCTCCGCCACCCGAGCTCCGAGCTCGAACCGCCGAGCAAAAAACTTCGTCACCCGAGCTCCGAGCTCGGTCCGCGGAGCAAAAAGCTTCGTCACCCGAGCTCCGAGCTCGGCCCGCCGAGCGAAAGGCTCCGTCACCCGAGCTCCGAGCTCGGCCCGCCAAGCGAAAGGCTCCATCACCCGAGCTCCGAGCTCGGTCCGCCAAGCAAAAAGCTCGGTAACCCGAGCTCCGGGGCCGGTCCGCGAAGCAGACCGCCCGTCACCCTGAAGCATTGGCTCTTTAACCGTGCGGTAACATTCGCCGGGTCTGAACGAAGCGACAGGCGGGGCCGACCCGCCGGGCCATCAAGGGATGGCCGTTGGCAGTGCCAGATCGCCCGAAAAGAAGCGACTGGCTTCCTCGAATCCGGCAGCCGTGCTGGTTGCCTTTCCCAGAGACCGACCATGTCCTCCAAGCCGCTGCACGCCCGCCAGCCGTCCCGCCATGCCCTGGCGATCGCGATCGCTGCCCTGATCCTCCCGGCGCACGCCGCACTCGCCCAGGAAGCTCCCGCTACCCAGGCCCCCGCGCAGCAGAGCGCCACCACCCTCGACACCGTGCAGGTCACCGCGCAGCGCAAGGTCGAGAACATCCAGGACGTCCCGGTTTCGGTCAGCACCGTGAGCGGCGAGAAGCTCGAGGCGCTCACGTCCGGCGGTACCGACGTGCGCTTCCTTTCGAGCCGCGTGCCGAGCCTCAACATCGAATCCTCGTTCGGCCGCGCCTTCCCGCGCTTCTACATCCGCGGCTACGGCAACACCGACTTCCGCCTCAACACCTCGCAGCCGGTATCGCTGGTCTATGACGACGTCGTCCAGGAGAACCCGATCCTCAAGGGTTTCCCGGTGTTCGACATCGACCAGGTCGAAGTGCTGCGCGGCCCGCAGGGCTCGCTGTTCGGCCGCAACAGCCCGGCGGGCGTGGTGAAGTTCGAATCCGTGCGTCCGTCGCAGGATCTCGGCGGCTACGGCAAGGTCGGCTACGGCAGCGACGACATGTGGAACTTCGAAGGCGCCATCGGCGGTGGCCTGACCGACCAGTGGTCGGCGCGCGCTTCGGTGCTGTTCCAGCGCCGCGACGACTGGGTCGAGAACACCTACCCGGGCCCGAATGATGGCTTCGAGGGCTACGACGAATCCGCCGCGCGCGTACAGGCGCTGTTCGAAGGCGACGGTTTCGAAGCGCTGTTCAACGTGCACGCGCGCCACCTCAACGGCACCGCACGCCTGTTCCGCGCGAACATCATCGAGCCGGGCACCAATGACCTGGTCGATGGTTTTGACGAGGACAAGGTTTCGGTGGATGGCCTCAACCACTCCGAGCTCGACAGCAAGGGCGCGAATGCGCGCCTGAGCTGGGATCTCGGCAGCTACAAGCTGCACTCGATCACCGGCTACGAGTCGGTGGAGACCTACAGCCGCGGCGATATCGATGGCGGCTTCGGTGCGGTGTTCCTGCCGGTGTCGGGTCCGGGCGTGATTCCCTTCGCTTCGGAAACCGCCGACGGCATTCCCGAGCACTCGCAGTGGACGCAGGAATTCCGCATCGAATCGAACACCGGCACCGCGTTCGACTGGCAGGCCGGCCTGTTCCTGTTCAAGGAAGACTACGACGTCGAGAGCTTCAGCTACGACTCGCTCAACGGCGGCGTGCAGGACGGCTACGAGCGCATCAACCAGACCAATGATTCGTGGGCGGTGTTCGGAGCGGCGACGTGGGAAGTCACGCCGGCGTTCCAGTTGCGCGCGGGCGCACGCTACACGGTCGACAAGAAGGAACTGACCGTCGAGGAATACTGGAACACCGGTTTCGTGCCGTGCGTGCTCGCCGGAAAGTGCACGCTCGAGCAGCTCGCGGCGCAGGAGCCTGATGGCGATCTGTCGGCCGATCCGGAAGACAAGAAGTTCAGCTGGGACCTGTCGGCGACCTACAGCGTCAACGACGACGTGAATCTCTACGCCCGCGTCGCTACCGGTTATCGTGGCAGCAGTATCCAGGCCGCGGGTGCCTTCAATGGCAAGTCGGTGGCCGATCCCGAGACGTCCACCGCGTTCGAAGCGGGCGTCAAGGCTGACTTCTGGGACAAGCGCGCACGTTTGAACGCGGGCGTCTTCTACTACGAAGTCAAGGACCAGCAGCTCACCGCCGTCGGCGGCGCTGCCAACGCCAACATCCTGCTCAATGCCGAAAAGAGCGTTGGCCAGGGCTTCGAAATGGATTTCCAGGCGTATCTGACCGACAACCTCCTGGTCACGCTGGGTAGCAGCTACAACGACACCGAGATCAAGGACGAAGACCTGGCCGTTGCCGTTTGCGCGGCATGCACGGTTACCGACCCGCGTACGCCAGGTGGCCTTGCGCTGATCGACGGCAACCAGCTGCCGCAGGCGCCGGAGTGGACGCACAACGTGACCGCGCGCTGGGGCATGCCCGTGGGCGATGCCGGCGAGTTCTACGTGTTCACCGACTGGGCGTACCGCAGCGAGGTGAACTTCTTCCTGTATGAATCGACCGAGTTCACCGGCAAGTCACTGGTCGAAGGCGGCCTCCGCGTCGGTTACAACTGGGACAACGGCAGGTACGACCTCGCCGCGTTCGCCCGCAACATTACCGACGAAGTGCAGGTCGTCGGCGGCATCGACTTCAACAACCTGACCGGGTTCATCAACGAACCGCGCACGGTCGGCGTGGAGTTCAAGGCATCGTTCTGACCGCTGTCCCAGCTCGAGCAACACGGAGGACGCCGGCATTTGCCGGCGTCTTCTTTTCGGGCTGTTCCACGCCTCGCCGCGAGGCGTATGCTCCCGCCACCAGACACAGGGACGCTGCCATGACGACCGCCTACGACTTCTCCGCCACCGATATCGAAGGACAGCCGAAGTCCCTGGCGGACTACCGCGACAAGGTGCTGCTCATCGTCAATGTCGCTTCGCAATGCGGCTTCACCCCGCAGTACACCGGCCTGGAAAAGCTCTGGCGCGACTACGGCGACCGCGGACTGGTGGTGCTCGGTTTCCCGTGCGACCAGTTCGGCCACCAGGAACCCGGCGACGAAGCCGAGATCAGGAATTTCTGCTCGCTCAACTACGACGTGACTTTCCCGATGTTCGCCAAGGTCGATGTGAACGGCGACAGCGCGCATCCGTTGTGGAAATGGCTGAAGGACGAGAAGGGCGGTTTCCTGGGCATCGATGCGATCAAGTGGAACTTCAGCAAGTTCCTGGTCGGCCGCGATGGCGAGGTCATCAAGCGATATGCGCCCACCGACAAACCCGAATCGATCGCGAAAGACATAGAGAAAGCCATTGGTTGACGCCATGTCACCGCACTCGAAACATCCTGCGTTCTTCATCAGCTCCAGCCGGCGCGGTTCGCAGCTGCGCGTGCAGGTGATCGGCGAAAGCACGCTCGACAACACGATCGCGTACTGGCAGGCGATCCTGGCCGAAGTGGAAATGCGGCCCGCCGAGCAACTGCTGATCATCGACGAGCTGCAGGGCGAGCCGCTGACCGAATCCCAGTGGCTGAGCTTCGTCCGCAGCATGTCGAATCACGGTCTCGAGCAGATGCGCATCGCACACGTGAAGCCGCGCGGACTGCACCGCATCGAATACTGCGAGATATTCGCCCGCGACGCGGGCTTCGACGCCCGCGTCTTCGACGACGAGCATGCAGCGGAACTGTGGTTGCGTTACGGCGAACCCTGAGCCGCCATGGTCGGTCGAGCGCAGGGCGCCTCGCCTCGATCCAGTCGGTGCCATGACGAAGCAGGCGCGCCGCGGCGCGCAGCAAAATCAGGCGACACGGCCCGCCCAGCGATCGCCTTGCACGGGTTGCCGCTCCGCGGGGATCACGTCCCCGCGGGGCGGCTGAGCACTTCTTCCGGCAGCAGGGCCAGCATCTCGTTGATGAAGCCATCCAGCATCTCGGGCGAATAGCCGCGATGCACGTGCGCGATGCGTCCGTCGCGATCGATGATGAACATGTTTGGCAGCGAGGTCACGCCATAGCGATCGCTGATCGCGCCACGGCGGTCGTGCACGTAGGTCAGCGCGATGTCCTTGTTGGCACGCAGCACGTTGCGGAATTCGCGCTGGTCTTCCTTGAAGTTGATCGCGATCACTTCCAGGTGCTCGCGGCCGACGGCCTTCTGCAATTTGCCGAGCACCGGCAGCTCCTGCCGGCACGGGCCGCACCACGAGGCCCAGAACGTGACGATCACGACCTTGCCCTTGTGGCCGCTCACGGTGATGTCGTCGCCGGAAACGCTGTGGCCGAGTTCGTCCGGCGGTATCTCGCCGGGCTTGGGCTGTATCGGAGGATTCCCGGCCATCGCCGGCAGGAGCGCCGGCAGGAAAAACGCCAGCAGCAGGCCTGCGGCCAGCTGCGTCATGGTGCGTCGGATCATTTCCGGTTTCCCCAAACTGGATGCCGGCGAGGATATCCGAACGCACCATGTCGCGAATCCGTCAGCTCGCAGCGGCGGCGACGGACTCGGGCCGGAAGTTGTTGCGAACCGTCTTCAACCCGAAACACGGCCGCAGCCAGCGCACGCGACGAATCACGAATTCGTGCAGCAACCAGCAACCGGCAATCGTGCCCGCGAATACCAGCACCGGCTCGAGCACCGGCCCCAGGTGCAAGGGCAGCAGCCAGTACGCGATCAACAGGATCAGGCTCTGGTGCAGGACATACCACGGATAAACGGCTTCGGTTGCCCACGGCAGCCAGCGGAACGGTCTGTCGAGGCATGCCTTGCTCCAGCCGAGGATCGCGCACAGCGCCATCCAGATGTACAGGTTGCGCAGGGTGCGGCCGATCACGCCCATCCACTCGGGCGCGTCGTCGGGCAGGCCGAAGACCATCGACAGATAGCCGCTCACCAGCACCAGCGCGGCAACGAGTGCGTGCCGGCGCAAACGCACGAGTTCATCCCACACGCCATTCGCGGAGCCCAGCCACCAGCCGTAGAGGAAGACGGTGAAGTAGACCGCGTGGCGGTACCAGTCGTGGATCAGGTCGCCGGTTTCATCGAACAGCGGTTGCAGCGTGAACGTGTAAAGCAGCAGCGGCAACGCAGGCAGTACCAGCAGCCAGCCGCCGCGCAGGTGCGAGAAGGGATTGGGCAGGCGGCGCAGCAGTGGCAGCAACGCGGCGAAGACCATCGTGTAGCACCACAGGTAAATCAGGTACCAGAGATGGTTCCAGGTAAAGCCGTGCTCCCACCCGTCGAAAGCATCGCGGGGCCACTGCCGGCCACCGAGGTAATCGCCGAGGAACTGCAGGTAGCCGGTCTCGACCGCGCCATTCGCAATCCCCTGCACGTACGGCTGCACCGGCACGATCACCAGGCAGCCGAACACCAGCGGCAACAGCAACCGCCAGCTGCGCTGGGCAATGAAGCGGCCAGTTGGGGCGCCGCGCAGCAGGAAATGCACCGACAGGCCGGAGATCAGGAAGATCAGGTCCATGCGCCAGCGGTTCACGAACAGCATCGGGACCTGCAGCCATTCGGCCAGGTGCGTGCTCTTGAGGTGCCAGTCCCAGTCCTCGCCGGCGACGTACAGCATGCAGCCGTGATAGAGGATGAGCAGGGCGAAGGCGAGGGCGCGCAGGGCGTCGATGTCGTGGCGGCGGTGTGGCGGGACTGGCTGCTGCATGGCGGGGCTCCGTGTCGATGCGTGCCGTCACGTTCGATCGCGCGCATGCCGCGAGCCACCGCCAGGTGACTGATTGCGCGGACCCGGGGACGAAACGCGGACCCTTGGGACAAGCCGGGACGGTTTCCGGGCGCGGGTGGGAGAGAATGCGCGGATGAATCCGACCCCGACTTCCGCGGCTCCGTCGACCGACCAGTTCTGGCTGCGTTACCAGCCATGGCGACGCGTGGTGGAGTGGGGCTTCTGGATCGTCACGTACCTGGTCGGCGCGGCGACCAACAGCGTCACCGCGCTGATGGACATACGCCGTGCGGGACTGGACTTTGCCGCGTGGGAACCGGCCGTATGGGAATGGAGCAGCCATCTGGTGGCGCTGGCGCTGGTGCCCGCGGTCCTCTGGTACACCCGCCGCTTCCCGCTGCATTTCGATACCTGGCGCCGCAACCTGCCGTGGCTGGCACTGGGCAGCGTCCTGTGGTCGCTGCTGCACGTCGGGGGCATGGTTGCGCTGCGCAAGGCCATCTATGCCGCGCAGGGCTATCACTACGACGGCGGGCCGTGGGGAACGATGTTCTTCTACGAATACCTGAAGGACATCCGCCAGTTCAGCGGCCTGGTGATCATGATCGAAGGCTACCGCCTGCTCGTGCGCCGGCTGCAGGGCGAAGCCAGCGTGCTCACCGCACCGGATGACATGCCGCTGGCCGACCAGCCCGAGCGCCCGGAGCGCTTCCTGGTGCGCAAGCTTGGCAAGGAATTCCTGGTGGCCGCCGCCGAAGTCGAATGGCTGCAGGCTTCCGGCAATTACGTGAACCTGCATGTGCGCGGCCGCGACTACCCGCTACGCACGACGATGGCATCGATCGAAAGCCAGCTCGATCCGGCGCGCTTCGTGCGCGTGCATCGCAGCTACATCGTCAACCTGGATTGCGTGGGCGAGATCGAACCACTGGAGACGGGCGACGCGCGCATCACCATGCGCGACGGTGCTGCGATTCCGTGCAGCCGGACTTATCGGGATGCGTTGAGGCCGGAGCGGCGCGCGGCGTGAGGGGGTGCGCTTTGCTGCGCGCCCAGTTCGTTACACGTCCCCTCACCCTGCGTTGCTGCGCAAACGCTGTCCCTCTCCCCGCAAGCGGGGCGAGGGGTTCCTTCCGTAAGCGGGGCGAGGGGGTTGCTGTCCTCCCCCGCAAGCGGGCAAGGGTCCTGCTTCCCTTCTCCCCGCTTGCGGGGAGAAGGTGCCCAACGGGCGGATGAGGGGCGAGCGAAGCGAGTTGCTTCGCTTTCGCTCGCGTCCGTTCGCGTTCCCTCAAGTCCCATCACTTCACCCTGCGTCGCTGCGCGACGCTGTCCCTCCGCAAGCGGAGCGAGGGAGCGGCGAGTTGCTTGCTTGCGAACGCAGTTCGCCCGCGCTCACTTCTCCACAAACGCCCGCTCGAACACGTACTGCCCCAGCGTGCCGATGCGCGGTGCCGCGGTGAATCCGCGTCCGTCGAGCAACGCACGGAAATCCGCCAGCATCTGCGGGCTGCCGCAGATCATCGCGCGGTCGTGTTCCGGGTCGAGCGGCTCGATGCCGAGCTGCTCCATCATCCTGCCGCTCGCCATCAGATCGGTGAGGCGGCCGCGTTGGTCGTGGCCATTGAAGACAAAATCCTCGCGCGACACCGCCGGGTAGTACTTCAGCTTCGCGCTGATCTGCTCGCCGAGGAACTCGTGGTGTGGCAGCTCGCGGACGATGTAGTCGCGGTACGCAAGGTCTTCCGCGTTGCGCACGCCATGGCAGAGGATGACCTTGTCGAAGCGCTCGTAGGTTTCCGGATCCCTGATCACCGCCAGCCACGGCGCGAATCCGGTGCCCGTACCCAGCAGGTACAGGTTGCGGCCCGGGTGCAGGTCGGAGATCAGCAGCGTGCCGGTGGGCTTGCGGCCGATCAGCACGGTGTCGCCGGGCTTGATGTCCTTCAGCCGCGACGTGAGCGGGCCGTTGGGCACCTTGATGCTGAAGAACTCGAGTTGTTCTTCCCAGTTCGCACTGGCGATCGAGTACGCGCGCAGCAGCGGCTTCGTGCTGCCGTCCGGTTGCCCGCCGTTATCAACGGGAATCTGCAGGCCGATCATCACGAACTGGCCGTTGTCGAAACGGAAGCCGTCGTCGCGGGTGGTGGTGAAGCTGAAGTAGGCGTCCGTCCAGTGACGGACATCCAGCACGGTCTCGGTGCCGAAAGCGGAGGACATGGGGCGGGGATGTGACGCGGGGAGGGCGCCATTTTAGCCCGCCCGCCTCACGAATGAGGTTGCGGGACCGTTCGTGCCGCGCGCGCGGCCGATGACAGCAAGAGCGGGTTTTCCCTGGTTTCGGCCTATCGCGGCCCAGACTCCTCCCGCGGCCGCGCCTTGCGGTCGCGCAGCAGTGCACTGACCACCACGCCGATGCCCAGCGCGGCGGCGATCAGGAACATCACCAGCGCCAGCGCGGGGTAACCGAACAACTGCGCCTTCGTCTCGATCCGCATCATCATCGCCGCCGCCACGATCAGCGCCGCGATGATCAGGCCGGTGGTGATGCGGTTCGCGATCTTCTGCAGGTTCTCCATCAGCCGCGATTCCTCCAGGCCGGTGACGCGGATCTGGAGACGGTTGTCGGCGAGCAAGGACAGCATGTCCGACAGCTTGCGCGGCGCTTCCCGCGCCAGCGCCTGCAGTTCCATGATTTCGCTCGCCACGCGATGCGGCGAGAGCGAGCGGCGCAGGCGGTCGCCCATCACGCTGTCGAGGTGCCGGTCGACCACGCGCTTCATGTCCATGCGCGGATCGAGCGCGCGGCACACCGTTTCCAGATGCGCGAGCGTCTTGCCGAGCAGGCTCAGCTCCGACGGCGAACGCAGGCCACACGCGGTGCTGATGCGCACGATGTCGAACAGCAGCCGGCTCTCGCTCGTCGACTGCCCCTGGTGCGCGGCGTAACGCGCCACCAGCTGCCCGACTTCGCGCAGGTAGCGCTCCTCTTCGAAATCCTCCAGGCGCGTGCTCATGCCGATCGCCTCGCGCGCGGCGTCTTCGCCGCGGCCTTCGACGGCGGCGAACAGCAACCGGAACAGCCGGTCGCGCTGGCGCGGCGGCACGTGCACGACCATGCCGAGGTCGAACAACGCGAGCCGCCCATCGTCCATCACCAGCAGGTTGCCCGGATGCGGGTCGGCATGGATGTCGCCGTGCACGAGCACCTGGTCGAGATAGCCGCGCAGCAGCGCTTCGGCGAGGTGGCGTATGTCGTGTTCCGTGCGGAACAGGCCCCCCACTTCGGTGACCTTGTGCCCGCTCACCAGTTCCATCGTCAGCACGCGCCGGCTGCTGAAATCCCACAACGGCGCGGGCACGACGATCTCCGGGTACTCGCGGAAGTGCGTGCGGAAGCGGCACAGGTTCTCCGCCTCGCAGACGTAGTCCATTTCAGCCAGCAGCGCCTTGCGGAATTCATGCACCCAGTCGGCGAAGTGCACGCGACGCCCTACCTTCGTCGCGATGTCGGCGCGGCTCGCGATCGCGGCGAGCGCATCGAGGTCGTTGTGGATGACGTCACTGATGTTCGGCCGCTGGACCTTCACCGCCACGGCGCGGCCATCGCGCAACGTCGCGCGATGCACCTGCGCGAGCGAGGCGCTCCCGAGCGGCGTGTCGTCGAAGGTTTCAAAGAGATGGCTGGGGCGTACGCCCAGCTCGCTCTCGATCACGGCGCGGATCTGACCCGCAGACACGGGCGCGATGTCGTCCTGGGTGCGTTCCAGTGCGGCGAGATACGCGGGTGGCACCAGGTCGGGACGCGTCGACAGCGCCTGGCCGAACTTGATGAAGGTCGGGCCCAGCGCTTCGAGGTCGTCGACGAATTCCTCGGGCTTGCCGCTGATTGCCGGCGCCTCGCCGTCGCTCACGCTGTCGAGATCGAGGCCGGTGAACACGCCGGCACCGCGGTACTTGAGCAGGAAGCGCAGGATCCGCGCGGTGCGCGCGAGCCCGCTTTGCGATTCGCTCATGGCATCGATTCCCTGAACATGGCGGCAGCCTAGCGGGGGCGATGTAAAGGCGGCTTGAGTGGGCGGATATCAGATGCGCAGGCAGGGTTGGCTTCATCAACCCGGCAGCTTCGAGGCGATCCCGGTGTGACTAAGCGAGTTTGCTACGCGATGAAACCAGGCAGCCTGCCGTACATCGCGACAAAAGCTGCTGGGTTGATGGAGCCACCCCAGCCTACGGCGGCGTCAGCTTCAACAGCTTGCCGTCCGCTTCGTCGGTCAGCACATACACGCTGCCGTCACCGCCCACGCGCACGTCGCGGATGCGCGCGCCGAGTTCCTTCAGCAACCGCTCCTCGCCGGTGATGCGATCGCCATCGAGCGACAGGCGGATCAGGCTTCCATCCGCCAGCGCGCCGAGGAACAGGCTGTCGTTCCACTTCGACGTGGGCTGGTTCACGAGGAACGCCATGCCGGAAAGTCCCGGCGACTTCGCCCACACGTGGTACGGCTGTTCCATGCCCGGAGCCGAGGTGCCCACCGCTTCGGAAATCGGCAGGCCCGAATAATCGATGCCGTGCGTGATGATCGGCCAGCCGTAGTTCTTTCCGGCTTCGGGAATATTGATCTCGTCGCCGCCACGCGGGCCGTGCTCGCTTTCCCATACCTTGCCGGTGCGCGGATCGACCGCGAGGCCCTGCATGTTGCGATGGCCATAGCTCCAGATTTCCGGTCGCGCATCCTTGCGGCCGACGAAGGGATTGTCCTTCGGCACGCTGCCATCGAGGTTCAGGCGCACCAGCTTGCCCTGCAGCATGTCCAGTTGCTGCGCGCGCGGACGATAGGTGCGTTCGCCCTGGCTGATGAACATGTGTCCGCCACTGCCCGGAGGCTTGCCGTCGAACACGATGCGCGAACCGAAGTGGTTGCCGCCTTCCAGCTTGGGTTCCTGGCGGTAGACCACCTTGACGTTCTCGAGTGCGTTCGCGCCCATCGTCGCGCTCGCCACTGCGGTACCGGCCGTGTCGTCTTCGCCGGGTTCGGCGTAGCTCAGGTAGATGCGCTTGCTGGTAGCGAAGTCGGGCGCGAGCACGACATCGAGCAGGCCGCCTTGCCCTTCCGCGAACACCTTCGGCACGCCCGCCAATGGTTCGGTAACCTTTCCATCGGTGCCGATGCGGCGCAGACGCCCGGGTCGTTCGGTGACCAGGAAACCACCGTCCGGCAGCAACGCGACCGACCACGGATGTTCCAGTCCGCTTGCGACGGTCGCGACGCGGATTTCGCCGAGCTTGCTTGCCAACGCTTCTCCGACGCGTTCGGTGGCCGGAGCGCTTGCTGTAGCGGACAGCGCCGAAGCCGTCGCGTCGCTGTTGCGGGCTTCGCAACCGAGCATGGGCATGCACGCGACGGCGAGGGCGGTGCAGAGGAGGATCTGGCGCATGGGGGCTCCGGCGTGGGGAAATCCGACTGCGCGACTGTAACGGCGCGATGCCGCCGCGCCCGTGCCTGTCGTCATGCCGGCAGATCGGGTCAACTCACGCGCGTTTCACCGCTTCCGATCCGCGGCGTGCTGCTCGGGCTCGAGGTTTTCGTGACCGACGCGGCCCTGCCGGATCGAGGGCTGCACCCATTGTTCCTGCGTGCGCTCCGAACTGGAGAAGCCGCTGCCCAACTGATCGTTGCCGCTGCGCACCGCGCGCCCGGCGGGGCCGAACGATGCGGAGCCATCGTCGCAGCGGATGCAGTTGCGTATGTCGCGCACGCCACGTGCCAGCGCCGCGACGTCTTCGGCGCGGCGCTTCATCGCCTTCTCCGGCACCTCGCCGGTGAGCGTCACGAAGCCGTCTTCCACCGAAAGCAGGATCTCGCCCGCATCGAGTTCCTCGTCGTCGGTGAGGCGCTGGTAGATGTCGTCGGCGATGCTGGCATCGGGCCGTACTTCGTTGCGCGGGCCGCGACCGCGCTGGCCGCCGCGCGGACGACCTGTACGCGCATCCTGTCCACGTGGGCTGTATGAATCCGCCGGCGTCCTGAAATCGCCGTAGCCGCCGAGGCTGCGCGGGCCGAAAGAATCATCGTCCGGCGGCATCGGTCCCCACGCGCGGGGCGTTACCGAGGGCATGTCGTGGTAGAGCTGCGATCGGCGGTTGTGCTCGTCGCTGGCGTGCGGATTCGCGGATTCATGCCTGGCCATGATCGGGTCTCCCTGCGGAAAACCTCACACTAGGAAGGCCGGCGTTATCGCTGCGGCAACAGGGAGTTCACGGGAATTTGCGCGGCTTCGCCGCGCCCCTCATCCGCCCTCCGGGCACCTTCTCCCCGCGTGCGGGGAGAAGGAAGTGCGCAGAACGCTTGCGGCGAGAAGAAAGTCACAAACCCCTCGCCCCGCCTGCGGGGAGAGGGACAGCGTTGCGCAGCAACGCAGGGTGAGGGGCGGCGTGTCAGCGAATCGCCCAGGGGCATCAGCGATACCCAGCCGCCTGCAATTCAAACAGTTCCGCATAACGACCGCCCTGCGCCAGCAACTGCTCGTGCGTGCCGCTCGCTTCCAGCCGCCCCTCGTTCAGCACCAGGATCCGGTCCGCCATCCGCACGCTGCTGAAGCGGTGCGAGATCAGCACCGCCGTACGATCGCTCGACAATTCCTTGAAGCGCTGGAACACCTCGAACTCGCTGCGCGCATCCAGCGCCGCGGTCGGCTCGTCGAGGATCATCACCTGTGCATCGCGCATGTACGCGCGCGCGATCGCGATCTTCTGCCACTGCCCGCCGGAGAGATCGACGCCGGTCTTGAAGCGGCGCCCGATCAGCTGGTCATAACCCTGCGGCAATGACGCGATCAGCTGGTCCGCCATCGAACGCTTCGCCGCTTCGCGGATGCGGTCGCGGTCGTACATCGCATCGATCTGGCCGACGCCGATGTTCTCGCCCGCGGTCAGGTGGTAGCGCACGAAGTCCTGGAAGATCACGCCGATGTTCGCGCGCAGGTCCTCGAGGTCGTAGTCGCGCAGGTCGCGGCCGTCGAGCAGGATGCGGCCCTCGTCCGGGTCGTACAGCCGCGCCAGCAGCTTCACCAGCGTGGTCTTGCCCGCGCCGTTCTCGCCGACCAGCGCAAGCACTTCGCCCGCGCGCAGTTCGAAGTCGAGGCCGCGCAGCGCCCAGCGTTCCGCATCTGGATAGCGGAAGCCCACGTTCTCGAACACGAAGCCGCGCACGATCGGCTGCGGTACCGGCAGTGCGTCGGCCGGTGAGTGGATCTCCGGCTGGATCTCGAAAAAGGAGAACAGGTCGTCGAGGTACAGCGCCTGCCCAGCCACCTGCGAGAAACCAACGAGCAATCCTTCGAGCAGCTGCCGCAGGCGCCGGAAGCTGCCCGCAAGGAAGGTCAGGTCGCCGATGCTGAAATCGCCCTTCACCGTGCGCCACGCGATGTACGCATACGCGACGTAGTAACCGAGCGTACCGAGCGCCGCGAGCAGCGTTCCCCAGAACGCGCGCCGCCGCGCCAGCCTGCGGTTGGCGCGGAAGAACTTGTCGGACAGTTCGCGGAAGCGGGTGATGAAGAAGCGGTTGAGGTTGAAGATCTTCACCTCCTTCGCCGTTTCCACGCTCGCGCCCATCTGGCGGATGTATTCGAGCTGGCGCCGCTCCGGTGTCCACGCGAAATTCAGCGAGTACCCCAGCGCATTGAAATGCGCCTCGCCGACGAAGGCGGGAATCAGCGCGACCGCGAGCAGCACGATCAGCCACGGCGCGTAAACCAGCAGGCCGAGCGCGAAACTGATGACGGTGATGACGTCCTGCACCTGGCCGAACAGCTGGCTCATCAGGTTCATGCGCCCCATCGTCTGCCGGCGCGCGCGATCGAGCTTGTCCTGCAGGTCGGGGTCCTCGAAGTCCTCGAGGTCGAGCGTCGCCGCGTGTTCCATCAGGCGCACGCTGGTCGCGTTGGTGAACAGCTCCGACAGCAGCGCGTCGCCGTAATTGATCATCCGTCCCAGCAGGTCGGAGCCGATCGCCAGCGCGAACTCGGCGACCAGCAGCCACAGCAGGTGGTCGAGCTGCCCGCTTTCCCACGCGGTGGACACCGATTCGTACGACACGCCCGCACCGACCAGGCGCACGGCTTCGTCGATGATCAGCTTGCCGATGAAGAGCGTGGCGATCGGCAGGAACGCGCGGATGATGCGGAGGCCGAGCGTCGCGAGCGTCAGTGCCGGACTCGTCGCCCAGATCTGCCGCAGGAATGGCGGCAGGTTGCGCAATGCGTTGAAGCGTTCGCGCAGGCTGGGCTGTCCGGCGGAGCGGGCGGGGCGTGGACCCCGCGCCGCTGCATCAGGGGAATTGGCCATGCGCCGATTGTGCCGCGTGTCGTGCCCGCGTGCAGGCGCTCATGGGTGAAGGAAAAATTGTTGTATGCACGCGGGATGCATGAGCGGCGTGCGCCGTCGTTTTACCCGCCGGATGCGGCAAGGTCGCCTGGTATGAGCGAATACACGACTGCATCCGCCGGACGCCCCTGGAACACCAGGCGATTGCGCGCTTCGGCTTCGCGCGTCGCGCCCAGTTTCTCCGCGACCTGGTGGCTGGCGATGTTGTCCACGAGCACGACGATCTCGATCCGGGTGAAGCCCAGTTGCTCGAAGCCCATGCGTGCAGCGAGCCTGGCCGCGGTGCTTGCAATGCCTTTGCCCCGGTGCACCGCAGCCACCCAGTAACCGAGGTTGGCCCTGTTGTTCGCGCGATCGACCTGACTCAGTCCGACGCCGCCGAGCAGTTCGCCGCCGCGATCGAAGATACCGAACGGAAATTCGCGGCGCGATTCCCATGCCTGCTGGCAGTACGAAGTCCAGTCCGCGGCATCCGCTTCCGAATAGCCAGCATGGCACCACGGCAGCCAGTACGACAGCGAGTCGATCGAAGCGCGCACGGCGCGATACAGCGGCAGCGCGTCGTTGGCCGTGAGTGGGCGGATCAGGATTTCGCCCTGGGCAAGTGGTGCTGTCATCGGTTCAGTCGCAATGGATGTCGGGTAGTTGGTCACCTCGCATCCGGCGAGGCGCAAGGTGTGCTCCGGATCGCGGGCAGCAGGTGGACTGCCGTGAGGATAGCCATATCAGGGAAACGCCTCGAACGACCGCCGGCGCGCCCGGCGCCCGGGTCTGCCCTTGTGCATGCGCGCCGGAAGTGCGGATCGCCTGTCGATTTCCCGCTCCCCGGTTCGTCGGTGTGATATCCCAGCCGGAATGCCAGCGCCCATGAACAGTTCTCCAGCCGCCGCCTCGCTCCACCTCGACCGCAACTGGGGCCTGGTGGCCGCAGGCGCCCTGATGGGCTGCGTCGCCGTTGGCGTCGTGTTCTCGCTCGCGGTGCTGCTGCAGCCGATGAGCACGGCCACGGGCTGGTCGCGGGCGGGGCTGTCCAGCGCGATGACGCTGGCGTTCCTGAGCATGGGCTTCGCCGGTTTCGGCTGGGGCATGCTCAGCGACCGCTATGGACCCCGGCGCATCGTGCTGGCCGGCTCGCTGCTGCTCGGACTCGCCTGCGTGCTCGCGAGCAGGGCGCAGACGCTGCTGCAGTTCCAGCTCACCTACGGCGTGCTGATGGGCGTGGCCGTGTCGAGCTTCTTCGCGCCGGTGATGTCCGCGACGGCGGCGTCGTTCGAGCGCCGCCGCAACATCGCGATCTCGCTCGTGTCGGCCGGCGTGGGCGTCGCGCCGATGACGATGTCGCCGCTGGTGGCGTGGCTCGGCACGCAACACGACTGGCGCAGCACCCTGGTGATCGTCGGCGTCATCGCGTGGGCACTGACCTTGCCTGCGGTCTGGTTCGTGCGCGTCGCCCCGGGCGTTGCGGCGGCGGCAGCCGGGAACGGTGGCGGCGGTACACCCGAGATGACGGCGTCGCAGGCATTCCGTTCGCGCGCCTTCATCGTGCTTGCGCTGGCGTTCTTCGCGTGTTGCGCCGCGCATTCGGGGCCGATCTTCCACACGGTCAGTTACGCGATCGGCTGCGGCCTGCCGATGACCGCCGCGGTCACGATCTACAGCATGGAAGGCGCGGCCGGACTCGGCGGGCGGCTGTTGTTCGGCCTGCTCGCGGACCGGTTTGGCGCGAAGCCGGTGCTTGTGGTCGGCCTCGCAGTGCAGGGGCTCGCCGCGGCCGCCTACCTGCAGGCGAACCAGCTCAGCGGCTTCTACGCCGTGGCGATCGTCTTCGGCATCGCGTACGGCGGCACGATGCCGCTGTATGCCTCGCTGGCGCGCGAAGCCTTCGGCCCGCGCATCCTCGGGTCCGTGCTCGGTGCGGCGGGCATGCTGTCCAGCCTGGGCATGGCGCTGGGCCCGCTGATCGGCGGCTGGCTGTACGACCGCTATGGCAGCTACACGTGGCTGTACATCGGTTCGATGGCGCTGGGCCTCGCCGCGGCCGCGATCGCGTTGCAGTTCCCCACCGCGCCGCGAAAGAAGGGAGACCGGCTCACGCCCGTGCTGCAAGGCTGAACCACTGCCGTCAGCGCCGGTTTGCCGCCGCGTTGAGCAGCATCACTCCAGCCACTGCAGCGAAGGCCGCGCCACCATCAGGTAGAAGATCGCGAGGAAGAGCAGCAGCGCCGGCACGCCCAGTGCGATCCACCAGCCGAAGTAGTTCCAGTACGCCGGAGGGAGTTCGGTGCCGGTTTCGTCGGCCGCTTTCGCGACGTCGCGCAGGCGCACCTGCAGCCACACCACCGGGAACCAGCACAGCGCGGCCGAGATGAAGAGCACCGTCGACAACAGGATCCATGGCGAGGTGAGCGGGTAACCCATGCGGTGCGCGAGCCAGAAGCCGCTGAGCGGCTGGAACACGATGGTGGTGGCGGTGAACAGCCAGTCGGCAATCACCACGAAGCGCGAGACGACGGCCACCGCATGCGCGTCGCGCGTGCGGCTGACGAAGAACAGGTAGAACGCCGTGCCGATGCCGGTGCCGAACAGCATCGTCGACGAGAGGATGTGCAGCCACTTCAGCACCAGGATCTCATTGATCACGTGCTTCCCTCCTCGCGGTCCAGCGCGTGCAGCAGCCATAGCGCGGCGAGCAGCGGCAGGTTCTTCAGGACCGGCCCGTACGGATGGAGCCAGTATCCGGGCAGCCAGACCGTGATGATCGCGGTATAGCCGAGGGTCACCAGCGCCTGGAACGCGTAGAGCCATTGCCGCCTGCGCATTGCGAGCGTGGCGATGCCGAGCGCGAGGTCGAGAATGGCGGCGACGTACAGCGCGACGAGCGCGAACGAACCGTGCAGGCCCACGCGCGCGAGCAGGGCGAGGCTTTCCGGGACCGGATACACGCCGAGCGACACGATGCCGGTGACGATCCATACCAGTGCGACGGCGACCCGCAGCAGCGGCAGCAGCCAGCGCAGTTGCAACGACGTGCGGAGTGATGCGGCTTCGCGTGGATCGATGAATTCCGTCGCGGGCCGTGGCGGGCATCCGAGCACGTGCACGATGCCGTCCGCGCCGGCGCAGTTGCCTTGCGCGAGCATCGTGAGTGCTTCGCGGTCCACCAGGTTCGAGCGCATCTTTTCCGCGAACACTGCGATCGTTTCCATCACCCGTCGCGGAATCGGCAGGAAACGCGCGCGGCCGAGCCCGAGGCCGCGGCGCAGCTGCACGAAGTACTCGCGCAGGGTCAGCGGGGCAGGGCCGACCGCGGCCAACAGTGGCGGTGGTGCATCGGCTTCGACCAGCGCGACCAGTGCGGCGACGAGGTCGTCGCGGTGGATCGGTTGCACGCATTGCGTACCGCCCGCCGGCAACGGCACCAGCGGCAATGCGGCGAGCTGCAGGAACACGCGGGCGCTCGTGCCTTCGGGCGCGAACACCAGCGACGGGCGCACCACGCTCGACGACAGCGGCAGCGATGCGAGCGCAGCATCGGCGGCGTGCTTGCTGCGCAGGAATTCCGTCGGCGCATCGGCTGCCGCGCCCAGCGCGGAGACCTGCACCACGCGGCGCACGCCGGCATCGACGCAGGCTTCGAACAACGCGACGGGTGCGCGGGCGTGGATCGCCTCGAACGTCTGCGCGCCCTGTTCGCGGAAGATGCCGACGGTGTTCACCACGGCATCGACGCCTTCCAGCCGGGGACGCCACGCTCCAGGCGAATGATCGGTGGCGAAATCCGCGGCCAGCACCCGCTGCGCGGGAAACCGCTTCGCCGCACGTGCCGGGTCGCGTACCGCCAGCGTAAGCCGGTGCCCGCGCGCCAGCAGCGCCTGCGCCAGCGCGCTGCCGATGAAGCCTTCAGCACCGGTAATGAGGATGTGCATGCGATGCCGGGAGATGCGAATCCGTAGGACGGGTCGAGCGCAGCGATACGCATCGTCTCGCAGCCGTCGTGATGTCGGGTGATGGATCATCGGCGAGGCACTCACGGGCCGTGGCCTTGAGCTTCCCGCGCCCACCCGCGTGCCTTGCCGGCATTACGGCCCGCGCCAGGCATGAGGCCAGGCGGCCTTCGCAGACACTCCGGCGCATCTGGCCAGACCTTCCGGAGCATCTCGCCAGATGCTCCGCTGCATCTCGCTTGCGGTTGGCGGCATCTCGCGCGGGGCTGGCAGCATCTGGCGAGATGCTCCGGAGGGTCTCGCGAGACCTTCGCAAGGTCTGGCGCGAAGGTCGTGGCAT
This sequence comes from Lysobacter sp. Root494, assembly GCF_001427225.1. Classification (GTDB taxonomy): domain Bacteria; phylum Pseudomonadota; class Gammaproteobacteria; order Xanthomonadales; family Xanthomonadaceae; genus Agrilutibacter. The sequence goes on from NZ_LMFH01000006.1 coordinate 347,871, forward strand.
CTCGCGAGATGCCCGCAGGGGTCTGGCGAGACCCTGGCAGGATCTCGCCAGATGCGCACGAGGGTCTGGGCAAGGGTACGCAAGGTCTGGGGCGAGGCTGGCTGCATCTGGCCAGATGCCCGCGGGTATCTCGCGACATGCGCGCAGCCGCACGGCTGATGTCCCGCAGCATCTGGCCAGACACCCGGCGGCATCTGGCGAGACCCGAAGCCGGGTTCACGCCCGCACTCCGCAGGATGGCGGAGCGCAGCGACGGCACAACCATCTGCGGCGCGGCGCCGCGCACCGCTTCTCCGAGTTGCGCTACGCGTGAGCGACCGCTTCGAACGGCGCCTCGTCCAGCGCCTTGTGCATCCCGACGTTGAGGATGTTCCAGGAATTGATCATGGCGACCGTGAAGCCCAGTTCGGCGATCTCCCGTTCGTTGAAGTTTTCCTGCACCGCCTCGTACACGCCCTCGGGCACGCGCGCGCTGCCGATGCGGGTCAGTGCGTCGGCCCAGGCCAGCGCGGCGCGTTCGCGGGCATCGAACAGCGGGCTTTCCCACCACGCGGGGACGGTGTCGAGCTTGCGCTGCGACATGCCGGCCTTGCGCAGCGCGCTGGAATGCATGTCCAGGCAGAACACGCAGCCGTTGATCTGCGACACGCGCAGGGATACGAGTTCAACGAGCTTGGATCCGAGCGGGCCCTTGTGCAGCTGGCCACTGAGCCGCAGCAGGTGCTGGAAGGCCTCGGGAGCGTGGGTGGCGTAATCGAGTGGGGAGTGTTTCATCGTCGTCTTCTCATGTGCGGCCACGGTGGCCGTTGCATGAGGTAGACGCGCGAAGACACCGCGGTGTGACAGTGCGCGCTACATCAATTCGCTTTACATCAATCCAGTGAGCTTGTCGGGATTGAGCACGGTGAAGATGCCGCTGATGCGGTCGTCTTCGATCGTGACCGTGGTGACCGAATGCAGGCGGCCGTCGCGCATGCGCAGCAACGCGGGTTCGCCATTGACGTGGCCGAAGCGCCATTCGAGCGCGCTCTGCGGCCTGCGCGCGATCGCCCAGAACAGGCGCGCGATGCGCTCGGCGCCGTGCAACGGCCGGATGGTCGCGTTGACCTTGCCGCCGCCGTCGGACACCAGCTGTGCGTCCGCATCCAGCAGTTGCACGATCGCGTTGCGATCGCCGGATTGCGCCGCGTGCATGAAGTGTTCGAGCAGCGAGCGGTGCTTCTCCGGCGTGACGGCGAAGCGCGGCCGGTCCGCCTGCACGCGCGTCCGCGCGCGATGGACCATCTGCCGGCAATTGGCCTCGCCCTGGCCGATGAGTTCGGCGATCTGCGCGTAGTCGTAATCGAAGACTTCCTTCAGCAGGAACGCCGCGCGTTCTTCGGGTCCCAGCCGTTCCAGCACCGAGAGGAACGCGAGCGACACCTGTTCGGCGATCTCCGCGCCGCGTTCAGGGTCGGGGGATTCGTCCACGCTCAACGGCTCCGGCAGCCAGGGGCCGAAGTAGGCCTCGCGTTCGGTCCGGGCCAGCCGCAGGCGGTCGATGCCGAGCCGGGTCGTAGCCGTGACCAGCCAGGCCTCGGCATCGCGGATGGCCGAACGGTCCGCCTGGCGCCAGCGCAGCCAGGCGTCCTGGACCACGTCCTCGGCATCGCTGCGGCTGCCGAGCAGCTTGTAGGCGAGCCCGAACAGGCGAGGGCGGTGGGTTTCGAAGACGGTTTCGGTGCTCATGTGGCCAGGACGGGGGAAGGGGCGCGGATGTGACAGCGTGGGCCGCGGAACGCTGCGTCGGCAAGGCCACGTGGCCGTGGTCCTGTAGGAGCGGCCCCTGGCCGCGACCGGCCTGTCGCCCGGCCCTCGAGGCCTTCGCGGCCAAGGGCCGCTCCTACGGTTGATGGCCCGTAAAATACGGGACTTCGTCCGCTACCCAACGGCAGCCCGTGTCCGCTTCGAGCAATCCTGCGTTCCAACCCAGCACTCCTGTCTCGATCCGCCAGGAAGACCTGATCCAGTCCGTCGCCGACGCGCTGCAGTACATCTCGTACTACCACCCGGTCGACTACATCAGGAACCTCGCCGCCGCTTACGAGCGCGAGGAGTCTCCCGCCGCGAAGGACGCGATCGCGCAGATCCTGATCAACTCGCGCATGTGCGCCGAGGGGCATCGTCCCATCTGCCAGGACACCGGCATCGTCACCGTGTTCCTCGAAATCGGCATGAACGTGCGCTGGGACGACGCGACGATGGGCGTGGAAGACATGGTCCACGAAGGCGTGCGCCGCGCCTACAACCATCCGGACAACAAGCTGCGCGCGTCGGTGCTCGCCGATCCCGCGGGCAAGCGCACCAACACCAGGGACAACACGCCGGGCGTGGTCAACGTGAAGATCGTGCCGGGCAACGCCGTCGACGTGATCGTCGCGGCGAAGGGCGGCGGGTCGGAAGCGAAGTCGAAGTTCGCGATGCTCAATCCCTCCGATTCCATCGTCGACTGGGTGCTCAGGACCGTGCCGACGATGGGCGCCGGCTGGTGCCCGCCGGGCATGCTCGGCATCGGCATCGGCGGCACCGCCGAGAAGGCGATGCTGCTGGCGAAGGAAGCGCTGATGGAGCCGATCGACATCACCGACCTGCAGGCGCGCGGCCCGTCGAATCGTGCAGAAGAACTGCGCCTGGAGCTGTACGAGAAGGTCAACGCGCTCGGTATCGGCGCGCAGGGTCTCGGGGGTCTCACCACGGTGCTCGACATCAAGGTGAAGGATTACCCGACGCATGCGGCGAACCTGCCGGTCGCGCTGATTCCGAACTGCGCCGCCACGCGCCATGCGCACTTCACGCTGGATGGCAGCGGTCCGGTGATGCTCGATCCGCCGTCGCTGGAAGATTGGCCGCAGCTCACCTACGACGCGTCGAAGGGTCGCCGCGTGAACCTCGACACCGTGACGAAGGAAGAAGTCGCGTCGTGGAAGCCGGGCGAAGTGCTGCTGCTCAACGGCAAGCTGCTCACCGGCCGCGATGCGGCGCACAAGCGCATGGTCGAGATGTTGAACCGCGGCGAATCGCTGCCGGTGGACCTGCGCGGCAAGTTCATCTACTACGTCGGCCCGGTCGATCCGGTGCGCGACGAAGTCGTCGGTCCTGCGGGTCCCACCACCGCGACGCGCATGGACAAGTTCACCGGGCAGGTACTGGAGCAGACCGGTTTGATGGGCATGGTCGGCAAGGCCGAGCGCGGCCCGGTTGCGATCGATGCGATCCGGAAACACCAGTCGGCCTACCTGATGGCGGTCGGCGGCGCGGCGTACCTCGTGTCGAAGGCGATCAAGGCCGCGAAGGTCGTCGGCTTCGCCGATCTCGGCATGGAGGCGATCTACGAGTTCGAGGTGCAGGACATGCCGGTCACGGTCGCCGTGGATTCGCAGGGCACGTCGGTGCACAGCACCGGCCCGAAGGAATGGCAGGCGAGGATCGGGAAGATTCCGGTGGTTGTGGCGTAACGCTCAGCCGAGGCGGCGCTTTCGATGCGAGGGTCAGGGCTTCGTCATTCCCGCGGAGGCGTGCATCTTTTCCACGGACGAATGTTCGTTCATCCGTGGACGTTGTTTTTGCTCGTCATTCCCGCGCAGGCGGGAATCCAGTGACTCTGCTCTTCATTCCAGAAAAAAGTAATTCAGCGATTTCGCTTGCTACAGGAAGTGCCCAAGGCACAAAGACACTGGATGTACGGACGTGCTCCCGTGAAAAAGACGCCCGCCTACGCGGGAATGACGAGCCGCCAGCGAGCTTTGAACTGAGTCGCCCGGGCCTCAACCCCCCGCCCGCACGTTCTTCTCCAACAAATTGTCCGCACCACTCTCCCGCTGCGCCTGCGCCAGCTGGTCATCGATATCGCGATCCACGGAAGTGTCCGCGGGAGCCTCCCGCATTCGCGGCGGTGGAGGCGCATCTGCCGGTACGCCTGCGCGCCGGATCCCCGCGCGATCGATCGCGGTCTTCGCCGCGCGCATCGCTTCGCTGCGCACGCGCATGTGGCTGTTGCGGGTCTGGTCGACCCAGCCGAGGAATTGCACCGCGAGCCGGTCGGGGAGATATTCCTGCGCCAGCGCATAGGGCGCGGGATCGGCCAGCACGCCCTCGACGCGCGCGATCGCCGCGAGCGCCTCGCGTTGCGCATTGCCGACCGACGAAGACGGGTCGAGCGGCACCATGAAATCGAAACGCCGCTTCGGATTGCGCGTGTAATTGAGCACCACCGAGCGGAAGACGACCGCATTGGGCAAGGTCAGCTGGTTGCCATCGAGCGTCATCAGCACGGTCGAGCGCGCCGTCAGCGCGACCACCTTGCCTTCGTGCTTGCTGTCGATCACCAGGTGGTCGCCGGGCGAGAACGGCCGTCGCAGGCTGAGCAGGACGCCGGCGATGTAGTTCTCGGCGATGTCCTTGAAGGCGAAGCCGAGCGCGAGGCCGACCACGCCCGCCGATCCCAGCACCGCGCCCACCAGTGAGGTTGCGCCGAGCAGGTCGAGCGCAAGCAGCACGCCTGCAAGCACCACCAGCCAGTGCAGCACGCGTTGCACCAGTCCTTCCATGTACGGATTGGTGCTGCGCAGCTTGCGCGCGAGCCAGCGCGGGCGCCGGTGCGCCAGGCGGCCGAGCCGCGTCGACAGCCACACGATCAGCAGTGCGACCAGCAGTAGTGGTGTCGCCGCGACGAGGCGGACCAGCTTGTCGCCGGCGAGCTGCATCGCAACCTGGAAGCGATCGCGAAGCCGCGAACTCAAGGTGATGCGGTTCTCGACCTTGCTGACGCCCTGCATCTGCGAGGCGATGACTTCGGCGAGCTTGCGTTGATCCTCGGTGAGCGCTTCGCCTTCGAGCAGGACGACACCTTCGACGACCGTGGCCTTCACGCCGTGCAATCCTTCGATCGCGCCCAGGCGTGAGGCAAGGCGCTGGGCAATCGCCCTGTCCTCGGCGATGCCGGTCGCTACAGCGGCAGCAGGCGGAATGGCTTCAGCGGCGGGTTGCGCAGCGAAGGCTGCAGACCGCAAGAACATCAGCACGAAGAGAAACAGGGCGATGCGACGCGATGTCGTGATCCGGGACATTCCGCGCGTTCTACAGCTGCGACTTCAACGGCACGATGAAGGTTTCGAAAAGTTTTTCCTTCAACGGCCGCTTCTTCCAGCTCTGGTAGGTGTAGCGCTTCGTCGGCTTCAGGTCGCCTTCGAAGACATCCGTCATGCGCACGGCGAAATCGCGATCGTAGACGTTGAGGCTCGCTTCATCGTTGAGCCGGAATGAGCGCAGGTCGAAATTGGTCGAACCGACCGAGACCAGTTCCCTGTCCACGATCAGCATCTTGTTGTGGAACATGGTCGGTTCGTACTCGTAGATCTCCACGCCCGCGAGCAGCAGCGGGCCCCATCCTGCCTTCGAAGCAAAACGCGCGGCATCCGAATCGGTGTTCTTGCCCGGCACGATCACGCGGATGCGCACGCCGCGATGGCGCGCCGCGATCAGTGCCTTGGTGATCAGTTCATCGGGGATGAAGTACGCCGCCTGCAGGTCGATCGACTGTTCCGCGGCCGCGATCGCCATCAGGAACATCAGGTGCATGCTTTCGCTGCCGCCGGATGGCGAGCTGATGAACAGATGGGCATCCATGCCACCCGCGCGATCGAGTTGCGGGAAGTAGTCGGCGCCGTTGAGCACTTCACCGGTGGTCTTGATCCAGTTGTCGTTGAAGGCCGCCTGGAACTGCGACACCGCGGGGCCTTCGATGCGGAAATGCAGCTCGCGCCAGTGGCCGGGATCCTGCGCATTGCCAAGCCATGGATCGCCGATGCCGACGCCACCGGTGAAGGCGATCCTGCCGTCGATCACCAGCAGCTTCCGGTGCGTGCGGTTGTTGATGCGCCCCAGGTTGTACCAGTGCAGCGGCCGGTAACGCTCCACATGCACGCCGGCGTCCTGCATCTGTTGCAGTTGGGTTTCGTCCATGGTGATGCTGCCGACCCAGTCGATGGTGACGGTCACCCGAACGCCAGCGCGCGCTCGCTCGGACAGGGCATCGGCGAAGGCCTTTCCCACCTTGCCTTCCCAGTAGATGTAGGTCTCGAAGGTGATGGTCTTCTGCGCGCCGCGGATCGTGGCGAGCATCGCGGGAAATATCTCGTCGCCGTTCTCGAGATCGACGACGTGGTTGCCCGGCATGATCGCCGGACCCAGCATCACCCCCATCTCACGCCGGAACTGTGGATCGGAGATGGCGTAGCGGTGTTCGATCTTGCGTTCGAGTTTTTTTTCCGGCCCGGTGAAATTCAGCGACAGCACTACGAGAAGCAGGGTCGCCAGGGCGGTGATCGCGATCGTCCAGAGCATGCGCTTGCGAGTCCAGGGCATTGAGGCACTCTGGAACCCTGTTCAGCAATGCGACGTGAAATGGCCGCTTCGGACACCGCAGCCGGCGACTGCGGCGCTCCGATCGTTCAGTACCACTCGAGCAGTGAAATCCCGAGCCCGAGGTACCACGCGCGGTGGTTGTAATCGATCAGGCTTTCGCCGTAGCCATCGAATACCTGGACGTGACCGCGCAGTGCGCGGCTGACGGGAAACCCCCAGTCGAACTGCACCGCGCCGCGCGAGTGTTCGCCGGTGCGCAGCGAATGACGTCCCATCAACGCGAACTCGTGTTCGTTCCAACGGCGCACGAGCGTGATGTCGCCGCGGCCGATGTAGTCCTCGATGCCGGGGTTCTCGTCTTCGTTGCGGCCGTCGGGGATGCGCCACCACGGGCGGATCGTCACCGCCCAGTCTTCGCGATCGAGGCCGATGTTCGCGACCACGCGATTCCAGCTGCGCGAAATGGGATCGGCGCGGCCGTTGGACTGGTGGTTCACGCCGATGCCGAACAGCCGCCCGTGCCAATCGCCGAGCGCATAGTTGTTGCGGAAGACCAGCATCACTTCCGGCTCGTAATTCGTTTCCCGGAACGGACGCGATTCCTCGCCGTTGTAGACCTGCCAGCGCGAACTCTGGGTATAGGCCGCCCATACGTCGCCGTTGTCGCCGAACAGGTTTTCGACCACCTTGGTCTTGAAGCTGAGCTGGAATTTGGTTTCCAGCGCCTTCAGCGGTTGCCGCTCTGCCGGGACCTTCGTCGGATTCGACGAGGTGGGCACTTCGTTCGTATTGCTCGTCCAGAACGCCGGCAACAGGTAGACCGGCTTGTACGCGCGGAAGTTGAAGACACCCAGCTTCGAATCCTTCGCCAGTTCCCAGCGGCTATCGAGCATCGAGCCCTTGCCGGCGTTGGCGATGCGGTCGTCGAATACCGTGCCGCCTTCCTTGCGGAACAGATCGCTCACCACGCGGCGCGTGCGTTCCTTCGCCGGCAGTGTTTCGAGTTCCAGGCGCTCGTATTGCTGGATGACCTGCTTGGTCGCACGGGCATCGATCGCCGCGCGATCGGCGGCGGTGGTGTCGGGCGTGCCGCGCTTCATTGCTGCGTCGTAGCAGGCGAGCCGGTCGGCGTCGACGGAAATGGCGACGCACGCTGCGGGATTCGGTCCCTCGTCGCCCACCGGCTGCCCGGCGCAGGCCGGCGCACCCACCGGCAACGCGAGCGCCATTGCGAAAAGGCTGCGCCGGTTGTACGGGGAACACACCGTCATACGAACCACGCGAAGACGAACAACCCGACCATGAGGAAGGCGACGCCCAGTTTCAGCACAGTGCCGACCACGACGCCCAGCCATGTGCCCAATCCCACTTTCGTCGCCTGGCCCAGTTCGCGTCCGCCCACGCCGCGCAGCCATGCCAGTTCGCCCAGCAGCGCGCCGACGAAGGGGCCGATGAAGATACCCACGAACCCGAACATCAATCCGGCGAAGGTGCCGAGCACCGCGCCGACCAGCGCCGGTTTGCTCGCACCGACGCGCTTCGCGCCGAGCGCCGTGGCCATGAAGTCGATGCCGAGCGAAAGCAGGGTCAGTAGCGCCAGCACGGCCATCGTCCACCCGCCGACCTCTTCGAAACCGCCGGCCCAGGCGGCCAGCAGCATCCCCGCAAACACCAGGGGCAGACCGGGCAGGGCGGGGAGCACCGTCCCCGCGATTCCGATCACCATCAACACGATCGCCAGTACGTAGTAGAGCGTCTGCAGGTCCATGCTTTTTTCCGTTGCGCGCGGGGGATTTGGCCTATTAATAAGGGGCCCGAAGACCCCCGTCACTGTCGTTGCATTTTCACGATTCCCGGGGTACCGTGCGGGCGCTGTGTTTGCCAGGGTCACCGTGAACCGTGGCCCGATGCGGTTGATCCACCGATCGCTACATCGTTGCACCTCGCTTCCTCCTTGCGAACCAGCACACGATGAAAGTCGTGTCTCAACCAGCAAACGTTCCAAGGAGCAAGTAAATGTCCCGCGAAAACGGTACCGTCAAGTGGTTCAACGATGCCAAGGGCTTCGGCTTCATCAGCCGTGAAAATGGCGAGGATGTGTTCGTGCACTTCCGCGCCATCCAGACCCAGGGCTTCAAGAGCCTGAAGGAAGGCCAGAAAGTTTCGTTCACCGTCGTCCAGGGCCAGAAGGGCCTGCAGGCTGACGCCGTCGAACCGATCTAATTTGTCCCGGCGCGCGGGCATACCGCGTAACAGGATTTTTGAAACCCGGCCTGCGCCGGGTTTCTTTTTTGCAATGCGGCAAGCTGCTCTCCCGCAGATCCCTGCCGCGCCGCCGGTGCTACCCGCTAATGTGAATGGGCGCACGATTCAGGTCTCCCACTGACCGCTGGTCGGTATTTCTTGCCATTTCGTCTGTAAATTCCTACCGTAAGTCGGCCGGACGAACGGCAGCCGGCTTACCGCAGGGGTGCGGTGCCGGCAGGAAGTGGCAATCGGGGGCAGGGGATGCAGGCGGAAATCCGGGGATTCACGCTGGTCGAGCTGGCCGTGACGCTTGTCGTCGCGGCGATCCAGTTCGTCCTGGCGATGCCCTCGGTTTCCGGATCGCTGCGGCGCGACTCCTCCCCGACCAGGAAGAGGAAGGGCGGACCCGTATCGATCTCCCCATGCGGAGCCATGGCGGGATTTTCGCTCGTCGAACTGATGGTTACCGTCGCCGTGCTGGCCATTGTGGTCGCGATGGCCATTCCTACCTTCACCGCCATCGTTAACGGGAACCGCCTGGCATCGGCGGCAAACGAGACTCTCGCGATCTTCCAGAGCGCACGCATTGAGGCCATCAAGGCCAACCGGCGTTCGGTGGCATGCCTCAGCGCCGATCCTGACGCGGCCGCACCCTCGTGTACTACAGGGACCCCTGCAGGCTGGATCGTATTTACCGATTTGAACCGGGACGGGCAGTTCACCGCCGGGGAAAAACTGCTGCGCGTCAGCTCCCTTCCGGCTGGTGTGCAGGTATTGGTCAGCAACAGCCTCGCCGGGAAAGTCGTCTTCCGCGCCGACGGCATGGCCCGGACCGACACCGGCGACCTTCTGAGCGCCACCGTCGACATGTGCCTGCGCACCAACCAGCCCAGGCAGAACGTACGCCACATCAGCATCGGTTCCGGAAGTCGGCTGTCGATCCAGAGAGCCGACACCGGTGGCGAATGCGGCATTCCGAGCGACACGCCATGACGAAAATGACATCAGTCCAACGCAACAGGTCGTGCGTCCCCAACCGGCGCTCCTTGCGGGGTGTGACCATGATCGAGGTGCTGGTTGCGGTCGTCGTTCTGGCCTTCGGGCTGCTGGGAATCGCAACCATGCAGATGTCCGCGTTGCGAAACAGCCAGAGTTCGATGGATCGCAGCCAGGCGACTGTCCAGAGCTACGCGATCCTGGACTCCATGCGCGCCAATCTCTCGGTAGCGCGCATTGGCGGTTACGACCTTACTCCCATGACCTGCTCGACCCCTGCGCCGGGCACGCTCGCGCAGAACGATCTCAGCGCATGGATGACATCCTTGAAACAGAGCATGGGGGAATCCGCCTGCGCGAAGATCGTCTGTGGTGGTGTCGAGTGCGAAATCACGGTCCAGTGGGACGACTCCCGCAACAAGGGCGGTTCCTCCGAACAGCAGGTCGTGACGAGGACTCGCCTATGAACAAGCGATGCGCTGGCAACTCCGGACAACGCGGCGTCACGCTCGTTGAGCTGATGGTCGCGATGGTGCTTGGACTGATCGTATTGGGCGCGGTCACCACGGTGTTCCTTTCCAATAGCCGGACTTACGCGGCGACCGAAAGCCTTGGCCGGTTCCAGGAAAATGCCCGCGTCGCATTCGAGCTCATGGCGCGCGACATCCGCGAAGCCGCCGGCAATCCGTGCTCGAGGAACCTGCCTGTCTACAACGTCCTGAACGCGCCAGGCTCCGTCTGGTACACCGAATTCACCGCGGGAGTCCGTGGCTATGCGGGAGGCATGGCGTTTCCCGATGCGGCCTTCGGCACGGGCGCCGGACAACGGATCGCGGGTACCGATGCCGTCGAACTCAAATCTGCGGTCGCGGAGGGCGTCGCCATCGTCCGCCACAATCCGAGTTCGGCCCAGTTCAAGCTGAGTACCGCAAGTCACGGGCTGTCGGACGGCGATCTGGCCCTTGCCTGCGATTTCGGCCAGGCCGCGGTCTTCCAGGTCACGAACGCGCAGCCGGGCATCAACGATACGGTTGTCCACAACAAGGGCGTCGGCACGCCGGGCAACTGCAGCAAGGGGCTGGGCTGGGGCGCTACCCGAAACTGCAGCACCAATGGCAACAGCTATGCATTCGGTTGCTACATGGGGAAGTGGGAAGCGGGCGACTGCGCGGATGAGAACCCGAAGGATGGTGCGCCGGATCGATGGCCGGCGACCATCGCCAGATTGCGGATGAGTCGTTGGTACATAGGTGTCAATGCGCGTGGCGGGCGTTCGCTGTACCGCTCCAGTCTCCGCAATACGGGCGGCGTACCCGGAGTTCAGCGGGACGAGATCACCGAAGGCGTGCGGGACATGGAGCTCACCTATCTCGTTGCAGGTGCAACGCAGTACGTCGACGCGGCGAGTGTCGCTGCCGGTGACTGGACATCCAACAACGTGATTGCCATGCGCATCGATCTCACGCTGATCGGCAACGAGCCTCTGGGTACGGACGGCAGTCCGCTGCAACGCAGGCTGATCCATGTCGTAACCATCCGGAATCGCAACCGATGAGCCGCCGTGTTCGAACACTGTCTTCGTCTCCTCGCCAGCAGCGCGGCGCGACGCTCGCCGTCGTGCTGATCCTGCTGCTGGTCATGACCCTGATTGCCCTGGCCAGCCTGCGCGGCACTTTGATGCAGGAGCAAATGGCTTCCAGTGCTCTTGATCGCAGTCGTTCGTTTCAGGCGGCGGAAGCGGCACTCCGGGAAGGTGAGGCGATAGCTGCGAATCCGGGTACGGTCTTGCCCGCATCCGGTTGCGAAGGGGGGCTGTGCGCAAAACCCGATCCGGCGGCTGCGCCGGTTTGGGAGGACGCCACCGTCTGGAGCACCGCACCGGAAGTCACGGTGAATCTCGGCGACGAAACTGCAAAGTCCAGATACATCGTCGAGCTGCTTGCCGACGATATTCCGCCGACCGGCAGCTGTACGACTACCGGTGACGTCTCCGAAACCACGTGCAGCGGCAAGGAGAAACGCTATCGGATCACCGCACGCAGCCAGGCAGCCGGGCGGGCGGAAGTCACCTTGCAATCCATTTTCGCGGTTCCCTGATCGGAGTTACTCGTGAGAACCCAACAGCAGCATCCGATGAAGGCTGGCAAGTGCTATCGCGACGGCATCATTGCATCGTGCATTGCCTTCCTGGCCACGGTGGCGGCGTTTCCAGGTCACGCGGTCAATATCCCTTCGCTCCCGTTGCAGTCCGGATCGGCGTATCCGCCTGCCAACGTGCGCTTCATCCTTGACGATTCGGGTTCGATGAATCTCATCGCGATGCCTGCAGCACTGGCGGACCCGAACTACGAAAACGGCACGGGCGCATCGGGAAATCTCGATTCGACCAACGTCACTCATGCCTCGTATGGCCACAACACCATCTACTACAACCCGGCGACGACGTATCTGCCGTGGATACGAGCAGACGGCACGCGCTACAGCGGTGGACAGGCATACAACGCCGCATACCGGCACACTGCCCTGCTGGCGGATCCGGTCAATCTGGGAAACAGCGTCCAGACGTTCTACGTGCCCAGGACCGGCGCTTCGATCGCCAGTACGAGCAACTCCGACTTCTACCGCTACCAGATCCGTGCCGTTGCCGGCGCGCTGAGGGTAGTGCGCGCCGAGTGGCGCAATAACGGCAACGCAAACGGCGACGGAGGCTCGGAGAACCGGGGTTGCGGCAATTCCGGCGCGACCTGGCGGAACTGCGTATTCGCAACCCCCACGGGGCGCAGCGAAACGGATGAAATGGTGAATTTCGCTACGTGGTATTCGTACCATCGCAGCCGAATGAAGGTGGCCAAGGCGGGAGCCAGCGAAGCGCTCAGTCAGGTCGGGGACAATCTGCGCATCGGCCTCGACACCATCAACCGCAATACCAGCGGCATACCGTTTGATATTCCCGTCGGTAACGACAATGGCTTGTTCAAGGGCAGCAACAAAGCTACGTGGTTCGAGCGCCTGCACGCGGCGGAGGGCGGCGACAGCACGCCGCTGCATCGCGCGTTGCAACGCGCGGGCAACTACTTCTCCCAGACCGGGAGTGGCGGACCTTGGGGGCCCGAAAACGCCAACCAGATCAGCTGCCGCCAGAACTTCGCGATTCTGACCACTGACGGGTTCTGGAACAGCACGACCGGGTTCAGCAGCGTGGGCGACACCGACGGAACAGAGGGCACCGCAATCACCAACTCGGCGGGCAAGACGTATGCCTACAAGGTGGAACGCCCCTACTACGACAACTTCGTTGAGACCGGCGCAAAAAGCCGCGGAGACACGCTTGCGGACGTAGCGATGTATTACTGGAAGCGCGATCTGCGAGGAGACCTGGAGAACAATGTTCCGGACTCGTTCGCCGATCCCGCCTTCTGGCAGCACATGGTGACCTTCGGCGTCTCCATCGGCCTGAAGGGCCGGTTGAACCCCAAGAGCGATTTGCCGGCGATAAGCAACGGCACGAAACATTGGCCCGATCCGATCAATGGGGGCGAAAACGCGGATCGTATCGATGATCTTTGGCACGCTTCGGTAAACGGACGTGGCGATTTCCTGGTTGCCTCCAATACCAGGGAGTTCGCCCAGGGATTGCTCGAAGCTTTCGCGATCGTGGCCCAGCGCCTGGGTTCAGCGTCGAACGTGACAGCCAACAGCACTTCTTTTTCCTCCGATACACGCGTTTATCAGGCGAGCTACGTCTCGGGGAAATGGTCGGGCGAACTGGCTGCATACGATGCTACGTCGGCGGGGGTCGCGACAACGCCGGCCTGGAAGGCTTCGACGCGGATCCCTGCTTCCGGACGAACCATCCTGACCTGGAATGGCGTGGGTGGGGCGACGTTCCCTACCTCCGTGCAGATTTCGCAGCTGGACGCGAGCGATCGCATCACCTCGCCGGTAAGCGGCGAAGACAACGCCAGTTACGTCGCCGGGACCCGCTCCAGGGAGCGGCAGAACGGTGGCGAGTTGCGCGACAGGGCAACCGTTCTTGGCGACATCGTCAATTCATCGCCCATGTATGTGAAGGAAAGCGAGACCATCTTTGTCGGTGCCAACGACGGCATGCTTCATGCCTTCAACGCGCTTTCCGGTGCGGAACTGTTTGCTTACGTACCCGGCGGCATCGACTTTTCCGGACTGAAGTCACTGAGTGATACCCAGTATTCCCACAGGTACTTCGTCGATGGTCCGGTCGTCGTTTCAACGAGCAGGCAGACACCGGGCAGGAACTATCTCGTCGGAACGCTCGGGCGCGGGGGCAAGGGCGCGTATGGCCTTGACGTTACGAATCCGGGGAGGTTCCGCAGTTCGAACGTGCTCTGGGAGATGACTGCGGGCAGCAATCTTGGTTACGTGCTGGGCGAGCCGCTGATCGTCACGCTCAATGACGGAACCAAGGCCGTTGTCTTCGGCAATGGTGTCAACAGCACCAGCGGCAAGGCTGTGCTTTATGTGGTCGATATTGCTACGGGAGTCGTGCTCGAAGAGATCGATACCGGTGAGGGCGGCGACAATGGACTTTTTGCGCCGCGTGGCTGGGATGACGACGGCAACGGCACGGTCGACTACATCTACGCAGGCGACCTCAAGGGAAACGTATGGAAGTTCGATTTCACCACCAGTGACCCGCAGGTGGCGCTGGGCGGGAAACCTCTGTTTACCACGCCAGCCGGTCAGCCGATTACGGCTGGACTGGCACTCGCACGCGAGCCGGCTCCGACTGGACGGCGCTGGGTTTTCGTGGGGACCGGCAGCTTCATGTCCAGCGCCGACCTTACCGACGCGACCGTCCAATCCGTCTACGGATTGATCGACGATGACACCGAGGTAGGCAGGAGCGACCTCCAGATGCGTGACATCGTGGCCACCGCGATGGTCAACGGGCGCTTACAACGCGCTTTTGAACCGGCCGCTTCCCTGCCAGCAGGCAAGAAGGGCTGGTACCTGGACCTGGATGCGCCCGAACCCGGTGAACGCATCGTCAGCAGGCCACAGGTGCGCGGCAATGTCCTGCTTTTCTCGAGCCTTGTCCCGCCTGCGAACGACACGTGCGAGGCAGGAGGAAAAGGCTTCGTCAATGCAATCGATGTCTTCACCGGGACTGGCCTGATTGAACCGTACTTCGACGCGAACGGCGACGGCTCGGTAGACGAAAACGATTCGCTCACTGTTGGCGGGGACAAATTGCCGGTTGGTTCAGTCGACCTGGGAGTCGGAATGCCCACGCTCCCGACCGTCATCGACAACCTGCTGGTTGTCGGGGGTTCCAAGGGGAACATGGGGCAGACGGTGGTGAACCCGCAGGGAGGCCAGGCCCAGCGGCTCTCGTGGCGAGAGATTTTGGGGGATTGATGGTGCATCACCGAATGTTGAGGCCTTTCCCCTCGCAACGCAGGGCAGGCATCGCCAGCGTCCGTGGCTTCACGCTGATCGAATTGATGATCACATGCGCATGCGTAGCAATCCTTGCTGCAATTGCGGTCGCCAGCTACGAATTCGCGATCGTCAAGACGCGACGGGGGGCAGCCCAGGCATGCCTGACAGACTCCGCGCAATTCATGGAACGCTGGTATACGACCCACCTCACGTATGCGGGAGCTCCTGATCCGAGCTGCGGCTCCGAAGTGGGAAATCACTATGCGATCGCATTCGCAGGGACTCCGGACGGCACCTCCTATACGCTTCGGATCTCTCCCCAAGGCAGGCAGGCAGAAGTCGAAACCAAATGCGGAGCCATGACGCTCAACCAGGCGGGACAGAAATCTGCGGCAACCACGGAATGCTGGAAGTAGTAGCGCCGACCGCCAGGCGCATCCCATAAAAAAGGCCCGCTCAGAAGCGGGCCCTTTTTGTCCGAGTGTTCAGCAGCGCTCAACGGCTAGCGAAGCGTCGCGCGTCCATTCTGCACGCGCACGTAGGAGCCCTCGCGCACGCCATTGAGATCGTTCTGCGTCACGGTAACCACGCGTCCGTCATCCATGCGGACATAGACGTTATAGCGGGGCCCGCGGACATTCTTTTCGATCACATTGCCGGCTACCGCACCGGCAACGGCGCCGGCGGCGGTGGCGGTATTGCGGCGGCCCTTGCTCTTGTCGTCGGCGATTTCACGGCCCGCTGCCGCACCGACCAGGCCACCCAGTACGGCACCGGTCACGCCACTGGTGGGTTGGCCGACCTGTTCGATGCGGGTCACGGTCCCGCAGTCGTAGCAACTGGCCTGGCCATAGCTGCTGGTGCTGCCGCCGTAGTAGCCGTTGTTGCCGTAGCCCGGGGAGGTGGCGCAGCCGGCCAACGCTATCGAGGCCGCAGCTACGCAGATCAGGAGGGGATTGCGGATATTCATGCGACGCTCCTTGTAGGGGACATCGTGGTAGCGGCACACGCATGCACCGCCTCAACCACGTGTCGCCAAACTAGGCGCGTTCGCGTGAACCGGCCATCAACCTCGCGGCTTCATCCGCCGCCGTGTTCAGGAGTCAGCGGGCAAATGTTTGTGCCGTGTCAGCGGAAATCCTGGTGGCAGGCCTTGCAGTCCGCACCGATGTTCTTGTTCAAGGCAGCCACGGCTTCGCAGTTGAGCGGTGGCGAAGCGAGGGCGCCGTCGAGCGTCCCGCGGATCTTGCTTGCGGCCGCGGTGAAACGCTGGTCGTCGGCCAGGCCGGGGAACGCACGCTCGAGGTCGTCGGCAGTCGTGCGCAATGCCTTGAGGTGCGGCAGCGTGTCGGTCGCGGCGCAACGGTTCTGTTCGACCGCCTTGGCCAGCTGCGCCATGTGCCAGCCCTGCACGTGCATCAGGCTTTCCGGGAAGTGATCCTTGCGGGCGTCCCATGCGCGAAGTCCCATCACGACACCCACCGCGCCCAGGACCAGGCCCAGCAGGAATAGGAAGAGATACTTCGAGCCATTGCCCTTGCGGACGGTGACGCCGGGATTCGGATCGCTCATGCCTGACTCCTGTGATGCGCCGTGTGGTCGCGATTGCCGCGAACCATAACAAGGCGGTGGCCTGATTCGCCACCAAGCGGCGCCCGGGCCGCGTTGGCGCGCCGCTTACAATATCGGCATGACCACGCAAGCACTGGACTCCCGCTGGCAGGAGCGGTTCGGCGGCATCGACCGTCTCTATGGCAAGGGCGCGTTGAAGCGCTTCGCGCACGCCCGTGTCGCCGTGATCGGCGCGGGGGGCGTCGGCTCATGGGCCGTCGAAGCCCTGGCCCGAACCGGCATCGGCCACCTGTGCCTGATCGATGCCGACGACCTCTGCGTCTCCAACACCAACCGCCAGTTGCCGGCGTTGCAAGGCCAGTACGGCCGCAACAAGGTCGAAGCGATGGCCGAACGCTGCCGCGCGATCAATCCCGGCATCGAAGTCGAAGCTATTCCAAGTTTCCTCACGGCAGGCAACGTCGAGGCTCTGCTCGATCGCGGCTTCGACCTGGTGCTGGACGCCTGCGACAGTTTCCGCAGCAAGGTCGAACTCATCGCATGGTGCCGACGGCGCAAGCTGCCCTTGATCGTGTGCGGCTCCGCGGGCGGACGTACTGATCCCACGCTGGTGCGCGTGCGCGATCTTTCGCGAACGGAGCATGACGCCATGCTCGCCCTGATCCGCAGGAAGCTGCGCAGCGAATTCAATTTCCCCAAGAACCGCGATCGCTATTTCGGCGTCTCGGCAATCTATTCGCTGGAAAACGTGCAGTATCCGCAGCCGGACGGCACGGTGTGCGGCGTACGTCCGCCGGTCAGTGGCGAGGCGGCATTGAAGCTGGATTGCGGCGCCGGACTGGGTGCGGCAACGCACATCACGGGGACGTTCGCATTCGCGGCGGTGGCGAAGGCGATTGAGATTTTGTTGAAGCAGAAGAAGTAGGAGCTCCGTCAGTCTTCGCCGGCCGGCAAGGCGAACAACCGACGCGCATTTGCGGTGGTCACCGTCGCAACGTGCGCTTCCTCTTCGCCGCGCAGCTCCGCAATCACCCTGAGTACTTCACACAGGCGCGCCGGTTCATTGCGCTCGCCGCGAATGCCGGCATCAGGCTGGTCCGGAGCATCGGTCTCCAGCAGCAGGTGCTCGAGCGGCATTTCAGCCGCCAGCTTGCGCAGCCGGTTGGCGCGTTCGTAGGTCACCGGCCCGCCGAGGCCCAGCATGAAGCCGAGATCCCACAGCTGCCGTGCCTGTTCCATGCTCCCCGGGTAGCTGTGGATCACCCCGCGCAGTCTCCCCACCTTGCGGATTGCGGCGATCACCGCATCGACGGCGCGTCGTGCATGCACGATCACGGGCAGGTCGAACTCACGTGCAAGTTGCAGCTGGCCCTCGAAGTAATGCGACTGCGCGTCGCGATCGAGACCCTCGACGAAATAGTCGAGACCGCATTCGCCGACGGCCAGCGGGCGCTCGCGTTCGATCCATTCGCGCAATTGCGCCAGGTGCTCCTCGCGATGCGCTTCGAGATACATCGGATGGAGTCCGTACGCAGGAAACAGTCCTGCGGCCTGGGTGCAGACTTCCCGCAGTTTCGGCCAGCTCGCCGCATCCACGGCGGGGACCATCTGTTGCTGCACGCCGGCGCTACGCGCCCGGGAAATGACTGCTTCTCGGTCACCATCGAACTCGGCAGCGTCGAGATGACAGTGGCTGTCGACCAGCACCATGCCGTCAGCGACGGGTCTCGCCTTCGATGACGTTCCTCGGCGGCTCCGGCGTCTTGCGATTTCTGAAATTCGCGAGCAACAGGCTGCCCAGGCCGAGCAGGATTTCATCCGCCAGCGGAATGAAGTCGGGAATGATCAGATCGATGACGAACAGCACGGTCGTAATCACGAACAGCCGCGGATAACTCAGGCGGCCGAGGAAGCCGAGGACAGGAGCGAGAAGGGGATTGGCCATGACGCGAACCCGAAAAACTGGATATGTGGACGCTATCACGCTGTGAACAACGGTTTCGCATCCGTTAGATTTTTGTTGCCGTGGCTCCGCGCTCGTTCAGGTTCGTGGTGCTGCAATGCAGCCGTCCGATCAACCCGCGGGGCCAACCCGCAGCAGGAGGCTTCAGATGAACAAGAACATGCTTGCCGTGGCGCTGGCTTCACTGCTGGTGGGTGGCGTCGCAGTCGCGGCGTACAACAGCTTCCGCAGCAACGACAACACTGCTGCCAACGATTTCGCTACGGCGAATCCGCAGGCAACCGCTGGCGTCGAAGGCGACCTGGCGGCCAACGGTGCAATCGATGCCAGCAAGCTCGAATATGCCGACGTGGTGAACGTCAAGGAACTGACCGAGAAGAAGCCGCTGTACGCCACCGTGATCGGCACCGAGCCGGTCAAGGAAACCAGCACCACCTCGACTCCGCGTGAAGTCTGCCAGGACGTCGTCGTGCAGGAGCGCGCTCCGGAACGCGACGGCAATGTCGGCGGCACGGTGGCGGGTGCGATCATCGGCGGCCTGGTCGGTAACCAGGTGGGCGGCGGTACTGGCAAGAAGGCCGCAACGGTCGCGGGCGCCGCGGCCGGTGGCTACATCGGCAATCGCGTCGATCGCAATCATGTCGGCGGCAAGGTCGTAAGCCGCACCGAACGCCAGTGCCACACGGTTTCCGACTCGAGCACCTCGAGCAAGACCGTTGCCTACAACGTGACGTACCGCAATCCGGACGGCACCACCGGCACGATGCGCACCGGCAGCAAGCCGGGCAGCCAGATCCGCCTGGGCAGCGAGAACGAAGTGGTCGGCTACAACGTGACCTATCGCTACAACGGTGCCGAGCAGACCATCCGCATGGATGAGAAGCCGGGCGACAAGCTGCCGGTCATCAACGGCGAAGTCGTTACCCAGACCGCTTCGGCGGCCTCGGACGGCACCCAGGGCTGATCCGCAGCAGCAGGCAGCACCCCGACGGGGCCGGATTATCCGGCCCCGTTTGTTTTCTGGGACCGGAAGCTGCAGGAGCCGCCCCTCATCATTCCGCAGGATCGATCGTCGCTTTGCACCGGCGGGCGCCGGACAGTCGGCCATTCCACGGCTGCCGCCCCCGAAAACGGGCCGATACAATGGCGAACTTTCTCCGCGCCCGAGCATTTCCCGATGGCCCTGCCTTCCAACGACCTGTACGACGTCCGTTCCCTGCTGAGCGAAGAAGAGCGGGCCGTGCAGGACACCGTCGCGCGCTTCACCAACGAACGCGTGCTGCCGATCATCGGCGACGCCTTCGATGAAGGCCGTTTCCCGCGTGAACTGGTGCCGGAAATCGCCGAACTGGGCCTGCTGGGTTCCTCGCTTCCCGAGAAGTACGGTTGCGCCGGCCTCAATGCCGTCAGCTACGGCCTGATCTGCCAGGAACTCGAACGCGGCGACAGCGGCATCCGCAGCTTCGTCAGCGTGCAGTCCTCGCTGTGCATGTATCCGATCTTTGCCTATGGCAGCGAAGAACAGCGCGAGCGCTGGCTGCCATCGATGGCGCGCGGCGAGACGATCGGCTGCTTCGGCCTGACCGAGCCGCACGGCGGTTCCGATCCGGCCAACATGAAGACCAACGCCCGCAAGGATGGCGGCGACTGGGTCCTCAATGGCTCGAAGATGTGGATCACCAACGGTAACCTGGCCGACATCGCCATCGTCTGGGCGCAGACCGATGAAGGCATCCAGGGCTTCGTCGTCGAGAAGGGCATGGCCGGTTTCGCCGCGCAGGAAATCAAACACAAGATGTCGCTGCGTGCGTCGGTCACCAGCGCCCTGTACCTCGACAACGTGCGTGTGCCGGAAGCCAATCGCCTGCCCAACGTGAAAGGCCTGAAGGGTCCGCTCGGCTGCCTCACCCAGGCGCGTTATGGCATCACCTGGGGACCGATCGGCGCGGCCATCGCCTGTCTGGACGAGGTGCTGGACTACACCAAGGAACGCATCCTGTTCGACCGCCCGGTGGCGGCAACGCAGAGTGCGCAGATCAAGATGGCCGAAATGGCCCGCCGCATCACGCTGGCGCAGCTCCTGGTCGTGCAGCTCGGCCGGCTGAAGGATGCAGGCAAGATGCAGCCCGCGCAGGTCTCGCTGGCGAAGTGGAACAACTGCCGCATGGCGATCGACATCGCGCGCGAATGCCGCGATCTGCTCGGTGGCGCCGGCATCACGACGGAACACGCCGCGATCCGGCACGCGCTCAATCTCGAATCGGTCATTACCTACGAAGGCACCGAAACCGTGCACCAGCTGGTGATCGGCCGCGAACTGACGGGTATCAACGCGTTCTGATGTTGCAAGCGCCGTCGCGCGAAAGCGCGATGTCGGGAACAATCGCAAACACCAGGGAGGACAGCCGTGGCAGTTCCTGATGTCCAGCTCGAAACATCGCGCCTGATCCTGCGCGTGCCGCGCATGGAAGATTTCGATCGCTACGCCGAGATGCTCGCGGACGAAAGCTCGCACCATATCGGCGGTCCGCTGCAGCGCCACGATGCGTGGCGACGCTTCCTGCAGATGCCGGGCGCGTGGATGCTGCAGGGTTTCGCGATGTTCTCGGTGATCGAAAAGGCGAGCGGCCGCTGGATGGGCCAGGCGGGCCCATGGCAGCCGGATGGGTGGCCAGGGACTGAAGTCGGCTATTCGTTCCACCCCGATGCACGCGGCAAGGGCTATGCGACCGAAGCTTGCGCGGCGGCGATGGACTGGGCATTCGACGTGCTGGGCTGGAGCGAGGTGATCCATTCCATCGCACCGACCAATACGGCATCGCAGGCGGTCGCGCAGCGGCTGGGTTCTCGAAATCGCGGCCCTGGCAAGTTGCCGGCACCGCTTGATGTGCATCCGATCGAGATCTGGGCCCAGACCCGCGACGAATGGCTCGCACGCAGGGAAGTCGCCGCGTGATCACCGTCTACGGTTTCTCGCCCTCGGGCAATTGCCACAAGGTGCGGCTGTTGCTGGAGCAGCTCGGCCGCGACTATCGCTGGGTCGAGGTCAACAGCGCGATCGGCGAAACACGCCAACCTGGATTCCTGGCGAAGAACCCGAACGGCAGGGTGCCCTTCATCGAACTCGATGATGGCCGCGTGCTCACCGAATCCAACGCGATCCTGCACTGGCTCGCGGAAGGCACGCCTTTCCTGCCGATCGATCCGTGGCAGAAGGCGAAGGCGCTGAGCTGGATGTTCTTCGAGCAGTACAGCCACGAGCCGTACATCGCCGTTGCACGCTTTATCTCCGGCTGGACGCCCATCGATTCGCCGCGTCGCGCCGATCTGCCACGACTGCGCGAACGCGGCCACGAGGCGCTCGCGGTGATGGAGCGACATCTCTCGTCGCATAGCTGGTTCACCGGCGACTTCTATGGCATCGCGGATATCGCGCTGTTCGCCTACACCTGCGTCGCGGGCCACGGCGGCATCGGTCTCGAGCGCTATCCGGCGATCCTCGACTGGCTGGCGCGCGTGTCCGAAGTGCCCGGATTCGTGTCGCTTCCGCAGCCGGATGCTGCTGCGCAGGCGCTGATCGATCAATCCACGTAGGGCGGGCTCAAGCCCCACCTTGCGACCACTCCAATGGCGGGCCTGAGCCCGCCCTACGAAATGACCCCCATGTTCGCAACTGTTCCGAACCCCATTCCCGCCCGCATGAAAGGCCTCAACCGGGCCGAGATCTGCGACGTCAATTTCAGCGAGTTCGTAAAAGCGTGGGATGGCCGCAGCGATGCGAAGCCGACGGCGCACGAGGCCATCCTCGATGGCAGCGCGCTCGATGCGCAGGGCTTCCGTGAACTGTTCGAGTCGCAGCTCATCAGTCGGCACCTCGACCTGATGGCGCGCGTGCTGCGCGTCCAGAACAAGGTCTTCTACACCATCGGTTCATCGGGACACGAAGGCAACGCGATGGTCGCGCGCCTGACGCGCCACACCGATCCGGCATTCCTGCATTACCGCTCCGGCGGCTTCATGGCCGAGCGTTTCCGCAAGTTGCCGGGCACCGGCGGTAAGAAGCTTGATCCGGTGATGGATTCCGCGCTGTCCTTCGCTGCCAGCAAGGACGATCCCGCATCGGGTGGCCGTCACAAGGTGTGGGGCAGCAAGCCGTTGTGGGTGCTACCACAGACGTCGACGATCGCTTCCCACCTGCCCAAGGCATTGGGCACCGCGGTTGCCATCGAGGCCGGCAGGCGCCTCGGCCACCAGTTGCCGGTCCCGGATGACAGCATCGCGATCTGTTCGTTCGGGGATGCGTCGGCGAACCACGCCACTGCGCAAACCGCGTTCAACGCGGCCGCGTGGACTGCGTACCAGAAGCTGCCGGCGCCCGTGCTTTTCGTATGCGAAGACAACGGCATCGGAATCTCGGTCAAGACGCCGAGCGGCTGGATAGCCAATCGTTTCCAGCACGTGGATGGCCTCGACTACTTCTTCGCCGACGGCCTCGACCTTGCCTCGGGCTACGGCGATGTGCAGAAGGCCGTCGAGCATTGCCGTCGCACGCGCCGCCCGACATTCCTGCATCTCAAGACCAACCGGATCATGGGCCATGCCGGTACCGATTTCGAGATCGAGTGGCGTTCGGTCGAAGAGTTGTGCACGGTAGAAGCCGCAGATCCGCTGTTGCGTTCTGCCGAGATCGCCCTCGAGTCCGGGCTGATGTCGAAGGATGAAGTCCTCGAGCTGTACGAAGCGACGCGGAAGAAATGCTTCGCTGCCGCGGAAGAAGCCGATCGTCGCCCCAAGCTGGACAAGCTGGCCGATGTGATCGCACCACTAGCTCCGTACTCACCGGAGAAAGTGAAGCGGGAAGCCGCACGCGCCGATTACGGCGATCGCCGCCTCGAAGTCTTCGGCAGCGAAGCGAAGCTCCCGGAGAACCAGCCACCCCGCCACCTCGCCATCCAGATCAACAACGCGCTGCACGACATCTTCGCCAAGTATCCCGACACGCTTTTGTTCGGGGAGGACGTGGCGCAGAAGGGCGGCGTCTATACCGTCACCAAGGGCTTGCAGAAGGCGTTCGGGCCGCGCCGGGTGTTCAACACGCTGCTCGACGAAACGATGATCCTGGGCATGGCGCAGGGATTCGCGAACATGGGCATGCTGCCGATTCCCGAGATCCAGTACCTCGCGTACTTCCACAACGCCTGTGACCAGATCCGCGGCGAAGCGGCTTCACTGCAGTTCTTCAGCAACAACCAGTACGCCAATCCGATGGTCGTGCGCATCGCGGGCCTGGGTTACCAGCGCGGTTTCGGTGGCCACTTCCACAACGACAACTCGATCACCGCGCTGCGCGACATTCCGGGACTCGTGGTCGGTTGTCCGTCGCGCGGCGATGATGCGGCGACGATGCTGCGCACGCTCACCGCACTGGCGAAGGTCGATGGCCGCGTCAGCGTATTCCTCGAGCCCATCGCGCTGTACATGGCCAAGGATCTGTACGAAGCGGGCGACGGCCAATGGCTCACGACGTACCCGAAGCCTGACGAAGCGATGACGCTCGGCGAAGGCCGCGTCTACGGCGAGGGTAACGACGACCTGGTGATCTTCAGTTACGGCAACGGCGTGCCGATGAGCCTGCGTGCGGCGCGTGCCATCGAAGCCAACCACGGCTGGAAAGTGCGCGTGGTCGACCTGCGCTGGCTGGTACCGCTCAACGAAGCCTATATCGTCGAACAGGCCAGGTCGGCCAAGCGGATCATCATTGTCGATGAAGGACGCCACAGCGCCGGCGTTGGCGAGGGCGTCATCACGGCGATCGCCGAAGGGGGCTTCGGTGCGCGACCGTTCCAGCGCGTCGTGGGTGTCGATACCTACACGCCGCTGGCCGGCGCTGCTTTCCTGGTGATTCCGGGCGAGGACGACATCGTGGCCGCTGCCGGCAGGCTCGCGTAGAGTGGGGTCAGGCCGCTGCTCGTGCGCTAAAGGCGAAAAGAATGAAGCAGGCAAAAAGGCGGGCGTTTGAGCCCGCCCATGGCCACATACTTCTTCAGCGGGCGAGTCCTTCGCCGAGCGGAAACTCGCGTACTTCGATGGCGCCTGCCTGGAGCGCAATCAGCTCACGCTCAAGTGGTGCAACAACCAGCGCAAGATGCCGCTCGCCATCATCCGCGCTCGCAACCAGGTGGCCGAGCGGTTGCCCGCCAGCAAGCAGGTCGTCACCGGCACGCATCGCTTCGTTGCCTTCGACCAAAGCCAGGCCACGCTTCACTTTCCCGAGGAAGTGCGTGCGTGCGACGATTTCCTGGCCTGGATAGCAACCCTTCTTCACGCTGAAGGCATTGAGCCGATCCAGTGACAGCTGCTGCGGCGTCCAGTGATCGCTCTGCGAAGAGGGGAGGCGCGGCAAACCATGCTCCAGGTCGAACGCTGCCCAGCGCTGCATCCATACAGCATCGTGCGAAGCGGTCGAATCCGGCACGATGCGCAAAGTGCGCGGGCCAGCGTCCGCACTGAAGTCGAGCTCCACGCCGGACGCGGGATCGCCCGTCAGATCATTGCCACGTGCCACCGAGGGCGACGCGAAGGCACCTTCCACGTGCAGATCGTCGCGCACGGCGATCGTGACCTTGGCCCTGAAGACGAAGCGCTGCAGCGCCGCCGCCAGCGCCACCGGGTCGGTATCCGGCACGAGCAGCCACAGAGTTTCTTCGTCGAACTTCAGCAGCGCAAACAGCGCAATCACGCGTCCCTTGGGTGTCAGCCACCCGTTCCATTGCCATCGTCCGGGGGCGAGCAACTTCAGATCATTCATGAACTGCGCCTGCGCAAATGCCGACGCATCACGCCCTGAAAGGGCGATCACGCGGTGGTCGGGAAGGGCGAATGCCCGGCCCGGCAAGGCCTGCGGGTTGTCATGCATGGGGGCTGGGAACTAAAATTTCGTACTCAGATGATAGGCCAATCCTCCCAGAAGGCCCCGTACGAGAACGTCATCGACGTTCCGTCCGACGCAGAGCAGACGCCCGCGCCGACCGGTTCGAAGACGGATCACCCGAAGGAGTGGGGTGGACGCGAAGGTCCGGAGCCCACCCGTTACGGAGACTGGGAAAAGAACGGCCGCTGCATCGACTTCTAGCTTTCACGCTCCACAGCTCACTCCGCACTTCCGCCACGCGGCCCTGCCGCCCAGCCGAGAGACACCGCACGCTCATGGCCGAACACCCACGCGTTCGCGAACGTCCCTTGTCGCCCCACCTGCAGGTTTACAGCTGGCAGGTGCAGATGGTGACTTCGATCCTTCACCGCGCGACCGGCATCGTTCTCGCCCTGGGCAGCCTGCTCATGGTCTGCGCGTTTGTCTCGCTGGCCGCTGGCCCTTCGAGTTGGGCGGAGTTCAGCGCATTCGCGCGTTCGCCGCTGGGCTTCCTGATCATGTTCGGCTGGAGCTGGTCGCTCGCCTATCACCTCATCAACGGCATCCGCCACCTGGTGCAGGACGCGGGTTACGGCTATGCGATCGCGAACTTCGTGCGCAACAGCTGGATTTCGGTGTTCGGCAGCCTTGTGTTGACGGCGTTGATCTGGGTCGTGGCGATCATGCAGCGGGGTGGCGCATGAGCTTTCCCAGCAACCGCCTGCGCACGCCGCTGAAGAACGCGCGCGGCCTCGGCTCCGCGAAGGATGGCACGCACCACTTCGTGCTCCAGCGCATCACCGCGATCGCGCTGGTGTTCCTGTCGCTGTACGTCATCGGCCTGATCATCTCGCTCATCGGCGACGACTACATGACCGTGCGTTCGGCCGTGGCGAATCCGTGGAACGCGACGCTGCTAGTGGCCTTCGTCATCGCGACGTTCTGGCACGCCAAGCTCGGCCTACAGGTCATCATCGAGGACTACGTGCATACGCCGTGGTCGGCGACGACGCTGCACCTGCTCAACATCTTCATCTGCGTCCTCGCGGCACTCGCCAGCGTGCTCGCCATCATCCGCATCGCGCTGGGAGCCTGAGTCGTGCCGGCTTATCAAATCCAGGAACACAAGTTCGACATGGTCGTGGTCGGCGCCGGTGGCGCGGGCCTGCGTGCGACCTTCGGTCTCGCCCAGAAGGGCCTGAAGACGGCGTGCATCACCAAGGTCTTCCCGACGCGTTCGCACACCGTCGCGGCACAGGGCGGCGTGGCCGCTGCGCTCGCGAACATGGGCGAGGACGACTGGCGCTACCACTTCTTCGACACCGTAAAGGGTTCGGACTGGCTGGGTGACCAGGACGCGATCGAGTACATGTGCAAGGAAGCGATTCCGGCGATCGTCGAACTCGAGCATTACGGCGTGCCGTTCTCGCGCACCGAGGACGGCCGCATCTACCAGCGTCCGTTCGGTGGGATGACCACGCGCTTCGGCGAAGGCCCGCCGGCGCAGCGCACCTGCGCGGCGGCCGATCGCACCGGCCACGCGATCCTGCACACGCTGTACCAGCAGTCGCTCGCGCATGACGCGCAGTTCTTCATCGAATACTTCGCGCTCGACCTGATCATGGACCAGCACGGCGCCTGCCGTGGCGTGCTCGCCCTCGACATGGCCGAAGGCACGCTGCATCTGTTCCGCGCGCAGGGCACTGTGCTGGCGACGGGTGGCTACGGTCGCGCCTATTTCAGCGCCACTTCTGCGCACACCTGCACCGGCGACGGCGGCGGCATGGCGCTGCGCGCGGGCCTCGGGATGCAGGACATGGAATTCGTGCAGTTCCACCCGACCGGTATCTACGGCGCGGGCTGCCTGATCACAGAGGGTGTGCGCGGCGAAGGCGGCATCCTGCGCAACTCCAACGGCGAGCGCTTCATGGAGCGCTACGCGCCGAGCGTGAAGGACCTCGCCCCGCGCGACATGGTCAGCCGCGCGATGACGATCGAAATCCGCGAAGGCCGCGGCGTCGGCGAGCACAAGGACCACATCCTGCTCGACCTCACGCACCTCGGTCCCGAAGTGATCCACGAGAAGCTGCCGGGTATCGCAGAGTCGGCACGCATCTTCGCGGGCGTCGATGTCGAAAAGCAGCCGATCCCGGTGCTGCCGACCGTGCACTACAACATGGGTGGCATTCCGACCAACTACCACGGCGAAGTGGTGCAGTTGCGCGAAGGCAACCCGGACGCGGTCGTTCCCGGCCTGTACGCCATCGGCGAAGCCGCGTGCGTATCGGTACACGGCGCCAATCGCCTCGGTTCGAACTCGCTGCTCGACCTCGTCGTGTTCGGCCGCGCCGTCGCCAATCGCGCGGCGGAAACGATCAAGCCGAACGGCGATCCGGGCAAGCTCGCTTCCGATGCCTGCGATGCTTCGCTGGCGCGCCTCGACAGGCTGCGCAACGCGAGCGGCGGCACGCCGACTTCGATCATTCGCGACAAGATGCAGCGCACGATGCAGGCCGACGCCGCGGTGTTCCGTACCGGTGAAACGCTGGCCGATGGCGTGCGCAAGATGCGCGAGATCCACGCGTCGTTCGCCGACGTGCGCGTCAGCGACCGCTCGCTGGTATGGAACTCTGACCTGATCGAAACGTTCGAATTGTCGAACCTGCTCGACCAGGCGCTCGCGACAATCGTTTCCGCCGAGAACCGCCAGGAGTCGCGCGGCGCGCATGCCCGCGAGGACTTCCCGGACCGTGACGACGCCAACTGGCAGAAGCACACCCTGTGCTGGGTCGATGGCGCCGGCAACACCGCCATCGACTACCGCCCGGTGCATATGTACACGCTGACGGACGACGTCGCCGTGGTGCCCCCGAAGAAGCGCGTCTACTGAGGACGATGCAATGAACCCTGCTTACGTTGCAGCGATCATCTTCATGCTGGCTTGCGGCTGGCGCGCATGGGTGATTTTGCGCGACGCACAGCCGTGGATCCGCTCTATCGGGTCTGTGTTCAGTGCGATCGCCCCACTGCCTGTCTTCCTGGTTGTGGTCATCTATCACTACGCAGCCAAGCGCACACAGCGCCTGGGCGCCGTGGCAACTCAGTAAGAGACACCGCCCAAATGGCCGAATTCACTCTCCCTAAAAACTCGCAGATCCAGAAGGGCCGGCATTGGGCTTCGCCCGGCGCGAAGCAGCCGCGCACCTTCAAGGTCTACCGCTGGAATCCCGACGACGGCATGAACCCGCGCGTAGACACCTACGAGGTGGACATGGCGGCCTGCGGTCCGATGGTTCTCGACGCGCTGATCAAGATCAAGAACGAGATCGATCCGACGCTGACATTCCGCCGTTCCTGCCGCGAAGGCATCTGCGGTTCGTGCGCGATGAACATCGACGGCACCAACACGCTGGCCTGCACCAAGGCGATCGACGACTGCAGCAAGCCGGAAGTGCCGGTCTATCCGCTGCCGCACATGCCGGTGGTGAAGGACCTGGTGCCTGATCTCACGCATTTCTATGCGCAGTACGCGTCGATCAAACCGTGGCTGCGCACGCAGAGCCCGACGCCGTCCGATCGCGAGCGCCTGCAGTCGCCGGCCGACCGCAAGAAGCTCGACGGCCTGTACGAATGCATCCTGTGCGCGTGCTGCTCGACCTCGTGTCCGAGTTACTGGTGGAACGGCGAACGTTACCTCGGCCCGGCAGTCCTGTTGCAGGCCTACCGCTGGATCGTCGATTCGCGCGACGAAGATACCGGTGCGCGCCTGGACGATCTCGAAGATCCGTTCAAGCTGTATCGCTGCCACACGATCATGAACTGCGCGCGGACGTGCCCGAAGGGATTGAACCCGGCGCTCGCGATCGCCGAGATCAAGAAGCTGATGCTGGCCCGGCGGGTCTGAGGCGGGACGGAAGGCTTGGAGCAATCACAAAAGGCGTGCAATGCACGCCTTTTGCTTGAGGGGTAATGGACATGGGGAACAATGCGATCTTCCTGCCCACAGTGGCGATGGCGGCACTTACCTTCGTCGTGTGGCTGCGGATGTACATGACGCGCATCGGGCAGATGAAGCGGGAGCGCATCCACCCGCAATCGGTCGCAACGTCCGCACAGGCAACGGCGAAGCTGACCGACAGCCGCGCGGCGGACAACTTCCGCAACCTGTTCGAACTCCCGGTACTTTTCTACCTAGCCATCGCGGTCGCTGCGCAGGCCGGGCTGGTCACGGCCACGGTGCTGGTGCTGGCATGGCTCTTCGTTGCATTGCGTATCGCACACAGCTGGATCCAGTGCACCTACAACAAGGTCATGCACCGCTTCTACGTGTACTGCGCCGGCGGCACCGTGTTGTGGATTCTGTGGGCTGTGCTCGGCTACGGATTGCTGCGCGCATGAGCGAGGCCGATGACGCCGAACTGCGCCGCCTGCGTTGGAAATGCCGGCGTGGCATGCGCGAGTTGGACCAGCTGTTTACACGCTATCTGGACCGCGAATGGCGGCAATCTTCCGAAGCGGAACGCGCAGTTTTCCTACGGCTCCTGGAAAGCGAAGACGATAGGCTCTGGCATTGGTTCATGGGCCATGAAGTTGCCGACGATGTCGAAATCCAGACCCTGGTCGAACGTATCCGCTCCCTGCCGCCTTGATTGGCGGCCCTCGCGTGTCTTGGTGACGATGCTGCGTGTGCTTGGCTTGCTCGCTGCCATCGCCGTGGTCGCTTCCGAGTTGCCCTTGATGATTGCCGTACCTTTGGCCTGCAGTGCGGTGCTGTATGGCGAACGGCTTGCCCGGCGCGAAAGCCGGCGCAAAATGGCCGAGATCGTCATTCCCCCGAACGAGGCAATCCCAACCATAGACGGATCGTCGATGGAAGATCTGCAGGTTCAATGGCGAGGACCATTGGCTTTCCTGCACTGGCACGACGAGCAGGGCAGGCGCCAATGCCTGCAGGGTTGGCCGGACAACCTTGCTCCGGCCGAGCGGCGTGAACTGCGGCTGGCCATGGCCGCACGTGCCCCGGCGCATTCACCGCGTTCGGTGGCACCATAGCCGCCTCGTTTCACGGGCATCCGCATGTTCAAACCCGTACCCGTTGCCATCGGCCTGCGCTATCTGCGCGCCAAACGCCGTAATGGCTTCATTTCCTTTATTTCCTTTGCATCGATCGTGGGTATCGCGCTCGGCGTGGCCATCCTCATCACCACGATGGCGGTGATGGGTGGCTTCCAGCGGGAGATACGCGATCGCATGTTGCAGATGACCGCGCATGCGACCGTCAGCGGTTACGGCGAACCCGTGCAGGACTGGCAGCATGCAGTGGAAGTTGCGGCAGCCGACAAGCGCGTCGCCGGCGCCGCTCCCTACGTCGAGAAGGAGGCGCTGATTTCGGGCGTGCGCAACCAGCCTGCACTGATCCGCGGCGTGGTGCCGGCGGAAGAGGGCAAGGTGTCGGTGCTCGCGGAGAAGATGGTCGAGGGCAAGCTCGATCAACTCACGCCCGGTAGCTTCAACATCGTGCTGGGACGCGAACTTGCACTGTGGCTGGGTGTTGGTGTCGGAGATAGCGTGATCGCAACCACGTCCGATTTCCGCAGCACCCCAATGGGGGCGATCGCCACGCAGAAGCGGTTCCTGGTCAGCGGCATCTTCGAGGCCGGCTACAACGATTTCGACAAAGGTCTCGCCGTCGTCAACATGAAGGACCTGCAGCGCGTGCTGCGCATGGGCGAGGGCGTCACCGGTGTTCGCCTGAAGATGCACGACATGGATTCGGCGTTCGACGTCGCGCGTGATCTGGCAATGAAGCTCAAGGGCCCGTACAGCGTCAGCGACTGGAGCCAGGAGAACGCCAACCTCTTCCGCGCGCTGAAGATGGAAAAGACGGTCATGGCGATCCTGCTGGCTTTCATCATCGGCATGGGCGCCTTCAACCTGGTGAACTCGCAGGTCATGCTCGTGACCGACAAGCAGGCTGACATCGCGATCCTGCGCACGCTGGGACTGACGCCGCGCGGGGTGATGAAGGTGTTCATGGTGCAGGGCACGCTGATCGGCGTGATCGGGACCACGATCGGCGTGATCGGCGGGATCCTGCTGACGCTCAACCTCGAACACATCCTGCGCTTCATCGAACGCGTCTTCGGCGTGCAACTGCTGCCTGAAGACGTCTATTACATCACCGGGCTGCCTACAAACCTGCAGGTCAGCGACGTGGTGCTGACGGCGGCCGCGGCCTTGATCATGGCCTTCCTGGCGACGGTCTATCCGGCCTGGCGCGCGGCGCGCACGGCCCCGGCGGAGGCGCTGCGCTATGAGTGAGCAGGTCATGCATGAAGCAGTGATCCGCGCCGAGGACCTCGGCAAGACCTACGCCGAAGGCAAGCTGCGCACGCCGGTGTTCGATGGGCTCGCGCTGTCGGTGGCGAGAGGCGAAACCGTCGCGATCCTGGGGGCATCGGGTGCCGGCAAGAGCACGTTGCTGCACCTGCTCGGTGGCCTCGACACGCCGACTGCGGGCGAGGTCTATGTTTCGGGCCAGAAGATGAGTGCGCTGTCCGACGCTGCCCGAGGCGCGTTGCGCAACAAGGCACTTGGCTTCGTCTATCAGTTCCATCACCTGCTTCCCGAATTCACCGCGCTGGAAAACGTGATGCTGCCGGTGCTGTTAAACGGCACGGGTGTCCAGGACGCTTCGCAACATGCCAAGGCGCTGCTGGAGTCGGTCGGCCTCGGTCATCGCCTCGAACACAAGCCCGGTGAGCTCTCGGGCGGCGAGCGCCAGCGTGCAGCCGTCGCGCGCGCGTTGGTCAACCGCCCGGCCTGCGTGCTCGGCGACGAGCCCACGGGCAACCTCGATGAGAAAACGGCGGCGACAGTCTTCGAACTGATGCTCGCGCTCAATCGCGAACACCACACCAGTCTTGTGCTGGTCACGCATGCGCGAGCGCTGGCACGGCGAATGGATCGCGTGCTGGAGCTGCATGAAGGCAAGCTCCGCGAACTGAGACGCGACGAGGTCTAGCACAGATGAAATACGTGGCAGGGACGCCACTTCTCACATCCATCGTTGGAATCCCGGTAGCGCTCGCGCTGCTGGGCGGCGTGATGGCATGCCTTTGGCTGCCGTGGCTGGCGCCGTGGTGGTTGTCGCTGGTCCTGCTGCCCGCCGGCATTGTGGGCTGGGCGAACTGGCCGGCACTTCCGCTTCGCGTACATCTTCCGGATGCATCCCGGCGGCGAATCCTGGGTGCCTTCCTGTGTGGTTTCGCATGGACCAGCCTGCACGGGGCGCATGCGCTTGCCGTGCAGCTTCCCTCGTCGCTCGAGAAGCAGGAAACGATCGTCACCGGCCGCATCGTCGACCTGCCGGAGCATGAGCCACGACGCACGCGCTTCATGTTCGAAATCGACCTGAATGGAGCGAAGCAACCCGAACTGCAGGGCCGGACGCTCAAACTTGCGTGGTACGACGATGAGCATCGCGAGGATGCACCGCATCCGCGTTTCGGGCTGAAAGCCGGACAACGCTGGTCATTGCCGGTGCGCCTGCGTGCGCCGCGAGGCCTGCGCAACCCGGGTGGCACCGATGCGGAGAAGTTCGCGATGGCGCAACGCCTTGCCGCGACGGGTTACGTCTATGCGCCGGAAATGGCGGAGTGTCTCTCGGCACCGCATGGCCTCGAAGCCTGGCGCGAAACGATGTCCGCACGTATCGCCCGACAGGTACCTTCGCCCAGTTCGCGTTTCATAAGCGCACTCGCACTCGGCGATACCCGAGCGCTTGGCGATGCGGACTGGGAGGCATTGCGTGCGAACGGGTTGACTCACCTGATAGCGATCTCGGGCTTCCATGTGGGGCTGGTTGCCGGCTTCTTCGCCCTTATCGTGCGCGGCGTGTGGTGGCTGGCGCCTATGCTTGGGCGGCGCTCGCCGCTGCCGATCACGGCCGCGCTGGCAGCCGTCTTCGGTGCTGCTCTGTACGCGGCCGTAGCGGGTTTCGCGCTTCCCACGTTGCGAACGGTGCTGATGATCGCCGTGGTCGCGGCGGCGCGAACCTGGCGCAGGCCGGCGCGAGCGTTTCCGGCGCTGGCGATGGCGGCGATCGCCATCATCCTGGTGGATCCGCTCGCAGTGACGGGCGCCGGCTTCTGGCTGAGTTTCCTCGGCGTTGCGTGGTTGCTGTGGTGCCTGCCGCATGGTGTTGGCAATCCGTTACGGGAGTTCCTGTCGGCGCAGGGCGTGGCCACCATGGGGCTGTTGCCGCCGAGCGTGGTTCTGTTCGGGCAGGCGTCGCTCGCAGGGCCGGTCGCGAATCTCGTGGCCGTTCCGTGGTGGAGCCTGGTCGTGGTTCCGCTGGCGCTGGTGGGCCTGCTGCTCGAAGCAGTGCATCCAGGTGCGGGTGGCTGGGCGTGGCGTCTCGCCGCCTGGTGCTTCGACCTGAGCTGGCCGTTGTTCGAGTGGCTGTCCCGCAGCGGCCTCGCACTCTGGTGGTTGCCCGAGCCGCGCTGGTTCGCGTTGCCGCTGGCACTGATCGCGGCGTTCTGGTTGCTGTTGCCAAGAGGCACCCCGGGAAAATGGCTGGCGTTGCTGTTGTGGCTGCCGTTGCTGTGGCCGGATCGCCATGTGCCGGAACAAGGCGAAGTCGAGTTGCTGGTGATCGACGTGGGGCAGGGCTTGTCCGTGCTCGTGAGAACGCATGAACACGCCCTGCTTTACGACATGGGGCCTGCAGTGCGCGATGGCTTCGATGCGGGCGAGCGTGCGGTCGTGCCCGCGCTGCATGCCCTGGGTGTGTGGCGTGTCGATCGCGCCGTCATCAGCCACGGCGACAACGATCACGCAGGTGGTTTCGGTGCCGTCGACATGCAGTTCCCGGTGGCGGACCTGCTTGCGCCGCATGGGGTTACATTGCCGAACGCGTCGAAGGCGTGCACTGCAGGACGGCACTGGAACTGGGATGGCGTCGAATTCCGCTTCCTGCATCCGCCGTCGCATTTTCCCTATCTGGCTAACGAATCCAGTTGCGTGCTTCGCATCGAAAGCACGCGCGGCAGTGTCCTGCTCACTGGCGACATCGGCGAGGTGATCGAACGCGATCTGGTGCGGCTTCATCCTCAAGACCTGCGCACGGACGTGGTCCTGATCGCGCACCACGGCAGCGCGGGTTCGTCCGATCCGTCGTTCGTCGAGGCCACGCATCCGCGCCTCGCTCTGGTGTCGTCCGGCCACGGAAACCGCTTCGGACATCCGCGTCCCGACGTAATCCAGCGCTGGCAGCACATCGGCGCGCAGACCTTCGACACGTCGGCAAGCGGTGCACTGCGAGTACGGTTCACGTCCTCCGGACCGGACGTTGAAACGCGACGCGGCGCACAGCCGCGATGGTGGGATGCATCCCGCAGACCTTGATATACCGCGGCAAGAGGCTTGATCGGCCGGGTTTTGCCCCGAAATATCGCCACCGCCCTGTCCGCTCCGTATGCTATCGGCCGGATTGCCACAAGACGGCCAAGAGCCGGAGGTTTGCGCGTGCTGGAACTGGTCAAGGCCGGCGGTTGGCCGATGATTCCGCTGATCCTGTTGTCGGTGCTGGCGCTGACGATCATCGTCGAGCGCGCGTGGACGCTGCGGCGCCGCGCCGTGCTGCCGCCGGGACTGGGCAAGGAAGTGCGGACCTGGGCCGGTGGCGGCAAGCTGGATCCGGCGCACATCGAGTCCCTGCGCGCGACTTCACCGTTGGGCGCGCTGCTGGCCGCGGCACTGGATGTGCGCAACCGTCCGCGTGACCTCATCCGCGAGCGCATCGAGGACGTGGGTCGCCACCTCGTGCATCGCATGGAGCGTTACCTCAACACGCTGGGCACCATTTCCGCAGCCGGTCCGCTGCTGGGCCTGTTCGGCACCGTGGTCGGCATGATCCAGATGTTCCTCGGCATCCTCGACCATGGCATCGGTGACGTGAACCAGTTGGCCGGCGGCATTGGCAAGGCGCTAGTCTGCACGGCGAGCGGCATGATCGTCGCGATTCCGGCGTTGATCGCGCATCGCTGGTTCCGCGGCCGCATCGCCGAATACATCGTCGACATGGAGCACGAAGCCATCCAGCTGCTCGACACCATCGAACCGCGCCCCGCGTCCGCACGCATGGCGCCAGGCACGCACGGCATCACGCCGCCGGTGGGCACGCCCTGATGCGCTCGACGCATGAGTGCGCGGTGCTGCGTGCAATGAGTCAAAATCCATGAGAATCCGCGACCACCGCAAGGACGACGAGCCCGAGATCAACCTGATCCCGCTCATCGACGTCATCCTCGTCCTGATCATCTTCTTCGTGATCACCGCCACGTTCGATGCGCGTTCCGTACTGAAGCTGCAACTGCCCAAGGCCACGGGCGAAGCAGTGACGGACACCACGCGCGCACTGAGCGTGCTGGTGAATGCCGACGGCCGCTACTTCGTCGACGACCGCGAAGTGTTGCGCGATGACGTCGAATCGTTGAAGGCGACGCTGGCTGAAGTCGCGGGGGCCGATCGCGATCGCAAGGTCCTCCTGCGCGCCGATGCGCGCACGCCGCACCAGGCCGTCGTGACGGCCTACGATGCGCTCGGGCAGCTCGGATTCCGCCAGGTAATGATCGCGACAGCGCCCGAAGTCCGCGCGCAAGGAAAGACGCAGTGACGCAGTCTGTCTCGCGCTGGCAGATCTACCGGCGCCTGACCGGGTTCGCACGCGGCTACCGCGGTCTGCTGGCGTTCGCGTTTGTCGGCATGGTGATCGAAGCCGCCGCGGGCGGCGCCTTCACCAAGTTGATGGAGCCGGTGGTCAACATCACCTTCATCGACAAGCAGGAGCGGCTGAGCCTGTTCCTGCCGCTCGCGATCATCGGCATCTTCGTGATCCGCGGTATCGCCGGCTACGTCACCGACATGTGCATGGGCCGTTCCGGACGCGGCATTGCGCGCGACATGCGCGTGCGGGTGCTCGACAAGTACCTGCGCCTGCCGGGTTCGCGCTTCGACTCCGAGCCGGTGCCGTCGATGCTGGTGCGCCTGGGCTCCGACAGCGACCAGGTCGCGCAGGCCGCCATCGATGCGATGAAGGTGATGCTGCAGCAGTCCTTCCAGGTGATCGCCGCGCTCATCGTGATGCTGTGGACCAGCTGGCAGGTGACCGTCGCGATCCTGCTGATGGCGCCCCCACTCGCATGGATGATGGACAAGGTCGGCAAGCGCTATCGACGCATCAGCCACCGCATCCAGGAGAGCGGCGGCAAGCTGATGCAGGCTGCCGACCAGGCGCTCTCGAACCAGCAGGAAGTAAAGGTCTACGGCGCGCAGGCCGTCGAGATGCAACGTTATGCCGCGCAGGCCGACACGCACCTGAAACTCAGCCTGAAGGTCGAGTCCACGCGCAGCATTTCTTCCGCCGTGGTGCAACTGATGGGCGCAGTGGGCCTGGCGCTGCTGCTGTTCTTCGCCGGGCGTGAAGCGATGGCAGGGCGACTTTCCGCTGGCGGCTTCGTCGCGTTGATGATGTCCATGATGGCGATCATCCCGGCGCTCAAGCAGCTCACCAACGTGCAGAACATGCTGCAGAAGGGCATCGCTTCAGCCGAGCGCCTCTTCAACGTGCTCGATGCTCCGGATGAAGCCGATACGGGCACGCGACCATTGTCGCGTGCACAAGGCGTCATCGAGTTCCGGGACGTTACGGCGCGTTATCCCGGGCAGGACCGTCCCGCGCTGGCCGCTGTCAGCTTCATTGCGAAACCGGGCACCGTCACCGCCAT
Organism: Lysobacter sp. Root494; assembly: GCF_001427225.1. Taxonomy (GTDB): domain Bacteria; phylum Pseudomonadota; class Gammaproteobacteria; order Xanthomonadales; family Xanthomonadaceae; genus Agrilutibacter. The sequence goes on from NZ_LMFH01000006.1 coordinate 385,174, forward strand.
CGTCGGCCGTTCCGGCAGCGGCAAGTCCTCATTGATCAAGCTCATTCCGCGCTTCTACGAACCGGAAGCCGGCCGGATCCTGCTCGACGGCCATCCGCTCGACGAATACAGGCTCGCCGACGTGCGTCGCCAGATCGCGCTGGTTGGGCAACAGGTGATGCTGTTCGACGGCACCATCGCCGGCAACATCGCGTATGGCGAGATGCAGGAAGCTGATGAGGATGCGCTCGAACGCGCAGTCCGCGGCGCGAACGCGATGGAGTTCGTCGAACGGCTGCCCGAAGGCATGACGACCCACATCGGCGCGAAAGGCAACAAGCTTTCAGGCGGCCAACGCCAGCGCGTCGCCATCGCGCGCGCGATGCTCAAGGATGCGCCGATCCTGATCCTCGACGAAGCCACGGCTGCGCTCGATACCGAATCCGAACGGCTCGTGCAGGACGCGCTGAACCACCTCATGCCCAACCGCACCACGCTGGTGATCGCGCACCGTCTGTCCACGATCGAACATGCCGACCAGGTGCTGGTGATGGACCAGGGCCGCATCGTCGAGCGCGGCACGCACGCCGGACTGCTCGCGCAGGGCGGCCTGTATGCGCACCTGCATCGCATGCAGTTCCGCGAAGGGGAATAGCGCAATGCCGGCCGGGCAGCGTCCCGAGTACTGGTACAGCGACGCGCGCGTCCCGCTGGTCCCGCGCCTGTTGTCGGCGGTATACGCCGCGATCACCGGGCTCCGCCGCAGGTTGTACGAGAAGAACATCCTTCGCGGCCGCCGCTGCGACGTGCCTGTCATCGTCGTCGGCAACATCAGCGTGGGAGGCACGGGCAAGACGCCGCTGACCATTGCCCTGGTGCAGCGCCTGCAGGCGGAAGGATTCAGGCCAGGCGTGGCCAGCCGCGGTTATGGCCGCGAGGAACCCGCGCAACCGCGCTGGGTCGACCGCGAAAGCAACCCGGCGAAGGTAGGCGACGAGCCCGCGCTGATCGCGCACCACACCGGCGCCAGGCTGCGCGTCGACCGCGACCGCGTGGCGGCCGCCACGGCGCTGGTGAAGGCAGGCTGCGACGTGATCGTCTGTGACGATGGCCTTCAGCACTACCGGCTTGCGCGCGACGTCGAGATCGAAGTCATCGACGGCCGCCGTCGCTACGGCAATGCACAGCGACTGCCCGCAGGACCGTTGCGCGAACCCGTGGAGCGCGCGCAACGCTGCGACTTCCGTGTAGTGAACCTCGGCGGGACTGCGACGCAGGGTGGCAACGTCGGCGCAGGATTCGGCGAATGGCCGATGCGGTTGCTGGCGGACCACGCTTCACCGCTCACGGGCGGCCGTGCACGGCCGCTGGCTTCGTTCGCGGGCCAGCGTGTGCATGCCGTGGCCGGGATCGGCGATCCCGAGCGGTTCTTCGCGATGCTGCGCGGCTTTGGGATCGCGGTGGTGCCGCATGCCTTTGACGACCACCATCGCTATGTTGCCGCGGACTTCGAGTTCGGCAGCCGTTTGCCGGTGCTGATGACCGAGAAGGATGCGGTGAAGTGCGTGGAGTTCGCACGCGACGACCATTTCAGCGTGCCGGTGCGCGCAGAGTTGCCGGAGGCGTTCTGGGTGACGCTGCTCGACAAGGTGCGTGCCGCGATCCGATAAGGGCCCATTGCCCCGTGCCTTCTACAGTGCACGGGACGGGCTGTGGTCGAATGTGCAGCGTCCACGGGGGCCCAGACGTCCGTGGAAAACCGCCCGGCTTCGCCGGAATGACGAAACAGGGAAAGATCCATGAGCGCATCCGATTTCGTAGTCGCCATTCCCGCCCGATACGCTGCTTCGCGCCTGCCTGGCAAGCCGTTGCGCCTGCTCGCAGGCGAACCGCTCGTGTTGCATGTCGCGCGTCGCGCACTGGTAGCCGGCGCCCGCGAAGTCTGGGTCGCCGCGGATGACCAGCGGATCGCCGACGCGCTCGATGGAAGTGGCGTGCGCGTCGCCATGACCGCAACCTCACATCCGTCCGGCACCGACCGGCTCGCCGAATGCGCGAGGATCGCGGGCTGGTCCGACGACACCATCGTCGTGAACCTGCAGGGCGACGAACCGTTCGCGCCAGCGGAAGGCATCAGCGCCGTTGCCGGGTTGCTGCGTGACAGTGGCGCCGAAATGGCGACCCTCGGTGCGTCGATCACCGATGCCGAGACGCTATTCGATCCCAATGCCGTGAAACTGGTACAGGCCGCGAATGGCGACGCGCTGTACTTCAGCCGCGCGCCGGTGCCGTGGCCACGCGACGCCTTCATGCGCGATCGCAGCCAGTTGCCCGAAGGCGGGCATTGGCTACGCCATATCGGCATCTATGCCTACCGCGCCGGTTTCCTGCAGCACTTTGCCGCGATGCCGCCCGGACGGCTCGAGCAGATCGAATCGCTGGAACAACTGCGCGTGCTCGAAGCCGGCTTCCGTATTGCCGCGATGCAGACGCCGGCGCCATTCCCGCCGGGCGTCGATACACCGGAAGACCTCGCGCGCGCCGAAGCCCGCGTCGCCGGGAAGGCCTGAGTCGTGCCGGCCACACGCGAGCCGCAGCCCATGCGCCTGCTGGTCGTCTGTCTCGGCAACATCTGCCGCTCGCCGATGGCAGAAGGCATGCTGCGTGCGCGCATCGAAGCGTCGCCACTGGCGGGGCAGGTCATCCTCGATTCGGTCGGCACCGGCAACTGGCATGCGGGAGAGCCGCCCGATCCGCGCGCCATCACAACCGCCGCACGCCATGGCGTCGACATCTCGGGACTGCGTGCGCGCCAGCTTTCGCGCGACGACTACAGCAGGCACGACTGGCTGCTCTGCGCGGACCGCGACAACCTGCGCGACGTCCGCGCCCGTGGACCAGCCGAAGCGCATTCACGTTGTGCGCTGCTGCTGGAGTGGGCGGGCATGGCGGCGGATACCGACGTGCGCGATCCCTACACCGGGGACGATGCGGAATTCGAAGCGGTGTGGGCGATGCTCGATCGCGCCGCGCACGGCGTCGTAACACGCCTGGAAGGCGAGCTCCGCGCCCGCGAAAGCGCTTGAGCTACCGCATAATCGGCCATACATCAGCCAGCCGGTGCCTGCAGGTCCGACGACCCCGTTCGACGATTCCGTCCGACGGATTCCGATCCGATGCCCCCGATCCGATGACCCCGTTCCGATGAGTTCTTCCACGCCAGCCTTCGACGGCAAGGCCTTCGTCAAGGGCTTGAGCACCGCGCCGGGCGTTTACCGCATGATCGCCGCCGACGACGCCGTGCTCTACGTCGGCAAGGCGAGCGCGCTGAAGAATCGCGTCGCCAGCTACTTCAACGCATCGCCGAAGTCGCCGCGCATCGCCACGATGCTCGCGCAGGTCGCGCGCATGGAAGTCACGGTCACGCGCACCGAGACCGAAGCACTGCTGCTCGAAAACCAGCTGATCAAGTCGCTCAAGCCGCGCTACAACGTCCAGCTTCGCGACGACAAGAGCTATCCCTACGTGCTGCTGACCAGCGAAAGCTGGCAGCGCATCGGCCTGCACCGCGGACCGCGTGCGGTGCCCGGACGCTACTTCGGGCCGTATGCGAGCGTCGGCGCGGTGCGCGAGACCCTCAACCTGATGCACAAGCTGTTCCGCCTGCGCAGCTGCGAGGACAGCGTTTTCCGCAATCGTTCGCGTCCCTGCCTGCAGCACCAGATCGGACGTTGCAGCGCGCCGTGCGTCGGACTGGTAACGCCCGAAGATTATGCCGAGAGCGTGCGCCGTGCCTGTCTGTTCCTCGATGGCCGCAGCGATGAACTGAGCGACGAACTCGGCAAGGCGATGGAGTCGGCGAGCGAGCGCCTCGACTTCGAGGAAGCCGCGCGCCTGCGCGACCTGATGCAATCGATCCGCAGCCTGCAGGCGCGCCAGTACGTCGATGGCCGCGCCGCCGACCTCGACGTGCTGGCGGTTGCGATGCAGGACGCCGCCGCGTGCGTGCTGCTGCTCGCCTTCCGCGATGGCCGCAACCTGGGGACGCGGGCTTTCTTTCCCAAAACCGGCGGCACTACCGATGCCGCGGAAGTGCTCGCCGCCTTCGTTTCGCAGTACTACGCCGAACAGGCCCCGCCGCGGGAAATCGTGCTCGACCGTGACATTCCCGACCGCGAACTCATCGAAGAGGCGCTGTCGCTCACCGGCGACCGCAAGATGCAGATCAAGACCAGCGTGCGCGGCGAACGCGCGGGCTATGTCGATCTCGCGCGGCGCAATGCGGAGATGTCGCTCGCCAGCGAACGCACCAGCCATGCCGCCCAGCGCGCACGCGCCGAGGCATTGCGTGACCTGCTCGCACTGCCTGCGCTGCCCGCGCGGATCGAGTGCTTCGACATCAGCCACACCATGGGCGAAGCGACGGTGGCGTCCTGCGTCGTCTTCGACAGCGAGGGCCCGGTGCGCGGCCAGTACCGGCGCTACAACATCGCCGGAATCGAGCCCGGTGACGATTACGCCGCCATGCACCAGGCGATCGACCGGCGTTTCCGCCGCGCCGTGGAAGAGCAGGGCGTGATGCCGGATGTGCTGTTGATCGACGGCGGCGCCGGCCAGGTGGCGCAGGCGCGGGCCGCGCTGGACGACCTGGGTGTCGAGGGCGTCGCGTTGGTAGGCGTCGCGAAGGGGCCAGCGCGGCGCCCGGGTGACGAGGAGTTGCTGCTTCCCGACGGCCGCATCGTCCATCCCGGCGCGGAATCGCCGGCCCTGCAGTTGGTCCAGCAAGTTCGCGACGAGGCGCACCGCTTTGCCATCACCGGGCATCGTGGTCGCCGCCAGAAGGCGCGCAGTACCAGCCGCCTCGAGGACATTCCCGGCATCGGCCCGAGGCGTCGCGCGGCACTGCTGAAGCACTTTGGCGGGCTGGGCGGTCTCAAGGCCGCCGGAATGGAGGAGATTGCGCGGGTCGAAGGGGTGAATGCGGCGCTGGCCTCGCGCATTTATGCTTCCCTGCACGGACTCGAGGCGGCGGAGAAGGGGCCTGCCAGCACATGAGGGAGCAGGGGCAACCCGCAGGGCCGGGGCTGAGGAGGCGCCGGCCTCACCGCGCTATCGCGCGGCTCGACGTCATCGCTCGGGCGTGGATCGACATACACTTCCTCGCTCTTCCTTGCCCGGCACCTCCTCAGTCCCGGCGCGACCTACTCCTATGTACTAGCAGGCCCGAGGGCGAATGAAGTTGACCGTTCCCACCATGCTGACCCTGCTGCGGATGATGCTCATCCCGGTGCTGGTACTGGTGTTCTATCTGCCTTTCAAATGGACGAATTTCGCCGCGGCGTTCGTCTTCATCCTTGCTTCGGTGACCGACTGGCTGGACGGCTGGATCGCGCGTGCCTACAACCAGTCCTCCGCGTTCGGCGCGTTCCTCGATCCAGTGGCGGACAAGCTGATGGTCGCGGTCGCGTTGCTGCTGATCGTGCAGAAGCACCCGACGCCGTGGATGGCACTCTGGGCCGCCGTGATCATCGGCCGCGAAATCGCCGTGTCCGCGCTGCGCGAATGGATGGCCGAACTCGGCCAGCGCGCCAAGGTGAAGGTCGCCACGATCGGCAAGATCAAGACGATCGTGCAGATGGTCGCGCTGACGTTCCTGCTCTATTTCGAACCGCTGCAGTTCACGGTGGGAGAGCGGAAGTGGAACGTGCCGGTGTTCATCATTGGCGACTGGATGCTGGCCGTGGCCGCGTTGCTGACCCTGTGGTCGGGGCTGGCGTACCTGCATGCCGCATGGCCGGCGCTGCGCGAGGATGGCCGCAACGGCTGAAGGCTCCCGCCGCACCCTGCATGTGAATCGACTTCGCATTCAGGTGTTGACACATTCTTTTCCATGCCTAAAATGGCGCTTCCTCTGCGGGAATAGCTCAGTTGGTAGAGCACGACCTTGCCAAGGTCGGGGTCGCGAGTTCGAGTCTCGTTTCCCGCTCCAGTTTTTCTCGAAGCCCCGTTCGCGGGGCTTCGTTTTTTTCGGATCGGTACGCCGCGGTTTTGCGAAAATGCGGTGGTGTGACAGAATCCGGACGGCTTCAAAGCATTGTTCAAAGCGTCATCCGGCCGGGTGGCAGAGTGGTTATGCAGCGGACTGCAAATCCGCGTACGCCGGTTCAATTCCGACCTCGGCCTCCAGTTTCAAACGAAAGCCCGGCATTGCCGGGCTTTTTTGTGCAGGTAAGCTTGCCCCCAGGCCTGGGTGGCGAAACCGGTATACGCAGCGGACTTAAAATCCGCCGGGGGCGACCCCATGCGGGTTCGAGTCCCGCCCCAGGCACCATCGCCCGCTACATGCACCAGCGTGCCGGCGAGCGCGGGCCGGTCAACAAGGGAAGACGAATGCTGGATCCCCGCAACGCGCGTATCGCCGTCATCGGCCTGGGTTATGTCGGTCTCCCGCTTGCGATTGAATTCGGCCGGCTGTACGAGACGCTCGGCTACGACATCGACGCGCAACGCGTTGCGGACCTGCGTGGAGGCAGGGACGGCAATCACGAGAGTAGCGCCGGGGAAATCGCGTCGGCGGCGAAGTTGCGCTTCAGCGCAGATGCCAGCGACCTGCACGACTGCAACGTGTATGTCGTCACCGTGCCGACGCCGGTGGACGAGCACAAGCGTCCTGACTTCACGCCACTGCGCGAAGCCAGCCGCGTCGTTGGCCGTCTGCTTTCGCGCGGCGACACAGTCATCTATGAGTCCACCGTTTATCCGGGCGCGACGGAAGAGATCTGCGTGCCGCAACTGGAAGCGGCTTCCGGATTGCGCGCCCGGGAATGGCGAAGCGCGAATACGGTGTCGACGTGATGACATCCGCGCCAGCTGCCGGCCAGTACGATGCCGTCGTGCTTGCCGTTGCGCACGACCAATACCGCTCGCTCGGCCCGGAGGGCGCACGCCGTTATGGTCGCGGCAACGCCCTGCTGTATGACATCAAGAGTTTGTACCCACGCGACGCCGTCGACGCGCGGTTGTAACCTGCGACCCATCCGGGCGAAGAGACGGAGAGCCATGCGTTACGCCACCTACGCCACATGCGTTCTGCTCTTCGTTGTTTCGCTCGCCATGGCCGCCTGGCACTCCGGCGGATGGTGGATAGCGGCCGCCATGTTCGCGCTGCTTTCAGCGCTGGGTACGGTAGACCTGCTGCAGAAGCGAAGCACGCTGCGTCGCAACTATCCGTTGCTCGCGCATTTCCGCTATGGGCTTGAATCGATCGGCCCGGAAATGCGCCAGTACTTCATCGAATCCGACACCGCCGAAGTGCCGTTTTCACGCGAACAGCGCGCTCTCGTCTACCAGCGGGCGAAGTCGGTAAACGACACGCGGCCGTTCGGCACGCTGCAGGATGTCTATGGCGCGGATTACGAGTGGATCAACCATTCGTTGCAACCAACCCATCCTGCGTCGTTCGATTTCCGGATCGCGATCGGCGAGAACAGCGCCCAGCCGTATTCGGCCAGCGTGTTCAACATTTCGGCGATGAGTTTCGGTTCGCTTTCGGCCAACGCGATTCGTGCATTGAATCGCGGAGCCAAGCTGGGCGCGTTCTACCACGACACCGGCGAAGGTTCGATTTCGCCGTACCACCGCGAGAACGGTGGCGATCTCGTGTGGGAAATCGGTTCGGGCTACTTCGGTTGCCGCGACGATAACGGTGGCTTCGACCTGGAACGCTTCACCCGGAACGCACGCGAACCGCAGGTGAAGATGGTCGAAATCAAGCTGTCGCAGGGCGCGAAGCCCGGTCACGGCGGCGTGTTGCCCGCGCCGAAGGTGAGCGCGGAAATCTCCGTGACGCGGGGCGTGCCGATGGGCATCGATTGCGTTTCGCCCGCGCAGCACAGCGCGTTCCACACCCCGGTTGGCCTGCTCGAATTCGTTGCGCAGTTGCGCGAAGCCAGCGGCGGCAAGCCGACCGGCTTCAAGCTGGCAATCGGACATCCGTGGGAATGGTTCGGCATCGCCAAGGCGATGCGCGAAACGGGACTGTTGCCGGACTTCATCGTGGTCGATGGTGCGGAAGGCGGCACGGGCGCCGCGCCGGCGGAATTCATCGATCACGTCGGCGTGCCGATGCACGAGGCCCTGATGCTCGTGCACAACACGCTCGCAGGCCTGGACTTGCGAAACCGCATCCGCATCGGTGCGGCAGGGCGAATCACCAGCGCCTTCGACATCGCGCGCACGCTGGCGATGGGGGCCGACTGGTGCAACGCGGGCCGCGGTTTCATGTTCGCGCTCGGCTGCATCCAGGCGCAAAGCTGCCACACCGACCGCTGCCCGAGCGGCGTCGCGACGCAGGATCCGTCGCGCTGGAAGCACCTCGACGTGCCGGACAAGGCCGTACGCGTCTTCAACTTCCACCAGAACACGTTGAAGGCGCTGCGCGACCTGATTGCGGCGGCGGGGCTGACCCATCCGGGCCAGATCGGACCGGAACATATCCTCCGTCGCGTATCGCCGATCGAAGTGCGCTCACTGGCCGCGCTGTACCACTTCCTCGAACCCGGCGAGCTGCTGCACCATGTGCCGGACCACGCGGTGTTCAAGGCGTTCTGGACGGAAGCCCGCAGCGATTCGTTCGCAGCGCCGGAACGCGTGCGGCGCATGCGCGACAGCAAGTCGCTGTAACAGCGCAGGTCAGAGCAGGCCCAGCACCTGTTCGGGCGGCCGGCCGATGACGGCACGACCGTGGTGCACGAAGATCGGCCGTTCGATCAACCGCGGATGGGCGACCATCGTCGCGATCAATGCATCTTCCGACAGCGCCGGATCGGCCAGCCCGAGTGCCTCGTATTCGTCCTCGCCGCTGCGCAGCAGCGCACGCGCGGGCAGTCCGAGCATGCGGAGCAGCTCGCGCAGTTCCTCCGCGGTCGGTGGAGTTTCGAGATACGCGATCACGCGGGGTTCGATGCCGCGTTCATGCAGTAGTTCCAGCGCGCCCCTCGACTTCGAGCAGCGCGGGTTGTGATACAGGCGGGTGTCGTTCATTGGTACCGTCAGGAGTACTTGCGGAAACAAGGCGCGCCCGGGCTGCGGGCGCTGGCTCGTATTCTCGCTCGCTCAGCGGGAAGCTGCGCTGTCCAAGGGGTTCCTGGGCCGCATCGTGACGATGATGCCTGTCGCTTCCTCGTTTCCGACCACCGGATAGAACAGCAGCTCCGCACGGACATCGCTCCGGTCCCAGGTCGCGCTGTCGGCCTTTTCCTGCGTCAGGTAGAAGCCCAGCTGTGGCAGCGTGCTTGCATAGAAGCGCCGCGCCTCGTCGGCGTTTCCGGCATAGAGCAGCCGCTTTGCATCGCGGCTTGGCGGCAGGTGCTGCGCCTGTGGCGGCGTCGGCAGCTCCACCGGCGCGGCGCCGGCGACATGCTCGGGCAGCAGTCGCAGCGATACCTGGAAGCTGGCGCTCTGCCCCAACGCAGCGCCGCCGGTAGTGGCCAGGAGCACTCCCGCGATGATGGCGAGTGGAGTGCGCATGCCGTTACGCCGCCTCGGCTCGTTCGCTGGCCAGCGCGCGCCACCGTGCCAGCTGCTCGAACTGACCTGCGCGACGCAGATACCCCTCGTCGACGTCGGTGCCGTTCACCAGCGCGGCGGCCACATGGACCGCGCCCGTGACCCAGAAACCGCGGATGCGCGAAGGCGCCCTGTAGAACGCCACGGCCTCCACGATCGGTGCGGGCAACCCCCAAAGGCCGAGCAGGTAGGCTCCCGCGATGTTGTGCGGCGTGGCGGCTCCGGATTCGTCGACATGCGCCTGCTGCGGCAACAACAGACCGACTTCGGCCAGCAAGCCCGCGGTTGCCGCGAGATCGGCGCTGGGGCCGGCGAGCAGTTCCGACGCCAGGCGGGAGATGTGCAGGGCGCGTTCGCGCATGCCCTTGGCCTCGGCGGAATGCGAGCCCACGAAGAACACTTCGCTGGCAAGCACCAGTTGCCGCAGTGCGCTCTGTCCCAGCCGGGTCACGGCCGTGCGCAGGTCGGTGATTTCGCGTCCGGAGGAGTAATACGCCGAATTGGTCATGCGCAGCACCTGCGCGGCCAGCGCCGGGTCTTCACCGATCAGCGCGGCGATGCGTGCGGCGCTGACGTCGGGATCGCGCAGCAGGCGGGTCAACGCCAGGTACTGGTTCGGCGCCGTCGGCAGGGAGCCCACGCGCCCGATCACGCGCTTCAAGGCAGGATCGTCGAGCAGCGTGCGCAGCTCCGCGGCGCTTTCCACCGCGTCGATCAGCGCCAGCGCATCCAGTGGATCGGACAGCACCCGCTGCGCGACTTCCAGTGCGTGGGTCGAATCGTGCTCGTCGTTGCTGCCCGTCATCAGGATGCGCATGGTTTCCGGATGCCGGATGCGCAGCTGCGCCAGCAGCGCGATACCGCTGTAGGCACCCACTTCGTCCGCGCAGACCAGCACGTCCGGCGCGTGCTGGCCCGACAACGCGACTTCGACCTCGCGCGTCCATTCGAGCTGCCAGTCCAGGCCCTGATCGGCCAGCTCGCGCCTGACTTCCTCGGCCCGGCTGCCCTCGTTGCTCACCACCAGAATCAACACGCGCTGTCCTCCTGAATCGCATAAGGCTCACGGGGAATAGCGGCAGCAGGTCCTAAATGCTGAAGGTCGGGTTTGCAGAACTGCCAAATGGCTCACGTTTGTGATGCGCGGCGCTCAGGAGGCGCCAATCTCATGCATGGGCAGCGTGAGGCTCATCCGCGTGCCCTTCCCGGGTGCCGTGTCGATATGCAGCGAGCCCCCCAGTTGCTGCGCGCGTTCGCGCATCGTGACCAGGCCGAGTCCCTGTATTTCGCCGGTGCGGAAGCCCTGGCCATCGTCGGTAACGGCCAGGTGCAGGTTTTCTCCAGCCGCGTCCGGTGCGAGCGTCAACGTCACGTGCCTCGCCTTCGAGTGGCGGAGGATGTTGGTGAGCGCTTCCTGTGCGATGCGGAAGCAGGCGAGTTCCACCGCCGGGTCCGGCCGCTCCGGCAACGGCTCCAGCCGCATCTCCAATTGCGGGGTGCCGGAACGGAAGAGCGTGTCCGCCTGCCAGCGCAAGGCCGTCTCCAGGCCCAGCGTATCGAGCTGGGGCGGGCGCAGGAGCATCGAGAGATTGCGCAACTTCGTGACGGTCTGGTCGGTGATCCCCACGATCTCGTCGAGGATTTCGCGCCGGCGATTCTGGTCGGATTCATCCTGCAGCGCCATCGCGCCAAGTTTGATCGCGGTGATCGCCTGGCCGATGTCGTCGTGGAGTTCGCGCGACAACGTACGGCGTTCGTTTTCCTGGATCGTGATCAGGCGGCCTGCCATCGCCTGCAGTTCCTCTCGCAGGCGGCGCTGCTCGTCGAGACTCGAGCTCACCTCTTCATAGGCGTGGTGCGCGCGGCTGGCGAGCTGGTTGAGCGCTTCGGCAAGCGGCGCGAGTTCGATGGGCAGGACTTCGGGCGAGGCGGGCAGGCCCTGGCTGTCCAGTGCAAAGCGCTGCATGCGATCCAGCAGGTCGCGAACGTAGACACCCAGCCGTTTCAGTTGCACGCCGGTGACGACCAGCACGCCGACCAGGACCAGTCCCAGCAACCCCAACGTCACGGCCATATTGTGGCGAGCGTCGGCATCCACGCGGCTCTCCGGCACCAAGACCAGCAGGCGCCAACCGTCGCGCAGCGGGGCCACCACGGCATACGCGTCGCCGCCATCGCGCAGTACGCCGGGCATTCGTTGCATCGCGGCACGGGGCGCGGATAGCAGCCGGCGCAGTGGGCGATCGCGCCCGCCGGCCTGCAGTGCGTCCAGGGAGCCATAGCGCAGCCCCGGCGTCGCATGCACCACGGTGTGGCTGCGGTCCACGAGGAGCATTTCGAAGTCCTGCGCCTGACCGGGCTCGCGCCGCAGCGCGGGAAAAGCATCGATGCGGATCGCACCGCAGATCACGCCGGCGAAGCGCTTGCCGGAGAAGAAGGGCACCGACAACGCGATCGAGGGGAGCTGGCTGACCACCCGGCCGCGGTACGCATCGGAAACATAGGGGAGACCCGTGCGCCTGGGCACGGTGTAGTACGAGCGATCCGCTACCGAGACGCCGGGCGCCTGTGGTGCAGCAGGCTCGGTAAGCACGAGGATGCCATCGTCATCGACCAGTGCGAGGGTGCTGAAGTCGGGGTAGTACCGGTGCACGCGCCGCATGTCCGCGGCCCACAACCCTTCGTCATCGACGTTTCCGGTCGTGGTACGCCGCTCGGCCACCACCTGCAGTGCCGCGGTGTGCAGCTGGATGAAGGCATCTATTTCCCGGCTGTGTGCCCTCGCGGCGTCGGCCAGCCGTGTTGCGTATTGTTCGCGCGCGACTTCGCGGCTCTGCCACAGATGCAGGGCCGTGATCGACAGCACCGGAAGCACGACTGCGATGAACAGCAGCTTGGAGAAATCGGGCAGCAGGGCCCATCCACGAATCCGGGACCGCGCCACGTGCATGCGTGGGTTCGCCTGTCCATCGGCCTTCGGATCCCGCGTGCTCTCCATCGCGCAACGCTAACCGCGGACATGGACCGCGGCAACCTCAACAAGGGATGCCACCACAGTCAGCATGAAAAAAGCCGACGTACGCCGGCTTTTCACGGTCCTGAACAACCCGGATCAGTCAGAACAGCTCGACGCTGCCCGCATCCATCGACTGCTGCATCACCGGCTTGTGCGGCGGGCGCTCCCACTCGCCGCGCATCTGCGTGATGCGTTGGCCAAGCTGGGCCAGCGCATCCTGCAGTTCGGTCCCGCCTTGCCCGCCAGTGCGGTGCAGCAGGTCCTGCAGGGACGAAGCCTCGCGGTTGATCGCACTCAGGCGGTCCAGGTGCACGTTGGCCGCGCCGAGCGCCTGCGTGGCGATGTCCTCGAACTGCAGTGAGCGCACGGCTTCGGCAACGGAGGCATCGATCGCACGGTTGCACTCGGCGATTTCGCGCATGCCGTTGCCCAGCCCGCGATTGATGCCGTCGACGCGTTCCAGCATGGCCGCGGCTTCCGCACGCGCGCCGCGCGAGCGGTCGAGATCGCGCGACGCCATCTGGCTGACGGTGTCGCGCACGCGGGAGATCGAATCCTTCGAGCTGTGCGCCAGCTTGCGGATCTGTTCGTTGAAGGCGGTGGAGCGCTCGGAGAGGTTGCGAACCTCGTCCGCGACCACGGCGAAACCGCGGCCGGCTTCGCCGGCGCGCGCGGCTTCGATTGCGGCGTTCAGCGCGAGCAGGTTGGTCTGGTCGGCGATCGACTTGACGTCTTCCAGCAGCGCGAAGATGCCGTCCAGGTGCTCGGCCATCGCATCGATGTGCGTCACCGTCGTGCAGCTCTGGCCACTGACTTCCTCCAGCGCTTCGACCAGTTGCTCCATCTTCTGGCTCGCCTGCACGGCGAACTGGTGCACATCGGCACCGCCGCTGTGATCGCCGGCACGGCGATCGACGATGCGCGCGACCACGTCGTTCTGCTGGCGCGACTGGCGGTTGACGGCCTCGAAGCTGCCGCCGAGCTTGACCACGGAATCGCGGATCAGCTCGCGGGTGCGGTCGATCTCCAGGCGCGAACCCTGCACCTCGGCGTTGATGAACGAACGCAGTTCGCCAAGCACGCGGGTCTGTTCGCCCAGCGCCGCGGGATCGCCCCGGCGCACTGCCGTCCACGCAAAGCCCAGCCATGCCAGCGTCATGGCTACCAGGGTGCCCCACCGCACGGGCGCGGGCAGGGTGAACGCTTCTGCGCAGATCAGGGCCAGGGTCAGCGCCAGCGGCGCGGCGATGCGGATCAGTACACGCGAATCCATCGTCAATCTCGAGGTGATCAATCACCCGTGATAACGGCCGAAACCGCGCGTGCTTTAGGCATTGCTGCCTGCCGCAAGCAGGCGATTGGCGATGTGTTCCAGCGGCAACACTTCTTCTGCCGCGCCGAGTGCGACTGCCGCGCCAGGCATTCCCCAGACGACGCTCGTCGCCTTGTCCTGCGCGAACGTGTGCGCCCCCGCCTTGCGCAACCCCAGCAGGCCACGCGCGCCGTCATCGCCCATGCCTGTCAGCAGCGCCGCACTGGCGTTCGCACCCGCATGGCGGGCCACGGATTCGAACAGCACGTCCACGCTCGGGCGATGGCCCCGGACGGGATCCTCGTCACTCAGCTGCGCATGCCATCGCGCACCACTGCGGACGACCTTCAAATGCCGGCCACCGGGAGCGACATAGGCGTGACCCACGAGCAGCGGCTGGTCTTCGCGCGCTTCCAGGACGGTCATTCGACTGTGTTTGTTCAACCGCTCGGCGAAGGGGCCACTGAAAGCACCCGGGATGTGCTGGGTGATGACGGTGGCGGGTGCATCCGCGGGCATGTGCGCGAGCACTTCGCGTATCGCTTCCGTGCCACCGGCGGATGCGCCGATCGCGATCAGGCGATCGGTCGTGCGATAGGCCACCGGCCCCGTGTACTCGCCGATGGGGGCCGGCGGAGATGGCCGGCGGCAAGCGACGCGGGCATGCGCAGCCTGCTTGACCTTGGCGATCAGCAGGGCCGCGTAGTCGCCCAGTCCGCGCGCGACATCGAGTTGCGGCTTGGCGACGAAATCCACCGCACCCAATGCGAGCGCGTCCAGCGTGACCTGCGCGCCGGCGACCGTCAGCGTGGAAACCATCACCACCGGGATGGGGCGCAGGCGCATGAGATTGCTGAGGAAGGTGAGCCCGTCCATCCGTGGCATTTCGACGTCGAGCGTGAGCACGTCCGGCGACAGCTGCTTGATGCGATCGCGTGCGATGAACGGATCGGATGCGGTCCCGACCACCTCGATGCCCGGATCGGCATCGAGGATTTCGGTCATCAGTTTCCGGATCAGGGCCGAGTCGTCGACCACCAGCACGCGCACGGGTTTGCCAGCCATGGATCAGAACAGCTCCACGCCGCCGCTGGCCGGAGCGCGGTTGAGGCGGCCGTACAACGCGCGTTCGGCATCGAGGATGCCATCGTCGCGCGTGGACGGAAGCCGCTTCACCAGCGTGCGTCCGGTCTGCGGAAAGAAGCCGACCTTGCGCGCATGCACGTCGCCGAGATCCTGGGCGCGAACGGGAATATTCTCCGCCCCCAGGTACTCGAGGACGAATCGTGCGTTGCGCGTGCCGATCGGATCGCTGTAGAAGCCGCTGAGCACGTTGCCGCCCCCGAACACCTTGGCCTGGATCCGGTTCCGGCGCGCACCGCGCTTGAGCAGGTCGTTGATCAGCAGCTCCATTGCGTTCATGCCGTAGCGTGCGCAGCTCGAGTCGTTGCCGTCGCCGGGCAGCATGAAGTGGTTCATTCCGCCGATGCCGAGCGTGGCGTCGTACAGGCAGGCGGCAACGCAGGAGCCCAGCAATGTCACCAGCGCTATCGGCCGGTCGGTCGCGACATAGTCGGCAGGCAGCAGGCGGATCGCTTCGGTCTGCAGCGCGGAATCGTAGTAGATGCCTTCGGGCGCGGGCTGTCGTCTAGCCGGGAGCATGGGCGCCGTTTTCCTTCGTGACGCGCACGCTGATTCGGGTAGGCGCCAGGCCGGAAACGGGTTGACGTGTCGCTCCCGTCTTCATCGATCACCTCCATTCGTGGACGCGCGATAGACCGTGCGGCCGCACGGCGAGACCAGATCAGCTGCGTGGTGGAAGCTCTCCGAGTGGCCCGCGTAGAGCCGCCCCTCCGGCTCCAGGACGGGAACGATGCGCTGCAGCACCTTGTACTGGGTGGCCTTGTCGAAATAGATCATCACGTTGCGACAGAAGACGGCCGTGTAGCGGCTGCGAAGGCCGTAATCCGCATCCAGCAGGTTCAACGGCCGGAATTCGATCAGGGCCTGCAGCTCTGGACGCACGCGGCACTGGCCGGCATTGGGTCCGCTGCCACGCAGGAAGAAGCGCCGCTTGCGCGGCATGTCCAATCCGTCGATCCGTTCGATCGGATACACGCCGCGTGCGGCGGCCTGCAACACGCTGGTGTCGATGTCGGTGGCGAGGATGCGCACCGGCGGGGTGAACGTGTCGAACGTCTCGCAGGCGGTGATGGCGAGCGAATAGGGTTCCTCTCCGGTTGACGCCGCGCAGCACCAGATCAGCATGGGCGAGGCATCGCGGCGCCGTTGCTGCTGCACGTGGCGTAGCTGCTCCGACAATGCGGCGAAGTGGTAGTCCTCGCGAAAGAACGAGGTGAGGTTGGTCGTCAGCGCATTCACGAAGGCCTGCGCTTCGGCGGCCGGATCGTTTTCCACGTAGTCCAGGTAATCGCTGAAGCGTTCCAGCTCCAGCGCGCGCAGGCGGCGCACGAGACGGCCGTAGACCATGTCG
Organism: Lysobacter sp. Root494; assembly: GCF_001427225.1. Taxonomy (GTDB): domain Bacteria; phylum Pseudomonadota; class Gammaproteobacteria; order Xanthomonadales; family Xanthomonadaceae; genus Agrilutibacter. Next base: position 401,542 of record NZ_LMFH01000006.1, read on the forward strand.
CGCTTGTGCGGCTGCAGCTGGATGCCCGCGTGCGCATGGATGAGCTTGCAGACGCGGCGGAAGTCGCGATCTTCGAAGACGAAGGCGCGTTCGAGCGCCGACGTCGCTGCCATGGCTGGCGATGGCTCAGCCATGGCGATTGCCCTCGGCGCGGAAATGCACGCGCGCTTCCTGTGGAGGCGCGTCGTGCATGGGCGAATGGAAGGAGTACGGGATCACGTCTTCTCGATGCCGGGCGCAGGGGAGAGGGCAGGCTGGCGGCCAAGCCGCCAGGGCGTGACTCAGAACTCCTGCCAGTGCGCGTCGCCGCCTGCTGCCACCGCCATCCCGGCGGCAGGACGCAGCGCGCGCGGCTGGCGGCCGCGCGCGACGGCGGGCTTGCGTACGGATGGCGCCGCAGTGCTTGCCGCAGGTGCGTGCACCGCAGTCACTGGCCTGGCTTCGCGGCCTTCGTCTCCCAGGCGGAACACGGCGACCGTCTGCGCGAGCTGCTCCGACTGCTGTTCCAGGCTGCGTGCCGCGGCCGAGGCTTCCTCCACCATCGCCGCGTTCTGTTGCGTGCCTTCATCCATCTGGGTGATGGCCTGGTTGACCTGCTCGATGCCGGTGCTCTGTTCCTGCGATGCAGCCGAGATGTCCGCGATGATGTCGGTGACGCGCTTGATGCTGGTGACGATCTCGCCCATCGTGCGGCCGGCCTGGTCGACGAGCACGTTGCCCTGTTCGACCTTGTCCACCGACTCGGTGATCAGCTGCTTGATCTCCTTGGCCGCGCCGGCCGAACGCTGCGCCAGCGAGCGCACTTCGGACGCGACCACGGCGAAGCCGCGGCCCTGTTCGCCGGCACGCGCGGCTTCCACCGCGGCGTTGAGTGCAAGGATGTTGGTCTGGAAGGCGATGCCGTCGATCACGCTGATGATGTCGGCGACCTTGCGCGAGGATTCGTGGATCGCGGTCATGGTCTGCACGACCTTGCCGACCACTTCACCGCCTTGCGTCGCGACGTCGACCGCGCCGATCGCCAGCTGGTTGGCCTGGCGGGCGTTGTCGGCGTTCTGCTTCACGGTGGAAGTGAGTTCTTCCATCGACGAAGCGGTTTCTTCCAGCGAGGCAGCCTGCTGTTCGGTGCGCTGCGACAGGTCGTTGTTGCCCGAAGCAATCTCGCCCGCGGCGGTGCTGATGGCGTCGCTGCCCGAGCGGATCTGGCCCACGACCTGCGCAAGCTGGCGCACGGTGTCGTTGGCGTCGCCGGCGAGCTGTCCGAAGCGGCCGGGGAGGTTGGCGTCGGCCTCGCGCGTCAGGTCACCCTGCGCTACGGACGACAGCAGCGTGCCCACTTCGCCGAGCCCGCGATCGGCGCTGGCCATCAATGTGTTGAGGCCTTCGATCATCTCGCGGTACACGAACTCGAAGCGCTGCGCGTCGCCGCGATGGCTGAAGTCGCCGGCGCAGGCGGCATCCACAAGCCCCTTGATCTCGTCGTTGATCGATTGCATGCCGGACTTGACTGCATCCACGGCCGCGGTGATCTGCGCCTTCTTGCCAGGCATGCGTTCGATGTCGCCGGACAGGTCGCCGTGGGCATAGGCGCTCACGACCTCGATCACGCGCATCTTCACCGAGATGTGAGAAGCCACGAGCATGTTGATCTCGTCCGCCATGGAACCGAACGAACCCGGGAACGCGGTGCTGTCCAGGCGCTCGTCGATTTCGCCCTTCTGGTGCGCTTCGAAAAGTTCGCTCTGCGCTCCGGCAAAGCTGCGCAGGGTGCCCACCGCGCGCCCCAGGCTGCGCGAGATCTCACGCAGTTCGTCCTCGGTGTCGACGCGGATGGCCTCCGGGAACTGACCGCGCCCCAACTGCGCGGCGGCATCTTCGATGCGCTGCAGCGCGGTCCGCGTGCCCCGGGTAAAGCCGACGAAAAGATAGGCCGACACCAGCAGTGCAAGGCCAACCGCCAGCGAGGTGATCAGCGCGCGACGTTGCAGGCGTGCGACCTCCGCGTCCGCGGCCATGGCCAGCGAGCGATTGGAGGCCATCAATGCCGCGGCGAATGCAAGGCGCGTCGCCTCGGCCCGGGCGGACATCACCTTGACGGGCAGCGTGGGCGTTTCGGCATCGAGGACGTGCTTCTGGATGAGTTCGTTCTGCCTGGTCATCGCATCGAGCGCGTAGCGCATGGGCTTGCCGACGCTCTGCGCGAGCGCGGGCATGTCCGCTTCGGCTTTCTTGATCTCCGCTTCGATGCGGCTGCGCACGAACTGCTGCATGCTCCTGGACACCGCGAGGCCGGTGCGGTCGTCCACCCAGATCGCGCCTTCGCCGAGCACGCGGATGCCGACCAGGCCCTGCTGCGACACCGATTCGCCGAGCATCGGCACCCACTCGGAAGCGGCGCGACCGGTGTAGAACACGCTGGGCGCGGATGCCAGGTCGAGGCCGGTGTGCTGGTAGACCGCGGCCATCAGGTCGTTGAGCTTTGCGATCGCAGCGGCGTGGTCGGCGATAGCCGCCGCCGCATCCGTGTGGTCGCCCAGTGCCTTCTCCCAGGCGCCGCGGGCGGCCTGCAACGGCACCTGCAGCGGTGCTTCAGGCACTACCTTCCGATACCAGGCGCCCAGTGCATCGATCGCCTCCGATGCGGAAGCCGCCGAACGGGCGAGCGATGGCGCGGATACGTTTTCCTTGGCCATCTGGCGCACCACGAGTTGCTCGTGTTCCTGCATGGCGAGCATGGCGCGGTGCAACTGCGCGAGGCCGCCGGTCGCGGAAAGTTGCGCCCTGACATCGGCGATCTCGGTATTCGCGCGCACCACCACCATGCCGGTCAGCACCGCGCAGGTGAGCGTGAACGAGGCGCCGATCAGCAATGCTTTCTGTCCGAAACGGAATCGCGCCATCAGCGCGATGGACGGCGCGAGCAGGCGATCCAGCAGGGAAGATGTGGAACGGACGGACATGGTGGCCTCGGGTGACGAACAGACCCGCTATGGGTCGACACACCCGAAATCGGCGCGAAGCATGGAAACTTTAGCCACCGATGGAATCCGCCGGCCCTAAAGAATTCGCGAACGCGGCCGATCCCGGGGCTTTCCCAACCCTGGAGTAGTTCCGGCCATGCGTCGTCCCCTATCCCTCACCCTTGCCGCGACCTTCGTCCTGGCTGTCGCGCTGCCGGCCCACGCCGAGCTCAAGCCGGTCAAGCGCGTTGATCCGGTGTATCCGCCCGAAGCCGCGCGTGCCGGCACCAGCGGCTTCGTCGAAGTGGAGTACACCGTCGATGCCAGCGGCAAGGTATCCAGCGTGTCCGTGGTGAACGCCAAGCCGGCGCGCACCTTCGAAAGCGCCGCCGTGAAGGCCGTGAAGCAGTGGGAGTTCGCCGCCGGTTCCGATGGCCGCGGCAAGGTCCGCCTGGATTTCGCGCTGTAATCCCTGCTGCGCAGGTGCAGACAAGGCGCGCCGGACAGGCGCGCCGTTGTCGCCGGGAAACACGGGCGTGCTCAAGATTCCGTGCGAACGGCCGATTCCTACTGGTGACGTCCGCTTGTCCCCGGGCGTCAACTCGCCCAGGAGGTCTCACCCATGCGTCATTCCGTTCTTCTGACAGTCGCTACGGCGCTGGCGCTGGTGCTCGCTGCACCCGCCCGTGCCGAGCTCACCCCGACCAAGCGTGTCGAACCGACCTATCCACCGGAGGCTGCCAGGTCCGGAACGGTCGGCTACGTCGAACTTGAATTCACCGTCGATGCCTCCGGCAAGGTCGCGTCCGTGTCGGTCGTCAACGCAAAGCCTGCGCGCACGTTCGAAGGCGCGGCCGTGAAAGCGCTCAAGCAGTGGCAGTTCGCCCCGGGTGGCGATGGCCGCGGCAAGGTGCGCCTCGACTTCAAGCTCTGAGCCGTTCTTCGCCAGCTGGTTTCAAGTCGCGCTGTTCGCCAGCGCTGCTCCCATCGCAATAGACGGAGCAAACAGGGCCCGCTTTCGCGAGCCCTGTTTCCGTGCCGGGAACTTCCCGGCCTGGGCACCGGAATCATCGGGCGGGCGAGCCTACCTTCAGCTCGGATTTCACGTCCGTCACGCCCTTGATGCCCTTGGCGACGCTGACCGCCTTGTCGGCTTCGGCCTTCGTTTTCACCGTGCCGGTCAGCGTGACCACGCCGTTCTTCGTGTCCACGTCGATGGCGCTTCCGGGTACGTCTTCGGTCACCAGAAGATCCGCCTTTACCTTGGTGGTAATCCAGGTGTCGCCCATCTGCTCGCTCGCATCCGCCGTGGTCCGCGCGGTGGCGCCTTTTTCCTCTTCCGGCTCCTGTTGCGCATCCTGCGCGTGGGCAGGCAACACGAGCGTCGCCAGCGTGAGCGCCGTGGCCATTGCTGCATTCCTGACGTTCATGGTTCACCTCCGTGCGTGCCGCATCGACACGGCTCCGGAACCTACGTACGGGCTGGCTAACACGAAGTGAAAAATCCAGGCGTGCCCGTTCACGATGCGCACGGCGGCCGCTTCAGGCTGTTCGGTTTCCGCTCGAGTTCCGGATGTCGGGCGACAAACGCGTGTTAGGCGGCTGCTCTAGTGTCTGGCGTATTCAAACAACTCAACGACATTTCCTGACGGATCCTGGAGCAATATTTGTCGCCCCGCTCCGGCCTCGGCTACTTCACCGCGGAAACTTGCTCCTGTTTTACGAAGTTCCTCGATCTTTTCGTCGAGATCGTCCGTCACGATCATGAATCTACTCCACCCGCCTGGTTGGGGAGAGCCTCCTGCTTTACCAGCACTGCCAGCTCCGGGCGCGTTGAGGAAAAGATGCAGATCCTCACGTGTCAGTTCAGCGAACTTTCCCGGATTGTGCTTTTCAACCGCAAAGCCCAAGCGGTCCCGATAAAATTCAACAGACTTGTCAATGTTGTTCGCGATGTACCTGACAGATGCCATGGCGCTAACTCCTCTGCATATGGGTGCGAGCGTTTTGCAACGAGAACTCGCGACCGCCATATAGGCTAGCCAACATGAGGCGCAGAGATTGTGAGCGAGCTGACCAGCCCAAGAACGCGAGGGCGGGATTCATGGCTCAGCCGCCTGACCGTTCATTCAAACCGAAGCCCGCTTCGCGGCTCGATTCAGGCGTTATGCCGCGTTCGCCACGACGAGCCCCATCTCGGTACTGGCCATGAGCCGTTCGATGTCGAGCAGGATGAGCATGCGTTCGTCGAGCGTGCCGATGCCGGTGAGGAACTGGCGATCGATCGTCGCGCCGATCTCCGGCACCGCGCGGACCTGCTCGCCGCTCAACTGCACGACATCCGACACGCTGTCCACGACCATGCCGACGACGCGGTCGGCGACGTTGAGCACGATCATCACGGTGAGNCCGATGCCGGTGAGGAACTGGCGATCGATCGTCGCGCCGATCTCCGGCACCGCGCGGACCTGCTCGCCGCTCAACTGCACGACATCCGACACGCTGTCCACGACCATGCCGACGACGCGGTCGGTGACGTTGAGCACGATCATCACGGTGAGCGCCGTGTACTCGGCGCGCTCCAGGCGGAACTTCAGCCGCATGTCGATCACCGGCACGATCGTGCCGCGCAGGTTGATCACGCC
>NZ_LMFH01000007.1:0-352500 GCF_001427225.1 Lysobacter sp. Root494
CCCGCTCCGTTCAGGCCCTCAGGCCGTCCCGATCAGCGGGGCGCGCATTGTGCACACCCCCAACAAAAATGGGAAGTGGGTGTGCGAAATTTTTCTGTCGCTTGACGCAAACGCTTCCGTCGCTTCATGTTCGCGGCGCCATTTCACAGGACAACACGCATGCGCTTGGCGGCGATCTCGACTCTGGCTTTTGGTCTGTTGCTAAGTGGCTGTGCCATGGGCAACGGGGAATGGGTGGAACTGGGCGGCCAACGCTATAGCGTGGAAATCGCCGATGACGACGCGGAACGCGCGCGCGGCCTGATGTTCCGCGACTCGATGCCGGCGGATCACGGCATGCTGTTCATCCACGACTACGAGGAACCCCAGTCGTACTGGATGAAAAACACGCGGATTCCGCTGGATATCCTGTATTTCGACAACGGGCGTCGGCTCGTTTCCCAGCAGCGCGACGTGCCGCCGTGCGCGTTGGGCGACGGATGCCCGCCTTATCCGAGCGACGCGGCGGCGCGCTACGTGCTCGAACTCAATGCTGGTGAAGCCGCACGGCTGAAGTTGAAAAACGGCACCGAACTGAGATTCAGCAGCGGCATACCGCATCCCTGAATCCTGAACTGAAAAGGGCCGCAAACGCGGCCCTTTTTTATTGAACGGCGCCATGCAGGTGCAGGCGCGAACCCCTCAGACTTCCATCATCTCAAAATCGTCCTTGGTCACGCCGCAATCCGGACAGGTCCATGTGTCCGGAATGTCGTCCCAGCGCGTACCGGGCGCAATGCCTTCTTCCGGCAGCCCCTTGGCCTCGTCATAAATGAAGCCACAGACGACGCACATCCAGGTGCGGTAAACGGCGGTCGCGGCAACTTCGTTCATGGGTCGATAATGCGCAGGAAGCGGGGTGCATATTTTGTCACGCCCGGACCCAGGATGCTGCACGCATGAACCCGCATTGGCCCAGCCGCGGTCTCTACGCCATCACGCCCGACGAGCCGGATACGAATCGGCTGCTTGCGCGCGTGGAAACCGTATTGGGGGCAGGCGCCAGCTGGCTGCAGTACCGCAATAAAACCGCCAGCGACGATCTTCGCGCCGAGCAGGCACTCGCGCTGCAGTCGCTATGCAGCCGCTTCAAGGTGCCCTTGATCATCAACGACGACTGGGCCCTCGCCGCCGCGGTCGGCGCCGCCGGTGCGCACCTGGGTGAAGACGATGGCGAACTTGCCCTGGCACGCCACGAACTCGGCGCCGACGCGATCCTCGGCGCCTCCTGCTACAACGAGCTGAAACTCGCCCGCCAGGCGACATTTGCCGGCGCCAGCTATGTCGCGTTCGGCGCATTCTTCGCTTCGCCGACGAAGCCCAATGCGCGCCAGGCAGCGCCCGATCTGCTGCGTGAAGCCGCCGCGCTCGGTGTCCCGCGGGTAGCGATCGGCGGCATCACGCCCGACAATGCGCGACCGCTGGTCGAAGCCGGCGCTGATTTCCTCGCCGTCATCAGCGGCGTGTTCGACGCGCCTGACCCTGCGGCCGCTACCCGCGCCTATCTGTCCTGTTTCGAAGATCCCCACCCATGAAGAACGACCGCTCGCACGACCTGTTCACCCGCGCCCTGGAGCTGATTCCCGGCGGCGTCAATTCACCGGTACGGGCTTTCAAGTCAGTGGGTGGCGAGCCGTTTTTCGCGGCACGCGCGGAGGGCGCCTATCTGTTCGACGTCGACGGAAACCGCTTTGTCGATTACGTCGGCTCGTGGGGACCGATGATTGCCGGCCATGCGCATCCGCAGGTGCTCGACGCGGTTGCACGCACGATGCGCGATGGCCTCAGTTTCGGCGTACCCAGTGCACTGGAAGTCACGATGGCCGAGGCCATTACCCAGATCATGCCGAGCTGCGAAATGGTCCGCATGGTGAATTCCGGCACGGAAGCCACGCTGTCGGCCATCCGCGTGGCGCGCGGCGCAACCGGGCGCACGCGTATCGTCAAGTTCGAAGGCTGCTATCACGGCCATGGCGACAGTTTCCTGGTGAAGGCCGGCAGCGGCGTGATGACGTTGGGCCTGCCGAATTCGCCGGGCGTTCCGGCAGCGCTCGCCGATCTGACCCTGACGCTGCCGTACAACGATTTCGATGCGGCGACGAAACTGTTCGACGAAGTGGGAGGCGAAATCGCCGGCCTGATCATCGAACCCATCGTCGGCAACGCAAACTGCATCCTGCCGCGCGACGGCTACCTGCAACACCTGCGCGAGCTGTGCACCAGGCACGGCACGGTGCTGATCTTCGACGAAGTGATGACCGGTTTCCGCGTGGCACTGGGTGGAGCGCAGCAGCTGTATGGCATCACTCCCGACCTGAGCACCTTCGGCAAGATCATCGGCGGCGGCATGCCGGTGGGTGCTTACGGCGGCCGTCGCGACCTCATGGCGCAGGTCGCGCCGAGCGGGCCGATCTACCAGGCGGGAACGCTCAGCGGCAATCCGGTGGCGATGGCGGCGGGCCTTGCAACGCTCGACCTCATCCGTGCGCCCGGCTTCCATGCGGCACTGGAACGCGGTACGCACCGCTTGTGCGACGGACTCGAAGCCGCCGCGCGCGAAGCCGGCATCGCTTTCACCACGACGCGCGCACCGGGCATGTTCGGCCTGTATTTCCGCGAAGGGCCGGTGAAAACGTTCGAAGATGCGAAGGCATCCGATACTGCGCGCTTCAATCGCTTCTTCCACGCGATGCTGGAGCGTGGCGTGTATCTGGCACCGTCGGCATTCGAAGCCGGTTTCATGTCGAGTGCACATGGCGATGCCGAGATCGCACTGACGCTGGCGGCGGCGCGCGAAGCATTTACCAACCTGTAGCCCATCACGACCGCACGCAGCAAAAAAGCCCGGTTTCCCGGGCTTTTTCCTTATTCGATCAACTCTTGACGAAGTCCGCGACCGCCATGCGCAGTCGCGAAATGCCTTCCGCGATATCCGCGTCGCCGATGTTGAGCGCCGGCACGAAGCGCAACACGTCCGGACCGGCCTGCAGCGTCAGCAGGCCATGTTCTACGCAGCGATCGAGGATCTCGCCGGCCTTGCCCGCGTGCGCATCCCTCAGCTGCGCGCCGACCATCAGGCCACGGCCCCGAATTTCGGAGAACGCACCGAACTCGGCATCGATGGCAGCCAGGCCATCGCGGATCGCCTGCGCCTGCTTCGCCACGTTGTCCAGCAATGCCTGCGATGACAGCTCGCGCAATGCAGCACGCGCGACGGCCGCGGCCAGCGGATTGCCGCCAAACGTCGTGCCGTGCGCGCCGAACTGCATTACTTCGGCCGCCTTTTCTCCAACAAGCATCGCGCCAATGGGGAAACCGCTGCCCAACGCCTTCGCCAACGTGATGACATCGGGCATGACGTCGTACGTGTGCGCGGCGAAGAGCTGGCCGGTGCGGCCCATGCCGCACTGGATCTCGTCGAATACCAGCAAGGCCTCATGGCGATCGCACAGCGCACGCAGGCCCTGCAGGAACCCGGGCGTCGCCGGCATCACTCCGCCTTCGCCCTGCACCGGTTCGACCAGCACGGCGCAGACATCGCCCGCCGCCATCGCGGCCTCTGCGGCGGCGAGGTCGTTGAAGTTGCTGTAGCGGAAGCCGGGTGGCAGCGGTTCGTAGCCTTCGTGGTACTTCGGCTGCGCCGTCGCCGTAACGGCGGCGAGCGTGCGTCCGTGGAAGCTGCCGCGGAAGCTGAGGATCACGCGGCGATCCGGCGTGCGACCCTGTGCGGTCGCCCACTTTCGCACCAGCTTGATCGCGCCCTCGTTGGCCTCGGCCCCGGAATTGCAGAAGAACACACGCTGCGCGAACCGCGAGGCTTCGACGAGCTCTTCGGCCAGGCGCAGCGTCGGTTCGCTGACGAAGACGTTGCTCGTGTGCCACAGCCTGCCGGCCTGTTCGGTCAGCGCGCCGACCAGCGCGGGATGCGCGTGGCCGAGTGCATTCACCGCGATGCCCGCGCCGAAGTCGACGTACTCGCGCCCGTCGCGATCCCAGATGCGTGAACCCTTGCCGTGATCGAGAACAATGCGCCGCGGTCGATAGACCGGCAGGTAGTAGCGTTCGGAGAGGGCGAAGAGTTCGGCGGACGTGTTCATCAACGGCGGGCTCACTGACAGCGGCAGGCGGAAAGTGCGTATTTTGCCGCTTTTACCGCACTGCTGCCGTTACCAGCTACCGGTATTGGGCATCGACGCCCACGGTTCCGCCGGCGGCAATGCCGCGCCCTTCTGCAGCAGTTCGATCGAGATCAGGTCGGGCGTGCGCACGAAGGCCATGCGACCGTCGCGCGGCGGGCGGTTGATGGTGATGCCCATCGATTGCAGGTGCGCGCAGAGTGCGTAGATGTCGTCGACTTCGAAGGCCAGATGGCCAAAGTTGCGTGCGCTGCCGTAGTCCTCGTCCGGACTCCCATCGGAAGCGGGCCAGTTGAGGGTGAGTTCGATCTCGACGTCCGGGTTGCCCGGTGCCGCGAAGTAGACGAGCGTGAACTGGCCAGCCTCGCTGTCCATGCGTCGCGTCTGCACCAGGCCGAGGCCTTCGGTGAGGAAGCGGCTGGTCCTGTCCAGGTCGTGGACGCGGAGCATGGCGTGCAAATATTTCATCGGAATCTCCGGGGGTTTGCAGGACCGGTTTCGGCCGCGAGCGATTGCCTGCGAACTCGTCGCGGCCGGGGGCCGGCTCCTACAGGAAGAGGTCGGGGTACAGAGGTTGTGAGGGATCCACCGCGTAACCGGAAAGATCGGTGACGCCGGCTTCGGCCAGCACTTCGTCATCGATCAGGAAGTTGCCGCTGAAGCCGGCCGCCTTGCGGCTGAGCACTGCATGCGCCGCATCCGCCATGATCGTGGGCGAACGGCCATTGGCCGCGCTCACGCCCGGAATCATGTTGAGCGCATCGGTGGCGATCAGCGTGCGCGGCCACAGGCCATTCACCGCGACGCCTTGGGGCCCGAATTCGCCAGCGAGTCCGATCGTGACGAAACTCATGCCCATCTTCGCCAGCGTGTAGCCGGTGTGCGGCGCCCACCACTTCGGATCCAGCGATGGCGGCGGGCACAGAGTCAGGATGTGCGGATTCGTCGATTCGAGCAGGTGCGGCAGGCACGCCTGCGCGCACAGGAAGGTGCCGCGTGCATTGACCTGCTGCATCAGGTCGAAGCGCTTCATCGGCGTATCGAGCGTGCCGCGCAGCCAGATCGCGCTGGCGTTGTTGACGAGGATGTCGATGCCGCCGAAGGCATCGACGGTCGCCGCGACGGCGGCATGCACTTCGTCTTCCTCCCGGATGTCGCATTTGAGTGCGAGTCCGCGTCCGCCGGCTTCGTTCACGGCTTCTGCGGCCGTGTAGATGGTGCCGGGAAGCCGCGGATTGGGCACCGACGACTTCGCGGCGATCGCGACGTTGGCGCCATCGCGAGCAGCGCGCAACGCGATCGCCAGGCCGATACCGCGCGAGGCGCCGGTGATGAAGAGGGTCTTGCCGGCGAGCGACGTCATGGCCTGCCTCTCATGGTTTGGGTCCCTGCCCTTCGTTGTCTTCCCACTTCAGCAGCCGGCGTGTGACGAAGCGATACACCGGTTTGCCGGTCGCGAACCAGGCTTCGCGCAGCCACGAATGGCGCTTCAGCACGCGCCGTTCGACCGGCGTCAACGCCTGCGGGCAATAGGTGCGCTTGTGCTTGAGCAGGTGGCGCAGGTCTTCGCGCGCGAGCAGGCGCATCCAGCGCGAACGCGGGTGGCCGCGCGTGGCGAGCTGGAAATCGATGACGCCGGGCGAGCCGTCGGCCAGCACGAGCCAGTTCGCTTCCTTGGCAAGGTCGTTGTGCGCGAGGCCACGGCGATGCAACCGCTGCAGAAGCCGCCGTGCATTGCGGAAGTAGGCGACATCGCCGTGCGGCGGGCGCTGGTACATCGCGGCGCCGTCGAGATAGCTGCGGTCGAGCCGGCGGCCGTCCCAGCGCAGCAGTTGGGGCATCGCGGGCAACCCGGCCACGCGTCGCAGCGCGAGTGCTTCGCGGCGGGCCAGCCACCATGCGGGCAGCCGCAGCCATAGCGGAACGTGGATCAGGTCGCGACGCACGAACAGGCCCTGCTCGTCGCGCATGAGCGCGATGCGACCAAAACTGTCGGCCTTCAGGGCCGCGACTTCCTGCGATACGGATTGCATGGCGCCAGTGTAAGGAATCGCGCCGGCAGCCGAACGCGGCGGGTGACGAAGACCTGTCGCCGGCTGCCATAATCGGCCGATGGAACCAACGTGGATCGAGAGCGCCAGCGCATGGATCAGTGCGCATCCCTTTGCCGCCGGCGCGGTTGTATTCCTGATTGCGTTCTGCGATGCGCTGATCATTGTCGGCATGGTCGTACCTGCACTGCCGTTGCTGTTCGCGGTGGGCACGATGATCGGACTGGGCCACGTCAACGGTCCTTATGCGCTGCTGTCGGCGACGCTGGGTGCGTTCTGCGGCGACGGCCTGAGTTTCTGGATCGGGCGTCGCTGGGGCGTGCAACTGCGCCAGCGCTGGCCGTTCTCGCGCTATCCGCAGTGGCTGGATCGCGGCGAAACCATGTTCCGCCGGCGCGGCGTACAGAGCATCTTCGTTGCGCGTTTCGTCGGCGCGGTGCGGCCTTTCGTGCCGGCCATCGCGGGCATGCTGCACATGCCGGTGCGGCGCTATGCATTGCCGAGCTTCGTCGCGTGCCTGCTGTGGTCGGCGCTGTTCCTCGCGCCGGGTTGGGTGCTCGGTGCTTCGTACGATGCCGTTGCGGCCGTGGCCGACCGGCTTACTTTGGTGCTCGGCGGCCTGATCGCCGCAATCGCCCTGGTGTGGGCCTGCGTTCTCTATACGTGGCGCTGGTTCGCCGGCCACGCGGACAACCTGCTTGCACGCATGCTGAAGTGGACGCGGCGGCATCCACACCTGGGGCGTTATGCGGCCGCACTGATCGACCCCAATCGGCCCGAGTCACCTTCGCTGCTGATGCTTGCCGTGTGCCTGCTGGCGATCAGCTGGGCGTGGTTCACCCTGCTCGCCTCACTGCTGGCGAGCGGCGGGCCACTCGCGCTCGACCACACCGTCCACGAATTCATGTGGAACCTGCGCAATCCGCTCGCCGATCGCCTGATGGCGGGGCTGGCGAGTGTTGGCGATGCGTCGGTGCTGGGGCCCGCGGCACTGGTCGCATTGCTGTATCTGCTGTGGCGCAAACGCTGGACCGCGGCGGCACATTGGATTGCCGCGATCGTGTTCGGCCTGGTCTTCACCAATGTGCTCGAAGCGGCGATCGACATGCCACGACCGCCAACGGCGCCTGCCGGTTTCGGCTTTCCCTCCGTCGCGGTGACGATGACGACGATCGTGTTCGGCTTCTTTGCCGTGCTGATCGCGCGCGAACTGCCGGGACGCCAGCGCGTGTGGCCGTATCTGCTCGCGGGTGTAGTGACGACGGTGATCGCATTCGCGCGCCTGTATCTCGGCGCGCATTGGCCGAGCGATCTCGTTGGCGGAACGCTGTTCGGCATTCTCTGGCTACTGGTGCTGGGGCTTGCGTATCGGCGTCACGTGGCGCGTTCGTTCTGGATGCGGCCGCTGGCTTGGGCGTTCTATACCGTGTTCGTCGCCGCTGCCTTGTGGCATGCGCCGCGCAACGCCGATCGCTTGCTGGCGCGCTTCGACGCTGCCGCTCCGACCACGACGCTCGCCGCGGCGAGCTGGTGGACGCGTGACTGGGCGAGCTTGCCCTCGCATCGCAACGAACGCGACGCACGCCGGCGCTGGGCGCTGGACGTACAGGTGGCGGGATCGTTGAAGCCGTTGCAGGACGCGCTAGTCGCGCAGGGATGGCGCGTGCAACCGCAGGCCGGCTGGGTCGCGACGCTGGGACTGCTCGACGACGACACGCCCGCGCGCGAACAGGTGGTATTGCCCGCGACGCTCGACGCTCGTCCCGAACAACTGCTGCTGTTGCGTCCGGGCCGCGCGCCCGACGAACAGATCGCGTTGCGCCTGTGGCCCGCGCCGGCAACGTTGGACGACGGCACGCGCTTGTGGATGGGGACGGCGCAGACGCTGCGCTATCTCAGGCCGTTGCGCGCGGCGTCGCTATGGCTGCCAGTGGCCGACAACGGTAACGCACACGCGCAGGTGCGCGAGGCGTTGCAAGCATTCCATCCGGTGGAAGCGCCGCACCCGCAGGACGGCGTGCCGGTGTTGCGGCTCCGCACTCCGTAGACGACAGGCGACTTCTACGACACCAGTTCCAGCAACCGATCGAGCCGCGCATGCAGATCGTCGAGCTGCAGCAGTTCCTGCCGCTGCGAATCGTGCAACGGAAGCAGTTCCGCCAGCCGCCAGCCGACCCATGCCGCGTCATCGAACAACCCATGCGGTGCATGCGCGTATTCGCCGCCGATCTTTTCGATGATCGAATCGAGCAGTACCGGGAGCAATCCATGCTCGGGTCGAACAGGCTCGCTTGAATCGGTTTCACGCCAGCTCACGTCGGCGATCTGCAGGCCGTTGTCACGCACCCGCGCACGCTCGACGTGGAAGCGCCGCGCGCCGCGGATGCGCAGCGTAAGCAGGCCATCGTCGCCCTGGCCAAAATCCTCGATCAGCGCTTCGGTCCCGAACGCCGCCGCCGTCGTCGGCGCGCCCACTTCTTCGCCCTTGAGGATCATGCAAACGCCGAACCCGTGGCCATTGCGGCCACAGTCGCGGACAAGATCGAGGTAGCGCGCTTCGAATACACGCAGCCCAAACGCTGCGCCCGGCAACAGCACGGTATGCAGCGGAAACAGCGGGAGGGATTCGGTGGGCATTGGCGGCAGTCTACCTATCGCCGGCGCCTTGGAGAGTCGAGCCGGCGCGACTGTTTCGGCGAGTCAACTCGATGTGCGAATTACAAGGTCGAGGTCAGTGGAAGGGCTCGGAACCCGATCTCCGCTGCCTTGAACATGAGCGGAGCAAGCCCTACAAGGCTCAGTTGCCCTGCAGGACGGCGAAGAAACGCCGCGGTGCGCCATCGAAGCCGCCATTCGACATGAACACCACGTGGTCGCCCGCGCGCACGCGTTCACGCAGCACCGCGATCAGCTTGTCGACGTCCGGAACCGCAATGCCTTCGCCACGCAATCCGCCGACCACCTTGCCGGCATCCCACGCCAGTTCAGGCCGATGCAGGAAGACCACGGTGTCCGCGAGATCCAGCGAAGGCGCCAGTGCGTCGGCGTGCGCACCCAGTCGCATCGAATTGCTGCGCGGTTCCATCGCTACCACGATGCGCGCGTCACCGACCTTCGCCCGCAGGCCAGCAAGTGTGGTCGCGATCGCGGTCGGATGATGCGCGAAATCGTCGTAGATGGTGACGCCCTGCGACTCGCCGATCACTTCGAGGCGTCGCTTCACGCTGCGGAATTCCGCCAATGCCGGCAGTACCGCGTGCACGTCGACACCCACCGCATTGGCCGCGGCCAGCGAAGCGAGCGCATTCATCACGTTGTGGCGGCCGAGCAAGGGCCAGCGCACTTCGCCGATTTCGTTGCCCTCGTGGATGACGGCGAATGCGCTGCCGTCTTCGTAGATCAGGCGTGCGGTCCAATGGAAGGCAGCGCGCGCGGTCGCGCGCTCGTCGCTGCGATCGCCGTGCGCCTGCGAGGTCGCGGACTGCGGGATAAGGCTCGCATCCAGGCCAAAGGTTTCCACCGGCGTCCAGCAACCCATCGCCAGCACCTCGGCCAGATGCCTGTCTTCGCCATTGACGACGAGGCGGCCACGGCGCGGCACGGTGCGTACGAGGTGATGGAACTGTCGCTGGATCGCGGCCACGTCGGGGAAGATGTCGGCGTGGTCGTATTCGAGGTTGTTGAGGATCGCGACCAGCGGCTTGTAGTGGACGAACTTGCTGCGCTTGTCGAAGAACGCGGTGTCGTATTCGTCGGCTTCCACCACGAATTCGCGTCCGGAACCACGACGCGCGGATGCGCCGAAGTCTTCTGCCACGCCACCGATCAGGAAGCCCGGCGCGCGGCCGGCGGCTTCAAGCAGGTAAGTAAGGATCGTGGTGGTCGTGGTCTTGCCGTGCGTGCCGGCCACTGCGAGCGTGTCGCGCCCGGGCAGCACGTTTTCGGCGAGCCACTGCGCGCCCGAGTTGTACCTGCGGCCTTCGTCAAGCACCTGCTCCACAGCCGCATTGCCGCGCGACAGCGCATTGCCGATCACGATCTCGTCGCAGTCCGCGGAAATGTTTTCCGGCTGGTAGCCCTGGCGCAGGGTGATGCCGAGCTGTTCCAGCTGCGTGGACATCGGTGGGTAGATGTTCTGGTCGCTGCCTTCGACCTCATGGCCGAGTTCGCGTGCGAGTGCGGCGACACCGCCCATGAAGGTGCCGGCGATGCCCAAAATATGGAGTTTCAAGATCACGACCCTCTGCTAGATCGCGGGGCTGTCGATCGAAGCGACTCCCGCACGGCACCAACTCCCCCTCGCCCCGCAACGCGGGGAGAGGGCACGGGGTGAGGGGAGGAGCGCCAACGCGCGACTGCCTTTGCGGTTGCCTTTGCATCAACGGCAAAAGCGGCCCCTCATCCGCCCTTTCCCTCAGCGGCCTATTCGGCCGCTTCGACCTTCTCCCCGCCTCGCGGGAGAAGGGAGAAAACCTCACCCCACCTCATGCGCCGGCACGATCGCCTCGATGATCCGGGCGAAGACTTCATCCAGCGAACCCACGCCGTTCACCACGGTGAGCTGGCCCTGCTGGCGGTAGTAGTCAATCACCGGCGCGGTCTGGTCGTTATAGACCTGCAGGCGAGTGCGCACGGACTCGGGGCTGTCGTCCGCGCGC
This sequence comes from Lysobacter sp. Root494, assembly GCF_001427225.1. Taxonomy (GTDB): domain Bacteria; phylum Pseudomonadota; class Gammaproteobacteria; order Xanthomonadales; family Xanthomonadaceae; genus Agrilutibacter. Next base: position 10,885 of record NZ_LMFH01000007.1, read on the forward strand.
CCTTCGGCTTTTGCGCGACCAGCGATACGTTCGACCAGCAGCTCGGTCGGCACTTCCAGTTGCACCGCATAGTCCATTGGCTGGCCGATCCGGATCAGCAGCTTTCCCAGCGCGTCGGCCTGGGCGAGGTTGCGGGGATAACCGTCGAGGATGAAGCCGCCCCTGGTGTCGGGGCGCGAGAAGCGGTCCTCGAGCATGCCCAGCAGGATCGCGTCGCTGACCAGCTCGCCGCGGGCCATGATTCCCTTGGCTTCGAGACCCAGCTTGCTGCCTGCGGCCACTTCTGCGCGCAGCAGGTCGCCGGTGGAAATGTGCGGCACTTGCAGATGGTCCCTGAGCCTCGCGGCCTGCGTGCCCTTGCCGGAACCCGGCGCACCGAGCAATACCAATCGCATCTAGATCACTCCTGAAACAAAGCGGAAATCCGGTTGAAAGCCGCGGAGATGCTCACGAAGGCAGCGCTACACTGGCGGCCGGCCGTCGGCGGCAGAAACGGACGGCCAGCTTACCCCATCCCGCCTGGAGCATTGATTCGCATGGCCTCTGGAACCCTGCTGTATGCGCAGTCCGGCGGGGTCACCGCCGTCATCAACGCCACCGCTTCGGCCGTCATCCAGACGGCCCGTGCCCGCAGGGTGAAGGTGCTCGCGGCACGCAACGGCATCCTCGGTGCCCTGCGCGAGGAGCTGATCGATACTTCGAAGGAATCGCTGGCCGTGATCCGCGCCCTGGCGCACACGCCGGGCGGCGCGTTCGGCTCGTGCCGGGTCAAGCTGAAATCGCTGGAGCAGGATCGTGCGCGCTACGAGCGCCTGCTCGATGTGTTCAGGGCGCACGACGTGCGCTGGTTCCTCTACAACGGCGGCAACGATTCGGCCGACACCGCACTGAAGGTGTCGCAGCTCGCGGCCGAATTCGGCTATCCCCTCACTTGCGTGGGCGTACCGAAGACGGTCGACAACGATCTCGCCGTCACCGACTGCTGCCCCGGCTTCGGCTCCGCCGCGAAGTACACCGCCGTGTCCGTGCGCGAATGCGCGCTCGACGTGGCGGCGATGGCGGATACGTCCACGAAAGTATTTGTCTATGAAGCGATGGGCCGTCACGCCGGCTGGCTCGCCGCCGCCGCGGGACTGGCGGGAACCACGCAGGACGAAGCCCCGCACCTGATTCTTTTCCCCGAACGGGCGTTCGATGAAGCCGCCTTCTTAGACAAGGTGAAGGCCACCGTCGAACGCGTCGGTTACTGCGTCGTCGTCGCCAGCGAAGGCATCCAGACCGCAGACGGCAAGTTTGTCGCCGATGCCGGCGGCGTGAAGGATTCCTTCGGCCACACGCAGTTGGGTGGCGTCGCCTCGCACCTTGCCGGCCGCGTGAAGGACATGCTCGGCTACAAGGTGCACTGGACGTTGCCCGATTACCTGCAACGCTCCGCGCGGCATCTCGCGTCGAAGACGGACCTCGACCAGGCGCAGGCCGTCGGCAAGGCGGCCGTGGAATTCGCGCTCAAAGGCATGAACTCGGTGATGCCGGTGATCGTGCGCATCTCCGATGCGCCCTATCGCTGGAAGATCGAAGCCGCTCCGCTCTCGAAGGTCGCCAACCACGAGAAGAAGATGCCGGCGAATTTCATCCGCAAGGATGGCTACGGCATCACGGATGCCGCGCGGAGGTATCTCGAGGCGCTGATTCGCGGCGAAGCGCCGCCGCCGTACGGGCGCGATGGTTTGCCGCGATACGTGCAGCTGAAGAACGTCCTGCTTCGGCCAAAGCTGGCTGCGTTCGCTGGTTGACACGCGGAGAATGCGTTGCGCGCGGAGCGGCAAAGCCCGCGCGAGGCTGGTTATTTTTTGCAGGCGCCTTCGAGCTTCATCTCCGCCGCATACATCGGCACCTGTGGTGCCACGCCCTGCTTCGCCTTCTCGCTGGCTTCCTGCAGGTAGATGCGCGAGCGGCCTTGCGCGTCCAGTTTCGGTGGCGCCACGGCGCCCGGCTTGCGCCACACGCGCACCACGGCGACTTGCGACGGACATGAGGCGTTGGGGACGCGGATCTCGTCGTTGAACTTCCAGCCCTTGGCGTCGGACGGCTGGGCCTTGGCAAAGTCGACGAAACGCGCCCGCGGCTGGCAGTTCGGCGAACTTTTTACCGCGGCGAAGCGGTAGGGCTGCGCCGCGTCGCCACTGAACATGCCTTCGAGGCGCGCGCAGGCTTCGGGAATCGCACGCACGGTATGCACGACTCCCGGCTTCTGCGGCTGGCCGGGTTCCCGGGTGATTTCGGGCTTGGCTGCCCCTGCAACGGCGGGCATTGCCATGGCGAGGAACAGCGCGGGGACGATGCGCATGTCGCGACTCTCCGTGAAAACCAGGCCGAAGGCTGGCATGCGCGCCCTGAACGTGTTTTGACATCGCGCCGCGACCTGCCCGCGTGATCGAAGTCACAGGCCCTGCCCGTCCTCCACGGGAAATGTGCCATAGTCGGCCGGTCGCCTCGCGGCAGGTCCATCCGCCCGCGACCGCACGCTAAAAACTCGTGTTTTTCCCAGAAATTCCTACATCGTCCACTCGGGGGAGGGTTCATGCTGGAGCAGTACGGTTTGTCCCTGGCGCTCATCTGCGCCGTCATCGCGATCCTGTACGGGATCATTTCCGCGCGCTGGATCAGCGCACAACCCGCCGGCAACGAACGCATGCAACAGATCGCCGGCGCGATCCAGGAAGGCGCGCGCGCCTACCTCAACCGGCAATACACGACGATCGCGATTGCGGGCGTAGTGCTGTTCGTCGTCATCGGTTTCTTCCTCAACTGGTACACCGCGATCGGTTTCCTGATCGGTGCGGTGCTGTCCGGCGCTGCGGGCTACATCGGCATGAACGTATCGGTGCGCGCAAACGTGCGTACCGCCGAAGCCGCACGCAGCGGCATCAGCAAGGCGATGGACGTCGCATTCCGTGGCGGTGCGATCACCGGCATGCTGGTCGTCGGCCTCGGCCTGCTGGGTGTCGCCGGCTACTACGCGCTGCTGACGCATCACCTCGGCGTCGAAGGCGAAGCCGCGCTGCACGCGCTCGTCGGCCTCGCGTTCGGCTCCTCGCTGATCTCGATTTTCGCGCGACTGGGCGGTGGCATCTTCACCAAGGGTGCGGACGTCGGCGCGGACCTGGTCGGCAAGGTCGAAGCGGGCATTCCGGAAGACGATCCGCGCAATCCGGCGGTGATCGCAGACAACGTCGGCGACAACGTCGGCGACTGCGCGGGCATGGCCGCGGACCTGTTCGAAACCTATGCGGTGACGGTGATCGCGACGATGCTGCTCGGCGGCCTGATGATGGCCGAAGCCGGCCGCAACGCGGTGCTGTATCCGCTGGTGCTCGGCGGTGTGTCGATCATCGCTTCGATCATTGGCACCTTCTTCGTCAAGGTGAAGGAAGGCGGCTCGATCATGGGCGCGCTGTACAAGGGCGTGATCGTGTCGGCGGTGCTGGCGGCGATCGCGTTCTATCCGATCACCACCCAGCTGATGGCCGACTCCAGCTACAGCGCGATGAACCTGTACTGGTGCGCGCTGATCGGCCTGGTCCTGACCGGTGCGATCGTGTGGATCACCGAGTACTACACCGGCACGCAGTTCAAGCCCGTGCAGCACATCGCACAGGCCTCGACCACCGGCCACGGCACCAACATCATCGCGGGCCTGGGCGTGTCGATGAAATCGACTGCACTGCCGGTGGTGGTGATCTGCGCCGCGATCTGGGGTGCCTACGCGCTCGGTGGCCTGTACGGCATCGCGATCGCGGCGACGGCAATGCTCTCGATGGCCGGCATGATCGTGGCGCTCGATGCGTACGGCCCGATCACCGACAACGCCGGCGGCATCGCCGAGATGGCGGAGCTGCCGCCGGAAGTGCGCAACATCACCGACCCGCTCGACGCCGTGGGCAACACCACCAAGGCGGTGACGAAGGGTTATGCGATCGGTTCCGCGGCACTCGCTGCACTGGTGCTGTTCGCCGACTACACGCACAACCTAAACACCGTCGGCGAAGCCAGGGCGGCGGTCACCGGCGTCGCGTACGAAGCGCTGCGTTTCGACCTCTCCGACCACATGGTGATCATCGGGCTGCTGATCGGTGGCCTGATCCCGTACCTGTTCGGCGCGATGGCGATGGAAGCGGTGGGCCGTGCCGCGGGAGCGGTGGTGGAGGAAGTCCGCCGCCAGTTCCGCGACATCCCCGGCATCATGCAGGGCACGGGCAAGCCGGACTACTCGCGCGCAGTCGACATGCTGACGAAGTCGGCGATCAAGGAAATGATCGTGCCTTCGCTGCTGCCCGTCGCGGTGCCGGTCGTCGTCGGTCTGCTGCTCGGTCCGAAGGCGCTCGGCGGTGTGCTGATCGGCACGATCGTCACCGGCCTGTTCGTGGCGATCTCGATGACCACCGGCGGTGGCGCGTGGGACAACGCGAAGAAGTACATCGAGGACGGCCACCACGGCGGCAAGGGTTCCGAGGCGCACAAGGCCGCGGTCACCGGCGATACCGTCGGCGATCCGTACAAGGACACGGCCGGTCCCGCGGTGAATCCGCTGATCAAGATCATCAACATCGTCGCGTTGCTGCTGGTGCCCCTGCTGTAAGCACCACGCAGCCTTCAAAGCAAAGGCGGCCTTCGGGCCGCCTTTTTTGTTGCCGCAACCGGCCTCTGCCGGACGCGATGTCGCCGCGAGCCGCCCGGCGGATGCACGGGACGCACTTGCCGGGTGCACGGGAGGAACCCGTCGCACTGACCGATGGGCGGGCGTGAACGAGTAGTCATTGAGTGGCGCTTGCTTCCGCTTCGACGCGCCGGACGGCTCTGGGCAGGCGCGATTCGCACGTCCGGCAGCCGGCAGACCGAAAGCAGCGGCTTACTGGCGCATCCGGACAACCGCCCGCAAGCACAACCTGGTTTTCATGGCGTCGCTGCGGCGCAGCAAACGAGCGCGTAGAATCCGCCGCCTGCAATTCCCCCACCTGAGGCGGCCGCCCTGCGAACCGCCGCGCCGACACTGGAGTATCCGCATGGGCCTGGACCTCGTTCCCACCGGCAAGAATCCGCCGGAAGAAATCAACGTCATCATCGAAATTCCCAAGGACGCCGAGCCCGTCAAGTACGAGGTCGACAAGGCGTCCGGCGCGATCTTCGTCGATCGCATCCTGTCCACGCCGATGCGCTATCCGTGCAACTACGGCTACGTCCCGCACACGCTGTGCGGCGACGGCGACCCGGCCGACGTGCTGGTGATCCTGCCGCTGCCACTGGTGCCGGGCTCGGTGATCCGCTGCATTCCCGTCGGCGTGCTGAAGATGACCGATGAAGCCGGCAGCGACGAGAAGCTGATCGCCGTGCCGCTGCCGAAGATCTTCGGCGGCTACGCGCACATCAGTGATATCGAACAGGTTTCGCAGCACTGGCTCGACCGCATCGGCCACTTCTTCGAGCACTACAAGGACCTGGAAAAGGGCAAGTGGGTGAAGCTCGACGGCTTCGGCGGCGCGGCGGAAGCCAAGGCGATCCTGCTGGATGCGATCAAGCGCTATGAAGAGAGTTCGGACAAGCCGAACTTCTGAGTGCTTCGCGCTTCATAACTAAAAAGGCCGCTTATGCGGCCTTTTTTGTACCTGCAATCAGGCATTGTCCCCGAGTTCCCGCTGACGCTTCGCGTCCGGCCGCCGTGGGGTGTCTTGCCCGCTCACGGGCTGCACCGCCATCCGGCCGATCATGGCGAACATCGCGCCATACCAGTTCAGCTCGTTGTTGAGCGCCATGGGTTCGGCGAGCGGTTTTGCGGCGGCGAGATATTCGCCGAGCACGCGCCGGAACTCGCCGCGGCCGGCAGGCTGCTCGCCATAGCGGAACCACAGTCCCTGCCAAGTACGAGTGAAGCGTAACGTCAGCGCGCGCAGTCGTTGCAGGTTCGGATTCGGCTGCGCATCGGCGAACAGCAAATTGAAGTGACTGTTGAGTTCCCACGGACTCATCACCGCCGGCACGTTCACCGACTCGCAGGCGAAATCCAGGGTAGCGTCGGGCTTCGGCGCAACACGTTGCGGCGACCAGCCCCCCGGGGTCACGTTATGCGGTCGACCGCGCCCGACAATCTCCCAGAATTCCCCGCCGCCTGTGGTGTCGATCACCAGGTGCACCCGCGACAGCGTAGCGTCGTTGTGCACGCTGTGCTGGCGCCAGGTATCGAAGATCCAGCATTCGCCCGGCGCCATGTTGATGACTTCGCCACCGCATTCGAAGCGCACGGTCGGCTGGGTCACGATCGGAACGTGGACGCGCACGCGTTCGGCCCAGTAATAGCCCTGGTCCGCATGTCGCGTGACTTCGGCCTGTCCTGCCAGCCGCATCAGCCGGCTGCGTCCCACGACCGCACTCGTGCTCGCGAAGACCTGGCTCAGGTACGGACAGCGGCGAAGGTATTCCGTCGGCTGCATCACGCCGGCGAAGCTTTCGTTGTCGGGATCGCCACCGACCGCTACCAGCGGCAGCATCGAATTGCCGGGAAACCCCTGCGGATGCGGGCGCCAATCCGATTCGTCGATCGCCGCGACTTCGGCCGCCAGCACTGCGGCGTCGAACAGCAGCGGCAGCTGGATGAAGGGAACCGGCAACTTCATGCACGCACCTCGCGGAAAACAGCCGCAATGCTAAGCCGCATCACCGTTGGCCTGCACGCAGCAGCGACAAACCGATCAGCCGCGACACGACCACTGCGACGTAGCCGACGCCGCAGAACTGTTCCAGCATGGCGAGGACGCGCGCCTGTGGCGCGAGCGGCAACACATCGCCCAGACCCGTGGCCGAGAGATTGGTCACGCTGAGAAACAGGAGTTCGATCCAGGTCCGCGGACGCTCGGGTTCGACCGCGCCGGTGAAGCTGCCCGGATACCAGAACTGGCAGACGAGATAGAGATAGGCGAACGCCCACGCGAGCAGGGTGAACGTCGCGCCGGCCGCGAACAGTTCGTCGCTGGTCACGCGGTGGTCGCTCATCATGTAGGCGATGAGGCTGCCGGCCGCATACAGGTACAGCAGCGCTTCCAGCAAGGAAGACCACGCCAGCAGGGCGTGACTCCCGGTGACCGCAGCCATCAGCGACATGACGAATGCCGGAGCGGCGATCAGCCACGCGATCCAGTTGATCGCCGGCGTGCGATTCACCACCCACACCGCGAGGAGAAGCACAAGCGCACTGAAGGCGCCGAACACCACCCGCCCCGCGACCACGTCATCCAGCAACGGGAACACCAGGAGGCTCAGCAGCTGCGCCGCCAGGAGGAAGGCGGAAGGATGGCGCCGCGCGCTGGCACGCCAGCGGAGGCTGCGATAACTCGGATCGTTCATGCGGCGGAAGTGTGCCGCAGGTGCAGCGCGCGCGCACGTGTGCGTACAGAACACGCAAAAAACTACGGCCCCTTGCGGGGCCGTAGCGGGTATTGCACAGCGGATCCGGTGGATCAGAAGCGCTGCTGGTACTTCATGTAGATCGTGCGGCCGATATCGAAACCACCGTAGTACGGGAAGTTGCTGCTCGGCTGCGTGAACAGCGTCGGGCCGACGTGGTTGCCGACGTTGTTCGAGCCCAGTGCGACGGTCGCATTCCAAGGCAGCTTGGCGTAAACCTGCACGTCGTGGAACGTGTTGGAACCGAGGCGGTTGATCGCGTCCGGCACGCCGTTGGCGATGCGGTCGGGATCCGAGCACGGACGGTTCGGCACGCAGCTCTCGTAGATGCCGGAGTAGTAGCGCGCGGTGTAGTTCGCACCGAAGACGCCCTTCGTCCAGTTCAGGCCGAGGTTCGAACGCAGGCGGAACACGCCACCGGTGCCGACCTGGCCGACCATGATGTCCTCACCGGCTTCGTTCTGGGCCAGGGTGTCGTACTTGCTGGTGTACGAGTTGTCCCAGTTGATCGTGAACTTGCCGAACGAGGTCTCGGGCAGCTTGTAGTTCACGCCGAGGTCCCAGCCTTCCGTTTCCAGCGCGCCGAGGTTGGCCAGGCCGAAGAACATGCCGGTGATGTGGCCGTCGGCAGCGCGGGTGATGCTGGCGCAGCGCGAGGCATCGCCCAGCACGTAGCAGTCGCGCAGGATGGTGTCCGGGCTGTCCTGGATGATCGCGTTGGTGAGCTCGTAGTTGTACCAGTCGAGTTCGATGTCGAGGCCTTCGACCCACTGCGGGCTCCACACGAGACCGGCGGTCTTGGTCTTGGCGGTTTCCGGGGTGAGGTTCGGGTTCGAACCGCTCAGGAACTGGTCCGGGGTCTGGCACGGGTACGCGGTGCAGGGCACCAGGCCCTGGCCGAGCTGCACGTAGCCGAGCGGCACGCCGGCCGAGGTGCATGCAGCGTTTCCGTTCACGCTGTTGTTTGCGCCGGTGCCGCACGGATCGGTGTAGGACTCGAAGCTGCCACCGACGCCACCGAACAGGTCGGAGATCGACGGCGCGCGGAAGCCTTCGGCGTAGGTACCGCGGAACAGCATGCCTTCCATCGGGCGCCAGCGCAGCGAGAACTTGCTGTTGGTGGTGTCACCGAAGTTGGAGTAGTCCGAGTAGCGGCTGGCGATGTTGAAGCTCAGCTCCTTCGCGAACGGCAGGTCGGCCAGCACCGGGATTTCCAGCTCGGCGTAGAACTCGTCCAGCGAGTACGCACCCTGCGTGGTGGTCGCCGGGAGACCGGTGCTCAGGCCTGCCTGCGCGAACGCATCCGGAACGAAGCGGCCGTCTTCCGAACGATGCTCCACGCCGACCGCCAGGCCGAGGCCGCCAGCCGGCATATCGAACAACGTGCCCGACAGGTTGGCGCTGTAGGTCTTGGAGTTGGTGCGACCGGTATCGGTGTACTGCGGGAACAGATAGGCGATCAGGTCCGGGTTGCCGGTGAGCGAGCCGGCTTGGGCGTCGCCGTACGGAGCCAGCGGATTCCACGGCACGCACTCGCCGTTGCCGACGTTGGTGCCATAGGAAATCGGGCTGGCGGCCGAGCCGCATTCGACGCGGCCGGTGGCCGGGTTGAACCACGAGGCACCCAGGGCCTGGCCGGTGGCCAGCAGGCTGGCGTCGCCGCGGGCGTTCTTGACGCTCTCGTTGCGGTTGATGTTGGCGCCAACATCCCAGTCCCAATAGTTCTCGCCGATCTGGAAGCTGCCCTCGAAACCTGCCGCGACACGGAAGGTTTCCAGCTTGCTTTCAGTGACTCGCGGCATTTCCCACAGGCGGCGACGGAAGGCCACGTCGGTGCCCGGGGTCGGGGAGAAATAGCTGTCGCCCGAAAGCGGCGTGCCAAAGGAACCCGACTGGTACGGATAGCCGGCGATCTGCTGGCCGGTGGTGCGCTTGTTGTACTGCAGGTCGCTCTTGAAGCGGATGTTGTCGGTGATGTCGAACGTACCGTTCACGAAGATCGACTGACGCTCGACGCCGGTCTGCACGAACATCTGTTCGTTCGAGTTGGCGTACTGCGACGGCACGAGCGGCGTGTAGTTGGCAAGATTGTTCGGATCGGCGCCGGGGGTCAGGGTGCACCACGTGTTGGCACCACCCGGGCCGCACGGCAGGAACGCCGAACCGTTCTGGCTCACCGGGCTCCAGCCCGAGAACGGATAATCATCGGAATAGTCCGCGCCCACGTTGCCGTAGGACGAGAACGGACGGTCGCTGGCGAGCACCGGCTCGTCCTTCGCGTATTCGAAGCTGACGGTGAGGCTGGAACGCTCGCCGACATTGCCCATCGTGACGTCGAACGACTGCTTCTCGCCGTCGCCCTGGCTGTACTGGCCGAGGTAGACGTTGGCTTCCACGCCGTCGAAGTTGCTGCGGGTGATCACGTTGACCACGCCGGCGATGGCGTCGGAGCCGTACAGCGCGGAACCGCCGTCCTTCAGGACTTCGATGCGCTCGATCGCCGAAACCGGGATCTGGCTCAGGTCCTGCAGGCCGCTGGTCGAGATGCCCAGGCGCTTGCCGTTGACCAGGACCAGGGTGCGCTGGGCGCCGAGGTTGCGGATGTCGATGTAGTAGCCACCGACGTCTTCGCCGGAGGCCAGTGCCTGCGAGCGCGAGATCGCCGGCGAACCCGCCGAGGTCAGGTTCTGCAGGATGTCGGCGACCGACGTGAAGCCCTGCTGCTGGATCTGCTCGCGGGTGACCTGGATGACGGGCTGCGCCGTTTCGATGTCCGACTGGCGAATGCGCGAGCCAGTGACTTCGATGCGGTCGAGGGTCGTCGCCTGTTCGGCAGGCGCCGTGGCGGCTTCCTGCGCGCCGGCGAATGCCGGGGCCAGGGCGAGCGCGATGCTGACGGGCAAAAGGCCGCGCTGCATCGCGTTGTGGCGATGAGTCATTTGTTCTCTCTCCGGTGATCGTTATGTTGCGATCGTTATTGGTGCGTTAAAACGCCTCGGAAACTTACGTCCCGGTGAGCAAGGAAGCTTTGCGGCCCGCGATGGGTGTGTTTGCCGCATCTGGCGGCGAAGCGAATCCGCCGGCAGCGCGCACGCCCTTGCGATAGCTCGAGGCGGACACGCCGAAGCGGGCGCGGAATGCCCGCGCAAAGCTGCAGCAGTTGTCGAAACCGCAGGCAGCGGCGACTTCACCGATCATCATCGACGTGCTTTCCAGCAGCTCCGCGGCGCGCTCGATGCGCAGGCGCGCGGCAGCGGCCTGCGGACTCTCGTCATAGAGCGACAGGAAGGTCTTGGAGAAGTACCAGCTCGAAAAGCTGGTCAGCTCGGCGAGTTCGCTGATGCGGACGATGCGGTCGCTGTTGCCTTCCAGGTAGAGGCGCGCGCGTTGCAGGCGGCCGAACACCTGGCGCTTGCGGGTGCGCGACCGGCCCGGGCAGCGCGGTACGCGCGCGGCCAGGTCCTGCTGCACGCCGATGAGATGAAGCAGGAGCGGCCGGAGCTGGCCGATGTCGGCCGCGGGCATGCGCGCCGCGGCATCACGCCACAGCCGGAACGCGACCAGCACGTCGTGGCGGGTCAGTTGGCCGCGGCCGGCGTAGAGGGCCCCATCCGACAGGCGACCCAGTGCCCGCAGCATGTCGCTGCCCAGGCTGAGGCCGATGCACAGCCCGTGGCGATCGCTCTGCACGAGGGGGCGCGAGTCCTTCTCCAGCGCGATCCATTCGCCGCGCTGCAGCTGGAACCGCCCTTCCTTGGCCTCGACCCACGAACTGCCGCGGATCTGCAGCCAGATCGAGAAGCCGCCGTTCTCCAGGTGCACGCTGCCAAGCCGCGCGACGCCGATGCACCCGGCCTGGCCGGGTTCGGCCATCTCCGGCTGAAGGATCTGCCCGCGATCTGCCCACTGTGTCGATTCCACGATCCACCTCGCTATGCCAGGACTGGCAGGTGGATTTGCCCGATCGCGGGCCGGTCATCAGGAAAGCGGGCGGAAAGTTGTGCGAAATCTGGCCGAAGCCTGTTCCGAAGAAGTTACGAAGGGTGTTTTCCCAGATACGGCAAGCACTTAGGTCATTGCGACCCGACGACTTCGGGCTGGATCGTCAACGGCATGAAGCCGATGTCCCCGCCATCCCACAGCGAAAGCGTGACGTAGATCGCGTCGTTGCGTGGCGACAGACTGAAGCCGCTGGGCCCGCTGCGGCGGTTGCGGTCCACGCACAGCAACGGCTTTTCATCGCCCAGGCGGCGCAGGGCGGATGCGCAATCGGTCGTCCGCTCGAAGTAATAGATGCGCCCGTCCGAGCCGACCGACCAGGCGCGGTAGCGGGCAACCTCGGGCACTTCGGCATCGACCTGGCGCACGCTGCCGGCGGTGAGATCCAGGTCGGCCTGCCACAAACCGGGCCGGCCCGGCCGGGCGAACAGCACCCGCTGCCCGGCTTCGTCCACGCGTGCCACCGCGACGTCGGATATCGCCGACACCAGGCGCCACGGCTGCGCGCGACGGTCATACAGGGCGAGCCGCAACGGCCCGTCATCGACACCCGCAACCATCAGCACGCGCCGGTCGTCGGCAGGGACGTACAGGGCCTGGACCACGTTTTCCTCGGGGCTGGGAAGGCGGACCACCTGCCCGCTCGACGGCGTGACTTCGTAGAGCCCGAAACCACCGTCACCCTCGCCTACCACCAGCAGCCGCCGGCTGTCGCGCGACCAGTCCGGCGGATGCCAGGATTCCGGCCGCAGGCCATTGACCAGCCGGAGCGAATCGGGACGGCGCAGGTCGGTCCACCACAGGCCGAACTCGCCCGAGCGATCCGAGGTGAACACCAGTTGCCGGTTATCCGGCGCGATCACCGGCAGGCGGTCGCGTCCCGATGAGGCGAACATGCGTTCGACTTCGTGGCGCCCGCCCAGCGCCACGCGATGGATGCCGAAGTAATTGCGCGCCTCGGTGAACGCCAGCGCGGGCGTGCGGGCGGCGATGGTCGGCTCCATGGCGTCCTGAAGGCCCATGTCGCGCACCAGTCCGCTGTCGAGATCCAGTTGCAGCAGGCGGCTTTCGCTGCCGCTCCAGCGGGCGAGGACGATGCTGCGGCCGTCCGGCATCCAGTCCCAGCCGCGGATATCCGCGTGCAGGCGGGTCAGCCGCTGCGCGCGGCCGCCGGTGCTCGGGATGCGGAACAGATCACCTACCGGCGAATTGCGCACGAACACGATCCAGCGTCCATCCGGCGAATAGCGCGGTGTGAAGTCCACATCGTCTGCGGTGGCGCCGTAATCGAGGAGGCGCCATTCGCCGCTGGCGAAGTCCAGCAGCCGCAGGCCGGCGCCGCCCACCGGCGTGCCACGGCTGCCGAACACCAGCCCCCGCCCGTCGTAAGTCCAGTCGAAGCTGGGGGGATTACGCGGGTCGCAGTCGCCGACCACCCGCTCGGTGCCGCCGTTGGAAGGCAGCACCATGACCTTGCAGTCTCCGTCTCCGCCCGGCACCACGCGCAGGAAGGCGATCTCGCGCCCGTTCGGCGACCATGCCGGGGCACTGTCCCAGGCTTCGCCCTCGGGATGGCTCAGTTGCCGCGGCGGGCTGGGATCCGTGGTCTGGACCAGGATCGCGGTGCGCCGCTGTCCGGCCGGTGTCGCCACGTAAGCCACGAGTGCGGCGTCGGGCGAGAGGCTCGGACTGCTTTCGATCCCGGGCACCGAGGTGATCAGGCGGTAATTCGCGCTGGGCGCATTGGTTTCGCCGGCCTGGGCAGAGTGCGAAGCAGCCTGCGGCGTCCTGTCGCCGCGCAACGACCACAGCAACACCAGCACGAAAGCGAGCGCGGCCACGCCCAGGGCGATCGCGATCATCCGCCAGTCGCCGCGGACGTCCACCGGCGACTGTGGATAGCGCGGCGGCTTTGCGCTGGCCGGCGCTGCCGCCTGGTTTCCAGCGGACTGTCGTGGCGACTGCGCATGAAGCTCCTGCGCGAAGCCGCCTTCGTCCAGCCATTCCACGGGTGCCAGCAGGCGATACCCGTATTTCGCGATCGTCTCGATATAGCGCGGATTGCCGCGCTCGTCGTCGAAGGCCTTGCGCAGTTGCGTGATCGCCTGCGTGACCACGTCGTCGCTGGGCATCGTGCCGGCCCAGACCTGCGCGAGCAGGGCATCGCGGCTGACCACGCGACCACCCTGCTCGATCAGCGCGGCGAGCACGCCGATCGCCTTCGGCGTCACGCGCCGCGGACGGCGCGCCCCGGGCGCGTGGATCTCCCGCAACGGCATGTCCACCGTGCAGTCGCCCACGCGCAACCGCGCGGACGGCAGCGACGAAGATGGAATCGAAGGAATCGACATGAATCCTGAAGATGATGCGCAGGCGCGCGCGTGGGTGCCAGTGCGGTCAATGGAACCGACCGATCCGGCAAACGGGGTTGCCGTCAGCGGAAAGGTATCGACCGCGCGCCCATTCTAAGGTTCACCGGTTACCCGGCCTTTGCATGTGTTCAGGCAGCTGCCTCGCGCAGGGCATGGGTATCGACCCGACGCCGGTCTTCCGGCCGTCATCTCTCAGGCATCCCCCTGTTTGCGCCGGAACTCGGTCCTCCGGCGCATTTTTTTGCGGGTTGGCGCCGAACACCTGTGCCGCGATCGCGCAGTTCATGCTTTCCAACACGCACTGGCGCGTCTGTGCACGACACAGTTTTCCCTTCTCCCCGCTTGCGGGGAGAAGGTGCCTGAAGGGCGGATGAGGGGCGAGCGCAGCGAGCTGCAGTTGCCTTTGTTGTTACGGACGGAAGAGCAAAAGCGCGCTCGCTGCGCTCGCTCCCCTCACCTGCCCTTCGGGCATCCTCTCCCCGCAAGCGGGGAGAGGGCGATTCATGCGTGGTCGCAGCGCGAAGCCTCACGCCTTGCGGTACACCTGCGCGCCCTGCTCCAGGAACTCCTTCGACTTCTCCGCCATGCCCTCTTCCAGCGCGGCCGCTTCATCGACGCCGTGCTCGGCGGCGTAATCGCGCACGTCCTGGGTGATCTTCATCGAGCAGAAGTGCGGGCCGCACATCGAGCAGAAATGCGCGACCTTGTGCGCGTCCTTCGGCAGCGTCTCGTCGTGGTATTCGCGGGCCCGCTCGGGATCGAGGCCGAGGTTGAACTGGTCTTCCCAGCGGAACTCGAAGCGCGCCTTCGACAGTGCGTTGTCGCGTGCCTGCGCACCGGGATGGCCTTTCGCCAGGTCCGCCGCGTGCGCGGCAATCTTGTACGCCATCAGGCCTTCGCGCACATCGTGCTTGTTCGGCAGACCGAGATGCTCCTTCGGCGTGACATAGCAGAGCATCGCGGTACCGAACCACCCGATCATCGCCGCGCCGATCGCCGAGGTGATGTGGTCGTAGCCGGGCGCAATATCGGTGGTCAGCGGACCGAGCGTGTAGAACGGCGCCTCGCCGCACTCGCGCAGCTGCTTGTCCATGTTTTCCTTGATCAGCTGCATCGGCACGTGGCCGGGGCCTTCGATCATGGTCTGGACGTCGTGCTTCCACGCGATCTGCGTCAGCTCGCCGAGCGTTTCGAGTTCACCGAACTGCGCGGCGTCGTTGGCGTCGGCGATCGAACCCGGACGCAAACCGTCGCCAAGCGAGAACGCGACGTCGTACGCCTTCATGATCTCGCAGATGTCCTCGAAGTGCGTGTAGAGGAAATTCTCCTTGTGGTGCGCAAGGCACCACTTCGCGAGGATCGACCCGCCGCGCGAGACGATGCCGGTCACGCGCTTCGCCGTCAGCGGCACATAACGCAACAGCACGCCGGCGTGGATGGTGAAGTAGTCCACCCCTTGCTCGGCCTGTTCGATCAGCGTGTCGCGGAAGATCTCCCACGTGAGTTCTTCGGCGCGGCCGTCGACCTTCTCCAGCGCCTGGTAGATCGGCACCGTCCCGATCGGCACCGGCGAGTTGCGGATGATCCACTCGCGCGTTTCATGGATGTGCTTGCCGGTGGACAGGTCCATCACCGTGTCGGCGCCCCAGCGGATCGCCCACACCAGCTTCTCCACTTCTTCGGCAATTCCCGAAGACACCGCGCTGTTGCCGATGTTCGCGTTGACCTTGGTGAGGAAGTTGCGGCCGATGATCATCGGCTCGCTTTCGGGATGGTTGATGTTGTTGGGGATGATCGCGCGGCCGCGCGCGACTTCATCGCGGACGAATTCGGGGGTGATCAGCTTCTGGATGTTGGCGCCGAAGGTTTCGCCCGGATGCTGGCGCAACAGGTGCGCTTCGCGGATCGCCTCGATGCGCTGGTTTTCGCGGATCGCGATGTATTCCATTTCCGGGGTGACGATGCCCTTCTTCGCGTAGTGCATCTGCGACACGTTGGCGCCGGCCAGTGCGCGGCGCGGCATCGGGCGCGGCGAGAAGCGGACCGCGTCGAGCTTCGGATCGTGTTCGCGCGAACGGCCAAATTCGGAAGACAGGCCTTGCAGCAGTTCGGTGTCGCCACGCTCGGCAATCCACTGCGCACGCAGCGGCGCAAGGCCGCGGGCAAGATCGATGTGCGCATCGGGATCGGTGTAAGGACCGGAACAGTCGTAGATCGCGAACGGCGCGTTGTCCTCGCCGCCGAACATCGTCGGCGTCTTCGTCAGCGCGACTTCGCGCATTGGCACACGCAGGTCGGGCCGCGAGCCTTCGACATGGATCTTGCGCGAGCCCGGGATCGGGCGGGTGACGTCGGCCGACAGCTGTTCGGCCTGCTGGAGGAGCTGGGAAGGCACCGCGTTCATCTGATTCGTCCGGTTCGTTGCGTGGGTGCGGTGAGACCCCCTCGGCTGCGAGTCTCCTCCCGCGCGGCGGCGCGTTGGATTCCACGGCAGCCGGCAGATCATCGCGCGCGGCGTGGCGAGACGAAGCGGCGGCGACGGATACGCAATGCGCATCCGGCGAAGCTTCCCTACGGCGGTCTCAACCGCATCAGGTTCGAAGGGTGTGTCTCAACCGCCAGTGCGGTACCCCCGCTTCGGCGTGCATTTCACCATGCATGGCGGTCGCGGGCCAGCGAAGGCACCACTTTCCTCGCATGCTTCCTTGTAGAGCCGAGCTTGCTCCGATACTCCTGCTTCACGGGTGCACCAAAGGCAGCGGAGGAAGCGGCGCTCTGCGAAATCAGGCGAAGGCGCGACCCCGACAGTTTCACGCGCAACTTCACCGAACTGATTTCGCACGTAACTATCTGATGCGAAAAGGCTTATGAAGTTTCGGGATATGCACCACGCAGGTGGTTGACACCGGCCGGAACCGCGTGGTCTTCTGCAGCCATGACGCAGCGCAACAACCACTCGCAGACCGCAACAGCCAGGCCGCAGGGCCAGGCGCTCGAGCTGCGCGCCGGACTCATTACGCTCGCGACCCTCGCGCTTATTACCGTACTTGTACTTATTACCGGCTCAACCAGCGCGGGGTACGGGTTTGCGTAAGTAGCACCACCAAACCCAGGTCTAGAAACACCGACCCCGCGCCTGAGAAGGCGCGGGGTTTTTCGTTTCTACGGCCTGACTATCCGATCCACAGGAATGTTCAGAACGTGAGAAGCAACGCCATCAAGCAAGGTCCCGCCCGCGCTCCCGCCCGCGCCATGCTGCGCGCGACGGGACTCGACGACGCGGCGATCGCCAAGCCGCTGGTCGCCGTCGTGCACACGTGGTCCGACGTTTCGCCGTGCAATATCACGCTGCGCGACCTAGCGCAGAACGTGCGCGAAGGCGTGATCGCGGGCGGCGGCACGCCGATCGAGTTCAACACGATCGCGGTCACCGACGGCATCGCGATGGGTTCGGAAGGCATGCGCTCGTCGCTGGCTTCGCGCGAAACCATTGCCGATTCGATCGAGCTGGCGGTCAACGGCCACTGCCTCGACGCGGTGGTGATGCTGGTCGGTTGCGACAAGACCATTCCCGCCGCGGCAATGGCGGCGGCGCGACTGAACATCCCGACCGTGATCCTCTACGGCGGCACGATCATGCCGGGCCATTGCCCGAAGCGCGCCGCGGCGAACGCGAAAGCTGCAGATGAAGATCGCGCGCTTACCGTGCAGGACGTCTTCGAAGCCGTGGGCGCGCACGCCGCCGGAAAGATCGACGACGCCGAACTGCACCAGATCGAATCGCATGCCTGTCCCGGCGCGGGAGCCTGCGGCGGTCAGTTCACCGCCAACACGATGGCGATGGCGCTGACCTTCCTCGGCCTGTCGCCACTGCAGCTCAACGACATTCCCGCCATCCATGCCGACAAGCCCGCCGCCGCGCGCGCCTGCGGCGAGATGGTGATGCAACGCTTGCGCTTTGGCGGCCCGAAACCGCGCGACATTCTCTCCCCCGTCGCGTTGCGCAACGCGGCGCGCGCGGTTTCGGCCACCGCCGGTTCCACCAACGCGGCATTGCACCTGCTGGCGATCGCGCATGAAGCAGGGGTCGCCTTCGACTTGGAAGAGTTCGAAGCCGCGGCGCAAACGCCGGTCATCGCCGACCTGAAACCCGGCGGACGCTACACCGCCGCGGAAATGTTCCAGCAAGGCGGTACGGCATTGGTGGCGCGCGAACTACGGGCGGCCGGTCTGATCGAGGATATTCCGACGGTTACGGGCCGCAGCTTTTTCGAGGAGCTCGACGACGTTCCCGCGCCGGCTTCGCAGGACGTCGTGCGCCCGGTCGCTTCGCCGATCAAGCCGCGCGGCGGCTACTCGATCCTCTACGGCAGCCTCGCGCCCGAGGGCTGCATTCTCAAGCTCGCCGGCCATGGTCGCGAACACTTCGAAGGCCCGGCGCGCGTGTTCGATTCGGAAGAAGCCGCGTTCGCCGCGGTGCAGGCGCGAAGGATCGACGCGGGCGACGTGGTCGTGATCCGCTTCGAGGGCCCTGCCGGCGGTCCCGGCATGCGCGAGATGCTCGCGGTCACCGCCGCGCTCGTTGGCCAAGGCCTCGGCAACGATGTCGCGCTGATCACCGACGGCCGCTTCAGCGGTGCGACGCACGGTTTCATGATCGGCCACATCGCGCCGGAAGCCGCGCGCGGCGGCCCCATCGCGAAGCTACGCGAAGGCGACATAGTGCGCATCGATGTCGCGCAACGGCGCATCGATGTCGACGCCAATCTCGCGACCCGTCCCGCCGTGCGCATCGCGCCGCGTGTCACCACCGGCGTGCTCGCGAAGTACGCGCGCGATGTCGGTTCCGCTTCGCGCGGTGCCGTGACCGCGCCTGGCCCGCTGGACGCAAGGCGCACCGCAACGCCCGCCGACACCGACTTCGCCGCCGCATCCGCACCCACCGATGCCGACACGGACATCGAACTGATCCTCGTCTGACTTCAACCTCTCACTGAACCACCACCAGGACATCACCATGACCACCGCACAAAAACCCCGCGTCGCGATCGTCGGTTACGGCAGCCAGGGCCGCGCGCATGCACTCAACCTGCGCGACTCCGGCTTCGACGTGACCGTCGGCCTGCGCCCGGGCGGTCCGACCGAGTTGAAGGCGAAAGCCGACGGGTTCACCGTGAAGACGCCCGCCGAGGCAGTGAAGGACGCGCAACTCGTCGCCGTGCTCACGCCGGACATGGTGCAGCCGCAGCTGTACGGCGAAGTCATCGAGCCGAACATCGCCAAGGGCGCATGCCTGCTGTTCGCGCACGGCTTCAACGTGCATTACGGCCAGATCACCCCGCGCGAAGACCTCGATGTCGTGCTGGTCGCACCGAAGGGGCCGGGCGCGCTGGTTCGTCGCGAATACGAAATCGGCCGCGGCGTGCCATCGGTCTACGCGGTGCACCAGGATCGCAGCGGTAACGCGGAAGCGCTCGCGCTGACCTACTGCGCCGGTATCGGCGGCGCGCGCCAGAACGCGATCAAGACCACCTTCAAGGAAGAGACCGAAACCGATCTCTTCGGCGAACAGGCCGTGCTGTGCGGCGGCGCTACGAAGCTGGTTCAGGCCGGCTGGGAAACGCTGGTCGAAGCCGGCTACCAGCCGGAAGTCGCCTACTACGAGTGCCTGCACGAACTGAAGCTGATCGTCGACCTGTTCTACGAAGGCGGCATCACCCGCATGCACGAGTTCATCAGCGAGACCGCGCA
Organism: Lysobacter sp. Root494; assembly: GCF_001427225.1. GTDB lineage: Bacteria > Pseudomonadota > Gammaproteobacteria > Xanthomonadales > Xanthomonadaceae > Agrilutibacter. The sequence goes on from NZ_LMFH01000007.1 coordinate 30,462, forward strand.
GTACGGCGCGCTCACCCGCGGCAACTACGTCGTCGACGAAAACACCCGCGCGCAGATGAAGAAAGTGCTCACCGAGATCCAGGACGGCACCTTCGCGCGCCAGTGGATCGCCGAGTACGCCGCGGGCAACGCCAACTACAGGGCGCTGAAGCAGGCCGACCTCGACCATCCGATCGAAGCGGTCGGCAAGAAGCTGCGCGCGAACATGAAGTGGCTCGCGGCGTCGCAGGCCGCACCGGCGAAGCCGGCCGTCACTGCCGAAGCGCAAGCGCAGACCGAGGCCGCGTGATGAACGGCGCTCGCTGGCTGGTGCAGGCTCTTGTCGCGGAAGGCGTCGACACGCTGTTCGGTTATCCGGGCGGCGCGATCATGCCGTTCTACGACGCTCTGCATGGCGTAACGGAACTCAAGCACGTTCTGGTACGCCATGAGCAGGGCGCGGCGTTCGCCGCGAACGGTTATGCACGGGCCAGCGGGCGCGTCGGTGTATGCGTGGCGACGTCCGGTCCCGGCGCGTCGAACCTCGTCACCGGCATCGCCGATGCGATGCTCGACTCAGTGCCGATGGTGGTCATCACCGGCCAGGTCGCGACCACGCTGATGGGCACCGACGCGTTCCAGGAACTGGACGTGTTCGGCATGACGCTGCCGATGGTGAAGCACAGCTTCATCGCGCGCCGCGTCGAGGATCTCCCACGCATCGTCGGCGAGGCGTTCCGGTTGGCGCGCGAAGGCCGCCCCGGCCCGGTCCTGATCGATTTCCCGAAGGACGTGCAGATCGCCGATGCGTCGAAGCTGCCGGCGCATGTCCCGTCCCCGATCGATGCAGTCGAAGCTCCCATGGATGCTTCGCTGCATGCCGCGCTCGCGCTGATCTCGCAGGCGCACAAGCCGGTGGTCTACGGCGGCGGCGGCATCGCGCTGGGGAATGCGATGCAGGCGTTCCGCACCTTCGTCGATGCGACGCAGATCCCGACGGTGCTGACGCTGAAGGGCCTGGGCGCACTGGCGGCGCAGCATCCGCTCAACCTCGGCATGCTCGGCATGCACGGCTCGCGCGCGGCGAATCTTGCCGTGCAGGAAAGCGACTTGCTGATCGTGGTCGGTGCCCGCTTCGACGATCGAGCCACGGGCAAGCTCGCCGAGTTCGCACCGAACGCGCGCGTCGTGCACATGGATCTCGACGCCTGCGAAATCAGCAAGCTGCGCCACGCCGATGCCGGTGTGCGTGGCGACATCGCCACCACGCTGACCAAGCTCACCCTGCCCTGCGCCGCGCACCTGCACGGGCGCAATGGCGTGGCGCGTCGCGCATGGCGAGCGCAATGCCAGGAACGCGCGCGCGAGTTCGCCGCGCGCTACGACGCGCCGGGCGAAACCGTTTACGCGCCGGCGCTGCTCAAGCGCCTGTCCGAACTCGCGCCCGATGCCGTGGTGGCTTGCGACGTCGGCCAGCATCAGATGTGGGTCGCGCAGCACTGGCGCCTCGACGATCCGCGCAAGCACCTGACGTCCGGCGCACTCGGCGCGATGGGCTTCGGCTTGCCCGCGGCGATCGGCGCCCAAATGCAGAACCCGGACGCGCGGGTGTTCTGCGTCAGCGGCGATGGTTCGTTCCTGATGAACGTGCAGGAGCTCGCCACGCTGCGCCGCTACAACCTGCCGGTGAAGATCGTGCTGCTCGACAACCAGGCACTCGGCATGGTGCGGCAGTGGCAGGAACTGTTCTTCGAGCGCCGCTATTCCGAGATCGATCTCTCCGATAACCCCGACTTCGTCGCGGTTGCGCAGGCATTCGGCATTGAAGCGTTGCACGTCGAACGCGCCGACGAGGTCGAAGGCGCGCTGCAGGCATTGCTCGATGCGAAAGGTCCCGCGCTGCTGCACGTTGCCATCGACACCGCGGCGAACGTGTGGCCGCTGGTTCCGCCGAACCGCAACAACGCCGAGATGCTCGACCCACAGGCCGAAACCTCTGCCGCTGCAACCCCCACCCACCCCCAGGAGGCCTCCCATGCGCTACCAGCTTGATCTCACCCTGCGCCACGCCGAAGGCGCCCTGGCCCGTGTACTGGGCACCGCCGAACGCCGCGGCTTCTCACCCGTCAGCGTCGATGGCGAAGCGCAACCCGACGGCGACCGCTGGCACCTGCGCATGACGGTCGAAGGCGAACGCGCGCCCGAATCACTGCAGCAGCAGTTGTCGAAGCTGTACGACTGTCTCGCGGTCGAGGTGTCGCCATGCCGCTGAACGACGCGGTGCTGGACGAAGCGGCGGCCCCGCAGGTTCGCGAGGCCGAAGAAGGCCCGCGCACGGAGTCGCCGCAGGTCTGGTTCGACGGCCGCTTCATCGATGCCGGCAGCAACGGCGCGCCGCTGACCACGCACGCGATGCATTACGGCAGCGGCGTGTTCGAAGGCATCCGCGCGTACGCGACGGCCGACGGCGGCAGCGCGGTGTTCCGCCTGCCCGAACACCTGGAGCGCATGCGCAAGGGTTGCGAACTGCTCGGCATTCCCTTCGACCCCGCCGAAGCGACCGAAGCGACGCTGCAGGTCCTGCGCCGAAACCGCCATCGCGATGCCTACGTGCGTCCGCTGGCGTGGTGCGGCACCGGTTCGATCGGCCTCGACACCGCGCCGCTGAGCAAGCACCTGATGGTAGCGACATTCGCGACCAACGTGCACCTGGCCGGCGTGCAGGTGAAGCTGGGCACCTCATCGTGGCGCCGCAATCCGTCGACCTCGCTGCCGCCGCTCAAGCTGTGCGGCGCCTACGTCAATTCCATCCTGGCCAAGCACGAAGCCAGGCAGCGCGGCTTCAACGAGGCGCTGTTCGTCGACGACCAGGGGCGCGTGGTCGAGTGCACGGGCGCGAACGTGTTCATGGTCCGCGACGGCCGCATCACCGCGGTCGAACACCGCGACGCACTGGCCGGCATCACCCGCGACACCGTGATCGCACTCACCGGCGCATCCGCGCGCCCTGTTCGCCATGACGAACTGCTCGATGCTGACGAGGTGTTCGTCGTCGGCACCGCCGCGGAAGTCACGCCGGTAGACGAACTCGACGACCGCCGCTTCGACAATCATCTCGTCTCACGCGAAGTCGCACGCGAATACCAGCGCGTGGTGCGCGGCGAAAGCGCCCGCCATGCCCATTGGCTGGCGCGGGTCTGAGCATGGACAGCGACGTAGCAGGCTCCGTATCCGTCACCGCCGCCGATGTCCTGGCGGCGCAGGCGCGGCTGCGTCGTTACCTCAATCCGACTCCACTGCACTACGCCGAGCGCTTCGGCTGCTGGCTGAAACTGGAGAACCTGCAGCGCACCGGTTCGTACAAGGTGCGTGGCGCGATGAATGCACTGCTGGCCGCGCGCGAACGCGGCGATCTGCGTCCGACCATTGCCGCGTCCGCAGGCAATCACGCTCAGGGCCTGGCGTGGTCCGCCTATCGCCTGGGCATGCAGGCAATCACGGTGATGCCGCGCTGCGCGCCGGAAACCAAGATCGCCGGCGTGGCCCACTGGGGCGCCACGGTGCGCCTGCACGGCGACAGCTACGACGAAGCGAAAGCCTTTGCCGCCGAACTCGCCGCGCAGAACAACTACCGCCTGCTCTCTGCCTTCGACGATCCCGACGTGATCGCGGGCCAAGGCACCGTCGGCTTGGAAATGGCGTCGCTGATGCCGGACGTGGTGCTGGTGCCGATCGGCGGCGGCGGTCTCGCTTCCGGCGTCGTCCTTGCATTGAAATCGCAGGGCGTGCGCGTGGTCGGCGCGCAGGTGGAGAACGTCGATTCGATGGCCCGCGCACTGCGCGGCGACTTCAGCGTCCGCGAACCCGCCGCGACGCTGGCCGATGGCGTGCGCGTAAAGGAACCCGGAACGCTGACGCAACGCGTGCTGAGCGAACTGCTTGACGACGTGGTGATCGTGCGCGAAGCCGAACTGCGCGAAACGCTGGTGCGCCTGGCACTGGAAGAACACGTGATCGCCGAAGGCGCTGGCGCGCTCGCACTGGCCGCGGGGCGCCGCGTTGCGGGGAAACGCAAATGCGCGGTGGTGTCCGGTGGCAATGTCGATGCCGGCGTGCTGGCGAAGCTGCTGTGCGACGTGCGGCCCAGGCCGCCACGCAAGCCACGGCGTCGCGTGCAGGAAGCCGTTGTCGTGGAATTCACTCCCGTATTGGACGAGGCGGCCGCGAAAGCCGGCGTGCAGGCGCGACTTAGACCGGCTGCCGCGATCGCCATCGCCGCAGCCTCGCTTCGCACCACTGCCGTCCTTCCCGCAGCCGTACCCGCGCTTTCCGAGGAACTCCTCACGTGACCAATGCCCATCCCAGCGATGTAGCGCGCAGCGCGCCGTCGGCCATCCGCCCCGCTCCAATCAGGATTTTCGACACCACCCTGCGCGACGGCGAGCAGTCGCCCGGCTTCACCATGAACGCAACGCAGAAGATCCTGTTCGCGCACGCGGTGGAAGACCTCGGCGTCGACGTGATCGAAGCCGGCTTCCCCAACAGCTCGCCCGCCGACTTCAACGCGGTGCAGACCATCGCGCGCGAGGTTCGCGCGGCAAGCATTGCTGCATTGGCACGCTGCCATCCCGCAGACATCGAGGCGTGCGCAAGCGCGCTGCAGCCCGCCGCCAGGCCGCGCATCCATACCTTCATTTCCACCAGTCCCCTGCATCGCCAGCACAAGCTCAACATGAGCCGCGAGCAGGTGATCGAGCACACGATCATGGGCGTGTCGCTGGCGCGCAAGCACGTCGACGACGTCGAGTTCTCGGCCGAGGACGCACTGCGAACCGAGCGCGAATTCCTGGTGGAGGTCTTCAATGCAGCGGTCGAAGCCGGCGCGCGCACGCTCAACGTGCCCGACACCGTCGGCTACACGACGCCCGCGGAGATTCGCGCGTTGTTCGAGTACCTGCGTGCCAACGTGAAGAACGCGGAGAACGTCGTGTTCAGCGCGCATTGCCACAACGACCTGGGCCTGGCCGTCGCCAACTCGCTGGCCGCGGTCGAAGGCGGTGCGCGCCAGGTCGAATGCACAATCAATGGCATCGGCGAACGCGCTGGCAACGCGGCGCTGGAAGAGCTGGTGATGGCGCTGAAGGTGCGCCGCGCCTACTACAACGCCGACACGCGCATCGACACGCGCCGTCTGCTGCCGACCTCGCGCCTGCTTTCGCGCATCACCGGCAACCAGGTGCAGCGCAACAAGGCGATCGTGGGCGCAAATGCTTTCGCGCACGAGTCGGGCATCCACCAGCACGGCATGCTCAAGAACCGCGACACCTACGAAATCATGCGGCCGCAGGACGTGGGCTGGGAGGATTCGCAGCTGGTGCTGGGTCGCCACAGCGGCCGCGCCGCGGTCGCCAATCGCCTGCGTCATCTGGGTTACGTGCTCGACGACGCACAGCTCGACCAGGTGATCGCCGAAGCGAAGGCGCTGACGCAGACACAGCACGTGATCAGCGACCGCGACCTGCAGCGGCTGGTCGAAGGCGAGCAGTTCGGCCCCGGCTGGCGCGTGTCCGCGCTGAGCCTCACCGACTACGGCCAGCGCACGCGCGCGCACGTCGATCTGTCCGATCCCGATGGCCGCCACGTGATCCACAGCGCGGAAGGCGAAGGGCCGGTGGCCGCGTTGTTCGCTGCACTCGCGCAGGCGACCGGCGTCGATTTCGTGCTGGAAAGCTACGAGGTGCACAGCATGGGCGTCGGCGCGGATGCGCGCGGCGAAGCCAACCTGAGCGCGCGCATCGACGATGAGGTGATGACGGGTCAGGGCACCAGTCGCGACGTTCTCGAGGCGAGCGCGGTGGCGTGGCTGGATGTGGCGAATCGCGTGCTGCGTGGTGTGAAGGTGCAGCCGCGAGTGGCCGTAAGCGCATGAATCTCCCGCTCGCGGTTGTCCTCGCTCGTCATTCCTGCGAAAGCAGGAATCCAGCGACTTTTCCTTTGCTCGCTTCTTCGGGCGGGCAAGATCAGGACAACCGCGAAAGGCACTGGATTCCTGCTTTTGCAGGAATGACGAACAAGAGCAAAGACAAGAACAAGGCGAAGCAATACACATGAGCCCCAAAACCCTCTTCGACAAACTGTGGAACGCCCACCTGGTCGCGCCGGAAACCGACACCGCGCCCGGTGTTCTCTACATCGACCTGCACCTGATCCACGAAGTCACCTCGCCGCAGGCCTTCACCGAACTCGATGCGCGCGGCCTGAAGCTGCGCCGGCCCGAGCTCACCAAGGCCACCCTCGACCACTCCACGCCGACGCTGCCCGCCGGCGTGGATGGCGTGCTGCCCTACGCGAACGACGAAGCGCGCAAGCAGGTGCAGACGCTGCGCGAGAACTGCGCGCGCTTCGGCGTCGAGCTGTTCGACTTCGACAGCGCGCACCGCGGCATCGTCCACGTGATCGGTCCCGAGCTGGGCCTGACGCAGCCGGGCATGACGATCGTGTGCGGCGACAGCCACACCGCCACGCACGGTGCGTTCGGCGCGCTCGCGTTCGGCATCGGCACCAGCGAAGTCGGCCACGTCATGGCGACCCAGTGCCTGTTGCAGCGCAAGCCGAAGACGCTGGCGATCACCGTCGACGGCGAACTCGGCCCTGGCGTGACCGCGAAGGACCTGATCCTGCACGTGATCGGCGTGATCGGCGTCAACGGTGGCACCGGCCATGTCATCGAATACCGCGGCTCGGCCATTCGCGCATTGTCGATGGACGAACGAATGACCGTCTGCAACATGTCGATCGAAGCCGGCGCGCGCGCGGGCCTGATCGCACCCGATGAAATCACCTTCGAGTACCTGCGTGGCCGACCGCGCGTGCCGCAAGGTGCCGACTTCGACGCCGCGGTCGCACGCTGGAGCGAATTCCGCAGCGACGACGGCGCGGTCTTCGATCGCGAAGTACGCATCGATGCGCGCGACATCAAGCCGACGATCACCTGGGGCACGCATCCCGGGCAGGTCGCCGCACTCGACGGCCACGTGCCGGCCAACGACGACAGCGACGAAGCCAAGGCGCGCCAGTACATGGGTTGGGAAGCCGGTGTCGCGGTCGCCGGACGCGCGGTCGACGTGGTCTTTATCGGCAGCTGCACCAACTCGCGCCTGAGCGACCTGCGTGCGGCGGCGGAGGTTCTCCGCAACCATCGCGTGCATCCGCGCGTGCGCATGCTGGTGGTGCCCGGCTCCGAACAGGTGAAACGCGATGCGGAGGCGGAAGGCATCGATCGCATCGTGCGGGCCGCCGGCGCCGAGTGGCGTGAGCCGGGCTGCTCGATGTGCATTGCGATGAACGGCGACCTAGTGGGACCTGGACAACTCGCGGTATCGACCAGCAACCGCAACTTCGAGGGCCGCCAGGGTAAGGGAGCGCGCACGGTACTCGCTTCGCCGGTGACGGCCGCGGTGTGCGCAGTAACGGGCGAGATCACCGATCCACGCGAGTTCCTTAAAGCACAGTCCGTGCAGACGGAGGCCGCGTGATGGAATCCATCAGGACTCTTGTTTCGCGCACCGTCGTTCTGCGCGAACGCAACATCGACACCGACCAGATCATTCCCGCTCGCTTCCTGACCACCACGGAGCGCAAGGGCCTCGGCAAATATGCCTTCCACGACTGGCGTGCGCTGCCGGACGGCTCGCCCAATCCGGAATTCCCGTTCAACCGGCCTGAAAACGCCGGAGCGCACATCATCGTCGCCGGCCGCAACTTCGGTTGCGGCTCCTCGCGCGAACACGCGCCGTGGGCGCTGCTCGACCTCGGCGTACGCGCGGTGATCAGCAGCGAGATCGCCGACATCTTCCGCAGCAACGCGCTGAAGAACGGCTTGCTGCCGATCGTGCTCGACGAGGCGATCGTCGACGGACTGCTCGAACAGCCCGGCATCGAACTCGCCATCGACGTCGCCACGCGCAGCGTCACGCTGCCCGACGGCCGCAGCTTCCAGTTCCCGCTCGATTCGTTTGCCCAGACCTGCCTGCTCGAAGGCGTGGACCAGCTCGGTTACCTGCTGAAGCAGACCGATGCGATCGCCGCGTACGAGCAGTCGCGCTTCGCTCAAGCCAATGCACAGAACAACGCAACCCCGGAGCTCCAACATGCACGCTGACATCGTCGTCATGCCCGGCGACGGCATCGGTCCGGAAGTCACCGCCGCTGCGGTCGACGTCCTGCGCGCCGTCGCGATCCGTTATGGCCACAGCTTCCGCTTCGAGGAAAAGCTGATCGGTGGCGCCGCCATCGACGCTGCCGGCAACGCGCTTCCCGATGACACGGTCGCCGCCGCGCAACGCGCCGATGCGGTGTTGCTTGGCGCCGTCGGCGGCCCAAAGTGGTCGGATCCGAAGGCGAGCGTGCGCCCCGAACAAGGCCTGCTCGCGATCCGCAAAGCGCTCGGTCTATACGCCAACCTGCGTCCGGTGAAGCCGCACGCCGTCGCGCTCGGCGCATCGCCGATAAAGCCACACCTGTTGCAGGGTGTGGACCTGGTCGTGGTGCGCGAACTCACCGGCGGCATCTACTTCGGCCAGAAGCAGCGCACTGCGGACCGTGCAAGCGACCTGTGCGAATACAGCGTCGCCGAAATCAAGCGCGTCGTTCGCCACGCCTGCCGCCTCGCCCTGCAGCGCAGCGGCCGGCTGACCTCGGTCGACAAGGCCAACGTGCTGGAAACCTCGCGCTTGTGGCGCGAGGTGACCACACAGGTCGTGCACGACGAATTCCCCGACGTGACGCTGGAACACCAGCTCGTCGATTCGATGGCGATGCACCTGATCGCCAAGCCGCGCGAGTACGACGTGATCGTCACCGAGAACATGTTCGGCGACATCCTCACCGACGAAGCCTCGATGCTCGCGGGCTCGTTGGGCCTGCTGCCTTCGGCATCGCTGGGCGAAGGAAGCGTCGGCCTGTACGAACCGATCCACGGTTCCGCGCCCGACATCGCCGGCAGGGGCGTCGCCAATCCCTACGCCGCGATCCTCAGCGCGGCGATGCTGCTGCGACATTCGCTGGGATTGGACGCCGAAGCGGCGTGCGTCGAACGTGCCGTGCACGGCGCGCTGGAAGCTGGCTTCCTCACCGCCGATCTTGCTCTCGGGAAACCAGCGGTCGGCACACAGGCGGCCACCGCCGCGGTCATCGAGCAACTGCAGTTGCCCTGCCAGGTACCCGAGTTGCGCGACTGACTGGTTTCATCGCAAACATCATTTGACATTGCCGCAAGCGCCCCGTTATCACTGAACCCATGCACGACGCTTCCGCCCACGCCAACCTGATTCGCAGCATCGCTGCGACATCGGCCGTGCGCGCGATTACCACCACCCGCATTACGACCACCGGTACCGGTACCAGGTGGCGGATGCGGCTGGGCGTCGTGGACTGAGATCCAACACCCACCCCGCATCCGGTCCGGATGCGGGGAAACCCCTTCCGGCTGCTGCGGGGCTTACCAAGGAGCCCTGTATGTCCATTGCCGTCAGCGCAGCACCCGAGGCGAAACTGCCCGCCCCTGCGCCCGCCTCCGTCTGCCATGCGCACAAGTTCGGCGGCAGCAGCCTTGCCAACGCCGAGCGGTTTCGCAGCGTGGCCACGTTGCTCCGCGACGAATCCGCATCGCGAGTCGTCGTGGTCTCGGCGATGCAGGGCGTCACCGATGCGTTGACCGTTCTTGCCAATGCCGTGCTGGAAAAACAGGCGTGGGAGGACGCGTTCCGCAGCCTGCGCGAACGCCACCTGTCCACTGCGCGCGAACTCGATCGCGATAACGCGCACGGACTCGCGGCATGGCTGGAAATCGAATTCGCCACGCTGCATGCGGCCCTCGCGGTGCCATCGCGCAAACCCGAATGGTTCGCCGTGATCCAGGGCCTGGGCGAAGTCTGGTCTTCGCGCCTGCTGCACGCGGCACTGGGCGCGGATGCAGGCGAATGGGCCGTGCTGGATGCGCGCGACGTACTCGAAGTGCATGCCGGCGAACTCGGTGTCGGCGTCGACTGGAACGGCAGCCGCGCGCGGTTATCCGCGTGGCGCACCGCGCACCCGCAGGACAACGTGATCGTCACCGGTTTCGTCGCGCGCAATGGCAACGGCGCGATCACCACGCTCGGACGCAACGGCAGCGACTACTCGGCGGCGATCTTCGCGGTGCTGTTCGACGCGCGCGAACTCACGATCTGGACCGACGTCGACGGCGTGCTCAGCGCCGATCCGCGGCTGGTACCCGATGCGGTGTGCCTGGCTTCGATGTCGTACGCGGAAGCCTGCGAACTCGCCTATTTCGGCGCGAAGGTGCTGCATCCGCAGACCATGGCACCGGCGATGCAGGCCGGCTTGCCGATCCGCATCCGCAACACGCTGCGGCCGGAAGCACCGGGCACGCTGATCGCCGAGCACTCCGATCCCGCGGCTTCGCCGGTGAAGGGACTGACGCTCGTCTCCGACATGGCGCTGCTCGAACTCACCGGCGCGGGCCTGATCGGCGTGCCAGGCACCGCCGAACGCATGTTCGCGGCGCTGCACACGGCGAGCGTGTCGGTCACGATGATTTCGCAGGGTTCATCCGAACACTCGATCTGCTGCGTGCTGCGCGCCGAGCAGGCCGAACGCGGGCGCATGGCCGTACAGGCGGCGTTCCGCGAGGCGATCGCCGATGGCCAGGTGGAAGGCGTGCGCATCACGCCTGGTATCGCGGTGCTGGCGGCGGTCGGCGACGGCATGGTTGGCACGCCCGGCGTTTCCGCGCGGCTCTTCGCCGGACTCGCACAGGCACGCGTCAACATCCGTGCGATCGCGCAGGGCGCGAGCGAACGCAACATCTCGGTGGCGATTGCCGCGGACGACGCCACGCGCGGTTTGCGTGCCGCCCATTCGGCGTTCTGGCTGTCGCCGCAGACCCTGTCGGTCGGCGTCATCGGGCCGGGCAATGTCGGCCGCGCGTTGCTTGCGCAGCTTGCGCAATCCGCTTCGCGTTACGGCGGTGCGCTGCAGATCGGCGGCAATGGCCTCGACCTGCGCCTGCGTGCGATCGCCAATAGCCGGTGCATGCATCTCGCACCGCGCAAGCTGGATCCGGCCGAAGCGGTAGAAGCGCTCGAACTCGGCGAACCGCTCGACTACGCACGCTTCGCCGCGCACGTCCGCGCCGAGCACCTTCCGCACGCGATGATCGTCGACTGCAGCGGCAGCGACGCCGTCGCCGCGCACTATCCCGAATGGCTCGCTGCCGGCATCCACGTGGTCACGCCGAACAAGCAGGCCGGTTCCGGACCGATCGAGCGTTATCGCGCGATCCGTGAAGCGACGAAACACGGCGGCCACTTCCGCTATGAAGCCACGGTCGGCGCGGGCCTGCCGGTGATCCAGACGCTGCGCAGCCAGCTCGACACCGGCGACGAACTCACAGAAGTCGAAGGCGTGTTCTCCGGCACGCTGGCGTGGCTGTTCAACCGTTTCGACGGCACGGTGCCGTTCTCGCGGCTGGTGGGCGAGGCGCGTGCACTGGGTTACACCGAACCCGATCCGCGCGATGACCTCTCCGGGACAGATGTAGCGCGCAAGCTGGTGATCCTCGCGCGCGAAGCCGGGCGCGAACTGTCGCTGGAAGACGTCGACATCGAGAGCCTGGTTCCGCCCGCGTTGCGCGAAGTCAGCCGCGACGAATTCCTCGCCCGCCTGGTCGAACTCGACGCACCGCTGCAGGCGCGATTCGAAGCCGCACAACGCGAAGGCCGTGCGTTGCGTTATCTCGCCCGCCTCGATCGCGAAGGCCGCGCAACGGTCGGCCTGGTCTCGCCCGAACCCGGCCACGCCAGCCTGCACAGCCAGCTGACCGACAACCTCGTGGTGTTCCGTACGCGCCGTTACGCGAGCAATCCGCTGGTGGTGCAAGGACCCGGCGCGGGCCCCGAGGTGACGGCTGCCGGCGTGTTCGGCGATATCCTCGCCATTGCGCAGGCGCTGGGGGCGCGTCCATGAGCGTCGCCCTCGCCCCTCCTTCCGCTTCCACTTTCCCGACCGCCGCCATGACCGCAGGAAAAGCCACCGCCTTCGCGCCCGCCAGCGTGGGCAATATCGGAGTCGGCTTCGACCTGCTCGGGCACACCATTACCGGGCCGGGCGATCGTGCGCAGGTAATGCGCATCAACGAGCCGGTGGTACGCATCACCCTGATCGAAGGCGATGTGGAAGGCGCCTCGCAGCTTCCACTGGAAGCCGCGCTCAACACCGCCGGACGCGCACTGATGGAACTGCGCGAGCGACACGGCATAGCGCACGGATTCGAACTGCGCCTGCACAAGGGCATTCCGCTCGGCTCGGGCCTGGGCGGCTCGGCGGCATCGTGCGTGGCGGCGCTGGTCGCCGCGAATGCCGTCCTGGACGCGCCACTGACGCGCGACGAGCTGTATCCGCTCGCGCTGATCGGCGAAGCCGTCGCCAGCGGCAGCGTGCACGGCGACAACGTCGCACCGATGCTGTTCGGAGGCGTGGTGCTGGCCACGCCGACGCGCGCGATTCCGCTGTCCGCGCCAGAACTGTATTGCGCCGCGGTGCATCCTCATTTCGTGCTGGAGACGCGCAAGGCGCGCGCAGCGCTGGCCGCGTCGTATGCGATCGGCGAATTCGTGCAGCAGAGCGAGTACCTCGCGCTGTTCCTCACCGGCCTGGCACGCGGCGATCGCGAACTGATAGCCGCAGGCCTCCGTGATGGCCTAGTCGAACCGCGGCGCGCGGCGCTGATTCCAGGGTTCGCGGAGGTGAAGGCCGCCGCGCTCGCGCACGGCGCACTCGGTGCAAGCATCTCCGGGGCGGGGCCGACGGTATTCGGCTGGTTCAACACCGCTGACGAAGCTTCGTGGGCCGCGCATGCGATGCAGGTCGGGTTCGCCGGCGCGGGGCTCGAAAGCGACGTCTATGTGTCGCCGGTCAACGGCCCGCGCGCAGAGGTCGTGGCGTGAAGTTCACCAGCACGCGAGGCGGCATCGAACCGACATCGCTCGATCTCGCGCTGGCAGCGGGACTCGCGCGCGATGGCGGTCTGTATGTGCCCGAATCGGTGCCGGTGAGCGAAACGAAGCAGGCCGAAGCGACGCTGGCGCAGACGGCGACAGCGCTGCTGGAGCCGTATTTCGTGGAATCGCGATTGCGCGAGGCATTGCCTGCGATTTGCGAAGATGCCTTCGATTTTCAGGCCCCGCTGCGGCCACTCGCCTCGGACAATGCGTGGCTGCTCGAGTTGTTCCATGGGCCCACCGCTGCGTTCAAGGATTACGCCGCGCGCTTCCTCGCCGGATCGCTGGCACGCCTGCGCGATCCCGCTGCCGCACCGACGACGATTCTCGTGGCGACGTCGGGCGACACCGGCGCCGCCGTGGGCGCCGCCTTCCATCGCCGCCCCGGCTTCAACGTGGTGATCCTGTATCCGCACGGACGCGTTTCGCCGCGACAGGCGCACGGACTGGAATGCTTCGGCGACAACGTGCGTGCGTTCCGTGTCGACGGCAGCTTCGACGACTGCCAGCGCATGGTGAAGCAGGCGCTCGGCGACGAGTCGCTGCGGGCACGCGTGCCGTTGAGCTCGGCCAACAGCATCAGCCTGGGCCGGTTGCTGCCGCAGATGGCGTACTACGCGCACAACGCACTGGCATTCCATGCGGATCGCGGCGAGAAGCTCAACTTCATCGTGCCCACGGGCAACCTCGGTAATGCGCTGGCGTGCTGGCTGGCGCGACGAATGGGGCTGCCGATCGGCGACATCGTGCTCGGCAGTAATGCCAACGACGTGCTGCCGCGCTACTTCGCCGGCGATGAGTACGTACCACGGCCCAGCGTGGCCACGCTGGCCAACGCGATGGACGTCGGCGCACCGAGCAACTTCGAGCGCCTGCGCTGGTGGCATCGCGACGATGCCGAACTGCGCGCCGCAATGCGCGCCTTCCGCGTGGATGACGCGATGATCCGCGAGACGATCCGGCAGGCGCCGCAGCGCCATGGTGTCATCCCCTGCCCGCATACGGCGGTGGGCCTGCGCGTGCTGGAGCAGTTGCGGGATGCAGGCGATCCGAAGCCGTGGGCCGTCGTTGCCACGGCGCATCCGGCGAAGTTCGACAGCATCGTCGAGCCGCTGGTCGGGCGTGCGGTGGAACCGCCACCGGCGCTTGCCGCATGGCTGGCCCGGCCAGCACATGCCGAACCGCTCGACGCGAGCTACGACGCGCTGCGCGCCATGCTCGCTTCGTAGCGTGCGTTTCGCGCACGTTGCATGACACGGCCATTGCGTCGGCGCGCACGAATACGCCGGCCGCAAGGGCTACGAAGGTGCGGCGGGCCACCCGAGAGTCCGGGAGGGGGAGAGAGCCTGCGGATGGCCCGCCGCGAAGCAGAGTCAGGGGTTGCCGTGCTCCATGGCGTGCTGCGGCGCGCTGTATTCCCCTGCAGCCGCAGGTTCTTCGCGGCGCACCCTGAACCACGCCGCATACAACGCCGGCAGGAACAGCAGCGTCAGCACGGTCGCGACGATCAGGCCGCCCATGATCGCCACCGCCATCGGTCCGAAAAACGCGCTGCGGGTGAGCGGGATCATTGCCAGCACGGCGGCGAGCGCGGTCAGCACGATCGGACGGAAGCGGCGCACCGTGGCTTCGATGATCGAATGCCAGCGGTCGTTGCCCGCCTTGATGTCGTGCTCGATCTGGTCGACCAGGATCACCGAGTTGCGCATGATCATGCCTGCGAGCGCGATCGTGCCGAGCATGGCGACGAAGCCGAACGGCACGCGGAATACCAGCAGGAACAACGTCACGCCGATCAGCCCCAGCGGCGCGGTGAGCAGCACCAGCATCGTGCGCGAGAAGCTGCGCAGCTGCAGCATCAGCAGCGTGATCACCGCCAGCAGGAACAGCGGCATGCCGGCGTTGATCGAGTTCTGTCCGCGCGCCGAGTCCTCCACGGCCCCGCCGGTTTCCAGCAGGTAGCCTTCCGGCAGTTTCGCGCGAACGCCTTCAAGCGTCGGCAGTATCTGCGCGACGACGGTAGGTGCGGTGAGCTTGTTGCGGATATCGGCGCGCACGGTCACGGTCGGCAGGCGGTCACGATGCCAGATCACGCCGTCCTCGAACACGTACTCGAGCTTGGCGATCTGCGACAACGGCACCGGCCCGTTCGCCGTCGGCACGGCGAGACTGCCGAGCAGGTCCAGGCGCGCGCGCTCGTCGTCCGGACCCCGCATCAGCATCTCGACGAGCTCGTTGCCCTCCCGGTACGTGCTGACGCGCAAGCCGGACAGCGAACCGGAGAGGAAGCGAGCGACTTCGGCCGAACTCACCCCCAGCGCGCGGGCGCGATCCTGGTCGATCACCAGCTTCACCACCTTGCTGGGCTCATCCCAGTCGAGATTGACGTTGGCGACGTTCGGGTTCTCGCGGACCTTGGCCTCGACCTGCTTGGCCAGCGCGCGAACGCGATCGATGTGCTCGCCTGAGACGCGGAACTGCACCGGATAGCCCACCGGCGGTCCATTCTCCAGACGCGTCACGCGCAACTGCAGTTCGGGGAACTGCGGCGCGACTTCGTTGGTGAACCAGTCGCGCAGTTCCTCGCGCGCTTCGATGTCCTTCGCACGTACGACGAACTGGGTGAAATTGGCCTGCGGCAGTTGCTGGTCGAGCGGCAGATAGAAGCGCGGCGATCCGGTGCCGACATAGGCGACGTAGTTGTCGATGTCCTTGCGCTTGGCCAGCAGCGCTTCCAGCTTCTTCGCCTGGGCCTCGGTCTGACGCAGCGATACGCCTTCGGCCAGTTCGACGTCGACCATCAGTTCGACGCGCGTCGAATCGGGGAAGAACTGCTGCGGCACGAAGCGGAACATCAGCACGGACAGCACGAACGCGGCTATCGTCAAACCGATCACCAGCCAGCGGTGGCGCAAGGAGGCATCTAGCAGATTGCGGAAGCCGACATAAAAGCGCGTCGCATACGGATCGTGCGCATGGGCGTGCGGCGCCGGGGGCGCGAGCACGCTCGCCAGCGCCGGCCAACGATCGGCTGCGCGCGTGCGAAGGGCATTCCAGCGCGCGCCCAGCGAACCCGGCTTCGGCGCCTGCGGCTTGTGCAGGTCCGGCAGCATCCGATCGCCGAGATACGGAATGAAGAGCACCGCGGCGATCCACGACACGATCAATGCGATCGTCACCACCTGGAAGAGTGATCGCGTGTATTCGCCGGTGCTCGACGCGGCCGTCGCGATCGGCAGGAAGCCGGCCGCGGTGACCAGCGTGCCGGTAAGCATCGGGAACGCGGTGTTTTCGTAGGCGAAGCTCGCGGCCTTCAGGCGCGAGAAGCCCTGCTCCATCTTGATCGCCATCATCTCGACCGCAATGATCGCGTCGTCGACGAGCAGGCCGAGCGCGAGCACCAATGCGCCCAGCGAGATCTTGTGCAGGCCGATGCCGAAGTAGTGCATCACCGCGAAGGTCATCGCGAGCACCAGCGGAATGCTGACCGCGACCACCATGCCGGTGCGGAAGCCGAGCGAGAAGAAGCTCACCAGCAGCACGATCGCCACGGCTTCGGCGAGCACGCGCACGAATTCACCGACGGATTCATGCACCGCGGCGGGCTGGTCGGAGACCTTGCGCAGTTCCATGCCGGCCGGCAGCGATTGCTGCAGGCGCTTGAACTCGGTTTCCAGCGTCTGTCCAAGCTTGAGGATGTCGCCGCCCTGTTTCATCGCGACGGCAATGCCGATCGCGTTCTCGCCCATGAAGCGCATGCGCGGCGCAGCCGGATCACTGAAGCCGCGCGTGATCGTGGCCACGTCGGCGAGCCGGATGGTCCGGCCACCGGCGCGGATCGGAAAATCCCGGATTTCCTCGACCGACTTGAAGCCGCCGGTGATGCGCAGCTGCACGCGATCGGTGGGCGTTTCGAAGAAGCCGGCCGGCACGATCGCGTTCTGCTGCTCGAGCGCATCCTTCACCGCGCTGAGCGGGATGCCGAGCGTCGCCAGCTTGGTGTTGCTGACTTCGATCCAGATCTTCTCGTCCTGCAAACCAACCAGTTCGACCTTGCCGACGTCGGGCGCGCGCTGCAGTTCGAGTTCGACGCGTTCCGCGTAGTCCTTGAGCACCGCATAGTCGAAGCCCTTGCCGGTCAGCGCGTAGATGTTGCCGAAGGTGTCGCCGAACTCGTCGTTGAAGAACGGGCCGATCACGCCTTCGGGCAAGGTCGGGCGGATGTCGCCGACCTTCTTGCGCACCTGGTACCAGACGTCGGGGACTTCCTTTGACGTGAGCGAGTCGCGCGCGATGAAGATCACCTGCGATTCGCCCGGACGCGAGTACGAGCGGATGAACTCGTACTTGCCGGTTTCCATCAGCTCCTTCTCGATGCGCTCGGTGACCTGGCGCGAGACCTCATCGGCGGTCGCGCCCGGCCAGAGGGTGCGCACCACCATCGCCTTGAAGGTGAAGGGCGGGTCTTCCGACTGTCCGAGGTGGCGATACGACCACGCACCAATCAGGGCCAGCAGGAGCATCGCGTAGACAACAAGGGTGCGATTGTTCAGCGCCCACTCGGACAGGTTGAAACGACGCATGGATCAGCGCTCCGGATTCAGAAGTTCCTTCTCCCCGCGCGCGGGGAGAAGGTCGAAGCGGCCGATTAGGCCGCTGAGGGACGGGCAGATGAGGGGCTGCTTTTGCTTATGCCAGCACCCTGCAACGTTCCCCTCATCCAGCCTTCTCCCCGCACGCGGGGAGAAGGGGAGTAGGTGTCGTGCAGGAGTCATTTCGAAGGAATCAACGAGCCGTCAGTGCAGCGGGCTTCGTTGCGTTGAGTGCTATGGGGCGGTTTTCGCGATCGACAGGCGCGACCAGCTGTCCTTCGCGCAGCAGATGGCCGCCAGCGGCGACGATCCAGGCATTCCCGCGCACACCGGACAGCACCGGCGCTACGGATTCGCCGAATGCGCCCAGCTTCACCGGCGTGAGCCGCAACTTGTGCGTCGCCGGATCGACCACCCACACCGCGGCGCCGTTGCCGTTCGCGCGCTGGATCGCCGACAGCGGCACGGTCAGCGCGGCTCGGGTGCCGCCGTCCTGAACGTACACACGCGCGCTCTGCCCGAGGTCGACGGCCTTGGCTGCATCGCCGGACAAGCTCACGCGTGTCGCATATGTGCGCGCCTGCGGGTCCGCGGCGGGAGCGATTTCGCGGATCGTGCCGGTCAGTTGCTGGCCCGGCGCGCTCCACAGTTCGACCGCGACCTGCTGGCCAACGCTGAAATCGCGGATGCGGCTTTCCGGCAGGGCGATGGCGACTTCGCGGCCGCCGTCGGCCGAGAGGGTGAAGACGGTCTGCCCGGCCGCGACCACCTGACCGGCTTCCGCCGCACGGCTGGCGATCACGCCATCGTGGGGCGCCCGCAGTTGCGTGTAGGCGGTCTGGTTGCGCGCGACATCGAGATTGGCGCGCGCGGCGTTGGCCTGCCCTTGGGCAGCGGTCGCGGCAGCGTTTTGCGCGTCGAGCGTGGAACGGCTCACCAACTGGTCGCTGGCGAGCTTGGCGAAGCGGGACTGGTCGGCGCGGGCGCGGGCGAGTTCGGCCTCGGCAGCGGTGAGCTGGGCCTGCGCGGCCCGGGCCTGCGCGGCGAGGTCGCCGGCATCGAGCACCGCGAGCAGGTCGCCCTTCTTCACATGGGCGCCGACGTCGACCTCGCGGCGCACCAGCTTGCCGCCGACGCGGAACGACAGCGGGCTCTCTTCACGGGCGCGGATCTCGCCGGCATAGGCCGTCAGCGCGGCTTCGGCACCGCCGCCGGGATGGATCACCAGCACCGGGCGCGCTGCCGGCGCGGGTTTCGCATCGCTGTTGCAACCCGAAAGCGGAAGCAGGGCGACCAGGGCAAGCGCCACCAGGAATGGCGCCATGAAGGACTTGCGAGCCGGGCTCGGAGCGGGGCGGAACGAAGCACGTGCCATGGGAGGCCTCAACCAGCAAATTAATGAACTGGCCGGTACTGTATATTTATAGAACCGCGTAGTCTAGTATCTGTCCGCATGACTTCCGTACCCGCCAAGCCCTCCCAGTCCAAGCCCGCCAGCCCGGGCCGGCCCAAGGATCTGGGCAAGCGCGCCGCGATTCTCGAAGCAGCCAAGCGCATGTTCACGGCGCACGGTTTCGAGCGCGTTTCGATGGACCAGATCGCCGCCGAAGCCGGCGTGTCCAAGCTCACCGTCTACAGCCACTTCGGCGACAAGGAGTCGTTGTTCTCCGCCGCGATCAGCGCGAAGTGCGAGGAGCAACTGGCCGGCGGGCTGTTCCAGGTCGATGCTTCCTCGTCGTTGCGCGACCAGTTGCTCGGTATCGGCCGCGCCTTCCTCTCGCTGATCAATAGCGAGGAAGCCCTGGCGATCCATCGCGTCGTGACCACCCAGCCGCCACCGGCCAAGCTCGGCCAGCTGTTCTGGGACGCCGGCCCGCGCCGCGTGCAGGGAGTCTTCGAAGCCTTCCTGCGCGCGGAAATGGAAGCCGGCGCGCTCGACATTCCGGACGTGCATCGCGCCGCCTCGCAGTTCTTCTGCCTGCTCAAGGGCGAAATGCACATGCTCCTGCTGTGTGGTTGCCGCGATGCGATCGACGACGCCGAGGCGGAAGCGCATGTGCAGGCCACGGTAGATACCTTCCTGCGCGCCTATCAGGCCGCGCCGGCGCGCAAGCGCTGAAACAGGGGCCATGCATGCCGCTCCTGCAGCGCCCGTGGGCGCGATCGCTGGAACTCGCGGTTCGCACCCGAGGGTGCTCCTACAAGTCTTGGTTACTTCTGGCACTAAGGCGATAAACAGGGGCGCGGCGATCCTTTCCGCCACCGTTTCTCCCGAGATTGTCCCGGCGGTTGCCGGGCCCAGTCGTTAGAATTGGCGCCCCGCGCAACCAGTACAGCCTTCCGATGAGCACGATCGATTACGCCAAAGCCCGCGAACTGATGGTCGAACAGCAGATTCGGCCCTGGGACGTGTTCGACCCGCGCGTGCTCGCCGTGCTGGCCGAAGTGCCGCGCGAAGACTTCGTGGCTGCCGCGCACCGGCCCTTGGCCTACACCGACATCGCCCTGCCCCTGGGCCATGGCGAATCGATGATGAAACCGGTCGTCGAGGGTCGCGCCCTGCAGGCACTGGAACTCTCGCCCGGCGACGATGTGCTCGAAATCGGCACCGGTAGCGGCTTCCTGTCCGCTTGCCTGGGGCGTCTCGCGCGCGAAGTCGTCAGCCTCGAGCGCCACGCCGACCTGGCCGATGCCGCCCGCGCCCGCCTGGCCGCGCATGGCGCCGGCAATGTCAACGTGATCGCCACCGATGCGTTCTCGTGGGATGCGTCTTCGCTGGGTAGCGGCCGCCGCTTCGCCGCGATCTGCGTGACCGGCGCGGTGTCGTCGATCCCGTCGCGCTTTGTCGAATGGCTGCAGCCCAATGGCCGCATGTTTGTCGTGCGCGGCAGTTCGCCGGCGATGGAAGCGGTGCTGTTGCGCAACCAATCAGGCTCGCCGCGCATCGAATCCCTGTTCGAAACCGACCTACCCTATCTCGCCGGCGCCGCGCCGGTTCCCACGTTCGAGTTGTAACGAGCCGTTTCAAACGAGCCCTTTCACAGAGCCATTTCAAACGCGCCGCTTCAAAACGAGCTTTAAAAAAAGGACCTTGCATGAGCCGTCATCCGCTTGTTCTCGCATTAGCTGCCGTCATCGGCGCCTCGGCCCTGCTGCCAGGCGCAGCCCACGCCGAAGACCTGTTGCAGACCTACGAACTGGCGCGCTCAGGCGACCCGCAGTTCTCCGCCGCGGAATCCGGCCGTCTCGTCACCCGCGAAGGCTCGGTGCAGGCGCGCGCAGCACTGCTGCCGCAGATCACCGGGGACGCTTCGATCGACCGGCCGATCGCCGATGGCGAAGAGGAGACCACCTCGCGCAGTGTCGGCGTCAATGCACGCCAGATGGTCTACGACCACAGCAACTTCACCCGCCTGCGCAGCGCCAATGCGCTGAGCCAGGCCGCCGACTTCCAGCTCGATTCGGCCAGCGACAACCTGATCACGCGTAGTTCCGCTGCGTACTTCAACGTGCTGGTGCAGCTGGAAACGCTCGCCGCCGCCGAAGCCGCGGAGACCGCGCTGAAGAAGCAGTTCGACTTCGCTTCCAAGCGCCTCGATGTCGGCCTGGCCCCGATCACCGACGTGCACGAAGCCCGCGCCCAGTACGACAGTGCGCGTGCGAGCACGATCCTCGCGCGCAACGCCGTCGAAGACGCCTACCAGGCCCTGCGCGAACTGACCGGCCAGCCAGTGAGCAACCTCAAGGGCCTGCCCGACGACTTCAAGCCGGCATTGCCGGAGACCGGCGGCGTGGACGAATGGGTCGCGGCCGCGGTTGAAAACAATCCGGCGCTGAAGGCGAAGGAATTCGAACTCAAGTCAGCCGAAGCCGATGTCGGCACCGCGCGCGCGGGCCATTACCCGAGCCTGTATCTCAGCGGCACTTACGGCGACACGACCGCATGGGGCCGTGATGCCGCGGGCAGCAGCTTCCGCGGCAGCGACGGCAGCGGCCAGATCGGCCTGACCTTGTCGGTGCCGATCTTCTCCGGCGGCGCGACGCAGTCGGGCGTGCGCCAGGCACTGGCACGCCGCGACATCACCAACGACGAACTGGAACAGACCAAGCGCGCGCTCGACCGCAACACCCGCAACGCGTACCAGACCGTCGTCGCCGGGATCAGCGAAGTCGAAGCACGCCGCCTCGCACTTGTTTCCGCGCGCGCCGCGTATGACGCCTCGCAGGTCGGCCTGGAAGTCGGCACGCGCACCGTGCTCGACGTGCTGACCAACCAGCGCAACCTGTTCACCGCGCAGCAGGCCTACGCACAGGCCAAGTACAACTTCCTGCAGAACCGCCTGTTGCTGGAACAGGCCGCCGGCACGCTCGACATCGACGACGTGCAGGAGATCAACCGCCTGCTGACGGTCGATACCGAAGGGAAGCTGCAGACGCCACTGCAGTAAACCGGACGTAGCACTCGTTTGAAGTGCAAAGGCGGCCTCGGCCGCCTTTGTTGTTTCGGGCGATCGCTCAACCGGAATTCCGCGCGCGGGCTTCGTTGCACGGTGCTACGCCGCGTCTGCGCGGTGCGGTCTTGCACTTCACCGCTGGCATCGCGCAACGCGTCGCTACCGAGAGAACCCGCACCTCAGAGGCTACGCAGCGCTTCAATCGCGCTGCGCAGCGAGGAAGCCTTCGACCTCGGCATCCGAACGCAACACCACAGCCGTCTGATCGACACGCAACGCTTGCAGGCGTCCGAGAACCGCGGGGCGGCGCCGCACCGGATAGGTCCAGATCCACCGCAGGAAATCCAGCGAGAGTTTTTCGTTGCAACCGGGCTTCATGTCCGGTCGCGCGCTGCCACGATGGCGCAGGCGCCGCTTCAGCACGCGCCACACGCACTGCAGGCGTGGCATGTCCATGAAAACGACGGTGTCGCAGGCCATGAGGCGCTGCTCCAGGCTGCCGCCGAAGTTGCCGTCGAGGATCCAGCGCTCGCCGGCGACGAGACGCGCGACTGTCGCTTTCCATGCTTCCGGTGGCGGTTCGACCCAGCCTGGCTGCCAGTATTCGCGATCGAGATGGATGACCGGCAATCCCGTGCGCTGTCCGAGTCGCGCCGCAAACGTCGACTTGCCCGCGCCACCCGCCCCGATCACCAATACCCGTTGCATGCGTATCACCGCGCGGCGTCGAGCACCGGTTGCAGCAGCGCCATCGTATGGCCGAGAGCACCGCGTCCGGTTTCGACCAGTGCACGCCCCGCTTCGACCATGCGTTTGCGCGCTTCGTCGTCGCGCAGCAGGTCGGCGAGGTCGCGTTCGACCGCCTCGGCGTTTGCGCCGATCCGCAATGCGCCGGCGTTTTCGAGCTTGTGCGCGATCTCGGCGAAGTTGTGCAGGTGCGGGCCGGTAACGATCGCGGTGCCGGTCGCCGCGGGTTCGAGCAGGTTGTGGCCGCCGATCGCCTGCAGGCTGCCGCCGACAAAGGCGACTTCGGCGCACGCGTAGAAGTTCACCAGTTCGCCGAGCGTGTCGATCACGAACACGGCTTCCTCGCGCTGCGGCCAGTGCGCGCGCGAGCGCGTCGCCACCTGCCAGCCCGCGGTGCGCGCGAGTTCGGCGACGGAGCGGAACCGCTCCGGATGGCGCGGCGCCCACAGCAGCAACAGATCGGGAAACTGTCCGCGCAGGCGGCGATGCATCGCGACCACGTCAGCTTCCTCGCCTTCGTGCGTGCTCGCGGCGATCCACACCTTGCGCCCGGCCATATACCCGCGGCATTCCTGCGCGAAGGCGGCGACGGATTCGGGAATGCTCACATCGTATTTGAGGTTGCCGGTTTCCAGCGTCTGCTCTTCGCGCGCGCCGAGGCGAACGAAGCGGCGCGCGTCCGCGTGCGACTGCGCGGCGACACAGCGCACGGTGCGCAATGCACGACCCACCAGCGGCGCGAGCACCTGGTAGCCGCGCAGCGAGCGCGCCGACAGCCGCGCGTTGAGGATGTAGGCGGGAATGCCGCGATCGCGGCAGCCGAACAGCAGGTTCGGCCACAGTTCGGTCTCCATGATCAGCGCGGCCACCGGGCGGTAATGCGCGAGGAAACGGCCAACGGCACCGGGCAGGTCGTACGGAAGGTAGACGTGCTCGACTTCGTCCTTCCACAACGCGCGCACGCGTTCGGAACCGGTCGGCGTGATGGTGGTGACCAGCAGGCGCAGGTCGGGACGGCCGCGGCGCAGCGCCTGCACCAGTGGAATGGCGGCGTTGACTTCGCCCACCGACACCGCATGCACCCACAGCGTGTGCGGCGGCGGTTTGCGCGCGCTGTCGCTGTAGATCGCGTAGCGCTCGGCCCAGCGCTGCAGGTAGGCGGGCTGGCGGAAACCGCGCCAGATCAGGTGGTACACCGTGATGGGCGCAAGCAGGTACAGGACCGCCGAATACAGCACGCGCAGCAGGCGCTCGATGAGGTCAGGCTTCGTCACTGGCGGCATCGGGGAAGGATAGCGAAGTTGGCTCTTGTTCCGGCACCGCGTGAACTCCGGCAGTTTGCGGCGATTCGATAAAAGCTCGTGGTTTGCTTATGTACGCCGCAGGCGCGGCTTGGCTATGACGCGTTAGACAGGGCATCGCTGGCCGGTCCCTCGCTCCGCTCGGGATGACAGCAAAAAGCGTGGCCTCAGTGTTTCCTCTATGCGGTTCAAACCGCCTCATGCAGCCGCACCCATGCCGACCGCTAGAATTCCGCCATGTCCGAACCCCAATCGCCCACACGCACCGCCAGCCCCACCGACCCCGGCACGCCCCCGCGCAGCCCGGAGCACTGGCCGATGTGGCTGGGCTACTTCGCGATGTGCGCCGCCGCGCGCCTGCCCTGGGGTCTGCAGCGCATGCTCGGTCGCCTTGCCGGTTGGCTCGCGCGGATGCTGATCGCCGAGCGGCGCCGCGCAGCCCGCATCAACATCGCGCTGTGCTTCCCGGAACTGGACGAAGCCGCGCGTGAGAAACTGTTGCGCGAGCACTTCCGCGACGTCGGTATCGGCCTGTTCGAATTCGCGCGCGCGTGGTGGGGCTCGGTCGAGCCGATGCGGCGCACGGTGCGTATCGAAGGTCTCGAACATGTTCGCGCGTTGCAGGAGCAGAAGCGCGGCGTGCTGTTCGTGTCGGGCCACTTCATGACGCTCGAACTGTGTGGGCGACTGATGTGCGACCACATTCCACTGGCCGGCATGTACCGGCGCCTGCGCAGTCCGGTGCTCGAATGGGCGGTGAAGCGCGGACGCCTGCGCTATGCGTGCGCGATGTACACCAACGAGGAAATCCGCCCGGCGATGCGGCACCTCAAGCAGGGCGGTTTCCTGTGGTACGCGCCGGACCAGGACATGCGCGGCAAGGACACGGTGTTCGCGCCGTTCTTCGGCGTGCCGGCCGCGACGATTACGGCGACGCACCAGTTCGCGCGCCTGAGCGGCTGCGCGGTCGTGCCCTTCTTCCACCGCCGGGAAGGCGCGGATTACGTGTTGCGCGTCGCGTCGCCGCTCGCGGATTTTCCTTCGAGCGACGCCACCATCGATAGCGCGCGCGTGAATGCAAGCATCGAGGCGATGGTGCGCGAAGCCCCGAGCCAGTATTTGTGGATCCACCGTCGCTTCAAGCGCCGGCCGGCGGGCATGGTGTCGCCTTACAAGCGGACCTAGCGACGGCTCGGCGGCGATGCTCGCGGTGCCCGTTTTGTAGCGCCGCGCCTGCGCGATGCGATGCATGCGAAGAGCGGCACTGCGCAAGTGCGGCGCTACAAACTACCGAGCGTCGCGAGACAGCAGGCTCCCCGCATACAACGCCGCCAGCAGCAGCATGAGGCCGCCCCAGAACGTCGAATAGAATGCGAGATGGGTGTTGAACGGGAACACCGTCGCAACGAGAGCAAGCATCGCAGGACGAGCATCGTCCCGCGCGCGCTCATCGGCGAAGCGCCATGCGCGCCAAGCCAGCGCCACACCTGCCAACCACAACAGCACGCCGAAGCCGCCGGTTTCGCTGAGCACTTCCAGCACGATCTGGTGGGCGTGCAGCGCCGGACCTTCGCCCCATGCGGGCGGTTGCCCCGGATCGGGATCGCACGCCGGGAAGGCATCGCGGAAGCTGCGCGCGCCCACGCCGTTGACCGGATGCTCGCGCGCCATGCACAGCGCCGCGCCCCAGATGCGGCTGCGGCCCGAAAGCGCGCTGTCGACGCCCGCTTCGTTCGCGGCGAGTGCCTGCGTCGTGCGTTCGATGCGTTCGCGTACCTGCGGCACGGTGAAGGACATCACGGCGAGTGCAATGGCACCGAAGGCGAACACGCCCAGCAGCTGCTTCCATCCCAGCAGGCGCCAGCCCGAGAGCACCAGCACCAGCGCGAAGGTGATCCACGACGCCCGCGAGCCCGCTAGCAGCATCACCACGCCAATCGCCGACGCCGCAACGATCCAGCCCAGCGAATGGAACCGGCGTCCGGCGGCGTACAGCGCGAACGGCGACAGGCTGGCCAGGACTTGGCCGAGCTTGAGATTGCACGGGCCGAGTACGCCACTGAGGCGGTCGGCGGCAGCGATTTCCTGCGCCGAGCACATCGGATGGCCACTGATCGCCTGCTTGATCGAATCGATACCGAAGAACAGCGGGCTGGTTCCGGTGAACGCCTGCAGCAGTGCATCGAGCGTCCACACGCCGACGATGACGGCCAGGCCGACGAAGGTCGTGCGACGTCCGCGCGGATTCGCCACCGCCGACGCCACCAGCCACAGGAACGGCAGGTAGCGCAGATCCTCCGCGGTCTGCGCGAAGGAATGCGCCCGGTTCACCGCATCGAATGCGGAAACGAATTCGGGCAGCCAGTACGCGCAGAACAGCACGCTGGTCAGCGCCCAGGCATGGTTGCTCAGCAACTGTGCGCCGCCACGGAAACGCGACACCATGAGCTTGAAGATCGCCACCAGCGCGCCCAGCACGAGTACGCCCTCGGCGTAGCCGGGCGCGGGCCACAGCGCGACGTAGGTCAGGATCCACGCGGGCGCCCAGCGCCAGCCGGCGCTCTCGCCAGCGGGCTCATGGGCGTGGCGCTCAGCCACAGAGTTCGGCATAGACGGCAAGCGTGGACTCCTGCATCGCGCGCAGCGTGTGCGGAATGGTAGCCGGAGGCGAAGGCGGCTGCGCCAGTAGCGTGCGCGCGGCATGCGCCAGCGCCGCCGCATCGAAGGGCGTCACGGCGCCTGATGGCTGCAGCTGTGCAAGAAGCTCGCCGACACCGCCGTGGGCCCAGCCGAGTACCGGGCGGCCGACACTCAATGCTTCCACCACGGTGCGGCCAAACGCTTCGGGTTTGCGCGAGAGCTGCAGCACCAGGCTGCTGGCCGCGTAGGCGCGCGCGATCTGATCGGTGGGTGGCGTGAACGCGATCGCGTCGGCGATGCCGAGCGAGGCGGCCTCGCGTTCGAGTTCGGCGATGTAGGCCTCGCGGCCCGCTTCACGTGCACCGGGCAACCACAGGGTCGCGGCGATGCCATCACGGTGCAGGTCGGCGAGCAGCTTCAACGCATCGGCGTGGCCCTTCAGGCGCGTCCCGCGTCCGGGGAGCAGCAGCAGCGGTCCATCCGTGGCCAATGCGGGATGCTGCGAAGCCGCCCATGCGCGTGCATCGCGATCGGGATGCGGGGCGCGCGGGAACATCAAGGGATCGATGCCGCGCGTAATCACGCGCAGCTTCGTGGCATCGGTATCCGGGTAGTTCTGCAGCACGTAGTCGTGCACGGTCTGCGACACGCAGATCACGCGTTCGCCGCGGGTCATGACGGCGCTGTAGCGGGAAGGCGAATTCAGTCCGTGCACGGTGGTGAAGAAGCGCGGCTTCGCCGGCGCAGCCATGCCGTGCAATGCGAACACCGCCAGCCACGCCGGCAAGCGCGAGCGCGCATGCACGAGGTCGATGCGCTCGCGTGCGAACAACGCACGCAGCGTGCGCGCATGGCGCAGGGTCAATAGCGACTTGCGGCCGATGTCGAGGGTGATGTGCTCGGCACCCAGCGCCTGCAGCTTCGGCACCAGTCGGCCGCCGGCGGACACCACCAGCGCGCGGTGGCCCGCCTGCACCAGCGCTTCGGCGATCTCGAGCGTGGAGCGTTCGACGCCGCCCGATTCGAGCGCGGGCAGCAGCTGGACGACGGTCAGGCGGCGCATGCGGAGCGATCGCGTGCGGAATGGCGCCGCGGTTCGCGGTAGCAGTCTGCGATGCGGCGGGCAGGGACGCCCGGTACGCGTCGCGCGGGCACGTCGCGGTTTACCGCTCGGGCTCGTCGGCGAGGACGAAATGCGCGCCGCAGTATGGGCACTGGCATTCGCGCTCGGCTTCGATCGGCATGTAGACGCGCGGATGCGAATTCCACAGCGCCATGGACGGCAGCGGGCAGCTCAGCGGCAGGTCGGCGCGGGTGACGACGTAGCGCTTTTCGGCGTTGGCCTGGGTGGGATGGATCGGGGCTGCGGTCATGGCTGCGGCTTCGTGGAGCGTGGGGGCGCATTGTAACGGCGCTCCGTCGCGCCGCCATGATCTTCGACTACGGAGGTGTTCAACGCGCCGCAGCGCGCGGGTGGCTGCCGGCGCGCTGATTGCGTGAATGGGACGTCGGTGCGCTGTGCTTGCCCGGATAACGACGCGCTACAACGCAGCCGCCCCACCCAGGTAGCGCAGCGTATCGGGTATGGCCGCGTGGACGTCGGGGCGCTGCGCTTCCCGGCTACGTGATCGCGTTCGTCAGGGCAGATCGAACAGGAGCACTTCGGTCGCCTGCCTCGCAACGACCGTCAGGTTGCCGGCTTCTTCCACCAGTCCAATGGCGTCGCCTGCGGCAAGCTCGCGCGCTGCGGCGGTGATCGCACCGCGCACGACCTGCAGCCAGTAGCGACGCTGCGGATCCAGCGGACGTTCCAGCTGCATTTCCGCCTCGAGCCGCGCCACGAACAGGCGCGCATCCTGCCGGATCGCGATACCGCCATCGGCACCGTCCGGCGACACGAGTGTCGCCCAGCGCCCGCGCGCTTCGTCGCCGACCGCCGCACGCTGCGCGTACGCCGGCGTCGCGTTGAGGCGATCGGGCTGGATCCACACCTGCAGGAAGTGCACCGGCTCGGTCTCGCTCGCGTTGTATTCGCTGTGCTCGACACCGTGGCCGGCGCTCATCCACTGCAGTTCGCCCGCACGGATCACGCCGCCGCCACCGTTATCATCGCGATGCGCCAGCGCGCCTTCCAGTACGTAGCTGAGGATCTCCATGTTGGCGTGGCGATGCGGCGCGAAGCCCGCGCCGGGAGCGACGCGGGCTTCGTTGATCACGCGCAGCGGACCGAAGCCCATCCAGGCGGGGTCGTAATAGCGTGCGAAGGAGAACGTGTGCCGGCTGTCTAGCCAGTCGGCACCGCCCCGCCCGCGCGCACCCGATGGACGCTCGATCAGCATGCGCTGGCGCTTACTTCTTCTTTGCTTCGGCGTTGTCGTCCTTCGGCACCATTGCTTCGGTGGTGATGCGGATGGTGATGTCGTCGCTCACGTTCGGCACGTACTTGGTGATGCCGAATTCGCTGCGCTTGATCGTGGTGCTCGCATCGAAACCGATCGCCGCGCGCTTGCCCAGCGGATGCACGCCGCTCTTGTTGAGGGTGACGTCGAGCACGACGGGCTTGGTCACGCCGTGTACGGTGAGGTCGCCGAACACGCGCAGCTTGTTTTCGCCCGCCGCTTCGGTCTTGGTGCTGTTGAAGGTAATCACCGGAAACTCTTCCGCGTCGAAGAAGTCGGCGCTACGCAGGTGTTCGTCCAGATCCGGTACGCCCGAGTCGATACCCGCGAGCGGAATCGTGACCTTCACCGACGACTGGCCGACGTTGTCGGCGTCATGGACGATCACGCCATCGACCTGCCCGAAACGGGCGGTCGGATTGGAGAAGCCGAAGTGGTTCCATCCGGCGACCACGTTGGTGTGGTTGGCGTCGATCTTGTACGAAACGGGCGCGGCGACGGCGTTGCCGGCGAGGAACAGCGCGGTGGCGAGGATCAGCGGCTTGATCATGGGGAACTCCGTGATGCGGTGTGGGGTGGTGGTGAAGTGAGGCGCGCAGGGCGCCCAAGGATTCGTGTCAGACGATGCGCGCGGCTTCGTCGAAGGCCAGTCGCGGCGAACGCGGGAACAGCTTGGCCGGATCGCCGTAGCCGAGATTGACCAGGAAGTTCGACTTCCAGCTCGTGCCGGCGAAGAACGCCGCATTGACCTTGGTGTTGTCGAAGCCGGACATCGGCCCGCAATCCAGGCCCAGCGCGCGCGCGGCCAGCAGCAGGTAGGCGCCCTGCAGGCTGCCGTTGCGCAGGCAGATGGTTTCGATCGCATCCGCGGGCTTGGTATCGAACCAGCCCTTCGCATCGGTGTGCGGGAACAGGTACGGCATCTTTTCGAAGAAGGCCATGTCGTAGGCGACGATCACCGTCACCGGCGCGGCCATGGTCTTCTTGAAGTTGCCCTCGTCGAGCGCGGCGCCGAGCTTCGCCTTGGCTTCGGCCGACTTCACGAACACGAAGCGCGCCGGGCAGGAGTTGCCGGTGGTCGGGCCCCACTTCAGCAGCTCGTACAGCTGGTGCAGCAGTTCGTCGCTCACCTCGCCACCGAGCTCGTTGTGGGTGCGCGCGGTGCGGAACAACTGGTCCAGCGTGTCGGCCGGCAGGGCGGAATGCATCAATCGATCTCCAGCTTCGTGTGGCCGTCGCGGCCAGGGCGGGGAAGTGTAGAGTCTGCCGCGTTAAGCCACAGGCGGCGACGCCGGAACGGACCTACTTCCTGATGCAACAAAGCACGCGGCCACATCCCGATGCCTGGACGCTCAGCGATGGCCACGCCGGCAACGTGCGGCAGGTGCAGGCGCTGGCCCAGGCGATGGCATTGCCCGACGTGCACGACTGGACCCTGCATGCGCGCGCTCCGTGGCGATGGTTGTCGCCGCGATGGCTGCCGGTTGCGGGGCGTGCCTTCGGCGAGGGCTTTGCGCGTGCAATGGATATGCCGCCCCACGTGGCGATCGGGTGCGGGCGCCAGGCGGCGCTGGCGACGCGCCTGCTGCGGCAGCGTGGCACGCGCGCGGTGCAGATCCTCGATCCGCGCATCGCGACCAGACACTGGGACGTGGTTGTCGCGCCGGAGCATGACGGCTTGCGCGGCCCAAACGTCATCACCTTGCTGGGCAGCCTGCATCCCGTCGACGATCTGTGGCTCGCCGCGGCGCGGCAGCAGTTCGTCAGCCTCGCGCAACTGCCGCAACCGCGCACCGCGGTGCTGGTGGGGGGCGCGAGCGCGCATGCGGCGTTCGATATCGAATCGATGTCGCGATGGCTCGATGCGTTGGCCGCGCGGATCGCGGACGAAGGCGGCAGCGTGCTCGCCACCGCATCGCGACGCACGCCGGAAGCCGCGCGGGACTTGCTGCGCGCTGCGCTGGGCAAGTTGCCCGGCGTGGTCTGGTGCGACGAACGTGACGGTGCGAATCCTTACGGCGGCCTGCTCGGCTGGGCCGACCGCATCGTGTGCACCGCCGACTCGGTGAACATGCTGTCGGAAGCTGCGGCGACCAACGTTTCGATGTTCGTTGCCGGCATCGATGGACTCGGCGGCCGGCCGCGCCGCTTCGTCGACAGTTTGCTGGCGGTGGGACGCGTGCATGCCTTCGACGATGCGCTCGCACCGTTTGCGGTCACGCCGTTGCGCGAAACGGCGCGCGTCGCGGGGGAAGTGCGGGCGCGATTGATGCTGTAGCCAAGGTCAGTCCGGAAGTGCGGCGACATCTGTAGCGCCGCGTCTGTGCGATGCGAAATCCCGACATTCCCGCGTGAGCGTGCCGAGCTGCCGGCACTACATCGCAGCGCCGAAGTCGAGGCCTTGCGCGCGCGCAGCCACGCGGATCGCCTCACGCGCCGCATCGATCTGCGCATCCAGCGGCAAGCGCCGCGGCCTTCGATCCAGCGTGCAGTCGAGCCCGCGGGCGAGCAGCGTCGCGTGCGCTTCCATCAACGCGGTTTCAGTATTTGCGTCGAAGATCCCGGCGACACGCGTCGCTTCCACCAGGCCAGGCGTGTTGCGCGGACCGAGCAGTTCGCGTTGTGTCTGCGCATGCGCCAGCACCAGCGCCTGCAGCAGGAACTCGAGGTCGACCAGGCCGCCCTCGCCCTGCTTCAGGTCGAACATCGCGGCATCGGTGCGGTCCAGCTCCGCGCGCATGCGCCGGCGCATTGCGACCACGTCTTCCCGCACACGCGCCGGCTCGCGCGGGCGTGCCAGCGTATCGCCGCGCACGCGTTCGAAGTCGGCGTGCAAGGCCGCGTCGCCCGCGATGAATCGCGCGCGCACCAGCGCCTGGTGTTCCCAGGTCCAGGCACGCTCGCGCTGGTATTCGCTGAAGCTTGCGAGCGAAGACACCAGCAGCCCCTTCGCGCCATCGGGTCGCAGGCGCACGTCGACATCGAAGAGCCGCCCGGCAGCGGTGACGGCACCCAGTAGCGCGACGATCTTCTGCGCCAGGCGCGCGAACCAGCGAGTTGCATCGAGCGGACGTGCGCCATTCGAGTGCGCCTCGCCCTCCCCGGAATGGCTCGACGCGTCGTACAGGAATACGAGATCAAGGTCAGAGCCGAAGCCGAGTTCCTCACCGCCCAGGCTGCCGTAGCCGAGCACCGCGAAGCGCGCGCCTTCGATCGCGCCGTGCGCACTCGCGACCTCGTGCTGCCCCAGGGCGAGCACGCGCGCGACCACGCCATCGGCCAGCCATGCGAGTTGCCGCGCGCTGTCCGCCGCAGGTTGCCGCCGGTCGCGCACGGCCATGGCGATGCGGAAGCTCAGAGCCTGGCGCACCTCGTTGAGGTCCTGCAGGACGGTTTCGGCATCGTTACCCGACACCGCTTCGCACGCGGCGAGCAGCGCCTGCCGATCCGGCAACGAACCAGCCACGCGAGCATCGAGCAGTTCGTCCAGCAGCAAGGGATACGCTGCCAGGCGTTCGGCCAACAGCGCGCTGCGCGATACCACGTCGACCAGCCGCTGCAATGCGGCGGGCTGCTCATCGAGCAATGCGAGATAGGCGCTGCGGCGCAGGATGTTCTGCAGCAGCGCGAGCAGTCGCCGCAACGCCAGCATCGGCTGTTGCGAAACCGAAGCCGCCTGCAACAGCGCCGGCAGCACGCGATCCAGTCGTGCGCGCGTGGAATCCGACAGCCCTTTCACGCCTGGGCTACGCGCGAGATCGCGCAGCAGGCCGTCGGCCTGCTCGACTTCGATGAAACCGGCATCGCGCAGTGCGCCGGCATCGCCCGCTTCCGGCAGCGCGCGCCAGTACGCATCGAGCGCATCCGGCGCCTGTGTCTTTCCGCGCGGGGCGAGCAACGCATCGAACTCGGCCGTGACGCGCGCGCGATGCACGTCCAGCGCCTCGCGCAATGCGCCCCAGCGGGCGTAGTCGAGCGCGCTGGCGATGCGCTCGCGATCGCCGTCGCGCTCGGGCAACGCATGGGTCTGCGCGTCGGCGAGCATCTGCAGGCGATTTTCGAGGCGGCGCAGGAAGCGATACGCCCCGGTCAACGCGGCACCTGCTTCCGCGGCCATATGCCCGGCTTCGACAAGCGCCTGCATCGCCGGCAGCAATCGGCGTTCGCGCAGCTGCGGCTCGCGGCCGCCGCGTATCAGCTGCAGCGCCTGCACGAGGAATTCGATTTCGCGAATTCCTCCTGGACCACGCTTGATGTCGTCGGCCAGCTCCCTGCGCGCGACTTCGGCGCTGATCGCCGCCTTCATCGAACGCAGGCCGTCGAGGGCGCCATAGTCGAGGTAGCGCCGGTAGACGAACGGCCGCAATGTTTCCAGGAAGCGCTCGCCGGCCGCCATGTCGCCCGCCACGGGCCGCGCCTTCTGCCAGGCGTAGCGCTCCCAGTCGCGACCTTCGTGCTGGAAGTACTGCTCCATCGCGCCGAACGACCAGGCTACGCGGCCAACGTTGCCATAGGGCCGCAGGCGCAGGTCGACGCGATGGCAGAAGCCGTCGGCCGTCCCTTCGTCGAGCAGCTTCGCGAGCTGTTGGCCGAGGCGCGCGTAGTAGGTTTCGGCAGCAAGCGGGCGCGGGCCATCCGATTCGCCTTCGCACTCATAGGCGTAGACGAGGTCGACGTCCGAACTGAAATTCAGCTCGCCGCCGCCGAGCTTGCCCAGGCCGAACACGACCATGCGCTGCGCGTGCCCGTCGCGATCACGCACCACGCCGTGGCGCTGGGCAAAGTCGTCTTCGAGTGCGCGCAACGCGACCTGCAGGCAGGTTTCGGCGAGCGCCGTGGCGCCGGCCAGCGTGGCGCCCACTTCGTCCAGGCCGAGCACGTCGCGCCAGATCAGGCGCGTCGACTCCGCGGCGCGATAACGGCGCAGCAATGCAGGCCAGTCGGTTCGGTTTTCGCCTGTCAGAACCGGCGGCGCCAGCACGGTGGCATCGGCAAGCAGCTGCGGCAGCAGTGCGGGCTGGCGTACCAGCGTATCGATGGCGAAATCGCTGGCGATGGCGAGGCGTTGCAACCCGATGGCGTGTCCGTCATCCGCCAGGGCATCCGCGTGCGCCGGCAAGGCAGTGCGCAGTCGCTGCAACGCACGTTCGGCGATCGCCGCAGGGCGAACGTCGTTCATCGACCCCTGTTCCATCCACACGCCTTGCTCGACATTCCTGCCGTCGGCCTGATTGTGGCATGCGCAAAATGCATGCGGCCGCCCGGAGGCGGCCGCATGTATGGCAACGAGCGATGCGTCAGAACTGCACGGCCTTCGCCGCATTCACCCGGCCATAGCCGTACGCATCGTCCTTGCCCGGCTTGCCGAGGTCATCGGCGGAGGCGCGCAGGATCCGCTCCACTTCGCTCGGCGCAAGCTCGCCGCCGTGCTTGCCGATGATGAGCGCGGCTACGCCCGACACGTGCGGAGCGGCCATGCTGGTGCCCGCCATCCAGCTGTAGGTGCCCGGCGCCCGCGTGGTGCTGAACACCATGTCGAACACCCAGCACTGCTGCACGACCGGACCGACCTGGCACAGGTCGGTGCCGGGGAGGCGCGCGTCGCCGCCCGGCGCACCGAAGCTGATCGCCGACTGGCCGTAGTTGCTGTAGCTGGCGAGCGGATCGAGGTTGGTGGTGGGATGGACGGCCCAACCTTCCGGAGCCAATGCCGACACCGAGACGACGCCAGGCAGCTGCGCCGGGAAGGCGCGCAGGTTGGCCTGGTAGCAGTCATCGCCGTCGCAGACCGTCACGCCGGAATCGTGGTCGAGATCGCGTCCGTCGTTGCCCGCCGAGACCACCGTGATGGCGTTCTGCGAACGCGCGTACTGCACGGCACGCTTGGTGGCGTTGATGAGCTCGGCGGTGTCCTTGCCACCGACGTCGAGTCCACCGCGCACGCCCAGGCTCATGTTGATCACGTCGGCGCCGTGGTCGGCCGCATAGACGATGCCGCTGATGATGCCCTCGAAGCTGCCGCTGCCCGTTGCCGCGCTGAGCACCTTGACCGCGATCAGCTTGGCTTCCGGAGCGACACCGATCGTGCCGATGCCGTTGTCGGCGGCCAGGATCGTGCCCGAGGTATGGGTGCCGTGCGTGCTGTTGGTGCTGACGGTGTTGCAATAGCTTTCGCCCGGCACGAACGAGGTCGATTCGGCGGCGATCAGGTTCGGAGCGATGTCGACATGCTGGCAGAACACACCCGAATCGAGCACCGCGACGCGCACGCCCGCACCGCGGTAACCCGCGTTCCAGGCGCCGGCTGCGTCGATGGCGGCGTGGCCCCATTGCAGGTCGAAGAAGCGGTCGTTGTCGCCCGACGCCGGCGGATTGGCGAAATCTTCGCTGATGTCTTCGGTACTCGGCGGTTCGTCGGACTGGAAGATCAGGTCCGGCACGACCGAACGGATGCCCTGCACCTTGGCGGCACGGGTGCGGAAGTTCGCATCGGTCGAGTCCACGACCACGACGCCGATCTGCGGCAGTCGCGAGGTGATGGTGCCGCCAGCCGCTTCGATCTTGCGCGCCAGCTGCGCGTCGAACGCCTGGCTCTTGGCTTGGACGATGAAGGTGGCCGCGTGGGCGGAAGACGCGCAGACGATGCCGCCGAGTGCCACCGTAATGGCACGGGAAAGCTTGCTCATGGATTGGTTCCTTGTTTGCCCCAGAGAGAAAGCGTGAGGCCCATCACGCTTCGCCCAGTCTATGGTCTGGAACACGGGGTCCGCCCGCCGCGCTGCAGCATTCTGGATTTGGGCATGGCGACCGGACCGACAGGCACTGGCGCGGAAAACAAAAAAGCCCGCTAGCGGTCGGAACCGGTAGCGGGCTTTGCTCCCTCCCCCACGTCGGGATGCGGGCCGATCGTGAAGGAACCGTTATTCCCTTTGCACGCTGCAGTGCAAAACGATACTTGGCAGTTCAGAAAGAGCCGTTGCGTGTCGCGGAGCGCGACGGCACGGGCGCGGAAAATGAAAACGGAACCCGCGATCGCTCACCGTCGGGTGCGCTCAGCGTCAGATCGCGCGATTCCATTCAGGGCGAAGCACCCCGGGAGACCCACCGCTGCGCCACGCGGATGGACACACCGCGCTATGCCGTCGCCGCGACCCTCCGCAGGCGCGGGAACGGAAAGCGCACGATGCCGCGCTGCGCCAGCACGTCACGCGCGGCGATCTCGCCCGATTCGCAGCCGCCCTCCATGAAGCCCTGCGTGTCGAGCGCGCAGTGCTCGCCCGCGAAGTGCAGGCCACCCACGGCTTCGCCCATGACACCGCGCAGCGACGACCAGTCGCCCGGCCGGAGACACGCATAGCTGCCGCGTGCCCACGGTTGCGATGGCCAGTGCATGCGCGCCTCCCGCGCGCCTTGGCGCGCGGCGGCAACGCCGGGGAAAACGCGTTCCAGCGACGCGACCGCGGCATCGGCCTGCTGCTTCGGCGTGCCATCGCCGAGCGCGAGGCCATGGTGTCCGCCGGTGAAGTTGGTCAGCACGCCGGCGTTGCCTGGTTGCTTGCGCGAGGTTTCCCACGTGGTCTGGCAGGGCAGGTCGCTCATCGACGCGCCGTTGGCGTTGTGTTCGCGCCAGACGCGGCGGTCGAAGCCGATCATCAGCTTTGCATTGGTACCGTAAGCCAGTGCATCGATCGCGCGGCGCTTGCGATCCGGCAACGCGGCATCGATGCGCACGTGGCGCAGCAGCGTGAAGGGCAGCGCGAGGATCGCCTGCTTCGCCATCACCTCGCGTGAGGCCGCGCCATGGCGGAACGACAGCGCATAGCCGTCGCCACGCGAAGCCACGGCTTCGAGCACATGCCCGCTTTCGATCGCATCATCGAGTCTGCCGCCAAGCCGTTGCACGATCAGATCGTTGCCGCCGCGCACGTGAAAGCGTTCGTCGCTCTCACCGAACACCTTGAACGCATCGGTGTCGTCGGTGCCGATGAAGGTGAGCAGGTTCAGCGCGGACTGTTCGTCGGTCTCCAGGCCCATCTCGGTGGTGTAGGCGACAGCGATCAGCTTGCGCAGCCAGCCGCCGACGGCGTTGCGGTCCAGCCATTGCGCGATAGAGAGCGCATCGAGTGCCCGGAACGCCGGGTTTTCGTCGCGATAGTCGAGGTCGCCGTCGCCGAGCGACTCGACATCGCGCGCGATTGCGTGCGCGACGGGAAGGAAGGCTTCGACGATCTCACGCTCGCCGATCGCACGGCCGTCGAAGTACCAGGTATCGGTTGCGCGCTCGCCTTCGAGCAGATCGTCGAGCACGAGGCCCAGCTCCTCCGCCAGCGCGCGGATGCGCGTGTGGCCGGTGTCGATCAGTTCGCCGCCGAGTTCGATCACCTGCGCATCGGCGAAATGATTGCGCAGGGTCAGCATGCGTCCGCCGACCCGGCCCTGGGCTTCGAACAGCCGCACGCGCACGCCCGCCTGTCGCAGCCGCCATGCGGCGGTCAGGCCGGCAATACCGGCGCCGACCACGGCCACTTCATCGTCGGCGGATTCGATGGGGCGCGGTATCTGTGCGCAGCCGCCGAGCAGCAGCGCGGCGCCAGCGCCCTGGAGCACGCGGCGGCGCTCGCGATCGACGCGCGCTTCGACGATGCGCTCATGGCAATCATCGGCCGGCTCTCCCGTGCGCATCGACA
This sequence comes from Lysobacter sp. Root494, assembly GCF_001427225.1. Classification (GTDB taxonomy): domain Bacteria; phylum Pseudomonadota; class Gammaproteobacteria; order Xanthomonadales; family Xanthomonadaceae; genus Agrilutibacter. The sequence goes on from NZ_LMFH01000007.1 coordinate 68,322, forward strand.
CACGGGCGATGCGTGCTGCGCGTTGCAACAGACCGAACAGCGGCGTACGTGCCATGGCGTGTGTTCCCGCATGCGGATGACTGGCTGGACAACGCGGAGATCCTGCCGGACCGGTCACGTCCGCGCACCGGCGCTAGTCGTCGCCAACTGCGCCCGCAAGCGCAGACAAAAAAAGCCCCGCATCGCTGCGGGGCTTTTTGACTTGCAGGTCGGCTGTGCGGCTAAGACCAAAGTCCACCGAACCCTTGTTCTTCCAGCGCGCTGCGGCGCGTTGAAAGAACCGCCAACTCAGTTCATCGCGGCGCGATCAGAAATCCATGCCGCCCATGCCACCCATGCCACCGCCGCCCGGCATCGCCGGCTCGTCCTTCTTCGGCAGCTCGCCAACCATCGCTTCGGTCGTGATCATCAGGCCGGCGATCGACGCGGCGTTCTGCAGCGCGGTGCGGGTGACCTTGGTCGGGTCCAGGATGCCCGCTTCGATCATGTCGACGTATTCGCCGGTAGCGGCGTTGTAGCCGTAGGCGCCCTTGCCTTCGATGACCTTGTTGAGGATGACGGAGGGCTCTTCGCCGGCGTTGGTCACGATCTCGCGCAACGGCGCTTCCATCGCACGCAGGGCGATCGCGATGCCATGGTTCTGGTCTTCGTTGATGCCCTTGAGACCGGCGATCGCGGCCTTGGCGCGGATCAGCGCGACGCCGCCGCCCGGGACAATGCCTTCTTCCACGGCAGCGCGGGTGGCGTGCAGCGCGTCTTCGACACGTGCCTTCTTTTCCTTCATCTCGACTTCGGTAGCCGCACCGACCTTGATGACGGCGACGCCGCCGGCCAGCTTGGCCACGCGTTCCTGCAGCTTCTCGCGGTCGTAGTCCGAAGAGGTTTCTTCGATCTGCGCCTTGATCTGCTTGATGCGCGCTTCGATGCCGCTGTGTTCGCCAGCGCCGTCGATGATGGTGGTGTTCTCCTTGGAGACCTGCACCTTCTTGGCGCGGCCGAGGTCCTTGATCGTGGCCTTCTCGAGCTGCAGGCCGACTTCCTCGGAGATCACGGTGCCGCCGGTGAGGACGGCCATGTCTTCCAGCATCGCCTTGCGACGGTCGCCGAAGCCCGGGGCCTTCACCGCGCAGACCTTGACGATGCCGCGGATGGTGTTGACGACGAGGGTGGCGAGGGCTTCGCCTTCCACTTCTTCAGCCACGATCAGCAGCGGCTTGCCGGCCTTGGCGACGCCTTCGAGCACGGGCAGCAGCTCGCGCACGTTGGAAATCTTCTTGTCGTGCAGCAGGATGAACGGATCTTCGAGTTCGGCCTGCATCGACTGCTGGTTGTTGATGAAGTACGGCGACAGGTAACCGCGGTCGAACTGCATGCCCTCGACGACGTCGAGTTCGTTCTCGAGGCCCGAGCCGTCTTCGACGGTGATCACGCCTTCCTTGCCGACCTTGTCCATCGCCTGGGCGATGAGGTCACCGATGTTGGTGTCGGAGTTGGCCGAGATCGCGCCGACCTGGGCGATTTCCTTGCTCGTCGAGGACGGCTTGGAGATCTTCTTCAGCTCGCTCACGGCCTCGATGACGGCCTTGTCGATGCCGCGCTTGAGGTCCATCGGGTTCATGCCGGCGGCGACCGCCTTCATGCCTTCGCGGATCAGCGCCTGCGCCAGCACGGTGGCGGTGGTGGTGCCGTCACCGGCGTTGTCGGAGGTCTTGGAAGCGACTTCCTTGACCATCTGCGCGCCCATGTTCTCGAACTTGTCGGCCAGTTCGATCTCCTTGGCGACGGACACGCCGTCCTTGGTGATCGTCGGGGCGCCGTAGCTCTTCTCGAGCACGACATTGCGGCCCTTCGGGCCGAGCGTCGCCTTGACGGCATTGGCGAGCACGTTCACGCCGCGCAGCATCTTGGTGCGCGCGTCTTCGCCGAAGCGGATTTCCTTAGCAGCCATTTGGGTTGACTCCGTGATTCGTAATTCGTGATGAGTGATTCGTTGAAAGCAGAAGCAACGGCGAGTGGTGGGGCCAGTGACGGATGCGCCAGCGCGGTGCGCTGTTACGGATCACCGATCACCGATCCAGGCACGCCCGCGTCGCTTCAGGCGATGACCGCGAAGATGTCGTCTTCCTTCACCACCAGGTATTCGGTGCCGTCGAGCTTCACTTCCGTGCCGCTGTACTTGCCGAACAGGACCTTGTCGCCGACCTTGACCTTCGGGGCACGGACGTTGCCGTTGTCGAAGACCTTGCCGTCGCCAATCGCGACGACTTCGCCCTTGATCGGCTTCTCGGTGGCCGAGTCCGGGATCACGATGCCGCCCGCGGACAGCTTTTCTTCTTCCATGCGCTTGATGACCACGCGGTCGAACAGCGGCTTGATATTCATGGCAATCCTCGTAAGTGATTGAATGAGTGGGAAAGAAACCCGTGGATTAGCAGTCGCTTGCGACGAGTGCCAGATCCCGGGCGTAGAAAGACCCGGCAGCGCCGGGATGGCCAGCAGTTTGGGCCGTGTTCGGGAGCTTTCAAGGGGTCGGGCGCAAATGCGGGCCCGGAAAAAGAAAAAAGTCCGGACGGGGGGACCGATCCGGACTTCAAAAAGAAAGAGCGCGGACAGGGGTTCGCGCTCTTTCCGGTTTGGAGATTGCCGTCCTCGGCTCGGCGCAGTCCCTCGCCACATCTCCCTACCTTGACCTCGTGTCGAGCCGGCCTCCCTGCCGGACGGAGGCCAATTTGTGCCGGGCGTTCGATCTTGTCCAGTATGAAATCGTAGTCATTTGTTGACTATCGGTAGCTCTTTTTTGCTACCTGCTCAATCAACTATATGTTTCAAAACACTTTTGCCTGCCATCTGGATACCAGAAGTGGACACGGCTGGGTGTCTTTTGATAACGACGTGACCATGCGTAACATCCGTGCCGTGACCTGCCTCAAGGACGCCTCATGACGCCGCAACAACGTATCCGCATGGCCCGGCGCCATGCCGGGCTCTCCCAGACGGCGCTGGCCAGCGCGATCGGTGTGCAACGCAGCGCGGTCAGCCATTGGGAAACCAACAACGACAAGCACCCGAGCGTCACCCACATGCGCGAGGTCGCGCTCGCCTGCGGCGTGCAGTTCGAGTGGCTGGCGACGGGGCGCGGGAAGATGGGGCTGTCCAGCGATACCGCGCTGGATTCGGTCGCCGCCGCCGAGGCGCTGCTGATCGAAGACCCGATCGAGCTGCGCCTGATCCTGGCCTTCCGCGATGCGCCGACCCGCTCGCGGGCGCCGCTGGTGGAGGTCGTGGAGCAGCTTGCCTCCCTTCGAACCGGCCGCAAGATCGGTAGCGCGCGCTGATCGAATCGCCAGATGCGGCAACGCCGCGTGCCAGCTGTCACGCGGGGTGGCTAGAGTCGCGCCTTCTTCAGGAGGGAGTCCCGCATGCTGCTGTCCGTCCGTGGTGCCGCACGCCATCTGCTTTGCCTGGCCGCCGGCCTGACGCCCCTCGCGGCGTCGGCCGAAGTCTTCATCAACGAAGTCCATTACGACAATTCCGGCAGCGACACCGGCGAACGGATCGAAGTCGTCGCCACCGCCGGCGAAACGCTCAGCAGCTATCGCCTTTATCTGTACAACGGCTCAACCCCGTCGGCCGCGACCTACTACGACAATGACCTGCTGCCCGCCGGCAGCCTGGTGTCGTGTGGCGGCGGCGTGCGCATCGCGACGCTGGGCTACGCTGCCAACGGCATCCAGAACGGCGCCAACGACGGCATCGCGCTGGTCAACGCCAGCGGCCAGGTGGTGCAGTTCCTCAGTTACGAAGGCGCGATCACCGCTTCCAACGGTCCGGCGGCAGGCCGCACCAGCAGCAACCTGCCAGTGTCGGAAAACGAATCGCCCGCCAACACTTCATTGCAGCTCGGCGGCAGCGGCACCGGCTACGCCAGCTTCACTTGGCGCGCGTCGGCCACGCAGACTTTCGGCGCCTGCAACAACAGCCAGACCTTCTCTTCGCCGAACCCAGCGCCAACCGTCGTATCGACTTCGCCCGCCGACGGCGCGACCGGCGTTGCCGCCGCCACCGACCTCGCCGCCACCTTCAGCGAAGCGGTGACTCTCACCAGCGGCGCCTTCGCGCTGCAGTGCACGCAGTCGGGCAGCGTCCCGCTGACCTATCCCGCCAGCGGCACCAGTTTCACCATCACCACCGGCAACACCCTGGTCGGCGGTGAAACCTGCACGTACACGATCGACGCGACCAAGGTCACCGACAGCGGCGGCGCGAAGCTGGCGCAGAACAAGGTGGTCAACTTCACCATCGCGGCGAGTGGCGGCACCGGCTACTACGCCCACGTCAACACGAGCAGCGCCAGCCAGCTGCGCTGCTCGCTGCACGAAACCATCAAGAACCACACCGCGTATCCCTACAGCGGCGGCACCACCAACACCTGGAGCATCCTGGAAATCACCGACGAGGATCCGAATGCACCGGGCCGCATCCTCGACGTGTATCGCAACCGCAGCTACCTCAAGGGCAGCGAACGCGCGGGTACCGGCACCGGCCTCACCTACAACCGCGAGCACACCTGGCCGAACTCGCTCGGCTTCGGCACCACGACCGGCGACAAGGGCCTGCCTTACTCGCCGTACACCGATACGCACATGCTGTATCTCAGCGACACGACGTGGAATGCCGACCGCGGCAACAAGCCCTACGCCAACTGCTCGCTGTCCAGCGGCTGCGGCGAACGCGTGACCGAAGCCAACAACGGCTCCGGCGGCGGCAGCGGCGTGTATCCCGGCAACTCCAACTGGGTAAAGGGACCGGATGGCAACAGCGGCTCGTTCGAAGTCTGGGGCCATCGCAAGGGCGACGTCGCACGCGCGGTGATGTACATGGCGATCCGCTACGAAGGCGGCGTCGACCGGAACGGCCAGGGCGAGCCCGACCTCGAGCTCACCGACGACCGCAGCAGGATCGTGATTACCTCGGCTTCCCCGGCGTACATGGGCCTGATGTCCACGTTGCTTGCCTGGCACCAGGCCGATCCCCCGGATGCGGGCGAGCGCGAACGCAACGAAGTGATCTACAGCTTCCAGGGCAACCGCAATCCCTTCATCGACCATCCGGAGTGGGCGACGTCGAGCCTCTTCACTTCGGCGAAGCCGGCGAGCTGCCAGTTGAACTGATCGAAGCCGTCGGCGCCCTGGCGGTCCGGAGGGCGCCATGGCCTGTCTTCAACGCACGTTCGCGCATTTTCAGGTCGTCATCGTGCGCATGGCACGCGCTACTGAGACAAAGCCCGGGGCGACTCGGGCTTTTCGTGGCTGCGGCACAAGGCCATCGTGGCGCCCGCCGTTACAATCGCGCCATGTCCGTCCTGCTCGCCTACAGCACCTGCCCCGACGAAGCCAGCGCCGACCTGATCGCGCGTACCCTGGTGAACGAGCGGCTCGCCGCCTGCGTGAACCGCCTTCCCGGCGTGCATTCGACCTACCGCTGGCACGGCCATGTCGAGCAGGCCGACGAAGTGCTGCTGCTGATCAAGACCACGGCCGATCGTCTGGACGCGATGACCGCCCGGCTGCGCAGCCTGCATCCCTACGAACTGCCGGAACTCGTCGCGGTCGAAGTCCGCGCCGGCCTCCCCGCCTATCTCGACTGGGTGTCGGCGGAAACCGCCCCGCTGCCCCATCACGACGCGTGACCCGATGAGACTTCCTGTTCTGCGCTTTCCGCGCGCGTTCGCGCTGGCTTCCGTGCTCCTGCTCGCCTCGGGTTTCGCGCCAGCGCGTGCTGCGGCGCCGTCGTGCAACGACGAGAACAACCTTCTGCCGGTCGAGGAAGCCTTCATGCTCGACGCGCAGGCGACGTCGCCCGATCGCATCGCACTGCGCTGGAAGATCGCGCCTGGCTGCTATCTCTACCGGCACCAATTGAAGGTGCAGGCCGATGCAGGCTTCGCGGCGCAAGCGCCGCAGATCCCTGCGGGCGAGCCGCATCAGGACGAATACTTCGGTCGCGTCGAAACCTATCGCGACACGCTGACCGTGATCGTGCCGGGTGAAGCGCGCGCGGCTTCGACCACATTGAAGGTGCGTTACCAGGGTTGCGCGGATGCGGGCATCTGCTATCCGCCGCAGACGCGCAACGTGACGGTGGCGCTGCCTGCGGCCGCCGCTTCGGACGAACCCGTGGTGGCGTTCGGCAAAACCGGCGCGAACCGCAGCGGTGTGCCGGTTGCTGGCGGACTGCTCGGCAGTACCGGCACCGCCGCAGTCGACGCGGCGCCGCTGCCGCCCGAACAGGCGTTCGGTTTCGAAGCCATCGTCGGCGACGGCAACACGCTGCTGCTGCGCTTCACTCCGGCACGCGGCTATTACCTGTATCGCGACAAGACCTCGCTGAAGTTCGATGCCGCGGCGGTGAAGGCCGGCATCGCGCCGGGCAAGCCGAAGTGGCCGCGCGGCACTGCGCACCATGACGAACACTTCGGCGACGTCGTCGTCTTCTTCGACCAGATCGACGTGCCGCTGCCGTTGCTGCGCACGCGCCCGGATGCCGCGAAGCTCACGCTGCGGGCGACGTTCCAGGGTTGCCAGACCGATGGCATCTGCTATCCGCCGATGACGCGTTCGGTGGTGCTGGATGTGCCCGCCGGAACGGTGACGCCGAAGGCAGCTGCAATCGAGCCCGCGGCTTCTTCTGCAAGTGCCACGAACGCCGGGGAAGCAACGACGGGCGCCGCGCCCGCGGAAACAGCTACGCCACTCGATGCTGCGCAGGCCAATAGCGCGCAGACGCCGGCTTCCTCTTCGTTGCCTGCGCAACGACAAGCCGCCCCGCGCGGCGCCCGCCTCACCCTCTTCTCTGCACTCGTGCTCGCCCTGCTCGGCGGCCTGGTCCTCAACCTGATGCCCTGCGTCCTGCCGGTGCTCTCGCTCAAGGCGCTCTCGCTCGCGGGCAACGGCGAGGATCCGGCGCGCGCGCGCAGGCACGCGCTCTGGTACACGGCTGGCGTGGTGCTCAGCTTCGTGCTGCTCGGCGGGCTCGCGCTCGCGTTGCGCGAAGCCGGCCTCGCGCTCGGCTGGGGCTTCCAGTTGCAGCAACCGCTGGTGGTCGCGCTGCTCGCGCTGCTGATGTTCGGCCTCGGCCTGAGCATGTCGGGCGTCTGGCATGTCGGCGGACGCTGGACCGGCATGGGCCATGCGTTGACGACGAAGTCGGGCCCACTCGGCGACTTCTTCACCGGCGTGCTCGCGGTCGTCGTCGCGACGCCGTGCACCGCGCCGTTCATGGGTGCAGCGCTGGCGTGGGCATTCACCGCGCCCCCGTTCGTCGCGCTGCTGGTGTTCGTCGTGCTCGGCCTCGGGTTGGCGCTTCCGTTCCTGCTGATCGGCTTCATTCCCGCGCTGGCGCATCGCCTGCCGCGACCCGGCGCGTGGATGGAAACCTTCAAGCAGGCGCTGGCCTTCCCGCTTTATCTCACCGCCGCATGGCTCGCGTGGGTACTCACGCGCCAGCGCGGTGCCGACGCGATCGGCTGGTGGCTGTTTGCAGCGGTGCTGCTCGCGTTCGCCGCATGGGCGTGGACGCGGGCGCGTACGACCGGTCATCGCTGGGCGATGGTCGCGTCGGTGCTCGCCGCGCTCGCACTGGTGTGGCCGCTGCGGGTGATCCATACGATGCCGCGCCCGGCCGCCGCGTCGGCGTTGACCGCACCGAGCGAGGGCATCACCCCGGTGGCGTTCTCCGAACAGCGCCTCGCCGACCTGCGCGCCGCCGGCCGCGTGGTCTTCGTCAACATGACCGCGGACTGGTGCGTGACCTGCAAGGCGAACGAACGCGCCGTCTTCCGCACCGATGCCTTCCGCGACGCGATGGCGAACGCGAATGCCGTCTACATGGTCGGCGACTGGACCGACGTCGATCCCGCGCTCACCGCCTTCCTGCAGCGCTACAAAGCCGTGGGCGTGCCGTTGTACGTGGTCTTCCCGCGCAACGGCGGCGAGGGCCGCGTGCTGCCAGTCGTGCTGACCCGCGACGGCGTGGGCGAAGCGCTGGCCGAAGCCGCGCGATGAGCCCTTGGCGATGAAGCTCGGTTCGACCGCGAAACTGCTGCTCGTCGCGCTCGCCGCCGGCGCGCTCGGCGTCGCGGTCGGCCTGTGGCGCGAAGGCCCCAGTCCCTTGTTGCACACCGAAGTGGGCCAACGCGCGCTCCAAGGGGCCCTGTCAGCGTCCGCACCCGAACCACCCGCTGACCTGAAAATCGCCGAACGGGGTGCGATCGTGCCCGCTTTCACGTTGCCGTCATTGAGCGGCCAGCCGGTTGCCCTGCCGCAGGCCTATGCCGGCCGGCCCGCGCTGCTGAACCTCTGGGCCAGCTGGTGCGGTCCCTGCATCAGGGAAATGCCGGAGCTGGACCGCTTCGCGAGGACGCAGGCCGCAAACGGCACGCAAGTGGTCGGCATCGCGCTGGACGATGTCGCTGCAGTCCAGGCCTTCCTGCAGCGGATTCCGGTCAGCTATCCCATCCTGATCGACGTGCCCGGCCCGCGCGATGCCGGCGTCCGCCTCGGCAATCCCAAGGGCGTGCTGCCCTATTCCGTGCTGCTGGACGCACACGGCCGCGTGCTCAGGCAGAAGATCGGGCCGTTCCGCGAAGGCGAAATCGACGACTGGGCGCAATAGACCTCTCCGGAAGCGCCAACCGCGTCTCTGTTCTAGAGTGACCGCTCCAACAACTGCTTAACTCCCGACAACTTCGCCGATACGGTAGCGAACGTCTGGACAGCTTCCCCTGCATGGGCCACACTCCCGGCCTTCAACAGGCGGGCCCCCGCTCCTACATGGCAAAGCTGCTGGTCCTGCATGGTCCCAACCTCAACCTGCTCGGTACGCGCGAGCCCGGGGTCTATGGCCACGCGACGCTGGAGCAGATCGAAGGCGACCTCGAGTCCCGCGCCCGCGACGCCGGCCACGAGTTCGAGAGCCTGCAGAGCAATGCCGAACACGAACTCGTCGACCGCATCCAGGCTGCCCGCACCGATGGCACCCGCTTCATCGTGATCAACCCGGCCGCGTTCACCCACACGAGCGTGGCGATCCGCGATGCGCTCGCCGCCGTCGCCATCCCCTTCATCGAAGTGCACCTGTCCAACCCGCACACGCGCGAACCGTTCCGCCACCACAGCTACTTCAGCGACCTCGCGGTCGGCGTGGTCGCCGGCTTCGGCGCCGACAGTTACCGCTACGCGCTCGAAGCCGCGATCGTGCGGCTGGCGCAGCACTGACGCCGGACTCCCGCGGCGCGTTCCCAAACCGCTTTCCTTCTCTTACCAAGTACCCAGAGGCCCACCATGGACCTGCGCAAGATCAAGAAACTCATCGACCTGCTGGAAGAGTCGAACCTCGCCGAAATCGAGATCAAGGAAGGCGAAGAGTCCGTCCGCCTCGCCCGTACGCCCAAGGGCAGCTTCACCATGGCCCAGCCGATGATGGCCGCGCCTGCCGCCGCACCGACACCGGTGATGCCGATGGCGAGCCCGACCGATGCCGCGAGCGGCGGCACGCCCAAGGCCAGCGACCTGCCGCCGGGCCACGTCGTGCGCGCGCCGATGGTCGGCACCTTCTATTCGTCGCCATCGCCGGACAAGCCGTCCTTCGTCAGCGTCGGCCAGGCGGTCAAGCAGGGCGAAACGCTCGGCATCATCGAAGCGATGAAGATGTTCAACCCGATCGAAGCCGACGTCGCCGGCACCGTGGTGAAGATCCTGGTCGAGAGCGGCCAGCCGATCGAATTCGACCAGCCGCTGTTCGTCATTGGGTGAGCCGGGCTGTCGTGGCGACAGCCGCGAACCGGCGAACGCCCGGCGGCCGCGAGGCCAAAGGGCCGGACGCAACGAAACCGCACAGTTTTGGACCTGACCCATGCTAGATAAAGTTGTAATCGCCAATCGCGGTGAAATCGCGCTGCGCATCCTGCGCGCGTGCCACGCGCTTGGCATCCGCACGGTCGCGGTGCATTCCACCGTCGACCGCAACCTCAAGCACGTCGCCATGGCCGACGAATCGGTGTGCATCGGCCCCGCGCCGTCCACCGACAGCTACCTCAACATGGCGCAGATCGTCGCGGCGGCGGAAGTCACCGACGCGCAGGCGATCCACCCCGGCTACGGCTTCCTCAGCGAGAACGCCGACTTCGCCGAACGCGTCGAACAATCCGGCTTCATCTTCATCGGCCCCAAGGCCGACACGATCCGCCTGATGGGCGACAAGGTCGAAGCGATCCGCGCGATGAAGTCGGCCGGCGTGCCCTGCGTGCCTGGTTCCGGCGGTCCGCTCGGCGATGACGCGGCGGCCAACGTGAAGATCGCGCGCGAGATCGGCTATCCGGTGATCGTGAAGGCCGCGGGCGGCGGCGGCGGCCGCGGCATGCGCGTGGTCCACACCGAAGCGCACCTCAACTCCGCGATCCAGACCACCAAGAGCGAGGCCAAGGCGGCGTTCGGCAACGACATGGTCTACATGGAGAAATTCCTGGAGAACCCGCGCCACGTGGAGATCCAGGTGCTCGCCGACGGCCAGGGCGGCGCGATCCACCTGGGCGAACGCGACTGCTCGATGCAGCGCCGCCACCAGAAGGTCGTCGAGGAAGCGCCGGCGCCGGGCATCACGCCCGAGCAGCGCGCGGAAATCGGCAAGGTCTGCGTCGAAGCCTGCAAGCGCATCGGATATCGCGGCGCCGGCACGTTCGAGTTCCTCTACGAGAACGGGCGCTTCTACTTCATCGAAATGAACACCCGCATCCAGGTCGAGCATCCGGTGACCGAGATGATCACCGGCATCGACCTAGTGAAGGAACAGCTGATGATCGCGGCGGGGCACAAGCTGTCGATCAAGCAGAGCGACATCGTCCTCAACGGCCACGCGATCGAATGCCGCATCAATGCGGAAGATCCGGAAACCTTCATGCCCTGCCCCGGCCTGATCCAGCACTTCCATGCGCCGGGCGGTCCCGGCGTGCGCGTCGACAGCCACATCTACGAAGGCTATCGCGTGCCGCCGAACTACGACTCGATGATCGGCAAGCTCATCGTGCACGGTCCCGACCGCGCCACCGCGATCGCGCGCATGCGCGTGGCGCTGAGCGAAATGGTCGTCGACGGCATCAAGACGAATATTCCGCTGCAGCAGCGCATCCTTTCCGACGCCGGTTTCCAGCAGGGTGGACAGAACATCCATTACCTCGAAAAGCGGTTGAAGGAACAGAAGGAAAAGTCGATTTCGATGGCGTAAGCCATCGAATCGTGCCGTCGCCCCGTGCGGCGACGGGCTGCGGCCTGCTGCGGGCCGCCGCAGCGGATCTCGCAAAGAGTGGCGTGCGCATGGAACTGAAGATCTTCCTCGGCCTTGGCGTCGATCTCACCCTGTTCGGGGGCCGCGACCCTGCCACTGAAGCACTGGAAGCGCTGCTCGACGCGGCCGGCGAACAGCTGTCCGCCCACTTATGGCCCACGATCCTGGCGCACGGCTCCCCGCTGCGCCAGGTGCATGCAACCTGCGGCGTGTACGACACCACCGACACGCGGGCCGCGCGCGCCCGCCTGCGCAGGCAGGGCGAGCAGCTCGAAGTCGAACTAACGGTCGACTGGCGCCCGTGGTTCGACCGCCCGGTCGTGGACCAGGCCGCTTTCGTGGTCGAACACATGATCGAAGCGATCGCGAATGCGTTGGAGCACAAACAGCAGCGCACGCTGGCCGACGCCTGCCGCGCCTTCCGCCCGGCCTTCGACCTCGATGCCGCGCTCGCAGCGCGGCAGGCGTGGCTCGCGGACTGGGATCCCGAACCACAGGCGACCGTCGCCCTCACCGCCGACAGCGATGGCCGTGTACGCCAGGTGCAGCCGCTCACGCGCCGGCGCGGCACGCTCTGGCTGATGTTGCGCCAGCCCGCGGACCTGGACGGGACCGGCACGAATGAGTTGCTGGACCGCATCGAAGCGTTCGCGCTCGAAAACGGGATCGGTCGCAGCGATGGCCGCTCCTTCGGCGCCGGTGGCGTCGACCTCTCCTTCAAGGTGACCAACCTGCTGGAAGCCGGCACGCGGCTGGACGAATACCTGCGCGACCGGTTTCCCGCCTGCGAGTATGTGATCAGCGACGACTTCGAGGTCGCGTTCCAGGCACGAGCTAAGGCACGCACCAACGCGACCGGACCTGCTCGCGGATAATGGCCGCCAATTTCCGCCGCACACCGCCATGCCCTTCCTCGAACTCTCCCTCCCCTGCACCGAAGCCCAGCAGCCGCGCTACGAGCGAGCGCTGGAAGACGTCGGTGCGCTCGCCGTCACGCTGGCCGACGCGCACGCCGATGCACCCGACGAACAGGCGATCTTCGAGCCCGGCGTCGGCGAGCAGCCGCTGTGGGGCGAACTCGTGCTTACCGCGTTGTTTCCCGACGACACCGACGGCCTGATCCTGCTCGCCGCGCTCGAAGCCTTCGACGACGAACTCGACTGGACGCAGGCACGCTTCCGCCGGGTCGAAGACCAGGATTGGGAACGCGCATGGATGGACCAGTACGTGCCGCTGCGCTTCGGCGAGCGCACCTGGATCGTGCCGTGGAACAGCGATCTCCCCGCAGAAGCGCAAACCACAACTGCCGCGATCGTGCGCCTCGATCCGGGCCTCGCCTTCGGTTCCGGCACGCATCCCACCACCGCGTTGTGCCTGCAATGGCTCGACGCGCTCGCCGGAGACAACGCGCTGCAGCACCAGCGCGTGCTCGATTTCGGTTGCGGCAGCGGCATCCTCGCGATCGCCGCGCTGAAGCTCGGCGCCGCGCATGCGGTCGGTGTCGACAACGATCCGCAGGCGTTGATCGCCACGCACGACAACGCCGAACGCAACGAAGTCGCCGGACGCCTCGACGTCTACCTGCCCAACGACGAACCTGTCGCCACCTATCCGATCGTCGTCGCCAACATCCTGGCTTCGGCGCTGATTGCGCTCGCCGATACGCTCATCGCGCGCGTGGCGCCCGGCGGCCAGCTCGCCATGTCCGGCATCCTCGCCGGACAGGAGGACGAAGTGATCGCGCGTTACGCCGGAGAATTCGAAAACCTGCGCGCGGATCGCCTCGAGGACTGGATGCGTGTCACGGGGACGCGCCGCCGCGGCTGACCGCGCGTGCGCCGGCGTGCTTGAATAGGGCCCATGTTCGTCGCCTGCCCGCATTGTGGATTCCTCGTCGCCGCACAAAGCGGAACGAGCCAGCGTTGCCCGCGTTGCGGCAGCGCGATCGATCCGCGGCTCGCGAAGCCGCTGCAGAAACCAGCTACGCCGCCAGCCGCCGAGACGAAGGTCGAAGCCGCTCCTGAAACGGCACCCGCTGCACCGAACCCCACGGAAGAGGTGCCTTCGCAAGCTTCCGCTGAAGCGAAACCACGCCGCCCGCGCAGCCACCACGCGCCCAGCTTCGCCCGTCGCCACGCGCCGGCGCCGGTGCGCACGACGCATTGGCGCAGTTGGCTCGTCGTCGCCGGTCTGGTGTTGGTGTTGCTGGTGCAGATGGTGCTTGCGCAACGCGTCGAACTCGCCGGCAATGCGCGCTGGCGCCCACTGATCACCAGCACCTGTGCGTTGTTGCGCTGCGAAGTACCTGCATGGCGCGAACCGGCGGCGTTCACCATGCTCCAGCGCAGCGTGCAGCCGAAGGCCGGCGCGCGCGGCGTGCTGCACGTCAGCGCAAGTTTCAGGAATGACGCACGCTGGGAGCAGCCGTGGCCGACGGTGCTGCTCACCCTGTCGGACATGGACGGGCGGCAGGTCGGCATGCGGGCCTTCACCCCGGCCGACTACCTGGGCAAAAACGCCAGGGGTGCCATTGCGCCAGGCCAGAGCGCGACCATCCAGCTCGATGTCGTCGAGCCCGCGCAACAGGTCGTCGCGTTCACTTTCGACTTCCTGTAACGGCTTGGTGCGGCGTTGCCAGGCGCAAACGTGAAATGCGGGAGCCCGCCACGTTTCTTGTTGTTGCCTGCGACAGGCCCGCGCTAGACTCGCCCTCCCCGCCGACCGTGCCTCGACACCGCGGCGGGATGAATACCGGGGGATACCGCTTGAACGCCGCTGCCGATCGCAACGATCAACGCTCCAAACCGCGACCGCCGCTGCGCGACCACGTTGCCACATCCATCCGTCGTTACCTCGGTGATCTCAACGGTTGCGGCACCGAAAATCTGTACGAGATCGCGCTGCGCGAACTCGAGATTCCGTTGTTCGTCGAAGTCCTCTCGCATTGCGAAGGCAACCAGAGCCGCGCCGCCGCGATGCTCGGCATTCATCGCGCGACGTTACGCAAGAAGTTGCGCGAATACGGGCTGGAGCAGTAACGCGTCCGCGCGATAGTGTGGAGGGCGCTACGTACTCCTCCGCTCAGTCGAGCCAGCAGTTTTCGGAATAAGGGCCGCTCACTCCGCGGCCCTTATAATTCCGGCCTCTTTCGCCCCGCCAGCTCCCCATGACCACCGACCGCCTGCCCCTACGCCGGGCACTGCTCTCCGTTTCCGACAAGACCGGCCTGATCGAGCTGGCCCGTGCCCTCGCCGCCCGCAACGTCGAACTGCTCTCCACCGGCGGAACCGCCAGGGCCATCCGCGAAGCAGGCCTGCCGGTGAAGGACGTGAGCGAAGTCACCGGCTTCCCCGAAATCATGGACGGCCGGGTCAAGACCCTGCATCCGAAGGTGCACGGCGGCCTGCTCGGCCGCCGCGGTATCGACGACGCGGTGATGGCGCAGCAGGGCATCGAACCGATCGACCTGCTGGTGCTGAACCTGTATCCGTTCGAACGCGTTGCGTACGAGCCCGATGCCACGTTCGACGACATCATCGAGAACATCGACATCGGCGGCCCGGCGATGCTGCGCGCGGCGGCGAAGAACTTCGCCTACGTCGCGGTCGCCACGGATCCGGCGCAATACGCAGGCGTCATCGAAGAACTCGATGCCAACGACGGCACGCTTGGCGCGAACACCCGCTTCAAGTTGAGCGTCGCCGCCTTCAACCGCGTCGCCCAATACGACGGCCGCATCAGCGACGTCCTGTCGTCGATGGCGGAAGCGTCGGACGAGAGCGCAAAGCATCGCGCGCAGTTTTCAGGCCAGGCCAACGGCAACTTCGTGAAGGTGATGGACCTGCGCTACGGCGAGAATCCGCACCAGCAGGCCGCGTTCTATCGCGACCTGTATCCGGCGCCGGGCTCGCTGGCCACCTTCACCCAGTTGCAGGGCAAGGAACTCTCCTACAACAACATCGCCGACTCCGACGCGGCCTGGGAATGCGTGCGCCAGTTCGACGCGCCGGCCTGCGTGATCGTCAAGCACGCCAATCCGTGCGGCGTCGCCGTAGGCAGCGGCTGCGGCGATGCATATGAAATGGCTTATGCGACCGATCCGACCTCGGCCTTCGGCGGCATCATCGCGTTTAACCGTACGCTCGATGCTGCCACGGCGAAGACGATCCTCGATCGCCAGTTCGTCGAGGTGCTGATCGCACCGGATTACGAAGACGCCGCGCTGGAATACGCGAAGAAGAAGGCCAACGTGCGCGTGCTGCGAATTCCCCTGGCGCCTGCCTCGAGGGGCTTCATCGACTGCAAGCGCGTCGGCTCCGGCCTGCTGATGCAGACCGCCGACGACCGCGTGGTCACGCGCGACGAGCTCAAGGTTGTGACGAAGCTGGCGCCGACGGACGCGCAGTTCACCGACCTGCTGTTTGCGTGGAAGGTGGCGAAGTTCGTGAAGTCCAATGCGATCGTTTACGCGAGGGACCATCGCACGATCGGTGTCGGCGCCGGCCAGATGAGCCGCGTATATTCGGCGCGCATCGCCGGGATCAAGGCGAACGACGCGGGCCTGGTCGTGCCGGGGTCGATGATGGCGAGCGACGCGTTCTTCCCGTTCCGCGATGGCATCGACGCGGCGGCGGAAGCGGGCATCAAGGCCGTGATCCAGCCCGGTGGCTCGATGCGCGATGCGGAGGTGATCGCGGCAGCGGACGAGCATGGGATCGCGATGGTGTTCACCGGCGTTCGCCATTTCCGCCACTGACGGCCCCTCACCCTGCGTTGCTTTGCAACGCTGTCCCTCTCCCCGCAAGCGGGGCGAGGGGTAGGAAGAAGCGATCATCTCCCTCTCCCGCATGAAGCAGCAACACGCTTTCCTTCTCCCCGCGTCGCGGGGAGAAGGTGCCCAAAGGGCGGATGAGGGGCGTTTTTGCTTTTTGAAATCGGATCAGCCCCGATCCATTAACCTCGCACCAACACCGTAATACACACACTGCACTCGGCATTGCGCCAGCGACCACAGGAAGAACGGCACATGAAGGTTCTCGTCATCGGTTCCGGCGGCCGCGAACACGCCCTCGCCTGGAAGCTCGCGCAATCGCCGCGCGTGAGCGAAGTGCTGGTCGCACCGGGCAATGCCGGCACCGCGCACGAAGCCGGCTGCCGCAACGTGCCCGTCAGCACGACCGACCTCGATGGCCTGCTCGCCCTCGCGCAGCAGGAGAACGTCGCCGTCACCGTCGTCGGTCCCGAAGGCCCGCTCGTAGCAGGCGTGGTCGACAAATTCCGCGCGGCGGGTCAGCGCATCTTCGGTCCGACGGCAGCAGCCGCGCAGCTCGAAGGCAGCAAGGCCTTCGCGAAGGATTTCCTCGCACGCCACAACATTCCCACCGCGCACTACGCCGTACACACGCATGTCGACGAAGCGCTCGACTACATCCGCCAGAAAGGCGCGCCGATCGTGATCAAGGCCGACGGCCTCGCTGCCGGCAAGGGCGTGATCGTTGCGATGACGCTGGCCGAAGCCGAAGCCGCGATCACCGACATGCTCGGCGAATACGCATTCGGCGCGGCCGGTGCGCGCGTGGTGATCGAGGAATTCCTCGAGGGCGAGGAGGCCAGCTTCATCTCCATGGTCGACGGCCGGACCGCGCTGCCGATGGCGACATCGCAGGACCACAAGCGCGTCGGCGACGGCGACACCGGCCCCAACACCGGCGGCATGGGCGCCTATTCGCCCGCGCCCGTGGTCACGCCCGACGTGCATGAGCGGGTGATGCGCGAAGTCGTGAACCCGACCGTGGAAGGCATGATCAAGGACGGCGTGCCGTTCACCGGCTTCCTCTACGCCGGGCTGATGATCGACAAGTCGGGAGCACCGAAAGTCATCGAGTTCAACGTGCGCTTCGGCGATCCGGAAACGCAGCCGGTGATGCTGCGCCTCGACAGCGACCTGCTCGACCTGGTCGAAGCCGCGATCGACGGGCGCCTGCGTGAAGTCGAAGCGAACTGGAATCCGCGCCCGAGCCTGGGCGTGGTAATGGCCGCGGAAAACTATCCCGGCACGCCGCGCACCGGCGACGTCATCAACAGCATCGATGCGCCCGAACTCGAAGGCACGAAGGTTTTCCATGCCGGTACGAAGCTGGAAGGCGACCACGTTGTCACCAGCGGCGGCCGCGTGCTGTGCGTGTGTGCGCTCGGTGAAACCGTTTTCGATGCGCAACGCCGCGCCTATGATGCGGTCGCTGGCATTTCCTGGCATGGCGAATTCCATCGCCACGACATCGGCTGGCGCGCGATCGAGCGAGAACAGGCCGCCTCGGTGTGATTACGGCTTCGACCTGCTGGCGTCGCAGCGCTTCGTTACCGCGCGACGTCAACCATCGATGCGCCCGCTTCCCCGCACCGTCGCATCGACCGGCCGTATCCGGCAGGTATTGCGGCCGGCCTGCTTGGCTTCATAGAGCGCCGCATCCGCCGTCGCCAGCAGCGCCGCGGCCTCTGTCGGCGCTTTCGCGTAGGCGATGCCGATACTCGTGGTTGCCATCAACGCCGTGCTGTCGATGTCGATGCTGTGCCGCATCTCGCTCAGCAGCTTGCGCGCGATGACTTCCGCGGCGGCGGGCAGCGATGCATCTTCGATCAGCACCACGAATTCGTCGCCTCCCAGCCGCGCGACCAGGTCGGTCGCCCGCACGCAGTGCACCAGCCGATCGGCGAACGCGCGCAGCACGACGTCGCCGGCCGCATGTCCCCACGTGTCGTTGATGTGCTTGAAATGGTCCACGTCCAGGTACATCAACGCCAGGGCCGTGCCCTGCCGTTGTTGTCGCAACAGCGCCAGCTCCAGGCGTTCTTCGAACTGGCGGCGATTGGCGAGATCGGTGAGCGCATCCACGCGCGCCATGCGTTCCAGCTCCTGCCGGCTTTCCGCCAGCGCCGCTTCCGCCGCCATGCGGCGGCTGATGTCACGACCGGTGTAGATGATGTCCATGCCATCGCGGTCGGTGCTGGGGATGGGCCGCGTGACCGCTTCGATCCACACGTAATGACCGTCCCGGTGCTGCACGCGATAGACCGCGATGCGCGGCTCACCCGTGGCGATCACTTCGTCCATGATCTGCTGCTGGAGTGCACGATCCTCTGGATGCACCAGCTCCCAGCGCTCACCCAGCATTTCCGCGGGCGTCCAGCCGAGGATGTCGCGCGACGAAGGCGAGACGTAGAGGCGCTCGCCATCGGGCCGCATCCGCACGATCACGTCATGCGAGTAGTCCGCGAGCATGCGATAGCCCAGTTCGCTGTCGCGGACACGCGCATTGAGGCGTTTTCGTTCGGCCATCACAAGCGCGACGGGAATTGTCATCACGCACGCGGCGGCGATGTAGAGCTGCAACAAGGCAATGTGGCCGGAGGTTCCCAGGCCTTCGACCAGCATGATCGGTCCTTCGTCCATCGCGGTCGCCACGGTGCCGATCAGCGTCAGCAACGCGATACCCAGCGCCACGCCCGGAAACCGGAAGCGGAAGGCCGCCCACAACAGCGGCGGATACACGAGGAACATGATCGGATAGCGCACGCTGAATACGCCGACACTGACCACTGCGATCAACAGTGCAGTGAAGACGAAGGACCAGCCGCGTCCTGGCGCGATGACAAGCCGGCGGCCTTCGCGGTGGATCACGAGCGTGGTCGTGGCGCAGATCACCATGCCGACCACGTGCGCCGCGTACCAGGTCAGATAGGTGGTAGCGAACGCGCCACCCGCGAGGAGCGTGTTGGCGGCCGCCGCCAGCAGGCCGGATATCGCACAGGCCGCCAGCGTGATGCCGGTCGCGATGCCGCCCAGCGACAGCCAGTGCTTCGGATCGCCGATATCGGGCACGCGCCGGCGCACGGCGACCGCCACGATCAGCACTTCGATGACGTTGCTGCCGGCGACCAGAAGGGAATGCAACGGAGGACTGTCCGAAACCAACCGGGCGATCAGATCCGCCAGGAATGCGCCGACGATGTAGAAGGCCCACAGCGGCGTGGGACGCGAGAGCAGCCAGCCCACGAGGATGCCGTTGCCGAACCAGACGGCGGATAACTCCCCCGGCCCGCGCGAGAATGTGACCGACAGCCAGCCGAGGATTCCAACGAGACCCGCGACAAGGACGCAGTCCTGCCACAACTTCGCAGGGGTCCGGACGGTCCGGATAGTGCTGGGACTGCTGGTCATGCCGACCTCTCGCACCGAGAGCCGCGGCCATCATACGACCATGAATAGCGCGCGGCACCGCTTCCGGCGGCGGGCCTGGTGCGCTGCGTGATGCTGACGTGAACGCGCATGCGATGCATGGCATCGCATGCGCGGGACCGGCCTGCGTCAGTGTCGTGCGTCCTGGCCGGCTGGAGTCGTTCCGATGGTGCCGGTGTCCGTCCCGATGGAGAGCTGGTTGTCCACGCTCGCGACGCCGCGTATCGACGAGACCTCATCCGCCAACGACTCGACTTCTTCTTCGCTGACGTTGCCACTGAGCACGACGTGTCCGTCGGCTACCTGCACGGTGACCGCGCTGGCATCCTCGGCGAGGTGGCCCAGCCGGGAGCGGATGCGCTCATGCAGCTGCAGGTCGTCGACCGGTTCGTCATCGAGCCGCGCGCGCGCCCTTGCCTTTGCTCCCTGCACGCGATCGGCGGCGCGCTTCGACTTCGCACGGGCGAAACCTTCGACGTCATGGCCGACGGAGACGCTCTGGTCCCGCGTCATCGCACGGCGGCGCCTGCCTGCCACCGGATCGAAGTAATACATGGCCGCCGCGCCTGCGGCGAAAGCGACAGCCAGCCTGACTACGGCATTCATGCGATCTCCTCCTCGATGATGCATCGGCGTCGTTGTTGCCGATAGAAGCGTGGATGCTCCGCGAGAATCGCGGCATCCGGCACCACGCGATGCTGCCATCGCCTGCAGAAAATCCGTGCGAAGACCGTGCCCAAACGGGGTGCAGTGACTTATTCCTCCGGCGGTGGAGGTTGCAACTCCACCGACAACCCTTCGAGGTCGGTGATCGCCGCTTCCAGTGCGTCGTAGAACTGTCCCTGCAACGCCATCAGCTGCTCGATCTCCTCCGCCCGTTTCAGCTTCGACAGTTCGCCATCGAACAGCAGCCATTGCGTCGTCAGCAGCTCCACGTTGTTCTTTGCGTAGTGCCGCATCTCCTTCAGCTGCACCACCGTGTCATTGACATGCTCCAACGGCGTCTTGGTATCCGCAGACATGGCGACCTCCTTGCAGGTTCCCCCGAAGGGTAGTCGGGCGATGGCGGCAGCCTGTGAAATGCGGACACGGCATCGCGTCCGTGACGACAGGAGATGCTCGGTTCCGGAAAGACCCCGCGTCCCCAGTCATTTCCGTGAACTCCGCCTTCACGCCAGCAGCGCATGATCAATTCCTCGGCTCAACAGGACCGGACGATGGTCAGCAGTGGTGCCGCCGGTCACGGCACTTCCTCCACGCGGGGTTCACAGGGGACAACTCACGACGACAGCAGCCGCAATGCGATCGCACGTGTTGCGCCCCTGCAACGCGATGCCCAACTCGAACGAGCGCTCGACGCGGGCCGTATCGGCACCTGGCAACTCGACCTCACCAACCAGCACCTCGCGCTTTCCGATACCTGCAAATCGATCTTCGGCCTGTCGCGCAGTGCGGATGTCACGCTCGAAGCCGTGCTCGCCGCGATCCACCCCGAAGACCTGCCGCGAGTGCGCCTCGCACTCGATGAGGCCATCGCGGGTTCCGCCGACTACGACATCGAATACCGCGTGATCGCGCCCAACGGCGCACTGCACTGGCTGCATGCGCACGGCGCGCGCAACAGCGGGCGCGGTTATCCCAATTGCCTGTCGGGCGTCGTCGTCGACATCACGCGTTCGCGTCGCGCCGAAGCGCTCGCGGTCGCGCAGAACGCGCTGCTCGAACGCGTGGCGCTCGGCCATCCGCGCGCCGACTGCCTGCGCGCGGTGAACTGCACGATCGAATCGCTCTACCCGCACGCACGTGGCTGCTTCCTGCTGACCGATGCGGAACGCGGACGGATCGTCGAAGCCGTTGCGCCCTTCCCCGCGGAAGTCATCACCCGTCTCTTCAATTTCCCGGTGCACGAGCCGTCGTTCTGCACATGCACCGCGGCGATCGTCCATAGCCGGCCGTTCTCCTGCGACGACGTCGCGGGCGACACCACCTGGAGCGCGGCCTGGCGCAATCTGTGTCTCTCGCAAGGCGTGCGCGCGACCTATTCCCTGCCCGTGCTGCGCCCCGAGGATGGCGTCGCGATCGGTTCGTTCTGCCTGTGCCTGGAAGAAGCGCGGCCGCTGAACGAGTGGGAACAGCAGATCGCCGCCTTCGGTTCGCAGATCGCGACCATGCTGGTCGAACGCGACCGGGTGATCGACACCTTGCAGCAGCGCGAGTCCGAACTCGCCGGCGAACTGGCCGACGCGCGCAGCCTGCACGAAGTCAGCGTCGAACTCATCGCCGAGCACGACGACGAAGCGCTCTACACCAAGATCATCGACACCGCCTGCGCGCTCATGCATTCGCAGTTCGCCAGCCTGCAGATGCTGCATGGAAGATCCCGGTTGCAGCTGCTCGCGCACCGCGGCTTCAGCGCGAGTGCCGCCGACGGCTGGAAGTGGATCGATGCCAGCTGCCTCACCGCCTGCGGGCAGGCACTCGATGCCGGACGCCGCGTCATTTTCCGGGACGTGCGCGCGATGACCGGCGAACTCGGGCCCGAGCTGCTGGCCGTTTACGAGGAAACGGGCATCGTCGCGATCCAGACCACGCCGCTGCAGTCGCGCACTGGCCGCGTCGTCGGCATGCTCTCCACGCATTGGTCGTACCCGCACGAACCCTCCGAGCACGAGCTTCGCCTGCTCGACATCCTCGCGCGCATCGCCGCCGACCTGATCGAACGCCGCCAGACCGAGCTGAGCCTGCGCGACAGCGATCGCCGCAAGGACGAATTCCTCGCCATGCTCGGCCACGAGCTGCGCAACCCGCTTGCGCCGTTGCGCAACTGCCTGCACATCCTGCGCATGGAAGGCGCGGCCAATCCTGACGATCGCGCGCTCTACGACATCATGGACCGGCAGATGACGCAGCTCGTGCGCCTGGTGGACGACCTCCTGGAAATCTCGCGCATCACCCGCGGACGCATCGAACTGCGCCGCCGCCACGTCGCGCTCAGCGACATCGTCACCACAGCGGTGGAGACCAGCCAGCCGCTGCTCGACGCCTACGCGCACCGCTTCGTCGTCGACCTTCCCGGCGAACCTATCGTGCTCGACGTCGATCCGATCCGCATCGCGCAGGTGTTGTCCAACCTGCTCAACAACGCCGCGAAGTACACGCCGGCTGGCGGCAAGGTCACCCTGCGCGCAGCGCGGGACGGCGACAATGTGCGCATCAGCGTGATCGACAACGGCGCCGGCATCGACCAGCGCCACCAGTCGCAGATCTTCGACCTGTTCACGCAATGCGAGCACACCCGCGACCAGAGCCGCGGTGGCCTCGGCATCGGCCTGACCCTGGTGCGCGACCTCGTGCAGCTGCACGGCGGCAGCGTCACCGTGCACAGCCAGGGCTTGGGCGAAGGCAGTGAATTCGTCGTCGAACTCCCCCTTCCCGATACGCATGCGGCGGTACAGGAACCGCCGCTCGACACGATTCGCACGTCCGAGCATCCGCGCCGCATCCTCATCGTCGACGACAACCGCGAACACGCCGATTCGCTCGCACACCTGCTGCGGCTCGGCCGGCACCAGGTCACGGTCGTATACGACAGCTACGACGCATGTTCCGTGTTCGCGTCCGTCAATCCCGATGTCGTGCTGCTGGATCTCGGCATGCCCGGGATGGACGGCTACGAGCTGTGCCGGCGCATCCGCGCAATGCCCGCGGGGCGGGAAGTATTGGTTCTCGCGGTCACCGGCTGGGGACAGCAGACGGATCGGGAGCGCAGCGCGGAGTCCGGATTCGACGGCCACCTGGTCAAACCGGTGAGCCCGCATGAAATCCTGGAGCGGCTGGAGCTGCAGCGCGTCGTGCCTTGACGGTTGCGTGCACGCGATTTGCTGATCGTTGTGGGCTTCTCCGACCACCCCTTCTCCCCGCTTGCGGGGAGAAGGTGCCGAAGGCGGATGAGGGGAGGCTTTGCGTTTGCGCGTGGCGCAACACTTCCCCTCACCCTGCATCGCTTCGCGATGCTGTCCCTCTCCCCGCAAGCGGGGCGAGGGAGAACCATTGGATCGGTCGATACCGAAGGCGGATGGATTCCCCTTCTCCCCGCTTGCGGGGAGAAGGTGCCGAAGGCGGATGAGGGGCGGCTTGCGCTTGCGCGTGTCGCGACGCTTTCCTCACCGTGCATCGCTTCGCGACGCTGCCCTCTGCCGCAAGCGGGGCGAGGGAGCATCTCTCCCTCACCCATGCGGCCCGCCCATCACCGGCAATACCACGCCGTTGACGTACGACGAGCACACCGGCGAAGCGAGAAACACGAACGCCGGCGAAATCTCCTCCGGCTGGGCCGGCCGCCCCATGTCGCTGGATTTGCCGAACTGCGCGACCTTCTCCGGCGGCGCATCGGCCGGATTGAACGGCGTCCACACCGGGCCCGGCGCGACGCAGTTCACGCGGATGCCGCGATCGAGCAGGTTGCTTGCCAGCGCCTTGGTGAAGGCGTGGATCGCGCCCTTCGTCGCCGAGTAGTCGAGCAGCTGCTTGCTGCCGAAGATGCCCGTTTCCGATCCGGTGTTGATGATCGACGCGCCCTGCTTCATGTGCGGCAGCGCCGCGCGCGCCATGTGCAGGTAACCGCCGATGTTGGTCTGCAGGGTTTCCTGCAGGTGCTCGTCGGTGATGTCCTCCAGCTTTTCGCTGTGCTGCTGGAAAGCGGCGTTGTTGACCAGCACGTCGAGGCGGCCGAACGCCTCCACCGCCTTCGCCACTGCTTCCTCGCAGAAGCGCGAGTCGCGCACGTCGCCGGAAATCGCCAGGCAACGGCGACCTTCGTCCTCGACGTAGCGCTTGGTGTCCTCCGCATCCTGGTGCTCGCTGAGGTAGACGATCGCCACGTCCGCGCCTTCGCGCGCGAACAGCACGGCCACCGAACGCCCGATGCCCGAGTCGCCGCCGGTGATCAGCGCCGCCATGCCTTCGAGCTTGCCGCTGCCGCGGTATTCATTGGCGAGGAAGCGCGGCGCTTCCCGCAATTCATGTTCATTGCCCGGCTTGCGCAGGTGCTGCGCCGGCATCGGATTCACCGGTTCCCTTTCGGCTCCGGCCTGCACGGGCGCCTTCTCCTGCTGCTTGCCGCCAGCCTGCTTCTGTTGCGACTGCTGCGATTTCTTCTGCTCGTCGCGCTGGTCGGTTTCCGCCTGGATCTGTCGTTGCCGCTGCACGGTCTCGCGCACGGCATCCGCATGTTTCGACTTCGAAGCATCGCCATCGTGCGTGCCCCGGCTCGTGGACTGGGCCATCGTGTCCTCCGTCGCAATGCGGCCGCATGCCGCGAATACGGGGATGCTTCCACCACGCACGGCAACAACATGGCAACACGGTGTAAAGGCGCGCTAACGCGCAGGCTCAGGTGGGCCCAGCCCACATCGGCAGTTCGCGTTGGCGAGGAGTGCGGCAATGTCCGGACGCGAACGCGCCGGCGTCGACGGGACGCGTTAACGGCCCCGATGCCGGGCCGCATCCAGTCCTTTGCGACGCGCCCTCCCGTCAGCGAGGGCGTTCAATCGTCGAGGGTGAACGATCCGAAGAACTGCTCGATGACGTCCGGCGTCACGACCTCGTCGTCGTACGCCTCGACGACCAGCAGGCAGGTGCGGCCGGGCAAGGCATACACCTTCGTCGCGCCTTCCGGCGAATGAACGCGCACGCCTTCGCCATGCGCGTCCTTGAACGGCGTGCCGCCCATGCCCCTGAACGGCGCAAGGATCGCGTCCTTGCCCGGCTCCTTGTCGAGATAGCGGATGCAGGTCGCACTGAACTTGCCGATGTCCTGGATCTTCGTGCCCACGACATCCAGTTCCGCCATGTGACCGTTGTCCTGGCGCGAGGCGGGAATACTGAAGTCGTTGAACTGCGCCGGCAGGCGCACCGCGAAGCCGCCTTTGGTGGAGCGCGCCATGTACCAGCCATCCGCCCCGGCCTCACCCGCGAGCTGACGATGCATCACGAGCGAAGGGGGCGAGGCCATGCAGGCCGCGGACATCACGGCCGTCATCATCAAGATCAATACGGAACATCTGCGCATGGCTGATTATCCCGGCAACGGCGAAGACAGCTGGTTGGCAAATCATGGCGAAGCGGCGACACAGGACCCTTCCGGCACCTGCACGCTACTGGCCACGCCATTCAATCCAGCGCGCGCACGAACAGAGTCTTGCCGCCGCTCCCTGGCGTCGCCCGCTCCTCCACCGTGAAATGCCGCGGGTGCTGTCGCAGCAGATCGCTAAGCTTCTTCTGCCCGTACAACCGTGGATCGAAGTCGGGCCGGATCTTGTTCAAGTAGTTGCCGACGCTCCCCAGGTGCGCCCACCCTTCCTCGTCCGAACCCTCCTCGATCGCCTGCCGGATCAGCTCCAGCGGCAACGGCAGCGGCCCCGAAGGCTTCGCCGGTGCCGACGCAGGCGGTGCCGCCGCCTGCACGGCAGCCTGTTTTGCAACGCGCGCCGTCTTCTTCGCCGGCTGTTTGCCCGGCTTCGGTGCAACCGGAACGGCCACCGGCTCCTGCGCACGCAATACTTCGGTGTAAACGAACTTATCGCAGGCCTGCACGAACGCGTCGGGCGTCTTGCGTTCGCCGAAGCCGTAAACGGTCAGTCCCTCTTCGCGCAACCGCTGCGCCAACCGGGTGAAGTCGCTGTCGCTCGACACCAGGCAAAAGCCGTCGAAGCGCCCCGTGTACATCAGGTCCATCGCATCGATGATCAGCGACGAATCCGTCGCGTTCTTGCCGCTCGTATAGGCGAACTGCTGCACCGGACTGATCGAGTGCTTGAGCAGCGCCTTCTTCCACTGCGACTGCTGGTTGGACGTGAAGTCGCCATAGATCCGCTTCACGCTCGCGACCCCGTACTTCGCCACTTCGGCCAGCAGGCCCCCGATCACCGAAGGCTGCGCGTTGTCGGCGTCGATGAGCACGGCGAGGCGACGTTGTTCGTCGTCCTGCGTTGCGTTGCGGGCCTTCATGGATGCTCCTGTCGGGCATGGAATGGCGAAACGATAACAGCTGCCGCCGCCGGAACCGGGCAGATCCGGTCGCGATCCAGGCGAAGAACCGTGTCAGCGGGAATGCTGGAGCTGGGGTGTGGTGCGCGCGTTCGCAGTCCCGCATGCCCGCATGCCCAATGGTCGTGCGGATGGCCCGAGCGACGTTCGAGGCGTTACAGCTGCAAGGTGCTCTCGAAGCGCCGCTCCACGCCACTGAGCGGATCATCAAACACCAGCGCGCGGGCCCGCAGCTTCAGCGGCTGCGTGAAATCGGCAGGCATTCCCCCGGCGCCTGGCGAGGCCAGATGAGGGTAGACGCGATCATTGAGGATCGGGGCGCCGAGCGCGGCCATGTGCACGCGCAACTGGTGCTTGCGTCCGGTCACCGGCTCCAGCGCGTAACGCCACAACGCACCCGCACGCTCGATCACATCGATGCGTGTCTCGCTGTTAGGCACGCCATCGACTTCACGCATGCGGAAGAACGGCTCCCCCTTCTCGAGCCGCGATGCGTGCGTGAGCGGAAACGACAGCCCCGGCAGCGCCGGTGCGATCGCTTCGTAATGCTTGCGGATGCGGCGCTGCCGGAACAGCGACTGGTACGCATCGCGCGTTGCGGGATTCGCCGAAAACAACACCAGCCCGGCGGTATCGCGATCGATGCGATGCAACGGCACCAGGTCGGGATTGCCCAGCCGCTGCACCAGTCGCGCCAGCAATGTCTCGCGCACATGCCCGCCCGCCGGAATCACTGGCAGGAAATGCGGCTTGTCCGCCACCACCAGGTGTGCGTCTACATGCAACACGGTTTCCTGGAAAGGGATCGGCGCCTCATCCGCGACCTCGCGGAAATAGCGGATCTCCGCCCCCGTCCGATACGGCGCATCGACCGCCAACGATGCCCCACCCGCGTCCTGCACCCGGCCGCGCGCGAAGCGATCGAGCCAGACTTCGCGCGAGATCGCAGGAAAGCGCGCGCACAGGCCGTCGAGCACCGTGCGCCATGGGCCGGGCGGGAGTTGCAGGCGGCTCGCGGCGGGTCCGTGGTAGTCACGCATTGCATCAAGCCGGGGGATTTTGGCGATCGCGTTGCACGCCGTGGGTGGCAACCGGGATCGTGGTGGCGCATCGTGTCGCCCCGGGGATCAGAGGGCAAGGACAGCGCGCGGCGATAGCCTTCGTCACGGCACCGCGTCGAGCAGCCCCGCCACCATCGCTGCGTGCAGGTCTGCCGGAGTATCGATGTCGCGGGCCAGTTCCGGTGCGTGGAGCCTGAAGACCGCATCGGCGGGCAGGCTGCGCAGGCGATCGCGGAAGCCATGGTCGCCATGCGCGTCCAGTTCCCGGAACCAGGCACCGGGCACGACGGCGGGAACGCCCAACGCGTTGCCGATGTCGGTGGCGGCACTGCGTGCAGGAGCGGTGCGCGCTCCCGCCAGCAACGCGTGCAGGTGATGCTCCTTCAACGCAGGCTGGTCGCACGCGACCGTCAATGCGGCGTGGTCGGCCGGTACGTGCGCCGCAGCGGCGCGCAGGCTTCCCCCCAATCCGGAATGCCAACCGGCGTTTATGACCCGGGTGTACGGGAGATCCGCCAGTTCCGCGGCGAACCGCTCATGGTCGGCGCCGAGTACGACGATGACGCGCACCGGATGGGTCGCGGCCACCAGGCGGACGGTGCGATGGAGGAGTGTTTCGCCGTCGCGGCGCAACAGCTGCTTCGGCGTGCCCAGGCGCGAGCTTCCGCCCGCGGCGAGCACCACGGCGACGTGCCTGGATGGCGGTTCCATCACGATGCTATGCGTCCGCGCTGTGCCGCCAGGCCTGCAACTGCGCCGCGATGCTGAGCGCGATCGTTTCCGGGCCGCGGCCGCCGAGATCGATGCCGACCGGCGACCGCAGGCGCGGTTGCAGTGCCGAGCGCTGGGCGGGAGTGAGCAGCCTGAACAGATCTTCCTGGCGCCGCGAAGGTCCGAGCAGGCCGATGAAAGGTATTGCCGATGTGGCCAGTGCGTCGAGCGCTTCGCGATCGAGCTCGAAGTTGTGGTGCATCACGAGCGCGGCGTCGGCATGGGCTGCGCGGGATAGCGACTGCGCCGGCGGTGCGTCGATCACCACGCCATCGAGTGCCGGATGGTCGCGCCAGCGCGGCCTGCGTTCGGCCACGTGCACGCGCCAGCCCAGTTCGCGCAGCAGCGGCACCAGTACCGGGGTTTCCGGACCGGCGCCGAGAATCAGGACTTCCGGTGGCCGCAGGATCGATACCCGCCAGCGCTGCCGCGGCGAAGACCATGCGACCGGCATCGCGGCCAGTTGCCAGCGTCGACGGAGTGTGGGCGTTGCGGCTTCGACGCCGCCATCTGCCGTGATGTTGAAGGACGCATGTTGCTGGCCTTCCAGCCACGCTTCCAATATCGCATCGATACCGGGAAGTTCCTGCAGGGGCAGCAGGGCGATCCGCAATCGTCCGCGGCATCCCACGGCGGAACCCGTCAACAGCAACTCGTCGTCGCGGGTGTCGATTTCCAGCCACCCGGCCATGCCGGTCGCACCGGCTTCTTCCGCGCACCGTGCGATCTCGGGTTCGAGGCAACCTCCGCTGAGCCAGCCGGCATGCGTGCCATGGCCGAAGAGTGCCATCGCGCCGGTGCCCGCGTAGGTCGAGCCTTCCGTTTCGAGGACGAGCGCGAGCACGGCTTGCCCGCCACCGCGAATGGCCTGCAGTGCCACTTCGAAAACGCGTATCGCATTGCCCGTGGCAACCGGCAGCCCCTGGCCCGCGTTGGTCCACGCGCCCTTGAGCGGCAACGACGCACCGGCAGTGCTGGCATCGCGAACGATCACGTCACGCCACGACCGGCAGCGTGCCGAGAATCTTGTCCAGCGTGATCGGGTAGTCGCGGACGCGGGCGCCGGTGGCGTTGTGGATCGCATTCGCGACCGCGGCCGCAACGCCGCAGATGCCGAGTTCGCCCACGCCCTTGGCCTTCATCGGCGAGGAGATCGGATCGGTTTCGTCGAGGAAGATCACTTCCTGGTGCGGGATGTCCGCATGCACGGGCACCTCGTAGCTCGCCAGGTCGTGGTTGACGAAGAAGCCGAAGCGCTTGTCGACCGCGAGTTCCTCCATCAGCGCCGCGCCGACACCCATCGTCATCGCGCCGATGACCTGGCTGCGCGCGGACTTCGGATTGAGGATGCGCCCGGCCGCGCACACCGCGAGCATGCGCCGCACGCGCACCTCGCCGGTGATGCGATCCACGCCGACTTCGCAGAAGTGCGCGCCGAACGTGGACTGCTGGAACTTCTTGTCGAGGTCGCCGTATTCGATCTGGTCCTCGGCAACCATTTCCGCGTCGCCCACTGCTTCGGCGAGCGGCACGCGGCGCGAACCGGAGCGCACCTGGCCATCGACGAATTCCGTCTGCGCCGGATCGAAGCCGAGCTTCGTCGCGATCGCGTCGCGCAGCTTGGCGCACGCCGCGTACACACCCGAGGTCGAATTGTTTCCGCCCCACTGCCCGCCCGAGCCGCACGAAGCGGGGAAGTCGGAATCGCCCAAGCGCACCACGACGCGATCCAGCGGCACGCCCATCATTTCCGCCGCGGTCTGGCCAATGATCGTGTAGCTGCCCGTGCCAATGTCGGTCATGTCGGTTTCCACCGTCACGATGCCGCGCGGATCGACGCGAACGCGCGCGGCCGACTTCGTCAGCAGGTTGTTGCGGAATGCGCCCGCGACGCCCATGCCGACCAGCCAGCGGCCATCGCGCACTGTTCCCGGCGTCGCGGAACGGCGCTGCCAGCCGAAGCGTTCCACGCCCGTGCGCAGGCATTCGACGAAGCGCCGTTGCGAGAAGGGACGCTCGGGCTTTTCCGGATCGACCTGCGTGTCATTGCGGATGCGGAATTCGACGGGATCCATCCCGAGTTTCTCCGCCATTTCATCCATGGCGATTTCCAGCGCCATCAGCCCAGGCGCTTCGCCGGGCGCGCGCATCGCGTTGGCTTCGGGCAGGTCGAGCGTGGCCAGGCGCATCTTCGTCATGCGGTTTTCGCCCGCATAGAACAGGCGCGTCTGCTGCACCGCGACTTCGAGCCCGCCACCCGGCAGGTCGCCGTTCCAGCTCTCGTGCCCGATCGCGGTGATCTTGCCGTCCTTCGTCGCGCCGATGCGGATGCGCTGGATGGTGGCCGGGCGGTGCGTGGTGTTGTTGGGCATCAGTGGACGCTGCAAAGCGACCTTCACCGGCCGCTTCGCCGCCTTCGCGCCGAGCGCCGCGAGCAGGATGTCGGCGCGGATGAAGAGTTTTCCGCCGAAGCCGCCGCCGATGTAGGGCGAATCCATGCGCACGTTTTCCTTCGGGATGCCGAGCGTCTTCGCGATGTCGCCCTTGCTCCAGGCAATCATCTGGTTGGAGGTCCACACCGTGAGCTTGTCGCCTTCCCATGCGGCGATGCTCGCGTGCGGCTCCATCATCATGTGCGACTGGTCGGGCGTCGTGTAGGTCGTATCGAGTTGCACCGGCGCCGATGCAAACGCGCCAGCGAAGTCGCCCACGGCAGTGTCCGGAATGGGATCGAAGCCGCCCTGTGGCGTCGGCTTGATCGCCGAATCCTTCGCGGCGGCAAGATCGAACTTGCCTTTTTCGCGCTTGTAATCGACGCGGATCAGGTTCGCCGCGGCGCGCGCCTGTTCGAAGGTTTCGGCAACCACGATCGCAACGGCCTGGTGGTAATGCTGCACCTCCGGTCCGGCGAGCAGCCTGGCGGTGTTGAAGTTGCCCTTGCCCAGCTTGCCCGCGTTCTTCGCGCTGACGACGGCGAGTACGCCCGGTGCCTTGCGCGCCGCGCTGTCGTCGAGGAAGGCGATCGTGCCCTTGCCGATGCCGGCGCCGACGATGTAGCCGTAGGCCTGGTTCGGCACGATGTCATGCCGCTCGTACGCATAAGGCGCGGTGCCGGTCGTCTTCAGCGGACCGTCGATGCGGTCGGTGGCCTTGCCGATGACCTTGCCCTGGTCGATCGGGTTGGTGGTGGCGGGCTTGTCGAATTTCATGCCTTGGCTCCCGCGTCGACCAGCACCGCGGCGATGGTGCGCTCCACCAGCGGCAGCTTGAATGCAGTGTGTTCGGTAGTGCGCGCGCCTTCGAGAAGTTTTGCAGCAGCGGCCTTCGCGCCGCCCGGCAACGCGTCGTCGGCGGCTTCGACCCGCCACGGCTTGTGCGCGATGCCGCCGGCGGCGATGCGACCCGTGCCGTCCTTCTGCACGATGGCGGCGACGGATACCAGCGCGAATGCATACGACGCGCGATCGCGCACCTTGCGGTAGATATGCCTCCCGCCAACGGGTTCAGGCAGGGTGACGGCGGTGATCAGCTCGCCGGGAGCCAACGTGGTTTCGATGTGCGGCGTCGTACCCGGGAGGCGGTGCAGTTCCGCGAGCGGAATCGCCCGCGTGCGGCCGTCGGGTTGCACGGTTTCGACGATCGCGTCGAGGACGCGCATGGCAACGGCCATGTCGCTGGGATGCGTGGCGATGCATGCATCGCTGGTACCAACGATGGCGTGGTGCCGGCTGAACCCTTCCAGCGCGGCGCAACCCGTACCCGGACGGCGTTTGTTGCAGGGCTGGTTGGTGTCATAGAAATAGGGACACCGCGTTCGCTGCAGCAGGTTGCCCGCGGTGGTCGCGCGGTTGCGCAGTTGTCCGGAGGCGCCAGCAAGCAGCGCTCGCGACAGCACGGCGTAGTCCTTGCGCACGCGCTTGTCGGCGGCGAGGTCGGTGTTGCGGACGAGGGCGCCGATACGCAGCCCCCCTTCCCGGGTTTCCTCGATGCGATCGAGGCCGAGGCCATTGACGTCGATCAGGTGCGCCGGCGTTTCGATCTCCAGCTTCATCAGGTCGAGGAGGTTGGTGCCGCCGGCGATGAAGCGGGTGTTCGCGGTTCTGGCTGCCGCTGCCGCAGCCTCCGCGGGCTGGGTGGCCCGTTCGTAGGTAAAGGCCTTCATGCCTTCACCCCCGCGACATCGGAGATCGCATCGATGATGTTGGAGTAGGCGCCGCAGCGGCAGATGTTGCCGCTCATGCGTTCGCGCAGTTCGTCGGGGGTAAGCCTGGGTTTCGCGGTGAGGTCGGCGGTGACGTGGCTGGGGATGCCGGCCTTGATTTCGTCGAGCACGGCCACGGCCGAGCAGATCTGGCCGGGCGTGCAATACCCGCACTGGTAGCCGTCGTGCTTCACGAAGGCACGCTGCAAGGGATGCAGCTTCTGCGGCGTGCCCAGTCCTTCGATGGTGGTGATGCTGCTGCCTTCGTGCATCACCGCGAGGGTCAGGCACGAATTGATCCGGCGCCCGTCGACGATGACGGTGCAGGCGCCGCACTGGCCGTGGTCGCAGCCCTTCTTGGTGCCGGTGAGGTGCAGGTGCTCGCGCAGCGCATCGAGCAGGGTCGTGCGCGTGTCGACGTCAAGCTCGCGCGGCTTGCCGTTGACGGTGAACGCCACCTTCGAGTTCACCGGCGCCCTGCCTGATGGAGTTTCATCCGGGTTCACTGCGAGGGCTCCCGTCACCGGGACGACGCTGGCCGCCACCGAAACCGCACCCGCCTTGAGCACTTCGCGACGGGTGAGCCTGAAGCCGTGATCATCGTTCTTCATGTTCCTCTTCCTTGCCCGATGTGCGGTGGCCGACGGCGAGCCACGTAACGTCGCTGGTTAACAGACAGGTCGCTATCGCCGGGTGAACGCGACCGAGCTCGCGCCTGTGCCCGGAAACGTTGCAACCGCCGGCACGAAGGCAGCGGACGCATGGCGGGAAGCGTCCGGGATTGTCCGGTTTCGCCACCCGGCCTCCAGGGCGGGCTCATCAGTCGCCGGGAACATCCTGACGTGGACCGGCAGGACAGTTGCCGGACAGGCGGCACGTGGCTACCGTCAGCTCACTCAGGCGCGGGGATGGCGCTCATGCTGAACACACTTGCCGGTTTCTGGCGGTCCGGTTTCTGGTTCGATGTCGCCTGCCTTGCGGCCGGGGCCGCCGCCATCTCGCCCTTCCTGTTGACCAGATCGCTGCGCACGTGGCTCTCGCGCTCCGACCTGGACCTGGAAAAGGCCGGCCTGATTGCCCTCGTCGTCGCCCTGGTCGTCATAGGCGCCTGCAGCCGCTTCGCGCGGTGAGCCTGATAGCCGGCGGGGCGGCGAACCACCCCGCCATTCCGGCAGCGCGCCTGCTCAGGGCAGCGCCGGCATGACGAACGCGAACATCGCGCCGAGCACGGTGCAGCCGACGGCGATTCCCCAGAGCGCAACACTGACCCGGCGCAGGTGCTGGCACGCACGGGCAAGCCGCATGTCGGCCGGGCACGGCAGGCGCCGCGCCCGCCACAGCAGCCCACCCGAGAACGCGAGCATCGCGAACGCAAGGCCGAACACGACAGCCTTGTGTTCCGACAACCACACCAGTTGCGGCACGGCGGTCACCAATCCCGCCAAAGCGGCACCCGCACCGAGCGCCACCATCGCCGCGGGCAGCACGCAGCACACGAGCGTGCCGCTGCTGGCGAGCAACGTGAGCAGGGCAACGCCGACGTTGCGGCGCAGGGGCGCCTGCGCGTCGGCGTCAGTCGCCATTCTTCTTCGACCGCGTGCGCAGGTCATCGAGCGAATGCTGCGTGCGCCGGATGCCGACGACGGTGTAGCCGGAATCCTTCAACGCCTTGCGCAAGGTGGCCTCTTCGATATCGGCGCCTTCCCTGAGTTTCACGGCGACGAGGCGATGTTCGAGGCTGACGAACACGCCTTCGGTCGCGGGCAGGCCCTTGAGCGTCTTCTCGATGCCCTGCGCGCAGAAGCCGCACACCAGGCCGTTGACTTCCATTTCGATGGTGCCTGCCGACGCGAGCGGGGAAAGCGACAACAGCAGCATGGCCAGCAGTAGTTGGATCTTTCTCATTGGAGTCTCTCTCAGAAGTTGAACATGGCCATGGCCTGGAGCTTGCCGTCGGTGGTCGCACCGACTTCGACCCAGGTGCCGCGCTTGAAGAAGCGGACAAGGAATGCCGTCTCGGTGCCGTCCATGATGTCGCCGGTGTAGCGACGGCCTTGGACAACGAACCAGGTCGCCAGCGTGTCGTAGTCATGCGCGTACGGCGCCCAACCCAATTGCAGGGTGTCGATGCGATGCGAGAAGCGGTCGCTTTCCTGAAGGTCGGAACGGAAGGCGGAGTACACGCGCCGTGTTTCGTAATCGAATTGCACGCCGGCGTTGCGCGCGAGCGTGCTGCCCTCGAAATCGCTGCCGGTGGCGCGGCCGAGACCGCCCCAGGCAAAGACATTCGCCTGCGCGGAGGGCAGGTTCCAGCGTTTCGCGAGCAGGTTTCCGCGCAGGTAGGTGACGTGCCGCTGCTTGCGCGCGTCCTCGCTGGTGAGCTCCAGCCAGCCGGCGCCGATCGAATACCAGTAGCGCGGTGCGTAGAACAGCTGCGCTTCGTTCATCGTGCCGGCGCCGCGTTCGAGCATCACGGTCGTGCCGCGCGCGAAGGCGATGGGTTTGGCTGCCGCAGCCAACGGCAGGAGGCCGAGCAGCATGAACGCCGCCCGGCATGGATGAGTTTTCATTGCGATCTCACAGAACTGGTGATCGCCGCATGCGGCGATGCGGACGCGGATGCGTCCGGACAGGTCGAGGTGAGATCAGGCGATCGGCGGTCGCAGCGGCGTATCGATCACCTGCGATGGCGAAGCGGGCGCCTGCCAGGGAATCAGCAACGTGACGCCCGGGACCGTAGCGACCACGCGCGGCAGTTCCGGCAGGCAGGCCGTGCCCAGGCACGCGGAGAGATCGCAGGAGACCGGATTGCAGCAGTCGCACGGCGCCTTGTGCGGCGCCTTCCCGTGCGACATGGCCATATCGGCGCAGGGCATGTCCGCCATCGCGGCAGCCATCTTCGCAGCCGCCGTGGCCTCCAGCGTGTCGCTCGCGGCCTGGGCGGGCACGGCGACCGTCGCCGTGACCATGGCGATCATCAGGAGGCAGTGCAGCGTGAGCCGTGCGATCGGCGAGAGCATGTCCGGATCATAGCGCCAGGTTGGCGCGCGACCTTGACCCATCGTCGGGCGCAGCCATCCGCCCGGCTCATCCATTCGCGTGTTGCCCGCCGCGGCACGGCTGGCGGCGGTCTTCAGTGTGGCGCAGCGAGACGCGAGGAAGCCGTCGGCAGCGCGCGCGACAGCGGGCGTTCGATCAGGAAGCGTATGCAGTCGAGACGGAGTTCGTCGCCCACGCGCGCGATCCATTGCGACACGCGCTGGCCATTGACGTAGGTGCCGTTGGTCGAACCCAGGTCCTGCACGAGCATGCCTTCGGCCGTGGGCGAAAGCCGCACATGACAACGCGAGAGCGTGGCTTCCTGGATGGTGATGTCGCAGACCGGCAGGCGGCCGACGGTCATCGGTTGATCGATGGCGAAAGTGCGGCCGAATACGAGTCCGGATACGCCGCGCAACACGTAGACGGGGGAAGGATCATCCATGCCCGCTCCGGCAAGGTATGGCGCCCGCTGCTCTTCGACGACGGCTCCCCGCATGACACTGCCCCTGTTGGCTGACTCAAGTTTCGTGCCGACGCTACGGCGGCTGACGCCAATGAAATGTGAATAAAAACGACTCGCCGATGCTTCGAAGCTTCGTGTTTCCGCGCTCGCGGCAACCTAGCCCTTGGCGCTCGATTCCAGCGCCTCCGCGAGCAGCAACGACGGGAATTCGCCGGTCTCGCGAACGGGGCGCAGACGCAGTTCGTCGAGGGTGAGTTCGCCCTTGAGGGTCAGCTTCGGAGGATCGCCTTCGATGAGGCCTCGACTGACCAGTGCGTGTCGCGTGGAAAGCGGCGAAGGCATTTCGCCCCGCTCCACCTTCTCGAGAATTTGCAGCAAACCTTTTTCCTCAAGACTCAGCCTTGCCATAACCCGGATCAGTGGCCCCTGTTCAGCCCCGGATACTATTGAGGCTCGGGTGGCATAGGTGTGAACACCGATGCTTGAAAGCAAAAGATGCAAACCCGGTCGCAGTTGATGTGGGGTGTTGGCCGGCTTAAAGGCTCGGATGCTCGCCCGACTGCCGGCTCGGCCAGCTCGCGGCCGCCCCAGGCACCGCCCGCTGGAATTCCCCGAACAGACCCTTGAGTGCGGCCTCCACTTCATCGACAACGTAGGGCTTGCGAACCAGCGGGTGCCAGCACAGGTCCGGGGGAATCTCTATGCGGTAAGCCGACGAGGCGAACAGGAAGCGCACCTTGCTCTCGCGCAGCTTGCGCGCGAACGGAAACACGAGACTCCCGTTGAGCTTGATGTCGAGGATCGCGCCATCGATGTGCGTGCGCTCGATGGCGCTCTGTGCCTGCGCGAGATCGAACGCGTGTTCGACCTCGTAGCCGGCTTCCGTAAGCAGATCCTCGAGCATGAGAGCCAACAACTTCTCGTCCTCGACGATCAGGATGCGTTTCATGGCGCGACTTCCCGGCAGGGATGGACAGAGTGGAGGGTCGACCGTATGCGCGACGTCATTGCTGCTTTGAAAAAAACGGCCCTGCGTTGCGGGCCTTTAGCCAGGGCCAAGGTTCCTGAACGCCGCGGGCTCATCGCGCTGCATCCGTCGGGTCGCCAAGTTCGAGATTGAGACGGATCGCGGCCTTCACCAGCGTCTTCGCGCGCGTGGCGCTGATCCTGTCGCCTTCCACGAACACCATCGTGGCCATTTCGTACTTGCCGCCGGGGCGAAGGCGGTCGTCGAGTTCCCTCAGCCGCTGCCCGCGCCAGAATCCGAACAGCACGCGCCCGGCTTCCGCACGGATAAGCAGCACCGGGCCGTTCGAGGAGTAGACGAGATGGCCCCACTTGATCTGTTCGGTCAGCGAACCCGCGGCGAGTGTCGATGTGCGCAGCGTCGCGACGAACGCGCGCCGCCAGCCCGTGAGCGCCTGCAGGTAGGCGTCGGGCGAAGTGGCGGGCGAGGACTTTTCCATGTCGGAGCGAACGCGATGCGATGCGACTGGCGGACACGGAGAAGAAGAGTCATATGCAGGCTAAGCCACGCGAAGTCGCCGCGACAGTATCCCGAGCGGGATCCGACTTCGCGGCGTTGCCGCGGCGTGGCTTTGCGTGGATGCGACGCCCATCCGGCCACTGCCCGGACTTTCGCCGATTGCTTTTGAGCGGTCGCAGGCACGAGGCCCGTGGAAAGCGAATGGACCGATCAGATGGGCGGGCTATCGCTCCGCCGTACACGTCACGCCGGTGTCATGACGGTTTTGCAATGCGCATCTCATGGCAGGTTGCGTGCGCGTCGATGCAAAGTCCTCGTGATCCGGATGTTCACCCGGCATTCGTGCCGCGTGTAGAGCCGGATGCAATGGTGAATACCCGATGACATCGGGACTGTGTCGTTCACGGCCGATGGCAGCGCCTTTCGTAAGGTGAAATCAACCCAAGGAGGCGAAGGCATGCTGCTAGATATCAATACGAGGAACGGCATTTCGACTCTTCATCAATTGACCTGCAGGGCGGCCACGACCGCGTATGCGACGGCAGCGAAGCCGTTCGGGCGACTGGGCGCGGACGGTGGATGGTTCCCTGTGGTCGACCGGGCGCATGCATGGGAAAAGATCGCGGCCTGGAGCCCGGGCCTTGAGCTGACCGATTGCCCGATGTGCCTGACGTCGGACGTGACAAGCGCATGAAGGCGCACCGGCTGCACTGAACATCAGGGCTTGCCTTGAAAAAGCGTGCATCAGGACGCCGGTAGTCCAGCCCTCTTTTTCATGTCGCATGCGACGGGCAGCTCGATATCGCGTCCATGAGGTCCGTGAGTTCGCCGACATCCACCGGCTTCACCAGGTGGCGGTCGAAACCCGCCTCCTTCGACCGCTCGCGATCCTCCGGGCGGCCGTACCCGGTGAGTGCGATCAAGGTTGCGTGGGCCGTGCCGGGATGGCGGCGCAGCTGCTGTGCGAGGTCGTAGCCGGGCATGTCCGGAAGACCGATGTCGATGATGTACACGGAAGCAGGGCCATGCGCTGCCATGGCGAACGCGGCCGTCGCCGTGTGGCAGACGCTGACTTCGTGGCCGGCGATTTCGAGCGCGAGTGCGATGGTGCGCGCGGCATCGACGTTGTCGTCGACGACCACGACGGAGCAGCCGCTGTTCCCTCGCGGCGCTGGTTGCGTGGAGATCGCCGTCGCCGGCGCATCGGTGGCCGGCTTCGCCATCGGCAGTCGCACGATGAATTCACTGCCCTGCCCGCGGCCGTTGCTGAGGCCGACGATTTGGCCGCCGTGCAGTTGGGTAATGCTGCGCGCCAGCGCGAGGCCGATGCCGAGGCCGCCCTGCGAGCGGTCGGCGTCGCGCGCACCCTGCGAGAACAGGTCGAAGACATGCGGCAGCAGTTGCGCGTCGATCCCGGTGCCGTTGTCTCGCACGCCCACCACCGCTTCGCCGTCGTGGATGTCGACACGCAGTTCGATATGACCGCCATCCGGGGTGTATTTGGCGGCGTTGTTGAGCAGGTTCGCGAAAACCTGCACCAGCCGGGTGCGATCGGCGCGCACAGGCACGGGTGCGGGCACCATCCAGGTCGCCAGGGTGTGGCGGCGCTTTTCGATCAGCGGACGCACCTGCTCCACGGCACCGGTGACGATCGATTTCAGGTCGTCCGGTTCCAGGTCAAGTTTCGCCAGCCCACGGGTCACGCGTGAAACGTCGAGCAGGTCGTCGACCAGGCGCGTCATGTGCGCGACCTGGCGCTCGATCACGTCGGCGAGCTGTGCAGTGCGTTCCGCGTCGCCGGCCGCCGCCGGAAGCACCGATGCGGCGGCGCGGATCGGCGCGAGCGGATTACGCAGTTCGTGCGCGAGCATGGCGAGGAACTCGTCCTTCCGCTGCGCTTCGCGTTGCAGCATCTCGCGTGCGATGACCCGTTCATGGATATCCGTGCAGGTCCCCATCCAGCGGGTGATGTTGCCCTGGTCGCGCAAGGGCAGCGCGCGTCCCAGTACCCAGCGGTATTCGCCCGAACGATGGCGCAGGCGGTACTCGACTTCATAAGGTTCGCCCGTGGCCAGGCTGTGCTGCCACAGCTGCCATGAGCGGCCCATGTCCGCGGGATGCAACAGGCCGCTCCACGCGTTGCCATAGGTGGTGCCTTCGGGCACGCCGGTGAATTCGTACCAGCCGCGGTTGAAGTAATCGTGGAAACCATCGGGCAGCGTCGACCAGACGATCTGCGGCATCGCGTCGGTGATCGTGCGGAACTTCGCTTCGCTCTCGCGCAGTTGCACTTCGAGACGCTCCTGCTCGGTCACGTCCGAGCCCTGGATGAATATCCCGGTGACCGCACCATCGGTCCCGCGGATGGGCTGGAAGACGAAATCCACGTAACGGTCCTCGCGATGGTTGCCGCTGCGCGACACATGCACCGCCATGCGACGCCCGACGAAGGCTTCGCCCGACCGGTAGGCGTTATCGAGCAGCTCGAGGTAGCCCTGCCCCGCCACGTCCGGCATTACTTCCCTCACGGTGCGGCCAACCAGGTCGCGTTCACCGACGAGTCGGGTGCAGGCCTCGTTGGCGATTTCGAAGCGATGCTCCGGTCCCTGCGTGACCGCCATGAATCCGGGCGCCTGCTCGAACAACTGTTGAAGTCGCTGCAGCGCGGAAATGCGGTGTTGCTGCGTGAGCATCTCGCGCGTGGTGTCCTGCAGCGTGCAGTAGATGCCCTGCACCCCGTGGTCGCCATCATGGATCGGCATGTAGCAGGCGTGGAACCAGGCATCCCGATCGTTGTCGCCCGTGCGTACGGTGATGCGTTGGAATTCGACGTGGATGGATTCGCCGGCGAGCACGCGTTCGGCGATGGGCCGCGCTTCCTCCCACAATTTCGGCCATGCCACGGCCAGGGGGCATCCGAGTACCAGTGGGTGACGGTCGCCCATCAACGGAACGTGTGCGTTGTTGTAGAGCAGTCCAAGACCCGGCCCCCATCCGATGAAAGTGGGCGTCGGCGAGACGAGCATCAGGTCCACCAGTGCCGACAGCCGTGGTGGCCAATGTTCGGGCGGCGGCAATACGGAAGCGGACCAGTCGTGCCGGCCCATCATCGTCCCCATTGGGCTCGCGGTATCGAAGTCCACGTGGCCAGTGGGCTGCGTATCCGTGCGCTCGGCGGGTTCGGACGCGTGTTGTGTGTGGGATGCGTGCATTGGCGTTGCGGGCTGAACGTGTGCACGAGCCAGGCGGAGTGTGACGTCCGGGCGCACGTGGCATGGCGTGCTGCCATTTCCGTCGGCGTCATGCGGGAAGGAGGACACGCATCGGCGCGCCCGGCGACGGGTACGGATCGAGCATGCCGCTTGCGTGCACGGGATTGCTGGCTGCGATGCCTGCTGCGTTAGCTGCCTTCTTACCGATCTTTCCGTGACGATGCCGTCGGAACGTACGCCGATTGCACGCGACGAACGCGCCGATGGAAATCACGCGGACGCGAACACCCTGACCCGGTGTTCGCATGAATGCGCGAATTCACGCATTGCGCGTGCGCAGAAGCGGGTTTTCCGGAATGTTTTCGCCGCTGTCACGCCTGCCTCCTGGCCGCTGTTGCAACATGCACGCGTCGGCACGAGTCGACGGCGAAGGTAAATTCAAGGCAAGACAAGAGGTAAATTCAAGAAGGGAGTTGAAGCATGGCCAACAACACCATGGGCAACACCAACAACAATCGCCAGGGCAGCCGTGGCAACCAGAGCAACCAGAACATGGGCAGCCAGGGCAACCAGGACACGCGTCGCGAGGCGCGCGGCGGCAACCAGGGCACTGCCGGTACGCAGCGCCAGGCCGGTCGCAACGATATGGACACCGACAACACCCGGCAGTCAGGCCACAAGACCCCGGGACGCAGCGACAGTGACCGGTGATCACAGCCGGCGCATGTTTTGCTGGAATGAAAAAGGCCCCGCGAACGCGGGGCCTTTTTACATACGCGTCCAGATGCCTGGCTATCGCGGTGCGGTGACGGTACCCGGCGGAAATTCGACGAACATCTTCGCCACCGCGGTCTGGATGTCGGCGTGCAGCTTCTGCGGATCCCTGGGGACGGTACCTTCGGCCACGCCGCTCCAGATCGCCTGCCTGGTCTTAGCGTCGAACATGTCGACCACCAGCGTGCCCACGGTATAGCTGCTTACGCGCGCACGTTCGTAGCCGATCCCGGCACCCCAGCGCGGGCCCCAGCCACGCCAGCCCCATCCACCCCAGAAGGGATCGTTGTAGAAGGTATCGACGTTGTATTCCTGTCGCGTGGCGACGTGCGCGGCGACGGCGACATCGCCGCCCTCGGCGACCGGGGTCCAGCCTTTTGCACGCAATTGCGTGTCGACGGCATCGACGATGCGCTGCGAAACCAGTGCTGGCACCTTGTCGGGTTTTTCGCGCCAGCTGTAGGTGCGGTAGTTGCCGAACTGGATGGCAGGATCGTGGTCCGTGTAGACGCGCGGCGTGGCGCACGCGGCGAGCGCCAGCGCAAGAACAAAGACGGCGACGGCGAGCATGCGGTTCATGATGCGCTCCTCGACGATGCAGGGATGGGGCCCCGGCGACTCGCCCCTCCCATGTCTTGTGCATGAGGCATGTCGCGCGACGCCCACGGACCATACCTTCCGCCGGCTGGGGTCGCGCCGCCGTGAATCGGGGCGGATCGATAACGAAACCGTTAAGGGATCTCCCTCGCAGGCGACGCGCCGTCCGGCGACACCTTCGTTGGCAACCTTGCGAAGGGAACAAGGCGGTCGTTACCGCCGCTTGCTGCCGTCGGCAGCGCCGCTACCCGAGAAGAAGAGATCGAGGACTGGCGCAAGTCCTGCTCGCGTCGGATGGGTCACCGGCTCTGTCGGTTCGCTCCGCCTTCACCGGGATCGTCCGAAGCTCGACTTCCCGCGCAGGAAATCGACATGGGCAGCAAGCGCGAACTCATTTCGCCCAACGGCGACAAGCGTCTGGTGCGACGCGACGAACAGGGCCGCATTCGCGAATCCGATGACCTCGGACGCTCCTTGCGGCGCGACGTGCAAAAGCCGGCGAAGCACGCATCGCCATCCGGACAGGGTGATCGTGGCGATCGCAGGCGGCATTGATCGACATGGCGCGGGCGGAGGTTCGCGGGGCGCCTGCTTCCGCTGGGGATGAAGCAGCGGTTGATGCGAACGGCGATTCTCCGCATGCGGTGTTGTTCGACGCGGACGGCAGCGATCGCGAAGTCGACGCGGCCGCGATCGATCCCGCATCGCTCTCCGAACACCAGCTGTTGTGGGTCGACCAGCAGGGTCCGCCGCCGGAGCCCTTGCTGCGCAAGCTGCGCCTGGAAGCCGCATTGCCGGCATTGAAGGAAGGCGACGGACGGCCTTCGCTGCAGAACTTCGGCGACTGGTTCCTGCTCCGGGTGGTCGCGGTCGGGCGACCGCAGCCGCTGCAGTTTGCCGGACAGGTGCTGACCCTCCTGGTCGGCCGCAACTTCGTGGTGAGCCTGCACCGCGAACCGCTGGACTACATGAAACAACTGCTCCAGCGCGAGCGTGCCGATACGCGCATCGGCGTGCTCAGTGCGCAAAGCTTCACCGCGTCGTTGCTGGACTGGCAGATGACGAGCTACTTCGATGCGGTCACGGAACTCGAGGAAGAAGTCGACCGGCTCGAAGTACAGCTGTTGACCCAGCCGATCCTACGCGAACGTGTCCCCGAACTGGCCGTGCTGCGTCGTGCTGCGTCGCGCCTGCGCCGGCTGCTGACGCCGCATCGCATGGTCTTCGGCGCGATGGCGCGTCCCGATTTCCGCCCCGACGACAGCGAAGAGGAGCAGGCGCAGCTGCGCATGCTGAATGAGCGCTTCGAACGCGCCCTGGATGCCATCGAAGTCGCGCGCGAGCTGGTGATCGGCAGCTTCGAACTGTTCGCCACGCGCACGGCGCAACGGACCAACGAGACCATGCGCGTGCTGACCTTCGTCACCGTGCTGCTCGGTTCCCTGTCGGTGATGGCGGGCGCGCTCGGGATGAACTTCGAGGCGCCAATTTTCCGCACGGGGTCGCGCGGCTTCATCGTCACCTTGTCGGTGATGGCGGTGGTGGTGATCGCGGCCTTGCTGGTGGCGAAGCGGCGGAACTGGTGGTGATGCAGGTTCTGGATCCGGAGCCAAGCGCCCCTCATCCGCCCTGCGGGCACCTTCTCCCCGCAAGCGGGGAGAAGGAAAGATTTTCTGCCGCCCCATCACTGCGGGAGCGATCCTGGCAATACGCGCAAGGGCTGGGGCGAGCGCGGGACGGCATCGCGCAGTGACAAGGTGGGAGGTTCGCGCATGTCTTCGGAGTGGCGACGGCATTTGCTAGGCTCCCGCCAAACTCCGGGGGCTCCATGGCACAC
The DNA here is from genome assembly GCF_001427225.1 of Lysobacter sp. Root494. GTDB lineage: Bacteria > Pseudomonadota > Gammaproteobacteria > Xanthomonadales > Xanthomonadaceae > Agrilutibacter. Next base: position 112,389 of record NZ_LMFH01000007.1, read on the forward strand.
AACCAGTTCGAACTGCTCCGGCAGCGACGCTTCCTGCCGTTCTTCCTGACGCAGTCGCTCGGCGCGTTCAACGACAACGTCTATCGGCTCGCGATCATCGGGCTGCTGGGCTTCCTCGCGGTCCGGCCCGAAGACAAGACGCTCTATACGAACCTCGCGCCCGCGATCTTCATCCTGCCCTACTTCCTGTTCTCGGCCACGGCGGGACAGATCGCCGAGAAACTGGAGAAGTCGCGGCTGATCCGCATCACCACCACGATGGAAATCGTGATCATGTCGGTCGCGGCGGTGGGTTTCCTCACCCAGAACATGATCGTGCTGCTGGTCGCGCTGTTCGCGACGGGCGTGCAGTCGACGCTGTTCGGACCGGTGAAGTATTCGATCCTGCCCTCGGTGCTCAAGCCGGAAGAACTCACCGGCGGCAACGGCCTGGTGGAAATGGGCACGTCGATCTCGATCCTCGCGGGGATGCTGTTTGGTGGGCTGATCTTCCAGGTGGCCGGCGCCCAGGGCCCGCTGGTCGCGGCGATCTCCATCGTGCTGCTGGCGATCACCGGCAATGTGGTGAGCCGCTTCATTCCGCGTGCTGAAGCCGGCGCGCCCGACCTGCGCATCAACTGGAATCCGATTCCGGAATCGCTGCACGTGCTGCGGCTGACCAAGCGGCAGCCCGGCGTCCGCAATTCGGTGCTCGGCGTGTCGTGGTTCTGGTTCTTCGGCACGGTGATCACCTCGAACCTGCCCACGTACGCGGAGATCAACCTCGGCGCGCCGCGCGACGATGCGACGATCTACATCCTCGCGCTCGCGCTGTTCTCGATCGGCACCGGCGTGGGCTCGTTGCTGTGCGAAAAGCTGTCGGCACGCACGGTCGAGATCGGCCTGGTGCCGATGGGCGCGATCGGCATGACCGGCTTCCTGCTCGACCTGTATTTCGCCCGCAGCGGCGTCGCGCCGGTGGGCGGGCTCGATGCAGGCGGTTTCCTGCACCAGCCGGGCGCGTGGCGGATCGTGATGGACTTGGTCGGAATCGGATTGTTCGCCGGCTTCTTCCTGGTGCCGCTGTTCGCGCTGATACAAAGCCGCACGCCCGGGAACGAACTGTCGCGCGTGATCTCCGGCGTGAACATCCAGAACGCGTTCTTCATCGTGCTTGCGGCGGGCATTGGCATCGCCGCGCAGAGCCTGCTGAAGTGGACGATCCCGCAACTGTTCCTCGCGCTGGCTATCGCCAATGCGCTGGTCGCGATCTGGATATTCACGATCGTGCCGGAGTTCGCGATGCGCTTCGTCAGCTGGCTGCTGGTGCGCACGCTGTACCGGCTGAACCTGCATGGCATCGAAAAGCACGTGCCTGATGAAGGCCCCGCGCTGATCGTGTGCAACCACGTGAGCTACATGGATGCGCTGATCCTGTCGGCGAGCATTCCGCGGCCGGTGCGCTTCGTCATGTATTACAGGATCTTCAGCATCCCGGTGATGAGCTGGATTTTCCGCACCGCGAAGGCGATCCCGATCGCCGGGGCGCGGGAAAACCCCGAACTGATGCAGCGCGCGTTCGCCGAAATCGACGCGGCGCTCGCCGACGGCCAGCTCGTCGGCATCTTTCCGGAAGGTGCATTGACCCAGGATGGCGAGATAGCGAAGTTCAAGTCGGGCGTGGAGAAGATTCTTGAACGTGCATTGGCGCGTGGCCAGGCGGTGCCGGTAGTTCCGATGGCATTGCGCGGGATGTGGACAAGCATGTGGAGCCGTCGCGACACCCGTTTCGGCCGCATGCGCGTGCCACGCCGCTTCCGCGCGCGTGTCGAGGTGATCGCCGATGCGCCCATGGACCCGGCGACGGCGACGGCCGAGGTGCTCGAGGCAAAGGTGCAGGCGATGAGGGGCGATGCGGCATGAGCATCGATTCGATTGCAACTTCAACATTGCATCGGGCTGCTAGGATGCCGCCAGGCCATGGGCCTGGCTTCGAAGCAGCCGTTCGCGGCTTCCATTCATTCGCGTAGGGGATAAGCAATGAGCACGACACCGCCGTCATTTCCACCGGAGCAACCGACTTCGTACGGACCGCTTCCGAACTATCTGGTCTGGGCGATCCTGATCACGATTGCATCGCTGTGCCTGTGCTGCGTCGTCGGCACGATACCGGGCATCGTCGCGATCGTGTTCGCCACCCAGGTGAACAGCAAGCTGTCGGCGGGCGACCGCAGCGGCGCCGAGCGGGCATCGAAGAACGCGAAACTCTGGTGCTGGATCACCACCGGCCTGTGCATCCTGGGACTGCTGCTCACCATCGGCATGCGCATGGCAGGCTATGACAACAGCTATTGGCAGAATTACATCGAGCAGATGCAGCACCAGGGCTGACCGGTACTGGAATGATCGCGTCGCAATACCTGTCTTCGCGTCCCGTCGTGACCGCACTGTCGGCCGCGACGGTCGTCGTGCTCGCATCCGGCATCTGGCTGTTGCGCACGTTCGATCCGGGCGCGGCGGGAAGCCTGTTCCCGTCGTGCCTGTTCCATGACCTCACCGGGTGGTATTGCCCCGGTTGCGGGATCACACGCGCGTTGCATGCGTTGGTGCATTTCGACCTGGTGCGCGCGTTCGCGATGAACGCGTTGCTGGTGGCAAGCCTGCCGCTGCTGGCGGCGATGGCGTTGCAGGGATTCACGCATCGCGCACTATTGCCAGCGAGTGTTTCGCGCGTGGCGTTCAACGGCAAGGTGTGGATCGGGGCGCTGGTGGTATTCGGCATCGCGCGCAATCTGCCGGGGCTTGAACTCCTGGCGCCGGGAGGATTGCTGTAGAGCGGTCGCAGGAAGTGGCCGAAGGTCGTACCCAGCATCCGTTTTGCGGCAATTGAAGGGGCCCGCTGCGCTCAACGCACCCTGCGTGTCGCGTCAGGCGACGAATCCGGCAATCACGAACAGCGCCAGCACTGCCAGCCAGACCAGCAGGCTCCGCCACACCAGGCTCATCGCGTCGCGCAGCTCCGGAAGTTCCGGTGCAGTGGCGACTGTCGACGCCGTGTCGGGTTGCGCGCCGAATTCTTCGGCGTAATCGGCGGCTTCCTCGGCCAGTTCGGTGCGCACGCTGGCGCGGCCGGCCGCGTCGAGGAAGCGATGATGGAGCATGAACGATGCGCCTCCGGCTTCGCGCCACGCACCGAGCACGGTGTCGAAGTTTCCGACCAGCGCGAGCGAAAGCGTGAGCAGCTGCGCCACCGGCCAGTCGAGCAGTTGCAGCAACGTGCGCGCGCCCTCGGCGGCTTCCGCCGGAAGCTTGCGTGCGTAATTGCCTTCGCTGGCGAGCACGGTGAGTCGATATAGCAACGCACCGCAGGGACCGAGCACGAGGAACCAGAACAGCACGCCGAACCAGCGGCGCAATGCATTCTGGAATACGGCCGACACCAACGCGCCGCCGTCGATGGTGAGCGGCGCGGCGCCAGGCCACAGCTTCGCCATGGCTTCGCGGCGCGACGTGGCGTCTGGCGCGTTGATGATGGCCTCGACATCGAGATCGAGGTCGCGCGGGCCCCATGCGTAGCCCAGCACCGCGACCGCGAACACCAGGCCGGCGAGGCCATACAGTGATTCACGCAACGCGAGCTGGAACAGTCCGACCGCCGCAAGCGGCGGCAACAACGCAAGCGCGACACCCCAGCGGCCCTGCCAGAAGCTGTTGTCGGCGAGCTGCGTTTCCAGCCAGCCCAGCCAGTTGCCGTACCAGTCGTACTGCCGCATCGACGCGGCCAGCGACTGCGCCATGTGGCCGATGACGAGCGCGGCGACGACGGCGATCAGGGTGGCAGCCATGTCGGACGCATTCCTCTGGGGAGCGGTAAGGAATTGTAGCGGGGACGAGGTAGGCACGCCTGTCAGGGTGCGAGGCACTTCGGAGCGGGCTCAAACGTGCTGGATCGAGCGTGATCGCCGCTGGAGCGTGATGACGTCGCGGTGACCGGCTTGAGCCGCTCTACGCTTCCGCCCAATGATCGATCAGCCAGCGCGCGATCGAGAGGCGCGGCGACACCAGCAAGCCAGTGCCGTCGTCGCGCGCGGGATCGGCTTCGCGTGCCTGTGCCTCGCGCACTTCGTCGCGGGTGAACCAGCGCGCGTCTTCGAGCTCATCGCTGAGCCGCGGCGTATCGGGATGCGCATTGGCGACGAAGCCGAGCATCAGCGAGCTGGGGAACGGCCACGGCTGCGAGGCGAGATAGCGGCATGACTTCACCCGAACGCCGGTTTCCTCGAGCACTTCGCGCGCGACGGTGTGTTCGAGCGACTCTCCCGGCTCGACGAACCCGGCAATGGTCGAGTAACGACGCGCAGGCCAGCTCGCCTGGCGGCCGAGGAGGATGCGTTCGCCGTCGCTGACGGCGACGATCACCGCGGGGTCGGTTCGCGGGTAGTGCTCGGCATTGCATTGCGTGCACGTGCCGAGCCAGCCGCCGCGCGAATACACGAGCGCGCCGCCACACACGCCGCAGTGGCGGTGCCGCAGGCGCCAGTGCTGCACGGCGCGCGCCTGTGCGAACACGGAGGCCTCGAAGTGCGGCCAGTGGGTCGCGGCCGCACGCAGTTCGCTGCGCTGCGGGGCTTCGAAGGCAGCGAGATTGGCATCGAGCGCGAACCACCCGGTTCCGGCTTCATCGATACCAAGGAACACGGCGGCGCCAGTACCGCCCGGCCCTTCGCTCAGGCGCGCTCCGGTGGGGGCAAGCAGGCGGCGTTGTTCGTCGGCATAGGCGTGGCCGTTGTCATCGAGCAGCACGACGCGGCTGTCCGGCCACAGACGCGCGAGGGCGTCGTTGTCGTTACGCAGGTGGTCGGCGCGGTCGAGCACGGCGCGAATGGCGTCGGCTTCGACGAAGGCAAACGGGGATGCAGTCATCGGGCGGTCCGCGGCGGGGATGTGCGGATTATCGGCGATGCGAGGACAGGGCGAATGCGTGCTCGCCGTTCTACCTGCTTTTGGGCCCGAAAAGCAGATGGAAGTTCATTCGCTTGCGTTTTTGCCGGCGCCGCTGGCGCCCTCCTGCGTGAGGCTCTGGCAGGTATGCGAGAGAGGATCGGCTACGCGGAGAACGACGATCCGCACCCACATGTCGTCTTCGCATTCGGATTGCGAATCACGAACTGCGCGCCGTGCAGGCTCTCGGTGTAGTCGACTTCCGCACCCATCAGGTACTGCAGGCTGAGCGGATCGACCAGCAGGATCACGCCGTCGGTCTGGACGGCGAGGTCGTCATCGCCCTGCTGTTCGTCGAATTCGAATCCGTACTGGAAGCCCGAGCACCCGCCGCCCTGGATGTAGACGCGCAGCTTCAGGTCGGGATTGCCTTCTTCCACGATCAGTTCACGCACCTTCGCTGCGGCGGCGGAAGTGAACTGCAGGGGGCGTTCGAGCGCCTGGTAACCGGGCGCGCTTGATTCGATGGGGCTGGCGGCGTTCGTGCTCTTGTTCATGCGTGCAGGATGGGGCGCACCGCTGGCGCATTCAAGCGGTCATCCGCGCTCATTCGGCAACGCTCTGTCCGCGCAGCGCGTCGGCCCAGGTGAAGGATTCCTCGATCGGCGCGCCTGAACGCGGCTGCAGGCGCACGGTGACTTTCACCGGCGTCAGGCCGGGCGGCAGGAAGAAGTCGCCTTCGACCTGCTGGAAGTACTTGAACGAATAGACCACGCCGGGCGCGTTGGGTTGTTGCCGCAGATCGGTCCAGGCGAGTTTCTGCAGCTTGCCGTCGCGCGTGCCCTCGAGCGAGAGCGTGAGCACGCCTTCGCTGACCGCGCCACGGTTGAGGTTCTGCGTGAGCGTCCCGGTGAAGTGCCACGCGGGGCCGTTCTGCGCCTGCACCTTCAGTGCATGCACGCTGAGGCCGTGGCGCTGCGCGGTCGCGCCGACGAGGCGCTCATAGAAAGCGACGTCGGCGCGCAGGCCGGCGATTTCCTCATCGCGGTCGGCGATCGCACCCTGCAGGTCACGGTTGGCGTCGCGGCTGATCTGGTCGGAACGGGTCAGCGTCGCCACGCGCTGTTGCAACTGTTCGGCTTCGTCCTGCAGGTTGGCGTTTTCGCGATTGAGCCGGACGAGCTGCGCGCGCGGATCCCCGGACGACGGCGAAAATACCTGCCATGCACCCCAGGCGCCGAACGCCAGCGCAATGAGAAAGATCGCGATCGCGATGAGCACGAGTTTGTGCTCGGCGAACCAGGAAGTCTGCGGCTGCTTGTACATGCGCCGAGAGTAGCGGCAACGGCCGCCGGCAGTGTGTGCCGGCGGTTAAGCCTGTGACCGCGGTCAGCCGATCGCGACGTCGGGGGTGATCGGAGTGACGTTCGCCGAATCGATCGTTTCACTGGCGGCGACGGCTTCGGAATGGATCAGGCGCCCCGTCAGGGTGGAACCGGCGACCATCTCGATCACCTGGTAGTGCACGTTGCCGTTGACGCGTGCCTTCGGGTGCAGTTCGACCTGCTCACCGTAGGCATCGCCCACCAGCTGGCCATTGATGATCACGCTCGGTGCGCGCACTTCGCCTTCGATCACGCCGGTTTCGGCGAGGGTGATCTGGGCGGGCTCGCCATTACTGGCGATCACCTTGCCGATGACGCGGCCTTCGACATAGAGGCCGCCGGCGAAATGGAAGTCCCCGCGGATCACTACCTGCGGTCCGATCAGGGTATCGACCTGCCCGGGGGCGACGGTCGCCTTCTTGTCTTTCTTGAACATGGTTTTCCCCAGTGCTGATGGCGCGCTGTCCTTTTGTCGGACGAAGGGACAGTTGTCGCCTGCGGCATGAACGTCCGCCCACCGGCCCCATGTGCCGGGCTGGACGGTATTCGCCTTCCCCTATACTCGCCGCGGAGTCTAGCGGGAGACCGCCATGTCGGATGCGCACCTGTTCGCAATTGGCGTAGTGCTGGCCTGGCTGGCGGGCATTCGCGTGTACCTGACCGTGTTCGGCGTTGGTCTGGCCGGCGCGCTGGGCTGGCTCGACCTGCCAAATGCGTTGCAGGTGACGCAGTCGCCGTGGGTGATCGGCGTATCCGGCGCCTTGGCCGCGGCCGAGTTCTTTGCCGACAAGATTCCGGGCGTGGATTCGGGCTGGGACCTCCTGCACACGCTGCTGCGGGTGCCGGCAGGCGCGTTCCTCGCGGCGGCCACGCTATCGCCCGACGGTCAGCTGGGCGCCGGCGCGCTCGCGGCAGGGGCGGGCGTGGCGCTGAGCAGCCATGTACTGAAGGCGGGATCGCGGGCGCTGCTCAATACCTCGCCGGAGCCGGTCACGAACTGGACTGCATCGGTGGCCGAGGACGTCGCCACACTCGGGGGACTGGCCCTGGTGTTCACGCATCCATGGATCGCCCTGTCGCTGGTGACGGTGATTACGCTTACCTTCGCGCTTCTGCTGTGGTGGGTGTGGCGCAAGCTGTTCCGCCGCCGGAAACCTGCGGTGGGCGATGGGACTTCCGGCTACGGCGCTGCGTAACGGCGCAGCCTTTTCGCCGGTTCCGTAAACGGAAAACGCCACCTCGCGGTGGCGTTTTCCATTCCCCGACCTCAAACAGTCCGTCAGCTTTCGATCTTCATCGACAGGTAGTTCTGCTCGCCGACGCGATCCATCAGCGACAACTGCGTCTCGATCCAGTCGATGTGTTCCTCTTCCGATTCGAGGATGTCGGCCAGCAGCTGGCGGCTGACGATGTCCTTGATGCTTTCGCAATAGATGATGCCTTCGCGCAGCATCGGCAGGGCTTCGAGTTCGAGCGCGAGATCGGATGAGAGCACTTCTCGCGGGCTCTCACCGATGCGCAGCTTGCCGAGGTTCTGGAAGTTCGGCAGCCCTTCGAGGAAGAGGATGCGTTCCGACAACTTGTCGGCGTGCTTCATCTCGTCGATCGACTCGTGGTACTCGTGCTCTGCGAGTTCCTTGAGGCCCCAGTTCTTCAGCATCTTGGCGTGCAGGAAGTACTGGTTGATGGCGATCAGCTCGTTGTAGAGCGCCTTGTTGAGGTATTCGATGACCTTGGCGTCGCCCTTCATGGCAGTGTTCCGTGCAGTGTCGATGGCGCGACTCTAGTCCTCCCGCGCGCGCAGTGACGAAACGCGAATCGAGTGCATCCGCGGGCGGGCGTGGTTCGGTGCAGGAGGCGCCGGACGGGGCGCGGTGGTCAGGCAGCTTGCGAAAGCAGCGGCAAAGGCAGTTCGCGCACGGCGCGGGCTTCTTCCATCAACTGGGCGGCAAGGTCCAGACAGCTGCCGCAGGTAGCGCCGGCGCCGGTCCGCATCGTCAACTCAGGCACGCTCCGGCAGCCGGCTTCGACGGCCTGGCGGATATCGCGATCGGTGACTCCGTTGCAGATGCAGACGTACATGCGTGGCAATGAGGCGGACAGCCGGCTCGGCTGCAGGGCTATTGCGCCACGAATGAGAATGATTGTCAATTAGGAGGGTCTGAGCCACCGCCCTGTGCCTGCGAATCCGCACGGAATCGGGGCCGCTGGCGGTTTCGGCAGCGCCGGGGGTCGCGCACGTCACGCGGATCCGGCCCCGGTACCGGTACGGCCTGCAGGCCAACGAGCCGCCGCGCGACCGGTGCCAGATGCCGCAGCGCGCTGTTGTAGACGCCACGCTTGAAGGTCACGACGTGTTCGACCGGATACCAGAAGTCGACCCAGCGCCAGTGGTCGAATTCCGGCTTGTCGGTCAGATCCAGGCGCAGATCGCTTTCCTCCCCGGTCAGGCGCAGCAGGAACCACACCTGTTTCTGGCCGATGCAGACCAGGCGGTCGTGGCGCCGGATCGCGCGTGGCGGCAAGCGGTAGCGCAGCCAGCCCGGCGTGGCGCCGAGAACCTCGACATGTTCGGGCATTAGGCCAGTTTCCTCGCGTAACTCGCGATACATGGCCTCCAGCGGCGTCTCGTCGCTGTTCATCCCGCCCTGCGGGAACTGCCAGCCATCGCGATGCACGCGGCGGGCCCAGAACACCCGGCCGTCCGGATGCATCAACACAATGCCGACGTTGGGTCGGTACCCGTCCGGATCGATCACGATGCGGACTCCAGAATGCACTGCGTCCGACTCTGCCACGCTGCCTGTCGGTGGACAAGCAAGGCGCGCAAGGATTGACGGCGGATGCGCCAGCCGGAATAATTCGCGGCTCTCTGCGGGAAACGTCTCCGCGTGGCTATGTAGCTCAGCCGGTTAGAGCACAGCACTCATAATGCTGGGGTCGGTGGTTCGAGTCCACCCATAGCCACCATCTCTCGAAGCCTCGCTATTGCGGGGCTTTTTCTATTGCAGGACCTCGGCACCAGGCGACTCGATTTGCAGGCGTCGCGGTCTTCTGCATGCCTCCGGGGACTTCAGCGTTTAACGCCGAAGCCTGCCTGCGCAATCAAGTCCTCCACGCCGGCGCGTTCAACCAGGTTTAAATCGCTCGGGAATCGAATGTTTCAGGCGTTTGGGCGCGGGACCGCTCGGTGTCCGCCATCGGCGCCCCGCGGCCTCGCCGTAATCAACGAAGAAACGGTCATGCCGCTGCGCGATCGAGTGATCGGATCGCTTCCAAAGGCGTTCGCAGGGGAGTTGAGCGCAGCGAAATCCATCCTGTTTTCTTGACGGCAGACGATGGGTTTCGCTTTCGACTCAACCCATCCTGTGGCCGTTTGATTCACACGGAGCGGGTTCCTGCGAAAGCAGGAATGACGAGCGAATCAACAGCAGTTCGAAGTGCCGTTGTCTAATCCTTCTTCGCGCGCGCGAACGCGGCCGCGAGCGCGTTGTTCGCCGGTGCCTGCGCCACCGAAGGCGGACGCCGCTCATCGCGGCCTCGCGATGCGACAGGTGAACGTTCACGGTCGTTACGTGGCTCGCGCGCGGCGGGAACGCTGTCATCCAGGCGCCGCGTCAACGCGATGCGCTTGCGCGGCACGTCAACTTCGAGCACGCGCACCTTGACGATGTCGCCCGCCTTCACCACGTCGCGCGGATCCTTCACGTACTTGTCGGAGAGCGCGGAGATGTGGATGAGGCCATCCTGGTGCACGCCAATGTCGACGAAGGCGCCGAACGCGGCGACGTTGCTGATCACACCTTCGAGGATCATGCCGACCTTCAGGTCCTTGATGTCCTCCACGCCGTCGGCGAAGCGCGCGGCCTTGAACTCGGGGCGTGGATCGCGACCGGGCTTCTCGAGTTCCTTGAAGATGTCGCGCACGGTCGGCACGCCGAATTTCTCGTCGGTGAACTGCTCGGGCCTGAGGCCGCGCAGCAATGATGCATCGCCGATGACCTGCTTCACCTCACGCCCGCACTGCCTGAGGATGCGCTCGACCACCGGGTAAGCCTCGGGATGCACCGACGAGGCATCGAGCGGCTGTTCGCCATCGCTGATGCGCAGGAAACCCGCGCATTGCTCGAAGGTCTTGTCACCCAGGCGCGGCACTTTCAGCAGTTCCTTGCGGGATCTGAAAGCGCCGTTGGTGTCGCGGTAGACGACGATGTTCTCGGCGACCGTCGAAGACAAACCGGAAACGCGCGTGAGCAGCGCGGCCGACGCGGTGTTCACGTCGACGCCGACCGCGTTCACGCAGTCCTCGACCTTCGCATCGAGCGCGCGCGCGAGCCGGAACTGGTCGACGTCGTGCTGGTACTGGCCTACGCCAATCGCTTTCGGCTCGATCTTCACCAATTCGGCCAGTGGATCCTGCAGTCGCCGTGCGATCGACACCGCACCGCGCAACGACACGTCGAGGCCAGGGAATTCCTTGGCCGCGAATTCGGACGCCGAATACACCGACGCGCCGGCTTCGCTCACCACGATCTTCTGCATCTTCAGCTCGGGCGCAAGCTTGATCAGGTCGCCGGCGAGTTTGTCGGTTTCGCGCGACGCGGTGCCGTTGCCGATCGAGATCAGTTCAACGCCGTGCCTGGTGCACAGCGCGCGCAGCGTATGCAGCGACTGGTCCCACTGCTTGCGCGGCTCGTGCGGATAGATCGTTTCGGTCGCGACGAGCTTGCCGGTGCGATCGACGACGGCGACCTTCACACCCGTGCGCAGGCCGGGGTCGAGGCCGAGCACCGCCTTCGGACCCGCGGGTGCGGCGAGCAGCAGGTCCTTGAGGTTGTTGCCGAACACGTCGATCGCTTCGGCTTCGGCCTTCTCGCGCGCCTGGCCGAAAAGGTCGAGCAGCAGGTGCAGGTGCAGTTTCGCCTTCCAGGTCAGGCGGCAGGTGTCCTGCAGCCACTTGTCGGCAGGCCGGCCCTGCGACTTCACGCCGACGTGGTGGGCGACGCGGCCTTCGGCGAACAGGTGGCCGGCCTCGGCGTCGGTGCCCGGGTCGAGGTCGAGGAAGAGGATGTCCTCGCGCCGTGCACGGAACAGCGCGAGCAGCCGATGCGACGGAATCTTCGCCAGCGATTCGCTGTGGTCGAAGTAGTCGCGGTACTTCGCGCCTTCGTTTTCCTTGCCTTCGGCCACGCGGGCGCGGATGACGCCGACTTCATGCAGCCAGTGGCGCAGCTCGCCGACCAGCGTGGCGTCTTCGCCCCAGCGCTCCATCAGGATCGCGCGCGCGCCGTCGAGTGCGGCCTTCGTATCATTGACGCTCTTTTCCGCATCGACGAAACCAGCTGCGACTTCTTCCGGCACCTGCGATGGATCGGCGAGCAACGCATCGGCGAGCGGTTCGAGGCCCGCTTCGCGCGCGATCTGTGCCTTGGTGCGGCGCTTGGGTTTGTACGGCAGGTAGAGGTCTTCGAGGCGCGACTTCGAGTCGGCGGCTTCGATTTCGCGGCGCAGTTCGTCAGTGAGCTTGCCCTGTTCCTCGATCGACGCCAGCACGGCCGCGCGGCGGTCCTCGAGTTCGCGCAGGTAGGTCAGGCGCGTTTCGAGGTTACGCAGCTGCGTGTCGTCGAGGCCGCCGGTAACTTCCTTGCGATAGCGCGCGATGAAGGGAACGGTGGCGCCTTCATCCAGCAGCGCGATGGCGGCAAGCGCCTGGGCGTCTTGCGCGCCGATTTCGGCGGCGATGGTGGAAGCGATCTGGCGGGCGAGCTGCGGGGAAATCTCGGGCATTAGCGATGGTTCGACTGCTGCGGGAGTGAAGATCCGATTGTGGCAACGCATCGCGCGCGGCGTAAGGATTGACATCCGGGAGCGCGCAAGGCCGGCGTGCAGGAGCGTCGCGCGCGCGGCCGACGGCCTGCACCGCGTCGCGCCCAAGGGGCGCTCCTCGCAGAGCGCTCGTGGCGTTCGCGGAGCGACGGCGAGCCGCCGTTGTGGGACCGTCTGGGCGCGGACGGGGCCGGACCGGGGGCCTACAATTGCCGCATGGATATCTTCAAAGTCTTCACCCTCGAAGCCGCGCATCGGCTACCCAACGTGCCCGAGGGCCACAAGTGCGCGCGGCTGCACGGCCACTCGTTCCGCGTCGAGATCCATTTGAAAGGTGAGATCGGCGCCCAGAGCGGCTGGGTGATGGACTTCGCGGACGTGAAGTCGGCCTTCAGGCCCTTGTACGACCAACTGGACCACCACTATCTCAACGACATCGCCGGACTCGAGAACCCGACCAGCGAGCGGCTGGCGGTGTGGATCTGGGACCGCCTCAAGCCGGCGCTGCCGCTGCTGAGCGAAGTCGTCGTGCACGAGACCTGCACTTCGGGCTGCCGCTACCGCGGCTAGGCTCGAAACTGGGCGAGCGCGGCTCCAGCGCTGGCTACACAGTGGCAACTTGTTGATTTTGATAGATTATGAACAAATCGCTGCCGTTCGTCGGCGAGATGTTGCATCGCAACAAAAGTACTTTTATGCTGCGACGCACAATCCGGACACCCGGATCAGCAAACCCCTTTCAGGAGCCGCCATGTACCAGTTCAACGAACAGTTTGCCGCCGCCTCGCGCCAGTTCGCGGACACGGCCGCCCAGATCAACCGCATCGCCCTCGAGAACGCCCAGGCCGTGTTCGGCCTGCAGCTCGGCGCGATCCAGGAGCGCGCGGAAGCCACCTTCGCGTTCTTCGGTGAAGCCGCCCAGGCGCGCGATCCGGAAGCCTTCAAGACCCTGCTGCCCAAGGGCGTGCAGATCGCCCGCGAAAACGTCGAACGCGCCGTCGCTGTCGGCCAGGACGTCTACGGCCGCACGCTGAAGGCGAACGAAGCCATCGGCCAGATCGCCAAGTCGCAGCTCGAAACCGTTGCCGCCAAGACGCAGGCTTCGGTCGAAGAAGCCGCGGACAAGGTCGTCAAGGCCGCCAAGGCCAAGTAAGCGAACCGTCTCTCTCTCCACTCCCCCGTGGAACAACGAACCCGGCAGGCGACTGCCGGGTTTTTTGTTGGGCGAAGGAAAGTTCGCTGCTCTTGCTCCCCGCGTGGGAAATGGGTGCCTCCCTTCTCCCGCTTGCGGGGAGAAGGTGCCCGAAGGGCGGATGAGGGGCGCTTTTGCCGCTGCTTGCTTTGCTGCCCCGTCCCCTCACCCTGCTTCGCTGCGCGAAGCTGTTCCTCTCCCCACAGGCGGGGCGAGGGAGATAGGCAGGCTATGTACGCAAAACCGAGGCATAAAAAAGAACCCGCCATTCGGCGGGTTCTCGTTGAGCAATCACCAGCCCGCCATCACGACGCCGCATCCTTCGCTGCCAGCTTCGGCGCCTCATCCAGCTTGTCGCCCAGCATCCGCCGCACCACCACGTAGAACACCGGAATCAGCAGCAGGCCGAGGAAGGTCGCGAACATCATTCCGCCGATCACGCCCGTGCCGATCGCATGCCGCGAATTCGCACCCGCGCCGCTGGAAATCGCGAGCGGGAACACGCCCATGATGAAAGCAAACGAGGTCATCAGGATCGGCCGGAAGCGCAGCTTCGCCGCTTCGATCGTAGCGTCTCGCAAGGTCCTGCCGCGCAGGCGTTCCTCGATCGCGAATTCGACGATCAGGATCGCGTTCTTCGCCGCCAGGCCAATCACCGTGATCAGGCCGATCTTGAAGTAGATGTCGTCGGTGAGGCCGCGCCCCAGCGAGAACAGCACCGCGCCGAGCACGCCCAGCGGCACCACCAACAGCACCGCGACGGGCACCGACCAGCTTTCGTACAACGCGGCGAGGCACAGGAACACCACGAGGATCGACAGCGCCATCAGCATCGGCGCCTGGTTGCCGGAGAGGATTTCCTGGTACGACTGGCCGGTCCAGTCGTAACCGAAGCCTTCAGGCAGGTCCTTCGCGACGATATCCTCCATCGCCTTCATCGCCTCGCCCGAACTGTGGCCTGGCGCCTGCGAACCGACGATCTGCACCGCCGCGTAACCGTTGTAGCGGGTCTGCGAAGGCGAGGCCATCGTCCAGGAACTCTTCACCACGTTCGACAGCGGCACCATGCCGCCCGTGGTCGGATCGGTGCTCGACGCCGCCAGCGGACTGGGCGTGTAGAAGCGCGACAGCGATTGCGGACCGGCTCGGAACGGCGCGTCCGCCTGCATGGTCACGCGCTTTACGCGGCCCTGGTCGACGAAGTCGTTGACGTACACCGGCGCGAGCATCAGCTGGATCGAGCTGTAGATGTCGTTCACCGACAGCCCCATCGACTGCGCCTGCACGCGATCCACGTCGAGCTTCAGTTGCGCGGCTTCGGCCAGCGCGTTCGGACGCACGCCGGTGAGCGCGGGATTCTGGTTCGCCTTGCCCACCAGCGTGTTGCGCGCCTGCGCGAGCGCTTCGCGGCCTTGCCCACCGCGGTCCTGCAGGTACATGTCGAAGCCGCCGAACTGGCCCAGGCCGCTCACCGTCGGCAGGTTGATCACGAAGATCTGCGCGTCGCGGATCCCGTACAGCACCTTGTTGGCGTTGGCGATGAATTCCTGCGCGGTGACCTTGCGTTCGTCCCAGTGCTTGAGGCGGACGAAGGCCATGCCGACGTTCTCGCCCTGGCCCATGAAGCTGAAGCCGGCGACCTGCATCATGCCCTCAAAGCCTTCCTGCTTCTCCAGCGTGCCGCGCACCTGCTCGAACACATCGAGCGTGCGATCGAGCGTCGCGCCCGAAGGCAACTGCACCATCGCCAGCGCGTAACCCTGGTCTTCCTCCGGCAGGAAGCTGCCCGGCATGCGCGTGTACAGGAATCCGCACAGCACCGCGAGCAGGCCGAACACCATCATCCAGCGCGGCGCATGGCGCACCGCGTGGCCAATGTGGCCGACGTAGGTGCGGCTGACCTTGTCGTAGACGCGGTTGAAATGGCGGAAGACGAAGTTCTCGCGATGCTGCGCGTGTGTCGGCTTCAGCAGCGTCGCGCACAGCGCCGGCGTGAAGCCCAGCGCGAGGAACGCGGAGAACGCCATGGCCATCGCGATGGTGATCGCGAACTGCTTGTAGATCTCGCCCGCGCTGCCGCCCTGGAATGCGCTCGGGATGAACACCGCCGCAAGCACGACCGTAATGGCGACCACCGCACCGCTGATCTGGCCCATCGACTTGATCGTGGCCTCGCGCGGCGACAGGCCCTCCTCGGTCATGATGCGTTCGACGTTCTCGATCACCACGATCGCGTCGTCGACCACGATGCCGATGGCAAGCACCATGCCGAACAGGCTGAGCTGGTTGATGCTGAAGCCGATCAGCCACATGCCCAGGAACGTACCCAGCAGCGCGATCGGGATCACCAGCGTCGGAATCAGGGTGGCGCGGAAGTTCTGCAGGAACAGCAGCATCACCAGGAAGACGAGCACCACCGCTTCGGCGAGCGTCTTCACCACTTCCTTGATCGAGATCTGCACGAAGGTGGAGCTGTCGTAGGGCGAGAACCAGCTCACGCCCTGCGGGAAGGTCGCGGCGATTTCGTCCATGCGCTTGCGCACCGCTTCGGCCACGCCCAGCGCATTCGCGCCGGGCGCGAGCTGGATCGCGAAGGCGCCGGTCGGCTTGCCGTTCCACTTCGTATCAAAGCCGTAGCTGCCCGAACCCAGTTGCACGCGCGCGACATCGCGCAGCCGCACCGTCGTGCCGTCGCTGTTGGCACGCAGGATGATGTTGCCGAACTGTTCGGGCGTACTGAAGCGGCCCTCCGCGGTTACGGTCGCGGTGAACGCCTGGCCCTGCGGCGCGGGCTGTGAACCGACGGAACCGGCTGCGAACTGCACGTTCTGCCCGCGCACCGCGGCCAGCACCTGGCTCGCCGACAGGCCGAAGCTGCGCAGCTTGTCGGGATTGAGCCAGATGTTCATCGCGTACTCGGCACCGAACAGCTGCGTGCTGCCGACGCCCGGCACGCGCGCGATCTGGTCGAGCACGCGCGAACCGATCAGGTCGCTCAGCGCGGGACGATCGAACGCGGGATTCTCCGAACGCAGCGCCACCACCATCAGGAATCCGGCGTTCGCCTTCGCGACGACGACGCCCTGTTGCACCACTTCCGAGGGCAGGCGCGGCGTCGCCAGCGCGACCTTGTTCTGCACCTGCACCTGGGCGATGTCGGGATCGGTGCCGGGCTTGAAGGTGAGCGTGATCGATGCGCGGCCGCTCGAACTCGACGACGAACTGAAGTAATCAAGGTTGTCGATGCCGGTGAGCTGCTGCTCGATCACCTGGGTGACCGCGCTCTCGGTGGTCTGCGAACTCGCGCCGGGATACGACGCGCCCACGGTCACCTGCGGCGGCGCAATGCTCGGATACGACTCGACGCCGAGGTTGGTGATTGCAAGCACGCCCGACAGCACGATCAGGATCGCGATGACCCAGGCGAAGACCGGGTGGTTGATGAAGAAACGTGACATGGCTTTGTTTAGCCCTTCGCCGGTGCGGCGGGCGCTTTCGCTTCAGCGTTCGCCTTCGCATCGGCCGGCACGGCTTTCACCGGCTGGCCTGGCTGCGCGCGCTGCAGGCCCGACACGATCACGCGATCGCCCGGGGCAAGGCCCTTGCTGACGATCCAGTCGGGGCCCTGCTGGCGATCGGCGATGACGTCCTTGCGCACGACCTTGCCATCGCTTCCCACTACCAGCAGGTACGCGCCGGCAGCGTCGCGCTGCAACGCGGCCTGCGGTACGCGGAACGCGTTGGGCTGCTGGCCGAGCGTCGCCTTCAGCGTCACGTAGGTGCCGGGCAGCAGCGTCTTGTCGGGGTTGGGTACGCGTGCACGCAATGCGATCGCACCAGTCGCAGGATCGACCACGTCGCCAGCGAAATCCATCGTGCCGGCATGCGCATACGGCGTGCCGTCGGGCAGGATCACCTGCACTTCGGTGGCGCCCTGGTTGGTCCGGGTGCTGCGGATCTGCTGCAACTCGGTGACGCCGAGCGAGAAGTTCACGTACAGCGGATCGATCTGGTCGACGGTGGTCAGCAGCGTCGCGGTGCCCTCGCCTACCAATGCGCCTTCGGTCACCTGCTGCTTGCCGGCGCGGCCGCTGATCGGCGCACGCACGGTGGCGTAGCCCTGGTTGATGCGCGCGTTGGCGAGTGCGGCCTGCGCCTGCTTCACCGCGGCGGCGGCGCTGCGCTCGGCGGCTTCGGCATTGTCGAGGTCCGACTGCGACACGAACTTCTGCGGTGCCAACTGGCGCGCGCGGTCGGCGGCGACTTTCGCGTTCGCATACGACGCCTGCGTTGCCGCAAGTGCGGCCTGCGCCTGGCCGGTCGCGGCCTGCAGCTGCGACGGCTCGATCTGGAACAGCACCTGCCCTTCGCGCACGTCGCTGCCTTCCTCGTACACGCGCTTCTGCAACACACCCGGCACGCGGGCGCGCACGTCGGCACTGCGGAAGGGAGCAAGCCGTCCGACCAGGTCCATCTGCACCGGCACGACGGCGGGTTGGATCATCACCACGCCGACTTCAGGCGGCGGCGGTGCGCCCTGCGGCTGGTCGCCGCCACCACAGGCAGACAGCAGGAGTAGCGACAGGGCCGCGGGGACCAAAGGTCGCGCGATCGGGTTCATGTTGGCTCCGGGTTCTTGTTTTTTGCCCGCGAAACAGCGGTTTTTAGTGCAATTCCTATACTGATCAGTCTAACATTCGTGCCGATTCATCCTTCCGCCATTAGTCACGCCCGGGCACTGCAGCCAACACAGGCAAAATGACAGCGCCCCCGCAGGCTACGGGATGGAACGGGATGGCTCGGCGAAGCCACTGACCATCGACCCATGAACCCGGCGCCCAGCCTGCGTAGGCTTCGACCCGGCAGCGATACCACCGCTTCACCAGCCAGTACGCGACAGCTTTCGCCACTGCGTAATCCGACCGCAGACTGCACGATTGATGTTTTGCGTCCGGCCTTGCGCCGCGCCTGGCGCCCAGGATTTTTCCAAGGAAAAACGACCCATGGCAAAGCTCGACCCCCAACGTTCCACGCGTCCGCCCTCCACGCGCAAACGCATGATCTGGATGCTGATCGGCGCGCTCGTCGTCTTCGGTGGCGTGTTCGCCGTCAAGGCGGTGATCAGCGCGGGCACCAACCAGTTCTTCGACAACATGCCGCAGCCTGCAGTCGCGGTGAGTTCCGCGGTCGCACAGAAACATCGCTGGAGCGATGCCGGCGAAGCCGTCGGCACGTTCAAGGCCGTGAACGGCGCCGACCTCACCACCGAAGCCGGCGGCGTGGTCCGCGCGATCGAATTCGAACCGGGCCAGCGCGTGAACGCGGGCGCGGTGCTGGTGCGACTGAACAGCGCCAACGAACTCGCCGTGCTGAAGTCGCTTGAAGCCAGCGCCCGCCTGGCCGCCGTGCAGCGCGACCGCTGGACGCAGCTCGCGCGCGACCAGCTGGTCTCGAAGGACGAAGCGCAGCAACGCGCCACCGCCGCCGCGACCGCGCAGGCGCAGGTCGATGCACAGCGTGCGCTGATCGAACAGAAGACGATCCGCGCGCCGTTCAGCGGCGTGCTGGGCATCCGCAAGATCAATCTCGGCCAGTTCATTGCGCCCGGCGACGCCATCGTCAGCCTGCAGCAGCTCGATCCGATCTTCCTCGACTTCAGCTTGCCCGAGCAGCAGATGGGCACGGTGAGCGAAGGCGTGCCTGTGCGCGCGACGGTCGACGCGGTGAAAGGCCGCGTGTTCGACGGCCGCGTCACGGCCGTGGAGCCACAGGTCGATCCGAGCACGCGCAACTTCACCGCGCAGGCGACGCTGCGCAATCCCGATGGCGCGCTGCGTCCCGGCGCGTTCGCGCACGTCACTTTCGATGTGGGTGGCGAACGCGATGCGGTGGTGATCCCGCAGACTGCGGTCAGCTTCAATCCGTACGGAAACGCGGTGTTCGTGATCAGCAAGACGCCGCGCAAGGAAGGCGAGAAGGACATGCAGGGCAAGCCGCTCACCGGCGACAAGTTCGTCGTGCAACAGCGCTTCATCAAGACCGGCGCGACCCGCGGCGACCTGATCGCGGTGACCGACGGCCTCAAGCCCGGCGAGCAGATCGTGACCAGCGGCCTGCTCAAGCTGCGCAACGGGGCCGAAGTGACGATCAACAACAAGGTCCAGCCGAGCGCGGAAGCGAAGCCTGCGCCTGAGAACCGCTGAGTCTCGTTCCCCGCAGTCGAACCGTTTTTGCAATGTCATCCCCGCTCAGGCGGAGATCCGTGGACGTAGAGACAAGCGTCAAAGACACTGGATTCCCGCCTCGCGGGAATGACGAGCAAAGGCAGCGCCACCCCACAAAGGCCGCTCGCATGAAATTCACCGACATCTTCATCAACAAACCGGTGCTGGCGATCGTCGTCAGCCTGTTCATCCTGCTGTTCGGGTTGCGCGCGTACTCCGAGCTCAACATCCGGCAGTACCCGGAAATGCGCAACGCGGTCATCAACGTCAGCACCGTGTACTTCGGTGCCGACGCGGACCTGATCCAGGGTTTCATCACGACGCCGCTGGAACGGGAGATCGCCAGCGCCGAAGGCATCGACTACATGAGCTCGACCAGCGCGGCTGGCGTGAGCACGATTTCGGCCTACATCCGCCTGGACCAGGACCCCAACGAAGCGCTCACCCAGATCGCGGCGAAGGTCAACAAGATGCGCGGGCAGCTGCCGCCGGAATCGGAAGATCCGGTGATCGACCTGCAGCAGGGCCAGCAGATCGCGGCGATGTACCTGTCCTTCGCCAGCGACACGCTCGACAACAACCAGATCACCGACTACCTCAACCGCGTGATCCAGCCCAAGCTGGTGACGGTGCCGGGCGTGCAGCGCGCGGAGATCCTCGGCGCGGGCACGTTCGCGATGCGCGTGTGGCTCAAGCCCGATCGCATGACCGCGCTCAAGGTCACCGCCAGCGACGTGTCGCAGGCGCTGCAGTCGAACAACGTGCTATCCGCGGTGGGCTCGACCAAGGGCCAGATGGTCGCAATCGACATGACCGCGCGCACGGACCTGCGCACGCCGGAGGAATTCCGCAAGCTGGTCGTCCGCGAACAGGACGGCGCGATCGTGCGCCTGGGCGACATCGCCGACGTGGTGCTGGGCTCGGAAAGCTACGGCACCTCGGTGCGCATGAACGGCGAAGCGGCGACCTTCGTCGGCGTGTTCGTCGCCCCCGACGCCAACTCGCTCGACGTGGTCCGCGAAGTTCGCAAGCTGTGGGACGGCGAAATCATTCCGCAGCTGCCGCAGGGCATCAAGGGCACGATTCCCTACGACAGCACCGAGTCGATCCAGGAAGCGATCGACGAAGTGGTCAGCACGATCATCGAGGCGGTGATCATCGTGATCATCGTGATCTACCTGTTCCTCGGCTCGCTGCGCAGCGTCCTGATCCCCGCGGTGACGGTGCCGCTGTCGCTGATCGGCTCGCTGTTCCTGATGCTGCTGATGGGCTTCACCATCAACCTGCTGACGCTGCTGGCGATGGTGCTCGCGATCGGCATAGTCGTGGACGACGCGATCATCGTGCTGGAGAACATCCACCGCCACATCGAGGAAGGCATGAAGCCGCACGAGGCCGCGATTCGCGGTGCGCGCGAGCTGGCATGGCCGGTGGTGGCGATGACCACGACGCTCGTCGCGGTGTACCTGCCGATCGGCTTCCAGGGCGGACTCACCGGCGTGCTGTTCACCGAGTTCGCCTTCACGTTGGCCGGAGCGGTCCTGCTTTCCGGCGTGATCGCGTTGACGCTGACGCCGATGATGAGCGCGCGCATCCTCAAGGCGCACGATCCCGAGCACCCCAAGGGCAAGCTCGAGGCGTGGCTCGACGCGAAATTCGACTGGCTGCGGCACGGCTATCAGCGCCGCCTGCACGGCGCGCTGGAAACCAAGTCGGTGATCGCGCTGTTCGGCCTGATCGTGCTGGTGAGCTGCGTCTTCCTGTACACCACCGCGCCGAAGGAACCGGCGCCGATGGAGGACGAGGGCTTCATCTTCTCGATCGCGCAGGCCGATCCGTATTCGACGCTGGACTATGTCGAACGCTACACCGAGGAAATCACCAAGATTTCCAAGGAAGTGAAGGAAGTAGACGGCTACTTCCTGTTCAACGGCGGCTTCGGCGGCAGTGGCGGCGGCGCCAGTCCGATGGCGATGGCCGGCTTCGTGCTCAAGCCGTGGAGCGAGCGCGAACGCACGACCAAGCAGGTGCTCGAGCAGACCCTGCAGCCACAGATGAGCCAGGTCACCGGCCTCAATGTCTTCGCGCTCGTTCCACCTTCGCTTCCCAGTGCGGGCGGCGACGGCGGTGGTGAATTCATCATCGGTGGCGTTGGTGAACTGAGCCAGTTGTCGGAACTCGCCGATGGCATCCTCGAACGCGCGTACGCGAGCAAGCGTTTCATCTTCCTCGACAAGGACCTGAAGATCGACAAGCCGCAGATCGAGGTCAACATCGACCGCGACAAGGCGGCTACGCTCGGCATCGACATGCGCACGCTCGCGGCCGACATGGCGGCGCTGCTTTCGGGCGGCTACACCAACCGTTTCGCGATGCAGAACCGCTCCTACCGCGTGATTCCCCAGGTGCAGCGCAGCGACCGCCTCAACGCCGCGGCGCTCGGGAACTACTACACCCGCACGCGCAATGGCGACCTGATCCCGCTGTCGACCGTAGTCACGCTGAAGGAAAGCACGCAGCCGCAATCGCTCAAACGCTTCCAGCAGCTCAACGCTGTGTCGATCACGTTCGCGCCGCGTCCGGGCGTGAGCAAGGGCGAAGCGCTGGAGATCCTCGACAAGGCGGCGCGGGAAGTTCTGCCGCAAGGCTACAGCGTCGACTACGCCGGCGAGTCGCGGCAGTTCAAGCAGGAAGGCTCGGCGATGCTGCTGACCCTCGGCTTGGCGCTGGTCGTGATCTTCCTGGTGCTGTCGGCGCAGTTCGAGAGCTTCCGCGACGCCCTGATCATGCTGCTTACCGTGCCGATGGCGATCTGCGGCGCACTGCTCACCCTCAATGTGCTCGCCATCATCAGCGGCATCCTGGGAATGTCGGGAATAGAAGCCTTCCCCGGCATGAGCATCAACATCTACACGCAGGTGGGCCTGGTGACGCTGGTCGGTGTGATCTCCAAGCACGGCATCCTGATCGTGGAATTCGCCAACAAGCTGCAGGCACAGGGCCTGAGCAAGCGCGAAGCGATCGAGGAAGCCACCGGCATCCGCCTGCGTCCGGTGCTGATGACGACCGCGGCGCTGGTGTTCGCGATGATCCCGCTGCTGATCGCCAGCGGCCCGGGCGCGGCGTCGCGCTTCTCGATGGGCATGGTGATCGCCTCGGGCATGACGATCGGCACGATGTTCACGCTGTTCGTGCTGCCGGCGTTCTACCTGTACCTGGCGCGCGACCACAGTGTGCATCGCGATGCGAAGGAAGCCGAGCCGTCATTGCCGCCGGCGCCGCAGGCTGGCTGAGTGGACTAGTAAGCAAGACGGAAACGGGCGCAGCGATGCGCCCGTTTTCTTTTCCGACTTGCAGCGCGCTGTGAGCGTCCTGCCCGGTGGTGACACGCCTTGCGCCAGCATCGCCTGCTTTGTAGAGCGGAGCTTGCTCCGCCGCTTTTCGTAGCGCCGCGACTTCGCGGTGCGCTCTCCGGCGTCAGATGAAGAACAGCGGAACAAGCTCCGCTCTAAAGAGCTGGATGTGGTGCTGCGACGGAAGGCGCGGCGCTACAGCAGATGGAGGTGCCGCGAAAACGCCCGCGGATCCGGCGAAATCGCATGCGGCAACCGCCCCCAGCACGGCACCCGCAACACGCCCTGGAGGATCGCGAAGTTGTCGTCGCTGCGTGCCATCGCCGGATCGATGTCGTTGGCGATCCAGCCGGCGAGTTGCGCACCATCCTCAACAATCGCGCGTGCCGTCAGCCGCGCGTGGTTGATGCAGCCCAGGCGCAATCCAACCACCAGCACCACCGGCAGTCCGAGCGCGCGCACGACATCGAACTGGTCGAGATTCGCCGTCAGTGGCGCGGCCCAGCCGCCAACACCTTCGACCACCACGGCGTCTGCCATGGCAGCCAGCCGTGCATGGGCTTCGACGATGGGCTGCAGCTCAATGGAGACGCCGGCGTCCGCCGCCGCCAATTCCGGTGCCAGCGGGTTCGGCAACGCATAGGGATTCACGTCGCTGTACGAAGGCAAGGGATCGCTGGCCTGCTGCAACGCCAGGGCATCCTCGTTGCGCCAGCCATCGGCGGTCATTTCACAGCCACTCGCGACCGGCTTCATCCCGACTGCACGCAGTCCGCGTGCACGCAGTGCGTGCAGCAGCGCGGCGCTCGCGACCGACTTGCCGATGCCCGTATCCGTTCCGGTGATGTAGTACGAATTCATGCTCATGGGGCGGCATCGTAGTGCAGCGGGCCGACTGCCGGCTCTTTGGACAGAACAGCCATTGTTCCGGCTCGTTATCGTCGCCGTGCGGCATCACGGCTACAGTCGCGTCAAGTCCGCCCCGGGGCGATACACTGCCGCCATGACCTTCACCGCCTCCCAGCTCAGCGGCAGCAAGCCGGAGCAGTACGCGCAGCTCGTGGAGCAGGCACGTGCGCTGCTCGCCGGCGAGCGGAACCGCATCGCCAATGCCGCCAACCTGTCGGCGCTGGTCTACCACGCGCTGCCGTCGCTCAATTGGGTTGGCTTCTATTTCTACGATGGCAACGAACTCGTGGTCGGCCCGTTCCAGGGCCTTCCCGCGTGCGTGCGCATCCCGCTCGACAAGGGCGTGTGCGGCGCCGCCGCGCGCACCCGCGAAACCCAACGCGTCGCCGACGTGCATGCCTTCCCCGGTCATATCGCCTGCGATTCGGCCTCGCGCTCGGAACTCGTGGTGCCGCTGGTGCGCAATGGCGAACTCGTCGGCGTCTTCGACCTGGACAGTCCCGAACCCGACCGCTTCGACATCGACGACCAGCGCGGCCTCGAAGCGATCGCGCAGGCGTTCGAGGAGTCGCTCGCATGACCGCAGTGAAGATGCGCAACATCGGTCCGAAGAGCGCTGCCTGGCTGCGCCAGGTCGGCCTGCGCACGCTTGAGGACATCGCCGCGATCGGCACCGTCGAGGCCTTCATGCGCGTCAAGCGCGCGGGCTTCAAGCCGGGCCTCAACCTGCTTTACGCGATCGAAGGCGCATTGCTCGACTGCCATTGGCAGGAAGTACCGGAAGAACGCCGCCAGGAATTGATCCTCGCCGCTGGTGCCGCGACCGCCCTGCTGCCGCCGCCGCGTAATCGCCCCGCCGCCGGACCGGTGACGACGACGCACATGGACGAAGGCGCGGAGAGCGGCGCCGGTTTCGACCGCCTCTTCGATTCACCCGACAGCAGCGGCACGGAAGACTGAGCACCTTGCACAGCCATAAAAAAAGCCCGGTTCCCCGGGCTTTTTTTGCCTTCCGACCGGCGATTACTCAACGGTAACCGACTTCGCCAGGTTGCGCGGCTTGTCGACATCGGTGCCGCGCGCCAATGCCGCGTGGTAGGCCAGCAGCTGCACGGGGATCGAGTGCACGATCGGCGACAACACACCGACATGGCGCGGCGTGCGGATCACATGCACCTGCTCGGATTCGCCGAAGTGACTGTCGGCATCGGCGAAGACGAACATCTCGCCGCCGCGCGCGCGCACTTCCTGGATGTTGGACTTGACCTTCTCCAGCAGCGAATCGTTCGGCGCGATCACCACCACCGGCATCTCGCTGTCGACCAGCGCGAGTGGACCATGCTTGAGTTCGCCGGCCGGGTACGCCTCGGCGTGGATGTACGAGATTTCCTTGAGCTTCAATGCTCCTTCAAGAGCAATGGGATAGTGCATGCCGCGGCCGAGGAACAGCGCGTGCTGCTTCGGCGCGAATCGCTCCGACCACGCGATGATCTGCGGCTCCAGGTTCAGCGCGTGCTGCACGCTGCCGGGAAGCTGGCGCAGGCCGTCGAGGTATTCGGCTTCCTGCTGCGCGCTGAGGCGACCGCGCAGCTTGGCAATCGTGCAGGTCAGCGTGAACAGCGCGACCAGCTGCGTGGTGAAGGCCTTGGTCGAAGCCACGCCGATCTCGGCGCCCGCGCGCGTGTAGTACACGAGGCGGCTCGCGCGGGGGATCGCACTTTCAGGCACGTTGCAGATCGACAGCGTCTTGTCGTGTCCCAGCGACTTGGCGTACTTCAAAGCTTCCATCGTGTCCAGCGTTTCGCCGGACTGGGAGATGGTGACGATCAGCTGTTTCGGATTCGCCACGACCGTGCGATAGCGGTACTCGCTGGCGATGTCGACGGCGCACGGCAGGCCAGTGATGGCTTCAATCCAGTAGCGCGCGGTCATGCCGGCATACGAACTGGTGCCGCAGGCGATGATCTGCACGCTCTCGATGTCGGCGAGCACGGCTTCCGCATCTTTTCCGAACAGCTGTGGCGAGAAGCCGCCGTTGTCGATCACCGCCTCTATCGTGTCGCCGATCGCGCGCGGCTGTTCGTGGATCTCTTTCTGCATGAAGTGGCGGTACGGGCCGAGTTCGAGCGATGCCAGCGACACGTCGGAAACGTGGACGTCGCGCTGTACCGCCTGGCCGTCGTTGTCGAACACCTGCACCGAATCACGGCGCACGTCGGCGGTATCGCCCTCCTCGAGGAAGATCACGCGGCGCGTGGCCTGCACGATCGCGGACACGTCGCTGGCGACGAAGTTCTCGCCCTCGCCCAGGCCAACGAGCAGCGGACACCCCATGCGTGCTGCGACCAGGCGACCGGGTTCCTTGCGACTCACCACGGCGAGCGCGTAGGCGCCGTGCAGTTCGCGCACCGTGCGCTGCAGAGCGGCGAGCAGGTCGTCGCCGCCCTTGAGGTAGTGATGGATGAGGTGGGCGATGACTTCGGTGTCGGTCTGCGATTCGAAGACATAGCCGAGTTGGCGCAGCCGTTCACGCTGCTCCTCGTGGTTCTCGATGATGCCGTTGTGCACCAGCGCGACGCCGTGGCTGATGTGTGGATGCGCGTTGGCTTCCGTCACGCCGCCGTGCGTGGCCCAGCGGGTGTGGCCGATGCCCAGTTGCGAGGTGAAATGCTCGGCCTGCGCGGCCGCTTCCATTTCGGCGACGCGACCGGTACGGCGGACACGGCGGACGTCCTGCACCTCGCCCTGGTCGACGACGGCAATGCCGGCGGAGTCATAGCCGCGGTATTCAAGCCGCTTCAGCCCTTCGATAAGGAGGGGGACGACGTCCCGGTTCGCGATTGCACCAACGATGCCGCACATGGATGAGTGACTTCCTAACGGGGTGAAGGTCGGCAGTTTACCTGCTGCCGCTGGAGCGCCCGGTCGCGGCGCGCGGACCACAGCCGATGCATTTTTGCCGGTGGTCGGACCTGTTCGCATACGAACGCAGGCGTCCGCCCGGACAGGTCATCTGTCCGCCCGGACAGCTTCATGGCGACAAAATTTCTTTGGTGATCAATAATTTACGGTTGGCACGCGATGTGCTTGAGGAGAGACAGTCTCCGCATTCGCATATCACCCATGAGCATCCGCGACACCTCCGCCCAGGATCGGCCCCTCCACGGCAGCAGCGCGGCCATCCATGCAACCGCCACGTCACCACGCCGGCGCCAGTGGCTGTACGCGGGTGCCGGCATCGCCGTCCTGGTCGTCGCCGTTGGCTGGCTGCTCTCGGGCTGGACGGCCGGCGCACGCTCGATCGACGCCTCGCGCGTGCGCATCGCCGAAGTGAAGCGCGGCGACCTGGTCCGCGACATTTCCGCCGAAGGCCGGGTCATCGCCGCCAACAGCCCCACCCTGTACGCCATCGCCGGCGGCACGGTGACGCTGAAGGTGGTCGCGGGCGACAAGGTCGAACAGGACCAGCCGCTCGCCGAAATCGACAGCCCTGAACTGCGCAGCAAGCTCGCGCAGGAACAGGCGACCCTCGCCGGCCTCGAAGCCGAATCCAGCCGCGCCGCGCTCGATGCGCAGGTCACGCGTTCCAACGCGCGCAAGCTGCTCGACCAGGCCGCGATCGATCGCCAGGCCGCGGCGCGCGACCTCGAACGCAACCAGAAGGCCTTCGAAGGCGGCGCCGTCGCCCAGATCGACGTGGCGCGCGCGCAGGACACGCTGAAGAAAGCGGATCTCGGCCTCGCCAGTGCGCGCAACGAATTCGGCCTGCTCGGCCAGGGCGCCGGCCTCGACATGCGCAACAAGCGCCTGCTCGCCGATCGCCAGCGCGCCGTCGTGGCCGAACTGCAGCGCCAGGTCGACGCGCTCACCCTGCGCGCGCCGTTCGATGGCCAGGTCGGCCAGGTGCTGGTCGCGCAACGGCAGAACGTCGCGGTCAACGCGCCCGTGCTGAGCGTCGTCGACCTGGGCAAGTACGAAGTCGAGATCAAGGTTCCGGAAAGCTTCGCGCGCGATCTCGCCATCGGCATGCCGGCGAAGGTCACCGGTTCCACCGGCACGCTCGACGCGGAACTCGCCGCGGTATCGCCGGAAGTCGTGAATGGCGAAGTCACCGGCCGCCTGCGCTTCAAGAACCAGCAGCCGCCTGGCCTGCGCCAGAGCCAGCGCCTGAGCGTGCGCATCCTGCTCGACACGCGCCGCAACGTGCTGATGGTCGAGCGCGGCCCGTTCCTCGAACAGGGCGGCGGTAACAGCGCCTACGTGATGGATGGCAGCAGTGCAGTGAAGCGCCCGATCCGCACCGGCGCCAGCAGTTTGAACGCCGTCGAGATCCTCGATGGCGCGAAGGAAGGCGATCGCATCGTGGTATCCGGCGCCGACGGCTTCGGCGAATCCGAAAAAGTCCGTATCTCTGGAGAATGATCATGGGCATGTACTTCGAAACCGTGCGCTCCGACGCGCTCTATCCGTCACACGACTTCCCGCGCAACTGGTCCGCAGTGGACCTGGCCGATGCCATGCCGCTGCGCCTGTCCGAGCGCATGTCGCTGGGCTTGGTGGAATTCATCGCGACGCCGGGGGCCGCGAACAACCCGTTCGTGATTTCGCCGAAGCGTGATGGTTTCCGCCGGAATTATGTCGCTGGAGCCGAACTGACTTCCTTTCGCGTGCGCTGAGCTGTTGCTCGTCATTCCCGCGCAGGCGGGAGTCCACGGACGTTGCTTAGGACTCTCTCTCCCAAAAGCAATCGCAAAAACAAAGTCACTGGACTCCCGCCTTCGCGGGAATGACGAGCTAGCGCCACCGCGCAGAAGTTCCAACAATCAACTGATAACGACAACAGAAAGGGCCACCGCCATGCTGCAGATGCAAGCCGTCACCAAGGTCTACCGCACCGAACTCGTCGAAACCCACGCGCTGCGTTCGCTGGACCTGCATGTGCGCGATGGCGAATTCGTCGCCGTCACCGGCCCCTCGGGCTCGGGCAAGACGACGTTCCTCAACATCGCGGGGCTGCTCGAAGAGTTCACCGGCGGCACCTACACGCTCGACGGCGTCGATGTCCGCGGGCTGTCCGACGACGCGCGCTCGAAGCTGCGCAACCAGAAGATCGGTTTCATCTTCCAGAGCTTCAACCTGATTCCCGATCTCAACCTGTTCGACAACGTCGACGTGCCGTTGCGCTATCGCGGCTTCAATGCGGCCGAGCGCAGGCAGCGCATCGAACAGGCTTTGTCGCAGGTCGGCCTGGGTTCACGCATGAAGCATTACCCGGCCGAACTCTCCGGCGGCCAGCAGCAGCGCGCGGCGATCGCGCGCGCGCTCGCCGGCACACCGCGCCTGCTGCTCGCCGACGAACCGACCGGCAACCTGGATTCGCAGATGGCCCGCGGGGTGATGGAGCTGCTCGAGGAAATCAACGCCGCCGGCACCACCATCGTGATGGTGACCCACGATCCGGAACTGGCCGCGCGGGCGCAGCGCAACGTGCACATCGTCGATGGCATGGCGACCGACATCTCGGTCGAATCGAGCCTGCTGCGTGCGCGCAACCTGGCTTCCACCCTCGAATCCAACTGAGGCCGCGATCATGATCGGCTACTACTTCAACCTCGCGCTGCGCAGTTTCGGGCGCAACAAGGTGCTCACCGCGCTGATGGTGCTGGCGATCGCGCTGGGCATCGGCGCGAGCATGACCACGCTGACGGTGTTCCATATCCTCTCCGGCGACCCGATTCCGCAGAAGAGCGACAAGCTGTTCTACCCGCGCATGGATCCGCGCTCGATGCGCGGCTTCACGCCCGGCGACGATCCCGCGGAGCAGATGAGCCGTTTCGATGCCGAAGCGCTGCTGCGCGACAAGCGTGGCGATCGCCAGGCTGTCATGACCGGCGGCAACGTTCCAGTGGAAGCGGCCGACGGCAAGCTGCAGCCGTTCTCGGTGGACGCGCGCTACACCACGGCGGACTTCTTCCCGATGTTCGACGTGCCGTTTCGCTACGGCTCGGCCTGGAATCCGGCGGATGACGAAGC
Organism: Lysobacter sp. Root494; assembly: GCF_001427225.1. GTDB lineage: Bacteria > Pseudomonadota > Gammaproteobacteria > Xanthomonadales > Xanthomonadaceae > Agrilutibacter. Next base: position 142,231 of record NZ_LMFH01000007.1, read on the forward strand.
GCGGGCGAAGGTCGTGGTTATCTCCAGTGCGCTCAACGAGAAGCTGTTCGGTGGCGGCAACAGCGTGGGCAAGACCTTGCTCGCGGCCAACCACAGTTTCCGTATCGTCGGCGTGCTGGACGAATGGCGCCCAACGCCGAAGTTCTACGACCTCACCAACGACCGCTTCTCGGAAGTCGAGCAGGTGTTCGTGCCGTTCCACACCTCACGCGTGCTCAAGCTCAATACACAGGGCAACGTGGACTGCTGGGACGACACGGGCAGCGACGAGGAAGGCACCTACGGCGTCAACGCGCCGTGCGTGTGGCTGCAGTACTGGGTGGAGCTCGGCAGCGCCGACAAGGTCAAGGCCTACCGCCAGTACCTGGAGAACTATGTCAGCCAGCAACGCGCCGCCGGCCGCTTCGAGCGTCCGGCCAACGTGCGCCTGCACAGCGTCATGGAGTGGCTCGACGACCAGAACGCGGTCCCCGGCGACGTGCGCCTGCAGATGTGGCTGGCCTTCGGCTTCCTGATGGTGTGCCTGCTCAACACGGTCGGCCTGCTGCTGGCGAAGTTCATGCGGCGCTCGTCGGAGATTGGTGTCCGTCGCGCACTGGGGGCCTCGCGTCGCGAGATCTTCTCGCAGTACCTGGTCGAAGCCGGCACGATCGGCATCGCCGGCGGCATCGCGGGGCTCGGTCTCGCCCTGCTGGGTCTGTGGGCCGTACGCCAGCAGCCCGCCGGTTATGCCGAACTCGCGCATCTCGACGTGACGATGCTGCTGACCACGTTCGTCCTCGCGCTCGTGAGCAGCGTTCTCGCCGGCCTCCTGCCTGCATGGCGCGCGATGCAGATCGCACCCGCCATCCAGCTCAAGAGCCAGTGACGGCCGGTCGCAACCAGCCAATTACGGAGATTCCCATGGACATCCGCCCCATCCTTTCCACGCTCCGCCGGCACAAGACCGCCGCGGCGCTGATCGTGCTCGAGATCGCGCTGTCGTGCGCGATCATCTGCAACGCCGTCTTCCTCATCACCCAGCGCCTGGAACGCATGCAGCGACCCACCGGCATGGCGGACACGGAACTGGTGCGCATCAATCTCGCCGGCATCGGCGAGAACGAGAACGCCGATGCGCTGGTGAAGCAGGACATCGCCGCACTACGCGCGCTGCCCGGTGTCAAGGCGGCGACCAGCCTCAACCACGTGCCGTTCGACAACTCATCGTGGAACAGCTCGGTCAGCCTGCAGCCCGACCAGCCGATGCCGAACCTCAACAGTGCGGTGTATCTCGGCGAGAACCTGGTCGAGAACCTCGGCCTGCGCATCGTCGAAGGGCGCGACTTTACGCCGGACGAGTATGTGGATTGGGAAGAGCTCAGCAAGCCTGGCTCCAAGCTGTCGATTCCGGCGGTGATCCTCACGCGCGAGGTCGCCAGGAAGCTGTTCCCCGGCGAAAGCGCGGTCGGCAAGAACGTCTACAGCTGGAACGCGGACAACATCCCGCATCGCGTAGTCGGCGTGGTGGATCGGCTGATCCGTCCCAACGACAACGGCGGCGCGGGCGAGGAAGGCTATTCGATCCTGTTGCCCACCAAGAACATGACCTTCGGCCGCTTCGTCCTGCGCACCGATCCGGCTCGCCGCGCCGAGGTCCAGAAGGCTGCTATCGCCGCGCTTGAACGCAACAGCACCCGTCGCATCGTGCTGCGGCAGGATCCCTTCACCGACGTGATCACCAAGTACTACGCACAGGACCGCAGCATGGCGTGGCTGCTGGTGGCGGTGATCGTCGCGCTGCTGGTGGTGACGGCGCTCGGCATCGTAGGCCTCGCCAGCTTCTGGGTGCAGCAGCGCACCAAGCAGATCGGCGTGCGGCGTGCGCTGGGTGCAACGCGTGGACAGATACTGCGTTACTTCCAGACTGAGAACTTCCTGCTCGCGACACTGGGCATCGTGATCGGCATGATCGGTGCGTTCGGGATCAACCAGATGCTCATGAGCTCGTACGAACTGCCGCGCCTGCCGGCGCTGTACCTGCCGATCGGCGCGGTGGTGCTGTGGGCGCTCGGGCAGGTGTCGGTGCTCGGCCCGGCACGGCGCGCGGCGGCGGTGCCGCCTGCGGTGGCGACGCGCAGCGTCTGAGGCTTTCATGGATCGGTCCAGTCGATACGTGGCCTGCCTTGTGTTCGGCGTGGCGTTCGCGGCGGCGATGAGCCGTCCCGGCGCCGCGCCTGTCGCAACATTGGCCATCGAGCTTGCATCGATGGATGCGCTGCAGCGCTGGACCGGCGTCGACGCGAACGGCTGCCCTGCCCCGCACCGACGCGACACCAAAAGCAACGTGGCGAAGAACATCGGATGAGCCCTCGCCGCGGTGCAGCCACACGCAGGGAACGGGTATAAAAGCGCATGCCCACGATCCTAGTCATCGACGACAACCCATCGGTCGCCACCGCGCTGGAAACCCTGTTTTCCCTGCACGACATCGACACCCGTTCCGTCACCACACCGGACGACGGACTCGCTCTGCTCTCGCGCGAGTCCTTCGACCTGGTGGTGCAGGACATGAACTTCCACGCCGACACCACGTCGGGCGAGGAAGGCGTCGAGCTGTTCGCGAAGATCCGCGCCGCGTACCCGGACCTGCCGGTGATCCTGCTGACCGCATGGACACACCTGGAATCGGCTGTCGATCTCGTCAAGGCCGGCGCCGCGGACTACCTCGCCAAGCCGTGGGACGACCGCAAGCTGCTCGCCACAGTGAACAACCTGCTCGAACTGTCGCAGGCACGGCAGGAACTCGCGCGGCACCGCAAGAGCGAACGCCGCCGCCGCGATGCGCTCGAACGCGAGTTCGACCTGCGCGGCATCGTGTATGCCGACTCCGCCAGCGAAGCCGCGCTTTCGCTGGCTTGCCAGGTCGCGCGTTCCGAGCTTCCGGTGCTGATCACCGGGCCGAACGGCGCGGGCAAGGAGAAGTACGCCGAGATCATCCACGCGAATTCGTCAGTGAAGAACGGTCCCTTCGTCGCGCTTAACTGCGGCGCGTTGCCGGGCGAACTCATCGAGGCCGAATTGTTCGGCGCCGAGGCCGGCGCCTACACCGGCGCGAACCGCGCACGCGAAGGCAAGTTCGAAGCCGCCGATGGCGGCACCTTGTTCCTCGACGAAATCGGCACGCTGCCACTGGCCGGGCAGGTGAAACTGCTGCGCGTGCTCGAAACCGGCCGCTTCGAACGCCTCGGCGGCAATCGCGAGCGCTCGGTGAAGGTGCGCGTGATCAGCGCAACCAACGCCGACCTCTCGGCGCTGATCGCCGCCGGCCAGTTCCGCGAGGACCTCTACTACCGTCTCAACGCGATCGAAGTGCGGCTGCCACCGCTGGCGCAGCGCGTCGACGACATCCTGCCGCTCGCGCGCCACTTCCTGCCAACAGGCAAACAGCTCGATGGCAATGCCGAACACGCCCTACTCGCGCACGCATGGCCGGGCAACGTGCGCGAGCTGCGCAACACGATCCAGCGCGCTTCGCTGCTTGCGCGCGGCGAACGCATCGGTGTTGCGGACCTCGGGTTGCCTGCGGCACCGGCGCGGATGCCAGCGGCTTCTAACACGGCGGAAGAACCCGATCGCGCGACGATCGAGGCCGCGCTGGCGCGCGCGGGCGGCGTGGTGGCCCAGGCCGCAAGCGATCTTGGGCTCTCCCGCCAGGCGCTCTATCGGCGCCTGGAACGATTGGGCATCGACCGGCCATGACGTTCGGTCAGCGCAACGCATTTGCAGCCCTGCGCATGCGCGGTGGACGCTTCGCGACGACTAAAAGCACACCGCACGGGAGCAGCGCTGACGGAACGGGAACGACGTTTGCCGAGCGAGTCCGCATGGATTGCACACGCACGCACCACGGAGCCTTCCGTGGCTAAGCTGCGCCAGCGCATTCCGCTGAGCATCCAGTTCAGCGCGCTCGCGCTGCTCTACATGGCGGCTGCCGCCGCGCTCGCGCTGCTGTTGTCGCGCTGGATCGGCAACGCATGGATCAGCGGCGGCGTGGTAATTGCAGTCTTGCTGCCACTGCTCGTCTACCACGTGCGCCGCGCCTTCGCGCCGATGAATTCGCTGTTCCGCGCGCTCGCGGGCACCGTGGCGAGTTACCGCGACGGCGATTTCGCCTTCGGCCTGTCGTGGGAAGGCGGCGGCGACCTCGGAGAACTCGTCGCCAGCCACAACCGCCTCGGCGATGCGTTGCGCGAACAGCGCCTCGCGCTCGTGCAACGCGAGCTCCTGCTCGACACCATGGTGCAGAACACGCCGGTGGCGATGCTGCTCGTCGATCCCTCGCACCGCATCGTGCTGGGCAACATCGCCGCGCGGAAACTGCTGGGCGAAGGCAGGAAGTTGGAGGGCCAGAGCTTCGACGACCTGCTCCAGGCCGCGCCGGAAGCCCTGCGTGAAGCGCTCGAACGCGGCGGCGACGGCATGTTCACGGTCGGCGACAACGACAACGAGGACATCTACCACCTCTCGCGTCGCCAGTTCCGCCTCAACGGCCGCCGCCACGAACTGGTGCTGCTGCGCCAGCTCACCGCCGAGCTGCGCCGGCAGGAAGTGCAGACCTGGAAGAAGGTGATCCGCGTGATCAGCCACGAGTTGAACAACTCACTGGCGCCGATCGCCTCGCTGGCACATTCCGGTGCGGAACTGCTGCGTCGCGGCCAACTCGAGCGCCTGCCTACGGCGCTTGCCACGATCGAGGATCGCGCGCGCCACCTGGAAGGCTTCATCCGCGACTATGCGCGCTTCGCCAAGCTTCCCTCGCCACGCCTGGAATCGATTCCGTGGCCGCGCTTCGTCTCGCAGCTGCGCGCGCAGGTGGAATTCGTCTACGACGGACCCGAGTCGCCCGACGCCATCGCGCGCATCGACGTCGCGCAGCTCGAGCAGGCGCTGATCAACCTGCTCAAGAACGCGCATGAATCCGGATCGACGCCGGACACCGTGACGCTGTCGCTGCGGCGCCTGCCTGAAGCCTGGCGCGTCGACGTGCTCGATCGTGGCAGCGGCATGAACGATGCGGTGCTCGCGAACGCGCTACTGCCGTTCTATTCGACGAAGCGGCACGGCACCGGGCTGGGCCTGGCGCTCGCACGTGAGATTGCCGAAGCGCACGGTGGCCGCATTGCGCTGCTCAATCGCGAAGGCGGCGGGTTGTGCGTGTCGCTGGTGTTGCCGGTGTAAGTCGCTGGTCGCCGGTGTAACGAAACAAAAATCCGCTCATCCTGTGCGTGGCGCCACAGGCGCGAAGTCGACGGACCGGTGATGCTGCAGACGCCAGGGCGTCCTTCGACTTCACTGCGCTACCCTCGGAACAATGCGGAGTACGCGTGCCGGCTGCGAGCGTCTCGGCCGCGTGACTAACGACTCCGTTACTTCGGCTTCTTCACCGGCCGCTGCCAGCCTTCAATCGCCACCTGCCGGCCACGGGCGACGGTGAGCTTGTCCGCCGGCGCATCCTTGGTGACCACCGAGCCCGCGCCGATCGTCGCGTTGCGGCCCACGGTGACGGGCGCGACCAGCGACGAATTCGAGCCGATGAACGCGCCGTCCTCGATCGTGGTGGTGAACTTGTTCACGCCATCGTAGTTGCAGGTAATCGTGCCGGCGCCGACATTCACGCGGCTGCCGATCACGGTGTCGCCGAGGTACGTCAGGTGATTGGCCTTGCTGGCCACGCCGATCTTCGCGTTCTTGGTTTCGACGAAGTTGCCCACGTGCACGCCATCGGCGAGCACGGTGCCGGGACGCAGGCGCGCAAAGGGCCCAATCTGCGCGGCGCCTTCGACCACGACACCATCGAGGTCGCAATGTGCGCGCACTTCGGTGCCCGGCCCAAGCGTCACATCCTTGAGGCGGCAGAACGGACCGATGCGCACGCCATCGGCGAGGTTGACCTTGCCTTCTAACACAACGTCCGCGTCGATTTCGACATCCATGCCGACGTTGACCTCGCCACGGATATCGATGCGCGCCGGATCGGCCACACGCGCGCCGCGCAGGCACAAGGCGCGCGCGAGCCGCTTCTGGAAGGCGCGTTCGAGCTGCGCGAGCTGCCAGGCATCGTTCGCGCCTTCGGTCTCGATCGGATCAATGACATGCACCATCTCGGCCGCGTCGAATTCGCTGGCGGCCGAAGCGAACACGTCGGTCAGGTAGAACTCGCCCTGCGCGTTGTCGTTGCGCAGATGTTCGAGCCAACGGCGCAGCGGTTCGCCATCGGCGACGATGATCCCGGTGTTGACGGTCCTGATCTCGCGCTGGTCTTCGTCGGCGTCCTTGTGCTCGACGATGCGGCCGACGCGGCCTTCGGGATCGCGCAGCACGCGGCCGTAGCCGGTCGGATCATCGAGATCGGCGACGAGCACGGCGATGCGGCCCGGCGCGGCGAGCAGGCGTTGCAATGTCTCCGGCGTGATCAGCGGGACGTCGCCGTAGAGCACCAGCACGCGCGCGTCGGCGGGCACGTTCGGTATCGCCTGCTGCACGGCGTGCCCGGTGCCGCGCTGCTGCGCCTGCTCGGCCCACATCAGGTCGGGCTGGTCGTTGAACGCGGCGCGCACCGCTTCACCCCCGTGGCCATACACCAGGTGGATGCCTGCTGGCGCCAGCGCGCGCGCACTTTCGATCACGTGCGCGAGCATCGGCCTGCCGGCGATCCGTTGCAGGACCTTGGGCAGGCTCGACTTCATGCGCTTGCCTTCGCCCGCGGCGAGGATGATGACGTGCAGGGGTGCCGGCATGGGATTTCCGTGCTGAGGGACGTGGCTGCATTTTAAGGTGCACTGATAGCATGCCGCGATGATCAGCAACTCCGTTGCCAAGGCCGGGCACGACGCCGATGTCCCCGCCACCCACTACTGGCAGCGTGGCCTGCTCTGGCTGGGCGCGCCGCTGTGTGTGGCCGGGCTGGTCATCCATCGCCTGGACATGCAATGGAACGAAGGGCGGTTCATCGAACTGCTGGTGCTGGCCGCGCTGAGTCTTGCGGTGGCGACCGTGTTGCGACGCCTGCTGCGCTGGCCGCTTGCCAGCGGGCTCGGCATCGCGTGGTCGCTGGCGCTCGCGTTCTTCGCAGGTCCGCTGCCGACGGCGGCGACCGTCCTGTTTGTGCTGGCGGTACTGTCGCTGGGTGGTCTGCTGGATCGCAGCGCGCCACTTGCCGCGCAAATCGCCTGTGGACTGATGCTCGTCGCGGGCATGCTGGGGTGGCTGCTGCCGCTGCCGGTCCATTACCGCTGGGTGTACCTGGCGACGATCGTTGCATTGATCGCATGGCGCTGGCGACCGGTGGCACACAGCGCGCGTGATGCGGCCACGCAGTGGCGTGCGGCCGTGGAAGGCTCGCCGAGGATCGCTGCTTTTGCGGTGCTGGCACTGGGACTGGCGAGTACGGGCTGCTGGATTCCAACCATGCAGGCGGATGACGTCGTCTATCACCTGCGCCTGCCGTGGCAGCTGATGGGCGAGCATCACTATCCGCTCGCGCCGCAGCTGCACATCTGGTCGATGGCACCGTGGGCGGCCGATGTGCTGCAGGCGGTACCGCAGCTGCTCGCGGGCGCGGAAGCACGCGGCAGCTTGAACGCGTTGTGGATCGTGCTGACCGCCGCGGGGGTATGGCGGATCGCCACGATGCTCGGGGGGACGCCTCGGGTGGCCTGGTTTTCGGTCGCGTTGTACGCGAGCCTGCCACTCACCGCGGGTCTCGCGGGAGGCATGCAGACCGAAGCGCCGGCGGCCGCGCTATTGGTGTGGGTGGTGTGGACGATCCTCGCGTCGCGCGACGCAGGGCCTTCGCGAAGGCTTTGGCCCGGCGCCGTGCTCGTTGGCGGTCTGCTTGCCCTGAAGCTGGCGTCGGCTGCATTCGCGTTGGTCCTGCTTGCGTGGGCGATCTGGGAACAACGCCGTCGACTGCCCTCCCCGCTGGCATCGTTGGGCGCGGTGTTGGTGGCGTTGATGATCGCGGGATCGAGTTATGCCTATGCCGCATGGGTCGCGCGCAATCCGTTCCTGCCGCTGTTCAATGGGCTGTTCCAGTCGCCCTATTACGATCCGGTCAATTTCGACGATCCGCGCTGGCACGGTGGCTTCGATGCAGCGCTACCCTGGAATCTGACCTTCCACACCGAGCGCTATCTTGAGGCGTTCGCGGGTGGTGGCGGCTTCGTGCTGGTCGCCCTGGCGGGCGCGTGGCTGCTCGCGTTCGCGCAGCGACGCGCGCGTGCGGTCGCGATTGTCGCGACGATATTGCTCGTGCTTCCGCTCATTCCGTTGCAATACTTGCGCTATCTGTTCCCCGCGTTGGTGCTGCTGATACCGGTGCTGGCACTCACGGCGTTCCGCTTCGATCCGCGCAGGGCTGCGTGGCTGGTGATTGGCGTGTGCGTGCTGAATCTCGCGTTCCAGGCCAACAGCTTCTGGCTGCTGCGGATCGGAATGGTGAAGATGACGATCATGGAAGCAGGCCGCGACGCGCCGCTGTTCCGCGCCCATGTGCCGGAGCGCAATCTGATCGCCGCGATCCGCAACACCGCGCATGGCAACGTACTGGCGCTCGATCCGGATCGGCCTTATGTGGCCGAACTGGGCGTGCGTGGCCGCAGCATCTCGGGTTACGACCGCACGCTGCAGCAGGCCGGGCGATTCGCGGATGCCGATCCTAGTGGCGCCGCGTGGATCGCATTGCTCCGTAAGGCCGGCGTTACGGATGTGCTGCTTCTTCCCGGCAAAGAGACCGTGCCGCAGCGCGCCGCGTTGAGTGCACTGCATGCCGAACGCAAGGCAATCGAAGGCGATCTCGAGTGGTGGCACATTCCGGCAGGAACAACGCAATGAGCCTGCTGCGCCAGGGACGTTACTACCTCGCCATTGGCCTGCTCCAGTACGTCGTCGACTGGGGCGTGATGGTGGCGCTTAGCCATCTCGGGCTGCCGGTGGAAGTCGCCAACGTTGCCGGACGCGTGAGCGGTGCGACGCTGGGCTTCTGGCTCAATGGCCGCTTCACCTTTGCCGACGACACGTCCGTGCTGGGGCCGCGGCAGCTTCGTCGTTTCCTGCTGCTCTGGTTGTGCATGACCGGGATCAGCACGTGGTCGATCGGCACCATTGAAGATGTCGCCGGGCTGCGGTGGGCATGGCTCTCAAAGCCACTGGTGGAAATTGCACTGGCCTGCGTGAGTTTCCTGGTGTCGCGGCATTGGGTGTATCGCCGCTGAGTTGCGCCGCACGACAAGCGCGTCGCGCGTTCAAATGCCTTCTGCGCCTCCGTTCGAACCAATGACGGCGGCGGAACAACTCACCTGCAGGAAAAGAAACCGCCGGCACGAGGCCGGCGTCTGTCTGTGACGATGCGTGATGGAAGCGCAATCAGTGCTTCATGTTCTTGCGCAGGCGCTCCAGCGCCTGCAGCTGCACCAGGCTCATCGCGAGCTGCGTCTGCGCTTCCTCGACGCTCATCTTGGGATCCTTGTGGGCGAGGACGCGTTCGGCTTCTTCCTTCGCCTTGCGCACCGCGGCTTCGTCGATGTCCTGCGCACGGATCGCAGTGTCGGCCAGCACGGTCACGACCTGCGGCTGCACTTCGAGGATGCCGCCGGAAACCGCGAAGTCGAGCTGCTCGCCGCCCGGCAGGGTCACCACGACCTTGCCCGGCTTCAGGCGCGTGATCAGCGGGGCGTGGCGCGGCGCGATGCCGAGTTCGCCCAGTTCGCCGGTCGCCACCAGGAGTTCGGCTTCACCGTGGAAGATTTCGTCTTCGGCGCTGACGATGTCGCAACGGAAGGTGGTCATGTGTCTCTCGTTTCGTAGGGCGGGATCAAGCCCGCCTTTCGTGTTGCCCTGACGCCTTCGCAGGGCGGGCGGGAGCCCTCCTGCGATGTTTCCGCGAGGTGGGCTTGAGCCCAGCCTGCGTCATTGCTTTACGCCGCGATCTTCTTGGCCTTCTCGACCGCTTCCTCGATCGAGCCGACCATGTAGAACGCCTGCTCCGGCAGGTGGTCGTATTCGCCGTCGACGATGCCCTTGAAGCCGCGGATCGTGTCCTTCAGCGACACGTACTTGCCCGGCGAGCCGGTGAACACTTCGGCGACGTGGAAGGGCTGCGAGAAGAAGCGCTCGATCTTGCGCGCGCGGGCCACGGCCAGCTTGTCCTCTTCCGACAGCTCGTCCATGCCCAGGATCGCGATGATGTCCTTCAGTTCCTTGTACTTCTGCAGCGTCGACTGCACGCGGCGCGCGGTGTCGTAGTGCTCGTTGCCGATCACGTTCGGGTCGAGCTGGCGCGAGGTCGAGTCGAGCGGGTCGACCGCCGGGTAGATGCCCAGCGACGCGATGTTTCGCGACAACACGACGGTGGCGTCCAGGTGGGCGAAGGTGGTCGCCGGCGACGGATCGGTCAGGTCGTCCGCGGGCACGTACACGGCCTGGATCGAGGTGATCGAACCGGTCTTGGTCGAGGTGATGCGCTCCTGCAGCACGCCCATTTCTTCGGCGAGCGTGGGCTGGTAGCCCACCGCCGACGGCATGCGGCCCAGCAGCGCCGACACTTCGGTACCGGCCAGCGTGTAGCGGTAGATGTTGTCGACGAACAGCAGCACGTCCTTGCCCTTGCCGGACGCGTCCTTCTCGTCGCGGAAGTACTCGGCCATGGTCAGGCCGGTGAGCGCGACGCGCAGGCGGTTGCCCGGCGGCTCGTTCATCTGGCCGTACACCATCGCCACCTTGTCGAGGACGTTGGAGTCCTTCATCTCGTGGTAGAAGTCGTTGCCCTCGCGGGTACGCTCGCCCACGCCGGCGAACACGGACAGGCCCGCGTGCGCCTTCGCGATGTTGTTGATCAGTTCCATCATGTTGACGGTCTTGCCGACGCCGGCGCCACCGAACAGGCCGACCTTGCCGCCCTTCGCGAACGGGCACATCAGGTCGATGACCTTGATGCCGGTTTCGAGCAGGTCGTTGCCCGAGGACTGCTCTTCGTACGACGGTGCGGAGCGGTGGATTTCCCACGCGTCCTTGTGCTCGACCGGACCGGCTTCGTCGATCGGGCGGCCGAGCACGTCCATGATGCGGCCGAGCGTGCCGACGCCGACCGGCACCGAGATGCCCTTGCCGGTGTTGTCGGCGATCAGGTTGCGCTTGAGGCCGTCGGTGGAACCGAGCGCGATCGTGCGCACGACGCCGTCGCCGAGCTGCTGCTGCACTTCCAGCGTGATCTCGGTGTTCTGCACCTTCAGTGCGTCGTACACCTTCGGCACGCTCTCGCGCGGGAACTCGACGTCGACGACCGCGCCGATGATCTGAACGATCTTGCCCTGGTTCATTGCCATAGCCTCTTGATAACTCTTGATAACTGTTGGTGGCGTCGCGTCAGACCGCAGCCGCGCCGCCGACGATTTCGGAGATTTCCTGGGTAATCGCCGCCTGGCGGGCCTTGTTGTAGACCAGTTGCAGCGTGCCGATCAGCTTGGTGGCGTTGTCCGACGCCGACTTCATCGCGACCATGCGCGCGGCATGTTCCGAAGCGAGGTTTTCCAGCACCGCCTGGTACACCAGCGATTCGATGTAGCGCGTGAGCACGTGTTCGAGCACGGCCTGCGCATCGGGTTCGTAGATGTAGTCCCAGTCGTGGTGCGCGACCTGCGTTTCCGGCGCGGGCAGCGGCAGCAACTGGTCGAACGTCGCGCGCTGGGTCATCGTGTTGACGAAGTCGTTGTAGGTCAGGAAGACCTTGTCGACCTTGCCGCTGCTGTAGGCGTCCAGCATCACCTTGATCACGCCGACCAGCTGCTCCAGGTGCGGAACGTCGCCGAGGTGGGTGACCGAGGCGAGCATCTCGACCTTGATGCGGCGGAAGAACACCGACGCCTTCTGGCCGATGGTGACGACATCGACTTCAACGCCCTGCGCCATCCACTGGCGGATTTCGCCAAGCAGCTTGCGGAACAGGTTGTTGTTGAGGCCGCCGGCCAGGCCGCGGTCGGACGACACGATGATGTAGCCGACGCGCTTCGTTTCCTTGCGCTCGACCAGGTACGGATGGCGGTATTCGGTATTCGCCTGGGCGAGGTGGCCGATCACCTGCTTCATCGCGCGCGCATACGGGCGCGACGCCTTCATCCGATCCTGCGCCTTGCGGATCTTGGAGGCCGAGACCATCTCGAGCGCGCGCGTCACCTTGCGGGTGTTCTGCACGCTCTTGATCTTGGTTTTGATTTCGCGTCCGCCTGCCATTTCTCTTCTCTTTGCTTGTCATCCCCGCGAAAGCGGGGATCCAGCGTCTTGAGGTTCAAAGTCCCGGGATTCCCGCCTGCGCGGGAATGACGGGCTTGATGCTTACCAGGTGCCCGTCGCCTTGAACTCTTCGATGCCCTTCTTGAAGGTGCCTTCGATTTCGTCGTTCCAGTCGCCGGTAGTCGCGATCTTCTTCAGCAGCTCGCCCTGGGTGTTGGCGAAGTGCGCGTGCAGCGCGGCTTCGAACGCACCGATCTTGTTGACCGGCACGTCATCCATGTAGCCCTTGTCGACCGCGTAGATCGACAGCGCCTGCTCGGCGATCGACATCGGCGCGTACTGCTTCTGCTTCATCAGCTCGGTGACGCGCTGGCCGCGCTCGAGCTGCTTGCGAGTGGCTTCGTCGAGGTCGGAAGCGAACTGCGCGAACGCAGCCAGCTCACGGTACTGGGCGAGCGCGATGCGGATGCCGCCCGAGAGCTTCTTGATGATCTTGGTCTGGGCGGCGCCACCGACGCGCGACACCGAGATACCGGCGTTCACGGCCGGGCGGATGCCGGCGTTGAACAGGTCGGTTTCCAGGAAGATCTGGCCGTCGGTGATCGAGATCACGTTGGTCGGCACGAACGCGGACACGTCGCCGGCCTGCGTTTCGATGATCGGCAGCGCGGTCAGCGAACCGGTCTTGCCGTTCACCGCACCGTTGGTGAACTTCTCGACATACGCCTCGGACACGCGCGCGGCGCGCTCGAGCAGGCGGGAGTGCAGGTAGAACACGTCGCCCGGATACGCTTCGCGGCCCGGCGGACGGCGCAGCAGCAGCGAGATCTGGCGGTAGGCCACGGCCTGCTTGGACAGGTCGTCGTAGATGATCAGCGCGTCTTCGCCGCGGTCGCGGAAGTACTCGCCCATGGTGCAGCCCGAGTAGGCCGCGATGTACTGCATCGCGGCCGATTCGGACGCCGACGCGGCGACGACGGTGGTGTACGCCATCGCGCCGTGCTCTTCGAGCTTGCGCACGATATTGGCAATCGTCGAGTTCTTCTGGCCGATCGCGACGTAGATGCACTTAATGCCGGAGTGCTTCTGGTTGATGATCGCGTCGATCGCCAGCGCGGTCTTGCCGGTCTGGCGGTCGCCGATGATCAGCTCGCGCTGGCCACGGCCGATCGGGATCATCGAGTCGACCGACTTGTAACCGGTCTGCACCGGCTGGTCGACCGACTTGCGCCAGATCACGCCCGGGGCAATCGTTTCGACCGGGGCCGAGGTCTTCGCTTCGATCGGGCCCTTGCCGTCGATGGCTTCGCCCAGCGCGTTGACGACGCGGCCGAGCAGTTCCGGGCCGGTCGGCACTTCGAGGATGCGGCCGGTGGTCTTGGCGACGTCGCCTTCGCGCAGGTGCTCGTAGTCGCCCAGGACCACGGCGCCGACCGAGTCGCGCTCCAGGTTCAGCGCGAGCGCGAAGGTCGCGTTCGGCAGTTCGATCATTTCGCCCTGCATCACGTCGGCAAGGCCGTGGATGCGCACAATGCCGTCGGACACCGAGGTGACGGTGCCTTCGTTGCGCGCTTCGGCGGCCAGCTTGACCTTCTCGATGCGGGTCTTGATCAGTTCGCTGATTTCGGACGGGTTGAGCTGCGTGGTAGCCATCTTTGTTTCCCGATGTAGGGTGAGCGCGAGCCCACCGCACGTGATGGTGGGCTGGAGCCCACCCTACGATTTCAAATTAACTTGCGAGTGCAGACTGCAGGCGGCCGAGCTTGCCCTTGAGCGAGCCATCGATCACCACGTCGCCCGCATCGATCACGGCGCCGCCGATCAGTGAAGCATCGACTGCGGTTTCGATCTCGACTTCGCGGCCGAAGCGCTTTTTCAGTGCGGCCTTGATGCCTGCGAGGTCGGCATCACCCAGCGCCGTCGCCGAGGTCACGCGCGCCTTGACCACGCGCTCGGCCTCGGTCCGCAGCTCCTCGAACAGGCCGGCGATTTCCGGCAGCAGCGCGAGGCGGCGGTTGTCGGCGAGCAGGGCGAGGAAGCGGCGCACCTGCTCGCCGGCGCCGTCGATCGCGAGCAGCGAAACGGCATCGGCATGGGTCAGCTTCGGGCTGCCGAGCAGGTCGACAACCTGCGGATCGGCGGCCACGCGCGCGGCGAAGGCCAGCGCGTTCGACCACGATGCATAGTCGCCGGCGTCCCGCGCAATGCCGAAGGCGGCGCGGGCATAAGGACGTGCGAGGGTGAGGGCCTGGCTCATCGGTCTCAGATCTCGGCGGCGAGTTCGTCGAGCAGCGCCTTGTGGGCGTTGGCGTCGATCTCACGGCGCAGCAGCTTCTCGGCACCGGTCACGGCCAGCGCGGACACCTGCTTGCGCAGGTCTTCCTTGGCACGGTTGGCGGCAGCGACGATCTCCGCTTCGGCGACGGCCTTCTGGCGCGTGGCTTCGGCGATGGCGTCGTTCTTGGCCTGGTCGATGATCTGGTTGGCGCGCTGGTGGGCCTGTTCGATGATCTCGTTGGCCTTGGTCCGCGCGAGTTTCAGCTCGTCGTTGACCTTTTCCTGCGCCTGCGCCAGCGCACGCTGGCTGTAGTCCGCCGCGGCGAGGCCTTCAGCGATCTTCTGCTGACGCTCCTCGATCGCCTTGGTCAGGGGCGGCCAGATGAACTTGACGGTAAACCAGATGAGGATCGCGAACGAGATCATCTGGCCCAGCAAGGTGATATTCGGATTCATGTCTTGCCCTGCGTATCGAACGGAGCCGCGGCGTTATGCCGCGGCACCTGCAACGACACGGGCGCGAACGCCCGCATCCTGTGCGCTTGCAGCGATCAGGCGCCGGTGGCGTTCTGCAGCGCGGCCAGCAGCGGGTTGGCGAACGCGAACATCATCGCCACGCCGACGCCGATCAGGAACGCCGCGTCGATCAGGCCGGCGAGCAGGAACATGCGGCCCTGCAGCATCGGCACGAGTTCCGGCTGGCGGGCAGCCGACTCGAGGAACTTCGAGCCCATGATGCCGATGCCGAGCGCGGCGCCGAGGGCACCCAGGCCGACGATGATGCCGATGGCGACGGCGGTGAGGCCCTGGACGTTGGCGATGAATTCCATGGTGTATCTCCGGGTTAGAACAGTGCGTGGAAAGTAAGGAAGTGAAGCGGAAACGAAATCGTGGTGCTGATCAGTGATGCTCGTGCGCCATCGCGAGGTACACGACGGTCAGCACCATGAAGATGAAGGCCTGCAGCAGGATGATCAGGATGTGGAAGATCGCCCACACCGAGTTGAAGATCACGCCGGGCACGAAGGTGACCCATGAGGCGAACAGGCCGGCGATCAGCATGAACACGAGCTCGCCCGCGTACATGTTGCCGAACAGTCGCATGCCGAGACTGACCGGCTTGGACAGGTACTCGACGAGGTTGAGGAACAGGTTCGGGAGCGCGAGGATGATCTTCGCAACGGTGCCGTGCGCGTGGAACGGCGCGGTGAACAGCTCCTTGGTGAAGCCCCAGCCGCCCTTGGCCTTGATCGAATAAAAGATGATCAGCAGGAACACGGTGATCGACATCGCGAACGTCGTGTTGACGTCGGCGGTCGGGACCATGCGCATGTAGGTATGGTGCGCGGTTTCGGCGCCGGCAATGTTCTGTACGCCTGCGCTGACGAGGTCGAGCGGCAGCAGGTCCATGGCGTTCATGAAGAACACCCAGACGAAGATGGTGAGCGCGAGCGGCGCGATGAAGCGGCGGTCGCCGTGGAACGTGTCCTTGACCTGGCTGTCGACGAATTCGACGACCATTTCGACGAACGCCTGCGGCTTCGACGGCACGCCGGCGGTCGCCTTGCGCGCCTGCGTCCACAGCAGGAAGCAGCCGAGCAGGCCGACCACGAGCGCAACCACCCACGAGTCGAGGTGGAGCGAATGACCACCGACCTGCACGACGTTGTGCGTCAGGTGATGGACGATGTATTCGGTCAGACCACCGCTCGAGCTCGATTCAGCACTCACGCACTCTTCCTCAGGTCCATTGTTGCGTCGCGATCAGCCGCGCGCTTGCCAACTCATGTTTGCCACGACCGCCAGCGCTGCGATGACTGCGCCCGCGATCACCGCCAGCGGCGGCAGGTGCCACACGGCGATCGCGAGGTAGAAACCCGCCACGACCACCATCCACTTCAACGCCAGCGCCACCAGCAGGCGCCACAGCGCTCCTCCGGCGGATGCCACGCCTCCCGCCAATCCCTTCCAGGCGGCCAGCAGGCTGCCCAGTGCGAGGATTCCCCCTCCCGACAACACCCCCAGCGCAGCGCCTCGGCCATACAGCAGGGCGACCAGCGCTGCCACCAGCGTGACCGCGGCCTGGAAGGCTATGGTCCGCAGCGCCAGCCGCCGGCCCGCAGCGATGGAGTTCAGCACGCGCGAGTTCCGGGAGTGGGCGGGAAGCAGGGGCGAAAAGGGCCCCGCGAAGCCGCAAAAGTATAGCAGGGGGCAATTTTCCGGGGCAACCTTGAAGTGCTCCGGATTTTGGACGCGGCGGTCAATTCGGGGCCGATTTCCGGCCGGTTTTCGACGCGTGCTTGCCTCCGGGCCGGCCACTGGTGTTGGCCCGGAACCTTTGCGGAATCGCCCGGTCCGACTTCACAGGCCCGCCGTTTCCTCGTCGCTAGGGCGGGCCCGCGAAGCCCCGGTTCCGAGGCCGGGGCTTCGTCTTTTGTGGCGTGGCTGTCCAGGCAGTGCCGAATACGCCTGGCCTATCGGAGTGAACGGAACGATCGGTTGGACCCGATCGGCGCGTGTCCAGATGATGGACGCCACTCATCCGGGAGGCTTCCATGGCCAAGGCTTTCGGCTTCGCCATCGTCCACTTCAGCGTCGCATTTGCAGTCGGCTATCTGATGACCGGCAGCGCGTTGATCGGCGGCACGCTGGCGCTGGTCGAACCTGTGTGCAACGCGATCGCCTTCCACTTCCACGAGAAGCCCTGGAAGCGCATGGGCGGCCTGCGCGTGCAGTCGATCACGTCGCGCGATCGAATAACGATCGCGGCTTGAACAACGACCGCCGCCATTTCATTGGCGCGCTGTAAACGCGTATCTAAAGCGCTTACTTCTTCTTCGGGATGTACAGATCGGTGATCGTGCCGTCGTACACCTCCGCCGCCATGCCGACCGATTCGCTCAGCGTCGGATGCGGATGGATGGTGTGGCCGATGTCGTGCACTTCGCAGCCCATCTCGATCGCCAGCGCGATCTCCGCGATGAGATCGCCCGCATGCACGCCGACGATGCCGCCGCCGATGATGCGATGCGTGGCCTCGTCAAAGACGAGCTTGGTGAAGCCTTCGGTGCGACCGATGCCGATCGCGCGACCCGATGCGGCCCACGGGAACTTGCCTACGCCGACCTTCAGGCCCTTCGCCTTCGCTTCGGTTTCGGTGACGCCGACCCACGCGATTTCCGGATCGGTGTAGGCCACCGACGGGATCACGCGCGCGACCCACTCCTTCTTCTCGCCCGCCGCCACTTCGGCCGCGAGCTTGCCCTCGTGCGTCGCCTTGTGCGCGAGCATCGGATTACCGACGAGGTCGCCGATCGCGAAGATGTGCGGCACGTTGGTGCGCATCTGCCGGTCGACGGGAATGAAGCCACGATCGGTGACGTTCACGCCGGCCTTCGCGGCGTCGACCTTGCCCCCATTCGGCGAACGGCCCACAGCGACGAGCACGCGATCGAATGCCTGCGCCTCGATCGAGGCCGGTTTGCCGGCGTCGGCGCTTTCGAACGAGACCTTGATCCCGTTCTTCTGTACTTCGGTACCCGCGGCCTTCGTGCGCAGGTGCACAACGACGCCCTGTTTCTTCAGGCGATCGGCGAGCGGCTTGACCAGGTCCAGGTCGGCGCCCGGCATCAGCTGGTCCATGAATTCCACGACCGTCACTTCGCTGCCCAGCGCCCGGTACACGGTGGCCATTTCCAGGCCGATGATGCCGCCGCCGACGACCAGCAGTTTCTTCGGAATGTCGGCGAGATCGAGCGCGTCGGTGGAATCCATCACGCGCTTGTCGTCCCACGGGAAGCCCGGCAGCTTCACCGCCTGCGAACCCGCGGCGATGATGCACTGCTCGAAGCGGACCAGCTGCTTGCCGTTCTTGCCTTCGACTTCGATTTCGTTCGGCGAAACGAATTTACCCACACCTTCAAGCACGCGCACCTTGCGCTGCTTCGCCATGCCGGTAAGGCCCTTGGTCAGCTGGCCGACGACCTTGTTCTTGTAGTCGCGCAGCTTGTCGAGGGTGATCTTCGGCGTGCCGAAGTCGATGCCGTAGTCGCTCGCGTGCGCCGCTTCATCGACGACGGCGGCCGCGTGCAGCAGCGCCTTCGACGGAATGCAGCCGACGTTGAGGCAGACGCCGCCGAGCGAGGCATATCGCTCGACCAGCACGGTGTCGAGGCCGAGGTCGGCGGACCGGAACGCGGCCGTGTAGCCGCCGGGGCCTGCGCCGAGCACGAGCATGCGGCATTCGACGTCGGCCTTGCGGCCGGTGCCAGTGGCGGGCTGCGGAGCCTTGGTGGCGGGAGCAGCTGGCGTGGGCGCAGACGGGGCCGCCGATGCGGTTTGCGCAGCCGCAGCGCCCGTGGGCGCAGCAGCTTGCGGAGCGCCTGCAGCAGGCGTCTTAGAAGAAGCATCGCCAGTGGATGCATCCTCGGTTTCGAGGATCGCCACCACGCTGCCTTCCGACAGCTTGTCGCCAACCTTCACCTTCAGTTCGACGATCTTGCCTGCCGCGGCAGCCGGCACTTCCATCGTCGCCTTGTCGGATTCGAGCGTGACCAGCCCCTGGTCCTTCTTCACCGTGTCGCCAACGGCGACCAGCAGTTCGATCACCGGCACGTCGTCGTAACCGCCGATGTCGGGAACCTTCAGTTCGATGGTGTTGGCCATGGCCGCTTCCGCTCCAATACGAGTACGTCAGTACGTGCTGCTCAATGCATGGCACGCGGCCGCAGGTGCGGCTGCGCGAAAGGAATTACTGCGTCGCCGTCGCAGCGGCGGTGCCGAGGGCGTCGCGCATGCGATCGAGCGACTCGCCGAGCTGACGCCAGCGCTTGGCGCGCTTCTCGTCGCCTTCGTCGCTCGCTTCGATCAGCAGGTCGATCTGCTCGCGCATGAGCTTGCCGAGCTCGCAGGTCGGCTCCAGTCCGCTGACACGCATGTCGCCGGCGACAAACAGCCAGGTGTCGTTCTCGCTGAAGGGCGCGGCGCTGCCTTCGGGTGCGGCGGCCGACAACACGTTGCGCCAGTCCTCGATGAAACGCGTCGCAACTTCGGCGGGAATGCTTGCCTCGTCGATCTCCGGCGCCTGCTGCGTGCGCAATTCGAGCTTGGCCGCGCTCCAGTAATGCACGCGCTGATCGGCGACCGCGCGGCGCAGCGTCCAGTAGCCCCCATCGGGATTGGCGATCAGCAGAACACCGCTTTCCGCGCCCATCTTCGGCAGCAGGGTGAAGCTCCACGCGGGCTGTTGGTCGCCCGCGAACAGCTTCTCCACGGCAGAGCCGTAATTCTCCGTCGCCGGCGGCCAGCCGCGGCCGAGCGCGAGCTTGCAGCTGTCGTCGTCCGCATGCGCCAACGGCGCGAAGACCAGCGCCGCAACGAGCAAGGCTGCGCGGATCATCACAGCAGCACCCTGCGCATGTCGGCCAGCAGCTGCGCAAGGTACGCGGTGAAGCGTGCGGCCGCTGCGCCGTCGACCACGCGATGGTCGTAGCTCAGCGACAGCGGCAGGATCAGGCGTGGCGCGAACTGCTTCCCGTCCCACACCGGCCGGATCGCGGACTTCGACACGCCCAGGATCGCGACTTCCGGCGCGTTGACGATCGGGGTGAACTTGGTGCCGCCGATGCCGCCGAGCGAGCTGATCGAGAAGCAGCCGCCCTGCATGTCGGCCGGCCCGAGCTTGCCGTCGCGCGCCTTCTTCGCCAGTTCGCCGGTTTCCTGCGCGATCTGCAGCACGCCCTTCTTGTCGCAATCGCGCACGACCGGGACAACCAGGCCGTTGGGCGTGTCGGCGGCGAAGCCGATGTGGAAATACTTTTTCAGCGTGAGGTTCTCGCCGCTGGCGTCGAGCGACGAATTGAAGGTCGGGTACTTCTGCAGCGCGGCCACCGAGGCCTTCATCAGGAAGGCGAGCATCGTGAGCTTGATGCCGGCTTTCTCGTTTTCCTTGTTGAGCGCGACGCGCAGCTCTTCCAGGTCGGTGATGTCGGCATCGTCGTGCTGGGTGACGTGCGGGATCATCGCCCAGTTGCGCGCGAGGTTCGCGCCGGAGATCTTCTGGATGCGCGACAGCTCGCGCGTCTCGATTTCGCCGAACTTGGCAAAGTCGACCTTCGGCCACGGCAGCAGGTTGAGCCCGCCACCGCCGCCCGCCGCCGGCGCGCCCGTGGCGGCCACGCCGCCGCCGGTCATCACTGACTTCACGAACTTCGAAACGTCGTCCTTGCTGATGCGGCCGCCGCGTTCGCTGCCCGTGACCTGCGACAGGTCGACGCCGAGTTCGCGGGCGAACAGGCGCACCGCCGGGCTCGCATACGGCACTTTCTCCGGCAGCAGTTCGTCGGCAGTGAAGGCCACCGGCGGCGTGCGCGGCGGAGAAGCCTCGGGATCGATGCCGGGACGGCTGTCGAGTGCGGTCGGTGCGGAAGTCGCGGACGCGGACGTCGAAGCCGGCTGTTTGTCGATCGACTGCTGCGCGATCTTGTCGGCCTGCGCGGGGACGGCGACCGGCTCGACCTTGGTCGCCGTTTCCGCGGCTACCGTCGTGGCCTGTGGGGCGGCGGGTTCGGCCCGTGGCGGAGCGGCCGGTGCAGCAGGTGCGGAAGACGCGGCTTCGCCTGCCGGTTCGATCAGCGCCACGACGCTGCCTTCCGACAGCTTGTCGCCGACCTTGACCTTGAGCTCGCGGACCACGCCGCCGAACGGCGCAGGCACTTCCATCGTCGCCTTGTCGGATTCCAGCGTGACCAGACCCTGGTCCGGCTTGACCGTGTCGCCCACGGCGACCAGCAGTTCGATCACGGGCACGTCGTCGTATCCACCGATATCGGGGACGCGTGCTTCCTTCAACTCAGCCATGGGGGGCTCCGCAAGCGCGAAAGTCCCTATTGTGGCCGGTGAAGGGGGGCGCGCCAACCGCGACAGCGGCTGGCGGCTCATGGTGATTTCGTATTCCTGCACCCAAGTCACTGCCATCCGGGCCCCGACTTCGACGAATACGCAGGCACATGGCGGCCGTGCGGCCTGCTTCCCCCGGGCCGCGTCTGAATGCGTATTTCACAAAGTCTTTCCGGCTGCGGGCTAGCCTGCCAGCGCCTGTATTTCAATGCCGGAGCCCCTTCCATGACCACCAAGCTCGACAAGCCGATCCGCCGGGAAATCGTGATCGAGGACAAGGCCTACACGCTCACCATCGATGGGGATGGACTGAAGCTGGTCGAAAAGGGCCGTCGCAACGGTCAGGAAGTGCGCTGGCGCGACCTGGTGAGCGGCGATACGGCCTTCAACGCGGCCTTGAACGCGAGCACGAGCGGCTGACGCCGGCGACGGGGCGGCGCTCATGCCCGAGGGCCCGTCCATCGTCATCCTGCGCGAGCAGGCGGCGGGATTCATCGGCAAGACCATCAAGAACGTCGCCGGCAACAGCCGGCTGGACCTGGAACGCATGCGCGGCCAGCGCGTGCGCGACCTGCGCAGCTGGGGCAAGCACTTCCTGGTCTGCTTCGACGGCTTCGCGATGCGCGTGCACTTCATGCTGTTCGGCAGCTATCGCATCAACGAGCGGCGCGAAACGGCACCGCGGCTCAGCCTGCAGTTCGCGAAGGGCGAGCTGAATTTCTACGCCTGCTCGCTCAAGTACATCGAAGGCGACCTCGACGCCATCTACGACTGGAGCGCCGACGTGATGGCGCCGGAATGGAACCCCCGCGCGGCGCATCGCAAGCTTCGCGAGCAGCCAAAGGAACTGGTCTGCGACGTGCTGCTCGACCAGGACGTGTTCGCCGGCTGCGGCAACATCATCAAGAACGAAGTGCTGCACCGCATCCGCGTGCATCCCGAAAGCACGGTCGGCGCGCTGACTCCGCGCAAGCGCGGCGAACTGGTGAAGCAGGCGCGCGACTACAGCTTCGACTTCTACGAATGGAAGAAGGAGTACGTGCTGCGCAAGCACTGGCAGGTGCATGCGAAAACCCATTGCCCGCGCGACGGCGCTCGGCTCGAATACCGGGCGAAGCTGGGCCGCCGGCAGAGGCGCGCGTTCTGGTGCGGGCTCTGCCAGCGGCTTTATCGTTGAAGCCGGAGTCGCCGATGATCCGCGAGCCGCAGGTGAGGTTGACGTGGTTGACCGTCGGTGAGGCGGACATTCCGGGTGCGATCACCTGACGCCCGGTCCCGTGCAACTGGAACCGTCGGTGTGAAGCAGTTGCGGGCACCTCTGCGCGTCTCAGGGATGCTCGGCTTCGGTATGGATCCGCTCGCGGCGCAGCAGGTACAGGCCGCTGGCGACAATGATTCCGGCGCCCAGCCAGGTGACCGAATCGGGCAGCACGCCCCACAGCGTGGCATCGAGCAGCACGCCCCAGACCAGCGCGGTGTATTCGAGCGGCGCGATCAACGACGCCTCACCGAGGCGGAAAGCCTCGGTGATCGCGTACTGGCCCAGCGCGCCGGCAACGCCGATGCCTGCGATCACCCAGGCATCGCTGGCGCGAATTGGCATCCAGTCCGGTAGCGCGAGGAGCCCCGCACCGAGCGCCATGAAGAACAGCAGCCACACCATCAATGCCTGCGTGCTGTCGGTGCGCGCGATGATCCGGACGGTGATCGCCGAGACCGAATAACCGAACGCGGCAAGCAGCACCGCGAACCCGGCGAGCGTGAGGACACCTTCGCCGGTGGGACGCAGCACGACGATCACGCCCAGCAGGCCAACCGCAATGGCGATCCAGCGCCGCGGCCCCACGCGTTCGCCCAGGAACGGCACCGACAGCGCGGTGATCATCAGCGGTGCCACGAAGAAGATCGAATACGCCGTTGACAGCGGCAACGTGCGCAGCGCATAGACGAAGCCGCCCATCATCATGATCCCGAGCACGCCGCGCAGCAGGTGCAGCGACCAGCGCACGCGGAACAATGGCTTCACCCCGCCTGTCCACAATGCCCAGGCCATCACCAGGGGCAACGAAGACGCCCCGCGGATCGCCGACACCTGGAACGGCGGGTAATGCACGGACAACGTCTTCAGCCCCGCATCCATGAGGCAGAACAGCAGCACCGCGGCCAGCATGTAGAAGATGGCGTGCAGTGATTGGCTTCTTGCATTCGTCACGAAGCTTTTCCTTTACGGCAGTAGCGCGCGCGACGTTCCGGCGACGCGCGCAATACCTGCCGGATGTAGTAGTCGAGCAGCGAGCTGGCCAGCGCCGTGTCCTGTTGCGGAATCAGGATCGCGGCGTCTCGAAGCCAGCCGGCCTTGCACGCATCCGCCGGCGCGTCACTCGCCGCGCAGGCAAGCAGGCGATCGAAGCCGTTGCGATACACGCGGAACTGTACGTGATCCATCGGTGCGCCGTGGCCGGGCACCAGGCCTGCGAAGCCGATCGCGTCCAGCCGTTCCAACGCCTGCTGCCAGCCTTCGCTGCAGGCGGTGTCGAACAGCGGCACCGGCAAGGTGACAAGATCGCCGGCGACGAGCGTTCGGGTGGACTGGTCGTACAGCCACACGTCCCCGCCGCTGACCGCGTTGTCTTCGAGCCCGGCATGCACGCGCCGGCCCGCGAGCAAACGGTCCTGCGTCTCGGTGACCGGATGCGTTGGGCGCAGCTGCGCGCCGGCATCGATGCGCGCGAGTTCCGCCAGCCATGCGGCGACGTTTTCCGGCGTGGCATCGGGGCGAGCGATGAGGGCCTCCAGCTGCTTGCGGTAATCAGCGAGGAACCCCGACAAGGCATCGTTGATGGCGTTGCTTGCATGGACTTCGACCGTCGGGAAAGCCGCACGCAACGCGACATTGCCGGCGACGTGATCCAGGTGCCAATGCGTGTTGACGATCGCCGCCACGGGCAGGCCACTGGCGTGCGCCGCGTCGATGATGCGTGCCGCATGCGCCGCATGGCGTCCGCTGTCGACCACCACGATTCCGTTGGAACCGCGCAACAGCACGGTATTGCCATCAGGTTGCGTACCGGCCACGAACACGCCGCGCATGACGGCCACTCCATCGGCAACCGGCTCGCCCGGCAGCGCGACCGGCGTAGATGCCGCCGTAGCACAGCCAGCCAGCAGCGAAACCAGCAATCCGTTCAGAAGGCGCATGTCGCTCCCGTCATCAATGCCGCACCAACGGCAACGTGACGAAACTGCGGCCGCGCGCCAATAGGCCGCACGTCACGTGCGGCGCAAACGCCACCGCAGCCCCCACGCATACGCCAGGTAATGGCCCAGCAACAGGCCGCCCACGGCAAACACGCTGCCCTGTTGCACCAGCCATGCCGCATGAACGTCGCCGGCCCAGGCCTGTTCCATGCGGTACAGGCCGTAGCTGATGCGCGCGGCGACGACCAGTGTCAGGGCCATGGCGAGCCAGCGGTTCGGCGTATAGAACACGCCCTGCGAAGTGGCTTCGAAACGCGTCAGTGCGAGGCCAAGCACCCCAAGCAGCATGCCCGCGAGCAACCCTGCACTGGCGTGCGCCAATGCGGCATCGACCCAGTAACCGGCGACCCACGCTCCGAACAGGAACAGCACCGCCGACATGAGCAGCGACCATGCATTGAACGTCACCACCCAGCGCACCGCGCGCCGCCGCGAGTGCCCGGACCGGTAGCGTTGCCACAGCGCGAACGGCATCAGCATGAGCCACAACAGCACCAGGCCCATGACCAGCAGCGGCAGCAGCAACAGCGGCATCGATCAGCCGCGCAGGCTGGCCATGTCGATGACGAAGCGGTAGCGAACGTCGGCCTTGAGCATGCGCTCGTAGGCTTCGTTGATCTGATCGATGCGGATCAGTTCGATGTCGGAAGCGATGCCGTGTTCCGCGCAGAAGTCGAGCATTTCCTGCGTCTCGCCAATGCTGCCCACCATCGATCCGGCCAGGCTGCGCCGCTTGCCGACCAGTGCGAATGCCGATACCGGCAGCGCCTTGTCCGGCAATCCGACCAGCACCATCACCCCATTGAGGCGTAGCAGCGAGAGATAGGCGTTGTAGTCGTGGTCGGCCGACACCGTGTCGATGATCAGGTCGAAGCGGTTCGCCAGCCGCTTGAACGTGCCCCGGTCGCGCGTCGCCGCGAAGGCATGCGCGCCCAGCGCGATCGCGTCGTCGCGCTTGGATTCGGAGGTGCTCAGCACGGTCACGTTCGCGCCCATCGCGCGTGCGAGCTTTACCGCCATGTGGCCGAGGCCACCGAGGCCGACCACCGCGACTTCGCTGCCCGGCTTCGTGCCGAAGTATTTCAGCGGCGAATACGTGGTGATGCCGGCGCACAGCAGCGGCGCGGCGCGGTCCAGTGGCAGCGACTCCGGGATGCGCAACACGTAGTCCTCGTTCACCGTGATGCGCGTGGAGTAGCCGCCGTAGGTCGGCGCGCCGGTGCCGCGTTCGCGCGCGTTGTAGGTGCCGGTCATGCCTTCATCGCAGTACTGCTCGTCGCCGCCTTTGCACGACGGGCACTGCCGGCAGGTATCGACGAAGACGCCGACACCCACCACCTCGCCGACCTTGAAGCGGCTGACCTGCGCGCCGGCCTGCGCGACCCGGCCGACGATTTCATGCCCGGGCACCATCGGGAAAATGCTGCCGCCCCATTCGTCGCGCGCCTGGTGGATGTCGGAGTGGCAGACGCCGCAATACAGGATGTCGATGAGCACCTCGTGCGGGCCGGGTTCGCGGCGCTCGATGGTGAACGGAACCAGAGGTGCGCCGGCATTGGCGGCGGCGTAAGCGGGCGTAGGGCGCATGGCGCTTCTCGTTCGTGGGAATCGCCAGTCTATCGAGGCTGAACATGGCTTGCGCTACCCTTGCGGCCCCGCGAAATCGCAACACGCCTTTCCAGGCCGGAGCTTCCATGCCCTCTTTCGACATCGTGTCCGAAGTCAACCAGCACGAACTGACCAATGCCGTCGACCAGGCCAATCGCGAGCTGTCCACCCGTTTCGACTTCAAGGGCGTCGATGCGAAGTTCGTGCTCGAGGACCAGGCGATCAACCAGTCCGCGCCCAGCGACTTCCAGCTCAAGCAGATGGAAGACATCCTGCGCGCTCGCCTGATCGCGCGCGGTATCGACGTGCGCTGCCTGGAGTTCGGCGAGGTCGAGGCCAACCTCGCCGGCGCACGCCAGAAGGTCACCGTGAAGCAGGGCATCGAACGCGACCTCGCCAAGAAGATCCAGGGCGCGCTCAAGGACGCCAAGCTGAAGGTCGACAGCCAGATCAACGGCGACAAGCTGCGCGTGAGCGGAAAAAAACGCGACGACCTGCAGGCCGCGATGGCGCTGCTGAAGGCCGGCAACTACGAACGGCCGCTGCAGTTCGACAACTTCCGCGACTGAGCGGCCACGCAGCAGGCGGATGAACGATCCCGACTACATCGCCGACACGCGCCACTGGCTGGAACGCGCGGTGATCGGCCTGAACCTGTGCCCGTTCGCGAAGGCGGTGCACGTGAAGGACCAGGTGCGTTTCGTGCTGAGCGAAGCGACTGACTCCGAAGCACTGCTGCATGATCTTCACGACGAGTTGCGGTGGTTGCAGGCCGCCGATGCGCAGCAGGCCGACACGACCCTGCTCGTGCATCCGCACGTGCTCGGCGACTTCCTCGATTACAACGACTTTCTCGATCTTGCCGATGCGCTGGTGGTGGAACTGGGCCTCGAAGGCGAGATCCAGGTCGCCAGCTTCCATCCGGACTACCTCTTCGCGGGCACTGCGCCCGACGACGTCAGCAACTTCACCAATCGCGCGCCCTACCCCACGCTGCACCTGTTGCGCGAAGCGAGCGTGGAGCGCGCGGTCGCGGCGTTTCCCGATCCGGATGCGATCGTCGAACGCAATATCGCAACGCTGGATGCGTTGGGTGTCGAGGGTTGGCGCAAGCTGATGGAGTGATCGCTCTTCCCGCTGTTTGTCTTCTTCGAGACCCGCTTATTACATCCCTCTCCCCGCTTGCGGGGAGAGGGACAGCGCCGCGCAGCGGCGCAGGGGGAGGGGAGTGCACGACGCTGCAACAGCAGCTCGCTGCGCTCGCTTCCTCTCTTCCGCCCTGCGGGTGCCTTCTAGCGGGGAGAAGGGTAAAACGCGACTCCGTGGAGACGTGATATGAAAAAACGGCGGCCCCAAGGCCGCCGTTTTCAGGACGCATCGCCGGATCGAACGCGATCAGAATCCGGCGGTGAAGCTCAACCCCGCACCCCATTCCGGGCTGCCATCGGTCAGGCCCTTGGTGGCGTACAGCTGCATCTTGCCCGTGTCCGAGGTCGGGAAGCTGAAGAAGCCGGTGACTTCGCTGCGATCGTCGGAGGCATCCGAAGTCGGCTCGCGGTAGTCGTACATGACACCGACGCTGTTCGCGCCCACCTTCTGGCTGACGCCGACGTTGCCGTTGAGCACCGAATCGACTTCGATGTAATCCGAATCGCCCAGCGCGGTGTAGCCCACGCCGCCGAACAGCGTGGTCGTCTCGCCCACGCTGCGGTACACATCGACGGCGGCGCCGTAGTCATTGGCGCCGGTGCCCAGGCCCTTGTCTTCATCGGCGGTGGCGATCTTCGCGTTGGCGGTGAGATCGACACCCCACGCGCCCTGCATCGGAATCGCGTACGTCGCCGACAGGCGCAGGTCGCCGACGCCGGACGTCGTCCCCGATGTCGGCGCACCGGTTGTACCGCCGCCACCGCTGTTGCCGCGGCCACGGCCGATCGGATTGAGGTTTTCGATCAGGCCCAGGCCCGGCACGACGTTCGCGTCGCCTTCGACGCGCATCCACGGCAGGCTCGCCTTGAACGACCAGTCGCCGGTGTTGTAACGGGCGCTCAACGGCACCGACAGGATCTTGGTCGTGGTCTCGCTGCCGTAATCGCCGGAGCTGTAGTCCACGCCGACGCCGAGGCTCAGGCCGTTTTCGGCATGCGCCATGCCGGCCACCATGAGCAGGGCCACGAATGCTGCGGAACGCTTCATCACACTTTCCTTCTTATCAAAATCGCTGGAACCCAATCGAGGGCAGTTCAAAAAAACGGGCGCCGCGTAAGGCGCCCGTCGTATCGCGTCGAAACATCGATTACGGACGGCCACCGCGCTCGGGCTTCATCGGACGCTCCGGGCGTTCCGGACGATCGATCTTGGCGATGCGATCGATCTTTTCCGGGCGGCCGGTGACGCGCTCGGCCTTCGCGACG
The DNA here is from genome assembly GCF_001427225.1 of Lysobacter sp. Root494. Taxonomy (GTDB): domain Bacteria; phylum Pseudomonadota; class Gammaproteobacteria; order Xanthomonadales; family Xanthomonadaceae; genus Agrilutibacter. The sequence goes on from NZ_LMFH01000007.1 coordinate 170,952, forward strand.
CGCTCCGGCTTGTGTTCGGCGGACTTGCCGTGGCTTTCGCGCGTGGTCCTGGCGATGTCCTTGCCCTTGGCGGACTTGTCGCTGGCAACGGTGGTGGTAGCCGTTGCGCCTTCTACGGTCGAATCGGCGTCGGCATAACGCCCGCTCTTGATTTCACCCAGGCTCTTGAAGCCCAGTTCCTTGGCGATCTGGCCCCAGCCCATGCCATCGGCGCGCATGGCGAGGACGCCGCCCGAGTAGCTCGTGGTCGTCGTGGTCGTGCCGTCGGCGTTGGTGACGGTCGTGGTCGTCGCAGTGCCTAGCAGCGCTTCGTCGAACGACGCCGCCTGGCCGGAATCGACGAGCGCCTGCGCGATGCCGAGCGAATGATCCACTTCGCCCCAGCCCATCGGGCCGTTTTCGTTCGCGACCAGGGTTTCGACGGTCACCGTTTCCATCTTCGGCGTGCCATCGGGATTGGTGGCGAGCGTTCCGTCGGCGTTCTTTGCCTGCTGCGTGGTCGTGGTCACGACGGTGAAGTCGCCACCGGTGCGCAGCGCGGCGATCGCATCGCCTGCGGCGGCATCGTCACCTGCAAACAAGGTGCTCGAGTATTCGGTGACCAGGCGATCCTTCGGAACGCCGGCATCGCTCTCGGTGGTATCCGGCGACGGGGCTTCCTGTGCGCTCGCCGGCACTGCGGCGAACAGGGCCACGGCGAGCGCGGTGAACAGCAGGGTGTTCCTGGAAGTCATGGCATGTTCCTTGTGGTTGTATCGAACCGCATTCAGCGGCGCGGCACAGATGCTAGGCGGCCATCGGCCACTGGCAACGACCGTTCAGGCTCGTATTCAGGCCAGATTTCGGAAATCGATGGGGACGCGTGATCGACGCCTCAGTTCGCGCATGCATGCGCACTAAATGGCATGAGCGAAACAGTGAACCGGTTCACGCGCGTAGCGAAGCGATTGCGCGGACGCGAGTCCCGATGACGCGCGAGCTAACACGTGAAGGGCGCGTGTAGATGCACTACGGCGCTGCAAACAGCCGGCTTCGGTCACCGTCGTCGAGGATGCGCCACTGCCCTGCGGGCAGGCCGTTCAACGGCATCCCGCCGATACGACTGCGATGCAGCGAGAGCACATGATTGCCGACCGCCGCAAACATCCGCCGGACCTGGTGGTAACGCCCTTCGGTCAGCGTCAGCCGGACGAAGCGAGGCTCCACCGCTTCCAGGTGCGCCGGGGCAAGCGGTTCCTTCTCCGATTCCAGCATCAGCGTGCCGCTCGCGAAGAGTTGCGCTTCGTCGCCGCGCAGATCCTGTGCGAGCGTGGCCTCGTACACCTTGGGCAGGTGCGTCTTCGGCGACACGATGCGATGCAGCAGCGCGCCATCGTCGGTCAGCAGCAGCAGGCCGCTGGTATCGCGGTCCAGGCGCCCGACCGTCGACAGCACTGGCGAACGCAGGCGAAAGCGCGGCGGCAGCAGGTCGTACACGATGCGGCCGGCATCCTTGGTCGAACAGGTGTAGCCCACCGGCTTGTGCAGCATCAGCAACAATCCGGCAGGCGGATCCAGCGGCTCGCCATCGATCCGGATGTCTTCGTGCGGCACCTGGTCGTCGGCGTACAGCACCTCGCCGTGCGCGTCGGTGACCATGCCGGCGCGGAACATCGCGGCGACCTGCTTGCGGCTGCCGTAACCGAGATTGGCGATGAGCTTGATGAGTTTCATGCGATTCGTGATTCGTGATTCGTGATTCGTGATTCGTGATTCGTGATTCGTGATTCGTGATTCGTGATTCGTGATTCGTGATTCGTGATTCGTGATTCGTGATGATCTTGCTCGTCATTCCCGCGCAGGCGGGCGGCTTTTTCACGGACAAATGTCCACGGACGCTACGCTTGAAACTTTCTGCCAAGGCAGAAACAACACCCCATGAACTCCGCTTTCGCGGGGATGGCGGAAGTGAAACTACGCCTTCACCGCCTCAAGCACCTTGAAGCCCGCCTCCTGCGCCACCGTGCGCACGCCGGCGAACTGCTTCGCCAGTTCGACTTCATACGGAAGATGGCGGTTGGCCACCATCCACAGGCGGCCGGCCGGCTTCAGCGCGGCGGCCGCAACCGCGATGAAGCGGCGGCCGATGTCGGGCCGGTCCGCGCGGCCCTGCGCGTGGAATGGCGGATTGCTGACGATCACGTCGTAGCGGCGATGCAGTCCGCTGGTGACATCGTGCCAATGGAAGCCGAGCGCAATGTGTTGGGCCTTCGCTGCGAGATTCACGCGCGCCAGGTCCAGCGCGCGGCGCTCGGCTTCGTAGAGATCCACGGAATCGATGCGCGGGCAGCGCGCCAGGAGTTCGCTCGACAGGTAGCCGTAGCCGGCCCCGAGGTCCGCGGCAGCGCCGTGCAGGTCGCCCGGCAGTTGCGAGGCCAGCAGCGCGGAGGCCGCATCGATGCGATCCCAGGCGAACACGCCCGGGCGGCTGATGAAACGTCCACCGGCGATCGGACGTGGTGCATCGAGCTGCAGCCATTCCGCCAGCAGCGATGCATCGGCAGCGCCCTGCAACGGCTGCGTCCAAAACGCGCGGCACTTGTTCTTCGACAGATGCCCGAGCGGGCCCGCGAGTTTCGCGAGATCCGCCTCGCCCGACTTCGCGCCCTCATCGTTGCGCAAGCAGGCCAACACGCGGCCGCCCGGCGCCGTGCGCGTGATTGCGCGTGCGTACAGCGCACGTGCTTCATCGCGTTGCCGGGGCGGCAGGATCAGCACGAGCGGATGCAACGAAGTCGCATGTTCATCGACCAGTTGCAATCCGGAATGTTCGAGCCGGTCGGCTTCGGGCCTGAAGCTCTGCTCGCACACGAGTCCGGGGAACGCGCGCTGGTGCAAGGGCCAGCCATCACGTGCGCGCAGGAACAACACGCTGTCGCCAGTGCCGCTTTCGCGCGGCCATGACAACGGACCGTCCACCACGGGCAGCAACAGGGTTTCGAGCGCGATGTCGGGGCTGTCGGCGGACACGCACGGCCTTCAGTGAGATTAACCAGCGTGGATTCTAACGTCCGCTGTCTCGCGCGATGCTGGTTAACGCAGGGGCAACACCACCGCAGGCATGATCGATGCAGGTGTCAAAAGGCAGGGAGATCCACGATGCGCGCACTTTTTGTTGGCGGCTCCGTAGACAACAGCGAACTCGACCTTGATAGCGAACGCCCGCCGCTCCACTACCCCGAGAACACCGGCGGCGGCCACTCGCGTTATCGCCTGCATCATGTCGGCGTGCGCGATGAAGGCGACATCGCCTATGTCGTTTACGCCGCCCCCGACCTCGCCGACGAAGTCGTGAGCAACATCAGCGACGAACGCAATTACCCGCGGCGCTTCCAGGCGACGCCCGCACTGGTTGCGCGCTGACCGCAGCCCGCGTCCGCGACTGGCTTTTGTTGTCGGATGGCGACGGCCGGTGCACCGCCGCTTGAGCCGCTGACCTAGACTGGCGGCATCCTTCGCAAGGGGAGGCGGCGATGCGCAGGCAGTCGGCGGTACGTACCCTGGTTCGCTGCAGCCTGCTCGCGCTTGCGCTGGGCGCATGTGGCGGCGGTGGCGGTGGCCACTCCGGCGGCACGACGAATCCGCCCCCTCCGCCACCTCCTCCTCCCCCGCCGCCTCCCGCCACCGATGCGCAATACCTTGCCTCCGGGCCATCGCCTTTCACGGTGAACTGCGATGGCGTGACCAGCACCGGCACGCTGTACCAGAACGCGGAAGTCGAGCCGTATCTCGCAGTCGATCCCACCAATCCGCAGAACCTGATCGGCGTGTGGCAACAGGACCGCTGGTCGAACGGCTCCTCGCGCGGCTTGATGGGTGCGAGTTCCTCCGACGGCGGCCAGACCTGGACGCGCACGCCGCTGCCGGTGTCACGTTGCGGTGGCGGCACCTTCGCCAACGGCGGCGATTACGCACGTGCGACCGACCCATGGGTGACGTTCTCGCCCGACGGCACCGCGTACGCGATGGGTCTGGTCACCACCGGCGGTTCGTTCGAAGCCGGTTCGGTCAACGCGATGCTGGTGGTGCGCTCGACCGATCGCGGCCATAGCTGGAGCGCGCCGGTCACATTGATCCGCGACGGTGCCGGCTTCTTCAACGACAAGAACACAATCACCGGCGATCCGTTCAATGCATCGTTCGTCTACGCCGCCTGGGATCGCCTGGTCGCCGGCGATGCGGGCGGGCCGACCTATTTCACCCGCAGCACGAACGGCGGCGCGACGTGGGAAGCCGCGCGCGCGATCTTCGATCCGGGCCCCACGAGCCAGACGATCGGCAACCTCATCGTGGTGGCACCGAGCGGAACGCTGGTGAACCTGTTCACCCAGATCGACCGCGTGGGCACGGCGACGTCACTGCATCTCGACGTCATCCGCTCGCCGGACCGTGGCGTCACCTGGTCCGCGCCGACGCGCATCAGCGACGTGCTCGCGGTGGGCACGCACGATCCGCAGAGCGGCACGCCAGTCCGCGATGGCGCCAGCATCGCGCAGATCGCCGTGGGTTCGAGCGGGCACCTGTTCGCGGTGTGGCAGGACTCGCGCTTCAACAACGGCGCGTTCGACTCGATTGCGATTTCGCGTTCGACCGACAACGGCGTGACCTGGTCGGCCCCAACGCGCGTGAGCCCTGCGGGCCAGCCGGCCTTCACGCCGTCCGTGCATGTGCGTGCCAATGGCGATGTCGGCGTGACCTATTACGATTTCCGCAACAACACCGCGGCGGCCGGATTGCCTACCGACTACTGGCTGGCGAGGTCGAGCGACGGCGGCGTGAGCTGGTCGGAAACCCACGTCGCGACCGCGTTCGACCTCACCACGGCACCGCAGGCCGGCGGTGCGTACTTCCTCGGCGACTACCAGGCACTGGCCAGCCGCAACAACGTGTTCGTTCCGTTCTTCGTGAAGACGAGCAACGGCGACCTGACCAATCGCACCGATGTCCATGCCGCGCCGGCGGTCTCGGTGACGGTCGCCGGTGCGCAGATGACATTGCAGTCGGCGGTCGCTTATCGCCTGGACCGCTTGCAGGCCGGCAGGCGCAGCGTGCCGCACGACTTCCGAGTGACTGACGAATTGCGTGCACGCGTCGACGCGCAAGCGGAGCGCAGCATGCGCTGGCGAATTCCGCGCTGGGGCGAGGCGACGATGGTTGCGAATCCGCCGTGATCGCGGCCCTTGAGAACGGCTTGCTTCGCCCTGTCCTTCTCCTTGCAGGCGGAGGGAGATGCGTTCGACGGCTGGGTTTCCACGTGGTCGCTCATGACCGCGACAGGCGCATGAAACTCTCGCCTCGCGGCACGCCACTGGGCCCGAAGCGCCGCTCGGCGAACACGATCGCATCGGCTTCGACCAGCACCACCGTGCTGCAGCGCGTGCCATAGCGTTCGCCGCGCACGAAGGGCGGCGACAGCCACCGCTCCATTTCCAGGCCAATGCCGGTGTCCGGCAACGCATCGTCCGGCGCGGGCAGCGTGTCGCCCAGCGCGGCGAACAGCGGTTCGAGTGAAGACGCATCGACCTCGCGCGAGGATGCCGGCGATTCCAGCCATGTCCGCAGCGCGCGCGTCGCATGCCCGCTTTTCGGCCAGGCCGCATCGAACGCGCCGTTCGACATCGCGTGGATGCCCGGGCACACCGGCTGCGATGCGACGTCCGCATGGTTGGTCGCGAACACCAGCGATTCGCCGTCCCAGGTGAGCAGGTTATAGCGGCCGTGTTCCTTCGCGATGGGCGCGAGCCGCGCAGCGAACGCCACCGCATCCACATCGCCACGCACGAAATCGCGAACCAGCGCGCCACGGGAACGCGGCGAGGTTTCAGGTTGCGACCCGTCGCGCACGTTCGTCACCGCCGCCAACCGGCCACGCGTGGATACCTGCAGCCAGCTGCCGCCCGCCTGCAGGTCGCGGCCGCCATATACCGTCGGCGATTCAGGGTCGAACCCCGCAGGTACCGCGGGACGCCCGTGGAATTCGTCGCGATTGGCGATCAGCGCCAGCGTGTAGCGGGGATGGTCTTTCCAGGAGATTGCAATCAGGCACATGCGCGGATCATAGGCCGCCTGACGCGCTGCATTCGTGCAGGCGATGGCACACTGTGGGCATGACGGTCTATGTCGACGATGCCGTGCATCCCTGGCGCGGCCAGCGCTGGGCGCACCTGATGGCGGACACGCTCGAGGAACTGCACGCGATGGCGGCGCGACTGGACATTCCGCGCCGCGCCTTCCAGAACAAGACCAGCGGTGCGCATTACGACGTTCCCGCCGCTCTGCGCGAGCGTGCGATCACGCTCGGCGCGGTGGCGATTTCGCGACACCGCGAGCGTGACCTGGTGAAGGCGGTGATCGCACGGGCCAAGGCGCAGGGCCGCGGCGAGATGCCGTGAATGCGCCGCGTCAGCGTTGCAGCAACGTGCGCAGCACCGGCAATGTGGTGACATCGTCGATACCCTTGAAGGCGGCGATCGCCTCGCGCACGTCCGACAGCATCGAAGGCGTCTCGGCCTGCACCAGCACCAGCATGTCGGTGTCGCCGGCGACGCTGTGGCAGGCCTGCACCTGCGGCAGCGCGCCCAGTTGCGGCATCACGTCATCGCAGCTGAAGCCTTCCGCGTAGCGCAGCAGCAACCACGCCCGCAGCGGCTCGCCGGCGCTTCCCAGGCGCACGGTGTACTGCGCGATCACGCCGCTGGCTTCCAGCCGCGCCAGCCGTTCCTGCACCGTGCTGCGCGACAGGCCGACCGCCTTGGCCAGCTGCACGGCGGACAGCCGGGCGTTGTCCTGCAGCAGGGCGATGAGCTTGCGGTCGATGTCGTCGGGCGTCTTCATGCCGCGATTATCCCCTTCCCGTTCCCCGGCGGATCGCAGGCACCGCCGGCGTTCTGCCGGGTTGAGACCGGCGGACACGCGTTCGCATAGTGCGGTTTTCTTCCACGCACCGGACTTCGCATGCAACTCGATCCCCGCACCGCCCTCATTCCCATCGACGCGCAGCAGGCCTTCGACCATGCGCCGTGGCCGCCGCGCAACAATCCGGCGATGGAAGCCAACGGCCTGCGCCTGCTCGACGCCTGGCGGGCCAGCGGCCGCCCGCTGCTCCATGTGAAGCACGATTCCCTGGTGCCCGGCTCGACCCTCGCCGTCTCGCACCCCGGCAATGCGTTTCGCTCCGGCTTCGAACCGCAGGGCGACGAGCCGCTGGTGCGCAAGTCGGTCAACGCCGCCTTCATCGGTACCGACCTCGACCTGCGCCTGCGCCGGCTCGGCATCACCAGCGTGGTGCTGTTCGGGATCAGCACCGACATGTGCGTGTCGACCACCGCGCGCGTCGCCGCCAACCTCGGCTATCGCACGATCGTCGTGAGCGATGCCTGCTTCTGCTTCGACCAGCCCGACGGCGAAGGCGGCGTCATCCCGGCCGAACAGATCCAGCGTGCGCACCTGGCCACGCTGCGGGCGGAATTCGCCGAGATCGTCGACACCGATGCGGTGATCGCCCTGCTCCGGCAGGACGCGCGCGCACGCGCTGCATGAGGCCGGCATGCGGCCGTGCGGCAACCGCAACGACGGGCGCCTACAATGCGCCCTCGTTTCCCAACCGCATGACCGCCATGTCCGATACGCCGCCCGACCGCCTGTCCAACGACCCGCGCAGCAAGTTCTACGACGAAGCCCTGCTCGAACGCGGCATCGGCGTGCGCTTCAACGGAGTGGAGCGACACAACGTCGAGGAATACTGCCTCAGCGAAGGCTGGGTGAAACTGCCGGTCGGCAAGGCGCTCGACCGTCGCGGCCAGCCGATGACGATGAAGGTGAAGGGCACGGTCGAGGTGTGGTTCCTGACGGGTTCATCCGAGCAGGCTTGATCGAATCAGGCATTTTCGCGGGAGCGTGACCGCCTCCGCTTCCGCCATCGCATTCCGTACCTAGACTGCCCGCCCCGGGTGACGGGGACACGGGGGCGATCGGTGCTGAACGAGGAACAGGCGAAGGACTACATGCACAAGCTGCTGGCGGCGATGGCCAAGGCCGGCGGCTCCGACCTGTTCATCGCGCATGACTTCCCGCCGAGCATGAAGGCACACGGCGCGATGACGCCGCTGACCCAGCAGAAGCTCACCGGCGAAGTCACCGCCCTGCTCGCGCGTTCGCTGATGAACGAGAAGCAGCGCGCCGAGTTCGCCACCGACCTGGAATGCAACTTCGCCATCGTCGTGCCGGGCGTGTCGCGCTTCCGCGTCAATGTGTTCGTGCAGCAGGGCAACGTCGGCATGGTGCTGCGCACGATCGCCGCGGAGATCCCGAACTTCGAGAAGCTGCGCCTGCCCGAGGTGCTGAAGTCTGTGGTGATGGAAAAGCGCGGACTCGTGCTCGTCGTTGGCGGCACCGGTTCGGGCAAGTCGACCTCGCTGGCGGCGATGATCGACCATCGCAACCGCACCTCCGCCGGCCACATCATCACGGTCGAAGACCCGGTCGAGTACGCGCACGTTTCGCAGAAGTCGCTGGTGACGCACCGCGAGGTCGGCGTCGACACGCATTCGTGGCACCACGCGCTGAAGAACACGCTGCGTCAGGCGCCCGACGTGATCCTGGTCGGCGAGATCCGCGACGCCGAGACGATGGAGCACGCGATCTCCTTCGCCGAAACCGGCCATCTGTGCCTGTCGACGCTGCATGCCAACAGCGCGTCGCAGACGATGGAGCGCATCATCAACTTCTTCCCGGAAGAGCGCCGCACGCAGCTGCTGATGGACCTGTCGGCCAACCTGCGCGCGATCGTCTCGCAGCGCCTGATCCGCACCGAGGACGGCAAAGGCCGCGTCGCCGCGATCGAGATCCTGCTCAACACGCCGACCATCGCCGAGAAGATCTTCAAGGGCGAGTTCAACGAGCTGAAGGAAGTGATGAACAAGTCGCGCGAGCTCGGTATGCGCACGTTCGACTGGGCGCTGTTCGAGCTCTACAACGACGGGCACATCTCGTACGAGGAAGCGATCCGCAATGCAGACTCGGCCAACGAGTTGCGGCTGAACATCAAGCTGAAGAGCAAGCGCGGCGAGCCGGCATCGGCAGCCGCGACCTCGCTTTCGCTGCACCAGGAGCCGACGCCGGAGGAAGTCGAGGCACTGCGGCAGGAAGAGCTGCGCAAGCAGCAGGCGAAGCGCGATGCGCTCGAACTGGAACGGCTGCAGGCGGCGAAGCGGACGGGAACCGGCTGACCCACGCCTCCTGCGCGATGTCCGCCCGACGAAGAGCAGAAGCGTTTCGCGCCTGGCGGCGCTGTCAGCAATGGCCTCAGGCCTTGAGCTTGTAGCCCGTTCGGAAAATCCACGCGATCAGCACGATGCACAGCGCAAGGAAACCGAAGATCGCCGCGGTGCTCACCGCGATGTTCACGTCGCTGACACCGTAGAAGCTCCAGCGCATCCCGCTGATCAGGTACACCACCGGATTGAACAGCGCGAGCTTCTGCCACACCGGCGGCAACATGCTGATCGAATAGAACGCGCCGCCGAGGAAGGTGAGCGGCGTCAGCACCAGCAGCGGGATCACCTGCAGCTTCTGGAAGCTGTCGGCCCAGATGCCGATGATGAAGCCGAACAGGCTGAAGCTCAGTGCTGTGAGGACGAGGAAGCAGCCCATCCAGAACGGATGCACGATCTCGTACGGCACGAAGAAGCGCGCGGTGATCAGGATCAGGGTGCCCAGCATCAGCGACTTGGTCGCAGCGGCGCCCACGTAACCGAACAGGATTTCGGTGGTGGATACCGGCGCCGACAATAGTTCGTAGATCGTGCCCGACCACTTCGGCAGGTAGATTCCGAAGGATGCGTTCGACACGCTTTCGTTGAGCAGCGACAACATCACCAGGCCGGGAATGATGAAGGCACCGTAGCCGACGCCGTCGACGTCGCCCATGCGCGAGCCGATCGCCGCGCCGAAGACGATGAAATACAGCGAGGTCGACAACACCGGCGAGAGGATCGACTCCAGCAGCGTGCGGAAGGTGCGCGCCATTTCGAAGCGGTAGATGGCGCGGATGGCGTGAGTGTTCATGGGTTTGTCCACCTCGCGCCGCCGTGCCAGGGCGCGTTTTCGCCTTTGCTGTTGCTCGTCATCCCTGCGAAAGCAGGGATCCAGTGTCTTGGGCTTTTGACCGGCCAATCTTTAGAAGCAAAGACAGAAGCGAAGTCACTGGATGACCGGACATCCGTCCGTGGAACAGACGCCTGCTTTCGCAGGAATGACGAGAAAAAAAACGGGCGATTCGGGATGCTTACATAACTCATGCCCGCCCCCCATTGCCGTGCACCAGGCTGACAAAAATCTCCTCCAGCGAACTCTCGCTGGAATGGAGGTCCCTGAAGTCGATGCCCTGCTCGTTGAGGCGGCGCATCAGCGTCGCGATGCCGGTCTGCTCCCGCTGCGTGTCAAAGGTGTAGACCAGGGCATGGCCCTCGTCTGCCAGTTCGAGCGCGAAGTCGGACAGCGGCGCCGGTACTTCCGTGAGCGGCTCCTGCAATTGCAGCGTGAGCTGCTTCTTGCCCAGCTTGCGCATCAGCACGTGCTTGTCCTCGACCACGATCAGTTCACCGTTGCTGATGACGCCGATGCGATCGGCCATCTCCTCGGCTTCCTCGATGTAGTGCGTGGTCAGGATGATGGTGACGCCGCTTTCGCGCAGCGCGCGCACCATCTGCCACATGTCACGGCGCAGCTCGACGTCGACGCCGGCGGTGGGTTCGTCGAGGAACAGGATCTGCGGCTCGTGCGCCAGCGCCTTGGCGATCAGCACGCGCCGCTTCATGCCGCCGGAGAGCGTCATGATCTTCGCGTCCTTCTTCTCCCACAGCGACAGGTCGCGCAGCACCTTCTCGAGATAGGCCGGATCAGGCGCCTTGCCGAACAGGCCGCGGCTGAAGCTCACCGTCGCCCACACCGTTTCGAACGCGTCGGTCGACAGCTCCTGCGGCACCAGTCCGATCTTCGCCCGCGCCGCCCGGTACTCGCGCACGATGTCGTGGCCGTCGGCGAGCACGGTGCCGGTGCTGGCGTTGACGATGCCGCAGACGATGCTGATCAGCGTGGTCTTGCCGGCGCCGTTCGGGCCGAGCAGCGCGAAGATCTCGCCGCGACGGATGTCGAGGTCGACATGCTTGAGCGCAACGTGGCCGGACGCATAGGTCTTGCTCACGTCGCGAACGGAGATCACTGCATCCACGCGGGGCGATTCCATCGGGGCGACCGGGGCATCGTAATCGACGACTGGTGCGAGACCGTGCTGCACGGCATCAGCCCATTTCGCCGAGCCGGCGCGCGGCGTCGGCATCGCGCGCCGTACGCGTGAGCCTGGCCAGCAGGGCGCGCAGCGCGGGGACTGCGACCCAGGCCACCGGCAGCGCGATAAGGAACGCGAGGCCCCAGTTACCCAACCAGGCCCGCAGCAGGCCCGGAGCGAGCCCGTGGTGGATCGTGGTCATCGCGAAGCTGATCACCGCGGACATCACCGTGACCATCGAGGGGACAAAAGCGAATTGCGCCTGGCGCGGTGTCAGCAACATGGCGGCGTCTCGTACGGGGGATGGTGCATAGGCTAGGTGCGGCATGATGGCCTGATAAGCCGGAAATGGAGGGACGAATCGTCCCGTCGACGGGGCAATCGACCGCCGCGCCGCAAGCAACGGGCGCCGGCTTCATCCGGGTCTGCATGAATGCGAGGCAACATCGCCCCGCTGAAATGGCGATGGCGATCAAGATTCGCGAACTTGCCGTTGAACCCGGCTCCCGTGTCCCCGCGCGCCGGCCCTACCATCGCGCCACACGCACCACCACGGATCAAAGAGGGGGATACACCATGAAGAAGCACCTGCTGCTCGCAGTCTCGCTGGCCCTGCTGTCGCTGTCGTCCGTCGCCATTGCCAAGGGCAAGGGTCATGGCCACGGCCATGGCGGGCACGGCGATCATCCGCCGGGCAATCATTACGGCTGGCACAAGGGCGAGCGCATCGACGTCGTCTACATGCAACCGCGCTACTACGTCGAGGACTACCGCGTGTACCACCTCGCCCCGCCGCCGCCGGGCCACCGCTGGGTGCGCCATCCGGACGGCCGCATGATCCTGGTCGCCGTGGCCACCGGCATCATCGCGGACATCCTGCTGCACCACTGAGCCAGCATGCAGGCGACGCCGTGTTCGCGTCGTCTGCTTTGGGGAATCAACATGAGACGCCTGATCCTTGCCGCTTCGCTCGCCTCGCTGATCCTGACCGCAACGACGGCCCTGGCTGACGACCACGACCGCGGTGACCGCCATCACCACCGCTACGACGATGGCGACGATGATGACGACGACGACGATGCTGGTTATTACGGCGAGCGCAGGCACTGGAAACACCGCGACTACCATCGCGGCGACCGCATCGAAGTGGTGTACCTGGAGCCGCGCTATTACGTGGACGACTACGAGTACTACCACCTGCGCCAGCCACCGCGCGGGCATCGCTGGGTACGCGACGAGGACGGCCGCTTCATCCTCGTGGCAGTCGCCACCGGCATCATCGCGGATATCCTGCTGCACCACTGATCGCGCGATCAGTCATAACCAAAAGCCCCGCAACTGCGGGGCTTTTGGTTTGCGTTGCAGCCGGACCTCAGTCCTTTTCCTTGCCCATCACCTTGCCGGTCTTCGGATCGATCTTCAGCTCGACGTCCTTGCCTGCCGGATCATCGGCTTCGGCATTCCAGATACCGTCTTCGTAGTCGACGTCGTGGACGTTGGTGTAACCGGCCGCGGCGAGCTTCGCGCGCACATCGGCTTCGCCGAGGTTGGCGACCTGCTCGTCGGGGAACACTTCACCCGTCGCCGCATCGATGCGTACATCGACGCGATTGCCGTCGGCGCTGCGCGCGTCGGCCTTCCACACGCCGTCCTCGAACTTCAGGTCGTTGACCTTGGTATAGCCCTGCGATTCCAGCTTCGCCCGCACCTGCGCCTGCGTGAGTCCTGCCTGCGCCAGCGCGACGCCGCCGAGGCTGGCCAGCACCGCGCCCAACACCAGGGATTTGAGCTTCATTCGTGAACTCCTGCCGTGGGGAAGGTTGCAGTCTTTGCAGGGGTTTGCGAATCGCTGGTGAATTCCGCCTTGTCGGAGTCATCGCGGGTTGGGCAATGTCGAAGCCGCGTTACGGTTCACCCGATCGGGTGGTGCGCGGCCTACGGCCCGTGATTCGCACGAGAATGCACGACGAGGGAGCCCGAAACCCACAGGAGTCCGCGATGACCAGATCGATATGGGCGTTCGTCCTGATACTGAGCAGCGCATCCGCCGCTGCCCTAGCTGCTGGCGACAACGCCGATCAGAACATCATCGCCAGTGCGATGCAGGCGGCACCCGCGAAAGTTGCGGCGAACGCCACCGTGGTGGTGATGGACAAGGGCGGCATGCGTACCGTGCGTGCAGGCAACAACGGCTTCACCTGCATGCCCGACAACCCGGCCACGCCCGGTCCGGACCCGATGTGCATGGATGCGGCGGCGATGGCCTGGGCGAATGCCTGGATGGCGCACCAGACGCCACCAGCGAAAGTCGGGTTCATGTACATGCTGGCCGGCGGTACCGATGCGAGCAACACCGACCCCTATGCGCAGAAGCCCACGAAGGAAAATCATTGGGTGGAGACCGGTTCGCACGTGATGGTGGTCGGCGCTGACGCGGCGTTCTACGACATGTATCCGAAGGCCGCCGAGCCCGACACCTCGGTGCCCTATGTGATGTGGCCGGGCACGCCGTACCAGCACCTGATGATTCCGGTGAAATGAACAGTTGAAGCGATCGGGTGTTCCGTGGCCGGCGAGGACCCGCCATGGAACACCCGCGTCTCACGCGATTCCGCGTTATTCCTTGCCGAGGAAGTCGTTCTTGCCGATCGCCGCACCGGCCTGACGCACCAGTGCATAAGCGGTGGTCACGTGGAAGTACACATTGGGCAGCACGTACGCGAGCAGGTAGGTCTTGCCGTCGAACTTCAGTTCGCCGGCGCGGCTCTTGAACGAGACCTCGCGCTGCTCGCTGCCTTCGAACTGTTCCGGCGTGAACGTCTCCAGGTGCGCGATTGCGCTGGCGATGCGCGCGTGCAGCTGCTCGAACGTGGTTTCGTTGTCCTCCACGCTGCGCGGCTCCTGGCCGGTCAGGCGCGAGGCCCCGCGGGTAGCCATGTCGGTGGCGATCTGCACCTGCCGCACCAGCGGCAGCATGTCGAAGATCAGGCGCGACTGCAGCAGCACTTCGGGCTCCACGCCCTTGTCGCGCGCATGCGCCTCGCCCTTGGCGAGGACCTTGTCGAGGTTGCGCAGGGTGCGCACGAACACGGGGATGGACGCGTCGTACATGGAAAGGGACATGGCAGCTCCGGTGGCGATAAGAAAGAAGCGCAGGTTATCTCCTGATGCCGCGGGCGATTAGCCCGGAATTCCGGGACGGCGCATCCCGGCTGGCGCTCCAAACCGACACCGGTGGCCGCGTCCCCGCCTGGCGTGCCCGCGAACTGAATGGATGCCGGCACATCCGCCGCGCCCGCTTCAACTGCCCGGCCGACGGGAGGACAATCGGCTTACGGGCGGCACGGTCGCGCCGCCGCGATCCGGACATCGCTCCGGACATCGGGAGTCCACCATGAAACCGTCACTCGCCCTCTCCCTGTTGCTGCTCACCGGCGCGCTCGGGTTCCACGATGCCTCGGCACGCGTCCGCAACGTCACCGATCCCGATGCGCCGCGCAGCCTGCCCGAACAGGGTCCTGTCAGCGTGCGCTGGCAGGATCCGGCGCAATTCTCCGAGATACGCTACAGCCACAACCGCTACGAATCGAAGCGCGGCGACTGGGTGGAAAGGCTTGCGCAGCACGTGCGCAAGTACGCGACGCCGCGCCTCGCGCCCGGCGAGCGGCTGGACATCGACATCACCGACATCGAACTGGCTGGCGACTACGAGCCGTGGCGCGGCATCGAGTTCCAGGACACGCGTTTCATCCGCGAGATCTACCCGCCGCGCATCACCCTCAACTTCACCCGCACCGGCCCCAATGGCGAAGTGATCGCGCAGGGCGAACGCAAGCTCGTCGATCACGGCTTCATGATGGGCTCGGGTACCGCGGGGTTGGGAAGCGATTCGCTGCGTTACGAGAAAGCGATGCTGCAGCAGTGGCTCGCGCGCGAACTGCCGAAACCACAGCAGCGTTGAAGCAGCCGACGTGACGATCCGGTTAGCGGATCGTCACGTCGTCGTGTGCCCGTGATAACGCCGCTCTTCCCAGCATGTGTGCCACGAATCGCTAACGGGAACACGCCATGGGCACGAACAAACATGCCGCCGATCGCGTCAAGACCGATCACGTCACGCCTCCTCCGGGCCACGATCACCTCACCGACCAGAGCCATGCGTTGAAGGCGGGCAAGCGCGGCGCTACCCCGCGCAAATCGGTGGTCCACAAGGAAGCACCGACGCGTGATGAAGGGCGCGACGATCGCCGCACCGGCAGCGACAAGCGGCACTGACGCGCAGCTGACAGCAGTCGTCTCCCGCGAGTGAATGCGCGAAGGTTTAAACGACATGCCCGCGCAGCGCTTTTGCACAGCGCGAACGCTGGCCAACCATGGACGTTGCCGTTCAAACCGCTTATGTCATTGGATTTTCGAAATGACGAGCGAGAACGAATTGTTTCAGGTCTAGCCCTTCGGCGCGGGCGGCACCGGATCATGCGCAGGAGGCTGCACGGGTTCGGGCGCGTCGGGTACCGGCGCTTCAGGCGGTGGTATTTCCGGCTTCGGAATCGGTTGCACCGGCACTTCGCGCCGGGGCGGCTGTGGCGCAGGCGAATCCGGACCGGGTTTGCCGGGTTGTGCGTCGGGCTGCTCGGGCGGCGGTGTCGGCGACTCGGGTTTGCCGGGAACGGGAGGCGTGACCTGCATCTGCGTTCTCACCTCACGAACAACACGCGCGTGAGCGACATGCGGCAAGCACGCCGATCGCGTCGGCTTGCCGCCATGGCCATCGGCAGCATCGAGGGGCCGTACGGACCCGCGCTCGACGTGCCGATGCATTTCAGTGCCACCACTTTCTATTTCTATGGCGTCTTTTCGGCGCCCTTCTTTTCCGGCTTCATCATCGCGTGACCCGCCGCCATCTCCTGGCGGGACAGGCTGCCGTTTCCATCGGCGTCCATCTGCGAGAACATCGCCTGCGCGCCGCTGTCGTGTTCGGACGCGGACAGCACGCCGTCGCCGTTGGTATCCATCTTCGCTATCTTGTCGGCCGACGACATTTCATGGCCCATGGAGTGGTCGTCCATCGCGGCGTCGTTGGAGGTCATGCCGCTCTTCGCGGTTGCCTTCTTCCGGTCATGCTTCGCATCCATTTCCGCGGCGGTTACGTTCCCGTCGCCGTTCGCATCCATCTCGCTGAACATCTTGGTGACCGCGGCGGCGTGCTCGCTGGCCGAGACCATGCCGTCGCCGTTTGCATCCATCATCTTGAATTTGTCGCCAGCGTCGTTGTTGGCCCAGGCTGCCGCGGCCATCAGCGAGCATGCGGCCGCTGCCATGGTCATCGCCGTTCGACGTTGCATCGTGCGTTTCATGCGGATCCTCCAGTTGGTCGCGTCGCTGCGCGGGATTTCCCCGGCGCGCAGCATGCGCCGCGCACGGTTAGCGCATTGTCAGCGGCCGTTGTTTCCTGAATGCGCATATCGCGGCAACGCCGTCCGGTTATACGGGACGGTGTTGCCGCCGCGCGCGGCCGCAGCGCTACAGCTTGAGCGTGCCGCCCTCGATGATGGGTTTCGCATCCAGCGTCACCGTGCTCCCCGGCAACGAAAGCACCAGGCCGTACGGGATCGAGTTGTCACCGCCGGCCCACAGGTTTATGCCGGTGCCCACGGTGACCGAACCGGCCGGAACCCAGGTGCCGATGCTGCTGTTCGCCGGCAGCTTCACGTTGGGGTTGATGCCGAAGTCGACGAAGCCCAGTTCGTTCTTGCGCGCATCATCGACCGCGTCGTATTCGGCCTTGAGGCCGGCGAAGCCGGGGCCTTCACCCGACAACGCCGTGACCTTGCCGCCCGACACGGTCAGGGTGAGGTTGTTCACTTCCTTGCCGCGGTAGTAGGTGCGGCTCTGCACCACCTTGCCTTCCGCCGTGCCGGCGACGGGCGTGGTGTAGACCTCGCCCGCGGGCAGGTACACCGACGCGGCCGCTGCGCCTGCCTTGCGGTCTTCGGCACTCACCACGCCATCGCTGACCAGCACCGGCCGGCCCTTCACGCTGACCGTGAGGTCGGTGCCGTTCGGATTGGTGATGTGCAATTCGCTGCCGGCCGCGATCGATGCCTTCACCTGTTCGCCGCGCGCCTGCAGGTCGGCGTAATCGATGTTGACGCCATTCCAGAACGTCTTCGCAAGATCGTCCTCGCTCATTGCATAGCGCTGCGCGCGCCACGCGGTCGGATACAGATTGTTGCCGACCTCGACCGTACGCACGCGACGCAGGAATTTCTGCACGACGGCTTCATCGGCCTTGCCGCGCGCCGCCATGCGTTTGGGATCCGCACCTTCGAAGAGGTTCTCGCTGGTGCCATTGCCGAGCGCGATGTTCACATCGACGATGTCCGCGAGCTTGCTGCTGGCGGTGTCGACCTGCGCGTCGTACTTCTCGGGCACGTCGAAGAACAGGCGCTTGCTCAGGCGGTCGCTGCTATAGGTCACCAATGGAAAGCCGCCAGCCTTGCGTACGTTGACGGCGATGTTTTCCAGCAGCTCGGCATCGCTCGGTTGTCCGGAGATGAGCACGACTTCGCCTTCCTGCACGGCGGCGCTCTGCGACACCAGGCGTTGGGCGAGCTGCTCGAGATCGGTGTAGCTGGTTTTGGCCGTGGCGGTAGCGGGCGTGGCGGCATCCGCGGCGGTCGCAGGAGCAGCGGTTGCCCCGGGAGCCGCGGATTTCTGGCACGAAGCAAGGGCGGCAACAATGGCGACCGCCAACGCGGTCGCAAGGATCGACTGTTTCATGGCATCGGTTTCCGGAGAAGCCCTCGCGGGCGAAGCACTCCAGCGAACGTGGCCCGATCGCTGCTTCGGTCACCTTTCATCGGCCTCTTCAGCGCTTGCCTTGCAAGTCCGCACTGCGCCAGCGGAAAGCATCGGCAACTCACCCGATCGGGTGAGGCACTTGGGTGCATGCAAAGAAAAAGCCCCGCATGCGCGGGGCTTTTTGCTGGTGCGCCGAAGCCGTTACTTGCGCTCGGCCGCACTCGCATCGCGCGCCGCACGGAACTCCGAATCCGCGGCCCAGTTCGGCCACTGCTTCGAATTCGCCAGGTCGCTGCCCAGCGTGTAGAGGATCTGCAGGTCGCGCGCCATGCCGGTGAACGACCAGTCGGCTTCCCACTCATCCGCGGGCTGGTGGTAGCGATCGTCGACATACGCCTCTTCCATCTTCCGGCCGGCTTCCACGCCGCCTTCGACGAGGTCGTTGCCGGAACCGAACGAGATCGCCGGCACGCCGCGCTTGGCGAAGGGAAAGTGATCGGAGCGGAAGAAGTGGCCGGCTTCCGGCTTCGGATCGGGCGAATACGCCACGTTCCACTTCGCCGCGGTGGCGACGAGCTGATCGATCAGGTCGAGCTTCGCGCTGCCGGAGATGTTGAAGTTGCGCGCAGGGCCATGCGGGTCGAGCGCATCGGTGTTGATCACGCCGACCGTCTTGCCGAGCGGATACAGCGGCCTGGACGCGTAGTACTCGGAACCGAGCAGTCCCTTCTCCTCGGCGGTGACCGCGAGGAAGACGACCGAACGCTCCGGCTTCTTCTTTGCGTTGGCAAACGCGCGGCCCATTTCGATCAGCGCGGCGGTGCCGGTCGCGTTGTCGACGGCGCCGTTGTAGATCGTGTCGCCTTCCGCATCGGGCTGGCCGACGCCGAGGTGGTCCCAGTGCGCGCTGTAGATCACGTATTCGTCGGGACGCTTGCTGCCCTTCACCACGCCGGCGACGTTCTGCGAAGTGATCACCTTCGAGTCCACGTCGTAGTCGGCGTTGAAGCTGGCCTTGAGGTCGACGGGCTTGAAGTCGCGCGTCTGCGCCTGCTTCTTCAGTGCGTCGAAGTCGAGTCCGGCCTGCTTGAACAGTTCGACCGCGAGGTCGCGCTGGATCCAGCCTTCCATCGGCGCGTGCACGGCCTTGGGATCGTCGCGCACCACGTCGAACATGGTGTTGGTGTTGGAATTCTTCACCGTCGCCCAGCCGTACGAGGCCGGATCGGTTTCATGCACGATCAGCAGGCCGGCGGCGCCCTGGCGCGCGGCTTCCTCATACTTGTACGTCCAGCGGCCGTAGTAGGTCATCGCCTTGCCGCCGAAGTCGCCTTGCCCGGTTTCGAAATCCGGATCGTTGATCAGCACGACCGCGACCTTGCCCTTGAGGTCGATCCCCTTGAAGTCGTCCCAGTTGCGTTCCGGCGCCTTCACGCCATAACCGAGGAACACCAGCGGCGCGTCCTTGATGCTGACGTGCTTGTCGCCGTTGAGCGCGGCGCGCACCGCGATCTGTTCGCCTTGCGTCAACGCTTGCGTTTTATTGCCTGCCTTCACCGCAAGCTGCGGCGTGCCGGTGATTTCCGCGCGCAGCAGCGGTACCGCCTGCGTCCACGTGCGCTGGCCATCCCTGGTGTCGCCACCGGGCTGCAGTCCCGCCGCCTTCATCTGCGCGGTCAGGTATTCGATGGTCTTCGTCTCGCCTGCGGTGGCGGGGCCGCGGCCTTCGAATTCGTCCGACGACAACACCTTCACTTCTTCGGACAGGCGTTTGGGATCGAACGTCGGCGCCTTCGGCGGCGCTGCGAACGCCGTCGACAACGCGGCGGCAACGGAGAGGGACAACAGGGAAGCGGCGACTGGCTTGTTCATGCGTAAAACCCGTGAAGGACAGCGGGCGTCGATGGTAGCAGCGGGACTGGAGAGGCAAGAGGATGACTTGTGGCATAGCCGACAGGCTTCGGGGGCTCGATCGACGCAGGCGGGAGCACCGCCGCAGGCGCAGGTCATGAATCCGACAGTTTTTCCACCGAATCGGACAACTGCCGCGGATGTGGCGCGCCGCTGCCGCGACCTACCATGCGGCTCAAGCAGCATCGCCGCGAGGACGTCGCGCTGCAGGCATGCACTTCCGGAGATCCGCATGACGATCGACCTCGACCGCCCCTATCCGCTGACGGACGCGCAGGTGGCGCAGTTCCGCCACGACGGCTTCATCAAGTTGAAGAACGTGTTCAACGCGGACGAACTTCGCCATTACGGCGAGGAGATCACCCGCCTGACCATCGCGCTCAACACGCAGACGCTGCCGCTGGAAGAGCGCAGCACCTACGACCGCGCCTTCCTGCAGGTGATGAACCTGTGGGAGCACGGCGAACGCACGCGCGAATTCGTGTTCGGCCGGCGCCTGGCGGGACTGGCGGCCGCGCTGCTCAAAGTGGAGGGCGTGCGCCTGTACCACGACCAGTCGCTGTACAAGGAACCCGGCGGCGGCATCACGCCGGCACATGCCGACCAGTACTACTGGCCGGTCGACAGCGATCGCACCATCACCGCGTGGGTACCGCTGCAGGCGGTACCGCAGGAAATGGGGCCGCTCGCGTTCTTCAGCGGCAGCCAAGGCGTGGAGTTCGGCCGCGAATTGCAGATTTCCGACGAGAGCGAGCGCCTGATCACCGCGAATATGGAAGCGCACGGATTTCCGGTCGTGGACGCGCCGTTTGCGCTGGGCGAAGTCAGCTTCCATCTCGGCTGGACTTTCCATCGCGCCGGGCCGAACCGTTCGACCCAACCGCGTGCGGTGATGACCGTGATCTACATGGACCGCGACATGCGCCTGAAGGCGCCGAGCAACGACATGCAGCGCGCCGACTGGGAACGCTGGTGCCCGGGCGCGCAAATCGGCGAGATCATCGACACGCCGAAGAATCCGGTGCTGTTCGAAACCGCGGTGCGCGTCGCCGCGTGAGCAGCGCGTCGCCACGCGTGCTCAGCGGACCGGCCGCGATTGCCGATGGCCGCGGTGGCTTCGTGATCGACACCATCGACGTCGATCCGCCCGCGGCGGGCGAAGTGCGGGTGACGCTGGCGGCGGCCGGCGTGTGCCACACCGACCACGCTTCGCTGCGTTGGCCGGGCGCGCTCGTGCTGGGCCACGAAGGCGCGGGCTACGTCGAATCGGTCGGCGCCGGCGTGCAGGGCCTCGAACCCGGGCAGCCCGTGCTGCTCAATTGGGCGATCCCGTGCGGCCATTGCTTCCAGTGCGAACGCGATGCGCAGGCGCTGTGCGAACGGACCCACGAACTCGATCCCGCGCGCTTCGGCACCAGCCGCGCGCATGCGGGCGGCACGCGCTGGCGCGGTGATGCGATCGAGCGCTCCTTCCATCTCGGCACGTTCGCGCACTACACGCTGGTGCGCGCCGAGGCGGTGACGCCGCTGCCCGCGTCGCTCGCGCTCGATGACGCCTGCATCCTCGGTTGCGCGGTGATGACCGGCGTCGGTTCGGCGGTGAACATCGCGCGCGTGCAACCCGGCGACTCGGTCGCGGTGCTCGGCTGTGGCGGCGTCGGCCTCAATGTCGTGCAGGGCGCGCGGCTCGCCGGCGCGACTACGATCATCGCCATCGATCGCGTGCCGGCGCACCTGCAACGTGCGCGCGAACTCGGCGCAACGCATGTCTTGCAGGCAGGCGATGATGGCGATGAAGCCATCATCGCCGCGGTGCGGGCGCTGAGCGATGGCCGCGGTGTCGACCACGCCTTCGAAGCCACCGGCGTGGCCGCCCTCGCCTTCCTGCCGCTGCGGCTGGTGCGCAACGGCGGCAACGCGCTGCAGGTCAGCGGCGCGCATGGCACCGGGGCCCTGGAACTTCCGCAGCTGTTCTGGAACAAGCAGTACCTCGCGCCGCTGTACGGCGGGTGCGTGCCGGCGCGCGACTTCCCGCGCCTGTTCGGCTGGATCGCCGAAGGCCGCCTCGAACTCGCTTCGCTGGTGAGCCACCGCTATCGGCTGGACGCATTGGCGGACGCCTTCGCCGACATGCTCGAGGGCCGCAGCAGCAAGGGCGTGCTGCAGATCGCATGACCGCATCGAACCCCTTTCGCACGCTCGAATGTTCCGATCCCGCGATCGCGATGGACGGGCTGCAATTCGCGACGGTGAAGAGCCGCGCGCTGCGCCAGCGCGCCGACGTCACCCTGTTCGTACCGCCGCAGGCGCGCGGCATCACCGACCTGCCCATCGTGATCCTGCTGCACGGCGTGTACGGCTCGCACTGGGCATGGGCACTCAAGGGCGGCGCGCACCTCACCACCGCGCGACTGATCGCCGAAGGCACGCTGCCGCCGGTCGCGCTGGCAATGCCTTCCGATGGCCTGTGGGGCGACGGTTCGGGATACCTCGCGCATGCCGCGCAGGATTTCGAGCGCTGGATCGCCGACGAAATACCGCAGCTCGCCATCGAAGCCATCGACGGATGCACGCAGGCGTCGCCGCTGCTCATTGCCGGGCTCAGCATGGGCGGCTTCGGCGCATTGCGCATCGCGGGGAAATATCCACACCGCTTCAGCGCCGCCGCCGCGCATTCGGCAATCACCGACATCGCACAGCTTGATGCGCTGATCGAGGAACGACGCGCGCACTGGGGCGATGCAGAAACCGAGGCATCGCTGCTCGCCGCCCTTGCGCAGGCGACCGGTCCGCTGCCGCCGTTGCGCTTCGACTGTGGCCGCGACGATCCGTATTTCGATGCCAACGCCGCATTGCACGATGGGCTGCTGCGGGCCGGCATCGCCCATGAATTCGAGCCGCGCGACGGCGGCCACGACTGGCCGTACTGGTCATCCGCACTGGCCGGCACGCTGCGCTTTTTCGGCGCGGTGCTGCGCGGCGACATCCAACGCAATGAGGAAAGGCGCGCATGAAGCTGATGACGAAGCTGGCGAAACTGGCCGTGCCGATCGCACTGGCGATCTCTGGCACCGCCGCGTTGCCTAGCGAAGCCGCGACCGCGACTCCTGCACCCGCACGCGCGAAAGCGGGCGAGGAAGTTTTCTATCACGTCTTCCTGCGCAGCTTCCGCGACTCGAACGGCGACCGTATCGGCGACCTGCCCGGGCTCACCGCGAAACTCGATTACCTGAAGCAGCTCGGCATCACCTCGATCCTGCTCACGCCGCTGCAGCCATCGCCGTACTACCACAACTACTTCGCCACCGAGTTCAAGGCGATCGAGCCCGAATACGGCACGATGGACGACTACTTCGCCTTCGTCCGCGCCGCGCACGCGCGCGGGCTGAAGGTGTATCTCGACCAGGAATTCCAGTACGTCGCCGAAGGCCATCCGTGGCTGGAGGAGTCGCTCGACCGCGCCGACGCGCCGCATGCGAAATACCTGCTGTGGCGAAAACCGGACCACTCCGAAGCCGAGCCCTTCCTCAACCAGGCACGCTGGGAGGGCTACGACGGCCGCCGGATCGCGATCGCGATGGTCGACATGAACCAGCCCGCGGTGCAGCGCTACTTCCAAGACCTGCTGCTGTACTGGGTCGATCCGCACGGCGACGGCAGCGGCCGCGATGGCGTCGACGGCCTGCGCATCGACCACATGATGGACGACGTCGACAACAAGGGCCTGGCAAAGGATCTCTTCGCGAAGTTCTGGACGCCGACGTTCAGGACGTTGAAGACGCGTCGCCCCGGGCTGCGCATCATCGCCGAGCAGTACGACTGGGGTTTTGGCGAGGACTGGCTGACCCGCGGCAACGCCGACCTCGTGTTCGCCTTCCCGATGCGCGGCGCGTTGACCAAACTCGACAAGGCGCAGCTGGTCAAGGCGGTGCGCGAGACCGAGGCGAAGACGCCGGCCGGCAAGGGCCAGATCGTGTTCCTTGAAAACCACGACACCGACCGTTTCATGTCGCTGGCCAGGGATCCTGCGCGCGCACGCGCCGGTGCCGCACTGGCGCTGCTGCTCAAGGGCGAGCCGCTGATCTATTACGGGCAGGAGCTGGGCATGCGGGGCATCGCGCGCCAGGGAACGATGTCGGATGCCGCGCACATTCCGCTGCGCGAAGCCTTTCGCTGGGACGCCGATCTCAACGCCGATGGCTCGGCGATCTGGTATCGCCGCGACGACGCGCCGTTCTGGACCGAACGTTACAACCGTTCCAACGATGGCGTGTCGGTGGAAGAGGAAGCCGCCGCCGGTTCCCTGCTCGCGTGGTACCGCGAACTGCTGTCGTTGCGGAGCACGCGTCCGGAACTTCGCCATGGTGACCAGCGCCTGCTCTGCGACAGCGACCCGGACCTGATGTGCGTGTTGCGCGAGGACGGCGCGCGACGCAGCCTGCTGCTGGTCAACCTGGGCGACAAACCCGCGACCCCCTTGCTGGATTCCGCGCTCGCGGGCGCGCGCTGGATCGACCTGCTCGGCGCTGCTCCGCACGCGCGCGTCGATCCGACGCGACTGAACCTGCCACCGATGGCGGTCCGCGTCATCGGCTCGCCGTGATCGGGCAGCGAGCCTGCACGAAGGCGGGCCGCGTGGCTGGCTCGGCCACCTGATCCACGCGTGCGACAGGCTGGACACTACGGGAGCCGCATTTCGGGCCAGAATCCGCACGATGGCCGTACCCTTCATCGAACGCCCGCTCTGCGAACCGGTGGAACTGCGCCCGGGTACTTCGCTGCGCATCGAGCGCGTCCGCCAGGATGCGCATGCCGCCGCGACCGAACCATTCCCGCATTTCCACGATGTGCACGAGCTCGTGCTGTTCGGGCAGGTGCAGGGCGACTTCTTCACCGAAGGCTGGCGGTATCCGCTGTCGCCCGGCTGCATCGCGTTCGTGCCGTCGATGCGCCAGCATGATTTCGCGCTCGCACCCGGATCACGTGACTGGGTGCTGGTGCAGGTCGATGCGGTCGCCAGCGAAACGCTGCTGCGATCGCCGGGCCTGGAACGCCTTGCGCGTGGTTTCTGCGCGCTACCCGAGCGCCGGCTCCGGCAACGCATCGCCACGCTCGCCAACTGGCTGACGGAACTGGATGGCACCGATCCGGCCGCGGTGCCGCTGGTGGAATTGCTGTTGCGTGCCGCCGCACAGGCACCGCAGCTTGAGGGCGAGCGTGTTGCCGGCGATCCCGACACGCTCAATCGCCTGCGCCCCGCGATCGAACGGCTTCGCCGCAATCCGGCCGACGCGCCTTCCGCCGAGGCCGCCGCCGCACTGTGCGCGTTGGCGCCGGCGTACTTCAGCCGCCGTTTCAAGCAGCAGATCGGCCTGAGCTGGAGCGAGTACGTGCGCACGCATCGCCTGCACCTGGCCAGCCAGCGCCTGCTCGCGAGCGACGAGCCGATCGTCGACATCGCGTATGGCCTGGGTTTCTCCACGCCATCGCATTTCGGCGAAGTGTTCCATCAACGCTTCGGCCTTACCCCGCGGGAGTACCGGCTCAGCGCACGGCGGCGGGCAGGAGATGCGATGCCGCCCGCTGATCGCACCGGCTGATCGCACTCGCTGTTTCACTGTCCATGAACGAAGCGCTGCCTAGCTTGGAGCGCGGTTCCAGCGGAGTAAGTTTCATGGAATTGCGTCCGAACACGGCTTATCCCAAAAGCGATCCGCGCTACCACACCGCCAACGTGCTCGCGGCGCTGGACGACCTGATCCGGCACCTGCGCGAGGACACGCGCGAGTTCGACGACCCCAAGGCCCAGGCGTTGTTCGAGACCAGTGCCGAAGTGCTCGGCGGCCTGCGCACCGCGTTCGAGCATTACGACAGCGGAGCGGAAGTGGCGATGCGCGAACCGCGCGGGCACTAGCATTTTCGTCACGCCGTCATCGCGCGGGCATTCCGTCCCGCCCACATTGCTGAGCCGCAAACGACTGTAAAAGCGTTCTTGCCTGCGACTTCACGGCGGCCGATGCATTCGGCCATCTAGGCTGCCGGCGTCGGCCAACGGTCGGTGTGGAGCAGGACAATGCGCAGGTATGGATTGGTTCTCGCAGTGATTGCGCTGCTGACACCTTCGCTGTCGAACTCGCAGGTCCAGCATGCGAATGACGTCTCCGGCACTCGCGCTTCAACCAGTGATGGTGCAGTCGCGGCGGACACCGATCCGCTGGTGCCGAAGACGACGAACGAACGCCGTAGCCTGATGGGCATGGTGATGGACGTTCTGATCGCGTCGGCGGAACAGCAGTCGGCGCGCCAGCAGGCTTCGCGCCAGCCGGGCGGAGCGAATGCGAAAGCCGCGCCGGCAGCGACCCCGCCCGCGCCGGCGGTGTCGCCGTCCGATCTCTCGACCCGCGAACAGATTGCCGTCGAATCGAAGCCCTGAGTGCGGCGTCGGACGGCTACGCGGCAAACTGCCGCAGTGCGTCGATCGTCCGGCGAACGCCTTCGTCATCGACGTCCAGGTGCGTGACCAGGCGGATGCGCGGCGTGTAGCCGATCGACAACCGGATCGATGCCGCGTCCATCGCCTGTTTCAGCGCCGCCAGCCGCTCCTGCGGGACATCGACGAACACCATGTTGGTGTGCTGCGCGGCGACACTCAGGCCTGGGAGGCCCCGCAATCCTTGTGCGAGCGCCTGTGCCCGGCGATGGTCGTCGGCCAGGCGCGCGACGTGGTGATCCAGCGCGTGGATGCACGCCGCCGCAAGCATCCCCGCCTGGCGCATGCCGCCGCCAGCAACCTTGCGCCAGCGCGTCGCTTCGTCGATCAGCGCGCGCGTGCCGAGCAGCACCGAGCCCACCGGCGCACCGAGTCCCTTCGACAGGCACACCGACACGCTGTGGAAGTGGCGCGTGACCTCGCGCGCCGGCACGCCATCGGCGACGGCCGCGTTGAACAGGCGCGCGCCATCGAGGTGCAGCAACAGCCCCTGCCGATCGCAGAGCGCACGCGCGTCGCGCAGGTAGTCGCGGGGCAGCACGCGACCGTGCCAGGTGTCCTCCAGGCACAGCAGCCGTGTGCGTGCGAAGTGCGGATCGCGCGGCTTGATGACCTGCTCGACCACGTCCAGCGGCAACGTGCCGTCCCCTGCATGCAGCACGGGTTGCGGCTGGATCGAACCGAACACCGCCGCGCCACCGCCTTCGTACTTGTAGGTGTGCGCGTCCATGCCGACGATGTATTCGTCGCCGCGCTGGCAATGCGACAACAACGCGAGCAGGTTGGCCTGCGTGCCGCTGGGCGCGAACAGTCCGGCCTCGAAGCCGAGTTCATCCGCGAGGCGCTGCTGCAGCGCGTTCACCGTCGGATCCTCGCCGTACACGTCGTCGCCCACTTCGGCACGAAGCATCGCTTCGCGCATGGCCGCGGTGGGACGCGTGACGGTGTCGCTGCGCAGGTCGATCAGGTTCATGGCTGGTCAGGCGGGCCCAAAACGCAAGCATAGTCGACGTCGCGCGGTACGCCCGTGCGGGTTTGGGCGTATTCTTCGTTCCCGCCCAGCGAGGTGCGCGCGAATGAACACTCATTCCGAATACGACCCGGACGACAACTTCGCCAGCGCCTTCAATGCAGAGGCCGAGCTCGACGAGGACGCGGCGGTCGAAGCCGTCGCGTGGCAGCTGCTGCTGCTGATCAACCCGGGCGACGAGGACACGGCGATGCAGCAGTTCGCGGTCTGCCGCGACGCGCTGGACGAAGGCGACGATCCGGTAGAAGCGATACGCGACGCGATCGACTGGAAGTCGGGCTTCTTCATCGCGGGCGACGATCCGGCCGGCCTGATCGAGGTACTCGACGAACTCGCGTCGCGCTTCAACCTGCGGATCGACTGGGGCGTGGAAGACCCGACCGACGAGGACTTCCTCGACGATGCCGAAGTGCCTTCGCTGATCGCCACCGCGTTCGACCGCCTGCGCGAACACCACTACACACTGTGGACCTACGAGACCGGCGGCGACGAGCATGCGGGCTGGATCGCGCTGCAGCGTGATGACGAGGCGCTGCCGATGGTGGCGGCGGCGCTCGGGTTCCACGTGCGGCCGGGGGCGGGCTGACGGGCTGTGACAGGTGATGGGTATCGCTACGCTCAACCCATCCCTACGAAGACGATAAGCCGCACTCCTTTCATCCTCGATCTGCTTTGAGCGGAGCGTGCTCCGCTCAACAAGACGCGAATCGCGAAGTCAGCCCGCGAGCTTCTCCAGCATCCGCACCCAATGATCGACGTCGTCATCGAGCGCCTTCACCGGCAGGCGCTCGTCGCGGCCGTGGGCGCGCATGTCGTCGGGCACGATGCCCCACGAGCCATCGACGCCGTAGATCGGGATCCCCTGCACGCGGAACGGACGCGCATCGCTGGCGCCCGTGCTCATCTCCGGGATCACCGGCGCGTTCGGGAAGCGTGCGTGCACGCTGTCGGTGTAGGCCTGCAGGACATCCGGACGCAGCGGTGAATCCAGCGAGGCGACGTTGTCGTCGAGGCGCGTCACTTCGACCTTGTCGCCGGCGATCTTCTGCAGTTCGTCGCGGATCGCATCGGGCGACACGCCGGGCAGGATGCGGCAATTCACCGTCGCGCGCGCGAGCTGCGGCAACGCGTTGGGCGCGTGTCCGCCGGTGAGCATCGTGGCGACGCAGCGCGTGCGCGTGAGCCCGACTTCGCCAGCATCGGCCTCGATGACGTCCGCGGCCTTGCCGTTCGCCGGATCCTTGAGCCATTCGCGCATCGCATTGCCGAGCGCACCGGACTCGCTCTTCTGCCGCTCGGTGAAGTAGGCGCGCGTGGTCGCGTTGAGCGCGGGTTCGAAGCGATAACTGCCCAACCGGTTGAGGGCATCGGACAACTGGTAGATCGCATTGTCCGGCTTCGGCTTGGAACTGTGGCCGCCGGGGTTGTGCGTGGTGAAGGCGTAATCGGCGTACGTCTTCTCCGCGGTCTGGAAGGTGAAGCCGATCGGATGCCCGTCCGGCGCGAAACCGCCGCCACCGCCATCGGCGTTGAGGCCGAATTCGGCGTCGAGCATCGGCTTCCACTGCGTGGCGCCGAGCTTCGCACCTATGCCCGTGGTCTCCTCGTCGCCGGTGAAGAGCACCACGATGTCGCGCTTGGGCTTGAAGCCGCGCGCCTTGAGCTGCAGCAGCGCCGTCGTGACCGAAACCACGCCCATCTTGTCGTCGCTGGTGCCGCGTCCGTAGAAGTAGCCGTCCTTCTCGACGAACTTGAACGGGTCCATCGACCAGTCTTCCGGCTTGGCCTCGACCACGTCCATGTGCGCCATCAGCATGATCGGCTTCGCTGTCGCCTTGCCCGCGGCGGGCCAGCGCACGACGAGCGCCGCGGTGTGGTTTTCCGGCGTACCGTCGTAGGGAAGCACGTGGATGTCGCCCGCGGCCCAGCCTGCGGCCTTGTACTGGTCGGCCAGGTATTGCGCGAGTTCGGGCACCTTGCCGCGCCCGGCCACGGTCGGTATCTCCACGCTCTGCCTGAGCAGCTCGCGCGCCTTCGCGTGCCATGGGTTGGCGGCGGGAGCCGCGGCGACGGAACCTGCAAGCAAGGCAGTGGCGAGTATCGCGATGCGCATCAACATCCCCTTCGATGAAAGTGGCGGGCCCAGGATCGCGTTATACCGCAGCCCGCCGCCGCGATCCGTGGGATGTGCCGTGCTTGCGGCTTTGCGCCAGCCTCGGCCGGTGCAATGCCGGGCCCGCCGGGCGAGAATGGCCCCCATCACCCGTGTCTGCGAGGCAACTCCCCCCATGCAGTTCCTGATGCTGGTCTACACCGACAACACCCTGATGGAAGCCGTCCACGACGGCCAGTACGACACCATGATGCGCGGCTGCTTCGAGCACGCCGACGAGCTGCGCGCCGAGGGCAAGCTGCTGGGTTCCCAGCAGCTCGAATCGGCGACGACCGCGCGCACGATCCGCAATCGCAACGGACGCGTCAGCGTGGTCGATGGCCCGTTTGCGGAAACCAAGGAAATGCTCGCGGGCTTCAACGTGCTGGAAGCCGACAGCCTCGACGAAGCCGTGCGCATGGCGTCCGAATTCCCGTGGTCGAGCACCGGCAGCATCGAGGTGCGCCCGATCCGCGACATGAATGCGGTGCGGCGGCGCGTCGGTGCGCCGGTTCCCGAAGTTTCGTGACATCGCTGCGCGCCCGCCATCGGCGAAGCGCGCTACGAGGCGGCAACTACGCGGCCGCGGGTTCCTGCCGGATCCGTGGCCGCAGCGTGATCGTCCGCTCGGTGTCCATCAGCTGCACCTCGCCGTCCTGGATCATTGCGGTCAGGCGCATGCTGCGGGCGAGCAGCGTGCTGATCGCTTCAACGCTTACCGGATCGATGTCGATCACGGTGAGGTTTTTCAGGCGCGACAGCGTCGCCGCGTTGCGGCTCCACCACGCATCGGCGGCCTGTCCGCCGTAGCTCACCACGATCACCTGCCGCGCGCGGCCGGAGGCCTTGCGCAGGCGCGATTCATCGGGTTGGCCCAGCTCGATCCACTGTTCGATCTCGCCGGTGTAGTCGCGCCGCCACAGTGCCGGTTCGTCCTCGTCGCTGAGGCCGCGGCCGAATTCCAGGCGCTCATCGGCGAACAGCGCGAACGCCAGCAACCGCACCATCAGCCGCGCATCGGTCTCCGATGGGTGCTGGGCGAGCGTGAGGTTGTGGCTCGCGTAGTAGTGCCGGTCCATGTCGGTGACCTGCAACTCCGCCTTGGCGACGGTGGCCTTGGGAGCCATGGACGATCCTGGCGCGAAGCCGGTCGAAAGGGCGGCCATTCTAGGCGCATACGGCGTGGGGCCGCGCTCCGTGGCAAAAAATGGCGCACACGCGTGGCTCGATGGCAACCGCGCCGGACCATTTCGGCCCGCCCCCGTTCATCGCATGCACACACCGCGCACGCACAATGACGCCTTCGTTTCTCCACGGGCAGGGATGCTGGCGACTGGTGCGCTGTGTGGCGCGCAACCGATGACCGCATGAATCCTCCTGCTTCGATCAGTTCCCTGCACCACGCGCGCGAACAGCGACTGGCCTCGCTGCAACAGCGCTTCGACCTGCACCGCGCCTCGTTCCCGGCCGAATGGTGCGATTACGGCAGCGACGATCCGGTCGGCGACGCCGAACATCTCGTCAATTCCTGCGCCGACTGCGGCACGTTGCCGCAACTCGCCGGCGATGGCGTGACCTGGACCGCGACCTGCGCCTGCGGCGCGCAGGCACCGGCCGCGAAGATGCGCTGGCAGGCCTGGCTGCAGTGGAACCGCAGTCCGCTGTCGGTGGATCCGGCGTGGCACGAGCTGCCGTTCTTCTTCATCTCCGAACTGGGCGAAGACGATGCGCGCCACAAGCTCGCGCGGCTGCGCGAGCACCTGGAACTGCGCAGCAATCTCGAGGGCGCGCGCCGCGTGTGCGGTTATCGCGTGGGCTCGGGTTATCTCCAGCGCCTGAAGGCGTACCACGGCTGGTGCTGCTACGCCCAGGAACTGCTGAAGCGGCAATCGGTCGCGCAGCCGCCGGCCAAGGGCATCGCGTCGGGGTTGCACAACACGCGCCACGCGTAACGCGGGCAGGCCGCGCGGCGAACCGGCGGCGCTCTTACATGCGCGACCATGACTCGCAGGGGCGGCTGCGCATTTCCTGCAGCGATCGCAACGGAACGCGAAGTCTCATCGGCCCCGCAGAGCATCACGCAGTTGGCAGTGACCACGTACTATCGACGCGACCCGTTACCCGAGTTGATCGATGAAGCTGCGCACATTCTGCCTGCCTATCCCCCGATGCGGCGCATTGATGCTCCTCGCCTGCTCACTCTCCGCCTGCGTGACGCCGCCCGCGCAAACGGCTTCGTTCGTGCCCGGAGCGCAGGCCGAGTTCGAGGGCCGCGTCGTCAGCGTCGACACGACTCCGTGGGCGTACGACGGCAACGCGGTGGTCATGGTCGCGACGGGCAACACCGGGATCGTGCAGGTGCAGCTGCCCGCACGCTGGAACCTGTGCCAGGCGGAACCGCCCGGCGACGTACAGGCATTCAAACCGGACGATCGCGTGCAGGTGGCGGGCACGTTCACCGAAGCCGGCACGGTCGTCGTGTGCGAACAGCCGCGGCACCACTTGCGCAAGATGGAGTGAACACGCGCGAGTGATGCGGCGCGCTGTTGCGCCTACCGGCGCTTGCAGCGCCGGTTAATGGCTTCTGACTGCGATCCCGCGTTTTCACATGGCCGCACAAGCGGCTGCAAGAGCATTGGGCAACTCCACACGGTCCGATGCCCCATGTCTCGCCCCCGTACCGCGTTGCTGCTCCCTATCCTGTTGTGGCCCGCTGGTGCGCACGCCGCCGAGGCGGTGCTCGAGGCTGCCAACGATGCCAGGACGACGACCGGCGCCGCGGCGGTGCTGCGTGCACAGGTGCTGCTCGAACGGGCCCATTTCTCGCCCGGCGAGATCGATGGCGGTGGCGGCAACAACACGCGGCGCGCGATCGCCGCCTTCCAGCGCAGCCACGAACTGCCCGACAGCGGAAAGCTCGATGAAGCCACGTGGGCCGCGCTCAACGGCGACACCACGCCGGTGCTGGTGAACTACACGATCACGACGCAGGACGCCGCCGGTCCGTTCGTGCAGGTGTCCGATGACATCATGCAGAACACCGGACTCACCCGGCTCGGCTATGCCAACGTGGCCGAAGCCCTGGGCGAGAAATTCCGCACCAGTCCGGAGCTGCTGCAACGTCTCAATCCGGGCAAGCCGCTCGACATCGCGGGCACCGAACTGCGCGTACCCAATCTCGCCGAAGTCACGCCGCCGCCGGCTGCTGCATCGATCGTCGTGGACAAGTCCGAATCCACGGTCGAGCTGCTCGACCCGGAAGGCCGGGTGATCGCGCAATACCCGGCCAGCACCGGCAGCGAACACGACCCGCTTCCGATCGGCGAATGGAAGATCACCAGCGTCTCGCTCGATCCCGCTTTCCACTACAACCCCGAACTGTTCTGGGACGCGGATCCCGCGCATGCGAAGGCACGCATCGCGCCCGGCCCGAACAATCCCGTCGGCGTCGCGTGGGTCGACCTATCGAAGCCGCATTACGGGATCCACGGTACGCCGGAACCGGCGACCGTCGGCAAGTCGCAGTCGCACGGCTGCATCCGCGTCACCAACTGGAGCGCGCGCGAGATCGCCCAGTCGGTGAAGGCGGGTGTTGCCGCGGTACTGCAGGACTGATGCGATGCTGCGCGGTGTGCTGATCTTCATCGTGGGCGTGCTGGCGGGCGCGAACGCCGTGTACTTCGTGATGAAGGATGGCGAACGTTGCCCGCGGTGCACGCCGGTCGCGCCGCTCGCGCGGCAGGACGTGCCTGCAACGCCTTCTTCGACAGCTACGCCGCCCCCCCTGGCAGCGGCACGAGCGCGATCGCCCGATGTCGCATCACCCATCGCACCGCCGCCGGTTTCGCCGACGCCATTGCCTGCTGCAACGACGGCCACCCCGTTGCCACGGCTCGCGATGCCGTTGGCCGGACTTACCCCCGCGCAGCTGCACGACACCTTCGGCGAAACGCGCGGCGGCGAACGCCAGCACGAAGCCCTCGACATCCTCGCGCCCGCCGGCACGCCCGTACTCGCCGTCGCCGACGGCCACATCGAAAAACTGTTCACCAGCGTGCGCGGCGGCCTGACGATCTATCAGTTCGAACCCGGCGGCCGCTATGCGTACTACTACGCGCACCTGCGCGGCTACGCGCCGAAACTCGCCGAAGGTCAGGCGGTGAGGCGCGGACAGGTGATCGGCTACGTCGGCAGCACCGGCAATGCCGACCCCGCGGCCCCGCACCTGCACTTCGCCGTGTTCGAGCTCGGCCCGGAACGACAATGGTGGAAAGGCACGGCGATCAATCCGTACCAGATGCTGGGAGGCGTCGCGAAGCCGGCCGATCCGTCCACGCGCTGACCAGGAATCGTCGTGGCTGCTGGCGTTTTGGTTGCAGTTGCAGTTGCCGTTGTCGTGGTGCATTTGCCATTGCATTTGCTCGTCATTCCCGCGAAAGCGGGAATCCAGTGACTTGCCCTTGGTTGTTCTTTTGTTGACTCGTGATTTTTGGAATCAACGGCAAAAACAAAGTCGCTGGATTCCCGCTTTCGCGGGAATGACGATCAAGACAGTGCGAACACGAGCAAGACGGCCAGGCACAAGGGACCGGCGATACGCGCCGGATGCCGCCCTCCGTATTACATCGGTTCGCGCAACCAGTCCGCCATGCGGCGATACACCGCTTCGCTACGCAGCATCTGCAGGTGGTTGATGCCGTATCCGATCCAGCGTCGCGATGGCGGAATACGCAGGTCGAAGGCAGGATCGGGATGGTCGCCCAGCGCGCTGGCAAGCGGCACGAGCCCATCTCCGTGCATTGCGGCCGCGTCGTCATCGCCGGCTTGCCGTGTCGTCGTCGCGATCGCATGGGCGCGCACGGATGCGGGCAGTGGCAGCGGCCGGCGCGTGTCTGCACGCGCGTCGACCTGCACGTCATGCCGATCGGTTTCCCGCACATTGCCGTGGCGAAGGTCCTGGATGCCTGCACTGCGCATCCGACCGAGGCGCACGAACGGCGCGCTGTACGGGGTGATGCCGATCAGCAGGTCGGCCCAGCTGCCCGCGCGCTCGAGCGGCGCGCCGTGGTGCGGCGTGCCGAGAAACACCACGCGCAATGGAAGCCGTGTCCAGGCCATGCGCCTGCGGAAACCGGCGTCGAGCGCACTGCGCGCGACCAGCCCGCCCATGCTGTGGCAAAGCAGCGTGATCTCCTCGGCCGGCACCGGCCACGCCTTCACCAGCCGCGTGAGCAGCGCCGCGAATTCGCCTCCGTTGTCGGAGACATGGCGCCCGCTGTTGTAGTGCAGGTGCACCACCGTGCAGCCGAAGTCGCGCGCCAGCGCTTCGCCGTGATCATGACCATCCTGCCGCCATTGCAGGTCGTTCATGCACAGGCCGTGGACCTGCACCAGCAGGCGTCCGCTCGCCTGTGGAATGCGCGCGTGCAATTCACGACCTGCAGGTACGAGCGGCACGCCGTCGCGACGGAACTGCATCCGGATCGCGAGGGGATTTCCACTCGCGGACAGATGGTCACCGAGCACGCCGTTCAGCGCTGCCACCACCGCTTCGCGTCGTGGCGAAAGACCGCGCTCGCGCAGCACCGGCGCGAGCGCGGAAAGCGACAGGTCCACGCCACCACCGGCCATCCGGGCAATGCCACGGACGCTGCGGTACACCAGATGTGGAATGCCGCGGGTCGTGCCCGGTGCGTGTCGCCCGAGCAATGCGGGTGGATGCATGACAGCCGCATGCACGGCTTCCACCAGGTCGGCCATCCCGGTGACGCCATCGACTGCAAGGCGGTTCACTCCGCGCAGGTCGCTTGCGGGGCTGGGTGTGGCATCCGGAGCGCTGCCGTGGCGGGTCATCAGGCGCTTCGTGGCGGGCGTCTTTCCACACTAGGCGCCCGTGCAGCAGTCGGCAAGCGGCGTGGCCACGGAGCCGACGCAGCTTGCGGCTCCGCTCGCGGACACGCCCGCCGATGGCGGCTTACGCCTGGCGCCGCACTTGCCGGGCAGGCATGACCGTTGTGCCTGCAGCGCGCTTCGGCCACGGCAGCAGCATCGGCACGCGGCGCTGGTACTCGCGATACGTGTCGCCGTAGGCACGCACGAGGTCGCGTTCCTCCAGGTACTTCACCGCGATCAGGATGTAGCCGGTGGTGGCGAGCGCGAACAGCAGGTGGCCCACGCTCATGTCCGGCGCCGACCAGAACGCGACCAGGAAGCCGAGCATGATCGGATGGCGCACGATGCGATAGAACGCGCGCGTCACGAACGGTTCGTCCAGCGCCGGCCTGCCCTGGCGCCATGCCTGGCGCAGGCCGAACAGTTCGAAGTGGTTGATGAGGAAGGTGCTGGTGAGCACCAGCAGCCAGCCGATCACGGCCAGCGCATACAGCGTTGCACGCGCGGCCGGCGCGTCGACATGCCAGACCAGGGACGGCAGCGGACGCCATTGCCAGAACAGCAGCACCAACGCGATGCAGGTGGCGAGCACGAAGGTGCTGCGCTCGGCGACCGGCGGCACGATGCGCGTCCACACGCGCTTGAACGCCGGACGCGCCATCACGCTGTGCTGCAGCGCGAACACCAGCAACAGCACGGTGTTCACCAGCAAGGCCAGCAGTGGCGAACCGGCAATCCCATCGTCGATGTCCTTGGGCACCACCACACCGGCGACGAAACCGACGGCGTACAGGAAGACGACGAGGAACAGCGCATAACACGCCGCCGAATACAGCAGGGCGATGAAACGGGACATGGCACGACTCGCGCTATGACAGGGGAGCCACGAGTCTCGCGGCGCCCAGCGGATCCCGCGATGGGAAGCTTGTCCCGGTGTTCCGCGCGTGCGCCGCATTCATCGGGACATTTGTCCCGATCGATGTCCGCAACCAGCCATCCGGATCAGTCCGCTTCCTGCCGGCGTCCGCGAACGATGGCCTCGGCGCGGCTGCGCACGCCGAGCTTGCGGTAGAGATTGGACAGATGGTTGCGCACTGTCTTCTCGGCAATGCCGAGTTCGCCGGCGATGCGTGCATTGCTCATGCCTTCGCGCAGCAGCTGCAGCGCGCGACGCTCGCGGGTGGTGAGCTCGCCTTCCACGCGCAGTTGCGCGGCGGCCGCGGGCTGGCCAGTGAAGGCGAGCACCGCCTGCTGGAAGTGCTGCCACGCCGGTTCGTGCGCAAGCAGCACGTGGTTGCACGAATCCAGCGCCACGAACTGCGCGCCGGGGATTTCCGCCGCCAGCAGCCGTCCCTGCGAGACCGGCGCGATCTGGTCGCGCGTGGCATGCAGTACCAGCGTCGGCACGCGCACCTGCGCCAGAAGAGCGCGCACATCGACGTCGCCGCGCGCCTGCAGCAGCCGCGCCGCGACTTCCGGCGTCGCCGTGCGCCGGCACAACGCGTTGAGCCACGCGAGCTGCTCGGGCGTGCCTTCGGGCAGGAAGCGCGACGCGAACAGTTGGAGGAAGGCCGGGTTGTCGCGACCCCAGCCCAGTCGCGTCACTTCCATCACCGCCTGGAACAGCGCGCGCGAATCCGGGTTCTCGCGCTTGTTGCCGCCCACCGCGTAGCCGCCGTACAGGACCAGGTGCGAGACGCGTTCGGGATGGCCGATCGCATAGGCAATCGACGTCGCCGCGCCCTGGCTGATGCCGAGCAACGTGAAGGGCCGATCGATCTGTGCCGCATCGACGACGCGTTCGAGATCGTCGAGCCATTCCGGCAACGCGACCGCGGCGACTTCGCGTTCGGACATGCCGCAACCGCGTTCGTCGTAACGCACGCAGCGGAAGTGGTCGCCGAGAAACTGCAGCCAGTGCGCCCACACCGGGCTGTCGTGGTCGTACTGGAGATGCGTCAGCCACGTCGCCGCGCGCACCAGCGGCGGCCCGCGCCCGTGTGCGGACCAGGCGAGGTTCACGCCTTCCGCGCTGGAGACATAGTGGATGCGCTGCTGCATCGCGGCTTCCGGCCGGGCGTTTCCGGTCTTCTCCCGGAAAAAACGGCGGATCCCGCCGCGGCCGGACGCGGCTTCCCTGATCGCGCGGGAGCACCCGCTCCCGCGCAATCTCCGTGGCTCAGGCCGCAGCCGGTCCGTGCGGCCAGCCCGGGACGTCAACGCATCACAGCGCACGCAGTTCGTGCGTATAGACCCAGTTCGCGACCTGGTTCGCCGACTTGAGTCCGACATAACAACCTTCGGCGAAGTGGAAGCCTTCGTACACGCGCGCACGCGCCTGTTCGTTCTCGGCGATCGACAGGGAGTTGTACTTGCGCGTGATGGTCTTCGTCGCGAGCGCCGTCATCGGCGCGGGCAGCGGCACCGCGGGCGCGCTGACCGTGCGCGAGAAGCCGATCGCGTTGGTGCCGAAGAAGTTCCGCAACGTCTGCGTGACCGCGCCCGTTACCGAAGTCGAGCCGCACGGATAGTCCGGATACGGCGGCGTCTGCATGAAGGGCCGCCAGAACGGATCGCTCTGCGTGTCCGGATTGCCGTCGTCGAGCCAGCGGATCGCGGTCACCGGACGCCAGAAGTGCCAGTAGTACTTGCTTTCCTGGTTGGTGACGCCCGAATCGTGCACCGACATGTTGGCCAGCGCGAACAGGCGCGCGTGCTGCCAGCGATCCAGGCCGCGTCCCTGCACGATGACGCGAATGTTCGCGTTCCAGTCCAGGCCGCCGGCCGGCCAGAAGCGCGCGATGTCGGTCTGTTGCGAGTTCGGGAATGCGCCGCGTACGCGCGCGTCGCCGAGGTGCTTCACCTCGTTGTACTGGTTCGCATAGAACTGGCTGGAAAGATCGAACAGCTGGCTCCATGGCGCGCGGAACTGGCTGGCGCTGTTCAACGAGAACAGCGCGACGTTCTTCCAGCCGGTGAACAGCGGCAGGGTGACGGCCGGGAATTCCGGCGCCGGCGTGGGCTGGTGGACGCCCGACGCGGCGGCCAGCGTGTAGGGGACCGAGTGGGCCGCCTGCGCGCCATCGTTCGTCGTGTACTTGTCCGCGATCGGGTCGTACGTATGCCGCTGCAGGAGGCAGCTGCGCGCGGCGGCTTCGCCTGCGGCAATGCCGTCCGCCACGCCCGCCCCACCCAGCGCGGCGATACGCGCGGCGTATTCGTTATTGATCATCGCAATCGCGGCTGCGCGCGCATCGGCTTCGGGCTGGTTCGGCGCGGGCGCCAACGCACTGAACAATCCCAGCAGCGCGGTCCTCGTCGCTGCCGCCACCGCCGCATCGGGCGAGGCACCCGCCGCGGCCGCGGGCAGGTTGTCGTAGGTCTGGTAGCGCGGCTGGATCGTATTGAGCGCGTCGTGCACCGCTACCTGGACGATGGCCATGGCGCGGAACTGGAACTGCGGTGCACCGAAACGCGCAAGTACCTGCGGGCTCGCGGCGATGCCGTTCCAGTCGGTCACGGAATCCGCCTTCGCCGGCATGGCCATGACCAGCGCAACAGCCAGGGCGAGGGGCAACAGATAACGATGCGAGACGGCTCGGCGAGCCGCATGCGTGGCTTTCATGGGTGTGTCCTCTCCAAAGGGGGCGCCGCACAGAGGCGCATTGATACGAACGGGAAGGGAACGCGAAAAAGACAGGGGAACGCTCCCCCGGATGGGGGATGCGAACGGGCCTTCCAGCGGCCGCCTTACTTCACGGCGCGGCGTCCTTCAGTTCGATGACCAGCGTGCGGGTCGCCGATTTGCCGGTGTTCTTTGTGTCGTGCGTGACCGGATCGCTCCACGACACTTCGCCCGGCTTGCGTTCGATCGTCTTCGTCGTCCCGTCCGCCATCGTCTGCACGGCGGATCCGCCGGTGAGGAACACCACGAGGTTGTCGCCATGCGAATGCACGCCGGTACTGGAACCCGGCGGCATGTTGAGTTCGATCACGCGCACCCTGGCGTTGTCCAGCACGACCCTGGCCTTGTCGCCGGCCGTCGCCGCCATGTCCTGCGCGAAGGCATTCGTCGCCAGCGTCGCCGTAAGGCAGATGGCCAGAAGTTGGAATCGCGTCATCGCCGCATCCTCGTGTTGGGGAGCGTCGTTAATGCGCGCGTGCCCTGCAGGTCGCCATTACCCGGACAGGGGAGGCGCAAGGAAGGCGCGGCGTGGAAAAGCCTCCCTGCAGAGAACATCCGGGACCGGTCGGGCCGCTCAGTCGTTCTCGGCCATGGTCGGGGCAGCCTGCGATGGCGGTTTGTGCTCGCCGACGCGGAAACGGCAGACGTGGCCGCCGCGGATCATGCATTCCATGTGATGGATGCGGTGCCCGGATGCGGCCTCCATGAAGGCGATATCGAAGCGGCATACGTCGGGATGCTGGCGCGCGAGCGCGTGGAAGACACAGTTGTAGGCTTCGACCTGCGCCTCGCCGCCGCGTTGCGTGGCGACGGCTTCGTAACCGAGTTCGTCGAGGCGTTGCGCGAGCGCGGCCGCGACGTCTTCGCGCGGGAGTTGCGGGTCGGGCGCGGGTTCTGCGGAACCGAGATTCCGGCCGAGGTCCACCAGCAGCTCGCGCGCACCGTCATCACCGAGGCGCGCGATCACGCCTTCCATCAACGCACCGGCGATCTGCGCGTAGTTGCGCGGAAACAGTTGGTGCGCTTCCGTGGTGAGGCGGAAGCGTGCTTCGGGACGTCCGCCGGTCGCGCGTGGCGCGATGCGCTCCACCCAGCCTTTCGCGATCAGCGCGGTGAGATGCTGCCGCACCGCGTTGTGGCTGATGCGCAGGCGTTCGCACAGCGCTTCCACGCCGATGCCCTCGGGCTGCTGCAGCATGTGCCGCAGCAGCGCCTGTTGCGTGGATCCGAGGTGGCGGAGTTCGGCCATTGCCGTCGTTCAACTCACCTTGTTCGGGAACTGTTTGGCGAGCGCGCCGGCCATGGCATCGGCAATCGTGTCCATGTGCTTCTGCATGGCGGCCCAGGTCTTCGCTTCGCCCGTGCGGTCGCCGCGCATCACTTCGCCGATCTGTGCCGCATGGTGCGCGCCGTGTGCCATCAGCAGGCCGCGCACCGCGTCCTGCGGCAGGTAGGGATTGGCGCCGGAGAGGAACACGGCGATCTCGCCCGCGTTCTGCGTCAGCGTGGACATCGCGGTGTTCACCGCGGCGCGATTACCGGCGCGTTCCGCATCGGTCATTGCCTTCACCGCGCCCCAATGGCCGCCCAGCAAGGCCAGCATGCGTTCGCCGGCAGGTGGGCCGTAGAAGCTGGCCACCGCATCCGCCAGCTGCTTCGCATTCGCCACCACCGCATTCGCGGCCGCGTCGCTGCGCTTGCCGTCGCCGGCCTTTACCGCGAAGGCGTACTCGCGCGTCTTCTCGACATGGCCGTGCCACAACGTGCGCAAAGTGGCCTGCAGCTTGGGCGCGGGCGCAGCGGTCGCCGGCGTCGCACTCGCGTGCGGGCCCTCGTGTGCCTGCACGCCCGGCGGCACCAGCAGGCCGGAAATCAGCAGGAAGGTCAGGTATTTCATGGCATAGCTCCTGTTCGGTCGCACACCGCGACAGGGGTATTCCGACACCGCTGGACGCTACGCACAATCTATGTATGTGTAAAGGCGTTGTGGCAAGCCATTCGTGAAGGTGGTTTTCGTATGGAGGTCCCTCCCCCCGCTTGCGGGGAGAAGGACAGCGTCGCGAAGCGACGCCGGCTGAGGGGCGTGCGGCAACGGCAGAAGCGCCCTCATCCGCCCGTGGGGCACCTTCTCCCCACAAGCGGGGAGAAGGGAAACGGGGGCACTCCCTCGCCCCGTTTACGGGGAGAGGGACAGCGTCGCGAAGCGACGCAGGGTGAGGGGATGTGAGAGGACGTGCGGCGACGGCAAAGGCGCCCCCTCACCGCTCGTTGGGCACCCTCTCCCCGCAAGCGGGGAGAAGGGAGGGCGCTCCCTCGCCGTTTACGGAGAGAGGGACAGCGTCGCGAAGCGACGCAGGGTGAGGGGACGTGCGGCAACGGCAAAATCGCCCCTCTCCGCCCTGCGGGGCACCTTCTCCCCGCAAGCGGGGAGAAGGAGATCCGCAACTACATCGCCGCCCGCTCCCGCCGCGGCAACTTCCACCCCGGGCGCGCGAAGTGGCAGGTGTACCCGGTCGGATATCGCTGCAGGTAATCCTGGTGCTCGGGTTCGGCTTCCCAGAAATCGCCTGCGGGTTCGACCTCGGTCACCACCTTGCCTGGCCACAGGCCTGACGCGTCGACGTCGGCAATCGTGTCCAGCGCAATGCGCTGCTGCTCCGGCGTCGTGTAGTAGATCGCCGAGCGGTACGACGTGCCGATGTCGTTGCCCTGCCGGTTGCGCGTGGTCGGGTCGTGGATCTGGAAGAAGAATTCCAGCAGCTCGCGATAGCTGATCCGCGAGGGATCGAAAATGATCTCCACCGCTTCGGCATGCGTGCCGTGATTGCGATAGGTCGCGTTCGGCACGTCGCCGCCGCTGTAACCCACGCGCGTGCTGACCACGCCGTCCATGCGGCGCAGCAGGTCCTGCACGCCCCAGAAACAGCCGCCGGCGAGCACCGCGCGCTCCAGCCCTGTCATGTCGTTGCTCATCGCACGTCCTCCACCTGGTCGAGATATTCGCCATAGCCCGCGGCTTCCATTTCCTCCCGCGGCACGAAGCGCAGCGACGCCGAATTGATGCAGTAGCGCAGTCCGCCCTGGTCGCGCGGACCGTCGTCGAATACATGTCCGAGGTGGCTGTCGCCATGCGCCGAACGCACTTCGGTGCGGATCATCCCGTGCGAGATGTCGCGTATTTCGCGCACGTTGGTGATCGGCCTGGTGAAGCTCGGCCAGCCGCAGCCGGATTCGAACTTGGCCGACGAAGCGAACAGCGGCTCGCCCGATACTACGTCCACATAGATGCCAGGACGCTTCTCGTTGAGGTATTCGCCGGTGCCCGGACGCTCGGTGGCGTTTTCCTGGGTGACGCGATACTGCTCAGGCGTCAGCGCGGCAAGGGCCTCGGGGGTCTTGCGATAGTCGCTCATGGGGGCTCCTGTGAAGCCGGGCGCCCGGCCCGGCACGGCATGGAACGGATGCACCTTAGATGGGGCTCGACCGTGCGCAGTCCAAGTCCGCAACGATCGTCGAATTGCCAGCCAACAAGAGGCCGCAACCAGAGCATCGGGTTCGAACTGCACTCAAAAAATGAATCCGCTCCCGCGCAACGCTGTACTGCCGAGCCATGCGCACCGCCTCGTGCAGCCACGGCTTTACACACACGGTCACCCGGATTTGCCACTCGCAGGCGTAGCGTCATCGTGTCGTCTCGCCAAGGAGGACGGCCATGAATCGCACCGTTTTACCGGCCCTGCTCTGCGCAGCCCTGTCCATGCTCGCGAGCGGATGCGGCGAAGCACCCGCACAAACCCACACCATCGGCAGCGGGGGCGCTCGGCTTTCGCCACAGACGATCGCCGAAGGTCAGCGCATCTTCCGCTACGACACCTTCGGCGACGAACAACAGTGGACCGATCGCCTGCGCATGCACGAAGTGGTGCAAGGCCTCGATCCGACCACGGCACTCGCAGTCGGCCTGAAGGTGGATGCCGACGCGGTACCGCCCGAGGTGCTGGCCAACGCGCCGCTCGACGATCCGGCAACGACCGTCGCATTGCTGAAACTCAACGCCGTGGTCGGCGTGCAGGCCAGCGTCGATGCGAACAACCGCATCACGCGGCTGGGCATCACCTGTGCGCTGTGCCATTCCACCGTCGATGATTCGGTGGCACCCGGCATCGGTCACCGCCGCGACGGATGGCCCAATCGCGATCTCGATCCGGGCCGCATCATCGCGCTCTCGCCCGCGCTGCCGGACACAGTGAAAGCTGTCTACAACAGCTGGGGCCCGGGCAAGTACGACCCGCGCTTCAACATCGACGGCCTGAACACCCCGCTGGTGTTGCCGCCGGCCTACGGCCTGCTCGGCATCAAGAACGAGACCTACACCGGCGATGGCCCGGTGTCGTACTGGAACGCCTATGTCGCCGTGACCCAGATGGGCGGACACGGCAACTTCCGCGACGATCGCCTCGGCATCAACATCGTGCAGACGCCGGATCTCGTCACCTCGAAGCTGCCCGCGCTGCGCGCGTACCAGCTCAGCCTGCGCGCACCGGCACCACCGCCCGGCAGTTATGACGCGATCGCAGCCAAGCGCGGCCGCGACGTCTTCGAACAGCACTGCATCGGCTGCCATGTCGGCTTCACCCGCACCGACAACAACAGCGGCCGCCTGCATGCACCGGAAGAAACCGGCATGGACGGCGCCTACGCCGCACGCACCGCCAACAAGGCCTACCGCACCACGCCGCTGCGTGGGCTGTGGCAACATCCGCCGTATTTCCACGACGGCAGCGCCGCGACGCTGGACGACGTGGTGACGCATTACAACACCGTGTTGCAGCTGCAACTCAGCCAGGCGCAGCGCGATGACCTGGTGGAGTTCCTGCGCACGTTGTAAGGCAGAAGTCGTAGCTGTCGGCAGAGACCACCGGAGACCCCGCGACGCGGGGTCTTCGCGCAAAGACGATCCGCGGATCTCTGAAAGGTTCTGAATCGTTGTGATTTCCCGTGGCGCTGCCTTGCCAGCCCCTTCGCCACACCACCATGCTTCCCGCACGTCCACAGGGGAAAACTCAAGCATGCACATCCGTCATCCGCGCGGCCGCCGCGCATCGCGCCCGCTCCTTGCCACTGCGCTGCTCACCGTCCTCGCCAGCGCGACCGCCTTCGCCGCCGACATCACGCCCGGCACCTACATGCTCGAAGGCGGCAGCTACACGATCACGATCGACAGGAACGGCGACGGCCTCGTCGTGCACGAGCCGAACAAGGACTCGCCCTACACCCGCTTCGACGACGACGAATTCCACTTCTGGAACGAGAACACGCAGACCAACTA
The DNA here is from genome assembly GCF_001427225.1 of Lysobacter sp. Root494. Taxonomy (GTDB): domain Bacteria; phylum Pseudomonadota; class Gammaproteobacteria; order Xanthomonadales; family Xanthomonadaceae; genus Agrilutibacter. The sequence goes on from NZ_LMFH01000007.1 coordinate 215,571, forward strand.
CGGTCTGCGCTACGTCGACGCGCGCACCATCGAGGCCTTCAAGCCGGACATTCCCGACAACGTCCCCTCGCGCCTGGTGCTGATGGGCGGCAGTACCGACGCGGTCGTCGAGTCGGCCGACAGCGGACGCTGGGAACAACTCGCCGAGCAGTACAGCGCGCGCATCGAAGGCGATCCCGACAATGCGCAGGCGTGGTCCGCATGTGCGGCCGTGGCGATGAAGCGCGGCATCTCCACCGTCGCCGACGCGGACGCCTACGCCGCGCAGATGAAGCAGATGCTGGCACTGATGATGGGAGAAGGCAGCGCGTCGCCGTGCCCGGAGGTCATTCCCTGACGGGTAACGGGGGCGTCGCTGACGCACGATTGCAAATGGCGCGTCGCCTCCCGGCATGGCGAGGCGATGCGGATGCGGTTTCGTCGCCCAAGCGCGTCGACACGGGGAAAGGCGGCGCGGCGCTATGCTGGCGCCCCCGTTTTCGCTGATCCCCATGACCGATACGCCCGCCCTGCCGTTGCTCACCGCCGCCGAAGCGCGCGTGCTGGGCTGCCTGATCGAAAAAGAAGCCACCACCCCCGACACCTATCCGCTCACCGTCAACGCCGCGCAGGTCGCCGCGAACCAGAAGACGGCGCGCGACCCGCTGATGAACCTCGATCCGGGCGAGGTCAATCACGTACTGCGCCAGCTGGAAGCGAAGGGCCTGGCGAAGCAGGTCTTCTCCTCCCGCGCGGAGCGCTACGAACATCGCAGCGGCACTTTCTTCAGCCTGCCCAAGCCGCAGGTCGCACTGCTCGGCCTGCTGCTGCTGCGCGGCGCGCAGACCGTGCACGAACTGCTCGCCCGCAGCGAACGCCTGGCGAAGTTCGATGACGCCGAAGACGTGCGCCATCACCTCGAGCGGCTGATGCAGCGGCAACCCGCACTGGCCATGCAGATCCCGCGCGGCCCCGGTCAGCGCGAGGACCGCTACATGCACCTGCTCAGTGGCGCGGTGGATACGGCCGCGATTTCCGAACGGCTGGCACAGCGCGGCGAATCGGAATCCTCATCGTCGTCGCTCGAAGCACGCGTGGCTGCGCTCGAAAGCGAAGTGGCGATGCTGCGCGAGGAAATCGCGGCGCTGCAACGATAGGCAGCGCTTGTGGGGTGAAGCAGTCGCCGCACCCGCCTGCAGCCGAGCTTCGCGCGCGCATTCACGCCGATTTCGCCATCCCGTATCAGCGGCAGCGCTAGCGTCGGATTCCCATCCGGAGCTTGCCCGTGAACATCCTTCCGCGAGCGACCCTCGCGCTGTCCGCCGCCTTGTCCCTCATCGGCATGTCGTCCGCCATCGCCGGCGACCTGATCCAGCCGCAGTTCCGGATCGGGAACTTCAGCAACCCGCTGCGCATCGACAACTGGCTGCTGCCGATGAAATCCAACACCTATGCCGTACTGTACGAACGCGAGGATGGCGAATGCATGGTCAATGACGTCATCGTTACCGACCACGCCAAGCGCGACTTCATCGGCAGCTACGCGGGTCTTGCCGCGCGCGAGGTACGCGACATCGTGTACCTCGACGAGGACTGCAGCGGAGCGCGCGGCGTGGTGCTCGAATACACCCTCGACTGGTACGCCCAGGACAACGGCGGCAACGTCTGGTATCTCGGCGAGGACACGATCGAGTACGAATACGACGACGCAGGCCATCGCATCGGCAGCAGCCGCGAAGGTTCGTGGGAAGCAGGACGCGACGGCAAGGCCGGCATCGTGATGTTCGCGCGCCCGGAAGTCGGCAAGCGCTATCGACAGGAATATTCGCCAGGCGTGGCCGAAGACGAAGCGGTGATCGTGGCAGTCGGCATCCGCGTCGACACGGCGCTCGGCCACTTCAGGGAGTGCATCAAGACCCGCGAGTCGACGCCGCTGGAGCCGGGCCTCTATGAGTACAAGTACCACTGCCCCAACCTCGGCCTGGTACGCGTGGTCGCTCCGTTCGCTGACGGTGGCGCGGAGCTGATGAAGACGGGCGTGCGTTGATCCCTCGCTCCGGCGGGACGTGAGGAGGGTTGAGCACAGCGAGCGTTGTGGCGATGGCAACGGCAAACCGCAGGCGCGGAGAAGCAGCCTGTCGCAACGCCCTTCTCCAGCAGTGCCGAGCGAGTTCGGCACTACACCGGCAACCAATCGTGTCCGGGCGGGCCGTCGGGGATCAACGCGGACTGGAGGCTCCCGCCTTGGGTGCTTCCGCCTGCGACGCTTCCGCGCTTGCCGCTGCTCCCGCAGGGGCTTCCGGCATCGCCGCTGCGCTCGCAACCGCTTGTGTCGTGACCGGGACCGGCGCCGCTGCAACCGCGCCCTCCGGCAGCGGCAGGTGCAACCCCGCCAGCGCCTGCCGCGTATCGATCACCACGCGCTCTTCGGCATCCCCGGCGCGGTAGCCGACCGTCAACGCATTCGGCGCCGGCGAGATCGGGAAGAACAGATCGAGCATCACCGCTGCACCCGGCGCCACGGTCACCGGCAATGGCGTGGCGCGCGCCTGGATGCGCTTGTTCATCTTGCTCGCACGTACCGAACGCACGATGCCGACCGTGCCCAGCACCGGCCCCGTCGCAATGAGTCCGAACGCCGCGCCGAACGCCAGCGAACTGGAGCTCGCGCCGCCCATGAGCCCCAGGCTCAGCGTCGAGGCATAGGCAACGCCACCGGCCGTCGAGGCCGCTCCCAACGTACCCATTCCCGCGCCGCCCAGGCCGGTGTAGACCGTCACGCCCTGGTCCTTGTAGCGCCGGGCCATCTGCTTCGACCCCTTGATCAGTTCCTTGCGCGAGGCCAGCGGCGTCGCCGGCGTGCCGCTGGAATCCTCCAGCACCGCGCCGGTGATCGAGATCGGTGCCGTGCTGGTGTTGCGCACGCGGACGAGGTACTCGTCCCACACCGCTTCCTCGGCCCAGGAACCCGGGCTTTCCGACACGAGCACCCACGTCAGCTGCGCGTTCGCCTGCGGCGACGCGGCTTCGGCCAGGACGCGGTCCGTCGGTGGAGGGGGCGCGTCCTTGGCGATCTTCGCGCCGCACGCGCTCAACGCGAGGGCCATCAACAGTGCCGCGACGGGCACGTGCGACCGGATACGCATGTTTTTCCCCTATCAGGACGAGCGACGTCCCACCATTACCGCAGCCTTACGCGGGATGGCCATGGCCTCGGCCAATCGTTGCCGTGCGCAATTACCCATAACGCCGCATCGCGTATGCGCTCTTGCTTCCTGCCCTGCCAAGCCAGCACGGCAACTACACGACGGTTGCCACGGCCGGAGTCACGCATCGGCAACGGCGCCGGCACTACCTTCCGGTGTCGTTCCAGAAGGAGCGATCGACATGGCCAACAGGCAGTATCCGTCCCCACCTCGACCGGCGCGCTCCGCGCCGGTGGCGCTCCAGCGCGAAGCAACCCGCGCCACCGCCAACATCCGCGTCACCTCGCCGCAGATTGACGCCAACGCACCGATTCCCGAACGCCACACCGAGTACGGCGAAGGCCGCTCGCCCGCACTGCGCTGGCAAACGACAGGCGGCGCGCGTTCGTACGCCGTGCTGGTGGAAGACCCGGATGCGCCCACCGCCGAGCCCTTCGTGCACTGGCTGGCCTGGAACATCCCGCCCGACATGCACGAACTTCCCGAAGACATTCGTGCCGACACGAAACCGCAGCCACCCTCCGGCATCCGCCAGGGCCGCAATGACCGCGGCAGCATCGGCTGGTTCGGCCCGCGCCCACCCGCGGGCGACGCGCCGCACCACTACCATTTCCAGGTACTCGCGCTCGACGCGATGCTCGACCTGGAAGAAGGCGCTTCGCGCGACGACCTGCTGCGCACCATCGACGGCCGCGTGATCGCAAAGGGCGAGCTGGTGGCGACGAGCCAGGCGCCGACGCAGCAGTAGTCCGTCAGCTGGGAGCGGACGCGACACTTCGATCGTGCGTCGGTACCGCAGCACTGAAAACGGATCGCATCGGCCACCCTTGGGCAGCCGGTGCGTAGTCGTATTTGCCTGCCAATGAAGTCTGACAGAGCCCGGTTGGGGCGATCCTTGTGCGTGTCGGCGATGCCGTGCCGAACGCGCTTGATCGCGCATTCCGGCAACACCTGCGCAGCGCGCGACCCGGAGCCGCTCAGAACGCGAGCACCTCATGGCGCGTGTGACGGAACGCCGCGTCCACGACTGTGCTGTCCACGACCGAAGCCACGCGCACGCCGCTGCGCGCGAGCGCCGTCTTCGCATCCTCCACGGTCAGCCGTCCTTCGATGCGCACCAGCTTTGCATCCAGGTCGAAGTTGATCCGCGCGCCGACGTCCATCTGCAGCAGGGCATCGGTGATGCTGCGCACGCGCTTCCGGTCGTCCAGGCCATGCAGGCGCAGTTTCATCGCGACGTGCCACCGTCGTACGCCTGCGCGACGCCCGCATCCTGCGTTTCGCGCCACCACGGCGTCGCCGCGCGCGGTGCGGACAGATCCAGGCGTTCGCCCATGCGCGGCGTGGCCAGGGCGATGCCGCGTTGGGCACTGAGCGCTGAGACGCGCTCGAACGGTTCGGTCCAGCCGTGCAGCGCGAGGTCGAAGGTGCCGTTGTGCACCGGCAGCAGCCAGCGGCCGCGCAGGTCCTGGTGCGCCTGCACGGTCTGTTCGGGCTGCATGTGCACGTACGGCCACTGCGGGTCGTAGGCACCCGTTTCCATCAGCGTGACGTCGAAAGGGCCGAAGCGGCGGCCGATCTCCTTGAAGCCATCGAAGTAGCCGGTGTCACCGCTGAAGAACACACGCAGTTCGGCCGCGTTATCGTGGGCCGCATCGATGATCGTCCACGACGCCCACAGCGTCCTGTTGCCGTCGAACAAGCCACGACCGGAGAAGTGCTGCGCCGGCGTCGCGGTGAACTGCACGCCGTCGATGCTCGTGCCCTGCCACCAGTCGAACTGCCGCACCTTCTCCGGCGCGACGCCCCAGGCGACCAGGCGATCACCGACGCCGAGCGGGGTGAGGAAGACATCGGCGGTCTTCGCCAGCTGCATGACGGTGTCGCGATCGAGGTGGTCGTAATGGTCGTGCGAGAGGATCACGCCGCGCAGCGGCGGCAGGTCTTCGAGCGCGATCGGTGGCGCGTGGAAGCGCTTCGGCCCCATCCACTGCACCGGCGAGGCGCGCTCGGCGAACACCGGATCGGTGATCCAGAAGCCGCCGCGCAGCTTGATCAGCATCGTCGAGTGGCCGAGCCGGAACAGGCTGCGGTCCGGGGCGGCTTCGAGCCCCGCGCGGGTTAGCGCCAGCACCGGCGGCGCGGCCTTCGGGGTGGCGTCGGCGGGCTTGTTGAGCAGGACGTTCCAGACGATGCCCAGGGTCTTGAACAAGCCGTCGGCCGGCTTCGGGACCGGGTTACGGAAGACGCCTTCGGCGAACTGCGGCGAGGCCTCGTAAGCGGCGAGGGGAAGATTGGTCTTGGCGGCGGACAGCAGGCAGGCACTCACGATCAGGACTCCGGAGAGGAGCACGAGGCGACGCAGGCGGGGGAAGCGGGGGCGTCGCGCGTTCATGCAGGGGCGGATGAATGGGTTCGGAAGAAGTACACCACACAGTGTAGTTTTAATTCCAGAAAAGTAAACTACCCGGTGTAAACTTTCCGCCATGTCCAGCCCGCCTGCCCCTGCCCGCCTGACCGACCGCAAGCGCGCGGCCATCCTCGATGCCGCCGTGGCCGAATTCCGCCATGCCGGGTACGAGACCACCAGCATGGACCGCATCGCCGCGCGCGCCGGCGTGTCCAAGCGCACCGTCTATAACCACTTTCCGAGCAAGGAAGCGCTGTTCGCGCAGATCCTCGAGCGGCTGTGGGATAACAGCATGGACGGGCTCGACCTCGCCTACCGCGGCGACCGCCCGCTGCGCCCGCAACTGCTGGAACTGGTGCAGCAGAAGCTGCGCCTGCTCCATGACGACAATTTCGTCGACCTCGCCCGCGTCGCGATCGCCGCCGCGATCCACTCGCCCGAACGCGCGCAGGACATGGTCGCGCGGATGGGCGTCCGCGAAGAAGGCCTCACCGTCTGGATCCGCGCCGCCGCCGCGGACGGCCGCCTCAAGACCGACGATCCCCTGTTCGCCGCGATGCAAATGCAGGGTCTGGTGAAGGGATTCGCGTTCTGGCCGCAGATCACCCTCGGCCTGCCGCCGTTGAACGCCGCACAGCAGAAGCAGGTGGCGGAATCGGCGGTGGATATGTTCCTGGCGTACTACGCGGAGAGCTAATTCAACGTTCCGCCTACGCGCTGACTGCCTGGCGCCATGCCAATGCGGACCTAGATGCCCCTCGCATCGGCATACGCAATCCACGCGCCGCAGACCACCATGAAATACACCAAGCCGAACAGGGAAATGAATTGCGACCGGCGCAATTCGGGATGGCGTTGTCCAACGCTGACCGCGTAAGCCAGCAAACCGATCTTGCCCAGGCTGCTTCCATCCGCCGCCGCCTGTTCGGCGATCAGCATGAAGTGATGCAGCGACAGCGCGAAAGGAAGAAACGCGACGGCGACGATGCCTGCGACCACCAGCACCACGGGAAGGCCGAATGGCGCGACGCCAAACGTCTTGGCCAGGAAGGGCTGGATATCCGGCGAGAAGGTGGTGCCTACGAGAAGCGCATAGATCAGCGCCGGCACCACGTAGCTGGTCCTGCTCTTGTGGATCCTGCTCTTGTCGATCACCCTTCTCCCATCGCCGCCGAATGCCGCATCACACCGTGCGCGATGCAGCTTCGTGCGACTGATCTCAGGCATGCACCCGTGACTTGAGTTCCATCACCGATGCCACCCAATCGGTATGCTCGTCGCTCTCCTGCCACAGCTCGTTGAGCTCGGAGTGCTCTCCAAGAATGAGATCGAGCACGCGATGCGCCTTGCCCACGACATCGCCGGCCGGAACGAGCCGGTTCGCCTCGACCCAGAGATCAGCGGACTCCGAGTAGGGACTGCGTTCGCCCCAGTTCCCCTGCAACCGCGCGATTACCTCGATGGCCGCGAGCGCTTCGGTTGCGTCCGGCGCCTCCAGGTACTCGCCTGCGCCGGCAATCGCCTTGTCCAGCGCCGCTACGACGAGCGACAGATCCCTGACGTTCTCGAGCCCGTACGCCCAGTCCGCTGCGTCGTCATTTCCGAATGCATCAACTGCCCACGTCCCCATGAATGTTTCCCTCGTGCCAACGGCTACGCGTCCAATGACGTCTCGTGGACGGGATTGTTCGAGTGGCCTGCATCGATGGTCAAGCGCCAGGCAGCGCGACATCGCCGACGTGTCGGCGTTCGCGATAGTCGCCGAAGAACGCGTCGTGCGCCGATCGCGAACCGTACACGTGCACGCGCACCAGCCCGGACAGAGATCAGGCGGGAAGGTCAGGCCGCGGCCGCACGATGCACGGATGCCGGCCCTGGACGCCCGCCGAGCAGTCGCGCTGGAAGAAACAGCAACGCCTGCAGGAACGCGAACAGCGCAGAGAACGTGATGCCGACCAGGCGGAACGGCAGTGCGAGCAGCCAGATCACCGGCCACAGCACCAGGACCAGCAGCGCGAGGGGCCAGCACAGCACGAAGAGCAGGCACCAGGCCACGAGCGCAAACAGCGTCTTCATCAGGTTCTCCGTGGTTGCGAACCGCATGGGGGGACAGGCGCACGTTGGAATCCTGTGGGAGTCCAAGGCAAGTCCCCTGCGACGAAACCGCCCGCACAGCCGATCAAACCGTGAATACGACAACCGAACGACGGCGATCGGCGATGCCCACGAATGTAGCCGGCAGGTGGACCTGCGCCGACTGCAGAGCCAGCAATGTCACACGATTTTGGCGGCGCGCTAGCAGACGCACCTGCATGCCGAGTGGACCCGCCCGAGCGTTCTCGTGAACAGACTTCCCTTCGCCGCCGCCCTGCTGCTCGGCATGGCCACATGCCCCGCCGCAGGCGCGGAACTATTGCAACCGCAGTTCCGCATCGAGAACTTGGCGCGTGTCCGATGGCGCGTTGCGCCGCAGCTTCGACGCGCGCACCGGCATCGCGGTTACCTCGCCGATCGCCTGGTCGCCGGACGCGACGCGATTCGCCCATGGCACCTACGAAGGCAGCGTGGTGGCCGCAGTGATGCCGGCGCCGTAGATGCATTCGCTCACTCCTCGATCGCCTCGATCCCCGCTTGCCTGAGCCGTTCGAGGTGCGCGTGCATTTCCGCGAGTTGCTCGGGGGAATGCCCCTGCCACTCCAGGATCTCGCCAATGACGCGGAACGGTTCGCGGGAGCGATACGACTTCGTCGGGTTTCCGGGAAAGCGCTTGTTGGTCAGGTTCGGATCGTCCTCGATGGGGCCGGTCGGCTCCACGATGTAGACGCGGCCGCGGCCCTCGCCGGCGGCGAGTTCCGCGCCCCAGATCGCCGCATCCAGTGTCGCGGACAGATAGACGAAGGCCGCCTTTTTGCGAGTGCCGTAGTTGGAGACCTTGCCTGCTTCGATCAGGTCGCCCGTTTTCAGGTCGGCCTTGGTGCCGTGGTAGTACGTCGGCGCATCGGTCATTGCATTACTCCGGTGTCCTGCCCGATCGGCAGGACGGCGATGCTGCAGCACGCAGCCGGCCTTGCCGCAAGCCCGGGGGTGTTTTATAAATTGGTTGTGGGAGGCGCGCGCGCCTCCCTTTTTATTTTTGGGGCGCGCTGATTTTCCTGTCCGCGATTCGCCCGCCGGATGCGCCGCGCGACAGATCCGCATTCATCACGTCCGTGCTCCCCTCCATCACGCGTGACAGCACCAACGCTGCGTAACCCCTCGCGCCGCAGCGCTCCCGATTCCGCGTTGCCGTTCGTCGGATGCCCGAACTGACTGCGGCGCATACGCAGTGATGCCGACATGCGTTCACCCGGACGCGAGAGTCGCGTTCCGATACTCGCCGCACGACAGGGACCCACCGCCGCCGCGAAGGCGGCCTCACCTCTCTGGAGTCACCCATGCGCGCCTTGCTGATCCCCGCACTGCTCACTGCGGCCTGCTGTCTGTCGCCATCGGCCAACGCCGCCATCCGTGTCGTCACCCAATGCGGCGACAGCGGACCCGGCAGCCTGCGCGCCACCATTGCGACCGCGCTCGATGGCGATACCGTCGATGTGCGTGCCTGCCGCCTCATCGATGTCACCAGCGGCCAGATCGCGATACCGCAGGACAACCTGCAAATCCTCGGCAGCAACGGAACGCCTTTCATCACCGCAAGCATGCAGAGCCGCGTGCTGCGCCACTTCGGCACCGGCACGCTGCGCCTGCGATCGTTGAATGTGAGCGACGGCCGGATCGCCGCGCCGACGGTCGCTGGCGGCTGCCTGTATTCCTCGGGCCACGTGGACCTGGTGAACGTGGGCGTGGGCGGGTGCCTCGCCGTGAGTACCGGCGGTTCCGGTTATGGCGGCGCGATCTACGCCAGGTCGCTGTCGGCGTCGCACAGCCGGATCAACACCAGCGAAGTCAGTGCGAGCGACGGCCACGGCGGCGGCATCGCGACCGAAGGCCCGGTGTCCCTGAGCTTCACCGAGGTGATCGGCAATCGCGCGTTTGAGGGCGGCGGCGTGTTCACGCTCGGCGGCGCCAGCATCACGTACTCGACCATCCGGGCCAACGAAGCCGGCAACGACGGCGCCGGCCTGCAGGCGCTCGGCGGCGATGTCGCCATCAACAAGTCGCTGTTCGTATACAACCGCGCCGTGCGCCGCTGCGGCGCGCTGTGCGTGTCCGGTGGCGGCCGGACCGTCATGCTCAACAGCACGATCACTTCCAACAACGCGCGCTACCAGGCCGCGGGCGAACTGTCGAGCAATGCCGCCGTCAGCAACAGCACCATCGCGTTCAACATCAACGAATCGGTTGCGCAATGCCCCGGCACCCTGCAGGCCCGCCACCTGCAACTGGAAAGCACGATCATCGCGGCCAACATCTGCCGCGCCTACCTGATGACCAACTACGACATCGGCGGCAGCGTCGCGAACGGCTACACGATCACCGGCAGCAACAACCTGGTGCGGCTGTCGCGCGTTCCGTTGCCGGCGGACACCATCGCCTCCAACCCGATGCTGCAGAGTTCGCTCGTCGACAACGGCGGCCCCACGCTGACGCATTCACTGCTGCGCGGCAGCCCGGCGCTCGACCGCGGCAACAACAAGGCCAACCAGCAGTACGACCAGCGCGGTCCCGGCTTCCCGCGCGTGCTTAACGGAAGAGCGGACATCGGTGCGTTTGAAAGTACCTGTACCTGCGCCGATTGAGATCCTTCGGCAGGCCTGTTGCTCGAGCGGAGCGGCCGCTGGTTCGACGGCAAACGCAATGATCATGGGCGCGGGCTCAGGCCGGGCACGCGCCTGATCCAGCGCATGACCTGCTCTCCATCCGCATCGTCCAGCAGGCCTTCGGGCGTGAAGCCCAGGCGCGCCGCCAGTCGCGAAGACGCGACGTTGTCGGGAACGATGTGCGCCACGACTTCGCTGACCAGGCCACTCGCTGCTGCGAGTTCGAGGAGTTGGCCAATGGCGATGGTCGCGACGCCACGGCCCCGCTCTGCGCGCGCGAGCCCGTAACTGACCTCCACGCGGCCGCCGACCGGTGCCGTCTTGAAGCCGCAGGCACCCAGCACCGTCGCGCGCGATGGGGACACCACCAGGAACGGAACGCACCACAAGGCGGGTGTAGCGAGTGCCAGTTGCGCCAATGCACGCGCCACCGTTTTTGGTGGTGGAAGTGCGCCTTCGGCCACCGCCAGCGGCGCGAGCTCGACCGGTTCACCGCGCGCGAGGCGACGAAGGTTGGCTTCGCTGATGGGCGTGAGTTCGATCGACCCGGGACCTGGAACCTGCGACATGTTTTTTCGTGGCCTGATGCCTTCGCGTTCCGGAACGTAACGGCGCGGAATCTTCGAGTGCCTCCGCATCACCGTCACACGCGCGCGCCGACGACTGCGGCGGACGCGCGCGTCAGCCCACGAAGTCCTGCGCCGGCGGCAGCGGTGTCGAGCCCCGCCGCTGCGGCGTGGCCTCGATCATCGCGATGATGCTGTGCGCCAGCTCCTTCTCGGCGATCACGGCGGCATCGGCACCGTGGCCGAGCAGGCGCGCCGCGCTCTCGTCGCTGTGCGCGCGGCCGATGATCGTCAGGCCCGGCGACTGCTTGCGCAGGCACGCCGCGATGGCGCTGGCTTCGAGCCCGAGCGGCACGGCGATCAGCGCGAAGTCGGCCGTGTCGGCCCGGGCCTCCTGCAACACGCGTGCGTCGGCGGCATTGCCGAGCACGCCCAGGTAGCCGTCCTTGCGGGCAGCGTCGACGCGATCCGGATCGGCATCGACCACGACGGTCGTCAACGAGCGCGACGCGAGCAGCCGCGCCAGTTCGCGGCCGACCCTGCCGTACCCGACGAGCATCACGTGACCGGACAGATCGGCGGGTAGCGGCGCCACGGCGTCCTTCGCGGCCTCGGCTTCGCGGTTCCTTCGCGCCTTGCGGCGGTCGAGCACGGTGAACAGGAACGGATTGATGATGATCGAGATGATCGCGCCGGCGAGGATCAGGTCCTGGCCCTCGCGCGGCAGCACGTCCAGCTGCAGGCCGAGCGTCGCGAGGATGAAGGAGAATTCGCCGATCTGCGCCAGGCTCGCCGCGATCAGGAGCGACGTGCTGTTGTCGCGCCCGAAGGCCCGGACGATCGCATACGCGGCCACCGACTTGCCGACCACGATGATCAGCGCGGTGAGGACCACTTCCACCGGCCGCTCCACCAGGATCGAGGGATTGAACAGCATTCCCACCGAGACGAAGAACAGCACCGCGAAGGCATCGCGCAACGGCAGCGTCTCGTTCGCGGCCTGGTGGCTGAACTCCGACTCGTTGAGCACCATGCCGGCGAAGAAGGCGCCCAGCGCGAACGACACCCCGAACAGGGTGGCCGATCCGAACGCGACACCGAGCGCGATCGCGAGCACGCACAGGGTGAACAGCTCGCGGTTCGCCATGCCGACGATGCGGCCGAGCAGCCACGGGATCACCCGGCGACCGACGATGAGCATGAAGGCGACGAACGCGCCGACCTTGGCCACGGTGACCAGCACCGCCATCCACAGCGGCTGCGCCGCGTCGCCGCCGGCATCGCCCGCGATCGCCGGCAGCAGCACCAGCGCGAGCACCATCGCGATGTCTTCGACGATCAGCCAGCCCACGGCGATCTGGCCGCGCGTGGTATCCACCAGCCGGCGCTCGTCCAGCGCGCGCAGGAGGACCACGGTGCTGGCGACCGACAGCGACAGGCCGAAGATCACGCCCGCCATGTTCGACCAGCCCAGCCACCGCGCCAGGCCCCAGCCCATCACCGTGGCCACCGCAATCTGCACAGCGGCGCCGGGCAAGGCGATGTTGCGCACCTTCATCAGGTCGGCGAGCGAGAAATGCAGGCCGACGCCGAACATCAGCAGGATCACGCCGATCTCGGCCAGCTGTGGCGCGAGCGCCGCGTCGCCGACGAACCCCGGGGTGAACGGACCCAGCGCCACGCCCGCGAGCAGGTAGCCCAGCAGGGGCGGCAGCCGGCACCGTTGCGCCAGGGCGCCCAGCACGAAGGCCAGCACGAATCCACCTACGAGCAGGGCGATCAGCGACGTGTGGTGCATGGGCAACTCCCTGGAATGACGACGTCCTGGAACGACGAGGTTGCGAATGGATGGCTACGCGCGGTTCCGCACGGCGCGCATGACGAGGACATCGCCCGGCATGCCGCGCAGGATCGAGCGCGTACTGCCGACGACCGCGTCGAACAGCATGCCCCGCTCGTGGGCGCCGAGCACGAGCAGGTCCGCGTCGATGTCCTCCGCGCAACGGCGCAGCACCGAAGCGGGCTGGCCCGCTTCCACGCGGACCTGGATCGGGGGCGCGCGCCCTGCGAGTCCGCTCTCGTCGAGCTGCGCGCGCAGTCGCGCCCGCTTCTGCGCGGCGTCGTCCGCGACGGCGGTCGTGCGCTCGAGCCAGCCCGCATAGGGCATCCACGACGCGTGCACCAGCTGGATGAGGGCACCGGGGAAGCATGACGCCGACCAGGCGAGCGCCTGCCAGGCCTCGTCGGTGAAGTCCGTGCCCACGACGAGGCGGCGGTATTCGCCCCGTGGCCGCGATCGCACCGCGAGGGTCGAGACAGGAGCCTTGCGCACGACCTCCTCCAGCGTGCTTTCCACCGGCCCCACGAGCTGGTCGCGCGATTCGCCCAGCACGACCAGGTCGCAGGCTTCGCGCGCCACGACGGCGAGGATCGCCTCGGCCGCCGCCGCGGTCTCGACGTGGACGCAGGCGGGCGCGTCGCCGGCCAGCCGCATCAGCGCCCGGCGGGCCGCGGGTTCCGGATCGGGATGCGACCGCGCGTAGGTGTCCGGATCCATGCCCAGCGGCGCGGCCGGCGGCTGCGCTTCGATCGCGTGCAGCACATGCAGCTGCGCGTCCCATTCCCGTGCGAGTTGGATGGCCCGGTCGAGCGCGCGATCGCATCGGCTCGTCAGGTCAGTGGCCAGCAGGATCCTGCTGGGTCGCGTCACCGGAACGCCCATCGGCGCCATGTCCGCCTCCCGTAATGGATGAACTGGTGGAGATGGCGCAGGAGCGCAGCGCCACCGCAGCCGTTAACCATTGGGTTCCACGCCGCCGAACTCAACCATACGGCGGTGGCCCGCTGCGGTGCACGACGTGGTGTGTCCCTCGCAGACGCAAAGCCGCACGGCGCGATCACTCATGCGCGAGCTTCATCGCTGCCGGCGTCTTTTTTGCCGAATCTGGCATTCCGATGCTGCGGCGCAGCGCCCGCCTGACTCGTTCATTCGTGCCCGCGCGCATTTCACCCATCGTCCACGTTAGCTGCCAATACTCGGGCCAAAGGGACAGGGGTTGGCCGGGGCTCGCATGCGTTCCGGCCTCGCGAGGAGGCATGCCATTTCCGTGGGATCCACGTCACCGTCCACGCGGGTACGCGTGAGCAGCGAAGGCCAGCGCGCGACGCAGGTGCGCCAGTGGGTGCTGGCTGGCTATGGCGTGGCGGTGGTCGCCATCGCCCTGCTCGGTTGGGCGCTGTACAGCAGCTCGCGCGAAGCCGCGGCGTCCGAGGCGGCGGTCAACCATACCCGCGAAGTGCTGGTCTCGATCGCCGACTTCAGCGAACGGCTGGCGTTCGCCGAAGCCAGCCAGCGCGGTTACCTGCTCACCGGCGATGCGTCCTACCTGCACGCGCGCGATGCAGCGCTGGCGTACGTGCGCACCTCGGCGACGCGCATCGCCGCGCTGGTCGCCAACGATCCGGCGCAGATGCGGCGCGCGGCCGCGCTGCCGGAACTGGTCAAGCGTCGCGCCGCACTGATGGAGGCGGCGGCGCGCGGCCTGCGCCGGCACGCTTCGCCGGAAGCGGCCGCGGCGTTCCGCGCCGGCCTTGCAGAAGGCGCCAGCCAGCAGATCCGCGAGCTCACCCACGAGCTGCGCGACGAGCAGAAGCGCCTGCTCGCGCAACGCCAAGCATTGGAGCAGGCACGCCGCACCGACCTGCGCGAAATCCTGCTGGTATCCGGCATCGCGCTGCTGGCGCTGCTGGTGCCCGCGCTGTGGGCGCTGCGGGCGCAATTGCGCGCGCGCCAGCACGCCGAGCGCCTGCTGAGCGGCATCGTGGAGACCCTGCCCGGCGCGGTCTACCGCTACCGCCTCGACCCCCGCGGCGTCGGCCGCTACGTCTATCTCAGCCGCAACGCCGAGGCCGTGCGCGGCATCGTGCGCGAGGAAGTGTTGCGCGATGCCGGCAAGGCGCGCGAGGTCGTGCTCGAAGCGGATCGCGAGCGCTTCCAGGCGGCCATCGACCAGTCCGCGCGCGAACTCAGCGATCTCGAAGTCGATTTCCGCATCCGCAAGCCCGATGGCCAGGTGCGCTGGATCCGCTCGTCGGCGATCCCGTGCGCGCTGCCCGATGGCAGCGTGCTGTGGAACGGCTACTGGGCCGACATCAGCGACATCAAGGAAGCCGAGCAGGCGCTGATCGACGCCACGCACCGGCTCGGCCAGGCACAGAGCCTGGCGCGGCTGGGCGACTGGACCTGCGAGGTGGCGACGGGCGCGGTGACCTGGTCGCCGCAGATGTTCGCGCTGCTCGAGCGCGATATCGCGCTGGGTGCGCCGGGGTTCGAGGAAGGCCGCGCGCTGTTCGGCGAAGCCGAGGCGGCCACGATCGATGCCACCTTCACGCGCGCGATCGAGACCGCACAGCCGCAGCAGTTCGAAATCCGCGCGCACCTGCCGAGCGGACGCATCGCCGACTTCCACATCATCGCCGTGCCGCAGTGCGACGACAGCGGACGGGTGACCTGGCTGCGCGGCACGTTGCAGGACATCACCGAACGCAAGACGCTCGAGGCCGGCCTGCGCCAGGCCAAGGAGGCCGCCGACGCCGCCAACCGCGCCAAGAGCGCGTTCCTGGCCACGATGAGCCACGAGATCCGCACGCCCATGAACGGCATCCTCGGCATGCTCGAGCTGATCAGCCTCGCGCCGCTGGAGGCCGAGCTGCGCAGCGCAGTGCAGGTGGTGCGCGAATCCGGGCGCTCCCTGCAGCGGATCATCGACGACATCCTCGACTTCTCGAAGATCGAAGCCGGCAAGCTCGACGTCACGCCCGAGCCGACTTCGATCGAGGCGGTGCTCGCCAGCGTGTGCCGGGTCTACTCCAGCACCGCCAGCAGCCTCGGTCTCGCCCTGGAACAGCATTGCGACCCAAGCATCAACCCGTCGGTGCTGGTGGACCCCGAGCGACTGCGGCAGATCCTCGGCAACTTCGTCAGCAACGCAATCAAGTTCACGCCGAGCGGCCGCGTCGAGGTCACTGCCGAATGCGTGGCGCACGCCGGCATGCAGCAACGGCTGCGCTTCGTGGTGGCGGACACCGGCATCGGCATCTCGCCCGAAGCGCAGCAACGGCTGTTCCAGCCGTTCGAGCAGGCCGAGGCGAACATCGCCTCGCGCTTCGGCGGCACCGGCCTGGGCCTGGCGATCTCGCATCGCCTCGCCGGGCTGATGGGCGGCGCGCTGCGCATGGAAAGCGAGCCGGGCCAGGGCACGCGGATGATCCTCGAGCTGCCGGTGACGATCACCGGCGAGGAGCCGCTGGCGCTCGCCGCCGGACGCGAAGCGCTGCCGTTGGCGGGCACGGGCCGCGGCGCGCCCGACATCGCGCAGGCGCAGGCCGAGGGCACCCTGGTGCTGGTGGTGGACGACCATCCGATCAATCGCATGGTGATGCGCAGCCAGCTCGCCACCCTCGGCTACGCGGCGGAAACCGCCGACGACGGCCAGCAGGCGCTGGAGATGTGGGCGTCCGGCCGCTACGCGCTCGTGCTCACCGACTGCAACATGCCGCGGCTCAACGGCTACGAGCTGAGCCGCCGCATCCGCGCCAGCGAAGCCGAGCGCGGCCTCCCGCGCACGCCGGTGGTCGCCTGCAGCGCGAATGCGTTGCGCGGTGTCGTCGAGAGCTGCCTGGAAGCGGGCATGGACGACTACCTCGCCAAGCCGACCGGCCTGGAGGCGCTATCGAAAACGATGCAGCGCTGGCTGCCGCTGCCGCGCGCGCAGGCGGCGACGGAACCCGTCATCGCGGAGGCGACGAACACCGCCGGCGCCGCCGACACGCCGGTCGACCCCGCTGCCTTGCATGTCCTGACCAAGGGCGAACCCGCGGCCGTGCGTCGCGTGTTGCAGCACTTCCACCGCGTCAACCAGGGCGACGTGCAAGCCCTGCTCGCCGCGCTGGACCACCTCGACTTTCCCGCCATCGCGCACGCGGCGCACCGGATCAAGGGCGCCTGCGCGCTGATCGGTGCGCACGCGCTCGCCGCGGTATGCAACCTGATCGAACACGCCGGCCGCAGCGGCGACGGCGCCGCCGTCGCCGGTTGTCGCGCGCGGCTGCATCACGAACTGGAGCGCCTGGATGCCTATGTCGTCGAACAACAGTGAGCTGCCCGGCCTCGAAGGCGACGCCCGCGACGACCTCGTCGCCGAGGCCGGCGACGTCGCCGCCGGGCTGACGATCCTGGTCGCCGAGGACCACGAGTTCCAGCGCAGCATGATGGTCGCGATGCTCGAGGACCTGGGCGCACGCTCCGTGCACGAAGCCGAGGACGGCGCCGCCGCGCTGGAGATCACCCGCGAGCTCGAACAGCCCTTCGACATCATCGTCACCGACATCGACATGCCGGGCATGGACGGCATGGCCTTCATCCGCCGGCTCGGCGAGGCCAAGGTCGCCGCCTCGCTCATCGTCAGCAGCAGCCTCGACCGCGCGCTGCTCGACTCGATCGAAACCATGAGCGCCGCCTACGGCATCCGCCTGCTGGGCACGATCGAGAAACCCGCGTCGCCAGAGCGCTTCGCCGAACTGATCGCCACGCACTGGCAGATGCGCGCGAACCCGGAAAAGCAGCGCGCGCCGGCGTCGCCGTTCGCGCTGGACGAAGTCCTTGCCGGCATTGCCAACGATGAATTCGTGCCGTTCTACCAGCCCAAGATCGAGCTGCGCACCGGTCGCGTGCGCGGCGTCGAAGCGCTCGCCCGCTGGCGCCATCCGCGCCGCGGCGTGGTGCTGCCGTACGCCTTCATCCAGTTGCTGGAGCAGCACGACCAGATCGGCGAACTGACCTGGAGCATGCTCGCGCAGGCCGCCGCGCAGTGCCGGCGCTGGCGCGAGGCGGGCTTCGACCTCGACGTGTCGGTGAACCTGTCGGTCGCGCAGCTCGGCGACCCCGCGATCGCCGACGCGGTGACCTGGCAGGTGGTGCAGCAGGGACTCGATCCGCGCCACATGGTGCTGGAGATCACCGAGTCGGTCGCGATGAGCAACGTCGGCGCGGTGCTGGAAAACCTCGCCCGCCTGCGCATGAAAGGCTTCGGCCTGTCGATCGACGACTACGGCACCGGCTACTCGTCGATGCAGCAACTCACCCGCGTGCCCTTCACCGAACTCAAGATCGACCAGTCGTTCGTCGCCCACGCCACCCGGCAGCAGGCGAGCCGGCTGGTCCTCGAATCCAGTCTCGACATGTCGCGCAAGCTCAACATCACCTCGGTCGCCGAGGGCGCGGAAACACAGGAGGACTGGAACCTGCTGCGCGACTGCGGATGCGACCTGGCACAGGGCTTCTTCATCGCCAGGCCGATGGAGGCGGAAGCGGTGCCGGAGTGGATACGGCAGTGGGAATAGGGGCGACGTGCGGGCGTCATCGTAATGAGCCCACCGCCTGCTTGAACGTCGGCGCTGGCGCTGCTTCCCGACGGTTTTTGGCTGGTCCTGCTGGACAGGGACGGATACCGGAACGCGGAATCCGATACGCAGAAGCAGCCCGGAACACTTCGCGTCGCTGACGGCATTTATGCGCGCGCGTTGATGCGCGTCGACGGCACGCCGGATCAAGTGCTTCCGTGTAGACGTCGCTCCGGCATGCGATTTGCCAATCGAAATAACCGAACCTGACCCTTGTTCCACACGCTGCGGATCGCATCGCACGCACCCGCCCCAAGGTTGAGTTGCCGGGCCTCGCGGAGGATCGGCTGAGACCGGATAAACAGGCATTTCCGTCCGGAATACCACGCTCCCGACCAACGGTCGCGACAGGTAAAGCCGCCGGTCGGCATCGCAGGACTATGGTGTTCCTGCACGCGGGCGCCGGCCCGTTTTCGCACCCGCGTTCGCCATGCGGAGGTGCGCCATGAAACGCAATCGAAACGGCCTGCTGGCGCTGCTGTGCAGCCTGGCGCTGGCCAGTACTGCGGTGTTCGCGCAGGGCGCGCCGCAAATCGTCTGGGAAGCGCCGACGCCGAGCAGCCTGGCCAACAGCGTGCAGGGCGTGGGTTGGGCGCCGGGCACGGTGGCGCGCATCGCGGTGGGATCGACCGATCGCTGGGTGCGCACCCGCCGCGCGAGCAGCGGGGCGCTGGTGTATTCGGTGCTGCAGCCGCATCGCTCCGGCGGCGCCGACCAGACCGTGTATTCGAACGACGGCGTCTTCCTGGCCGTGCACAACCGCAACGGCGGCTTCAACTACCGCGTGTTGCGCGCGAGCGATGGCGTTTTCCTCGGAACGCTCAACGCCACGATCGAAGCCAACGGCATCGTCCGTTTCGCACCCGATGCGCAATTGCTGGCTTCGGTCGGCGGCGACGGCACGCTGTCGCGCTGGCGCATCGCGAATTTCACCCTCGTGCGCACGGTGGGCAGCGGCTACGACCGCGTCAGCACCACCTTCAACTTCTCGCCGAACGGCACCTACCAGGCCGCCGCGAGCCAGGGCAGCATCACCGTGCAGTCGCGCAGCAGCGGCGCGGTGGTGCGCATCTTCACCGGCGGCACGACGCAGGGCTTCGCGCCGATGGCATTCACGCCGGACAGCACACGCCTGGCCGCCTGGGCGAGCACGCCGAACGAAACCACGCTCTGGCGCATCAGCGACGGCGTCGCCGTCATGCGCTTCCGCAACGCGGCCAGCAACGAAGGCGTGGTCGCCCTGCGCTTCTCACCCGATGGCGCGCGACTGGTGACGACCGGCTACCTCCCGATCGAAACCAGCAGCGGCTGGCAGCAGCGCGGGATGATCCGCTTCTGGCGCGTGTCCGATGGCGCGTTGCGCCGCAGCTTCGACGCGCGCACGGGCCTCGCGGTTACCTCGCCGATCGCCTGGTCGCCGGACGCGACGCGATTCGCCTATGGCACCTACGAAGGCAGCGTGGTGGCCGCAGTGACGCCGGCGCCGTAGGCGCATCCACCGAGCGCGTCGAGGCAGCATCGGTGCGACGAGCCATTGCATCGGGCCGGCGCCCTTTCCCGTTCGTCACTCAATCCGGCAGCGCGAGTCCCATCTGCTGGACGAACGCCTGGAACCGTTCGATCGTGTCCGTGAAGTTGCGCGCCTTCATTTCCGCCAGGTAGCGCGCCGCGAGCGCGTCCAGGTCCTGCCGGCCGCACAGCGAGGCAGCGGCGAGGCCGGCAAAGGCGTAGCTATCGAGATCGGTGTACTGCCCGGGGTGCCGGACCGGCGCGTTGAGCTGTCGCTCGATGCTGGCCAGGTCGGTGGACGCGTCGAGCCACGGCAACATCCGCCCCTCGAACAGCGCAGCACTTTCGGCGACGGCGATCAGCAGTTCTGCTTCGTTCCGGATCCTGTGCTCGCGCGGCGCATCGAAGAACTCGGGGCCGATGATCAATGTGCTCGAACGCTCCCAGTACTTCGTGACGATCCGACTGAAAGGCAGCGTGATTGCCTCGATCGCGTCGACGCGTACCGTGACGAGCAGATTGAAGACGTAGGTGGGCCGGTAGTCGGCCAGCGGCATCCCGAGCGTATGCACTCCACCCGGCACCACCCGACGGAACGACATCTCACGCCGTGAGCCCTTGAAGCCGGCCGCCTTGAGCGGAGTGGCAATCGCCTCGAACACGGCATTGCGGACGTCGTCTTTCAGCATCGTGGTGCTCCGCAGAAAGGGCGCGAGTATTCCAGCATTGGCTGCCGCGTACAAAACGCGGCAGGGTCATTTGTCGCGTCCGGCAAGCGAACCTGACCCCGTCGGAAACGCGCCGGGTCCTTTGGGTCGGTAGGTTGCCCTGCCGTAGACTTGACCGAGCGATGCGAATACAGGGGAAACCATCGTGAGAACGGGAACGCGCGAGTCGCGCATCGCACGGCATGCGGCACTCATGGCATTGGTGCTGGCAATGGGCGGCTGCGCCCAGAGAGAACTTCCTGGCGAGCAGAATGCGCTAGCCCAGGCCGAGTACGACTCCACAGCAGAAGAGTCATTGCTGATTGCGCGCGGGAGCGAGGACACTCCAATCGCGCAAGCACTGCGTGACGTCGCGACTGCGGTGCCGGCGGGCTTCAGCCTGAAGCCGGTGCGCGCCTATACGCGCACCGATGGAGGCGGCGGCACTGTCGAATACGAGACGATCGCGATTGGCGACGTGACCGGCGATGGGCGTGCCGACCTGGTCGCCGCGCCGGTATTCGAGCACCAGATCGAAGTATTCGTTCAGCGAGCCGACGGCACGTTGGCGCCCCCGGCCATCTTCGTCTACTCGCCGCAAGCTGTTTACCTGCACGACAAGCAGCTTGTGCTCGCGGATTTCAATCGCGACAACGTGCTCGATGTCGCAGCATCCGCAATCTCGGACTCCGGTGCCCAAGGCGCCGTGTATACGCTGCTGTCGAATGGCAAAGGCGGACTGAGCGGCCGCCTGGCGCATCCGCCCTTCACTGACGAATCCCGCAGTACTCCGCAAAACTGGGTGGTGCTGGACGCAAATCAGGATTCGTTTCTTGACATCGTGGGGTCCGAGAACGTCAGCGACTATTCGTTCGGACCCGAGTGCGGACCGTACCAGTTCACCTGTCCCCGCTACACGATTTACTTCGGGGACGGGCGCGGCTCCTTTCCCACGTCCCAACAATTCCAGCTCGGCCAACCGTATTCGCTTACCGAACTCGAGGCGGTCGACCTCAACGATGACGGCCGTACGGACCTGGTGTTGGGATTCGAACTCCTCGGGCAGAACGGCGGCCCGGTCAGGACCGATACGGAAGGCAAGGTCATGGTCGCCCTGCAGGGCGACAGTGCCCTCAACGCCCCGACGTATCTGCACCCGGGCTATGGGGACGTCGGGGATCACGTCACCTTCGCGGACGTGAGCGGCGACGGCATCACCGACTCCATCGCCTCGCTGGGCGTCATCCGCGAACGCATGCTCAGCAACCAGTTCGCCGCGCCTTACGTACTTCCGTCGTATCGCACGGACAACACGCAATCCCTGGCCGTGGACCTGGACGGTGATCGGCACGCGGACGTCATCAACAAGCAGATCCGACCCACCGGCGGACTCATCGACGAGGACGTCATTGCCGTTTACCTGCAGCGGGCAGGAGAACTGACGTCTCCGATGTTCTTTCCCGTCTGGCCCTACAAGGTCAGCTACCACGACGGGGCATTCGCGGTGGGCGACCTGAACGGCGACGGCTGTAATGACCTTGCCGTGGCCAGCGGCGGAATCCTGTTCTTTGACGGTACGGACTGCACGCACTGGACCCCTCCGTTGCCCGACGAGTCGGGGCTCGTGTGGGAGTCACCATAGATCCGGCTTCGTGGATTTCCTGAGCAAACTCATCACCCATGTCAATGGAATGGTTGTGCGGAGCGGCCCTGCTGCTGTGCTTCAACTCCGCCATGAGCTGCGTCGAAACCCGAAAGCCACTCTGACTCCTGTTTCACGCCCGCAATGACCATCGACGAAGAATCCGCCCAGCGTCGCCAGGAGTTGCTCGCCAAGCGCGATCGCCTGCGCGCGGACCAGGCCGGGCGCATGGCGCGGCAGCAGCACGCAGAGAAGGTCGCGCGCTTCGAACAGCACCTGGGTGCAGCCCTGCGGCAGGCAGGCGTACGGCATGAAGTGCTGTGGGATGGCGACACGCGTCGCGGCCCGCTGGCGCAGTACCCGATCGGCTTCGCGAGCGTGCGCTGGGACCGGGTACCGCATGCCGTCAGCGCGCGCGGCGCCAGCGATGAAGAACTGAAGGAACTGTTCGACGTGGCCCTGCACGCGCTGGGGCTCGCACCGACGGCCACGGTGATCGTCGACTGGGCGCGCGGGGACATGCCGCGCGTCGCCTTGTCCGTCGCCGATGCGTCCACGCATGCGCTGACGCTGATGCGCCAGGCTTCCGACATGTGGGTGTATGCGGACGACGCGCCGTGGCTGATCGAGGTCTACCACGAAGGCACCATCACGTACGCGGATCGACCGGGGCAAGCGGAGGATGCGGGCGATGGTTGGCGGCGTCGGTAAGTTCGCGCGTCATAGCCCGTCCACCTGATCGCGCTTGCGACACAGCATTGGCGGCGCTGGTGGCGTGCGCGAAGTAGGGATACGCGAACGCCAACGGCTGGCGCTTGTCTGGAGCACGACACGCATCACGGCTCCACCGCAATGCGCACCACTACCCTGTGCGCCTCATCCCGTCACGAGACACATCCCGAATGAAACGCCTGCTCGCCCTTCTGCTCGTCCTGCCACTGTCCGGGTGCGAGCTGTTGCCCGTGGCACTGGTAGGCCCGCCCGGCAAGGACCTGGTCTGCCACAAGGGCAAGAAGACGCTGGAACTGCCGCGCGAGGCCATCAGTGCGCACCTCGGCCATGGCGACTATCGGGGACGATGCCGTTGAGTTGTGGCGAACTGCATTGCTGTAGTGCCTGATGCTCAGGCGGCTACACGCGACATGAAAACGGCCGGAAGAATCCGGCCGTTTTCTTTTTTTGGAAGGGAGGGAGATGCAGGGTCAGAGAGCAAAACCTCAGAAAATGTACTCTGACCCCTGTTCCAGACCACCGCCCGAAGGAATGCCGCCATGTCCGATGTCACCGCGATCCGCGATCCCAGCACCGATGCGCTGGTCACGCCACAGAACGCCGTCCTCGCCCTGATCGATTACCAGCCCGAGCAGTACGCCGGCGTCACGTCGATGCCGCACGACGAGCTCGTCGCCAACGTCACGCTGCTGGGCGAAGTGGCCACCGCCTTCGCGCTGCCGGTGGTGCTGTCCACGGTGTACGTGCGCCATGGCATGGGCGCGAGCAACCCCGAGCTGCGCGCCGCACTGCCGGGCGTCGAAGAAATCGATCGCACCACCATGAATTCGTGGGAAGACCCCGAGTTCCGCGCTGCGGTCACCGCAACCGGGCGTCGCAAGCTGATCATCGCAGGCCTGTGGACCGAGGTATGCGTCGCCTTCCCCACGCTGGACGCGCTGCGAGAAGGGTATGAGGTCTACTTCGTCGTCGACGCCATCGGTGGCGTCAGCACGACCGCGCACGAGGCCGCGGTGCAACGCATGATCCAGGCCGGCGCGACGCCGATCACCGTGCTCGCGCTGGCGTGCGAACTGCAACGCGACTGGGGCCGCCCCGGCGCCGATCGGCTGCGCACTGCGATGCGGGGATATTTCGCGGCGCGACGCGGGCGGCATGCGGGATGAAGCGTGCGTGTTCGTGACCAGGGGACGTGCCGCTGACTGCTGGCGAACTACATGGCGTCATGCCTGATGTTCAGGCGGCAATTGCACAGGGAAACGGCCGGGGAAGACCCGGCCGTTCTTTTTCTGGTCAACGATACGCGCGCCGTCAGCCGAGCTGATAATCGACTTTCGTACCAGCGACCGTGATCTTCTTGCTGCTCTGCAGGCTCTGCACAATGGCGTCCACCGCCTTGTCATCGAGCGGCGGCTTGAACCATGACTTGATCGACGACTTAAGGCTCGACAGCTTTGCGGGCTTGGTGGATTTCTTCAGCAGCTTGATGACCTCGGGCACTCGTGCGCGGGTCGTGGTTCCCTTCGCAGCGGGCGCAATGCCACTAGTTTGCGGAAGCACGGTGACCGTCACCTTCGCTGCCTTCTTGCCTGGCGACTTAGCTACCGCGTTTGCGACCTTCTTCGAGGCAACGGTCTTTGCTGCTGCCGGCGAAGCACCGGGAATCTCGGGATATCGCTGACAGGCGATGCCGTGATCGTTGAGGTAGCGAACGAGCGGATCGAAGCCCTTGTCTTTCGAGATGATGTTGAACGCAGCATCCGCTTCAGCCGCCGCGAGCCGGCCGATGAAGTACGCGATGTGGAAGTCGACAGCATCCGGTCCGCTGCCCGTGATCTGTATGTACTCCGCGTCGGGACCGAAAGGCTGCAGCGCCTGCACGACATCCAGCATCAGCTTTGACTGCTGTTCGCCGAGGAACACCTTGATGCGCGCCTCACCGGGCTTGAGCCGGTCGAGTGCCTTCGGCTGGACGTTCTCGAAATCGATCAGGAAAAACGGCTTCGTCATGGCCAGGCTCCGGTGTGATGCACGCGAGTGTAGGACCCAACACGGTCCGCGGTCTCCGCTGGGCTGGCGGCGGCCACATCGCCTCTGGCAGACTTCGCCCCGCTCCCTCGCCGACACGTTCGGTATTGGGCCTGTCGCACGGATTCGCGGCGGAGCATGGACCGTCCGGCCAACTCATTCCGGACTTTGCTAAGGGATATAAGGAATAGCCAATGCAGAATCTTGTTTCGATCCAGTACACCGACGCCGAGCTCACGCAGATGGACACCGCGCTCAGCACGCTCGGCCAGTTGTTCGCACGCATGGTCGTGCTGCAGAACGACGAACGCCGCGAGCTGTCCAAGCTCGGTCCGAAGTCGGCGGCGTTTTGCGACCAGGCGATCGCTGTCGCGATGGCCAACCCGCAGATCATTCCGCCCAGCATCAACCTGGCCGAAGCGCAGGCCGACAAGCGCGCCCTCGACCAGTTGCGCCCGCGCCTGCTGGCACTGCGCCAGCTGGTCGAACGTGCCGATGACACCGAGATGGCCCTGGGCAGCGACCTGATGTCGGTCGCGCGCGACTGCTACAACCTGCTCGAAGTGGCCGGCAAGGACGCCGCCCTGAAGGCCGCGCGCCGCGAACTCTCGGCCCGTTACCGCCGCCGTTCCACCCCGGAGAAGGCTTCCGCGGAAGCCTGATCGGCCCGCCCAAGGCGCCTGCGCGCGCCCCTAGGTAGCCAACCCAGCCCGGCGGGTGAAGCCAAGTGCTTCATCCGCCGGGCTTTTTTGTGCCGCCGAGCTTTTTGCTCGGAGCGCCGAGCCATTTGCTCGGGTGACGGAGCTTTTTGCTTGGGCGACCGAGCTCCGAGCTCGGCGGACCGAGCTTTTTGCTCGGATGACCGAGCCATTTGCTCGGGCGACGAAGCTTTTTGCTCGGGTGACCGAGCTCCGAGCTCGGCCGGCCGAGCTTTTTGCTCGGATGACGCAGCTCCGAGCTCGGCGGACCAGGCTTTCCGCTCGGTCACCCGAGCTTTGAACTCGGACGCCGGCTTTGTCCTTCCGATGACCGGCCACGCCGTCAGATCCCGTAGGATTTTTCTGAGATCAGGCATGACGGGGACATGCCATGCACAAGGATTTGCAGACCTACACGCACATGCACCGCTGGCGCCGCCACGCCTTCGCCTGGCTGGTGGCGCTGCTGTTGCCGTTCGCCTTCGCCACCGGCGCGCACGCCCGTGACGCCCAGGTGTGGGCCAACACCAACAGCGGCGTGTATCACTGCCCAGGCGGGCAGTACTACGGCAATACGAAGCGCGGCAAATACCTCGACGAATCCGAAGCCGTCGCCCACGGCTACCGTGCCGCATACCACAAGCCCTGCTCCCCCGCCGTCGCGCAACGCACGCGCGAACAAGTCATTGACCGCCTCTCCCCCGGCCCTGCCGGCGACACCACCACCGTGTGGATCAACACCGGCTCCGGCGTCTACCACTGCCCCGGCACGCGCTACTACGGCGCGACCAAGCGCGGGCGCTATGCGAGCGAGGCGGAGGCGATCGCGGCGGGGAATCGACCCGCATACGGACAGCGGTGTTGACAGGGGCGCGCATGAACAGCTTCAGCAAAGTCCATTTTTTGGACCCGCTCGGCGCCGCTGTTACCCTGGGCCGGCGTTAGGGGACGCACGGGCCAATAAATATGGAAGGCGATCAGCACAAGGCAGTTGTGCGTCGGTGGCTGTACGGCGCGCGGTTTGGGGACTTTATCGAGCAGAGCGCGCAAGCGATCCTCGGTGGGTTGGTGCAGCGCGCGGGTGGCGATCTAGAGCTCACCCAGAACAACGCGTGGCAAGAGCAGATCCAGATCCTCAAGGCGTTGCAGCTGCCGGAAGGCGAGCATGCAACCGCCAAGATCTATTTCGAATACACGATCCCTCGGCTGGGCCGTCGTGCCGACGTCATCCTGCTCGTCGGCCATGTGTTGTTTGTTCTGGAGTTCAAGGCCGGCGAATCGCAGTTCAACGTCGCAGCGCTGGATCAGGTCTGGGATTACGCACTCGATCTGAAGAACTTCCACGACGCCAGCCACGACATCTGCATTGCTCCGGTGCTGGTGGCGACCAAAGCGGCACCGCAGACCATCGAGCTCCTGCACACGCTGCACGAAGACGGCTTGGTTCGGCCCATTCGCGCCAGCGCCGGCGACTTGCAGCAAATCATCGTCAAGACGCTTACCTTCCTGACCGCGCCTCGCATCGACGTAGCGTCGTGGGAAAGCGGTCGCTACCTGCCGACACCCACGATCATCGAAGCCGCGCGTGCGCTGTATGCAGGGCATTCGGTCGAAACGATTTCGCGTCACGGCGCCGGTGCGCAGAACCTTGCGATCACCTCCAAGGCCGTTGATCAAATCATTGAGGAAGCAAGGGCGGTCGGAAAGAAGGCTATCTGCTTCGTTACCGGTGTGCCGGGCGCAGGCAAGACGCTGGTGGGTCTTGATGTCGCCAATCGCCATCTCGACAAGGAGAGCGCGACGTACAGCGTCTTTCTCTCCGGCAACGGCCCGCTCGTTGCCGTGCTGCGAGAAGCGCTCGCGCGCGACACCGTCGCGCGAGCCGCCATCCAGAACGCACCAATCAAGAAGGGTGACGCACGCCAAAAGGTTGCCGCCTTTATCCAGAACGTCCATCACTTCCGTGACGACTGCCTGGCCGACGCTGAAGCGCCGCCGGAACACGTCGTGTTCTTTGACGAAGCGCAGCGTGCGTGGACGCTCGAACAGACGACGTCCTTCATGGCTCGGAAGAAGGGACTCCCCGGCTTCGATCAGTCCGAACCGGAGTTCCTGATCTCTTGCGTGGATCGCCACAAGGATTGGGCGGTGGTCGTTTGTCTCGTCGGCGGCGGACAAGAGATCAACACCGGCGAGGCCGGCATCAGTGAGTGGCTGGAGGCCGTACTGAAGCGCTTCCAAGATTGGGAAGTCCACCTGTCGCCGAATCTGACCGAATCGGAGTACCGCAGCGATGCGACGCTCAAGAAGGTCTTGGCGCTCCCAAACACGCGCAGCAATCCAAATCTGCATCTGGCGACCTCAATGCGCTCCTTCCGCGCCGAGTCGCTCAGCAAGTTCGTCCGCGAAGTGCTGGATGTGGAGGAAGCCGCCGCCAAGCAAACGCTTGCTGAGCTGGCGGCTCGCTACCCCATCAAGATCACGCGCCGGCTCGACCTAGCCAAGCGCTGGCTGCGCGACCAAGCACGCGGCTCCGAGCGCTACGGCATCGTGGTGTCCTCACAAGCACAACGCCTCAAGCCACACGCCATCGACGTGCGAGTGAAGACCGATCCGGTGAAGTGGTTTCTCGACGGCAAGGAAGACACTCGTTCCTCCTACTACCTCGAAGACGTCGCCACCGAGTTCCAAGTGCAGGGTCTGGAACTGGATTGGGCCTGCGTCGTGTGGGATGGCGACTTACGCTTCAACGGCGAAGGCTGGTCGCACCATGAGTTCAAAGGTACCCGCTGGAATCGGGTCAACAAGACCGAGCGGCAGATCTACTTGAAGAACGCGTACCGCGTGCTTCTGACTCGCGCGCGCCAAGGCATGGTTCTGGTCGTTCCCGAAGGCAGTGAGCTCGATCCGACCCGGGCACCGCAGTTCTATGATCCAACTTATGACTACCTGACGTCTTTAGGCTTAACGGAAGTCGCCTAACCACAGAAATTGACTCTCGAACAACCGGATTTTTGCTTCATGGCATCATTCAAAAAAACAGAGGCAATCTAGTGACTCAGCTTGCGGCACGAGGAAGATCCGCGATCGGAACGCCACTTATCAAATGGCCAGGAGGCAAGCGAGCGCTAGTCCCTAAGCTCATTGAGCATTTTCCTGCGCGATTCAATAGGTATTACGAGCCGTTTTTTGGCGGAGGGGCTTTGTTCTTTGCACTTCAGCCTGCCAAGGCCGTCCTATCTGACATTAATCAGGATCTGATCAACTGCTACCGGCGCGTTAAAGAACAGCCCGACGACCTAATCAAGGCGCTGAAAAGATTGCGGAACTCCGAAGAGGACTACTACCGAGTCCGGGAGTCAAAGCCAAGAACTGAATTAACTAAAGCGGCGCGACTTCTCTATCTAACTCGCCTGTCCTTCAATGGCATACATCGCGTCAACTTGCGAGGGGAATTCAATGTTCCGTATGGATACAAAACTCATCTTGATTCGGTAGATGACGATCTTCTTCGTTGCACAAGCGATGTCTTGCAGAACGCCAAGTTGGAGCACGGGGACTTTGAGGAGACAACAGCAGGCGCTCAGCCTGGGGACCTCGTCTACTTCGATCCACCTTACACAGTCGCTCACGCCAACAACGGTTTCGTCAAATACAACGAACACATTTTTTCTTGGGCGGATCAAATAAGACTAGCCAAGCATGCCCGAGCACTTGCAGCTAAGGGCTGCCATGTTTTTGTCAGCAATGCGCATCACGACTCCATTGATGAGCTATACAGCGGCACTAGAAAGATAGTTATCGAGCGCTTTTCAGTTATCGCTGCTTCTAGTACGCATCGCAGGAAGATAACGGAAAGCCTATTTATTCTAGGGGGGGACTGGACTTGATCGAGAACGTGCTTCCTATCGCAGAGCTTCGCGCGCACGCCAGGGCTACTGCGAAGCCATACGCTCAGAAGAGCGTGCATCCAAAGCTTGTTGCGGATGAGATGGGCAAAGGGTGGAGCGTCGTTAAGGCGGGAAAGGTTTCTGTGCGCCTGAAGCGCGACAAACCACATGGTGTAGCGCTGGAGGACCGGGTGTGGACGCTCTTCTATCGAATGGGTTTCGACTCTATGTCTGGCCTTGGTGGCGCAAAGCTTAGGCTGACCCATCAAGACAGCTCTTCACCGATCAACCAGCTAGACGTGGTTGCGATTGATCCAGATGTGGCGCTGGCAGTTGAATGCAAGTCTTCTGTCAATTTCGTAAAGCGGCCCCAGTTTCAAGAGGAACTGGCGAAGCTGGCCCAAATGAGGGAGCGCGTCGCGAAATCAGTCAGCGCCGCGTTCCCATCGCCACACAAGAGACACTCTGTATTAGCGTTCTTCTTGAACAACATACAGCTCACAGAGGCGGATCGAGAGCGCGCACGAACAGCAAACGTTCTGCTGTTCGACGAAAGAGATTTGGAGTACTACGAAAAGCTTGTCAGCCATCTTGGACCAGCTGCCAAGTATCAAATGTATGCAGACATGCTGCCGGGAAAGAGCATCGCGGGGCTTTCGATAAAGGTGCCAGCTGTAAAGGCAAAGATGGGGCCTTATAACTGCTATACGTTTCCCGCCTCGCCCGAGTACTTGTTGAAGATCGCATATGTCTCTCATCGCTCGAAGGGAAAGGCATCCGACATCCACACTTACCAGCGGATGATTTCAAAGCCCCGACTGAAGAGGATTCGCGAATACATCTCCGACCACGGGATTTTTCCGACGAATATCGTCGTGAACATTGAAAAGAAGTGCTTAGATTTTCAAAGAGTCAAGCAAGAGAACGAGCAAGCTGACCGAGACGCTAGTGGAATACTTGGATGGCTAGAACTAAAGCCGGCCTTTAAGTCTGCTTGGATCATTGATGGCCAGCATCGTCTGTATTCATACTCAGGCCATCCATTTGCCAAGTCCGGCCATATCGCGGTTTTGGCTTTCGAAGGAATCGCACCAAGCGCTCAGGCAAAGTTGTTTATAGATATAAATGCAAAGCAAAAGAGCGTGAAGCCATCCTTGCTGCAAGAGCTATTTGCAGAACTGCACTGGGATGCTGATTCGGCAATTGTTCGCGTCCAGGCGATCGTTTCAAAAGCAGTGCAAGTTCTGGATGCTGACAAGGACTCGCCCTTCTATGGCCGCATTCAACTCGCGGATTCGACAAAGGACTCCCTGCGCTGCATATCCTTGACATCCCTTTTTCGAGCTATTGAACGGCAGGACTTTTTTATCGTTAAGGAAAACAAGGGAGTGGTCGTGGAGGGAGGTGCCTTTTGGAGAGGGCAGAACGAGGAAACCCTTGCGCGCACCGTGTATGTATTGAAAAGCTGGTTCAGTCACATTCGTTCCGGCGCACCTGAATGGTGGGACTTAGGCTCCAAGGATGGCGGCGGTCTGGCAATGAACGACAGCGTGAGCGCGTGCACGATGGTCCTTAGAAGTGTTATCCAGCATCTCGAAACCAACGGCAGCAAACTGGTTCGACTCGACGACGAGGATCTTTCCGCAATCCTCAAGCCGTATGCGCTCGCTCTGGCGAATCATTTTGGTCAAATGACAGAGCAAGACCGGAAGCGATACAGAGACCTTCGGGGCGTACAGGGGCAGACGACACGAATGCGCCGAGCCCAGCAGGCGTTGAAAGCTCAGTTCCCGAATTTCGATCCCCCAGGTCTACAAGAATTCCTGCGGCGCGAGAAAGAGCAGACCAACCTTCGGGCAAAGGCAATCATTGACCGGCTAGAGCAACTTCTGCAGAGCATTGTCGTTCAAGAGCTCAAACAGGAATTCGCAGATGACGGCGACAGTTGGTGGATTCAGGGCGTTCCTAAGGCCGTCAGACTTGAAGTGGCCAAGCGCAGCGAGAACGATGACAACAAGCGCGGAAAGCGCGAATCATATTTGGACCTTATTGACTACCGCAGCATCGCGCTGAGCCAGTGGCAGCTGTTTCAGCAGCTACTGGGTTACGGAAAAAAGACTGAGAGCAAGGACAGGCAAACAAAATGGCTCCAAGAAATTAACGAGATGCGGAATGTTGTTGCGCACGCATCATCTGGAGTTTCGCTTTCTGTCGAGCAAGTTGCTCTCTTAGAGAGCCATGAACAGTGGCTGCGGCAAAAGCAAAAAGCGGTGGCTGACGAGATGGACGAAGATTCTGATCTAGTCGAGGACGCCGAAACCGAATGAGCCTCCGTTTAGTGTTTTGGACGTGCTCGCCGCAGTGCATTTGGTAGGAAGCCTGTAAGCAACGGACCCCTTATGACGTACTGGATTCGACAGTTTTTTACTCGCCCTAAGACACATGGCCTCGCTCTGGCGGAGGTCATCGTAACGGCTGTTATTGCCCTGGCTCCGTTGCTTATCACAGCAATCGCCTACAACTATCGCAATGAGGCGAATTTTGATTTCTATGCTGGGGTGAAGGGAGCGATAGGGAATGGCCAATTGTTCTTATATGCATACGGGCTTATCGGGACTATTTTTTGGCTTGCATTTTTTAAGTGGAATAGCCCAATGCATGGCCCACGTCGCTTACTTGGTTTCGTGACGTTACTGGCTTCCCTTGTCATCGTTGGAATGCTCGGGCTTGATCCCACAATTTCTAACGCAAAGAACAAAGCAATTGTGTTATCAAGCTATTGGACTTATGGCGCCTTTCTTTTCATCAACTATCTCTTGCTTTTCTATCTGGAGATTGAGCCACCGCCCCCGGATGAAAGTCTCAAGTCCGGAAGTCGAAAGCTAAAGTTGGCTTATAGGAAGATGGAGGAAGGGCAGCATGGTTAAGAAGCTACGGCTGCCGGTTTTTCCTGTCAGGCAGCAGATTGGTACGTTCTATACGGGCGTAGCCGCTGCGCGCGACCTTCTCGAGGTCTGCAAGTTCGACTTCCGCCGAATTCACGATCGTGGTGGACACAAAGAATTTTTGGGGATTCAGCGTGAGCTTAAGGAAGCACGAATTAAGGAAATTTCTAAGTACATAAAGACTCAAGACGCTGTCTTTCCGACCTCGATCGTCGTTTCAGTTGACGAGCGCTGCGCGAGAATAGAAGAAGGCCGCGATTACTGCGTCTTAGAGCTATCCGAGTATATCGACCCCATCGATGAGCGATTGAATATTCCGTACGAAAGTTTGGCGACCATTATTGATGGCCAACACCGACTGAAATCATTCGAGGACAATCTCGATATTCTCTTCGACCTTCCGGTTTCGATTTTTATCGGAATTGATGACGCCACAGAGGCGAGCATCTTTTCAACCGTTAACCTGGCCCAGACGAAAGTTAACAAGAGCCTCGTCTATGACCTCTTCTCGTTGGATAGGAACAGATCCCCAGAGAAAACTTCCCACGAGATCGCAGTTGCGCTGGATGAGCTGGAAGACAGCCCATTTAAGGGCCGAATCAAGCGCCTCGGTTCCGCTACGGAAGGCAGGTTTGGAGAGACGCTATCCCAAGCAACCGTTGTAAAGGGAATCCTTCCGTACATCAGCAAGGATCCAATGACTGACCGAGACATCGGCAAACGGATTGGGTTTTGGCCTGAGCGCGATGGCTCCGAATTCTCTAGAAGACCCTTCTATACGTTCTTCCAAAAAGACGAGGATGAAAAGATCCTTGCGAATCTAATGAACTTTTTCAGCGCCGTCGCAGACAAATGGGAAGGCGCGTGGAATTGGACCGGTCGTGGCGCTGTCCTTAACAAGACAAATGGATACAACGCCCTGATGCGGTTCTTCAGAGACTGCTATCTCTTTGAAACGAGCACGCCGGAAGTAGTGACGAAAACCGCTTTTAGAAAAATTCTTGATCGTTCGAGCCTTACCGATGATCACTTCACAACCAACCACTACCCACCAGGTTCGACTGGCGCTTCGACACTCTATAGAGATCTTCTCGTGACAACTGGGATAAGGCCGTAGCCGCGGGAGGCAGGCACAAAAAAGGCGACCAGTGGTCGCCTTTTTTACTGCGATATTCAAACCCCAATCGGGTTCGGCTTCTCGCTATCGATCTTGTACTGCTTGATAGCCCTCGCCACATCCTTCGTCGTCATCTTGCCTTCCGCGGCCAGCGCCGCGATGGCGGCGTGGGCGATGTAGTAGCGGTCGACTTCGAAGTGGCGGCGCAGGTTGGCGCGCGTATCCGAACGGCCGAAGCCGTCGGTGCCGAGGACGGTGTACTTCATCGGCACGTATTCGCGGATCTGGTTGGCGAAGGCGCGCACGTAATCGGTGGCGGCGATGGCCGGGCCCTGGCGGCCTTCGAGCAGTTGGGTGACGTACGGCTTGCGCGGGGCCTTGGCTTCCGGGTTCATGCGGTTGAAGCGTTCGGCGTCGGCCCCGTCGCGGGCGAGTTCGGTGTAGCTCGGGCAGGACCAGATGTCGGCGGTGACGCCGAAGTCCTTGTCGAGCAGTTCGGCCGCGGCGATGGCTTCGCGCAGGATGGTGCCGCTGCCCATGAGCTGCACGCGCAGTTCGCCCTTCCTGGGCTTGCCGGCGTCCTTCAACAGGTACATGCCCTTGATGATGCCGTCGGCCGCGCCTTCCGGCATGTCCGGGTGGGCGTAGTTCTCGTTCATCAGGGTGATGTAGTAGTACTCGTCGCGCTGCTCGGCGAGCATGCGCTGCATGCCGTGCTGGACGATCACCGCGACTTCGAAACCGAAGGTCGGGTCGTAGCTGCGGCAGTTGGGGATCGCGCTGGCGAGCAGGTGGCTGTGGCCGTCTTCGTGCTGCAGGCCTTCGCCATTCAACGTGGTGCGGCCCGCGGTGGCGCCGAGCAGGAAGCCGCGCGCGCGCATGTCCGCCGCCTGCCACGCGCTGTCGCCGATGCGCTGGAAGCCGAACATCGAGTAGTAGATGTAGAACGGCAGCATCGGCAGGTCGTTGGTGCTGTAGCTCGTCGCGCAGGCCAGCCACGAGGAGAACGCGCCGGCTTCGGTGATGCCTTCCTCGAGCACCTGTCCGGCGGCGTCTTCGCGGTAGTACATCAGCTGGTCGCGGTCGACCGGCTTGTACTTCTGTCCGTGCGGGGCGTAGATGCCGAGCTGGCGGAACAGGCCTTCCATGCCGAAGGTGCGCGCCTCGTCGGCGACTATCGGCACGCAGCGCGGGCCGACCTGCTTGTCGCGCAGGATGATGTTGAGCGTCTGCACGAACGACATGGTGGTGCTGATTTCGCGGTCGCCGCTGGACTTGAGCAGGCGGTCGAAGGTCTCGAGCTTGGGTACTTCGAGCGTCTGCGTGCTCTTGCGGCGGCGCTGCGGCAGGTAGCCGCCGAGGGCTTTGCGGCGCTCGTGCAGGTATTCGACTTCCGGCGAGTCCTTGCCGGGGTGGAAGAACGGAACGGCGCTGTCCTTGAGCTGGTCGTCGGTGACCGGGATGTTGAAGCGGTCGCGGAAGATGCGGACCTGCTCGTCGTCGAGCTTCTTGGTCTGGTGCGTGGGGTTGAGCGCTTCGCCCGCCGCGCCCATGCCGTAGCCCTTCACCGTCTTGGCGAGGATCACGGTGGGCATGCCCTTGGTCTGCGTGGCCGCGTGGTAGGCGGCGTAGACCTTGTGCGGATCGTGGCCGCCGCGGTTGAGGCGCCAGATGTCGTCGTCGGAGAGGTTGGCGACCATCGCCTTCGTCTCCGGGTACTTGCCGAAGAAGTTCTCGCGCGTGTACGCGCCGCCGAAGGCCTTGCAGTTCTGGTATTCGCCGTCGACGGTTTCCATCATCAGCTTGCGCAGGATGCCGGTGGTGTCGCGGGCGAGCAGCGGATCCCAGTAGCTGCCCCAGATGGTCTTGATGACGTTCCAGCCGGCGCCGCGGAAGATGCCTTCCAGCTCCTGGATGATCTTGCCGTTGCCGCGCACCGGGCCGTCGAGGCGCTGCAGGTTGCAGTTGATGACGAAGCAGAGGTTGTCGAGGCCTTCGCGGCCGGCGACCGAGATGGCGCCGAGGGATTCGGGTTCGTCGGTTTCGCCATCGCCCAGGAAGCACCAGATCTTGCGATCGGACTTGGGCATCAGGCCGCGGCCTTCGAGGTACTTCCAGTTGCGCGCCTGGTAGATGGCGCTGATCGGGCCCAGGCCCATCGACACCGTGGGCACCTGCCAGTAATCGGGCATCAGCCACGGGTGCGGATAGGAGGAGATGCCGCGGCCGTCGACTTCCATGCGGAAGTTGTCGAGCTGGTCTTCGGTGAAGCGGCCTTCGAGATAGCTGCGCGCGTAGATGCCGGGCGAGCTGTGGCCCTGCACGGCGACGACGTCACCGGGGAAGTCGCCGTTGGGCGCGCGCCAAAAGTGGTTGAAGCCGACGTCGTAGAGCGTGGCGGCCGACGCGAACGACGCGATGTGGCCGCCGAGGTCGCCGGGCTTGCGGTTGGCGCGCACGACCATGGCGAGCGCGTTCCAGCGGATGATCGAGCGGATCCGCCATTCCATCGCGGCATCGCCGGGGCTCTTGGCCTCCAGGTGGGTCGGGATGGTGTTGATGTATTCGGTGGTGGGCTGGAACGGCAGGTGCGCGCCGGCGCGGCGCGTGACTTCGACCATGCCGTCGAGCAGCTGGTGGGCGCGTTGGGCGCCTTCGCGGTCGATGACCGCGGTCATGGATTCGATCCACTCGCGGGTTTCGGTGGGATCGGGGTCGTTTGCCAGGAGATCGTTCAGCCAGTTCGTCATGGGGGCTCCGCGCAACCTCGCCGGGTGCGTCGTTGGGGTCGTTGATTAGAGCTGGGATTCTAGCAGCGGGGTCCGGGGAGGGGACCCTGCGGCTCATGACGAAAGCGGCAAGGCGGCCGGAAGGGCAAACGATTTCAGCGGGGATGCGGAAGCGGCTGCTGGGTGGGCGCGTTGGCGGGTTCGGTATAGGGGATCCGTGTGTTCGCAGAGCCGCGGGCGCCGTCCCGTCATGCGCTCAGTCGGTACGGCAAGCCAGCTGTCGGTGGACTCCGGCTCGGGGATGTTCCTCTCCGCTCCGTTGGAATGATGTGTCCCGCTTGCGCTTGTGCGCTGGTTCGTACCCAAGCGCGCCCGCACCTCTTAGGATGGGCGCCCCCGCCAAGCGAGCCATTCCCCCCGATGGCCCCCCGCACCAGCCTCATCATCACCACCTACAACTGGCAGGCGGCGCTGGCCCTGTGCCTGCGCAGTGTCGCCGCGCAGCGCGTGCTGCCCGACGACGTCATC
This sequence comes from Lysobacter sp. Root494, assembly GCF_001427225.1. Classification (GTDB taxonomy): domain Bacteria; phylum Pseudomonadota; class Gammaproteobacteria; order Xanthomonadales; family Xanthomonadaceae; genus Agrilutibacter. The sequence goes on from NZ_LMFH01000007.1 coordinate 252,475, forward strand.
GTTGCCGACGATGGTTCGCGCGAGGACACCGCGCGCGTGGTCCGCGAGTTCGCCCGCGATTACCCCGTGCCGCTGCGCCACGCGTGGCAGGAGGACCTGGGCTTTCGCGCCGCGCGCGTGCGCAACCTGGGCATCGCCGCCAGCACAGGCGACTACGTGATCTTCGTCGACGGCGACATGGTGCTGCACCCGGAGTTCGTCGCTGACCACCATCGCCTGATCCGCCCCGGCAGCTACCTGCTCGGTGGACGCCTCAATGCTTCGCAGGCGGAATCCGCGCGCCTGCTCGCCGGCGGCGCGCCGCGCTTCTCGATGCGCATGCCGTTCGCGCCGCGCGGTGCCGGCGGCGAGCTCAAGCGCAAGCACGCGTTGCGCCTGCCGGTGCTGGCCGCCTGGAAGGCGTCGCGCCGGAAGGGCGGCGTGGCCATGAGCTGCAATCTCGGCGTCTGGCGGCGAGACCTGGATGCGGTCAACGGTTTCGACGACGCCTATGAAGGCTGGGGCCGCGAGGACGATGACCTGACGCTGCGGCTGCGTCATGCCGGCGTGGAGCGTCGTCTGTTGCGCTACGCCGGGCTCGCCGTCCATCTCTGGCACAAGACGCGCTGGCCGGATGGCATTCCACCCAACCAGGCTTTGCCTAACGACGCCCTGCTCCAGCGCACCCGCGACACGCGCGCCATCCGCTGCGTGCGCGGACTGGATGCGCACGTCGCCGCCGCGCAGGCGATGTCGTAAATGCGCGCGCTAGCGGTTGGCGTCCGGGCGAACCTGCAGCACCGCGACATACACCTCGCCCTGCAGGGAAGGCGCTGTCTTCGACAACTTCGACAACACGCGCGCCAGCAGGCGCGTGCCGCGGTTGCGCCGGCGATGCAGCAGGCGGTACGGATCGCTGACGCTGCCTTCCCACGTGCAGAGGAAGCCGGCCTCGTCCCAGCAGCGGCGCAACACCTGGGGCGCGAGCGGCATGATGTGGCCCTGCTCCCGGTAGTCGTTCTCGCGAAACCACTGGAACACGCCTTCGCGCAGGAACACCGCCTGCGATACGGGGTTGGCGAGGTTGGGCGTCGACACCACGAGATAACCGTTCTCGCCAAGCAATTGCCGGCATTGGCGGAAGAAGTGCCTGGGATTCTCGAGGTGCTCGATCAGCTCGAGCGCGACGATCGCGTCGAAGCGGGAGTTCAGCTGCTCCGCGAAGGACTGGTTGAGATCGAGGGCGACGAAATCGATACGGTCGCGCGGGGTGAAATTGGCGTCGAACAGATCGCTGGCGCACACCTGCATGCCGAGGTCGGCCAGGCGCTGGCTGAGCGCGCCCGCGCCGGCGCCGAGCTCGAGCACCTGCGCGTGCGCATCGGGCAGCACGGCCGAAAGCCGCTCCGCCGCCAGTTCGTGGAGACCGGGCGCGGCGAATATCGGAATGCCCTGGTACCCGTAGTTCAACCGCCCTTCGAAGCGGCGCTCGAAGTTGCGCGCGCGCTCGCGGGCGGTCTGATCGGCGGATTCTGGCGACACGGACGTTCCCGGGAAAACAGGCGCGCAAGTATGCCCGACCCCAGCACGCGGGAAGTCGACACGCCGCGATCTTCCCGCGCATTGGCACGCACAGGTCGCGCTGCGTACGTGAAGGAGGTGGCCGCGTGAACGTCAGCGTGGTCGTCACCACGTACAACTGGCCGCAGGCACTGCGACTGGTGTTGCTCGGGCTGGCGCGGCAGACGCGCCTGCCGGAAGAAGTCATCGTTGCCGACGATGGTTCAGGCCCGCAGACGCGGCGACTGCTGGAAGAGATCGCGGGCGATTTCCCCGTTCCGCTGCGGCATCACTGGCAGGAAGATCTCGGTTTCCGCGCCGCGCGATCGCGCAATCGCGCGATCGCGGCGGCGGGCGGCGACTATGTGCTGATGCTGGACGGCGACATGGTGGTCCATCGCGACTTCGTCGCCGATCATTTGCGGTATGCGCGTGCAGGTAGCTTTGTGCAGGGCTCGCGGGCGCTGACGACGCCGGCACTGTCGCAGCGGATGCTCCGTGACGGCACGATAGACCTGCACGTGTTCACACGGCAGCTCGAACGGCGGCGTAATGCGGTGCGCAGCCCCACCCTCGCCTCATTGAACCTGATCCGCGCCGGGCGCAGGCCGCCACGCGCGATCAAGACCTGCAACCAGGGGTGGTTCCGTACCGACCTGCTGCAGGTCAACGGCTTCGACGAGCGCATGGAAGGCTGGGGTCGCGAAGACAGCGAGTTGGCCTGGCGCGCCTGGTATTCGGGCATCGCGGCACGGCATATGCGCTTTGCGGGACTGGCCTGGCACCTGCACCACCCGGAGCGGCACCAGGATGGCGCCAGCGCAAACGACCGGTATCTGCGCGAAACACGGGTTTCGAAAGCATCCCGCGCCGAGCGCGGCATCGATCAGCACCTGCGCGAATTCGAGGTTTCCCCGCTGCCGGATCTGAGGGTATCCATCGCCACCGGCTACTGGCAGCAACCCGCGCCGATCGCAGCAGTCAGGCGCTGAAAGTCAGCCCGTAATCCGCCGCGAAGCGGGCGCACGCTTCGCGCATGCGTTGTTGCTGCGCGGCGCGCACGGCGGGATCGCTGAGGACGAACGACTTCGTCTCGCTGGCGATGTTGATCAGGTCCTGGCGTACGCGTTCGACATCCGATGGCGTTGCGGCACGCACGGGACGCAGGTGGTTGCGTTCGTCAGGACCGCCGACCCAGCGCGCGAGGCGATTGGTGAACGCCTTGCCCGGCTTCAGCGTGCGATGGAGTTCGACGTGGACTTCGGCGGTGCGCAGCTTCATGCCGAGGGTGTCGAGCCAGTCCTGCCACTTGAAATCGTTGAAGCGGCGCGCGAGCACGACGGCGCGCCACGGCACGCCGAGGGTGTCGGCGAAGATCGCGCCGTGCAGGGATTCGGTGAGCACGCGCTCGCAGCTGGCGAGGGCGTTGGCGACCTGTTGTGGTGTCTGGCGCGGATCGATCGGATACAGGCCGGCGTCGCGCGCGAGCGTGTCCCAGTCCCAGCTGTCGTAGCTCTTGTGGTGCGGGACCAGGCCGATGCGGCCTTGTACTGGGGCTAGTTCCTGATGCAGTGGCCCGTAAAGCACGGCGGCGTCACCGAGACCGAGGGCGGGGTCGAGATGGCACTTCGACGCGGTGCCGGGGCCGCGCACCCAATAGACGCACCAGTCATCGCCGAGCCGCGGGGTACCGCGGTAGCCGCAACCGGAACCGAGCACGGCTTTCGGACCGTCGGGCTGGGTGCCGCCGAGGATGGTGCCGATGCCGTAGAGCCATACGTCCGGACGCTTGGCTTCGAGGTCCGGGAAGAGTGCGGGCCAGAGCTCGACGTTGAGGTCATCGCCGAAATTGCCTTGGGGGAGTTTGCAGTACTTCAGGCGCATGGGGTTGGACTCTGTTTCCAGGCTTGCTCGAACAGGTTTCAGCTTACGACTTCGTCGTTCCTGCGGAAGCAGGAAGCGCTTTTCCACAGTGCAAAGCGCTAGTCATCCATTGCTCGTCATTCCGCGAAGGCGGGAATCCAGTGGCTTTGTTGTTGTGTCCTTGTTTTGAAAACCTAAAGCAAAAGTCACTGGATTCCTGCTTTCGCAGGAATGACAAGCCAGGGCAACGGCGACTGCAACGACAAAGTCGCTGGATTCCCGCTTTCGCGGGAATGACGAGCAGGAACAACGGCAAGTACCAAGTCACTGGATTCCCGCCTTCGCGGGAATGACGAGCAGAAACAACGGCAAGTACCAAGTCACTGGATTCCCGCCTTCGCGGGAATGACGAGCAAAAACAACAGCAACTGCGACGCAAACTGCAGTTGCAACTGCAGCTGCAGGCACCTCGACTCGCGCCTTACTTCCTCGCCGCCCGGATCTGCGCATCCACCGCCGCGATCGCCGTCATGTTGACTACGCGGCGCGGCGTCGATGCAGGGGTGAGGATGTGCGCGGGCTTGTCCAGGCCCATCAGGATCGGACCGATGGCGACGCCGTCGGTCATCACGCGGACCATGTTGTAGGTGATGTTGGCGGCGTCCAGGTTGGGCATCACGAAAAGATTCGCGCGGCCCTTGAGCGTGGAGTTCGGGAAGATGCGCGTGCGCAGCTCCTCGTCCCACGCGGTGTCGGCCATCATTTCGCCGTCGACTTCGAGCCTGGGCACGCGCTCGCGGATGATCTGGTAGGCCTTGCGCATCTTCGCCGCGGACGCGTTGTCGTGGCTGCCGAAGTTGGAGTGCGAGAGCAGCGCGACCTTCGGTTCGATGCCGAACAGCTTGAGGCGATAGGTCGCCTGCAGCGTGGCTTCGGCGATCTGCTCCGGAGACGGATCGAGCTGCACGTGCGTATCGAGGAAGAACCACACGCCCTGGTCGTTGATCACACCGGTCATCGCCGCGGTGCCGGTGACGCCCTTCTCGAAGTCGAACACGCTGCGCAGGTAGCCGAGCTTCTTGTGGAAGCGGCCGACCAGGCCACTGATCATCGCGTCGGCTTCGCCGCGTTCGACCATCAGCGCGGAGATCAGCGTCGGACGCGAGCGCAGCAGGTTCTTCGCGGCGGCGGGCGTGACGCCGCGGCGTTCGGTCAGCGCGTGGTACTGCTGCCAGTAGTCGTCGAAGCGCGGGTCCGAGTTGATGTTGGTGAGTTCGAAATCGACGCCCGCCTTCATGCGCAGTCCAAGTCGCGCGATGCGCTGCTCGATGACGTCGGGACGGCCGATCAGGATCGGGAAGGCGAGTTCCTCGTCGATCACCGTCTGCACCGCGCGCAGCACGGTTTCCTCTTCGCCTTCGGCGTAGACGACGCGCTTGCGGTCGGCTCGGGCGCGGTCGTACACCGGCTTCATCAGCAGGCCGGTGCGGTAGATGAACTGGGCGAGCTTTTCCTCGTACGCCTTCATGTCGAGGATCGGGCGCGTGGCCATGCCCGAATCCATCGCCGCGCGTGCCACGGCCGGGGCGAGTATTACCAGCAGGCGCGGATCGAACGGGCGCGGGATCAGGTAGTCGGGGCCGAACTTCGGGATCTCGCCGCCGTAGGCACCGGCGAGGTCCGACGATTCCATGCGCGCGATCTGGGCGATGGCGCGCACGCAGGCGAGCTTCATCGCTTCATTGATTTCCGTCGCGCCGACATCGAGCGCGCCGCGGAAGATGTACGGGAAGCACAGCGCGTTGTTGACCTGGTTCGGATAGTCCGAGCGGCCGGTGGCGATGATGCAGTCGGGGCGGACCTTCTTCGCGTCTTCCGGCAGGATTTCCGGATACGGGTTGGCGAGCGCGAGGATGATCGGCTTGTCGGCCATGGTCGCGACCATCTCCGGCTTCAGCACGCCGCCGGCGGAGAGGCCGAGGAAGATGTCGGCGCCATCGACGATCTCGGCGAGCGTGCGCTGGTTCGTGTCGCGTGCGTAACGCGCCTTGTCCGGGTCGAGGTGGGGGCGACCGGCGTAGATCACGCCTTCGCGATCGAAAGCGGTGATGTGTTCCTTCTTCACGCCGAGTGCGACCAGCATGTCGAGGCAGGCGATGCCCGCGGCGCCGGCGCCGGTGGTGGCGATCCTGACGTCGCCGAGTTTCTTGCCGACGACTTCCAGCGCGTTGAGCACGGCGGCGCCGACGATGATCGCGGTGCCGTGCTGGTCGTCGTGGAATACCGGGATGTTCATCCGCTCGCGCAGCTTGCGCTCGACGATGAAGCACTCCGGTGCCTTGATGTCCTCGAGGTTGATGCCGCCGAAGGTGGGTTCGAGCGAGGCGATGATCTCGACGAGCTTGTCGGGATCCTTCTCGTCGACTTCGATGTCGAACACGTCGATGCCGGCGAACTTCTGGAACAGCACGCCCTTGCCTTCCATCACCGGCTTGCCAGCGAGCGGGCCGATGTCGCCCAGGCCGAGCACGGCGGTGCCGTTGGAAATGACCGCAACGAGGTTGCCACGCGCGGTGTAGTCGCTGGCCAGCCGCGGATCCCTGGCGATCTCCTCGCACGCGTAGGCGACGCCCGGCGAGTACGCCAGCGCGAGGTCGCGCTGGGTCACCATCGGCTTGGTCGCGGTGACCTTGATCTTTCCGCGCGGTTCCAGGCGGTGGTAGTCGAGGGCGGCTTGTTTCAGGTCGTCGGACATCGCGAAGGCACGCAGACTGCAGGGCCCGGGATTGTAGCCCGCGCGGATTTGCGGGGCTGGACGGGGCTCACGTACGGCTGGGTTCGACGGTGCGACGAGGTTCGTAACATTGGACGCCCGCTCACCCTGCGTCGCTTTGCGACGCTGTCCCTCGCTCTGCCCCGGCCCTTGCGCGTAGCGCAAGGGCGTCAGTCGGGCGTGCGCCAGTGGCGCACAAGCGCCCGCTTTCACCCCGCAAGCGGGGCGAGGGGTGAACGTCGTCCTTGTCCCGCGTGCGGGTTCCAGGGTGAACGTCATCCTTCTCCCCGCTCGCGGGGAGAAGGTGCCCAACGGGCGGACGCCCGAAGGAAGCACCCTTGGCGTGTGAGGGGCGCTTTTCCTCAGATATCGAGGAAATCCTCGCTCTTCGGCACTGCATCAAGGCGGATGCGGTTGGCGAACAGCGAGAACGCGAGCATGCCGGCCAGTCCGTTCGCGCGGATCACCCAGCGCGGCAGCCAGCGCGGGGGCACCAGCACGCCACTGTCGAACAGCGGCTCGAACCGCTGCACGTCGCCGAGCGTCATCTTGCCGGCGAACAACCGCCTTCCCAGCACCAGCTTGCGCTGGCGCAGCGCCCAGCGGAAGAAGGTGTGCACGCTGATCAGGCCACGCAGGTACACGGTGTCCTTGGTGAACGCCGAACCGCCGGTGATCGGCACGCCGCGGAACACGCGCTGCGCGGAGGTGAAGCTGTCGGTGTCGCTCTGCCCGGCGAGGCGGAAGTAGTGGAAGACCTCGAGAAAATTCGCTCCGTCGAGCGCCATCGCGACCGCTTCGATGCGCAGGCTGATGCGTTTCATGCGCTCGATGTCGATCGTGCCGGTGATCTGCTCGGCGAATACCGCGAGGCCTTCCTGCGTTGCGGTCGCGCGCGGCGAGGACAGCGCAAGGCTCTGCAGGTGCGGCTGCTCGCGGCCGTTGAGCGCGGTGAGCGAGTGCACGAAGGCTTCGTGCTCCAGCAACTGGTGGCGGTCGTAATCGCTGAAGGCGGCGCCATGGCGCAGGCGGATGCGGGTCGCACCGGCGGCTGCCTTCGCGATCAGGTCGGGGTCGAGCACCACCTCGATGACGCGCCGGTCGAAGAAATCGTCGAGCGCGGACTGCAGCTGCAACTGCAGCGCGGTGGCGGAAATCGCGACGGTCTCCGAAGGCGCTAGCAGTTCGCGGTCCAGTTCGTTGGCGATGTCGATGAAGTGACGCGCGGCTTCGACCGTGGTCGGCCCGGCACCGGGCAGCGGCTCGTCAGGGCGGCCGAACAGGCGGATCGAATGCGTGGTCACGGCCGGAGTGCCGAGCACTTCGAGCAGCTCGGCGGCGATCGACCAGCTTTGCGCGGACTCGCAGAGGTAATGGCCAAGCGGATGGTCGTGGTCGGCTTCGCGGTTGATCGCGTCGAGTTCGCGGCGGGCTTCGCTGAAGTCGAGCTTCGGATATTCGATCACCGGCATCGTGTAGCGGCCCTGCGCGGCTTCGGCGAGGAAGTGGTTCTGCGCGCTTGCGGGCCAGCTCACCAGCCCAAGCAGGCGGATGCCCTTCACCGCGCGGACCATGCGCGCGTCGAGCAGGGCGTGGTGGGCGATGTCGGGGGTGAGTTCGGTCATGTGCGCGTTGCCGCTATTGCCCGTCATTCCCGCGAAAGCGGGAATGACGGGCAAGAACAAAAGCAGGAACAAAATCGGACGCAAAGGCAGAACAAAAAACACAAGCAAAAACAGAAGCACAAACAAAAGCAGCCCTTCCCGGCCCTCCCCTTCGCTTCGCGAAAGGAAGGGGGACAAACGGGATCGATGGCGAGTCAGTGCCGCCCATACTTGTCATCGAGGCGCTTGTTCAGCGACTTCACCTGCACCTTGTCGTCCGCCTTCTGCGCGCGCCGGTTCGCGGCCTTGTTCGCGGCGGAAGCGACTTCGTCGCTGAGCTTGAGGAAATTGGCGAAGCGTTGCGGATCGAGCTGGCCGGCTTCGATCGCGGCGCGCACGGCGCAGCCGGGTTCCTTCTGGTGCTTGCAGTCGCGGAACCTGCATTGCTCGGCGAGTGCTTCGATGTCGCTGAAGTTCTCGGCGACGTCTTCCTCGCCGGTGGGCTTGAGTTCGCGCATGCCGGGCGTGTCGATCATGCACCCGCCCGTCGGCAGCGGGATCAGCGCGCGGTAGGTCGTGGTGTGGCGGCCGCGCGAATCGCTCTCGCGCACGCCGGCGGTTTTCATCTTCTCGATGCCGAGCAGCGTGTTGGTGAGCGTCGACTTGCCGGCCCCCGAAGAGCCTACGAGCACGGCGGTGTGGCCCGGCTGCAGCCAGGGATGGAGCGCCGCGACGCTGTCGGGATCCTTGGCGTTGACCGCGCGCACGGCGATGTCGTGCGCAGCGAGTTCGAGCACGCTGATCGCCACGGCGCTGTCGGTGTCGGCGATGTCGGACTTGGTCAGCACTACCACGGGCTCGGCGCCGCCGGTGCGCACCAGCAGGAGGTAGCGTTCGATGCGGCGCACGTTGAAGTCGGCGTCGAGGCCGCAGACGACGAAGACAGTGTCGACGTTCGCGGCGATGAGCTGCTGCTTGTAGTGCTCGCCCGCGGCGGCGCGCTTGATCGCGGTGCGGCGCGGAAGCAGCTCGACGATCTTCGCGTGCTTTTCCGAATTGCCTTCGATCAGGACCCAGTCGCCAACCGCGGGGCGTTCCTCGGGCGCGCTGCCGCCCTTGCGGTAGGTCGCGGGGCGCTGCCATTCGGGCAGGGATTCGACCGGGAAGTTGTGGTCCGGAGCGTCGGCGACGATGTAGCCGCTGCGGTGCTGCTCGACCACGCGTGCGGGACGGGCGTGGGGGCGCAGGATCAGGGCTTCGCGCCAGGCCGGTTCGGAGGGAAGGCCGTCGTCGGCCAGCGGCCAGCCGATGGCCTGCAGGTCGGCGGGAGCGGGAGGCTTCGGCCCGGGGTTCAAGCGATGGCGCGGTCGGCGTGCATGGCGGGATTCTAGCCGTGGCCGCGCGCGGTGTTGCCTTGTGCGCTGCGCATCGGCGGTTATTTCATCAGCCGAACCGCAACCATTTCGCTGAACCAGCGGCTTTTTTCGGCTAGTCTGGCCCGCCCGATCCGTTGTTGCGCCAATGTCCCTGCCCTCCGTGAAGACCCGCGAACGCCTGTCCGAAGTCCGTTACGAAATCCGCGGAGAGCTGGCCCGGCGAGCCCGCGAGCTGGAGGCCCAGGGCCGCAAGCAGATCAAGCTCAACATCGGCAACCCGGGCGCCTTCGGGTTCCGCGCGCCGGAACACCTGCAGCGCGCGATCGCCGAACGCATCGACCAGACCGACCCCTACACGCACCAGCAGGGGCTGCCGATGGCGCGCGAAGCCATCGCGGCCTTCCACAAGCAACGCGGCACGCCGAATGCGACACCCGAGCGCGTGTTCATCGGCAACGGCGTCAGCGAACTAATCGACCTGTCGCTGCGCGCGCTGCTCAATCCCGGCGACGAGGTGCTGCTGCCCTCGCCCGACTACCCGCTGTGGTCGGCCGCGACGATTCTCAACGACGGGCGTCCGGTGTATTACCAGTGCAAGCCGGAAAACGGCTTCCTGCCGAGCGCGGAAGAAATTGAAGCGCTGGTGTCGCCGCGCACGCGCGCGATCGTGCTGATCAATCCGAACAACCCGACTGGCGCCGCCTATCCGCGCGAACTGCTGGAGAAGATCGTCGCCGTCGCGCAGCGCCACAAGCTGCTGCTGATGTGCGACGAGATCTACGACTCGATCCTCTACGACGATGCGACGTTCACGCCGATCGCGCCGATCGCCGGCGACCTGCCGTGCCTGTCGTTCGGCGGACTGTCGAAGGTGCATCGCGCCTGCGGCTGGCGCGTGGGCTGGGCGGTGCTGAGCGGCGACCCGCTCGCCAGCGGCGACCTGCACCATGCGATGGACCTGCTCGGTGCGCTGCGCCTGTGCGCGAACGTGCCCGGTCAGTTCGCGATCGAAGCAGCGTTGCATGGCGAAGACACGATCGCGCCGCTGTGCGCGCCGGGTGGCCGCCTGTACGAAGCGCGCCGCGCCGTCAGCGAAAGCATCGCCGCGAGCGAGCACCTGGAACTGGTGACGCCGGCCGGTGCGCTGTACGCGTTCCCGGCGGTGACCGGCGATGCGGCCGTCGGCTTCGACGACCACCGGTTTGCGCTCGAACTGCTGGAAACCGAGGACGTGCTGGTGGTGCCGGGCTCGAGCTTCAACGTGCCCTACCGCAACCACTTCCGCGTGACGTTGTTGCCGCAACCGGACGACCTGCGCGAAGTGTTCCGTCGGATCGAACGGGTGCTGGACCGGTATGCGGAGCAGAATCGCGCGAAGCGGACTGCGGTGGCTTGAGAGCACGAGCCCGTAGAGCGGAGCTTGCTCCGCTGCTGTTGATTTTTCGCATCGACCAAGAAGGCAGCGGAGCAAGCTCCGCTCTACAGCCGTTGCGGTTGCAAAAACCGCGTAGGGCGGGCTCAAGCCCGCCACCGATGCACCGTCAATCCGGCGTGACGCGATGGGCCGGGGCCCACCCTACAATGCGGTCATGGACGCGGCCAACGACACCCTCAGCTACCTCGCCCTCGGCGACAGCTACACGATCGGCGAAAGCGTGGCCGAAGACGGCCGCTGGCCGGTGCAGCTCGCGCGAGCGTTGCGCGAGGAAGGCATCCCGCTCGGCGACCCGCGCATCGTCGCGATGACGGGCTGGACCACCGACGAACTCGAGTGGGGCATCGATGCGGTGGAACCGCTGGGCACCTTCGACTTCGTGTCGCTGCTGATCGGCGTCAACAACCAGTACCGCAACCGCAGTGCGGTCGCTTACGGCGGCGAATTCCACACCTTGCTGCATCGCGCGATCCGTTACGCACGCGGGCGTGCCGATCGCGTGCTGGTGCTGTCGATTCCCGACTGGGGCATCACGCCCTTCGCGGTGAACGACAAGCGCGACGCGGCGACGATCGGCGCCGAGGTCGATGCCTTCAACGAGCAGGCCCGGCGCATGTGCGACAAGGAAGGCGCGACGTTCGTCGACATCACCCCGGTCTCCCGCGAACGCGGGGCCGAAGCCGCGATGCTCGCCGACGACGGACTGCATCCTTCCGCGGCGATGTACACGCTGTGGACGCAGGCCGCGCTGCCGGTCGCACGTTCGCTGCTCACGAAATGAACCACGCGCACGCGGCGACGCGACCGCTGTCGAGCGGACAGGCGCGCATGATCGCGCAGGCCTTCCTCCCCGACCGTATCCGGGATGGTTACTGGGACTATTGGTATTCGCGCACCAAGCTGGGCAGCGATCCGCTGTATCCGGGCGTGTGTGAGGCGCTGCGCGGCACGACCGCGCCGCTGCTCGACCTGGGCTGCGGACTGGGACTACTTGCGCATGCATTGCGCGGACACGGCATCGGCCTGCCCTACCGCGGCGTCGACAACGATGCCGGCAAGATCGCGCGGGCGCGCCTGGCTTCCACGCGCGTGGGACTGCAGGACGCCGGCTTCGACGTGGTCGACCTGGCGCGCGAGTATCCGGCGCACCGCGGCAGCGTGACGCTGCTCGACGTGCTGCAGTTCGTTCCGCCGGATGCGCAGTCGCGTGCGCTCGATGCCGCCATCGCGATGCTGGTGCCGGGCGCGAAGCTGGTGATCCGCACGGGACTGGCCGATGGCAGCGGGCGCGCGCACGTGACCCGCGCGGTCGATGTGTTCTCGCGCGTGCTGGGCTGGATGAATGCCGGGCCTTCGCGTTATCCCGATGCCGATGCGCTGCGCGCGCGCTTCGAAGCGGCGGGCTTGCGCTACGAATTCACGCCGCTGTATGGCCGCACGCCATTCAACAACTGGCGGGTTGTGGCGACGAAGTAGCTGTCTGTTTGCGGTGTGCTCGTGTTTTCTTTGCTCGTCATTCCTGCGAAAGCAGGAATCCAGCGCCTTCCGTTCTTCGAATACAACGCAAAGTCGCTGGATTCCTGCTTTCGCAGGAATGACGAGCGAGGCGTATCGGTGCTCCCTTCCGCTCACGCAAAGCAAAGTCGCTGGATTCCCGCCTTCGCGGGAATGACGGGCAGGCGTATCGGCGCTCCCTTCCGCTCACGCAAAGCAACGTCGCTGGATTCCCGCCTTCGCGGGAATGAGGAGCGAGGGGCCCATCAGCGCTCCCTGCCGTTCACACAAAGCAAAGTCACGGGATTCCTGCCTTCGCGGGAATGACGAGTTCTGGGTTCGGTACGTCCGTCGTAGTTTCGAGCGCTTCCGGCAGCACCGTCGTGTAACCCAGTGCGTCGAGTCGCCGCAGCAGCAACGCCAGCGTTTCCACATTGCGTCCGTGCTTCGCGCCTTCGTGCAGCAGCACGATGGCGCCGGGTGCCAGGCCTGGTTCGATACGTGCAACGACCGAAGAAGGATCCGCCGCCAGGGCATCGAAGCCGCGCGCGCTCCAGGCGACGCGTGCGAGACGATGCTCGCGTAGCGGCGCGGACACGAACGGATTGGCCATGCCGACCACTGCGCGGAACCAGCGCGGCGCCGTGCCCGTGATTGCTTCGAGCGTGGCCTGGTTCTGCGCGATCTGCCGGCGCATCTGCCGTGGCCCGAGTGCCCAGAACCAGGCTTGCGGATGCGTCTGGCTATGGTTGCCGAGGGTGTGGCCACGGCGGGCGATCTCGCGCACGAGTTCGGCCTGCTTCGCTACGCGTTCGCCGACTACGAAGAAGGTGGCGCGTGCGTGATGGGCGTCGAGCAGGTCGAGGATCGCGGAAGTATCGGCGGACGGGCCATCGTCGATGGTCAGCCACACCTGCTTCGCGCGCGTGGGCAGGCGGCGCAACACCGGGCTGAACAGGCGCGAATCCGGCTTGAACGTGCCCCACCACAGCGGCGCATGCGAGAGCAGCATCGCCGGCAGCCCCCAATGCCAGCCCCAGCGCCACCAGACACAGGCCATCGCCAGCTGCGAGAGCAGCAGGTAGGCGATCCAGGCATGCGGATGGCGCGGTGGACGATGGAGCGGCGCGGTCATTGGGAAGATGATGACATGGGGATCTGTCCGCCCGGGCGGTTAAGCCACCGGCGATTGCCTTCAGCAGCCGGGGCGTGGCCTCGTTTTTCGGGTTCCCGCGGGCAGGCGTAAAATTCACTCATCCCCGCTCCGGAACATCCCATGTCCCTAGATCCCGCACTGCGTTCGCGCATCGAATCCCTGCTGCAGTCGAACCGCGTCGTGCTGTTCATGAAGGGCGAGCCGCGCGCGCCGCAATGCGGCTTCTCGGCGAAGGCCGTCGGTGCGCTGTCGTCGCTCGACATCGACTATGCGCATGTCGACGTGCTGGCCGATCCGGAGATCCGCGAAGGCATCAAGCAGTACGGTGACTGGCCAACCATCCCGCAGCTGTACGTCGGCGGCGAACTCGTCGGCGGCAGCGACATCATCGAGCAGATGGTGAATTCGGGCGAACTGCACGCCCTGCTCGGCCTGTCCGCGCCCGACCGCACGCCGCCTTCGATCACCATCACGCCCGCAGCCGTGGGCATGCTGCGCGACGCGCTGCAGAATGCCGGCGACGGTTACGCGCTGCAGGTCGATGTCGATGCGCGCTTCAACGCGAAGCTGCAGCTGGCCCCGGTGGACGCGAATGCGATTGCCATCGAGCAGGACGGCATCCGCGCGCAGTTCGACATGGCCAGTGCGCGCCGCGCCAACGGCATGACGATCGACTGGGTCGACGACGAACGCGGCCGCGGCCTGGTGATCGACAACCCGAACGCGCCGCCGCAGGTGAAGACGATGGCGGTCGTGGAAGCCAACGCGCGCGCCGCCGCGGGTTCGCTCACGCTCGTCGACGTTCGTCCGCCGGAAGAGCGCGCCCTCGCTGCGGTGAACGTGCCGTTCTCGGTGTTTGATGGCGACGCGCTTTCGCACCTGGAAGCGCTGCCGAAAGACACGCCGCTGGCGTTCCTGTGCCACCACGGCGGACGCAGCGCGCAGGCGGCGGAGCATTTCCGCGGGCTCGGGTTCCGCGAGGTGTACAACATCGAAGGCGGGATCGAGGCGTGGGCGCTCGAGGCCGATGAGCATGTGCCGCGATACTGAGGGGCAGTGGATGCTTTGTAGAACGGAGCGAGCTCCGATCTACAACATCGGAACCATCACCCGCACGATTCCCGCTATCCCGAAAAGCCGCCGTTCGCCAGGAACTCACGTTCTTCGGTAGTGCTCTCGCGGCCCAGCGCCGCATTGCGATGCGGGAAGCGGCCGAAACGCCTGATGATTTCAAAATGGTGCTTCGCCCAGCGATCGCCACCGGGCGGCAGGCGCGCGGACAGCTCGAGCGAGCGTTCCTGGTCCGCCATCGCTTCCGAATGCTGGAACGGCAGGTATAAGAAGCCGCGCAGGTTGAGGTCGACCTGCGTGTCGAAGCCCAGCGTCAACGCACGCGAGGCGTAATGGCGCGCGAGTCCGTCGGTGGCGAAAGCGTGGCCGCTGCGGCGGAACACGTTGCGCGGAATCTGGTCGAGCAGCAGTACCAGCGCGAGCGCGCCTTCGGCGTCCGCCAGCCAGTGTTCGAATTCGCGCCGCGCCGCGAGCAGGTGCGCTTCGAGGAAACGCGTACGGCATTCCGCATCGAACGCATCACCGCCACCGAACCAGCGGTCGGGGCCGGAGTCGCGCCAGAAGCTGACGATCTCGTTGGCGGTGGTCATGCGCAATCCTTCAATCGGTGGCGTCGTCGTCGTCGCCGAGCTGCGTTTCAAGCTCCGCGATCCACGCCGCGGTGATGCTTTCCAGCGTGACCGCGTGGATCAGGGGCTGGATCGAGCCGCCAGAGTACGACTGCGCGATGAAGCGCGCGTAGCGTTCGCGGAACGAGAGCCACGCCAGGTGCACCTGTTCGAACGCGGCGAGGTTGTCGCCATCGAGCTGTTTCCCCAGGTGCTCCACGAGACCATCCAGGCGTGCATCCACGCGCTGGAAACCGGCGATCGCCTGCTGGCTGAACTCGTCGTGCGCGCTCAACGTGTCGCCGTGCCGCGCGACTTCGCCGGCCTGGCTGACGTAATGGCCGGCGATCTTCACTGCGGCTTCGGCCTTGCCGATCAGCTGGCTCTCGAACTGGCGCAGGTCCTCCAGGTTGGTGCTGGCCTGCTCCAGGCCCTGCTTCAGGTTGAGCAGCTTCTGGTTGCGATCGATGACCTCGGTGGTCTTGCGCCGTTCCAGCGTGCGCTGGATGAAGTACAGACCCCAGGTGATCGTGGCGCCGATCAGCAGGTAGACGATCTTTTCCATAACCCCTTCCTCTTGAGGGCATAGTCTGCGCGGCGGGGGTCGCATGGCTTGCGACTGCGAAGGCGGATTTCCCTGCTTTTTCAGGGATTTTCAGGCTCCGGCGTTCACACGGCCCGCACTTCCATTGGCACTGCGCGTGCGACCTTCCTGCGCACGCGCACGCTACCCGTTCACGTCAAAGATGGCGCACTTCCGCTGGGGTTTCCCACCAGTTGTTGTTGCGGCCGTCGCAGTAATGCACCGGCGCCGCCAGCAGTTCCTCGGGCGACACATCGTCGAGGCAGTTCACCTTCACCGAGACGTACTTGCCGCCGATTTCGGGGATGTCGCCGTGGCCGAACGCACGCACGCCGCAGGTCTTGCAGAACGGCCAGTGCGCGCTGAGCGTGCCGAACTGGTAGTCGCTCAACGCCGCTTCGTCCGAGAGCAGGCGGAACGCCTCGGGCTTGATGGTGATGCCCCAGTTGCGCGTCTTCGTGCAGACCGAGCAGTTGCACTTGCCGGTGCCCTGGTTCAGGTCGAGGTCGGCTTCGAAACGGACGGCGCCGCAATGGCAGCTGCCGGTGTACGTCTTCAGGGTCATGTTCGTCCTTGTGGTTGCTGGAGGTCGTTATTCGTCGAAGCGAAGGTGCCGCACCGACTTGCCGTGCCGGCGGATCAGGCGCAGCGCCTCGATCCCGACCTGGATGTGGTTGTCGACGTAATCGGCGCTGACGCGCGCGTCGGAGGCTTCGGTCTTCACCCCTTCGGGCACCATCGGCTGGTCGGACACCAAAAGCAGCGCGCCGCTGGGAATGCGGTTGGCGAAGCCGGCGGCGAAGATCGTCGCGGTCTCCATGTCGATCGCCATGCAGCGCAGCTTGCGCAGGTATTCCTTGAAGTTGTCGTCGTGTTCCCAGACGCGGCGGTTGGTGGTGTAGACGGTGCCGGTCCAGTAGTCGTGGCCGAGGTCGCGGATCATCGTCGACACCGCGCGTTGCAGCGCGAACGCGGGCAGCGCGGGGACTTCCGGCACGAGATAGTCGTTCGAGGTGCCTTCACCGCGGATCGCCGCGATCGGCAGCACGAGGTCGCCGAGCTGGTTCTTCTTCTTCAGCCCTCCGCACTTGCCGAGGAACAGCACGGCCTTGGGCATGATCGCGGTGAGCAGGTCCATCATCGTCGCGGCGTTGGGGCTGCCCATGCCGAAGTTGATCATGGTGATGCCGTCGGCGGTGGCGCTCGGCATCGGGCGGTCCAGGCCGATCACCTGCGCACCGGTGAGTCGGGCAAAGGTGTGCAGGTAACCGCTGAAGTTGGTCAGCAGGATGTGTTCGCCGAACTCGTCCAGCGGCACGCCCGTGTAGCGCGGCAGCCAGTTGCCGACGATCTGTTCTTTGTCTTTCATCGAAGAAGCCCGGAAGGGGGACTGGGGGATCGGGAGAGGATACGGCGCCGACGCGCACGGCGGGACCCGCAATGTGCGCGAACGGGCGCTTGGCGAGATGGTCCGGACTCCGCGCCCGCTCCCATGACCATAGTCACGTTGCAGCTTCGCGGCTTCGGGCTACGGTGCCCGTTTCGTCGCGGGGGATTGCCCATGTTCAAACCACTTGCTGCCGCGCTCGCGGTGGTCCTGCTCGCCGGTTGCACCAGCACCGGGCAGACCCGGGGGACGCCACCCTCGTCGGCATCGCGACCGTCCTTCACCGATGATCCGTATCCGAGCACCTATCGCGCCATCGCCTCGGCACCGGTGCTGATCCAGCACGCGACCGTGCTCACCGGCACCGGCGAGCGCCTGGAGAACGCGGACGTGCTGATGCGCGATGGCAAGGTCGCCGCGGTTGGCGCATCGCTCGAGGCGCCAGCGGACGCAATCCGCGTCGACGGCACCGGCAAGTGGGTCACTCCGGGCATCATCGACGTGCATTCGCACCTCGGCGTGTACCCGAGCCCCGGCGTCAGCGCGCACAGCGACGGCAACGAAGCGACGTCACCGGTGACGCCCAACGTCTGGGCCGAGCATTCGGTATGGCCGCAGGACCCCGGTTTCCTCACCGCGCTCGCGGGTGGCATCACCTCGATGCAGGTGCTGCCTGGCTCGGCGAACCTGATCGGCGGCCGCGGCGTCACGCTGAAGAACGTGCCGGCGACGACCTACCAGGCGATGAAATTTCCCGGCGCGCCGTGGGGCCTGAAGATGGCCTGCGGCGAGAACCCCAAGCGCGTGTACGGCCAGAAAGGCGGCCCGTCGACGCGCATGGCGAACGTCGCCGGTTATCGCGCCGCGTTCATCGACGCGGCCGAATACATGAAGAAGCGCAAGGGCGGCGGCAGCGGCAATGGCGACAAGGCCGACTCCAGCAAGGACACCGGCGGCAAGCGCGACCTCAAGCTCGACACGCTCGCCGGTGCGATCAATGGCGACATTCGCGTGCACATCCACTGCTATCGCGCCGACGAGATGGCGACGATGCTCGACCTCGCGAAGGAATTCGGCTTCAAGGTCGCCGCGTTCCACCACGGCGTGGAGGCCTACAAGCTCGCTGACCGCCTCGCAGCCGAAGGCGTGTGCGGCGCGCTGTGGGCCGACTGGTGGGGCTTCAAGATGGAAGCGCTCGACGGCATCCAGGAAAACATCGCCCTGGTCGATCGCCCCGCGAACAGCTGCGCGATCGTGCATTCGGATTCGGAAGAAGGCATCCAGCGCCTCAACCAGGAAGCCGCGAAGGTGCTCGCGCACGCGAGGCTCGCCGGCATGGACATCGCGCCAGAACGCGCGATCCGCTGGCTGACGCAGAACCCGGCCAGGGCGCTGGGCATCCTCGATGAAACCGGCACGCTGGAGAACGGCAAGATGGCCGACGTGGTGGTATGGAACGGGAATCCCTTCAGCGTCTACGCGAAGGCGGAACAGGTCTATGTCGATGGCGCGCGCGTGTTTGACCGCAATGATCCGTCGCGGCAGCCGAAGTCGGACTTCATGTTGGGACAGGGCGCCGTGACGGGAGGTGTGCAATGAACCGCTTCGCGAAAATGACCGCGCTTGCGGGGGCGTTGCTGTTGTCGGCAGGTGTCGCGCACGCGCAGGACGTGCTGATCCGCAACGCCACCGTGCACACCGCAACGGCGCAGGGCACGCTGCAGAACAGCGACGTGCTGGTGAGCGGCGGCGTGATCCGCGCGATTGGCAAGAGCCTCTCCGCCGGCGCGAATGCGCAGGTGATCGATGCGCAGGGACGTCCGCTGACGCCGACGCTGTTCGGCGGCATCACCGAGATCGGCCTGGAAGAAGTCTCGGGCGAACGCAGCACGGTCGACGCTTCCGTCGGCCTCGGCGCGGGCAGCAAGGAAATGACGGTGCGTCCGGAATTCGACGTGACCCTCGCCTACAACCCGGATTCGATGCTGGTGCCGGTGGAGCGCATCGAAGGCATCGGCTGGACACTGCTCGGCGCGAACACCACCGAAGGCGGCTCGATCATCGGCGGCCAAGGCGGACTCGTGCGGCTCGACGGCAGCCCGGATCCGATCGGGCCGCGCGTGCTGTTCGTCAACCTCGGCAGCGATGCGGCAGGCCTCACCGGCAATTCGCGCGCGGCGCAATGGATGCTGCTGGATCAGTTGGTCGATGAAGTGCGCGGCCGCATTCCGCAGGATTCGCACGCGGCGCTGCTCACGCCCGCCGGTCGCGCGACGCTGGCGAAGTATCTCGATGGCGGCGGTCGCGTGGTCGTCAGCGTGCATCGCGCCGCCGACATCCGCCAACTGTTGCGCTGGTCGGCGAAGCACAACGTACGGGTTGCGATCGCGGGTGGCAGCGAAGCGTGGAAGCTCGCACCGCAACTCGCCGCAGCGAAGGTGCCGGTGTTCGTCAATCCGCTGGCAAACCTGCCTGCGAACTTCGACGAAATCAACGCGACGATGGAGAACGCGGCACGCCTGCGCGCAGCCGGCGTGGCGGTGAGCTTCGCGCAGGAAGGCGATGCTTCGCACAACGCGCGCAAGATCCGCCAGCTCGCCGGCAATGCCGTGGCCAACGGCCTGCCGTGGGAAGACGGCCTGGCCGGACTGACGCGCGTGCCGGCAGAAACCTTCGGCGTGGCCGACAGGCTCGGCAGCATCGTCGTCGGCAAGCGCGCCGACCTGGTGCTGTGGAGCGGCGATCCGCTGGAAGTGAGCGCGGTGGCGATGCAGGTGTGGCTGGACGGCCGCGCGATCCCGATGCGTAGCCGGCAGACCGAGCTGCGCGATCGCTATCTGCGCGCGGCGACGCCACCGGAAGCCGGCGGCTTGCCGCGGGCTTATCCGGCTAGTGGGAAGTGATCGGTATCCGATCTTGCGTTGAGAACAAAGCCCGCCATTTCGGCGGGCTTTGTTCGTATTCAAAGCCGCGCCGCGGCCTGCGCGGTGCATCGAGAAACGATCGCGCTTTGTAGAGCGGAGTTTGCTCCGCCGCTTTTCCACGACGGCAGAGAAGCAGGAAGGGAAGCAGGAGCAGCGGAGCAAGCTCCGCTCTACAAAGCCACGGCTCAGGGCGTTACCGGATTGCGCCGGTCCACGCCATCGCGTCGGTCGAGCACCACCACGCGATTGCGGCCTTCGTGCTTCGCCTGATACATCGCCTCGTCCGCGCGCTGCAACAGCGAAGCCGTGTTGTCCACAGGCTGGCACTCGACCACGCCAATACTCAACGTGAGCGCCACCGGGGCACCCTGCACTTCCGCGCAACGCAGTGCGACCTGCTCGCGGATGCGTTCGGCGAGATCGCGCGCCTGGCGTCGCGCAGCGCCGGGCAGCAATAGCAGGAATTCCTCGCCACCGATCCGGCCCAGGCTCTGTTCGGGTTGCATCTCCGAGCGGATGACTTCGGTGACTGCGCCCAGGCAGGCATCGCCGACGGCATGGCCGTGCGTATCGTTGATGCGCTTGAAATGGTCGAGGTCGAGGAACAGCACCGACAACGGCAGCCGCCGTTCGCGGTTTTCGCCGATCGCGCGATCGAGTCGGCGCATTGTCCCTGCGCGGTTGAAGACACGGGTGAGCGCATCGTGCTCGGCATCCTGCTGCGCGGCGTCGCGCTCGCGCTGGAACATGCGCATGCGATGCGCGAGGCCCAGCACCAGCACGACCGCGGCGAAGGCCTGCATCAGCGGCAGCCCGTATTCCAGCCACGGATTCAACGGTCGGCCGGAACCGAGCTGCAATGCGCGCGCGGTCGAAACCGTCACCAGCGGAACCCACGCGATCAGCACGAAGCCCGCGTGCCGGCCGCCACGCAGCCACACCACCGTGAGCGTGACGATCGCCAGCACGTTCGCCGCCAGCAACAGCGAATTGCCGATTGGCGGAAACCAGTTGCGGTCATGCGTGCCCATTAGCCCGGATACCAGCAGCGCGACCAGCAGCAGCGACGGCAGCACCGCGCCAACCGCGAACAGCATCCGGCTCAACATCGGCGCGCGAGGCCACAGCTCGGCGAAGTCGAGCAGGAAGAACACGGTGACGATCGTCGATGCGGTCGCGATGAACCAGATGCCTTCCACGCCGAAGCGTGCCAGCCATCCGAACATCGTCAACGCATACGCATCGCCATAGGCAAGCAGCACGTACATCAGCTGCAGGGCCATGGTCGCGGCGAACAACAGGTACACGCGTTCGCGCAGCTGCAGCCAAAACAGCAACGTCACCAGCGAAACACCGATCAGGATGCCCAGGCTCAGCCACAGCACGCGCACGTGGCCGTAATCCTCGACCGAGAAATCCTCCCGCGTGCGCACCGCGACCTGCAGCGGATAACGCGCATCCTCGACGCCGATGTAAACGGGCTGCGTGGTGTCGTCCCACGCGAAGGCCAGCGCGCGGCGCGAATGCCCGCTGCTCAGTTCGCTGTCGAAGATGGACCGGTGCTGCGGTTGGTAGTCAGGCGGCGCCAGTACGGTGAGCCGCGCGCTGTACGGGTGATAGACCAGCAGCAGGCGTACGTCGTCCGCGTGCCGGGCGTGCAATCGCCACCAGCCGCTGCCGTGCTTCGCGCCGGCGAGCTGGTTGGGCTCGGCGGTGGACGTCCACGCGCTTTCGGGCTGCTGCAGAATCTGTCCGGGAGCAGCGTCGACGCCAGACTGCAGGCGCTCGATACGGGCCATGCCGTTGTCGCCGCCGCGCGCATGCGCTCCGGCCGGCAGCAGGGCCAACCACGCGACGACGCATACCGCCCACCATGCCGCCTTCATGCCCCTGCCTCCCGGCTGCACGGGCAGTGTCCGCCCGTGCGCATGACACCGCAAGCCCGGGCAGACGTATGCTGAAGCCTTCATCGGAGCTTACAGGGGAAACCACGCATGTCCTTCGACATCAAATGGCTGGCGGTGGTCGCTGCGGCGGTTTCGGCGTTCGTGCTCGGCGGCATCTGGTACGGGCCGCTGTTCAAGAACGCGTGGTGCCGCGAAGCCGGCATCGATCCGAATGGCAAACCGGGCCATCCCGGCCGCGTGTTCGGCAGCGCGTTCGTACTCGCCTTCATCGCCGCGACCGCCTTCGCGGTATTGCTCGGCCCCGCTCCATCGCTGCCGCTCGGCGTGCACCATGGCGTGCTGGTCGGCTTCGCCTTCGTCGCCACCAGCTTCGGCATCAACTACGCCTTCGCGCAGCGCAGCCTGAAGCTGTGGTTGATCGATGGCGGCTACCACGTGCTGCAGTTCGTGCTGTACGGCGTGATCCTCGGCCTGTGGCATTGACGTAACCGGCACTTGCGGGACCGCGCCATGACGATCCACTGGTACTTCGATTTCATTTCTCCGTTTTCCTATCTGCACTGGCAGAAGGTGAAAGCCTTGCCGGAAGCCGTGACACCGGTCCCGATCGTGTTCGGCGCGGTGCTTGCGGCATGCGGTCAGAAGGGTCCCGCCGAAATTCCGGGCAAACGCGAGTTCACCTACCGCCATGTGCTCTGGCAGGCGCGGCAGGAAGGCGTGGCGCTGCGGTTTCCAACGGCGCATCCGTTCAATCCGATGGCCGCGTTGCGCCTGTGCATCGCCGCTGGAAGCACCGCGCAGGCGGTCGATGCGCTCTTCGACTGGATATGGAAGGAAGGCAACACCGGCGAGTCGATCGAATCGCTGGCGCCAGTCGCGGCAGCGCTCGGCGTCGACCCCGCGTTGACGCAGGACGAAGCGGTGAAGGCACGGCTGCGCGCGAATACCGAAGCGGCGATCGCGGCCGGCGTGTACGGCGTGCCGACGCTGGCCTTCGACGGGCATCTGTTCTGGGGCAACGATGCACATGGCTTTGCGATTGCTGCATTGCGCAATCCGGATGTGATCGCAGACCCCGAGATGCAGCGTGTGGGCTCCCTGCCCATTGGCATCCAGCGTCGCTGATCCGCGGACGTCCGTTCAAAGCTGAACGAGCCGGCGATCACGCCACGAAGCGCATCCTTTGCGCGCGGCGATTTTTTAGCCATCGGGGTATGCTTCGTGCGCTTTGTCACGAAACGCAGCCGTTGGGGGCTCCGATGCGTATTGGTCTTGTCGTTGATTCACCGTGCGACCTGCCGGAAAGCTATCTGCAGGCACACCAGATCTCGATCCTGCCGACCACCGTGCGCATGGGCTCGGCGGTCCTCGCCGACTACCGCAACCCCGAAGCCGCGCTGCAGTTCCTGCAGACGCACCTGGCCGAACGCGGCTGGGAAGCCGAGAGCAGCCCGTTCTCCGTCGAGCAGATCCGCGACCTGTTCCTGGGCAAGCTGGTCATCGATTACGACTTCGTCTTCTGCCTCACCATCACCAAGACGCGCAGCCAGATCTTCGACAACGCGCAGCAGGCCAGCTTCGCGATCCTCAACGAATACAAGGCGCCGCGCGCGGCCGCGGGCAACCACTCGCCGTTCTCGCTGCGCGTGATCGATACGCAGAACCTGTTCGCCGCGCAGGCGATTCCCGCAGTCGAGGCGGTGCGCTTGCGCGCCGCGGGCGAAGGCACGCCGAAGATCCGCGCGCGGCTGGAAAACCTCGCGCTGCACACGCAGGGCTTCCTGATCCCGCGCGATCTCAACTACATGCGCGAACGCACGCGCATCCGCGGCGACCGCAGCGTGAGTTTCCTCGCGGCCAAGCTCGGCACGGCGTTCGACATCAAGCCGATCCTGCATTGCAATCGCGGCGAGACCGGCCCGGTCGGCAAGGTCAAGAACTTCGACGCCGCCGCGCAGAAACTGTTCGAGCACGCGGTACGCCGCGTCGAACGCAACGAGCTGATGACGCCGACGATGTGCGTGAGCTTCGGCGGCGAACTCGACGAACTGCATGCACTGCCCGGCTTCGACTGGTTGCGCCAGGCGTGCGCGGCGAACAACGTCGAGTTCTTCGAGACGGTGATGAGCCTGACCAGCATGGTCAACCTGGGCAAGGGCGGGCTCGCGCTCGGTTACGCGGCGGAAACCGGGAAGGTCGAGCTGTAACGGTTTCGAGAACGTCTGGTTTCCCGACGATCCGGCGCACTTCAGCTCGTGGAAATGAAGGGCGCCTGTCTTCGCGCGAACGACGGGCGGAAGCGGGGTGCATACGGCTTCCGTAATTTCGACACATCGCGCCCTTGTGCACGCGACGACCGTGATTCCCGGACGTCGCAATGCGCCGGATGTTCACGCCCGGGCAATAAAAAGCGTCCTAAGCTAAAACCGATTTCCACGACAGGGGCATCCGGATGGCGACCCGCTATTACCTCAGTCTTCCCGAGCCGTCGCGTGCGCGCGGCAGTGATCCGGCACTTTCGTTCAACGCGCATGGCGCGGACGAATTTGCCGCGCAGTTGCAGGATGCGTTGCGGACCCGGTCATTGTTCGAACGCTGGCGCCAGCGGCAGGACGATCCCGACGATATCGATCCTTCCTACGCCGTGACCGATCCCGATGCGATGGTCCTCGGACAGCAGGACGACCTGCACGTGGGGCTGGTCGTCACCAGTTCGATTCCAGGCAACATCCTCAAGCACCGTTTGCGTCTGCTTGCGGGAAGCGGTTGGGAACTGCGCGACGTGACTGCGGCCTGAGGGTTGCTTTCGGCGGAACGAGCACGTCGACCGACAGTGCCAGCAGCGATCAGACGATCTCGTCCACCGTGGCCTTCTCATCGGGCCGATGCAGTGCGAGCAGGGCAACTCGCCCGCTGATGCCTTCGCGCTCGAACACCTGGTGGAGGTGACTCTTCACCGTTTCGGGGCTGATGCCCAGGCGCCGCCCGATCTGCTTGTTGCTCATTCCCATCGCGGCCCAGTGCACGATCTCGCGCTGCCGGTCGGTGAGATGGCCGAGGTTGTTGTCCACCGGCGCGGGGGCGCGCCGTTCCGCCGCGAGCGCGCGCGTCAGCAGGCTGGTGTCGACCGCGAACAACCCCGCTTCGACGGCCCGTAGCGCGCGCAGCAACACATCGGGACTCGCGAGTTTTTCCAGGCAGCCGCTCGCAGCCAGGCGAGCACAGGTGCGCAGGCTGGCGACATCGGGGTGACGGAAGCAATACACCTTGGCCGGCGCATCGCCCAGCGGCAGGCGCGGAGAGCGGAGGTCGTCGCCATCGATCAGCCAGATCGCGCGCCGTCCCCCCGCCGCGGTGGGAAAGGTCTCCGCGGTGAACACGCCGCACCATTCCACGTCCCCGTGCAGCGACAGCACCCGCTGCAGGTGCGCAGCCCAGCGGCGATCGCGTCCGAAAGCGAGGACGGGCAGACCCGCCATTGATCCTCCCAAGGGGTGCACGCGCGCACCCATACGGGCAAGAACGCGGGGCGTACGGGCAGGCGGCCATCTTCTTGCCGCCCCCGTACGGGCGATTCCGGGGCTGCTGAAGCAAGGGGAGAGTCGACCGGCCGCGGCTGCAGCTGCCCATTCCTACTCCCGCGGCTTCCCCCTCGCGAAGGAGTGCTTCTCATGTCTGATCAAAAACGAAACCGCACCAGGGCCAGTTGGAAGATCGCAGCCCTTGGCACCGCCCTCGGGGCCGCTCTTGCCGGCGGCCTCATCCTGACCAGTGCGCTGGCTGTCCACGGCAGCCCCTTCCCGTTCGAGCTGGACGGCAACGTGACGGATCCTGCCGGCGGCGCCGACGACTGGCAGGGCGTCTTCGAACTCAGCGGCGTCACGCCTCCGTCGACCGGCTCGCCGGTTGCGGGCAACGGCGAAACCTTCGTCCACGACCTGCCCGCCGGCGGCGCGAAAGAAACCCAGTACAACGCCGGCAAGGATTCGCTCGACCTGAGCGGCTGGTCGCGCAAGGACGTGACCAAGGTGACGCCGGACAAGGACAACATCACCGACGCGTTCGCCAAGGTCTACATGGTCGACCACGACAGCAACGCGGCCACGCCGGAGCATCGGGTGATCTACTTCGGCATGGACCGCCTGGCGAACAACGGCGACGCGGCGCTGGGCTTCTGGTTCTTCCGCAACAAGGTCGAACTGACTGGCATCGACGGCTTCAGTCCGAACCACACCGCACGCAACCTGGCGACCGGCCAGCGCGGCGACATCCTCGTCCAGCTGGACGTGATCAATGGCGGCGCGCAAAGCAGGATCGAGGTGTTCGAGTGGGTGGGGAGCGGCGGCGACACCGCCGGTAGCCTGCAACTGCTCCGCGCCCAGCTCTCGAACGGCACTACCGTGTGCACCTCGGACGACGCCGCCTGCGGCACGTCCAATGCGAGCCAGACCGGTTCGTATTGGCCCTACGTGCCGAAGTTCGGCACCAGCGGCCAGTTGCCGGCACAAAGCCTGTTCGAAGGCGGCATCGACATCACCGCGCTGGTGGGCGACGTGTGCTTCAACAGCTTCCTGGCCAACACCCGCACCGCGCATTCGGAAACCGCGGACCTGAAGGATCTCGCCCTCGGTGATTTCAACACCTGCGGCAGCATCGACCTGGTACGCAAGGAATGCCAGGCCGAGGCAGGCGTCAGCCCGCTGTACAACGCCGGCGCAGAGGTCTACCAGACCAAGCACGTGCTCACCATCCGCAACGATGGCCTGGGCGGCAACGTGTTCGACGTCGCGATCCGCGACGACGCGGTCGGCGGCGACAACATCTGCCGGATCGTGGCGATCAGTGGCGGCAGTGGCAACCCGAGTGTTCCGGCGAACGGGCTCTATTTCCCGAACAACACGACGTACATCAAGGTCGCCGATTCGCTGGCGGCTGGCATTGCGAACCAGATGGCGGTGACGCTGGTCTGCACTTCGCCGTCGAACCCGTTCGCGAACTCGGCCTCGATCCGCGCCGGACAGTCGCCGGGTGGCACCAGCCTCACCGACAGTTACGCGGAAGGCTCGTCCGACACCACGCCGCAATGCGTGAAGAACGTTCCGACGGGACTCGAACTGACCAAGTCGTGCCCGAACGCTGTCGTGCTCGATCCGGAGAACGGCTACAAGCCGAAGGTGTGCGTGTCGATCTCGCTGAAGAACACCGGCGAGAGCAAGATCGACGTTTCTTCGCTCAGCGACGCGCGTAACGACGGCAGTTCGGCCAACCTGTTGAGCCAGATCCCCGGTACGACGCACACGATCGATCCGGGCGTGACGGTCAACAACATCACCGACTGCTACACCCCGCTGAAGCCGGACGCCGACCAGACCGATCCGGACAAGGCGCAGTACGGCGACACGGTGAGCGCGTCGGGCTTTGCGCACAGCAACCCGGGCATCAAGGTGGATGCGAGCTCCAAGTCGGCAAGCTGCGACCTGTGCCCGGTCGGAATCAACAACTAGGGCATCGGCGAACGCGTCCGCAAGCAGCATGACGCGAGGACAAGGGGCGGTGCGATCTGCACCGCCCTTTTTCGTGCACGCATTGCGGCGCGCCTGAGCCGCTTCTTAGTTGTCCCCCTTCGCGAAAGGGCCGTCGGTCCGCACGCCAGCGGCATCGCAGGCTAACGCCGCGTCTTCCTGCCACTAGTCTTGCTGGCGATCGCGTAGGTCGCCGATGCGCTGGCCGTATGCACGGCTCCAGCCGCACTGCTGGTGCCCGCACCGATCGTGTAATTGGCCGCGCCCGCAGTGCTCGACGAGACCACCGTGAGCGTAGTCGACGACGAAGTGCCGGGCGAAAGAGTGAGATTCGTGGCACCCAGCACGCCGCTCCAACCGGTGGGCACACTACGCGCAAGCGCAAACGCGGTGGCCGTGCAGCCGCTGCCGTCACGGTTGCTCACGCTCAGGGTGTAACTGGCGGTGCTGCCTGCCGCAAGCGCCGAGGTCGGCCCGGTCAGGACCAATGCCGGCGCGGCACGCACGCATGCGGCAGGCGGAGCGGCCACGGTTACATCCACCACCGCACCATTGGCGTCGGCGGATACCACGGTGAAAGACACGCCCGCGGCGGCATCGCTGTACGTGCGGCCGACACCGAGCGCTCCGTCCCAGATGTCGTACGCGATGGTCGCGTTGCTGCTCGCGGTCATGTCCAGCAGCAGGCTCGTGCCGATGCCACCCGCGGTCAGCGTGCCCGTGCGCACCTGCACGCCCGTCGTGAGGTTGCCCAGGCCCGCCAGCACCGCGTCGAAGCCGATCGGCTGCCGGTATTCGAGGTAGTACCAGGTCTTCTGCCCGCTGGCCGGATCCACGCTCTTGGGGATCTTCAATGCCTTGGCACCGGTGCCCGGCGTCTCGTAGCGCTCGATCGTGTAACGCCCGCTGGCGGTGACCGTCGTGATCGGCGGCGCCCCCGCGGCGTTGAGCCAGCCCAGGCGTTCCTTCTGGAATGCATTGAAATGGCCGTGGCCGCCCATGGTGTCGGCCGTGTCGGTGTAACCGCGCTGCACGCAGGTGTTGCCGAGCGCGCTGACGTCGCAATCGAGGCCGTCGGAATGCTGCAAGCCGAACTGGTGCCCCAGTTCGTGCGAGATCATCTGCTCGGTGAAGCCGGCTACGCCGTTGATGAACACGCGGTGCTCGCCGTTGGGACCGATATCGCCCCCTCCGCCGTTGATGCAGCCGGACGCGGTGGGAAACAGGTAGACGAAGGTGGTGTAGGACGACAGGTTGGCGCCGGCCGCAGCCGCGGCGCGATTGCCCTCGCTCGCTATCTGGCTCCAGGTGCACTGCGTGGTCGACACCGGAATGGTGAACCAGCCGAAGGTGGCACCGCTGAGAAAGGTCTTCTGGTACGAGGCTTCCCAGTAGAAATCGCTGACCTTGCCGAAGACGAGCTGGTTGAGCTCGGCGGGCGTGTTGGAAGGCGCTGCGGTGTCGGTGAAGTTCACCAGGATCACCACGGTCTTTATTTCGCCGGTGGTGGTGGCCGCGCGCGCGGAAGGAGCGGCGACGAGGGAAAGCAGGAGCGCAAGGATGCAGCAGAACGTGGCGCGCAGCGCCATCGCGGGGAAATGCATTGAACTGACCTCGGAAGTGGATTGCTCGGGCCGGCGTCATTGCCGTGCCGGTTCCGCCCCGGGGCGTCGCGGCTCTGGCCGAAGGCCACGCCGACACTTCCGTTTATCGACCAGCGCCGTGCTTCCCCTAAAGCCCAGCGACGGGCGCGATGTTGGGGATTCGGCCGCAGCGTTACCGGTACGTGTTGCCCAGTTCATCCATACGCTGGCTAAAACTTCACCACCCGTGTCCAAAGATGCCTTTATTTTCCCATTCAGAGAAATTCGCCACGCTAAGCTGCGCCCATGCGAAAACAACCCATCCTCCTGTCCTGGAGCGGCGGCAAGGACGCGGCGTGGACTCTTCACACGCTCCGCGACCGCCCTGATGTCGACGTCGTCGGCCTGCTCACCACGGTCACGGAGGGTTTCGAGCGCATCGCGATGCACGGGATCCGTCGCGACATCCTGCTGGCGCAGGCCGGGGCGACCGGATTGCCGTTGATCGAGGTACGCATTCCGCAGCAGTGCGACAACGCGCGCTACGAAGCCGCCTTTGCCGAAGCCCTCGCGCAGGCGCGCGCGCGTTGGCCGGAATTGCAGACGATCGCCTTCGGCGACCTGTTCCTCGAAGACGTGCGCGCGTGGCGCGAAACACTGTGCGCGCGGCTCGGGTGGAATATCGAAACGCCGCTGTTCGGCGCCGACACCGCGAAGCTCGCGCGCGCGATGACTGAAGGCGGACTGCGCGCGACATTGTGCTGCGTCGACACGACGCAGCTGCCCGCGGATTTCAGTGGTCGCGAATTCGATGCGACGTTGCTGGCCGATTTGCCGGCGGGCGTGGATCCATGCGGCGAAGGCGGCGAATTCCACACATGCGTCCATGCCGGGCCGATGTTCGCGCACGCGCTCGTTTTGCAAACCGGCGAACAGGTGCTGCGCGAAGAACGCTTCGCCTACACCGACCTGGAACTGGTCGCGTAGGCAAAGCAGGTGCACTGGTTCAACGCGGCCGCGGCACGCAGTGACGTCCAGCAGGTGTAGTTCGGCCAAGCCGAACGGCGCGCGATGTCGTGTGGGCAACCGTGCCCGCCCGTTAGACTCCGTCGGCCGGCGGCGCGGATGCGGCCTGGCTTCACTCTGGGGAGAGCCGACATGCCAATCCTGGGCCTTGGCCTGCACGTGGTCATTGCGATGTTCTTTGCCATGCACGCGGTGCGCAGCGGGCAGGATCGCTATTGGCTGATGATCCTGTTTGCGTTCCCGGGGCTGGGCAGCCTCGTCTACGCGCTGATGATCTGGTTGCCGGAAATGCGCTACACGCGCCACGGCCACGCGCTGGTGCGCGGCGTGAAGCAGGTGCTCGATCCCACGCGCGAACTGCGCGCCGCGCAGGATGCGTTCGAGATGGCGGCGACGACCGACAACCGGCTTCGTCTTGCCGATGCATTGCTGGGGTCCAATCGCGCCTCCGAGGCGGTACCGCAGTACCAGGCGGCGTTGCAGGGCATCCACAGCGGCGATCCCGACATCCAGGTTCGCCTGGCACGCGCGCTGTTGCAGTCCGGCCACGCGACAGCGGCACGCGAGCTCCTCGACACTGTCATTCGCAAGCGCCCGGACTTCCGCTCGCAGGACGGCCACGTCACCTATGCACGCGCGGTGGCGGCCGAAGGCAACCGCGCCAGGGCGCGCGAGGAATTCGAAACGCTGATCGGCTACGCCAGCGGCTTCGAGGCACACGTGCATTACGCCGAAACACTGCAGGGCTGGGGCGAAACCGACAAGGCGCGCGGCCTGTGCGAACAGGTGCTCTCGCGCGCCAAGCGCATGCCGGGTTATGCGCGCCGCCTCAACAAGCCGGAACTCGACCGGTTGAAACAGCTCTCGACGCAACTGGCCAAGGCGCAACTGACCGGCTGATCGCCGCTAACCGGTGTTCTGGATACCCGCGGCGATCCCGTTCACCGTCGCGATCAAGGATTGCAGCAACTCGTCGTCCTGGCTGCCGCTGGCGCGCCAGCGTGCGAGCAGGTCGACCTGCAACATGCTGATCGGATCGACGTAAGGATTGCGCAGGCGGATCGACTGGCGCAGCCGCGGATCCTCGGCAAGCAGTTCGTGGCGGCGCTTGATCGCGAAGACCGCGTCGCGCGTGCGTTCGAATTCGGCGGTGATGTCCGCGTGGAAGCGCGCATGAAGGTCGCCGGCAAGCAGCGAGTAGCGTTCGAAGATGCCGAGATCCGACTTCGCCAGCACCATCTCGACATCGTCGACCAGCGTGTGGAAGAACGGCCAGTCGCGCGCCATCTCCGCCATCGCATCGTGGCTGTGCTGCTGCAGCGCGCGCTGCAGTGCGCTGCCGACCCCGTACCAGCCGGTGAGGCCGGAGCGATTCTGCGCCCATGCAAAGACCCACGGGATCGCGCGCAATGAAGCGATGCCCGGTGGCCGCGTAACGCCTTCGCCGCCCGCGCGCTTGCTCGGGCGCGAACCGATGCGCAAACGCTCGATCACGTCGATCGGCGTGGCCGCGCGGAAATAGGCGGGGAAATCCGCGTTGGCATGCACCAGCGCGCGGTAGTGCACGCGCGAATCGCGGGCGAGCTCCGACGCGATTGCGCGCCAGCGCTCCTCGCGCGGCTCGGCGACGCGCGGACGCAGGGTGGCGCGCAGCACGGCGCCCGTGGTCTGCTCAAGGTTGCGCAGCGCAATCGCGCGAATGCCGAACTTGCGGTGGATCACCTCGCCCTGCTCGGTCACGCGCAGGTAGCCGTCGACCGAGCCGCGCGGCATCGCGATCACCGCGCGTTCGGTCTTGCCGCCGCCGCGACTGATCGAACCGCCACGGCCGTGGAAGAACGCGATCTGCACGCCACTGTCGCGTGCCAGCTTCGTCAGCGCGACCTGGGTCTGCTGCAACGCCCAGCGCGAAGCGAGCAGGCCGCCATCCTTCGCGCTGTCGGAATAACCGAGCATCACCACCTGGCGATTGCCGCGTGCGGCGAGATGCTCGCGGTACAGCGGGTCGGCGAACAGCGCGCGCAACGTGTCGGCAGCGGCATCGAGATCGTCGACGGTTTCGAACAGCGGCGCGATATCGATGGGAACAATCTGGCTTCCACCCGACTGTTCAACGCAACCGGCAATGCGCGCCAGGGCGAGCACCGACAGCGCGTCGGCGGCACTGCGGCTCATGCTGATGATGTACGGCCCGAACGCGTGTTCGCCGTAACGCGGGCGCAACGTGGCGACGGCGCGGAACACATCGAGCGTCGAACGTGAGGTTTCATTGCCTTCGGACGCAACGGCTTCATCGCCCTGAAGCAGCCGGTGCAGCCGCTGCGTGCGTTCCGCGATGCTGCGCTCCGCCCACACCGGATCTTCGAGCAGCGCCGCAAGCGCGGCATCGTGCGTCGCCGAGTCCTGGCGCAGGTCGAGGCTGGCGAGATGGAAGCCGAAACACTCCGCGCGCCGCTGCAGTCGCCGCACTGCGAAACCGCCCGCGTGTTCGCCGCGATGCTCGCGCAAACTCTGTTCGATCAGCGCAATGTCGGCCTTGAACTCCGCGGCATCGACATAGCCCTCGGGCTGCTCGTGCATCGTCGCGAACAACCGCTCGTAGATGAAGGTGAGCAGCTTGCGATACGGCATGTCCGCGTGGCGCGG
This sequence comes from Lysobacter sp. Root494, assembly GCF_001427225.1. GTDB lineage: Bacteria > Pseudomonadota > Gammaproteobacteria > Xanthomonadales > Xanthomonadaceae > Agrilutibacter. The sequence continues at coordinate 284,972 of NZ_LMFH01000007.1, forward strand.
CTTGAGCTTGGCCGCGGCCTCCGGCATGTGCTGGCGATAGAACCCGATGCGCGCGAGCAGCGCGTCGGACACGCCGACGCGCGTGATCGACTGGCTCAGTGCTTCGCCCAGGGACAGCAGGTCGCGGCGATACGCCTGCAGCACCAGCGCGCGCTGGCCTGCAAGCGTGGCGGTGATGGTGTCGGCGCCGACATTCGGATTGCCATCCATGTCGCCACCGACCCAGCTGCCGAAACCGAGCATGTGCGGCACCGGCGCTTCGCCGTAGGTTTCGCGCAGGGCGTCTTCGAATACTTCGTAGAACACCGGCAGCACGCGGTACAGCACTTCCGACAGATAGAAGCCGACGTGCTGGAATTCGTCGGCGACGCTCGGCTTGGCGGAAGGTGCTTCCGCGGTCTGCCAGCTGGTGGTGAGCGCGAGGCGGATGCGCTCGCGATCGGCACGGCGTTCGGCGGGCGTGCGGCCGCGGTCGATGTCGGCGACCAGGCAGGTGACGATTTCGCGCTCCTTCTTCAGCAGCGCGCGGCGCACGGCCTCGGTGGGATGCGCGGTGAAGACGGGTTCGACATGCAGGCGCGGCAGCAGCGCGAGCAGTTCGTCGCGGCTCACGCGTTCACGCGCGAGACCGGCGAGCACGTCGTGCAGGCCGCCGGGTTGCGGCGCGCTGCCGCGGCGCTCGTAGTCGCGGCGGCGGCGGATGCGGTGCACGCGTTCGGCGAGGTTGACCGCCTGGAAATACGTGGCGAACGCACGCACCAGGTCGCTGGCGTGTTCAAGCTCGATGCCTTCGAGCAATTCCGCGATTTCCGCCACCGGCGCTCCGCTTTCGCGGCGGCGGATCGCGGCGCGGCGCAGCCGCTCGACTTCGGCCAGGAATTCGGGCGAACGCTGCTCGGCGAGGATGTCGCCGACCAGCGCGCCCAGCATGTTCACGTCTTCGCGCAGCAGCGTGTCGGTGGGCGCGAACTCGATGGTGCGCAGGGGTTCGGACGTCGTCGCGGGCACGGGCAGGTTCATCCCGCGAGTCTAGGACGGGATCGTGTTGCGCGGCAGCATGATTTCGCTTGTAACGAAAATGGCCTGATGACGGAGCGTCATGAGCTCATGGCAGGAACCGTGGACCTGGCGGTGCCCTGCAGGAGCACCATTCCGGCCAGGGCCAGCCTCTGCGCGTGATTTCAAAAGCATGGGGCCCGGTTTTTCCGGAGTGTCGATATCCGGCGTCGTACCGCGTACCGATATCAGTACGCGAATTCGCGGAACACCCGGTCGATGTCGCCGCCCCACTCGTCATGGAACAGCGCGAGCTTGCGTTCCGCCGGCGTCTCGTTGGCTTCGGCGAACTCGATCAGTGGCTCGAGGAAGCGGCTTTCGTCGGTACCGCTGCTGTTGAGGCGCGCGCGGCGCTGCAGGCCGGCGGCCGCGATGCGCAAGGCTTCGAGCGCGAGGTCGCGCACGCTGCCGGCGCGGAACGGCAGCTTCAATGCATGTTTCGGCACGCCATCGCGCAAGGCATTGCGTTCGGCCATGGTGAAGTCGCGGACTAGGTCCCACGCGGCATCCAGCGATGCATCGTCGTAGAGCAGGCCGACCCAGAATGCGGGCAGCGCGCATAACCGGTTCCATGGACCGCCATCGGCGCCGCGCATTTCCAGGTACTTCTTCAGGCGCACTTCCGGGAACGCGGTGGTCATGTGATCCGACCAGTCGCGCAGCGTCGGCAACGCACCGGGCAGCACGTCGAGTTCGCCCTTGAGGAACTTGCGGAACGATTTTCCGCTCGCATCCACGTATTCACCATCGCGGTACGAGAAATACATCGGCACGTCGAGCAGGTAGTCGACGTAGCGTTCAAAGCCGAAGCCGTCTTCGAACACGAAATCGAGCATCCCGGTGCGATCGGGATCGGTATCGGTCCAGATATGTGAGCGGTACGAGAGATAGCCGTTGGGCTTGCCTTCGGTGAATGGCGAATCGGCGAAGAGCGCGGTCGCGATCGGCTGCAGCGCCAGCGAAACGCGGAACTTCTTCACCATGTCGGCTTCGCTGCTGAAGTCGAGGTTGACCTGCACCGTGCAGGTGCGCGTCATCATGTCGAGGCCGAGGTCGCCGCGCCTGGGCATGTAGTCGCGCATGATCTTGTAGCGGCCTTTCGGCATCCATGGCATGTCCTCGCGCTTCCACTTGGGCTGGAAGCCCATGCCGAGAAAACCGAGCTGCAGTTCCTCCGCCACGGTCTTTACTTCGGCGAGATGCGTGTTGGTTTCCCGGCAGGTGTCGTGGATGGTTTCCAGCGGCGCGCCGGACAGTTCGAGCTGCCCGGCCGGTTCCAGCGTGACCGATGCGCCGTCCTTGAGCAGTGCGATCGTGCGGCCATGCTCCTGCACTGGCGTCCAGCCGAAACGGGTGAGTCCCGTGAGCAGCGCCTCGATGCCGCGATCGCCGTCGAAGGTGGGTGGACGCAGGTCGTCGAGGCGGAAACCGAACTTCTCGTGCTCGGTGCCGATGCGCCATTCCGCGCGCGGCTTGCTGCCCGAGGCAAGGTATTCGATCAGCTCGCGCTGGTCGGTGATCGGGGATTCGGCGACGTTGCTCGGGCTCGACATGCAGTGGTCTCGTTGAATCCCGCTTGTGCTGCGGGTGGAGCGGCGGTTCTGAAGCGATTCGGGAATCCGGACGCGATATGGGGCCGGCGCCCACCTACCGCAACACCGAAAGCAGCGGGGCAGCATAGCCCTTCGCCATGACGCGATTGCCTGCCCCGCCGCGCCAGCTGTGTTCCAGTGTTGCGGCGGCCGGCCGCCGCGAACGATGGGGCGTGGCCTGCGATGGTCGCGTGGAGTGCGCTGGCGCTTTTCCGTGTCCGCGGTCCTGGCCGGATCGGGCAGCAATGACGATGACTACGTTTTCACCGCGCGCCGCTTCGTTGCATTGCGCGCCGCTCCCTAGAATCGCCATGCGCCCACCGGCGCTACGGAGACTGCGATGAGACTGCTGATCGTGCTATGCCTCGCCCTGCTGTGCAGTCCCGCCCATGCCCGCGACTTCGCCATAGACCATCTCGAACCCGCGAGCTGGTGGGTCGGGATGAAGCACGATCGCGTCGAACTGATGGTGCACGGGCGCGGTATCAGTGAACTGACGCCGCGCCTGTCGCATCCGGGCGTGTCGATTGCCGGCGTGGAGAAGGGCGAGAACCCGAACTATCTGTTCGTCACGCTCGCCATCGCGCCCGATGCGAAGCCGGCCGCATTCGACATCGAGTTCTACGACGGCACGAAGCGCGTGCTCCGCCATCCCTGGCGCGTGGATGCGCGCGAAGCTGGCTCGGCGCAGCGTCGCGGCTTCGATGCCTCCGATGCGATCTACCTGGTCACGCCCGACCGCTTCGCCAATGCCGATCCGCGCAACGACAGTGCACCGGACATGAGCGAGGCCGCCTATCGCGCGAGTTCCAACGGCCGCCATGGCGGCGACATCGCCGGCATCCGCCGGCACCTGGATTACATCGCGGGCCTGGGTTTCACCCAGCTTTGGCCGACGCCGCTGCTGGAAAACAACCAGCCCGGCTACTCGTACCACGGTTACGCGATCACCGATCTGTACCGCACCGATCCGCGCATGGGCAGCAACGAGGACTATCGCGCGCTATCGAAGGAAGCGCGCGCGCGCGACATCGGCCTGATCATGGACGTGGTGCTCAACCACATCGGTTCGAAGCACTGGTGGATGACCGATCCGCCCGCCCCCGACTGGTTCAACCATCCCGGCAACTACGTCGAAACCAACCACCGCCGCACCACCGTGCAGGATCCGCATGCCGCGCCGGCGGACCGCGCGCTGTTCACCGATGGCTGGTTCGTGACGGCGATGCCCGACCTCAACCAGCGCAACCCGCACCTCGCGCGCTACCTGATCCAGAACACGCTGTGGTGGATCGAATACGCAGGCCTGTCGGGCATCCGCGAGGACACGTTCGGCTATGCGGACACCGACTTCCTCAGCGCATGGGCCAAGGCAGTGCTCGACGAATACCCGGACTTCGCGATGGTCGGCGAGGAATGGAGCCCGAACCCGGCGATCGTCGCGCACTGGCAGCGCGGCAAGACGAATCCCGACGGGCACGTGCCGTATATGCCGAGCATGATGGATTTCCCGCTGCACATCGCGCTGCGCACGGCGTTGACGCAGCCCGAAGGCTGGGACTACGGCTTCGTAGGCTTGTACGAAATGCTGGCCAACGACTTCCTGTATCCGGATGCGGGCCGACTCGTCGTCTTCGCCGAGAACCACGACACGCCGCGTGCGCTGGCGCATTTCGATGGCGACATCAGATTGTGGAAGATGGCGATGGCGTACATCGCAACGGTTCGCGGCACGCCACAGTTCTACTACGGCTCCGAAGTGCTGCTTCGTGGCCCGAAGGAACGCAATGACGGCCTGCTGCGCGCGGACATGCCCGGCGGCTGGGCCGGCGATGCGGCCGACGCATTCACTGCACGCGGACTCACGCCGGAGCAGCGCGACGCGCAGGACTTCGTGCGCGCGCTGTTCAACTGGCGCAAGCGCACGCCGGTGCTGCATGGCGGGAAGCTGCAGCACTTCGCGCCGCAAGATGGCGTGTATGTGTACTTCCGTTACGACGGCACGCCGGACAAGAGCGGGAAGATGGTGATGGTGGCGTTGAACAAGAATGCGGAGACGACATCGTTGCAGCTGGATCGCTTCGCGGATTTCATCGGCACGGGCACGCAGGCGCGTGATGCACTGACTGGCAAGCTGGTGACGCTGGGCGAGAGACTGACACTGCCGGGGAAGTCGGCGACGCTGCTCGAGATCAAGTGACCGCCGGGAGCGTAGCGCCGCGCTGCGCGGTGCGGTTGCCAGGAGCAGCGGAGCAGGCTCCGCTCTGCAAAAAAGCGTCAGCAGGGTTGCTTCGGATCAGAATTCCAGCCAGCGCCCGATCACCGCGCGCGCTTCTTCCACGCCCTGCTTCGACTCGCCCGAGAATGTCTGCACGCTGACGGTATCGCCATAGGCGCGCGACAGTTCCATGCGCACGGCCTGCAGGGTGTTCGCCGCCGCGCCGCGGCTGAGCTTGTCGGCCTTGGTCAGCAGCACGTGCGCGGGAAGCTCGCGGCGTACCGCGTAGCCGAGCATCTGCCGGTCGTAGTCCTTGAGCGGATGGCGGATGTCCATGACCACCACCAGGCCGCGCAGCGCCTGCCGGGTGGCGAAGTAGCTTTCGAGGAAGGCCTGCCAGTGCGCCTGCAGGTCCTGTGGGACCTTGGCGTAACCGTATCCCGGCAGGTCGACCAGGTATTTGTCCCCGGGCGGATTGGTGCCGGTGGGGGTGAAGTCGAAGAACACCAGCTGCTGGGTGCGGCCGGGCGTCTTGGAGACGCGAGCCAGCGCGTTCTGCTGGCAGATCGCATTGAGGGCACTCGACTTGCCGGCATTGGAGCGGCCGGCGAAGGCGACTTCGAACCCGCCGTCGGATGGGAGCTGGCGGGGGTTGTGCGCCGAGAGCAGATATCGGGCGCGGACGAACGGGTTTGGGGTGGTGGCCATGGGTAAAGGATCGCATGCCGCCCGCGATCAGCCCCGAACCGCGGCAACAGCGCTCCCGCGCGTGTGAATGGAGAGCTGGAACGCCGGCATTTTCTGGCGGTCGGCTTCAACCAGCAGGCGGGAAAATGCGCGCCGGACTGGCTTCGCGTTGACCGTCCCGCACTCCGCAACGATAATTTCGCGGTTTCGGCGCCCGCTTCCGGGCGCCCCTCAGAGCACCCCGGAGCCCAGCTCATGCGCCACGCCCGAGTCCTCGGCCTCGTCGGTATCGCTGCTTTCGCAGCTGCCGCCGTCGCCTTCGCCCAAGCCACGGTCACCCCGGTGCCGGACAACGCACCCGTGCAGGCCGCGCCGCTGGTCGAAAAGCCGGCCACGTGGGGCGATGCCAAGGCGGGCGCCGCCAAGGCCGGCACCTGCGCCGCCTGCCACGGCCTCGATGGCAACCCGACCGATCCGCAGTACCCGCGCCTGGCCGGCATGCCGGAGCGGTACGTCGCCCACCAGATCGCCCTGTTCAAGAGCGGCGAGCGCAACACCGGCATGGCCGCGGTGATGAAGCCGTACGCCGATGCGCTGACCGCGCAGGACGCGCGCGACCTGGGCGCCTATTTCGCCACCCAGAAGGCGGGCGCCGGCGTCGCCGACGACAGCGTGATCGCCACTGGCCCGAACAAGGACAAGAAGTTCTTCGAAGTCGGCCAGCAGCTGTTCCACAGCGGCGACAAGGCCCGCGGCATCCCGGCGTGCATGGCGTGCCACGGCCCCGTCGGCGCCGGCAATCCGGGCCCGGCCTATCCGGCCGTGGCCGGCCAGCAGGCCGCCTACGTGCAGCGCCGCCTCGAGGAATACCGCGCCGGCACTACCACGCAGCAGGACCCGCACCTGTTCAACATGATGGCCGCCATCGCCGGCAAGCTGACCGACGAAGAGATCGGCGCGCTTGCCAACTACGTGCAGGGCCTGCACCCGCGCGCCGACGAGGTCGCGGTGGAAGCAGCCCCGGCCCACTGAGCACTGAACCTGCGCACCGGTCGGCGGTCACAGACTGCCGCTGCGTTGTTCAATACGCCGACCGTGCTGTCACGGTCGGCGTTCTTGTTTCCGGCCGGCGCACCGATTTGCTTCGCCACTCTTCGCCTCTTTAGCGAACCCAGACCATGACCCTTCGCCTGAGTTTCCTGCTCGCCCTGCTCCTGCCCTTCAGTGCCTTTGCCGCGACGCCGGCCGCTCCAGTCGAAGGCACTGACTACGAAGTCATCGAGAACGGCGCCCCATACGAACCCATCGCGGGACGCATCGAAGTCGCCGAGGTCTTCGGCTACACCTGCCCGCACTGCGCGCACTTCGAACCGGCGGTGCAGGCGTGGAAGGCGAAGCTGCCCAAGGACGTGACGTTCACGCCGGTCGCGGCGCCCTTCGGCGGTTACTGGATGCCGTACGCGCGCGGCTTCTTCGCGGCGAAGGCGCTGGGCATCGCCGATCGTTCGCATGAAGCCGTCTTCCGCGCGCTGCATGAGGACGGCACGCTGCCGCGCAATCCCACCGATGGCGAGCTGGCTGGCTTCTACGCGCAGTTCGGCGTGCCGCCGGAACGCTTCGTGGCCACTCTCAACAGTCCTGGCGTCGATGCGGCGCTGGAGCGCGCGCGGGCCTTCCTGGAACGCAGTGGCGTGGAAGGCACGCCGACGCTGATCGTCGCCGGCAAGTACCGCGTCATCGCGCCGCAGGCCGATGCCCTGCGCGTCGCCAGCCAGCTGGTCGCGCGCGAGCGCGCCGCGAGGGGCCGCCGCTAGGCGCGCACGCGAGACGCACACGCCCGGCTGAGGCGGCGCTCGTTATCCTTGCCGCCGGCACCCTTTTCCGACACGCGCGGCTTCATGCCGCCGATCCGCTACGTGGAGAAATACATGAACCTGCGCCCGGCCCTGCTGCTGTTCGCCCTGCTTTCGCTAGCCGCCTGCAACCGGCAGGGCGAAGCGCCTGCCGCTCCTTCCGAAACACCGGCCGCCGCTGCTTCCCCCACAGACGCAGCAACCGCACCGGCTGCCGCTACCGAAACCGCGGCGCCTGAAGTCGCGCCCGAACCCACGCCCGCCGCGACCCCGGACACGCCGGTCGGTCCCGCGCCCGTCGCCGGCATCGACTATGTCGAGATCCCGGGCGGCCAGCCCTTCGAACCCACCGCCGGCCGCATCGAAGTCGCGGAAGTCTTCAGCTACACCTGCCCGCACTGCGCGCAGTTCGAGCCGCTCGTCCTCGCCTGGCGCGCACGCCAGCCGGCTGACGTGAAGTTCACCCCGGTCGCGGGCTTCTTCGGCGGCAATCCGGAACCCTTCGCGAAGGCCTTCTATGCCGCCGAAGCCCTTGGCCTGCGCGCGAAAACGCACGAAGCGATGTTCCGCGCGATCCACATCGACCGCTCGCTCGACGCGATGAAGGCGACGCCGGAAGACATCGCGGCGTTCTACGGCAAGTTCGGCGCCGAGCCGAAGCAGTTCGCCAGCGCGATGTCGAGCTTCGCCACCGATGCCAAGGTGAAGCGCGCCAACCAGTTCATCGCAAAGTCCGGCGTCGAAGGCAGCCCGGGCATCGTCGTCGACGGCAAGTATCGCGTCACCGGCAAGACGCTCGAAGACATGCTGCGCATCACCACGCACCTGGTGGCGAAGGAACGCGCGGCGCGCGGCGGCTGAGCCGGTCTGCGCGGCGGTGGTCATGGATAAAGCGACAGGCCACCGCCGGCTGAAACTGCTGAGCGCGAACATCCAGGCCGGCTCCAGCACGCGGCGCTACAGCGATTACGCGACCCGCAGCTGGTCGCACGTGCTGCCGTTGGGCAAGCGGCCGAGCCTGGATGCGATCGCGCAACTCGCCGGCGAGCACGACATCGTCGGCCTCAACGAAAGCGACCCCGGCAGCCTGCGCTCGGGCTTCACCAACCAGACGCACTACCTCGCGCAGCGCGCCGGCTTCCATTACTGGAGCCACCAGCCGAACCGCCGCGTCGGCGGCGTGGCGTCGAGCGCAAACGGCTTGCTGAGCAAGCTCGAACCGGTCGAAGTCATGGATCACTCGCTGCCCGGGCGCATCGCCGGCCGCGGCGTGCTGATGGCCCGTTTCGGTGACGACGAGGATTCGCTCACGATCGCGGTCGCGCATCTTTCGCTGGGCGCGCAGTCGCGCGCCTCGCAGCTCTCCTTCATCGCCGAGCTGCTGCACGACCATCCCTACGCGGTGCTGATGGGCGACTTCAACTGCGACATCGACCGTCCGGAAATGGCGACGCTGTTCCGGCGCACGCGCCTGCAGCCGCCCGCGCACGCGGTACCCACGTTCCCGAGCTGGCGCCCCCAGCGCGCGATCGACCACATCCTGCTCGGCGACGGCCTCGCCCTCGCCTGCGAACGCGCGCGCGCCCTGCCCGCGGCGTTTTCGGATCACCTGGCGTTGTCGCTGGAACTGGATGTGCCGGCGAGCGCGATTCGGAGTTGAGCGCTAACCGCGCTTCAATTCACCGATGCCCTCGACCAGCGCTGCCATGGCATCGCGTTCGGCCAGCGTCAGATGCGGATTCCAGGCATCCATCAGCAGGATGACGCGCGTCTCGCCGCTGCGATTCCATGCCTCGTGCAACCAGGTGTCGTCGAAGGCGACACACTCGCCTTCGCGCCAGGCATGGACCATGTCGCCGACACGCAGCGCGCAATCCTCGGGAACCAGCAAAGGCAGATGCACGACCGAGCGGATGTTGGTCACGCCATGGTGCGGAAGGATATGCGTGCCCGGCGACAGCACCGAGAAGCAGACTTCCGGCGCATGTCCGGCAATGCGCAACAGCGGCAATGATTCCAGGACGCGCGCGGCAACCGGGCAGCGCTGCTGGTTTTCCGCATACGCACGCCCGTGGCGATAGAAGAAGAACGCATCCCAATGCGGCGCGGCATCACCGGCGCTTTGCAGGTACTCGCTCAGGTCGCCCTGTTCCGGCGCATCGAGGAACGGCGTCAGTACGCCCGGCTCGGCAAGCACCGCGAACGCCTCGTCGCGGATGGCGCGCCATTCGGACTCCAGTGCTTCGATCCATTCGAAGTCGGCGCGCTTGAAGTAGGGCGCCGACGGTATGTCCGGAAAGAAAAGAAACCTGGGCCGCTGCGACGCGTTTTCCGGCACGACCTCCTCAAGCGAGAAGTAGCCGCGCAAGGAGCGCTCCACGCGCTTCATTTCCTCGCGCCCGTGGCGCGCAACCAGCGGTTCCATCAGGTTCGCCATCAACTCCGGCCGTGCGGCACGGACAAATTCCGCGGCGTGCGCCACCTGCGCTCGAAGCCTTGGCGGCGTGCTGGCTTCGTCCAGCCACTTTTCCTCGAGCTGCGCCCGCGTCAGTGCGCGAAAGTACGATCGCATCGCGCCTTTGCGGTCGCGCGCCTGCTCCAGCAAGCGCCCCAGCTGCAGGTGCGCGAGATACATCCCGGGCGCCAGGCTGACGGCGAACTCGAGGGCCTGTCGCGCTTCGTCCGGGTATCCCGCCGCTTCCGCGGCCACCGCGAGCTGGCGCAACAACGACGCATTGTCCGGCTCGGCCCGGCAGGCCTGCTGGAGGTGGGCGACCCCTTCCGCTGCGCGTCCCTGCAGCAGTGCTTCGCGGGCAAGGAATATCCTCGCCTCGACTACTTCTCCGCCGCCTAATAGCTGCCGGTAGGCAACCGTTGCACGCGGATCACCCGCCTGCGCCCATGCGCGCGCCTGCAGCAACGTGGGCATGCTCATGCGCCGCCGCCGGCCGGTTTGCGCGCTTCGACGAACAGCGAGTAGTGGCGCCCGCCATGATGAGCAGCGGCCACCTCACTGTTTTCGTCCACGCGCAGTTCCGGATGTTCGCTGGCATTGAACGCGGAGCGCTGGATGTCAACGAAACCGGCGCGCTCCATCGCCCGCGACAAGGTCTCGAAGTCGTAACCGAACTTGTGCGCCTGGAACAGCCAGGCCGGATCCGGGCCGGCACCCGCGTAGGCCAGGAAATTCTCGAGCCGGGTCGTCCGCCCGTCGCCTGCACCCCAGTGCTGCCGTCGCTCGGCAAAAAACTGCGCATCATCGTTCTCGTAGGCCTCGATGTACTGCGCGATGTCGGGAACGATGATGCGAACCACGCCACCTGGCTCCAGCACGCGGAAGATCTCGCCGAGGAAGGGCATCACGTCGTTGGGATAGAACAGGTGCTCCAGCAGGTGCGACAGGAACACCAGCCGCACGCTGCCTCCGGGGAATGGCAGTCCCCACAGCACGTTGGTGGCCAGTGGCGCCGGATGCACGTCGAGGTTGATCCAGCCTTCGAGCAGGCATGGACCGCAACCAACATGCAGTTTCAGCCCGTGCGCGAGTTCGGATACACCCAGTCGTTGAAGCTGGCCCTGCAGGTAGGGGCGCCGCTGTGCCGCGAGCTCGGCCCGCAATGACGCCGCTGCCGTCTGCAGCGCCCTCAACCGCGGCTCCAGTCCCGCTCCACCGTTCTGTCGCAGAGCGACTTCGGCATAGGGTCCGAAACCGGCTATGTCGCAGCCCAGTGCGTACACCGTTTGCGCGAGGGCGGAGAGATGTTCGCGACAGTGGCGATGCGCAGCGTCGACGTCGTCCGTGCGATCGATAGTCGTCACTTCCCGCAATGCGCCCGTCTGGCGAAGGTAGGTTGCGGCGCGTGCGGCAAAGTCACGCGACCCTTCCGGAAGTGAAGCCAGCGCCGTGTCCATCGTCGTGGGTTGCGCGAACTGCGCAAGCCAGCCGATCAGTGCAGGCCGGTCCGTCACGAATGGCGGCGTCGAAGACGCGGTGTGGATCAGCATGCGCCCATCGTGGAAGCGCAGCACCGCTTCGGGAGAAAACACCAGGCGCACGTCGCCGGAGAGCACGGAGTCCACGGTCAGAACAGGAAATAGGTGGAAAGGATGTATTTGTCGTTGCCCACGGGCGCGCGCCCGGCATGCTGGAACATCCAGTAAGGCGGAAACATCAGCAGCCTCCCTGCCTTTGGCTTCACTTCGATCCCCAGGTCGACGAACGCGGTCTCTCCACCTTCCGCTACGTCGTTGAGATACCAGAGGAACACCAGGTAACGATTGCTGACTTCACCCACCGAGTCGAAGTGCGGCTGGAAGCGTTCCGCGCCGCCGGGGTGGTAGCGCTTGATGATCAGCTCGCTCGTCCGCTGCGTGGCGGGGACGGGAAGCGTCAGGCCAATCGCCTCCACGTAACGCGCCAGGTGCGCATGCATGTTCGCGAGGAGCATCGCACGGAAGGTCGCGTCGGACAGTGCGCTGATGTCGAGCTCGGTCCAGCGGCTGTCGTCCAGGCCGCCGCGGACACCTTCCCCGTTCTGACGATGAAACCTCGACAACGCATTGAACGATTCGACCATGCGCTGACACAACGGCGCGGCCAGTGCATCGTCGTATACCTGCACGAAGCGGTTAAGGGTCGTGTCGGCAGTCGGCACGGCAACTCCGGCGGAAAGACAGGGCGGGCCAGGTCGGGCCCAAAGGCCACGTTCGTCATGCATCATAATCCGCATGTCCACGAGCCACGACAGCTCCGCCATGCCTTCGCTCGCCGACGCTCTGACGCTTCTGCGCCGCGGCGAGCACGTAGCGGCGGAGGAGTACGCGCTCCGCGCGCTCCGCGTTCGTCCGAATGACGCGGGCTGGCTGGCGATTCGCGCGCTTTCGCTGAGCGGCGCCGGCCGCGCGAGCGAGGCATTGCCCTTGTACCAGCGCCTGGTCGAACTCCAGCCAGGGGAACGCACGCACTGGTCCAACCTCGGCAATTGCCTGTGCGAACTCGATCGCGAGCCCGAAGCACTCGAGCCCCTGCAGCGCGCGCTGGAACTGGGCGCCGACGATGCGGCCACGCACTTCGCAATGGCGCGCGCACGCCGGGCGACAGGCAATCCGAAGCTCGCGCTCGCACACATCGAGCGGGCGCTGGGTTTCGAGCCGGCTGAACCCGAGTTTCGCCTGCTCCGCGCGGAGCTGTTGGGCGACATCGACGAATGGGACGGCGCGAAGTCCGAAGCCGCCGCGCTGCTGCAACAGGGCGTCGACGTCGGGCAACGCATCGAAATCGGTTACCTGCTCCTGCGTGGTGGCGGCCTTGCCGAGGCGCAGCGCGTGTTCGAAGCCATCCTTGCCGGTGACTCCCGGCAACCGGATGCACTGATCGGCTCGGTGCTCACGCTGGAACGCCTCAATCGCCTGCAGGCCGCGTCTTCGGCGCGAGCGGCATTGGAAGAGCAACTCGACGCCGCAACGCGGGAGCGCCTGCACGACAAGCTGCTGCAACTGGATGCGCGGATGGCCGCCCGGAACGGCGATCACGCAGCGGCGTGCAGCCGGCTTGAAGCACTGCTCGCGATTCCCGTGCTCGATCCGACGACACGAATCAGCTTCGCGTTCGACCTGGGCGCTGCACGCCTGAAATGCGGACAGGTCGATGCGGCCATGACGGCGTTTTCGCAGGCGCATGCGCTGCGCTACGAACAGGTGACGGCGGTGCATCCCGCGTTGGCGATAGGCGACGGCCTCTACGACGTGATCGAAGAACCGCTGCCGGATCCCGCGCCCGCGTCGCTGCAGTTCCGGGACCAGCGCCGCGATCCCGTGTTCGTTGTCGGCTTTCCGCGTTCGGGCACGACCTTGCTGGAGCAGCTTCTCGATGCCCATCCGGACCTCGCTTCGTTCGATGAGCAACCCTTCGTGCAGCGACTGGCCAAGCAGTTGTACGCGCGCGGAGACACCATCCAGGCGGCGCTGCGAACGCTGGACACGAACGCCCGCCAACGTCTTCGCGACAGTTACTTTGCCGCCGTCGATGCGGTACTCCCGGGACCGGCAACTGATGCAGTCCGGCCGGTCGACAAGAATCCGCTCAACCTCCTGCGGCTGCCGCTGCTGCCGCATGTGTTCCCCGATGCACGGGTCATCCTCACCGTGCGCCATCCCTGCGATGTGGTGCTGAGCTGCTACATGCAGCACTTCGGCGCCCCTGCGTTTGCGGTCACGTTCCGCACGCTCGAGTCGTGTGCCGAGATGTACGACCGCACCTTCACGCACTGGCTGCGCCTTCGCGAATCATTGGCATTGCCCGTGCACGTGCTGCGCTACGAAAAGCTGGTGAACGCGACCGAATCGGAAACGCGTCGCCTGTTTTCCTTCCTTGAACTGCCCTGGGACGATGCGCTGATGCGCTTCACCGAACGTGCCCGCGACCGTGTCATCGGCACGCCGAGCTATGCGCAGGTGATCGAACCCGTGAACCCGGGGGCGATCGGGCGCTGGGCGGGGTTCCGCCATCACTTCAGCGAGCACACGCTGGGGTTGCTGCGTCCGTGGGTTGAACACTTCGGCTATCCCGACGTGTAAGGGAACACTCCCAGCGATGCCCATCAAGCAAAAGGCCGCGCAGCGTGCGCTGCGCGGCCTTGCTGCTTCCGGTAACGATTACTTGAAGTTGACGGTCACGTTTGCCCAGTAGTAACGGCCTATCGTGTCGAACGTCTGCGGGTCGGTATTACCGTCCGCTGTGTTGTTCTGGTACATGATCGGCGGCTGCTTGTCGAAGGCATTGTCGATGCCGACACGGACTTGCATGTTCCAGGGCAACTTATAACCCACCTCGATGTTGTGGTACGTCTGCGCACCGAAGGTGAGCAGGCAGCCCTCGCTACCCGGCGGCAGCACGCGGTCGGCGCAGGGCACAGTGTCCACACCCGGCTTGGAGCCGACCTTGAAGCCATGGACGTAACGGCTCGTCCACTGCGCATCCCAGTTGCCCACGCTCCAGCCCAGCACGCCGATACCACGCCAGCGGCTGTAGTTGCCCAGGCCGCCATTGGCCGAACCCAGATAGGTGCCGGCGTTGTGCTGCTGCGCGGTGACTACGCCGTTGAAGATCGTCTTCACGTCGTACTGGGCCACATACGTGGTGTCCAGGCTGGCGCGAATGCGGCCCCACGGGGTCTCGGTGCGGTAGCGGAAGCCGATGTCGATGCCCTTGGTGTCGGTCTCGCCCACGTTATCCACCCGGTCGAACAGGCGAACCGGATCGCCCGAGTCGGGATCACGCGCGAACAGGGCGCAGAACGGCGACGGATTCGCCAGGGTGCTGTTGAAGCACTGGTTGAGGATCGTGAAGGTGCCGAAGCTGCCGATCGTGTCGTCCAGGTGCACCTTCCACGCATCGATCGTGGTCGAGAAGCCCGGCAACCATTCCGGCTCGTACACCGCACCGATGGTGAAGACGCTGCCTTCTTCCGGCTTCAGATCTGGATTGCCGCCGACGAAGGCCGACAGCTGCGTGTCCGGAGCGTGGTAGCTCCCATCGTTGGGCACGCCCAGGCAAGCCGGGTTTCCGTTCAGCGGACCTGTATAGCCCACGCACGGATCGGTGTAGCCCGCCGAGAAGGCAAACAGGCCGCCATAGAGGTCGGTGACGGTCGGGGCGCGGAATACCTGCGCGTAGGTGCTGCGCAACAGCAGCCCGTCGATCGGGCGCCATTCCACGCCCAGCTTGCTGTTGGTGGTATTGCCGAAGCTGTTGTAGCGGGAGTACCGGGTGCCAAGGGTCAGGTTGAGCGACTTGGCAAACGGCACGTCGGCTAGCACCGGGATCAGCAGTTCGCCGTAGAACTCCTTGGTCTCGGTGAAGCCGGAGGTACGCGACGCGCACGCCTCACTGGAAATCTCGCAGGTGAAATCCGCATCGGGGTTCAGCGTCGAGAGCGAGTCCGGGGTGAAGTTGAGGCTCACCTTACGGTACTCCAGGCCCACCGCCGCCTGCACCATGCCGGCGGGCAGCTCGAACAGGTCGCCGGCGAAGTTGGCCTGGAAGCCACGCAGCACCTGCACCTTGTGTGTATTCGAATTGACCGTGATGGCCGCCAGGGCATCCTTGGCCGCCTGACCTTCCGGCGTGCTCAGGTCATACGGGACGCCGAAGAAGTTCAGCGGTACGCAGTTCGGGATAATTTCGGTTGGCGTGCCACAACGTGCCACACCGCCGGCATCGATGAACGATGGGCCCAGGCCGTCCTGCAACTTGGACGACTGCATGTAGCCGCTGGTGGTGAGGTCCTGGGTGATACGGCCATAGCTGGCACCGATGTCCCACGACCAGGAGCTGTCGCCAAAATTACCCTTGAGGCCGCCGTTGAACTGGCTGGTCTCCGTCTCGAACGAGAAGCGGCGATTGCCCAGGTCGGACACGCGCAGACGGCTGTCGATGATGTCGACGCCGAACGGGTTGTAGATGTTGTCGGCGGAAATGACGACGCTGTCGTTGCCCGGCCGGCCATCGAACGGCAGCGGTGCGATCTGGCTGGCCGATGAGGTGCGATTGACGAACGCGTCGAGGTACGCGCTCACGCCCTCGGTGACGTCGTAGTTGCCGGTGACGAATACGCCCGCGCGTTCCTGCGGGGTCAGCTCGACATTGCCGACGGCCTGGTAGTTGAAGAGGTCGGCGTTGGTGAAGCAGCGGAAATCGCCAACGCTCGTGCCCGGCGTACCCGCGATGTGGGTCAGGCCGGCCGTGTCGCCCAGGTCACCGTCGCCGTTGCAGTCCAGTCCAGCGATGCTTTCCGGCACCGCGTAGCGGCCCGTCGTCGTGCGCGAGGAACCCCCGACCACGACCGCGCCTGCGTACAGCGTCAGCGCATTCTTGGAGAAGTCGCGATCGGCCGCGCTGACTTCCTTCTGGTTGTGATAGTTGACACCAAGAATGAAGCTGCCGCGATCACCGCTCAGGCCCAACGTACCGCTGACGCCGTAGCGCTCGCCGTCGTTCTGGTCGCTGATGCCGTAGTCGACGCTCACCTGCGAACCTTCGAAGTTCTTGCGCAGGATGAAGTTGACTACGCCGCCGACGGCGTCGGAGCCATAGATCGCCGATGCGCCGTCCTTGAGGATTTCCACGCGCTCGACCATCGACATCGGGATCGAGTTGACATCGTTGGTGACGATGCGGCGGCCGTTGATCAGGATCAGTGTCCGCACTTCAGTCAGGCCGCGCAGCGAGATGGTCGCTGCGCCGGTGCCGCTGGGGTTCGGGCCGCCGGGACCGCTGCCGCCATTGTTGACCGACGGATTGGTCGCGGCGCCCGCCATCGACGGTACCGACTGGATAAAGGCACCGATGGTCTGGGCACCGGTCGCGTCGATCGCCTGGCGATCGATCTGGAATACCGGGCTGGCCGTTTCGATGTCGGTTCGCTTGATGCGCGAGCCGGTGACCGTGATGGCGTCAAGAGTGGTAGGAGCGGAAGTGGACGGCGTTTGTGCCGGGGCAGGGTCCTGCGCGGCGGCCAAGCCGGGGACACTGATCAGCAGCGAAAGCTGGATGGCTTTCGCAAGAGGTTGGTAGCGCAGCGCTTTCATTTGACTCTCTCCTGGATTCTTATGAACAGCTGGAAGCGGTTTCTGGCAGGGCAGTGCGGCGCACGGCCGGAAGCTCGGTCGTTGCGCTCTGAACTTGTAAACAATTAGTAAAACCGACACAAGCGGCAAAGTGCATAGCCGGTGCCCGTAAATCGCACAGGCACGTTTCGACAAGTTCTAGGCCGCCAGCGCCAGGCTCATTGCGACAGCGATCAGGAACCCCGCAAACACGCGCTTCAGGCTCGTTCCATCGAGCCGATGCGCCAGCCGCATTCCATACGGCGCAGCCAGCACCGATGCCGCTGCCACGCCAATCGCGGCAGGGAGATAGACGTAGCCAACGGCGTATTGCGGCAGTGCACCATGCGGCGCATGCAGGGCATAGCCCACTGCACTGGCCAGGCCGATTGCCACACCACAGGCGGACGAAGTCCCGACCGCACGCACCGGCTTGACCCCGCGCCAGACCAGCAACGGCACGGTCATGCTGCCGCCTCCGATACCGACCACGGCCGACACGGCGCCGATGAAGACGCCCGCCAGCGTCATCGGCGCGCCGTGCGGGGCCGCGACTTCAGCTCCGCCCGCGACTGCCCGCGTGCCGCCGAAGGTCAACTGCGCCGCAGCGATCAGGCAGTAGCCGGCGACGATCCAGCGCAATGCGTCGCCGTCGATGCGCACCGCCACGCCGCTGCCCAACCAGCCGCCGAGCAGCAATCCGGGAATCATCCAGCGCACCGTCGGCCACAGCACGCTGCCGCGACCGTGGTGCGCGCGCGCCGACGCCGCGGCGGTGAGCACGATGCTTGCGAGTGAACTGGCCAGCGCGGCATGCATCGCGGCTTCCTTCGGCACACCGACACCCGGCAGCATCCATGCGAGCGCAGCCACGAGGACCAGGCCACCGCCGACACCCAGCAATCCCGCAAGCACGCCGGCGATCGCGCCCAGTGCAAGGAACAACAGCAACGATACGAACACGGTCACTCCGTTCTCGATCAAGCGTGGCGAAGCGGCGATCGTAGCGTGCGCGACAAGGACGAAGGCATGCATCCATGCGAAGCGGCGCCAATGCCCGCGGAGACATCGGCGCGCTGAAGCCTGCCCGCAGCAAAACGGCGCATTTCGCGCACCAACCGCCCATTCACCTGCCTCGGCTATAGTCGGGCACATGCTCCCCCGCATCCTGTTCACTATGCTTGCAGCGCTCGTTGCCGGAGCCCTGCCCTCGTCCTCCGGCACGTCGTCGCTGCGATGGAACAGCCAGGCACCGCTGCATGCCGTGGCCGCCGCGATCGTCACGGCCGATCCGCAACTGTTGCGTGTCGAAGCCGCGATCGAAGCCGCCGAACGCGGCGAGTTCGACGCCGCGCAATACGGTGACCTTGCCCGCCATCCGCTGTACGCGTGGATCGAATACGCCAACCTGCGCCGCAATATCGACTCGGTCACCGGCACCCAGGCGCAGTCGTTCCTGACGCGCTATGCGGGCCAGGCCGCGGCCGAAACGTTCCGCGAAATCTGGGTCGCGGAAAGTTCGCGCCGCAAGGACTGGTCCGCGCTGCTCGCTGCGTGGAAGCCGTCGATCGCGAAGAACACGGAACTGCGTTGCGCCGAGTTGCAGGCACGCCAAGCGCTCAACCGCGATGACGCGCAGTGGATTGGTGACGTGCAGTCGCTGTGGCGCGGCGCCGCCAAACCGTTGCCGTCCAACTGCGATCCGGTGTTCGAAGCGCTCGCTGCCAAGGGGGGGCTGGCCCCGGAACTGCGCTGGGAACGCATCGACAAGGCCGCAGCCGAATGGCAGACCGGCGTCATGCGCAGCGCGGCAGGCGGACTCTCCACGCAGGACGCCGCGCTCGCCAACGACTACGCGGCCTTCATCGATGCGATCCACACGCGCGCACTCGAGTGGCCGAAGACCGACCGTAGCCGTCGCATGGCATCGTACGGACTCGCGCGCCTCGCCAAGTCCGTGCCGATGGCCGGAGAAGCGCAGTTGCCGCAGTACGCGCAGGCCTTTGGTTTCACCGACGAGGACCGCGGCCGCGTGCTGTACCAGGCGGCGCTGTGGACGGTGGCTTCGTACGAGCCCGAGTCGGCGCAGCGCCTCGCCAATGTGCCCGAGTCCGCCTACGACGAACGCCTGCACGAATGGCGCGCGCGCGAAGCGATGTCGCGCTCGGACTGGCCGGCCGCACTCGCGGCGATCCGCAAGATGGGCGACAAGCAACGCAGCGACTCGCGTTGGCAGTATTTCGAGGCACGGCTTGCCGAACTCGCTGGCGACAGGACGACCGCGCAGCGCCTGTATCGCGAAGCGGCGAACAAGGCCGAATTCCACGGCTTCCTCGCCGCCGATCGCATCAATGCGTCCTACACCCTGTGCCCCTGGATGCCGAACGACGCTGATGCGCAGCGCGATGCCGTGGCGCGCGATCCGGCGCTGGTGCGCGCGGTCGGCCTGTACCGCATCGATCGCCGCGGCTGGGCCACGCGCGAATGGGATGACGCGCTCGCCCGTTTCGACGACACCCAGCGCCGGCTCGCGGTGGAAGTCGCGCAATCGCACGGCTGGTTCGACCGCGCGGTGTTCGCGCTTGGCAAGACGCCGGCGGGCGAGCCTCGGCCGGATGAGCTTCGCCTCTACACGCTGCGCTTTCCGCTGCACCACGACGCCACGATCCGCCGCGAAGCCGTGAACAACCGCCTCGATCCGGCGTGGGTCGCCGGCGAGATCCGCGCCGAAAGCGTGTTCGATCCACGCGCGCGCTCCGGTGCGAATGCAATGGGCCTCATGCAGGTGCTGCCGGGCACCGGCGCCGCGGTTGCGCGCACGCTCGGGTTGCAATGGGGTGGCGCGGATTCGCTCTACGACCCGGACACCAACATCGTCCTCGGCACTGCTTACCTGCGGCAACTACTCGACAAGTACGGCGGCCAGCCGTACCAGGCGATTGCCGGTTACAACGCCGGTCCCGCGCCGCTCGCGCGCTGGCAGTCGCAACGTCCCGGCATGGATCCGGACTTCTGGATCGAAACCATCAGCTACAAGGAGACGCGTGACTACGTGGCGCGCGTGCTCGCCTTCAGCGTGCTCTACGACTGGCGTCTCAACGGCAACACGCTGAGTCTTACCGAACGCATGCGTGGGCGACTCAATGGGCCACGCAAGAAGTTCGTCTGTCCGCTCGCGGTTGCGCCGGCGCCTTCTATTCCTGCGACGCCGCCCTCCGCGCCGGTGAAACCGGAGAAGCGCCGCTGAGCGCTTCGCTGCAAAGGTGATCCCATGGGATTGATCGATACGTTGCTGGGCCACGCCAGCGAAAAGAACCTCGACAAGCTGGCCGAGGAATTCACTCCGCTGCTCGCTCCCGGCGAACAGCTGCAACGCGCGTTTGGCCTGATCCGCGACCTGATGGTGTTCACCGATCGCCGCCTCATCTTCGTCAACAAACAGGGCGTCACCGGCAGCAAGGTCGAGTACCTGAGCGTGCCCTACCGCAGCATCGTGATGTTCTCGATCGAAACCGCGGGACACTTCGACATGGAAGCCGAACTGCGTATCTGGTTGTCGGGGCAGCCTGCGCCGATCACGCGGAGCCTCGGGCGGAACGCGGGTGCGCAGGAGATCGTTGCGCTGCTTGCGCAGCATGCGCCGCGCTGATCGCTTCTCTCTCCCGCATGCGTGTTTCCTTCTCCACATGGCGGGAAGAAGTTGAAACGGGCCATAGCCCGTTGAGGAATGGACGGATGAGGAGCGCTTTACTGTTGCTCCTGTGGCAAGCGCCGCCTCCCCTCACCCTGCGCCGCTCCGCGGCGCGGTCCCTCTCCCCGCAAGCGGGGCGAGGGAGATGCAAGACCAATGCGAAGCAGGCGAATGTGTCCCCTTCTCCCCGCATGGTGGGAGAAGGTCGAAACGGATGAGGAACGGGCGGATGAGTGGCGCTTTTTGTTGTTGCTCTCTCCCAGCAGGCGGGGCGCGGGAAATGCGGAGCAAACGCTCAGGTCCAGCTGGGTCCCTTAAACTCGCCGCATGAAGACCTATCTCGTCGGCGGCGCCGTTCGTGATCGCCTGCTGGGCCTCGGCCACGGCGATCGCGACTTCGTGGTCGTCGGCGAAACGCAGGCAACGATGGAAGCCGCGGGCTTCAAGGCGGTGGGCCGCGACTTTCCCGTGTTCCTGCATCCGGAAACCGGCGAGGAACACGCACTCGCGCGCACCGAGCGCAAATCCGGGCGCGGTTACCGCGGTTTCGTCGTCGATGCCGACCCGGCGGTGACGCTCGAAGAAGACCTCCAGCGGCGCGACTTCACCATCAATGCGATCGCCGAAGACGAGGAAGGCCACCTCATCGACCCGTATGGCGGCGTTCGCGATATCGAAGCACGCGTGCTGCGCCACGTCAGCCCCGCTTTCGGCGAAGACCCGCTCCGCGTGCTGCGCGCAGCGCGTTTCATGGCGCGCTTCGCTGGCCTCGGTTTCACCATCGCGCCGGAAACCATGGCGCTGATGCGCGAGATGGTCGCCAGTGGCGAACTCGCCGAACTCACCGCCGAACGCGTTTGGCAGGAGCTGCGCCGCGCGATCACCAGCGAAAAACCGTCCGCCTTCCTGCGCACGCTGCACGACTGCGGCGCGCTCGCGGTCGTGCTGCCGGAGGTCGAAGCATTGTATGGCGTGCCACAGCGCGCGGAATATCACCCGGAAGTCGATACCGGCGTGCATGTCGAACTCGTCTGCGACATGGCGGCGCAACTCGCCCCAGGCGATGAGCTCGTTGGCTTCTGCGCGCTCACCCACGATCTGGGCAAGGCGCTGACGCCCGAGCACGTGCTGCCCAGGCACATCGGCCACGAAAGCGCGGGACTCGCGCCATTGCGCGCTCTGTGCGAACGCATGAAGGTGCCGCTCGAACACCGCCAGCTCGCCGAATGCGTCTGCCGCGATCACCTCAACGTGCACCGGCTTCCCGAACTGCGCGCGTCGACGGTGTTCGAATTGATTTCGCGCTGCGATGGCTTCCGCCGCCCGGAACGGATTCCGCGCATCGCATTGGCGTGCGAAGCCGACAAGCGCGGCCGTGCCGGCCTGTCCGATGTCGATTACCCGTCGGGCCGGCTGCTGCGCGACGCGCATGCCGCGGCGATGGCCATTCGTGCCAGCGACGTGCCGGGCGAACTGCAGGGCCCGGAACTTGGCGAAGCTATGCGCAAGGCGCGCATCGCCGCGATTGCGGCGGCTACCGGCAAGAAACCCTGAGGGATTCGCGAGCTGTAGAGCGAAGCTCGCTGTTTTTTTACTTCCGTAGGGTGCCGGGCTTGGCCGGTGCTTCCGCCTCACCCTGAAACCAACCAGATCGCACGACCGGGCCCCTGAAACACACCGGGCGGCCGAAGCCGCCCGATGTCCGTTGCGATGACGCTTCGCTCAGCAGTGCCTGCGCACTCAGAACTTGTAACCCACCCGCGCGTAGTAGAAGCCACCGTTGAAGCCATATGGCGTATGCGACGGATACTGCGCACCGGCGATGCCGGCATACGGACTCTCGTTCGGAACCTTGTCGAACAGGTTCTGCGCGCCGACATCGACGTACAGGCCCGACGCGAACTTCCAGCCGATCTCCGCATCCACGGTCACCGCGCTGTCTTCGTAGATCGGCAGGCTGCCGTCGTCGAGGTGGTCCTCGAAGAACGAGCCGTAGTAGTTCACCCGCGCATTGGCATGGAACACCTCGCGCTGGTGGTTGACGCTGAAGTAGCCCTTGGTGCGCGGCAGCGATTCTTCCAGCTTCTTGATGCGCACCGGGGTAATGATGCCTGGTGTGAAGTCGTCGACCTCGGTCCGGTTCCAGTTGGCCGCCACCGAATAGGTGGTCTTGCCGCCGAAATGATCGCTGTCGTAGCTGGTGACCAGGTCCAGGCCGGACGTGGTGGTGTCGAAGTCGTTGACGAAGAACTGCACCTCGCTGATCGACGCCGCTTCAGGATGCCCGGCGGCGACCAGCGCCGCGCGATCCGCATCGCTCACCGTGAAGAAGGCGCTGAGTGCGATGCGGTCTTCCGTCTTGATCTGGTACGCGTCGGCCGTGACCAGCCAGCCGCCGCTGTTCCACACCAGGCCGAGCGACGCGTTCTTCGATTCTTCCGGCGTCAGCGGTTCGGCGCCGTAGAACTGGGCGATCGCGTTGTTCGGCGACAGCACCGCCGTGTCACGCAACGCGCCGTTGATGAAGGACGTGGTCACCTGCTCGGCGTTGGCCTGGCCGGGCGTCGGGGCGCGGAAACCGGTGCTCAGAGCGCCGCGCAGGGCGAAGGCGTCGGTGAAGTCGTAGCGCCCGGTCAGCTTCCAGTTGGTGGTGCCGCCGAAATCCTCGAAGTCCTCGTGCCGGACCGCCGCCGCCAGCGTGAACTGGTCGGTGAACGGTGCCTCGACGTCGATATACGCAGCCCAGTTGTCGCGGCTGTGGCTACCGGCCGTGCGCGGATTGAAGCCGTTGAAGCCGTTCGAGCCGAGGGAGAAACCCTGCGACACCAACGGCCCGATCGCATACGAAGCGTAATCGCCCGCGCGAATCTCGAACTCTTCGCGGCGCCATTCCACGCCCATCGCCACGCCCAGCGGTCCGCTGGTGAAGCCGGTATCGAAATCCCTGGCGATGTCGAAGTTGAAGTTGGTCTCGGTCTGCGTGTTGCCGCCGGGAGCGAACTCGTTGTCGCCCGGCTGGTCCGGCCCCAACGACGCGTTGATCGTGTTGAGCATGTAGAAGTTGATTTTGTTCTCGCCGCGGCTGCCGCTGATATCCCAGTGCCAGCCGTCGCCCCACACACCCTTTACGCCCAGCACCAGCGAGCTGTCTTCCATCCGCCCGCCGAACTGTGGGGTGAAGCCGCCTGGGAACTGCGACAGGAAGGTGAAGCATTCCGCCGGCAATGCGGCGACTGCGGCGCCCACGACGCTGTACGGAATCAGGTTGCCGCTGCCGTCGCGCAAAGCGATGGTCGGGCAGGTCACCGCGTTGGCGGTGTTGAGGTCGCCGATCAGCAGCGTGTTGCCGCCGTCGTTCGAAAACACGCCGGCACGCGCGGTGGGATCCCGGTAGTAGAAGCCGCCTTCGACGTCGCGCTTGGCGTAGTTGCCGAAACCGTAGAAGTCGAAGCTCTCACCGGAGATGCCGAAATTGGCGACGAACTTCATGTCCTCGTGGACCTGCGGCGAACCCCAGACCTGTGCCGGGTTGCGCACGCCCGGATAGCCGGCCGCCGCGTCGGCAGCCGCGTCGTCGCGCTGGATGCTGCGCGAGGTCGGATCGGCGGAACGCCATTCGGCGGTGAGCGTGGCGAAACCGTTGGAGGTCAGCGGCATGCCGAGCTGGGCACCGTATTGCTGGGTGGCACCATCGCCTTCGTAGTACTCGCCGGCGAACGCTTCGACGGAGCCGCCATGGTCGAGCCGCTTCAGGCCGAAGTTGATCACGCCGGCGATGGCATCGGAACCGTACTGCGCGGCGGCGCCATCACGCAGGACTTCCACCTGCTCGATCGCCATGGATGGGAACACCGAAATATCCGGGCCCTGCGCGCCATCGGACACGCCGTGGCCGAGGAAGGTGATGACGGCAGCGCGGTGGCGGCGCTTGCCGTTCACCAGGATCAGGGTGTTGTCCGGCGGCAGGCCGCGCAGGTTCGCCGGTCGTACCAGCGAAGCGGCGTCGTCGATCGGGATGGTGCTGACGTTGAACGCCGGAACCAGGGTGCGCATCTTGTCCATCAGGTCGACGGACGGCTGGTTGTGGAATTCCTCGCCGCCGAGGATGTCGATCGGCACCGCCGATTCGGCCGCCGTGCGCGGCTTGGTGCGGCTGCCGAGGACCGATACGGTCTCCAGCGTGGTGGTCTTCTCGCCCGTGGCCTGTGCCGCGGGCGCCGCGGCAGGCTCCTGGGCCTGGGCGGTCGTGGTGGTGTCCTGGGTGGGTGCGGCGTCCTGCGCATAGGCGCTGGCGGAACCGACCAGTGCGATTACGGCGCCGCCCCACAGGGCCCGGCGAATGGCGATCGACATCGAATTTCTGCTGGCAACGTGACGCGAACCCGTTTTCATCTGTCAGCTCTCCCTAGGCGGTGTGCGTGGCTTTTGTCGTAAACACCCACGAACCGGGCGTTTCAGGAGCTACCGAGTGGCCACGCTGCAATCGGTTGAACGCATTCTTAACTGATTGCGAATCAACTTTGCAAAAAGTGCCGGGATAATTTGCGCGATCGGTCGTTTGTCGCACAGAAGCGTGCGACGAAGCAGTGCCGTGACCGACAGAACAGAGCCGGGAGTAGCGCTAACAGGCGCCTGCCGGGACTTTAGCGACGCCCTGCCGCCAGTCGCGAATCGATGCGCAGCAGCCAACCCGCGATACCGGTTGCTGCGAGCGCCTGGCCCAGCCCGACGCCCAACAGGTTGGCCAGCATGTCCATCGGATCGGCCTGCCGCGAGGTGGTCAGCGCCGATTGCGCGCCCTCGATGAGCACCCCGAGCAGCACCAGCCCGACGGCCGCCATTCCACGCCCGCGGCGGTCGGCGAACAGCATTACCGCGTAACCCGACAACGTGGCGTAGCCCGCCATGTGCTGCAGCTTGTCGGCGCCGGGAAACAGCATCCTCGGCAACTCATCCGAGGGCACGAGCGAGCCGGTGACGACCGCGGCGATCATCAGCACCCACAACCCCACCCACAGCCGCGGCCAATGGAACGCGCGCAGCGCACTCACAGGCGGAAGCTCAGGTCGCCCGCCATGAAGGCGATGCCGAACTCCACGTCCTTCTCGAAGCCCATCACCTGGAAGCGTTCGCCCATTTCGCTGGGCAGGGTGAGCTTCTTCACTTCGTTGCGGCGATGCTGCTGCTCGGCGGGATCCTTCATGCGCTCGATGCGTTCGAGGACGCCCGCCATGCCGTTGCCGAGCAGGAAACTCGCCTGCGAGCAGTAGCCGGCGAAGTCGAACCCGGCAGCCACGCCGGCTTCGGCCAGCGCGGTGAAGTCGACCGATGCGGTGAGGTCCTGCAATCCCGGCCACAGCAGCGGGTCGGCATGCGTGCGATGGCGGTAATACGCGCGCAAGGTGCCGTCGCTGCGTTCGGGTTCGTAGAACTCGCCGCGCGGATGGCCGTAGTCGACGAACAGCATCGCACCGCGCTGCATGCCGCCGGACACCGCCTGGATCCAGTACGGCAGCTGCGGCAGCACTTCGGATCGGTACCCGTCCGCGAAGGCGCGTTCGAGGCGGTGCTCGACATGGCGCACCGCGTTGCCCAGGAAGGCATCGGCGGGCCGCAGCGTGCGCGCGAAACCATCGCCCTCGACCACGACGTATTCCTCGTACACCTCGCCATCGCGGATCGCGAAGCGTGGCGTCGGCAATGCATCGATCACTTCGTTCGCGAACAGCACGCCGCTCCATTCGCCCGGCAATGGGCCGTCGGGCCATTCGACCAGTTCGAACAGCATCGGCGACAGGTTCTGTTGCAGGCGCTCGCGCTGGCGCTCGCGCAGGTCGGCGCTGGGTTCGAGGACCAGGTAACGATCGGGCAGCGCGTCGAGTTCGAGCAGGCGCTTGAGCGCGACTTCGGCGAACGCGCCGCTACCGCCACCCAGCTCGAAGAACACCGCACTCGGTCCGATCTGCTGCAGCACCGGCGCGACGCTCTCGGCGATGCACGCCGCGAAGATCGGACCGAGCTCGGGCGCGGTGACGAAATCGCCTTCGTGGCCGAACTTGCGCGCACCGGCGCTGTAATAACCCAGCCCGGGCGCATACAGCGCGAGTTCCATGAAGCGCGAAAACGGAATCGCGCCTTCGTTGGTCGCGATCTCGTTGCGGATCAGGCCGGCGAGGCGTTCGCTGTGGGCGAGCGCGTCGGCATCGGGGAGGGGAAGTGAAGTCGTGCGGCTCGAAGTCATGCCGCATTATCCCTGTGCGGCAGGCACAATGCCGCGAAGAAGGAGCCGCATGGACAACGCCCGCCCCGTCGCCCTGGTCACCGGCAGTGCCCGCCGCATCGGCGCGGCGATCGCGCGCACGCTGCATGCGGCCGGTTACGACCTCGCGCTGCACTGCCGCCAGTCACGCGCGGAAGCCGATGCACTCGCGGCCGAATTGGAATCCGCGTGCGCGGGCAGCACCTTCGTGCAGCAGGCCGACCTTGCCGACTTCGACCGGCTGCCGGAACTCGTCGCGCGCACGATTGGTCGCTTCGGCCGCCTGGACGCGCTGGTCAACAACGCATCCGGTTTCGCACCGACGCCGATCGGCACGGCGACGCCGGCGCAGTGGGATGCGCTGTTCGCGAGCAATGCGCGTGCGCCGTTTTTCCTCGCGCAGGCCGCGGCGCCGCACCTGGCGGCTGCGCGCGGCTCCATCGTCAACCTCACCGATATCTACGGCGAGCGACCGCTGCGCGCTCACACGATCTACTGCATGGCCAAGGCCGCGCTGATCATGATGACGAAGTCGCTGGCGCTCGAACTCGGCCCCGACGTGCGCGTCAACGCGGTGTCGCCCGGCGCCATCCTGTGGCCCGATGGCGATGCAGACGAATCCCGGCAGAAGGCGCTGCTCGCGCGCACGCCGCTGGGACGCATGGGCACGCCTGAAGATGTCGCCGAAGCGGTGCGCTGGCTGCTGCAGGATGCGCGCTACTGCACCGGGCAGGTGCTGCACCTGGATGGCGGGCGGTTGCTCGACGCGTGAACGAAGCGCGCGCGAGGTCCGCTGGCTCTAAAGCGTAACCACGGGCATCGGTGCATCGCGATCCGGATGCACCGACCACAATCCGGCGAGCGTGTGCGTGGTTCCCGGCACGACCACTTCCGGCGCGATGTCCGCCAATGGCTTCAGCACGAACGCATGCTTCAGCTCCGCGCGCGGGATCTGCAGGTGGCATTCGCCTTCGAGCACCAGGTCGTCGAACAACACGATGTCGATGTCGAGCGTACGGTCGCCGTAACGCGGGCCGCTGCGATCGCGACCGTGCGCGTCTTCGAGCGCATGCAGCCAGTCGTTCAATGCAAACGGATCGAGGGTGGTATCGATGATCGCTGCGGCATTGAGGAAATCGCCGCCGTCGAAGCCGACCGCCCGCGTGCGATACACCGGCGACAGCACGACTTCGCCGAAGTGCTTGCGCAGCGCGGCGATCGCGGCGCGCAGGTGCCGTTCGGGTTCGCGGTTGCTGCCGAGACTGAGGTAGGCCTTGCTCATGCCGTCATTGTGGTGTTGATGCCACCGGCGCGAAATAGCCGTTGGTACGAGCAGTCAGGCCTTGCTGCGCTCGATGATTACGCCGACTGCCCGCGCACCGCGCACCGCGCCGGGCTTGCTGAGCTTCAACCGCACGTGTTGCACGCCGAATTCGTCGAGGATGATCGCGGCCACGCGTTCGGCCAGCGTCTCCACCAGGCCGAACCCGGATTGCGACACGTATTCGATCACGCGCTTGCTCACCGCCTTGTAGTTCAGCGTGTCGCCGATCGCATCGCTCGCCGCCGGAATGCGATTGTCGAAGCTCATCTCGATGTCGAACAGCAACGGCTGGCGGATGCGCCGTTCCCAGTCGTAGATGCCGATCAGCGCTTCGATCTCGAGCGCTTCGATGAAGACCTTGTCCATGCGTCCGCGGTACCTGTGGTTGAAGCGGCGCAGAAGCTACGCGACTTCCGGCAACGTCGCCATGTCCCAGCGTGGCGTCACCCGTACCGAAGCATCGCTGTGCTGCCCGGCCTGCAGCCGCAGCGCGCCGGCATAGGCGATCATCGCGCCGTTGTCGGTGCAGAACATCGGCCGCGGGAAGCTCACGCGGCCGCCGCGCTTCTCCGCCATCGCCTGCAGCTTCGCGCGCAGGCGCTTGTTGGCGCCCACGCCGCCGGCGATCACCAGCGTCTCGAAGCCGGTCGCGTCCAGCGCGCGCTCGCACTTGATCGCCAGCGTGTCGACGACGGCATCCTCGAAGGCGCGGGCGATGTCGGCTCGGGTCTGCGCCGAGCGATCGCTGTCGCGCCAGGCCAGCAGCACCTGCGTCTTCAGTCCGCTGAAGCTGAAATCGAGCCCGGGCCGGTCGGTCATCGGCCGCGCGAACCTGAAGATGCCGGGGCGCCCCTGTTCGGCGAGCGCCGCCAGCTGCGGGCCGCCCGGATACGGCAGGTCCATCATCTTGGCGGTCTTGTCGAAGGCCTCGCCCGCGGCGTCGTCCAGCGTCTCGCCCAGCAGGCGGTAACGGCCGATGGCCTCGACCGCGACCAGCTGGGTGTGGCCGCCCGACACGAGCAGGGCGACGAAGGGTGGCTGCGTGCTCGCGTCCTCCATCAGCGGGGCGAGCAAGTGGCCTTCCATGTGGTGGACGCCGATCGCCGGGACATCGAGGGCCCAGGCCAGCGAACGCGCCACGCCCGCACCCACCAGCAGCGCGCCGACCAGCCCCGGACCCGCGGTGTAGGCCACGCCGTCGATGTCCGCGATGGCCAGGCCGGCTTCGTCCAGGGTCTGCCGGATCAGCGGGAGCAGCTTGCGGACGTGGTCGCGGCTGGCCAGTTCCGGCACCACTCCGCCGTATTCGGCGTGCAGGGCGATCTGGCTATAGATCGCGTGGGCAAGCAGGCCTTCGCCGGTGCCGAAGACGGCGACACCGGTTTCGTCGCAACTGGTTTCGATGCCGAGGACGTTCATGGGCCTGGATATGGGGCGGATGCGGGACAATTGCAGCCCGCGCGACAGGTGGTTGCACGTAGCGGGACAGGGCCGCTATCATACGCGGCTCTCCCGGTCCTACCGGGCCGGTCCACCAACGAGATTACGTATGCCCAGCGTCAAAGTCCGCGAAAACGAGCCCTTCGAGTTTGCGCTCCGCCGCTTCAAGCGCACCTGCGAAAAGGCCGGCGTCCTGGCCGAGACCCGCAAGCGCGAGTTCTACGAGAAGCCGACGCAGGAACGCAAGCGCAAGGCTGCCGCTGCGGTGAAGCGTCAAGCGCGCCGCAGCTCGCGCGACGTCACCAAGCGTCAGCGCCTGTACTGATCGTCCGGCGGGCCAAGCCCGCTGACGTTCATGGCAGAAGCCGGCCGCGCACCAGCGCCGCCGGCTTTTTGCATTTCTGGCATTCGGGAATGGGCACCGGTTTCCGGTCCGCTTTCCCCGCCCTTCCTTGATTCAGGAGCATTCCATGTCCCTCAAGCAACGCCTCACCGACGACATGAAGGCCGCCATGAAGAGCGGCGACAAGGACAGCCTGGGCGTGATCCGCCTGATCAACGCCGCGATCAAGCAGCGCGAAGTCGACGAGCGCATCGAGCTGGACGACGCCGGCGTCATCGCCGTGCTGGAGAAGGCGGTCAAGCAGCGCAAGGACTCGATCAGCCAGTACGAAGCCGCCAACCGCGAGGACCTGGCCGCGATCGAGCGCTCCGAGATGGTCGTGATCGAGCGCTACCTGCCGGAAAAGATGGGCGAAGCCGAGGTCCTGGCTGCGATCGACGCGGCCATCGCCGAGACGGGCGCCACGGGTCCCGCCGACATGGGCAAGCTGATGGGCGTGCTCAAGCCCAAGCTGGCCGGCCAGGCCGACATGGGCCAGGTGTCGGCGCTGGTGAAGCAGCGTCTTTCGAAGTAGGCCCTGCGCCGCCTTTCCGGCGGCGATGGCACCATGACGAAGCCGGGCCCTGCCCGGCTTCATCATTCCGGAGAGCCGCCGAACCATGATCCCGACTTCCCGCCCCGGCGTGACCTTGCGCCTCGCGACCCGCGACGACGTGCCGCTGATCCTCGACTTCATCCGCGCGCTCGCCGAGTACGAGCGCGAACCCGACGCGGTGCTCGCGACCGAATCGATGCTGGAGACCGAGCTCTTCGGCGAACGTCCCGGTGCGGAAGTGGTAATCGCCGAAGCCGACGGCCGGCCTGCCGGCTTCGCCCTGTTCTTCCATAACTTCTCGACATGGCTGGGCCGGCGCGGCCTGTATCTCGAGGATCTGTTCGTGCGTCCGGAGTTCCGCAGCCGCGGCGTCGGCCTGGTGCTGATGACGTACCTGGCAAGGCTTGCCGTCGAACGCGGTTGCGGCCGCTTCGAGTGGTCGGTGCTGGACTGGAATACGCCGGCGATCGATTTCTATCGCTCGCTCGGTGCGATCGGCCTGGAGGAATGGACCGTGCAGCGACTCACTGGCGATGCGTTGCGGAAGCTCGCCTCCGCCTTCGACGCCTCTTCGTGAGTGATCCGGCGCCGCGTCAGCACGACGTGCCTTGCAGCACGATAAGCACAGCGTGCAGGCGCAGCGCTGCACAAGGTGAGTTCCTGGATTCGTTTCCGCGGGACTGCGCCGCGAAGGCACTGGCTTACGATGTGTTCCCCGCGCCACCGCGCGCCGGCCCAGCCGGCACCCGGTTGGCGTCAATGAGATATTGAGCGGCATGGCACGCATCCCTGACGCCTTCATCGACGATCTCCTCGCACGATCCGACATCGTGGAGATCATCGGTGCGCGCGTGCCGCTGAAGCGGCAGGGCAAGGAGTATTCCGCGCGCTGCCCGTTCCACGACGAGCGTTCGCCGTCGTTCACCGTATCGCCGACCAAGCAGTTCTACCACTGCTTCGGCTGCGGCGCGCACGGCACCGCGATCTCGTTCCTGATGAATTACGACCGGCTCGAATTCGTCGATGCCGTCGAGGAACTCGCCAAGCGCGTCGGCATGGAGATCCCGCGCGACACGCTGCAGCGCAACGTCAATCCGGAAACCAACGATCTCTACAGCGCGGTCGAAGCCGCGGCGAAGTTCTTCCGCAAGCAGCTCGGCGCGAGTGCGAAGGCGCAGGCCTACCTCGATGGCCGCGACGTCAGCGAAGCGATCCGCGAACAGTTCATGGTCGGCTACGCACCCGACGGCTTCAACGCGCTGAAGGATGCGCTGGGCACCGACGAGCGCCGGATGAAGCTGCTCGAACGCGCCGGCCTGTTTTCGAAGAACGAACGCGGCCACGTCTACGACAAGTTCCGCGACCGGGTGATGTTCCCGATCTTCGACCGGCGCGGCCGCGTGATCGCATTCGGCGGGCGCGTGCTCGACAAGGATGATGGGCCGAAGTACCTCAATTCGCCCGAAACACCGCTGTTCCACAAGGGCCGCGAACTCTACGGCCTGTGGCAGGTGCGCCAGGCGCACAACAAGATCGAGCGGCTGATCGTCGTCGAGGGCTACATGGACGTGGTCGCGCTGTTCCAGCACGGCGTGACGCAGGCCGTCGCCACGCTTGGCACCGCGACGACGCCGGACCACGCCGAACTGCTGTTCCGCAACGCCCCTGACGTCTATTTCTGCTTCGACGGCGATCGCGCCGGCCGCGGCGCCGCGTGGAAGGCGGTGGAATCGGTGCTGCCGCGCATGAAGGATGGCCGGCAGGCGTTCTTCCTGTTCCTGCCCGAAGGCGAGGATCCCGATTCGCTGGTGCGCAAGGAAGGCCGCGATGGTTTCGAAGCGCGCCTGCATGACGCGACGCCGCTGTCGCAGTTCTTCTTCGATTCGCTGGGCACCGACGTGAACCTGGCGACGCTGGAAGGCAAGGGACGGCTGGCCGAACGCGCCAAGCCTTTCCTCGCGCAGATTCCCGATGGCGCCTTCGGCGACCTGATGAAGCAGCGCCTCACCGAACTTACCGGAGTGGGCGCGCGCGCAAGCACGCCGGAAACGCACGTGCCCGTGCAGCGCGCGACTGCACGCCTGCACGGCGCGCAGGGCAACAAACCGTCGCTGGTGCGCACGGCGATTACCTTGCTGCTGCAGCAACCTTCGGTCGCGCTCGCGCTGCCTTCGGCGCTGCACTTCGCCTCGCTCGAGCAGCCCGGCGTCGATCTGCTGGTGGAAATGATCGAGCTTGTGCAGCAACGTCCTGATATCTCCACCGGAGCCGTGCTCGAATACTTCGCCGATCGCGACGAAGCCGCCGCGCTCACCCGTCTGGCGATGCTGCGCGGCGTCGAATCCACCGCGGTGACGATGGCCGATTCGCGCATCCTCGACGATGCGGACCTGCAGCGGCAGACCTTCCTCGACGCGGTGTCACGGCTGGAGGCGCAAGCGGTCCAGCAGCGCATCGACGGCCTGCAGAAGCGCCTGTCTTCGCTGGTGGAAGCCGAGCGGCAGGAGTTGCGCGAACTGTTGATGCTGCACGCGCAGAGCCGGCGCTAGCCGTTGCGCTGAGACTGCAGCCTGCCTAGTCGGTGGCTCCAGCCACCGCCCAGGCCAGGTTTAGCGCGCTTACGGTCTGCGGCGTCGTGGAGCTCGCCGAACGCCAGATCACGTTGCCGCCGGTGCTGGCATTGCGCCACAGGATGTCGGCGCGGCCGTCGCCGTTGTAGTCACCCGAGCCCGCCACCTGCCATGCCGATGAAAGCGAAGCCAGGGTCTGCCGCGACCCCGAGCTGGCCGAACGCCAGACCACGTTCACGCCGGTGCTGGCATTCCGCCACAGGACGTCCGCACGCCCGTCGCCGTTGTAGTCGCCGGAACCGGCCACGGTCCACGCGCTCGACAGGGGCGTGACGGCCTGCGGCGTGCTGGAGCTCGCCGAACGCCAGATCACATTGCTGCCGGTGCTGGCATTGCGCCACAGGATGTCCGCGCGGCCATCGCCGTTGTAGTCGCCGGAACCGACTACTCGCCATGCTGACGAAAGGGAGGCCAGGGTCTGCCTCGTCGCCGAACTGGCCGACCGCCAAACCACGTTCACGCCGGTGCCGGCGTTCCTCCAGAGGATGTCCGCGCGCCCGTCACCGTTGTAGTCGCCCGAGCCGGCTACCGTCCAGGCGGTCGCCAGGGTGGATACGGCTTGCGGCGTCGTGGAGTTGGCCGAACGCCAGATCACGTTTGCGCCGGTGCTGAAATTGCGCCACAGGATGTCGGCACGGCCATCGCCGTTGTAGTCGCCGGAACCGACCACACGCCACGCCGTGGACAGGGAGGACAAGGTCTGCCGCGTCGCCGAGTTGGCCGAACGCCAGATCACGTTCGCGCCGGTGCTGCCGTTCCGCCAGAGGATGTCCGACTTGCCATCGCCGTTGAAGTCATGCCGGACCCGCCTGGTGACCGGCGCCGGGTTGACGGTGATCCTCCCGGACATGCCGACTCCGCCAGCCGCACCGTGCGCTTCGCAGAAATAGCCGATGGTGCCGGCTGTGGGAAACACCACGGTCGCCGACCAGGCAGTCGAACTGAGATTCCCGTTTCCACCCGTTGCATCGCAGCCGTTCGCGCAGCGGAACGACGTCACCGAGCCCGGGTCGGAAACCACGTTGTGGAAGCCACCGGCATTCCGGAAGGTCACCGTGTCGCCCGCTACGATCGTGAGGGTGCTTGGCGAGAACGTAAGGGTGGAACGCGCCTCCACCACGAAGTTTGCGGCTGAAGCCGTCGCCGGAAACGACAGGCCGGCCACGGCAAACATCCAGCCAATACCCATGAATGGATGCCCCGCGCGCTTCGACGCCTTGCTACCGGTGCAGCAAGGAACGCTGTCGGCGTCAACCAGACGCGCCCGCATAGTCTCGTTCGCTCGCATGACCCACTCCCGGTCGGTCGGCCTATGTCCTGAGCTTCGTAGGCCGTAGCCGCCCTCACAATCGGAGTAATTTTGCGCGCCGATTGGTACACCTTCTGCGAAAACCCGCTCGCTACGACAGTTCAGGCGATGAACGGTCAGCCGGCGTATGCGGCGCTCTCGCATCGCTCGGGGAGCAGGAGCATCATCGCCACGCCCCTCCGGCGAGACCGCGGACATGCCCGGACCTTCCCGCGTGCTGAAAGCGCTACTGGCCGCCTGCACCCTCTGTATCAGTGTGGGAGCGAAGGCGCAGCCGGTGACGGGCGCCGTCGAACGATTGAGTCCCGACCGGCCCGAGGCCTGGGCGATGAACTACTTCACCGCCAGCAGCTTCATGACCGGATTCGGCGAGACCCGACCGTTGCAGCCTGGACAATGGATGGCAGCCGTCGAACTGGGCCACATCCCCCGCCTGAGCGAGGAGCAGCGGCAAGTCGGGTTTAGCGGCTTCAAGCAGGAAGACCTCAACAAGTCGCCGGTGATCGGCCGTTTGCGCGGCACGATCGGCCTGCCCGGCGGCTGGGTAGCCGAATTGGGCTACACGCCGCCGCTGGAAATCGACAACACGCGCGCGCATGACCTGCTCGCCGCCGCGATCGGCCGACGTTTGTACGAACGCGGGGAGGTCTCCCTGTCGGCGCGTGTGTTCGGCCAGCACGGCCAGGTCGGCGGGGACATCACCTGCCCCGCCGAACTGGCCGGCATCGAAGACGTGGAACGCAATCCGTACGGCTGCCGGCGCCCGTCCGACGATCGCCTGCAATTGAACTACTACGGACTCGAACTGATGCTCGCCCGCCAGCGCGGCGCATGGCAGTGGCACGCCGGTATCGCGGCGGTCCGCACCGAAACCGAAGTGCGAGTTGACGCCTATACCTACGGCGTCCACGATCGTTCGCGCCTGGTCGCGAAAGACGTGCTGACGGCGATCACGGTCGGCACAACGCGCACGCTCGGCCAGCACTGGTACTGGGGCGCAGAAATACTTTACGTACCGCTGCAGGTACGCCGCGGCGAGGACCGGTCCAGCGAAAACGATCCGCTGGTCAGCGTGCGGTTGCACCTACGCTACGAAGCGGACTGAGGAAGTGTGCAGCGCCGGGCACAGTCCGCAGCCCCACATTGATCATGGCCGCGTGGTGGCAGTCGCGCTGCGCCCGCGTAGGTCTTCCCGTCAGGCAGGTCCGCGCTCGCAACCCGCGAACAGATCGCGTGCAGCGTCGTATTCGGGCGTGCGCACCTGCATGAGCCCCAGCACGGAGTGGAACAGGTTGTCCTGGCTGACTTCGTCGTTGCTGCGGGCCTTCAGGCATGCCGTGTCGATGCCGCGCGCGGCGCTGAAGCCTGGCGACAGCCACATCAGCATCGGCACATGGGTCTGCGTGTCGGGCGCGATCGCGTACGGCACGCCGTGCAGGTAGAGGCCATCTTCGCCGAGTGATTCGCCGTGGTCGCTCAGATAGATGAGCGCCGTGTCGCGCCCGTTCTGCTCGCCGAGGAAGTGGATCGTGCGGGCGAGGAAGTCGTCGGTGTAAAGCACGGCGTTGTCGTAGGCGTTGACGATTTCGTCGCGGCTGCAGCGGTCGAGGTCGGAGGTCTCGCAGGTTGGCGTGAAGCGGCGGAACGCGGCCGGATAGCGCGTGTAATACGCCGGGCCGTGGTTGCCGAGCTGGTGCAGGATCACGACCTGGTCGCCGGGATTCGCGGCGATGCGATCGGCGAGGCCGTGCAGCATCGCTTCGTCGAGGCAGCCTTCGGCGTTGCAGGCTTCGGCCACGCTGCCGTGTTCGAAGGACTCGAACGCGAGGCCTTCGCACACCCCTTTGCAGCCGGTCTGGTTGTCGCGCCACAACGTGCGGATGCCGGCGTGTTCGAGCACGTGCAGCAGCGACTGCGAATGGTCGATGCGGTCCTTGTCGTAATGCGCACGACCCCAGGGCGAGAACATACATGGCAGCGAGATCTCGGTGCTGGAACCGCAGGCCACGACGTGGGCGAAGTTGATCGGCCCCGCCGGCGCCTGCGCCAGTGCGGCCAGCTGCGGCGTGGTCTGTCGCGCGTATCCGTCCAGGCCCCAGTCCTGCGCGCGTACCGTTTCACCGACGACGAGCACCAGCAGCCGCGGACGGTCGCCGGCGAGCCGGCCCACCACCTTCGCCTGCAGGCCGATCGGCGCACGAGGGCGGTTGTGATCGACCCCGGCGTCGCGCGCGACCTGCACCAGCGACACCAGGTAATTGCCTGGCGTGACGAGATAGCGCAGCTCGCGATGGTTGCGCATCAGCGCGGAAATACCCTGGAACGATGCCAGCAGTGCCGCGGCCGCCACGACAATCGCCAGCACGATGGTGGCCAGGCGCACCAGCACGCCGCGCAGCAATGGGCGCGACTTCAGGCGTAACCGCCACACCAGCAGCGAAGGAGCCACGCCGTACGCGAGGATTGACGGCAGCGCGTGCAGCGAAACCAGCTCGTGCGACTCCTTGCCATCGGTGTGCAGGATGTTGCGCAGCATGTCGGCGTCGAAGTACACGGTGTACGCCGACATGAAATAGGCCGCCGCGGCGCTGGTCAGCAGCAACACGATCAGCAGCGGCTTTGCAGTCCAGCGATTGAGCAGCACGCACAGCAGCATCGTGTGCAGCGCGATGATCGCCACGGCCAGGCTGGCGAAGGTCAGCGCACCTTGCGTGCCGTGCAGCGCGCCCGTCGCCGCCACTGCGCGGAAGAACGTCTGGTTGCTCGCGACCGCGAAGTAGATCGACGCGGCTACGGCAAGCGTTTCGATGCTGACAGCAGGTCGTGCACGCGCAATCGAGCGCAAGCGCGCGAACACCCTCTGGCGTCCCGGCACGACGGCGCTCACGGCGCGATGTCCGGAAGGTTGCGCTGTGAACGGGTAGCGCCAGGCGGCCAGAACACGCAATGCAATGCGACGGCGCAGGTCCAGCAGATGGCGATGGCGGCCAGGTCGTGCGAAAGAAAGTGCGCGCCGCGCAGCTGCTGCGAGATGCCGAACAACAGGCCGGCACCGATGCCGACGGCAAGACCCCAACGGCGCCATTGCGGCTTCACTGCAAGCAGGAAGAAGTACGTTGCCAGCCATGCATAGCCGCCGCTGGCGTGGCCGGCGGGAAAGCACCGCGCCGCACCCATGCCGGCCGGACGCCATTCGAACAGGCCGATGTAGGCACGCATGCCGCCATAGCGCGCGAGATCCCACGGGCAGTCGACGTTCGACCAGGTCTTCAACCATGACACCAGCAGCGTCGACAGCGCGGTCGCTGCCAGCAGATAGAGCAACGGGCGGCGCAGCGATGTCCATCCGCTGCGGGTGCAGGCGACCAGCCACGCCGCCAGTACCGCCAGCCAGGCAGCGGTGCTCACGTCGCGACCGAGCAGATGGATCAGGTGCTGGGTGGCCCATGCATGGCGCAGCGCCCAGCGTCCGCCTTCGAGCGCGTAGAGGCGATCGGCCAGCCACAGGTCACCGTGCAGGACGGTGGCGACGAAGAACAGGCACGCCAGTACGAACAACGGCCACTGCAAGTGGCTTCGAAGGAAGTGCGGATGGGTCTCGACTACCGCAACAGGCCGTACGGCGGGCCGCGGCGGCGCGAAACCGTCGGCGGAATGATCGATGGCGGGAGGAATCATGCAGCGCTTCTGGAATGCCGGGTTTCCGGCTGTCGCATGGTCCGTGCGCTGCTGTCGGAGAACGGTCGGAGCGGCATTCGTTAAGCGTTAACCGTTCGACGCCGTTCACCCGGGAGCCGGCGTATCGCGCACCGGTGCTATCGTCATTCGCGCTCCGACGGCGTTCCGACGTCATCGGTCGCAAGCTGGCCGGCCGGCGCGAACGCGCCGCCCAAGACGGAAGCGAACGCATGCGCGTGCTGGTGGTGGAGGACAACCGGAACCTCGTCGCGAACCTGTTCGAATACTTCGAAGCGCGCGGCCATGCGCTCGACGCCGCGCCCGACGGCCCGACCGGCCTGCACCTCGCACTGAACCAGGACTACGACGCGATCGTGCTCGACTGGATGCTGCCGCGAATGGATGGTCGCGAAGTGCTCACGCGCCTGCGCGCCGCGGGACGGCACGTGCCGGTGCTGATGCTCACCGCGCGCGCCGAACTCGACGACAAGGTCGGCACGTTCCGCAGTGGCGCCGACGACTACCTCACCAAGCCCTTCGACCTGCCGGAACTCGAAGTGCGGCTCGAAGCACTCGCGGCACGCGCGCATGGCCGCGGCCGCCGCGTGCTGGAAGTGGGCGACCTGCGCCTGGACCTGGCCACACTCGAGGTCACGCGCGGCGGGCGCTCGCTGCACCTCTATCCGGCCTGCCGCAAGCTGCTGGAAATGCTGATGCAGGCCAGCCCCGCCGCGGTGTCGCGCGAACGCCTGGAGCGCGGCCTGTGGGGCGACAGTCCGCCCGATGGCGACATGCTGCGTTCGCACGTGTACGAACTGCGGCGCAGCGTCGATGGCCCGTTCGCCACCAAGCTGATCCACACGCTGCCGCGCGTCGGTTACCGGCTTGCACTGCCCGAAGGCAACGAGGCCGCGGAAGCGTCCGATGAAACCTGAGACCGGCTCCGCATCGAAGTCGCGGCGACGCGGCAGTCTGCGCAACCGCATCCTGCTGGCGCTGCTCGGTTACGTTGCGCTGCTGTCCGTGGTGGTGATCGCGCAGGGCTTTCTCGTGCACGAACGCGCCGAGCGGCTGGTGTGGCGCACGATGCTGTCGTCGGAACTCGACCACACCGTCGAGCGCATGCACGGCGACCCCGGTTACCGTTGGGTCAACACCAACAACATGTCGCTGTACGACGGACTCGGCACGATCCCCCCCGCGCTGCAGGGTGTTGGCCCCGGCCTGCATGACGATATCGTCATCGGCGACCGCATCTATGTCGTGATGGTGCGTGAAACCGACGGCCGGCCGCTGATGCTCGCCCTCGACGTCACCGACTTCGAACAGCGCGAGGTGCACACCGCGGTGCGCGTGGTCGGCGTTGCCCTCGCGTTGATCGTGCTGCTCGGCCTGCTTGTCGCGTGGGCCACTAACCGGATGGTGCGTCCGCTCAGCCGCATGGCGCAGCAGATCAGCGGCCTGCGTCCGGATCTTCCCGCACAGCATGTCGACGTGCACGGCGCGGCCAGTTCCGAACTGCACGTGATCGCCGATGCGCTCAACGACTACCTGCAACGCAACGACCGCTTCGTCGAACGCGAACGCGTGTTCATCGACGCCGCCAGCCATGAGTTGCGCACGCCGATTGCGGTGATTGCCGGCTCGACCGAACTCGCCCTGCAGCAACCCGACCTGCCCACGCCGGCGCGGCATCACCTGACGCGCATCCGCCGCACGTCACGCGATGTCGAGGGACTCATTTCACTGCTGCTGGTGCTGGCCAAGGATCCCGCGCGCCTGTCGCAGTCCGGGGAACGCGTGGCCCTCGACGCGTTGCTGCCCGACATCATCGAGGACCACCGCCATCTCACCCGCGACAAGGCGCTCGCGATCACCCTGGCATCGTCGGAGCCGGTGGAGATCGTCGCACCGCTGCCGATCGTGCAAGCGGCGATCGGCAACCTGCTGCGCAATGCGATCGAACACAGCGATCGCGGTGAGATCACCGTACGGCTCGAGAAGCCCGCGACCGTGGTGATTGTCGATCCGGGCCATGGCATGTCCCCGGAAGAGATCAGCGCGATTTATGCGCGCATGGCCCGGGGTGGCGGCAGCAGTCGCGGCGATGGCGGCAGCGATGGCATCGGCCTGGACCTGATCTCGCGGCTGTGCGAGCACCTGGGCTGGCAGTTGAGCATCGCATCGGATGAGGGACGGGGGACTACGACGACGTTGATGTTTGGGCGGTAGTGGCGGGTGGGTTACTTGACGCGTCGGGTCGGCTTGGCGTGTGGCATCGTTGTTTTTGCCGTTGCTCGTCATTCCCTCGACGGATTTCACCACAGCCGAAGGCTGTTGAAGCGGGAGTCCAGTGACGTTCGTTTTCGACGTTCGCTTTTGCTCGTCATTCCCGCGAAGGCGAGAATCCAGTGACTGGCTTTCAGTCTGCCTAGCCGCAAAGAACAAAAGGCGCTGGATTCCCGCCTTCGCGGGAATGACGAGCCAGAAGCAGAGAAAAGTCGCTGGATTCCTGCCTTCGCAGGAATGACAAGCGAAAGAGCGAGAGCGAGAGCGAGAGCGAGAGAAACTACTTCCCGCGCGCGTCCTTCACCACATCGCCGCCCTTCATCACGAACGGCACCGCTTCGAGCACCGTGATATCCGCGGTTGGATCCCCGGGTACCGCAATAAGGTCGGCGAGGCGACCCACTTCCAGCGTACCCACGTCCGTGCGGCCCAGCGCTTCGGCGGCGCTCACCGTCGCCGACTGGATCGCTTCGACCGGCGTCATGCCGTACTGGACCATCCAGCGGAACTGCTTCGCATTGTCGCCGTGCGGGTAGATGCCGGCATCGGTGCCGAAGAGCATCTTCACCCCGGCCGCGTGCGCCTTGCGGAAGTTCTCGCGCTGCACGTCACCGATCTCGCGGTCCTTGCGCAGGTTGTCCTCGAGCACGCCGTTCTTCTTGCCTTCGGCCTGCGTGTACTCGGTGTTGTAGATGTCCATCGACAGCCATGCGCCGCGCTGCTTCGCCAGCTTGATGCCTTCGTCGTCGATCAGGCTCGCGTGTTCGATGGTGTCGACGCCGGCGCGGATCGCGTCCTTGATGCCTGCCGCGCCATGGGCATGCGCGGCGACGCGCAGGTCAGCCATGTGCGCTTCCTCGACCACCGCCTTCATTTCATCAAGCGTCATCTGCTGCGCGCCGGGCTCATCACCGTGCGAAAACACGCCGCCGGTCGCACAGATCTTGATCACCTGCGCGCCGTACTTGCGCAACGTGCGCACGGCCTTGCGGGCTTCTTCCGGACTGTCCGCGTTGAACGGACTTTTTTCGTCCATCGACGGCGGGAAGAACGTGGAATCGCAATGGCCGCCAGTCGCGCCGAAGGAATACGCCGCGGTGATCACGCGTGGGCCCTCGATCTTGCCGGCGTCGATCGCCTGGCGCAGGCCGACGTCGTTCCAGGCATCCGCGCCGACATTGCGCACGGTGGTGAAACCCGCCTGCAGCGTCTTCAGCGCGTGCGGCACTGCGAGTACCGACCAGAAGCGGTCGCCGAACTGCAGGCCGGTGTAGCCGCCGTAGCTGGGATCGCTGTCGAGGTGCACGTGCATGTCGATCAGGCCCGGCAGCAGTGTCATGTCCCCGAGGTCGTAATGCGGGCGATCGGTCATCACGGCGCTGTTGCCGGCGCCCTGCACGACCTGCTTGATGCGCCCGTCTTCGATCTGCACGGTGACGTCGTGCAGCATGCGCCCGCTGCGCACGTCGAGCATGCGCGCGGCGGTCACGACCGCATTGCCGTGATCGAGCGCATGCGCGGCACCGAACGGAAGCAGGCACAGCAACGACAGCGTCAGAGCGCGCAGGGCGGGCATGCGTGGACCTCTTTGATCGGCCGGCGTCAGCCGACCTGCTGGAATTCAATCGGCGCCACCGGCTGCAGCCACGGCAGCAACCAGTGGTCGACGAGCAGGAATGCGAACAGCGCCATCAGGTAGACGATGGAATAGCTGAAGACCTTCATCGCATACAGTTCATCCGGCGGATCCATCAGCTTCCACGCATGCCAGATGAAGGCGACGCCGAGTACCAGCGCGCCGCCCAGGTAGAACCAGCCGCTCATGCCGGCCGCGAACGGCAGCACCGTCACCACGACCAGCAGCACGGTGTAGAACAGGATCTGCCAGCGCGTGTATTCGACACCGTGCGTGACCGGCAGCATCGGTACCATCGCCTTGCGGTAATCCTCGCGGCGGAAGATCGCCAGCGCCCAGAAATGCGGCGGCGTCCACACGAAGATGATCAGCACCAGCAGCAGCGCGTGCGGCCAGTCCCATTCGCCCTGCATGCCGGTGATCGAGGCCCAGCCCAGCAGCGGCGGCGCCGCGCCGGCAATGCCGCCGATCACGATGTTCTGCGGCGTAGCGCGTTTGAGGAACACGGTGTAGACCACCGCGTAGCCGATCAGCGACGCGAAGGTAAGCAGCGCGGTGATCGCGTTGACGAAACACCACAGGATCGCCATCGAGAGCGCGGCGAGGATCAGCGCGAACACCAGCGCGCGGCGCGGTGTGATCTGGCCCATGACGATCGGACGCCATGAGGTGCGTGCCATCTTCGCGTCGATACGCGCATCCAGCAGCTGGTTGATCGCCGCCGCGCTGGAGGCCGCCAGCCAGATGCCGAGGAAGCCAAGCAGGCCACGGCGCGCTTCCTCCAGCGTGGGCCACCCATCGATGGCGAGCAGCATGCCGACCAGCGCGGTGAACACGATCAGCGCGACGACGCGCGGCTTGGTCAGGTCGAAGTATTGGCGGAGGACCGCCGGCGCCGACGTATTGCTCATCGGTTCAATGCTCCGGCGCGCGCAGGCGCGCAAGCAGCGACACCAGCAGGAACAGCAGCAGCGCCGCGCCGGCGTTGTGCAGCACCGCGACCGTCAGCGGCAGGCCAAGCTTGACGTTGGCGATGCCGAGTGCGACCTGCGTCACCACCAAGGCCGCAAGCAGCCCGCCCCACCCGCGCATGCCCGGCGTGCGCAGCAGCTTCAGCGCCAGCCAGAGCATGTAGACGAAGACCACGGCCGCCATCATCCGGTGCGCCATCTGGATCGCGATGCGCGACTGGCCGTCGAGGATGCCGCCTTCGTAATCGACGCCTACACCGCGCCAGAGCACGAAGCCCTCACGGAAGTCGTGCGGCGGCCACCACTGCCCGACGCATTGCGGAAAGTCGTTGCCGCAGGCGAGCGCGGCGTAGTTCGCACTGGTCCAGCCACCGAGCGCGATCTGCAAGCCGAGCACGACGATGCCGATGATCAACCAGCGGCGCATTACCACCGCATCGGCGAGGCGGATCGGAATGTCGGTCGCGCGCCATGCCATCCAGACCAGCAGCGAAAACGTGGTCAGCCCGCCAAGCAGATGGCCCATCACCACGATCGGCTTCAGCAGCCACGTCACCGTCCACATGCCGAGCAGCGCCTGGAAGATGATCACCGCGAGCGTCAGCACGGCCACGCGGCTCAGGTCGCTGTTGCTCCAGCGCCACGCCGCGACCAGCAACACGGCTTCGCCCGCAATCGCCAAAGCGGAAGCTGCAGTGTGTTCGCCCTTCATGTACAGCGGAATCGCGATCGCCACCAATAGCGCAGCACCG
The DNA here is from genome assembly GCF_001427225.1 of Lysobacter sp. Root494. Taxonomy (GTDB): domain Bacteria; phylum Pseudomonadota; class Gammaproteobacteria; order Xanthomonadales; family Xanthomonadaceae; genus Agrilutibacter. The sequence goes on from NZ_LMFH01000007.1 coordinate 328,901, forward strand.
ATTACCTGCCACACGCCACGCGCGCGACGGCGCGCGGCCACCAGCGCGAGCGTCAGCACGAGCACGCCAAGCACGCCGGCGATCATGCGGTGCACCTGCTCGCGCCAGGCCTTGTGGGTTTCGAAGGGACGGATCGCGCTCGCGGCGTGTTCGCTGACTTCCTGCGCGGCACCCGGCCACGTGGCGCGGCCGTAGCACGTCGGCCAGTCGGGGCAGCTCAGGCCCGCGTTCGACAGGCGCACGAACGCGCCGAACACGATCACGCCGAGCGCGAGGGCAACGGCGAGCCAGGCGAGGCGATGGAAATGTCTGTGTACCGCAGGCCGGAGAGAACCGGCGGGTTTGGTCTGTGCACTCATGCGCGGTCTTGCCCTACTTCAGCTTCAGCAGCTTGGCCAGGTCGGAGCGCAGGTCGCCCGGATCGGAGCCGGCAGCGTAGCGCAGAATCACGAAGCCGTTCGGATCGATCACGTACACCGGCACGCCGCGGTGGCCATCGAAGGTGACGAGGTCGACGCGCGGCAGCTTCGCGCGCAGGCCCGCGTCGGCTTGAAGCAGGCGCAGGGTCGCGAGCTTCGGCGCATTGGTTGGCAGCTCGCACGCGGCCATGGACGGACACAACCAGAGCACGTCGACGCGGGTGGCTTCGCGGCCCAGCAGTTCCCATACCTTGTAGATGTCTTCGACCGCCTTCGTGCATTCGGCGCCACAGTCGGCCGGCGGCGCGATGGTGACGCGCCATACGCGGTTGATCGGTGCCCATGCATAGGCGGTGCCGTCGAGCAGCTTCGGAGTGACGGCGCGCAGGTCGGCGGGTGGCTGCAGCAGTTCGCCCTTGTTCTTCATGCCGGCCGGGCGCCAGCCGGAAAACCGCAGCACACCTGCGAAAAAAAGGCTGCCGAAGAACAGAGCGAAGATCGCCAGCAACATCATGCGATTGCGCTTGCGGTTCGGAGCGGCGGAAGGATCAGCGTGGTTCATGGCGGGCCTTGCGGAACGTCAGGATGAGCGCCGTGACAAGCACGGCGATGGCCAGTGCGAACCATTGCAGCGCGTAGCCGCGATGGCGCTCGGGCTGAAGCGTGTTGGCGAGCAGCTGCAGGTCGCGTTCGTAACCGAGCGGAAGCGCCGGATCCAGGCGCAGCACGCGCGGCGCGAGCGGCGGTTGCAGATCGAGCGTGCGCGACACGACATCCATGTCGATGCGCGTCAGCACCCAGCCGTCGCGCTGGCGCGCGATGCCGGTGCCGAGCGCGAGGCCGGACGACGGCGGCGGCACCAGCAGGCCACGCACTTCGATGCGGCCCTTTGGCAAGGCGATGGCCGGCATCACGCGCGTGGGCGGCAGCGGCAGCCATCCCAGATCGATCAGGATGGGCTGGATCGCGCCTTCGGGCAGGAATACGCGATACGCATGCACGCCCGCGCGGCCGTCACGTTGCTGGTTATCGAGCCATAGCGGTCCCTTGTCTGCGAAACGGCCTGCACCCACTCCCCAGTCGTAGTTGTGGATGCGTTCGCGGTTCGCCGCCTGCGCAAGCGACACCGGCGTGCGCCGCGCCAGCACCTGCGCGGACGCATCGAGCATCGCCTGCTTCTCGACCGCGCGCTGCGATTGCCACAGCCCCAGCCGCACGAACAACGCGATCGCCAGCACGGCCAGCGCCCAGCCGACTATCAGGTTGCGCCGGCGGCTCACGCCCGGCCTCGCGCAGGCTGCGATAATGCCGCCACGGGCGCGCATCGTCCGCTCCGGAGCATCGCCGTGAAGACCCTGCTGATCATCGCCGTCCTGATCCTCATTCTCTGGAACCTCGGTGCCGGCCTGTACTACATGATGGTCGACAAGGGCGAGAGCAAGCGCACGGTGAATGCGCTGACCCGCCGCGTCGCGCTGTCCATCGCGCTGATCATCGGCGTCGTCATCGCCGCCAAGATGGGCTGGATCGAATTCCACGGCGTCGGCCGCAATCCGTAAGCCGCTTCGAGCTTCATGACGCCTCGCGCGCCATCGTCGCGTCGACGCCTGTAGCAAACATTCCCGCAGAAAAACAAAAGGCCCGGGACCGCGGCTTTCCAGCCTCAGCCCGGGCCTTCGCGTGTCGGCTTACAGCACGTAGACGAACAGGAACAGGCCCAGCCACACCACGTCGACGAAGTGCCAGTACCAGGCCACCGCTTCGAACGCGAAGTGGTGTTCCTTGTTGAAGTGGCCCTTGGCGCAGCGGAATCAGATGATCGCCAGCATGATCGTGCCGAGCGTCACGTGCGCGCCGTGGAAGCCGGTGAGCATGAAGAACGTCGAACCGTAGATGCCCGAACCCAGGGTCAGGTTGAAGTGCTTGTAGGCCTCGATGTACTCGGTGCCCTGGAAGTACAGGAACAGCGCGCCGAGCAGCACGGTCAGGCCGAGGAACAACAGCAGCGTCTTGCGCGCGCCCGCTTTCAGCGCGTGGTGCGCGATGGTGACGGTCACGCCCGAAGACAGCAGGATCAGCGTGTTGAGCAGCGGCAGGCCCCAGGCCGGCACGGTCTGGAAGTGACCGCCGACGCCGGCCGGGCCGTTGGTCGGCCAGCCCGCGGTGTAGCCGTTCCACAGCAGCGCGTTGGTCATCACGCCATCGCCTTCGCCCGAGAGCCACGGCAACGCGTACTGGCGGGCGTAGAACAGCGCGCCGAAGAACGCCGCGAAGAACATCACTTCGGAGAAGATGAACCACACCATGCCCATGCGGAACGAGGTGTCGACCTGCTTGTTGTAGTTGCCCTTGATCGACTCGCGGATCACGTCGCCGAACCAGCCGAACAGCACGCCGCACATCAGGGCGATGCCGAAGAAGAACACCGGCTTGCCCCAGCTGACTTCATTGAACCAGCTGGCGAGGCCGACCATGGTGGTGAACAGCGCGATCGAGCCGAGGAACGGCCAGCGGCTGCTGTGCGGCACGAAGTAATGGTGGGCGTCTGCGTGTGCTTGTGCCATGGCAGGTGTTCCAGTCAGGTGCTATGCGAGGAAAGCTGGTTGAGAACTCAGGGCGCCGCGTGCGAAGCGCCGGTGCTGCCGGCAAGCTTCGACGTCAGCACGTCGTTCTTGAAGAACGTGTAGGAGAGCGTGATCGTCTGCACGTCGGACGGCAGGTTCGGATCGACGATGAAGCGCACGGGCATGTCGCGCGTCTCGCCCGCCTGCAGCGTCTGTGCGGTGAAGCAGAAGCATTCGGTCTTGCTGAAGTAGCCCGACGCGCGCGCCGGCGCCACCGACGGCACCGCGCTGCCCACGATCGGGCGCGTGCTGGTGTTGGTCGCCTTGTAGGTCGCTTCGTACTGCTCGCCCGGGCGCACCGTCATGGTCAGCTGGTTCGGCGCGAACTGCCACGGCAGTTTGGAATTGACGCCGCCGTCGAACTGCACGGTGACCACGCGTTCGCTGGACGGCTTCGCATTCGTTACGCCCTCAGCCGCGGTGCGTTCCAGACGGATGCCCAGCACCTTTTCGCAGGCTATGCGGTACAGCGGAATCAGGCTGAAGCTGAAACCGAACGCGGCGATCGCGACCAGCACCATCTTGGTGAGCCCGCGCGTCGCACTGCGTGAAGCGCCGTTATTGGCCGGTGTGCTGCCGTTGACAGGCGTGTTGTCGCGATCGGCGTTCACTTCGACAGCCCCACCATCGCGATGAAACCCGCATAGACGACGACCGCGATCACCGCGATCCACAACGCCATGCGACGCGCGCGCTTGCGGCGCGCATCGACTTCATTCGGCGGTAGCGGATTGTTCGGGTTCATGGGATCCGTAGGTGCCGGGCTTGCCCGGCACGTCGCGTCACTCAGTGCGTGATATCGCCGTGGGCGAGGTCGCCGTCGCGGATCACCGGCGGCACGGTGAAGGTGTGGTGCGGCGCCGGGCTCGGCACGGTCCACTCCAGGCCACGGGCCGACGGCCACGCGCGCGCTTCGGCCTTGACGCCGCTCTTCAGCGAACGCCACAGGATGAAGGCCATCATGAAGGGCGTCACGAACATGCCGAACGCGCCGATCGAGCTCACCAGGTTCCAGTCCGCGAACACCACGTTGTAGTCCGGGATACGGCGCGGCATACCGGCCAGGCCCAGGAAGTGCTGCGGGAAGAACAGCAGGTTGACGAACACCATCGTCCACCAGAAGTGGAACTTGGCCATGGCCATGTTGTACATGCGGCCCGACCACTTCGGCCACCAGTAGTACACCGCGCCGATGATGCCGAACAGCGCGCCGGTGACGAGCACGTAGTGGAAGTGCGCGACGACGAAGTAGGTGTCGTGGTACTGGAAATCCGCCGGCACGATCGCGAGCATCAGGCCCGAGAAGCCGCCGATGGTGAACAGGATCACGAACGAGATCGCCCACAGCATCGGCGCTTCGAACGAGATCGAGCCGCGCCACATCGTGGTCACCCAGTTGAACACCTTCACGCCGGTCGGCACCGCGATCAGCATCGTCGCGAACATGAAGTAGATCTCGCCACCGAGCGGCATGCCGACGGTGAACATGTGGTGCGCCCACACGATGAACGAGAGGAAGGCGATCGAGGCGGTCGCGTACACCATCGCCTGGTAACCGAACAGCGGCTTGCGGCTGAAGGTCGGGATGATTTCCGAGACCACGCCGAAGGCCGGCAGGATCATGATGTAGACCTCGGGGTGCCCGAAGAACCAGAAGATGTGCTGGAACATCACCGGGTCGCCGCCGCCGGCCGCGTTGAAGAACGAGGTGCCGGCGTACTTGTCGGTCAGCAGCATCGTCACCGCGCCGGCGAGCACCGGCATCACCGCGATCAGCAGGAACGCGGTGATCAGCCAGGTCCAGGCGAAGATTGGCATCTTCAGCAGGTCGACGCCCGGGGCGCGCATGTTGAGGATGGTGGCGATGATGTTGATCGCGCCCATGATCGAGCTGATGCCCATCATGTGGATGGCGAAGATCGCGAAGGCAACGTTATTGCCGCCCTGCAGCGACAGCGGCGGATACAGCGTCCAGCCGCCGGCAGGCGCGCCGCCCGGCATGAACAGCGTCATCAGCAGCAGGGTGAAGGCGAAGGGCATGATCCAGAAGGACCAGTTGTTCATGCGCGGCAGCGCCATATCGGGCGCGCCGATCTGCAGCGGAATCATCCAGTTGGCCAGGCCGACGAAGGCCGGCATGATTCCGCCGAAGATCATGACCAGCGCATGCACCGTGGTCATCTGGTTGAAGAACATCGGCTCGACGAACTGCAGGCCCGGCTTCATCAGTTCGGCACGGATCACGACGGACATCGCCGCGCCGATGATGAACATCACGAACGAGAACACCAGGTACAGCGTTCCGATGTCCTTGTGGTTGGTCGAGAAGAACCAGCGCTCGATGAAGCCCTGCTTGTGATCGTGGGCGTGATCGTCGTGGTGCACGGGCGCGTGCGTGGCTTCGTAATGCGTCGACATGGTCGTGTCCCGGTAACTCGTTCGGATCAGCCGGCGACCGCTGCAGCGGCGCCGGTGGCGGCAGAAGCGGCGGCGGGCGCGGCTTCGGCGGGGGCCGGTTCGACCGGCGTCGTTTCAGCGGGAGCGGCGGGCGCAGCCGGCGTGGCCGGAGCGTTCTTCGCCTTCTGCTCGTTCAGCCACGCGGTGTATTCGGCCTTGGGCAGCACGCGCACGACGATCGGCATGAAGCCGTGGTCCTTGCCGCACAGCTCGGCGCACTGGCCGCGGTACACGCCCGGCTTGTTCACGCTGGTCCAGGCCTCGTTGACGATGCCCGGGATCGCGTCCTGCTTCCAGCCCAGCGCCGGCACCCACCAGGCGTGGATCACGTCATCGGCGGTGATGACGAAGCGGACCTTGGTGTCCACCGGCAGCACCAATGCGTTGTCCACGTCGAGCAGGTAGTTCGCCTTGTTGGCGGTGCGCGCGTCGACGCCGCTCTGGCGGATCTCGTCGCTCTTGCGGTCGAGGCGGCTGGTGAGGCTCACGCCTTCGCCCAGGTACTCGTACTTCCACATCCACTGGTAGCCGGTGACCTTGACGGTCATCTGCGACTCGCGGGTGTCGTACATCTTGATCAGCTTGCTGGTGGCGGGGAACGCCATCAGCACCAGCAGCACGATCGGGACCACGGTCCAGACCACTTCCAGCTTGGTGCTGTGGGTGAAGTCCTTGTCCGGCACCGCACCCTTGGAGTGGCGGAACTTGAACATGGCCACGGCCATGGCGCCAAACACCAGGATGCCGATGGCGACGCAGATCCACAGCGCCAGCATGTGGGCCGAGTAGGCGTTCATCGATTGCGCAGTGACGCCTTCGCCCATGTTGAGCTGCCAGCGGTGCGGTGCATTGGTCCACGTGTCGCTGGCCTGCGCGAAGGCGAGCAGCGGAGCGGCCATCGCGGCCACGCCCATTGCCCACTGTCCCGCGGTCCCAAGCTTGCTACGACCGGCTTTCATCAGTTCGAGCCCCGAAAAGATCAGTTGGATCAGTTGATTCCTGTGTCGCTCCGCTGGCTGCCCGGCCGCGCTGCTTCGGACTGCGAGGCAGCCCGGCCCCGGGTGGGGCCGCGTGGAACGGGGTGGCTGGCAGGTTCGGGCTGGAGGATCACCTGGTCGGGCACACTGGCCAGGCACACGTGATCAAACCGGACGGAACCCATCACGCCGGAGACCGCCCGAATAGGGCAACGGCTTCGCGGACGCTACGGAATAACCGTGAAATGGTAGCGACAGGGGCGCGCCCGGGCAACCCGCAATTGCTGCAGCGACTGATGGGTTCAGTCGGAAAAAGCGGCAAATCCGGCACAAAAGCGCCCGCGATCCTGTGCTCTCCACGGCCCTCGCACCGGGCGCGGAGTGGCACCGAAGCTCTAGACTATGCGGCTTCCCCACCGCTTCCGCGGACCCATGAACCCACCAATCGCCAACACCGTGCCGGCGAGCACGGATGCGCCCGTCGCCGACGGGCTGATCAGCGCCGAACTTCCGCCCCCGCCGCTGGGCCCTCGCGCCGCGATCACCGCCGGTTGGGTGCGCGACGAAGCCGCCCACGTGCGCCATCTGCTCGAACTGGCGCGCCTGCCCGAAACCGAGCGGCTGCAGGCGCAGGCTACCGCCGCCGACCTCGTCCGCCGCGTTCGTGCACGCGCCAAGGACCAGGGCGCGATCGAAGCCTTCATGCGCCAGTACGACCTGGGCAGCGAGGAAGGCGTGCTGCTGATGTGCGTGGCCGAGGCGCTGCTGCGCATCCCGGACCAGGAAACGGCCGACAAGCTGATCCGCGACAAGCTCGGCGATGCGGACTGGAAGAAGCACATGGGCCAGTCCGATTCGGTACTGGTCAACGCTTCGACCTGGGGCCTGATGCTCACCGGCCACCTCGTCGATCTCAATGACGAAACCAAGCGCGACGTGCACGGCGCCTTCAAGCGCCTGCTCGGCCGCGTCGGCGAACCCGTGATCCGCCTCGCCGTGCGCCAGGCGATGAAGATCATGGGCCACCAGTTCGTCATGGGCCGCACGATCGGTGAAGCGCTCGCGCGTTCGCAAAAGGGCGACAACGCGAACTACCGCTATTCGTTCGACATGCTCGGCGAGGGCGCGCTCACCACGAAGGATGCGCTGCGCTATCTGCAGGCGTACCGCGATGCAATCCATGCGATTGGCCGGAGCGGCCAGTTCACCGCGCGCGAAGTCTTCGGCGTGCCATCGATCTCGGTGAAGCTGTCGGCGCTGCATCCTCGCTACGAACATGCCAAGCGCGAACGCGTATTCGCCGAACTGACGCCCCGCGTGCTCGAACTGGCGCAATTGGCGAAGTCATACGGCATCGGCTTCACCATCGATGCGGAAGAAGCCGACCGGCTCGAACTCTCGCTCGACGTGATTGCTGCCGCATACGCGGACAAGTCGCTCGACGGCTGGGAGGGCTACGGCCTCGCCATCCAGGCGTACCAGAAGCGCGCGCCGGAAGTGATCGACTTCATCGCCGACCTCGCCCGCCGCCACGGCCGCCGCATTCCGGTGCGACTGGTGAAGGGTGCGTACTGGGACAGCGAGGTCAAGCGCGCGCAGGTCGACGGCCAGCTCGGCTACCCGGTGTTCACGCGCAAGCCCAACACCGACGTCAGCTATCTCGCCAACGCGCGGCGCATGCTCGAAGCGACCGACGCGATCTACCCGATGTTCGCCACTCACAACGCCCACACGATCGCGACGATCTGGCAACGCGCGAAGGCGATGGGCCGTGAACGCAATTTCGAATTCCAGAAGCTGCATGGCATGGGCGACGACCTGTATGCCGAGGTGATCCCGGCCTCGCGCCTCAACGTGCCGTGCCGCGTGTATGCACCGGTCGGCTCGCACGAGGACCTGCTGCCGTACCTGGTGCGCCGCCTGCTCGAGAACGGCGCCAACTCCAGCTTCGTCAACCGCATCACCGACGAGGACATCGCCATCGATGACCTCATCCGCGATCCGGTCGAAACCGTTTCCGCATTCGAATCCATCGCGCATTCGCGCATCCCGCAGCCGGTCGACCTGTACCGCAGCTACGGCATAGACAGGAGCAACTCCATGGGCGTGAACCTCGCCAACGACGACCAACTGCGCACGCTCGCCGAACAGGTCAATGCCGCGGCCAAGGACAACTGGCACGCCGCGCCGCTGGTGCCCGGCGCGACCATCGCCGGCCCGAACATCGCGGTGACCAATCCTGCCGACCGCCGCGAAACCGTCGGCCAGTGGCAGGCTGCCGACGCAGCGACCGTCGAACTCGCGCTGAAGAGTGCCGTGGCCGCGCAGGATGCCTGGAACACCACGCCTGCCGCATCGCGCGCCGCGATCCTCGAACACGCTGCCAACCTGCTCGAAGCGCGCATGCCCCAGTACATCGCGTTGTGCGCGAAGGAAGCCGGCAAGACGATTCCCGATGGCGTCGCCGAAGTGCGCGAAGCGGTCGACTTCCTGCGCTACTACGCGGCGCAGGCGCGCGCCCTGTTCAAGCCGGAAGCACTGCCCGGCCCGACCGGCGAATCCAACACGCTGCAGCTTTCGGGCCGCGGCTTGTTCGTGTGCATCTCGCCATGGAATTTCCCGCTGGCGATCTTCCTCGGCCAGGTGTCGGCCGCGCTCGCCGCCGGCAACAGCGTGATCGCCAAGCCGGCCGAGCAGACCAATCTGATCGGCTACTACGCGGTGAAGCTGCTGCACGAAGCCGGCGTGCCCGAAGCCGTGCTGCAGTTCCTGCCGGGCGACGGCGCCACCGTCGGCGCGGCGCTCACAAAGGATCCGCGCGTGGCCGGCGTCGCCTTCACCGGCTCGACCGACACCGCGCGCGCGATCAATCGCTCGTTGGCAGCAAGAGACGCCGCGATCGGCGTGCTGATCGCCGAAACCGGCGGCCAGAACGCGCTGATCGCCGATTCCTCCTCGCTACCCGAGCAGGTGGTGAAGGATGCGATCTCCTCTGCCTTCACTTCCGCCGGCCAGCGTTGCTCGGCCGCCCGCGTGCTGTTCGTTCAGGACGACATCGCCGGCAAGGTCACGCACATGCTCGCCGGCGCGATGGCCGAGCTGAAGGTCGGCAACCCCGGCCTGCTCTCGACCGACGTCGGCCCGGTGATCGACGAGGACGCGTTGAAGATGCTGCGCGACCACGCCGCGCGTATGGATGTCGAAGCGAAGAAGATCGCCGAAGTCGAACCCGGTCCCGATGCGGCGCATGGCAGCTTCTTCGCCCCGCGCGCGTACGAAATTGCCTCGATCGACGTGCTGCACAAGGAGATCTTCGGGCCGGTGTTGCACGTGATCCGCTGGAAGGCCGACCAGCTCGACGCAGTGATCGATGCGATCAACGGCACCGGCTACGGGCTCACCCTCGGCGTGCATTCGCGCATCGACGAAACGATCGAGAAGATCGCTTCGCGCATCAAGGTCGGCAACTGCTACGTCAACCGCAACCAGATCGGCGCGGTGGTCGGCGTGCAGCCGTTCGGCGGGCAGAACATGTCCGGCACCGGTCCGAAGGCCGGCGGCCCGCACTACCTGCCGCGCTTCACCACCGAGAAGACGATCACCGTGAACACGACGGCGGCCGGCGGCAATGCGTCGCTGCTGACGCTCGGCGATTGATGCCGTAGAAAAAAACCGCGCCGCTCCACAAAGAAAAAGCCCCGCAATCGCGGGGCTTTTTCGTTTCGCTGCGAAGCAGGCTTCGCTTAGAACCTGTACTGCGCGGAAACGCCAACCAGGTTCGCATAACCGTCGAACTCACCGACCAGGTGCGAGCTGCTGGACGAAACGATGTCGACTTCGGAAGTGTCGATCTCGATGCGCTGGTAGGCGGCATCGACGCTGAAAGCATCGCTGATGTTCCAGGTGAAGCCGATCGAGTACAGCATGCGGTCGTTGTCAGGCAGGCGCGGCGTGCGCGTCTCGATGTGGGTCGGGGTTTCGTCGCGGGTCACGCCACCACGCAGGGTGAAGCGATCGCTCAGGTCCCACTCCGCGCCGATGGCGTACATCTCGGTGTCGTTCCACGAGAAGTCTTCCACCGTGTTCGGCTGGAAGGGGTTGGCGTAGTCGATGTTGATGCTGCGCAGCGAGCTCCAGTCGGTCCACTGCGCATCCGCCATCACGCGGACGGTGTCGGTGACCGAATAAGTCGCGCTGAGCGTGCTCACGCTGGGCGTGGTCAGCGGCGCGCTGATGTCGCTGTCGACGAAGCCATTGCCGAGTACGGCCAGGCGCTGGCGCTGGGCCGGCGTCAGTGGCAGTGCGGGGTTGGTGGCAAGCGCGCGGTACAGCGGCTGCGCGCCGCGGAAGTTGGCCGGCGCGTCGAACCGGGCGTCGCCCTCGAGGTCGAGGTCGATTTCCGAGCGGTGCGAGAAACCGAGCCGCAGCGAGTCGGTCGGCTGCCACTGGACGCCGGCGAGCCAGCCGATGCCGGTGCCATCGCCCGATACCGTGGCGAAGCCGTCGGCGCCCTGCGGTACGCCGCCGGTGGGCGTGGCGGCCATGAAGGTGCCGAAGTCGATCGCGTTCGACAGGGTGACGTCGCCGCGTTCATAGATCAGGCCGACGCCCACCGACAGGCGTTCGTGCAGCTGCACGGCGGCGGACAGGGTGAGGTCGACGAGCTTGAGGTCGGACTCGACGGCGTTGTAGCGGCCGACCCAGTCGCGGTCGTATTCGGTCTTCAGGCCGAACGGCGCGCCGATCGCGGCACCGACGGTGAGGCCTTCGAGGGCGCCTTGGAGCGGAAACACGGCCGACAGGTTCGGCACGGCCTGGACGCTGCCGGCGTTGCCGCCGTCGCCGCCGGTCAGCGGGGTGCCCGCGCCGGAAGTACCGCCGCCTTCGAACTGGAAGGAGATGTCGATCGCGGTGACGTCAGCCTGCACGGTGGTCTTGTCGAGGTTGACCATTGCCGCCGGATTGTTCGAAACGACGCTGGCGTCGTTGTCGCCCGTGGCGGCGCCGGCCTGGCCGCGGCCGAGATTCTTGACGCTGCTCTCGCGCAGCTGGAAACCGGTGGCGTGCGCCTGTCCCATCGCCAGCACGCCGGCGATACCGAGCGCCAACGCGCTGAAGGTGGTGCGATTTGCTTGATTCATGTGTGTACTCTCTCCGATGGACTTCTGTATGAGTCTTCTTCTTGGTCGTCCTGCGCGGCGCCGGCGGGGCCGTTGCCGTCACGCGCCGAGACCCCTCCCGACGTACGACACCGTATGCACTATAACGTGGCCATTAACCGGATGCTAACAACGTCCCCGGGCCCTCCGCCCCTGCCGGAAGCTGCAATCCGGAGCCGATGGGCGGCATGAGCGTGTTCATTTCGCTCCCTTCCCGCCAGAAGGCACCCCTGCGCTGGGCCGTGCCCCTGCTGTTCGTGGTGCTGTGGGCCTGTTTCCTCATGTTCGCCCTGCTTCCGGACCCCCAGCAGCAACGCCTGATGCTGGACTGGGGCGCACTCTCGGGCGGCATGGCGGCACCTTCGGAATGGATGGCGTCGCTGCGCGACGGCCGGGTCCTGCGCCTGTTCACCGCATTGTTCCTGCATGCCGACTGGGCCCATCTCCTCGGCAACCTGGTGTTCCTGCTGATCTTCGGGCTTTCGGCCGAGCGCGCGATGGGACCATGGCGTTTGCTGGCCCTGTTCCTGCTGGGCGGCGCGGTTGCGAATCTTGCCGCCGCCATCGCCATCGGTACGCCGGACCGGCTGATCATCGGTGCCAGCGGCGCGGTCTCGGCACTGATCGGCGCCTACCTGGCCCTGTTCCCAGGAGCGAAGCTGGGCGTGGTCGTGCCGCTGGGTTTGTTCCTGCAATTCGTGAAAGTGCCCGCGCCGCTGCTGATCGGCATCTGGGCGCTGCTGCAGCTGGTCTTCACCTTCATCGGCCCGGCGTTCGGCGCCGTGGCCTGGTCCGCGCACCTGGCGGGCTTCGCGTTCGGTGGCATCTTCGCCCTGATCGCCAAAGCCGGCATTGCGCGGCGGATGCGGCGCAAGCGCGGTTTCTGACCGCCTTGTGCGCGCTGCGCCGCGCCCTCATCTAAGCGTCCAGCTATTCCCGATTCCCGCAAGCATTTACGCGAGCAGTCCTGCGAGCATGAAGACGCTCTACAAGATCACTTTCCTCAACGCCGGCCGGATCTACGAGCTGTACGCGCGCAAAGTCAGCGCCGGCACGCTGTGGGGCTTCACCGAAGTCGCCGAACTCGTCTTCGACGTGCACGACGGCGTGGTGATCGATCCCACCGAAGAGCGCCTGCGCGACGAATTCGGCGACACCCGCGTGCTGCACCTGCCGATGCAGAGCGTCGTGCGCATCGAGGAAGTCGAGAAGAAGGGCCAGTCGGCGATCCGCGATGCGGCGACGGGCGAGAAGGTCGTCACCCCGTTTCCAATGCCGGCGAAGCCGCGCTGAGGTCGCGCCCGCTGCAGTTCAGGAGCAGCGATTCAAAGGCAATGTCCAGCTCAGCGCGAAGCACACGACGTTTGCAAACAGCAACCAGCCTCCGGCGTTGCGCCACTTTGACGACGAACGCCTTGGAACGACTACCGCGAGCGCCGCGAAGGTGCCCAGACCCCAGGCAGGAAAGCCGATCAGCACCAGCGCATAAGCTGCGCACGCTTCGCGCGAAGCCCAGGCGAGCAGCGCCAGGCCCAGCACGCATGTGCACGCGGCAAAGATCGTCAGCGCGCTGCTTACCCGCGCCGCGTACGGCACATCAGCCGTCCTTGCGGGTGGCGGGTGCCGACGCAACCGGCTTCTTCAGTTCATTGAGCGCGGCGGTGATCGGCGCGTCGCCTTCCAGCACTTCGCCCGCATTGGTGCCGGGCGCATCGTCCTCGTCGCCAGCGAGATGCCCGCGCAGGCTCGCTTCCGTGTAGTCGGGCTTGCCGCCGTTCTGAGCATCCTTCGCGGCGTGCAGTTCGACGTCGGGAACGATGCCCAGGGCCTGGATCGATTTGCCGCTCGGCGTGTAGTAACGCGCGGTGGTGAGCTTGACCGAATCGCCGTTGTCGAGCGGCAGCACCGTCTGCACCGAGCCCTTGCCGAAGGTGCGGCTGCCGACGACGCGTGCGCGCTGGTTGTCGCGCAACGCGCCGGCGAGTACTTCGGAGGCGCTCGCCGAACCCGCATCGACCAACACCACGACCGGCGCTCCACCACTGCGATCGCCCGGCGTCGCGCCGAATTCGGCATCGCTGATCGGCACGCGGCCGCGCGTGCTGACGATCTTGCCCTTCTCCAGCAGGCTGTCGGCGATCTGCACCGCGGACGTCAGCAGGCCGCCCGGATTGCTGCGCAGGTCGATGACGAGGCCACGCAGCTTGCCGCCGGCCTGTTCGCGCAGTCTGTCGAGCTGGCGATCGAAATCGGCGGCGGTGTCGGCCTGGAACGAGGCGATGCGCAGATAGCCGTAGCCCGGTTCGAGCATGCGGCTTTTCACGCTGACGATGCGGATGGTTTCGCGGGTCAGGGTGATGTCGAACGGCTTCGGCTTGTTTTCGCGCACGACCGTGAGCGTGACCTTGCTGCCCGGCTCGCCACGCAGCGGACCGGACGTGTCGCCTTCGTCCGGCTTGAACGGCTTGCCGTCGATCGCGGTGATGATGTCACCGGCCTTGATGCCCGCGCGCGCGGCAGGCGTGTCGTCAATCGGCGCGATCACGCGCAGGCTGCCGTCGGGCTGGCGCTGCAGTTCGACACCGACGCCGCCGTAGGAACCGCGCGAGGCTTCGTCGAATTCCTCCGCCGTCTCGTGTTCCATGTACATGCTGTGCGGATCCAGGTCGAACAACAGGCCGCGGATCGCGGACTGCATCAGCGTCCTGTCATCGACGGGCTCGACGTAGGCTTCCTTCACCGCGTTGTAGACCGCGACGTAGCGGCGGATTTCCGCAAGCGGCACCTTGGAGGCGCTGGTGTCTTCGGCGCCGACGTTCATGGCGTCGGGCGCCTCGATCGGCGCGGGATCCTCCTTGGGTTCGCTCGCCGGTGTTTCCTGCGCGAAGACGGGCAGGGCAAACAGGGCGGCGGCGAGTGGCAACAGGCGCAGGGACATTTTGGAACGCTCCGGACGGAAACCGCTTCGACCCGGTTTGGACCGCGCGATGCGGGCCGGGTTCAGCCGATTATGTGGGGAAATGCACGCGGCTGGCGGAAGCTTTCGTTAACGTTGCGCTGCAGCCGTGCATCGCGATGCACGCGATCACGGCGTGCAGAAGCAACCAAGCAATTGAAGGCGGACGCCGCCGCGCAGGCGCGGCGTTGCGGCTTGCCGGTTCAGCGCAGCCAGGTGCTCGGATTCACCGGCTGGCCGTTGCGGCGCAGCTCGAAATACAGCGCCGGCCGTCCATGTCCGCCCGACGAACCCACTGTCGCCACCGCATCGCCGCGCTTGACGCTCGCACCCACGTCCTTGAGCAGCGCGTCGTTGTACGCATACAGGCTCATGTAGCCGTTGCCGTGGTCGACGATCATCAGCAACCCGTAACCTGTCATCCATTCGGCGTACACGACGGTGCCGTCGGCGACCGCCTTGATCGGTGCGCCGGCATTCGCCGCGATCAGCAGGCCCTGGCTGCCACGCCCGTCCGGCATGGTGCCGCCATAACCCGCCAGCAACGCACCGGACAATGGCCAGCCCAGTCCGCCGACCTGCAACGGCGGCGTGGAGGCCGCGGTCGGCGTCCGCGCAGGGGCGCGACCGGCACTCGCGTTGCGTTTCGTATCGCGCGCAGCCTTCGCAGCTGCGGCGCGGCGTTCCGCTTCGGCACGCACGGCGGCGGCACGTAACTGCTTCAGCACCTTTTCCAGACCCTTCGCGTCACGGCCGAGGGTCTGCTCACGCTCACGACTGTCCTGGTATTTCTCGTCGAGTTGCGCGAGCAGCGCGGCGCGCGTCTTGCGGTCGCGCTCCAGCTGCACCAGCTGTTCGCGCTGCTGCCGGCGCGTACGATCGAGTTCGTTCTGCCGCGCGACGATCGCGGCTTCGACTTCGTCGAGTCCGCGCAGCTGCGCTGACAACTCGGTGATCCGCTGCGCGCGATCGGCGTGAACATAGTGTTGGTACGTGAGCGCGCGATTGGCGTCGGCGACGGTGTCCTGCGAAAGCAGCGCCTTCAGCGGCGCTGCTTCGCCCTGCGTGTATGCGGCGCGCAACAGGCGCGCGAGTTCTTGGCGCCGCGAACCCAGTAAGACCTGCATCGTCGCGCGCTGCTGCTGTAGTTGCGCGAGTGCCCGCTGGTCGCGGGTGAGCCGCACTTCGGTGTCGCGCAGCACGCGCGTGGAGCGACCGACCTTCTCGTCGGCGGCGCGCAACTGCTGGGTGACGTCGCCGCGCTGCCCTTCGATCTGCCGGCGCTCGGTGGAGACCTGCTTGAGCTCGCGCTTGATGTTCTCGAGCTTGCGTTCGGTTTCGCTGCGACCCTTGCTCGGCGCATCCTGCGCAGCCGCCGGCACGGTGAACACCGCCAGGATCACCGCGAAGGCGAAGACGCGCACGCTCATCCGGCCAGCGTGGCTTCGGCGTGCGCGGCGCTGGCGAGCGTGTCTTCGACCAGCAGGCTCGAACCGGTCATCTCGGCGGGACGCGGCAGGTCGAGCAGGTCGAGAATGGTGGGTGCGACATCACGCAGCGCACCGCCAGTGCGCAGTTTCGCCGCGCGTGGGCCCATGTAGACGAACGGCACAGGGCCCACGGTATGCGAAGTGTGCGGCTGGCCGGTGTCGGGGTCGCGCATCATCTCGACGTTGCCGTGGTCGGCGGTCACCAGCAATGCGCCACCAACTTCGCGCACCGCACCGGCGATCGCGCCTATCGCGATGTCGACGGCTTCGGCCGCCTTGATCGCGGCGGCGAGGATCCCGCTGTGGCCGACCATGTCGGGATTGGCGATGTTGCAGATGGCGACGTCGATCTCGCCAGAGCGGATCGCGGCCACGAGTTTTTCCGTGACTTCGGGGCAGCTCATCTCCGGTTGCAGGTCGTAGGTCGCGACCCTCGGGCTCGGCACGAGGATGCGGGTTTCGCCCGCGTAGGGATCTTCGCGACCGCCGCTGAAGAAGAACGTCACGTGCGCGTACTTCTCGGTTTCGGCGATGCGCAACTGCTTCAGGCCGTTCGCGGCGAGCACTTCCCCCAGGGTGTTGCGCAGGTCATCGGGGGCGAACGCCACCGGTGCGGGTAGCTTCGCGTCGTATTCGGTCAGGCACACGAATCGCGACACGCGAGGACGCCGCGCGTCGAAGCCATCGAAGGTGCGTGAAACGAACGCGGACGTGAGCTGGCGCGCGCGATCGGCGCGGAAGTTCATGAACACGATCGCATCGCCGTCGTGCACCGGCACGCCCGTGCCGATCACTGTCGGCACCACGAACTCATCGTTCTCGCCACGCGCATACGCATCGTGCAACGCGCTCAGTGCATCGGCCGCGACATGTTCCGCGGAAGCATCGACGATCGCATCCCATGCACGCCGCTGGCGATCCCAGCGCTTGTCGCGATCCATCGCGAAGTAGCGGCCACTCACCGTCGCGATGCGTGCATTGCCCGCCTTCGCGCAGGCGGCCTCGAGCAGTTCCAGGCTCGCCTGCGCCGAACGCGGCGGCATGTCGCGGCCATCGAGGAAGGCATGCACGGCGACGCGCGGCACGCCTTCGCGGCGCGCCAGTTCGAGCATCGCGAAGATGTGGTTCTCGTGGCTGTGCACGCCGCCCGGCGACAGCAGGCCCATCACGTGCAGCGTGGCGTTGTTGGCTTTTGCCGCTGCGCAGGTGGCGCGCAGTTCGGCGTTGGCGAAGAAGCTGCCGTCTTCGATCGCGGCATCGATCCGGGTAAGGTCCTGGTAGACGATGCGCCCGGCGCCGAGGTTCATGTGGCCGACTTCGGAGTTGCCCATCTGTCCGTCCGGCAGGCCGACGAAGCGGCCTTCGGTGTGGATCAGCGTATGCGGATTGCCGGCGACGAGCGCGTGCCAGTTCGGCAGCTTCGCCTGCGCCAGAGCATTGTCGGCCGGATCTTCACGATGGCCCCAACCGTCGAGAATCAGGAGAACGACGGGCTGGGGGCGCGGATTCGACGGCACGAGGTGGCTCCGGTGACTTCGGGCAGGGGCAAATTGTATCGGAGAGCTGCATTGTGTCGGCCGTGACACGCCTTCGAAGGCGCCGCCTTAAACCTGCGTCCCCGCGACTGCATCCAACCCGGTGATCCCCAATGGAGTCCGCCATGATCCGCAACCGCCTCGCCCTCGCCCTGGTGCTCGCCTGCGCCAGCCTTTCCGTTCACGCTGACGAACGCGACGTGTCCAAGGTCAACAGCGGGATCGATGTCGAAGCCGGGGGCCAGTACGGCTCGCTGGACACCGTGAACGGCGGCATCGACATCGGCGCGAACGCCCGCGTCGAAAGCGCCGAAACCGTCAATGGCGGCATCGAAGTCGGCGCGCGTGCGCACACCGGCACGCTGGAAACCGTCAACGGCGGCATCCGGATCGACGAGAACGTCACCACCACCGGCGACGTCAGCACGGTCAACGGCGGCATCTTCGTCGCGCGCGGCGGCAATATCGGCGGCAAGGTAGAAACCGTGAACGGCGCGATCGGCCTGGTCGACACCGACGTCAGCGGCGGCATCGAGACGGTCAACGGCGACGTGACCGTCGGTGTCGGCTCGCACGTGCATGGCGGCGTGCATTACTCCAAGCAGAATCGTCCCTTCATCAGCATCGGCAAGCGCCGCATTCCGCGCGTGATCATCGGTCCGAATGCACGCGTGGACGGCCCGCTCCGCTTTGAGCGCGAAGTCGTGCTCTACGTGCACTCCACGGCGAAAACCGGTGCGATCACCGGCGCGACGGCAGTCCGCTTCGATACGCCTATGCCCCCGGAACAATGAGCGCGGCGCCGGCTGAACAAGCCGGCATCGGGTTCACTTTTCCGCTCCAGGCCGGGAAATGGGCAATTTCGGCACGGCCTGTACACGGGTGTGCGTGCCTAGAATGGGTCTCCACCGGGTTCCGGAGACCCCATGAAGCAACTCATCTTTTCCTGCGTGCTGGGCGTGCTGGTGCTGGCCGCCTGCAAGCCGCAGGCGCCGGCTCCCGATGGCAGGCCTTCTTCAGCCACTGACGCGACGCAGGCCATCGCATTCCAGCCGGCTATCACTGCGGCCGATTTCGCGCAGCACGTGCGCATGCTCGCATCGGATGAATTCGAAGGTCGCGCTCCGGGCAGCGCCGGCGAGGAAAAATCGGTCGCGTACATCGAAGCGCAGTTCAAGCGCCTCGGCCTGACACCAGGCAACGGCGACAGCTACTTTCAGACCGTACCGATGGTGGAAACCGTCGCCGATGAAAACGTGGCGCTGGAACTGGACGCCGCCGGCAAGCCGCGCAAACTGCAGTTCGGCAGCGACATGGTCGTTGGCACCCGCACCGGTCAGGCCGAGGTGAAGCTTGACGGCAGCGATCTCGTGTTCGTCGGTTACGGCGTCAACGCGCCCGAGCAGGGCTGGAACGATTACGCCGGCGTCGACGTGAAGGGCAAGACGGTGCTGATGTTCGTCAACGACCCCGGTTTCCACCAGCAGGATCCTTCGTTGTTCGAAGGCAACCGGATGACGTACTACGGTCGCTGGACGTACAAGTTCGAGGAAGCCGCGCGCCAGGGGGCTGCCGCCGCACTGATCATCCACGACACGGAAGGCGCGTCCTACGGCTGGGAAGTGGTGAAGAATTCCTGGAGCGGCGCGCAGTTCGACCTTCGCACTGCCGACGATCCGGCACCGCGTTTGCAGGTGCAGGGGTGGATTACGGGCGACGCCGCGCGTTCATTGATGGCCTCGCTCGGACAGAACCTCGATGCGCTGTATGCGGCTGCAGGCAAGCGTGGCTTCAAGGCAATCCCGCTTGAGGCCAGGGCCTCCATCGACCTGAAGAGCCGTATCAGCGAGAAGTCCTCGCGCAATGTCATTGCGCGCCTGGATGGCACGACGCGGCCTGACGAAGCGATCGTGTACATGGCGCACTGGGACCATCTGGGCAAGCACGCGCTTGCGGCGGACGAGCACGGCCCCGCTTCGTCCTCGGATGGCAACATCGAGGACACGATCTACAACGGTGCGGTCGACAATGCGACGGGCGTGGCGGGCATTCTCGAGATTGCCGAAGCGTTCGTGGGTCAGCAACCGAAGCCCGATCGATCGCTGGTGTTCCTCGCAGTGACGCTGGAGGAATCGGGACTGCTGGGTTCGCGCTATTACGTTGCCCATCCGGTCGTTCCACTGGAAAAGACGGTGGCGGTGATCAATCTCGATGCGATGCCCGTGATCGGCAAGGCGCACGACATGACCGTGGTCGGTTTCGGCAGTTCCGAGCTGGAAGACATTCTTCGCGGTGTCACGCAACAGCAGGGGCGCACACTGCATGCCGAGGCCACACCGGAAGACGGCTTCTACTTCCGCTCCGACCATTTCAACTTCGCACGCGCCGGCGTACCCGCGCTGTACGCAAAGGGTGGCGACGACCTGATCGAAGGCGGAACGACGGCGGGGCGTGCCGCGCAAGTCGACTATCGCGACCATCGCTATCACAAGCCTTCGGACGAATTCGATCCGGCGTGGAAGCTCGATGGCGTAATTCAGGATCTGGAAGCGCTTTACGGCGTGGGCCGCGAACTCGCGCAGTCGACTACCTGGCCGTCGTGGTACGAAGGCAATGCCTTCCGGGCGGCCCAGCAGAAACTGCGCGGAACCGCGCCGGTGAAGTAAATCGCGGGTCTCGATTCGAGAACGGCGCCTCGGGGCGCCGTTCTGCTTTCTGGAGTAGGCTGCCCGCCAGCCAATCTGCGGAGGTCGAAATGGGTCTTGCAACGGCTTACTGGTGCGTACTGATCGCAGCGCTGCTGCCCTATGTCTGGGTCGCTATCTCGAAAGCCAGCGGTGAGCGTTACGACAATCGCGACCCGCGTGGCTGGCTCGCCCGTCAGACCAACCCCCGCGCGCATCGCGCCAATGCAGCTCAGCTCAACAGTTATGAGGTCTTTGCTCCGTTCGCCGCAGGCGTGGTGCTGGCGCAACTGGCGGGAGTCGCCGCCGATCGCATCGCACTGCTTTCGGTCCTGTTCGTCCTCTTCCGCATCCTGCACGGGCTGATCTACGTCGCCGGCTGGCAACATGCATTGCGCAGCCTGGTCTGGACGGCGGCCTTTGTCTGCGTGGTAATCCTGTATGCGCAGGCGGCGTTGCAGGTGGCGTAAGGATTTACACAGGAATTCGAGTCTGAGGAGCGCTTTTCTCCCTTCGATAGGTGCGACCGAAGTACATCAATTCCGGATCGAAGCCAGGGCTGGCGAACCCGGAGAACCGACCCCCGAGGGCGTGCATCGCGATGGGGTCGATTACGTCCTGGTGCNCGAAGTACATCAATTCCGGATCGAAGCCAGGGCTGGCGAACCCGGAGAACCGACCCCCGAGGGCGTGCATCGCGATGGGGTCGATTACGTCCTGGTGCTGTTGGTGGATCGGGCCAACATCGCCAGCGGTACGACGACCATCCACACCGCTGACGGGGAGTTGCTGGGCAGTTTCACCTTGACACAGGCCTTGGACAGCGCGCTGGTGGATGACGCCCGGGTGTTCCACGGTGTTACGCCGGTGACCCCACTGGACGCGTTGGCGCCTTCGCACCGCGATGTTCTGGTGGTGACCTTTCGGCGATCGGGCACGCCTTAATTCAGTTAATCGAGGCGGTCACAACGTCAGGGTCGACCCCAGTCCGGGTGGGCGTCCTTTGTCCGTAAGGACTCGCGGCCAGCTGTTTTTCTTCGATAGGAACAGGGCTTCCGGAGCACCTGCCTTGCAACCATAAGTCGCGGCTTCGGGCGTCGAGTAACCTCGGTAGTCGAGCTGGTAACCAAGGCTCGCCCCGGCTTTGGCCTTCGCCAGTGCAGCAGCTTTCCGTCATCGCAGCCAAGAGTTAATCCGGATCGACTCTCCAGGCCCAGCGGACGCCGGTTTTCATGCGCGTAAAAGCAACAGGCGGTTTTCCCACGCACAAAAAGAACCCCCGGCCTTGTGGACCGGGGGTTCGGGGTAAATGCTCAGCAATGACCTACTCTTGCATGCGGATGCACACTACCATCGGCGCGGTTGCGTTTCACTTCCGTGTTCGGGATGGGAACGGGTGGTGCCACAACGCTATTGTCACTGAGCAAGCTGGTGCAGCGGCGCGTGAGCGCCTGCTTGCGTCTTTTGCACGATCGGGAGTTTCCCGTTCGGGCGTAAGAATTTGGGAATTGTAGCAAGTTGGTCCTGCTGGAGGTCACGACGTATCGTAAGTCCAAGGCCACTTGAGGTTATATGGTCAAGCCACACGGATCATTAGTACAGGTTAGCTCAACGCATTGCTGCGCTTACACACCCTGCCTATCAACCACCTGGTCTTGATGGTTCCTTTAGGGGACTAGAAGTCCCGGGAGATCTCATCTTGAGGCGCGCTTCCCGCTTAGATGCTTTCAGCGGTTATCGCTTCCGAACATAGCTACCCGGCCGTGCCATTGGCATGACAACCGGAACACCAGAGGTTCGTCCACTCCGGTCCTCTCGTACTAGGAGCAGCCCCTCTCAAATCTCCAACGCCCACGACAGATAGGGACCGAACTGTCTCACGACGTTCTGAACCCAGCTCGCGTACCACTTTAAATGGCGAACAGCCATACCCTTGGGACCGACTACAGCCCCAGGATGTGATGAGCCGACATCGAGGTGCCAAACACCGCCGTCGATATGAACTCTTGGGCGGTATCAGCCTGTTATCCCCGGAGTACCTTTTATCCGTTGAGCGATGGCCCTTCCATACAGAACCACCGGATCACTAAGTCCTAGTTTCCTACCTGCTTGATCCGTCGATCTTGCAGTCAAGCACGCTTATGCCTTTGCACACAGTGCGCGATGTCCGACCGCGCTGAGCGTACCTTCGAGCTCCTCCGTTACTCTTTGGGAGGAGACCGCCCCAGTCAAACTACCCACCATACACGGTCCCCGATCCGGATTACGGACCTAGGTTAGAACGTCAAGCACATCAGGGTGGTATTTCAAGGTTGGCTCCACCCAAGCTAGCGCCTGGGTTTCATAGCCTCCCACCTATCCTACACAGACGAACTCAACGTTCAGTGTAAAGCTATAGTAAAGGTTCACGGGGTCTTTCCGTCTTGCCGCGGGAACGCTGCATCTTCACAGCGATTTCAATTTCACTGAGTCTTAGGTGGAGACAGCGCCGCTGTCGTTACGCCATTCGTGCAGGTCGGAACTTACCCGACAAGGAATTTCGCTACCTTAGGACCGTTATAGTTACGGCCGCCGTTTACCGGGGCTTCGATCAAGAGCTTCGCCTTGCGGCTGACCCCATCAATTAACCTTCCGGCACCGGGCAGGCGTCACACCCTATACGTCCACTTTCGTGTTTGCAGAGTGCTGTGTTTTTGATAAACAGTCGCAGCGGCCTGGTTTCTGCGGCCCTCCTCGGCTATTAACCATGGAGGGCGTACCTTCTCCCGAAGTTACGGTACTATTTTGCCTAGTTCCTTCACCTAAGTTCTCTCAAGCGCCTGAGAATTCTCATCCTGCCCACCTGTGTCGGTTTACGGTACGGTCTGCGTAAGCTGAAGCTTAGGAGCTTTTCCTGGAAGCGTGATATCGGCAGCCTAGCCCGAATGGGCCGGTCCTTAGTCTCAACGTTGCCCCCCCGGATTTGCCTAAGGGGACCGCCTCAACTCTCTCACCGGGACAACCAACGCCCGGCCTGCCTAACCTTCTCCGTCCCTCCATCGCACTTACGCGAGGTGCTGGAATATTAACCAGCTTCCCATCGACTACGCATTTCTGCCTCGCCTTAGGGACCGACTAACCCTGCGTCGATTAACGTTGCGCAAGGAAACCTTGGGCTTTCGGCGTGCGGGCTTTTCACCCGCATTATCGTTACTCATGTCAGCATTCGCACTTCCGATACCTCCAGCAGCCTTCTCAAGCCACCTTCAACGGCGTACGGAACGCTCCTCTACCGCGCATCACAAAGTGATGCACCCCAA
>NZ_LMFH01000008.1 GCF_001427225.1 Lysobacter sp. Root494
CTCGGACTACAGCAACTTCGGCGACACGCTCAACAGCAAGTTCGGTTTCCGCTGGAAGCCGATCGACGACCTGATGGTCCGCGGCAACTGGGCCGAAGGCTTCCGCGCTCCGTCGATCTCCGAACTGTTCGCCGGCCTGGGCGATTCGTTCCCGACCATCGCCGACCCCTGCAACCTGGCCTCGTTCCCGAACCTGGACCCGGCCGCGCAGGCGCGCTGCATCGCGCAGGGCGTGCCCGATGGCGGTTACGACCAGGGCAATCCGCAGATCCGCATCAACGTCGGCGGCAACCCCCTTCTGCAACCAGAAACTTCGACCTCCAAGACCCTCGGCATGGTGTACAGCCCGAGCTGGCTGGAAGGATTCGATATCTCGCTGGACTGGTGGCAGATCGAGATGGCCGACACCATCACGGTAGCGGCTGGCCAGACCATTGTTGACAACTGCGTCCGCGAAGGCCTTCCGCAGTACTGCCAGTTGTTCACCCGTAATCCGGGCGGCTCGCTCAATCTGACGTCCGGTCCGGTCAACCAGGGCGACCTGCTGATCGAAGGCTACGACATGACGGTCGGCTACCGCCTGCCGGAAACCGCGTGGGGCAAGTTCAGCTTCACCTGGGACACGACCTACCTGGCCAAGAGCGAAGGTTCGGCAGCTCCGTCCGGAATCGGCGAATACTCGCAGAACAACAACGGCTGGCGCATCCGTTCGAACGTCGCCACGCGTTGGGAGATGGGCGACTGGGGTGCAACCTGGAACGTGCGCTACTACGACGACCAGGACGAGGACTGCCAGGCGTTCGTCGACTACGGCTACTCGTTCCTGTGCTCGGATCCGGATCGCGTGATCGACAACGAAGACGGGGTCCCGACTGCGGCTGCGCAGAACCACATCGGCGCAACCACGTACCACGATGTCAGCGCCTACTGGAATGCTCCGTGGAACGCCAAGATCACCCTCGGTGTGAACAACATCGGGGACAAGGATCCGCCGCGTTCGGTCCAGGCCTTCGCCAACAGCTTCGACCCGCAGTACGAAGTGCCCGGTCGCTTCTACTACATGCGTTACACGCAGAAGTTCTGATCGATGTGCTGGTGAAGTACCTACTACGGCCCCTCAAGGGGCCGTAGTTTTTTGGGCTCCAAAGGCGCGCGCTAAACTAGCCTAGCCCTGATGACCGTGCGAGCGAATTCCGATGCCCTTTGAGATCAATCCTGTTTTCGCAGTCCCCTTTGCCCAGGATTGGATGCCCGATGCAGACAAGGTCAACGCGGAGCTGAAGCGTCTTCTCCTGAACAGAGAGCGCGAAGGAAGCCGATATGCGAACCCCTATCCTTCGCTGAAACAGCAACCGGGCGTTTTCGAAAGCGACTTCAACCTCTTCTCCTGGCCGGAAAACTGCGTTCAGGAGCTACGTCAGTTTTGTTGGGCAACGCTAGGCCGCACTATCCAGCAACTGAATGGTTATGCTTCGGAAGAAATAAAGCGACTGCAGATTTTCTCGCACACCTGGTACCACGTTACACGGCATGGCGGCTTTACGATCCTGCATACCCATCCGATGGCTTCCTGGTCGGGCGTGTACTGCGTCGATCCTGGAACGACACCAGAGGACAGGCCCGAATCCGGTGTATTACGGTTCCATAATCCCCACCACTACAGCAATTACTTCCTTGATGCCGGCAACTTGAAGTTGCGCGCCCCATATCACCATGGGACTTGGAGCGTTGTGTTCAAACCCGGGCAGCTCGTCCTCTTCCCATCGTGGCTACAGCACGAAGTGATGCCGTTCTATGGGAACGACGAGCGCATTACCATTGCCTTCAATTGCTGGTTTTCCATGAAAGAGAGCGGACAATAGGCGCGGGTGCGGCGGCTTCACAGCTAGATAACACCCAGCTCCGACAAGCGTCCGAGCAGGGGCTGTAGATAACTTTCGTATGGCTTCCAAGCAGCTCCACGGTCCTTGAGGATCCCCTGTCGCACGTGCGCACTACTGGCAGTGGAAACCGCACCGGTTTCGCGCTCCACCCGCAGCGCATCTGACTCGAACGGCAGCCCACAGAACGCAAATATGTCGCGAGAGACCGGCTCGGTCGATGTCACCAGGGCATCGTAGGAAATATCCAGAAGCCGCTCAGGCATCGCTTCGCGCCAATGATGCATCAGGTCCTGATACTGCTTGAAGTGATTCGCGAGCGCGATCTGGTCGAATGAGTACAACGCTGCATTGGAGAAATAGGTTCGCAGATTGGAAAAGCACGTATCCACAGGGCTGCGAGCCATATGGAGAATGCGTGCACTCGGCAACGACTTGGCGATGAAGCCGGCATTGACGAAGTTCGGCGGAAGCTTTTCCGTGAGAAATGGTTTTCCTTTGGTGCGCCAGCGGGAGCCTGCAATAAATCCCCGGCCTATCGAATCGAAATCACACGTCGCAAGGCGCTCTACCGCGGCCATGTCCAGCGCGTGCTGAATCTTGTGGTCGGCGGCAATCTTGAGCTGCGCGGTGAACGCATACGTTTCACCGCCATCCGCAACCTGACTATGGCCACCCAGTATTCTTTCAAGCAACGTAGTGCCGGAGCGATGCATGCCGACGATAAAGATCGGCGTGTATTCATCATGGCGGGATTGCGACGCCACGAACTCCGGCGTGCACAGTGACTTGATCCGCTCGAGGAGTTCCCGTCCCTTTTTTTCGTCATAAGGATCGATCTTCCGCTTTGCATGGCAACCACGATCGAGTGCCTGCCAGGACTCGTCATGGCGCTTGAGGTCGTGCAACTCATTGTGCAAGGCGAATGAGAGATAGGCCTCCGTTTCGGTACCGGCTCCGGCTGCATCCAGCTGCCGTCGAATCCGGTCCACGTGGTTGTCTGCTTCCGACCATTTACGGAGCCTCGACAGAACCCAATGCGATTGAGCGAAGGATGGGAGCAGTCGGATGCTGTTTTCCAGCTCGGCTTCTGCCTCTTCCATACGTCCAAGGAACATGAGCACAGTGCCGCGGAGATAATGCGGCTGAGCGCCTCGGGGGTCGAGCACGACGGCCTGGGTTACCAGCTGCAATGCGAGCTCCTGGTCACCAACGGAACTCACCATCAGCGCCATCTCGGTGAGCATCCTTGGATCGGCACGACGTACGAATCCACTCTGCCGAACGAGGTCGAGCAACAATTCCGCCTCGTGAAAAGTACGTAGCTTCCTTCCAAGCTCAAGAACCAAGCCCGGATGATCGTTGGCGAGCTTCATCGCCGCAAGGAGACTATTCCGTGCAGCACGGTAGGAATCCAACTGCAACAACGCACTGGTCGACTTCAGCAACGCGGGGAGATGACCTGGATCGCGCGCAACTATTGCGGCAAACGCATCCGCCGCCTCACGCCAGCGCTTGCCTGTAGTTGCAGCCTCTCCCCGCGACCACAGCCTTTGGATCTCCTGTTGCACGGAAGCTTGCTTGATCATGCGACTTGGTCACCTGCATCGCGCGCCAGGGCGCGCATGAATGGGAGCACATGTTTGTCCGCCCATATGCGAGCACGGCGCAGCTCCTCGGAAAAACTTCGCTCTACAAGACGCACCTCTTCCAGTCGCTGGGAAACGCTGTAGGAAGCGTGTGTAGCCTTGGCGTTCCGACGACCTTCATTGGCGCAGCGACTGGCGAGCTCCTTTGCCGGAACGTCAAGCGACAGCCATGCAGCTGTATTTTCGGCCGTCGCAAGGAGATCTTCCAAGAGGACCTGCATGCCAATAACTCGGACTCGTGAGCTGTGCGCTGCATCCACGATGTCAGCGATCAGCTCCCGCTGCGCAGCCCACTGCAGGACCGCAGCGCACAACAGATCCGGAGGATCGAACGCGGGTGCTGGCAAACGCGCATGAAACCCCGATGCTCGCATTGCCCGCTCGACCAACTGTGGAATTTTTGCCTGCGATTCAAGCGTCTTCTTCAGGTTGGAAACAAGGAAATCATCCAGGTCCGAAATCAATATCACTGCCCGGCTTCGCGGCGATAGCCGCAGCAGGTCGGATGCAATATTCAACGCTGCATGCGTTGGTTTGACGACGACAGCGCCTTTCCGGTGCCATGCACGGGAGAGCAGCCCGACAACCTGCGGCGCCAACGCTTCGATTGACTCGCCTTCATGCCGCGAGTCGCCGAGCCGACGGAGCACCAGGGGTTCGCGAAGGCAAACCGAATATGGCGGCACATGAAGCACACGCGCCAACAACGTGGAACCACAGAATGATGTATGGAAGAGCCAGGACAACTGGTTGGATAGTTCTACTTCTCCAACCTCGTCGGCGGAGATTGCTACTGCATCTGAAACCGCAGTATCGATCCGAGTATCAAGGAAGCTCGAGGTTTCGAGAACGGCGTCCTCTACGCGGAGGAATCCATAACGGCGCTCCCGGACCCGGAGATCCATGGGAAACCAATGGGCATCTGAAAGGTCGACCGTGGACGGATTCACGAAGCCGCAACGCGTTCAAACTTGATCGCGAAAGTGTAACGAGGCGCGTAACAGATCCGGTTTGGCGGCCTGCCAACGTGCTTGATCGCGCCGTCGAAGACGACCAGCCTGCCCGGCCGTGGCCGCACGGCGCAAGCGATTTCTTCCTGCGCGTCATAGAACATCGTCTCTCCGCCCCATTCGACGTCCCAACGCTCGCAGAAATACCAGAGCGCCGTCAGATCGTGCTGTTCGGGCAAGCAATCCGTGTGGGTGAAGAGCATGTCCCCGTAACTGGCCACGTTGGTGTACGCGCGATAGGGGCGGTACGCAATTCCTGCGGGCGTGAATGTCACAACGGCGCGTTGAGTGATTTCGAAAATTGGCTGTCGAACAAGCCCCTCGAGTTTCACTTCCGTAGCCCAATGCTTGTATTCAGCCGTTTCGGGCCGAGCTATTTCCGAGCGGGTGAACGCCGCCTTCGACAATCCCTGCACATAGTCGGCGACGTTGGGCAGCAGCCCGTCGAATACCCGAATCGGGCGCCCGTCCACCATCATTTCATGGCTCGGCGCCGGCACGCTCGTCATGTTCATTGGCTCAGTTCAATGCCTCTGTAATGCGCTGCTGCTCTTTGCGCAGCAGCTGCGGCATTCGCGGCCCGTACCCATCCAGGTACTCGCCGATGCTTTCGAATTCGGCACGCCAGCCTGCCTGGTCGAAGCCGAACAGCTTGTCCCTAGCTTCATTGCCGAACTCCAGACCCGCAACATTGAGATCCTCGACATTCGGCAGGTTGCCGATTGGTGTTTCCTGCGCGCCGGCCTCGCCCGTCACGCGCTTGATCATCCACTCGAGCACGCGCAGGTTGTCGCCGAAGCCCGGCCACAGGAACCTGCCGTCGTCGCCCTTGCGGAACCAGTTGACGTGGAAGATCTTCGGCAGCTTCGCGCCAGGCTTGTCGAACGAGAGCCAATGGCTGAAGTAGTCGGCGAAGTTGTACCCGCAGAACGGTTTCATCGCCATCGGGTCGCGGCGCATCACGCCAACGGCACCAGTGGCTGCCGCTGTAGTTTCCGAACCCATTGCGGCGCCGACGAGCACGCCATGCGCCCAGTCGCGCGCCTCGAACACCAGCGGCACCAGCGAGGCGCGACGGCCTCCGAAGACGATCGCGCTGATCGGCACGCCCTGCGGATCCTCCGCTTTCGGCGAATACGACGGGCATTGCTTCGCGCTCACGGTAAAGCGTGAATTCGGATGCGCTGCGGGTGTTCCCTTGCTGAAATCGTAGTCATTTCCGCGCCAGTCAATGGCGGGTTCGCGCTTGTCCAGGCCTTCCCACCACGGTTGGTTGTCGCCTGTGACGGCGACGTTGGTGAAGATGGTGTCGTGTTGGATGGTCTTGAGCGCGTTCGGGTTCGACGTTTGCGACGTCCCAGGCGCAACACCGAAGAAGCCCGCTTCCGGATTGATGGCGTATAGACGCCCGTCGGCACCAGGACGCATCCAGCAGATGTCGTCGCCGATGGTCCACACCTTCCAGCCGTCCTTGCGGTAACCCTCCGGCGGAATGAGCATCGCCAGGTTGGTCTTGCCGCACGCAGACGGGAATGCCGCGGCGATGTAGTGCGTTTCGCCCTGCGGATTTTCGAGACCGAGGATCAGCATGTGCTCGGCGAGCCAGCCTTCCGACTTCGCCTGATACGAGGCGATGCGCAGTGCGTGGCACTTCTTGCCGAGCAGTGCATTGCCGCCGTAACCGGAGCCATACGACTTGATCGTCAGCTCTTCCGGGAAATGCATGATGAAGCGGCGGTTCGGGTCGAGCTCGCCGATCGAATGCAGGCCCTTGACGAACGAACCCTCGCGCTCGATGCGTGCGAGCGACGGCGCACCCATGCGCGTCATGATCCGCATGTTGGCGACCACGTACGGGGAATCGGTGATTTCGACGCCGCAGCGCGACAGCGGCGAATCGATCGGCCCCATGCAGTACGGAATCACGTACATGGTGCGGCCAGCCATGCAGCCGTCGAAGAGCGCATCCATCTTCGCGTGGCCGTCCGCCGGCGGCATCCAGTGATTGTTCGGACCGGCGTCATCCTGCTGCGGCGTGCAGACAAAGGTGAGGTGCTCGACGCGCGCGACGTCGTCCGGATGCGAGCGATGCAGCCAGCTGCGCGGATGGGTTTCCGTGTTGAGCCTGATGAGTGTCCCGTCAGCTTCCATCTGCGCGATGAGTGCGTCGTTTTCCGCATCGCTGCCGTCGCACCAGTGGATCGAGTCCGGCCTGGTCAGCGCAGCGACTTCCGCGACCCATGCATTCAGTGCAGCAAGTTTGCTTCGTCCGGCGTCCTTGGCCGGAGCGTTCTGCGACAGCTTGTTCATCGATGAAGCCTTTACGGATTGGGAATCAGGGTAGCGGCCATGTGCTCGACATAGGCCTCGAATTCGTCGTGCTGCATTCGCGTCTGGTGCAGCTGCAGGTTCAGCTGCAGGAAGCCGACATAGGCGGAATACAGCAGCTGGGCGCGATGGCGGGCATCGGTCCGGGAGAGCCCGGCCTGGCGGAACGAAGCAGTGAGGTAATCGAGGCGGCGCTCGGAAACGCGGCCGATCACCGGCTGCACCGCCGGATGGTCCATGGCCTTGATCAGTTCGGAATAGACGACGTGCGACTTGTATTCGTGCGCGACCAGGTTGAACAACGCGCGCAGGCGCGCGCGCGGATCGTTGATCGGCTCGAGTTCGCCGAACAGCAGGTCCTGCTCCATCTTCTCCCAGCGCTCGAGCGCGGCCACGAGCAGGGCTTCGCGCGAGGGGAAGTGCCAATAGAAGCTGCCCTTGGTGACGCCGAGGCGGCGGGCGAGCGGCTCGACCGCCACGGCGGCCACGCCCTGTTCGGAGATCAAGTCCAATGCCGCGGAAGCCCAGTCGTCAGCGCTCAGGCGCCCGGTGCGTTCCTTGGGATCGGTCTTGGAGGGCTCGGGCTTCGCGGCGGTGGTCATCATCGTGACAGTTTAACCATACGGTGGCGACTGTGACAGTACGCACGGGCCCGTCAAAGCTGCCGACGGGGCACGGTTGACAGACATTCGGCTGGCAACCATACTCGGCCGTATGTTTAGCGTTTCATGCCACTGTTTGAATCCGCATCCGGTGGACTGCGGGTCCCGGACAAGTGGCCGGGCGCGAACTAACCTTACCGCCAGCCCGTCAACGCCACGTCGCGTCGGAGCGTTCCCATGAGCATCGCCCTTCCCTTTCTTGCCCTGCTGGTCGTTGGTGCGATCGCCGCCTACCACCGATTGCGTCTCCCCGTCTGGGCTGCAGTCACGCTGACCGCCCTGATTGCTTGCCTGCTGCTGGGGGCAAACGTCACTGCGACGATCGTCGCCACGCTCATTGCTGCGCTGATCGCCGTGCCGCTGCTGGTGCCGCAGATCCGCCTGCCTTTCATCACCAAGCCGCTGCTCGGCTTCTACACCAAGATCCTGCCGCCGCTGTCGGAGACCGAGCGTGTCGCGCTCGAAGCCGGGACGGTCGGCTGGGAAGGCCAGCTCTTCTCCGGCAAGCCGGACTGGGACGTATTGTTCGACCAGCCCAAGCCGGAGCTGCGCCCGGACGAACAGGCATTTCTCGACGGCCCCGTCGAAGAGGTCTGCCGCATGACCAACGACTGGGAAATCACCCACGTCAATGCGGACCTCACGCCCGAAATCTGGGATTACATCAAGAAGAACAGGTTCTTCGGGATGATCGTGCCGAAGGAATACGGCGGCCTCGGCTTCACCGCGCTGGCCAACCACAAGGTGATCCAGAAGCTGGCAACGGTCTCGACCGTGCTCAGCTCCACCGTCGGCGTGCCCAATTCGCTCGGTCCGGCCGAGCTGCTGCTGCATTACGGCACCAGGGAACAGAAGGACTACTACCTGCCGCGCCTGGCGGACGGCCGTGAAGTGCCGTGCTTCGGCCTGACAGGTCCGTGGGCGGGTTCGGATGCGACGTCGATCCCCGACTTCGGCATCGTCACGATGGGCGAGTGGAACGGCGCCCGTGTGGTCGGCGTGAAGCTGACCTTCGACAAGCGTTACATCACTCTGGCGCCGGTCGCGACGCTGATCGGCCTCGCATTCCGCATGTACGACCCGGATGGCCTGATCGGCGACAAGCGCGACATCGGCATCACGCTGGCGCTGGTGCCTCGCGAAACGCCCGGCATCGACATCGGCCGCCGCCACTTCCCGCTCAATTCGCCGTTCCAGAACGGTCCCATCCATGGCCACGAAGTCTTCATTCCGCTCAGCCAGCTGATCGGCGGCGAAGCGTTCGCCGGGAAGGGCTGGCAGATGCTGGTCGAATGTTTGTCGATCGGACGTTCGATCACGTTGCCCTCCACCGCCAGTGGCGGCGCCAAGATCGGTGCGGTCGTCACCGGCGCGTATGCACGCATCCGCAAGCAGTTCGGCCTGTCGGTCGGCCGCTTCGAAGGCGTCGAGGAAGCCCTCGCCCGCATCGGCGGCAAGGCATACGCGATCAGTGCCTTGTCTGAAGCCGCCGCGGCCGCGGTCACGCGCGGCGAACTGCCCGCCGTGCCTTCGACCATCGCCAAGTACCACTGCACCGAGATGGCGCGCGAAGTCGCCACCGACGTGATGGACATCCACGGCGGCAAGGGCATCATCCTCGGGCCGAAGAACTATGCCGGCCGCAACTGGCAGGCGTTGCCGATCATGATCACGGTGGAAGGCGCGAACATCATGACGCGCTCGCTGATGATCTTCGGCCAGGGCGCGATCCTCTGCCATCCGTGGGTGCTGAAGGAGATGAAGGCGGCTTCGCTGCCGGATCCGGAAGAGCGCCTTGTAGAGTTCGACAGGAATCTTTTCGGCCATGTCGGCTTCGCCTTCTCCAACGCCGTGCGCAGCTGGTGGTATGGCTTTACGGGTGCGCGTTTCGGCAAGGCGCCGGGGGATGCGTACACGCGTCGCTACTTCCGCAAGCTCAATCGTTATTCGGCCGCACTCGCGCTCGCGGCGGATACGTCGATGCTCCTGCTCGGCGGCAAGCTGAAGTTCAAGGAATCGCTGTCGGGCCGCCTGGGCGACGTGCTGAGCCAGCTCTACATCGCCAGTGCGATGCTCAAGCGTTACGAAGACCAGGGCCGCCCGGTGTCGGACCAGCCGTTGCTGGCATGGGCCTTCCATGACTCTGTCAACAAGATCGAAACCGCGTTCTCGACTGCGCTGCGCAACTTCCCTGTACGTCCGGTTGGCTATTTGCTGTGGGCGCTGATCTTTCCGTGGGGCCGTCGTGCACAGGCGCCGAGCGACCGTCTCGGTCATAAGATCGCTTCGTTGCTGATGTCGCCCAATGAAGCACGCGATCGTCTCGCCGCGGGAACGTTCCTCACGCCATGCGCCAACAATCCGGCGGGGCGCATCAACAGCTATTTGCCGAAAGTGGTGATGGCCGAACCGGTCGAGCGCAAGTTCCTCAAGGCACTGAAGAACAGCGATATCGAAGCCCTGGATTTCACCTCGCAACTCGATGAAGGCGTGCGCGAAGGCTGGATCACCGCCGACGAACGCAAGCAACTCGAAGAGTTGCGCGAGATGACCATCGACGCCATCAGCGTCGACGACTTCGACACGGAAGAGCTGCGCTCGGCGGGTTATCGCCGCGAGAGTTACGAGAGCCGCGCGGCGGCCTGATCGCAGGACAAGGTTACAAACGACGGCGGGCTCGACCCGCCGTCTTCATTTCCGGAGTTCACTCACATGGCTGCTTCCGTGCTTTCGATGTACCGGCGCATGAGCCGTTGGCCTGCGGGCCGCTGGCTGTTTTCGCGCGCCGTGTGTTTCCGCGCGCCTTACTTCGCCACGATTGCGCCCCGCTTCATCGCCCTCGAACCCGGGCGATGCGAAGTCGAGATCCTGGATCGCCGGCGCGTACACAACCATATCGGCACCGTGCACGCGATCGCGCTGTGCAACCTGGCCGAACTGAGCGCTGGCATGATGACGGAAGCTTCACTGCCGTCGACGATGCGCTGGATTCCAAAAGGCATGGCCGTGGAATACGTGAAGAAAGCGCGCGGCACGATGCATGCGATCGCTACGCCGGACACCGCCATCGTCGACTCGCCGACGGGATACGAACTGCCCGTTACCGTGTCGGTACGCGACCCGCAGGGCGATGAAGTATTCCGCGCGCGCATCGCGATGTGGCTTTCGCCGAAATCACGCGGCTAGCACTGCTGCCATCGCCAGTAATGCGGGCACGGTCTGGACGAAGAAGATCCTGCGATTGACCGTTGCCGCGCCGTACATTCCTGCGATAACGACGCATGCGAGGAAGAAGAGTTCGAACTCGCGTGATCCGGTCGCCACACCGTAAATCAATCCAGCGGCGAGGAAGCCGTTGTAGAGGCCCTGGTTCGCCGCCAGCACCTTCGACTGCTCGGCTTTTTCCGGCGATTGCCGGAATACCTTGAGCCCCAGCGGGCGGGTCCACAGGAACATCTCCAGCACCAGGAAATACAGGTGCAAAAGCGCGACCAGGAGAACCAGAGTAGTGGCGAGGACTGACATCGTTTGAGCCTCTGGCGCCAGCCTTGGGCGCTGACGCGGTGAAAGGTGAAGTGCGGTTTCAGGTCAGGCCGCGCCGACCTGATGCGCGGGAAGCGAATTCTCGCGCCGTGCGGTATCGGCCAGGCGCCAGCCAATCGTCGTCGCGATCGCACCCCACGATGCCGCCAGGAGCGAGAATCCGGCGATGCCGACGCCGAAGCCACGCAGGCCATCCATGATCGATGCAACGGTCAGGTCGCCGAAGCGCCACACCGCGGTATCGACTGCATTCTTGCCCTTGTAGCGCACGCTGCGCGGCACCATCGAAAACAGGCTTTCGCGCGCCGGACCCACAAGCCCATACGCCAGCGCGCGACTCACCACCAATGCCAATGCAACCCAGGGCATGAGCAGGAAGAAACCGGTCATCGAGCGGATCAGGTCCACCGCAAAGCCGTTGCCCGTCATACCCGCCAGCCGTTCCGCGACCTGCTCGGACGTGTAGCCCGTCACCGCGGCGTACGGATCGGCCGCGAAAAACACCAGCAACAACACAACCGCGACCCCGACTCCCCACAAAGCGATCAGTAGCCCGGCACCGCTGCGCGGCAGCAGCCAGCGCGTGATCGTCAACTGCAGGATGACCTGCAACGTATTCGTAGTCAGGTCCATGCCACCGAAGAAGCGCGTGCGCGCGACCGCATCGGTGAAATGGTCCTTCGCATAGTCGGCAACCAGCGCGTAATTGACCGTACCTATGCCATCGCCGAGCAGCAACAGAAGCGACATCCCACGTACGAAGGGGTTCGAGAACACCTGCCGCAGGCCGTCCCACATGCTGCCGCCCACTGCCGCGTCGTGTCCGACTTCGAAGCGCCGCGCGCCATGCACGCGCGCCCACTGGCCGAGGATCACCGCGCAGCTCGCCGCAAGGACCAGCAACACCGCGGACACAACCAGCAATGGCGCCACGCCGATCCGCGCAACGAGAATCTGCGTAAGCGCAGGGCCCGATATCGCACCCGCGGTGCCGCCAAGCGCGATGACCGGAAACAGGCGCCGCGCCTGACCCTCGTCCCAGATGTCCGCCATGAAACTCCAGAAGACGGCCACAACGAACAGGTTGAACACGCTGACCCAGACGAAGAACACGACCCCGAGCACGTACGGCGTCAGCATGCCCTCGTAGGTGAAGAAAGGAATGAAGCCGAACAGGCATACGATGAAGAACGCATACACCACGGGCACCACGATGCGTCGCGGATATCGCGAGGCGAGCGCGGAAAACAATGGTGTAAGCAGCAGGGTTGCAATGAAGACGGTGGCGTAGAACCAGCTCTGGTTCGTGGATCCGCCCACGGCGGCAAAGAGCTGCTCCCGCACGGGCCGCAGGATGTAATACGCAGCCAGCACGCAGAAGAAGTAGATGAAGGAGAGCGTGACCGCGCGCAACTCTCCGGTGTGGATGCGCCGCCCTGCACCACCCACCGCGTGATCGGTCGCCATGCGAGCGCTCCAGAAAACCCGCATCACGGTAGCCCAAGGCCGGCATGCCCGCTACTGCGGCCAGTACTCCTCTGGTTATCCGCCCAATGGCTTCGCCCGGCGCCCGAGCATATGCTCTAGGGACGGGGCATAGCGTCGCCCGGTCATCGAGCAGTAGCGCAGGCAGAGGCGGCACGTTGTACGACTACATCATCATCGGCGCCGGTTCGGCCGGCTGCGTGCTGGCGAACCGGCTGAGCGAAGACCCCGACTGCAAGGTGCTGCTTCTCGAAGCCGGCCCGCGCGACTGGCATCCCTTCATCCACATGCCCGCCGGACTCGCCAAGCTGGTCGGCAAGAAAGGCGTGAACTGGGATTACGACACCGCACCCGAGCCGCAGCTCAACAATCGCGTGATGTGGTGGCCGCGCGGCAAGGTGCTGGGCGGCTCGAGTTCGATCAATGCGATGTGTTACGTCCGCGGCGTGCCGGCCGACTACGATGGCTGGGCAGCGCAAGGCGCCAGCGGCTGGGACTGGAAGAGCGTCCTCCCCTACTTCAGACGCAGCGAGCACAATTCGCGTGGCGCCGATGCACTGCACGGCCAGAATGGCCCGCTGTACGTGTCCGACCTGCGCTACACGAACCCGCTGTCGAACGCTTTCATCGAAGCGGGGCAACAGGCAGGTTTCCCGGTCAACGCGGATTTCAACGGCCCCGCACAAGAAGGCTTCGGTCTCTACCAGGTCACGCAGAAGAACGGTGCGCGTTGCTCTACCGCCGTGGCCTACCTGCATCCTGTTCGCGAGCGCCACAACCTGACCGTCGTCACCGGCGCGCAGGCCAATCGCATCACCTTCGAAGGCCATCGTGCGAACGGCGTCGTGTATCGCGCCAGCGGTAAAGCCTTTCACCAGATCGCGTCGCGCGAAGTACTGCTGAGCGGTGGCGCGATCAACTCGCCGCAACTGCTCATGCTGTCCGGCATCGGTCCTGCCGCGCACCTTCGACGCCATGGCATCGACGTCGTGTTCGATGCGCCCCACGTCGGCGAAAACCTGCAGGACCATCTCGACGTCTGCACGCTGCAGCACTCGACGCAGCGCGTGACCTACGATCGGGTGAGCGACGCGAAGATCGCCTTCGACTATTACCTGCGCGGCCACAGCGGTGCCGGCAGCAGCAATATCGCCGAAGCCGGTGCGTTCGTGCGTTCGCGATTCGCGCCTGATGAGCGTCCCGACATCCAGTTCCACTTCGTACCCGCCATGCTGGACGACCATGGGCGCCATCGCCTGGCTGGCGACGGTTACACCGCGCACGCCTGCTTCCTGCGCCCGCGCAGCCGTGGCCGTATCCTGCTTACCAGTGCGAACGCGGGCGACAAGGCGAGGATCGAAGCCAACTACCTGAGCGACCCGGAAGGTTTCGACCTGAAGATGATGGTCGAGTGCGCA
Source organism: Lysobacter sp. Root494 (assembly GCF_001427225.1). Lineage (GTDB taxonomy): Bacteria > Pseudomonadota > Gammaproteobacteria > Xanthomonadales > Xanthomonadaceae > Agrilutibacter. The sequence goes on from NZ_LMFH01000008.1 coordinate 13,976, forward strand.
AAGCTCTCACGCGAGCTCTTCGCGCAGAAGGCGTTCGATGCTTACCGGGGCCTGCCGATCTTTCCGGCACGGAACGATCTGTCGGACGCGGAACTGGTCGAGTTCATCCGCGCGAAGGCAGAAACCGTGTACCACCCGATCGGAAGCTGCCGGATGGGCAGCGACGAGCAGTCCGTCGTCGATCCCCAGCTGCGCGTTCGCGGCGTGGAAGGCCTGCGCGTCGTGGATGCCTCGGTGATGCCGACATTGATCGGTGGCAATACGAATGCACCGACGATCATGATCGCGGAACGTGCGTCGGACCTGATCGTCGGCCGCGTCAATTGACGGCGGCGCTGTAGAGCGAAGCCACCAGCCGCATCCGATGGTTTCCTTGTAGAGCGGAGCTTGCTCCGGTAACGCGGTGCCGACCTCCCGAAAGGCCCGCAACCGCGCAGGCGCGGAGCCCCAGGCGAAAAAGCTACGGAGCGAGCTACAAAGCTCCTGTCACGAACGCCCGAGCATCGGCGGCAACGGACAATGCAGGACCGCGCAGATGGTGCGCAGCAACTCGGCTTCCGCCACATCGATCTTTCCGTCATGACTGATCGTGGCGGTGATGGCCTCGACCAGCATTTCCTTCGCCAGCGGCTCCAGCGCATCCAGCGGCATCCAGACGTCGTCCAGCGCAAGAACTCCGTTGCTGCGCGGCAGATAGGGCAATGCCTGATCGGGGATCACCCGTTGCATGCCGGTGATATGGGCTTGCCGTGCGGCATCGGGATCCGTGTTCCCGTACTGCGCAGCAACGGTGAGCAGTGTGGTGATCTCCCGGCGCAAGTCGCTGATCTTGCGGCGACCGAAACGCGCATAGCGCGAGGGATCGAGCGATTCGCGCACGTGCACGGTGAGCAGCCGCGCGAGGCAGTATTCGAACAGGGACACGTTGCCATCGGCATAGACCATGGCGTTGACGGTGTCGAGGAACACTTCCAGCTCCGTGCGCGGACGCAGCCGCAACACCGGAAATGCCAGCGACGCCAACGGCAGTCGCAGCGCCGGATGCAACGAGGCCAGCGATTGCTCATGCAGCGCGCGCACTTCGAGCGCAACCGACTTGCCCAGCCGCGCTGAAATTTCATGATCCTGCTTGCCTGCGACTTCCGGCTGCGTGTCGAGCAAGAGTGCGAGCAGCAAGGGCACCACCGCTTCGCGCTGCGCCGCGAGTGCGCGCAGTTCGCTGGAAAGATGCGCAGCGATGACGTCTGCGCGCTGGTAATCGTCCGCTCCCGGCTGCGCGACCTGCCGCGCGACCGTCGCCGGCGTCACCGCCTGCTCCGCGCCAACCAGGGGAAGTGGCGGCGGCGTGCCGCTTCCGATTAGTCCGAGCTGCGCATCTTCGTCGAGTCCGCTCGGCGGAGCGGCGACCCACTGCGCACGCAGGCGTTCGAGCTGTTCCCCGTTGAAGCCGGGTTCCAGCGCCTGGATACGTTCGACGAGCGGCGGATGCGTGGCAAACCAACTGCTCAATCCCACGCCATCGCCGAACAGCATGTGGCTGATTTCCTCGGCATCGCCGCGATGGCTCAACCGGCTGCCTTCCTCGATGCCGCCGATCTTCTTCAACGCTCCCGCGAGGCCTGCGGTCTGCCGGGTGAACTGCACGGCCGACACATCCGCGAGGCGCTCGCGCGTACGGCTCACGCCAGCCTTGATCAGGCGTCCGAAGAACAGGCCGATGTAACCGACGATCATCGCGATCAGTGCGGCAATGAGGATCGCGCCCGCATTGCGATCGCGTCCACGCCCGAGTTCGAGCACCTTGCGGCCGATGATCGCGAGCATGAGGATGCCGAACAACACGCCGATCAGGCGTATGTTCAGGCGCATGTCGCCGTTGAGGATGTGGCTGAATTCGTGGGCGATGACGCCTTGCAGTTCGTCGCGGTTGAGCCGCTCGAGCGCGCCACGCGTCACCGCCACCACGGCATCGGATGGCGAATAGCCCGCAGCGAAGGCGTTGATCGCGGATTCGTGTTCCAGCACGTAGAGCCTGGGCATGGGCACGCCCGAAGCAATCGCGATTTCCTCAACGACGTTGCGGAGCCGGCGCAGGTTGAAGTCGTTGCCGTGCTCGGGGACGGCGACGCCACCCATCTGCAGGGCCACGGATTCGCCACCACCGCGCAGGGTGGCGACCCGGTACACCGAGCCGAGCCCGATGATCGCCAGCGTGGCCAGTGTGGTGAATACGAGCATTGCGCCGATTTCACCCGGCTGTGAGTCGGCTCGCGCAAATACTATCCACACGGCGAAATCGACGGCGAACACGATGCCCGCTACCGCCAGCGCGAACAGCAGCACCAGACGCGATGAGTGGCGCCGCGCAGCGGTCTGGTGTTCGAAGAAGTTCATCTACGCAGCCCGATCGATCTGCAATCCGGAAGACAACGCAGCTGCGTTGCCGGGAGCGCATTCAGTAGCGGCGACATCATCGCCGCCATCGGAACCGCTCCCGCGAGGACTAGAACTGCACTTTGGGTGCGGCCCGGACCTGGGCCTGCTGCTCGCCCGGAATTTCCAGCAGCGCAGCGGGAGAGAAATTGAACATCCCGGCGATGACGCTGGACGGGAATACTTCGCGCCGGTTGTTGTAGGCCATGACGCTGTCATTGAAGGCTTGGCGGGCGAAGGCGACCTTGTTCTCGGTCGAGGTCAGCTCTTCGGTGAGCTGCATCATGTTCTGGTTCGCCTTGAGGTCCGGGTAGGCCTCGGCGATAGCGAGCAGTCGACCCAGGGCACCGTTGAGCTGCCCCTGGGTGGCGGCGAGTTGTTCCATCGCAGCCGGGTCGCCGGGACTCGCCTTCGCGGCCGAGAGTCCGGAAATCGCGGCGCCACGCGCGGCGATCACGGCTTCGAGCGTCTCGCGCTCATGCGTGAGGTAGCCCTTCGCGGTTTCCACCAGGTTGGGGATCAGGTCGAAACGGCGCTGGAGCTGCACGTCGATCTGCGCGAAGGCATTCCGGAAGGCGTTGCGGGCCGTGATCAGGCCGTTGTAGATGCCCACGCCCCAGAACGCCAACACGATCACCAAACCCAACAAAATCAGCAAGCTGAACATGCTTGTTCCCCCATCCCTTGAAATTTGGCGTTATGATCCGACGCGATCTACAGCATACGCAGGCGCTGCGAGCGATGAAAGACGAATCCCGCCGCCGGTCCCGCAGGATGTGGCAAGCCGGATTGATCCTCTCCTGCCTGATGACGCAGGCGCTGGGCGCCGCGCAGACTCCGCTGCGTTGGGAAGGCAAGGCCGCACAATCCGTTCCGGTTTCGCGATCCGGCTTCATAGATCGCAGCAGCGCGAAGAACGCACTTCCCCTCGGTTCCAATTTCAATGTCGCCCAGTTCGAGGCGATGGCACAGCAGCTCGTCGCGAGCCAGCGCGTGCCGGGCATGGCAATGGCGATCGTGCACAACGGACGCGTGCTGAGCGCGCGAGGCTATGGCGTCACCGATACGCGTGCGCCGTTGCCGGTCGACGGCCACACGGTTTTCCGCCTTGCTTCGCTGTCCAAGGCCTTCGCCGGAACGCTCACGGGCCTGATGGTCAATGACGGGACGCTGCGCTGGGATACCCGCCTTACCCAATACCAGCCCGGGTTCCGCCTGGCCGACCCTGCCGCGGCGCAGATGATCACCGTGGCCGACCTGTTGAGCCATCGCGTCGGCCTGCGCCACAACGCCTACGATCGCGACCTGGAAGCCAACGTCGACTACGCGACGCTGACCCAGAAGCTCGCCTATGCGCCGATGGAATGCGCCCCGGGCACATGCTACGGCTACCAGAACATCGCCTTCAGCCTGATCGGTGACGTGATCCAGACCGCCAGCGGCATGCCCTACGGCCAGGCGGTGCAGAACCGCATCTTCAGGCCACTCGGCATGACCGATGCCAGCGTTGGACTGGAAGGAATTCTCGCCAGCCCGAACTGGGCGCGTCCGCATGTCCGCACGCGCGGCGGCTGGCTCTCGCTCACTCCGAAGCCGAGCTACTACCACGTGGCGCCGGCGGCGGGCGTCAACGCCAGCGCCAATGACATGGCGAAATGGCTGCTGGCCCACACCGGCCACCGTCCTGATGTGCTCTCGGCGCCACTGCTCGCCACGCTGCACCAGCCGCTCGTGTCGACGCCCACCGAACTGCGTGGTTCGTCCTGGCGCCGCGAGCGCTTGAATGCCGCGAGCTACGCACTGGGCTGGCGTGTCTACGACTACTCCGGCAACAACCTCGTCTTCCACGGCGGCGCGGTGCAGGGCTATCGCGGCGTCGTCGCGATGCTGCCTGATCGCGATCTCGGCATCGCCATCCTGTGGAACAGCGAAAGCTCCGTTCCGACCGGCCTGCTGCCGACCATGCTCGATCGCGCCATTGGCCTGAACGACCGTCCGTGGCTCGATATCGAGTTCGACGAGCCGACGCTGTTTGCGGAAAACACCAAGCCGGCGAACACGGGGCAGACGGCAACGCGGGATGACGCGGGTACGACCAGCACGAAGACGAGTGCGGCGCCGAACTGAGCGGCCATCAAAGCGGGAATTCCTGGCGGCGGATCGGCAACGATTCGCCGCTTTCGTTTGGAGGTGTTTGGAGCCGCGTTCGAGGTCGACATCGAATGCAGCGGCGTTGAACGCCGCTCGCTTGCCCGGGCGGAGAAGGCAATGCCCATTCAAACGGTTGTTCCCGCGCGGAGGGCATCGATCCCAGGCAAGACGAATCGCCGTCAAGGTGACTGCTCGACGTCTCTTCCATCTCCCGCCAAGAAAATGAACGTCGCTGCCGCCTGGCCAGCGCGTGCATTGCCCGCATGCAAGGGATGGGGCAAGCTAGCGGCCGTTTGTATGGACCCGGATGCCCGCGTGCGCCCCAGCTTTCGCCTGCTCCCGTTGTCACTCTGCATCGCGCTGGCCCTGCCCGCCTACGCCAAGGACGACGATGAGGAAAACTGGGGTTTGTGCCCGGTTGTGGACGTCCTTCCCGGCTTCGAGGAGCCCGCACCCGGCTCGCCGGAAACGCGCGCCAACCAGCCCACCGACATCGAAGGCGACGAACTCCAGGACCTGGAGAACGCCAACACCCTCGTCCAGGGCAACGTGTCGCTGAGCCGCGGCGACCAGGCATTGCATACCGACAAGCTCACCTTCAACCGCGAAACCGGCGATTACGTCGCCGAAGGCAGCGTGCGTTACCAGGATTCCGGCATGCGCGTCGTCGCCGAACGCGCGACCGGCAACCAGGACAAGGACACGCACCGCATCGAGGACCTGCAATACCAGCTCACCAAGCGCCGCGGCAATGGCGGCGCGGAAGCCATCGAAATGCACGGTGCGGACGGGTCGCTGATCGGTTCGACCTATTCGACCTGCGACCCTGGCCAGCGTGTCTGGGAACTGCGCGCAAAGCGCATCGACATCAACACCGACGAAGGCATGGGCGTGGCCCGCAACGCCACCCTGCGCATCGGCAAAGTGCCGGTGCTGCACGTGCCGTGGCTCATGTTCCCGATCGATGAACGCCGCCGCACGGGTCTGCTGTATCCGTCGATTTCAGTTTCGGGACGCAATGGCTTCGACTGGCGCCAGCCGATCTATCTCAATCTCGCGCCGAATTACGATGCGACGCTTAGTCCCCGCTTCATGAGCAAGCGGGGAGCGGCGCTTGGCGGAGAGTTTCGCTGGCTCTATTCGCAAGGCGGGGGACAGGTGTCCGGTAACTACATGCCGCATGACAACCTGCCAGGCGACGAGCCGGGACGTTATCCGGATGGTCTGCCGGAAGACAATCGCGGCATGTTCCAGCTCAACGCGAGCCATCGTCTGGACGACAGCTGGTTCGCTCGCGCCAATCTGGGCTGGGTGAGTGACGAGCACTATTTCGAGGACTTCAACAACAGCCTGTATGGCATCTCGTCCTCATTCGTGAATAGTTCGGCAGGTCTGTTTGGACGCGGGCGCTACTGGGACGCGGGCCTCATGGCCAACCACTACCAGTTGGCTGACTACACGCTCACTGAGCGCAGTCTCAGATTCGACCGCCTGCCACGCGCTTATCTGGAATGGGCGCAGCCGCTGGGGGATTGGTTCGAGGCTGGGTTGGACACGGAACTTGTCCGCTTCAGGCACGAGAGCATCAGTCAGGAAGGCGCGGACCTGGATGTTCCTGGCGGGAGCCGATTCGACTTCCGGCCTTACATAAGCATGCCGCTGGAAGGCAGCAGCTGGTTCGTTCGTCCCAAATTGGCCTGGCGTTATACCGCATACCAGCTCGATGGAAGCGCCGAGGAACGTGCCCGCGAATATGCATCGCGGTACCGCGTTGGCCTCACGGACGAGGTGTTGGCCGACCTGACAAATCAATTCCGCGACAGCACTCCTGCCCGCAGCATGCCCATTACCAGCATTGATGCTGGCTTGTTCTTCGATCGCCAAACCACCATCAGCGGCGAGAGTTATTTGAATACTCTGGAACCGCGCCTCTACTATCTTCGCGTTCCCTACGAGAATCAGGATGGGCTACCCGTTTTCGATACGTCGCCGCTTTCTTTCAGCTGGGGCCAGCTGTTCCGCGAAAATCGTTACGGCGGAGCGGATAGGCAATCCGATGCCAACCAGCTGACAGCGGCAGTAACTACGCGTCTGATTTCGGAGGAAGACGGTCGAGAGCGTCTCTCGCTGAGCGTAGGCCAGATCAAATACTTCGATACCTCCCGCGTGGTGCTTCCACGCGAAATAGCCATGCAGCAAAGCAAATCCGCATGGGTGGCCGAAACAACGATTGCTCCGAGCGACCGCTGGAACATTTCGACGTCCTATCAATGGGACCCGGCCTATCGCGGGACCAACCTGGCGAGCCTACGCGCGCGTTATCTGATCGGTGACCAAGGTATCGTCAATATCGGCTACCGCTATCGCCGCAACGCAACCACCCGCAACGATCAGATCAAGCAAGCCGACTTCTCTTTCCTCTATCCAGTCAATCCAAACTGGAGCCTGGTCGGCCGCTACTACTACTCCCTGCTCGACCACAAGCCGCTTGAGCAGTTAGCCGGAGTGCAGTGGGAAAGTTGCTGCTTGGCGGTGCGCGTGCTCGGCCGCCGCTACCTACGCAACCGCACCGGCGAGCTGAACAACAGCTTGCAGGTGGAATTCGAACTGAAGGGCCTGGGCTCCGCGGGCCAGGACACGGGGCGTATCCTGCGCCGTGCTATTCTCGGTTACGACCGCGACGACCTCTATCTCGTCCCGCCCTCGTCGGTGAATCGCACCGACAGCGACCTGGTTCCAGACCCCATTCCATGAAGAAATTCCTTGCGTATCTCCTCGCGGCCTTCGCCCTGTCCGGCGCTCCCGCGTTCGCCCAGCAAGCGGCCGCCGGCCTGCAACCCGTCGATCGCATCGCCGCGGTCGTGGACGAAGACGTCGTCCTTCGCAGCGAACTCGATCGTGCCGTTGCCAACGTCACGCGCCAGTACGCCGGACGCGAGAACCAGCTGCCGCCGCGCGACGTGCTCGAACGCCAGGTGCTCGAGCGTCTCGTGCTGATGAAGCTGCAACTGGCCCGCGCGGAGCAGACCGGCGTGCGCGTCACCGACCAGGAAGTCGATTCCGCCATCGCCTCCATTGCGCAGCAGAACCGCCTCACCATGGACCAGTTGCGCCAGCAGGCCGTGGCCGATGGCGGCACCTTCGAGGACTTCCGCAACTCGATCCGCGATGAACTGATCGTGCAGCGCCTGCGCCAGCGATTCGCGCAGAGCCGCATTTCGGTCAGCGAAGCGGAAGTCGAATCCGCGCTCGCCGCACAGAAGAGCGCCGGCGCCCAATACCACCTCGCGCACATCCTCGTGGCGCTTCCGGAAGGCGCCACGCCGGAACAGATCAAGACCGCACGCAGCAAGATCGAAGGCGTGCAAGGTTTGCTCGATCGGGGCGAGATGGATTTCTCCGCCGCTGCGGTGCGCTATTCCGACAGTCCGAACGCGCTCGAAGGCGGTGACCTGGGCTGGCGCTCGAGCGATGAAATTCCCGCTGCGTTCGCGTCACTGATCAAGAACATGAAGCCCGGCGACGTCAGCGCGCCATTGCGCGGCGCCAGCGGATTCCAGTTGCTGAAGCTGGTGGAAGTGCGCGACGAAGCACAGGCGGGCAGCGCCAACCTGGTGACCCAGGTGCATGCCCGTCACATCCTGGTCCGCGTCAGCGACACCACCACCGAAGCTGCAGCGAAGTCGAAGATCGATACCATCGCAGCACGCCTGAAGGGCGGCGCCGATTTCGCCCAGGTCGCGCGCGAGGAGTCGCAGGACCTGAATTCGCAGGCCAAGGGCGGCGATCTCGGCTGGTTCGTGCCAGAGCAATTCGGCACGGAGTTCGGCGCGCAGGTCGCGTCCTTGACCGATGGCCAGGTTTCGGCGCCGTTCCATACCGACGCGGGCTGGCACATCGTCCAGCGCATCGCCACGCGCCAGCAGGATGCGAGCGAAGACAACCGCCGTGCGCGCATCAGCGACACGATCGGCCGTCGCAAGCTCGAAGACGAATGGAACCGCTACCTGCAGGAAATGCGCGGCGAAGCCTACTTCGTCGACATGCGTAACGGCCTGCCGGTTGAGCAGGCGGCACCGCCTGCAGACGCCAAGCCGGCTGCGAAGCCAAAAGGCTGAACATGGCCCAGCGCGCCGCCGGTGATGTCCGGCTCGCGCTGGTGCCGGGCGAACCGGCCGGCGTCGGCCCGGAACTCTGCGTGCGGCTTGCCCAGCAGCCGCGCGACTACGACCTGATCGCATTCGCGGATCCACGCACGCTGCGCGCTGCGGCCGATGCGCTCGCCCTGCCACTGACACTTGTACCTGCAGGCCAGGCCGCACGGAACGCGGGCGAACTCGCGATAAAGGAAATCGCCAACACCGTGCTCCCTGCCTTCGGCACACCGGACCGGCGTAACGCGGGGGCCGTGATCGGCGCCCTGCGCGAAGCCGCGGCAAGCTGCCTGCGCGGGGACTTCGACGGGCTGGTGACGGGCCCCGTGCACAAGGCTGCGATCAACGAGGGCGGCATCGCCTACACGGGCACGACCGAGCTGCTCGCCACGCAGGCCGGATGCGAGGTCGTGATGATGCTCGCCAACGATGTCGTCCGCGTCGCCCTGGCCACGACCCACCTTCCGTTACGCGAGGTCGCCGACGCGATCACTCCGGAAGTCATCGAACGCACCTTGCGCATTACCCATGCCGCCCTGCGCAGTGACTTCGGCCTCGCCGATCCGGTCATCGCCGTGCTTGGCCTCAACCCGCACGCGGGTGAAGCCGGACATCTCGGGGGCGAGGAGATTTCGGTCATCGAACCCGTGCTTGCGGCGCTACGCGGCGAAGGCATGCAGATCACCGGTCCGCTGCCGGCCGACACCGCCTTTCTCCCGGCCAGGTTGCGCAGCTTCGATGCGGTCGTTGCGATGTACCACGACCAGGGATTGCCCGTGCTCAAGTACAGCGGCTTCGAGCGCGCGGTAAACCTCACCCTCGGGCTGCCTTATCCGCGCGTGGCCGTCGACCACGGCACCGCGCTCGACCTTGCGGGCAAGGGCCTCGCCGATCCCTCGAGCCTGTTCGCAGCCACGGAAACCTGCGTCCGCATCGCCTCGCTGCGCCGGCACCATCGCTGAGCACGCGACGGCGCCTGCGCGGCGATAAGCGGGCACGATCCGACCCAGCGGCTTCTGGCGGTCCATGGGAAGCGCCACCTGACCGCGATCAAGATCCCGCGTCCCGGCGTTGGCAAACACCGGCGATAATCCTGGAATGAGTCGACCCACCTCTTTCACCGAGCCGGCCAAGAAGCACCTCGGCCAGCACTTCCTGCACGAGCGCGGGATCATCAGCAAGATCGTGCAGGCGGTGGATCCGCAGCCCGGCGACCGCCTCGTCGAGATCGGTCCCGGCCAGGGCGCGATCACCTTCCCGCTGCTGGACCGGCATGGCGAACTCACGGTCATCGAGTTCGACCGCGACCTTATTTTCCCCCTGACCGAAGCCGCGCGCGCGCACGGCACGCTCGAAGTAATCCATCGCGACGTGCTCAAGGTCGACTTCACCGCGCTGGCGCACAACGGCGGACCCATCCGCCTAGTCGGCAACCTGCCCTACAACCTGTCTTCGCCGATCCTGTTCCATGCGCTGGAACATGCCGCTTCGATCCGGGACATGCATTTCATGCTGCAGAAGGAGGTCGTCGACCGCATGGCCGCCGAGCCCGGCAGCAAGGTGTACGGAAGGCTCAGCGTGATGCTGCAGGCCTATTGCCATGTGACGCCTTTGTTCACCGTTCCGCCCGGCGCCTTCCGGCCGCCGCCGAAGGTCGATTCGGCTGTCGTACGCCTCGTGCCGTGCGATCCCGCCGCGATACGCGTCCGCGATCGCGCGAAGTTCGAAGCCGTGGTGCGCGATGCATTCGGCCAGCGCCGCAAGACGCTGCGCAACGCACTTGCGCTGCAGTGCGATGCCGCGGCGATCGAAGCGGCGGGTGTGCGTCCCGATGCGCGCGCCGAGCAGATCGGCGTGGACGATTTCGTGCGGCTCGCGAATTCGTTATCGGACTGACATCCGCCGCCGCACTGCGAGCCGCGCGGACGCAGCCCGCGTGACATCGGCATCACGGCCGCGTGAAACCTACCGCGGCCGCGCGTCGCGCACTACACTGCGACCATGGAACGCCTTTACGCCATCGACATCGATGTCGCCACCCGCTACCTCGATGATCAATCCGAGCCCGAGCAGGACCGCTACGTCTTCGCCTACACCATCCGCATCCGCAACAGCGGCCAGGTGCCAGCGCGCCTGCTGAAGCGCCACTGGATCATTACCGACGCCAACGGCAAGACCGAGGAAGTCGAAGGCGACGGCGTCGTCGGCAAACAACCGTACCTGCGGCCGGGCGAGAACTTCGAATACACCTCCGGTGCCGTCCTCGAAACCGATCTCGGCACGATGCACGGCGACTACCAGATGCTCGCCGACGACGGCACGCAGTTCGCCGCCGCGATTCCCGCCTTCACGCTGACCATCCCGCGGACACTGCACTGAGATGGCTGTCTGGGCGATTGGCGACCTGCAGGGTTGTTACGATGCGACACAGCGATTGCTGGAACGGCTCGCATTCGATCCCTCGCGCGACCGCCTGTGGTTCTGCGGCGACCTCGTCAATCGCGGCGGGCAATCCGCCGAAACGCTGCGCCTGGTGCATTCGTTGCGCGAGAACAGCGTCATCGTGCTCGGCAACCACGACCTCTCGCTGCTCGCGATCAGCGAGCGCCGCGAGGAGGAGCAGCGCAAGGTCAATCCGGACCTGCAGGGCGTGCTGTTCGCACCCGATCGCGATGAGCTGATCGGCTGGCTGCGCACGCAGAAGCTGGTGCACGTGGACCGCACGCTCGGCTGGATGATGGTGCATGCCGGCCTCGCGCCGAAGTGGACCACCACGATGGCCGAGCGCCATGCGCGCGAAGTCGAGGAACGCCTGCACAGCGACCAGGCCGGCCGCCTGCTGAAGAACATGTACGGCGACAAGCCGGCCTGGCATCCCAAGCTCGCCGGCATCGACCGCCATCGCGCGATCATCAACGTCTTCACCCGCCTGCGTTACTGCACGCCGCGCGGCCGCATCGGCTTCGAGGACAAGGGAGCGCCCGGCACGCAACCGCCGGGCTTCTATCCCTGGTACGAAGTGCCTGGCCGCGTCGAGCGCGACCTGAAGATCGTGTGCGGCCACTGGTCCACGCTGGGCCTGTTTATCGGCCATGGCGTGCATGCAATCGATACGGGCGCGGTGTGGGGCGGCAAGCTCACGGCCTTGCAGCTCGATACCGATGAACTGCGCGTAGTGCAGGTGCCAGGCCGCGATGTGCCGGCGAATCCGCCGAAGCCGCGACCGCCGCATCATCGTCCGCAGGAAAGGCCCAGACCGGCCTGAGCTTTGTAGCGCAGCTTGTTCCGCTGCTGCTGCCTTTGTAATGCCGCGCCTGCGCGGCGCGTGGTTTCCGAAGGCGTGCCCCGCGCAGGCGCGGCGCTACTGAAAGTTGCAGATCCCGGCTTGAAACAGCGGAGCAAGCTCCGCTCTACAACGCATCTACGCGTGTTGGTAATCGACGAACTCGAATGCGAAACGATGCCGTTCGTCCGCCGCGTGCGCCTCGCACGCCGTCACGCGCCATTGGCTCGCATCGAAGCGTGGAAAAAACGCGTCAGCAGCTTCGACCACCGTATCGACATGCGTGAGATGCATGCGCGTCGCCAGCGGAAGACAGAGCGCGTAAATCTCACCACCGCCGATCACGCACAGCTCACCCGCGCCGGCTTCGCTCGCAAGACGTTGTGCGTCTTCAAGCGACGCCACCGGCTGCATGGCTTCGAACGGCACCTGCCCTGATCGCGTCAGCACCAGATTCAGGCGACCGGGCAATGCGCGCCCGAGCGATTGCGCCGTCTTGCGCCCCATCAGCACGGGCTTGCCCAGCGTGAGCGCCTTGAAGCGTTTCAGGTCATCCGGCAGCCGCCACGGCAGGTCGTTGTCGCGGCCGATGGCGTTGTTGCGGTCCATCGCCGCGATGAGCACGAGCTCCATGCGTCAGACCGCGACCGGCGCCTTGATCGCTGGTGCAGGATCGTAATTCTCGATGCGGATGTCGTCGTAGCTGAAACCGAAGAGGTCGCGCACCTCCGGATTCAACACCAGCTGCGGCAGCGCGCGCGGCTCGCGCGACAGCTGTTCGCGGGCCTGCTCGAAATGGTTCGAATACAGGTGCGCATCGCCGAGCGTGTGCACGAAGTCGCCGACGCCAAGGCCGCACACCTGCGCGACCATCTGCGTGAGCAACGCGTAACTGGCGATGTTGAACGGCACGCCAAGGAAGATGTCGCCGCTGCGCTGGTAGAGCTGGCAACTGAGCTTTTCGTCGGCCACGTAGAACTGGAACATCGTGTGGCATGGCATCAACGCCATGCGCGGCAGGTCGGCGACGTTCCATGCCGAGACGATCAGCCGTCGCGAATCCGGATTGCGCTTGATCTCGTCGACCACCCATTTGATCTGGTCGATTTCGACACCGCCGGGGCCCGCCCAGTGGCGCCATTGCTTGCCGTACACCGGACCGAGTTCGCCATCGGCATCGGCCCATTCGTCCCAGATCGAAACCTTGTTTTCCTTGAGGTAGGCGGTGTTGGTTTCGCCCTTCAGGAACCACAGCAGCTCGTGCACGATCGAGCGCAGGTGCAGTTTCTTGGTGGTCACCAGCGGAAAGCCGTCGCGCAGGTCGAAGCGCATCTGCCAGCCGAACACGCTGCGCGTGCCGGTACCGGTGCGGTCGGATTTCTCGGTGCCGTGCTCGAGTACGTGGCGCAGGAGATCGAGGTACTGCTTCATCGGACGTCCTCTTACGACAACACGTTTAGGACAGCACGGGCTGCAGTGTCGGCGAGCGCCGCGACAGCCACAGCCAGAACAGGCCCAGCGCGATCAGCGGCAGGCTCAGCACCTGCCCCATCGTCAGCCAGCCGAATGCGATGTAGCCGATCTGCGCATCGGGCACCCGCACGAATTCGACGATGAAGCGGAACAGCCCATACAGCAGCGCGAACATTCCGGATACTGCATACCTCGGCCGCGGCCGGCTCGAATACCACCACAGCACTGCGAACATCACCACACCTTCGAGCCCCGCCTGGTACAGCTGCGAAGGATGCCGCGCGAACTGGTCGAGGGCGCCGCTGGCGAACTGTTGCTGCAGCTGCTGCATCGGCATGTTCTGCAGGACCGGATCGGTCGGGAACACCACGCCCCAGTTCCCGCCAGTCGGCTTGCCCCATAACTCGCCGTTGATGTAGTTGCCCAGGCGGCCGAAACCGAGGCCCGGTGGCACCAGCGGCGCGATGAAATCGACCGTGTCGAACAGATGCAGCCGGTGCTTGCGCGACCACCACCATGCGGCGAAGACCACGCCCAGCAAACCGCCATGGAAGCTCATGCCGCCCTGCCAGATCTTGAAGACCTGCAGCGGCTGCGAGAGGTAAGTCGGCAGGTCGTAGAACAGGATGTAGCCGAGCCTTCCGCCGAGCACGACGCCGAGCGCGCAATAGAAGACGAGGTCGCCGTAATCCTGCGTGTTGACGCCCGGCAGGCGGCCCGCACGGATGCGGCGCTGGCCGAGCCACCACGCCGCGATGAACGCGAACAGGTACATGACGCCGTACCAGTGGATTTGCGGGTGGACGCTGCCGACCAGGGGCAGGTTCCAGGTGCCGAGGTCGAGGGCGATCGGATCGATCTGGTGCAGGACAGTCATGCCGGGGGAAGACTCCGCAGGGATGGCCTATTGTGCCGCGCCGCGAGATGGATCGGGGGCGAACACTCAACCCGCCGCGGCGCGGGAGGATCTCGAAGCATCGGGCTTTCGCGTCCGGAGCCGCCTGCGCCTCAGAGCAGATGCGGATCGTCCGGCAGTTCGTTGACATCCACGTAGCCCGCCGCACGCGGGAAATGCGCTTCGATCAATGCCGACAGCGCTTCCGCCCCACGCAGCACCGCGACTTCCGGTTCGCCCGCGCGCATCCGCTCTTCGATCAGCAGGCAGACGCCGCGCCACTGGTCCGCGCTCACCAGGCCATCGAACCCGCGATCGGCCACCACTTCGATGCGATGGTCCGCCAGCAGCAGGTACAGCAGCACGCCGTTATTGGCGCGCGTGTCCCACACGCGCAGCTGCGAGAACACCTCGATCGCGCGGTCGCGCGCCTGCACGCCGGCCAGAACGGCACGCGGATGCAGCGCGCTCTCGACGGCGAAGCGGATCTCACCGGTATGGCGAGCCTCGCTCGCGGCGATCGCGGCCGCGATGCGCTCCAGCGCAGCCGGAGCGAAGAGGCGTCGCGAGGGCACGGCGAACAGGTGCTTGAGCAATCGCATTGCAGGCTCCTACCAGCTGCCGGAGGCGCCACCGCCTCCGCTCATGCCGCCGCCACCGGACCAGCCACCACCACCGCCACCGAATCCGCCGCCTCCGCCAAAACCACCGCCACCCCAGCCGCCTCCGCCGCCCCACCCGCCATGGCTCACGTAACGGCCACTGGGCAGGCTGGCGAGTCCAACGAGGAAACCGATCAGCGCGCCGACGCCGCCGGCCACCAGCAGCGACGAAACCAGCCAGGCCACGCCACCGGCCGCAGCACCGCCGAGGATGCCGCGCAGGAACGAAGGCACGGGACTGAGGAACGCGCGCGCCATCTGCGCCACGATGAAAGCCGCAAACAACGCGAACAGGAAGCCGCCACCCTTGCCGCTGCCGCGCGCGCTGCGGTGGTCTTCGACCAGCGGCGCCGGCAACTCCTCACCATCGATGAGTTTCACCAGGGCAGCGGTCGCATCGACGAGCCCTCCGTTGTAATCGCCGGTGCGGAACTTCGGCGTCATGTATTCCGTGATGACCCGGATGGCAGTCGCATCCGGAATCGCGCCTTCCAGGCCGTATCCCACTTCGATGCGTGCGCGCCGGTCGTTCTTGGCGACCACGACCAGCACGCCGTCACTGGTGCCCTTCCGGCCGAGCTTGTATGCGTCAAAGACGCGCAGCGCGTATTGCGCGATGTCCTCGGGCTGCGTAGTCGGAACGACTAGCACCTGCAGCTGGCTGCCCTTCCGCTTCTGCAACGCGAACGCCTGTGCTTCGAGTTGCTGCTTCGTCGCGGCATCGAGCGTCATGGTGGTGTCGATGACGGGGCCGGTCAGCGGAGGAATCGCCGCAAACTGCTGCGCCTGCGCGAACGCGCAGGCGAGCAGGAGGAAGAGGAAGACAAGGAAACGCGGCATCGGGTTCTCTGGCGCGAAATCCCGGGTGCCCCGTATCAAGTCCGGGTTACCGGGTTACGGCCTGCATCGCCGCTCAGCCGCCTGCCGGAGCTGGCTGCTGCGGGGCCGGCTGTTGCGCGGGCGGCGGCGCCGGCGCCTGCTGCGCGGGCTGGCCGAAATCGACCTTTGGTGCTTCCTGGATCTGCGTTTCGTTGTCGACGGTGAAGTTCGGCTTGGTCTTGTAGCCGAACATCTTCGCGGTGAGGTTCTGCGGGAACGAACGGATGAAGGTGTTGTAGTCCTGCACCGTGGTGATGTAACGCTGGCGCTCGACGGCGATGCGGTTCTCGGTGCCTTCCAGCTGCGCCTGCAGCTGCAGGAAATTCTGGTCGGCCTTGAGTTGCGGATAGTTTTCGCTCACCACGAGCAGCCGGCTGATCGCACTCTGCAGTTCACCCTGCGCCTGCTGGAACTGCTGCAGCGAAGCGGGATCGTCCGCGTTGACGTTGATGCTGCCCACCTTCGAACGTGCTTCGGTCACCTGCGTGAGCACCTGCTGCTCGTGGGTGGCGTAACCGCGCACGGTCGCGACGAGATTGGGCACCAGGTCGGCGCGACGCTTGTAGACGTTCAGCACCTGCGACCAGGCGGCCTTCACCGCTTCATCCTTTTGCTGGATCGTGTTGTAACCGCAGCCGCTGAGCATGGCGGCGAGCGAGACGAGGACCAGCGTCATGAGTAGCTTGCGCATTGTCGGATTCCCCTGAAAGGTGAACAGGCTCATTGCAGCATCACGGAATTAAGGTCGCGTGATGAGAGGACGACGAACGATACACCCGGGCATCGTAGCGTGCGCCATGCGCATGTAACCGTTGTTCGCCCGGCAGCGCTTCCGGCAAGGAGTCGCGCCGTGCGCTATTCGGCTTCCACCCGGCGCATCGCATTGCGTTTCGCCCAGAGGTTCAGGCATTCCACCAGCGCCGAGAAGCCCATCGCACCGTAGATATATCCCTTCGGGATGTGCAGCTCGAAGCCGTCGGCGATCAGGTACACGCCGACCAGCACGATGAAGGCCAGCGCCAGCATCTTGATCGTCGGATTGCGTTCGATGAAGTGGCCCAGCGGCGTCGCCGCCAGCAGCATCACCGCGACGGCGAGCAGGATCGCCGCGACCATTACCGGCGTCTGGTTCGCCATGCCCACCGCGGCGATCACCGAATCGAGCGAGAACACGATATCGATCACCGCGATCTGCGCAATCACGCCCATGAACGACACCGCGGGCCTGGTGTGGATGTCCTCGGACTCTCCCTCACCGACGATCAGGTCCCTGATTTCCGCCGTTCCCTTCACCAGCAGGAACACGCCACCGAGGATCAGCACCAGGTCACGCATCGAGATGCCCTGGCCGAAGACATGGAACAGGTCGGACGTGAGCCCGGCCAGCCACGCCAGCGTCAGCAACAGGCCGATTCGCGTGAGGCAGGCAACGGCGATGCCGAACTTGCGCGCCTTCTCGCGCTGGATCAGCGGCAGCTTGCTCACCGCGATCGATATGAACACCAGGTTGTCGATGCCGAGCACGATCTCGATCGCGCTCAGGGCGATCAGGGTGATCCAGGTTTGCGGGTCGGTCAGCAGTTCGATCACTTGCAAATTCTCGGTTTCGCGGGCCGCGGCCCGCCATCAGGCGTAACGAAGGACGTTCAGAGAATGCGCGGCAGCAGGAGCGCGCCCCACACCAGCAGTACATTCACCATCATCACGAACACGGCCGCCGAACCCATGTCCTTGGCGCGCCCGGCGAGCTCGTGGAATTCGGGACCGTAGCGCTCGATCACCGCTTCGACCGCCGAGTTCAGCAGCTCGACGCTCAGCACCAGCAGCATCGAGCCAATCAGCAGGACGCGTTCCACCGGCGTCTGGCCGAGCCACCAGCCCATCGGTGCAAGCACGACGAATAGGTAAACCTCAAGCCGGAACGAGGATTCGTGCATCCATGCCGCCTGCAGGCCCTGCATGGACCAGCGGGCCGCTTTCAGGATGCGGGAAGGGTGGCGCGGAAGATGGCCGGTGGCATCAGCCATGACGGCGCTCCGGAACGGGAACGGAAGATTGGGCGGGCATGTCGCTGGCGATCTGGGCGGCCGCGAACGGGGCCGGGCGAGGCGGCCGGAAAGCCGCGATCAGGGCCGGATTCTGCCACAGCACCCTCTCCGCCGCCCCTGCCGGCGTGCGTGAACCCTCGGGCAAACCCGGCAAAAACGATCATTGCCGGGTAACGGCATCGGGCGCAGCCTGCGGCTTCCTTCCCCCGCAAGGAGCACCTCGATGGCCGTAAATCCAGTCCCCGAAGGTTACCGCACGGTCAATGCGTACCTGATCGTCGAAGACGCCGCGAAGGCAATCGCGTTCTATGAAAAGGCGTTCGGCGCCGAGGAGCTCTATCGCCTGCCGATGAAGGACGCCGAAGGCCGCGACAAGGTCGGCCATGCCGAGATCCGCATCGGCGATACGCAGCTGATGCTGTCCGACGAATGGCCCGACATGCAGGCACTGGGACCGAACAAGCGCGGTGGCGCGACGGCCAGTTTCGTGATCTACGGACCCGATGCGGATTCGGCGTGGGAGCGCGCCGTGCAGGCCGGCGGCAAGCCGGAGCGCCCGGTGAAGGAAGAATTCTGGGGTGATCGCATGGGCACCGTCATCGATCCCTTCGGCCACAAGTGGACGCTCGGTACGCACGTGCGCGATGTATCTCCGGAGGAGATGCGGAAGGCGATGGAGGAAATGGCGACCCAGGGCGCGTCTGCGTAGGAGCGCCCCTAGGCACGATCACGTTGGCACGGGAAGATTCGCGCGCATCGCGGCCACGGGGCCGCTCCTGCTGGTCGCGGAAGAGTCATGCGCAGCACATGCGCATCGGTTGAACGGCATTGCGATCGGTAGCGCCCTTTGGGCGCGATCACATCGGCGCGGGAAGCCTCGCGGCCAGGGCCGCTCCTACTCGTCGCGGAAGATCGCGGTACCGCGCGAGCCATCCGGCTTGATCCACGCGCGGTACATGCCCGAGGTGTTGAAGGGCATGGCGATGTTGCCGTCGCGGTCGAGTGCGATCGCGCCGCCATCGCCACCCGCGCCGGGCACGATCTTGTTGACCACCTCGTCCGCCGCCACCGAAAGCGCGTCGCCGCGATACGCCACGCGCGCGCAGATATCGTGCGCGACCGCGTTGCGGATGTAGAACTCGCCCCAGCCCGTGCCCGATACGCCGCAGCGCTCGTCGGCCCAGGTGCCCGCGCCGATCACCGGTGAATCGCCGACCCGGCCCCAGCGCTTGTTGGTCATGCCGCCGGTACTGGTCGCCACGGCAATGTGGCCCTGCGCGTCGAGTGCCACTGCGCCGACGGTACCGAAGTACTTGCCTTTTTCGACCAGCGCGGCGCCCGCCTTCTCCTTCGCCTGCGCGGCTTCGAGTTGCTGGCGGCGGCGCTCGGTATCGAACCAGCTGTTCTTCACGCGCTCGAGTTCGGGGCGCGTGTCCGCGAACTTCTCCGCACCGACGCCGGCAAGCATCACGTGCGGGCTGTGTTCCATAACGGCGCGCGCGAGCCGGATCGGATTGCGCACGGTCGTGACGCCGGCAACCGCGCCCGCGCGTCGCGTATGGCCTTCCATGATCGAGGCATCGAGTTCGTGCCTGCCTTCGGCATTGAACACCGCGCCCTTGCCGGCGTTGAACTGCGGCGATTCCTCCATCGTCACGACGACTGCTTCCACCGCGTCGAGCGCGCTGCCGCCTTTCGCCAGCACCGCATTGCCCGCATCGAGCGCGCGGTTGAGCGCCGCGCGCACTTCGCGTTCGTCGGCGGCGCTCAACGCGCTGCGTTCGATCACGCCGGCGCCGCCGTGGATTACCAGTGCGGTTTTCGGTTTGTCGGCGGCGTGGGCGGTCATGGCGGCGAAGGCGAGGAGGAACGCGGAAAGGTGGCGCATGGAAGGGTCCCGTGGATCACGATGACTGAAGCATAGCGGCGAGGTGGTGAGGATTTCCTCCCCTCACCCTGCTTCGCTGCGCGAAGCTGTCCCTCTCCCCGCAAGCGGGGCGAGAGGTATGGCGTTTCTCGCTCTCCCGCAAGTGTTTCTCCTTCTCCCCGCAACGCGGGGAGAAGGTGCCCGGAGGGCGGATGAGGGGACGCCGGCGCAGCCGACGTGTCGCACCGGTCGCAGCCCCTCACCCTGCTTCGCTACGCGAAGCTGTCCCTCTCCCCGCAAGCGGGGCGAGGGTGAAGCGCATTGCGCCGTTCTCCTTCCGCGAGCGAATCTCTCACTGTCCACAAGCGCGGAGAGACTTACTGCTGCCGCAATGCCTCGATCGGATCCAGTTGCGACGCTTTCCGCGCCGGGTAATAGCCGAAGAACAGCCCCGTCGCGATCGAGAACCCCGCCGCCAGCGCGACCACCTGCCCGTTCAACGCCACCGGCAGCGCACCAAACTTGCCGACCAGCAACGCACCGACCACGCCGAGCGCAATCCCGATCACGCCGCCGATCAGCGAAATCAGCATCGCCTCGGCGAGGAACTGCCGGCGGATGTCCGAAGGTCCCGCGCCCACCGCCATGCGCAGGCCGATCTCGCGGATGCGCTCGGTGACCGACACCAGCATGATGTTCATGATGCCGATCCCGCCGACGATCAGGGAGATCGTCGCAACCGCGCCAAGCAGCAGCGACATCAGTCGCGTGGTCTGCGTGCGCGTTGCGACGACTTCGGCGATGTTGCGCACGCTGAAATCGTCGTCGTCGCCCGGCTGGATCCTGTGGCGCTGGCGCAGCAGTGCCTCGACTTCGCCCTGCACGTACGAAACGTCCTCGGCACGCGCAACGCCCAATGCGATCTGCTGCACCGCTCCCGGCGGCACCGCGGAGGCACCCATCAGGCGGCGGCGCGCGGTTTCCAGTGGCACCAGCACGACATCGTCCTGGTCCTGGCCGAAGCCGCCCTGTCCCTTGGGTTTGAGCACGCCGACCACGGTGAACGGCACGCGCCCGAGGCGCACAGTCTGTCCGATCGCATCCTCGTCCGCGAACAACTCCCGCCGCACGGTTTCGCCGAGGATCACCGACTTGCCGCCGCTGTAATCGCGGGCTTCGAAGCCGTTGCCGCTGCGGATCTCCCAGCCGTTGATCGAGAAGAAGTCGGGCTGCACGCCCTGCCACTGCGTCGACCAGTTGCTCTCGGCGTACACGATCTGCGTGCCGCCGCGCAGGCTCGCCGCAACGTATTGCACTTCCGGAATTTCCTCGCGGATCGCATTCGCATCGGACTCGTTGAGCGTGTAGCGGCTGCCCGCGGCGATGCGCGCACCACCACCGCCAAAACCGCCTGCACCACCGACGTCCAGGCGGTTGGAACCCAGGCCGGAAACCAGCTTGTCGATCTCCGCCTGCGTGCCCTGGCCCACTGACACCATCACGATCACCGCCGCGATGCCGATGATCACGCCGAGCGAAGTGAGCGCGCTACGCAACCAGTTGCCGCGCAGGGCGAATACGGCGGTGCGCAGGATCTCCAGGAAGTTCATGGCATTTCTCCCTGCGCCGGCCGCACCTGCTCGTGCAATTCGCCGTCGCGCATGACGAAGACGCGATCGCAATGCCGCGCGACGTCGGGATCGTGAGTGATCAGCACCACGGTGTGGTCTTCCTGCTGCAGTCGCTTGAACAGCGCGAGAATCTCCTCGCCGGTCTTCGTGTCGAGTGCGCCGGTCGGTTCGTCGGCGAAGAGGATCGGCGGGCGGTTGATCAGCGCGCGTGCGATCGCGACACGCTGCTGCTGGCCGCCGGAGAGCTCGCTCGGGCGATGGCCGGCGCGTTCGGCCAGGCCCACCGAAGCCAGCGCTTCACGTGCACGTTCCAGGCGCTCTTCGCGCGCAACGTTCGCGTAGCCCATCGGCATGGCCACATTCTCGAGCGCGTTCATGCGCGGCAACAGGTTGAAGCCCTGGAAGACGAAGCCGATCTTCTCCAGCCGCAGTGCGGCCCGCTCTTCGGCATCGAGCGTGGATACGTCCACGCCATCGCACAGATAGATTCCGCTGGAAGGCGTATCGAGGCAGCCGAGCAGGTTCATCAGCGTCGACTTGCCGGAACCCGACGGGCCCATGATCGCGACGAACTCGCCGCTGCCGATGCGCAGGTCCACATCGCGCAACGCGATGACTTCCGCCTCGGTGCCGGGCGAATACACCTTGCCCAGCGCGCGGGTTTCGATCACGGCGGACGACCCAGAAGCAGCGCGATTCGAAGCGCCGGGGCCTGAAGCAACGTCGCTCATTGCGCGCCGCGCCCGCTGCCGACGATCACTTCATCGCCTTCGCGGATATCACCGGACACCTCGGTGTAGCTGCCATCGGATGCACCGACCCGCACTGTCACCGCCTGCGGCTTGCCGCCCACCAGCTTGTACAGGGGCGCGCGACGCGAGCTGAGCAGCGCCGCGATCTCGCGGTCCCACTGCATCTTCTGCTTCTCGTCGAGCGTCGCCTTGAAGGCGGCGAACTGCTGGTTGAAGCGTTCGGCCATGCGCTGGCGCATCGCCCCGGCATTGCCGCTGTTGCCGCGCTGGTTGTTGCCGCCGCCCGGTCCACGGCCGAACAGCGTCGTGCCCGGGCCCTGCGTGGCGGCAGGTTGGGCCATGCGTGCCGCGGCGCGCTGCCTGATCGCGTCGAGGGCTTCGTCGAACGCGGATTGCTGACCCGGGTTGAGCTTCATCGTCCGCGCGATGCGTTCGAACTCTCCGGCGAAATTGCCGCGAGCGCCGGCCTGCTGCTGTGCATTCGCATCCGTGCCGTCGTCGTCCGGCTTGTAGCGCAACGCGGCATTGCCCACGCGCAGCACGTTGTCGCGATGACTGACTTCGATCTCGGCATTCGCGGTCATGCCTGGCAGCAGCGACTGGTCGCTGTTGTCGACGCTGACGACTACCGGATAGGTGATGACGTTGCTGGTGTTGGTCGCCGCGAGCCGCACCTGTTTCACCTTGCCGCGGAAATTGCGGTCCGGGAACGCATCGACGGTGAAGCTCACGTCCAGGCCCGGCTTCACCTGGCCGATGTCGGCTTCGTCGACCGCGAGCAGGATCTCCATCTGCGACAGGTCCTCGGCGATCTGGAACAGCACCGGCGCCTGCAGGCTGGCGGCCACGGTCTGGCCGGGTTCCACCGTGCGCGACAGCACCACGCCGTCGACCGGCGAACGGATCACCGTGCGCTGCAGGTTGAGGCGGGTCGTCTGCGTGGAAGCGGTCTGCTGGGTGATCTGCGCCTGTGCCGACGCCACCTGCGCGCGGGCCTGGTCGCGCGCGGCGCGGGCGAGGTCGAGGTCGCCGCGTGCGATCAGTTGCTGCTGCGCGAGTTCGGCCTTGCGGTTGTAATCGGCTTCGGCGTTGCGCACGGCCGCCTGCGCGGTCGCGAGGCCCGCGCGCGCGGCGTTGATCTGCGCGCTGCCCTGCGCGATCTGCGTTTCGTACGTGCTTGGATCGATGCGGGCAATCACCTGCCCCTTGGAGACGTGATCGTTGTAATCCGCCAGCACTTCGATCACCTGGCCGGATATCTGGCTGCCCACGTCGACCTTCGAGGTCGCATCGAGCGCGCCTGTCGCGGAAATCGTCACGCGGATATCACCGCGATCGACCTTGGCGGTGCGCCAGGCGGACGCGGCTTCATCATTGCCACGCTGACGCCAGAAGTACACGCCGGTGATGACGAGTGCGAGCGCGACACCCGCGATAGCTATGCGTCGTGGCCACGGCGAAGGCTTGCGGGCGGGGGATGGCTTGCGAGGTGCGCTCATGGAGAACCGGCGAGGAAAAGTCGTGGATATAACGCTTCAAGAGGCCAGTCGTTGACAAGCCCCGCGCGCATTTCAACCCGACAACTGGCCAGCCAGATCCGGCAAAGTCCGCTGGTGCGGCACGGTCATGCGAAGCGGATCGTTGCGACCGTGCCCTTGCCCGGCTCGCTGTCCAGGCTCACCGGCCAGCCGAAGCGCTCACCCAGGCGTCGCACGATCGACAGGCCCATGCCGCGTCCTTCCTGGTGGCCGGAGTCACCGCGATAGAAGGGATCGAATGCCTTCATCAGTGTTTCGGGCGTCATTCCGATGCCGGTATCACGCACTTCGATGCTCTCCGGCGTCAGCTGCAGTTCGATGCGGCCCGCGTCGGTGAAACGGACGGCGTTCCCCAGCAGGTTGCCGATCATCACCGCCAGCACGTGCGGCGGCGCGAACAGCTTCGGTGCGCCGTGATCGCTCACTTCCAGCTGGATGGGCCGGCCCACCAGCAGTGGCTGCACGCGCGCCACTTCATGCGCGATCACTTCGCGCACGTCGAATTCCTCGCTCAGTGGCTCGATCTCGGCTTCGCGCGCCAGCACCAGGAACGCATCGATCACGGCTTCCATGTCACGGCCCGCACGTTGCACGCGCGCCAGCGAGCGCAGTTGCCGCTCGCTGGCGTCGGGATCGGCCAGCATCAGGTCGGTGGCCACGCGGATCACGGTGAGAGGCGTACGCAGTTCATGACTCGCATCGCGGGTGAAGTCGCGCTCGCGCTGCACGAAGTCGGTGACGCGGTCCGCCAGCCCGGTGAGTGCACCGGTAAGTTGGCGCACTTCGCTGCCGACGTCGGGTGGCAAGCGGCTCGACCGGATCGCGCTGGTATCGGGCGCGCGCGGATCCCAGCGCGCGACGATGTCGGACAACCAGCTCACCGGCGTGACCATCCGCTTCGTCGTTCGGTACGTCAGCCACGCCATCAGGTACGACGTCATCAGTGCGAACAGCAGCGCACCGGCCGCGGTCAACAGGATGACCATGTCGATGAGTTCGGTATCGACGGCGACGACGAAGCGCCCCTGCGGACGATCGTCGACGTAGACGAACCGATCGAATGCGAGCTGGTTCAGGCCGCGCGGCAGATCGCGCACGGTCGGCGGCAGGACGTCGAAGCCGCCATCGGGAGGCACGAAGTAGGTCTGGAAGAAACGGCCATGCAGCAGAGTGCTTTCGGGATGATCCGCCTGTTGCGTCCAGAAGCGCTGGGCTTCGTGCTTCGACGCCTGGTTCACCACCGTCTGCCGGACGGCCAGGCCCAATGCCGTCACGAACAGGCACAGCGCCACGCTGGCGATCAGTGCCTGCGCGATGAACGCCAGTTTGATCTTGCGCGGCAGCCCCTGCGTCATGCGAGGCCGCTTCTCAATCGGGCGGTTGCGATATGTCAGCGACCCGGTAGCCCGCGCTCTGCACCGTGTGCAACAGCTGCTTGTCGAACGGCTTGTCGATGGTCTTGCGCAGGTTGTACAGGTGGCTGCGCAGCGTGTCCGAATCCGGCAATCCGTTGCCCCAGATCTCGCGTTCGATTTCCTGCCGGCTGACCACGCGCGGCGATTCGCGCATCAGGATCGTGAGCAGGCGCAGGCCGATCGGCGACAGCTGCAGCTCGGTGCCGCCGCGGGTGACGCGCAGGCTGGCGGGATCGAGCACCAGGTCCGCGACCTTCAGCACTTCGCCGCCGACCTGCCGCCGTTCACGGCGGATCAACGCGCGCAGTCGTGCTTCCAGCTCCTGGATCGCGAAGGGCTTGGTCAGGTAGTCATCGGCGCCCACGGACAAACCGTTGAGCTTCTCGTCCAGCGTGTCGCGGGCAGTCAGCATCAGCACCGGGGTAGACTTGCGCGCCTCCTCGCGCAGCTTCTTGCAGACCTCGATGCCATCCATGCGCGGCAGCATCAGGTCGAGCACGATCACGTCGTAACTGTTTTCGGTGGACAAGCGGTAACCATCCAGGCCGTCGGCCGCGAAATCAACCTCGAAACCGCGCCCTTCCAGATACTCGCCCACCATCTCGGAAATGTTGCGGTTGTCCTCGACAATGAGGACCAGCCCGCCGTCGCGTGTTGACTGCATGACAGGGTCTCCGTTCGACTTCAGGTTTGTGAAAATGCTCTGCCGAGAGTAGACGCTCCGTGAAGACGGAGCCATCCGCGCTCCCGTTCAGGTTCCCTGCCCTTCCGACCGGCCATTCAGATGCTCGAACGCTTCATTCCCGCCCTGCTGCTGTTGGGCTCCAACGTGTTCATGACCTTCGCGTGGTATGGACACCTTCGTTACAAATCGGCGCCGCTGGCGCTCGCGATCTTCGCCAGCTGGGGCATTGCCCTGTTCGAATATTCCCTCATGGTGCCGGCCAACCGGCTCGGCAGCGCCATGTATTCGGCACCGCAGCTCAAGGGCATGCAGGAAGTCATCACCTTGCTGGTGTTCGCCGGCTTCTCGACCTGGTACCTGGGACAGCCGCTGAAGTGGAATCACTGGGCGGGATTCGCGCTGATCGTTGTCGCGGCGTGGCTGATCTTCCAGGACTGAACTCCGCTGATCAGTGACATCCGGTGGCGACCGGCTAGAACGGAATCTTCCTCGTGAGGATGTCCCTGAACATCACCCAGTCGCCCGCGAACGAATAGAAGGGATGCCGGAACGTCGCGGGCCGGTTCTTCTCGAAGAAGAAATGGCCGATCCAGGCGAAGCCGTAGCCGCAGAACAACGCACCAAGCAGGAACCAGCCGTTGCGGCTGATGAGGGCGAGCGCGAGCAATGCGAGGACGCCCAGGCTGCCGATGAAATGCAGGCGGCGGCACGTGCGGTTCGCGTGTTCGCCGAGGTAGTACGGATAGAAGTCGTGGAAGCTGGAAAATCGAGCCATCGCTCGCCCCTGTCGTGATCGGCCGACGTTACTTTCCGGCTGCCTTGGCCTTGTCCCAGTAACGATCCTGCTCTTCCAGCGTCAGCGCGGCAAGCGTGGTGCGGTCGGCTTCAGCAAAGGCTTCCATCGCACGGAAGCGGCGTTCGAACTTGAGGTTGGCGCGGCGCATGGCGGCGCCCACGTCGACCTTCGCATGTCGCGCGATGTTCGCGGCAACGAACAGCATGTCGCCGATTTCCTCTTCGAGGCGATCGTGTGCTTCGCCGGCGCCTGGCTGCGCGGCGGCGGCTGCGAATTCCTCGCGCACTTCCTCGATTTCCTCATGCAGCTTGGCGATCACGGGCGTAATGTCCGGCCAGTCGAAGCCGACCGATGCCGCGCGCTTCTGCAGCTTCACGGCGCGCTGCCATTCGGGCAGGCCGCGCGCGATGCCGGCCAGTGCGGAAGTATCCTGGTGGCCTGCGGATTCGCGCTCGCGGCGCTTCTGTTCTTCCCACGCGACCGTCTGTGCTTCGGCATCCTCGACGCTTTCGCCGGCGAACACGTGCGGATGGCGGCGGATCATCTTGTCGCTGATCGCGGCGACGACATCGCCGAAGGCAAAGCTACCCTGCTCTTCCGCCATGCGTGCATGGAAGACGACCTGCAGCAGCAGGTCGCCGAGTTCGTCCTTCAGCGCGTGCAGGTCATTGCGGTCGATCGCATCGGCGACTTCGTACGCTTCCTCGATCGTGTATGGAGCGATCGTGGCGAAGGTCTGCTGGACGTCCCAGGGACAGCCACCATTCGGGTCGCGCAGGCGCGCCATGATGGCGAGCAGGGTGTGGATGTCGTGGTGGTCTTGGAGAAGGTGGTTCATCAGCGCTCTTTCGTTCTGATATTTCAACAGCGATAGGCGTCGGATGTTGACTTCCTGCCGCTGCCGCTGCTGTTGTTGCTTTGCCGTTGTTGTTGCTCGTCATTCCCGCGAAAGCGGGAGGCGCCTCACCACAGCCGAGGGCTGGTCATCCAGCGGCTTTGCCTTTGTGCCGTTGCTTGCTCAAGCGAAAGACACTGGATTCCCGCCTTCGCGGGAATGACAAGCAAAGAGACGTTACTGGCCCGCCACCCAATCCCGCCACGGCAACGACACGTCGCCCAGCGCAATGAAATCCCCATTGAGCACCGTATCGCGCTGGTTGTAACGGAACGGCCGTCCCTGCGGGTCGAGCACCGCGCCGCCCGCGCCTTCCAATACGCACTGGCCGGCGGCCGTGTCCCACTCGTTGGTCGGACCGAAGCGCGGATATACGTCGAGACCGCCTTCGGCGATGCGGCAGAACTTCAACGACGACCCGAGACCCAGGGGTTCGGTTTCGCCCATGCGATCGATGAACGCCTGCGTGCGGCCATCGCGGTGCGAGCGACTGGCGGCGACGCGCAGCGGCGCAGTGGCGGGCGCACGCACGTGCAGCGGAACGTCGCTGCCGCGTTCGCGATGGAATGCACCCAAGGTCGCACCGCCATGCCATAGCTGTCCCGTCACGGGCGCCTGCACGATGCCGAAGACCGCGACACCGCTTTCGATCAGCGCGATATTCACGGTGAATTCTCCGTTTCGCTTGACGAACTCGCGGGTACCGTCGAGCGGATCGACCACCCACAGGCGATGCCAACCACGGCGCTCCCCGACGCCTACTTCGTGCGCCGACTCCTCGGAAAGCACCGGAATATCCGGCGTGATGCGTGCCAGGCCTTCGACGATACAGCGATGCGCCGCCAGGTCGGCCGCGGTGAGCGGCGAATCGTCATCCTTGTGCTGGACGGCGAAATCGCTCTCGTAGATGCCGAGGATGGCGGCCGCCGCGTCCTGCGCGAGGACGATGACTTCCTCGCGCAAGGCCTTGTCGAGCATGTACGCGCTCATGCCTGCATCCCCAGCCATTCGCGCGCGATGAACAGCGCGGCGATGCTGCGGCCCTCGGAAAAATCCTCGCGCAGGATGAGTTCGTGCAGCGCGGCGAGCTTCCATGGGATCACTTCGAGTTCCTCGGGTTCGTCGCCCGGCAGGCGCTCGGGATACAGGTCGCGCGCGATCACGAGTTGCGCGGTATGGCTCATGTACGTCGGTGCCAGGGTGAGGTCGCGCAACAGCGTGAGCGAATGCGCGCCGTAGCCGGCTTCTTCCTTGAGTTCGCGGTCGGCGGCCTGGACGGCGGTTTCGCCCGCGTCGATGCGGCCCTTCACCAGGCCCAGTTCGTAGCGATGCATCCCTGCGGCGTACTCGCGCACCAGCAGCACCGTCTCGGCGTCGATCATCGGTACCACGATCACCGCGCCATGGCCGCGCCCGTGCAGGCGCTCGTAGTTGCGGCGCTCGCCATTGGCGAACTCGAGCTCCAGGCGCTCGAGCCGGTAAGGGCCGGCGTCGTGCTCGGTGATGCCATGGATGGTCGGCAGGCGACGCGTCAAGAGAGGGCTCCAGGGCCGGCGGACATCCCGGCTGCGCCGGCTGCGATAATGGAGGGATGCAGGACAAGACTCACGATGCAATGATCATAACGGACGCCGATGCATGGCGTTCGCGCGACCTGGCCGTGCTCTGGCACCCGTGCACGCAGATGCGCGAGCACCCCGATACCTTGCCGTTGCTGCCGATCGAACGGGGCGAAGGCGCATGGCTGGTGGGCTACGACGGCCGCCGCTATCTCGATGCGATCAGCAGCTGGTGGACGAATCTGTTTGGCCACGCGGAACCGCGGATCGCCGCCGCCATCGCGCGGCAGGCGTCGACGCTGGAACACGTGATCCTCGCCGGGTGCTCGCACGCGCCGGCAGTCGAACTCGCAGAACGGTTGCTCGCCATCGCACCGCGCGAAGCCGGACGCGAGCCGTTGGCCAAGGTCTTCTACGCCGACAACGGTTCGGCCGGCGTCGAAGTCGCGTTGAAGATGGCGTTCCACTGGTTCCGCAACCGCGGCGAGATGCAGCGCACCAAGTTCATCGCGCTGGAAAACGGCTACCACGGCGAAACCATCGGCGCGCTCGCGGTCGGCGACATTCCGTTGTATCGGCGTGTCTACGCGCCTTTGCTGGCCGAAGCGCTGTTCGCGCCTTCGCCCGATTCGTACTTGTGCGAGCCCGGCGAGTCGCCCGCGCAACGCGCTTCGCGTGCCGCCGCGGGCCTGCGCGAGCTGCTCGAACGCCACGCCGGCGAAATCTGCGCACTGATCCTCGAACCGTTGGTGCAGTGCGCCGGCGGAATGCGCATGCACGATCCGTCGTACCTGAGGCTGGCGCGCGAGCTGTGCGATGCGCATGGCGTGTTCCTGATCGCGGACGAGATCGCGGTCGGATTCGGCCGGACGGGCACGTTGTTCGCGAGTGAACAGGCCGGCGTGCAACCGGACCTGTTGTGCCTGTCCAAGGGACTCACCGGAGGCTCGCTGCCGCTTGCCGCGGTGCTCACGACGCAGCGCATTTACGACGGTTTCCTCGACGATTCGCGCGACCGCGCGTTCCTGCATTCGCACAGCTACACGGGCAATCCGCTGGCCTGCGCGGCCGCGCTCGCTGCCCAGGGAATTTTCGAGAGCGACGGCGTGATCGAACGCAATCGCAACACCGCTGCAGTGATGCGGGAACTCGCGCAGCCCTTCGCGGAGCACGCGCATGTCGCCGACGTGCGCCAGACCGGGATGATCGTCGCGTTCGAACTCACGAAGAATGGCGACAAGCGCACACCGTTCGACCCTGCAGCCCGCGTCGGCCTGCACGCATACCGCAGCGCGGTCGCCAATGGCGTGCTGCTGCGCCCGCTGGGCGACATCCTGTACTGGATGCCACCTTACTGTGTCGACCACGCTGCATTGCGGCAGCTTGCCCAGGTCACGCGTATCGCGATCGACGAGGCCACCGCATGCGCCTGACCCGTGTCTACGTCGAAGCAGCGCTTTCACCCGGAGCCGAATTGCCACTACCGGAAGGCGCGGCCTTGCATCTTTCGCGGGTGCTGCGGCTGGCGATCGGCGACGAGTGCGTGCTGTTCAATGGCGACGGCCACGACCACGCCGCGCGCATCGTCGCGCTCGACAAGCGCGGTGTGCGCGTTGCCATCGAAAGTTCGCGCGTGGTCGACAATGAATCGCCGCTTCGCATCACCCTGCTCCAGGGCGTCGCGCGCGGCGAGAAAATGGACCTGATCCTGCAGAAGGCCACGGAACTCGGCGTCACGTCGATCACGCCGCTGTGGTCGCAGCGCAGCGAAGTGAAGCTTGAAGGCGAACGCATGGTGAAGCGGCTGGCGCATTGGCGTGGCGTGGTCGCGTCTGCGTGCGAGCAGTGCGGCCGTGCACGCGTGCCCGAAATTGCTTCACCCGTGGTGCTGGCAGCGGCGCTGGAGGCAATGCCCGCCGGGGGACTGCGCCTGATCCTGGACCCCGAAGGCGAACTCGCGATGGGCGCCATGTCACCCGCAGCCGGCGAGCACGTCACGCTCGCCGTGGGACCGGAAGGCGGCTGGTCGAGCGTGGATCGCAAACAGTTGCGCAATGCCGGATTCCGCGGAGTGCGGCTGGGCCCACGCATTTTGCGCACGGAAACCGCCGGGCTCGCGGCGATCGCCGCACTGCAGGCGCGTTTTGGCGACCTGGCCTGACGATTGGTAATCGCTGCGCTTCGCGGGTCAGATCCTGGAGTGGATCGTGCACGCATCGAGCCAGCGCACGATGCCCACCCCGACGCGACGAACACCAGCGACGGCATGTATGGGGTATGGACCGGATCGTGGCGTCATCCATCCGGCGAAGCCATGGGCGCCGTTGCCGGCGGCGCGCGCAGATCAGGCGGCCTGTGCCTGGTTCAGTGCGCCGGCAATCAGCAGTTCGATCGCCTCGAGGTCCGGCACGAACGCTTCGTCTTCGTTGAGCCACACGCGGGCATGCACGCCCTGCGGCAGGTGTTCGTCGGCTTCGTGCTGCAGGCGGTCCGGCGACACGGTAACCAGGCGCGGGAAGCCCTGCGTCAGGATGGCGAAGTAAGGCGACTTGGCATCGCCGCCGAGCGCCTTGAGGACAACCACCTTGCTGCCCAGGCCACCGGCTTCCGGTGCAATGTCGGCCATTTGCGAGAAGGCGATCAGGGGCACTTCCCAGCCACGCCAGCGGATGCGGCCGAGCAGCCAGTCGGGGGCGCCTTCGACCGGCGACGGGGGTGCGAACGACAACACCTCGGCGATGGTTGCGTTGGGCAGGAGCAGGCGTGCACGCGCAACGGCGATCAGCACGCCCCGGATATCGTTTTGCTGGGTAGTGGTCATCGACGTTCCGGGTATCTGAGTTAGTGCCAGCGCTCGGCGAGCCGGCGCGCGAGTTCCTGCGGCTTGCCCGCTTGCCCACCACGCGCCGCCAGTGCAGCAGGCGCGGCGACGTCGTAGCAGCCGTCCAGTGCCTGTCCTGCGATGAGCGCGCCGGCGGCTGCGAGCTTCATGACCGCGTCCACCTGGCTGGCATCCGCACCGCTGAGCATCAGCACCGCACTGTCGCCAGCGGGCAGCGCGGCGAGCAGGTCGGCTGGTGCATCGTTGAATGCGAGACCCTGTCCGTTCTCGTGCACGCCGAGTGTCGGTGGCAGGATGTAGACGGTTGCGGCCTGCAACGTGTCGCCGCTCACCGCGAGCTTTACCGGCAGCGTCGTGGCGCGCTGCATCTGCGCGACCAGCTTGTCGTAATGGCCGCCATCGAGGCGTTGCTGCACGAGCACGGCACGCGGGAATTCCGCAGGCAGCGCCCCCAGCAGCTGGCGCACGGCATCGGGGCCACCAATACCGGCAAGCACCAGCACGGCGCCGCGCATAGGTGCCGCGGTGCGCTCTTCGACCAGTTCCATGGTCGAGAAGCGGTTGTTCAGGTCGTCCATGTCGCTCTGGAAGCGGCTGGCGTCCATCGGATGGTCGTCCGCCAGTTCCAGGCCTTCGATCCTTATCTCCGTGGGTGTGTCATCGACGAGTTCGAGCTCGAACTTCGCGGCCAGTGGCGGCGACGGCTCGGCGCTGTGTTCGCTCGTGTAATGCGCGGCTTCGTCGCCGAGTTCGAACGCGACCAGGTCCATGTCCGAGTGCACATCGACCGGCACGACGCCTTCGTCATCGGCAAGCGAGAGTTCGAGCCCCGAGGCAGCCGGTGCCGATGTTGATGCCGCTGACGTCGTTGCCGCTGGCATTGATGCCGGTGGTGCCGCTGCAGGCATCGGAGCTTCCGGCACGATGAGTTCGGCAATCGCCTCCACTCCACCACGGCCAGGCGGCAGCACGCTGTCCGAATGTCCGAGCTTGGCGCGCAGATGACGGACCCAGCGCGCGGCATCCCAGCCGACGCGGCCCGTGGCGAGTTCGGCTTCCTCGAACAGCACTTCGATCTTCGGGTTGGAGAGCATGCCCTCGAAGCGATCGAGCGCCTCGTCGGTCGCGGCGTCCAGCACGATCAGCGCGGCTTCGGGCTGCGAAGCCAGCACGTCTTCCTCGCTGGTGTTGGCCGGGTCGGCTTCGAGCACGATGTCCGCGCCTGCCTGGCCCAGTGCCTCACGCATGCGGTCGCGGGCCGCGCCAGGGCGGGCCAGCAATGCGACGCGGCGAGCGGTGTCACTCATGGGTGCGGGTAATCCCCAGCAGTTCGAACACGTTGCGCAGCAGTTCCGGCTCCTGGTACGGCTTGCCGAGATAGCGGTTCACACCGATGTCGAAGGCGCGCTGGCGATGCTTCTCGCCGGTACGCGAGGTGATCATCACGATCGGCACGTTGCGCAGGCGCGGGTCGGCCTTCATCGCCGTGGCGAGCTCGTAACCGTCCATGCGCGGCATTTCGATGTCGAGCAGCATCAGGTCGGGCACCGTGTCGACCATCTTTTCCAGTGCGTCGAGGCCGTCCTTCGCCGTGAGCACCTCGAAGTTGTTGCGCTCGAGCACGCGTCCCGTGACCTTGCGCATGGTGACCGAGTCGTCGACCACCATGACCATGGGGACGCGGCGGTGTTCGACGACCATCGGCGCAACCGGCAGGTGTTCGGGCGTGAGCACGGCCTGGCGGCGCACCAGCGGTGCGACGTCGAGGATCACGACCACGCTGCCGTCGCCCATGATCGTGGCACCGAAGATGCCCGGGATCGAAGCGACCTGCGGACCGACCGGCTTCACCACGATTTCGCGGTTGCCGATGACATGGTCGACGCTGACCGCGGCGCGCAGGTCACCGGCGCGGATCAGCAGCAACGGCATCTGCAGCTGGCCTTCGGCCTTCGCGGTCGCGTGGCCGACGAGGTTGCCGAGGTCGTGGACCGGATAGTCCTCGCCGCCGTATTCGTACACGGCGCCGGCCTGCGCAAGTTGGCCGCGCGGCATGCGGCCCACGCCGCGCACCGAGGCGATCGGCACTGCGAAGCTGGTTTCGCCAATGCGCACGAACACCGCCTGCGTTACCGCAAGCGTCTGCGGCAGGCGCAGCACGAAGCGCGTGCCTTCGCCGGCCTTCGACTCGATGTCGATGGTGCCGCCGAGCTGGCGCACTTCCGAGGCCACCACGTCCATGCCGACGCCGCGACCGGCGAGGCGGCTGACTTCGTCCGCCGTCGAAAAACCCGGCTCGAAGATCAGCATGTCGAGATCGCTGTCGCTGAGCACGGCGTCCGGACGGACCAGGCCACGCTCTTCGCCGCGCTTGCGGATCGCTTCGCGGTTGAGGCCTGCGCCGTCGTCGGCGACTTCCAGCACCACTTCCGAACCTTCGCGGCGGATCGCGATGCTGATCGAACCTTCTTCCGCCTTGCCCGCCTTCTTGCGCTTGTCGGGCTTTTCCAGGCCATGCGCGACCGCGTTGCGGAGCATGTGCTCCAGCGGCGCGGTCATGCGGTCGAGCACGTTGCGGTCGAGTTCGCCCTGCGCATTGCCGAGCTTGAGCTGGACATTCTTGCCGGTTTCGCCCGACGCCTGGCGCACGACGCGGCGCAGGCGCGGCAACAGCGCATCGAACGGCACCATGCGCGTGCGCATGAGGCCTTCCTGCAGTTCCGAACTCACGCGCGACTGTTGCAGCAGCAGTGTTTCGTACTGGCGGGTCAGGTCGTCGAGCGTGACCTGCAGGCTGCTCTGGTCGGCCGCGGATTCCGCGAGCGCACGCGACAGCTGCTGCAGGGTGGAGAAGCGGTCGAGTTCGAGCGGATCGAACGTCGCATCCGCCGTGTCGTGCTCGCGCTGGAAGCGCGCGATGATCTGCGCTTCAGTCTCGATTTCGAGACGGCGCAGCTGGTCGCGCATACGGATGTTGGTCTGGTCCATTTCCGCGATGGCGGCGCGGAACGCACCCAGCTGCTGTTCCAGGCGGGCGCGATAGATCGCGACTTCGCCCGCGTAGTTGACGAGGCGGTCAAGCAGGTCGGCACGGATGCGCACCTGTTCCTGCGGCGTACGCGCGCCGATGTCGTCGTCGTCGCCCGCGAGGGCGTCGACCATCGGTGCGGACAGTGGCTTGAGTTCGAGCGATGCGGCTGCAGCTTCGACAGTCGTCGTCGCAGCTTCGTAAACCATCGCTGCGGCACGTTCGCCGCGGGAACGCGCGTCGAATTCGGCGATGAGCGATTCTGGCATCGCGATTGCCTGGCGCGCACCGACGCGCGTGACCATCGCATGCAGGCGGTCGAAGCCGCGCTCGAGCAACGGCACGCCGTCGCGGCCGAGTTCGACGCGGTTCTCGACCACGGCTTCCAGCAGCGACTCCATGGTGTGGCCAAGTTCGCCCACGGCCATGATGCCGGCCATGCGCGCACCGCCCTTGAGCGTGTGCAGGTCGCGCTGCAAGCCGATCAACGGCTCGCGTGAATCCGGGGCTGCACGCAGTTCGGCGAGCAGACCGTCGGAATGATCGAGCAGGTCGGCGCCTTCCTCGACGAAGATGTCGACCAACTCCGGATCGAGACCGGTGAGATCGAGTGCTTCGTCGGGATCGCCATGACCGGCCTGGGCGTGCGCGAGGATGGCGGCCACCGCAGGTTCCGGCTCCGGCAGCGTGCTGGCAGCGGCCAGGGCTGCTGCAGCGGCAGTCGCTTCGCGGCGGGCGCGCTCTTCGGCTTCGCGTACTTCGTCGGCGCGGCGCTGGGCCTCGGCTTCGGCGGCGGCAGCGGATTCCGCGGCGGCAGCCTGTTCGGCGGCAAGGCGCTCGGCTTCGAGTCGTTCTTCTTCGGCGACGCGTTCGGCTTCGAGGCGCGCGGCTTCTTCTGTCGCGACGCGTTCGGCGACAAGGCGTTCGGCCTCGGCCTGCTCCGCGGCGAGTCGCTCAGCTTCAGCCGCCTCGCGCTGCGCACGCTCTTCGACTTCGCGCTGTTGTTGGGCAAGACGCTCCGCCTCGGCGTACTCGGCTTCGATGCGCGCGTATTCGGCTTCTTCGTCCGCTGCGGCGCGTTCGGCTTCGAGTCGTTCGGCTTCGAGTCGTTCGGCTTCGAGTCGTTCGGCTTCGAGACGTTCGGCTTCGAGACGTTCGGCTTCCAGGCGTTCGGCTTCGAGACGCTCGGCTTCCAAGCGCTCGGCTTCCAGGCGCTCGCCTTCGACGCGTTCGGCCTCGAGACGTTCGGTCTCAAGGAGTTCGGCTTCGAGACCCTCGCCCTGGAAGGCTTCGGTTTCGAGGCCTTCGGCCTCCAGCAACGACGTGTCGAATTCGATCGCTTCGAAGTCCGGCTCGTTCGTGGGCGCGACTTCGATCTGCGCTACTTCGGATTCGACAGCGATGCTCTCGCCGAACGCGATCGGTTCGAACTCCAGCGAGCTGGACGCGACTACAGGCGCGAGCACCGGCGCCGTGGTGGTCTGCACGAGGCTGGCGACCCCAACGTCGGCGGCCAGGTCGGTGAATTCGCTGAAATCGAATGCGGGCAGATCTGACTCGTGCGCCGCCTCTTCTTCGATGGCGACGTGCGGTCGCGCCTCGGGCAGGCTGTCTCGCAATGCCTGCAGACGGGCCGACAAGCCTTCGAAACGCGGCACGTGCGGGACCGGGGACTGCAGGCCCTGCATGGTGGCGCGGATCGCGGCGGCGGCTTCGTCCAGCGCCGCGACGCCTTCGGTCGTCGGCATGACGCCCGCGGCGAGCATGCGCTTGATGTAGGTCTCGCTTGGACCGGTGATGTCTGTGATCACCGGCACTTCGGTCATCGCGAACGCGCCGTTGAGCGTGTGCACGGCGCGCTGCAACGCTTCGGTCGCGGGCTGCGGCGCATTGCGCGCGCCATCCAGCCAGCTCTCGATCGTGACCAGGTGCCCGCCGACTTCACCGGCCAGGATTTCCAGGAGCACGGCATCGACGGATGCGGGAACGCCGGGGACGACCACGGGTTCGGCACTGCTCGCAACAGGTTCCTCTTCGAACGCGATCGACGGTTCGGCCTGCAGGTCGCCGACGTCGATCGAAACGACGGCGGCTTCCGCGAGTTCAGGCACCGCTTCGACCACCGGTCCCGGCGTGGGCGCCGTGGCGGGAGTGAAGAACGCTTCCTCGCCGGCGGCGATGCGTTCGGCGACGGCTTCCATGCCTGCGAGGTCAGCGGTGATGTCGGCTTCGCCGCGTAGCGCAGCATGCAGTTGCGGCAGCGCGTCGTAAGCCTGGGTTACCAGGGCGATGACGGCCGGACTGGCGGGACGCGTGCCATCCAGCACGCGGTTGAGCATGTTCTCGACCTTCCAGCTGAACTCGCCGAGCGTCTTGGCGCCGACGAGGCGGCCGCTGCCCTTGAGCGTGTGGAAGACGCGGCGGATAGGACGCAGTCGTTCGGCATCGTCCGGCGTCGCGGTCCACGGCGGCAGCAGTTCGCCGAGGTTGCTGATTTCTTCCTGCAGTTCTTCCAGGAAGACTTCGCGGATCTCGTCGTCGATGTCGTCGCTGCGCTCGAAACCGCCGGCGGCAACGCCAGCAGCGTTGGCGGCAATGGGCGCAGGCGCGTGGGCGGGTTCCGAAGGAGTTTCAGTGATGCTGTGCGCAGGCGTCGGCGACGTGGTTTCGGCCGCGCGCGAATGGGTAGCGCCCAGAAACGGTTCGATCTTGGCGAAATCGAGGGCGTCGGCGAGTTCCGGCGAGAAGTCGAGCGCTTCGGCCATGGTAACGGGCCCGCCGACTTCCTGCGGCATCGGGGGCAGCGGCCAGTAACGCAGTCGTTCGAGGGCGTGGCGCGCGATCTCGAGGATTTCATCGCGCGCCGGGCGTTTGTCGCGCAGTGCTTCGAGGTAGTACTCCAGGCTGGCCAGGGCGTCGGCCATGGTGTCCAGCTGCTGGCTGTTCGGAACGCGCTTGCGGGTAAGCAGTTCGACTTCGACGTAGCGCTTCACCGCCACGAGGTAGTCGGCCGGCTGATGTTGCTCGAGCATGCGCAGCGCGCCGGCGACTTCGTCGAGCAGGCGCGGCACTTCGTCGAGCTCGGCGTGTTCCCAGCCGGTTTCCACGAAGGCGACGAACGACTGCCGCGCATCGCCGAAGTTGGCGATCGCTTCGCGCACGACGACGTCGATGACCTTGGCGCGCTCGCCCGCGGCGAGGTCTTCTTCGCCGCCGGAATCATGGCGCCCGAGCCGTGCGACCTGGTCGTCCAGCGAGGCGTCGACATACAGAAGCGCGCCGGCGACATCGAGCAGCGCACCTTCGTCCGCGGCGCGGCGACCGGAAACGATTTCGCGCATCGCGTCGCGCTGCTGGATCACGACGTTGCGGGCAACGCCGAGGCCCATCATCCCGAGCGTGTCGCCGACACGGGTCAGCGCATCGACCTGGGGACGCAGCTCGTTGGCATCGGTCTGCCTGGTACGCAGGTGCAGGTCCAGTGCGTCCTTGACGCGCAGGAGGTCTTCCTTGATCGCCGCCGACACGGTATCGAGCAGCGCGCGGTTGCGGCCGCTGAGACTGCCGCGGGCGTGTTCGAGTTCGTCCTCGCTCGGCACCTGGCCGGCGAGATCGAAGGTCTGTCGCAGGCTGTTGAGCGCCGGATGCTGGCTCTCGCTGTGGGCGACGTGGTACAGCAGCTGGCGGGTCGGTTCGGCGGCGGCGTCGGGGCGCGGCGCACCGAAGGCGAAGTTGTCCTGCACCAGCGTCTGGCGGGCTTCGCGTTCGACGCCGGCAAAGGCCTGGCGCACGCCGCGATTGGCGGTCAGCGCGCCATCGCGCAGCGCCCCGGCAACGGATGCAGCCACCCAGAGCATGCGGCGCAGCGGCTCGGTATCGACCTGGGCGAGCAGCCCGTCGACGACCTTCGCCAGCTGAGCGGCATCGGCCGGCGCACCGTCTTCCGGCCATGCCGCAAGTGCATCGCGCAGGGCACCGAGGTGGCCCACCAGTTGTTCGCGCGCGGGCTTCGGTGCGGAAGGAGCGGGGGCCGGGAGGTTTTCCGGCAGCGGACGATCCAGATCGGGCGAGAACAGGACGCTCTCGCTCAGGCCGGTTTCGCCACGTGTTGCGCGCAACTCGTTGAGTAGCGGCAGCAATACGATCGGAATGTCGCGGTGGCCGCCCTGCAGGCGTTCCAGGTAATCAGGGAGCTGGACAACGCCGCGCATCAGCGCCGCGCAGGCATCGTCTCGCTCGACGACTTCACCGCGCAGCAGCGAGAGCGAGAGACGCTCCATTTCCTCGGCGACCATCGCCGGGGCATACAGCTCGATCATGCGCAGCGTGCCGTGCACCTGGTGCATGTGCCCGGCGCAGACGCGCATGTGCGCGGTCTGCGAGGGATTCTCGGCAAACGCCTCGATTTCGTCGCGCGCCTGGCGCAGCGTCGCATCGAGTTCGGGCTTGACCCAGCCCAGCGTGGTCGTGTCGATCGCGTCG
Organism: Lysobacter sp. Root494; assembly: GCF_001427225.1. Classification (GTDB taxonomy): domain Bacteria; phylum Pseudomonadota; class Gammaproteobacteria; order Xanthomonadales; family Xanthomonadaceae; genus Agrilutibacter. Next base: position 53,444 of record NZ_LMFH01000008.1, read on the forward strand.
CGCAACACGGTCATAGGTCGCCTCCGTGTCGGCGCGCGGCCACGACGCCCGCCTTGTCGGCGGGCGCGGGCGCGGGGCGGTTTGCCTTCAGGCCGTCCATTTCGTGATCAGTTCCGTCCGCGCGTCAGGCCGGCAGCTTGAAGTCGGCGACCGAGCGGCGCAGGTCGGCCGCGAGCTGCGCGAGGTTTCCGATCGACTGCGCCGTCTGGCTCGCACCCTGCGAGGTCTGCGCGGTAATCGACTGGATGGTGTTCATCGTCGCGGTGATGTTCGACGCCGCGCTGGACTGCTGCTTCGCCGCGGTCGAGATGCCTTGAATCAGGCCGGAGAGGTCGGACGACACCTTTTCGATCTCGCCCAGCGCGGTACCCGCGTCTTCGGCGAGGCGCGCACCCGCGACCACTTCCGAGGTCGTCTGTTCCATCGACGACACCGCTTCGTTGGTATCCGACTGAATCGTCTGGACCAGGGTTTCGATTCGCTTGGTCGCGTTCGATGCGCGTTCTGCGAGTCGCTGCACTTCGTCCGCCACCACCGCGAAGCCGCGGCCCGCTTCACCGGCCGATGCCGCCTGGATCGCCGCGTTCAGCGCCAGGATGTTGGTCTGTTCCGAGATGTCGTTGATCAGTTCCACGATCGAGCCGATTTCCTGCGACGACTCACCCAGTCGCTTGATTCGCTTCGAGGTTTCCTGGATCTGGTCGCGAATCGAGTCCATGCCCGCGATCGTCTGGCGCACGACGCCGGCGCCCTTGGTCGCGATCTGCACGGAGCGTTGCGCCACGTCCGCGGACTCGGCGGAGTTCTTCGACACCTGGTCGATGCTCGCCGCGATTTCGCTGATGCGGTCGGAAGCCGAGTTGATTTCCTGCGCCTGGTGTTCCGCGGCTTCGGCGAGGTGCATGGCGGTCGCCTGCGTTTCCTGCGCGCTCGAGGCCACCTGCACCGAGGTGTCGGTAATCGTCTGCACCAGGCTGCGCAGCTGTTCGACGGCGAAGTTGATCGAGTCCGCGATCGCGCCGGTCATGTCCTCGGTCACGGTCGCCTTTACGGTCAGGTCGCCTTCCGCGAGCGAACCCATTTCATCCAGCAGGCGCATGATCGCCTCCTGGTTACGGTCGTTGAGTTCCTTCGTGGTCTGGTAGCGCTTCTGCTGCGCGCGGTTCAAAGAGAACAGCAAGCCGGCGATGGCGATGATCGCGGCGATACCCGACAGCACCGAAATCAGGATGTGGCCGAGCGGGTTCTTGCTGCGCACCGAACCGAAGGCCGTCAGCGAGCGGAACAGCGACTCGCTCTGGCCCAGCAGCGTGTTCGATTCGCTGGTGATGGTGCCGGCTGCGGCCTGCGCGGTGAACAGGTTCTTCGAACCGGCGCTGATCGCATCCAGGTCCTTCTTCATTTCGGTCCACAGCCCCTCGGCCTGGCCGAGCGCGGCGAGTGCGCCGCCATTCGACAGCGGAGTCACGCCAAGCGCGGCGTCGCCCTTGCGCAGGCCGACGAGCACGTTGCCGAACACGGTTGCGTTGCGGGCGAGCTGGTCGCCGGCGATCGAAGCGCCGGGACCGCCCGCGCGCATCGAGGTGATGCTCTTGTCCATCGCGCCGGCCAGCACGTTCTGGCGCAGGGCGAGATAGACCTGCGACGCCGGCGAACCGCTTGACGACATCGCGCGCACCAGTTCGTCGAGGCGCGCCTGCAGCTGCGGCACCTTGGCTGCGAAGCTGTCGGCTTTCGCCGCCAGGCCGGTCACCGCGGCTTCCGAACCGATGACCTGGTCCGCGTTCTTGCCCACGAGCTCCCAGGTGCCGCTGACCTTGTCGATGTCGCCGGAGACGCCGAGTTCGGTGCCGAAGCGCTCGTTGAGCTGCTTCACGTCGGCATCCATCTGCGCCTTCGTCGCCTTGAACGCCGCGTAGGCTTCCTTGTCACCGCTCACCGCCTCGGCGCCCTGCACTGCCAGTCGCTGCGAGTTCACCTGCAGTGCCGAAGCCGCGGAGCTGGCACCGGCCAGGCGCGAACCCTTCCAGGTGGCATAGCCGGCGTTGACGCCGAAGATGACCACCGAGATGCCGAGGATCGTCAACCAGGTATTGACGCCGAGGCCGCGGCCCTTGGGATTCATCACAGTGCTCATGGTTCAACCTCGTTGGCGATTGCTGCTTGCGTGCTGCTGGTTGGAAGGTGTCGTCAGCCGGCGGCTTGACGGAATTCGGGAGTACGGGCCAGCCGGTCCAGGCTGAAGATGCCCCACGGCTGCTCGTCGACGCGGTAGGCGACATCGACGAAGTGCGCGTAGCGTCCCTGGTAAAGCGGGTCTTCGGCGGCCTGGAGGTCGGCCACCTTCTGCGGTTCGGTGAAGCTGCGCTGGCCGAAGAGCTCGTCGATCAGCACGGCGACGTCGCCGCCCGGCTGGCGCACGAGCAGGCAGCGCTGGCTTTCGTGCAGCACGGTGCGCTCGCCTTCGAGGAACTGCTTCAGGTCGACGATGGGCAGGAGGTTGCCGCGCACGTTGGCCACGCCGAGCATCCACGGCTGCGCGCCGGGTACGGGCGTGATCTGCGGCAACGGGAGGATTTCACGGACTTCGTCGAAGCCGGACGCCAGGCGCCGTGCGCCCACGCGGTAACCGACGCCGCGCCACAGGCCGGGCGCGTCGAGCTGCTCGGGCAGGCCGGCGACATGCTCGAGACTGCGACGCTCGTAATCGGCCAGCAGGTCGAACGGGCCGGGCGCGGAAGCTTTCCTGCTCACTTCAGTGGCCCAGCACCGCGTTGATGCGGGCAATCAGTTCGGATTCGCGCGGCGGCTTCACGATGTAGTCGCGGGCACCCTGGCGAAGGCCCCAGGCCTTGTCCACGTCCATGTCCTTGGTGCTGACGATCAGCACCGGAATGGCACTCGTCGCGTTGTCGCGCGACAGCGCGCGCGTGGCCTGGAAACCGTTCATGCCGGGCAGGACCACGTCCATGATGACGAGGTCCGGCAGCTCGCGCTTGCACGCGGCGATGCCGTCTTCGGCGCTGCCTGAGGCGATGACCTGGTGGCCGTTGCGTTCGAGCAGTTGGGTGAGAACCGCGACGTCGGTCGGCGAATCCTCGATCAGCAGAATACGTGCCATTGGTGCCCTACCCCCCGGTCAGGCGTTGCGTGCATTGTCGTGCACGTGGTTGCGGATCGCGTCGAGGAGTTCCTCGCGCGTGAAAGGCTTGGTCAGGTACTGCTCGGAACCGACGATGCGGCCCCGCGCCTTGTCGAACAACCCGTCCTTGGACGACAACATGATGACCGGCGTGTTCTTGAACAGGTGGTTGTTCTTGATCAACGCGCACGTCTGGTAGCCGTCCAGGCGCGGCATCATGATGTCGACGAAAATGATCTGCGGTTGCTGGTCGGCGATCTTGGCCAGGGCCTCGAAACCGTCCGTCGCCGTCACGACGTCGCAACCCTCGCGCTTGAGCAAGGTTTCCGCGGTCCTGCGGATGGTCTTCGAGTCATCGATCACCATCACCTTCAGACCGTCGAGGTTGCCGTTGCGCCCCTCTTGCATGCTTTCAATCCCCTGTGCGATCACGGCCGTCCCCGCACGTCGCGAAGTGCCTTTATTTCAAGCATAGCGCGTACTGTCAAGCACGAACTCGCAAGCGCATCCCTGAATGTGCCGGGCTGCACCAATCGCGACCCGGTTGGCACTTGCATGGCCAGAACGTGACGTTTTGCGGCATCTGCCAAAAGCGCTCCCTGCGCGCCTGTTACCATCACTGGCATCGTTTTCGCCAGCGCCAACATGCCCCTGCAACCGGGTGTCGACATCATCGTCGTGATGGATCCGATCGGGTCCATCAAGATCGCCAAGGACTCCACTTTCGCCATGCTGCTGGAAGGGCAGCGCCGCGGACACCGGCTCTGGTACGTGCGTCCGGGAGGGTTGGCCGTGGCTGAAGGCCAGGCCCAGGCGACCGTTTCGCCCCTGACGGTGAAGGACGATCCGGCCGGCTGGTACGAACTCGGCGAATGGCGGCGAATGGCCTTCGGACCGGGCCAGGTCGTGATGATGCGCAAGGATCCGCCGGTCGATACGGCCTACCTCAACGACACCCATATCCTGGGGCTGGCGCAACGCGCCGGGGCGCTGGTGGTGAACGACCCGCAGGGCCTGCGCGACATGAACGAGAAGCTGGCCGCGCTCGAATTCCCCCAATGCACCCCGCCTACCGTGGTGAGCCGCGAGGCCGCCGTGCTGAAGGCGTTCCTGACCGAACACGGCGATGCCGTGCTCAAGCCGCTGGACGGCATGGGCGGGCGTTCGATCTTCCGCGTTCGTTCCGGCGACCCGAATACCAACGTGATCCTGGAAACCCTGACCGCGGGTGGACGCGAGCTGGCCATGGCCCAGCGCTACCTTCCCGAGATCACCGAGGGCGACAAGCGCATCCTGCTGATCGATGGTGTGCCGGTCGATTACTGCCTGGCCCGGATTCCGCAAGGCGACGAATTCCGCGGCAACCTCGCCGCGGGTGGCAAGGGCCGCGGACAACCCCTGAGCGAGCGCGACCGCTGGATCGCCGCCCAGGTCGGCCCGGAGCTGAAGCGTCGTGGCATGGTCTTCGTCGGCCTCGACGTGATCGGCGACTACCTCACCGAAGTCAACGTCACCAGCCCGACCTGCATCCGCGAGATCGATGCGCAGTTCGGCCTCAACATCGCCGGAATGCTGTTCGACGCAATCGAGCAGAAATTGGTCGCATGAGCAGGGCTGCATGAACACGGTCGCGGTCCGCGTCCCGCCCCGGCCGGGCGAATATGCGTTGGGCGAAGGCATGGCCGCCGGTAGCGGCCGCATCAGCGCCACCATGGTGCTGTCGGTGCTGGTCCACGCGATGCTCCTGCTCGGCGTCGGCTGGGCGGTCGAAAGCGCGGCTCCCATCATGCCGACACTCGACGTGATCCTGACCGAGACCACGTCGCCGCTGACGCAGAAGCAGGCCGATTTCCTCGCCCAGGCCACCAACCAGGGCGGCGGCGAACACGACAAGACCACCCGTCCGCGCGAAACCCAATCCGGACCCGCGCCGCAGCCCGAGCCCGGCATCGCACCCCGTCCGCTGCGCGCACAATCGCCCGCTCCGCAACCGGCGCCGCAGGACCGGGTGGTCAGCACACTGCAGGCCGAAACCGAAATCGCGAAGGCGCAGGCCACGCAGCCACCCGACGAGCAAGTGCTCCCGCGCGGGCGCGAGAAGATCGCCCGTGACATGGCGATGGCGCGCCTCGCCGCGGAGATCCACCTGCGCTCGGAGCAATACGCCAAGCGGCCGAAGCGGAAGTTCGTGTCGGCCAGCACCACGGAGTACGCGTGGGCGAGCTACCTCAGCGACTGGGTGAAGCGCGTCGAGCGCGTGGGCAACCTCAATTACCCGGATGAAGCGCGCCGCCGCCACCTCGCCGGCAAGGTGGTGATCACGATCGCCATCCGCCGCAACGGCACGGTCGAGCGCATGCAGATCGTGCAGTCCAGCGGCATTCCGCTGCTCGATTCGTCGGCGCTGCGGATTGCGAAACTCGCGGAGCCCTACGCGCCGCTGCCGAAGACCGAAGAAGACCCGGACATCCTGCACGTCACCCGCACCTGGCTGTTCATGCCGGGTGGTGAATTGATCGACGACTGACGTTGCCCACCCGTCTAAACGGACATCTTCTTCCGGGCAATGGCTTCGGGGTCAAGCCCGAACAACGTAACGGCTTCACGCACTTCTTCCGCGCCCAACATGATTGGCGCGAGCACGAGTACGGAGCCAAGGTCATCCACGAGAATGGCCTGGCCGGTCTCGTCCATGAAGGTTCTGGCCGGATCGATCTTCTCCAGGCGCAGAGTGTTTACGCCGTAGCCTGACGGCCCGGAAATCTCGCCGTGCCGGACTACAACAGTCTGCAGGAACGGCATCAGGAAACTGATGCCGAAGACCAGCACTGCCCCTGCCATCGCGGTACCCAACGCCCACCATTGAATCAAACCCAGCCAGCAGAGCACGCCGGTCGCAATAGGAACAACGACGGCGGTAATCGCCAATGGGATAGAAGAGCGAGTGATGCTGGGCCGGAACTCCACGCGCTCGTCGGCAAATACCCGTTTCATTTCCGCAATGCCTTCTGCTCGTCGATGGTGAGCGCGACGTTGTTGCGGAGATAGGCAGGTTCGGCGAATTCCGGCGCAACTGTTTCACCGCGCGCGAAGGCGAATGCGGCGAGCTTCGCGACATCGGCCGCATGCGGCAACGCCGCCGCATCGATTGCGCTGAAACGGGAGCAAAGGCGAGAGGCGAGCGCTCCTTCCTGCGCTGCGAAGCCGGTGCCGACGCCATTCCAGCCACTGGCAGTCCCGGGCAATTCGACGGCTTCGGGATGAGACACCCGTTCCGCATCGAGCGCGAACGCATCGCCGTCGCGCAATTCGAATGCGGCGGCATACACCTCGCCCATGCGCGCATCGATGGCAGCGAGAACGCGGGGGCCCTGCGCCTGCATTGCGAGTGCGGCGAGTGTCGAAACCGGCACCACCGGGCGATCCAGTGCGAGTGCGATGCCCTGCCCGATCGCAACAGCCAGGCGCACACCCGTGAAAGCACCCGGACCGCGGCCGATCGCGATGGCGTCGAGTTGCGACTTCTTCACGCCCGCGTCGGCCAGCAATTGTTCGGCCCAGGGCAACGTGAGTTCGGCATGGCGGCGCGGTGCGATTTCAAAGCGCTCGCGCACCTCGCCGTCGAGCCAGAGGGCAACGGAACAGGCTTCGGTGGCGGTTTCGATGGCGAGCAGTTTCATGGCGCGGGCATTATGACGGGGCCGACGCGACCCTGTGTATTGATGTCGGCGAATGCGCGTTGCAGATCGGAGCTTGCTCCGCTGCCGTCGCTTTCTGATCCGGGCTCAGACGCTCTTGGTCCCGGAAGCGCACCAGGCAGGCTCGGTGCTGCAGGTCGTGAGGAGCGGAAAACAGCGGAGCAAGTTCCGTGGGCAGAAGTCCGGGCTATCGACTCCATCGACCGCCTTACTCCACCGCATGGAGCTCCGGTACGAAGAACGCAGTCACGTCGTCGATTCGCCGCGTCTTCGGCAACGGCGGTAGCGAATCGAGAAACACCTTTCCGTAAGTCTTCGAGGTGATCCGTGGGTCGCACAGCACCAGCACACCCCGATCGCTTTCACTGCGGATCAGCCGCCCGGCACCCTGCTTCAGTGCGATCACCGCCTGCGGCAGCTGCTCGTCACGGAACGGGTTGCCGCCGTTGCGACGGATCGCTTCCAGTCGCGCTTCGAAGACAGGATCGTCGGGCGCCGCGAACGGCAGCTTGTCGATGATCACGACACTGAGCGCTTCACCGGCCACGTCGACGCCTTCGCGGAAGCTCGCCGCGCCCAGCAACACGCCGTTGCCGGATGCGCGGAAGCGTTCGAGCAACACCGGTCGCGGCGCCTCGCCCTGCACGAACAGCGGCCAAGGCCCGCCGCGCAGCAGTTCCGCTGCCTCACGCAGCGAACGGTGTGAAGCAAACAGGATGAAGGCGCGACCGCCAGAGGCTTCGAGCACGGGTCTCAGTTTCTCGACGAGACTTTCCGTGTAGTGCCGCACGACGGGATCCGGGAGTCCCGTCGGCAGGTAGCACAGGGCCTGTCGCGGCCAGTCGAACGGACTGGGTGCAAGCAGCGTGCGCGGATCGTCCAGTCCGAGCTTGGCGGCGTAGTGATCGAAGCGCCCGCCGACGGCCAGCGTCGCGGAAGTGAACACCCAGGCTGCATGCGAACGCTCGCGATGCTGCGCGAGCGGACCGGCAACATCCAGTGGCGTGCGGCTCAGGCGGAAGCCGCGTGCGGTGAGTTCATACCAGTGCACGCCCGTGTCTTCGGCCTGCATGGTTCCGTTCGGTGGACTGTCTTCGCCGTCGGCAGCAGGCACCTCGAACGGCATGTCGAAGTCGTCGCGGTCGATCGCGCGAGGTGTTTCGCCGCGCCAGCGTCGCAGCCGCGAGAGGGATTCCTGCGCGCGCGCAATGCAACTGTCGAACCCTGGTGCGGTCTCGCGTAACGGCAACACGGCGTCGTGCAGTCGTTGCAAAGCAGCATCCAGTGCATCGAATGCCAGTTCGGAAGCCTCGAGCTCAGCGGCGCGACGACGGGTTCCGCGCACCGGCAAGTCGTCCATCGCGGCACGCAACGAGCGCACGGCGTGCTCGAGTTCCCGCGACGGACCCTGCACCGTCGCCAACGCACCGGCAACGTCCTTGGATTCGGCGATCGCATCGCGCGCGAGCTCGACCAGCGGCCGCGCACTCAGGGCTTCACCAAAGAACTGTGCAGCAAGATCCGGCAGCTGGTGCGCCTCGTCGACGACGAATGCCTGCGCACCCGGCAGTATTTCGCCGAAACCTTCCTGCTTGAGCGCGAGGTCGGCCAGCAGCAAATGGTGGTTGACCACGACCAGGTCTGCCGCCTGCGCGCGCTGCCGCGCCTGCACGACGAAGCAGTCGGCGAACAACGGGCATTCGCTGCCGAGGCAGTTGTCGGCGGTCGACGTCACCATCGGCAGCAGCGGCGAGTCCTCGGGCAGCGCCTCCACTTCGGCGAGGTCGCCCATGCGCGTGCGCCCGCTCCACGCGACGATGCGCTGGAACTGCGCAACCTGCTCGCGGTTGGCGAACTTCGGCTCGCCTTTCGCCTGGTTCAACCGGTACAGGCAGAGGTAGTTCGCGCGCCCCTTCAACAAGGCCGTCTTGAGGCCGCGACCCAGCGCATCGCGCACGCGTGGCAGGTCGCGGTGGTACAGCTGGTCCTGCAACGCGCGCGTACCGGTGGAGATGATCGTCTTCATTCCTGACAACAGCGCGGGAACGAGATAAGCGAACGTCTTGCCGGTTCCGGTCCCCGCTTCCGCGATCAGCGTGCCGCGCGTCTCGAATGCATCGGCAATGGCGACGGAAAGATCCTGCTGCGCGGAACGCGGAGCGAAGGCATCGATCCGGGAAGCGAGCTCACCGCCCTCGCTCAATGCCGCGCGGCTGGCTTCAGCAAGACGGGAGGACATGCAGGCTCAGTAGCGATTCAGTGCAGCGACCGTGCACGCGTCGCGCTGCGTGCGCGCAGCGCGCACTTCGGCTGCGGCCGCGGCGACGCGCGCGGTGGCCTGTGCTTCGCTTTCGCTGCGGCGGATCACGCGGTCGTTGGCGCGCAGCAGCGCGGCCTGCAGCAGGGTTTCCCAGTGCCGGCGGCACAGCGGGCCGGTGGTGGACCCCAGGTCGATGGCCTGCTTCGCAAGTTGCTGCGCCTGTTCCTGATCGCGCAGTAACAACGCGAGTTCGGCACGTTCCTGCAGCAACGCGGGATCCTGCGCGTTGAGCTTCATCGCACGATCCAGCAGGTCGGCCGCGCCGCGATACATATGTCTGGCCTCGAGCTGAGCGGCCTGTTGTCGCAGGTCTTCTATCTCGGGATCGCGCAGGGGCTGCACGTCGAGTTCGTTCGAAGTCGCCGCTCCCGCCGACCGTATGGTCTTCACCAGTGCTGCAGCATCGAAGGCCGGCTCCACGGGCTTCGGTGCCGGCACGGTGCATCCGCCCAGCATCAGCGAGCCCGCGACCACGGCAACCCGCCATCCTGGCGAAATATTCATCAATGATCTCATTGCTGGTCCGGCGGCGCCGCCGCTTCCTCCGTGTCTTCGTCGTCATCGCGGCCGATACCGAACCAGTCGCGCCAGCCGCCGCCCTCTTCTTCGGCAGCAGGCTGTGGCATCGGACACGGCGTGTACGGCGGCGCGAAACCGGCAACGAAGGCGAAACGGCGTGCGCCCGCACAATTGGCGTCGGTGGTGTTGTTGCCAGTCACCCACTGCCAGTCGATGCCCTTGTCGCCCACCTGCAACGGCGCGCTCGGCAGGCGCGCGAAGATCGCCGACCACACGCGCATCGCGCCGGTTGCGCCGTACAGGCCGGTTTCCTTGTTCTGGTCGTTGCCGACCCAGATCACCGCGAGGTGGTCGCCGGTCCAGCCTGCGAACCAGCTGTCGCGACCATCGTTGCTGGTCCCGGTCTTGCCCGCGGCATTCAGGCGGCCGAGGCCATCGCGAACGAGCTGCGCCGCGGTGCCACTGGTCACCGTCTGCTGCCCCGCGATCGTGATCAGGCGTGCGGCGATCGCGTCGCCTTCCTGCGCGGGCGCAGGCTTGGTGTCATAACGCTTGAGCGCGCGGCCGCTCGCATCGAGCACGCCGCGCACCGCGTGCAACGGCTGCACTTCGCCGCCGCTGGCGAGGAACTGGTACAGCTGCGCCATCGCATACGGGCTTTGATCCACCGCGCCGAGAATCAGCGACGGTCGCGGCGGCGCCTGGATACCGGCGAGTGTGCGGATCAGGTCGGCCACGCGCTCGGGCCGCACCTTCATGCCGACGCGCACGGTCGCCTGGTTGTACGACATCGCGAGGGCATCCATCAGGCGCACGGTGCCGTGGCTGCGGCCATCCGAATTGCCGGGGCTCCACTTCTTCCCGCGGCCGAGGTCGACAGTCACCGGCGAATCGTCGACGTAGCTTGAAAGCGAATACTGCTCCGGTGTCGCCAGCGCGAGCAGGTACACGAAGGGCTTGAGCAGCGAGCCCACCGGACGCTGCGCTTCCACGGCGCGGTTGAAGCCGTGCTCGGTATGCAGGCGGCTGCCGACGACGGCGACGACTTCGCCGTTGTGCACGTCGGTAACCACGAGGCCCGCCTGCAGCGGCGGACGGCGCCTGCTGTCGAGGCTCTTGAGCGTGCGCGTTACCGCGCCTTCGGCAAAGGCCTGTGCGGCCGGCGACATGCCGGTCATCACGCTGAGCCCCGCGCCGACGAGCTGGTCGGCCGGATAGTCGCGCGCGAGCTGGCGGCGAACGAGGTCGACGTACGCCGGGAAGCGGTTCGGCGCGAGGCTGCCTGCTTCCGGGGTCACGCCCAGCGGTGCCTTCAATGCGCGCTGGTATTCCTTGTCGTCGATCAGGTTGGTTTCGCGGAATTCGCCAAGCGCAAAGTTGCGGCGCTCCAGCGCACGCTCCGGATTCCGGCGCGGGTCGTACCAAGAAGGACCGCGCACGATGCCGACCAGCAATGCAACCTGTTCGGTGCTGAGGTCGCGCAGGTCACGCCCGAACCAGAACTCGGACGCGGCGGCCACACCATGGATCGCCTGCGAGCCACGCTGGCCGAGATAGACCTGGTTGAGGTAGGCCTCGAGGATGTCGCGCTTGTCGTAACGCGCGTCGATGATCAGCGCGTAGAGGATTTCGTTGAACTTGCGCGAGATCGTCTGTTCCTTGCCGATCCCGAGCAGGCCGCTGCGCGCGAGCTGTTGAGTGAGCGTGCTGGCGCCCTGCTTCTTGCCGGTCGCGGTCTTGAAAGCCGCCCGCACCATGCCGCTGAAGTCGATGCCGATGTGGTGGTTAAAGTCGCGGTCCTCGACCGCCTGCAATCCGGTCACCAGCAACTCGGGCACTTCCTCGATGCGGACCAGGCGCCGCTCTTCCTGCTTCTGTCCGTACAACGATGCTATGCGCGCCGGATCCAGTCGCGCGACTTTCAGCTTGCCCTTGCTGGTGACATCGCGAAGCGTGGCCACGCGTCCGCCGGAGACCACGATTTCGAGTCGTTTCGCCGGCACCACGCCATCGACATCGTTGAAGCCGCGACTGGAGATCTTCCAGTGTCCGCCGTCCTGCGCGTAGCTGCCTTCGCGACTGCCGTCGCCGGCGTGGTACCCGGCCGCGTCGAGTTCGGTCTTGAGCGTGCGCGTGTCCAGCACCAGGCCCGGCTTGAGCTCCAGCGGACGCGCGTAGACGCGCGTTGGAATCTGCCACTGCAGGCGTCCGAAACGCTCGGTCACCTGGTGGTTGAGATAGAGCATGTAGGGGATCAGGAATCCCAGGCCGAGGCCGATCGCGGCGAGTGTCCAGGTGACCAGCCGGCGCTTCCACTGTGCGGTTTCGCCGTCTTCGCCCCGACCGCCTTCTTCGTCTTCGTCGTAATCGATCGCCACTGGATGCCAGAATAGGTGGGCCGCGCCCGAGTTGGGCGAGTCTAGCGCAGGCCGATCGTGGCTCCGCGAGACGCAGGCGCTGGTTCACGCAAGATTGGGCTCCAGAGAAAGCAGAAGGCGATGTATCCGGAAAGAAATTCATGAACTGGACCGATCTGCGGTTCCTCTTCAACCGCATTACCGGCCTCTCGAGGCGCGGGCTGGCGAGCCTGAGGACAAGGGGATTCAGTTCCACCTGGCGGCGGGTGAAAAACCAGTTCCTGCGTGTTCCGCAGGAACATCGCGCCGGCCTGTACTTTCCCGATTCCGGCCCATTCGCAACACTCGCCGTGCCGGCGCCATCATCCGGCAGTGCGCCGATGGCGAGCCTCGTGATTCCTGTGTTCAACCATTTCGGGCACACGCTCGCGTGCCTGCGTGCACTGGCAGCGCATCCGCCGCTCGCCTCCATCGAAATCATCTGCGTGGATGACGGTTCGTCCGACGAAACCGCGACGGCGCTGCCACAGGTCGCCGGCCTGCGATACCACCGTCGACCGGAGAACGGTGGCTTCATCGCCGCCTGCAACGACGGCCTCGCGCTGGCGCGGGGCGAGTACGTGATTTTCCTCAACAACGACACGGTGCCCCAGCCAGGCTGGCTGGACGTGTTGCTGAGCACGTTTGCTGCGCATCCCGGAACGGGCATCGTTGGTGCCGCGCTGCTCTATCCCGACGGCCGCCTGCAGGAAGCCGGTGGCGTGGTCTGGCGCGACGGCTCCGCGGACAAACTCGGACGCCTGCAGGCCGCGGACTCCTCGGCCTTCGCGCATGTTCGCCGCGTGGATTACGTATCCGGCGCCGCGCTCGCGATCCCGCGCGCACTATGCCTCTCGCTCGGCGGTTTCGATTCGCTGTACGCACCGGCCTTCTACGAGGACACCGACCTGGCCATGCGCGTGCGCGCGACCGGACTGCAGGTACTGGTGCAACCCGCATCGCATGTAGTGCACGTCGAAGGCGTGACGACCGGCACCGACGACCGCCATGGCGTGAAATCCGGTCAACCGATCAACCAGCGACGCTTTGCCGAGCGATGGAAGTCGGTGCTCCCTGCGCAGCCGCCGCATGCAACGAAGTCCGTTTCCGTCACCGACCACCATTACCGACAGACCGTACTGGTGGTGGATGCGCTGACGCCGCGACCGGATCGTGATTCGGGGTCCCTGCGCATGGTCAACCTCATGCGATTGCTGCACGACGAAGGCGCGCATGTGGTGTTCCTGCCTGCGAACCATGCCCGGGACGGGCAATACACGGAGGCACTGGGGCAGCTCGGCGTCGAAACGTGGTTTGAACCCTGGTCGGGCAGTACGCCAGGGTGGCTTCGCGAGCACGGCGACCGCTTTGATGCGGTAGTGCTCTCACGTCACTACGTCGCGCGCGACTTCCTGCCGCTCATCCGCAAACACGCGCGTCGCGCACGCGTCGTCTTCGACAGTGTCGACCTGCACTACCTGCGAGAGCGGCGTGGCGCCGAGGTATCCGGCAATGCGCGCGCGCAACGCGCGGCCGAACAGACCCGCGCGCTCGAACTCGACGTCATCCGCCGCAGCGATGTCACGCTGGTCGTGAGCGAGGTCGAGAAACGCCTGCTCGCGATCGATGCGCCGGACGCGACGGTGGAAGTGCTTTCCAACCTCCACCAGATCGCCGGGCCCGGGCTGCGGTTCGAGGAGCGGGACGACCTCGTCTTCGTCGGTGGCTTCCGCCATCCACCCAATGTCGATGCGGTGCACTGGTTCGCCTCGTCCGTGTTCCCACACATCCGCGAACGCCTGCCCGGCGTGCGCTTCCATTGCATCGGCGACGACGTGCCGGATGAAATCGCCGCGCTGGCCTCGCAGCCGGGCGTGATCGTGCACGGCCACGTGCCGGACATCGCGCCCTACATGGACGGCGCCCGCATCGCGGTGGCGCCGTTGCGCTTCGGTGCCGGGGTCAAGGGCAAGGTGAATCTCAGCATGGCGCACGGACAACCCGTGGTCGCCACGTCATGCGCGGTCGAAGGCATGCATCTTCGCGCCGGCGAGGACGTACTGGTGGCGGACGATGCAATGGCCTTTGCCGAAGCCGTCGTGCAGGCCTATCTCGACGAAACGCTGTGGCAGCGACTGGCGGAGAACGGGCTGCTCAATGTGGAGCGCCATTTCTCGCTGGAAGCCGGGCGCGACGTGGTCAGGCGGGTGTTGTTGGCCTGACTCCTGCGGTCGTCTATTGCCGACCCTGCTCCGCCGGTGCGAGCAGCGCAGTGCGCAGGCGTTCGGCAAGCGCATCGAGGCCTTCGGTCGCAGGATCGAGCGTCCGCGCGGCATCGAGCGCCGCCCGCGCGCCCTGCAGTTCTCCCGCGCCCAACCGCTGGTCGCCGAGTGCGAGCCAGCGGCGCGCCAGTTCGCGGCGGCTTTCGCGCACTGTCGCCGTGTCGCCTTCGAGCGCTCTGCGCGCATCGAGGCAGCCGCCGGCACGCACCAGGCGGTTTGCCCGAAGCGCATCGCTGAAGCAGTCCGCTGCAGCGGGCACGAGGCGCGCGGACGCGGCGTGCACGCGCGGATCATGCGGTGCGATCGCGCGCGCGGCGCGCAACTTGTCGAATGCACTGTCGCCCGGAGGCGTGAGCAGATCGCCACGCGCCTGGGCCCTGGTGGCATCCGCAAGCAGTTGCGCGACGCGCGTGCGCTGCGAAGCGGTCGGCGTGCTGGCGGTGGAGCTCTGGCGCTGCGATTGGCGAGCGCGTGCGAGATGCTCCTGCGCCTGGGCGATCGCAGGACTCTGTGCCGCGGACGAGCCCGCGATCGTGCGGGCCTGGCGCAATTCGGCTTCGGCTTCGCTGAAGCGGTAATCGGCGGCGTGGCGTTCGCTGCGACGCGCGTGCGCGGTTGCAACCGCCTGCACGCCGTTCAGTGCCTCGGCATCCTCCGGGTTGACCAGCAACGCGGCGCCGTAGTTTTCCAGCGCCTTCGTGAGTTGTCCGCGGCGCAATTCACGATCCCCCTGTTTGCGCTTGCTTTCGGCTGCGCGGGCGAGCGCGGCAAGCGCGTCGGGCAGCTCGACGTGGCCGGCATCCGCCTGCTGCACGCGGCGCACGACCACGCTCGCGCCCGCGAGATCGCCGGCATCCAGCCGCGTCGTGGCCTGTTGCAGAAGATCCGACAAGGTGTCTTCGCGGCCTTCAAGGGCCTGCGTGTTGCCGGGTTCGAGTTCGAGCACGCGCTGGTAAAGCGGAAGTGCGCCGTCGGCGCCTTCGAGCTTGCCGTTGCCACGCGCGGCAGCAGCGGTTTTCAGCAATTCATCGATACCGACCGATGCCGCTTCGTTGCGCCGCAACTGTTCGCGCAAGGTCTCGACCTGCGCACGCGGAACGGAAAGGTCTTCTGCAAGCTCCAGCGCCTCGTGCGCCTGTGGAAACCGGCGCCGCGATATCGCCGCGCGTGCCTGCGCGAGCGCCGCCTGTCCTACACGATCGAGCCCCGCGCGCGCATCGGTCCTGTCCGGATCCAGCGCCAGTGCCGCCGAATAGAGCTCCCGTGCACCGGTGCCATCGGCGGCGGTCAACCTGCCCTGCGCCAGCGCACGCGCAGCCCGTTCGTGCAGGCGCTCCGCGCGTGTCTGCGGCCAGAGCCAGTTGGACAGGGGCTGGCGCAATACCAGAAGAAGCATGAGGACAAGCAGGAGAGCGGTGAGGATCCAGCGCCAGTCCCACGAGAGCACGCGCTGCGTCACCGAGGTGCGCGGCGTGCGATCCGCCGGTTTGGCGAACCTGAGTTCATCGAAACGGCCCAGCGACGGCTCGCGCCGTTGCCTGCCCTGGGACTGCGTATCGGGTTCCTGCGACGTCATCGGCCCGAGGATACCGCCACGGCCATGAATTCCCGTTCGCGCCGGCGATCAGCTGCGCTGCGCGTGTTCGACACCGGCCAGGGCCGACAGCTTGCCCAGCAGCGTGGACAGCTGGCCGTAGTCGTTCACGCGCAGGCGCGCCCGCAGCCGCACGTGGGCGCCGTTGCGCTCCAGCTGGCTGCTGATGCTGGTGACATGCGCGTTCGCCTGCGCGATCACGTTGCTGACTTCCTTCAGCAGCCACTTGCGGTCCACCGCCAGTACTTCGACGTCGACTTCGTAACCCCCGCCCTTGCCGCCCCACTCCACCGGCAACACACGTTGCGGCTGCGCGGCGGCGAGGCGCAGGTACGAAGCGCAATCGGGCCGATGCACGGTGACTCCGCGACCACGCGTGAGATACCCGACGATCGGCTCGCCGGCGACCGGCTGGCAACAGCGCGCGAGCTGCACCAGCAGGTTGCCGACGCCTTCCACCGTGAATTCGGTGGTCCGGTTCGCGATCTTGCGCGGTGCCCGCGATACCTGGATCGTCGCGGAAGCCGGTTCCTCCGCGGCGCGCTCCAGCTCGAGCAGCGCGCGGCCGACCTGATGCGGCCCGACGTCACCCAGCGCCACCAGCACATGGAGGTCGCCATCGCTGTGCACGTTGAAGCGCTCGTGCACCGGCGCGAGATCCGCGCCCAGCACGCCGAGCCGGCGCAGTTCCTTGTCCAGCAGTTCCTTGCCTTCCTGTTCGTTGCGCGCGCGGTCGAGCTTGTGGAACCAGGTCCGCACCTTCTCGCGCGAGCGGCTCGACGCAAGGAAGCCGTTCGAAGCGATCAACCAGTCGCGACGGGGTTCCGCGTGCTTGCCGGTGAGGATTTCCACGCGGTCGCCCGTCTGCAGCTTGTGGTCCAGCGGCACGATGCGCCCGTCCACTTTCGCCCCACGACAACGATGCCCGACCTGCGTGTGCACGTGGTAAGCGAAGTCGAGCGGCGTTGCACCCGCGGGCAGGTCGATCACTTCCCCCTTCGGCGTCAGCACGTAAATGCGGTCTTCCACCAGCTCATTGTCGAATTCGCCGCTGAGCCCGCCCTCGCCTTCGCCATGCGCCTCCAGCAGCTTGCGCATCCAGGCGATCTTGCGATCGAAGGCCGCATCCGCGCTCTGGCTGCCGACTTCCTTGTACTTCCAGTGCGCGGCGACGCCCAGTTCGGCCTGGCGATGCATCTCGAAGGTGCGGATCTGCACTTCCAGCGTCTTCCCTTCCGGGCCGATCACGGCGGTATGCAGCGATCGATAGTCGTTTCGCTTCGGCCGCGCGATGTAATCGTCAAACTCGCTCGGGATCGGCGCCCACGTGGAATGCACGACGCCGAGCGCGGCGTAGCAGGACGCGATGTCGTCGACCAGCACGCGCACGGCGCGCAGGTCGTAAAGCTCGCTGATCGGCACGTCCTTGCGTCGCATCTTCTTCCAGATGCTGTAGATGTGCTTGGGACGACCGGCGACGTCGGCTTTCACGCCCTGTGTGGCCATCGCCTGCTGCAGCGTCTGCTTCACCGATTCGATGTAGCGTTCGCGATCGCCGCGCTTCTCGTCGAGCAGGCGCGCGATCTGCTTGTACGTGTCGGGTTCCAGGTAGCGGAACGCGAGGTCCTCGAGTTCCCACTTCAGCTGCCAGATGCCGAGGCGATTGGCCAGCGGCGCGTGGATGTCGCGGGTCAGCTCGGCGAGCGCGCGCTGTTCCGCCGCCGGCATCGATGCCGCGTGGCGCATGCGCGAAAGCTGGCGCGCGAGCAGGATCGGCACGACGCGCAGGTCGCGCACGATGGCGAGCAGCAATCGGCGCAGGCCTTCATTGCTGGCATGCGAACCACGCTCGGCATGCAGCGACCACACCTGCGACGCGGCATTCTGGCCTTCCAGGAGCGCGGCGACAGCGGGAAATTTCCTTTCGATGTCCCCGAGGCCGCCTTCGGGCGGCGGACAGTCGTGCAGCAGTGCCGCGGCAATGGTTTCACCGTCCGCGCCGAGCTTCGCCAGCGTGTCCAGCGTTGCTTCGATGAGCGCCTGCGCACTGCATGGAGCGGCTTCGGTGCCATACGCCGCCTGCAACGCGCGACGCAACGGCTCGGCGACGGCTGATGCGGACGGCGACGACAACAGTGCATCCAGGTTGGCAGGCGCGGCGTTCACGATGACTTGCGGGGGATTTGTGGGCCCGGTCTACACTAGCCCCCATCTGCCCGGAGGAACAGCCATGCCCATGACCCGCCCGCGTGCCATCTGGAATCCGCTCATGCTTTTGGCACTGCTCGGTTTCGCGTCCTTGGCATACGCACAGCCACCGATCGAAAAGCAGATGACGCCCGGGCAGTTCAAGGCGGCGGGTCTGGACAAATTATCGCCAACGGAACTCGCGAACCTCAATGCATGGCTGAACAACACGCTCGAGGTGGAGACCACCAAGGCGGCGACGCTGGCGAAGGAAAAGGTCGAAACCGAGAACCGCGGCTTTCTCAGCTTCGGCAAGTCCGATCCCATCGTTGCCAGGATCCCGGGCGAATTCCGTGGCTTCGCCAAGGGCCACCGATGGACGCTCGATAACGGCCAGGAGTGGGAACAGATCGACGACGCCTCGCTCGCCGGTGCGCGCAAGACCGGTCCGCAGGTAAGGATCACGCCGAGCCTGGTGGGCAATGCGTGGTACATGCAGGTGGAGGGTTACAACAAGCGCGCAAGCGTGCGGAGGACGAAGTAATGAAGGCTGGCATGCGCATCCTTGCGGCAGCGATTCTTTCTGCATGCGTCCTGGCAAGCGGCAGCGCCCTCGCGGAGCGTCCATATACCCCGATCGAGCAGCGGCTGTCGCCCGAGCAGATGCGTGCTACCGGCCTGGACCAGCTGCAACCCGGGCAGTTGTCGCTGCTGAACCAATTGCTCAGCAGCGAACAGGCAGACATCGCGGCACAAGGCGCACAAGCCGAACGTGAGCGCCGGAGCGAAGAAGCCAGGACGCCCGTCAGCAGCAGCCTCAAGGGCGAGTTCCGCGGGTGGCAGAGCGGCGCAGTATTGGAACTGGAAAACGGGCAACGCTGGCGCGTGGTGGACAGCGATTTCGTGACCAAGCGCCTTTCGAATCCCAAGGTCACGATCAGCCCGGGCCTCTTCGGCAGCTGGTACATGCTCGTCGAAGGCACCAGTGTCAAAGCCAAGGTCAAGCGCGTCGATCTTTGAAACTGCCGCACACCTTCTTTCACGAAACTGCAATCTGACGCCGGCATCCTGTGGAATCGACCGCGCCCGCGGTCGATCACGGCACCGGAGAAGCCCCATGTTGCGTCTCGCGCTCTGCGCTGTCCTCAGCGTCTCGATGCCGGCCCTGGCGCAATCGAGCCAGGCCGATGTTGAACAGCGTTTCACCCCAGCCGAGATGCACGAAGCCGGCCTCGATACGCTCTCGCCGGCACAGCTCGCCGCGTTGAACCGGTTGTTGCGCGAAAACGCCGTGCGCACCTCCTCCAGCGCATCCGCGCGGCCAATGGGCGAGCAAGCCGATCGCTTCTACATTGGCCTCGACGACAAGCCGATCCACAGCCGTGTGGCGGGAACCGTGGAGGGCTGGGATCCGGGCACCGTGTTCGTGCTGGAGAACGGCCAACGGTGGAAGGTGCTCAAGGGCGCAATGAAACTGCGCAAGCCGTTGCAGGCGCCGGAGATCGTGGTCGTACCCGGCATCGCCGGACGCTGGTTCCTGCAGGTGGACGAAGACATGCCGAAGGCGCGCGTCTACCGTATCGACTGACGCGCTTTCTGCTGTCGCTAGCGGCGCAACGTAGCCAGCCGTTGCGCCAGCTTCTTCGGCGACACACCCCCGCGCGCCCCCAGTTCCTGCGCGAACAGGGAAACCCGCAGCTCTTCGAGCTCCCAACGCAGCGCCTGCCATTCCGGCAGGTGGGCCTCGCCTTCTTCTTCGGCCTGTGCCAACGCATCGGTGAATGGCTTGATTTCGAGCATCCGCACCTGGTCGCGGGTGGGATCGCGCAACGCGCGTTCGCCTCGCAGTGACAGCGCCTTGAGATAGCGCGGGTATTCACGCAGCGCGTCGGCGGGCACGTCACGCAGGAAGCCTGGCGGCGTCAGTGCCTCCAGGTGCGCGCGCATGTCATCGAGGTTTCCGCTGGCCCAGCCCATCAGCGGCGACTCCAGCCTGGCGCGGACCTCCGCGACCGCGGCGAGAATGAGTTCAGCCTGGCGCAGGCGCTCCATCGCCTCCGCGAACAACTGCTTGGAAACCAGCTCGCGGCGCTCGTTGAAAGCAGCAGCATCACGGATGTTCTCCAGGCCGTCCCGGGTCAACGCATCGAAGGCGCCATCGACCAGGTCCACACGCAGCCGGTCGCCTTCCTTCAACGACGTGCCATCGGATATGCGCGTGCGCGGCGCAGCGGATTCGATCGCCGCATACAGCAACCCGGTTTTCGGCGACACCGGCAGCTGCTTGCGTGCCTGCTTCAGTTTGTCCGCAAGTGCGATTGCCAGCAGGCGGCACACGCCCTGCGGGTGCTCGTATTGCGCGACGTCGCGTTCGGCATGCACGCGCAGCGAGACGCTGTCGCCGTCGTCGTGCAATGCCGGATAGGCCGGCACGCCACCTGCGCCGGAGACCGTTGCCGGAATTGGCGTTTCAGGGAAAAGCGTCAGTCCACGCTGCGCCAATCCGTCGGCGGCCTTCGCGGCGAATGCCGCCGCTGCGCGCTCGCCGAAGCGGCGGCGCAGCTCGTCGAGGTCACGGGACTCTGCCAGCACCATGTGGTTGTCGCCGCCTTTTGACGGGACATCGAGCAGGCGCAGGTTCATGCGCAGGTGCGGCTCCAGCGAAGCCTCGTCGAAGTCGGTCGTGGCGATTTCCACACCAGTGAGCTTGCGCAGGAAGCGCGCGAGTTCGCCAGGCAGCGAATCCGCACCCGACTGCGGGTGGGCTTCGTGGAAGGCGCGCGCGAAATCCGGTGCCGGGACAAAGTTGCGCCGAAGCGTCTTGGGCAGCGACTTGATCAGCGCCGCCGCCTTGTCGGCGACGAAGCCCGGCGCCAGCCACGACAGCTGCGCGGGATCGAGCGCATTGAGCAGGTGCAACGGGACCGCGAGCGTCATGCCATCGTCGGGCGCCCCCGGCTCGAAGCGGTACTTCACCGCCAGTTTCGCGTTGCCGAGCGTGAGATAGGGCGGGAATCGTGCGGCCTCGGTCTCGCCACCGATCATCAGGTCGTCGAACGACCATTCCAGCTTCGCCTTCTCCTCCGCCGGCAACTTGTTGTACCAGGCGTCCAGCGCCTGCGCGTTGTGCACGTGCGGAGGCAGGCGGTCGAGATACCACTGCGCCATCCACTCTTCATCGACGACGAGACCTGCGCGACGCTGCTTGGCTTCC
Organism: Lysobacter sp. Root494; assembly: GCF_001427225.1. Lineage (GTDB taxonomy): Bacteria > Pseudomonadota > Gammaproteobacteria > Xanthomonadales > Xanthomonadaceae > Agrilutibacter. The sequence goes on from NZ_LMFH01000008.1 coordinate 74,796, forward strand.
TCTTCCCGCGCCTTCGCCAGCGTGGCGAGATTGCGGGGAAGGAAGGCGCATCGCGTGTTGATCTCGCCGGTCACGAGCGCGTCGCGGGCGAAGATGACGCGGCTTTCCTCGGGGAACAGCGCGCCGTAATGCACCGGCCGCTTGGGCGCGAGCACGAGACCGAACAGGCTGATCTGCTCGCTGCCGACGACACGCCCCTGCGAGCGCGCCCAATGCGGGTCGTGATGGCGCCGCGCGAGCAGGTGCGGAAGTTCGTTGATGGCCCAGTCGGGCTCGATCGATGCATTGGTCAGCGCCCACACGCGTTCGGTGTCGAGCAGGGTCGCCGACAGCACCCACGGCGGGGGTTTCTTCGCCAGCGGCGAACCAGGGAACAGCTGGAATTTGCGCCCACGCGGACCGTCGTAGAAGCCCTTGTCGCCACGCTGGCCGATCTGCGTCGGCAGGCCGGTGATGAGGGCGCGATGCAGCACGGCGTACGACTTCGCATCGATCGCCAGATCCGTACCGCCTTTCGTCACAGGCATGGCGTGTGACTTGTTCTTCGATGCGACGTCACCGCGAACCGGAGATCCTTCGCCGCGTCCGGGATCGCGGCTCGAAGAACTCCAATCCATTTCGTCGCAAAGCAGCTTCAGCTGCCGGTGCAGTTCGCGCCATTCCCGCATGCGCAGGAAGCCGAGAAAGTGCTTCTCGCACCACGCGCGCAACTTCGACTGGGTGAGGTCCTCGTGCGCCGTCTGGTAGGCATCCCATAGCTTGAGGATGCCGACGAATTCCGAACGCGGATCGGCGAATTCCGCGTGCGCGTTGTCGGCAGCGGCACGTTGGTCCGCCGGACGCTCGCGTGGATCCTGGATGCCGAGGAACGAAGCGATCGCCACCATCTCGCGCAGGCAGCCGTGCGTATTCGCCGCGACCAGCATCCGCGCGAGCTTCACGTCGACCGGCAAGCGCGCCATCAGCTTGCCGGTCGGCGTCAGCATGCGTTTGTCATCGATCGCGCCGAGTTCGGCAAGCTGCTGCCAGCCATCGGCCACCGCGCGCGGATCCGGCGGCTCGAGGAACGGGAAATCCTCGATCCGGCCCAGGCCCAACGACAGCATGCGCAGGATCACGCCGGCCAGTGCGGCGCGGCGGATCTCCGGGTCGGTGTAGCGCGGCCGCGATTCGAAGTCGGCTTCCGAATACAGGCGGTAGCAGGTGCCCTCGGCGATGCGTCCGCAGCGGCCCTTGCGCTGGTCGGCGCTGGCCTGCGAGATGTCTTCGATATGCAGGCGATCCAGCTTGCCGCGCGGGTTGTAGCGCTTGACGCGCGCAAGCCCGGGGTCGACGACGTAGCGGATGCGCGGCACCGTCAACGACGTTTCGGCGACGTTGGTCGCCAGCACGATGCGGCGTTTCGGGCCCGGATTGAAGACGCGGTCCTGGTCGCGCACCGACAGTCGTGCATAGAGCGGCAGCACTTCGGATTCGCGGTACTTGCGCCGCTCCAGCGCCTGGTGCGCGTCGCGGATCTCGCGTTCGCCAGGGAGGAAGATCAGCACGTCGCCGCGCGGATCCTCGCGGGTGATCTCGTCGCATGCGCCGATGATGCCGTCGGTGATCGTGCGCTCACCGTCGTCTTCACCCTCGCCTTCGAGAGGCCGGTAGCGAACCGTCACCGGATAGCTGCGACCTTCGACATTCACCACCGGCGCGTTGTCGAAATGCGCGGAGAAGCGTTCGGTATCGATCGTCGCCGACGTCACGATGACCTTCAGATCATGCCGCTTCTTCAGCAGCTGCTTGAGGTAACCGAGCAGGAAATCGATATTGAGGCTGCGTTCGTGGGCCTCGTCGATCAGGATGGTGTCGTATTGCGACAACCAGCGGTCCGACTGGATTTCCGCGAGCAGGATGCCGTCGGTCATGAACTTCACCGCGGTCTGTTCGCCCACGTTTTCGGTGAAGCGGACCTGGTAGCCGACCGCGTTGCCCAGCGGCGTATTCAATTCCTCGGCGACACGGCGGGCGACGGCGCGCGCGGCGATACGGCGCGGCTGGGTGCAACCGATCATGCCCGCGGCGCCACGCCCTGCCGCCAGGCAGAGCTTCGGAATCTGGGTGGTCTTGCCCGATCCGGTTTCGCCCGCGATCACGACCACCGGATGCTTGCGGATCAGTTCAACGATGCGTTCGGCCTCGCCCGCGATCGGCAGCGAGGGTTCGACCGGCGCGTGCGGAAGCGAACCGACGCGCGCTTCGCGTTGGCCAACCGAAGCGGCCAGCGCCTGCGCGAACGCGGCCTGCGCCTTGTCATCGGCGGGCTTCGCGCTCCAGCGCGACCAGAGGCCATGCAGGCGGCCGCGATCGCGGCTCAACGCCCCATCGATCGCGCGACGCGCCTGGCGCAATTCGGCGTCAGGCGACGAATCGGCGGCAGGCCCGTGCCGTGGCTTGCCATCGCGCCGTAACGCGGCTTTAGCATTTGCGTCGATAGGGTTCATTGATCAGGGCGAAAGAAACAATCCACTTCACACGGTCCGCGTGCCGGCCTATTGTCGCCGCAAGCGTCCAAACACAGGGAGAATTCGCATGGCCAAGAACAAACCGTCGAACAAGCCGTCGAAATCGGGGCCGTCCAGGACCAGCGCTTCCAAGGGCATGGAGACAAAATCCGTCGAGACCCCGACCGGCAATGCGCCGGACATCGATATCGGGATCAGCGGCGGCGATCGCAAGAAGATCGCGGAGGGACTGGCGCGCTTCCTTTCTGACAGCTTCACGCTGTACCTGAAGACCCATAACTTCCACTGGAACGTCACCGGGTCGATGTTCAACACCCTGCATACGATGTTCGAGGGCCAGTACAACGAGCAGTGGATGGCGCTCGACGAAACCGCCGAGCGCATGCGTGCGCTGGGCTTCAATGCACCGGGTTCGTATGCCGAATTCATCCGCCTGACCTCGATTCCCGAGGAGCCGGGCCTGAGCGACACGGCCGACTGGCGCGAAATGGTCCGCCAGCTCGTGGTCGGCAACGAAGCCGTCGCGCGCACCGCGCGCAAGGTGCTGAAGACCGCGGACGATGCCGGCGACGATCCGACCGTGGACCTGATGACGCAGCGGCTCCAGGTGCATGAGAAGAATGCGTGGATGCTGCGGTCGCTGCTGCAGTAATCCTTCGCTTCTTCCGATCGAACAAGCCCCGCAGCCGCGGGGTTTGTTCTTTCCGGTCTCCAATTCGGAAGAATCCGAGCACGTCAAGGTGATTTTTCTGCTGGGCCGATGCTCCATGCCCGCTAAAATGACGGCATGTCCGACACCGCCCTCGACCTGCTCCGCCGCATCTTCGGCCACCATGAATTCCGTGGCGACCAGGCGCGGATCGTCGAACAGATCGCCAGTGGCGGGGACGCGCTGGTGCTCATGCCCACTGGCGGCGGCAAGTCGCTGTGCTACCAGTTGCCTGCCCTGCTGCGCGATGGCTGCGGCATCGTGGTATCGCCGCTGATCGCACTGATGCAGGACCAGGTGGAGGCCCTGCGCCAACTCGGCGTGCAGGCGGCGTACCTGAACTCCTCGCTCGATGCGACCGAAGCCGGCTCGGTCGAGCGCCAGCTGCTCGCCGGCGAACTCGACCTCCTCTACGTCGCGCCCGAACGCCTGCTGACGCCGCGATTCCTGTCCCTGCTCGATCGTGCGCGCATCGCCCTGTTCGCGATCGACGAAGCGCACTGCGTGTCGCAGTGGGGCCACGATTTCCGCAAGGAATACCGCGAGCTCACCATCCTGCACGAGCGCTGGCCCGACGTTCCGCGCATCGCGCTCACCGCCACGGCGGATGAGCCCACGCGGCACGAAATCGCCGAGCGCCTGTCGCTGGAGGATGCCGAGCGCTTCGTCAGCTCGTTCGACCGGCCCAACATCCGCTACCGCGTCGTGCAGAAAGACAACGCGGTGCGGCAGCTGCGCGACTTCCTGCTCGCCCACCGCGACCAGAGCGGAATCGTCTATGCGTTCTCGCGCAAGCGCGTCGACAGCATCGCCGAGCAACTGCGCGAACTCGGCTTCAACGCCCTCCCCTACCACGCGGGCATGGACGCGGCTTCGCGCGCCGCCAACCAGCGCCGCTTCCTGCAGGAAGACGGCGTCGTGATGGTGGCGACGATCGCCTTCGGCATGGGCATCGACAAGCCGGACGTGCGTTTCGTCGCGCACGTCGACCTGCCCAAGTCGGTCGAAGGCTATTACCAGGAAACCGGACGCGCCGGCCGCGATGGCGAGCCCGCCGAAGCATGGCTCTGCTACGGCCTCGGCGACACCATCAACCTGCGCCAGCTGATCCAGCAGTCCGACGCGGGCGAAGAACGCAAACGGCTCGAACTGCGCAAGCTCGATGCGCTGCTCGGATATTGCGAATCGACGGCGTGCCGGCGCCAGTCGCTGCTGGGCTGGTTCGGCGAAGCGCACCCTGGTGCCTGCGGCAATTGCGACAACTGCCTGGAGCCGCCGCAAAGCTGGGACGGGACGATCGCCGCGCGCAAGGCGTTGTCATGCGTGTATCGCAGCGGCCAGCGTTTCGGCGCAGCTCATGTCATCGACGTCCTTCGCGGCGTCGCGAGCGAGCGCGTGCAGCAGCTGCGGCACGATGGGCTCAGCACCTGGGCGATCGGCAATGACCTCGACGAGCGCCAGTGGCGAAGCGTATTCCGCCAGCTGGTCGCCAATGGCCTGCTCGAAGCCGATGCGCACGGCGCGTTGCATCTCACGGACGCCGCCGGCCCGGTATTGCGCGGCGAACGTAGCCTGCACTTCCGCGTCGAACAGCCGAAGCAACCGCGACGCAAGCGCGATCGCGCGGCTTCCGGCACCGACCAGGAATTCGATCTCGCACCCGAAGCGCTCATACGCTTCAACGCCCTGCGTACCTGGCGCGCGACTACCGCGCGCGAGCAGAACGTGCCTGCCTACGTGATCTTCCACGACAGCACGTTGCGCGCGATCGCGACGAATGCACCGGAAGACATGGACGAACTCGCCCGCATTCCCGGCATCGGCGCGAGCAAGCTGGACCGCTACGGGGAAGACGTGCTGCAGCAATTGTTCGACGCTGCGTAGTCCGCAGGCGCGACACATGCGGAACAAGAAGGTTGTGTGGAAATGGTGGGTCGTGTCGGAATCGAACCGACGACCAGCGGATTAAAAGTCCGATGCTCTACCGACTGAGCTAACGACCCACAGCTTGGAACCAGGCGCTTTGCCATGCCCAGCCTTGCGCCGGGGTGCGCATTCTAGCGCAGGCCTGCGGTGTCCTGCAGGACATCCCCGCCGCGGACTCAGGCATATCGCGTGGGATCGGGAACACCGGCGTTGGCGAAGCCTTCCGCGCGCAGGCGGCACGCGTCGCAGTGGCCACAGGCGAGGCCTTCGGCGTCGGCCTGATAGCACGAAACGGTTTCGCTGAAATCCACGCCCAGGCGTAGGCCTTCGCGCACGATGTCGGCCTTGCTCAGGAACTGCAGCGGCGCGTGCACGTGGATGCCCGCGCCTTCGACGCCTGCTTTCGTTGCGAGATTGGCGAGGGACTGGAATGCAGCGATGAATTCAGGGCGGCAGTCGGGATAGCCCGAGTAATCCACGGCATTCACGCCGCAAAAAATGTCGTTCGCACCCAGCACTTCGGCCCAGCCCAGCGCGACCGACAACATGATCGTGTTGCGCGCTGGCACGTAGGTCACGGGAATGACGTTCTTCGCGGCATCGGCGCCGACGGCATGGCCGTCGGCATCGGTGGGCACTGCGATGTCGTCGGTCAGCGCGGAGCCCCCGATGCTGCGCAGGTCGACGTTGACGGTCTTGTGCGCGACCGCACCCAGCGAGTGCGACACTCGATCGGCGGCGTCGAGCTCGGAGGTGTGCCGTTGTCCGTAGCGCACGCTGAGTGCGTGCACGGCGAAGCCCTGCTCGCGCGCGATGGCGATCACGACGGCGGAGTCCATGCCTCCGGAGACGAGGACGACGGCTTTTTTCATGGGCATTGAGTGACGTGGAATGGGATTGTTACAAGCGGAACCAGCGCGTCAGCGCCCGCGCTCGTCGTTCCAGAGGATCTTGTGCAGCTGCATCTGGAAACGCACCGGCAGGCGGTCGGCCACGATCCAGTCGGCCAGTTCGCGCGGCGATACCTGGGCGTAACTTGGCGAAAACAGGACTTCGCACGTATCCGCGAGATGGTGTTCCTCGACGATGGCTTTGGCCCAGTCGTAGTCCTCGCGCGAACAGATCACGAACTTGACCTGGTCGTGCGGCGTGAGCAGCGGCAGGTTCGACCACAGGTTGCGATGCACTTCGAGCGAGCCGGGCGTCTTGATGTCGAGCACGCGTGATACACGCGGGTCGACGTCGCCAATGTCGATGGCGCCCGAGGTCTCCAGCGAAACCTCGTAGCCGGCATCGCACAGGCGCTCCAGCAGCGTGATGCAGCGCTTCTGCGACAGCGGTTCGCCGCCGGTGACACAGACATGGCGGACGCCCTGCTTCGCGACGTCGGCCAGGATGTCGTCGATGCTCCACCACGCGCCGCCCTGGAACGCGTATGCGGTATCGCAGTACTGGCAGCGCAACGGACAGCCCGTCAGGCGCACGAAGACGGTCGGCCAGCCGGCCTGGCGGGCTTCGCCCTGCAGCGAGAGGAAGATTTCGGTGATCTTGAGGCGTTCCGCCGAGGCGGTCGCCTCGCTGGAAGTCGCTTCGAAAGCGGCGTTCATGCCGTCATTGTAACGTGCGGGTGCGCACGTCCCCGCCCTGCAGAGGGCCAGGCAGCTTCGTTTCAGCGGGTCAGCTGGCCCAGCTGGATGGCGTGCAGGCGATCTGCGGCAGTGCGCGCGGCTTCCGTACCGGGATAACGGCTGGCGACCTCGCCCAGCGTGCGCTCGGCCGCGTCGTACTCGCGCGCACCGTACTGCGAGAGGCCCACCTTGAGCAGCGCACCCGGCGCCTTGTCGTGGGTCGGATAGCGGTCCAGGAGCGCCTGGAACTGCTCCTGCGCCAGCGGGTAGTTCTGGGTCACGTAATAGCTCTCGCCCAGCCAATACAAGGCGTTGGGCGTATAGCTGCCATTCGGGTATCGCTGGAGGAAATCCTGGAACAGCTCGGCGGACTGTGCGTACTGGCCGCCCTTCAGCGCATTGAAGGCAGTGTCATACGCTGCACGTTCGCCCGCGCCCTGGGCCACGGCGCCCTTGTCGCCGTACACCGCCGGAACAGAATCCTGCGCGGCAGGAGCAGCCGGTGCCGGCTTCACGGATGAGGTCCCCGAAGCCGCGGGCGGTGCGATCACGGGCCCGCCACCTTCCAGCCGGTTCAGGCGATCGTCCAGATCGAGGTATTGCGCCTTGGACGTCGACTGCAGCTGCTGGTTCTGCTGCTGCAGTTCTTCGACCTGCGCGCGCAAGGCCTGCACCTCCGACCGCAGTTGGGTGAGCTGGTTCAGCAGGTCGACATTGGCCTGGTTGTTGTTCGAACGCGCTTCGAGCGCAGCTACGCGATCGGCCAGGCTGACGCGCTGGGCGAATGCGGATGCCGACATGGCCGAAGCGGCCAGCAGGACAGGGATCAGGAGTCGTGAACGCATGCAGGTTTGACCGGAGAAATCGAAAAAGTTCGCGGCTGTCGCCCTCCCCCGCATGACGAGGGAGGGCGCAGCGATCCGGCTTGCTTACTTCGCCCGGCTTTACTTGGCGGTGTAAACGATTTCGACGCGACGGTTCTTGGCCCAGCAGTCTTCGGTCGAATCGGTGCAGGTGGGGCGCTCTTCGCCGTAGCTGACCACGGTGACCTGGCTGCCCGACCCACCATTGGCCTGAACGGCCGACGACACGGCGTTGCCGCGGCGCTCGCCGAGGCCCTGGTTGTATTCGCGGCTGCCGCGTTCATCGGCATTGCCTTCCAGCGTCATGCGCGAGGACGGACGGTCACGCAGGTACTTGGCGTGGCAGGCGACGATGTTCTGGAACTCGGGACGCAGCGCATCCTGGTCGAAATCGAAGTACACGACACGCTGGCGCAGGCAGGCGTCGGTATCCAGGTCTTCCGGACCGTAAGCGCCGGGCGTGGTGGCCGGCTGCGTAACCGGAGCGGTCTCGGTCGGGCCGGTATCTGCCGGCGGCACTTCCTTCACCTTCTTGGAGCAGGCGACGGCGGTGGCGCACAGGAGTGCGGCGACAAGAATGCGAGTGGCGTTGTTCATTGGGTTTTTCCTCGTCTATGAGAGCGTGCAGCGGTGTTCGGGAGATGTCGCGAGCATCTGAGCGTGCAACCTTACTAGCCTACCGGCCATCCTGAACAGGCGGCGTGACCGGTGTTGCGGTACCGCGGCCATGTGCTGCAAAGGCCGCCTGGAGCAAACCTGAAGCAGCTTACCTGCGAAGGCGGTACGGTCCCCATGCCGGCTCACGCACATCCCCGGCCGCGAGCACCAGGCGCTGGCGCACGCGGCCATCCGACGAAACCGCGTAGAGCACGTCGCGGCGCCCTTCGCGCGCGGCGTAGAGGATCATCATTCCGTTCGGCGCGAAGCTCGGCGACTCGTCGAGCGGCCCCGGCGAGAGATTGGTCCACGATCCGCCCACGCCGCGATCCATCAGCGCGATGCGGTAGCCGCCGCCGCTCTGCTGCGTGGCGGCCAGCTTCTTGTTGTCGCCCGACACCGTCGGATCGGCGTTGTAGCTGCCCTGGAAGGTGACGCGGGTGGCGCCGCCGCCCGACGCGGGCACCTGGTAGATCTGCGGCTTGCCGCCACGATCGGAGGTGAAGTACAGCGTGCCGCCGTCGCCGCTCCACACCGCCGACGTGTCGATCGCGAAATGGTTGGTCACCTGCGTCAGCGCGCGGCTGCCCAGGTCCATGACGTAGATCTCGGGATTGCCGCTCTTGGAAAGCGTCAGCGCCAGCTTGCGGCCATCCGGCGAGAATGACGGCGCGCCGTTGATGCCCCTGAACTTCGCAATCAGTTCACGCGCACCGGATGCAATCGTCTGCAGGTAAACCGACGAATTGCCGCCTTCGTAGCTGACGTAGGCGAGCTTGCCGCCATCAGGGCTCCACGATGGGGAAAGCAGCGGTTCGGACGAACGCACCACGGTCTGCGGGTTGTAACCGTCGCTGTCGGCGACCATGAGCGCGTAGCGCGTGGCCTTGCCGGTGCCCACCGCGGTGACGTACGCGATGCGGGTGAAGAAAGCGCCGCGGATGCCGGTGATCTTCTCGTACACCGCATCGGCGATCTGGTGCGCGACGTCGCGCATGGCGTTGCTGCGTGCGGTCAGCGCGTAGCCCAGCAGGCGTTCCTTGCGTGCCACGTCGAACAGTTCGTACTCGATGCGGAAGCCGCCATCGCCGGCATCGAGCACGCGGCCGACGAGGATGTAATCCTGGTTGAGCGCGGCCCAGTTCGGGAAATTGATTTCGCTGCCGCGCGAGGGACGCTCGACGATGTCCTTGTCCGCCAGGCTGCGGAAGGAACCGGAGCGGTTGAGGTCCGCGGCGATGACCTTGGCGACGTCGGTCTGCAGCGTGGCGGGCCCCTGCATGGGAACCACGGCGATCGGCACGGCCGACGCGTTGCCGCCGACGATGTCGATCTCCAGGCCCTGCTGGGCGCTCGCGGCGAAAGGAAGCAGGAGGGCAAGCAATGCGGCCAGCCAGGTCAGGGATCGGTTCATCGGCACTCCGGGACTTCGGGGGATCAAGGCTTGCAGACGGCTGTCGCAGCAGCCTCGTTCAGTTTCACCATTCTTAACAACAGTTTGGTTAACGCCGGCTCAAGCCGGGTAACCATCGCCTGAATGCGCAAACTGGGACATTACGAAGCCGTCAACGGTCTTCCGCGCGGAAATTGAGATTGAGGGTGCGTGAAAACACCGGCTCGAAGCCGGCATAGGGCAGCGGCTGCGCCTTGAGCACGGCCGCTTCGATCGAACGGCGCCCCTGCTCGTCGTAGGAGCAGGGCGAAGCGATTTCCACACCCATCACCTGCCCGCCCGGCAACTGGCGGATCACCAGCTTGCAGGTCGCACCGAGCGGGACCGTGTCGGGGCGCGTCCATTTCGCAAGAATCGCGGCCTGTAATGCAGCGGCGTAGCGGGCCTTGAGTCCCTCGTCGACGCCGTTCGCGCCCGATACCTGCGCATCGCTTTGTGCCGCGTCTTCGGCCGCATTGCGCGAGCGCGCATTGGCGAGCTGGGCCAACCGCTGTTCGGCGAGCGCGGCTTCGTGGGCCGCGGCGGCGCGGCGCTTGCGGATGTCTTCCAGTTGTTTCTGCCGCTGGATGTCCTGCTCGACCATGCGCTGGTTGCGCTGCACGGCTTCCTGGCGTTCCTGTTCGGTCAGGTCGACCTGTTCCTGGCGCTGCTTGGCTTCCTGCGGTTTTTCTTCCTTCGCCGGAGTCGGCGTGGGCTGCTCCGTGACGGCTTCCTGGTTGGTGTCGTCGGGAACCGGAATGAAGTCCTGCGGCTTTTGCTGTTGCTCGACGGGTTCTGGAAGCGGTTCCGGGAGCGGCTCGGGCTCCACTTCTTCCACCGGAAGCGGTGCGGGTACCTGTCGCAGCGTGCGCCGCATCGCCGACGACAGCTGGCTCGCATCCATCAGTTCGGCGGAAATCGCGCCGGCCGCCGCCGGTGTCGCACTACGTGTCCACCACAGACCAATGAAAAGCACGGCGAACAGCGCCAGATGCAGCAGCATGGCGAGAAGGAAAGCCTGCGCGGTATCGGCAGGGGTTTCTCTCATTTACGGCTGCCCTTGCTTACGGCTGCTTTTGGGATCGCTCATCAGGCCGATCTTCCTGACGTTGGCGCGCTGGAGCAGCTCCATCACGTTCATCACGTCCTGGTATTTGCCCTCGCCCTGCGCGGCCACGAAGATCGCCGCGTCCTTGTTCTGGCTGACGATCGCACGCACGCGCGCTTCCAGTGACTGTGGCGTCATCGTTTCGTTCTTGCCGGCTTTCACCGCGAGCGCATAGCTGCCATCCGGGTAGACGCTGACGACGATCGGGTCTTCCTTCGCGTTCACCGATTTCGCGTTTGACTGCGGAAGGTCGACATCCACGCCCAGCGTAAGCAGGGGCGCGGTGACCATGAAGATCACCAGCAGCACGAGCATCACGTCGATGTACGGCACGACGTTGATCTCGGCCTTGAGCTTGCGCTTGCGATGGCGGCGCATGGAAAGGACGGTCATGGCTGCTCTCGTGTTCTTACTCGGCGGTGCGGCGGCGTCCGCGCATGTTCAACGCGCGAAGCCGGCAAGCGGGTTTGTTATTCCTCGACATGCGCCTGGCGCTGCAGGATCGAGGAGAACTCTTCGGCGAAGGCGTCGTAACGCACGGCCAGCCGCTCGACGCCGTTGGCGAAGCGGTTGTAGGCCCATACCGCGGGAATCGCGACGAACAGGCCCATCGCGGTGGCGAGCAGCGCCTCGGAAATACCCGGCGCCACGTCCTTGATGCCGACCTGCGCGCCGCTGGCGAGCAGGCCGTGCATGGTCACCATGATCCCGAACACGGTGCCGACCAGGCCGATGTAGGGCGCGGTCGAACCAATGTTGGCGAGCAGTTCGAGGTTGTGTTCGAGCCCGTCGATCTCGCGCGAACCGGTCGCGCGCATCGCACGCTGCGCGCCTTCCAGTTGCGTGCGCGAATCGACGCCCTTGCGCTGGCGCAGGCGCCCGAATTCACGGAAACCGGCTTCGAAGATGGATTCCATGCCGCCGACCGGACCACGGCCCTGCGTCGCGCCCGCATAGAGCTTGGTGAGCTCTGAACCGGACCAGAAGCGTTCCTCGAAGCGTTCGGCTTCCTTCTGCGCGCGCGCGATCACGCTGCGCTTGCGGAAGATGATCACCCATGAGACGACCGACGCGACGATCAGCAGCGCCATGATCAGCTGCACCGGCAGGCTGGCATCGAGCACCAGCTGGAGGAGATCGAGGTTGCTGTTCACCGTGGCTGCGCCGGCTGTCTCGGCCAATGCGTTGGCCTGCGCGGGCGCGTCTTCGGGCAGGGCTTCGACGGTCGCCTGCATCGCCATGAAAGTTGCGGGGGTCATGCGTCTTTCTCCACCAGGGCGTTCAATTCGTCGTACAACGGCTGCGGAATGGGAGTCGGGCGGAAGTCCGTGCCCAGTGCAGCGACACGGACCGTTGCGGTGAGCAGTCGTTCCCCGCCACGGCGGATCTCCTGGCTGAAGATCACGCTCGCACGGCGGCATTCCTGCAGCGCGGCGGTCACTTCGAGCGCGTCATCGAGCCGGGCAGGCTTGAGGAAGTCGATCTGCATCGCACGGACCGCAAACAGGAGGCCGTGATCGCGCCGCAATGTTTCCTGGCCATGCCCCTGGGTGCGCATCCATTCACTGCGCGCGCGCTCGAGGAAGGCCAGGTACTGCGCGTGATACACGACACCACCGGCGTCCGTATCTTCCCAATAAATGCGAACGGGATGGCTGAACATGCGTTAAGAAAACCCTGGAACGAAGGTCGAAGAAGCACGCAGGCGCGATACGAAGATGCAATGAACTCGCGCAAAAACAGCGTGTTCGGAGCCGCGCACGATGCGGTAACGAGCCGATGTCTGAAATGCGGGCACGCTCACATTCCCGCCGGTCATTCCCCGCTGTCCACCGGTTCGGCAAAGAGATCGGGCGATCCCGCCTTCGGCTTGAAGCCCATGTGGCGATACGCCTTGTGCGTGGCCATGCGCCCGCGCGCGGTGCGCATGAGATAGCCCTGCTGGATCAGGTACGGCTCGATCACGTCTTCGAGCGTGCCGCGCTCTTCGCTGAGCGCGGCGGCAAGCGATTCGACGCCGACCGGGCCTCCGTCGAAGGCATCGATGATCGTGGTCAGCATGCGACGGTCGAGATCGTCGAAGCCTTCCGGATCGACCTTGAGCATCTTCATTGCCGCATCAGCGACTTCGCGGCTGATCGACCCGCTCGCCTTGACCTGGGCGAAGTCGCGTACGCGGCGCAGCAGGCGGTTGGCGATGCGTGGCGTGCCTCGCGAGCGCCGGGCGATTTCCGCGGCACCTTCGGCATCACAGCTGATGCCGAGGATCTGCGCCGAGCGGCGCACGATCCGGGTCAGTTCTTCCGCGCTGTAGAACTCCAGGCGCTGGACGATGCCGAAGCGATCGCGCAGCGGCGCGGTCAGCAGGCCGGCACGCGTGGTCGCACCGATCAGGGTGAAGGGCGGCAGGTCGAGCTTGATCGAACGGGCGGCGGGGCCCTCGCCGATCATGATGTCGATCTGGTAGTCCTCCATCGCCGGGTACAGCACTTCCTCGACGACGGGCGAGAGGCGGTGGATCTCGTCGATGAAGAGCACGTCGTGCGGCTGAAGGTTGGTCAGCAGCGCAGCCAGATCGCCCGCCTTCTCGATCACCGGGCCCGAGGTCTGGCGCAGGTTGACGCCGAGTTCGTTGGCGATGACGTGGCTGAGCGTGGTCTTGCCCAGGCCCGGCGGCCCGAAAATCAGCACATGGTCGAGCGCTTCGCCGCGCCCCTTCGCCGCCTCGATATAGATCGACATCTGCTCGCGCACCGGCGCCTGGCCGAGGTATTCGTCCAGGCGTTTGGGACGGATCGACGCCTCGATGGCGTCTTCTTCGCGGGTGGCGGCGGGGGAGACGATGCGGTCGTTCATGCAGCCATTATGGGGCGGCGCAGCGGAATCGACATGCGCCGATCCGAAACGCGCCGCAACCCACGGAAGGCCCGCCCACGCGCCACCGACCCTAGATTTCGATCTGTGCGCCGAGTTCCACCAGCCGGTTCCCCGGAATCCGGAAGAACCCGGTAGCCGGAGCCGCATTGCGATGCATGACCGCGAACAGCTTGTCGCGCCATACCGGCATGCCGCGATGGCGGCTGGCGACCACGGTTTCGCGGCTGGCGAAGTACGTGGTGTCCATCGGGTCGAAGTGGATGCCGCCCTTGTCGCAGCTGCGCATCAGGGCGAGCGGCACGTCGGGCGTTTCCATGAAACCAAACTTGATCACGACGCGATAGAAGTCCTCGCCGCCGATCGATTCGATCTTCAGGCGTTTTTCCTTCGGCGCGTACGGCACGTTCATCGTATCGACGGTGAGGAAAACATTGCGCTCGTGCAGCACCTTGTTGTGCTTGAGGTTGTGGAGCAAGGCATGCGGCACCACGCCGGTCTGCGCGGTCATGAACACCGCCGTGCCGGGCACGCGCACCGGCGGCGCAAGCATCAGGCCCGGCAGGAAGGTGTCGAGCTGGATGCCTTCCTTGCGTATCTCCGCATGCAGCAGCTCGCGGCCGCGCCGCCAGGTGCGCAGCACCGTGAAGACGATGATGCCGAGGATTACCGGGAACCACGCGCCATCGAGGAACTTCACGCCGTTCGCGATCAGGAACGCGATCTCGACGATGGCAAACAACACGCACAGCGGCAGTACCCACTTCCGCGCCTTCGGCCACATCGTCCGGGCGACGAGCGCCAGCAGCATCGTGTCGATCAGCATCGTGCCGGATACGGAAACGCCGTACGCCGAAGCCAGTGCGGTAGACGTGCGGAACGACAGCACCAGCGAGATCACCGCCAGCATCAGCGTCCAGTTGATCGCGGGAATGTAGATCTGGCCGATCGTTTCCTTCGACGTGTGCTTGATCGCCATGCGCGGGATATAGCCGAGCTGCATTGCCTGACGCGCTACCGAATACGCCCCGGTGATCACCGCCTGCGAAGCGATCACGGCAGCCGCCGTGGCAAGCGCGATCATCGGATAGAGCGCCCATTCGGGCACGCCGAGGTAGAACGGGTTCTTGGCGGCCAACGGGTTTTCGAGGAGCAAGGCGCCCTGGCCCAGGTAGTTGAGCATCAGGCTGGGCAGGACGAAGAAGTACCAGCCGTAGCGGATCGGTTTCGCGCCGAAATGACCCATGTCGGCGTACAGCGCCTCGCCGCCGGTCACCGCGAGCACCACGGCGCCGAGGATGAAGATGCCATGCCAGCCATGGGTGATGAAGAAGCGTACGCCCCACAGCGGATTGAAGGCCTTCAGCACTTCAGGCGCATCGACGATGTTGCTCAGGCCGATGGCGGCAAGCGATGCGAACCACAGCAGCGTGATCGGGCCGAACACCCGGCCGACCTTGGCCGTGCCGAAGCGTTGCGTCGCGAAGAGCGCCACCAGCACCAGCAGCGTGATGGGCACGATGAAGCGATGCAGCTGCGGCGCGGCGACTTCGAGGCCTTCGATCGCCGACAGCGTGGTGATCGCCGGCGTGATGACGCCATCGCCGAAGAACAGCGATGCACCGAAGATGCCGAGGATGCCGACGGCATAGGCCGAACGCGAACCCTTGGGCAACGTGCGCTGCGCCAGCGCCATGAGCGCCATGATGCCGCCCTCGCCTTCGTTGTCGGCGCGCATGATGATGGTGACGTACTTGAGCGTCACGACGATCATCAGCGCCCAGAAGATCAGCGACAGGATGCCGAGCACCGTGTCGTGGTTGGCGACGAGGCCGTAATGCGGAGTGAAGGCTTCCTTCAGCGTATACAGCGGGCTCGTGCCGATATCGCCGAAGACAACTCCGATCGCGCCGACGATCAAGCCGGTCAGCCCCACGTTGCCATGGCCGTTCTGGCCATGTGCGTGGGTATTGGTGTTGCTGGTAACGGCCATGGGCCTTCCCTTACTGAAGACGCGGAGTTGCGGGCGTCAGCGAAGCGCGGACTTTAGCGCTTTGCGGATGATGGTGGCGGCGTCATCGCCGGCTGCGACTGCCGCGGCCGCCATGCGCGAAGCTTCGGCCGGCTTGTAGCCAAGTTGCTGCAGGGCGATGACCGCTTCGGACTGCGGATCGGCCGGCGCGCCAGGCATGTTCAACGTTGCACCTACACCGGCGAGATCGGCCGCGCGATCGCGCAGTTCCACGACCATGCGTTCGGCGGTCTTCTTGCCGATGCCGGGAATGCGTGTCAGCGCAGTGACGTCGCCCGCGTGCACCATTCGCGCGAACTCGTCGACGCTGACGCCGGACAGCACGGCCAGCGCGATCTTCGCGCCGATGCCGGTAACCTTCTGCACGTCGCGGAACAGACGGCGTTCGCCTTCGCGCAGGAAGCCGTACAGCGAAACGCTGTCTTCCTTCTGCGCGTAGTGGGTGAAGAGCGCAACTTCGCGGCCGAGTTCGGGCAGGTCGTAGAACGTGCTCATCGGCGCTTCGAGTTCATAGCCGACGCCGTGCACGTCGACGACGAGCCACGGCGGCTGCTTGTGGACGAGGATGCCCTTCAGACGACCGATCATTTACGTCCCCATGCCTGTTTCGTGCTCACGCCCAACCGCAACGCGGTCGAGCGAACGTGTGCATGCGTGATGGCGACGGCCAGCGCGTCGGCGGCGTCGGCCTGCAGCTTGCCCTGCAGGTTCAGCATCACGCCGACCATGTGCTGGACCTGCGTCTTGTCGGCGCCGCCCTGCCCGACCACGGCCAGCTTCACTTCCTTGGGCGCGTACTCGTGCACGGGCAGGTCGCGCATCACCGCGGCGCACAGCGCGGCACCGCGCGCGTGGCCGAGCTTGAGCGCCGACAACGCGCTCTTGCCCATGAACACTTTTTCGATCGCCACCTCATCGGGGCGATACGTTTCGATGATCTCGCCGAGACCGTCGAGCAGCCGCTTCAGCCGCTGCGGGAACTCGCCATCACCGAGCAGCATCAACGGTGCGTGGTAGACGTGGCGCGCGCGACCCGTGGCATCGGCGTCGACTATGCCGACGCCAGTGCGTTGCGAGCCGGGATCGATTCCCAGGATTCGTGTCACGTCGCCAGCTTACGCCTGTCAGGCGTAGGCATCCTCGCCGAGGTCGGCGTTGGAGTAGACGTTCTGCACATCGTCCATGTCTTCGAGCCAGCGCAGGAGCTTCACGACCTGCTGCGCAGTGTCGCCGCTCACCGCGATGTCGTTGTCGGCGCGCAGCGTGACTTCGGCGAGATCGGGCGCGAGTCCCGCGGCTTCCATTGCCGATTTCACCGCCGCGAACGCATCGGGTGAAGTGATGACGTCGATCGCGCCGTCTTCCGGATACACCACGACATCGTCGGCGCCGGCTTCGATCGCGGCTTCGGTGACCTTGTCTTCGTCGGCGCCCGGCGCATACGACAGCACGCCGAGCTTCTTGAACATGAAGGACACCGAGCCATCGGTGCCGAGGTTGCCGCCGAACTTGGTGAAGGCGTGGCGCACATCGGCCACGGTGCGCACCTTGTTGTCGGTCAGGCAGTCGACGATCACGGCGACACCGCCGGGCGCATAGCCTTCGTAGCGGATTTCCTCGTAGACCACGCCTTCCAGTTCGCCCGTGGCCTTCTTGATCGCGCGCTCGATCACGTCCTTGGACATGTTGACCGACAGCGCCTTGTCGACGGCGGTGCGCAGGCGCGGATTGCCCGACGGATCGCCGCCGCCCGCGCGCGCCGCGACGCTGATCTCGCGGATGATCTTGGTGAAGATCTTGCCGCGCTGCGCGTCGACCGCGTTCTTGCGGGCTTCGATGGAAGGGCCTCTACCCATGGATGTTCAGTGCCAGCCTGTGACGAAGTCCGGAATTTTACCGCGCTGCGGCAATCGAAGTGCGGGTGCACTGGCCGGGAATTTCACCCCGGGCGCCGGGCCGGCGCCACGGCCGGCCCGAACCGGCCCTCGCGCAGGAACTGCGCCGTCAGCCGGGCGGCTTCCCCCGAGAACAGCATGCCGCTGTGGCTGGCGCTGATCACGACGTGGTCGGCCAGGCCGGGCAGGCGGGTTTCCGCGACCGAAACCGAGCCGTCGTGGTCGTCATCGAAATGGCTGAAGACATGCCCCAGCCCGCGTGGAAGGCTTCCGGCGATGACGCCCACCTGGGCCGGACCGTCCCAGCGGTCGAAGCCGCCTTCCAGCAGGTCCGCCGCGAGACCCAGCGTCGCCGCGGCCCAGGAGTGCCGGCGCATGCCACGCACAGCGCCGCTTCCCCGCAGCGGCGATCCCAGGCAGACCACGCGGCGGACGGGAAGCGAAGGCTGCGCTCGAAGCGCATGCAAGGTCACCAGTCCACCGAGACTGTGCGCAACGACGTGCGCCTCGCCGCGCGAGAGCACGCCGGTGAGGCGCGAGACGGCCTCTTCGGGCCCGCGCGTCACTCCGTAATAGCTGAAGGTCTCGCAATCGAAGCCGGCGGCACGCAGGCGCGCGGCCTGCCACGCCATCACGGCGCCGGGCATCCAGATGCCGTGGACGAGGATTACGCGTGAGCTCATCAGGGTCGCGGCGAAGTCAGGTCGCCTGACTTTTACTTCGCGGGGACCCGCCGGTACATGAATTCACGATCGCGCTGCTTGCCGACGATGAATTCGTATTCGCCGGCCTTTTCGAAGCCGTAGCGCCCGTAGAAGCGTTGCGCGCCGTAGTTCTCCGACCACACGCTGATCCACAGCGTGCGTGGACCGTCGCGTTCCAGCCAGGCCAGCGTCTGGTCGAACAGTTTCGCGCCGACACCGCCGCCCTGCGCACGGGAGCTCACGTACAGGCGCTTGAGTTCGCCGTCTTCGGGACGGACATCTTCGTGCGGCAGGCCACAGGGGCCGGCGAGCGCGTAGCCGATCGCTTCGTCGCCACCGCCCTCATCGCGCTGGACGGCCAGCCAGATCGCGTAGAGCGGACTGGCCAGCAACGTGGCGTAAGCCTGGACCGAATGCGATTCATCGAGGAAGGCCTGGAGGTCCTCCGCCGAATACAGATGTCCGAACGAGTCGATGAAGGTCTGTGCGCCCAGTTCGGACAGCACGGCGGCATCGGTGGGAACGGCGCGACGGATTTCCATGGTCACTCGTCGTCCTCTTCTTCTTCCCCTTCTTCTTCCTCTTCCTCGCCTTCTTCGTCTTCCTCGTCGCCCTCTTCTTCTTCGTACTCGTAATCTTCCTCGCCGAAATCCTCGCCATCCCAGCGGAATTCACCATCCGGGACGAAGGCGAGCGATTGCGTAGCGCCGGCCGTCACGCGTACCAGCCAGCCGCCGAACACGCGCGCCCGCTCGGTGGTGAACGAATCGCTGGTGCCTTCGTTGGCGAGCCTTTCCCACTGCAGGGCAAATGTCGTGTCGCTCATTCGCATGTCTCCAGTCAACGTTTCGAAGTCAGGCCTTCGGGCGGATCTGCACGTGCACTTCCGCGAGCTGTGCGTCGGGCACCGGGGACGGTGCTCCCGTCATCAGGCACTGCGCGGTCGTGGTCTTCGGGAACGCGATCACGTCGCGGATCGACTCGGTGCCCGCCATCAGCGCGGCGATGCGGTCGATGCCGAAGGCGATGCCGCCGTGCGGCGGCGCGCCGAACTTGAGCGCGTCGAGCAGGAAGCCGAATTTCGCCTCCGCCTCCTCCGCGCCGATGCCGAGCAGTTCGAAAACCGCGCTCTGCATCTGCGAATTGTGGATACGGATAGAACCGCCGCCGATCTCGTTGCCGTTGAGCACCATGTCGTAGCCGCGCGACACCGCGGTCTTCGCGTTCGCACGCAGGTCGCCGATCGAATCCACAGCAGGTGCGGTGAACGGGTGGTGCAACGCGACGTAGCGCTTCTCCTCGTCGTCCCACTCGAACATCGGGAAGTCGGTGACCCACAGCGGCGCCCAATGGTCCGCGATGAGGTTGAAGTCCTTGCCGGCCTTCAGGCGCACCGCGCCCATGAAGTCGCTGACCTTGTTGTAGCCGCCGGCGCCGAAGAACACCATGTCGCCATTGCCGGCGCCGACGTGACTGAGCAGCGCGGCGAATGCGTCTTCGCTGAAGAACTTCGCGATTGGTGAATTCACCGCGCCCGCTTCGTCGATCTTGGCGTAGGCCAGGCCCTTGGCGCCGTACCTGGCGGCATGGGCGGCGTATTCGTCGATCTGCTTGCGCGACAGCGACGCGCCGCCGGGAATGCGCAGCGCGGCGACGCGGCCATCCGGGTCGTTGGCGGCAGCGGTGAACACCGCGAACTCGCTGTCCTTCACCAGCTCGGCAACGTCAGCAAGTTCCAGCGCAATGCGCAGGTCCGGCTTGTCGGAACCATAACGGCGCATCGCTTCCGCCCACGTCATGCGCGGGAACTGCGCGTCGAGTTCGACGTCCATCACTTCACGGAACACGAAGCGAATCATGTCTTCGACCGTGTCCTGCACGTCGCGCTCGGTCACCCACGCAAATTCCATGTCGAGCTGGGTGAATTCGAGCTGGCGGTCGGCGCGCAGCGCCTCGTCGCGGAAGCAGCGCGCGATCTGGTAGTAGCGGTCGAAGCCCGCCATCATCAGGATCTGCTTGAACAGCTGCGGCGACTGCGGCAGCGCGTAGAACTCGCCCGGATGCATGCGCGCGGGAACGAGGAAGTCGCGCGCGCCTTCGGGCGTGGCCTTGGTCAGGATCGGCGTCTCGATGTCCTGGAAGCCGCGTTCGTCGAGGTAACGGCGCAGCGCCGCGACCAGCTTCGTGCGCGTGCGCATCTTGCGTTGCATGTCCGGCGTGCGCAGGTCGAGGTAGCGGTACTTGAGGCGGATGTCCTCGCCCGGATTCTCGTGCGCGTGGAACGGCAGCGGCTCGGCCTTGTTGAGCAGCTCGATCTTCGTCGCGACGACTTCAACCTGACCGGTGCGGATCTTCGCGTTGACCGACTCGCGCCTGCGGACCACGCCGGTCACGCGCAGGCAATCCTCGTAACCAACCTGAGCGGCAGCCGACAGCACTTCGGCATTGCCCGGAACATTGCCGGCCGGTTCAGCCACGACCTGCACGATGCCCTCATGGTCGCGAAGATCGATGAAGCACAGGCCGCCAAGATCGCGGGCGACATCGGCCCAGCCGCACAGGGTCACGGTCTGGCCGATCAGGGCCTCATCGATGAGGCCGCAGAAATGGGTACGCATGGAAACTCCGGGAGGTACGTTCGATCCGGCCGCGGCCGGAAGCATCTGCGGATGCCGCGCGTGGCGCGGCCTTCGCAACGGGCCGAAAGGCGGCCCCCGGCCACAGGCCGGAACGCCGGTAGTTTAACGGCAGCCGGGTATAACTGGCTGCCGCAGGAGTGCAGGACGGTGCGGCGGCAGGCCCGCCGCGTGATTCGATCACCGAGAAGGGGAAGTCATGAAGACGCTTCTTAAACCACTGCTGGCGGCGTTATGCCTGCTGGCGTTGTCCGCGCCCGCGTTGGCGCAGGTACAGCCCCGCGCGTACGCGCCCGAAGACCTGCGGACACTGTCCTATAACGACCAGGTCCGGGTCATTCGCCAGGAATACCTCGAGCAGTCCGGCGGCCGGCGTATCGCCGACGACCAGCTGCGGTTCTATATCGACCAGGTGAACCGCTCGAACTGGCGCTTCAGCGACATCAAGCGCGACATCGCCAAATCGCTGGGCGATTCGGCCGGTCCCGTTCCAGGTGGCGCGATCCGCTGCGAAAGCCCGGACAACCGCAGCCGCGTGTGCAGCACCCCGTGGCGGGGGCCGTCGCGCCTGAGCCGACAGATCTCCGATACCCGCTGTGTCGAAGGCACGAACTGGTCGTCACAGAACGGGCAGGTCACGGTGTGGAGTGGCTGCCGCGGCGAGTTCGTTCGGGGATTCGGCGGCAACCAGGCCGGCACGATCCGGTGCGAAAGTCCCGACAATCGCAGCCGTAGCTGTCCCACCCCATGGTACGGCCCGTCGCAATTGAGCCGGCAGATTTCCGATACCCGTTGCGTCGAGGGCAAGAACTGGTCGTCGCAGAACGGGCAGGTCACGGTGTGGAGTGGCTGTCGCGGCGAGTTCGTCCAGGGATTCGGTGGCGGCCAGGCCGGCACGATCCGGTGCGAAAGTCCCGACAGGCGCCTGCAGAACTGCCGGACGTCCTGGCGTGGTGCGTCGCGGGTCGTGCGACAGATCTCCGACACCCGCTGCGTGGAAGGCCAGAATTGGCGCGGCAGCAACGGCCAGGTGACGGTGTGGTCGGGTTGCCGGGCGGAATTCGGGCCGGCCGGTGGCGGCTGGGGCGGCGACGGCGGCGGTTACACCACGACCTGCGCCAGCGAAGACGGCCGCTACACCACGTGCAACTGGCCGCCGGGCCAAGGGCGGCCGCGCCTGATCCAGCAGTTGTCGAACCAGGCCTGTGTCGAGGGACGCACCTGGGGCATGGCGGGCAGCAACCGGATCTGGGTCAACGGCGGCTGCCGCGGGCGGTTCGGCAACTGACCGCCTTCGAACGGAAGCTTCAAAACGGAACGGCGGCTCCGCTCAGGCGGGCCGCCGTTTTCCATGTAGGGCTGCGCCTTCAGCCCGGACTTGGCGGAAATGCACCACGCATGCGCGGGGACCATGGCTTCCGCTTGGAAAGCAGCCCCGTGGTCAGGTGCTCGCCTTGGCCTCGCTCTTGGGCGCCTCGGGCTTCTTCTCCGCAGGCTTGCTCTCGGCCGGCTTGCTCTCGGCCGGCTTGCTCTCGGCCGGCTTGCTTTCGCCGCCGGACGGAGACGCGCCCCCATCGCCCGCCAGGTTGCGCTTCTTGTCGCCGTCCTTCTTGAAGTCGGTTTCGTACCAGCCGCCACCGGCGAGGCGGAACTGCGGCGCGGTCAGCTGGCGGCGGACCTGGTCGGCGCTGCACGAGGGACAGGTCGCCGGATCCGGATCGGACAGCTTCTGGAGGCGGTCGAAACTATGGCCGCAGGCGGCACATTCAAAGGCGTAGATCGGCATGGCGGTTTCGGAACTCACTCGGCCGGTGGCCGGACCGCTGCATTCTGGGGGTACGGGCGGGCAATTCAAGGCAGATGCCGGCATAAGCCAGCACGGGGCGCGAACTTCGGTTGAACGAATCAGGGCGCGCACGCGGCACCCGCCAACATGAAGAGGGCCTGCGGTGTCTGGCGAGAGGGTCGCCCGGGTCTCGCGCGGTCCTCGCAGCATCTGGAAACCCCCTGCGGATGTCTGGGCAGAGGGTGGAGACCATCTGACGAGATGCTGGCGAGGTCGCGGCAGATGCTCCGGAGCATCCCGGCAGAGGCTGGAAGTGTCTCCGTCGGGGCTGCCAACATCCCGGAGACGGTCGGCAACATCTGCCCGGATGGTCGCCGGCATCTGGGCAGATACCCGCAAGCATCCCGGCAGATGCCAGCAGCATCTCGCGAGACCCTGGAAGGTGCTCGCCAGACACCGCCGGGCGTCTCGGCAGATGCTGGCAAGCATCTGCGAGTCCCCAATCAGCGTTCCAGCGACACGGAATCGCCAAGCCGTCCTGCTTCGCGACTACTCAGGCCGTCTCGTACAGGTCCAGCAGGTCCTCTTCCGCGCGCGCGAGCTCCGCGGCCAAGGCATCGCGCTGGCGCGAGAGTTCCGATGCGTTCGTTCCGCCGTCGCTGTACACATCGGGATCGGCGAGATCCATGTCGATCGCGTGCAGCTTCGATTCCAGCTCGGCGACGCGCGCTTCGGCCTGCGCCAGCTTGTGCGGGTTCGGCGGTTTCTTCGTCGTCGCCGCGACCGCTGGTTCGGGCGCCGCCTTCGCGGGCGCCTTCCTGCTCTCGGTGGACTCGCGCGTGCGCAGCCAGACCGCGTATGCATCGAGGTCACCGTCGAACGGCTGGGCCACGCCATCGGCCACGCGCCAGAACGTCTCGCAGACCAGGCCGATCAGGTGGCGATCGTGCGAGACCAGCACGATCGCGCCGTCGAACGTCGCCAGTGCTTCGGCCAAGGCCTCGCGCATGTCGAGGTCGAGGTGGTTGGTCGGTTCGTCGAGCAGCAGCACGTTCGGCTGGCGCCAGGCGATCAGCGCCAGCGCGAGGCGCGCGCGTTCGCCACCGGAAAACTTGTCGACCGATTCGAACGCGCGATCGCCGGGGAAATTCCACTTGCCGAGAAAGTCGCGCAGCTGCTGCGTCGACACGCCCGGGGCGATGTCGCCGAGGTGATCGATCGGACTGGTGCCTTCGCGCAGCGATTCGACCGTGTGCTGGGCGAAGTAGCCGATGCGCAGGTCCGGATGGCCGCCGCGTTCGCCGGTGAGCAGCGGTATCTCGCCCACCAGCGACTTCACCAGCGTCGACTTGCCGGCGCCGTTCGGGCCAAGCAGCGCCACGCGATCGCCGGCTTCGAGGATGAAGCTGACCTGGTCCAGGACGACGTGCCTGGAAGCCGCCTCGCCATAACCGCAATCGGCATGCATCAGGCGCAGCAGCGCATGCGGCAACTTCGCCGGTGGCGGGAACTCGATGCGCAATGCCCGCTCGGCGCGCACGGCTTCGGTATTCGCCATCTTCGCCAGGCGCTTGACCCGCGACTGCGCCTGCTTGGCCTTCGCGGCGCTGGCGCTGAAGCGGTCGATGAAGCTCTGCAGGTGCGCGCGCTCGGCCTGCACCTTCTCGTGGGTGATCTGCTGCAGGCGCAGGTGTTCGGCGCGCTGGCGCTCGAAGGCGGTGTAGTCGCCCGTGTAGAGCTTCGCCTTGCCATCGTGCAGGTGCAGCGTGTGCGTGGTGACTTCGTCGAGGAATTCGCGATCGTGCGAGATCAACAGCAGCGTGCCGGGATATTTCAGCAGCCACTGCTCGAGCCAGAGCACGGCATCGAGGTCGAGGTGGTTGGTCGGTTCGTCGAGCAGCAGCAGGTCGCTCGGCGTCATCAGCGCGCGGGCGAGGTTCAGGCGCACGCGCCAGCCGCCGGAGAATTCCTTCACCGCGCGTTCGTGGGTATCGGCGGTAAAGCCGAGGCCGTGCAGCAACTTGCCGGCGCGCGCGGTGGCGTCGTAGCCGCCGATTTCCTCGAGCCTGTGGTGCGCTTCGGCGACGGCTTCCCAGTCCTCGCGCTCCATCGCCTCGCGCTCGGCTTTCAACACCGCATGCACGACGGCATCGCCGGAGAGCACGTAATCGAGCGCGGCATCGTCGAGCGCGGGCGTTTCCTGCGCGACGCTGGCGATGCGCACGCGCGTGGGCACGTCGATGTCGCCCTGGTCGGCCTCCACCTCACCCTGGACCGCAGCGAACAGCGAGGACTTGCCGGTGCCGTTGCGGCCGATCACGCCCACGCGCCAACCGGCGTGCAGGGCCAGGTCGACGTTGGACAGCAGGAGGCGTTCGCCACGACGGAGGGCGAAATTACGAAAGGAAATCATGGGCAGTATTGTACGGTGGCGGCTGGACGATCCCGCCCCGCAAGGCCTGATGAGCGTGCGAAAACGGGTTCCCGGCCTGTTTGCCGCATCAGCCTGCCGCACGCGCCGCGCTGGAGGCCATCGCGTTCGTCCCCATTGAAAGCAGCGATCCCACGACCCACGAGGCCGAATGCACCACACCTCCCTCATCGCCATTCTCGTCGCCGGCTTCGGCCTTGCCTTCATCTTCGGCGCGTTGGCACAGCGGTTGCGCATGTCGCCGCTGGTGGGATACCTCGTCGCGGGCATCATCGCCGGCCCGTTCACGCCGGGCTTCGTCGGCGACCAGACGCTCGCGCCGCAGCTCGCGGAGATCGGCGTGATCCTGCTGATGTTCGGGGTGGGCCTGCACTTCTCGCTGCGCGACCTGCTGGAAGTGAAATCGATCGCGGTGCCCGGTGCGATCGCGCAGATCCTGTTCGTGTCGCTGCTGGGCTGGGGGCTTGCGCGCTGGTTCGGCTGGGACAATGGCGCGGGGCTCGTATTCGGCCTCGCCCTGTCGGTCGCCAGTACCGTCGTGGTGCTGCGTGCGCTGGAAGAACGACGACTGCTCGACACCACCCGCGGCCGCATCGCCGTGGGCTGGCTGATCGTCGAAGACCTGGTGATGGTGCTGGTGCTGGTGTTGCTGCCGGCGCTGGTCGGCATGCTCAAGGGCGATGGCGGCGACAGCGTCGGGGTGCTGGCGGCACTGTTCACCACGCTGTTCAAGGTCGGCGCATTCATCGCGGTCATGCTGCTGGTCGGACGCCGCGTCGTGCCGTGGATCCTCGAACGCGTCGCCGGCACCGGCTCGCGCGAGCTGTTCACCCTGTGCGTGCTGGCGATCGCACTGGGCGTGGCGTTCGGTTCGGCGGAACTGTTCGGCGTGTCGTTCGCGCTGGGCGCGTTCTTCGCCGGCCTGCTGCTCAACGAATCCGAGTTCAGCCACCAGGCCGCGAACGAGACCCTGCCGTTGCGCGATGCATTCGCGGTGCTGTTCTTCGTCTCGGTCGGCATGCTGTTCGATCCGACGATCCTGCTGGAGCAGCCGCTGGAGGTGATCGCCACGTTCGTGATCGTGGTGGGCGGCAACGCCTTCGCGGCATGGACGGTTTCACGCCTGCTGGGCAAGCAGCATTCCACCGCCTTGCTGCTCGCGATCAGCCTGTCGCAGATCGGCGAGTTCTCTTTCATCCTCGCCGGCCTCGGCGTGCAGCTCGACGTGCTGCCGAAGCACGGACAGGACCTGATCCTCGCCGGCGCCCTGCTTTCGATCATCTTCAATCCGCTGATGATGCGGTGGCTGGATCGCCGCAACGCCGGCGCGGCACGCCGCGAACGCCAGCGCGCGGATGCCGAAGGCGTCATTCCCGACACCGTCACCGGCCACGTGCTGCTGGTGGGATATGGGCGCGTCGGCCGCGAACTCGCGCGCGTGCTGCACGGGCACGGCGTGCCGCTCGTGGTGATCGATGGCGAGGACCACCTCGTCGATCGCGCGCGCGCCGATGGCCTGCCCACGGTGCGGGGCAACGCGGTCAACGAAAGCGTGTTGCGCGAAGCCGCGCCGGAACGCGCGCACATGGCCCTGCTCGCGATTCCCAACGCGCTCGAAGCGGGCGAAATCATCGCCACGCTGCGCCGGCTGAATCCCGCGATGAGCATCGTCGCGCGCGGCCACAGCGACATCGAGGTCAAGCACCTGCTCGACCACGGCGCGGACGCGGCGGTGATGGCCGAGCGCGAACTCGCGCACAGCTTCGCGGAGATGGTGCTGGCTACGCCGCCTTATCGCGGCGACCGGCATCTGCCGCCCGCGTGCTGATGCTGGATTCAAAAACAGAAACCGCCGGTGTCGTTGCGAGCACCGGCGGCCTGTCGTTTCACATGCGCAGGCGCATTACTTGGCCGCGTAACGCACGCTCACCAACCAGTTGCGGCCCGGTTGCGGATAGAACATCGCGGTTTCGTAAGTCTTGTCGAACACGTTGTTGGCATTGACCTGCAGCGTCCACGCCTCCGCGAAGGTATAGCCGACGCGCAGGTCGGTGGTCGCGTAGCCCGGCAGGCGCAGCGTGTTGGCCGGATCGTCGTAGCGCTTGCCGGTGCCCGCGATGCTCGCGCCGACACTGAAGCGGCCGAAGCTGCGATCCACATCGATCCGCGCATTCGTCCGCGAGCGCCGCGGCAGCAGGGCATCGCCGCCCGCGCTGGTGTTCCGCGGATCGAGCAGTGTCACGTTGCCTTGCCAGTTCCAGCCGAACGCGGTGGTTGCGATCGTGGCTTCCGTGCCGCGGATGCGGGCCTCCTCGATGTTGCCCGGCTGTCCAAAGGGGCGCTCGGGTGTCGGCGTCGGGTCGTAGCTGATGAGGTCGTCGATATGCGTTTCGAACGCATTCACCGTCCACTCGCCCCACGCGTACTTGCCACGCAGCCCGATTTCGGCGCTGCGCGAGCTTTCGGGATCCAGCGTGGCGTTGCCGAAGAACGGGTAGTACAGGTCGTTGAACGTCGGCGAGCGATAGGCCGTGCCGTAGCTCGCGGTCAGGCGCAGGGCGTCGGTGAAATCCCAGCCCCAGCGCGCACTGCCGGTGGTCTTGCCGCCGAACTGCGTGTCGTCGTCATGGCGCGCGCCGACCTGCAGCGAATGCGCGCCGAAGCGCTGCTGCCACTGGCCAAACAGCCCGCGCGTGATGCGCTCCTCGACGTCGAACGGCGTGTCGCTGTCGACTTCATCGCGGCGCCAGTCGTAACCGACGGTCCACAGGCCTTCGCCCACGGAGAAGTCGCCCTGCAGCGAACCGGTAGTGCGGTGCGACGCGAAGAAGCCCATCGGCTGCCCGGCCGAGAAGTTGTCGCTGGTGTCGTCGTTGCGACCGAGGTTGAGGCTGAGCATCGCCTTTTCCGTTGGCGCATAGCGCACGCGTCCGCCGAGCACCTGCTGCACGACATCGGATTCGTCGTAGAAGCCGTCGTATTCGTTGTTGCCTTCCGCACGGAACCCACGCGCCTCGACGTCCCATGCGCGGTTGAAGCGATGGCCGGCCCCCAGCGACAGCGAACGGTTGCGGTAGCCGTCGCGATCGGGATTCAGGTCGAAATCGTCAAACGGGTTGGCGGGGTTGTCGCGATAGCTGTCGTAGCCGTCGGTGTTTTCGTAGGCCGCATGCACCTGGTACCAGCCGCCCTTGTCATCGGAGGTCTCGCCACGGCCACCGATGCCCGCGCCGAAGCGCTGCGTGCCGTAATT
Source organism: Lysobacter sp. Root494 (assembly GCF_001427225.1). Taxonomy (GTDB): domain Bacteria; phylum Pseudomonadota; class Gammaproteobacteria; order Xanthomonadales; family Xanthomonadaceae; genus Agrilutibacter. The sequence continues at coordinate 103,240 of NZ_LMFH01000008.1, forward strand.
GCCCGCGCCGGCATTGAAGTTGGCGTCGAAGGAGTCGTGCGGCCGACGCGTGAAAATATGGATCACGCCACCGAGCGCATCGGCGCCATAGAGGCTGGAAAACGGACCGCGCACGATTTCGATGCGCTCGATCTGCTCGACCGGGATGTCCTGGAATGCAGTGCCGCCACTCGTGGCCGAGCCGATGCGCACGCCGTCGACCAGCACCAGTGCGTGGTCGGAATCGGTGCCGCGAAGGAAGGTCGAAGCCACCTTGCCGGGGCCACCGTTGCTTGCGATCGCCACGCCCGGCATCCCGCGCAGCAGCTCCGGCAGCGAAGCCGGCGCACGGCGTTCGATGTCCTCGCGGGTGATGACGGTAACGGCGGCCAGCGCGGCATCGCGCGCCTGCGGCGTGCGCGACGCGGTGACGATCACGTCATCGAGCGCGGTGGCGTCAGGCGCGCCGGAGCCGGCAGCGAACGACGGCGCGATGCACGCGAGCAGACCGATCGCAAGCAGCGTGCGACGCGGGATATTGGAAACACGGTGGTTCATGGGAAACGCACTCCTTGGCCGCGCCTGTCCCGCGCGGTGGATCGGATGGAAGACAGGCGAAAGGAGTGCGAGGCGGCACGCGTAAAGCGCAATGCCCGCGACACAAGCCCACCGCTTGTCGGGTCATGCCTTGGGCCGGTCTCCGGGCTCGTGCGTGGACGCTCGTTCGCGTCCGGGACGGCGCCTTCCCATGCTCTGCGCACAGTGGCATTCGCCGGTCCCGAGCCTTCCTGGCTCAACACTTACCGTTGCGGGGGCAGCTCCGGAATTGCAGCCATGTCGACCAGACACGGTGCGCACCGGATTCCCGTTTCAACCACCGCAGCGCGGTGGTCACCTCAGGCGGCGCGCAGTCTAGCAGGGCGCCCGGCTTTGCGGGCGCGTGCTCTCCCGCCAGCGTCATTCCCGCTGAGCATGTCGCGGCAAGCGGACCGTATCATCCGAGCCGGCAACCATCGGTTGCCATAGCCAAACACTTGGGGAAAACAAAAATGGGGAATCTGTTCAAGGGCGCACTGCTCGTCCTGGCACTCGCGTTCTGCCAGGCCGCGCACGCGCAGGACAACACCGGAACGCTGACGGTGAACATCAACCAGTTCACCAGCGAGAAGGAATTGCCGAAAAAGGTGGATAAACAGTTGCGCAGTGGCGGACTGGAATGGGGCGTGAAAGACGACCTGGTGGTCTTCACCATGGTCAACAAGCAGTTCATCGATTATCCGATCAGCCACATGACGCGTTACGGGCAGTCGGAAAGCGTGACCTTGCCGGCAGGCGAATACCGGATCACCGGCATCGGCCTGGAAATGTCGGCGGGCTTCAGCGTCCAGAAAATCCTGGATCGCGGCGCGTTCGTGAACGAGAACGTCATGGGCTTCACGATCGAGCCGGGCAAGACCACCACGATCAACATCAAGCCCGTCATCTACAAGGACGCGGCTTTCGTGGTCAATTTCTGGATGCCGACCCTGATGGCCAGCGTGCAGACAGACGCGGGCACGTCTGAAGAGAAGGCCTTGAACACGCGTGGCGACGCATCCGTCGGCTGGCCGCAGTACAGCGGGCCGCTGAAGTTCGTGGCGAAGTAACGCATCTCTCCCAAAAAACAGCGGCCCGGAAAAACCGGGCCGTCGTTTTTGCAATCTGCGCAATTGCGTCAGCCCTTGCGGAACACCAGTTGCCCGCCTTCGGCCTCCACCCGCACCGTGTCGCCGGTGTTGAACTCGCCGGAGAGGATGCGCTGGGCAAGCGGGTTCTCCAGTTGCTGCTGCACCGCGCGCTTGAGCGGTCGCGCGCCGTACACCGGATCGAAGCCGACGTTACCGAGCAACGTGAGCGCATCATCGGAGAGCACCAGCTTCAACCCGCGGTCGGCCAGGCGCCTGTCGAGTCCCCGCAGCTGGATGCGCGCGATCTCGCGGATCTGCGCCTTGTCGAGCGGGTGGAACACGACGATGTCGTCGAGGCGGTTGATGAACTCCGGGCGGAAGTGCGCCTGCACCACGCCCATTACCGCGGCCTTCATCTGTGTGTAGGCCTCGGGGCTGTCGTCGCCGCTGGCGCTGTTGACAGAGATGTCCTGGATCATCTGGCTGCCGAGATTCGACGTCATGATGATCACGGTGTTGCGGAAGTCGACCGTGCGGCCCTGGCCATCGGTGAGGCGGCCGTCGTCGAGCACCTGCAGCAGGATGTTGAAGACGTCCGGATGCGCCTTCTCCACCTCGTCGAGCAGGATGACGCTGTACGGGCGCCGGCGCACCGCTTCGGTGAGGTATCCGCCTTCTTCGTAACCGACATAGCCCGGGGGCGCACCAACCAGCCGGCTCACCGCGTGCTTCTCCATGAACTCGCTCATGTCGATGCGGACCATCGCGTCGGCCGAGTCGAACAGGAATTCGGCCAGCGCCTTGCTCAGCTCGGTCTTGCCGACGCCGGTCGGGCCGAGAAACAGGAACGAGCCCGACGGGCGATCAGGATCCGACAGACCCGCGCGCGACCGCCGCACCGCGTCGGACACGACCTTGATCGCTTCGTCCTGGCCGACCACGCGCGCGTGCAGCTGGTCTTCCATCTTCAGCAGCTTCTCGCGCTCGCCCTCGAGCATCTTGTTGACCGGGATGCCGGTCCAGCGCGACACGACTTCGGCGATCTCTTCGGCGGTCACCTTGTCCTGCAGTAGCGAGAAGCCCTTGGTTTCGGCTTCTTGCGCGGCGTGCAGCTGCTTCTCCAGCTCGGGAATGCGCCCGTACTGGATCTCGCTCATCTTCGCGAAGTCCTGCTTGCGTTGCGCGGCTTCGAGTTCGAGCTTCGCGGCTTCGATCTGTTCCTTGATCTTCGTGGCGCCCTGTAGCGTGGCTTTCTCGGCCTTCCAGACTTCCTCGAGGTCGTTGAACTCGCGTTCGAGCTTCGCGATCTCGCTTTCGAGGTCGGCAAGCCGCTGCTTCGAGGCCTCGTCCTTCTCCTTCTTCAACGCCTCGCGCTGGATCTTGAGCTGGATCAGGCGGCGCTCCTTGCGATCGAGCTCCTCGGGCTTGGAGTCGATCTCCATGCGGATGCGCGACGCCGCTTCGTCCATCAGGTCGATGGCCTTGTCCGGCAACTGGCGGTCCGCGATGTAGCGATGCGAGAGCGTCGCCGCGGCGACGATCGCGGGATCGGTGATCTCGACACCGTGGTGCACGGCGTAGCGTTCCTTCAGGCCGCGCAGGATCGCGATCGTATCCTCGACGCTCGGCTCACCGACGAAGACTTTCTGGAAGCGGCGCTCGAGCGCGGCGTCCTTCTCGACGTACTTGCGATACTCATCGAGCGTGGTCGCACCGATGCAGTGCAGCTCGCCGCGGGCGAGCGCGGGCTTGAGCATGTTGCCCGCGTCCATCGCGCCTTCGGCCTTGCCGGCGCCGACCATGGTGTGCAGTTCGTCGATGAAGAGAATCACCTGGCCTTCGTTCTTGGCCAGGTCGTTGAGCACGGCCTTCAGGCGCTCCTCGAATTCGCCGCGGAACTTCGCGCCCGCGATCAGCGCGCCCATGTCGAGCGAGAGCACGCGCTTGCCGCGCAGGCCTTCGGGCACTTCGCCGTTGATGATGCGCTGGGCGAGGCCCTCCACAATTGCGGTCTTGCCGACGCCGGGTTCGCCGATCAGCACGGGGTTGTTCTTGGTCCGGCGCTGCAGCACCTGCACGGTGCGGCGGATCTCCTCGTCGCGGCCGATCACCGGATCGAGCTTGCCGCCTTCGGCACGCGCGGTGAGGTCGATGGTGTACTTGTCGAGCGCCTGGCGCTGGTCTTCGGCGTTCTCCGACTGCACGGTCTCGCCGCCGCGTACCTTTTCGATCGCCGCTTCGATCTTCTGCTTCGTCGCACCCGCGCCCTTCAGAGCACGGCCGACATCACCACTGTCGTCGAGCGCCGCCAGCACGAACAGTTCGGTCGCGATGAAGGCATCGCCGCGCTGCTGGGCGTACTTGTCGGTGACGTTGAGCAGGCGCGCGAGATCGTTGCCGACGCTCACGTTGCCGGCCTGGCCGGTGACCCTGGGCAGTTTTTCCAGCGCTTCGCCGAGGCGTTCGCGCAGGAGCGGCACGTTGACGCCGGCCTGCGCCAGCAGCGGCCGGGTGCTGCCGCCCTGTTGTTCGACCAGCGCGGTAAGCAGGTGCGCGGGTTCGATGACGCTGTGGTCGCGGCCGACCGCAAGCGACTGGGCATCGCTCAGGGCCTCCTGGAACCGCGAAGTGAGCTTGTCCATTCGCATGGGAAAAACCTCGGGAAGTCATGGTGGCGGCAGCGCCGCAATGCACGGGAAATGCGGACATCGGACGATTGTTTCAAGCGGCCCCGCACAGCCGATGAGCATGCATCCGGGCCTGTCCACCTGGCGCTTACATACCTGTCACCACAATGGCCGCATGAGCGCAGACCCCGCCCGCCTGCCGCCCCCGCCGCCCCCTTCACGAGACTGGGCCCTCTTCCTCGACGTGGACGGGACCCTCCTCGACCTGGCGCCCACGCCGGATGCGGTCTACGTTCCGCCCGGCCTCGTCGAGGACCTGGGCCGCATGCACGAGGCGCTCGGTGGCGCCATCGCGCTGGTGAGCGGACGCCGCATCGAAACACTCGACGTGCTGTTCACGCCCCTGCGCCTGCCGATCATCGGCCTGCATGGATTGCAGACACGCGAAGGCCCCGTCATCGCGCATGAGCAGAGCAGCGACCGCGCGACGGTGCTGTCGGCGGCGAGCGCGCTCGTAGCCAAATTCCCCGGTTCGCTCATCGAAGACAAGGGCATCGCACTGGCACTGCACTGGCGGAATGCGCCGGCCGCCGAAGAAGCCTTGATCGAACTCGCGCACTGGGCGCTCACGCTCCTGCCCGGCTATGGCGTGCAGCGCGGCCGCGATGTCATCGAGCTGCGTCCCGATGGACACAACAAGGGCGATGCGGTCGCGGCGCTCCTCGACACGCCTGCGATGCGGGGGCGCTTTCCGGTGTTCGTCGGCGATGACCTGACCGACGAACACGGCTTCGATCTCGTCAATGCGCGACTTGGCGCGACGGTGCTCGTCGGCAACCGTTCGCCATCCGCGGCACGGTACGGCCTGCACGATCCCACCGCGGTGCGTGGGTGGCTGCATGCTGCGGCAGAACAGCTCGCGCCGGAAATTGCCGCGTGAATTGCCACGCGAATCGCGCGGATGCGCTCGGTGCGCCGTGCAGCGAACTTCACCGCTACGAAGAGGAAGCAACCTGATGGCGACACTCGACCTCGGCATCATCGGCAACGGCAGCATCGCGGCGCTGGTCGATGGCAGCGCGCGCATCGTGTGGGGCTGCGTACCTGCGTTCGATGGCGATCCGACGTTCTGTGCCCTGCTCTCGCCCACGATAGGCGCCGGCGGGGACTACACCATCGAGTTGCAGGATTGCGTCGCCTCCGAGCAGCACTACATTCCCAATACCGCGGTGCTGCGTACCGTGCTGCGCGATTCCAACGGCGGCGCCGTGGAAATCACCGACTTCGCGCCACGCTGGCGGCACCACGAACGCTTCTTCCGTCCGGTGATGCTGATGCGGCGCTTGCGGCGCCTCTCGGGCAGTCCCCGCATCCGTGTGCTGATGCGGCCGCTGGCCGACTATGGGGCGCGCATTCCCGATATCACCTGGGGCAGCAACCATGTGCGCTACCTGCTATCGGGCTTCATCCTGCGACTGACCAGCGACGTGCCGGTGCGCATGATCCGCGACGCGCTGCCGTTCGTGCTGGATCGCGACGTGCATCTCGTGCTTGGCCCCGATGAAACGCTGACCGAAGCCGTCGGGCCGTACGTACGGCAGGCGGAGGAACGCACGGTCGACTACTGGCGCGAATGGACGCGCTACCTCTCGATTCCGCTGGAATGGCAGGACGCGGTGATCCGCAGCGCGATCACGCTCAAGCTGTGCCAATACGAGGACACGGGGGCGATTGTCGCGGCGATCACAACCTCGGTGCCCGAAGCGCCGCACACGGTGCGCAACTGGGATTACCGCTACTGCTGGCTGCGCGACGCGGCCTTCGTGGTGCGCGCGCTCAACCGCCTTGGCGCGACGCGCACGATGGAGGATTACCTGCGCTATCTCGCCAACCTCGCCACGTTCGAATCCGGCGCGCTGCAACCGCTGTACGGGGTCGGTTTCGAAACCGAACTCACCGAAGAGGAAGTGCCATCGCTCGCCGGTTACCGCGGCATGGGACCGGTGCGGCGCGGCAACCTTGCGTGGCTGCAGAAACAGCACGACGTGTATGGCAGCGTGGTGCTCGCGGCGACGCAGCTGTTCTTCGACCAGCGCCTCGACACGCCGGGTGACGCTGCCACGTTCTCGCGTCTGGAACCCGTGGGCGAGCGCGCCTTCGAATTCTACGAACATCCCGATGCCGGCCTCTGGGAGTTCCGCGGCCGCGCCGAGACGCACACCTATTCGGCCGTGATGTGCTGGGCGGCCTGCGACCGCCTCGGCAAGATCGCCACGCACCTGCATCTGCCCGAACGCGCCGTGTACTGGCACGACCGCGCGGAGCAGATGCATGCGCGGATCATGGATGCGGCGCTCGATACCGGACGGGGACACTTCGTCGACGCGTTCGGCGGACACCGGCTCGATGCTTCGCTGTTGCTGCTGGCCGACCTCGGCTTCGTTGCGGCCGACGATCCGCGCTTCATCGCGACCGTGGACGCGATCGGACGCGACCTCAAGCGCGGCGACGCCCTGTTCCGCTATACCGCGCCCGACGATTTCGGCGTGCCGGAAACCAGCTTCACCATCTGCACGTTCTGGTACATCGATGCGCTCGCCGCGATCGGCCGCAAGGAAGAAGCACGCGGCATGTTCGAGCGGCTGCTGGCGAAGCGCAATCCGTTGGGCCTGCTGTCGGAGGACCTGTCGTTCGAAGGCGAGCCGTGGGGCAATTTCCCGCAGACGTATTCGCATGTCGGGCTGATCATCGCGGCGATGCGGTTGTCGCGGCCGTGGCGGGATGCTGTGTGAGCGCCATGGCTACTGCCGTTGCCGTTGCTCGTCATTCCCGCGAAAGCGGGAGTCTTTTCCACGGACGAATGTCCGTTCATCCAGTGCCTTCGTTTTTGCCGTTGCTCGTGATTTTCATAAAACAACAAAAACAACAGCAAAGTCACTGGATTCCCGCTTTCGCGGGAATGACGAGCGAAAGAAGAAGCACAGGCAGGAGCAAGAGCAGAGGCAGAAGCAGGAGCGAGAGCAAGCGCAACACACGCAACTGCGAAACGAAACACCGGACCGCCCCATGACCCGTCTCGTCATGGTCTCCAACCGCGTAGCAATTCCCGGCGAAGCGCGCGCCGGCGGACTGGCCATCGCATTGAAGGCGGCGATCGAGGAATCCGGTGGCCTCTGGTTCGGCTGGAGCGGCCGCGTCGCGAACGAGTCGGGCCGCATCCACGAGCAGGATGCCGGCAACATCCGCTACATCACGGTCGACCTCTCCGAGCAGGACCGCGACGACTACTACCACGGCTTCGCCAATCGCACGCTGTGGCCGCTGCTGCACTTCCGCATGGACCTGGTCGATTACAGCCGCGAGATGTATGCCGGCTACCTGCGCGTCAACGCGCTGTTCGCGGATCGCCTCGCTCCGCTGCTGCATGAAGACGACATCGTCTGGGTGCACGACTACCACCTGATCCCCCTCGCGCAGCTGCTGCGCGAACGCGGCGCAACCTGCCGCCTCGGCTTCTTCCTGCACGTGCCGATGCCGTCATCGGACCTGCTCGCCGCGCTGCCGGACCACCGGCGGCTCTTCGAAGGGTTGTCGGCCTACGACCTGGTCGGTTTCCAGACCGAACGCGATCTCGAACGCTTCCAGGACTACGTGCGCCTGTTCGGCCGTGGCCGCGTCGTCGAACACGGCGTGCTCGAAACCGCGGAAGGACGACGCCTGCGCGCGGGTGCCTTCCCGATCAGCATCGACACCGCGCACATCAGCGATCTCGCGACGAGGTCCGCGGGCAAGGCGAGCGCGAAACGGTTGGCGGCGAGCCTGTCCGGCCGCGCGCTGGCGATCGGCGTGGACCGCCTCGATTACTCGAAGGGATTGCCCGAACGCTTCCGTGCCTTCGAGCGCTACCTGCAACGCCATCCCGAACAGCGCGGCACGATGACCTACTTGCAGATCGCGCCGGTATCGCGCGGGGAGGTACCCGAATACCGCACGTTGCGGCAGGAACTCGAACGGCTCGCAGGGCACATCAACGGCACGCACGCCGACGCCGACTGGACACCGGTGCGCTACGTCAACCGCAACTACCCGCACGCGACGCTCGCAGGCTTCTTCCGCCTCGCGCGCGTTGCGCTGGTCACGCCCTTGCGCGACGGCATGAACCTGGTGGCGAAGGAATTCGTCGCCGCGCAGGATCCCGAAAATCCCGGCGTACTAGTGCTATCCAGCTTCGCCGGCGCCGCGCGCGAACTCACGCCCGCCCTGCTGGTCAATCCCTACGACACCGACGGCGTCGCCGATGCCATCGCCGCCGCGGTGAGCATGCCGCTCGATGAACGACGCGAACGCTGGCAGGCGATGTTCACCCGCCTTCGCCAACACGACATCACTGCTTGGCGGCAGCATTTCCTGGCGACGCTGCGCGCGGCGTGACTTTCTGCGATGTCACCGTAGGCGACACAAATCAGTCGACGTGCAACCAGCCTTTGTACCGAACCAGCAACCCTGCGAGCGGCAGGCTTGCAGCGACATCGAAGTGGTAACGGCCATCGAATTCGGATTCGCGCGCGCCCACGCCGTCGAACCACGCCTTTGGCAACGGCAAGCCGAATACCCGCACGCGTTCCACGCGCCAGACAATGGCGCCGTCTTCGGCATGCAACCGGAAACCGAACGTGACGAGTCCGAGCCTCTCGCAGAGGAGCCCGTCCCGCGACCACAGGCGGGATGGCATCGCGTGGCTGGCAACATGGCGTGTCCAGCGCTCGTGACCGGGCGTCGCGTCAATCTCGACGGTGATCGGCCCCTTGCCCGCGGGTGGGAGGCGCGTCGCCCACGCGCACAGGCGCGAGAGCCAGCGCGTGCCGCGCGCGACCTCGACTTCACCTGAAAGGTGTTGCGGACCTTGGCGCAGATGCACCATGCGCACCCGTGGCGGCAATGCTCCGAATCCGGAACCGAGCAGTTCCGGAAACAGCAGCGGCGTCGTGGGTGCGTTCAATGTGGCGCGATCCACACCAGCGAGGCCATGCGGCCGGTGCGCTGGTCGCGCCGGTGCGAGTAGAACGATTGCGGATCGGTGATGGTGCACAGGGCACCGCCATGGATGTCGTGCGCGCGCAGGCCGGCTTTTTCGAGACGGCGTCGCGCAAGCGAATAGAGGTCGACGTTCCAGTGGTTCGGGCGCGTGCTGGTGAAGGCGCGGCCCGCGCTCCAGTCCTGCGCGACGAATGCGTCGTAGACCTCCACGCCGATTTCGTACTTCTGCGGGCCTGCCGCGGGGCCCAGCCATGCGACCAGCTGGTCGGCAGGCGTGCGCATTTCCGCAACCGTCGCTTCGAGCACGCCAGCGGCAAGTCCGCGCCAGCCCGCATGCGTGGCACCGACTTCGCTGCCGTCCTTGGCGGCGAACAGCACCGGCAGGCAGTCGGCGGTGAGGATCGCGAGCACGACGCCCGGTGTTGACGTCACCGCGGCATCGGCCTCGGGTTCGCTGGGAAACACATCGCCGTCAAGCCGCACGACGCCGGCGCCGTGTACCTGCTGCAGCCAGTGCGGCGAGGAGGGCAGCTGCGCGATGTCCATGAGCTGCGTGCGGTTCTGCAACACCGCATCTTCATCGTCACCCGAGCGCAGGCCCATGTTGAAACTGTCGAACGGCGGCTTCGACAGGCCCGCGCCGCGCCGCAGCGTGGTGAAGCCGTGCACACGGCTTCCACAGACATGATCGGGTAAAGGCCATGCGGCGGGAAGCAGTGCAGGATGCACGGGGCGCCTCTAGCGACTGTCCTGCTTCGCCGCCACTGCATCGTCGTGCAGCGCTCGCACCAAAGCACGCATGTCGTCAGGTATCGGCGCACTGCAACGCACGGCTTCGCCGGTGACCGGGTGCGCGAACTCCAGCACTTCGGCATGCAGTGCCTGGCGGCGGAAGCCACGCAGCGCCTCGATCAGTTCCGGCGTGGCGCCCTTGGGCAGCTTCAACGGACCGCCATAAAGCGGATCGCCGACGATCGGATGCTTGAGATGCTGCATGTGCACGCGGATCTGGTGGGTACGGCCGGTCTCGAGGCGGCATTCGAGCAGCGTGTGCGCGCGGAACCGTTCGCGCAGGCGGAAGTGCGTCACCGCATCCTTGCCATCGTCGCGCACGGCCATGCGGATGCGGTCGCGCGGATGGCGGTCGATCGGCGCATTCGCGGTGCCGCCGGAGACGAGCGCGCCGACCACGACCGCGAGGTACTGGCGGTGCACTTCGCGCGAGGACAGCTGTTCGATCAACGCGGTATGCGCGGGCAGCGTGCGCGCGACGACCATGACGCCGGAGGTGTCCTTGTCGAGGCGATGGACGATGCCGGCGCGCGGCAAGGCATTCAGCGCGGCATCGCGATGCAGCAGTGCATTGACCAGCGTGCCGGCCGGATTGCCCGCACCCGGGTGCACCACCAGGCCCGCGGGCTTGTTGATGACGAAGACGTGCGCGTCCTCGTACAGCACGTCGAGGGCGATGTCTTCGGGCTCGGAATGGGTCTGCACGTCGAGCACGACAGTCAGGGTCACGACCTCGCCGCCGCGCACCGGATCGCGCGGGCGGACTTCCCTGCCATCGAGCCGGGCGTCGCCGGACTTGATCCAGGCCGAGAGCCGCGAGCGCGAGTAATCCGGAAAAAGTTCCGCAAGCACCGCGTCGAAGCGACGGCCGGCGCTGCTGTCGGGAACGACGGCGGAAAGCTGGGTGGAAGGGGTGTCAGCGGAGCCGCTCATACGGGGGTGTTGATTCAGGGGGCGGATCGCCGGGCTGCTATTATCCGGGTTTCGTGCCTCCGGCGTCCGCAAAAAGCCTCCTGCCCCATGACCCCCAGCCGTAACCGCATCGCCTCGCGCGCCCTGCTCTGCCTGCTGCTGATTGCCGTCCTCGCCGGTTCGGGCTGCGCCCGGGTCAAGGGCATGTTCAAGGACGAGAACGCCAACGAAGGCCAGCCGGTCGAACAGCTGTACGACAAGGCGCACAAGCTGATGCGCCACGGCAACTGGGCGGGCGCCGAGCTCGTCTTCAAGCGCCTCATCGCCCAGTACCCCTACGGCACGTACACCGAGCAGGCGCTGGTCGAAACCGCCTACGCGCAGTACAAGTCGGGCAAGCACGACGATGCGATCAACAGCATCGACCGCTTCATCCGCACCTACCCGACCCATCGCAACACGTCGTACATGTATTACCTGCGCGGCCTGGTGGATTCGAGCCGGCAGACGGTGTTCCTGCAGAAGGTGTGGCGCCTCGACCCGAGCCGTCGCGACCTGGCGACGCCGCAGCAGGCCTACAACGACTTCCAGATCGTCGCCGAGCGCTATCCGAACAGCCGTTATGCCGAAGACGCGCGCAAGCGCATGGCCGAACTGCGCAACGTGTTCGCCCGGCACGAGCTCGATGTTGCCCTGTATTACCTGCGTCGCACGGCCTACGTTGCCGCCGCCGACCGTGCCAAGCGCGTGCTCGAGACCTATCCCCAGAGCAAGTACCAGAACGACGCCGTGGCGACGCTTGCCGCCGCCTACACGGGGCTGGGCAACAAGACGCTGGCCGACGACGCCAAACGGGTGCTGCAGCAGAACGATCCGAACCACCCGTACCTGAGCGGCGACTGGCCGGACTACCCGAGCAACCTGCGAAAGCTCAATCCGTTCGCGGGCGAGAAGTCGGCGCTGGATAACGACGGCAACTGAGCGACTGGTTTCCACCCGTGCATGACGCCGCCCTCAGGGCGGCGTTTTTGTTTTGGTCCGCGGGCGCCGTTCCGAAGGGAAGCTCGCAGAACGCTGCGTGCCTGTTGCCGCACCCCGCACGTCGCCTTCGGCGCCACACTGTCCGCCCCTACCGGTCGACACTGCCATGAACGAACCCGAGATCCTCCGCTACACCGCGTTCACTGCGATTCCCAGCGGCGGCAATCCAGCCGGCGTAGTGCTGGATGCCCGCGGACTCGATGCCGCACGAATGCAGGCCATCGCCGCCGACGTGGGTTACTCGGAGACCGCGTTCCTGGTTCCTCGCACCGGCAACGAATACGACGTGCGCTATTACTCGCCGGAAAAGGAGATCACCTTCTGCGGTCATGCCACGATCGCCGCCGCGGTGGCGCTGGCGGAACGCACGCATCCAGGGACCATCCGTTTACACACGCGCGCCGGTGAAGTTGGAGTGGAAACGCACCGAGAAGGCACGCGCACCACCGCCACGCTCACCAGCGTGGAGCCGCACGTCGAAGCCGTTTCGGATGAAGCGCTGGGCGGTGCGCTGGGTGCGTTGCGGTGGTCGCCGGAGGATCTGGACCCTGCCCTGCCGCCACGCATCGGTTTCGCCGGAGCACGGCACCTGATCCTTGCCGCGCGCACGCGCGAACGTCTGAGCGCGCTCGACTACGACTACGCGGCGCTCAAGGAACTCATGCTGGCTCTCGACCTGACGACCGTGGCGCTGGTCTGGCGTGAGGCGCCGACGCTCTTCCATGCACGCAATCCATTTCCGCCCGGCGGCGTGGTGGAGGATCCGGCGACGGGCGCCTCGGCGGCTGCGTTCGGTGCGTACCTGCGTGAACTGGGCCTGGTTGCCACGCCCGCGACGGTCACGATTCATCAGGGCGTGGACATGGGGCGGCCGAGCCTGCTGACTGTCGATATCGGCGAGCACGGCGGGATTCGCGTTACCGGGCAAGCGGTGCCGGTTGAATGAGCTTCTTCAGCGCGCGCCTGTGCGGTGCGGAGGCAACACGGCGCCGCGCAGGCGCGCCGCTACAGGTGACTGTGAAGCACGAGCAAACCATTTGTCGCGACCGGATGCGCGCCACGACACCTCGCCGCGAGCAAAAGCGGCTGCGATCAAACGCGCCGCAGCGCGTGATCTACCTGCCGTCCATGTACCCATTCGTGATCGGGTAGCGGCGTTCGCGCCCGAATGCGCGCCGTGAGACTTTTGGTCCCGGCGCGGCCTGGTGCCGCTTCCATTCGCTGATGCGCACCAGCCGCAGCACTCTTTCCACCGTTGCCGCGTCGTAGCCCGCGGCAACGATCTCCGCGCCCGACTGCTCCAGGTCGACATGGCGATAGAGGATCGCGTCGAGCACGTCGTAGGGCGGCAGTGAATCCTGGTCCTTCTGGTTCTCACGCAGTTCCGCCGACGGCGGACGATCGATCACGCCCTGCGGAATCACGATGTCACCCACCGTGTTGCGCCAGCGGGCGAGCGCGAACACCTCGGTCTTGTACAAGTCCTTCAGCGGCGCGTAGCCGCCGCACATGTCGCCGTAGATCGTCGCGTAACCGACGGCGTATTCGCTCTTGTTGCCGGTGGTCAGCAGCAGTCCGCCGAACTTGTTGCTCAGCGCCATCATGATCGCGCCGCGACTGCGCGACTGCAGGTTCTCTTCGGCTACATCGAGCGGCTTGCCTTCGAACTGCTCCGACAGTGCATCGAGGAAACCCTGGAACGGCTTCTCGATCGGCACGGTGATCATGCGCACGCCCTGCGCGCGGCACTGTTCCTCGGCGAGATCGTTCGACAGTCCGGCGGTATAGCGCGAAGGCATCCGCACGGCGGTGACGTTCTCCGCGCCCAGGGCGTCCACGGCGATGGCGAGCACGAGCGATGAATCGATGCCTCCCGACAGGCCAATCCATGCGTGCTTGAAGCCGTTCTTGGCGAGATAGTCGCGCGTTCCGCGCACCACCGCGCGCCAGGCCAGCGCATCGCGGCTCTCGTCGCCGTCGTCGATCCACTGCACCGGCGAGAACTTGCGCGTAACCGTGTCGAAGTCGACGACCAGCCACTGGTCGGTGAAGGCAGCCGCAGCGGGATGCACGGTGCCATCGCCATCGGCGACCACCGATGCCCCGTCGAACACGACGGCGTCCTGTCCGCCGACGAGGTTGAGGTAGGCGATCGCCGCACTAGTTTCCCGTGCACGCTGTGCCAGCAGGTTGTCCCGCTGCGCGTGCTTGTCGCGCTCGAACGGCGACGCGTTCGGCACCATCACCACCTGCGCGCCGGCCGCGACGGTCTGCGCGAAGACTTCGGGGAACCACAGGTCTTCACAGATGATCAGCCCGACCTGCGTGTCCTTCACCGCGAAGACGCAGTTGTCGCGATCCGGATCGACCTCGAAATAGCGGCGCTCGTCGAACACGGCGTAGTTCGGCAGTTCGCGCTTGCGATAGGTCTGCGCGACCTGGCCATCGCGCAGCACGCTGGCCGCGTTGTACACCACCGCACCGGCGGACTGCGGCCAGCCGACGATCGCGACGATGCCGGTGGCCGCGCGTGCGATGCGCTGGATCGCGGCCTCGCAGTCGGCGAGGAACGAAGGCCGCAACAGCAGGTCCTCCGGGGGATAACCGCTGAGCGCCAGTTCGGGGAACAGCACCAGGTCGGCGCCGTATTCCTCGCGTGCGGTAGCGATCATCTCGATGATGCGATCGACGTTCTTCGTCACCGCGCCCACCGGGAAATCGAACTGCGCCAATGCGATCCGCAATGTCATGCCCTGCTCCAGCTTGCGTGTGCGCGCATTCTAACGGCGGCGATCACGCGGGTCCTCCCCTCACCCTGCTTCGCTACGCGAAGCTGTGCCTCTCCCCGCAGGCGGAGCGAGGGTGGGCTATAGCTGTGGCTTCAGCGTGGCCGAGGGATGGATTAAGCAGCTGCCATTCCCCTCTCCCCGCATGCGGGGAGAGGGACCGCGTCGCACAGCGACGCAGGGTGAGGGGCGGTTTTCAGAACGCCTCTTCGAACGCCACCGCACCGCTGATTCCCACCTGGTACGCCGACACGCGACGCTCGAAGAAATTGGTCAACTCCTGCACGTCCTGCAGGTCCATGAACGGGAATGGATTCTTCGTCCCAAATTCCGGCGCCATGCCGAGCGCGGCCAGGCGCAGGTCGGCGACATATTCGAGGTACTGGCGCATCTCGCGCGACGACAGTCCGTTCACACCGCCGGAGAGCACGTCATCCGCGAAGCCGGCTTCCACTTCGATCGCCTCGCGCAGCATCGCGCGCACGTCGCGTTCCATGCCGGCATCGAACAGGCCCGGATCCTCGCTCCGCACTGTGCGGATCACTTCGAAAGCGAAGGCCATGTGCCCGGACTCGTCGCGGAAGACCCAGTTGGTTCCGGCGGCGAGCCCCGGTAGCAGGCCGCGCGAGCGCAGGAACCAGACATAGGCGAACGCGGCGAAGAAGAACAGCCCTTCGATGCAGCACGCGAAGCAGATCAGGTTGAGCAGGAACGCGCGGCGCTGCTCGCGTGTCTCCAGTCGCTGCACGGACTGGATCGAGTCCATCCATTTGAAGCAGAACGCGGCTTTGCTCCGGATCGAGGGAATGTTCTCGATCGCGTCGAAGGCCTCTTCGCGGCGTGCCGGGTCGGGAATATAGGAGTCGAGCAGCGTGAGGTAGAACTGCACGTGCAGTGCTTCCTCGTATAGCTGTCGCGACAGGTACATGCGCGCCTCGGGCGCGTTGATGTGCTGGTAGAGGTTCAGCACCAGGTTGTTGGCGACGATCGAATCGCCCGTGGCGAAGAAGGCGACCAGGCGTTCGATCAGGTGGCGGTCGGCGGCGCTGAGCTTGTGGCGCAGGTCGTTGAGGTCGATGCCGAAGTCGATTTCCTCGACGGTCCAGGTGTTGCGGATCGCGTCCTTGTACATCTCGTAGAACTGCGGGTAGCGCATCGGCCGCAGGGTGAGGGCGAAGCCGGGATCGAGGAGATGGGATCGGGTTGCGGCGGACATGCGGCGGTCTCCGGAGAATGGAAGCCCTCTCCGCTACGCGGAGAAGTTGAAGGTGCGGGGAGCGGCGGGGCGTCGCTAACGGATCCACTTCCTTGTGGTTTTGGACGCCGCCCCACCGTCCCCGCATGGGCAGTTACTGGCAGGCCTCGCAGGCCTCCGGGTTTTCCAGCGAGCAGGCCAGCGCCTGTTGCTCGGTGTAAGCAGGCGCAGCAATCGTGGCCTTCGCAATGCGCGTCGCCGGACGCGACCGCAGGTAATAGGTCGTCTTCAGCTTCGACTTCCACGCATACATGTACATGGACGAGAGGCGGCCGATATTCGGACTCTCCATGAAGAGGTTGAGCGACTGGGACTGGTCGAGATAGGGACCTCGCGCGGCAGCCAGGTCGATCAGCGCTTTCTGCGGCAACTCCCATGCGGTGCGGTAGACGGCCTTGAGCGCTTCGGGAATCCCTGCCACGTTCTGGACGGAACCTTCAGCCAGCTTGATCGCGTCGCGCGTGGCTTCGGTCCACAGGCCGAGCTTCTTCAATTCCTCCACGAGATAGCGGTTGATCTGCAGGAAATCGCCCGACAGCGTCTCGCGCTTGAACAGGTTGGATACCTGCGGCTCGATGCATTCGTAGCAGCCGGCAATCGACGCGATCGTCGCGGTGGGTGCGATGGCAATGAGCAGCGAGTTGCGCAGGCCATGTTGCGCGACACGCTGCTTCAGCGCCTCCCATGCGCCGGTTTCCGTAGGAGTTACGCCCCACAGGTCGAACTGCAGTGCGCCGGTCGCCGCGCGCGTTTCCGCGAACGACGGATGCGCGCCCTGCTTCTCGGCCAGTTCGCACGACGCCTCCAGCGCATGCAGGTAGATGCGCTCGGCAATCTTCGTGGACAGCTGCAGCGCGTCGACCGAATCGAACGGCAGGCGCAGTTTGAAGAACACGTCCTGCAGGCCCATCACTCCAAGTCCGACGGGGCGCCAGCGCAGGTTGGAGCGACGCGCGGATTCGATCGGATAGAAGTTGAGGTCGATCACGCGGTCGAGCTGACGCACCGCGACGCGCACGGTTTCGGCGAGCTTGTCGAAATCGAACGCCATCTTTCCGTCGTCGAACTGCGCCACGTGCTGCGCAAGGTTGATCGACCCCAGGTTGCACACTGCCGTCTCCTCGGCGGAAGTGACCTCGAGGATCTCCGTGCACAGGTTGGACAGGTGCACCGTACGGCCTGGGCCGACCTGGTTGCAGGCTCGGTTGGAGGCGTCCTTGAACGTCATCCAGCCGTTACCGGTTTCGCCCAGCACCTTCATCATCCGGGCGTACAGCTCGCGCGCCTTGACTGTCTTCGCGGCGAGGCCCTGCTGTTCGGCCTGCATGTAGGCGCGCTCGAAGGCTTCGCCCCACAGGTCCACGAATTCCGGCACCGCGTACGGATCGAACAGCGACCAGTCGCCGTCGGCCTCCACGCGCTGCATGAACAGGTCCGGCACCCAGTTGGCGAGATTGAGGTTGTGCGTGCGGCGCGCCTCGTCGCCGGTGTTCTCGCGCAGCTCGAGGAATTCCTCGATGTCCGCATGCCAGGTTTCCAGGTAGATGCACGCCGCGCCCTTGCGCTTGCCGCCCTGGTTCACCGCGGCGACCGACGCGTCCAGCGTCTTCAGCCACGGCACGATGCCGTTGCTGCGCCCGTTGGTGGACCGGATCAGCGAGCCGCGCGAGCGTATGCGCGAATAGGCTTGTCCGATGCCGCCGCTGAACTTCGACAGCTGCGCGACTTCGCCGTAGCGCGCGTAGATATCGGTCAGCGAATCCTGCGGCGAATCGAGCAGGAAGCAGGACGACAGCTGCTCGTGGCGCGTCCCGGAATTGAACAGCGTCGGCGAACTGGGGATGTAATCGAGCGAGGCCATCAGCCGGTACAGCTCGAGCGCCGACGCCGGCGAATCGGTCAGCGCGACCGCGATGCGCATGAAGAAGTGCTGCGGCGTCTCGATCACGCTGCGGCGCTGCGGGTGCTTGAGCAGGTAGCGGTCATACAGCGTGCGCAGGCCGAAGTATTCGAAGCGCTGGGTCTGCGCGGCATCGATCGCGTCGTTGAACTTGCGCGCGTTGGCCTCGACCGTTTCGCGCACACGGTCGTTGATCAGACCGAGTTCATGGCCGAGGACAATCGACTGCGAGAACGAATACACGCCCAGGCCTGCGACTTCCTTGTCGATGTATCCGGCGAGCAGGCGCGCGGCGAGGCGCGCGTATTGCGGTTCCTCCGCAGTGAAGGCGGCGGCGGTGCGGATCGACAGTTCGTCGAGCTCGCGCGTGGTCGCGCCGTCGTAGATGCCGGCGATGGTCTTGAGCGCGACCCGCATCGGGTCGATTTCGTTGAGGCCATCGCAGCAGCGCGTCACCGCGCGCACGATCTTGGCGACGTCGACCGGTTCGCGGCGGCCGTCACGCTTGGTGATGGTCATCGTTGCCGGTGCATGCGGCGGCGTCAGCGCAAAGCTGCCCTGCGACGTGCTGGTAGGCGACGAATTCGTGGAAGCAGGCGATGCGTCTTCGCCGACCGGTGTTCCGGTCGCGATTTCGGCAAGTGTTTCGGTATGCATGGCTGTCCTCTCCGTAGAAGGTGGAGAAGAAGCGAAAGCGGTCGCACGCGTTGCGATTGGGTGCCAAACCCGTCGCGACGACGCACGCACCAGCCCCCGCCCCCTCGGGCGGGCCGGCTTCAACGCGGAGAGATGGAATGAAATGCACGAACGGTGCGACGACGCGGGACGAACGTGTCCGCATGATCGACCGTCGCTCCCCGCGGAGACGCCTGGCCAAGCGGTAGTTCGCGAAGCGCGCGATGGAATGCGGCGACACGGAGACTTCCGGTCGTGGCAGGTTTTCGGGCTTCCGGTCGTGCGGTTCGCGATGCGAGCCGTCTTCCTACTGCGCGTCGCTTCCCAGCTGCATCCCCTTGGGGATCGGGCCAGTGCCATTGACGCGGGTCGTTACCAGTTACCGCTGCGGGGCAGCTCCGGAATCGGCTTGCTCATGTGCGAGCGCGCCTCACCGGATTCCCTTTAAGCCTTCCCCTGGCGGGGTCGGCACCATCGACGACCACAAGATAGTGTGGTCATTCGAATCGGTCAACACGAAATGTTGATTACCTTGTCTTGCCAGCAAGACCCCGTCGCTCGCGGCGCAGGAAGCGCAGCAAGGCCTGCTCCCACTGGCGTTGGCCGCGCGCGTCTTTGGTGAACGCATGCAGTCGCCCGGCTCCCCACGCGTCGAGCACCACCGGATCGATGTACGACTTGCGGCACACCGCGGGCGTGTTGCGCAGCTGTTTGGCCACTTCGGCAATCACCGCGTTGCGCGTGGCTGCGATGCTGCGCTGGCTAGGCTGCGGATCCGCGTCGCCGGGGTCCGCTTCGCGCGCGAGCAGTCGCATCGCGGCAAGCGTGCCACCCCAGGTGCGAAAGTCCTTTGCGGTGAAATCGGCGCCCATCGCGTCGCGCAGGTAATCGTTGACCATGCCGGAGTCGATCGGCTGCACATGGCCGTCGTCGTCTTCGTACTGGAAGAGTTGCTGGCCGGGAAGTTGCTGGCAGCTCCGAACGAGCCTGGCGAGACGCGTGTCGTCCAGAACGACGTCGTGCTCCAGCCCGCCCTTGCCACGGAAGCGCAGCCGCGCGCGCCCACCGCGCAGGAATTCGACATGGCGGTTGCGCAGCGTGGTCAGGCCAAAGGCCTTGTTGCCGCGCGCGTATTCCTCGTTGCCGATGCGAACCATCGTGTCCGCCATGATCGCGACCACCACCGCGAGCACCTTGTCTCGCGGCAGCCCGGACATCGCGAGATCGCGGCGCAAGCGCCGCCGCAGCCGCGGCAGCGAACTGCCGAAGGCGACGATGCGGTCGAACTTCTCCGCGTCGCGCACCTCGCGCCAGCGCGCGTGATAGCGGTATTGCTTGCGACCGCGCGCATCGCGTCCGGTCGCCTGCAGGTGGCCGTTGGCGCGAGTGCAGATCCACACGTCGCGGTACGCGGGCGGGATGGCCAGTGCGCGGATGCGAGCGAGCGTGTGCGTATCGCGAATGGATTTGCCGCTGCTGTCGAGATAGACAAAGCCGTTGCCGGAGCGGCGGCGGCGGAAACCGGGGTCAGCGTCGCTGACGTAGACGAGGCCGCCTTGCACTGCGGATTCGAGCGCGGCGTCGATGGCGTCGCCGTTGCTTGCGGGCTTGCTGGCTGGCATGCGCGCAGGATCGGGCGTGCTGCGTCAACGTGATGAGCAGCCGTGAAGGAATCCGTGCTGCCGCGCGTCGACTTCGCCGCCGCGCCCCTCATCCGCCCGTTGGGCACCTTCTCCCCGCAAGCGGGGAGAAGGAACCGCAGTCGCTCCGCAGAGCAATACCCCTCTCCCCGCTTGCGGGGAGAGGGACCGCTTCGCGCAGCGAAGCAGGGTGAGGGGAAGTGGCGTGAACGGAAGCGAGGCGGTGCATTGCGCCAGCTTCGCCGCCGCGCCCCTTTATCCGCCCTGCCCTCAACGGCCTGTCGGCCGTTTCGACCTTCTCCCCGCAAGCGGGGAGAAGGGAAACATCACGGCGAGAGAAGGAAAAAAATCGCGGCGGCTCGATCTCTTCACCAAAAACAGAAGCCGCCCGAAGGCGGCTTCTTCAAACACTACGATGTAACGAATTCCGCGCGGCTTACTTCGCCAACCGCTTCGCAATCGCCGCGCCCAGGTCGCCCGGCGACTTCACCGTGGTGACGCCGGCCTTTTCCATCGCGGCGAACTTGCCTTCCGCCGTGCCCGAACCGCCCGAAGCGATCGCCCCGGCGTGGCCCATGCGCTTGCCCTTCGGCGCCGATGCACCGGCGATGAAGCCGACCACCGGCTTGGTGACGTATTCGGCGATGAACTCGGCTGCTTCTTCTTCGGCGCTGCCGCCGATCTCGCCGACCATGATGATGCCTTCGGTCTGCGGATCGTCCTGGAACCACTTCAGCGCGTCGATGAAGTTGGTGCCGTTGATCGGGTCGCCGCCGATGCCGATGCAGGTCGACTGGCCGAGGCCGACATCGGTGGTCTGCTTTACGGCTTCATAGGTCAGCGTGCCCGAGCGCGACACGATGCCGATCTTGCCCGGCATGTGGATGTGGCCCGGCATGATGCCGATCTTGCATTCGCCGGGCGTGATCACGCCGGGGCAGTTGGGACCGACCAGCACGACGTCGTCGTAGCCGTTGAGCGTGTTCTTCACGCGCAGCATGTCGAGGACCGGAATGCCCTCGGTGATGCAGACGATGACCTTGATGCCGGCATCGGCGGCTTCGAGGATCGCGTCGGCCGCGAACGGCGGCGGCACGTAGATGACGGACGCATCGGCGCCGGTTTCGGCGACCGCATCGGCGACGGTGTTGAACACCGGCAGGCCGAGGTGCTCGGTGCCGCCCTTGCCCGGCGTCACGCCGCCAACGACCTTGGTGCCGTAATCGAGCATCTGCTCGGCGTGGAAGGTGCCCTGCGAGCCGGTGAAGCCCTGGACGATCACCTTGGTGTTCTTGTTGATCAAAACGCTCATGGGATCGTTATTCCTTACTTGCCGGCGACGGCCGCAACGGCCTTCTTCGCGCCGTCGTTGATGTCGTCGGCGGGGGTGATGGCCAGGCCGGAGTTCTTCAGCAGCTCCTTGCCGGCTTCCACGTTCGTGCCTTCGAGGCGGACGATGACGGGAACCTTGACGTCGACTTCCTTGACCGCGGCGATGATGCCTTCCGCGATCATGTCGCAGCGGACGATGCCGCCGAAGATGTTGACGAAGATCGCCTTCACCTTGTCGCTCGACAGGATCAGCTTGAAGGCTTCGGTCACGCGTTCCTTGGTGGCGCCACCGCCGACGTCGAGGAAGTTCGCCGGCGAACCGCCATTGAGCGAGATCACGTCCATCGTCGCCATCGCGAGGCCGGCGCCGTTGACCATGCAGCCGATGTTGCCGTCCATCGTGACGTAGTTGAGGTCGTACTGGCTGGCGCGGACTTCGGTCTCGTCTTCCTGGCGGATGTCGCGCATCGCGGCCAGTTCGGGGTGGCGGAAGGTCGCGTTGTCGTCGGAGTTGATCTTGCCGTCGAGCACGGCGAGGTTGCCGTCGGTGAGGATGGCGAGCGGGTTGAGTTCAACCAGCGCCAGGTCCTTGTCGTTGAACAGCTTGTACAGGCCCAGCATGATCTTGCTCAGCTGGTTGACCTGCTTGGCATTGAGGCCGAGGGCAAAGCCGAGTTCGCGCGTCTGGTACGGCTGCAGGCCCTGCACGTAGTTCACGTGCAGCGTCTTGATCGCTTCGGGCTTCTCGTGCGCGACCTGTTCGATGTCCATGCCGCCTTCGGCGGAGGCGATGAAGGTGATCGACTTGGTACCGCGGTCGACGAGCACCGACAGATACATTTCCTTGGCGATGTCGGTGGCCTGGGTGATCAGCACGCTGTCGACCGGCAGCTCCACGCCGGCGGTCTGGTAGGTCGCCATCTTCGTGCCGAGCATGCCCTTGGCGTAGTCGCGGACCTGATCCAGGGTCTTGGCGAGCTTCACGCCGCCGGCCTTGCCGCGGCCGCCCGCGTGGATCTGGGCCTTGACGACCCAGAAGTCGCCGCCGATGGCCTTGGCGGCATCGACCGCCTCTTCCGGCGTGCGCGCTACGCGCCCGGCCGGCACCGCAATGCCGTAATCGGCAAAGAGCTGCTTTGCCTGGTATTCGTGGAAATTCATGCGTCACCGAGGGGAAGGAAAGAACCCGCGCCGGAATCGCGGCCGTGGGCCGCCGCGCGAGGGGCAGCATTGTCGCCGATCGGGGAGGACGGGGCAAAACGCCCAATCCCATCCATTGGTAGAAGGCGGCCCACCTATACTCGGCCCGCGCCACACCCAGGGACTCCCGCTTGCCCACTCGCCCCGCCGACGAAGCCGACAGCGCGCTGCGCCGCGAGTTGCATTTCTTCACCCTGTACCGGTTGCTGGAAGCGGCGATCCTGACCTTCCTGCTGTTCGGACCGATCCGGCAGTACCTGAGCGAACCGCGCGACGAAGGCATCGCCAAGACGACGGCGATCATCTATCTCTTCGCCGCGACCCTGCTCTTCCTGATCCGCAAGCGCGGCGACCTGCAGCTGCAGGCGCTGATCGGCATCGCCTTCGATCTGTTCTTCGGCGTGCTCGCGGTCTATGCGATGCCGAACACGCGCGCCGGCATCGTGCTGATGCTGATGTTCAACGTCGGCGCCGCGGCGCTGCTGCTGCCGGCGCGATTCGGGCTGGGCATCGCCGCGATCGCGGCGACGGGACTGCTCTTCGATTACTTCTGGAATCTGGCCGCCGGCGCCATCACCCCCGGCATCGGCGAGCCGCTTATGTACGCGATGGGCTACATCGCCGTTGCCACGTTGACGAACGTGCTGGGGCGACAGATGCGCCAGAGCGTCGACCTGGCCGAACGCCGCGGCGAAGACATCGCGTCACTGGCCGAAGTGAACGAACTCATCATCCGCCGCCTGCGTACCGGCGTGCTGCTGGTCGATCAACGCGGTCATCTGCGGCTGGCCAATGAGGCCGCGATGCTGCTGCTCAGCGATACCAACGAGCATCCCGGCGAAGGCCGCGACCTGCGGCTGGCCGCGCCAGCTCTCGCAAAACGCCTCGACGACTGGCGCAAGAACGGCCGCGCCGATGACACGCCGCTGCAGCTCGCACCCGACCTGCCGGACGTCGTGCCGCGCTTCACCCGCCTGCGCGCGGGGAGCGACCAGGCGCTGATCTTCCTCGACGACACCAGCATCGTGTCGCGGCAGGCGGAGTCGATGACGCTGGCCACGCTGGGCCGTTTCTCCGCCAGCCTCGCGCACGAGATCCGCAACCCGCTGGCGGCGATCAACTACGCGGTGCAGTTGCTCGAGGAATCCAAGGACCTGCCCACCGCCGACCTGCGCCTGCTGCAGATCGTGCGCCAGCAGGGACAGCGCATGAACGGCATCGTCGAGAACGTGCTGGGTCTCGCGCGTCGCGAGCCGGCCAAGCCCGAGCATGTCGAACTGATGGCGTTCGCACGCCGCTTCGTCGAGGACTACGTGGCCAGCCATCCGCTGGAACACGACACCCTCAACGCGACTGGCGCCGCCACGACGCTGACCACGCTGTTCGATCCACGCCAGCTGCACCAGATCCTCACCGCGCTGGTCTACAACGCCCTCATCTATGGACGCATGCCCGGGCAGTCCGCGCGCGTCACGATTCACGTTGCCGTGGACGAAACAGGGGCGCCGACGATCGATGTGCGTGATCGGGGACCAGGCATACCCGAGTCGGTGGCAGGCCAGCTCTTCCGTCCCTTCTTCACCACCTCGGGGCACGGCACCGGCCTCGGCCTCTACATCGCGCGCGAACTGTGCCGCGCCAACCAGGCCACGCTGGAATACGTGTCGATGCCGGGAGGCGGCGCGTGTTTCCGGATCGGCTGTCCGGCGCCGAGTCCGTTGCTGGGGAGTGGTTGAGATTGCGGAGCGACGCGCCTGTTTTCCGCGCCAGCCGCAAGCTGCTGCGTCCTGCGACTGACGCATGAGTGGATTACGCGCTCGCGCGAATGCCTCGGCGCACTCGCGCGCGATACCGCATCGGGCTTGCCGCGGGAATAACGCAGGCCCGTTCGGCCTCAATCCGGCCCAACCGTTCACTTTGCGTAAAACGGGAATCAGGGAACGGGACCACCGTCGCTTGGTCCTGTCCCCGTCATTCCGTTATCGTGTCGCACGCGGAGGGGTGGATGACCGACACACGTAGTGCATTGATAGTCGACGACGAGCGCGATATCCGCGAGCTGCTCGTCATGACGTTGGGCCGCATGGGCCTGCGATGCGACACCGCCGCCACCCTCTCCGACGCGCGCGCCCAGCTCGCGGCCAATTCCTATGATCTCTGCCTGACCGACATGCGCCTGCCCGACGGCTCGGGCATGGACCTCGTTGCCGAGATCAGCCAGAAGCACCCCAACACCCCGGTGGCGATGATCACCGCCTTCGGCAATGTCGAAGCCGCGGTGGAAGCATTGAAGGCCGGCGCCTTCGACTTCGTCGCCAAACCCGTCGACCTGCCGGTGCTGCGCGATCTCGTGCGTCACGCGCTGGATCTCCACGAGAAGCGTCGTACCGCGAACAATGCAGATCCGGTCGCCACGCGCTTCTTCGGCGACTCTCCCGCAATCGTCGAACTGCGCCAGACAATTGCGAAAGTGGCCCGTAGCCAGGCGCCGGTCTACATCGCCGGCGAATCGGGCGTAGGCAAGGAACTCACCGCCCGCACGATCCACGAGCAGGGGCCGCGCGCGAGCGGGCCCTTCGTTCCGGTCAACTGCGGCGCGATTCCCGCCGAACTGATGGAGAGCGAGTTCTTCGGCCACAAGAAGGGCAGTTTCACCGGCGCCCACGCCGACAAGCCCGGCCTGTTCCAGGCGGCCGACGGCGGCACGCTGTTCCTCGACGAAGTCGCCGAGCTGCCCCTGCCGATGCAGGTCAAGCTGCTCCGAGCCATACAGGAAAAATCGATCAAGCCGGTCGGCGCGAATGCCGAGATCAATGTCGACGTCCGCATCCTGTCGGCAACGCACAAGAACCTCGCGGCGCTGGTCGAGGACGGCCGCTTCCGCCACGACCTGTACTACCGCATCAACGTCATCGAACTGC
This sequence comes from Lysobacter sp. Root494, assembly GCF_001427225.1. GTDB lineage: Bacteria > Pseudomonadota > Gammaproteobacteria > Xanthomonadales > Xanthomonadaceae > Agrilutibacter. The sequence goes on from NZ_LMFH01000008.1 coordinate 129,004, forward strand.
GCGTCCCGCCGCTGCGTGAACGCCTCGAAGACCTGCCGGGCCTGGCCGAACGCGTCCTGGTCCGCCTCGCCGCTTCGCAGCACCGCCTGGTTCCTGCCCTTTCGCCCGAAGCCCTGGAAGCACTGCGCGCGCACCCCTTCCCCGGCAACGTGCGGGAACTCGAGAACATCCTCGAACGCGCCCTGGCCCTCGCCGACGGCGAGCGGATCGAAGCCAGCGACCTGCGCCTGCCCAAGCCGGCACCGGCCGCTGCGGCGGCAGCCGTCGCCGGCCATTCGCCCGTTTTCGGCGCACCGCCCCTCCTGCCCCCGCAGGCGCACCCCGCGCCCGCCGTTCCGGCTTCCGTCCGCGCGACCGGCACCCACGCCGCCATCGACCCCCGCGCCCTCAACCCCCGCGACACCGCCAGCAGCCGCCTGCCCGAGTACATCGAGCAGATGGAACGCCAGGCGATCGAGCAGGCGTTGCAGGAGAACCGGTTCAACAAGACGCGGACGGCGCAGGCACTGGGGATCACGTTCCGGGCGTTGCGGTACAAGTTGAAGAAGCTCGGGATCGACTGATCCGCAGGACGCGTTGGAACCTGGTTGTTCCGCGGCCTGACCCGACTCCGGCATACAATCGTCGCGCGATTCAGGCGCTGGAGAGCCACGTGAGGTTGAGAAGACTGGCGCTTCTCAAGGAACTCAAAACCTCCAAAAACTCGCCAGCCGCAGGGCGGACTGCGCCTTGCCCAGAACGCGGCGCGACCTGGAGCTGGCATACGTCTGTCGGACGCCACGATCTTGGACATGGACAAGGACATTGGCAGCCCCTAGTCGTGCTTGCTCCGCAAACCTTGACCCAGTACGGCACTAGCTGACCAGAAGCGTCACTTCGCAATTGGCGACTGCCTTCCCTGAGTCCAACCACGTGACACCCCGCTCAGTTTGAGATGCAAATTCCCGCTGGCCGGTATTGGCACGCGCTCTGCGTATAACCTCATGCACGTGCGGCATGCACGGCAGGCCGACGGGCCGGGTGAAAACCGGCTGTGGCACGTGAAGTTCAATCACTCCTAGGGGAAACACCATGAAGAAGCAGCAGGGCTTTACGCTGATCGAACTGATGATCGTGGTTGCGATCATCGCCATCCTGGCCGCCATCGCGCTGCCGGCTTACCGCGACTACACCATCAAGGCCAAGGTCACCAATGCCATCGGCTCGGTGGCGGGTGAGAAGATCAAGGTCGGCGAGAACTTTGGCGCCGGCGAAACCAACCTGTGCACCGGCATGCTTACTACCATCTGCACCGACGCGAGCGGCACGCTGGAAGGCTCGTACCAGACGGCGGCGATCACGCTGGAGCCGCAGCTCCCCGCCAACCCGGGTGGCCGCATCATCTGGCATTGCAGCGGCACCTTCGGCGGCACTGCGCTGACCAATACCCAGAAGCCGGCGGCTTGCGACAACACGGCGGCAGGGGAATAAGCCTTCCGCTCTTTAGCAGTCCGAATCCCGGGGATTCCCCGGGATTCTTTTTTATGCGGCACCGACTGATGGACTCGCTCAAACCCACCCCCCTGATGCTGCTCGTGGCAACGGCCGTCGCCACCGTGCTGGTGTACTGGCACGGGCTGGCCGGGCCGTTCCTCTTCGACGACTACCCCAACCTCCGGCACATCCCCTTGTGGCTGGACGGCAAGCTGGGGCTTTACGCGCTCCTGTTCGAACGCGGTGGCGGCGCCTTCGGCCGGCCGCTGTCGATGGCCACTTTCGCGCTGAACGCCAAGCTTCTGGGCTACACCCCCTTCACCTTCAAGCTCGTCAACCTGGCGGTGCATCTGCTGATCGGCGGGATCGTCTTTTCCTTGGCCCGCCGCGTGCTGCAGCTCGATGCAGCACTGCGCCCTTGGGCGGCATGGCTGGCGAGCACGGTGGCGGCCTTGTGGCTGTTGCACCCCCTGCATGCCAGCACGGTGCTGTATGCCGTCCAGCGCATGGCGCAGCTGTCGACGCTGCTGGTGCTGTCAGGTCTATGGCTCTACCTTGGACTCCGCCAGGAAATTGTCCGGACTTCTTCCCGGTACGCCACGGCGGGGGTGTTCTTGGGCATCCCACTGCTTACCGTGTGCGGCTTCCTGGCCAAGGAGAATGGCGCGCTCCTGCCCTTGCTGTGCTGTGTCATGGAACTGTGCATGTTCCCGCGCGCCGGGCGCCCCCGGAGCATCAAGGGCTTCCTCTGGGCCTTCGGCGCGCTCCCCCTTGTCGCGGGCGTCGCCGTCTTTCTTTCGCGCCCGGAAAGATTCCTGGCCGCGTACACGGGGCGCGACTTCGATCCGTACGAGCGCGTGCTCAGCCAGGGACGGGCGCTGTGCGACTACATATCGCAGCTGCTACTGCCCAATCCATCGCGCATGGGCATATTCACGGACGACTTCGCCATTTCCAAGGGCTGGTTCGATCCTCCGACCACCTTCCTTGCATTCGCCGCGCTTGCCATCGCCAGCATAGCCGCGTGGCGTTTCCGCAGGTACTCGCCAGCGGTGGCGTTCGGCTGGGCGTTCTTCCTCGTCGCCCACTCCCTTGAAGCATCCATCGTTCCCCTCGAGCTCTACTACGAGCACCGCAACTATCTGCCATCGTTCGGCCTGCTGGTTGCCGTCGTCGCGCTGCTGGCGCTACTTGCATCTCGCTTGGCACGACAGGGCGTGCGCACGAATCGAATCGCCAAGATGGCAATGGCGGGCATGCTGGTGGTATTTGCGATCAGCACGCACGGCCGCGCCCTGGTGTGGCGGAACTCGCTGACCATCGCGACAGCCAGCCTGTTGTCCCATCCTGAATCGATCAACGCGAACTCCTACGTCTTCCTGCACGCGGTCACGCTGCGGGATGCCCCCGCCGCCAACCGCGTAGTTGCATCGTTGATGGCGTCGGAACGGCCACGCAACCGTGCATTGGGGCACCTGTATCGAGCGTATGCGGGTTGCGTAGTAGAGGGGAGGGCCGATGCCCAAGACCTGGAAGCCTTCGCAACGCTTTCGCCTCCGCCGGTCACCATCCCGGAGAGCCAGCCGTTCTATCGGCTCTACAACATCATCGCGACAAACAAGTGCGAGGGCGTGACCGATCGACAGATCGGCTCCGTGATCCAGCGTCTTGCCGACCGTTCCGAGCGCACGACCGGCCAAGCTGTCGCACCTCTTCGTTATCAGTCGGCTGCATATTTCGCCCGTGCCCAAGCCTGGACAGAGGCGGAAGACCAGGCCAAGCGATCCATGCAGCCCGGCACACCCGTCGTCTACACCGTGCCCCTTGTGCAGGCCTACCTCGCAACGAACAGGGTGGAGCTGGCGCAACGTACGCTTCAAGAGGCGAAGATGCGCGTCGACTGGTCAAACTCCGCGGAGGCGGACTTGATGCGCCGGATCGAACAGCAAGTACAACTCCTGAAAGGCCAGCCGCAATCAAAACCAGCGCAAGGCAGCTCGATTGGAGCAGACTGAGCCACGCTGCCTGCAAGCAGGAGCGGCGATGCCCGCCTGCGGATTGCGTGCCAGATCCCGTAACAGGATTCCCATTCAATCCAGACCACGGAGCCGCCGATCAACTCGGGAAACGCGATGTAGTCTTTGAGCCGCTACAACCAGAAGAACGGAACTGGAAGCACATCGTGGCCGCCACCATCGAAACCCCACTCGTCAGCATCGGCCTTCCCGTCTATAACGAGGAGCGCTTCATCGACGCCACGCTGGCGTCATTGAGGCAGCAGGACTACCCGTACATCGAGATTCTCGTCTCGGACAATGCATCAACGGATCGTACCGTCGAGATCTGCAAGAGACACGCGGCCGAGGACATCCGCATCCGCATCAAAGTGCAGACAAGTAACTCCGGAGTAACGCCCAATTTCGAAAATGCGTTGGCAATGGCCAATGGACGCTACTTCATGTGGGCAGCCGGCCACGATCTGTGGACCCCGAATTTCGTCTCCGAATGCGTCGCGCTGCTCGAGCGCCAGCCGGGCGCTTGCCTGGCGTTTGGCAGCTCACGGTGGATCACTGGCGATGGAGAACCGCTACCGATCGAATCGGGTTGGACCGACACTCGCGGCATGAGCGCAGTGGCCAGGGCATTCACGATCTTCTGGGGCAACATGCATCCTGTCGTCGGGATGATCCGTACCGCCGACCTTCGCGCTTGCCTGCCGCTACACCAGCTTGCAGGTGGCGACCTCGTGCTCCTGATGCAGCTCGCATTGCGCGGGCACTTCGTGCACGCCACGCGGGCGGAGTGGTGCCGGCGGGAGTTCCGCATGGAAAAGAGCCATTCGGAAAAGCTCAAGCGCTATGCCGGTGCCAGCACCAGGATCGTGCGCTCTCCGCTGGGGAAGCTGTTTCCGATGCTCGAACTCCCGGCCGCCCTGGTAAAAGTGCTGATGAAATCCAACCTCCCGGCGTCGGACAAGGTATTGGCGCTAGCTACGCTAGCCCCGTCGCTTCCCCTGCGATATCTCGTTGGCAAGCGCGGCCAAGCCTGAGTGGTCACCATGCGGGACGGCTACTCTTGGTTTCGCCACGCCTTGGCAAGCGCACGCTGGGTGTTCGGTCCTTTCGCGGTTTTGTTTCTGGTCGTAGCGGGCATCGGTGCTCGCGGAACCTTCGAGAACGTCGTCCGTCACGCGCACTGGCCAGCGCTCATCATCGCCGTGCTGCTGTGGTCCGCATTGCACCTTCTCAGCCCCGCCTTCACCTGGGTGGTACTACGGGGCTTCGGCACGAATGTGCGTTACGTAGATGCCTTGGCGATCCATGTGAACCGGCTTCCGGCGCGTTATCTGCCGGGCGGAATCTGGCACACGGTATCCCGGGTGGTCGACCTTCATGGAAAAGGAGTGAGCCGCACGCAATTGGCGACGATGGTGGCGCTCGAGAACATACTGCCCGTGTCGGTTGCGCTGGTACTAGGCGGCGCCTTCCTGCTTGCGGCCGGACAGGACTCGCGTCCCGGTGCTGCCTGCATGATGGGCGGTGTCGCGATCCTCGCTTGCTTGCCGGCACTGCTACGTCATCGGGCTGTCGCCGATTGCCGGATGGCTGGTGGTACTTACTTCCTGGCGATCAGCATCACCGCTGCCTTCTGGCTTGTCGCTGCCACTGCCTTTGCCCGCTACTGGCTTGCGTTCCCGGCGCAGGCAGAGTCCGGATTGGCCGACATCTATGCCGCCTACCTGCTCGGTTGGGCTTCCGGATTCATCGCCGTATTCGCCCCCCAAGGCTTGGGCGTATTCGAATCGGTGGCAGGCGCGTTGCTGCGTGGCGCGCTGCCATTCGCGGGGGCGACGATGCTGGTCGCGGGATTCCGCGTGACGATACTGGCAGCAGATGTGATCGCGTATGCGCTTTTTTCAGCCGTCCGGTTTGCAAGGCGAAAAACGCACGTTGACACCATCTCCAACGGTCGGCTCTAATCAAAAACCGGGGGCCACGACAATGTCTGGCATATCTTTTGGGGGGCATGCAGCCACCTCTGGTCAGTGGATTTGCAAGCCATGAAAGCAGTCATCCTTGCTGGCGGACTCGGCACTCGCATCAGCGAGGAAACCATCGTGCGTCCCAAGCCGATGATCGAGATCGGAGGTAAGCCGGTGCTCTGGCACCTCCTCAAGGCGTACTCCCATCACGGCATCAACGACTTCATCATCTGCCTCGGCTACAAGGGGTACATGGTGAAAGAATACTTTGCCAACTATTTCCTCCATACGTCCGACGTCACCTTCGACTTGGCGCGTAACCAGATGGACGTACATCATCGCCATGCCGAACCCTGGCGCGTGACGCTGGTGGACACGGGCGAGGAAACGCAGACCGGCGGCAGGCTCAAGCGCGTCGCCGAGTTCCTGGACGGCGAAACCTTCTGCTTCACGTACGGTGATGGCTTGTCGGACGTCGACATCGGCAGCGAGATTGCATTCCATCGCGAGCGCGGCGCGTTCGCGACCGTGTGCGCGGTGCAACCCCCGGGACGGTTCGGCGCACTCGACATCGAAGGCAACCGCATCACACGCTTTACCGAGAAGCCGCAGGGTGACGGCACCTGGATCAACGGCGGATTCTTCGTCCTGCAGCCGGAGGTCCTCGCCTATATCGACAATGATGAATCCATCTGGGAGCGCGAACCACTTGAGCGCCTGGCGCGCGATGGGCAACTGTCGGCTTACACGCACAATGGTTTCTGGCACCCGATGGACACGCTTCGCGACAAGAACAAGCTGGAAGAACTCTGGCAAAGCGGGAGCGCACCTTGGAAGGTCTGGGACTAAGCACCCTGTTCGGTGGCGCGTATTCCGGTCGGCGTGTGCTGGTCACCGGACACACAGGGTTCAAGGGTTCGTGGCTCGCGATGTGGTTGCAAGCACTCGGCGCGGAGCTAGCCGGGCTTGCACTGCCGCCCGATACGGAGCCATCGCATTGGCGGCTGCTGGACATGAAGCTCAAGCGCGAATACCTGGTCGACGTACGTGACCGAGGTGGTGTGCTTGATGCACTGCACGACTTCCAGCCCGAGTTCGTGTTCCATCTCGCCGCCCAACCATTGGTCCGGCGCAGCTATCGCGAGCCCGTGGAAACGTTCGCCACCAATGTGCTCGGTCTGGTACACCTGTTGGAAGCTGCGCGCCACTGCGATAGCGTGCGCGTTCTGGTCAACGCCACGACCGACAAGGTATATGAACCCTTCGATGTGCCAGGTGGCTACTGCGAAGACGACATCTTGGGCGGGCACGACCCCTACAGCACATCGAAAGCCTGCGCAGAGTTGGTATCGGCCTGTTATCGCCGCAGCTATTTCGACGGTGCCGACTCGCACGCTGTCCGGTTGGCAACCGCTCGTGCCGGTAATGTCATCGGCGGCGGAGACTGGGCGGAGGATCGCCTGGTACCGGACGTCGTCAGGGCCATGGCTGGCGCCGGTACGGTACGGCTCCGCAACCCCATGTCGACCCGCCCATGGCAACACGTGCTGGAGCCGCTTTCGGGTTACCTCTGTCTCGCGCAGGCAATGATCGAAGGCCGCGAAGCGGGAGGCGCCTGGAACTTCGGGCCCTCGCGCGGCTCGACGATGGCCGTGGGCGACGTGGTTCGACATTTCCAGCATGAATGGCCCGGACTCCAAGTCGAGCATGATGCCGGCCCGCACCCGCATGAAGCGGAGAAACTGACGCTCGACTGCGGGAAAGCCGCCCGCGAACTCGGATGGCATTCAGTGTGGGACGCGGAGCCCACCGTTGCCCACACCGCGCGTTGGTACCGCGATTTTCTCGACGCTGGCCATATCCACAGTCGCCAAGACCTGGATGCCTATGTCGCCAGTGCACGGCGCCAGCGGCAGGCTTGGGCGTCATGAGGATCACCGCCACTCCCTTGTCCGGGCTCGTGACCATCGACACCCAGTCGCATGAAGACAGCCGCGGCCGCTTCGAACGGATCTTCTGCGAGGCAGCGCTGCGCGAAGTGCGCCCAGGCCTCCGGTTCGTGCAGGTGAATCTCTCGACCACCGCGCTGCGCGGTACCGTACGGGGCATGCATTTCCAGCGGACGCCGAGCGCGGAGGCGAAACTGATCAAGTGCCTGCGGGGTTGCGTGTTCGACGTCGCCGTGGACCTGCGCGCCGATTCGCCAACGTTCCTGCGCTGGCACGGCATGGAGTTGAGAGACGACGAACCCCGTGAGGTGTTCATTCCCGAGGGCTTTGCCCACGGATTCCAGTCACTGAGCGATGATGCCCAGTTGCTCTACTTCCACACTCAGCCATGGACTCCCTCGTGCGAAGGAGGAGTCAGGCACGACGATCCGCGTTTGGCGATCAAGTGGCCGCTGCCCTTGGCTCATATTTCCGAGCGCGATCTGGGCCATCCGTTGATCGACGGCAAATTCGAGGGCTTGGACTAATGGATTGCCGCTTCTGCGCAACGCCGCTTGTCGATGTCTTTCTCGACCTCGGTACATCGCCTCCGTCCAATGCGTACCTTGCACTGGAAGCGTTGCAGTCGCCAGAGACCTGGTTTCCGCTCAAGCTGTTCACATGCAGGCAGTGCCATCTGGTGCAGGTGGACGAGGTGCAGGGGCATGCTGAGCTGTTTGCGTCCGATTACGCGTATCACTCCTCATACTCGCGTTCGTGGCTCGAACATGCCCGGCGTTACGTGGACAAGGTGGTACCTCGGCTTGGCCTGGGTCCGGACAGCCTTGTCGTCGAACTGGCCTCCAACGACGGGTACTTGCTCCAGTACATGGCGGAAAGATCAGTCCCCTGCCTTGGCATCGAGCCCACGGCGGGCACCGCCGCCGTCGCGCAATCCAAGGGCATAGACACGCTGGTGAGGTTCTTCGGCCGGCAACTGGCCGACGAGCTTGTCACCACACGCGGCCACGCCGACCTCATCGTAGCCAACAATGTCCTGGCCCACGTCCCCGACATCAATGATTTCGTTTCCGGCATCGGCCGACTGCTCTCTCCAGCCGGCACAGTGACTGTCGAATTCCCGCACCTGCTCGAACTGGTCGAGAAACATCAATTCGACACCGTTTATCACGAGCATTTCTCCTATCTCTCCCTCAGGACCGTGCAGGCGATCTTCGCCGCGCATGGCCTGCGAATCTGGGACGTCGAGGAGTTGCAGACGCACGGTGGTTCGCTACGGGTATGGAGTTCGCACGCTGGAGCGACCTACGCCAAGACGTCCAATGTCGAGCGCGTGCTCCAAAGGGAACGCGATGCCGGGATGTCCACAATGGAATGGTACGAGGGCTTCCAGAAAGTCGCAGAGCAAGCCAAGAACGCGTTCATAGCGTTTCTGCTGGAGCAGAAACGCGCAGGCAAGACCCTTGCGGCCTATGGTGCGGCCGCAAAGGGAAACACCTTGCTCAACTTCGCCGGCATAAGGAGCGACCTGATTGCCTTCGTTGCCGATGCGTCTCCGTACAAGCAAGGCCGGTTCCTGCCGGGATCCCGCATTCCCGTGGTCAACGAGCAACACCTGCGTGACGCACGACCTGATTTTGTCGTCGTGCTCCCATGGAACCTCAAACAGGAAATCACCGAGCAGCTCTCCTACGTCCGTGAGTGGGGTGGGCAGTTCGTCTTCGCCATACCGCAGTTGGCAACTGAATGAACCAGAATCCACGGATTCACTACACCAAGCCCTCCATAACCGAACTGGAGGTAAGTTACGCGGTCGACGCGGCGGCCAACGGCTGGGGCGAGCATTGCTACGACTACATCCATCGCTTCGAAAGGATGTTTCGCGAGCACATAGGCGTCACCCACGCCATCGCCACCTCGAGCGGCACCGGCGCGCTTCATTTGGGGATGGCAGGTCTTGGCATTGGGCCCGGTGACGAAGTAATCCTTGGCGACATCAACTGGATCGCATCGGCCGCGCCCATCGTGCATCTTGGTGCCACTCCGGTCCTGGTCGACGTGGACGCGGTCTCCTGGTGCCTGGATCCGGTCAAGGTCGAGCGTGCGATCACGCCGAACACCAAAGCGATCCTCGCTGTTCACCTCTACGGCAATCTATGCGAGATCGATGCGCTGCTTGATATCGGCCGCCGCCACGGCATTCCCGTGATCGAAGACGCTGCCGAGGCCATCGGTTCCATCTGGCACGGCCGTCGCGCCGGATCGATGGGTGCATTCGGGGCGTTTTCCTTCCACGGCACCAAGACCATTACGACCGGAGAAGGCGGCATTTTTGTCACCAACGACGATGCCCTTTATGAAAAAGTATTGACGCTTTCCAATCATGGGCGCGCCAAAGGGGAAACCCGTCAGTTCTGGCCGGCGGTGATCGGGTTCAAGTACAAGATGTCCAATATTCAGGCTGCCATAGGATGCGGACAGCTTGAGCGCGTGCACGAGCTGGTCGCGGGGAAGCGCCGCGTATTCGAGGCCTATCGCCGCGCGCTCGGCAGCCTGCCGCTTGCCATGAACCCGGAACCTTCGGGAACGACCAATGGCTACTGGATGCCGACAGCGGTATTCGATCCCGGCTGCGGATTCGATCGCGACAGCCTCCTTTCGGAGTTCCGCGAAGAAAACATCGACGGCCGCGTCTTCTTCTGGCCGCTGTCCACCCTGCCCATGTTCGAACCACGACCAGAAAACCTGGTCAGCCTGTCGCTGTCGCAGCGCGCGATCAACCTGCCCAGTTACCACGATCTGGACCAAGGCGGAATTGAACGCGTGACCAGGATCGTATCCCGCCACGCTGGAGTCGCCCGATGAGCTGGAATGGCGTGCTGGACGATTCGCAACGCGACGCATTCCATCGCGACGGGTTTCTCGTCATCCGCGCCTTCTACGATGTGCAAGCCGACATCGCTCCCATCCAGTTGGGAATTCGTCGTGTAATAGGGCAGGTCTTGCTGCGCCACGGCATCACCAATACCTGCAGGACTGCCGCAGATGCGTCGTTCGATGATGATTACCAGGCGTTGATCGCGAAAGACCGGTCCTTCGGCGGCGAGGTCTACGATGCTGTGAAACAGATCCCGGCCTTCACCCGCCTGCTTGGCAAGCCCGAGCACGAAACGCTGTTCGCGCTGCTGCGCCCAGGCTCCATACCGGGGATCGCGGCAGGTGGCTCCGGCATTCGTATCGACAACCCGGGCGAAGATCAATACAGGGCCGAGTGGCACCAGGAATACCCATCCCAGTTGCGCAGCCTGGACGGCCTCGTTTTCTGGAGCCCGTTAGTGGAGATGACCAATGAGTTGGGGCCGGTGCGTTTCTGCCCTGGCTCACACTTGGCCGGGCCCCAACCGGTGCACACTCATGCATCTGGAAATGGCAAGACCGGCGCTTATGCCGTACGCCTTCGCGACGAGCAGCAATTGCTGGAACGGTATCCGCAGGTCGCGCCGCTTATGTCTCCCGGCGATCTGGCGGTGGTGGACTTCCTGACTCTGCACGCTTCCGGATACAACACCAGCCGCCGATCGCGCTGGTCGATGCAGTTCCGTTACTTCAATTTTGCCGAGCCGACCGGCATGTCCCACGGTTGGAAGGGTTCCTTTGCTGCCGGTGTGGACTTCAGGGCGATCCACCCGGAACTCTGCGCAGACTGAACATGCCAATGCCCTCCTGCTTTGTCTGCGCACATCCCGGTTGCGAGGTCCTCTATCGATCGCAAGGCGATCGATCGCTCACTTCGTTGTGCCAGATCCATCCCGGCCGGACCTCGGTCTATGTGTGTCCAGCCTGTGGACATTGTCAGAGCGACGTCATGGCGGATGTCGACGTCTATTACGACACCGAATACGACATCCTCGTCGACAGCGAGGAAGAGGATCAGATCTACGAAGTGGTGGCGGGCAATCCCCTGTACCGCACGGAGCATCAGGTGCGAACCCTCCAGCGCAAACTGCCACTGGAAGGTCACGTGGCGCTGCTCGATTACGGCTGCGCGAAAAGCTCCACCATTCGCATGCTCGCGACGCTCTCTCCCGGGATAGTGCCGCATTTATATGACGTGAGCTCGCGCTACATTCCTTTCTGGGAAAAGTTTACGCACCCGGCCCATTGGGCAGTGAATTCACCCAAGCCGGAATGGGATTCCTATTTCGATGTGGTGACGTCGTTCTTTTCGCTGGAACATATCCCCACTCCCGCGCGCACGATGCGGGAGATCGCTCGCCTCCTGAAGCCAGGAGGACACTTCTATGCCATCGTCCCGAACGTAGCCACCAATGTGGCTGATCTCGTCGTTGTCGATCACTGCAATCACTTCTCGGCCACTTCGTTGACGCGACTCGTGTCTGACGCCGGCCTCGAGTTGCTCGAGATCGATGCGAACGCGCACAGGGGGGCGTTCGTTGTCGTTGCCATGAAACCCCGGGCGCTGCCAGCTCCTGCAGCGCTCGATCCTGCGAAAGTCGGGCACGTCCGTGCCGAGCTCGCTGGCATTGCCGCATTCTGGGACAAGGCAGCCAGCCGGGTACGAGACTACGAAGCGTCAATAGGCGGTGATGCTGCCATTTATGGCGCGGGCTTCTATGGGGCATTTATCGCCACCAGCCTGTCCAATCCCTCCATCATCAGCTGCCACATCGACCAGAATCCATACCTCCAGGGCCAGACATTCGACGGCAAACCGGTGATAGCCCCAGATGACCTGCCGACAGATGTCAGCTCTATCCTGGTCGGCCTGAATCCGGCCCACGCACGCAAGATCATTTCTGAGGTTGCCGTCCTTCGCGAACGCGATCTGGATTATTTCTTCCTATGAGCAAACATGATGCTGCTCGGCGATAAGGTGATACTTCGCGAATGGCGTGAGTCCGATCTGGAACGATTGTCCGCGCTGCGAAACGACATCGACCTCCAGCGGCTGCTCATGTCCCAGGCCAGGCCCAACTCGGTCGAACGGGTTCGTCAGTGGCTCGTCGAGCGCAGCGCCCGCGATGACATGGTCTTCTTCGTCGTCGCCGACGGCAATGACGAGGCTGTCGGCTATATACAAGTTGCTGCAATCGATCGATTCCACGGCCATGGGGACCTCGGGATCTGCCTATCGCAATCGACCCAGGGCCTCGGCATCGCAGCGGAAGCTTGCCAACTCCTCGAACAGTATCTGATCGACACCCTGGCGCTCCATAAGCTCACACTCAGGGTGCTCGCCGACAATAGCCGCGCGATCGCCTTCTATCGCAAGCACGGATACCGTGACGTGGGCGTTCTCGAGCGTCACTTCCGCGACGGAAACTCCCAGCACGATGTGCTGCTCATGGAACGGTTGCTGCGTCGGTGAACATCGTGATCTCACAGCCGATGCTGTTTCCCTGGATCGGGATGCTGGAGCAAGTCCGGCTCGCTGACTGCTATGTCGACTACGCCGACGTGCAATTCTCCAAGGGCAGCTTCGTCAATCGAGTGCAGGTGAAGACCGGAGCTGGTCCACGCTGGATGACCGTTCCGCTACGCGGTCTCAGCCTCGGGCAGCGCATCGATGAAGTCGCGATCGACGATTCCCTACCTTGGCGCGAAAACCACCTGCAACTTCTGTGCGCGGCCTACGATGGAGCGCCGTATCGAGGTGAGATGCTCGCCTTGGTCGAGGATGTTTACGCAAGGGAATACACCAGCGTCTCGACCTTGAGCCTCGCCTCGTTGATGGCGCTCTGCCGCTACTATGGCCTCGATCGCGAGCGCACATTCGTGCCCTCCTCGCAACTAGGGATCGAGGGAGCGAGCAGCCAGCGAGTTCTTGAAATCGTCCTGAGACTGGGTGGGGACCGCTACATCACCGGGCACGGTGCACGCAATTACCTCGCACACGAGATCTTCGACAAGGCCGGCGTGCGCGTGGAATACATGGATTACCTCAAGGTCCCGTACACGCAACTCCACGGGGAGTTCACCCCGTATGTAAGCGCACTGGACCTAATCGCCAACAAGGGCCCTGATGGTGTCGAATACATCAGGTCCGGGGCGCGCTACTGGAAGGACTTTCTGGATGAACGATGAGATCTCAAAGTTTCAGGCTGAAGTAGCTGGCAACATCGCCGGCCTCAAGCGGGACGCGGATGTCCAGGCCCTGTCGCGAATCTGGCTTCGCGAAATCACCCGTCACAAGTACGCCTACAACTTCAGCTGGATGGGCCGGCCACTCATCCAGTTCCCGCAGGACATGAGCGCCATGCAGGAACTGGTATGGAAGGTGCAACCCGACCTGATCATCGAGACCGGCATCGCCCATGGCGGTTCCCTAATCATGAATGCATCGCTTCTGGCCCTGCTGGACTATGCCGACGCCGCGGCTCTAGGTAACGTCGTTGACCCCGCCAGGCCCAGGCGTCGCGTGGTCGGCGTGGACGTCGACATACGTCAGCACAATCGGGAGGCCATCGAGGCTCATCCGATGGCTAAGTCCATAACGATGATCCAAGGATCGTCCATCGCCCCTGACACCATCGCACAGGTCCGAGCTATCGCTAGGCAGTATTCTCGGGTGATGGTGTGTTTGGACTCCAATCACACGCACCAACACGTCCTCGCAGAGTTGGAAGCCTATGCTCCCCTAGTCACGCCCGGCAGCTATTGCATTGTGTTCGACACGCTGATCGAAGACATGCCTTCGGAGTTCTTTCAAACCAGCAAGTGGGGCATTGGCGACAATCCGAAGACGGCTGTACGCGAATTTCTAGCGGGCCACGACGAATTTGTGGTCGACGAAAATATTGAGGCTCAGCTGCTTATCACCGTAGCGCCAGGCGGGTATTTGCGCCGTAAAGGGTGATTCCCGTAAATATCGGAATCTCACAAATCCCGGCGATAGGTCAACGCGGTGATCTGCTCCGATACCAATCCGATCAGGAACACGATTACTGCAGCACTCAACAACAGCGCGCTCATATTGGTGAAACGACCATAGTGCGCAAACGTCCATCCGTAGTAGCCGACACCCAGCAGCCCGAACGAAATCGCCGTGGGAGCGAACAGCTTGAGTGGCGAGTACAACGTTGCGATCTTGAAGATGATCAACAAAAACCGCACGCCGTCGCGCAGGGGCCTGATGTGGCTGTTAGTACCGATGCGCTTGGTCACCGGAATCGGTACGTAGGTAACCGGATAGGCGCTACGGAAGAATGCCATCGTGCTGGTGGTCGGGTATGAAAACCCATTTGGCAGCAGGTGCAGAAACTCGCGAAAACGGTCCGCACGCACTGCCCGGAACCCCGACGTGAGGTCCGCGACCTCATGGCCCGTCATCCAACTAGCCAGACGGTTGTAGAGTGAGTTGGCTAGGCCGCGACCGACGTTTGCCTGCCCGGCCGCATTGCGGGCACCGACCACCATGTCGTAGCCTTGTTCCAGCCGTTTAAGTAGTTCCGGGATGAACGCAGGATCGTGTTGTCCGTCCGCGTCCATGAAAACCAGAACGTCGCCGGCCGCTTCACGTGCCCCCCGCTTGATTGCCGCTCCATTGCCCATTGAATAGGGCGTTGAGAGCACTTGGGCCCCATGTTGGCGGGCAACCGCGGCGGTTTCGTCAGTGGACCCATCGTCGACTACGATGATTTCCGCATCCGGCATGAAGGCCCGCAGCTTGGGCAATGTCCGGGCCAGCCCCTCTACTTCGTTCTTGGCCGGCAATATCACTGATATCTTCATAGCCCCCCCACGAGGGCACAAAGAGTAACAGCCCGGAGATCGCTGCGAGGGCATTCGTCACATCTTGCGCAGAGACTCCGACGTCGCCAACGTGAACGCGCTCTTGGAGGACTTGATTGCGGTAAAGTCGCAATGGGGAAGTGTCCGAAGGGCTCGAATCATGGCCGCCAATCTGGTGGGAATTACTGGCATCGCCCGGCGCCTCGTCTTGGATGGGGTCCTGGAAGAGCAGCCTGCGCGCGAGGCCATGGCGGCGGCGACCGTCGAGCGCAAACCCATGGCGCTCTACCTGGTCGAGAAACGGCTCGTGTCCCCGGCCCAGCTGGCCGCCGCCAATTCCATCGAATTCGGCGTGCCGCTGTTTGACGTGGCGGCCCTCGATCCGGGACACAGCGCAATCAAGCTTGTCAGCGAGGAGCTCGTTCGCAAGCACAACGTGCTTCCCCTGTTCAAACGCGGCAACCGCCTTTTCGTTGGTATCGCGGATGCAACTAACACGCGCGCCCTCGACGAGATCAAGTTCCAGAGCAACATGGCCGTGGAAGCGATCCTTGTTGATGAGGACAAGATCCACCGCACCATCGAGCAGTGGCTCGCGAGCGCCGATGCGCTGAACGACGCGATCGCGGACGAGGAAGGGATCGAGAACCTGTCGACCTCGGGCGGCGATGATGACCTGGCGGCGGCCGGCGATTCCGGCGTGGACGCCAAGGGCGACGACACACCGGTCGTCAAGTTCATCAACAAGGTGCTGGTGGACGCGATCCGCAAGGGCGCGTCGGACATCCACTTCGAGCCGTATGAAACCGACTACCGGGTGCGCGTGCGCATCGACGGCATCCTCAAGCAGGTCGCCAAGGTTCCGGTGAAGTTGCAGGCCCGCATCGCCGCGCGCCTGAAGGTCATGGCCCAGTTGGACATCGCTGAGAAGCGCGTGCCGCAGGACGGCCGCATCAAGCTCAACCTGTCCAAGACCCGGCAGGTGGACTTCCGCGTCAGCACCCTGCCGACGCTGTTCGGTGAAAAAGTCGTCCTGCGTATCCTCGATGGCGGCGCCGCCAAGCTCGGCATCGAGAAGCTGGGCTATGAGCCGGACCAGCAGAAGCTGTTCGTGGACGCGGTCGTCAAGCCGTACGGGATGGTGCTGGTCACCGGCCCGACCGGTTCGGGCAAAACCGTGTCGCTGTACACCGCGCTCAACATCCTCAATAACGACGAGCGCAACATCTCGACGGTCGAGGATCCGGTCGAAATCCGCGTGCCCGGCATCAACCAGGTGCAGATGAACGTAAAGCGCGGCATGACCTTCGCCGCCGCGCTGCGCAGCTTCCTGCGTCAGGACCCGGACGTGATCATGGTCGGCGAAATCCGCGACCTGGAAACCGCCGAGATCGCGGTCAAGGCCGCGCAGACGGGCCACATGGTGCTCTCGACCCTGCACACCAACGACGCTCCGCAGACCATCGCGCGCCTGATGAACATGGGCGTGGCGCCGTTCAACATCACTTCGTCCGTGACCCTAGTGATCGCACAACGCCTGGCGCGGCGCCTGCACGACTGCAAGAGGGAAGTGCACCTGCCCGAGCATGCGCTGCTGGCGGAAGGCTTCACCCACGAGGAGATCGTAGGCGGCCTGGAGGTCTACGAGGCGGTGGGTTGCCCTGACTGCACCGAGGGTTACAAGGGCCGTACCGGCATCTACCAGGTCATGCCGATGACCGAGGAAATTCAGGCCATCGTGCTGGAAGGGGGCAACGCAATGAAGATTGCCGAAGCCGCCCAGAAATCAGGCGTCCGCGACCTTCGCCAGTCAGCGCTGCTGAAGGTGAAGAACGGCGTGACCAGCCTGTCGGAAATCAATCGCGTCACCAAAGACTGATGCTTCTCCTGCTACCGCCGTTGCCGCAATAGATAACCACTGGGGATTGCCACCGTGTCCGCATCCAAGACCGCCACCAAGAACGCACTCCGCACCAGCGACCCGTTGACGATGTTCGTCTGGGAAGGCAAGGACAGGCGCGGCGTCACCATGAAGGGCGAGCAGCCTGCCAAGACCGCCAACATGGTGCGCGCGGAACTGCGCCGCCAGGGCATCACGCCGAGCGTGGTCAAGGCCAAGCCCAAGCCGTTGTTCGGAGGCACCGGCAAAACGATTGGCGCGAAAGACATTGCAGTTTTCAGCCGGCAGTTGGCGACCATGATGAAGTCGGGCGTGCCCATCGTGAATTCGCTGGAGATCATCAGCAACGGCCAGAAGAACGTCCGGATGCAGAAGATGGTCGATGCGCTCCGCGCGGACATTGCGGGTGGCTCGTCGATCTACGAGGCGATGAGCAAGCACCCAGTCCAGTTCGACGAACTGTATCGCAACCTGATCAAGGCTGGCGAATCGGCGGGCATCCTGGAGACGGTGCTCGACACGATCGCCACCTACAAGGAAAACATCGAGTCGCTGAAGGGCAAGATCAAGAAGGCCCTGTTCTATCCGGCGACGATCATCGCGGTCGCAATTTTGGTTTGCGGCATCCTGCTGGTCTTCGTGGTGCCACAGTTCCGTGAGGCATTCCAGAGTTACGGCGCGGATCTCCCGGCCTTCACCAATCTGGTATTCGGCATCTCGGCCTTCATGGTGAGTTGGTGGTGGGCATTCGCCTTGGTTGCAGCTGCTGCAATCGGTGGTTTCATATTCGCGATGAAGCGCTCGCCAGCGCTGACGCACTTTGTCGACCGGATGATGCTCAAGCTGCCAGTCATCGGGCAAGTCCTGCACAACGCCGCGGTCGCCCGCTTCTCCCGCACACTGGCGGTAACGTTTGCCGCAGGCGTGCCGCTCGTGGAGGCACTGGACACAGTCGCCGGCGCCACCGGCAACCAGGTTTACGAGCAAGCCGTGCACCGAATGAAAAACGACGTCGCGGTGGGTTATCCCGTCAACGTCGCGATGAAGCAGGTGAACGTCTTCCCGCACATGGTCGTGCAGATGACCGCCATCGGTGAAGAGGCGGGTGCGCTCGACACCATGTTGTACAAGGTCGCCGAGTTCTATGAGCAGGAAGTCAACAACGCGGTCGATGCGCTCTCGAGCCTGATCGAGCCGATGGTGATGGTGGTCATCGGCACCATGGTCGGCGCGATCGTCATCGCCATGTACCTGCCGATCTTCAAGCTAGCCATGACGGTCGGCTGACGGTCCGCTGATCGATGGCATTCCTCGACCAGAACCCCGCCATCGGCTATCCGCTGGTGGCGGGATTTGGGCTGCTGGTGGGCAGCTTCCTCAATGTGGTGATCCTGCGGCTGCCGAAGCGGCTGGAGTGGGAGTGGAAGCGCGATGCACGCGAAGTGCTCGCGGAGCCGGAGGTTTACGATCCGCCGCCGCCTGGGATCGTTGTCGAACGTTCGCACTGCCCACACTGCAAGCACCAGCTGAGCTGGTACGAAAACATTCCGGTCTTCAGCTGGCTGGCCTTGCGCGGCAAGTGCCGCCACTGCAAGGCGCCGATTTCGCCGCAGTATCCGCTGGTCGAACTGCTGACGATGCTGCTCTTCGTGGCGGCGGTCTGGCGGTTCGGTTTTGGTTGGCAGGGCTTTGGCGCGATCGTATTTACCGGATTCCTGGTCTCGATGTCGGGGATCGACCTGCGCACGCAGTTGCTGCCTGACAGCCTTACGTTGCCGTTGATGTGGCTCGGTTTGATCGCGGCTTCCGACAATCTGTACATGCCGGTGAAGCCGGCGCTGTTGGGCGCCATCGTTGGTTACGCCAGCCTGTGGTCGGTGTGGTGGCTCTTCAAGCAACTCACCGGCAAGGAAGGCATGGGGCATGGCGACTTCAAGCTGCTCGCCGCGATCGGTGCATGGACCGGACTCAAGGGCATCCTGCCGACGATCCTGCTGTCGTCGCTGGTCGGTGCGATCATCGGCTCGATCTATCTCGCCCTGAAGGGACGCGACCGCTCCGTGCCGATTCCGTTCGGGCCGTACCTGGCGATCGCCGGATGGATCGTGTTCTTCTGGGGACAGAAGTTGATCGATGCGTACATGCGCATCTCCGGGTTGTCCGGCTGACGGCGCGGCCCGGGTCCGGGCCCACGTGAACCCTCGCAGGAATGCCTCGGGCGCGACTGTTTTCGCGCCGGCCCTGTCGCGCCCAAGGTCGCTCCTACAGTGCCGCCGTGATCGGCGAGAATCCCCTCCATGAGCGACTACATCATCGGCGTTACCGGCGGCGTTGCATCCGGCAAGAGCGTGGTCACCGACCGCTTCGAGGCGTTCGGGATCGTGGTTGCCGATGCCGATGTGGCGGCGCGCGAAGCCGTTGCACCGGGTTCGGCTGGACTGGCGGCGGTGGTAGAGATTTTTGGCGCGTCGGTGCTCGCCGCCGATGGCGGCCTCGATCGGGCGGCAATGCGCCAACGCGTCTTCGGCAACGAGGTGGCGCGGCAGCAGCTCGAGTCGATCATCCATCCACTCGTTCGCGCGCAATTGCGGCGCGAATGCGAATCCGCCGCGGGCGCCTATGCGCTCGCGGCGATCCCCCTGCTGGCCGAAGGCGGCGGACGCGTGGCTTATCCCTGGTTGCAGCGCATCCTCGTGGTGGACGTGCCACTCGAAGTACAACACTCGCGCCTGATGCTTCGCGATGGCATCGATGCCGATCTTGCAGCGCGCATGATCGCCGCGCAGGCATCGCGCGAGCAGCGACTCGCGATCGCCGACGACGTCATCATCAATGATGGAGGGATCGACGAACTGCAGGGTCACGTAGCGCAACTGGACCGGCGGTATCGGATGTTGGCGGAGCAACTGGCCTGACGCACCAAGCGAAGTGCCGGCGAGAAGCCGGACGTGCTTCGCTACCGGTTACTTCACTGCAGAAAAACTGGAGCAACTGGACAGTCGCTGTCGGATGCTGGCGAACCGACCCAGTGCAGCGGGTGCTAGCGAGTTGCAAGAAGGGCCAACTGTTTTCGTGGATTAGCGGACAGGTGCGCGAAGCGTTGCTCGCAGGACTTCTGCAGACGTTCTTCAGCCGCATGGCGAACGCCATTCCGCCGGTGCGTCCCTACATTTCAGGCCAGAGGCTGCGAATCGCGGCGATTCCCTGCGCTCCGTGGAGACGCGCTTCCGCGATGTCATCGATACCCATCCCGCCGATTGCGTAGACCGGTAGCGATACGGTTTCGCGCATTGCCGCGAAACCCTCCCAACCCAGTGGCGTCGCATCGGGATGGGTCGCCGTCGGCTTGATCGCACCCACGACGGCGAAGTCACAGCCGATCGCCTGCGCGGCACGCAACTCGTCCATGTTGTGGCAGGACGCGCCGACCGGTTGCCCGTTTGCCAGCGGCCGGCTGGTGAATCCGGAAAGCTGGCTGGCGCGCAGGTGCACGCCCACGCCGACCAACGCAGCGAGTTCGAGGTTGGCGTTGATCAGCACTTCGGCATCCGCTGCGCGGCACAGCGCGACGCCTTGCGTGGCGAGGCGTTGCCAGCGCACGGGTTCGCATGCGGGCGCGCGCAGTTGCACGCGGCGGATGCCGCTTGCCAGGGCGCGCTCCAGCGTGGCGAGCCAGCTCGCATCGTCGCCGCCGGGCTCCGGAGTGACCAGGTAGCGGTCGGGCTGCAGCAACGCGGCCACGACCGGAATGTCGGCGGGCGGCATCGCGTAGTCGGCGAGTTTGTGCGGCGCGACCCAGGCGAGTGCCTGGCCTTCCAGGCCGCGCACGGTGCCACGCCACGCGCGGACTTCGCGTACGTCGAGGCGGAGACGCTTGGCGGGATACGCCTGCGGAACCCGGATCAGCGGCGCACCGACGTCGATCTCGATGCCTAGTTCTTCGCGCAGTTCGCGCTTGAGCGCCTCTTCCGCGGTTTCGCCAGGCTCGTGCTTGCCGCCGGGGAATTCCCAGAGGCCGGCAAGGTCGCGTCCCTCGGTACGGCGTGCGAGGAGGATGCGGCCGCGGCGGTCGCGGATGACGCCAGCTACGACTTCGATCGTGCGCGAGGACGGAGCATTGGGCTCGTCTTCGGACGAACGGACTATTGTGGCGATGACGGGCTCTGGCGGGGCAGTAGATGACATGATGCGGTTGCGAAGAAGTCGCTTCCGTTCGCCCCCTCATCCGCCCTTCGGGCACCTTCCCCCCGCGAGCGGGGAGAAGGGAAGATCAAGAGCGCTTCCGGGCGGAATTTCCAGCAAGAGGCTCGGCTCAGGCCAGCTGCCCATGGCAATGCTTGTACTTCTTGCCGCTGCCGCACGGGCACGGATCGTTGCGGCCGACGTTGGCGAACACGGTGTTGTCGCGGGAAGCCTGCGCCTGCACGGCTTCCTCGTCCGCACCGAACCCGCCCGCGTCGGCATGCTGGAACTGCATCTGCCGCGCCTGCGCTTCAAGCGCCGCGCGCTCCTGCGCTTCCATCGCGGCGATTTCTTCCTCGCTGCGGATGCGTACGCGCGAGAGCAGCGTGACGACCTCGCGCTTCACCTTCTCCAGCATGTCGCTGAAGAGTTCGAAGGCTTCCTTCTTGTATTCCTGCTTGGGCTGCTTCTGCGCATAGCCGCGCAGGTGGATGCCCTGGCGCAGGTAATCCATGCGCGCGAGGTGCTCCTTCCAGTTCTGGTCGAGCACGTTGAGCATGATGTGCTTCTCGAGCATGCGCATGGTCTCCGGACCGAGCTGCTGCTCGCGATCGGAGAAATGCTTGGCGATCGCATCCTGCACGATGCGCATGACCTTCTCGGCGTCGATTTCCTTCGCGTCGGCCACGGCCTGCACCAGCGGAAGCTGCACGCCGAATTCCTGCTCAGTGGTCGACTGCAGGCCGGGGACATCCCACTGCTCGTCGATCGATTCCGGCGGAACGAAACGGTTGACGATTTCGGAAACGACATCCTCGCGGATGCCCTCGATGTTTTCCTGCACGCTCTCGGCTTCGAGCAGTTCGTCGCGCTGGCCGTAGATCACCTTGCGCTGGTCGTTGTTGACGTCGTCGTAGTCGAGCAGGTTCTTGCGGATGTCGAAGTTGTGCGCTTCGACCTTTCGCTGTGCGCCGGCGATCTGCTTGGTGACCAGGCCGCTTTCGATGACGTCGTCTTCCTTCAGGCCCATGCGCGCCATCGCCTTCTGCACCCAGTCGGCCGCGAAGATGCGCATCAGGTTGTCTTCGAGCGACAGGTAGAAGCGCGAGGAACCCGGATCGCCCTGGCGGCCGGAACGTCCGCGCAGCTGGTTGTCGATGCGACGCGATTCATGGCGTTCGGTGCCGATGATGTGCAGGCCGCCGGCCTGCTTCACGGCTTCGTGGCGCGCCTGCCAGTCGGACTTGATGCGTTGCTTGGTGACCTCGTCGATCGGCGCGCCGGTGGCGGCTTCGTGCTCGGCGATTTCGGCATCGAGCGAACCGCCCAGCACGATGTCGGTACCGCGACCCGCCATGTTCGTGGCGATGGTGACGGCACCGGGACGGCCGGCCTGCGCGACGATCTGCGCTTCGCGCTCGTGCTGCTTGGCATTGAGCACTTCGTGGCGGATGCCCGCGGCGTTGAGCTGCTCGCTGAGCATCTCCGACACTTCGATCGACGTCGTACCGACCAGCACCGGCTGGTTGCGCTTGTTGGCTTCGCGAATCTCGTTGATCACCGCGCGGTATTTGCCGGCGCGGTTGAGGAACACCGCATCGGGATGATCCTTGCGGACCATCGGGCGATGGGTCGGGATCACGATGACTTCCAGGTTGTAGATGCTCTGGAACTCGTAGGCTTCCGTGTCGGCCGTGCCGGTCATGCCGGACAGCTTCCGGTACATGCGGAAGAGGTTCTGGAAAGTGATGCTGGCGAGCGTCTGGTTTTCGCGCTGCACCGGCACGCCTTCCTTCGCTTCCACCGCCTGGTGCAGCCCGTCGGACCAGCGGCGGCCGGCGAGCGTCCGTCCGGTGAATTCGTCGACGATGATCACTTCGCCGTCGCGCACGATGTAATCGACGTCGCGCTGGTAGATCGCATGCGCGCGCAACGCGGCGTTGAGGTGGTGCACCACGCTGAGGTTCTGCGCGCTGTACAGGCTGTCTTCCTCGTCCTGCAGGATGCCGGCCTTGCGCAGCAGTTCCTCGGCGTGTTCCTGGCCTTCCTCGGAGAGGTGGACCTGCTTGCCCTTCTCGTCGACCCAGTAGTCGCCCTCGCCTTCTTCCGTCGCCTGGCGGGTGAGCTGCGGGACGATGCGGTTGACCTTGATGTACAGCTCCGGCGATTCGTCGGCCGGACCGGAGATGATCAGCGGCGTGCGTGCTTCGTCGATGAGGATCGAGTCGACTTCGTCGACGATCGCGTAATGCAGGCCGCGCTGGAAGCGGTCCTCCTTCGACAGCGCCATGTTGTCGCGCAGGTAGTCGAAACCGAATTCGTTGTTGGTGCCGTAACTGATGTCGGCGGCGTAGGCGGCGTGCTTGTCGGCGTGCGGCATGCCGGGATAGACGACGCCGACCGACAGGCCGAGCCAGTTGTACAGCTTGCCCATCCACGCGGCGTCGCGGCGGGCCAGGTAGTCGTTCACGGTGATGACGTGGACGCCTTTGCCTTCCAGCGCATTGAGGTAGGTCGGCAGCGTGGCGACGAGGGTCTTGCCTTCACCGGTTCGCATTTCGGCGATCTTGCCCAGGTGCAGGACCATGCCGCCGATCAACTGGACGTCGTAGTGGCGCATGCCGAGGACGCGCTGGGCGGCTTCACGGCAGACGGCGAAGGCTTCGGGGAGGATCCTGTCGAGCGATTCGCCGTCCCGGATGCGCTGCTGGAACTCGGGCGTCCTGGCCTGCAGCTCGGCGTCGGACAGCTTCTGCATCTCCGGCTCGAGGGCGTTGATCTTGTTGACCGAGCGTTGCAGCTGGCGGAGCAGGCGTTCGTTGCGACTGCCGAAGACGCGGGTAAGCAGGCTGTTGAGCATTGTTGGACCGGAGAATTCGTCGTAAGCGGGATCGCGTCGGTTCGATGACGGCACAGGGCCGGTCGTTCCCCGACAGCGGAAATAAAAAAGGGCGCGGGGCGCCCTTTCTGGCACGTCGATTGTAGCTGGTGGCGCCCGCCGGCGGTTGCAAGGGTGCGGGCGTCACCAAATTGAACAGGGCTCGCAAGGCTTGCTCGTCATTCCTGCGAAGGGCTTCGCCACAGCCACAGAACCGGCGACTTGCGCCTGGCGTTGAAGGTACGCGGCCCCTGCTTGCCGAAGAAACAAAAACGGCGCGCCTAGGCGCGCCGTTGCGGCGAAGTTGCGGCAGCTCAGCCCTTGGCGAGCGGCGACTGCTGGCTGAGGAACTTGCGCGGGTTCACGTACTGGCCCCTTTCCCACACTTCGAAATGGACGTGGGCGCCGGTGGATCGACCGGTCGAGCCGGCCTTGGCGATTTCCTGGCCCGCGCGGATCAGCTCGCCAACGCGGCGTTCCAGGCGCGAGTTGTGCGCGTAGCGGGTGACGTAGCCGTTGCCATGGTCGATCTCGATGACGTTGCCGTAGCCCGAGCGCACGCCCGAGTAGCTGACGACGCCATCGGCCACCGCGAGCACGGGATCGCCGACGTCGGCTTCGAAGTCGATGCCCTTGTGGAACTGGCTGCCGCCCACGATCGGATCGGCGCGGCGGCCGAAGCTCGAGGTGATGTAGCTGTTGGCGATCGGCTCGCGCGACGGCACCGAATTCATGTCGAGCTGGCGATTGAAGAGCATCGACTCCAGCACCGACAGCTGCTCGCCGGAATCGGCGAACTGGCGGTTCAGGGTATCGAGGCCCTCGCGCAACTCAGGCTCCGAGATGTCGCGCACCGGGCCGGCACCGCCGACGCCGACCGGCTTGTCGAAGTTGAATTCACCGTCCTGCAGCTGGCCGATGCGGGTGAGGCGTTCGCCCAGCGCGTTGAGGCGGTTGGCTTCGGCCTGCAACTCGCCCAACCGTGCGGCAAGCGCGTTGATTTCGCGCTGCGACTGGCGCTGGGTCGTGGCGAGTTGCGCCTGCTGGTTGCCCAGCTGCAGGCGCAGGCCCGCGGTGCCCACCAGTCCGGCGGCACCACCGGCAAGGAAGCCCACTCCCAGCAGCGCGCCGACAACGAACATCGGCTTGCGGGAGCCCAGCGTGCTGATCGAATCAGCCAGGCGGGCCAAGGGCTTCTTGCGGAATTTGTTTACGATGAGTGGATGAGTCATCTGTCCGACGTGTGTTCTTGACGTGTCCAAGCCTTCAATCCCGCGTCGCCCTTCCGGTCCGCAGGCTGCGCTCGATGCGCTGCTTGCCGAACCCTCTGGCGACCCGATCCGCAGAGCGCTATGGCTCGACGGGCTGGACCATCAGTTGCGTCCCCTCCTGCCACCGACGCTGGCCCCGCATGCGCGGTTGGCCAACTTCGAGCGCGGCAGGCTCGTTTTCATCGTCGATGCTCCGATCTGGCGGGCCAAGCTGAGGCTCGCGGGACCGGAACTTCTCGATGCAGCCCGATCCATCGGACTTGAAGCGACCGAACTCGTGATCAGGACGACCGTGAGTTCGCCGGCAGATCCGGTTTCGCCACCCCAGGCGAATCCCAGAACCCGACCGATGTCGAAGACGGCGCACGATGCATTGCAGGCCGCATTGGCATCCCTTCAGAAGCCCGATGCTCCGGGCTCCGACGACTCCGGTTGACCGCTTCCCGAACCGTTCCCCGTCTTAGCCGGGTCGGCCACTTCTGCGGACGGGGGGATGCTAACGGCCTAGAGGCCTGATTTTGTTAAGGATCCGGAAGCCAGTTGGCAGAACCGCGTTAAGTTTTGGTTAGTTCATGCACACGGATTTCATCTCTGTGACCGGGGTCGCCTTGGGGGAATACCCCCAAAGGCCCGGTCTGCGAGGTTGAGCCGCTGAACCGGGGGTCAAGTCGCGCTGAAACAGCGGCTTGCTGCGATGCGCCACGGTTTTCCGGCGTTTATCCGATGGTCACGCCAAGGCGCGTGCCGCAACCTCAGACGGTCTGCGGCGATCCGTACGCGACCGGAGCCGGCTGGCTCTCGTCCGCGAAAGTCACTTCTTCCCACGCCGAGCGTTCGGCCAGCAGGGCGCGGACCAGCTTGTTGTTGAGGGCATGGCCGGACTTGTAGCCCTCGTACGCACCGATGACCGGATGGCCGGCGAGATACAGGTCGCCCACCGCGTCGAGGATCTTGTGGCGGACGAATTCGTCGGCGTAGCGCAGGCCGTCGTCGTTGAGGACGCGGAATTCGTCGAGCACGATCGCGTTGTCCATCGAGCCACCCAGGCCGAGGTTGCGTTCGCGCATGTATTCGAGGTCGCGCATGAAACCGAAGGTCCGCGCGCGGCTCACTTCCTTTACATAGGAAGCGGTGGAGAACTCCACCTCGGCACGCGACTGCGATGCCGGGATCGCCGGATGGTCGAACACCACGGTGAAGCCGATGCGGAAGCCATCATGTGGCTCGAAACGCGCGATTTTGTCGCCGTCGCGCACTTCGACCGGATGCTTGATGCGGATGAAACGCTTGGGGGCTTCCTGTTCGCGGATGCCTGCCGACTGCAGCAGGAACACGAACGGGCCCGCCGAACCGTCCATGATCGGGACTTCCGGCGCTGACAGGTCGATATAGCAGTTGTCGATGCCCAGGCCAGCCAGTGCCGACAACAGGTGCTCCACGGTCATCACCTTGCCCGTGCTGCAGCTCAGACCGGTGCAGAGCACGGTCTCGGTCACGAGGTCGGCGCGTGCGGGAATCTCCACGACGGGATCGAGATCGATCCGGCGGAACACGATGCCGGCATCCACGGGAGCCGGACGCAGGGTGAGAAAAACCTTCTCGCCACTGTGCAGGCCCACGCCGGTGGCGCGGATCACGTTCTTGAGAGTTCGCTGGCGGAGCATCGTGCGGTAGGAGCCCTTGGACCGGGGGATCGGGACCTGTTCTGTCGCCGGATGTAGGGAGTTTCCCCCTTAAAACGGGCGGCAAGATTAACACGCAGCCGGCTGAACCTTAACGGAAAAGACATGCCGCGGAAACGGTTTTGCGAGGCTCCGGTCACGCTTTCCACGGGAGGCCGGATGAGTGTCTTACGGAAAAAGCCGGTCGACAGAGCCGACCGGCGCAAGAGCCTCCGGCGCAGGCGGCCCGGAGCCTGGGATTCAACCGGCCGGGGACGAGTCCGGCCGGAGGTGGATCGCCCGGATGACGGGAGCTACCCGCATCCGGTTCCTACTACTTACAACTAAGGAGTACGGCAGGTCGCAGCGACGCCTCAGTCGGCCTGGCGGCGCAGGAACGCCGGGATGTCCAGGTAGCTGCTGTCGGCACCGAAGTCGGCCACTGCCGGCGCAGTAGTCGGCTCCGCGCGACCACCGCGCAGGCTGCCCGCGAACGACGGGGGACCCTGGAAGCCGTCATCGATCGGCAGCCCGGTGGTGCCATCGCGCTTGACCTGCGTGCGGACCAGTTCGACCTGCGGACGGCGGCCGGCGTCGCTGAAGTCCGCGCGTTCGCCGGTGCGAATCGGCTGGCGCACGACCGCGCGGTTGAGGCCGGTGGCCACCACGGTGACCTTGACCTCGTCCTGCATGTCGGGATCGAGCACGGTGCCGATGACGACGGTCGCGTCTTCGGAAGCGAAGTTCTCGATGGTGCGGCCGACTTCGTCGAACTCGGCCATCGTGAAGTCCGGGCCGGCGGTGATGTTGACCAGGATGCCGTTGGCGCCGGACAGGTTGACGTCGTCGAGCAGCGGGTTCTGGATCGCGGATTCCGCCGCGGCCTGCGCGCGATCGTCGCCGCGGGCCGAGCCGGTGCCCATCATCGCCAGGCCCATCTCGCTCATCACGGTGCGCACGTCGGCGAAGTCGACGTTGATCAGGCCCGGACGCACGATCAGGTCGGCGATGCCCTGCACAGCGCCAAGCAGCACGTCGTTGGCGGCGCGGAACG
This sequence comes from Lysobacter sp. Root494, assembly GCF_001427225.1. GTDB lineage: Bacteria > Pseudomonadota > Gammaproteobacteria > Xanthomonadales > Xanthomonadaceae > Agrilutibacter. The sequence goes on from NZ_LMFH01000008.1 coordinate 157,106, forward strand.
CCTGGATCATCGTCGCGTTGCGGCCGAGCACGGTGATCAGCTTCTCGTTCGGGATCGTGATCAGCGAGTCGCAGTGGTGCGACAGCTCCTCGATGCCCTTGAGCGCGACCTGCATGCGGCGGCGGCCTTCGAACGGAAATGGTTTCGTGACGACGGCGACGGTCAGGATGCCCATTTCCTTCGCCAGCTGTGCGACCACGGGTGCCGCACCGGTGCCGGTGCCGCCGCCCATGCCCGCGGTGATGAAGACCATGTCGGCGCCGGTCAGCGCGTCCATGATGCGTTCGCGGTCTTCCAGGGCTGCTTGACGACCAACCTCCGGATTCGCGCCTGCACCCAGGCCCTTGGTGACGTTGCTGCCGAGCTGCAGCTGCAGCTTCGCGCCACAGTTCTTGATCGCCTGCGCGTCGGTGTTCGCGGTGATGAACTCCACGCCATCGACGCTGCCGTTGACCATGTGCGCGACCGCGTTGCCGCCGCCACCGCCGACGCCGACGACCTTGATCACCGCGTTCGGGGCCATTTTTTCCATCAGTTCAAAGTGAGCCATGTCCTCGTCCTCTTGTTATGTGTTGCTCGTGATTGATCGGGGATGCCAGTTGCCTTCTGCCTGCCCTTCACCTGCTACGTAGCCGCGCCCTCGCGACGACGCAAAAAATCAGAATTCGCCGCGATACCAGCTCTTCAGCCGGTTGAGGAAACTGCCGGGACGTCCCGTCGAAATCGTCGGGCGGCGCGGGTTCTCGATCTGGCTACCCATCAGCAGCAGGCCGACGCCGGTGGCATGCACCGGGTTGCCGACTACTTCACCGAGCCCGGTCACGTGCTGCGGAATGCCCACGCGCACCGGCATCTGCAGCATCTCTTCGGCGAGTTCGACCACGCCTTCCATCTTCGCGGCGCCACCCGTGAGCACCATTCCGGCGCGCACGTGCTGTTCGAAGCCACTGCGGCGCAGTTCGGCCTGGATCATTTCGAAGATCTCTTCGTAACGCGCCTGCACGGCTTGCGCGAGTGAAGCGCGCGGCATGCGGCGCGGCGGACGATCGCCGACGCTGGGCACCTGGATCGATTCTTCCGCGGTCGCCATCTGCGCCAACGCGCAGGCATAGCGCACCTTGATCTGCTCGGCCTCGGGCGTCGGCGTGCGCAGCATGTGCGCGATGTCTTCGGTGACCTTGTCGCCGGCGATCGGCAGGCTCGCGCTGTGCGCGATCGCGCCCTGCACGAACACCGCGATGTCGGTGGTGCCCGCGCCGATGTCGACCAGCACCACGCCGAGTTCGCGTTCGTCGCTGGTGAGCACGGCATGGCTGGACGCGAGCACGCCGAGGATCAGGTCGTCGACCTGCAATCCGCAGCGCTGCACGCACTTGCTGATGTTCGCCGCCGCCGATTGCGCGCAGACGACCAGGTGCGCGTGCACCTCCAGGCGTACGCCGGTCATGCCGACCGGATTGCGGATGCCTTCCTGCGAATCGTCGAGTACGTAGTCGCGCGGGATCGCGTGGAGGATCTTCTGGTCGGCGGGGATCGCTACGGCCTTTGCGGCGTCGAGCACGCGGTCGAGATCGGCGTAGGTCACTTCGCCATCGCGGATCGGCGCGATGCCCTGCGAATTGCGGCACTGGATGTGGCTGCCGGAAATCGACGCGTACACCGAGCGGATCTCGCAGCCCGCCATGAGCTCGGCTTCCTCGATTGCACGCTGGATCGACTGCACCGTCGATTCGATGTCGACGACCACGCCGCGTTTGAGTCCGCGCGACTCGTGCGAGCCGATGCCGATGACTTCGATCGGCGTACCGGGCCGGCCGTCATTGGGCGTGTACTCGCCCACCAGCGCCACCACCTTGGAGGTGCCGATGTCGAGGCCCACGATCAGCGATTTGTCGCCCTTGCGATTCATGTATTTCCCTGCACTTGCGGCGCATCGATGGAAACGGGGGCCGGAGCCGGCTTCCACGTCAGCGCGAAACCATTGGTGTAACGAAGATCGGCACGCGCGAGCTGCTGCGTGTTCTGGGTGAGCAGCTGCGGCAAAAGACGTACGAAGCGATCGAGCCGAGCACGCGCCTCGCTGCGGCCGACGATCACGACGGCGCCGTTGTTCAAACCAAGCGTCCAGCTGCCGCGCGGATCGAGGGCGACTTCATGCACGTCGATACCGACCTTGGCGAACAGCTCGCGCGATTCGTTGTAGAGCGCGACGACGTCGGCCGTGCGCGCTTCGGGCCCCGCGAACTGCGGCAGGCCCTTCGGTACCTGGATGCCCTTCGCCGGGAACAGGCGACCGTGCTCGGACAGCAGGCGATCGGCACCCCAGCGCGCGAACGGCTTGTGTTCGACTACGCGCACTTCCAGCGTATCGGGCCAGCGCTTGCGCACTTCCGCGGTTTCGACCCACGGCAGCTTCGCGACGGCATCCTGCGCGGCGGCCAGATCGACCGCGAAGAAGCCCCGCTGCGCATACGGCAGCAACGCCTTGCGAAGCAGCGCGCCATCGACGCGACGGAATTCGCCGGTCGCCTGCAGCTTCGTCAACGGCCAATGGTTCGCGCCGACCCAGCCGTTGAGCACGGCCACGACCGGCATCACGACCAGCACGACGGCAAGAATCCAACCGGCGATGCGCAGCAGCGCGTTCACTTCGACGCGGCCTCCGAAATGGGGTCCTGAACGGTCTGTTCGAGAATCCGCCAGCACAGTTCCTCGAAACCGATGCCGACGTTGCCCGCGGCCTTCGGCACCAGCGAATGACTGGTCATGCCGGGCGCGGTGTTCACTTCGATCAGCTGCAGACCGCGCACGCGATCGCGCATGACGTCGACGCGGCCCCAGCCCGTGCAGCCCGCCGCCTTGAAGGCAGCGAGCGCGACGCGACGGATCTCTTCTTCATCCGCGCCTTCCATGCCCGGACACAGGTACTGCGTATCGTCGGCGATGTACTTGGCGTGGTAGTCGTACCACTCGCCTGCCGGCACGATGCGGATCGACGGCAGCGCGGTTTCGCCGAGGATGCCGACGGTGTATTCCTCGCCCTGCACCATCTGCTCCATCAACAGCTCGCCCGCGTATTCCTTCGCGAAGGCGATCGCGGATTCGAGGTCGGCATCCTTTAGTACGCGGAACACGCCAACGCTGGAACCTTCGCTGGAAGGCTTCACGAATACCGGGAAACCGAGCTCGTTCGCCGCCGCGCGCAGGTCGTCGCCTTTGGCGATGCGCGCGAAGCGTGGCGTCGGCAAGCTCGCAGCGATCCACACCTGCTTGGTGCGGATCTTGTCCATCGTCAATGCCGAACCGAGCACGCCCGGACCGGTGTACGGCACGCCCAGGGCTTCGAGCAGCCCCTGCAGCACACCGTCTTCGCCGCCGCCCCGGTTGCCGTGGAGGATGTTGAAGACGCGATCGACCTTGCCCGCACGGATCGCTTCGACCAGCGCGGGAATGCCGTCGATCGCGAACGCCTCGACATCGCGCGCGCGCAGGGCCTCGAGCACGTTGCGGCCGGAATCCAGCGAGACTTCGCGCTCGGTGCTGGTGCCGCCCATCAGCACGGCGACGCGGCCGAAGACGGCCGGATCGGTGACGCGCAGGGGAGCGAAATTCGTGCTGCTCACTTCTGTCCTCCTGCAAATCCATTGGCTGCGATCTGTTGCGCGGCGTGGCCGATGTCGCCTGCGCCCATCATCAGCAGCAGGTCGCCGTCGCCAAGCACGTCGGGCAGCACGTCGGTGAGATCGGCGGCACCGTTGACGACGATCGGATCGACGCGGCCTCGCGTGCGGATCGCGCGCGCCAGCGACTTGGCGTCGGCGCCTGCGATCGGTGCTTCACCTGCCGGGTACACCTCGGTGAGCACCAGCGTGTCCACGGTTGACAGCACCGCGGCGAATTCATCGAAGAGATCGCGCGTACGGCTGTAGCGATGCGGCTGGAACGCGACGACGAGGCGGCGGTCCGGCCAGCCGCCACGCGCGGCGGCGAACACCGCTTCGAGTTCCTTCGGGTGATGGCCGTAGTCATCGACGAGCTGCACCGTCGCGCCCTTCGCGGTGGTGAGCTGCGCGAGCAGGTTGAAGCGGCGGCCGATGCCGGCGAACTTCTGCAATGCGCGCGCGATCGCGTCGCTGTTCACGCCCAGCTGCCAACCCACCGCGGCAGCCGCGAGCGAGTTCTGTACGTTGTGGCGGCCGGGCAGCGCGAGTTCGACCGGCGTGCGCGAACCATCAGGCAGGCATAGGGTGAAGCGCATGCAGGCGCCGTCCTGGTGGACGTCGTCGGCGCGCACGTCGGCGTTTTCGGCGAAGCCGTAGCTCATCACGTGGCGCGTGGTGTTGCGCGCAAGCGCGGCGACTTCGGGATCGTCGATGCACAGCACGGCGAGGCCGTAGAACGGCAGGTGGTGCAGGAATTCGTCGAACGCGGCCTTTACCTTCGCGAAGTCGCCGCCGTAGTTCTCGAGATGATCGGCATCGATGTTGGTGACGACGGCGATCTGCGGATGCAGGCGCAGGAAACTGCCGTCGCTCTCGTCGGCTTCGGCCACCAGCCAGTCGCCCTTGCCCAGGCGCGCGTTCGCGCCCGCGGCAAGCAGCTGGCCACCTATCACGAACGTCGGATCGCTGCCGCCTTCGGCCAGCACGCTCGCCATGAGCGAGGTCGTCGTGGTCTTGCCATGCGTGCCGGCAACGGCGATGCCACGCTTGAAGCGCATCAGTTCGGCAAGCATTTCCGCACGCGGCACGATCGGGATGCGCTGCGAACGCGCTTCCATCAGTTCCGGGTTGTCGCGCTTGATGGCCGAAGACACGACGATGCAGTCCGCGCCGAGCACGTTCGCGGCGTTGTGGCCGCGCATCACGTTGATACCGAGCGAAGCCAGGCGACGGGTGACCGCGTTGTCGGCCATGTCCGAACCCGACACCTGGTAGCCGAGCGTGCACAGCACCTCGGCAATGCCGCTCATGCCCACGCCGCCGACGCCGACGAAGTGCACGCGCGCACCCGCGCCGCCGCTGGCGATCAGATCGCCGGCGTGCTGCATGCGATGGCGGGCTTCGGGACTCATGAATGTTCCTTGTTCGATTGTTCGATCACGATGGAGGCGACGCGTTCGGCGGCATCTGGTTTTGCCAGCGCGCGCGCGGCGATCGCCATCGGCAGCAGCAGGTCGCGTTCGCCGAGAATTTCCAGCGTCGCGGACAGGCGCTGGGCGAGTTCGTCGTAGTCGCTGCCCTGCGGCAACAGATGCGCGGCACCGCGATCGACGAGGTACTGCGCGTTCTTGGTCTGGTGGTCGTCGACGGCTTGCGGGAACGGCACCAGCAGGCTGCCGACACCGGCCGCGCAGAGTTCGGCGAGCGTGAGCGCGCCCGCGCGGCAGATCACGACGTCGGCCCATGCGTAAGCGGCGGCCATGTCGGCGATGAATGGCTCGACCGACGCGCGAACGCCCGCCTGTTCGTAGGCACGCACCGCTTCATCGCGCATTTTCTCGCCGCACTGGTGGCGGATTTCGACGGAAATGTTGCGCGGCAGTGTGGCGGCCGCCTTCGGCATCGCCGCATTCAGTGCGCGCGCACCCTGGCTTCCGCCCAGCACAAGCAGACGCAGCGGGCCTTCGCGGCCGGCGAAGCGTTCTTCCGGCGGCGCAATCGCCGCGATTTCGCTACGCACGGGATTACCGACGACCTCTTCGTTCGCGAACGTCTGCGGGAATCCGGTGAGCACGCGTCGCGCGAATTTTGCGAGCACGCGATTGGTCATGCCCGGCGCGCGGTTCTGCTCGTGCACGATCAGCGGAATGCCCGCTAGTTTCGCCGCCAGTCCACCCGGCCCCGCCGCGAAACCACCAAAGCTCACCACGGCGCGCGGCTGGCGCTGGCGCAAGGTCTGCCGTGCGGCATTTACTGCGGCGAACAATTTGAACGGCGCCGCCAGCAAGGTCGTGATGCCCTTTCCACGCACGCCACCGACCGCGATCGTGTCGATGGCGAGGCCATGCTGCGGCACCAGGCGCGTTTCCATGCCGCCTTCGCTGCCGAGCCACAGCACTGGCACGTCACGCGCACGCAGCGCCTTCGCCACAGCGAGGCCCGGGAAGATGTGACCGCCCGTGCCACCGGCAAGGATCATCACCGGATGCAGGTCGGAATCAATGGCGGCAGTCGCGATGCTCATGCCGTCCTTCCAAAGGATTTTTCGAACACCGGCTCGACGCGCTGGCGCAGGCGGCTGGTGCCGCGTACTTCGGTGTTCACCGCCGGCAGCGGTTGCGACGTCACCGGCATGGCCGCCGCCGGCGCCTGTGCCTCGCCACGCAGGCGCGCCACCTGGCGCCGCGCGCGATCGAGCTCGAACGAGACGCGCAGCAGCACGCCGAGTGCCGCGCAGGTCAGCAGCACGCTGGAACCACCCGAAGAAATCAACGGCAGCGTCAGGCCCTTCGTGGGCAGCAGGCCGAGATTCACGCCGATCGATACAAAGCTCTGCAGCGACATCCACAGCGCGATGCCGAACGCGACATAGCCGGCGAAGTGGCGGCGCATCTCCACGCACTTCAGTCCGATCCAGAATGCGCGCCCCGCAAGGCCAGCGTACAGCGCGATGATCGCGAACACGCCGACGAAGCCGAGTTCCTCGGCGATGACGGCCAGGATGAAATCCGTGTGCGCTTCCGGCAAGTACGAGAGCTTCTGCACCGACGCGCCGAGGCCGACACCGAACCATTCACCGCGGCCGACCGCCATCAATGCATTGGTGAGCTGGTAGCCGCTGCCGAACGGATCGGCCCAGGGATCGCGGTAGGAAACCAGGCGCTGCACGCGATACGGTTCCATCAGGATCATCAGCGCAAGCACCGGGAGCAGCGCGAGCACCGGGAGCAGCATGCGCGGAAGGTTGGCGCCGCCGAGCACCAGCATGCCCGCGGTGATCGCGAGGATCAGCGCGGACGAGCCGAAGTCCTTGTGGATCACCAGCAACACGCCGACCAGCAGCAGCGCGACCGCGAGCACCTTGAACATCGCGCGCCATGTCGCGCTCACTTCATCGCGGAAGCGCGCGAGGTAGCTCGACAGCCACACGATCAGCATCAGCTTGACCGCTTCGACTGGCTGGAACGTCAGCAGGCCCAGGTTCAACCAGCGCCGCGCGCCTTTCGCGGTGAAGCCGATGCCCGGTACGAGCACCAGCAGCAGCAGCACGAGCGCGGCCAGTGGCAGCCATTGGCTGTGCTGCTCGATGGTCTTCATTTCCGTGCGCATGGCGACGATGGCGAGGCCGACGCCGATCGCAAGGAACACCATGTGGCGGATCAGGTAATAGAACGGACCCGCGTCGCGCCCTTCGGCGATCGCGATCGATGCCGAACCGACCATCACCACGCCCAGGCACGCCAGCACGCACGCGATACCGAGCAGCCACGGATCGTAGCGGCCGCCGATTTCGTCGAGTCGTGTTGCCTGGCGCGAGAGGTCGTTCATCAGCGGATCTTCAGCGTGGCCAGGCCGACGAGGACGAGGATCACCGAGATGATCCAGAAGCGCACGATCACGCGCGGCTCCGGCCAGCCCTTCAGCTCGAAGTGGTGATGTATAGGCGCCATCCGGAACACGCGCTTGCCGGTGAGCTTGAATGACGCGACCTGGATCATCACCGACAAGGTTTCGATGACGAAGATGCCGCCCATGATCACCAGCACCAGTTCCTGGCGGACGATCACCGCGATGCAGCCCAGCACGGCGCCGAGTGCGAGCGCGCCGATGTCGCCCATGAACACCATCGCCGGATAGGTGTTGAACCAGAGGAAGCCGAGGCCGGCGCCGGCGATCGCCGCACAGATGATCACCAGCTCACCCGCACCGGGCACCTGCGGAATCTGAAGATAGTTGGAGAACACCGCGTTGCCCGATGCATACGCGAACACGCCGAGCGCGCAGGCGACGAGCACCGTCGGCATGATCGCCAGGCCATCGAGGCCGTCAGTGAGGTTCACCGCGTTGGAGAAGCCGACAATCCACAGGTAGACGATCGCGATGAAGAAGACCGTGCCGCCGATGCCCACCAGCGGCAGCGCGACGTTCTTGAAGAACGGGATATAAAGCGTGGTCGCCGATTGCACGTCGGCGGTGTAGTACAGGAACAGGCCGGCTCCCAGCCCGATTAACGACTGCAGGAAATACTTGGTGCGCGAACGCATGCCGTTGGGGTCGCGCTTGACGATCTTGATCCAGTCGTCCCACCAGCCGATCGCGCCGCAGGCCATCATCACGGCCAGCACCAGCCATACGTAACGGTTGCGCAGGTCGCCCCACAGCAGCACGGATGCGAGAATCGTCAGCAGGATCAGCGCGCCGCCCATCGTCGGCGTGCCCGCCTTGGAGAAGTGCGACTGCGGACCTTCCTTGCGGATCGGCTGGCCGCCCTTCAGCTGCGCAAGACGGCGGATCACCGCGGGACCCCACCACAACGACAGGAACAGTGCGGTCAGCGCGGCGAGAATGCCGCGAAAGGTGAGATAGCCGAACAGTCCGAAGAGGCTTTGCAGCTGTTCGAGCCAGCGGAAGAGTTCAAGCAGCATCGGAATCCCCCGCGGCGCCGAGCACCGCCTTCACGATCTTGTCCATCGCGCTGCCGCGCGATCCCTTGACCAGCACGCGCACGCCATCGCGCAACTCGCTATTCAGCGCGGCGATGAGTGCGTCGTGGTTGTCGTATTGCGAGGCGCCTTCGCCAAAGGCGTTGGCGGCTTCCGCGCTTAGTGTTCCCAACGCATACAGGCGCCGGATGCCGGCGGCTTTCGCGCGGCGCCCCATCTCGGCGTGCATGTACGCGGCATCGGCGCCGAGTTCGCGCATGTCGCCGAGCACCAGCCAGCCTTCGCCGCCGCGAGCGGACTCGGCGAGCGTGTCGATGGCGGCGGCGAGCGATCCCGGATTGGCGTTGTAGCTGTCGTCGATCAGCACCGCACCGTTGCGCAGGCGATGCGCGATAAGGCGGCCGGCAACGGGCTCGGCGGCGTTGAGGCCGGCGGCGATGGTGTCGAGCGAGACGCCGAGGCCGAGCGCGATGGAAGCTGCCGCGAGCGCGTTGCGCACGTTGTGGCGGCCGGGCATGGCCAGGTCGATTGCGGCTTCGCCCTGAGGCGTCATCATGACGAACATCGAGCCGCCGTCGGTCGGCGTGATATCGCGTGCGGTGACATCTGCGCTGGCTTCGAGACCGAACCGGATCAGCCGATGGCCATGCGAACGCTCAGCGAAGAATGGCGCGAACGCATCGTCGGCATTGATCACCGCGACGCCGTCATCCGGCAGCGCATCGTAGATAGCGCCCTTGGTGTCGGCAACGCCGAGCAGGCTGCCCATGCGTTCGAGATGCGCCGGCGCGATGTTGTTGACGATGGCTACGTCGGGACGCGCGACGGCGGTCAGGTAGGCGATGTCGCCCGGCTGGCCGGCACCCATTTCGTATACGGCGAACTGCGCGTCTTCGGGCGCCTCAAGCACCGAAAGCGGCAATCCGATCTCATTGTTGCGATTGCCCGGATTGGCGTAGGCGCGGCCGGCGCGCGACAGGATCGCCATCACCAGTGTTTTCACGCTGGTCTTGCCGTTGCTGCCGGTGATGCCGACGACCTTCACGCCGCTGCGTTCGCGCTGCACAGCGGCGGCGAAGTCGGCGAGTGCACGCTGGGTGTCGGTGACGACGACCTGCGGCAGCGTGCCGGTGCTGATTGATGCATCGACCACGCGCGACACCAGCGCCGCCGCGACGCCTCCCTGTGCGGCGGCGGGCACATGATCATGCCCGTCGAAGCGTTCACCCTTGAGCGCGACGAACAACGTGCGGCCGCCGACCAGAAGCGCCCGGGTATCTGTCGCGATGGCATCGACGACCACGTCTTCGCCATGCAGGCGGCCGTGGGTCATGCGCGCGATATCGGAGAGATGCAGCGGCTTCACGCGTACACCTCCAGCCGGTTCCGCGCGACTTCCGTGTCGTCGAAGGGATGCTTCACGCCGTCGATTTCCTGGTAAGGCTCATGGCCTTTCCCGGCGATGAGCACGATGTCGTCTGGCCTCGCGTCGCCGATCGCGCGTGCGATGGCCGAGGCGCGATCGCGTTGCACGACGATGTCGTTCGCATGGACGAAGCCGGCGAGGATGTCGGCCACGATCTGGTCGCCGTTTTCGGCGCGCGGGTTGTCGTCGGTGACGATCACGACGTCGGCGTTGGCTTCGGCGATCGCAGCCATCTGTGGGCGCTTGCCGCGGTCGCGTTCGCCACCGCAGCCGAAGACGCAGATCAGGCGCGCCTGCGCGTGGGCGCGGAGCGACTTCAGCGCCTGCTCCAGGGCGTCGGGTGTATGCGCGTAGTCGATAACGACGAGCGGCTTGATGCCGTCGCCACCGAGACGGTTCATCCGGCCATGAATCGGCTGCAGCTGCGAGAGGGTCGAGGCGATCTGCGCAAGGGAATCGCCGAGCGCGTACAACGCTCCGGCGACGGCCAGCAGATTGTCGACATTGAAGCGGCCCAGCAGCGGTGAACGCACTGCGTGCGCTTCACTGCCGGTGACGAGGTCGAACGTGATCCCCGCGCTGTCGAGGCGCAATGCGCCCGCACGCAACATCGCGCCTGCCGCGCCGCGCGAACTGAGGCCGACCGGGTTCACGCCCGCCGGCAGCTGCGCCTGCAGGCGGCGGCCGTAGTCGTCGTCAAGATTGATCGCCGCGGCCTTGAGTCCCGGCCATGCGAACAGGCGCGCCTTCGCCGCGCCGTAGGTTTCCATGTCGCCGTGGTAATCGAGGTGATCGCGGGTGAGGTTGGTGAATACCGCGACGTCGAAATGCACGCCGTCTGCGCGCCCCTGGTCGAGTGCATGCGAACTCACTTCCATCGCCACCGCCTGCGCGCCCTGCTCGTGCAGCTGCGCGAGCAGATCATGCAGCTTGAGCACCAACGGCGTGGTGAAGCCGGTCGGCTGCACCTGACCGTACAGGCCCATGCCGAGCGTGCCGATCGTGCCGCAGCGGATGCCGCGCAGCGTCCATGCTTGCGCAAGCAGTTGCACGGTCGAGGTCTTGCCGTTGGTGCCGGTGACGCCGACGACGGTCATCGCTTCGGTGACCCGGCCATGGAAACGATCGGCGAGCTCGCCCAATCGTGCTCGCAGGTTCGGCACTGCGATCGCATCGGACGGTGCGGGCAGGTCCACCGGTGCCGGCGGCTCGAACAGGATCGCGACCGCGCCCTGCGCGCGCGCCTGGTCGACGAACTTCAACCCATGCGCACCGAAACCGGCGATGGCGACGAAGGCATCGCCCGGCTTCACTTCGCGGCTGTCCATCACCAGGCCGGTGATGCGCAGATCGCCGGGGATACCGGCGACATCGGGAAGCAATTCATGCAGAAGCATGTTGCCGCTCATCGCGCGCCTCCCGTGAGAGGTGCATCCACGGGCGTGGGCAGCGTCGCATCAGCGAGCGGTGCCGCGGATGCGTCGGGAAGTACCGGGCCTTCCTCGCCGCGCAGCTCGCTGGCGTGCTGCGCCTTCGACTGCGCGGCCATCCAGGTGTCGATGTCGTCCGGCGGCACGTCCATCAGGCGCAGCGCGCCGTCCATGACGTTGCGGAATACCGGCGCCGAAACGTAGCCACCGAAATAGCCGCGCTCCGGATCCGGATCGTTGATCACCACGACCATCGAGAAACGCGGGTTCTGCACGGGGACTACGCCGGCGAAGTACGCCAGGTAACGGCGCGTGTAGCCGCCACTCTCGCTGAACTTGCGCGCGGTACCCGTTTTGCCGGCGACGTGATATCCGAGGATCGCGGCCTGTGTCGCGGTTCCGCCGGTTTCGGTCACGGTCTGCATCATGCGCATGACTTCGCGCGCGATCTGCGGATCGAGCACCTGCTTGGGCTCGTGGCGTTCGCCTTTCACGAAAGTCGGCGTGATCAGCTTGCCGCCGTTGCCGAGCGCGGCGTAGACCATGGCGATCTGCAACGGCGTCGCGGACAGTCCGTAGCCGTACGACATCGTGGCTTTCGTGGTGCCGCTCCAGCGCGAAGGCGCGGCAAGGACGCCAGCGGATTCGCCCGGAAAGCCGCTACCCGGCTTCTGTCCATAGCCGAACTGGCGCACGAATTCGTAGAAGTACGTGTCGTCCAGGCGCGCAGCAAGCTTCGCCGCGCCGACATTCGAACTTTTGGTGATGATCCCGGTGATCGTCTGCACGCCGTAGTTGTTGTGGTCACTCACGGTGTAACGACGATCCAGCGCCATGTAGCCCGGATTGAGATCGATGCGCGTGTTGGGCGTGACGATGCCCTTGTTGAGCGCGGCGGCGACGGTGATCGGCTTCATCGTCGAACCGGGTTCGAACACGTCGGTCACCGCGCGATTGCGGTGCGTGTCCGGATTGCCCATGCCCACCGCATTCGGGTTGTAGCTGGGCAGGTTGACCATCGCGAGCACTTCGCCCGACGTGATGTCCATGATTACGGCCGATCCGCTGCTTGCGCCCGTTTTCGTCAACTGGTTGCGCAGTTCGCGATAGGCAAGGAACTGGATGCGGCGATCGATGGTGAGCGTGAGGTCATGGCCGGGCACCGCCGGTTCGATCAGGTCGACGCTCTCGACGATGCGCCCCTGCCCGTCGCGGATCACGCGCTTGGAGCCCGCCTTGCCGCTGAGGATGTGGTCGAAGGAAAGCTCCAGACCCTCCTGCCCGCGATCGTCGACGTTGGTGAAGCCGAGCACATGCGCCATCGCTTCACCCTGTGGGTAGAAGCGGCGGAATTCGCGCTGCGAGAAGACGCCCGGAATGTTGTGCGCCAGGATGCGGCGCGCCTGCTCGGGACTAATGCGGCGCTTGAGGTAAAGGAATTCCTTGTTCGAGCGCTGGCTGAGCTTGCGCGTCAGCACGTCGGCGGGCACCTCGAGCGCCCTCGCCAGCTCCGGAATGCGTCCGGGGCTTTCCAGGAGTTCCTTCGGATTGGCCCACACCGATTCAACCGGCGTCGACACCGCGAGCGGCTCGCCGTTGCGGTCGGTGATCATGCCGCGCGAAGTCGGAATCGGAATCTCGCGCAGCGAACGTGCCTGCCCCTGCTGCAGATAGAAGTCGTTGTTGACCACCTGCACGTCGAACGCGCGCACGACCAGCGCGATCGAACCCAGGCCGAGCACACTGGCGACGATGATCAGCCGCTTGCGAAGATCAAGGCCCACGCGCTGCTGGTTGCGCATGCGCGCGCTACCGGCGGCCGGCTTCGCGTCGATGCGCGCGCGCAGTGCATCGGCGACGCGGCTCACCAGGTGCTGGCGGTTGTTGCGGGCGCTCATGGACGGGCTCTCATGGGCGAATCACCACGATTTCAGCGCCTTCCGGGAACTTCATGCCCAGCCGGTCGCGCGCGACCTGGTCGATGCGGTTGCTTTCGGCCCAGGTCGCCTGCTCCAGCTGCAGGCGTCCGAATTCGATGTTGAGTTCGTCGCGTGCCTTTTCCAGCCGCGTGGCCTGCACGAACAGCTGGCGGTGCTGGTGGCGCGCATGGACGACGGCGAGCGCGCTGGCGACGTTCGCCACCACAAGCACGGTGAGCAGGAGGCGCCAGGTCATGCGGCCTCCGGAAGCTTTTCCGCCACGCGCAGCACGGCGCTGCGGGCGCGCGGATTCGAGGCGGTCTCGGCTTCGTCGGCCTTGCGCGCGTCGCCGATGGCTTTCAGCGTTGGCGTGAATGGGATTTCGACCGGCATGCGGCGATTCGCCGGCGGTGCCTTGGCGTGACGCGCGATGAACTGCTTGACGATGCGGTCTTCCAGCGAGTGGAAGCTGATCACGGCGAGCCGGCCGCCGGCCTTCAATCGCGCGTGCGCCGCAACGAGCCCGTCTTCGAGATCAGCCAACTCACGGTTGATGAAGATGCGGATCGCCTGGAAGCTGCGGGTCGCGGGATGGATCTTCTGCTCGCCACGCGGCACGACCGACGCAATGAGATCGGCCAGCTGCGCGGTACGGGTGATCGGCTGTTCGACGCGACGCGAAACGATGGCACGCGCGATGCGCCGGCTCATGCGCTCCTCGCCGTAGGTCCACAGCACGTCGGCAATTTCCTTGTCGCTCGCGTGTGACAGCCACTGCGCCGCGCTTTCGCCGGATTCGGGATCCATGCGCATGTCGAGCGGACCGTCCTTGCCGAAACTAAAACCGCGTTCGGCAACATCCAGCTGCGGCGAGGAAACGCCAAGGTCGAACAGCACACCGTCCAAGCCTCCGGCCGTCGCTTCCCACTGCGCGAGCTGGGCGAAACTGCCACGGAAGATCACGACGCGCGGATCGGCGCCGAACTCGCGTCCGGCAACGGCGATCGCTTCGGGATCCTTGTCCATGACCAGCAGCCGGCCTCCGGGGCCCAGTAGTTCCAGCACGCCACGCGCATGCCCGCCGCGCCCGAACGTGCCGTCCAGATACGTTCCTTCCGGTTTGACCTGCAGTGCCTCCAGGCACTGTCGATACATCACGGGAAGGTGGCCGGACGCCGTGTCGCGTCCGCTGCCACCCGCCGTCACAGCTGCAGCTCGAGCAGTTCCTCGCTCAGATCGTCGTCGGTCACCGTCTGACGGATCTGCGCGTGGTGCGCCTGCTCGCTCCACAACTCGAATTTGTCGCCCATGCCGAGCAGCACGGCTTTCTTCTCGATACCCACGGCCGAGCGATGGCTGGCCGGAATGCTGATGCGGGCATTGCCGTCGAGTTCGACGAACTCGGCGGCACCGACCAGCTTCAGCTGCATCGAGCGATTGACCTTCTTGGCCTTGGGCAGGGCGTTGACCTGTTCGCGCACGCGCTCCCAGACCGCCCGCGGATACAACCAGAGGGAACCGGATTCGAAGGGGTTGTAGGTGATGACCAGCTGGTTCCCGCACTCGCGCGCGACGAGGTCACGGTAGGCGGTGGGCACCGCCAGCCGGCCCTTGTCGTCGATCGTGATGGCGGTCTCGCCCTGGAACATTCGCCTGCCTGCCGGTTTTCCGCCTCTTCGGGCGGTTTTTGGATCACCTTTGTCGAAGAAAACCACAAAAAACCCGGTTTTCCCTCCAATGACCACCTTAGCACCGGCTTATGGCTTGTCAACGCTTTTTTGGACCCAAATTCACTTTGTGTATCAAGGGCTTGCAGCGTACTTCAGAGTCTTTATCAACAGTTTGCTCCTAAGCTTTGTTTCGTCTCAGGATTTGAGATTGGTGGGCGCCCTGTCATCGCCGGATTCCGTCTGCACGGCCGGCTTCCCGTCATTGTGCGGTGCACAACCCGCCTGAAGCGGGCGATCACGCAATGTGGCCGCCGCGAGTGCTACATCGCGGCGTCCCCCTACGCTCGAACTCCGTGAATACTGCGAATCCGCCGGTTTCCGGCGCTGTCCAGCAGCCACGCCACCGGCGGGCGCTCCTGCTTGCCACGGTCGCTGCGCTCGCAGCCTTGGGGCTGTATGTCTTGCCCCGTCCCTACCCGCGACATGTGGACACCGTTGCTGAATGGAATGCCATCGCCTTCGACGTCTGCTCGGGACTGGGCGGCGGCACCCGGCAATCGCGGGCTCTCGCGGTGACGCACCTGGCGATTCATGACGCCCTCAATTCGATCCGTCCGGTTTACGCCACTTATGCGCGCGGCCTGCCCCGCGGTCCGAAGGCTTCTCCGCAAGCCGCAGTTGCCGCTGCCGCGCACGACACCCTGGCGGTAATGGCCGGCGACCATCAAATGCAACTCGACAAGGCTTATGAGGACGCGATCGATCGCCTGCCGGACAACGCCGCACGTGGTGAAGGCATTTCGCTTGGCAAGGCTGCGGCACGCGCGATCCTGGCTATGCGCAGCCGGGATGGCGCCGACCGGGCCGAACTGCATCTCGCGCCGCAGCCATTCGCGCCCGGGCGATACCAGCCGACGCCATCCCGCTTCGATCCGCCGATCGTTCCGGGTTGGCGCAACGTCACGCCGTTTGCGATGCGCACGGCAGCCCAGTTCCGCCCGCTACCGCCGCCCGCGCTGGACAGCGAACAATACGCACAGTTGTACAACGAAGTGAAACGCATCGGCGGGCTGCACAGCACGCAGCGCACGCGCCAGCAGACCGCCACGGCGAAGTTCTGGTCGGGCGATGCGCTCGCGACCTGGAACGAGATCGCACGCAACGTGGTCAATGGCCGTGCCGGCGATCGAGATCGCGGCAATGACCTTGATCTGTGGCAGTCGGCGCGCCTGTTCGCGCTGCTCGATGCAGCGGCGGCCGACAGTTTCATTTCCGGCTGGGAAGCCAAATTCCACTATCTCAACTGGCGCCCGGTCACCGCGATCCGGCGTGGCGACACGGATGGAAATGCGGCGACTTCACCCGATCCCGACTGGTCTCCGCTGCTGGTAACACCAGCGCATCCGGAATATCCGTCCACGCACAGCATTCTCGCGTCCGCTTCGGCAAACGTATTGCAGTGCGCACTTGGCAGTGACGCGGTGCCGTTCGCGATAGCGAGCGACAAGGTGTTCTTCGGCCGCACCCGCCACTTCGAACGCTTCTCGCAGGCGGCCAATGAAGTGGCGCTGTCGCGCTTGTACGCCGGCGCGCATTTCCGCCTAGCAAACACGCGCGGCCTCGAGCAGGGAAAGAAGATAGGCCAACACATCTGCAACACGTTCCTGCCGCCGCTTGCGAGTGCAGCCGCAGCAAGTGTTAGCGCGAATAGGTAGCTCGCACGAATCCAACAGGGATGCGGAAGCGAAAACGGAACAGCAAACGCCATCCCGTTTTGGAATCAGAAGCATCACCCTGCCCCCTCTGGTGCAAAGCCCCCTTAGTAAGGGGGCGCGGCGAAGCCGCGGGGATTGGAAGCACATGGCGGGACCCACGATTTTTGTTTGCGCAGCAAACAGAAAAATCGTGGGCACCTTCGTGCGCAGCACGAAAGGTGGCGGAGCCGGCCTGTAAGCCGGGTTCTGTCGTGGACAGTCATTCCTCTAGGCGCATCGTCGCCGATACGCTCAAGCAACCTACCCGGAGACACCGCGGGCCGCGGCATTGCCTCCCTATTTGGTCTTGCTCCCGGTGGGGTTTGCCGTGCCGGCCTGTTACCAGGCTCGCGGTGCGCTCTTACCGCACCATTTCACCCTTGCCTGCCCGGTTGCCCGGACATAGGCGGTATCTTTCTGTTGCACTTTCCGTCGACTCGCGCCGCCCAGGCGTTACCTGGCACCGTGCCCTGTGGAGCCCGGACTTTCCTCGGCATTCAAATGAATGACGCGACTGTCCGGCCGACTCCGCCGCGAGCATTCTACTGCTTCGCAGTGAATGCCCCCCAAAGTTTTCTACGCAAACTTCGGGCCCCGCTTCGCATCTCCAATCCCCGCCGCTGTCGCGGCGTCCCTTACCAAGGGGACTATGACTTCGTTGAGGACCATCGATACGTAGCGCCGCGCCTGCGCGGTGCGCGGCTTTCCGTGGCAACGGAGCGCACTGGCCCGAATCTGCATTTGAGGGCAGCGGAGCAAGCTCCGCTCTACAAAGCAATCTCTACAAAGCAATACGGTTATTCGCCGCCGTAGAGGGCCTTGCGGGGCGCGCCACTGAGTTCAGCCGCCAGTTTCGCGGCCTGCGAAGGTTTCAGGTGTTCGCTGAGCTTCGCGTAGAGCCGCTGGCCTTCCGCAATCCTGGCGTCTGCGTCTTCGCCCACGCCTTCGACGATCACCACAAATTCGCCCCTGCGCTGGTCCGCATCAGCGGTAACACGCGCTTTCAGCTCCGCCAGGGAACCGTCGAGCACGGTTTCGAACAGCTTGGTCAGTTCGCGCGCGATCACCGCGCGCCGCGCAGGACCGAACACCGACGCCATGTCTTCAAGTGTCTCCTCGATGCGATGCGCGGACTCGTAGAACATCAGCGTGCGTGTCTCGCTCGCCAGTCGCGACAGGCGTTCGCGCCGCGCGGATGACTTCGCCGGCAGGAATCCTTCGAATACGAAACGATCGCTCGGCAGTCCCGCCACGCTCAACGCCGCGATCGCGGCGCAGGCACCAGGCACCGGCGATACGCGAATGCCTGCAGCGCGCGCGGCACTCACGAGCCGGTAACCGGGGTCGCTCACCAGCGGCGTGCCCGCATCGGACACCAGCGCCAGCGATTCGCCCGCGGCCAGGCGCGCCACGAGTTGCGCAGCCTGCGCGTCCTCGTTGTGCTGGTGCAGCGCAAGCAGCGGACGTTCCAGGCCGAAGTGGGACAGCAACTGCCGTGTATGCCGCGTGTCCTCGGCGCAGATCGCCGCGACGTTACGCAGGGTGTCGAGCGCGCGTGGCGACAGGTCGCCAAGATTGCCGATCGGGGTGGCGACGACGTGAAGGGTGCCGGGAGTGAGCATCGTGGGTAAATCGAAGGGGCGGTTAGAATCCTAACCGGTCCCCCAGGAATACCGTGCCGATGAGCCTGTCCAAGCCCTCGCCCGCCCCGATCTGGATGCTCGCCGCGTCGCTGATACTGGCGCTGCTCGCCGGTTGTGCCACGGTGCAGACCAGCGGAACGCCAGCGGCGCGTAGCCGCAACGAGGCAATCGTCCAGGCCGATGTGCTGGCGCACCAGGCGGCGACCCAGGGCGGCGCCGAACGCGCGCAGACCGAAAAGCAGATCGAGTCCCTGCTCGCCGCGCTGGACGACGCCACGCTGCAGCGCGAAGCCGCTGCCCTGCCCGCCGGCAATCCGCTCTACAACTATGCCGGCCGCGCACTCTTGCGCCGTGGCCTGCCGTTGCCGCGTCCGTTCGAACGCACGGCGTGGAAGTTCGATGCCGGCAATCGTCCGCCTGCCGAGAGCGATGGCTATCGCCCGCCGATGAAACTCGCCGTGCTGCTGCCGTTGTCCGGCAGCCTCGCAACGGCTGCGGCGCCCGTGCGCGACGGCTTCCTCACCGGCTACTACGGTGAAACACGCCGCCGCCCGGAAGTGAATTTCTACGACACCTCGACCGGCGCGATCGCGGCCTACGATCGCGCGGTCGCCGAAGGCAACGACTTCCTGGTCGGCCCGCTCGGGCGCGATGAAGTCGGTGCGCTGTTCAACCGTGGCACGTTGCCGGTGCCGGTACTCGCGCTCAATCGCGCGCAGGTCCAGCCCCCTGCGGGCAACGCAAGCTTTTCGTTGTCACCCGAGGACGAGGGCATTGGTGCGGCCGAGTTCCTGCTCGATCGCGGTGCGCGCCGCGTGTTCGTGGTGAGTTCCGAAGACGAAACGCAGCGCCGTGCGGTGAATGCGCTGCGCGAGCGCCTCGCCGAACGCGGTGGCTCGGTGACCGATGTGGTCAGCGAAGGCGTCGCCGACTTCGCGCCGTTCGCGGCGAAGGAAGGCGGCATCGATGCGATCTTCCTCGCGACGCGCGGCAGCGTTGCGCGCCAGCTGATGCCGCGCCTCGCGCTCGCCGGCCTTGCGGGCAAGCCGCGCGTGGCGACTTCGCAACTGCTCTCGGGCACCGGCAAGGCCGAGGACGATCGCGTGCTCGACGGCATCGCCTTCCCGAGCGAAAGCTGGAACACGCGCGGCGTGCGTGGCCTGCCCTCGCCCTCGAGCGCGGCCGCCATGCTGCCGAATGCGAAGGGACCCGCTGCGCGCCTGTTCGCGTTCGGCTTCGACGCCTGGCTTATCACCGCTTACCTCGAACGTCTGGCGACTTCGGCCGATGGCATCAGCGGTGCCACCGGAGTGCTGCGTATCGATGGTTTCGGCAATGTGCAGCGCACGCCGGGATGGTCGACCTTCAGCAACGGGATCGCGGTACCGCTGGCGGACGCCGCGCGGCGCTGAAGCACCAAAACCCGGCTTATGGACAAGCCTTTCCTGCATCGCCGCGCGCAGGGCGCGGCGATCGAAGCCGCGGCCCGCATGCACCTCGCGAGCGAGGGGTTGCGCGAAGTCTCAGCGAATGCGAACTACCGCTTCGGCGAACTCGACCTCGTCATGCTCGAAGGTGACGGGGCGACGGCCACCCTGGTGTTCATCGAAGTGCGCTATCGCCGCAACATCCGTTTCGGCGGTGGCGCCGCTTCGGTGGATGCCAGCAAGCGCCGCAAGATCGTACATGCGGCGCAGGCGTTTCTCGCCACTCACCCGCGTTACGGGCAGATGGCCTGTCGCTTCGACGTGGTTGAAGCCGAAGGTGACCCGGGAGCACCGCGCATGCGCTGGCTGCGCGATGCGTTTCGCGCCGACGATTGTTGATCCGCGCGCCCAACGAGAACTTCCCCGCGCTACAAGGCCCTGCGATCGCCCGCGCATAATGGGCCCATGTCCCTGCCCGCCGACCTGCATCGCGAACTCGCCCACCTGCTGGGCGACGGCAATGGCTGGCTGACCGATCCCGGCGAGCGGCTCGCCTATGCCTACGACAACTCCCGTCGCGAATCGCTGCCCGATGCCGTTGCGCTGCCGGTCACCCGCGAGCAGGTGCAGGCGCTGGTGCGCGCCTGCTTCGCGCACCGCATCCCGGTGACCGGGCGCGGACGCGGCACCAACACGACCGGCGCGTCGGTACCGGTGCACGGCGGCGTGGTGGTGTCGTTCGAACGCATGAACCGCATCCTCGACATCCGGCCTGGCGACCGTTGCGCGGTGGTCGAGCCCGGCGTGCTCAATGGCGAACTCCAGTCGGCACTGCAAGCCCACGGACTGTTCTGGCCGCCGGATCCCACCAGCGCCGCGTTCAGCACCGTCGGCGGCAACCTCGCCTGCAATGCCGGTGGGCCTCGCGCGGTGAAGTACGGGGCGAGCCGCGACAACGTGCTCGCGCTCACCGCCATCACCGGGGCTGGCGAACTCATCCACTGCGGCACGGCGACGACGAAAGGCTCGACCGGCTACGACCTGCAGCGCCTGCTGGTCGGCAGCGAAGGCACGCTCGCATTGATCGTCGAAGCGACGCTGAAGCTCACGCCGCTGCCGTCGCGGCGCCGCGCCGTGCGTGCGCTGTATCGTGATGTCGCTTCGGCCGCACAAGCCGTGGCGCGCCTCATGGCGCAACCGGTGACGCCTTCGATGCTGGAATTCATGGATGGCGATTGCGTGCGGCTCGCGCGTGACGTGGGCGGCGCCGACCTGCCACCGGACGCTGGCGCCCTGCTGATGATCGAAGCCGACGGCGATGAGGAAACACTGCCGCACGCGGTCGAGGCATTGATGCGCGCCGCCGGAGGCGACGGCCTGGTGTCGCTCGATGACGCCGCCGATGATGTCTCGCGAGAGCGGCTGTGGAGTGCACGCAAGGCGCTTTCACCCGCGCTGCGCACGCTGGCACCGGGGAAAATCAACGAAGACGTCGTCGTGCCCGTGTCGCGCATTCCGCAACTCGTGGATGGCGTGCGTTCTCTCGCCGACGAATTTGCGCTGGCGATCGTGAGCTTCGGCCACGCGGGCAACGGCAACCTGCACGTGAACATTCTTTACGACCCCGCCGATCCCGCGCAGGGCGAACGCGCACAGGCCGCGCTCGCCCGCGTCTTCGCGCTGACGCTTGCGCTGGGCGGCACGCTGTCCGGCGAACACGGCATCGGGCTAGCCAAGCGCGACTTCATGCCGCAGGCGATCGGGCCGGCCACGCTGTCGCTGATGCGGCAGGTCAAGGCGGTGTTCGATCCCGCCGGAATCCTCAATCCAGGCAAACTATTGCCGCGCGATGACCCATGAGCTGCTGCATGGTCGAGGCCACCGCCGCGGCGGGTACTGGCAAACCATCGCCCTTGGCTCGCGATCACCGCTATCGCGTCGCGCAACCCTGAACTGATCGACCGCAATACGGCATCCGTCGGAAAACGGTGCCGCGTCGACGGTATCCTGCGCGCCTCATTCCCCAGTGCGCTTCCGATGTCCCTCCGTCCCTTTGCCTGGCTTGCCGCGTTCACGCTGACTTTCCTGCTCGCCGCGTGTGCAAGCGGCGGCCCCGCGCCCGATGCCGTTGCGCCCGCGCCGAAGCCGCTACCTGTCAAGCCAGTCCGCATCGGCATCGCCCTCGGCGGCGGCGCGGCGAAAGGCTTTGCCCACATCGGCGTGATCAAGATGTTAGAAGCCAACGGCCTGCGCATCGAAGTCGTTTCGGGCACCAGCGCGGGCAGCGTGGTCGGTGCGCTGTATGCGAGCGGCATGGATGCATTCCAGATGCAGAAGACGGCGTTCGGCCTGGATGAAGCGGAGATCCGCGATGTCAGCCTGTTCTCGGGTGGCGTGGTGAAGGGCCAGAAGCTGCAGGACTACGTCAACCAGCTCGTCGGCAACCGACCGCTCGAACGCATGAACAAGCCCTTCGCCGTCGTCTCGACGGAACTGGAAACCGGCGATCGCACCGTGTTCGTGCGCGGCAACACCGGACAGGCGGTGCGCGCATCCAGCAGTATTCCCGGAGTGTTCGAGCCGGTGGTGATCGGGCCGAAGCACTACGTCGATGGCGGAGTCGTCAGCCCCGTGCCGGTCGATGCCGCGCGACAGCTTGGCGCCGACTACGTCATCGCCGTCGACATCTCGACCAAGGCCAGCGGCAAGAATCCGGGCAGCCTGCTGGGGACGGTGAACCAGTCGATCACGATCATGGGCCAGAAGCTCGGCCAGCAGGAGCTCGCGCGCGCCAACGTGGTGATCCGACCGCTGGTGAACGACATCGGTCCCGCGGATTTCGAGCAGCGCAACAATGCGATCCTCGAAGGCGAACGTGCCGCGCTGGTGGCATTGCCGCAGATCCGCGCGCAGCTGGCGAAGCTGCGCGCCGAACGCGAAGCCGCAGCGATGCCGCGTGTACCCGTGAAAACTGCGGAGCCCTGCAAGCCACGTCGCCTGGGTGGATTGTTCGGCAACAAGTGCGAGGAAGGCGGGAGGCAGTAGCGCACCGCCGAAGCGAAAGGCGATCAGGCGAAGTGCACGAAGCCTTGGCTCGGTGCAATCCACTCGCTGCCATCACTACGCAGCGCGCGCGTGCCCTGCCCAGCCACGATGCGGCCGATACACGTGATTGGCGTATTCGTTTCGGCCGCAATGCGTGCGATTTCATCGCGCGCGGACGAAGAGGCGGTGAAGCACAACTCGTAGTCGTCGCCTCCCGTCGCCTGGATCGCCTGGCGGCGTTGCGGTTCGAAGGCGGCAACCAGTTCGGGCAACGCAGGCAGCATCTCGAGTTCCACTTCCGCGCCTACCCGGCTGGCGCTGCAGATGTGCTGCAGGTCGGCGAGTAGTCCATCGGACACATCGATGCAGGCGTGCGCGATGCCTGCGATCCGCGCGGCGACTGCAAGGCGCGGCGTCGGGCGATCCAGGCGCATGCGCAGCACGGGATCAACGCTTGCACCTGCCTGCCACTGCGTGAGTGCAGCCGTCGCTTCGCCGAGCGTGCCGGTCACCCATACGTCGTCGCCTTCGAACGCGCTGCTGCGAAGCAGCGCCCGCCCTGGTTCGACGAAGCCGTGAACGGTAACGCTGATCGACAACGGTCCACGCGTGGTGTCGCCGCCAATCAACGCAACGCGGTGCAGCGCGGCGAGTTCGAGGAAGCCGTCGAGGAACGCATCGACCCACCCTGCATCGCCGGTCGGCAGCGACAGCGACAGCGTGCACCACGCCGGTTCCGCGCCCATCGACGCAATATCGGAAAGATTGACCGCGAGCGACTTCCAGCCGATGTCGCCGGGTGCGGTGTTATCGGGGAAATGGATCCCGCGATTGATGGTGTCGGCGGCGATCACCAGCTGCTTGCCGGCGGGTACCTGCACGATCGCGGCGTCGTCGCCGATGCCCAGGATCACGTCCTCGCGCAAGGACGCGCGGCGACGGATGCGCTCGATCAGGTCGAACTCCGGCGTAGCCGGGTTTTCGCCGACGTTGTAAGCCGGCGAGCCGAAGCGCAGGGTGAATGTGGAAGTCGACGACATGCGGTCTGGACGTCGCGCGGCTCAGCGCTGGCGCGGGGCTTGCACTTCCGTCGCGCGCCATGCCGCCGCGGCATGGTCGAGGACGCCGTTGACGTAGGTATGGCCGTGCTCGGCGCCGAAGCGCTTCACGGTTTCGATCGCCTCGTTGATCACCACGCGATACGGCACGTCGCGGCGCTCGCGAAGTTCATACGCGGCGATGCGCAGCACCGCGCGTTCGATCGGGTCGACCTGCTCGACGTCACGATCGAGGAACGGTGCGAGCGCCGTGTCGAGTTCCTCGCAGTGCTTGTCGACGCCGCGCACCAGGTCCTCGAAGTATTCGAGGTCGGCGACTTCATGCGCCTGCTCGTGCGCGAACTGCGCGATCACGTCGCGCACGTTCGAACCCGACATCTGCCAGGCGTACACGGCCTGCAAGGCGCGGCGGCGGGCGCGCGAACGCGCGACGGGATCTATGCCATCGGAACGGCGACGGTTCATGCGAGTTGCTCCAGCAGTTGCGCCATTTCCAGGACGACCAGCGCGCATTCTTCGCCCTTGTTCCCGTGGCTGCCGCCGGCACGCGCTTCGGCGTCCTCGAAGCGGTCGACGGCGAGCACGCCGTTGGCCACCGGCACGCCATGCTCGATGGCTACGCGCATCAGGCCGTCGGAACAGCCATCGGCGACGTGTTCGTAGTGACGCGTATCGCCGCGCACCACGCAACCGAGCGCGACGATGGCGGCGTGGGAACCCTTCTTCGCCACGGCAGCGGCGGCGAGGGGCAACTCCCACGCACCCGGCACGCGGATCACGTCGACCGCGTCTTCGGCGACGCCATGCTCGGCGAAGGTGCGGCGCGCGCCAGCCACCAGCGTATCGGTGATGCGCGGGTTCCAGCGGCTGGCGATGATCGCGAAGCGGGTGCCCGGGGTGGCGCGCATGTCGCCTTCGTAGTGGGGCATGGACGGGATCTCGAAAGGGGGCGCAGTTTACCGCGTCGCCGCGGCCGGGGCCGTCGCGGCGGGCGGTTCGACGTATTCGACGACTTCCAGGCCGAAGCCAGCGAGGCCCACCTGCCGGCGTGGCGTGCCGAGCACGCGCAGCTTGCCCAGCCCGAGGTCGGCGAGGATCTGCGCGCCCGCGCCATTGCGGCGCCATTCCGCCAGCGCGTGGCCGCGGCTGGGGCGCTGCGCCGGTTCTTCGTGGCTTTCGGGCCGTGCGCGTATGCGGGCGAGCAGTCCGTCGGCATCGGCGTGATCTCCCAGGAGCACGAGTGCGCCGCAGCCTTCCCGTGCGATTGCCGCGAGCACGTCGCCGACCGCAGGGCCGAAATCGGCGCGGCGCCAGTGCAACGCATCGGCCAGCGGGTTCTGGACGTGTACGCGCACCAGGGCCGGCGTATCCGCGTCGACTTCGCCACGCACGAGCGCGAAGTGCAGGACGTGGCTCAGGCGATCGCGGTAGCTCAGCAGGCGGAAGCCGCCGTGCTCGGTGTCGATCTCGCGTTCGTCGACGCGCTCGATGGTGTGCTCGGTTTCGAGGCGATAACGGATGAGATCCTCGATCGAACCCATCTTCAGGCCGTGCTCGCGCGCGAAGACTTCCAGTTCGGGACGCCGCGCCATCGAGCCGTCGGGGTTGAGGATTTCAACCAGCACGCCGGCGGGCTCCATTCCGGCGAGCAGGGCGAGATCGCTCGCCGCTTCGGTATGTCCCGCGCGATTGAGCACGCCGCCGGGCTGCGCCATCAACGGGAAGATGTGGCCGGGCTGGCTCAGGTCGGTCGCGCTCGCATCCGGACGCACCGCGGTGCGCACGGTGTGGGCGCGGTCGTAGGCGGAAATGCCGGTGGTGACACCTTCGGCCGCTTCGATCGACACGGTGAAGTTGGTGTGGTGCGGCGAGGTGTTGTCGCGCACCATCGGCGGCAGCCCGAGCTGCCTGCAGCGCTCGCGCGTGAGCGAGAGGCACACCAGGCCGCGCGCGTGCGTGACCATGAAGTTGATGTCCTGCGGGCGCACGAGTTCGGCGGCCATGATCAGGTCGCCTTCGTTCTCGCGATCCTCGTCGTCGACGATCACGACCATGCGGCCATTGCGGAGTTCTTCGAGGAGTTCGGGGATGGGAGAAAAGCTCATGCCTGCGGCTCCTGGCTGCGTTCACCCAGCAGGCGCTCGACGTAGCGCGCGACCAGGTCGATTTCGAGGTTGACGGCATCGTCCACTTTCGTCAGCGCGAAGGCGGTATGCGTGACGGTGTGCGGAATCAGCGCGACTTCGAAGCCCTGCGCATCCACTTCATTGACGGTGAGGCTGACGCCGTCGACGCAGATCGAGCCCTTCTTCGCGATGTACTTCAGCAATGCGGCCGGCGCGGCGAATCGCCAACGCTGCGCGCGCGCGTCTTCGACAATCGAAAGCACCCGGCCAACGCCATCGACGTGACCGCTGACGAGATGACCGCCGAGCCGGTCCGTCGGACGCATCGCGCGTTCGAGGTTGACCGGTGCGCCGGCTTGCAGGCGGCCCAGCGTGGTGAGCGACAGGGTTTCGTTCGACGCATCTGCGGCGAACGACGTCGCATCGAAGTCGATCACGGTGAGGCACACGCCGTTCACGGCGACGCTCTCGCCGAGCTGCACGTTGTCGAACGGCAACGTGCCGGCTTCGACGCGCAGGCGGACATCGCCGCCACGCTCTTCGAGCGCCGCGATGCGGCCAAGGCCCTCAATGATGCCGGTGAACATCAGCACACCTCCTTCGCGGAGATGGCATGGAGGGAGAGATGGAAGCTGGACATGTGAACGTTTCCCGCAAAAGAGCTGGCGAAAAACGCCCCAAGGCACGAGGCAGGCACACGGCACGAGGCCGGGCGCGGAGCCGTCTTCTTTCATCCGGACTGTGGGCGCTCCACGGAAAGCGGAACGCTTGAACCGTCGGCTCCGGCATTCGACCGGATCTGCTGACCCTCCGCTGCACTGGAGGCGCTCGCGGGCTCGCGTGGTCTGTCGTGGACAGGACCTCGCCTACCGCCGGTGGGGAATTGCACCCCGCCCTGAAGACGTTACGAGTTGTGGTGCCGGCGAACCGGCGGGGCATTCTAACACCCGGGTTTTGCGTCAATTGCCTGCGGACACGAAATGCTCCGTGTCTTCGCGCCTTGTAGAGCGGTACCTTGCTCCGCTGCTTTTCACTGGCCGGTGGCGGCTTGGAGCGCGTGGCCGGATAAGAATCGCGATCGACCTGCGCGGCGCGAGTTGCCGCAGATCCCGGCACCGTGCAGGCGCGGCGCTACCGAAGCGAAGCAGCGCAGCACGCTCCGCTCTGCAAGTAATGCCGGCTAGGGCTTGCGGCGCAGGTGCAGGAACAGCGGCCAGCGAATCGTGCGCGCCTCGCCAGGGTCGCCCCAGGACGCCGAAAGCGCGGACGCGTGGCGTGCCACGGGGTCCTCGCCGATATCGGCGCGGCAGCGCGCGGTTGCCGACATGCTCGAGAGATAGCGCAGGAAATGCGCCAGCGGCCACTCGGCTTCGAGCCACATCGATTGCGTGGGCAAGGCCGGGAACGGCCAGTCGAAACCGGCGTATTCCGCGTCGATCAGGGCACGCTCGGGCGGCCAGTACGGATCGATCAGCGCGCGGAAATCCGCTACTGCTTCGACCATGCCTTCGGGAGCGACGAAATCCCCATAGCCCCAGGCCGCCAGCACGCCGCCTGGCGCGAGCACGCGCCCGCATTCGGCGAAGAACGCGTCGCGATCGAACCAGTGCAACGCCTGCGCGATGGCAACGAGCTGCACGCTGGCATCCGGCAACGACGTGCGTTCGCCGGGCTCGACGGCAAGCGTCACGTTGGCTCCGCCGGCCCGCGCCCAGTGCTGGGCGATCTGCCGTGCGCTCGGATCGGTCGCATGGATATGCGCAAAGCGCGCGGCGAGACCGCGCGTGGCCTGGCCGCTGCCGCAACCTGGCTCCCACACGCTGGCGTTGGCCGGAACGCATGCAGCGATCAGGTCGAAGAGTTCGTCGGGGTACTCGGGGCGGGCCGCGGCGTAGGCATCGGCGATGCCGGAGAAATGGTCCTTGAACGCCATCAGCCGATCATCCGGATGTGGGGGGAGCGCGACGCCGGTGACGTTGCAACGCACTGCGCCGCCTTCATTCCCGTCATGGCTCCACGTTCTCGCGGCGCGGCTGCAGCAGCAGGCGCACGTCGCTGCCGATGCGTCGCGATTCGACGATGTCGAGATGCAGGCGCTGCGTCATTTCGTCGATATGCAGGCCGTCGAACAACGGGCGCGCGCGATCACCGAGCAGGACGGGCGCGACGTAGAGCAGGATCTCGTCGACGAGTCCTGCCGACAGGAAGGCGCCAGCCAGTGTCGCGCCGGCCTCGACCTGCACTTCGTTGATTTCGCGTGCAGCCAGCAGTTTCAGCACGGCGGCGAGGTCGAAGCGTCCGTCGTGCACGGGCGCGGAAGCGGTCTGCGCATCGATTGCGCGCGGCGGCTTGGCATCTGGCGCGTGGATGTAGAGCGTGGGCGCATCGCCCTCGCGCACGCGGCCGCGTGCGACGGTGGCCAGACCCGGATCGAGCACCACGCGCATGGGCGGCACGAAGGGCGTGTCATCTTCGAGGCGAACCGTAAGGCTCGGATCGTCGATCAGCACGGTGCCCGCGCCGGTCAGGATCGCGCCGGCGCGTGCACGCCAGCGCTGCACGTCCTGGCGCGACGCCTCGCCGCTGATCCACTTCGACTCGCCGCTGGCCAGTGCGCTCCGTCCGTCGAGGCTGGTGGCGAGCTTCACCCGCAGCCACGGGCGCCCGCGCTCGATGCGCGACAGCCAGCCGCGATTGAGCGTGCGCGCCTGCGCTTCCATCAGGCCGCTGTCGACCGTGATGCCGGCGGCCAATAGCTTCTCGAACCCAGCGCCGTCCACCTGCGGGAATGGATCGCGCATCGCCGCGACGACACGCGACACGCCAGCGGCAATCAGCGCATCGGCGCATGGGCCGGTCTTGCCGACGTGGGCGCAGGGCTCCAGCGTGACGTAGGCCGTCGCGCCTTTGGCCCTCTCGCCGGCAGCCTGCAGGGCGAGGACTTCGGCGTGCGGCTCGCCCGCTTTTGCGTGGAAGCCTTCGCTAACGATGTTGTCGCCCTGCGCGATCACGCAGCCGACCATCGGATTGGGGCGCGTCGTGTACGCGCCGCGCTCGGCAAGGCGCAGGGCGCGAGCCATCATCAGGTGGTCGGTGGCGGTGAATGCGGGGGTGTTCATGGTCATCAACTCCGGGCAGGCCGATCAGGTCGGGCGAGCCGCTGTCGTTCCTGTTTACGCGGAAGCTTGCTTGAATCCTCGTCATCCCGGCGAAGCCGGGATCCAGTTTTGACCCGTCGAGAACAAAGCCTGGATCCCGGCTTTGGCCGGAATGACGAAATCGTATTCGATCGTTCCACTGTCACCCGTGACGCCGAACCTGCGCTACCGCTTGCGACTCTTCGTCGGCGGCGGCTCGTCCTCGATCAGCGGCAACTGGCCTTCGGTCGCGGTGTCGTGTTCGAGGCGATCGAGCACTTCACGGAAATCGGCGACGTCCTCGAACGCGCGATACACCGATGCAAAGCGAACGTAGGCGACGTGGTCGAGCTTGCGCAGTTCCGCCATCACATATTCGCCGACACGGCGCGAAGCCAGCTCCCGTTCGGCAGTCATGCGCAGGTGATGCACGACGGCGCGTACCGCCGCCTCGATCTGCTCCTCCGACACCGGCCGCTTCTGCAATGCACGGTCGAAGCCGGAGCGCAGCTTGCGCGCATCGAACGCCTCGCGCCGGCCATCGCTCTTGATGATCAGCGGCAGCTTCAGCTCGATGGTTTCCAGCGTGCTGAAGCGCTCGCCGCAGGCCTCGCAGACGCGGCGGCGCCGGATCGTGGCGCCGTCGTCGGAAACGCGCGAATCGATCACGCGGGTGTCGAGGTGCTGGCAGAAGGGGCAATGCATGGGACTAGGGTGACCTCGGCTTCATGCGGGATCAAGCACGGCTGCCAGAAAGCAGACTCCCCGCTTGCGGCGGGGAGTCGTTCACATCAGCCGTAAACGGGGAATTGCTTGCATTGCTTCGTCACGTTCCCGCGCACGCCGGCGATGACGTTGTCGTCATTGGGATTGTCGAGCACGTCGCAGATCCAGTCCGCCAGCGCCACGCAGTCCGGTTCCCTGTAACCCCGCGTGGTGACCGCCGGAGTGCCGATGCGCAGGCCCGAAGTCACGAACGGCTTCTGCGGATCGTTCGGCACTGCGTTCTTGTTGACGGTGATGTGCGCCTTGCCGAGCGCTTCCTCGGCGGCCTTGCCGGTGATGCTCTTACCGATCATGTCGACGAGCATCAGGTGGTTCTCGGTGCCGCCGGAAACGATCTTGTAACCGCGCGAAATGATGGTCTTCGCCATCGCCTGCGCGTTCTTCACGACCTGTTGCTGATAGGCAGCGAAGTCGGGCTCCAGCGCTTCCTTGAACGCGACGGCCTTCGCGGCAATCACGTGCATCAGCGGGCCGCCCTGGATGCCGGGGAAGACGATCGACTGCAGCTTCTTTTCGATCTCCTCGGCCTTGTCGCCCATGGCCTGCTGGCCTGCGACGATGATGCCGCCACGCGGGCCGCGCAGGGTCTTGTGCGTGGTCGAAGTCACGACGTGCGCATGCGGGACCGGGTTCGGATACACGCCAGCGGCGACGAGACCGGCGACGTGCGCCATGTCGACGAAAAGGTACGCGCCGACCTTGTCGGCGATCGCGCGGAAGCGCGCCCAGTCGACCACCTGCGAATACGCGGAGAAGCCGGCGACAACCATCTTCGGCTTGTGCTCGACGGCGAGACGCTCGACTTCGTCGTAATCGATCAGGCCCTGTTCGTTGACGCCGTACTGCACGGCGTTGAACAGCTTGCCGCTGATGTTGACCTTGGCGCCGTGGGTCAGGTGGCCGCCGTGCGCCAGCGACATGCCGAGGATGGTGTCGCCCGGGCTCAGCAGCGCCAGGTACACGGCCTGGTTGGCCTGCGAACCCGAGTGCGGCTGCACGTTGGCGTAGTCCGCGCCGAACAACTGCCTGCAGCGGTCGATCGCGAGCTGCTCGGCGATGTCGACGTATTCGCAACCGCCGTAGTAACGCTTGCCCGGATAGCCTTCGGCGTACTTGTTGGTGAGCTGGCTGCCCTGCGCTTCCATCACCCGCGGGCTGGCGTAGTTCTCCGACGCGATGAGCTCGACGTGGTCTTCCTGGCGGCGGTTCTCGTTGGCGATGGCCTGGGCGAGTTCGGGGTCAAAACCTTCGATACGGGCGTCACGCGGGAACATCGGCTCTCCGGCGGGGGTTGTGGTGGGGAGAAGCCGCAAGTTTAACGTGCGTTTGACCTCGCCCCGCCGTGCTGTGAGAGATCGCCATAAGCTGCAGGCGTGGGCTCCCGAATTCGGGCGTCCCGGGTGAATCCACGAGGCGAAGGCCCGCGCCGGCAGCTATAATTCGCGGCTATCCCGCTTCACCCCGAACACCCCCCGGCCCTGCCCCGCGCAGGACGCCGCCGCCTGCCCCACGGTGCCCGCACCGCGTTCGATCGAGAGCCCCATGTCCTCGCAATACATCTACACCATGAACGGCGTCAGCAAGGTCGTGCCGCCGAAGCGCCAGATCATCAAGGACATCTCGCTGTCCTTCTATCCGGGCGCGAAGATCGGCCTGCTCGGCCTCAACGGCTCCGGCAAGTCGACCGTGCTGAAGATCATGGCCGGCGTCGACAAGGACTTTAACGGCGAAGCCCGCCCGCAGCCCGGCATCAAGGTCGGCTACCTGGCGCAGGAACCCGAACTCGACCCGAACAAGACCGTGCGCGAAGCCGTCGAGGAAGGCGTCGGCGAAATCCTCAACGCCCAGGCCGAACTCGACCGCGTGTACGCCGCCTATGCCGAGGAAGGCGCCGACTTCGACAAGCTCGCCGCCGAGCAGCAGCGCCTCGAGGCGATCCTCGCCGCCGGCGACGCGCACATGCTCGAACAGCAGCTGGAAGTCGCCGCCGACGCGCTGCGACTGCCGCCGTGGGATGCGGTCATCGGCAAGCTCTCGGGTGGCGAGAAGCGCCGCGTCGCGCTGTGCCGCCTGCTGCTGCAGAAGCCGGACATGCTGCTGCTCGACGAACCGACCAACCACCTCGACGCCGAATCCGTGGAGTGGCTGGAACAGTTCCTCGCCCGCTACACCGGCACCGTCGTCGCCGTGACCCACGATCGCTACTTCCTCGACAACGCCGCCGAGTGGATCCTCGAACTCGACCGCGGCCGCGGCATTCCGTGGAAGGGCAACTACACCGAATGGCTGACGCAGAAGGACGAGCGCCTGAAGCAGGAAGAGTCGCAGGAGAAGTCGCGGCAGAAGGCGATCCAGAAGGAACTCGAGTGGGCGCGCCAGAACGCCAAGGGCGGCCGCTCGAAGGGCAAGGCGCGCCTCGCCCGCATCGAGGAGCTGCAATCGGTCGATTACCAGCGCCGCAACGAAACCAACGAGATCTTCATTCCGCCGGGCGAGCGCCTGGGCAACAAGGTCGTCGAGTTCAAGAACGTCTCGAAGAAGTTCGGCGACCGCCTGCTGATCGACAACCTCTCGTTCTCGGTGCCGCCGGGCGCGATCGTCGGCATCATCGGCCCGAACGGCGCGGGCAAGTCGACGCTGTTCAAGATGATCACGGGCCAGGAGAAGCCGGATTCGGGCGAGATCGACATGGGCTCGACCGTGAAGCTCGCCTACGTCGACCAGAGCCGCGACGCGCTCACCGGCAACCACAACGTGTTCCAGGAAGTGTCCGGCGGCCTGGACATCCTCAACATCAACGGCATCGAGATCCAGTCGCGCGCCTACATCGGCCGCTTCAACTTCAAGGGCCAGGACCAGCAGAAGCTGGTCGGCACGCTGTCGGGTGGTGAACGCGGCCGCCTGCACATGGCGAAGACGCTGCTGCAGGGCGGCAACGTGCTGCTGCTCGACGAACCGTCCAACGACCTCGACATCGAAACCCTGCGCGCGCTCGAAGACGCGCTGCTCGAATTCCCGGGCAACACCTTCGTGATCTCGCACGATCGCTGGTTCCTGGACCGCATCGCCACCCATATCCTCGCCTTCGAAGGCGACTCGCACGTCGAGTTCTTCCAGGGCAACTACCGCGAGTACGAGGAAGACAAGAAGCGCCGTCTCGGCGCGGAAGGCGCGCAGCCGCATCGCCTGAGGTTCAAGGCCTTGAAGTAAGGCGGGCATGCCCGCCTTGGCAGTGGCGCCTTCGCGCGTTGCGCGAAGGCCTTTGCCGCTGCGTCATCCCCGCATGCTTTTAGCGGGGATCCACTGACTTTGCTGTTGCCGTTTTTTGTGTTCCGTTTTGTTGCTGTCGTTTTTACTGTTGCCGTCTTTTGTTATTGCCGTTACCCCCTATTCGTCCTTGCCGTTGTTTATTGTTGCTCTTGCTCGTCATTCCCGCGAAAGCGGGAATCCAGTGACTTCCGCTCTTCGCTCTTCAGGCGGGAAAACAGAAGCAGCGAGCCACGTCCATGCATTCCCGCTTTCACGGGAATGACGAGCAAGGCAAACACCGAAGCAAAGC
This sequence comes from Lysobacter sp. Root494, assembly GCF_001427225.1. Lineage (GTDB taxonomy): Bacteria > Pseudomonadota > Gammaproteobacteria > Xanthomonadales > Xanthomonadaceae > Agrilutibacter. The sequence goes on from NZ_LMFH01000008.1 coordinate 190,691, forward strand.
CAAAGTCACTGGATTCCCGCTTTCGCGGGAATGACGAGTAAAAGCGAAGTCACCGCGCTGGCACTACATCCACGAGGATGGGAAACCGCTGGCGGCACCCATCTCCTGAACGAGGATCGATGATGAGCTTCATGCAGGCATTGCGCGCACGCTGGGAACAGGCCGAATCGCTGGTCTGCGTGGGTCTCGATCCCGAACTGGCGAAATTTCCGCTGCACTTCGCCGGCGACCCCGACGCGGTGTTCAACTTCTGCCGCGACATCGTCGACGCGACCGCGTTGTACGCATGCAGCTTCAAGCCGCAGATTGCACACTTCGCCGCACTCGGCGCAGAAGATGCTTTGCGACGACTCATCGCCCATATCCACACAGCACATCCGGGCATTCCGGTAATCCTCGACAGCAAACGGGGTGACATCGGCAGCACCGCGCAGCATTACGCGACCGAAGCCTTCGATCGCTACGCCGCTGATGCGGTCACCGCGAACCCCTATCTCGGCCGCGATTCGGTGCAGCCGTTCCTCAATCGTCTGGATCGCGGCGTGGTGATCCTGTGCCGCACCTCGAATCCGGGCGCCGGTGATCTGCAGGACCTCGTTGTCGATGGCCGCCCGCTTTATCAGCATGTAGCCGAAAAGGTTGCGCGCGAGTGGAACGGCAGCGGCAACTGCGCGCTCGTGGTCGGCGCGACCTGGCCGGAGCAGTTGCGCGAAGTCCGCACGATCGTCGGCGACATGCCATTCCTCGTGCCAGGCGTCGGCGCACAGGGCGGCGATGTCCAGGCAGTAGTGACGAATGCGAGGACGGCCGACGGTACCGGACTGATCGTGAGCTCATCGCGCGCGATCCTGTATGCATCGAACGGAAAGGATTTTGCCGAAGCCGCCGCGCACGCGTCGAAGACGCTTCGCGACGAGATCAATCGCTACCGCTGACCCGGCAGGTCGCGGCCTGCTCGGCAAGCTGCTGCCTGCTCGTGCTGGTTTGGCGGTGGAATACCGACCGCGATTTACTTCCGCGCCAGCGCACGCAAGGTCGCGAACGGAAAGCGTCCCCAGATCGCCGCGAACACGGCGCAGCGAGTGAAAACGCTGCGTCGCGTCGCTTCGAACTTGCCAAAATAGCGCCACAGGCCGCGATGCTTGTGCCATTCGACGAACAACGGACGCGAACGCGAGGACACGCCGCGGATATGCACGACGCGCACATCGTTCGCGACAGCGACCAGCGCCCCGGCCTCGCGCGCACGGCGGCACAGGTCCAGGTCTTCCGCATGCAGCCGGTAGCCCGTGTCGAAGCCGCCCAGTCGTTCGAACAGCTCGCGTGGCATCACCATCAGCGCGCCGGAAACGGCGTCGACCGGCTGCAGTGCCTGCCCATCGTCCATTGGGACGCCCAGTTGCGCGCCCGATGGGGTATCGCCACGCCGCAGTGAAGCCAGCATCGCACCGAAGTCCGGATCCCGCCGCCGCGCCGCCGCGTCGCGCTCGCCGGTTTCATCCACCAGATCGGCACCAAGCAGCACTTCGCGCCCGCTTGCGATTGCATGCGCGCGCAGCTTCGCGAGGGTGCGGATTTCGACAAGGCAATCCGGGTTGACGAAGGCAAGCCAGCGCGTGCCGTTGGCGTGCGGCAGGTCTTCCGCCCCCTGGTTGCACGCAACCGCGAATCCGGGGTTGTCCGGATTGGCGATGAAGTGCACGCGCGGGTCGCGGGTCGCATGGCGCTGCACGATTTCCATCGTGCCGTCGTCGGAACCGTTGTCGACCACCCGGATCGCACCCACGCATTCGGCACCGCGCAGGTGCAGCAGGCAGTCGTCGATGGTTTCGGCGCTCTGGTAGCTCACGACTATCGCGGCGATGTCGGCGTGGGTCATGTCGGCGTCATGCAAACAGGTCGCCCTGGGCATCGGGCGGACCGATGGTGGCGATCAGGTGTTCGAACTGCGCACGCGTCGCGCGCAGCGGATCGTCCATCAGGAAGTTGGCGACGCGCGCATGCCATGCCGGCCAGCGCGCGGCGATGGCGTCGAGGTCGCCATCGAGCGGCGCTCCTTCGTTGTTGCGCGAGACGAAAGCGGTTTCGCACAGCACGTTGCGCCAGCCCTGGCCGGAAAAGCGCAGCGACAGATCGATCAGCGCGGCATACCAGGAGCCGTAACTCGCCGCATCGAGCCCACCGGCGCGCTGGCGCGCGGTGCCGCGCAACAGGACCGCGTGGCTCAGCGCGGTCGGCAACTCGGGCGCTGCACCTGGCATGGCTGCCGCAGCACGCGCGAGATGTCCGGCATCGTCAGGCGCCGCATTGACCTCACCGATGCGCGGAAAGGAAGCGGTTTCCCCGGCATTGCTCCAGGGCGTGGCCGAGGCAATCGCACCATCGCCCTGCAGGCACGCGGACAGGCGCGCCAGCCACCCGGGCAGCGGCGCGGCATCGCTGGCGAGCACGGCCACGTCGACATCGCCACAAGCCGTCAAGGCTTCATCGAGATGGGCGACTTCACCAATGCTGCGTTGCCGGCGGGTGTAGTGCGCCTGCAACGACGTGCGCGCGATCCACCGCTCGATGATGGCGTGGCCACGCGGGCCCGCCTGCGCATCGTCGGCGAGCCAGACGCGGGTGCCTGGCGGCGTATGTGCTTCGAGCGCCGCGAGGCAGGCGTCGAGCGATTCGTCGTCGACGCCTACCGGAACGATCACGATGGGCAATGCGTGGGACTGTGGTGACATGCCCCTAGCGCCTGCAAGTGCGCATGAGGCGGATCGCGCCGAGCCTGGGAGCGTGCGAGGCATGGAAGAGCGACGGAGTGGATGCCGATCCGCGACGGAGCGATGACGTCGAACCACGCGTCAGCGCGGTGAGGTCGCGCGCTCTCAGGCTCAGCCCTACGGTTTGCTCCTCGGAGACCGCCATGCGACGCCGCGCGGCTTGGCCTTGCAGGCGGCAAGGCACTGCGTCACGCAGCACCACCTGACGGTCTCCGAGGAGCAACGCGACCCGCCTCATGCGTACTTGCAGGCCCTTATTGCCGTGGATCGCGCGGCTTGCGATGCAGGGGTTCCAGTGCACGGAAGCGGCTGCCGTACTCGTCGGTGAGATCGCGCGCTTCCTGCGGGTTGCGGATGATCGTCGGTGTCAGCAGCACGATGGTCTCGCTGCGGGCGGTTCGCGACGACTGCCGGCCGAACAGGCCGCCAATGATCGGAATACGGCTGAGCCCCGGGAGGCCGTTGCTTCCACGCGTCACGCCATCGTCGATCAGACCGGCCAACAGAACGGTATCGCCATTCTGGATGGCGGCTTCGGTCTTCAGCTTGCGGGTGTCGATGCGCACGTTGCCGTTCGCATCGGCCTGGCTCCCCGGCGTGCTGACTTCCTGCACGATGTCGAGGAAGACCATGCCGTCCTTGCTGATGCGCGGGCGCACCTTGAGGATGATGCCGGTGTCCAGGTACTGGACCTGGCTGAAGGTGCTGTTGTTGCCGAGGCCCGGATTCACCGTGACCGAGGATATCGGGATGCGGCTGCCGACATTGAACGTCGCTTCGGCATTGTTGCGCACGACCACTGATGGCGACTGCAGGATCTGCACGTCGCTGACTGCGTCGAGCGCGCTGATTACAGCTGCGGCATCGTTGTTGACGAGGGTCCAGGCGGCACCGCCCACACCAGTGAGCTTGCCCGCGATCGTGCTCCACTTCGGAATCCCCAGGCTGTCCGGGGGCAGGCCGATTTCCTGCTTGGCCGCTTCCAGGTACCAGTTGACGCCGTAGCTCAGTTCGCCCGAGAGCTGCACGGTGGCAACCTGCGCCTCGATGTGCACCTGCATCGGCATGACGTCGAGCCGCTCGATCACGTCGCGGATCGACTTCCATGCTGAAGGCGTGCTGCGCACGAGCAGCGAATTGGTTTCCTCGACCGCGGACACGCCGACGCGGTCGCCGTTCACGTCGAGCGTCACCGCGGCATTGCCGCTCTGGCGCGAATTGAGCGACATCTCGCCGCCTCCGCTGCCGCTCGTGCCTGTACCCGTGTCGCCGGTGTTGCCGGTTCCACCGATGTCGGCGGTGCTGCCGTTGTCGCTGTCCTTCAGTTCCACCGATTCCAGTCCCGGCATCAGCGAAGGCGCGCCGGTCGAACCGTTGCCGCCACCGCTGCGGCCGCCACCGAATACTTCCGAGAGACGATCCGCCAGGTCCTTCGCCTTGATGTACTTCAGCTCGTACGAATACAGCTGCACGTCGCCACCGGCGCTGTCGATGCGCTCCAGCCATTCCTGGATGTCGTCGAGGTAACTCGCCTGCGGCGTGATCACCAGCACCGCATTCGCACCGTCCAGCGGCATGAAGCGGAACATGCCCGCGACCGGCGATTTACTCTGCTCGCCGAACACCTTCTCGAGGTCCGAGACGACCTTGTTCGCCTTGCCTGACGTCAGCGGGAACACGCCCACCGACATGCCCGACAACCAGTCGACGTCGAAGATCTCGATCGTGCGCAGGTAGTTCTCCAGTTCCGCGCGCGTGCCGGCGATGCTGATGACGTTGCGCGAGTTGTCGACGTTCACCACCGCGTTGGGGCGCGCGTACGGCTTGAGCACCTTCTCCATCTCGGTCGCGGAGATGTAGCGCAGCGGTACGGTGCGCACTTCGTAGCCACGTGCGAGCGAAGGTGCTCCGGTGCGCGGCGCGACCGCGCCGCTCGCCAGCGCCTGGTCGGCGGGCACGATGTTGTAGCGGCCGCCGCTGTAGATCAGGCGTGCGTTGTTCCAGCCCAGGACCATTTCGAGCAGGTTGAGCGCTTCGGCCGGGCTCACCGGCTTCGGCGTGCCCAGCGTGACGGTGCCCTGCACGCCCGGCGCGATGACGTAGTTCTGCCCGAGCATGTCGCCGAGGATCGCCTTCACCACCGCGTGCAGCGATTCGCCTTCGAAGTTGAACGTGGCGCCACCGCCGGTCGTCGGCAATGCTGGCGGCGCAGCGGCCGCGGCTTCGCGATTGATCACCTGTCCGGTGCCGCGGCGGATGCGCGGGCGCGGGCCCTGCTCGTCCTCCGGCAGTGGTTGTGCATCGCTGACGATCGTGTCGCCGTTGGCTGCGGTCGAAGTCGTTGCCGACGACGTGCCCGCCTGCGTGTGCAACGTCCGTGGATCGGCATCGCGGCGGATGTTGGCAACCGGCGCAGTCGAACACGCGGTGATCGCGAGCATCACGGCCGCGGCAATGGCCGTGGTGGCGGCGGAAGTTCGGCCGGAACGGAGCTGGGAATGCGATTGGCGATTCATGGGCGACTCTATTTGACCGGCGGTTGCTGTTGCTGCTGCCGCAGGGCTTCCTGCCGCAGTTGTGCACGACGGGCTTCGATGCGTTTGCGGATGGCTTCCATCTGCGCCTGTTCCGTCATCGGCTGGTTGGGCGTGGCGCGATCGGGTGTCGCGGGTGCGGTGACCGAGGCGTCCGGTGGCACGATCGGCGGCTGCGGACCGGCGGCGTCGGCGTTCGCCGTCGGTTCCGGCTGCGATGCAGGTCGCGGCGCTGGTGTCGGCTGAGCGGGGCCATTGATCGGCTGGCCCTGCGGCCGCGCGCCGGGCTGGGTAATCGCAGTGGGTGCTTCGCCGCCGACACCGTTGTAGACGCGCAGTTCGAGGCGGCGTTCGCCTTCGGGACCGACGAAGACTGCGCTGCGGGCATCGAGTTCCTGCAGGCGCCAGTTCGGCAGTGCGTCGTTCGCTTCGCCGAGCTTGATCCGCAACGGCGCACTGCTGCCATCGGGTGGCTGGATGATCGCCATCCTGAAGTCGGGCGTGATCATCACGCTCGTGAGCACGTAATCGAAGGTCTTGGTTTCTTCGCCACCCTGTGGCTGCAGCGAGAACGGGTGCGGACGACGGTCCTCGGCGAACAGGGGCCGGGCGACGATCTCGCCGTATTGCGAAAGCGGCCCGAGGCGCTCCGGCGCCGCCTTCGGGAGGTTAGGCAATGCGCGCACCAGGCCCGCGTCGTCAGGCAGTTTCGAAACGCGGTTGCCCATGCCGAACAACGCGAGCAGCAGCGCCAGCACTGACCATGCGGCCGTCGCCGCGAGCAGCCAGGTGCGGGGACTGGCACTGTCAAAGCGCATCGTCCGCCTCCGTCTGCGTACGGGCGGCCGTGCGCTGCGGTGCCGGCGACGCGCTCGGTGGCAGGTAGCCGTACAGGTCGAAGCTGACGTCGAGGCCGCCCTGCATGTTGGTCTGGCCCGGACTGAAGAAGACGCGCTGGCCGAGCACGTTGAGGTTGCCGATGAAGAGCCGCGGCGTGCCGCCTTCGAGCGAGTGCAGCACGTTGGCGAGTTCCGGCGTACCGCAACGCAGTCGCACCTGCACGGTCACGCGCGGGTACTTCTCGCGCGAGGGTTCCTGCAGCGGCGAGCGGTTGGTGATCTCGCATGCGCGCCGGCCCGGGCTCGCCTGGGAGACGACGGTTTCCAGTCGCTGCACGAGCGCGGCAGTCGCCAGTTCGGGGCTGCGTTCGGGCAGGAAGCCCGGCGTGCGTGCGAGCTGCACCCGGGCCTGCTGCAATCGCTGCTGGACCAGCGGCGCCTGCTTGATCTGCATGCGCAGGCGCAGTTCGCGTTCGCGCGCGGTGTCGATGCGGTCGTCGACTGCGCGCATCGGCACGGTAAACCACGGATGGATCAGCACCGCATAGGCGAGCGCGAGCGCGGCCACGAGCAGCCCCAGCGCGAGCCAGCGGTCGCGATTGCTCACCGGGACGTTACTCATCGGTGCCGCCACCGGGTGTCTGCCCACGGGTGTCGGCCGGGCCGATTTCGGCGGTGAGGGTGAAGCGGTCCTTGCGCGTGCCCGGATCGGTCTGCAACGCGCCGGCCAGGGCCGGCGAGCGCCACAGGCTGGAATCCTGGAGCCGGCCGATCAGGGCCGGTGCTTCGTTGCTCAAACCGATCAGGGTCAGGCGGTTGTCCTCGATGGCGAGCTTCTCCAGGTAAGTGCCATCGGGCAGGCGCCGGCTCAGTTCGTCCATCACTTCCACGGCGGTCGGACGCGCAGCGCGCGTGCGCTGCAAAAAGGCCTGGCCTTCGATCAGGTTCACCAGTTCCTGTTGCTGCGTGGCGGCGCGGCGCGCGGGAGCGGCTTCGCGTTCGACTTCGGCATCGAATGCATCCGCGGCGGCACGGCGATTCTCCAGCACGAGCCAGAGCGCAAGGCCGGTGGCGATGATCGCGACGGCGGCGAAGGCGAGGTTCCAGGTCTGCCACGGATCGCGGATGCTCTGCCGCTGCGATGGCGGCAACAGGTTGATCTGCAGCGGCGCACCATCGGGTCCGGCGACGTCGATGCCAGCGAGCGAAGGCGCGACCGGGCCGAGCGCCGCCAGCTGCGGATCGAGCGCAGCACGCGGCACGGCAATGAGTTCCGCATCGATCGGGCCATCGCCTTCGCGACGCGCGATCACGCGGGCGTCGTAGGCGACCGCGTCGGCGGAAAACGGCGTCTGCCGTTCGATCTCGAAACCCACGACGTCGCGCAGGCGTTCGGCGGCAGCGGCAGGCAATGGCAGCCGCCGGCGCAATGAACTTCCCGCCGGCAGCAACAACCAGCGCGGCAGATCGGAAAGACGAACCCCGAGCACCCGCGTCAGCGGATCGCCGGTGGTTTCCATTTCCTTCAATGAAGGAATGTTGCCGAGATCGCGGATCTCGTCGCCACGCTGCAAACGCAGGCGCAGCACGTCGCCTTCGACCAGCAGCAACAGGCGGCCACGGTCCATGCCGAGCACCTGGCGCACGCGCGGCGGCAACCAGGACGCCAGCGACGAGCCCCACCACGCCAGAAAGCCGCCGGTGCCGGTCCTGAGCGTGGAACCGCTCAACCTGGCGCCGAAACGGCCCAGACGGTCCTGCAACCGCCCTGCTGCGGGTGTGCTCATCGCGGCGAAGCTCCTTCCTCCACTGGCTCAGGGATGCGGCAGGGCATCAATCCCCTGCCTGCCAACGCAACGGTGTATACGCCGAACCCGGCGTCGAACCGCCCGCCCGCACAACGGCCCGCAACACCGCCTCGCGACGATCGGCCAACTGCGCGCGGCTCTCAATACTATACGTACCGCTGCTGCCACCCACGAGCGAACCGCCATCGGGCAACGTCGGCGGTGGCAGTCCCGAAGCGGGATTCCACTGTTGCCTGCGCGCCACGACCTCGGCGCCGTCCATTCCCATCGCGTCGAGGACCTGCGCTGAAGCGAACGCCGGATCCGGGCGGACGCGGCCACTGAACACTGTCAGATGCGGTGCCATCTTCGCGTAAAGATCGGGGGTGAAACCCATCACCTGTTCGAGTTCGGCGACGCTTTCGAACTCGCCGTCCTTGGCGCCATAGGGCAAGCCGGCGCTCGCGTAGTCCGCGTCTTCGCCGCCGCCCGCGGGCTGGGTGAGGCTGTCCGGGTCGCGCCAGTCCAGGATCGCCGCGGCAAGCTGCGCCGCCTTCTGCTGATCCGGCTCGAAGGCGCGGATGAATTGCGTCAGCAGCGCCGTGTCGGCCTGGTTGAGGTCGATCTTGCCGTTCTCGTCGACGATCTTCACTTCAACGCGCGCATTGCCGTAACGCCAGCGGTGCGTGCGGCCGTCGGGCAGCCACTGCAGGCGCGGCTCGGTGGCCGCGACGCGCGTCATCGCGTATTCGATGCCGGCGCGCGCGGCGTTCTCCGCGACCAGGCCGCGCACGAGCACGCGTCCCTGCAGGTGTTCGGTGCGCGCGATCAGTGCGAAGGCGCCGACCAGCGCGGCGAGCAGCGCGATCAGCCACATCACCAGCAGCAAGGCGGCGCCGTGTTGGATGGCGCGTATCTTCCTCATTGCGCTACCGGTACCGCGGCGCCCGTGGTGGTCATCGGCGCGAGCGGCAACGCGACGATGACCGGCGGCCACGCCTCGCCGTCGCGGTCCTTCAGCGTGACTTCCACCATCAGCGGCAATTGCTCGGCGGTTTCCCACTTGTCGGTCCACTCACCCAGGGTGCCGTCCTGCGCGTAGGCGCGGTAACGGAAGCTCGCCGATTCAAGCCCCTCGACGAGCACTTCCGGCGCGCGTTGCCCGTTCTCTTCGACGACCTTGCCGGCGAGCACCATGTTGAGCGTGAGCGTGATGCGTTCGCCGCCGTCTTCGATGGCGAACTCGTGCAGATAGGGACCGCCGCGTCCGAGGTAATCGGGAAGGTCGGCGACGAAACGCATGCGATCGGGTTCGCCGATGAAGCGCTCCGCCATGCCGGTATCCGGCTCGAAATTGAAGGGCACCGGACGCGCGGCTTCGAGCCGCCGCCGCAGGAACCCCTCGACCGCGCGGACGCGTTCGCTGTGCGCGGCCATGCTCTCGCCGCGCTGCGTGGTTTTGGTCGCGGCACCGATGGTGGCGAATGCCAGGGTCAATCCGCCTGCAAGCAGCACTGTCGCGATCAACACTTCGATGAGGGTGAAACCACGCATGGTTCCACTCCCCGTCCTTGCGAGGACAAAGCCGTCGCCACGGCGTGCGCCAATGAATAGCCGGCGCTTCACTGCCCGACCTCTACACCTGCGCCCGGTGCCATCAACCGCAACGTGCGCAACAACAGGCGTTCGCGCGGACCGCCCTCGCCCCACTCGATGCCCAGGCGCACTTCGAGCAGTTGTGGCGCGGAAGGATCGTCCATTGCATCCGCGGGCTTGAGCGGATCATTCCAGCGCTGCACGTCCAGTGCCCAGCGGTAACGGCCGTCTTCGAATTCGCCGTCGGTGCGGCCCGGTTTGAGGGCTTCGCCCACGCCGACCTGCGCCATCACCGATTGCGCGTACAGCGCGGCGCGTCCGGTATCGGCTGAACCACGCACCTGCCGCGCGGCCCCCGACAACGTGCCGAGCAGCAGTGTCAGCGCAGCCGCCAGCAGCGCGAAGGCGACGATCACTTCGATCAGCGTGTAGCCCCGCATCGAGGAAGGGCCCGTCGCGAAGATGCGGGCGTCGCCGGCACGGGTTGCGCAATCCGGCAGCCGATGGCTTGCTTGGGCTGTGCCCGTCATGGTTCAACCCGTCCGCGGCGCAGCCGCACTTCGCCGGTGAGCCAGGTCACCTCGACGTTCATCGCTGCCTTCTTCGCGCTCAGCTGTACGCGGCCGCCGGTCGACGCACCATCGGGAAAGAACACGATCGCGCCTTCGCCGCGGCGCGGCTGCACTTCGCGCGCGCCGGTGAAGCGGATGCCGAGCTTTTCGGGAATCTCACCATGGCGGTTGTTGGGCGCCGTCCAGGTGCGCGCTTCCGGATCGATGGTGAAGCGCTGCGGCTTGCCCGTCGCGATCGCCTGCGTGCGTGTGTAGCGCAGTTGCGCGGTGATCTGTTTCGCCTCGCTGCGCAGCTGCATGCCAGCGAAGCCGCCGGTCATCGCGCCGGCGGCGAGCACGCTGATCGCGGCCAGCAGTGCGATCACCAGCAGCATTTCCAGCAATGAGACGCCGCGGTGCCTGCGATGCATGGGCCGGCTCGTGCACGGGTCCGGGTGGACGCCGCTTATTCGTACTTGAAATCGGCGTCGACGCTGGTACCGCCCGGCTTGCCATCCTTGCCCAGGAAGACCAGGTCGAAGTCGCCGTTTTCGCCCGGCACGCGATATTCGTACGCGTGGCCGAACGGATCCTTCAGTTCCGCCGCCTTCGCGTACGGGCCGAGCCAGCCGCTGGCATCGCCCGGCGCGGTGACGAGCTCGTCGAGCGAGTTCGGCAGGCGCCCGGTGTCCATGCGGAACGATTCGACCTTGCCGGCGAGCGTCTGCACCGCGGACTTGCCGAGGTTGTAGTCGCCGCGATCCTTGCCGCCGATCACGCGGCTGCCGACAAAGGTCAGCACCGCGCCAATCAGCACGATCACGATGATGATCTCGATCAGGCTCATGCCGCTTTGGCGGCGTGCGGCGGAGAAACTCGGGTTGGAACGCAGGTTACGCATGGTCTAGGTCCACTGAGAGGTTGTTTGGGAGCCGGGCCCGCGGCTGGTCGTCAATGGTAGAGGACGGAAGCTTCGTGCCGGCCTACGCGTTTTCGCTCCGGTTACATGACCGCCGCCTTCCATGGCGCAACATATCGCCGCTCCGGATCGCCCGGCCGGCCATCCCTGGCCGTGTGTTCGCGGCCGCAGCCTAAACGCGGCCGCTCACCCAATGGCATTCGTCAGGTCATACAGCGGCAACAGCACCGACATCACCACCACGCCGATCACCACCGCCAGTACCACGGTGACGATGGGCACCAGCGCGGCGAGCATGCGGTCGAGGCTCAGTGCGGTTTCCTGCTCGAAGGTCTCCGCGGTCTTCACCAGCATCGTGTCCAGCGCGCCGGATTCCTCGCCTACCGAAATCATCTGCAGCGCCAGGCGTGGAAACCGCTTTCCGCGCGCCAGGGCCGTAGAGAACGCCACGCCGTTCTTCACTTCATTCGCGGCAGTTTCGACATCGGCGGCCAGCACGCGGTTCCCGAGCACGTTGCGGCCGATGCCCAAGGCGGTCAGCAGCGGTACGCCGTTGCGCACCAGCGTGCCGAGCGTACGCGCAAGGCGCGCGGTTTCGACCTTGGCGACGAGGGGCCCGGCGAACCTGCGCTCCAGCAGCCACGCATCGAACTTTTCCCTGAACACGGGATCGCGGCGCTTCCGATCGAACCACCAAACGCCTGCGGCCGGAACGAGCAGCAGCAGGAACCACCAGTCGCGTACGAACAGGCCGATGCCGAGCACGATCTTCGTGAACAACGGCAGCTCCGCATCGAGGCTTTCGTACATGAGCGCGAATTGCGGCACGACATAACCGAGCAGGAACAGCAGGCTCAGGCCCACCATCGCCAGCAGGATCGCGGGGTAGATCAGCGCGTTGATGATGCGGCCCTGCAGCGCGCGCGAGCGCTCCAGGTAATCCGCCAGGCGCGAGAGCGTCTCGTGCAGGCTGCCGCCGGCCTCACCCGCGCGCACCATGTTCACGTACAGCCGCGAGAACGTGCCGTGCTGGCGATCGAGCGCCGTCGACAGCGAACTGCCGCCACGCACCGCATCGCGTATGTCCGAAATCGTGCGCTTGGCGGTTTCGTCCTCGGGCAGCTCGAGCAGGATGCCCAGCGCGCGATCGAGCGGCTGTCCGGCACCCAGCAATGTTGCGAGCTGCTGGGTGAACTGCACGAGGCGCGCGCCGGCGAAAGGCTTGGCCTTGAACAGGTTTTTCCAGATCGCCGCGCCACGGGCCTCGCTGGCGAGCCTGGCTTCGACTGGCAGATGCCCCTGCTCCTGCAGGCGCGCGATCACCTCGCCGTCGCTGGCCGCTTCCATCTGGCCGTCGAGCAGCTCGCCTCGGGAGTTCAGTGCCTGATAGTGGTACAGCGGCATGCGATCAGGCGTCCTCGGTGACGCGCAACACTTCCTCGATCGTTGTTTCGCCCGCGAGCGCCTTGACGATGCCGTCCTCGTACATCGTGCGCATGCCGTGCTGGCGCGCGATCTGTTCGATTTCTCCCATTCCTGCATGACGCATCACGGCGCGGCGCAACTCGTCGTTCATGACGAGGAATTCCATGATCGTGGTGCGACCGAGGTAACCCGTCGGCGCAAGCGCCGATCCGCGCGGGCGATACAGATGGATGTCGCCTTCCGGCTGATAGCGGCGCAGGTTGAACTTTTCGATTTCCTCGGGTGATGCGGGATAACGCTCCGCGTGCGTGGATTCGAGGCGGCGCACGAGGCGCTGTCCCAGGATGCCGTTGATCGTCGAGGTGAGCAGGTAGTCCTCGACGCCCATGTCGAGCAGTCGCGTGATGCCACCCGCCGCGTTGTTGGTGTGGAGCGTCGACAGCACGAGGTGGCCGGTGAGTGCGGACTGGATCGCGATACGCGCGGTTTCGAGGTCGCGCATTTCGCCGATCATGATGATGTCCGGGTCCTGGCGGACGATCGAACGCAAGGCGTGGGCGAAGTCGAGGCCGATCTGCGGCTTGGCCTGGATCTGGTTGATGCCTTCGATCTGGTATTCGACCGGATCCTCGACGGTGATGATCTTGACGTCGGGCGTGTTGAGTTTGCTCAGCGCGGTGTACAGCGTGGTCGTCTTGCCCGAACCGGTCGGACCCGTCACCAGCAGGATGCCGTGCGGCTGGTCGAGCACGTGCTGGAACTGCGGCAGGAAGTGGTCGGTGAAACCGAGCTTCTTGAAATCGAACACGACGGTTTCGCGATCGAGCAGTCGCATCACCACCGATTCGCCGTGCGAGGTCGGCATGGTGCTGACGCGCAGGTCGAGTTCCTTGCCTTGCACGCGCAGCATGATGCGGCCGTCCTGCGGCAGGCGGCGCTCGGCGATGTTGAGCTTCGCCATGATCTTGACGCGCGAAATTACTGCTGCGGTGAGGTTCGCCGGCGGCGATTCGCCTTCCTCGAGCACGCCGTCGATGCGATAGCGCACCTTCAGGCGATTCTCGAACGGCTCGATGTGGATGTCCGACGCGCGCAGTTCGACCGCGCGCTGGATGACGAGGTTGACCAGGCGGATGACCGGTGCTTCGGAAGCGAGATCGCGCAGGTGCTCGACATCCTCGATGTCGCCGCTGCCCTCGCCTTCCGCGGTTTCCACGATCGCGCCCATCGCGCTGCGGCCCTGGCCATGCCAGCGCTCGACGAGGTCATCGATCTCCGAGCGCAGCGCCACGATCGGCCGCACTTCGCGCTGGGTCGCCAGGCGAACGGCGTCCAGCAGGTAGGCGTCCTGCGGATCGGCCATCAGCACGTCCACGCTACGCTCGGTCTCGGCGACCGGGCAGACGTGGAACTGCTTCATGAACTTGGTGGTGAGCGCGACGCCTTCCGGCGGCAGTTCGGGCGCGTCCTTGGCGCTGACCAGCGGCAGGTCGAGCACCGTGGCGACGGTTTCGGCGTGGTCTCGTTCGGAAACCAAGCCGAGCCGGGCCAGCAGCGAAAGCAGGCTCCCGCCTGCTTCCTCCTGCAGGCGGCGCGCGCGGGCGAGGTCGGCGTCCTTCAACCGGCCTTTTTCCAGCAACGCGGCGACGATGCGCTCGTCGGTGCCGGGATCGATGCTCGTGTCATTGGCGACTGCGTTCACTTTCGTCGCTCTCCGCGTGAGGCACCGACTTTAACAGTTGCCGGGATTACAACGTGACACGGGCCGCGGCGCGGTCGCGACCACCTGCGCGGCGCGGTATCGTCCGCAGGACTGCGCGAGGGGACGCGATGGACAACAGCACACCATCCGGACAGGACGAGCGACGGATACGACGCGAGCGCAACGCGGACCAGCTGCGCTGGATCGCCCAGGCGCGCAGCCTGGCTGCCGCACTCGATCTGCTGCAACAACCCATCGCCCTGCTTCTGCCAGGTGAGCCGATCCGCGTGTGGCACGCGAATGCCGCCGCGCGCCATTGGTTCAGCAGCCAGCCGCACCTCCGCCTGCGCGATGGCGCCTTGCTCGCGGGTCCCCCCGTTGCGCCGGCGTTGGCCGAAGCGATCGCGCACGCACGCGTGCTCGGCCCGGGCCACGCGCATCAGGCGAACCTCTCATCACCGTCCGAAACCACGACGGCGACGTTGCAGGTCCTCGAATTCGGCGCGTCGAGTGACCTGCCGGTAACCGACGTGCTGATGCTGACCCTGCATCCGTCCGCGTCGGTCGAGCGCGGCCTGCACCGCCTGTGCCGCGAATTCCAGCTCACTCGCAAGGAGGCCGAAACCGCGGTTGGCCTCTACTCCATGGGATCGATCGACGAACTGGCCCGCTGCAACGGCAAGTCGGTGCATACCGTTCGCACCCAGCTCAAGGCCGCGATGCAGAAGACCGGCACCCACACCCAGGCCGGGCTGGTGGCGCTGGTCGCGAACCGGTTGGCGGCCTGAACCCACCGCTCGCCGGCATCTACCCCAGATGGGTGATGACGGGCATCGAGTGCGCGCCCAGCTTTATTGGACCGGCGCAAAGGGGAGCGCCATACAGGGGGTTCACCATGACATCCACCCGCGTGCCCGCTTTCCGGGCGTGTCTGGGCATTTTCGCCGTCTCCGCCATCCTGCTCGCGGCACCGGCCCTCGCGGCCCCCGGCCCGTGCCCGACGCCCGAGGCGAAGACCAATCCGGCCTCGCTGGTCATCCCGGACTTCCTCTCCGTCTCCGGCGGAGGCTGGGTGCCCAATGCCGTTGTCGTCAATGGCCAGCCATCCCAGCCCAACCAGAATCAGGGCGGCCTGTTCCAGTGGTCGTTCGTAGGCGCTCCGGTAGGAACGCTGGCGAATGCCAACTCGCCGCAGGTCCAGCTCACACCGTTCGACGTCGCCGCCAGCACCCAGGGGATCCTCCGTCTGACCGTGACCGTCAGCGGCTGCCCCGGCATCTCCACCAAGGACGTTCCGGTCACCGTCACCAATGCGCATGACGTGGTGATCAACCTGCCGCCGCATGCGGTGCCGGTGGCGTCGCCCTCGACGGCATCCGAAGGCATGGTGGTCACACTGGATGGCAGCGGCTCCTGGGATGTGGACAACCCCAGCCTGACCTATGCCTGGCTGCAGACCGTGGGGCCCGCCGTGACGCTCGCAAATACGGGCAATCCGGCGATCAAGACCTTCGTCGCCCCGAATTTCGCGGACGACACCCAGCTGACCTTCAGGCTGACCGTCTCCGACGGCACGCTGTCGAACTCGGATACCACCTTCGTCAACGTGAGCTGGACGAACGACAGCCCGGTCGCCGGGCTCGTCTGTCCGGATGGCATGTTCGAAGTCAACGAAGGCCAGTCCGTCACCTTCGATGCCAGCGGCTCCACCGATAGCGACGATGGCATCGCCACGTACGAATGGGCGCAGCTTGTCGGCCTGCCCGAGGTGACCGGCGTTGCAGACTGGAACACGGCCGTCGTCACCTTCAATGCGCCACAGCTCGGGTTCGGCGAGACTGGGCTGGTGCCCTTCAAGCTGACGGTGACCGACCACCATGGCGCGAAGTCGACCGCGAACTGCGCGATCTTCGTCCACGACATCACGAAGCCGCTCCTGAGCGTTCCGCAGTCCCCGCTCGTGGCGGAAGCCACGTCGGCCGATGGCGCGAACGTCGCCTACGAGGTCTCCGCCTTCGACGCCGTCGATGGCGACCTGCCGTTCCCTTCGCCCTACCTTCTCTGCGAGCCTCCGCCCGGCAGCCTGTTCGCGCTCGATTCCCTGAGCCCGGTGCTGTGCAGCGCCGAGGATTCAGCCGGAAACGGAAACACGGCGACGTTCTCGGTGAGCGTGGTCGATAGCACCGCTCCCGCGATCAGCGTTCCGCTGTCCTTCGCGGTCGAAGCGACCGGGCCGGACGGCGCACCTGCCGACTACGTCGCGAAGTCGAACGATGCCGTCGATGGCGAGCGGGACGCCGTATGCATGCCTGCTTCTGGTTCGACATTCCCGCTCAACACGCCCGGGCCGACGACCACGGTCCATTGCGACGCTACCGATGCGCATGGCAACGAAGCCACCACCCGCACCTTCACCGTCGCGGTGCACGATACGACTCCGCCGGACATCGATGCGGCGACCGTAAGCGCGGACCTGGTCGCGGAAGCGACGTCCCCGTCCGGCGCATCGGTGAGCTTCGGCCTGCCCTCCGCCCACGACCTGGTGGACCTCGATGCCGTGCTGGTCACGTGCGCGCCCGGATCACCACATGTGTTCCCGCTGGGCGAGACCGTCGTGCAGTGCGATGCGGTGGACAGCCGCGGCAACAGCACCGCGGATGCGACCCCCGGTACATCCGCCACGTTCAAGGTCACCGTGCGTGATACGACGGCGCCTGTGTTCGGCCCCGTATCGAACCACACGGTCGAAGCGCAATCCGGTGCGGGCGCGTCGTTCGCCTACGCCCTGCCGACCGCTACCGACGTAGTCGATGGCGACCGTACGGTCACCTGCACGGAAGCGCCCGCCCTTGCGTTGCCCGGCGTCTTCCCGCTTGGAAGCACCACGGTCACCTGCAGTGCCAGCGACACGCGCGGCAACGGCGGTTCCACCTCGTTCCAGGTCACGGTGGTCGATACCACGGCACCATCGCTCGACCTGCCGGCGAACATCACTGCCGAAGCCACCGGCTCCACTGGTGCGGTCGTGAACTTCGCCGTGGCCGCCAGCGATGCCGTCGACGCCGACGTACAGCTTGTCTGCTCGTCCAACTCCGGTGACACGTTCGCACTGGGTACGACCACCGTGCAATGCATCGGCACCGACGACGCGGGCAACAGCGCGGGCGGCAACTTCACGATCACGGTGCAGGACACCACGGGACCGGCGATCTCCGCGCACGAGACCGTGACCGCATACGCAACGGGTAATTCTGCGGCGACCGTGACCTACACCGTCCCGACGGCGGTCGACCTCGTGGATGGACCGGTCGTGGTGACCTGCACGCCCGCTTCCGGCAGCAGTTTCAATGTCGGCACCACGACGGTGACCTGCAGCGCGAAAGACAGCCGCAACAATCCGTCGAACAGCACCTTCGCCGTGACCGTGACCTACAACTTCACCGGCTTCTTCCAGCCGATCGACAACGGAACGATGAACTCGGTCAAGGCGGGCAGCGCGATACCGGTGAAGTTCAGCCTGGGCGGCAACCAGGGCCTGAACATCTTCGATCCCGGTCCCGCTTCCGGCGTGATCGCCTGCAGCGCGACCGATGGCGACGCGATCGAGGAAACGGTGACGGCCGGCAACAGCAGCCTGCAGTTCGACCCCGGCAGCAACCAGTACATCTACGTCTGGAAGACGGAGAAGTCCTGGGCCGGCCAGTGCCGCGTGCTGCAGGTCAAACTGAAGGGTGGAACCCAGCGATCGGCGCTCTTCAAGTTCAAGTGACCGCATCGCGCGAAACAAAAAAGCCCGGCTTCGGCCGGGCTTTTGTTCATCCGTCGAAGCGACCTTATCCGACCCATGCCCGCGCGTTGCGGAAGATCCGCTGCCACGGCGAATCGCCGGAAGACAGCGGCCCGTCCCACTCGCGCGGTGCCCAGCTGAAGTTCGCGTTGCGCAGCGTGCGTTCGGGATGCGGCATCAGGATGGTGACGCGGCCGTCGTCGCTGCACAGGCCGGCGATCGAACTGGACGAATTGTTCGGGTTCGCGGGATAGTTCGTTGCGAGGCTGCCGTCGCCGTTGATGTAGTTCAACGCGACGGCCACGCGTCCGGCATCGCCGGTCGCATCGAACGAAGCGCGGCCTTCGCCGTGCGCCACCGCCACCGGAATGCGCGAACCCTGCATGCCGCGCAGGAACAGCGACGGTGAATCGGCGACTTCCAGCAGCGCGACGCGGCCTTCGTACTGCTCGCTGCCGTTGCGAAGGAACTGCGGGAAGTGCTCCGCACCGGGAATCAGGTCCTTCAGCTGCGACAGCATCTGGCAGCCGTTGCACACGCCGAGCGCGAAGGTGTCGTGGCGCTGGAAGAAGGCCGTGAATGCTTCGCGCAACGCGGTGCGTTCCAGCACCGACGTCGCCCAGCCGCGGCCCGCGCCCAGCACGTCGCCGTAACTGAAGCCGCCACAGGCGACAAAACCTCTGAAGTCGTCGAGAACAAAGCGGCCGTTGATCAGGTCGCTCATGTGCACGTCGAAGGCTTCGAAGCCGGCGCGGTCGAATGCGTAGGCGGTTTCGACCTGGCTGTTGACGCCCTGTTCGCGCAGGATCGCGACCTTCGGCCGGGCGCCGGTGTTGATGAAGGGGGCGGCGACGTCTTCGTTCGGATCGAACGTAAGCTTCGGCCTCAGCCCGGGCGCGTTGAAGTCGCGCGCGGCGGCGCGTTCCTGGTCGGCGGCTTCCGGGTTGTCGCGCAGCTTCTGCATCGCGTGCGTGACCGACCACCAGGCATCGAAGAGTTCTTCCCAGCGCCATTCGGCCAGGGTTTCGCCTTCCTGGCGCACGCGAATCGTGGGGGCGGTGGTCGGCCGCGCAATGCGTTGCGCGCAATCGATCAGGCCGTGGCGCGCGACGAGGTCGGCGAACTCCGCGCGGTCCTCGGCCGCGATCTGCACGATGGCGCCGAGTTCCTCGTTGAACAGCGTGCGCAGCGGATCGCTGCCGCGATCGTCGCCCCAGCCATCGAGGTCGATGTCCAGGCCAACATGCGAGGCGAACGCCATCTCGCACAGCGTCGCGAACGCGCCGCCATCGCTGCGGTCGTGGTAAGCGCGCAACAGGCCGTGCGTGCGCGCATCGCGGATCAGTTCGAAGAAGGCGCGCAGGCGCTGCGGATCGTCGAGGTCCGGCACGGCCGGATCGTCGGGATCGGGGGAGCGTCCGGCAAACGCCGGGAGTTCCTTCGCACCGGCTTCGGGGAAACACTGGGCGAGGATCGAGCCGCCCATGCGCTGCCGCCCGGCACCGAGGCCGATCAGCCACAGCTCGGATTCCTCTTCTCGGGTGAGCAGCGGCGTGAGCTGTTCGCGCACGTCGGTGACAGGCGCGAAGGCGCTGACGATCAGCGACACCGGCGACACCGACTTGTGCGCCTCGCCATCGTTGTGCCATTGCGCCTGCATCGACAGCGAGTCCTTGCCGACCGGGATGCTGAGATCGAGCGCGGGGCACAGTTCCATGCCGACCGCCTTCACTGCGTCGAACAGCAATGCGTCTTCGCCCGGATGGCCAGCTGCGGCCATCCAGTTCGCGGACAGCTTGATGCGATCCAGTGTTTCGACCGGTGCGGCGCAGAGATTGGTGATCGCCTCGCCCACGGCCATGCGTGCGGCGGCGGCGGCATCGAGCAACGCGAGCGGGGTGCGTTCGCCGATCGCCATCGCTTCGCCCGCATAGGTGTCGAAGCCCGAAAGCGTGATCGCGCAATCGGCGACCGGCATCTGCCACGGACCGACCAGCTGGTCGCGCGCGGTGAGGCCGCCGACGGTGCGATCACCGATCGTGATGAGGAACTGCTTGGATGCGACGGTCGGATGCGCGAGCACGCGCAGTGCGGCTTCGCGCAGTGCGATGCCGTTCCAGTCGAGCGCGGGCCACGGCGCCGGCGTGGGATGGCGGGTGTCGCGATGCATCTTCGGCGCCTTGCCGAACAGCACGTCCATGGGCAGGTCGATGGGCCAGTGGTGGCCGGCTTCGCGCGCGTTCCCGACGGTTGCGCCATAGCCGACAACGAGATGCTCTTCCGCCGTCGCATAACCCACCACCGCGAACGGGCAGCGCTCGCGTTCGCACAGCGCCGCGAATTCATCGATGCGTTCGGCGGACAGGCCGAGCACGTAACGTTCCTGCGATTCGTTGCACCACAGCTGCATCGGCGACAGCGACGGATCGTCGGCGGGCACCTTTGCCAGGTCGATCACGCCGCCGACATTGGAATCATGCAGCAGTTCGGGAATCGCATTCGACAGGCCGCCCGCGCCGACGTCGTGCGCGGTGACGATCGGGTTGTCTTCGCCCATCGCCACGCAGCGATCGAGCACTTCCTGGCAGCGGCGTTCCATCTCCGGGTTGTCGCGCTGCACGCTGGCGAAATCGAGTGCCTCGGCGCTTTCGCCCGATGCCACCGAACTCGCGGCGCCGCCGCCGAGGCCGATCAGCATCGCCGGCCCACCCAGCACGATCACCGCGTCGCCCGGGCGCAGCGAATGCTTCTCCACCTGGATGCGGTCGATCGCACCGAGGCCACCTGCGAGCATGATCGGTTTGTCGTAGGCGCGGACATGCGTGCCTTCATCGAGCTCGAAGCTGCGGAAGTAGCCGGTGAGGTTCGGGCGGCCGAATTCGTTGTTGAACGCGGCGCCGCCGAGCGGGCCGTCGAGCATGATTTCCAGTGCGGGCGCCATGCGCGGGTTCAGCGAACGCGGCGCTTCCCAAGGCTGTGGAAGCGTCGGAATGCGCAGGTGCGAGACCGAGAAACCGCTCAGGCCCGCCTTCGGGCGGCCACCGCGTCCGGTCGCGCCCTCGTCGCGGATTTCGCCGCCATTGCCGGTGCTTGCGCCGGGGAATGGCGCGATCGCAGTCGGGTGGTTGTGCGTTTCGACCTTGATGCAGAACGCCGACGGCTGTTCGGCTTCGCTCGTGTATGCCTGCGTGCCCGGCTGCGGACGGAAGCGCCGCGCGGGATAGCCTTCGACCACCGCGGCGTTGTCGCTGTACGCGGACAACGTGTACCGCGGCGTGGTCGCGTGCGTGTTCTTGATCATCTTGAACAGCGAGAGCGACTGCTCGCGCCCGTCGACCGTCCACGACGCATTGAAGATCTTGTGGCGGCAGTGCTCCGAGTTCGCCTGCGCGAACATCATCAGCTCGACGTCGGAAGGCTGCCGGCCGAGCGCCGCGTAACGCTCGCGCAGGTAGGCGATTTCGTCATCGGCGAGCGCGAGTCCCAGACGCGTATTCGCTTCTTCGAGCGTATCGAGCGGGATGCGTTCGAGCTCGCCGCGTGCGGGCACGGTGAACAATGCAGCCGCGTCGTCGCGTGCTTCGAGCAACGACTGGGTCATCGGGTCGTGCAGGAGTTTCGCCAGCGCGCCCTGCGTGGGTGCGTCGGCAGGCCAGCCCGCCACGTCATAGCGGATGCCGCGTTCGACCCGCTTCACCGGCTGGCCGGCGCCGCGCAGCAGCTCAGTCGCCTTGCTCGCCCACGGCGAGAGCGTGCCCAGGCGCGGGGTAACGTAGCGCGAGACCGCACCTGGCTGGCGCGGCACTTCGTCGAACCGGCCCTGCAGGATGCGCGACAGCGTGGCGCGATCGGGTTCGGCATCGGCTTCGGGGACAACCCAATAAGTCCACCAGGCGCCGATCAGGCGCAACTGGGAATGGACGGCTTGGAGGCGGGCTTGCAGGCGTTCGCGGCGGAACGAAGACAGGGCGGAGTCGCCCTCGAGGACCATCATGTCCGGGGAACCGTGGGGTACGGGCCGGGTATTGTAGACGGGAGCGGGAATCGGGGTCTAAGCGGCGCTCGCTCCAACGAAAAACGGAGGCTGAGGCCTCCGTTTTTCACGTGCAACGACTGGACCGATCAACCGCCGGTCGAGGCCACCGGATCGGTGCCGCCCGCCGCGGTGGTCTTGCCGCCCCGGGCCACTTTGTCCAGTGCCTCGCGCAGCTGCTGCGGCGGCAGGTAGCCGCCGACCGTGGTGCCATCTTCGGCAATGATCATCGGCGTGCCGGTAAGGCCGGCGCGCTGGCCGACGTCGTACTGCATCGAAACGGTGTTCTTGCAGTCGCGGGCGGGAATGGTGCGGTCGTTCTTGGCATCGGTCAGCGCCTTCTTGCGATCGGGCGCACACCAGACCGAAATCATCTTCTTGTGGTCCTCGCTGCCCAGGCCCATCCGCGGGAAGGCGATGTACTGCACTTCGATGCCCTGCTTGTTGTATTCGGCGATCTCGCTGTGGAACTTGCGGCAGTAGCCGCACTCGACGTCGGTGAAGATCGAAACGGTGTATTTCGGATTCGGCGGCGAGAACACGATGCGCTCGCTGACCGGAATCGTCTTCAGCAGGTCCTTGCGCACCGAGGCGAGCGCCTGCTCGCTCAGATCCTTTTTCGCGGCGACGTCGTACAGCGCGCCCTGCGGGCCTGGCAGGAAGAGATAGCGTCCGTCATCGCTGACATACACGACCTGGCCCTGGACGATGGCTTCGCGGAATCCGGCGATCGGCGCGGCGCGGACCTTGTCGATGGAGACGCGGGGATTCAGCGCCTGGATGGCGGCGATCGCGTGCGCTTCCGGCGTATTGGCGGCCGCCTTGGGCACGGAGCCGGTCGGAGCGGTGCTGCCGGCGGTCGCGGCCTGCGAACCCGGCGCTTTTCCGGCGGCGCCGGACTGCGGGCCCTGGGCGCACGCCGAGAGGCTGATCACGCCCAACAGGGCAAGGAAAAGAGGCTTCATGAAAGGTCCTGGCAGGTGTGACCGGCATTGGAATGCCGGATCGGCGCGAAGTTTCCGGATTGTCGCACGCGTGCGATGGGCGGTGCGTGCGATGGATTCGGCGGTTTGTCGTGGTCAGGGATCGTGAAGCGGCTCGGAGAGAACGGCGAGGTAGGTGGAGGACGGCCGGCGAGCGGCCATGGTTTTTCCGATACTGCGGGCTGCGGCGCGTCGGGGTCACTCGTTGCTTTCATGTCGTAGCGCGACCGCGCGGCGGCGCCCGGCTTCGATTGCGAAATCGCTGCCATCCATGGCGAAGCGAGCCGGCTTCGGATCGTCCCGCCCGGCCATCCATGGCCGGGCGTTCGCGGCCGCAGCCGATGCCGATAGGGCATCGGCCAAGCGCGGCCGCTCACCCTCTCGGGTGGTGCTTTGCGTGCAGTTGCTTCAGCTGTTCACGCGCCACCAGCGTGTAGATCTGGGTCGTCGACAGCGAGCTGTGTCCGAGCAACATCTGCAGCGCGCGCAGGTCGGCGCCGTGGTTCAGCAGATGAGTCGCGAAGCTGTGGCGCAGGCCATGCGGGCTGATGCGCGCGGGATCGATGCCCGCAACGCCCGCGTAGCGCTTCACCAGTTGCCAGAACTGCTGGCGCGTGGGCGGTTCGCCACCCGTGTTCAGGAACAACGGTGCGAGTGCGCGTTTTCCGGCGAGTTGTGGCCGGGCCATGGCCAGATATCGCTCGAGCCAGTGCTGCGCCTCCTCGCCCAGCGGCACGAGTCGTTCCTTGCTGCCCTTGCCGGTCACGCGCAAGACGCCCTGGCGCAGGTTGACCGCGGTCGCGGGCAGGTTGACCAGCTCGCTTACACGCAGGCCGCAGGCATACATCAGCTCCAGCATCGCGCGGTCGCGCAGGCCATGCGGCGAAGTGAGGTCGGGCGCCGCCAGCAATGCATCGATCTGGCTTTCGCCCAACGCTTTCGGCAGCGAACGCGGCAGCTTTGGCGGATCCAGCAGCGCCGTGGGATCGTCCGCACGCGCGCCGGTGCGCACGCGGTGGGCGAAGAACGCGCGCAACGCAGACAACAGCCGCGCATTGCTTCGCGGCGAATAGCCGTTATGGCTGCGCCATGCGAGATAGTCGAACAGTCCGCTGCGGTCGGCGGCGGACAGTCCACCGTTCTTGCCTTCGCGCCATCGCGCGACTCCTTCCAGGTCACGGCGATAACTGTCGAGCGTCTGTCGCGACAGGCCGTGCTCGGCCCAGATCGCATCGAGGAAACTGCTGATGGCCGCGGCGTCGGCATCGGGCAATGGCGGCAAGGCCATCGCCTGCGTGCGGCGCTCGGCAGGCGTATGCGGACTCATTGGCGAAGCTTATATGCTGTCGCGATGACTTCGACCGACAACGCTTCGACTTCGCCCGGCCGGCCCGCTGCACTCGTCGGCTGGCGCCTGCTCGCACTGTTCTACGACTTCTGGCCGGTGCTTGCGTTGTGGATGGTGGCGTCGACGGCGTTCACGCTCGGGTACACCTTCCTCGGTGGCCACGATCCGCACCAGAACATTCCACCGTTCTCACCACTCTGGTGGCTGCTCTGGCTGGTGTGCTGGGCGATCGCCGGCGTGTATGCGACCGCAAGCTGGCGCCGTGGCGGACAGACACTGGGGATGCGGCCGTGGCGCCTGCGTTTGGCGACCAGCGGGGAGGCGAGGCCTTCGTGGTCGCAGCTGTGGATGCGCTATGCGGTCGGCACGCTTTCGCTGCTGCTGGGTGGCCTGGGTTTCTGGTGGGCATGGTTCGATCGCGAGCGGCTTACATGGCATGACCGCCTGAGCGGAACATGGCTCATGCGTTCGACGAAGCGCTAGCGGCGATCGAGAGACCTGAAAACGACAGCAGCGGCATCGTCCGGAACCAGCGGACTGGCCTTCCCCACACGGATCCCGCGTTGGCCGAAGAGGACACCGGCGTCCGTGCCGCCGGCGATGGACTGGCATGCCCTCTCACGACGCGACTTCCCTGGTGGTCGGCATCACCGGCCATCGCGATCTGCATCCCGCCGACGTTCCGGCCATCAGGGCACAACTGCGGGCCTTTTTTCTCCAGTTGGCGGACCTCTATCCGCACCTTCCCGTCGTTGTGCTGTCGTCGCTGGCCGCAGGCGGCGACCAGATCGCCGCCCAGGTCGCACTCGACCTTGGCCTGAGGGTAGTAGCGCCGTTGCCGCTCCCGGAGGCGCTTTACCGCGAGGACTTCGGTTCCGCGGGCAGCCTGGCGGCATTCGAGCAGCACCTGCAACGCGCCGAGATACTTGAACTCCCCTTGCGCCATGGCATCGGCGTCGAAGCGGTAGCCCATCCCGGTCCCGCCCGCGATCGCCAATACGCCCAGGCGGGAATTTTCGTTTCCAGCCATTGCCACGTATTGCTTGCGTTGTGGGACGGATGCCCATCCGATCGCCTGGGCGGCACCGCGCAGATGGTCCGGTTCCACCTTCAGGGCGAGCTTCCCGGCGCCATCGAACGCCGGCGCGACACCACGCTCGCCCTACTGGGCCTCGACGAGGAAACGCTCGTGCACCACCTGCTCGTGCGGCGCGGGACGAGCGAGGCCGCGCCGCTACTCGAGGGGCGCTGGCTTACTGCCAAGGATGAGGTCGTCGCGCACAGCGGGATGCCTGAGACGTTCGACCGCATGTTCCGGCACCAGATGGAATTCAACGCCGATTGCCGCAAATACGCGGAGGCCATCGCGGCCGACGCGGCTGCACCGGAGACGACGAACGCGACGCCAGTCGCGTGCCCCATCCATCGCCTGTTCGCCACCGCCGACTGGCTGGCCCGCATCTACCAGCGGCGGGTCAACCGGGTGCTGCGCATCGTGTACCTGCTCGCCGCGGCCATGGGTTTCACGTTTTTCCTCTATACCCACATCGCTACGCACTACCTGGTCATCAACCTGTTCCTGGTGTTCTTCCTCGGGGGCATGGGCGTAGTGCTGGTTTCGCGGCGACGCGAGTGGCAACGCAAATACCTCGACTACCGGGCCCTCGCCGAAGGGCTGCGCGTGCAGTCGTACTGGCGCCGCGCCGGCATCAGCGACCTGCACTCGCCCGCTTTCGCACACGACAACTTCATGCATCGGCAGGACAGCGAACTGGGCTGGATCCGCAACGTGATGCGCAGCGCCAGCCTCGAAGGCCTGCTGGTTCCAGCCGCCGCGGGAGAAGCGCAGGTCGACACGGTCATCGGCGAGTGGATCGGCAACAGCCGGGATGGCGGGCAGCTCGCGTATTTCGCCGGCGCCACGGCGCTGCGCGAACGGATGCACCGGCGTGCCGAATCCGCCGGGTTGCTATGCCTCTGGGCCGGCGTGGGCATCAGCGTCGTTCTGGCGGCTTTTTCGCGCTGGTTCCAGCCGCACTTCCAGCACCTGCTGGTTTCCTCGATGGGCATCCTCTCGGTGGCCGGAGGGGTGCATGAGGCTTATGCCTACAAGAAAGCGGACAAGGAACTGATCAAGCAATACCACTACATGCAGCGCATCTTTGGCGCAGCGCGCCGGCGCCTCGCCGGGTGCCGCGGCGTGCACGAGAAGCGGCAGGTGCTGCGCACGCTCGGTGAAGCCGCGCTGGCCGAACATGCCGAGTGGACGCTGATGCATCGCGAACGCCCGCTGGAGCATTCGCACCTTTGACACACCCATCCGGGTGATTAGCGGCTGTCCCGTATCCCTGCACCTTGGGCGTTCGACTGGAGCGCACCCACCGGACACCCTGATGCGATTCCGCGCCTTCCTCAGCTACAGCCATGCCGATGCCGAATGGGCACGCTGGCTGCTGCGGCGCCTGGAGACCTATCGGGTTCCATCGCGACTGGTTGGCACGCGCGGTGCCCACGGCGAAATCGCTCCGCGGCTCGGCACCTTCTTCCGCGATCGCGACGAACTGCCGAGCTCGGGCGACCTGGGCGCGACCATCCGTGACGCGTTGGATGATTCGGCGGCATTGATCGTGCTGTGTTCACCCGCGGCCGCACGGTCGCGATGGGTGAATGCGGAAATCGAGGCGTTCCATGCGAGTGGACGCAGCGATCGCGTGTTGTGCTTCGTCGTCGGCGGCGAGCCGGGCAGCGCTGATCCGGTGCTGCAGTGCTTTCCGCCGGCATTGCTCGCCCACGCGGACGCGGGTACGACCATCGAACCACTCGCCGCCGATGCGCGCCGCGAGGGCGATGGCCGCGAACGCGCATTCCTCAAGCTGGTCGCCGGGCTGCTCGGCATCGGTTTCGACAGTCTCGCCCGGCGCGAAGCACAGCGGCGGCAACGCAAGTGGACGATGGTTGCTGCTGCATCCCTTGTAGGCATGGCACTCACCACCGGCCTGGCCGCCACGGCCTGGGTCGCGCGCAACGACGCGCAACGCCGGCAGGCGCAGGCCGAAGACATCCTCGGCTTCATGCTCGGCGACCTGCGCAAGAAACTGACGACGGTCGGTCGGCTCGACCTCATGCGCACCGTCGACGACAAGGCCACGACCTATTTCGCCACGCTCGACCCGCGCGACCTCAGCGACCGGGCGCTCGAAGAACAGGCCCGATCGCTTACCGGCATCGGCCAGGTGCGGCTGGACGAAGGCAACCACGATGCGGCAATGGACGCGTTCCGCGAAGCCCATGCGCGCAGCACTGCTTTGCAGGAGCGCGCGCCAGGAAACGGGCAGCGCCTGTTCGACCTGGCCCAGGCCGAGTACTGGATCGGGTTTGTCGCGCTCCAGCAGGGAAGACTCGATGACGCGGGTATCTGGTTCCGCACGTATCGCGACAGCGCGATCAGATTGGCGGCAACGGACCCGGCGAATTTCACGTGGCAGCGAGAAGTCGCTTACGGCTACCACAATCTTGCCGTGCTCGACGACCAGCTCGGCAACTACGCGGAAGCCGAACGCGCGCTGTTGAAGGAGCTTGCGCTATACCGGACATGGTCAGGGAAGCAACCCGGGAACACCGACCTGCGCTACGAAGCTTCCAACACCGCTTCCTGGCTGGGCTCGCTTTCCATGCGGCGCGGGAAACTGGCGGAAGCGGAAGCCTATTTCCTGAGCCAGGCCGACGACATGCGCCGCAATCGTGCCGCCGAACCCGGCAATGCGCGGTGGAGAGAGTTGCAGGTCGATGCACTCATCCTGTTGACCGACGCGCAGGCACAAAGAGGCCGGCTTGCCGAAGCGCGGGCGAGCATCGATGCCGCGACGCCGCTGGCATTCAAGCTCGCGGGAGAGGATCGAACCAACAACCTCTGGCAGCTCTCGCCCGGCATCTGCCGCTGGTGGCAAGCGCAGCTCGCGGCCCTTACCCGCGCCGTTGATGCCGATGCGTTCGCCAGCGAATCGGCCGCGATCCTGGCCCGTGCACATGCGATCGAGCCAAAGAATCAAAGGGCGCTGGTCTGGCGGATAAAGTCCGGCAACCTGCAGGCACAACTCGCGTTGGACAAACGCGATCCATCCGCTGCGCGGTCTTACCTGGCCCAGGGGCTGGCGATCGCGGGTTCATCACCGGATGCAACTCCAGCCGAGACCCTGCGCGTGGCACTCGCGAACAATCGTGTGCTGGCCGGTGAGATGGCGGAGGCCGCCGGCAAAGCCGACGAAGCGAAGGAAAACTGGGAAGCCGCGCAGCGGCTGCTCACGGCCGAAGCCGGCGCAATGCTGCCGTTCGAACGACTGGACCCGCTGGTACGTGCACTCAGCCTCCTGGGGCGGGCAACCGAAGCACAGCCTTACCTCCAGCATCTCGCCGCGGCTGGCTACGTCCCGTTGCGGCCATTTCCCGCGCATTCCGGCCTTGCCGCGCAATGAATGCGGTTCACGACACCTGAGTCCGTTGGGCAGCTTGCCCACGTCCCGGCCCAAGCGGCCATCCGCCACAGGAGCACGATCATGCCCAGCACCCCCAACATCCAGCTCGACGTGCGCAATTTCGCGTCCAATCAGCCCGGTTGGTACAACGTCCAGTCGTCGAGCAATCAGCCCTACAGCTACAGCTACACCGGCGGCGATGATGGCGTCGGCGGCCTGGTGCAGACCGTAGGACAAGGCCGGGACACGGCGCCGATCCAGCTGAGTGCCGACCAGCGCTATCAGATCGGCGCGTGCCAGTTCGCCAATGACGGCCAGCACCAACTCACCTGGAGCGGCGGCGGTAATCGGGCCGGCGCGATCATCGATGCGAATACGCAGATCGAAACGGCCAAATACTCGATCGTCATCACCGATACCGGAAACGGCAATTGCACGATCATGTGCGACCCGGGTGTCACCAACAAGCCGCAATAAAAGGGCTTATGCGCGGCGTGCCGTGGCGCGCCGCGCCAGTCGCGACACCTGTCGTCGCCACGAATAATCCAATCCGACGATCGGAAGTGGAACGTGCGCCGATGCCGGAGCAACGGGACACGTCCAGGGCTAACCCGACCTGCGCCGGAACAGGAACCACGACACCGCCAGCATCACCAGCGTCGGCAGGGTGTAGGCGATGCGGTAATCGAAGTGGTAGACCTGCGCCAGCCGCACGCATTGCTGCTGCAGCAGCCAGAAGCCCAGCGAGAACACGATGCCGATGAACAGGCGCTTGCCCAGGCCGCCACTGCGCAGCGTGCCGAAGGCGAACGGCACCGCGGCCAGGCACAACGCGAGGATGTTCAGCGCGTAGAACCAACGGCCCCAGTAGATCACTTCGAACTCGGACGCATCCAGGCTGTTGCGCTGGCGGTACTCGATCGCCTTGCGCAGTTCGCCCGCAGCGAGATAGCGCGGCTTGTCCGTTCCTGCGGTCAAGGCGACCGCGTCGAGCTTCGATGCCCAGCGCTCTTCCGGAACCTTCGTCTGCGTGACCGATTTTTCCTGGAAGTTGGTGCGGGTGACATCGCGCAGCAGCCAGCCGCCCGGGCGATGCTCGGCGATCTTGACCAACGCCAGCGACTTCAGGCGTCCGTCTTCGGCGAATTCGTACAGGCGCACGTCGCGCAGTTCGAGCCAGCGATCGGTGCCGTTGTCGCGTTCCTCGCCGCCGTTGGCGTTGAGGATGACGTCGCCTTCGCGCGCCCACAGGCCGGAGTAACGCGCGACGATCATGTCCTTGGACTTCGCCGTCGCCTTCAGGGCATTGGCGCGGCGATCGCCCCACGGGCCGGACGTTTCGCCGCTCACCACCATGAGCAGCGTGAGCACCGCAAGCGCGCCTCCCACGGCCAGGCTCAGGCGGCGGCGCGAAAGCCCGACCGCGCGCAACGCGGTGAGCTCGGAAGAGGCCGCCAGCTGCCCCAGCGCCATCAATGCCCCGACCACCGCCGCATACGGGAACAGCTCGTACGCGCGGCGCGGCACGGTGTAGGCCATGTAGGCGATGGCGGTGGAGATGCCGTAGTTACCCTTGCCGATATCGCCGAACTCGCCGACGAAACTCAGCATCAGGTCAAGGCCGAGCAGCACCGCCCACACCAGCAGCACGGTGGTGAAAACGACACGTCCAACGTAGACGTCGTGGATCTTGGGGAAAGGCTTCATGCGTGCGTAGTCCTCACGAAGCCAGCTTCGCGCGGCGCATGCGGCCGTCGAAGAAGTAGAGCCACAGAGCGACACCCAGCAGCGGCAACACCAGCCACCACAGGCCGAGTTCTGGGGCGATCTTCCCCTTCTCCAGCCACTTGGTGCCCATCAGCATCAGGTTCATGCCGATCATGTAGGCGAGGAAGCCGCTCATCGTCCGCGCATAGCGCGCCTGCCGCGGCATGCTGCGCGCGAGCGGGATCGCCATCAGCGCGAACGCGAGCGTGAGCAGCGGCGGCGCGATGCGCCGGTGAAGCTGCGCGTTGGCATCGTCGCGCTTGTCGCCGAGGAGTCTGGAAGTCGGCAACATTTCGGGATCGTTCGCATCGAACTTCTGCTCGCCCGCAGGCATCGTCACTTCGTTGCGGCGATAGCGCAGCAGGCGGTAATTCAGGCCGGCTTCCTTCGGGCCTTCGACTTCGAAACCGTTGTTGAGCGTGATGTAGCGCTCGCCGTTCTCGTCGACCACGACTTCGCCGTCGTTGGACGTGGTCACGTCGATGCGATCGTTCTTCTGCCGGTATACGAACACGCGGCTGAAGCGGCTTCCGTCGGGGCTCATCGCGCCGACGAAGATCACCCCACCGCCATTCGGAAGTTCGGTGAAGGCGCCGGGTTCCAGTCCGGCCACGATCAGGTTGCGATTGGCCTGGTTGACCATCTGCCGGGACACACGCTCGGCCCACGGGCCCAGCCACAGCGAGCAGGCGGCGACCACTGCCACCATCGGCAGGACCAGCATCAGCAGCGGCTTCAGCAGCCGCCTGGGGCCGACGCCGACGGCGGCGATCACCGGCATCTCCGAGTCGCGGTAGAGGCGGCCGGTGCCGAGCATCAGTCCCAGCATCAGCGCCAGCGGCAGGATCAGCGGCAGCCAGTTCAGCATCACCAGGCCGAGTTGGGGCAGCAGCATCCCCACGGGGATCCGGCCCGAGGCCATGTCGCGCAGGACGTCGGTGAACACGCCGCCGAAGGCCACGATCATCAGCACGACGCCGGCGGCGAAGGTGGACTGCAGGAATTCGCCGAACAGGTAGCGGTCGAGCTTGAGCATCAGGTAGCGGGCCTTGTCGGGCAGGTTTGGGCAGGCTGGATAAAGCGGGGCTGGTAGACTTGAGGTTTGGTCCGGCCAGGTAGCCGAAGCGGCTTGCGGGCATGAAGCTTTCGCCGCCTTCCGCCTACCCGGCCAGTGACGACCGACCCGTGATTGTACCGGCGCGCCGTTAAGGTGAGTCCGTGCTGGCGATGCCAGACGGCGACGGCACACCGCTTCGCCGGACGTCGTTGCGGATCGAAGCTCCTTTCCTTTCCCCCGGAATCTGTTTGATGGCCCTCGAATTCGACCTGAACCCCGCTGCTCCCGCGACCGTCGCCACCGATTGCGTGGTGGTCGGCGCCTACGCCGACAACACGTTGAGCCCGTCGGGCCAGGCACTGGACGAGGCCACCGGCGGGCGCCTGCGCGCGCTGCTGGAGCGCGGCGACATCAGTGGCAAGACTGGCAAGACCGCGCTGCTGCACGACCTGCCCGGCGTGACTGCGCCACGCGTGCTGGTGGTGGGCCTGGGCGAAGCCGGCAAGTTCGGCGTCGCGCAATACATCAAGGCGGTGGCCGATGCGGCCCGCGCGTTCAAGACCGGCCCGGTGGCGAATGCGCTGCTCACCTTGAGCGAACTCGAAGTGAAGGGCCGCGACCAGGCCTGGAACATCCGCCAGGCCGCGACCGTGTCCGACCACGCCTGCTACAGCTATACCGCAACGCTCGGCGCCAAGAACAAGCGCCGCGACGAAACCGGCCTGAAGCATCTGTCGATCCGTGGCGAAGACAGGACCGCGCTCGCGCAGGGCAAGGCGATTGCCGCTGGCGTCGCCTTCACCCGCGAGCTCGGCAACCTGCCACCGAACATCTGCAACCCGGCGTACCTCGCGGAGCAGGCGCAGGAATTCACCTCCCGCTTCGACAAGGCCGAATGCGAGGTGCTCGATCGCGAGCAGATGCAGGAACTCGGCATGGGCTCGCTGCTCGCCGTCGCGCGCGGCTCGGCCAATCCGCCCAAGCTGATCGTGATGAAGTGGAACAACGGCGGCGACGCCAGGCCCTACGTGCTGGTCGGCAAGGGCATCACCTTCGATACCGGCGGCATCAACCTGAAGACGCAGGGCGGCATCGAGGAAATGAAGTACGACATGTGCGGCGCGGCGAGCGTGATGGGTACGTTCGTGGCCGCGGTCGGCATGCAGCTGCCGATGAACCTCGTCGTGATCGTGCCGGCGGTCGAGAACATGCCCGACGCCGATTCGTATCGCCCGTCGGACGTCATCACCTCCATGTCGGGCAAGACGATCGAGGTCGGCAACACCGACGCCGAAGGCCGCCTGATCCTGTGCGACGCACTGACCTACGCGCAACGCTTCGAGCCCGAGGCGCTGCTCGATGTCGCCACGCTCACCGGCGCCTGCGTGATCGCGCTGGGCAAGTACGCAACCGGTTTGATGTCGAAGGACGACGACCTCGCCGCCGAGCTCACCGCCGCGGGCGAAAACGTATTCGACCGCGCGTGGCGCCTGCCGCTGTGGGACGAATACCAGTCGCTGCTCGAATCCACCTTCGCCGACGTCTACAACATCGGCGGGCGCTGGGCGGGCGCGATCACCGCGGGCTGCTTCCTCGCGCGCTTCGCCGAAGGCCAGCGCTGGGCGCACCTCGACATCGCCGGCGTCGCCAACGACGAAGGCAAGCGCGGCATGGCGACCGGCCGTCCGGTCGGCCTGCTGAGCCAGTGGCTGCTCGACCGCGTCGCCTGACCGCATCGTGCCGCGCGCCGACTTCTATCTGATCGCCAAGGATCGGTTCAAGGCCGAGCCGCTGCGCCTGGTGTGCGAACTCGCACGCAAGGCGCACGACGCGGGCCTTTTCACGCTCGTGCTCGCTCGCGACGCGGCGCAGGCCGAGCAGATCGACGACCTGCTGTGGGACATGGGCGACGACGTCTACGTCCCGCACCAGCTTGCAGGCGCGGATGTCGACGAGGAGGAAGCCGCGGTGCTGATCGCCTCGCCCGATGTCGACGCGCCGCTGCGCCCGCTGGTGATCAACCTGCGCGACGCGGCGGTGGATGGCGCCTTCGACCGCGTACTGGAAGTGGTGCCTGCCGACGAATCCGCGCGCGGGCCGCTGCGCGAACGGTGGAAGCAGTACCAGGCGCGCGGGTTGGAGTTGAAGAAGTACGACATGTAAGGCGCGCGGCGTATTTGCCGCACGCGCTTTCGCTCGTCATTCCTGCGAAAGCAGGAATCCAGTGACTTTCGCCTTTGTTCCTCTTGCATGCGAAAGGCAAGGGCACAACAGCAGGGTCACTGGATTCCCGCTTTCGCGGGGATGACGGGCAACAGCAACAACCGGATCCCGGCTTCCGCCGGGGTGACGAAGCAAACGCACACTGCAAATCCATGACCACGCTCTCCTCCAGCTACGACCCCACCCAGTTCGAAACCCGCCTGTACCAGCAGTGGGAGGGCAGCGGCGTATTCAAGCCAACGGGAAAGGGCGAGCCCTACACCATCCTGCTGCCGCCGCCGAACGTCACGGGCACGCTGCACATGGGCCACGCATTCCAGCACACGCTGCAGGACGCGCTGATCCGCTACAAGCGCATGTCCGGTTGCGACGTGCTATGGCAGATGGGCACCGACCACGCCGGCATCGCGACGGAAATGGTGGTCTCGCGCAACCTCGCGCTCGAAGGCAAGGGTGAAACCCGCGACTCGCTCGGCCGCGAAGGCTTCATCGCCAAGGTGTGGGAGTGGAAGCAGCAGTCCGGCGACACCATCGAGCGGCAGATGCGCCGGCTGGGCACGTCGGGCGACTGGACCCGCAGCACCTTCACCATGGATCCGATGGCCGCTGACGCCGTCGTCGAAGCGTTCGTGAAGCTGCACGAGCAGGGCCTGATCTATCGCGGGAAGCGCCTGGTCAACTGGGACCCGGTGCTGAAGACGGCGATCTCCGACCTGGAAGTCGAAAACCATGAAGTGCCTGGCCACATGTGGCACTTCAAGTACCCGCTCGCCGGCGGCGAGACCTACGAGTACATCGAGCGCGATGCCGACGGCAACATCACGCTGCGCGAAACGCGCGACTACATCTCCATCGCGACCACGCGCCCCGAAACCATGCTCGGCGACGGCGCCGTGGCGGTGCATCCGTCCGATGCGCGTTACGCACCCATCGTCGGCAAGCTCTGCGAAATCCCGGTGGGTCCGAAGGGGCTGCGCCGCCAGATTCCGATCATCACCGACAACTACCCGGAGCCGGACTTCGGCTCCGGCGCGGTGAAGATCACCGGCGCGCACGACTTCAACGACTACGCGGTCGCTGCACGCAACGGCATCCCGCTGTACGCGCTGATGGACGACGGCGCGCGCATGCGCACCGACGGCCTGTCCTATGAGGAAAGCGCGCGCATTGCCGGCCAGATCGCACGCGGCGAACGCGCGCCGGGCGACGTCACTGCGGTCAACCTGGTTCCCGGGGAACTCCGCGGCCTGGACCGCTACGAAGCGCGCGCACGCGTGGTCGAGGCGATCACCGCCGAAGGCCTCGCGGTGACCGATGCCGACGGCAACCCGGTCGTCGAATCCAAGCCGATCATGCAGCCGTTCGGGGACCGCTCGGGCACGGTGATCGAGCCGTATCTCACCGACCAGTGGTTCGTGCAGATGGACGGTTTCGCGAAGCGCGGGCTCGATCTCGTCGAAGGTACCGATGACAAGCCGGGCCACATCAAGTTCGTGCCGGCCAACTGGATCAACACCTATCGCCACTGGATGGAAAACATCCAGGACTGGTGCATCAGCCGCCAGCTGTGGTGGGGGCATCGCATTCCCGCGTGGTACGACGAGGCGGGCAACATCTACGTCGCGCGCAGCGAAGAGGAAGCACGCGCGAAGGCGGCTGCCGCCCACGGCGGGCGCGAGCCCGCCCTGCGCAGGGACAACGACGTGCTGGAGACCTGGTTCTCCTCGGCGCTGTGGCCGTTCAGCACGATGGGCTGGCCGAATGAAGAGCTGATGGCCGAGCGCGGCTTCGACCGCTACGTGCCCTCGTCGGTGCTGGTCACCGGCTTCGACATCATCTTCTTCTGGGTCGCGCGCATGATCTTCATGACCGACCACTTCACCGGTCGCGTGCCCTTCAAGGATGTCTACATCACCGGCCTGGTGCGCGACGCGCATGGCCAGAAGATGTCGAAGTCGAAGGGCAACGTCCTCGACCCGATCGACATCGTCGACGGCATTTCGATCGAGGATCTCGTCGCCAAGCGCACCACCGGCCTGATGAAGCCGCAGGATGCGCCGAAGATCGAAAAAGCCACGCGCAAAGAGTTCCCCGAAGGCATTCCCGCCTTCGGCGCCGACGCGCTGCGCTTCACCATCGCCGCGCTCGCCGGCCACGGCCGCGACATCAAGTTCGATCTCGGCCGCGCCGAGGGCTACAAGAATTTCTGCAACAAGCTCTGGAACGCCACGCGCTTCGTGCTGATGAACACCGAAGGCGCGACCTTCACTGG
This sequence comes from Lysobacter sp. Root494, assembly GCF_001427225.1. Taxonomy (GTDB): domain Bacteria; phylum Pseudomonadota; class Gammaproteobacteria; order Xanthomonadales; family Xanthomonadaceae; genus Agrilutibacter. Next base: position 226,757 of record NZ_LMFH01000008.1, read on the forward strand.
CGCGCCACAGGCCAGGACCGACGCCGAACGCTGGATCCTGTCGCAACTCGCGAAGACCGCCGCCCAAGCCGAGCAGCACTTCGCGTCCTACCGCTTCGACCTGCTCGCACAGGCGCTGTACGAATTCGCCTGGAACGACTTCTGCGACTGGTTCGTCGAGTTCGCCAAGCCGGCGCTCAACGGCAGCGACGCCGAAGCCGCCGACAGCACCCGCCACACCCTGCTGTACGTGCTCGAGCGCCTTCTCTCGCTGCTGCACCCGCTGATCCCGTTCGTCACGGAAGAGCTCTGGCAGGCGGTCGCGCCGAAGCTCGGCATCGCCGAAAAGACGATCATGCTGCGGCCGTATCCGCAGGCCGCCGACTTTGCGGGCACGGACAATGCATCGGCCGAAGCCGACATCGAATGGTTGAAGGCGATGGTGTCCGCACTGCGTCGCGTGCGAAGCGAACTCAATGTCGCACCCTCGAAGCTGGTGAACCTGCTGCTCGCCGAAGGCAACCACGCCGACCACGAGCGCGCACGCCGCTTCGACTCGCAGCTGCGCTTCCTTACCAAGGTCGAACGCATCGACTTCACCGCCGATGCGCAGTCCGCGCCGGCTTCGGCCGCGGCCGTAGTCGGCGAACTGAAGCTGCTCGTGCCGCTGGAAGGCCTGGTCGATCTCTCCGCCGAGCGCACGCGCATCGACAAGGAAATCGCCCGCGTCGCCGGCGAGAAGGAAAAGAGTGAAGCCAAGCTCGCCAAGTTCACCGACAAGGTGCCGGCGGCGGTGGTCGAGCAGGAGCGCCAGCGACTGGTCGACTGGAGTACGCAGCTGGGCGCACTGCAGACGCAGCGCGCGAAGCTGGGCTGAGCTTCCACGTAGGTGCCGGCTCGCCCGGACGGAGCCTCGGCATGCCCGGCATCCACCGGGGAATTGCGTTCTCCGGAGAACGCCTGATAACACCCGGGTCGAGCCGAGCCGCGAAGCGGCTTCGGCTTGAATGAATTGTTAGGCCTACACGCGCGAACTACGGAAGATTGAACTTTCGCGTTGCACGCAGAGGCCAGATTGAACTGAATCGAGCGCCGCCTACCAATCGATATGCGGCAGAAACACCTCGCAAGGTGCCCCGATTCTCTATGACAGCTTTCACGCGCCGAAAAGAATGCTTTGGGTCCGGCGTGATCACGAACAGATTGATCTCTTTGGCGCTGATGTCATATCCATCCAGTACGGCAGATTCCCCGAGCGCTTCCTTCAATTCGTCTTGAATTGTCGCAACGAAGTTCTCATCGTCCAGCGACTTGCGCCAGAACTTAACTACAAGCTGATAGTCCATTCTCGGATTGTAGGCCTAACGACGTTATTCCTCCGGCAACAGCTCCATCGCCATCACCAGCGCATCCTCGCGCCCATCCTTCGCCGGGTAGTAACGCGGACGCCGCCCGATCTCGTTGAATCCCTCGTCGAAGTACAGCGCGATCGCATTGGCGTTGGAAGGCCGCACTTCGAGGAACACACGCGATACGTAGCGCCCGCGAGCCATGTGCAGCAGCGCGTGCAACAGGCGGCGGCCATGCCCCTGTCCCTGCATTTCCGGGGCGACGCAGATGTTCAGCACGTGTGCTTCGCCCGCCGCGATCGACATCAGGAAATAGCCGGCGATGCGATCGCCGTCGTGCAACACCCACGCGGGATAATCGGCGCGCAGGCAGTCGCGGAAGATCCCTACGGTCCAGGGAAATTCGTACGCTCGCGACTCGATCATCTGCACCGCGGCGAGGTCGTCCTCGCGCATCGGCCGCAACGAGAGCGGCAAGGGCTGGCTGTTCGCCCGCGCGTTCATTACGGCTTCCGCCTGCGCAGCGCCCGCAGCCGCGGCCACAGCGCGCGGCGCGCGGCGGTGTTGCCACACAGCACGGAAATATCCGGAACCGTCTGCAGGAATTCGGCATCGTCTTCGCTGCGGCCAGCGGCACGCGCCAGGGCGCGGAGCAGCGGCGGAGCGGACGGTGTGGGCTTCGCGATATTCCCAGCGATCGACCGCGACTTCGAGGGCGCCTCAGTATTCGACGGCCGAGCCACGTCTGCCCGCACATCACTACCCACCGGCGCCAGCATCAACACGTCGTGGCCCAACGCCTGCAACCACTCGCGCTGCTCGCTGCTCCAGGGCAGATCGTGGGCGCCCATGCTCACGGCGAGGCCTCCGTCGGCAGCTTGCGCATGCGCCGCCACACCGAATACGCCGGGCCCGACGCCGCATACAACACGCCGATGGCGAGCAGCACCGAAGGCGGATCGATCGCGATCGCGACCAGCACTGCAAGCACGATGATGATGCCGAGGAACGGAATCCGGTCGCTGCGCGGCCCGCCGCTCTTGAAACTGAAGTAGCGCAGGCGGCTGACCATCAGCAATGCGGCCACGACCGTCACACCGAGCGCGAACCAGCGCAGTTCCTCGCCGGAGAAGCCATTGTCGTGGCAGGTCCACACGAAGCTCGCCACCAGCCCCGCCGATGCCGGACTGGCCAGGCCGATGAACCAGCGCTTGTCGACCTGCCCCACCTGCGAGTTGAACCGCGCCAGGCGGATCGCCGCGCATGCCGCGTACAGGAAGGCCGCGATCCAGCCGAGCTTGCCCGGCACCACGCCGTCCAGCCGCGTCGACGACAGCGCCCAGTGGTACATCACCAGTGCGGGTGCGAGCCCGAAGCTGATCAGGTCCGCGAGCGAGTCGTACTGCATGCCGAATTCGCTCTGCGTGTTGGTCAGGCGTGCCACGCGCCCGTCCACGCCATCGAGGATCGCCGCGATGAAGATCGCGACGCATGCGTCCGCGTAATGCCCCTGCGTCGCCGCGATGATCGCGTAGAAGCCGGCGAACATGCCGCCCGTGGTGAACAGGTTGGGAAGCAGGTAGATGCCGCGGCCGCGCGGCCGAGGGGTGTGCGATTCGTCCATGTCCGTGAGTTTACCGCTTGCCTGTGCACCGGCACGGTGCTGCAATCGGACCTCCATCGCTGATCGACCATGCCCATGTCCAGCCGCACGCTTCAGTCGATCCCCGTCGCCGTCAGCCTGGGGTGCATGGCCCTGTTGCTGGCCGCGCCCGCATTCGCAGGCACCGTGTACCAGTGGAAGGATGCCAGGGGCGTCACCCACTACTCGGATTCGCCGCCGCCCGTGCAACAGGGTGTGCAGAACCGCCATCTGAAGGATGGGCCCGCGCCGACGCAAGCCGCGGCCCAACCGAAAGAAGACCCGAACTGCGTCACCGCGCGCAGCAATCTTGCCCGGCTCAAGGGCAGCCAGCCCGTCGGCCTCGATGCCAACGGCGACGGCAAGCCCGACAGCGAAATGTCGGCGGAAGACCGCGCGAAGCGGATCCAGCAGACCGAGCAGATGTTGAAGACCGTCTGCGACAAGCCCGCCGTCGCGCCCTGACATGCGCCTGGGCTGGGCCATAGTCACGGGTCTCGCCATCGGTGCCGCCGCCTGGTGGTGGACCACGCGCGAGGAGCGCGAACACGCCCGCGTTCAACGCGAACGCCAGGCCGCCATCGAAGCCGAAGCCGCGCGCCCGGTGCTCTATCGCTGGCGCGACGCCAATGGCGTCCTGCAGATCACCGAGAAACCGCCCAGAGGCCGCCGGTACGAACGCGTCGAGCGCCAGCCGAGCGAAGGCATCGAAGTGCACGGCGATCGCAGCGCGGACCTGCCCGATACGCCCGCCGATTAGGATTTCGTCGTTCCTGGGGCGGGGCTTTCCCACTGGGGAATGTCCGCTCATCCATGGACACTGGGTTTGTTTCGTTTCCTGTGAAGCCGGAGCAAGCAACGTCCATGGTTCCCGCCTTCGTTGAATGACGGGCGAAAAGCCCATGCACGGCCGGAACCCGCGAAACGCATGGCAAAATGCCCGCTTCCCTACGCGTGAAGCCCCACCGATGCGCCTGTCGCGGTTCCATCTCCACACCAGCAAGGAAACCCCCGCCGAAGCCGAGATCATCAGCCACAAGCTGATGCTCAAGGCGGGCATGATCCGCAAGCTCGCGGCCGGCCTGTACACCTGGAGCCCGCTCGGCCTGCGCGTGCTGCGCAAGGTGGAGAAAGCCGTGCGCGAGGAAATGGACGCCGCCGGCGCGATCGAACTGCTGATGCCGACGATCCAGCCGCAGGAGCTGTGGGAGGAAACCGGACGCTGGGAGAAGTTCGGCGGCCAGCTGCTGAAGATCAAGGACCGCAAGGAAGCCGGCTATTGCTACGGCCCGACCGCGGAGGAAGTCATTACCGACTTCGCCCGCAGCGAACTGGCCAGCTACAAGCAGCTGCCTGTCAACTTCTACAACATCCAGACCAAGTTCCGCGACGAGATCCGTCCGCGCTTCGGCGTGATGCGCGCGCGCGAGTTCCTCATGAAGGACGCCTACTCGTTCCATGTCGACGACGAATCGCTCGCCGCCGAATACCGGAACATGTACGACACCTACGGCCGCATCTTCACCCGCCTCGGTTTGAAGTTCCGCGCCGTGTCCGCCGACACCGGTGCGATCGGCGGCAGCGCTTCGCACGAATTCCATGTGCTGGCCGATTCCGGCGAAGACGCCCTCGCCTTTTCCACCGGCTCGGACTACGCCGCGAACGTCGAGAAGGCCGAAGCCGCCGCGCCCGGCCCGCGTCCTGTCGCGACCGAAACGATGCGCAGGATCGACACGCCCACGCAGAAGACCTGCGAGGACGTCGCTGCGCTGATGGGCATCGCCCTGGAGCGCACGGTGAAGTCGGTCGCGCTGATGGGCGAGGATGCCGAAGGCGCGCCGCAGTTCGTGCTCGCGCTGGTGCGCGGCGACCACGTCGTCAACGAGATCAAGCTGGGCAAGCTCGCGGGCCTGGGCAACTACCGCCTGGCAACCGAAGGCGAGATCGACGCGCACCTGGGCAGCGAGCCCGGTTTCCTGGGGCCCGTTGCGCCGAAGCAGAAAGTCCGCGTCATCGCCGACCGCAATGTCGCCGCGATGGCCGACTTCGTCGTCGGCGCCAACGAGAAGGGCTTCCACCTCGCCGGCATCAACTGGGGTCGCGACCTGCCCGAACCGGACGAAGTCGCCGACATCCGCAACGTCGTCGAAGGCGATCCATCACCCGACGGCAAGGGCGCGCTCGGCATCGCGCGCGGCATCGAGGTGGGCCATGTGTTCGCACTTGGCCGCAAGTATTCCGAAGCGATGAAATGCACCGTGCTCGACGCCGGCGGCAAGGCGATCGAACCGGCGATGGGCTGCTACGGCATCGGCGTTTCGCGCATCGTCGCCGCGGCGATCGAACAGAACCACGACGACAACGGCATCATCTGGCCGGACGCGATGGCGCCCTGGCAGGTCGCGGTATGCGTGATCAATCCGAAGAACGACGCGAACGTCGCGGCCGAAGCCGATGCGCTGTATCGCGAGCTCAACACGGCCGACATCGACACCGTGCTTGACGACCGCGGCCTGCGCCCGGGCGCGATGTTCGCCGACATGGAACTGATCGGCATTCCGCATCGCGTGGTCGTATCCGAGCGCGGAATCGCTGCAGGCACGTTCGAATACCGTCACCGCCGCGCCAGCGAAGCCGAGAACCTGGACCGCGCCGCGTTGCTGGCGCGCCTGGGCACGGCATAATCGGAACAACGCCCGTCGCGGCACGCATTCCACGATCCGGAGGTTCCATGTCCATCGACATCACCCGCCTGTCCGCGAAGGAACTGGACGCGCTGATCAACGAAGCGAAGAAGCGCAAGAACACGTTGAGCAAGCGCAAGCCGATCGGCGTGGTTCGGCAGAAGCTTACGCAGCTGGCGAAGGCGGAGGGGTACACGGTTGCCGAACTGTTCGGCGGCGCTCCGGCCACGAAGAGTTCCACGAAGCCGGCCGGCACGGCACCCAGGGCGAGGAAGACCACCAAGGGCTACAAGCTCGGCAAGGTCGCGCCGAAGTACCGCAATCCGGCGAATACGGAAGAAACCTGGGCAGGCCGCGGCAAGCCGCCGCGGTGGCTGGCGACGTACCTGGACCAGGGGCGGCAGATCGATGAGTTCCTGATTCGCTGAGCGTTGCAGCAATCGATCACTGAAGAAAACGCCGGCGCAAGCCGGCGTTTTTGTTGGAATGCTTCATTGCTACCTGCTTTTCGCCCTGCCTCGGCGCTCTTTGCTCTTGATCGTCATTCCCGCGAGAGCGGGAATCCAGCGTCTTTGTTTTTGACCTGTCTTCGAGCTCGCTTCCAAGCCGAACAGGAGGAGCGAAAGTCACTGGATTCCCGCGTTCGCGGGAATGACGAGCACAGGCAACAACAACGGCAAGATCGGGCTCGGCCAGCAATGGCAACCGCAAGAAGCGCCTACAGATTCCGTCCCGGCGCCAGCAACAAATTCCCGAACAGCAACCCCGCCAGCAACGCCAGCAGAATGTTCACCACCGCCAGCAACGCATCCTGCCCGATGACCGTGTCCTGCTGCTGGATCATCGTCAGCAACCCGCGCAGGCTCGCGCTGCCCGGCACCAGCATGATGATGCCGGGCACGCGGATGATCGCGCCGGGCCGTTTCCACCAGCGCGCGTAGGCATTTCCCACGGCCGTCATCACCAACGCGGCGAGGAAGATCCCGGCCGGGCTTCCGAATGCCTCGCCGGCGAAACGCGCAATGAGATAGCCGCCTGCCGCGGCGAACATCACCCGCAGGTAATCGCGCCTATCCGCGCGAAACAGCACCGCGAACGCGAACGTCGCCAGCACCAGCGCAGCCCATTCCACCCACCCCGGTTGCGGCCGCGACGCGCGCACGTCCGGATGCAATCCAAGCAGGTCGGCGATGTACAGCGCGATCACCGCACCCACGGTGAGCTTGAGTACCGTCGTCACCGCGCCGGCGAAACGCGCGGTGCCCGAAACCAGGTGCTGGCTCGTCAGCTCGTTGACCGCGTTGGTCAGCGCCATACCGGGCAGCAGCACGATCAGCGACGCGATGATCACGGTGTTCTGGTTGAGCGGCTCGATGAAGCTCGCCACGAGCACCGTCATGAACGCCGCAAGCATCGCCGCGATCGCATCGGCGGCTTCCTTCAGGCGCGGATACGGCTTTGTGTATTCGATCAGCGCACCGATGAGCAGTCCGTTGAGTCCCGCGACCGTGATGTCCAGCCACGGCAGGCGCAGCAGGCCGGCGATCGCGGTGGCCGCCAGGCCGAAGCCGAGCACCTGCATGATCCGCGCGCGCCGACTCGGCGGGCGGTCGAGCGCGCTCATCAGGGCATGGGCCTCGCGCAGTCCAAGCCGTCCCGCCATCACTTCCTCGGCGATGCGATCGGTTTCGGCGAGCCGGTACAGATCGGTGTCGCCCAGCGGAAGCCGGATCACGCGGGTGATTTCCGTTTCCTCGCCGGGGCGCATGGGATCGCTGAAGGTCAGGATCATGCCGGTCGGATTCGACCACGGCTCGCAACCCACGTGCAGCTGGCGCGACACCGCGGTGATCGCGCCTTCGAGGCGTTGCGCGGTGGTGCCGTACAGATGCAGGCGTTCGGCCAGTTCGACGAGGAACGCCACGCGGTCGGCAAAACTGAGCGACTGGAAGGACATGGAAGGCAGGGACAAAATGGGCAGCCGTGACGCGATGGGCGAAGGATCGCACGCCGCGGTGTCGGTGACATGCACGTTCGCTCACGGCCGCGATGCAGGCCACGCGTCGTGAACCATCCGGCCGCCGGCGCCTGTATCCTTCCTTCCAGCCATGACTGCTCCGACCGCGACCCGACCGCAGCTCGTCACCGAAGGCACTCCGGCGCGTGCGCGCCTGAGCGGTCAATGGACCCTCGAACACGCCGACGGCATCAGCCAGGCGCTGGGCTCCGCGCCTCACGACCTGGAATCCATCGACGCATCCGGCGTCGAGCGCCTCGATTCGCTCGGAGTGCTGCAACTGCTGCGGTTCTCGCGCCGGCATGGACTCGACTTCGACCTGATCCGCTTCCGCGAAGACCACCGCAACCTGGTGTCCGCGATCGAGGACGTCGCCGACGACCGCCCGAAGAAGAAGCGCGAATACGGCATCGCGGCAGCGTTCGATCGCCTCGGCCACGCCGTCCAGGACAACTACGGCGAGATCCGCGCGCTGATCGGTTTCTTCGGCGAAACGCTGGTGAAGCTGGTACGCACGTTCAAGGACCCTTCCCGCTTCCGCCCGACCGCGACCGTCTATCACATGGAGCAGGTGGGCCTGGATGCCGTGCCCCTGGTTGCCCTGCTCTGCTACCTCGTGGGTGCGGTCGTCGCGTTCCTCGGTTCCAACATCCTGCGCGACTTCGGCGCGACGATCTACGTGGTCGAACTGGTGAGCATCGCGTTCCTGCGCGAGTTCGGCGTGTTGCTGACCGCGATCATCCTCGCCGGCCGCACCGCGAGCGCGTTTACCGCGCAGATCGGCGCGATGAAGAGCCGCGAGGAAGTCGACGCGATCCGCACGCTCGGCATGGACCCGATCGACCTGCTCGTCATCCCGCGCGTGCTCGCATTGCTGGTGATGCTGCCGCTGCTGACCTTCGTGGCGATGATCTTCGGCCTGCTCGGCGGCCTCACCGTCGGCGCCTACGGACTCGACATCCCGGTGACGCAGTATCTCGCGCGCATGCACGACACGATGGAACTGCGCCACTTCGTCGTCGGCATGGTGAAGGCGCCGTTCTTTGCACTGATCATCTCCCTCATCGGCTGCCTCGAAGGCCTGCAGGTCGAAGGCACGGCGGAATCGGTCGGCGAACGCACGACGTCGAGCGTGGTGCAGACGATTTCGCTGGTGATCGTGCTCGACGCGATCGCCGCGATCTGGTTCATGGAGATGGGTTATTGAACGCGGTCATGGCCACTGACGATGCCGCGGAACCGATCATCCGCGTGCGCGGCCTGGTCAACCGCTTCGGCGAACAGGTCGTGCACGACGGCCTCGATCTCGACGTGCGTCCCGGCGAGATCCTCGGCGTCGTCGGCGGCTCGGGTACCGGCAAATCGGTGCTGATGCGATCGATCCTGGGCCTGCGCGAACCCGATGCGGGCGACATCGAAGTGCTCGGCATCGATGCGCGCAGCAATTCGGCAAACGCGCACCGCGAGATCGAGCGCAACACCGGCGTCCTGTTCCAGGACGGCGCGTTGTTCTCGTCGCTCACGGTCGGCGAAAACGTGCAGGTGCCGCTCAAGGAATACCATCGCGAACTTCCCGACTCGCTGCGCTACGAACTGGCGCTGTTGAAGGTGAAGCTCGCCGGGCTTCCGGCCGATGCGATCAACAAGCTGCCGTCGCAGCTGTCGGGCGGCATGCGCAAGCGCGCCGGTCTCGCCCGCGCACTGGCGCTGGATCCACCGCTGCTGTTCCTCGACGAACCCACCGCCGGACTCGATCCGATCGGCGCCGCTGCGTTCGATCATCTGATCCTCACGCTGCAGCAGGCACTCGGACTCACCGTCTTCCTCATCACCCACGACCTCGACACGCTGTACGCCATCTGCGACCGCGTCGCGGTGCTGGCTGACCACAAGGTCCTGGCCTGCGCGCCGATCGGGGAAGTGGAACGTTACGATCACCCCTGGGTGCAGGAATATTTCCACGGCCCGCGTGCCCGCGCCGCGCAGGTCGCGCGGATGCGGAACAGCAAGGAAACCTGAGATGGAAACCAAGGCCAACTACGTCCTGATCGGTGCGTTCACCCTTGTGGTGACGATGTTCCTGCTGCTTTTCGCGTTGTGGGCAGCGAAGTATTCCTCCGAGAAGGACTGGCAGCAGTACGCGGTCGTGTTCGAAGAACCGGTGACCGGCCTCAGCGAAGGTAGCCCCGTGCTCTACAACGGCATCTCGGTTGGCACGATCGCATCGTTGCGCCTCGCACCGGAAGATCCGCGGCGCGTCATCGCCATCATCCGCATCCAGGAGCGCGCGCCGGTCAAGACCGACACGCGCGCGAAGATCTCCACGCCGAGCCTTACCGCCCCGCCGATCATCCAGCTCACCGGCGGCAGCCCGCAGGCGCGGCGCCTCGCCGACGTCGACCCGAACGAGATTCCCGTCATCAAGGCCGAAGCCTCCGCGCTGCAGAACATCGCCGATACCGCGAACAAACTCGTCGCGCGCATGGATGAACTGCTCAGCGAGGAGAACATCCGCCGCATTTCCAATTCGCTGGCCAGCATCGAAGCCATGACCGGCGCGATCGGCGACCAGCATGAGGACGTGCGCGCGCTGATCGTCAGCGCGCGCCACTCCAGCGAACAGCTCGAGAAGACGCTGGCGACCACGGACAAGGCAATCACCGACGTCGACCGCGAACTGGTGCGGAAACTCCCCGCGCTGATCGACAAGCTCGATGGCACGCTGGCGAAGATGGATTCCGCGGCAAACGGCGTGAACGGCATCGTCAACGACAACCGCGCCGCGATCGGCAGCTTCGCCAACGACGGCCTCGGCCAGCTCGGTCCGACGCTCAGCGAACTGCGCGCCTTGGTGCGCGACCTGCGCCGCATCAGCGACCGCCTCGACAGCAGCCCCGCGCAGTATCTGCTGGGCCGCGACGCACCCAAGGAGTTCGAGCCGAAATGAAGACGACGGGATCGGAAATCCGGGATCACCAGCGCACGTCCGTCACACGCATGACGTTCGCGAGAACGATGCGCGTGCGCCGATGGGTGGCCATGTCCATCGCAGGCCTGCTGGTGGCCGGATGCAGTTCCTTCCTCGGTGGCAGCAAGACGCCCACCACGATCTATGCGCCGGCCACTCGCGCGCAGGCGCCTGCCGAATGGCCCGCCGTACGGTGGAGCCTGGCGCTCGGCCGCAGTTATGGCGGTCGCGGCACCGACGGCCTGCGCATCGCGGTGCGGCCGACGCCGAACGAACTGCAGGTCTACAAGGGCGCGCAGTGGTCGCGGCCGCCCAGCGAGATGCTGGAGGAAGGCATCCTGCAGACGCTCGAGGACTCCGGCCGCATCGCCACCGTCGCGCGCCAGGGCAGCGGCATCGGCGCCGACTACCGCCTGCTGCTCGACGTGCGCCGCTTCGAATCCGACTACGCCGGCAACAGTGTGCCCAGCGCGACCATCGAAGTGACGGCCAAGCTTATGCACGTGAAGACGCAACAGCTCGCCGGTTCGCGCACGTTCCTGCAGGTGCAAACGGCCGCAACCACCGCGGTGCCCGACGTGGTCGTGGCATTCGAGCAGGCGCTTGCGAATGCGAACCGCGAGATCGCCGGCTGGACGCTGGCGACAGGTGAGCAGCACGCGCGGCAGCGCTGATTCGCAAGCAGACACCCCTCTCCCCGCTTGCGGGGAGAGGGACAGCATCGCGCAGCGATGCAGGGTGAGGGGCGGTAAAGCGTTCCGTCCGCGGATTCCCGTACTACACGCGGCCGACCACGATCCGCCGGAACGTCAGGTTGATCCGCTCCCCCACCGGCTTCGTCGTGCGCGGCAACGCATGCCGGTAACTCCGCTGCGTCGCGCCCGACATCACCAGCAAGCTCCCGTGCGGCAACGCGATCTCGAGCTTGCGTTGCGGCTCGGCGCGATGCTTCAGCACGAAGCGTCGCGTCGCACCCAGGCTCACCGACGCGATCACCGGCTCCGGTCCCAGTTCCGCTTCGTCGTCGCTGTGCCAACCCATGCAGTCGCGGCCATCGCGGTACAGATTGGCGAGCACGCTGTTGAAGCCGATGCCGAGTTCGGTACTGAGCCGTTCGCGCAACCCCGCTAGTTCGGGCGGCCACGGATGCGGTTCGAAATAGCTGCCCGAGTAGCGGTAGCCCGTGCCGGGATCGCCGATCCAGCAGCTCAGCCGCGGCGAGGCGTGCTCGCGGCCGAACAGGCGGATGCGGTGGACCTCCCATGGAATGCCCCCGCGCAAGCCGCGCAGCAGGCGATCCGCGTCGGCTTCCGCCAGCCAGCGGGCGTCCAAAGCGATCTTCGCATCGGCGAGCGGCAAGGACATCATGCTCATGTTTCGACGCTACCACGCTGGTTGAGGGCCGCCATCTTCGGCGTTTCAAACGCCAGATCCGGCGTACATCCGCAGCCACGGATTTGCCCCACCCGCCCCAAGCCGCGAAAATCCCCGCACCTGCTACCACGCCCTTCGCGGAGCCACCGATGACCGACGCCCCCCAGAACGACACGCCGATCGAACGCGACGTGATGGAGTACGACGTCGTCACGGTCGGCGCCGGTCCTTCGGGCCTGGCGTTCGCGATCCGGCTCAAGCAGCTCAACCCGGACATCTCGGTCTGCGTGATCGAGAAGGCGTCAACCATCGGCGCACACATCCTCTCCGGCGCAGTGATCGAAACCGGTCCGCTCGACGCACTGCTGCCGAGCTGGCGCGACAACCCGCCGCCGATCTGCGTCGATGCGAAGGAAGATGAGTTCTGGCTGCTGACGAAGGACGGCGGCCGCAAGCTGCCGGTGCCGCCGGGCATGCACAACAAGGGCAACGTGATCGTCAGTCTGGGCGCGATGTGCGCGTGGCTCGCTCCGCAGGCCGAAGCACTGGGCGTCGAGATCTATCCCGGCTTCGCCGCGGCCGAAACGCTGCACGACCCCGACGGCAAGGTCATCGGCGTGCGCATCGGCGACATGGGCGTGGCAAAGGACGGGTCGCACAAGTCCGGCTACACGCCGGGCATCGACATCCGCGCGAAGGTCACCGTGCTTGCGGAAGGCGCGCGCGGCCATCTCACCAAGCGCCTGGTCCAGCGTTTCAGGCTCGATGCGGACAGCGATCCGCAGGGTTATTCGATCGGCATCAAGGAACTCTGGCAGGTGCCGGAAGAGCGCGTCCAGCCCGGCAAGATCGTGCACAGCTTCGGCTGGCCTGCCGACACCAGCACGTACGGCGGCAGCTTCCTGTATCACCTCGACAAGGGCCGCGTCGCGCTCGGTTACGTCAGCGGCCTCGACTACAAGGATCCGGAATACAAGCCGTGGGAAGCCTTCCAGCAATGGAAGAACCATCCGATGGTGAAGCCGCTGCTCGAAGGCGGCAGCATCGTGTCCGCCGGCGCGCGCGCGATCGTCACCGGTGGTTATCAGTCGCTGCCGAAATGCGAAATGCCCGGCGCGCTCCTCATCGGTGATACGGCAGGACTGCTCAATGTGCCGAAGATCAAGGGCACGCACCAGGCGATCCGCTCCGGCATGCTCGCCGCGGAGCATCTCGTCGCTGCGCAACTGTCACCCGAAGGCTTCGACGCCAAGCTGCGCGCATCCGATGCGATGGCGGAGCTGAGGAAGGTCCGCAACATCAAGCCCGGCTTCAAGCGCGGCCTGTGGTTCGGCATGTTGAACGCGGCGTGGGAAACCATCACCGGCGGCCTCTCGCCGTGGACGCTGAAGAACAAGCCGGACTGGTGCTCGCTGGAGAAGGTAGGCGAATACGAATCGCCGAAGCGCGACTACATCGACCGCACCCTCGCCCCGCGCGACCGCCTCGCCGGCGTCTACTTCGCCGCGACCGAACACGACGAAGACCAGCCCGTCCACCTGCAGGTCCTCGACACCAACATCTGCATCACCCGCTGCACCGAGGAATACGACAACCCCTGCACCCGCTTCTGCCCTGCCAACGTCTACGAAATAGTCGAAGACGCACGCTCCGACGGAAGCACGGGCAAACGCCTGCAGATCAACGCCGCCAACTGCGTGCACTGCAAGACCTGCGACATCAAGGACCCATACGAGATCATCAACTGGGTTACGCCTGAGGGTGGGTCGGGACCGAACTACCAGAATCTGTGAACACTGGGATTCTGATGGCGCATTGACCAAGGTACGGAACAGCTCCGGCAGCTTCTGAAAAACACTACGACCCTTGGATCAGCCGACCACCTAATTCAGTCAGCCGACCACCCAGTTCAAATCGCTGATCGCAGTTATCGGCAGCGGCGTTCCCGAGTTCGCGCCCTTCCAGATCATGTTTGCGCCGGTCATGTTGTGACGCCACAGCACATCCGCCTTCCCGTCGAGGTCGAAATCGCCAGCCCCGACGACCATCCATCCTGCGTCGCTGACAGTCGTGATGCTTCGACGCATGGCTGAACTGCCCGACCACCACAGGACATTGCTGCCGGTATTGGGGTTCCGCCAGAGGATGTCTGCTCGACCGTCTCCATTGAAATCCGCCGCCGTTGCGACAACCCATACAGGACTTGCCTGCGACGACTGACGGCTCGCGGCATCCGCCGAAGACCAGGTGGAATTGACACCAGTTTCCCTGTTGCGCCAAAGGATGTCGGCGTTGCCATCGCCATTGAAGTCGGCGACCGCTTCGACCGTCCACACCAGAGCGGCCGAGGCAACCGAACGACGACTCAGGGAGCTCGCGGAGTTCCAGATGACGTTGACTCCCGTCCGGGCGTTCCGCCAAAGCACGTCGGACCTGCCATCGCCATTGAAATCCCCGACCCCTGCTACGAACCATGCCAGATCCGTCACGGAAGCCACGCTCTGCCGTGTCGCTGTGTTCGCCGACTTCCAATAGGTATTTGCACCTGTGCTGCGGTTTCGCCATAGCACATCGGATTTGCCGTCGCCGTCGAAGTCTCCTATCCCTGCTATGACCCAGGCCAGATCGGTGACGGACGCGAGTGCTTGCCTTGTCGCGGAATTGCCGGCCTTCCAGTAGAGATTGTTGCCAGCGTTGGCCTTGCGCCAAAGTACATCCGATCTGCCGTCACCATCAAAGTCACCTTGCAGCCAATTCCCTGCCGACAGATCTCGCGAGGGAAGGAATGCAGCAACGAAGGGCATCGTCTTGGCCAAAGTGCCCGCATTGTCCGATTTCCCCACCACTCCGCAGGCAAATCCATTGCAGGTCGTGAGCCGTGGATTGGAAAAGACCCGCATGGATGACATGCCAACTCGGCGGTTCGCCATGACCGTGTAGAAGTTGCCTGCATCGGCCGGTGCCACATAACCGAACGAATACCCATAACGTCCGTATTCCTCGGGGTCCAGGAGTATGCCGTCGCCATTGGAGTCATCCGTCCCCTGGGCGATTTGGACATCATGTTGCAACCCCATGGTATGGCCGATCTCGTGTGCCAGCGACTCCTCGCGGCATGTAGCCCCGCCGTCCGGAAACTGCGTTCCGCTCGTGTCACTGACTACAGCCATGCCAAAGCCGGCACTGGTCGCGACGATGGGCGTCTGGCTGTTGCCGAGTAACCAGGCATAGCCGCAACTGCCGTTCTCGGGCGACTCGAACTTGCGCACCAATGCAACCACATCAGCTCCGGATTCGTTCCTGGCGCTGATCAGCGGTTGCAATGATGCCGGCCGCCCGACTTGGGTGCAGTTCACACCTCCGTCCGGGAGCTGTCCGCCCGGTGCCGAAGAGCAACTGACCCCGGTCAGTTCGAACAATGCTGACCGATTTGTCGTCGCGTCCGGATATTCGACCTGTACCGTGGCCACCAGGCGTAACCGGCCGTTTACTGCACTGTTCGCGTAGGTCTCATTTGCGACGTCGACAAGATGATTCATCCGCGTGAGCGCCTGCGATTGTCCACCCAGCCGCTCAGCAAACCCGTTCGTATAGCCGAGCGCCAGGTCGATGGTCACTACGCCTGCGGTGTTGCCATCGGATGCAGCCGTGGCAGCAGCGATTGCGCTGGGCTCCGCAGCCTCCATGCGGGAACGCGCGTAGCTAGGCGAAGACTTGCGCTCGTTTCGCGACGATGCTTCCAGGGGTTTGACCAGCCATGCCCGACCACGTGCCATCGTGATCCGCAACGGCTCTCCGCTACCGTGGGGTATCGCTGCGAATACCGCCTTTTCACCGAACGTAAGGATGGCTTCGGTGCCGGGCGCAGAACCGGCGACCCGGCCGATCCATGTCCAGTTCCCGTCCTCATGTTCGATATGGCGTTCGTACTGCAAACGAACCGGCGCCTCGCCTGGAACCTCGACGTCCATGCCACCGGAGGCGATCGCGCGCACCGCATGCTCTTCGCTGAGGCGCACGGGATACCAGGTCGTCGCGCCCATGCGAACAGGCGCGCTGGTACCGTATTCGACGAGACTGCCTTTATCGGGCGCACTCACCGGCGACGCATCGGGCCGAGGCGCGGCCTCGTCGCCCGCAGGTGACGCAGCCGAACTGAGAGCGTGCGTAGCGTGTGTCGTCGATCCGCGATCGCAACCGACGAGAAGGACGAGCAAGAAAGCCACGAGGCTGGTGCGCATGGGATCCCCCAGAACGTTCAGGGAAGTGGGCGCTACCAGCAGCAGCGTTTCCTGCGGCCGTGCCCTGCAGCCACGATGGCTGCGGGGTGAGCTAAACAGCAAAGGCGTCAATGCCCCGTCAAGCGGCAGCGATGCGTTCGCCGTCCCTGTCCATGGTTGCGTACAAGTCCAGCTGCGTGCGAACTGCTCGCTACCAGGATCGCCAGGCTCCGGCGCAGGGCACCGGTATCCGGTTCCTGCCATGCTCGGCGCCATCCACTGGAAGATCGCCTTTGGTCACATGCATCACCCGGGATCGCCAAAATCAATTCGCCGGCCGGACCATCGCGAACGAATCGTGGCCGCCGAAGCTTGCACCGCTGCGCGGTGTGGCCAGGTCAACCAGAGGCAGGGCGCGGTCACTGTCCTCGATTGAGGACCGCCCAGCTTGTGCTGAGGCCACTGACGCTGGCCTCGTTGAAGCTGGAACCGGTGCCGGTCCAGATGGCAACGCGATTGTCGGAACGCCGCCAAGCCAGATCGCCGCGTCCATCGCCATTGAAATCGCCGGTCCCGAGGAACGCATAACTCGTGCTCACGGCGATGTTGCGATACCCCGTCAACGTCGCACCGTTCATCAACCAGTACTGGATGTTCCCACCGGGCTTGTATCGCCACACGAGATCGGACCTCCCGTCACCGTTGATGTCGATCGCATCCAGGACGATCCAGTCGCGACTCAGACCTCCCAGGGACGCCTCGCGGAAGGTCGCTCCGTTGCCCGTCCAGATCGCCACACGGTTATCCGCCTTACGCCAGGCGAGATCGCCCAGGCCATCGCCGTTGAAGTCGCCCGCCGCAAGGAATTGGTACGCCGTGCTCTGCGCCTGATTCCGATAGCTCGTGCGGGTCGCGCCGTTCATAAGCCAATACTGGATGTTTCCATCTGGCACGTAGCGCCAGACGAGATCGGCCTTGCCGTCTCCGTTTATGTCAACCGCATCCAGCGGCACCCAACTGCGACTGAGGCCGCTGATTGAGTATTTTTGAAAACCCGTTCCATTGTTCAGCCAGATCGCTACGCGATTATCGGACCCGCGCCAGGCGATATCGGTACGCCCGTCGCCATTGAAATCACCATCGGCAACGTGCTCGAAATCGCTGCTCTGGGCGACGTTGGTGTAGGAAGTCCGCGTTGCTCCGCTCATCAACCAGTACTGCAGATTGCCTCCCGGGAGGTACCGCCACAGCAGATCGGACCTGCCGTCGCCGTTGAAGTCATTGCGTGGACGTATGCCGGGTTCCACCACCATGGTTGGCCTGAAAGCTGCGATCAGCGGGAGTGTCTGCGCCATGCTGCGTGCATTGTCCGAAGCATTCGCGATGCCGGTAGGCCGACCCGTGGTCGCTTCCACCACGTTTGGATTGGCGAAATAACGGATCGCCTTTTGACTGCTGTCGGCCAGTCGATAGGCCATTACGGTATAGAAGCCTGTCAGGGAGGACTCCCTGTATCCATAGGAATAGGCATGCGCTCCCGACGTGCCGTCACTGTCCTCCGTGTTATGCGCCTGCCCCATGTTGTGGCCGAGCTCGTGAGCCAGCGTTTCCAGGCGACAGACGTAGGTCTTGCTGTCTGTTTCGTCGAGATCGCCTCGGTCAAGGTCGTCGCTTACGACCGAATAACCCCAAGGGGAATCCGAGTTGTCGATGGCCGACCGGTCGCCGCCGATAAGCCAGGCAACGCCGCACCCCTGGTTCTGGGGTGTCCGGAACCGGCGGACCAGGGTTACCAGGTCGGCCCCGTACTGGTCTCGCGCGGCGCGCAGCGCAGTGAACGCAGGGTCGGCTGAAATGCTTCCCGACTCCGACTTGCCACTCAGCTTTTCCAACGCATCGTTGTTGTCCGTGTCATCGCGATAACTCACTGACACGGTCCGTACGAGCCGGATCCGTGCGTTGATCCGGCTGTTGGAGTAGGCCTGATTGGTAATGTCCACCAGGTTCTGCAACCGCGTGACTGCCTGCGAATTGCCGCCAAGCTCGTTTGCGAAACCGGTCGTGTAACCCAACGCGAGATCGACGGTCGTGCCGCCCGCGGCAGTCGCCAAGGCTTCGGCGGATGCAGACGCCATCACCGGTTCATCCGATGCGAACGACCTGGCCAGCTCCGGGGGAACCATGTAATCGGGTCGCCTCGGATCCGGGTGATGCTCTTTGCCCGGGTCGGATTCAACTACCCATGAGTGCCCGCCGCTTGTCGCCAGGCGCAGCTCACGGTTTCCATCGCGGGGCACGCTGCCGAACACGGCCTTTTCGCCGAACGTAACTATGGCTTCTTCGCCATCCTCGTTACGACCGATCCACGTCCAGTTGCCATTGGGATGTTCGACGTGGCGCTGGTAGTGCAAACGGATCGGTTGACCGTCAGGGGCGGTGATCGTCATTTCGCCCGTCACCACCGCACGCAATGCGTGTTCCTCGCTGACGTCGGCGCGATACCAGGTGGATGCACGCTCCTGGCGCACGACTTGCCGCGGCGGATAGCCGAGGAGGTCCCCGCGATCCGGCAACGCGGCGAATCCGCCGCCCTGGCGTCCGGAAAGCCGGGCTGTCCCTGCCGGTTCCGATCCGGAACTGTCGCGGGCGACCCCGGCCGCGGCCTCGGATACCGACGTCCGCGTACAGGCTGCCTGCAGCAACGCCCCCCCCAGCAGGAAGGAAACAATCAGCGTTCGGACAATGCGCATGGGGACAACCCGCGTGAGGAACACGCATGGTGTCGCTTCTGGCTCCACCGATCAACGAACGATTCGTCGCCTTTTTGGAACCGGTCAGCCAGCGGCCAGCGGAACCCCTGTTTTCTGCCGCAACTCCTCCAAAGTCACGTCCGGAGCCAATTCACGTACGTGAATTCCGCCCTTCCCGACATCCATCACCGCCAGCTCGGTAATGATCCGGTTGACGACGCCCACGCCGGTCAGGGGCAGCGTGCACTCGCCGATGATCTTGTGCTCACCATTCTTGGCCGTGTGCTCCATGAGCACGACCACGCGCTTTACCCCGGCAACCAGGTCCATGGCACCGCCCATGCCCTTGACCATCTTGCCGGGCACCATCCAGTTCGCCAGGTCACCTTTGTCGGTCACCTGCATCGCGCCGAGGATGGCCAGGTCGATGTGGCCGCCGCGGATCATCGCGAAGGAATCGTGGCTACCGAAGTAGCTCGCGCCGGGACGCGCGGTCACGGTCTGCTTGCCGGCGTTGATGAGGTCGGCATCGACTTCCGCTTCGGTCGGGAACGGACCGATGCCGAGCAAACCGTTCTCGCTCTGCAACCAGACATCCATTCCCTCCGGAATGAAGTTGGCGACGAGCGTCGGCAAGCCGATGCCGAGATTGACGTATGCGCCGTCGGTGAGTTCCTGCGCGGCGCGCTGCGCCATCTGCTCGCGGGTCCAGGCCATGTTCGTTGTCCTCGTTGGTTACGCGGCGCGCACGGTGCGCTGTTCGATGCGCTTTTCCGGCGCCGGATTGTGGACGATGCGGTCCACGTAGATGCCGGGCAGGTGCACGTGGTCGGGATCGAGCGTGCCGATTTCGACGATCTCCTCCACTTCGGCAACGCAGATCTTGCCGGCCATCGCGCAGGCGGGATTGAAGTTCCGCGCGGTCTTGCGGAACACCAGATTGCCAGCCGTGTCGGCTTTCCACGCTTTCACCAGCGAGACGTCGGCTTTCAGGGCAGTTTCCATGACATACCAGTGGCCGTCGTCGAACTGGCGCGTTTCCTTGCCTTCCGCGACGACCGTGCCGTAACCGGTGCGCGTATAGAACGCGGGAATGCCGGCGCCGCCCGCGCGCAGGCGCTCGGCCAGCGTGCCCTGCGGATTGAATTCGAGTTCGAGTTCGCCGGAGAGGAACTGGCGCTCGAATTCCTTGTTCTCGCCCACGTACGACGAAATCATCTTCTTGATCTGCCGCGTTCCCAGCAGCAGCCCGAGCCCGAAGCCGTCGACGCCGGCATTGTTGGAAATCGCGGTGAGGTGCTTCGCCCCGGAATCGCGCAGGGCGGCAATCAGCGCCTCGGGAATGCCGCACAGACCGAACCCGCCCACGGCGAGCGTCTGTCCGTCGGCGACGATGCCTTCAAGCGCCTGGGTGGCGTTCGGGTAAACCTTGCTCCTGGCGGCCTCGGCCATCGTGCGACTCCAATGTGGGAGGGCGCGAATTCTAGCGCGCATGCCAGGACGTACCTACCGTACTTTCGGGCACCCATGTCATGCCCGGGCTGTACGCATCCGCATGCAGGGGAGCGTTCGGCACCCGCCTCCGCTAGAATTACCGGCCCGGCCGCATCGGCCGCGCATCTTTCTGAAATTCCCCACAGGAACTCCGCACGATGAAGATCCTCGTCGGCTACAAGCGCGTGGTGGACTTCAATGTCCGCATCCAGGTCAAGCCGGACGGTTCCGGCGTGGTCACCGACGGCGTGAAGCTGTCGGCCAATCCGTTCGACGAAATCGCCCTGGAGGAAGCACTGCGCCTGCGCGACAAGGGCGTCGCCACGGAAGTCATAGTCGCCACGATTGCACCATCCGATGCGCAGGCGCACCTCCGTAACGGGCTCGCAATGGGCGCGAACCGCGCGATCCATGTGGTCACCGACCAGCCGATCCAGCCGCTGACCGCCGCGCGCGCCCTGCTGAAGCTGGTGGAGAAGGAGCAGCCGGACCTGGTCATCCTGGGCAAGCAGGCTATCGACGACGACGCCAACCAGACCGGCCAGATGCTGGCGACGCTGTGGGGCCGCCCGCAGGCGACCTTCGCCTCGAAACTCGAACTTGCCGATGGCAAGGCCACTGTCACCCGCGAGGTCGATGCCGGCCTTGAGACACTGGAAGTGGACCTGCCCGCCGTCGTCACCACCGACCTGCGCCTCAACGAACCGCGCTTCATCAAGCTGCCGGACATCATGAAGGCCAAGAGCAAGCCGCTGGAATCGATCAACTTCGCCGATCTCGGCGTCGACACCGGCGACACGCTGAAGACCACGCACTACGCCGCGCCCGCGAAGCGCAGCCGCGGCGTGATGGTGAAGGACGCGGCCGAACTGGTCGCCGCACTCAAGCAAAAGGGTCTGCTGTGATGAGCAAGGTTCTGATCGTTGCCGAACATCTCGACGGCAAGCTCAACGCGTCGACCGCAAAATGCGTGTCGGCGGCGCAGGCGCTGAAACCGGAAACCATCGACATCGTCGTGCTGGCGGCCGATCCCACAGGCATTGCCGCGGAAGCCGCGCAGATCGCCGGGGTCACCAGGGTCCTCGCCCTCGCCAATCCCGCCAATGCGAACGCGATCGCGCAAGTGCTGGCACCGCAGGTGGCCGCGATCGCATCGGGTTACTCGCACGTGTTCGGCCCGTCGACCACTTTCGGCAAGGACCTGATGCCGTGCGTCGCGGCGCTGCTAGGCGTCGCGCAGGTTTCCGACGTCATGGCCGTGGAAGGCAGCCACACCTTCAAGCGACCGATCTATGCGGGCAACGCGCTGATCACCGTCGAAGCACCGACCGACCATGCGGTCGTGGCCACCGTGCGCAATGCCTCCTGGCCCGAAGCCGCGCGTGGCGGGAGCGCACCTGTGGAGTCCATCAGCGTCGATGCCCGGTTACCTACGCACACCCGTTACGTCGGCCTTGCCGCAGGCAAGTCCGATCGCCCGGACCTGCAGAGCGCGCGGCGCGTGGTATCCGGCGGACGCGGTGTGGGCTCGGCCGAGAACTTCAAGATCATCTACGACCTGGCCGACAGGCTTGGTGCAGCGGTGGGCGCCTCGCGCGCCGCGGTCGACGCGGGATACGTACCCAACGAATTGCAGGTCGGCCAGACCGGAAAGATCATCGCGCCCGAGCTCTACATCGCGGTGGGCATCTCCGGAGCGATCCAGCACCTCACCGGCATCAAGGACGCTGGCACGATCGTCGCGATCAACAAGGATGGTGATGCGCCGATCTTCGAAATCGCGGATATCGGCTTGGTGGGTGATCTGTTTGTGCTCCTGCCGGAACTGCAAGCCGCGCTTTGAGTCCCGCAGTGAACGGCGCCGGACCTATCTGCAAGCGGGTCATGATTGTCTTCGGCACCCGGCCGGAGGCCATCAAGATGGCTCCGCTGGTCCACGCAATCGCGGCCCATCCGCGCCTGCAACCGGTGCTGGTCGTGAGCGGCCAACATCGGCAGATGCTGGATTCGGTGCTCGAGACCTTCGGGTTGCAGCCGGATGCGGATCTAGCCGTCATGGAATCGCGGCAATCATTGCCCGACCTCACGGCGCGAGTCCTGCAAGGCATGGGACACCTGTTGGCGATGCAGCGTCCGGACATGGTGCTGGTGCATGGGGATACCACGACGACGCTGTCGGCGGCACTGGCCGCGTTCTACGCGCGCATCCCCATAGGGCACGTGGAAGCCGGCCTGCGAACCGGCAATCTGCTGGCGCCCTGGCCCGAAGAGATGAACCGGCGGCTCACTGCGCCGCTGTGCGCACTGCACTTCGCCCCGACGAATGCGGCTCGGGACAACTTGTTGCGCGAAGGCATCGAAGCAGGCCGAGTCCACGTCACCGGCAATACGGTGATCGATGCGCTGTTGCAGGTGGATGCCAAACTGCATGCGGAAACGTCGCTGCGGGAAGCGGCGCGCGCGAGTCTGCCGTCACTGGATGCACGCCGTCGCCTGGTCCTCGTGACGGGTCACAGACGCGAGAATTTCGGCGATGGCTTCGAAGGGATATGCAAGGCGCTGTCGCGGCTTGCGCAGCGCAGCGACGTGCAGGTCATCTATCCGGTCCATCTCAATCCGCAGGTCCGCGAGCCCGTCCACCGCCTGTTGGCAGGACTCCATAATGTTCAACTGATAGAGCCGCTGGACTACCTGCCGTTTGTATTCCTGATGCGCCGCGCGGATGTGATCCTGACCGACTCCGGCGGCATCCAGGAAGAAGCGCCCTCGCTCGGGAAACCCGTGCTCGTCATGCGCGATACGACCGAGCGCCCGGAGGCGATAGCAGCGGGAACCGCGCAACTGGTGGGCACCGATCCGGATCGCATCGTCGCGGCAGTGGAACGGATACTCGACGGCCCACCGTCGGCGCCGCACGCGCCTATCGACCGCAATCCGTATGGTGACGGACAGGCCAGTGCGCGGATCGCCGGTATCATCGACGCCAGCTTGAACCCTGGCGAAAACTGACGGCGTCTACTTCGACGCGTTATGCGCCACGCGCCATTCGGCGAGGGATGCGTCCAGATCGCCCTCGGCCCCGACGAGGGACCAGAACGCCGGCCAGTCGGTATCGCTGCGCTCCATCCAGAAGTCCATCTTGCGGCTCTTGTCGCGCAGGAACATCTCGATGTTGGTGCTGACGGTTTCGATGTAGTCGCGGCAGAACGCCAGCGGATCGCGCACGGGGGCTGCGTAGATCTGGTCTGCGTACCCGCGCATGATCGAGCCGCCCAGATGCCAGCGCTTGTTGAAGCTGGCCGCGACCGCTTCGGGATCACGCCGCAGATGCACGTACACAGCCTTGTCGCCATAGGCGGCATCCAACCGTCCCAGGAACCAGGACAGTCGATTGTCGACTTCGATGTGATTGTCCGGATAGTCGACGCGCTGCCTACCGGGTTGTTTCATCCGAGTCTCATGGCCGACGCGATAGTTGCGGATATGGCGCGCAGCGTGGGCGAAGGTCACTGAGCCGCAGCGGCCGGTGCACAACACGAATACATTCATGGATAGCGTTCGACCGATACGTTTCTGTTGCCTACTTATTTCGCCGCTTGCTTCCAGTAGAAGCTGACCAGACCCTGCGCGTCAGGCGCCTGCAGCGCAACCTTCAGGTCGGGCCCCTGCGGCGTGATCACGTAGCGAACGCGCAAACCATCGGCATTGCGTACGACATGCGTATTGCTTGTTTCCGCGGTGGACAGCGGTTTGAAACCAGCCGCTTCGAAGGCATTTGCCAGCACTATTTCGGCCTGCGCTTCATCGATCCTCGCGTATTCGGCGCGCACGACGCGGTCAGTGGTGCCGTCAGCGGCCTGCTTGCTGCTGCGGGAACGGATGATCAAAGTTTCAGGGACGTGGATTCCGCCGGCGATCGGCAGGATGTGCAGGCGTGTCCTGGATGCAGGCTTCGCGGGTTGTTCCTTTGGCGTTTGCGTGTCGGCGTTGCTGTTGGGCGCATCCGACTGTCCGCCGCAAGCGGCGAGAGTGATTGCGACCAGGAGAACCGGCAGGATCTTGATATTCATGGCAGGCCTATGGGTAGCGTCAATTCAGAGTTAGCGAAGCGGCATCGGGGACGGTCCGGCCCTTCGCCAGAAGGGGAACGAGTTGGGCTGAGAATTCGTCTTCCAGCGTACGCGCGAACGTAGCGGTGGGCTGCATTGCATCGCGGTAGACCAGGACGCCATCACGGATCGGATCGCAGAATTGCGGGCCGCAGAATGCGTCGTTGATATCCAGCACGGCGATCCCCGGAGTCCGGTTCGCCAATGACAGAAGCGGCCCTTCGCGGGTGCTCAGCGTGCGGCTGGACCTGCACTGCACGGCGTCGCCCCGCGTCATGAGGCATTGCGGCACGTCGAACGGCATCCAGGGCATGTACCGCACGACCGCGATCCCGCTGCCCTTTGCGCTCAGTTGGCTCACGTATGTCGCAATTCCGCGCTCAAGGGCGGGGCTCGCCTGCTCATAGGAATGCCTGCGGCTGTCTATGTACTGCGGCGACTGCACAAGGACAACGAGGTCCGCTGGTTCGGCCTGCAGGCGGCGGACAACGGCGCCGGCCCAACGCGAACACTCGCCGAATGCGCGTTTCAGCCTTCTGTTGTAAACGGGCGTCGCGGAAAAGAGGCAGCTGTCCTTGAAGAAGGTATCCAGTCGCCAGCCGTTTCGCTGTGCCGCGGCCTTCAGCCCGGGCACGAGATTGGCACCCATCGAATCGCCCACGACCACTACACGGCGTTGCCCATGCTGCTCACCGTAGGTGCAGGACACGACTTGGTCGCGCCGGAGCGACTGCACGCACTTGTCGGCAAAAGCATCCCCGCGATCGTCCTTGGCAAGCATGGGGCTTGGATTGACGCCGTCGAATGACGGGACCTTCCGCATCTGTATGCCGGCCGCCACTGCGTCGGCGCCGGGAATGCCCATGCGCTCGGCGACGAGCGGTGCCATGGTGCGCATGTAGGTGGCCGTGACGTGGTGCGCGTCCCGATACACGAACACGTTGCCGATCACTGCGGGGCACTTCCCGTCGCGGCAGAACAGGTCGGTGAAATCGACCAGGCGGTATCCGGCAGACTTCGCCAGCAAGGACATCGCATCCTGGTACATGACATCGGCCTGCGAGCCGGTGCAGGAATCCGCTTCGCCAGGATGGGAAGCGAAGCAGTCGCGCACCTCGGTCGGCTGCCAGGGCGTGGAACGGAAGACGACGATCTTGTCCCGGCCCCGTGCGACCTGGGACCACAATTCCTGCATGCCGTGCGCCAGCGCCGCGGCGCTGTCCTTGGGTTTCTTGTCCTTCAGGCTCAGGAGCCGGTGTCGGGGCGACTGGGACAGCACGATGTAATCGAAGTCGTGGTCATTGAGGTAGGCGACAACGTTGTGCGCCCACTTCTGGCACGACGCGTACGGCCCCTTCAATTTTGGATGGAACAGCGGTACGTCGGCGGCGATGCACGTCGTCTTCGTGATCCCGACGACCTGCACGTCCGCAAGGCGGGCCATTTCCGCGAACGCCGGCAACCAGTGGACGGCATGCGAGTCGCCAACGACCGCGATACGAGTCTTGGCGTTGTCGCGCCCATAGACGCACGTCTTGACTTCCGCGCCCTGGAATCCCTGGATGCAGCCTTCGGCGTAGGCGACCGACACGTCGTCTTCCACGTTCGGCAATGCCGGCAGGAAATCGACGCGAGCCGCTGGCACGGGACCTGGTGACAACATCGCCATCGCGCCGGGGTATGCCGACGTGTCGGCGACAGCAGCGCTGCCCGATTCGCTTCCGGTTTGGCGCACGACGCCCCATGCGAACGCAACGCACGCCAGGCTCGCTGCGGCGGCAATCGACAAGGGTTTCCAGGAGGGCGTGCCCGGGACACCTGGCTTTCGGAGTGTGTCTTCGACGAAGCGCTTGCTCAGTCCCGCCAGCGCAACGGCGGCAAGGGCGATAACGATGCCTTGGAGGATGCCGATCCGGTCGCCGTAGTAATGCTTGGCGAAGACGATGAGCGGCCAGTGCCAGAGGTAGAGCGAATAGGAGATGTCGCCCAGGTACTGGACCGGACGTGCGCCGAGCCAGCGCGTGGCCAGGAAATGCGGAAAGGCCGCTCCCGCCTGGATCGCGAGCAGGGTCGCCACGGTCGGCAGGAGCGCGGCATAGCCGGGATAAGCGGTGTCATCGCTGAGGAACAAGGCGGCGGCGAGGATTCCTGCTAGACCGAGCAGGAGGACTGGCACGCGTGCGCGGCCTGCGGACGCACCTGCTACGGCCAGCAATCCGCCTGCGGCAAGCTGCCATATGCGGGTGAACGATGAGAAGTACGCCGCGGTCTCGCCCGACAAGCCCGTCTTTACGGAATAGGCCAGCGAGCCCGCGACGATCAGCGCCAGGCATGCGGCGCAGAAACTCCTGAACGAAGTGACTGGCGCGAAGCGGCGAGCGAACGCGTACAGCCCCGCCAGCAGGGCTGGCCACACGAAGTAGTACTGCTCCTCCACCGACAGCGACCAGAAATGCTGGACCGGGGACGCCGACGCCTCGATGGCCAGGTAATCGACGGCCTTGAACGCCAGCCACCAGTTTTCGAAATACAGCGCCGCGGCGCCTGTTTCCTGCGCTACGCCGCGCCATTCGGTCACCGGCAGCAGGACGAGCGTCGCCGCCAGGACCACCATGAGCGTGAGCACTGCCGCCGGCAACAGTCTTCGCGCGCGGCGCACGTAGAAGCGCGGCAGCGAGATGCCACCTCTCGTCTCTAGTTCGCGCAGCAGCAGTGCGGTGATGAGGTAGCCGGATATGACGAAAAAGACGTCGACACCGGTGTACCCGCCGGGCAGCCAGCTGGGCCACAAGTGATAGACAAGCACCAGCAGCACCGCGATGGCGCGCAGGCCTTGGATTTCGGGCCGGAAGCCGCCGTGTTCATCTCGAATCTGCACGTCGCGGACTACTGAGTCATCGCTGTGACGTAGTGCGGCCTGAAACCGGCCTGGCGCTTGAAGCGCAACAGCTCCGAAGTTCCATTTTCCTTGCCGCCATACATCACGTACTTGAGGCCACGGGTAAAACTCTCGCGGTGTTCGGACAGCCAGCGGATCACTTCATGGTGAAGTAACGTCAGAATGCCGTGGTCCAGATGGTCTCCATGCCCGAGAATCTGTGAATAGACAGCGACCTCGCCTGTTCGGCGCAGCGAGATGTACCCCACCAGGCGCTCGTCGACCTGCACGCTCCCCTGCATGTGCCCCGGTGCGGCCTGGAACACGCCGAACGTCATCGCCCAGTGATTCTGGCACTTGGGCAGCGCAACCTCGTATCTGCGGTCGGGAGCGCCGCCCATTTCCTCGATGCTGCGCGTCAGCGTTGGCCTGATCGCGCCGCCCGAGCGGATCTCCTTGGACGTATTGGCCGCATGGATGTCCGGGATGAAGAGCCGCCAGGCAAACGGCTTGACGTAGTAGTTCTGCGCGATGGCCTTCTTCTTCTGGCGCAATCGCGCGCCTTTGCCGAAGGTCTTGATGTGCGCTTCCCACCCGGCAAAGTCGAGGACCTCGTCGACCGGAATGAGCATGGGCGTGAAGCGCCGGGCCACGAAATCGCCGGAGGAGGCGTAGTGCAGGTAGTTGGCCAGTCCCTTTTCGCTCTGGTCGACGAATACGGTGCAAGCCTCGCCGCAGCTGCGGCTGTTACGCGAAAAACTAAGCGTGACGTGTGGGATTTCGACATCACCCACGGGCCCGGCCTTGTCTGCTGCAGTCACCGTCGCGGTCGCTGCCGGAGCCGACGGCGCCTGGCTTGCCGACGCGCCGGCCAACGCGGCGCGCAAGCCGGAATCGAACGCGCGCTCAAGCATCCTGCGATAGGTCGAGCCTTGGAAATGCAGGGTGTTGCCGGGGCCGCAGGAACCGATGTCCGCGAGTTCGAGCGCGTCCTTCGGTTCCACGCCGCCCCAATAGACGCCGTCGACGCGCTCCGCCACCAGTCGGCCGAAGTCGTAGTACTCGAGCCGGTTATCAAGCTTGGGGTAGTAATCGGTCTGCTGGTTGAGGAACAGCACCGGCACGCCCGGGTTCTTGCGGCGGATGCTGACGATGAGTTCGACGGCCTCGTTGACCGATTGGTCGAGGGTACGGCGTCCGAGCTTGCGGTGGCGCTTGATGAAGCTGTCGCGATCGCGCAGGTGTGCAGGGTGGATCCAGAACTTCGCTCCAGCCTCGTCTTCCCAAAGCTCGAAATTCATGTCCGCATAGGAATCGAGCATCAACAGGTCGGCACCGGTCTCGTTCACGACCTCACGATCGGCCTGGCCGATGTAATAGCGCTGCAACGTAGGTTGCATCGCATCGACGTCGCTGATTGAAGCGAGGAATTCCTTCGATACGGTGCGCCCATCCAACGCGTCCAGGAACAGCACCATCGGGGACTTGCCATTCTGGACGACCGTGGGTTTGGCGGCGAACAGGTCCGGATTGAGCGCGAGCGATCGCCGGCAGGTGCAATCGCCGCGAACCAGGATCTTGAGCGGACTACCGTCTGGCTTGACGAACATGACTCACACGATTGGGGAGTAGAAGGGAGTGGATGCGACTTCCCAGCCGCATCGAGATTGCCTTAGCGCTTCAGGTAAATCGAGCCGATTGCCTTCGGGTCCTTGAGCGCCGGACCGACGCCCTTCGGGCGGGCCAGCGTGCGGACCGGCTGGCCGTGGCGCGTGCGGTAGAGCTGGCGCGCGCCGTTGCCATCTTCGAAGCGATGACCGGCCTTGTAGCCGGCCGCCATCAACTGTGCGGTCACGATCGCTTCCGCTTCGGCCACGGTTCCGGAGACGACCTCCATGAACATCTGGCGTTCGTCGGCGCCAGCGGCATTCTTGCCGACGCGGTCGTAACGCACCTTGACCTTGTCACCGAGGGCAGCGACGACCGCGCTTACCGCATCCTGGCCCGCCGGTTGCACGAGGCCTGGGGACTGCGGTGCCGGAGTCGTGGTGGCGGTTGCAGGCTCGACAGTCTGCAGAGGTTCTGGCGATTGCCTGTCGCACGCAGCACAGGCAAGCAGGATTACTAGGATCAGGGTTGATTTACTCATGGATCTGGGTACTCGGCAGGAAACTTAAAGGCGGAAAACGTTGGGGGCATCCGGCATCACGCCCTTGACGTCGAACACGATGCCTCCTGGCTTGAGCAGGTCACGCACTTCGAACTCGGCTTCACTACCAACGAACTCGCGATGCGCCACCGCGAGGACGATCGCGTCGTAGCTACCGGCTTTCGGGGGTGGAGAGAGTTCGACGCCATACTCATGACGGGCTTCGCCGGCGTCGACCCATGGGTCGTAGACTTCAAGTTGCGCATTGGTCGTCGCGAGGTGCTGAAGCAGGTCGACGACCTTGGTGTTGCGCACGTCCGGGCAGTTTTCCTTGAAGGCGAGCCCCAGGACAAGGATGCGCGAATCCACGATGTTCAGGCGTGCGCGTGCCATCAGCCGCATGACCTGGTTGGCAACGTAAGGTGCCATTTCGTCGTTGATTCGGCGCGCGGCCAGAATCAACTCCGGGTTATAGCCGAGCATCGTCGCCTTGTGCGCGAGGTAGTAGGGATCGACGCCGATGCAGTGACCGCCCACCAGGCCCGGAGAGAAAGGCATGAAGTTCCACTTGGTCCGCGCGGCGGCGAGAACTTCGTGGGTGTCGATGCCGATGCGGTTGAAAATGCAGGCCAATTCGTTCATCAGCGCGATGTTGACGTCGCGCTGTGTATTTTCGATCACCTTGGCGGCTTCTGCGACGCGGATAGAACTCGCCTTGTGGGTGCCGGCCTCGATGATCGACGCGTACAGCCCATCCACGAAATCGGCCACTTCAGGCGTCGAACCAGACGTGACTTTGGTGATTTTGGTGACCGTGCGCAGCTTGTCGCCAGGATTGATGCGTTCCGGGCTGTAGCCGCAATAGAAATCCTGGTTGTAGCGCAGGCCGGAGACTCGCTCGAGCACGGGCACGCACACCTCTTCGGTAACGCCGGGGTATACGGTCGATTCGTAGATGACGATGTCGCCCTTTTTCAGCACGGAGCCGATCGCGGCGCTGGACTTGAGCAACGGGTCGAAATCCGGCCGGCGCGCGGCGTCGATCGGCGTGGGCACCGTGATGATGAATACGTTGCAGGCTCGCAACGCCTCGAGTTCATTGGTGAAGGCGAGTTTCGTCGCATCCGCAAGGTCAGCTGCAGGCACTTCCAGTGTGCGGTCATGGCCCTCTCGGAGTTCAGCGACACGTTCGAGATTGATGTCGTACCCCAGCACGTCCATCCGGCGACCGAAGGCCACTGCCAGCGGCAAGCCGACATAACCCAGTCCGACGATGGCCAATCGACCCTGCGCGTTCGTTGCTGAAAACATTATCCATTCCCGTAGATTCTTGACTTGATGGCCACCGTGGTTCATTCGCCGAAAAGTCGGCAAATCTCGTCGCGGTAACCGATGGTTCCTGCACGCTCCTCGACCAGCGCACTTCCGTGCGCACGGAGCTCGGACTTGCGATGGGGGTCCGTCTGGAGGGTGCGGATGATAGCAGCGGCACCCGCTGCCTCTGCATAGACGGCAGAGGGCCCGAATTCTAACCGCCAGGATGGGTCGAGCACCGGAATACAGCCGGCCGCCATGGCTTGTAGCGTACCGAGGGGGTATCGCGGACATTCCCCTCGGGGGGTCAGGTCGACCCAGACGTCCAGCAACCCCAGGAAGGTTGCCTTGTCCCGACATACCGCGCCGTAGCTTCGCCAGCCCATCGGCAGTGCCGGCATAGCCGCGATCCCTTGCGGATCATGCATCCAGGTCCGCATTTCGTGCAGCTGTGCGCCATCGTAGTGCCGGAGTTGGGCGGCGGCGGGGAAACGCGCATCCAATTCCATTCCGCACACCAGGCGCCCGTTCTCCAGGCGTGCGGGCATCTGCCAGTGGCCGCGTGCCAAGACGTGCGGCCAGCGTCGGACCATCTGCCGGCGTCTGTCCACAATGGGACCTATCTGCTCGGCAGCAACCGCGTCCCGCGCGATCCAGCACGGGTCGACTCCGAAAATCCTTTGGGATGCCTCTTCGCACAGCTCTGGCCTGTACCCTGTGCGGCCATCGGTAGCGATGGGCCCATTGGACGCCAGAAGGACCACGCGCCGCGCCCTCAGAGGTGCGCGATGTTGGGTCAGGAACGGCAACAGGTCCGGCTCGAGCACCACCAGCGTATCAACTTCAACGGGATTTCCGAGTTCGATCTCTTCGATGGTGCCCGCCAACAATGCGCGCTCGACCTGCCAGGCATAGGCGTCGACCGCCGCGGATGACAGGCGCAAAAATGAATCGGCCTGTATCACCGCTACCGGCCCCGCGAGTGCGAGAACGGCTATCTCATCCATGGCCAGCGCCGCCAGCGGCGACGATCGCCGGAAATCACCAAGGAAGGCGAAATCGAACTTATGACGCGCGCCGCTGCCATCGATGCGGAAACGACGCGGCAAGGGAAATTTACGCGCAGACGACTGCTCGGGGATGCGCAGATCCGAAGTTCTGCCATGCCAACCCTCGAAGTTGCGTCGATATGCCGCGCGCGCTGGATGACGCCAGCCGGGTCTGAATTCGCTCCTCGACAGCGAATCGGGGCTGAGCCGTATCAGCGAAAGTATCGAGTTGACCGTCACGCAGGCTTGCTCGCCGAACACTTTTCTCAGTCGCGTCGAGTATTCGCTGTCAGCGCCTTTGCGCGATGGATCGTAATAGCCCAACGTCGAACGGACGGCGCCGGTCGCGAACAACAGAGAAGATTCGTTGGTGCGATACGCGGCGACTCCCGGGAAATTGAACTGCAGGCGATCGTCGACGCGAATGCCGATGCATTGACTTGCAACGGTGCCTGGTGCCCGTTCGATGGCACGTACCTGCGCCTCGATCCGGCGTGGGTGCGCCCAGTCGTCCGAGTCATGCACAGTGAAATACGCGCCACGCGCCTCCGCCAGGCCGCGATTGCGCGCGACATAGGTGCCCGCGTTCCGTTCTTGCCTGATGAGGCGTATCCGCGAATCGAGCGCTTCGATCTTGCCGAGTACCGGCTCATATTCCGGCGGCGACGCATCGTCGATCAGCAATACCTCGAGGTTGCCCCAACTTTGCGCGAGGATCGAGCGCACCGCGGTTTCCAGGGTGTGATCGGGCCGCCAGCTGCTGATCATCACCGTCACCAGCGGTCCGTCGACCGATGCCGCAGGCACGTTGCAGCCGATCCGATCGAAGGGCTGCAAGCTGGTGTCGTTGCTCAGGAAAAGCTCATCGGCACCGCTTTCCACAACCAGTTCGTTGAGCCGCGCCAGCCAGCGTTCCATGGACCGGTCCGGGCTCTCCCCGAACGGGTTGGCCAGATCGCACATGACATAGCGGCGATCGACATGGTTTTTCGGAAGCATTTGCGCGATCGATGCCGCCGAATCGAAATCGTGGACGGCGATTGCGAGTTGTGCGGCCAGCACGAGATGTCTTCGCGGGATCGCCGCCTGGCCGTGCACCCTCGCCATCGCTGAATAGATCACATGCGCGGCGTCGGCATCGCCGGGGTACACGGCCTGGAGGGCGATGACGCGCGCCAATCGCGCCAGCGCGCGTGGATCGAGGCTTCGCCAGACGCGGCGGGCATCCTCGTTCACGGAGACCTCCGAAGCGAGCGACAGGATGGTCTCCAGCCCAAGCTGTTGGCCGGAAGCATGCCATGCGATCAGCTCGCGCGCGGGCACCGAGCGGGCGCGCAGCGCCGTCATTTCGAAAGCCACGAGCTCGCGATCGGACTTCAGGCGCGCCAGATAATCGCGCACGTAGTAGGGCGCGACCGGGCGTCGTTCCAAGCCGTCGCTCGGCACTGGCCGCGCAACCAACCCGGTCACACCGCCCCCGTGGGATCAGCCGTCAGGGCGCGTGGCCGCTTCATGCGGTTTTCCTGTCGCCGGCCGCCTGCGAAGCCGCACCGACTTCACGGCTGAAGACAAGCGTTGTCGTCCGGGAGCCCAACGGCTCGCCCTCGGCGAGGCCGGGAAACGCGTCCCGCCACAGCTTCATCATCTTCTTCTCGTCGGGACGCAAGGCGTCATCGACCACGACCACGGCGCCGTCGGCGAGGGACGACTGCAACTTGGGAATCGCGGGGAATCGAGCCATTTCTCCGGTCCCTGCCGGGGGGCCGTCGACGATCAGCAGATCGATGGGCGCGTCCATCGTGCCCGCGTTGATGTCGTACCAGGGATAGCTGACACCGCCAATGTCAGTCGCGGCGAGTGGTGCGCACCGGACTTCGCCCCACGCGTCGAGCCCGTGGTCGCGCAGCGCCGTCGCGGTGAGGGCAGCGTAGTGCTCCAGGTGATCGTAGGACACGATGCGTCCGCCGCCTGCCGCACGCAGCGCCATCGCCAGCCATAGCGTCGAAGTACCGCTGCCGAGCTCGACGATGCACCGGGGCTTCCGCTCGATGACCATCCTGACCAGCGTCAACATTGCTTCGGGGTCCATCGCCCAGCCGCCGAGCAACGGCATCGGCGTTTCGATGTTGAGCAACTGCCGCAACTGCATCAGCGCCTCGATCTCGCGCACCACCTCGGATTTGAGCCACTGCAGTGCCGGGCGCGACAGGCTACGCAACTTCTTTTCGTCGCGGAGGAAAGCCTGCACCGCAAGCCGGTCGTTCCCGTAGGCGGATTCGAGCTCTCGCACCGCGGTGTTCACCTGCATCACCGTCGCGATGACGCTGTCGCCGATCGCACGCTGCGCGTTCGTTGCCTCGAGCTGGCGCTCAAGGCCGTTTGCGATGTCGGACGTAGCGGCCTGCTGGCGTGCAATGGCTTCGTGCAGTTCCGCGCCCAGGGCATCAAACCTGCCTTCGCGCGAATCGAGATCGCTGCGGATATCGCGATAGACGCGCAACGACACATCATTTCCATCCAGTATCAACCTGCGCAGCTCATCCTGCTCGGACAACGCACGCGCCAGTTCCGCCTTGAGCTCCTGGTGTTGTTCGCGCAGCCGGGAGATGGACGCCTCCAGCGCCGCCGTCAGCGCTGCGCCATGCGCCGACTGCACCTTGGCGACGTTGATCATTTCCTCGAGCAGCGTCGCACGTTCCCGTCCAGCTTGTGCCATGCCTGCCTGCAGTGCCCTGCGGTCGCTCGCTGCCTCGTTGCGCAGCCGGGTGAATTCGGCGCGCTGGGCACCCGCCTGTTCCGCCAGCTGTTTGCGCAGCATTGCCGGAAAATTCTCCTGAAAAGACAGCATCCGGCTCGCGTCCTGGCGGGTCGACGCGGCAAGCTGCATCACCACCATCACGCGCTGGATGAGCGCGGCCAGCAATCCAAATCCGAGCAGGCCCCACATCACGATGCCGGCCCACGACCACGGGGCAGTGCCACCTATGGTACCCAGCGCGATCAACACCAATCCGGCCAAGCCTAGCGCCAGTCCCGCCAAGCGTCGCAACGTCATCAACTTCCTCATTGGTACCACTCCAGTTGAATGGAAGGCCGGCGCGCCCCGCAGGCAGCCAGCCGATGCAGCTACATTCCGGATACGGCGTTCCGGATCATGGCCGTGGGGCGTCCTCGGCTATCCCCAATCGCGGCAGCAACATCGCATAGGCCGTCCCGAGCTTGCGGCGTTTTCCGGCCATGCTGGCGGCCAGCTCCTTGCTGAGCTCTTCCTTCCAGGGCGCCAGCTCGCGCACCAATGCGGTCTGCATCTCGTCGCTTTTGCGGAACTCGCGAAACAGCGTGGTTTCCTCTGTGCCGATGGGCAGCAGCCACTGGCCCTCGCGCGCAACGGCAACGAATGGGATGCGCATGCGCCTTGCCTGCATCGCCAACCAGACGTCCGCCATACCCGTGGTTTTGAACCAGTCCAGCTGCGGTCGCCATAGATCGGTATGGAACGCCACCGTCCCTGTACCAAGCTGGTTGACCACGGTATCGACTTCGAGCGCTTCCTCGAAGTGCAGCAAGGTCCGTCCCTTGAAGAAGCTTCGGATCGGCTTTGCGTACACCGTGCCGTGCAGGCCGACCACGGCCTTGCGCTCGTAGAACTCGATCTTCCTGATCATCGCCTGCACGTAGTCCGGCGGATAGGCGAGATCGTCATCGACCGTGAAGCAATAGCCCCTGGGAAGATCCTTGGGGAAGTAAAACTTGCCGTTGTCGCGCAGGTCTTCCTTACCCAGCACCGTCGTGATCCGCGAGTGACGCAGGAAGTCAGGCACCGCGGTGTAGTTATTGAGGTAGACCTGGATCTGGTCGACCTGTGGCAGAAGCGCAGCCACCACCGCGCGTAGTTTTTCCTCGCGCGGCGGGTACGTCGCCAGGCACGCTGTGATGCGGTTGCCATCGTAACGACCGCCGTCCACCACCAGCCTTCCGAACACGGGAAAAGGACGTCGGACCACCGGGAAGGGCATGTAGGGGCGAAGGTTCTTCTCCCCCAAATACTTGTGCCAGCGGTCACACATCGCCGCATAGTGCCTGCGCTGCGGCGACAGGAAGCTCTGCGTCGAATTGCGTTGCTGCACGAAATTGATGGCATTGGCCGGGTCACGCGTAAGCGAACCATCCCGCAGCAGGGCGATGTACAGCACATCCTTGACGTTGGTTTGTGCCTGCGTTCCGTAGGTGATTCGCACGCGACGCAGGAACTCGTCATCGGCCGAGGTGCGGATCGTGTCGAAATATCCGATCTCCTCGAACACCTTTCGCTTCACCATCTGGCTGATATAGGCGACGCGTTCGGCGACGCCATTTATCAGGATGACCTGCCCGGATTCGTCCTTGCGCACGTGGTTGCAGGTGCTGACGGCGAATCCCGGCTGGTTGAGTGCCTTGAACTGCAATTCGAGGCGGCGAGGCTCGGAAATGTCGTCGCTGTCCATGAAGGTGACGACCGCACCACTCGACTGCGTGATGCCGAAGTTCTTGCAGAAGTAGGTGCCGCGGTTCTCGCCGAAGCAGTACAGCTTGACGCGCGGGTCGAGCGCGCGAATGGCCTCGATCTTCGACCGCGTGCCGTCCGTACTGCAGTCGTCAACGACAATCAGTTCGAGATTGCGCCAGGTCTGGTCGAGGATGGAGCGTACGGCCGCCTCAACATAGGGTTCGGTGTTATACGTCGTCATCACTACCGTGATCAGCGGCTCGCCCGGATAGACGACGTCCGCGCCGGAAACGCCGCCCATCGGCCTGCACATGTACGGCACGCCGGCCAACGGTACCCGCTCCGGTGGAGGAAGCCGTTCCGGATCCGTGGTGACCGCGGTCGGAGCGGGAGTGACATGGGCGATGGGTGCCGCGGCGGCGGAGGCAAGCGTATCGGCGACTACCTTGCCTGGCGTTCGCGGGGGCGCGGGCTGCAAGCGCCGGACGACGCGCGCGATGGCGCCCAAGGTGCGGAAGATGCGTCCGTTCAGCAATGCCTCGTGCCGCTGCTCAGCCTGCGCCAAGCGCGCACGAAGTTCCGCCGCCAACTGCCGCAACTCATCGCGCTGTATTTCCAGTTGCTGGCGGGACCGCGCGTCGATCCGCGCAAGCTGTTCGCGCAAGTCGCGTAAGTCGGCCGAGACCGCCTCGTCAATGACGGGTGCAAGCTGCGGCATGAGCTGCGGTGCAGGCGCGGCCGGCGCCTTTTCGACCGGAGCATCCACAGGCGCCACGCGCACCGCTTCGACCTGCGGTGATTCGTGCAGTGCCGCAGGATCGCCCCCCCACGCAGGACAGCAGCGCAGGAATCGCGCAAGGCGGGCAACCTCCCGGCTGTCACCCACCGGTGCCATCAGGAAGCACCGGCTTTCGTCCAGTGTGGCGAGCGCCGTATAGCGATGCGCGGACAGGCGCAGTGCCAGAGCGGCCGAAGCATCAGAGCCGAGCCCCGCACATACCAGTACTGCGCGATCGCGCACCAGCGTGGCGACCAGCGCCTCGATGGCGTCCGCGGGGACATTTTCGTCGATGCGCACGAGCCGCAGGCGTCCTGCGGGAATGGCGCTGGCGTGCTCGCGCAACGCGTCCACATCGATCACCGCAATCCGCTGCAACAAACCGTTGGCCTCGAGATTGCCTTGAAGGAGCGCCCCGTTCTGGTCCGCGGCCACGGCGGTTACCCGGCAACCAACGACGCCTGCGAAAAACACGGTGTCGCGCCCATAGCCCGGCGCGGCATCGATCACGACGTCATCCCTGGACAGGAACAATGCGAGATATTCGTGCAGATTGGCGCTCTCGCGGACATGTTCCCACGCGACCGGACAGGACAGACGAAAGCGCTTGGCGCCGTGGCGCATTTCGACCTGTTTCAGTTCTTCCCTATTCATTCATCTTTCTCATTTGCATGCTTGCGCCGCTGCATCCGCATCAAGCGGTGCGGATGAAGCGTCCGGGGTTTGCGCCATCCGCGCCATTTCGGCCAGCTGGCGACGGTACACCCGCTCGGCGTAATGGAACGGGGCAATCCCCCAGCAATGGTCCGCAGCCGCCGCAAACCCGTCCGGATAGTCGATGCCCGCACTGACTCCGCAGCGGCGCAGGTAGTCGTACATGTATGCCAGCAGTGAATTGTTCGATTCGATCAGGGCCTGGTCGGGAAGCGGCGTGCCATCCTCGAGTTCGCGCGCCCAGAACGCGCGGTTCACCAGGATCCGGGAGGGCGGAACGATCTTCAGGAGTTGTCCCACTCCCCGCCTCCACGCCGCCATGTACTGCGGGCTACCGGGCACCAGAATCGGGCCGCCCCAGCCGCAAACCCGGGAAAATTCCTTTGATAGCGTAACGAGCGCCGGGATGCGATCGGAGCCGCCGAATCGCGCGAGGTTGAAGCGTTCATCGATCAGGTCGAGCAGCAGGAAATCAAACCCGCCCTTGCGCAGCGTCGCCGCCGCGCGTTTGCCGAGATCCATCTGGACCATGCGACGCTGGAACTTGCTCTCGATGGTGTCGGCTGCCTCGATCATGGAAGGAGGAGCGGGTGTTGCGATAAACGCGCTGGCCAAGGAAGTACGCGCAATGTACCCGACGAGCTCGAAACCATGGTCGGGCACGCGGAAGGCATCGCGCGACACGCAACTGCCAAGGATGAAGATGCGATTGAGCCGGTGTCCGCTGCTCATGCGTCCACCACGGTGGCGATGACGTTGCGGCCGCCCACGCGAAGGCCACGGGCGCGGATTTCGGCCTCGTCCCCTTCCCACGTATGGAAGCTCGCCTGCGCGCTGCGATGGCATGCGAAACCGAACCCATCACTCGCCAGCAGACGCATTCCCCTCTGGCCGCAGGCATCAAGGAAGGCTGAATCAGCACCATGCCTGCGCCGGTTGGGGAACGGTACCGATTCCAGCACCCCGCGTCGTCCCGCCAGTGTGGCGCCGCACACGACGCCGCGTGGCCAGCCGGCTGGATAAAGCATGTGCGCAAACCGCTGCTTGCCCGGGTCCCAATACAGGGAATCGTCGCTTTCGAAAGCTGTGAATACCAAAGGCTTTGCAACGATGTCGCAATCGACATGCGCGGCCATCAACATCAGGTCCGACAGGTAATCCGGACCGTAGTGATCGTCATCGTCCAGCTTGGCCCAGTATTCGCCCCGGGCCTGTGCGAAGGCGAGGTTCAAACAGTCACCGAGCCCCAGTTCGGAGGCCGCGTGCATCACGTGGATGCGGTGGACAAGCTGTCCCGCTTGGGGAAGGACGGTCGCTTGCCCGGGTTCTCCGTGGAGCACCACGATCAGTTCGCGCGCGGGGTAACGCTGCCGCATGAACATCGCGATACACGCC
Organism: Lysobacter sp. Root494; assembly: GCF_001427225.1. Taxonomy (GTDB): domain Bacteria; phylum Pseudomonadota; class Gammaproteobacteria; order Xanthomonadales; family Xanthomonadaceae; genus Agrilutibacter. The sequence goes on from NZ_LMFH01000008.1 coordinate 266,106, forward strand.
TCGATGCGCTCCGGTCGCCGGCTCACCAGCAGGCACGACACCTTTGCCGGAGACGAAAGCGGTAGCCCAAGGTCTGCGCGGATGCGGCGCAGCCGGATGGCGAGCGTATGGTCTTCCAGCACGGTCCGAATCGCGCGTTGCCGCCATGCTGCCGCGGCTATCGGGTCCGCCAGCAACCGGCGCAACTGCGCAGGCGTGTGACCCGCAACGGGCAGGTGAATCCCAGCTGGCCAAGCCACGCCTCGCTCGGCGACGCCAACCAATGCGCCCGATGCCGCCGCGCGCAGCATTTCAAGCTGAATGCGCCAGCGCGGTTTGCGCGCATCGACTGTGAACAGTTCGCCGCCGACGAGACGCGACAGCAGGGCCTTGTCGAACGTATCAATGACTCCGACAATCTTGGCCTTGGTCGCCAGCGCCGAAGCTTTGGCTACACCGACATCCCAGTAGCTTTCGACCAGCCACGTGCCGGAATCGAATCCGGACGTGAGCGCCGGGCTCGTTTCCACGGCTCCCGCAAGGGCATCCACCAGCACCACGTCGGACAGCTTCGCCCCGATCTCGCTCATCGCCGGCGTGCGCGAAGGATTGTGGAGCTTTGGCTGCACCGCCGGGGGCAGCAAGGCGACACGGTCGGCACCAAGGTCCGCCCGCGCCACGGCGAGAACGTCATCGTCGATGGCGTACACGAGGTCGGCGTGGCGCGCCAACGCGCTTGCCTGCTGGTATTCGTCCACGGTCATCCGCAACCACGCGACGATCCTGATGCCCGCTTCGCGACAATGGGTCGCCAGGGCGGACATCCCCTGCCCGTCCGCCGCATGCAAGCGCCTGGACCATTCCGGCTGCAGGCCGTGGATATCGGTGTCCACGAGGAGGAAATCGATGGGTTGTGCCGACAGCTGGTCCATCCAGCGCTCTGGATCGAGCCTCACGACTGCCGTTTCGAAGGCGAGTTCGCGCGCCAGTTCTTCGCTGCCCACCAAGGCGAGGCAGCCACTGTCATCGGGGCAGAACTGCCAGCGCGACGGTGCGACCGAGGTTTCGTCGAATGTCGCGATTACCGGTTCGGGTAATACCCCCGCCATCGCCGGGTGGCAGTCCAACAGCCGGCAACTGGCATCGCTGCCAGAAAGAGGCAGGTCGCGACGCAGCAATTCGTCTGGAATGCCGGCGGGAACAGGTACCCGCCCCGGGGGTTCCGCTACGACGTGCCTCTTGCCGCGCAGGCGCTCGACGAGCCGGCGCAATGGGGCCGTCAGCCGCCATGAAGAGCTGGCTTCGATCCCGGCGAGACGAGTCTTCAATTCCGATGTCGTCCGTCGCTCCTGCGCCAGTTCGTCTCGCAATCGCGCTCGCTCGGACCACGCCTGGTTGGAATTTTCGTCGTTCTGCCTCACGCCGGTCCACCGCGTCCGATATCGGCCAGGAACCCGTGCAGTTGTCTGCCGATTCCCTGCCAACTGTATCGCTCGAGGCCATCCGTCTGCAGGTTGAACTCGTTGTCCAGCCGCCCCTGCCGCTTCAGCGCGGCGAGACTGGAGAGCGCCGACGCGATGGAGGGGGCGTGCTGCTGGCAGCGCCAACCGCATTTGCGCTCGGCCACGATCGCGGCACCGGCATCCGAAGGGTCGTCGCCCAGATGGAGGATCGGCCGGCGCGCGCCGAGGTATTCGAAGATCTTCCCTGGCAGGTGGATCGGGTCGTCGTTGGCGATATTGACAAGAACGTCTGCCGCACGCTGGGCCGCCACGGCCTCCTCATGTGGCAGGAAACCAAGCAGGCGCAGACGCTCCGGGTGACGCACCAACCACTGCTCGAGGGATTCAGGCCATCGGGACGTGGCGATATTCAGACGCACCGACGGGTCGCAAGCGAGCAACCCATCCAGCAGGGCTTCGGGGTTGCGGAAGCTGTATAGACTTCCGGTGAACAGCAACTCCAGGCGCTGCGGATCGAAGTCCACCGGGTTGCGCGCTTCCGTCGGCCGCGCGTCGTAGCCTTGGGTCAATACGCGCACGCGATCGCCCATAAGTCTGTGGCGATCGATTAGCACCGCACGCGCGCCAGCCGTCGTCACCGTCACGAGGTCGGCTTCCTTGCAGGTACGACGTTCGAGCCCTAGGGATTTGGCGCGCCATCGCTCCGGCGTATAGAACGACAACACCGGATCGCCGAGATCCGCCAGCCAGCGGAAGCCGCGAGCCTTGGCCAGCGCTCCCAACTGCAGCGTGGTGGCCGGCTCGTGCGAACTCACCACGACATCGGGCCGGAGCTCGTCCAGCAACTGGTGCAGGCGTCGGCTCGCGAAGGGACGCCATTCGCCGCGCAAATCAGGGAAACACACGTGCGCGGCGAACCGCTGAATGGATTCGACCAGTCTTCCTTTCCAGTTCAACCGGGCCGGCGCGGAGGTTGCGGCCACATGAGTACTGGAAGCGGATTCCGCAACATTCTTGCGAGAAGCTCGCTTGCGTTTGGCAAGCCACGCCACTCCGCCCACGACAAACCCGGGAAACACGCGGTGCACCTCGACGCCCGCGGGCACATGCGACCGCAGCATCGAGGTCGGCGGCGGATCAACGGTCAATACGTGCACGTCGACCCCTTGCTCCGCCAGCTCACGCGTCAGATACATCCATCGCAACGATTGGGGAGATGGGCTCGGGGGGAATTCATAGGCAATGACTAGTGCTCGCACGCGCCCCTCCTTCGCGCAGGAGCCATCCCTTGGGAGGCGGGTGCAGCGCATGAAGCCGTGCGACGACCGCTCATGTGCCGTGCCGCTGATGCTTGGCCATCATGTCCTTGTATATCTTCAGGACACGATCGACGGTGCCGCGCCCCTTGAGCATGCCGCGATCGATCAGCAACGCGCGATTGCACGTGCGGCGGATCAGGCTGACGCTGTGGGTAGCCATGATCACGATCTTGCTGCCACCGACGCGGTGCATCATGCGTTCGGTTGCCTTTTCGATGAATTCGGCATCGCCGGTACCGATCCATTCGTCCAGCAGCATGATGTCGTGCTGGGTCGACGTGGAGATCGCGAAACCCAGCCGCATGCGCTGTCCCGACGACAGCGTACGGAGGCGGTGATTGGCTTTTTCGCCGAGCTCGGCAAAATCCAGCACCGGGCCCACGAGGGCGCGCGCATCGCTCAGCGGTGCCCCCATGGCAGAGGCGCGCAACAGGATGTTCTCCGCAACGGTCGCCTCGGGGTTGAAGCCCAGCGACATGTTCATCAGGGCGTGCCGCGTGCCCTCGACGTCGATGCAGCCGCGCGTGGGCTGATAGGCGCCGGTGAGCAATTGCAGCAGCGTGGACTTGCCTGCGCCATTGCGTCCGATGATCGCGATTCGGTCGCCCTCGTTCGCTTCGAACGAGATGCCGTTGAGTAACGTGACGAACTCTCGCTTCGGCGCGGAGAAGGCGGCGCCATGTAGCGCGCCAAACCAGGTATGCATGTTCCGTTCGTTGTGGACGTAGAGAGGTACGTCCAGCCCGAGGTTTTCAACTCTCAGATGTGCCATGTCAGATCCAGATCGGCACGAACCTGGCGTAGCGGCGATACAGCAGGGCCGCGAGCACCGGCAGGGCGAACGTCATCACCGCCACATAGACGATCGTGATGGATGTCAGTGGCCGCCCGAGCATCGGGCCGCGCACCAGTTCGATCAGATGGAAGGCCGGATTGGCGTGCATGAACATCGCCCGTGCGCTTCCGGGGGGAATGTGTTCCGGGTACCAGAGGATCGGCGTCAGCAGGAAACCGAAAATGAAGATGGTCGTGGTCAGCTCGTGCGTGTCTGGATACCGCGCGCCGACCAGTGCGAGCACCACGCCCAGGCTGAAAAGATTTACGAGGAATATCGGCAACGTGAGCAACAACGTGCCGAAGCCCATGAAACTGAATTCTGGCGACAGCGCAAAGGCAACCGACACGACCAACAGCGCCGCCAGGAAGTAGAGCGCCGCCTTCGACAGGCAACGCAGCACGTAGTCGGTGAATCGTGTGCGACCGTCCATGATGAAAGCGCGGTGCGACAGCATGACGCCAGAAGATTCGCTGATGACCTGCGTGATGAATCGCCATAGGACATATCCCATGCCCATGTACGGCATGAATTCGAATGGATTGCGCGAAGACAGGCCCGAATAGAAATAACCAAGCAGGAATACGGTCATCGCTGGCGGGACGAACATCCAGAGCACGCCCAGCCGCGAACGGCGGTACTTCGTAATGAGATCCAGCCACGCGGCGAAAGACCAGAATTCCGGTCGGCGAAGGCTGTTGTGCACATCGGCCAGCAGCGACACTCCACCGGCGGGACGGGAGCCGTGGTGAACAATCTTTTTCATCGGTGCATTCGTATCGATTGCGAAAGTCACCGGGCCAGCGCCTGCTCGAGGTCGGTGCGCAGGTCGACGACGTCTTCGACGCCCACACTGAGCCTGACCAGGTTGTCCGTGATGCCTAACGTTGCGCGGCGCTCTGCCGGCACCGATGCGTGCGTCATGATGGCCGGATGATTGACGAGGCTTTCCACACCGCCGAGCGACTCGGCCAGAGCGAATAACGACGTGCGCTCGCACAGGCGCTTGGCCGCGTCGAGCCCGCCCCTGACTTGGATCGACACCATTCCACCGAAACCGTTCATCTGCCGCCGCGCAAGCGCTGCCTGCCCATGCGATTTCAAGCCGGGGTAGATGACTTTCTCGATAGCTGGATGAGCTTCCAGCCATTCGGCCAGGGCCTGCGCATTCTCGCAATGCGCCTTCATGCGCAGGTGGAGTGTCTTTAACCCACGCAAGGCGAGGAAGCTATCGAATGGTCCCTGCACCCCGCCTACTGCGTTCTGCAGGAACGCCATCTGGTCGGCGAGCTCCGCATCATCCCCGACAACGACCACACCGCCGACCATGTCGGAATGGCCGTTGAGGTACTTGGTCGCCGAATGCATGACCAGGTGCGCGCCGAGTTCCAGCGGCCGCTGCAGGACTGGCGAGCTGAACGTGTTGTCCACGGCCACGATCAGGCCGCGCTTGCGTGCGATCGCGGAGATCTGTTCGATGTCGACGAGCTTGAGCAAGGGGTTCGTCGGAGTTTCGATCCAGACCAGCCTGGTGTTCGGACGGATCGCGGCTTCGAATGCCGCGGCGTCGCTCAGGTCGACCCAACTGAAGTCGAGGCCAGCCGAACGGCGGCGCACGCGTTCGAACAGGCGGTAGGTGCCGCCGTATACGTCATCCATCGCGATGACGTGGCTGCCACTGTCGAGCAGTTCGAGCACTGTCGAGGTCGCGGCCATGCCGGATGCGAACGCGTATCCACGCGAGCCGCCTTCGAGTGCCGCAACACAGCGTTCGTAGGCAAAGCGTGTCGGATTGTGGCTGCGCGAGTATTCGAAGCCTTGGTGCTCGCCGGGACTACGCTGCGCGTAGGTCGACGTCGCGTAAATGGGGGGCATGACCGCGCCGGTGCTCGGGTCGGGGGATTGCCCGCCGTGGATCGCGAGCGTGCCCAGGCCGGGTTTGCGATCCTTATCGTGTTCGGTCATTTCGCACTTCCATTCTGGCTGCCGGGCGGCCGCGGATTCTAGCACTCCGCTTGCGCTTAAGCCCGTAATTTCAGGGATTTACTGGACGCGTCGGCGGAGATAGTTCAGCAAGTCGATGCGGGTGATCAGGCCGACGAACTTCTCGCCATCCATCACGATGGCGACATGCCCGCGGTCGAAGACCGGAAGCAGCGACTCGATCGGTGAAGTCACGTCCAGCTTGTCCAGCTTGCTCACCATCGCGGTGGACACCGGATCGCGGAAGCGGGACTCGTCGCCGTACACATGCAGCAGGACGTCGCTCTCGTCGACGATGCCGACGATGTTGTCGCCTTCCATCACCGGCAGCTGGCTTACGTCGTAGAGCTTCATGCGCTGCCACGCGGTGATCAGCAGGTCGGTGGGCGCAACGACGATCGTGTCGCGCTTGGAGTACGGGCGTGTGATCAGGTCGCGCAGGTCGCCGCTCGGTTCGCGCTCGAGGAAGCCGTTGTCCAGCATCCAGTAGTCGTTGTACATCTTCGAGATGTACTTGTTGCCGGTATCCGGAACGAGGGTCAGCACCTTCTTCGGCGTCGTCTGTTCGCGGCAGTACTTCAGCGCGGCGGCGAGCAGCGTGCCCGTCGAAGAACCACCCAGAATCCCCTCCTTTTCCAGCAGTTCGCGCGCGGTGAGGAAGCTTTCCTTGTCACTGATCGCGTAGGCCTTCTTCACGCGGGTGAAGTCGGAAATCGGCGGCAGGAAGTCCTCGCCGATGCCCTCGACCATCCAGCTCGCGGACTTGTCGCTGAGCGTGCCGCGGTTGATGTATTCCTCGAGGATCGAGCCGACCGGGTCGGCCAGGATCAGTTCCGTATGCGGCGACTTGGCGGCGAAGCAGCGGGAAAGGCCGGTCATCGTGCCCGAGCTGCCGCAACCGAAGACGATCGCGTCGACGCCACCGACTTCCACCATCTGCTCGAGGATTTCCGGACCGGTGCCCTGCTCGTGCGCAGCGGGATTGTCGGGATTGCCGAACTGGTTGATGAAGTAGGCGCCCGGCGTTTCGCGGGCGATCCGTTCGGCCATGTCCTGGTAGTAGTCGGGATGACCCTTGGCCACGTCCGAGCGGGTGAGCACGACCTGCGCACCCATCGCCTTGAGGTTGAAGATCTTCTCGCGGCTCATCTTGTCGGGCACGACGAGGATCAGCTTGTAGCCCTTCTGCTGGGCGACCAGAGCCAGTCCGATGCCGGTGTTGCCGGCGGTGCCCTCGACGAGGGTGTCGCCGGGCCTGATCTTCCCGGTCTGTTCCGCGGCTTCGATCATCGACAGGCCGATGCGGTCCTTGATCGAACCGCCGGGATTCTGCGATTCCAGCTTGAAGTAGAGCTCGCACGGGCCCGTGTCGAGGCGGCGGGCTTTCACGATCGGCGTGCGGCCGATTAGTTCGAGTACGGAAGCGTGGATGGGCATGGGAATCCTGCGGCCGCGGACTGCGCGGGGACCCCCGGATTCTAGCGGGCGCTCGCTGCCGGGCGGAGTCTTGACGGCCGCGCATCGGCCTGCCGTGGTTTCACCGCGGGCGGTGGCGATCCGACGAGGAAGGCGCCACCGCCCGCGATGCAAAGACGGGGTTTTCCATCGGCCGGCAACCCGGCCGCTGCGCCCAGCGGCTATCAGGCCTGCCGGGCGACTTCATGGCGACGATGCGTCGTCAATGGTGTCCGGCGTCGTACAGACGGACCAGGCGATCCTTCGCAGCAAGCTTTTCCCGCTTCATCTGGGCGAGGGTGATGTCGTCGATCGGCAGTACGCCGAGTTCGGCATCCATCACCTTCTTGTCCAGGTCGCGGTGGCGCTGATAGAGCTGCTTGAACTCCGGGTTGGAACGCATCAGCGCGTCGATTTCCTGCTGCGGCTGTTCTTCGAACATGGTGCCTCCTTCAACGGTTGCCTGTTGCGATGGGTGCCTGTTGCGATTGCCGGCCCAATGGCGCGGCGCCGAGGATCCCGAAGCAAAAACGCCCCGACCGTGAGGCCGAGGCGTTGCGTCGGTTGATTGCGGGAGTCCCGAGCGAATGATCAGCGGACCTGCTTCGCGCAGGTCCGCCGCGACCTGTCTTGTGGCGGCGGGATCCTGCGAAAGGGGCGTCTGCGTCATGGGCCGGACTCTCGACCAAGCGGGAATGGGGCCGCTTGGATATTTGACGCTACTCCTCCGTTCCGGGCTCGGCAAGCGGCTGCGGACGAAAGGTGCGAAAGCGTGAACGCAGTCCGCTGAAGCGCTTAAATAGTTGATCGGCAATACTATTTTGTCGAAACCACGACTTCGACGCGCGCTTTCGATTTGCCGGTCGCGCCGACCGCAGCGCGCACCTGCTGACGTGACACTCCTGCCTTCACAAGGGCGTCGCGCACGGCTTCGACACGTTGCTGGGCCAGGCTCGTCTTGGTATCGACGCCCTCGATGCGGGCAGCGCTGCCACTGGTGGCCTGGAGATAAGCCGCCAGGGTCCGGACGGTCGCCGCGCCGCGTTCGTTCAGTGCCGCCTTGCCGGACGTGAAGGTGTCGGTGGCGTTCAGGGTGAAGATTTCGCCGCGTTCGTCCCAGCGTGAAGCCGGCAGCTTGCCGCCCGCGACGAGTTCAGCTTCCTCGCGGGCGAGCTTCGCCTCGCGTTCGCGCGCGGCTTTCAGCTTGGCGGCCTGGACGTCGGCCACTCCCGACAGGGCCGCTTCCACGTCCTGCATCGCGAGATCGCTCTGCGCCGCCTGCTGGCGCAGGCGCTCGGCTTCCTCGGCCTGGATCTGGGCCTGGACGCGCAGGCGCTCGGCTTCAGCCCGTGCGGTTTCGGCATCGCGGCGACTGGCCTCGATCAGCAGCTCAGAGCGCTCGCGATCCAATTGATCGGCATCGCGGCGGGTGGCCTCGGTGCGGGCCGTCAGTTCGGCAATCTCGACGCGACGCTGCGCCAGATATTCGGCAGCCTCGCGCTTGCTCCGGCGCGCCTTGGCGAGGGCGTCCACCGCCTGCTGCGCACGCAGGCGCTCGAAAGCAGCAAACGGGGCCAGTCGCGGATCCGCGGTGATGGCCTGCAGGCGCATGGCGTAGTCGGCGGCGGGCGGAAGTTCGCTATCGAGGGCGCTGGCCTGCGCCTCCCTGCCCCCTTCAATCTGCAGGCGCCGTCGCAACTCGGAGATTTCGGCGCGACGCTGGGCCACCTCGGTACGCGTCTGCGCGGCACGGCTGCGTGCATAAGCCAGGTCGCCATCGGCGGCGGCGGCGAGCGCGAGTGCCAGTGCGTCCTTGTGCTTGCGGGCCGCCATCGCGGCCTGCGCCTGGGCGAGTTCGTTGCGCGCGGCCGCGAGTTCCTGCGCCGCGTACTGGTCGCCATCGGCACTGTCGGCATGACTGACGGCCTGTTGCGCCTCGGTCAGCTCGACGGTCGGCGGCGTAGCCGCCCGCGCAGGCCAAGCCGAAGCGAGAACCAGTGCCATCGACAGTTTCAGGATTTGTGCGAAGCTTGGGGTCATTGGGGGGATGCCGTGGCGACCGGGAATGGGTGTAACTTCGGCGCGGCCATTGTCGGAAGCTCGCGACGCGCTTGCAACGTGCGTTGCCACTATAAAAGTTAAGGGGATGGATACATGGACATCGGCTACTTCCTGAAGCTGATGACGGAAAAGAACGCGTCGGACATGTTCCTGACGACGGGCGCACCGGTATACATCAAGGTCGAAGGCAAGCTCTATCCGCTCGGCAACACCGGGCTGCCCGCCGGCATGGTGAAGAAGATCGCCTACTCGCTGATGGACGAGGGACAAGTACCCATCTTCGAGCGTGACCTCGAACTGAACATGGCGCTCGCGCTGGCGGAAGCCGGCCGTTTCCGCGTCAACGTGTTCAAGCAGCGCGGCGAAGTCGGCATGGTGATCCGCGCGATCCGCAGCGTGATCCCGTCGATCGAGGAACTTCAGTTGCCGCAGGTGCTGAAGGAAATCATCATGGCCCCGCGTGGACTTGTGCTGATCGTCGGCTCCACCGGTTCGGGCAAGTCGACCACGCTGGCGGCGATGATCGACCATCGCAACACGAATACGTCGGGCCACATCCTCACCATCGAGGACCCGATCGAATACCTGCACAAGCACAAGAAGTCGATCGTCAACCAGCGCGAAGTCGGCCTCGACACGCACGCCTTCCACAACGCGCTGAAGAACGCGATGCGCGAAGCGCCGGACGTGATCCTGATCGGCGAAATCCTCGACGCGACCACGATGGAAGCCGCGATCGCCTTCGCCGAAACCGGCCACCTGTGCCTGGCGACGCTGCACTCCAACAACGCCGACCAGACGCTGGAACGCATCCTCAACTTCTTCCACGAATCCGCGCACAAGAACGTGCTGATGAACCTCGCGCTAAACCTGCGCGCGGTGATTTCGCAGCGCCTTGTCGTGGGCAAGGACGGCCGCCGCATGCCGGCAACCGAAGTGCTGATCAACACGCCGATGATCCGAGACCTGATGCGCCGCGGCCAGGTGCACGAGATCAAGCCGGCGATGGAAGCCTCGCTGGAATCGGGCATGGAGAGTTTCGACCAGTGCCTGTTCCGCTTGTACAAGGAAGGACGGATCGAGCGCGAGGAAGCCCTGAAGGCCGCCGATTCGCGCGATGGCCTGGATCTCAAGTTCCGGCTGTCCGAGGGCGGTACCGGCGAGCACGATCCGTACGCGGATGTGTTCGCGGGCAATTCGGCAGTTTGATTGCCTGAAGCGGCCTGCTCGCGTATCGCGCCGACAGGGTAAAAAAAGGCGCAGCCTGCTGGCGAACTCAGGCCGGCTTATCGGGCTGCATTTCCGGACGCGCCAAGTCGAATGCGGACAGCTGCAGGCATGCCTGTTCGATCCGGGCGATCGTCGGAAACTGTGCCATGTCCACGGCGAAGCGGCGGGCGTTGTAGACCTGCGGAATCAGGCAGCAGTCCGCGATGGTGGGCATTTCGCCTTCGCAGTATTGGCCCGTCGAAAGGTGATCGTTGAGCATCGCCTCGATCGCGGCAAAACCTTCGCTGATCCAATGCCTCACCCAGACATCGCGTTCGGGCTGCGGCACGTTCCATTCGTGCTCGAAGTACTGCAGCACGCGCAGGTTGTTGAGCGGATGGACGTCGCAGGCAATCGCCAGCGCGATCGCACGCGCGCGGTGGCGCGAGCGCGCAGTTGCAGGAAGCAGCGGCCGAGTGGGCCAGGTTTCGTCGAGGTACTCGAGGATGGCCAGCGACTGACTCAGCTGGCGGCTACCGTGCTGCAGGACGGGCACCAGGGCCTGCGGATTGATCCGGTGGTATTCCGCGGTGCGCTGCTCGCCACCGTCGCGCAGCAAGTGGATGGGCAGGATCTCGTACGGCAACCCCTTCAGGTTGAGGCCGATCCGCACGCGATAAGCGGCGCTGGAACGCCAATACGAATACAGCCGCAACTGATCGCTCATGCGCACATCTTCCACTGCCTGCTCCCCTGCACGCCAGCCGCAAGCGGGCGCCCCGGATTGCACCTTAGCCGCCGCACCCGGTGGCGATTGGCCATCCGCCGGCCCCCGGGCGCCGCCGGTCAGACCGGCTGCTTTTCCATGCGTTGTTCAATAGCGCCGAAGAGATCCTGGCCGTCGCTAGTCTTCATTTCGATGCGCACGATGTCGCCGAACTTCATGAAGGGCGTGATCGGCTTGCCGGTCTCCAGCGTCTCGACCGTGCGGCGTTCCGCGAAGCAGGAGGCGCCCAGCTTCGTGTCCTCGTTCGCCACGGTGCCCGAACCGACGATCGTGCCCGCCGACAGCGGTCGCGTCTTCGCCGCATGCGCGACGAGTTGCGCGAAGTTGAACTGCATGTCGACACCCGCTTCCGGCGCACCGAACCACTCGCCGTTGATGTGCGTGACCAGCGGCAGATGGACCTTGCTGTCGCGCCATGCGTCGCCGAGCTCGTCCGGCGTGACGAACACAGGCGAGAGCGCCGAGCGCGGCTTGGACTGCAGGAAGCCGAAGCCCTTGGCGAGTTCGCCGGGAATCAGGTTGCGCAGGCTGACGTCGTTGACGAGGCCGATCAACTGGACGTGCGCAGCAGCGGCTTCCGGCGTTACCGCCATCGGCACATCGTCGGTGACGATCACGACTTCGGCTTCCAGATCTATGCCGTAGTCCTCGCTCACCACGCGCACCGGATCGCGCGGGCCGTAGAAGCCGGCGCTGACGGCCTGGTACATGAGCGGATCGGTGTAGAAACTCTCCGGCACTTCGGCGCCGCGCGCGCGACGGACGCGCTCGACATGCGGCAGGTAGGCGCTGCCATCGACGAATTCGTAGGCGCGCGGCAGCGGCGCGGCGAGTGCCTGCATGTCGAGATCGAAGGCGCCTTCGGCGGTGCCTTCGTGCAACGCATCCGACAACGTGTTCAGGCGGGGCGCGATGTTCGACCAGTCCTCCAGCGCGCGTTGCAGCGTGTCGGCGATTCCCGTTGCTTTCACTGCACGCTTCAGGTCTCGCGATACGACGATGAGAGTGCCGTCGCGACCGCCTTCCTTGAGGGAACCGAGCTTCATGGGGACTCCGGATTTCTGCGCCGCAGCGCGATAGTTGCAATTGTAACTTGGCGTTTCGATGTGCTGGAACGCTTGTGGCGGTCAGCTTATGTCGATCGCGCAGCGCTCCGCGCCGGATGCCCGGATCACGGGCAACAAAAAACCCGCCTTGCGGCGGGTTCCTTGGATCTTGCTGATTTGAAGCTGGCAGCCCCGGATGGATTCGAACCACCGAATGCCTGAGTCAGAGTCAGGTGCCTTACCGCTTGGCGACGGGGCTATACAAACTTTTGCGTAGCTGGTGAATCTACAGTCGCGAATATTAGCGCTTCGAGAACTGCGTGGCACGGCGTGCCTTGTGCAGACCGACCTTCTTGCGCTCGACTTCGCGGGCGTCGCGGGTCATGAAGCCTGCCTTGCGCAGCTCGGTCTTCAGCGTTTCGTCGTATTCGACGAGTGCGCGGGCGATGCCGAGGCGGATGGCACCGGCCTGGCCGGTGATGCCGCCGCCGGCGACGGTGACCACGACGTCGAACCGGTCGGTCGACTTGGTCAGCTCGAGCGGCTGGCGCACGATCATGCGTGCAGTTTCGCGGCCGAAGAACTCATCGATCGGACGCTGGTTGATGGTGATCTTGCCATCGCCCTTGCGCAGGAACACGCGGGCGGTGGAGGACTTGCGACGGCCGGTGCCGTAATTCTGCTGGAGTGCCATGTACTGGATGCCTTAGAAGTCGAGCGGCTGCGGCTGCTGCGCGGCGTGCGGATGTTCGGTGCCCTTGTAGACCTTGAGCTTGCGATACATCGCGCGGCCCAGCGGGTTCTTCGGGAGCATGCCCTTCACGGCGATCTCGATCACGCGTTCCGGGTGGCGCTCGAGCGCCTGGCCGAGGGACTCGGACTTCAGGTTGCCGATGTAGCCGGTGAACCGGTGATACATCTTGTCCTGCAGCTTGTTGCCGGTGACGACGATCTTCTCGGCGTTGATCACCACGAGGTAATCGCCGGTATCGACGTGCGGGGTGTAGACGGGCTTGTGCTTGCCGCGCAGGCGGCGGGCGAGCTCGGAGGCGAGGCGGCCGAGGGTCTTGCCTTCGGCGTCAACGATGTACCAGTCGCGCTGGACGGTCTCGTTCTTGGCGGTAAAAGTCTTCATGACTGCTCTGCTTGGGGGTACCTGGTCGAGCTGATTGCGCCCGGGACGCCTTGGAATCGGGCGGATCGACCGGCGGAACTTCGCTTCGCGTTTGGGGTGGGGCGAAAAAGAGGCGGAATGATAACGGGCCGGCCCGCGACGCGCAAGTCCGGAAAACCCGCGTGCTAGCATCGCCCGCCATGCTTCCGGCCGCCCGCCCTGCCCCCGCCGAGACCGCCACGGACCGGCTGCTGGCCCTCGCCGACCGTTGCGTTCAATGCGGCCTCTGCCTGCCGGCCTGCCCGACTTACGGTCTGGAGCGCTCCGAAACGGAATCCCCGCGCGGCCGGATCGCCCTCGCCCGCGCATGGGCGCTGGACACCATTGCTCCCACCGAAACCGCCGACAGCCACCTGGACCACTGCCTAGGGTGCCGCAGCTGCGAGACCGTGTGTCCGGCCGGCGTGCAATACGGTGAATTCCTGTGGGAAGCGCGCAACCGCCAGCGCATGCGTCGCAAGCCAGGCTGGCAGCAACGCGCCATGGAATGGTTGACGGCCCGGCCCGCCCTCCTCGGGCGCCTGCTCGGATTTTACCGGCTCGTGTTTGGCCTGCTCCCGGAAAGCCTGCGGCGCTTGCCAAGACCTGCGATGTCCATTGCAGCGCCACTCGCAGACACACGGCACACGGACGCAGTGACCCTGTTTACCGGGTGTGTAGCCCGGCCCTACGAAACAGGCCTGCGCGAAGCGGTCCGCACACTGTGCGCCGCCAGTGGCATCGACGTGCAAATTCCCGCCCGGCAGACCTGTTGTGGAGCGCTGCATGCCCATGCCGGCAACAGGGACGAATCCGGGCTGCTGGCAACGCGCAATCGGGCTGCCTTTTCCCACTGCGGCACGGTGTTGACGCTGGCAACCGGTTGCCACGAAGCAGTCGCCCATTCACTCCGGAACACCAATGCGACGGAAGACGCGATCGCATTCATCCACCAGCACGCGGACGCGTTGCGATTCCGCGAATGCAATGAGCGCGTCGCACTGCATCTGCCCTGCACCCAGCGCAACGTCGTGAAATCGGTGACCGCGGTTCGTGCACTGCTCAACCGCGTTCCCGGCCTGACCGTCATCGAGCTGACCGCCGGCTACGGTTGCTGCGGGTCAGCCGGCACGCAAATGCTGTTCGATCCGGCGCGAGCCGATGCGTACCGGAAACCGGTGGTCGAGCAGTTCGAAAGCAGCGGTGCCACGCGCGTACTCAGCGCGAACATCGGCTGCCGGCTCCATCTCGCCAATGCCATCGAAAAACCCGTGCAGCATCCGCTCGAGTTTCTAGCCAGCCTCATCGAACCACGGCAGCAATTTCAGGGCAGTAAACTGACGCAATGAATGCCCGCGTCCTTACCCCGCTCGATCGCCTGCTCATCGATGCGCAGAACGCGCTGGACACCGTTTTTGGCGCGCCCGCGGCGGAGCGGCCAAATCCATCGGCTCGCGAACCGGAGGTCGTGCTCGACGACGGCGAACGCCGCCACGCCGCTGGCCTGATGCGCATCAACCACGTCGGCGAGGTCTGCGCGCAGGCGCTCTATGTCGGCCAGGCGGCCGTGGCCCGGGATGAAACCACGCGGAAGCACCTGCTGGAGGCCGCGCAGGAGGAAACCGACCATCTTGCCTGGTGCGCACAGCGCCTGGACGAACTCGACAGCCGCCCCAGCCTGCTCAATCCGCTGTGGTACGCAGGGAGTTACGCCATCGGCGTGCTCGCGGGCCTGCGCGGGGATGGCTGGAACCTCGGCTTCGTCGTCGAAACCGAGCGCCAGGTCGAAGCGCACCTGGACGAGCACCTGCAGACGCTGCCTCCCGCCGATGCGCGCAGCCGCGCGATCCTGCACACGATGAAGGCCGATGAAGCGCGCCATGCCGACAATGCGCAGGCGCAGGGTGCACGGGTGCTGCCTCAGCCGGTGCCGACGGTGATGGCGATGGCATCCAACCTCATGAAGACGATTGCCTACCGGATCTGAGCGGCGTCCTCCGCAACAACGAAAAAGGCCGGCAAGTGCCGGCCTTTTTCTGGGCTCTAACCGGTCAGTCGACCAGGTTGCGCCCGTGATACAGCTCCTCGATTTCCCGCTTCAGGCGCGCTTCGATCTTCATGCGCTCCTTGAACGACAGGTTCTTCGCCTTCTCCTCGAACAGATACGTGTCGAGGTCGAACTCCTTCAGGTGCATCTTCGTGTGGAAGATGTTTTCCTGGTACACGTTCACGTCGAGCATCTCGTAGCGCGACTTGATGTTCTTGGCCAGGTAGTCCTGGATCGAGTTGATCTTGTGGTCGATGAAGTGCTTCTTACCCTTGATGTCGCGGGTGAAGCCGCGCACCCGGTAGTCCATCACGACGATGTCGGACTCCAGGCTCTCGATCAGGTAGTTCAACGCCTTCAGCGGCGAAATCACGCCACAGGTGGCGACGTCGATATCGGCGCGGAAGGTCGCGATGCCGTTGTCCGGGTGCGTTTCCGGATACGTGTGCACCGTGATGTGCGACTTGTCCATGTGCGCGACGACGGCGTCCGAGATCACGCCCTTGGCGTCGGCGCGATCGATGACCGGCTGCTCGGAGATCAGGATCGTCACCGAGGCGCCCTGCGGGTCGTAATCCTGGCGCGCGATGTTGAGGATGTTGGCGCCAATGATGTCGGCCACATCGGTCAGGATCTGGGTCAGCCGGTCGGCGTTGTAGGCCTCGTCGATGTACTCGATGTAGCGCTTGCGCTCGTCTTCGGACGCCGCGAAGCAGACGTCGTAGATGTTGAACGAGAGCGCCTTGGTGAGGTTGTTGAAGCCTTGGAGCTTCAGGCGCGGCAGCGGCTTGACCAATGTCTTGTCCAGGTCGGGCGGCGGGGGGCCGCGCTTGCGAGGGCGCGATTATGCGGCAATCGCCCACGGGGGCCAAACGCCCGGCCTTCCGCGGTTTCACGCCGCCTGCAGGCGGTTGCCGCGACTTTCGTTCTCGCTTACGGGTGACCGCCAGCGGCAATATGCGGCAGTATTTGCCCATGCCGCAGCTTTGGCCCTAAGCTCCGCCGCTGCACTCGCCCATTCTGGTTGATCACGTGATAGCCCTGCGAAAGACCAATAGCCCGTTGATGCCGGACAGCGCCACGATCGAGCGCTTCCTCGCACACTGCCACCGCCGCCGCTATCCCTCCCGCACCGACGTGTTCCGTCCGGGTGACCCGGCCAACACCATCTACTACCTGATCTCCGGTTCGGTGAGCATCATCACCGAGGAAGACGACGGGCGTGAGCTGGTATTGGGATACCTCGGCCCGGGCGAATTCATCGGCGAACTCGGCCTGTTCGTCGAAAGCGATCGCCGCGAAGTCGTGCTGCGCACCCGCACGCCGTGCGAACTGGCCGAGATCGGCCACGAGCGCTTCTACGACCTGCTGCTGACCCGCCTGGCCACCGACGCGCCCAAGCTGCTGTACCAGATCGGCGCGCAGATCTCGCGCCGCCTGCTGGACACGAGCCGCAAGGCCGGCCGTCTCGCCTTCCTCGACGTCACCGACCGCATCATCCGCGCCCTGCACGACCTGGCGAAGGAACCCGAAGCGATGAGCCACCCGCAGGGCACGCAGATCCGCGTGTCGCGCCAGGAGCTCTCGCGCCTGGTCGGCTGCTCGCGCGAAATGGCTGGACGCGTGCTCAAGAAGCTGCAGGCGGACAACAAGCTCCACGCCCGCGGCAAGACCGTCGTGCTGTACGGCACCCGCGACTGAGGCGCTGGGGATGGGGCGCCTCGCGGATTCGTCCTCGACGAGGATACGTATTCGCCCTGCCCAGATCGGCGACGCCAGCGACGTCGCCCGGTTGCTGGATGAACTCGGTTATCCCTGCGCCCGTGACGATGCCGTCGAGCGCATTTCGCGAGTACTGCATGATCCGCGACTGTTCCTGCTGCTCGCCGAGATCGAGGGTGCGGTCTGCGGGCTGATGTCCCTGGACATCCGCTACTCGATCACCCGCGGCAACGACCTCGCGCGCATCACCGCCCTCGTGGTTTCCGCGAACTGTGCGCGGCAGGGGATCGGTCGCCAGCTGTTGCGCGAAGCCGAAGCGATTGCACGACGCGCGCAGATCGCCCGGATCGAAGTCACCAGCAACATGCGTCGCGAGGCCGGGCACGCCTTCTACCTGGGCTGCGGCTACAGCGAAGGCTCGAAGCATTTCATCAAGCTACTCGGCGACTGAGCACGCCACCAGGGAACCATCCATGCAGTGTCCGAAGTGCGATTCCGTCATGAATCCGGTTGCTTACCAGAGCTCGACCGTGCACCGCTGCACGAACTGCTCGGGACTGTGGTTCGAACCCGTCGACCACGAGCGCCTCAAGGGTCTCGCCGGGCAGATCGATACCGGCGACGAAGCGGTCGGCGAGCAGTACAACCATGTCGACCGGATCAACTGTCCGAAGTGCATCCACTGGCCGCTGCTGCGCATGGTTGACCCGCAGCAGCCGCATATCTGGTTCGAAAGCTGCAAGAACTGCTACGGCCGCTTCTACGATGCGGGTGAGTTCCGCGATTTTGCGGAGCAAACGCTGGCGGAGTTCTTTGAAGACCTGAAGGCGCCGGCGCGCGATTGAGCCCGGCACGCGTGCTCGCGCCAGGCATGCGGCGCATGCTACGCCGCTCCTTTGGATCACTGCCTGAAGAGAGCACCCGCAGCGCGGCGCTACAGGAACACTACGGGAACAAAAAAGCAGCGGAGCAAGCTCGCCCTACGAGGAAGCCTTGGCAGGCAGTTCACCGCCGCGCTTGCGACAACCCCAGTTGAGGATCGGCGTGCCCGGGGGCAGCACGCGCCGGAACATCTCGACGCGCTGCGACTTCGGATTGACCACCACGGGTCTGCGAGCGGCGCGCAGCAGCGGCAAATCGGCACCGCTGTCTGAATAGGCGATGGCGACTTCTTCGCGAAAGCCCGCCTCGCGCAGCATCGTCATCTTCATCTCGTTGTGGCAATGGCGCTTCGCGCCCAGCCCACCCAGGCGCGGGCCGACCTGCGTGCCCACTACCGGGACGTCCTCGTGCGCGACGAAGGCGAGGATTGCGCGCGCAAGTTCGGGCGGAGCGCCGGTGGCGATCACGACGCGATCACCCGCTTCACGGTGGCGGTGCAGCACCTCGATGCCCACCGGAAGCAGGCGCTGCCTGATCCGCTCGGCGTGGGTCACCACGTAGCGATCGATCAGGGGGTCGAGATCACGCGAACGATGGAAGCCGACCGTCCCGGCCCACACGAACGCGCTGATCCCAAATCGGCGCGTCGGCAGGAATGCCACCAGCGGCATGAATACCGGAAACATCAGCAATGCGAGCAGGCGTCGCCACCAGCTGCGCGTTATCAGCCACGTGAACAGATGACCGCCTGAATCCCCATCGTAAAGCGTGTGGTCGAAATCGAAGACGACCAGCGGCGCACCGGCCTGGGCTTTGGGGTATTGCCGTCCTTTGACACTCATCGCTCTTGGTCCCGTAGTGCCGGCGTGCCGGCCTCTCTGTGTCCTCGCGCCCAGGCACCCCCGTCGCTACGAAGCGAACAACCGCTTCAATGCAGCGCCCGGATCGGCTTCGCGCATGAAGCTTTCGCCAACCAGGAACGTATTCACATCGTTCTCGCGCATCCTCATGACATCTGCGCGCGTGGCGATGCCACTCTCGGTGACGAGGATGCGATCGCGCGGCACCGCATCCTTCAGCGCCAGGGTGGTGTCGAGCGACACCTCGAAGGTACGCAGGTTACGGTTGTTCACGCCGATCAGTTCGCAGTCGGTCTGCAGGGCGCGTTCGAGTTCGTCGATGTCGTGCACTTCCACCACTACGTCCATGCCGAGTTCGCCGGCCAGGTTGGCCAGGTCGATCATCTGCGCATCCTCCAGCGCGGCGACGATCAGCAGGATGCAGTCGGCGCCGATCATCCGCGCTTCGTAAACCTGGTACGGATCGACGATGAAGTCCTTGCGGATCACCGGCAGGCGGCAGGCGCTGCGTGCTTCGCTGAGGAACAGGTTGCTGCCCTGGAAGAAGTCGACATCGGTCAGCACCGAAAGACAGGTCGCTCCGCCGGCTTCGTAGCTGCGTGCGATCTCGGCGGGTTTGAAGTCGGGCCGGATCACGCCTTTGGAAGGACTCGCCTTCTTCACCTCCGCGATCACTGCGGCTTCGCCTGCATCGAGTTTGCGGCGGATGGCTTTGACGAAGCCGCGCGTCACCGGCTGGTTCAGCGCGCGGGTGCGCAGCTCCGACAGCGGGCGGATGCGGCTGCGTTGCTGGATCTCCTCGGTCTTGCGGGCGAGGATGGTGGTGAGGATGTCGCTCATGGGGGAATTCTAAGGGGTGCGGCGCATGTGCTGCCGGACTGTGTGTCGAGTTGCCGGCAACCCTGGCGCGGCTTCGCCGCTTTATGGGAATCGCCCGCCGGAATGTGCGTTCGACCGCATGCGAGTCCCGTTGCTTGCCTCTGTCAGCCACAGGCGCGGCATTTCATCAATCCTGCGGCGCGTTGTCAGGGAGAGCCGGTTTTCCATAAGCGCGCGTTACCTTGGCTACGCGCAGCTCGAAATGTTCGTACCAGTGCTTTCGCCCGTGCGCGCGGGTCGCCGCGTGTTCGGCCTGGTGCTTCCAGGCGCCGATCGCGGCTTCGCTGCCCCAGTAGGACACGGTGATTCCGAAACCATCCGCACCGCGCGCCGATTCGGCGCCGAGGAAGCCGGGTTGCTGCGCGGCGAGTTCCAGCATCCGCTCGGCAGCAGCGGCATAGCCCGCCTCGTCGTCGCCGTTGCGCTGCGAGGAAAAGATCACCGCGAAGTACGGTGGCTCGGGCAACTTCGCAAAACCGTTCACGCGACCGCTCCGGCGAGTTCGCGCGTGGTCGCGACGAACTGATCGAGCTTTGCCCGCGCCGCACCGGAGGAAATCGCCTCACGCGCACGCACGATGCCATCGGCGACGGACTCGGCGACGCCCGCGACATACAGGGCGGCACCCGCATTCAAGGCGACGATTTCCAGCGGCAAACCCGGCTTGTTGTCTAGCGCACTCAGCAGCATCGCCTTCGATTCCGTGGCATCGGCCACGCGCAGGTTGCGCGACGCGGCCATCGCGATGCCGAAGTCCTCCGGATGCAATTCGTACTCGCGTACCACGCCGTCACGCAGCTCGCCCACCAGCGTCGACGCGCCGAGCGAAAGTTCGTCCATGCCGTCGCGTCCCCACACCACCAGCGCACGCTCGGCACCGAGCTCCTGCAGCACGCGCACCTGGATGCCGACGAGGTCGGGATGGAACACGCCCATGAGAATGCTCGGTGCATTCGCCGGGTTCGTGAGCGGCCCGAGGATGTTGAAGATCGTGCGCACACCCATTTCACGGCGTACCGGTGCGACTGCCTTCATCGCCGGATGATGCACCGGGGCGAACATGAAGCCGATGCCGCAACGTTCGATGCATGCGGCGACCTGTTCCGGCTGCAGTTCGATGTTCGCGCCCAGCGCCTCGAGCACGTCGGCGGCGCCCGATTTCGAGGAAACGCTGCGGTTGCCGTGCTTGGCGACTTTCGCGCCCGCCGCGGCCACCACGAAGATCGACGTGGTCGAGATGTTGAACGTATGCGCGCCATCGCCACCGGTACCGACGATGTCGACGAGATGCGTGCGGTCGACAACTTCGACCGGGCGCGCGAATTCGCGCAACACGGTGGCCGCGCCGGCGATCTCGCCGACGGTTTCCTTCTTCACCCGCAGGCCGGTGAGGATCGCCGCGGTCATCGTGGGCGAAACCTCGCCGCGCATGATCTGCCGCATCAGATCGACCATCTCGTCGTGGAAGATCTCGCGGTGCTCGATGGTGCGCTGGAGGGCTTCTTGCGGGGTGAGGGGCATGGCTCGTCGATTCGTGGGAGCGCCCCTTGGGCGCGATGCGTGCTGGCAGGTCGCGCCCAAGGGCGCTCCTACGCGGTGCGCTCGAGGAAATTCTTCAACAATGCGTGGCCATGCTCGGTCAGGATCGACTCCGGATGGAACTGGACGCCTTCTACCGGGTGCTCACGGTGGCGCAGCCCCATGATCTCGTCGAAGGAGCCGTCGTCACTGTCGGTCCAGGCGGTCACTTCGAGGCAATCCGGCAACGTGTCGCGTGAGACGACGAGCGAGTGGTAGCGCGTGGCTTCATAGGCATCGGGCAATCCTGCGAAGACGCCCTGTCCCTCGTGGCGAATGCGCGAGGTCTTGCCATGCATGATGGTTTTCGCGCGCACCACGTCGCCGCCGTAGGCCTGGCCGATGCTCTGGTGGCCGAGGCAGACGCCCAACACCGGCACCCGTGTCCCGAGTTCCCTCACGACCTCCACCGACACGCCCGCTTCGTTCGGCGTGCACGGGCCCGGCGAAATCACGATGCGATCGGGCGCGAGCGCCTCGATCTGCGCCACCGACAGTTCGTCGTTGCGCACCACCTTCACTTCGGCGCCCAGCGTCTGCAGGTACTGCACGAGGTTGAAGGTGAAGCTGTCGTAGTTGTCGATCATCAACAGCATGGAAACGCCTGCATTTTCCGGTGCCGCGCGGGATGCGGATGGCCGGGCAGGATATCGCATGCGCCTGTCCGGCGCTGGCCGGAGCGCTTATGAAAACTTGCGCGAAGATGCGAAGCCGGCGCTGGTCGCCGGCTTCGCAATGTCCTGCTTCAGGCGACGCCGGAACCGCGCCGCAACGGCACGGGCGCGGTCGCAATCCGGCTTCGGAGATCGACCATCTCGCCCGGCAGTACCACCAGGTACTGCAAGAGCTGTTCGGCAAGTTCGAGCATGTGCTCGGCGGTGACCTTGTCGATCGAGCTCTCGTCGTCGAAGTGGCGGCCGAACGCACCATCAGGCGCCATCAGCTGCGCTATGTCCTGCAACGGCCGCGCGAAGTCGACGTCGTGCTGGAGCGCCTCGAGCTGGCGCGGCAGCGGCAAGCTGCGCTTGTCAGCGGGCAGGAGGCGCGCCGCGAGACCTTCCAGCAGATGGCGCACGGTGAGCGCCGCGGCGCCCCACTCGGCATGGTTGTACAGCTTCAGCGCCGAGTCGTAGCTGCGCGCCAGCGGGCCGGAAAGCGCCTGCAGGTGCTGCGCGCCGGGCATGGTGCTGCGCCCGCCGGGCGCCGGATAGGTGAAAAGAGAACCCGGCTTGGAGCTGCCCATGTCGTCGAGCAGCTGCACGAGCAGCATTTCGTTCTCGCAGCGCGAGCATTGCATTTCGGTGGCGACGACCTGGCGCCCGTGTTCCTGCCACGGGTGGGCTTCGAAGATCGCCTTTTCGTGGCATTGCGGGCAGATCAGTTCGACCGTGCGGGCAAAGCCGTTGGCGAAGCGGGCCTGGATACTGCTGTCGGGAAGATGATGCATGGCGCACTCCCTCGTTACGCAACTGGCATCGGTGCGGCATTGCCGGGGACGATTACCGCTGAGCCAGTGAACCGTCCCGTCTGTGAATAAAACGTTGAGGCACGCGCGCCCCGGCCGAAACCAGTCAGATTGGTCTTCAGGCAGCGATGGACGGTGGAATACGAACGACGGGCGCGGCGCCGAGCAAGATCAGAGGCCTCGCGCGGCCTCGGCGACGGCGCGGAACAGCGCACGGCCTTTGTTCATCGTCTCTTCCCACTCCTTTTGTGGGTCGGAGTCATAGACGATGCCGGCGCCGGCCTGCACGTGCAGGCGTCCGTCCTGGATCACGGCGGTGCGGATTGCGATCGCGGTGTCGGCATCGCCGTGCCAGCCGATGTAGCCGACCGCGCCGGAGTAGACATTGCGGCGGATCGGCTCGAAGTCGCGGATCACTTCGAGCGCGCGGATCTTCGGCGCGCCGCTGACCGTGCCCGCGGGAAAGGTCGCGCGCAGCACGTCGGCGTAACTGAGTCCGCTTTTCAGCTTGCCGGTGACTTCGCTGACGATGTGCATCACGTGGCTGTAGCGTTCGATCACGAACTGTTCGCCGACCTGTACGGTGCCAGGTTCGCTCACGCGGCCGACATCGTTGCGGCCGAGGTCGATCAGCATCAGGTGTTCGGCGCGTTCCTTCGGATCGGCGAGCAATTCGGCTTCGAGCGCCTGGTCTTCCTCAACGGTACTGCCGCGGGGACGCGTGCCGGCGATCGGGCGAACGGTGATCTCGTCGCCCATCAGGCGCACCAGGATTTCCGGCGAGGAACCCACGACCTGGGTGCCGCCGACATCGAGGAAATACATGTACGGCGAGGGATTCAACGCGCGCAATGCGCGATAGACGTCGACCGGACGCGCCTTGAACGGCACCGACAGGCGCTGGCTCAGTACCACCTGGAAGATGTCGCCGGCGCGGATCAGTTCCTTCGATTTCTCGACCGCGTTGATGAAGCCTTCGCGGGTGAAGCCGGAAACGAAATCGGCCTCGTCGAGGATGTTGGCGTCGCGCGTCTCGGGATAACCCGGCCCGCCCTGGCGCAGGCGGTGCGTCAATTCATCGAGGCGGCGCTGCGCGCGTGCGAACGCGCGCTCCTCTCGCGGATCGGCGTGCACGATCAGGTACAACCGGCCCTTGAGGTTGTCGAACACCGCGACTTCCTCGCTGAGCATCAGCAGGATGTCGGGCGTGCCGAGTTCGTCGGGCTTATGTGCCCCATCCCTCTGCGGCGCGGCCAGGCGCGGCTCGATGTACTGCACGCACTCGAACCCGAACCAGCCGACGAGACCACCGGTGAAGCCGGGCAGTCCTTCGATCTTCGGCACCGAATGCGAGGCGCGCAGGCGCTCGACTTCGGCGAACGGATCCTCGACCACGCGGTTCTCGACCAGCTCGCCGTCTTCGGTCACGAACAGGGTGTGTCCGGCGAACGCATACACGCGTCGCGCCGGCAATCCGATGATCGAGTAGCGGCCGAAACGCTCACCGCCTTCGACGGATTCGAACAGGTAGGTGTGCGGGCCGTCGGCGAGCTTCAGGTACACGGACAGCGGCGTGTCGAGATCGGAGAAGACCTCGCGCACGACGGGAATGCGGGTGTGGCCGGCATCGGCGAGCTTGCGGAACTGGTCGGCGTCGAGCTGCATGCGGGCACGCGGATTGCGCGAAAACGGCAGGCAGTATGCCACCCGTGCGCATTCAGCCGCCGCGCCGCGACCTCGCATGCACAGAAGAATTCGTCACATGCGTGTCATGGGCCGTCTGGAGAATGGGAGTCCATCCTCAGGGACGACGGGCGGAGGCTGGATTGCCTCCATTCTTCCGCGGCAAGCCGGTGACGGCTTGCCGTTTTTCGTTTGCGCGGCGAATTCGGTATCAGCGAACGTTGGAGACAGCCGATTTCATCTTCGCGATCACGTCGGCGTAGTCCGGCGCATTGAAGATCGCCGAACCCGCGACGAAGGTGTCCGCGCCCGCGGCGGCGATTTCCGCGATGTTGTCCGCCTTCACCCCGCCGTCTATTTCCAGGCGGATGGCTTTGCCGCTACGGTCGATCATCTCGCGCACGCGGCGCAGCTTCGCCAGTGCGGAAGGAATAAACGACTGGCCGCCGAAGCCGGGATTCACCGACATCAGCAGCACCAGGTCGAGTTCCTCGAGCACGTAGTCGAGCACTTCCACCGGTGTCGCCGGGTTCAGCACCAGGCCCGCCTGGCAACCCGAGGCCTTGATCAGCTGCACCGTGCGGTGCACGTGCGCGCTGGCTTCGGGATGGAAGCTGATCAGCGCCGCGCCGGCCTTGGCGAAGTCGGGAACGATGCGGTCCACGGGTTCGACCATCAGGTGCACGTCGATCGGCGCGGTAACGCCGTGCTTGCGCAGCGCCTCGCACACCATCGGGCCGATGGTGAGGTTGGGCACGTAATGGTTGTCCATCACGTCGAAGTGCACCCAGTCGGCGCCGGCCTTGAGGACGTTGTCGACTTCCTCTCCCAGCTTCGCGAAGTTGGCGGAGAGGATCGAGGGCGCGATGACGGTGGATTGCATGGGGTGTTATTTCCTGCGCAGGGTCTTGATGCGGTCGTAGGCGGCGTTGATCTCGCGTGCCTTCGTTTCCGCCTGGCGGCGCAGCTCGTCGGCCGCGCCGGCCATGCGGTCCGGGTGGTATTGCGACATCAGGCGCCGATAGGCCTGGTCGACTTCGGCGTCGCTGGCCTCGTCGGTGAGCCCGAGCACGCCGTACGGGTTGTCGCGACGCAGCCTGAACCAGTCGCTGTCGAAGGCATGGCCGATCAGCAGGCCGATCAGCGCACCGAGCGGCGGATTGCTCCGCAGCAGCGCCGCGCCGGCGAAAAATCCCAGCAATTTGCCGTACCAGCGTTTCATCGGGCCGCGGGTGTAGAAGGGAGGCGCGCAGTTTACGGCAACACCAAACTTGTTCTGCGGGTCACGGGGCGGCACCGGCCGGGCGCAGCGCGCCGTGCGTTCGCCCAGGCCGCGCGGCATGCCGCCCAAAGGATGGCCTGCGCTCACCGCCCGACCGGCGTACACTGCCCGGCCCTGTCGCGCCTGCACGCGCGCGGAGCGCAGGCAGGACGCGATTTTTGCGGCTGTTCCCGAGGATGCCTGCCTTGCCCACGACTGTGTCCCGTCCGTTCCTGCTCGAGTCCAACCTGCCCGGCCTGACGCTGCGCCATCGCGGCAAGGTTCGCGACGTATTCGACCTGCCCGGCGATCGCCTGCCGGCCGGCTCGCAGGCCGGCAATTGCTTGTTGATGGTCGCGACCGACCGCCTCAGCGCTTTCGACGTGGTGCTGCCCGACCCGATTCCCGGCAAGGGCGAGATGCTTTGCCAGATCAGCAATTTCTGGTTCGGCGAGACCGGGCACATCATTCCCAACCATCTCACCGGCGTCGACGTCGCTTCGGTGCTGCCGGCTGGCGTCGATGCATCGCTGTACGCGAAACGCGCGGTGGTGACCAGGCGGCTGAAGCCCGTGCCGATCGAATGCATCGCACGCGGTTACGTGATCGGTAGCGGCTGGAAGGATTACCAGCGCACCGGCCGCATCAGCGGCATTGCCCTGCCCGATGGCCTGCGCCAGGCCGAACAGTTGCCGGAACCGATCTTCACGCCTTCGACCAAGGCCGCGGTCGGCGACCACGACGAGAACATTGACTTCGACACTGTCGTGCGCATGGTCGGCGCGGAACTCGCCGAACAGGTGCGCGATGCGACACTGCGGCTGTACACCTTCGCGCGCGACTACGCGGCGCGGCGCGGCATCCTCCTGGCCGATACCAAGTTCGAATTCGGTACCGACGCCGACGGCCGCCTGTACGTGATGGACGAGATGCTGACGCCGGATTCGTCGCGCTATTGGCCGGCCGACGAATACCAGATCGGCACGAGCCCGCCGAGCTACGACAAGCAGATCGTGCGCGACTACCTGGAGACGCTCGACTGGGACAAGCGCCCACCCGGCCCGAAGCTGCCGCCGGAAGTGATCGAGCGCACGCGTGCGCGCTATGCCGAGGCGTTGTGGAAGCTGGCAGGCATTTCCATCGATTGACACGAAAGAAGCCGGGCATTGCCCGGCTTCTTCTTTCCGGACTCTGCGTTGTCACTGCGTAGGCAATCCGTCGCTGACAGTGCGCGATGCGCGGCGTAGAGTTCCTGCATCCACACGGAGTACGCGATGAACGCCACCACCGACCGTCCGATCGACCGCTGGTTCGCCAGCTACTCCGGCGATCACCGCAACGAGACCAACCAGCTCATCCACGTGATCTGCGTGCCCGCAATCCTGTGGAGCGTGATCGCGCTGCTGTGGTGCATCCCGGTACCGGAAGGCCTGCTGTTGCCGGGCGCGTGGGCCGCGCTCGCGATGTTCGCGGCGTGGATGTTCTATTACCGCGCATCGAAGCCGCTGGGTCTCGGCATGCTGGGGCTGTTCGTGCTGATGGGCTTTTTCACCCGCTTGCTGCAGGAAACGCTCGGACTCACCGGCCTGCTGTACGCCGCGATCGCGGTGTTCGTGGTGGCGTGGATCGGCCAGTTCGTGGGTCACAAGATCGAAGGACGCAAGCCGAGCTTCCTCACCGACCTCACCTACCTGCTGATCGGGCCTGCATGGGTGCTGGCGAAGCTGTATCGAAGGCTTGGCTGGCACTACTGAGTCGCAAACACGCAGCCCGCATTCCATGCCCGCACGCGATATCGCCCTCGTCCTGCTGATCTGCATTGCCTGGGCGTTCAACTTCCTGACCTCCGCGCTGGCGATGCGCGAGATTCCGCCGTTCCTGTTCACCGCGCTGCGCTTCGCGCTGCTGGCGGTGCCGCTGGTGTTCTTCCTCAAGCGCCCCGCTCCCGGTCAATGGCCGCGTCTGGTGGCGATCGCGCTGTGCGTGGGTGTGTTGCACTTCGGGCTGAGTTTCAGCGCACTGAAGCTGGCAGGCGACCTGTCGTCGCCCGCCATCGTCATGCAGAGCTACATACCGATGACCGCGCTCCTGGCGTGGTGGGTGCTGGGGGAACGCTTTGCCTGGCGCACTGGGTTTGCAATCGCGGTGAGTTTCGCGGGCGTGCTGGTGCTCGGCTTCGATCCGCTTGTGCTCGACCAGCCCGCTTCGCTATTGCTGATGCTGGTCGCGGCAGCGCTGCTGGCGATCGGCACGGTGTTGATGAAAGGACTGCGCGGAATGGATGTCTTCAGCCAGCAAGGCTGGACGGCAGTCATGAGCGTGCTGCCTTTGCTCGCGATCAGCGCATGGCTCGAACCCGGCGCCATCGCGCAGCTGCCGCAGGCGAGCTGGGTGGCGTGGGCCGGCGCGCTGTATGCCGCGTTTCTCTCCTCGCTGCTCGGCCACGGTCTGTATTACGTGCTGGTGCAGCGGCATCCGGTGGCACAGGTGACGCCGTGGTTACTGCTGGTGCCGGTGCTCGCCGTCGCGCTCGGCATCGTGTTCTGGGGCGACCGGCCGGGTCCGCGCCTGTGGATCGGCGGCGCGATGGTGCTTGGCGGCGTGCTGATCGTCGCGCTGCGTGCGATCGCGAAGTCACGGACGATGCCGGCGAGCGAAACGCCGTAAAGGCTAGAGCTCCTCGATGTCCTCGCGCGCGTCGAACATGCGCGCGTTCGGCGCGAACCTGCGCGGTGCATAACCCAGGTCACGGCGCGCGGGCGCATCATCGAACACCAGGTCCGAGCGCATGCGCTGCACCGCGGCTTCGCCAAGCCCGGTGCCGCCGGCGAGCTTCGCACCCGCCAATGCCAGGTTGAACAGCGGCGAAGGCAGTTCGATCAGCGTCGCGGGTGGATCGAGCACGGCGAGCACGCGCCGCACCATTTCGCGGTACGCCAGGGTTTCGCCACCCGGCAACGCATAGACCTGTCCATGCGAAGCCGGGTTGTCGAGCGCCGCAAACGCGGCTGCGGCCAGATCCTCCACATGCACGGGCTGGCGCTTGCCGGTCGCATTGCGCGGCAACGGAAAGCGGCCCCAGCGCTGCGCCAGCCGCGCGATGCGCGTCAGCGTCGCGTCGCGCCCCGCGCCGTAGATCAGCGTGGGACGCAGCACGGTCGCATCTGCGGCACGCACCTTCGCCGCCGCGAATACGCCTTCCTCGCCCGTCCGCAGGCGCTGCGCGACATCGCGCTCGTGCGGATCGGCGGAGCCGCGTTTCACTTCGATGCTGGTCGAGCCGAACGCAACCACGCGATCGCATTCGACCTGCGACTGTCCATACCACTGCGCGAATGCATCCAGCGGACCGCAGCTGACGATCGCATCCACCTGCCGCGGCAATGCAGGCAGCACGCCGAGATCGCCACGCAGCCACGACAGTCCCGGCCGCTCGTGCTGCGGTTGTCGCGACAGCGCCGTGACCCGCCAGCCATCGCGGAGCAGCCGTGCCAGCAGTGGTCGCCCGACCTGTCCGCTGCCTCCGAAGACCAGTGCATGCTTCATCGATCCGCGTCGCTCCGCGCAGGCAGCACCGCACGCAACCACGCAAATCCAATTACTGCGGAAACAACCGACGCACCGAGAATGCCGAGCACCGAAGCCTCATAAAGCGAGGGATCGTGATAGGCCAGCGATGCAATGAACAAACTCATGGTGAAGCCGATCCCGCACAGCACGCCCAGTCCGGTCAATGCGCGGCCATCCATGCCTTCGGGCAATCGCGCCCAGCCCACGCGATGCATGATCATCGCGACGATGACGATGCCGAGCGGCTTGCCCAACACCAGCCCCAATGCAATGCCGAGTGGCAGCGCTGCAAGCGCATCGCTCGCCTGCATGCCGCCGAGCACCAGCCCTGCGTTCGCGAACGCGAAAATCGGCAGGATCGCGTAAGCAACCCACGGATGAAGTGCGTGTTCCAGCGTCTCGAGCGGCGAGTGCTCGATTTCGTCGGGAATCGCGTTCCTCTTGTCGACATGCGGGATCATCAGCCCGGTAGCCACGCCCGCCAGCGTCGCGTGCACGCCTGACTTCAGCACGCACACCCACAGCACGACGCCCAATAGCAGATAAGGCCACAGCGCGAGCACCCTGAAGCGGCCGAGCAGCCACATCGCGATCAGCACGACTGCAGCAAGCCCAAGCGCCGCGAACGACATGCCATGCGAATAGAAGATCGCGATGATCAGGATCGCGATCAGGTCGTCGACCACCGCGATCGTCGACAGCAACAGCTTCATCCCGACCGGCACGCGCGAGCCGAGCAGCGCGAGCACGCCCAGCGCGAAGGCGATATCGGTCGCCGTAGGCACGGCCCAGCCGCGCATCGCCGATACATCACCATGGTTGAACGCGGTGAAGATCAGCGCAGGCACGACAACGCCCGCGCACGCGCAGGCCAGCGGCAGGATCAGCTGCTCGCGTCCGGCAAGTTGCCCGCTCAACGATTCACGCTTGATCTCCAGCGCGACCAGCAGGAAGAAGATCGCCATCAGGCCATCGTTGATCCAGAGCAACAGTGGCTTGGCGATCGCGAAGTCGCCAACACCGATCTTCAACGGAAACTGGCGGAAACCTTCGTAGCCGTCGTGCCACGGCGAGTTCGCCGCGATCAAAGCCAATGCCGCGGCAACGATCAGGGTGATGCCGCCCGCGGCCTCGAGCCGGAAGAATTCGACCAGCGCGCGCAAGGCACGCGGCAGGCGCCGCGGAGTCAAAGGATTGTTCATCGCTACAGCTTACTTACCTGCAAGCATCAGCTCGAACACCACCCAGGCGGCATACGCGACCAGCAGCAACACGCCTTCGCCTTTGCTCACGCGCGTGTCGCCGCGCAGCAACGGATAGAGCATCAGCGCGAACGCGAGTGCGGCCAGCAATTCGTAGCCGAGCGGCAGCGCGAACTGGCTGGGGCCCATCAGCGTCATCGGCAGGGCGAGATCGCAGCACGCCGCCATGCCACCGACGATCACCAGGATGTTGAAGACGCTCGCGCCGATCACGTGCCCCATGACCATGTCGCCCTGCCCGCGCCGCGCGGCGGCGATCGCGGCGGCGACCTCCGGCAATGCGGTGCCGATCGCCACCGGGAGCAGGCCGGTCAGCACGGGCGACAAACCGATGGCTTCTCCGATCACGCCGGCGCCGGATCCGGACAGATCCATCCCGAACAGATGCACGCCCGGCCCACCGACGACCAGCAGCGAGCCGATCGACACCAGCACGATGCCGATCGCGAAGCGGACGAGATTGAGGCCCAGCACCGTGCTGGTCTGCGCGAACTGTTCGATCTCGCTGCGCACCTCCGGCACTTCGCGGCGGCTGCGCACGATCGCGAAAGCCAGGGCCGCGACGAAAGCAACCAGCAACACGAGGCCTTCGATGCGCGAGAGCGTTCCGTCGGCGCCCAGCGCGAGCACCGCGATCGTGCCCAGCACGAGGACCAGCAGGAGCGGGCTCAGCGCGCGCCAGCGCACGATGATCGGCGCCGCGATCGCGGCCGCTCCGAGTGTCAGGCCGATGTTGGCCACGTTGCTGCCCACGGCATTGCCGAGCGCCAGCTCGTCCTGTCCGTGCAGGATCGCGACGAGGTTGACCGCCAGCTCGGGCAGTGAAGTCGCGAACGCGACCAGCACCAGTCCCGTGGTGAACGCCGTGAGGCCCAGGCGTTGCGCGAGTCCCGCGGCGCCCTTGACGATCGAATCGCCGCCCAGCATGAGCAGCACCAGGCCCAGCACGAACAAACCGATGGCCGTCAGCATCGCGTTCCCCTCCTCAAGGTTGCGGCGATCTTACGAG
Organism: Lysobacter sp. Root494; assembly: GCF_001427225.1. Classification (GTDB taxonomy): domain Bacteria; phylum Pseudomonadota; class Gammaproteobacteria; order Xanthomonadales; family Xanthomonadaceae; genus Agrilutibacter. The sequence goes on from NZ_LMFH01000008.1 coordinate 297,614, forward strand.
GTTTGGGGTGGATGGGGTTGTGCACGGCCGCGTCGTCCGGACGGACGACGCAAGCCTCGGCTGCGGTGTCTACTTCGGCGAGAAGTGCTTCTTCAACCCCGCCCAGCACGCCTGGTAGTCGCGTTGGCGATGCGCGGCGTCCAACGCCTGTTGCGTCGGCCGGATCACCGCGCGCGACTCGAACATGAAGGCCATGGTGTCCCCGATGACGTCCGGCTTCGAGAGGTCGGCGTTGCTCGCCTTCTCGAACGTCGCCGCATCCGGCCCGTGTCCCGTCATCGAGTTGTGCAGCGAGCAACCGCCGGGCGCGAAACCTTCCGCCTTCGCGTCGTACACGCCATGGATCAGGCCCATGAATTCGCTGGCGATGTTGCGGTGGAACCACGGCGGACGGAATGTGTCCTGCGCCACCAGCCAGCGCGGCGGGAAGATCACGAAATCCATGTTGCTGGTGCCCGGCGTGTCGCTGGGCGAATGCAGCACGAGGAAGATCGACGGATCCGGATGGTCGAAGCTGATCGAGCCGATCGTGTTGAAGCGGCGCAGGTCGTACTTGTACGGTGCGTAGTTGCCGTGCCAGCCGACGACATCGAGCGGCGAATGGCCGATCGGCGCGCGCCAGAGATGGCCCTGGAATTTCGCGATCAGTTCGAACTCGCCATCGACATCTTCGAACGCCGCATTCGGCGCAAGGAAGTCGCGCGGATTGGCCAGGCCGTTCGAACCGATCGGCCCGAGATCGGGCAGGCGCAGCATCGCGCCGAAGTTCTCGCACACGTAACCGCGCGCTTCGCCGCCGGGCAGTTCGATGCGGAAGCGCACGCCACGCGGAATCACCGCGATTTCGTGCGGTTCCACGTCGAGCACGCCGAGTTCGGTGGCGATGTGCAGGCTTCCCTGCTGCGGAACGATCAGCAGCTCGCCGTCGGCGTCGTAGAAGAAGCGCCCCTGCATCGACTTGTTCGCCGCATACAGATGCACGCCGATACCCGTCTGCGCCGCGGGCGAACCGTTGCCCGCCATGGTGAAGAGTCCATCGACGAAATCGACCGGGGCCTGCGGCATCGGCAACGGACTCCAGCGCAGCTGGTCCGGCGTGATCGGCCCATCGCCGAAGTCGCTGTGAAAATGAGAGTGGAGGTACGGCGCGAACGTGCCGTGCATCGCTGCCGGACGAATGCGGTACAGCCAGCTGCGCCGGTTCAGGTGGCGCGGCGCGGTAAACGCCGTGCCGCTCAGTTGCTCCGCATACAGGCCGTGCGCGACGCGCTGCGGCGAGTTGCGGCCGATGGGCAGCGTGCCCGCGATCGCCTCCGTGGCGAACTCGTTGCCGAAACCGGATTGGTAGCCCGTCGATTTCATGGGAGTCCGTAGGGTGGGCTCTCAAGCCCACCGTTGCATCGTTGATGGCGGGAGGGCGAGCCGGCCCGCCGTGCATATTGCCGTTGGATTACAGCACGCCGCGCTTCATCTGGTCGCGCTCGATGCTCTCGAACAGCGCCTGGAAGTTGCCTTCGCCAAACCCTTCGTTGCCCTTGCGCTGGATGATCTCGAAGAAGATCGGGCCGATCGCGTTCTGGGTGAAGATCTGCAGCAGCTTGCGCTGCTTGGTTTCGGCATCCGCGTCGATCAGGATCTTGTTCCTGCGCAGGCGCTCCACGTCCTCGCCATGGTCCGGCACGCGCTGGTCGATCACGTCGAAATACGTATCGGGCGTGTCGAGGAACTCCACGCCCTGCGCGCGCATGGCTTCCACCGTCCCGTAGATGTTGTCGGTGAAGCACGCGATGTGCTGGATCCCCTCGCCCCTGTAGGCGTCGAGGTATTCGTTGATCTGCGACTTCGGATCGCTCGATTCGTTGAGTGGAATGCGGACGATGCCGTCCGGCGCGGTCATCGCCTTCGACACCAGGCCGGTCTTCGCACCCTTGATGTCGAAATAGCGGATCTCGCGGAAATTGAACAAACGCTCGTAATAGTCCGACCACTTCTGCATGTTGCCGAAGTAGAGGTTGTGGGTGAGATGGTCGATGAAGGTCAGCCCGAACCCCTTCGGGTTCTGCTCGGCGCCCTGCACCGGCAGGTAGTCCTCGTACACGGTGCCGTTGTCGCCGTAGCGGTCGACCAGATAAAGCATGCAGTCGCCGATGCCCTTCACCACCGGCACATCGACCGCCTTGCTGTCGGCCTTGCCAGTGATCGCTTCGCCGCCGTTGCCGACGACCGTGTCGAACACGAGGCTCGCCGGCTTCTGGAAACGGATCGCGAAACCGCACGCGCACGGACCATGCTTGGCAGCGAAGTCCGCCGCGAAGCTGTCCGGATCCTCGTTCACCAGGAAGTTGACCCCGCCCTGGCGATACACGGTGATGGGACGCGACTTGTGGTGCAGCACCGCGGTGAATCCCATCTTGCGGAAGTAGTCGTGCAGCATCTCGCCCTGGCCCGCGGGCGCGGCGAATTCGACGAACTCGAAGCCGTTGATGCCAAGCGGATTCTCGAAGGTGGTGACCTGCATGCCGAGGTTGGGACCGGCGCTGGTGGTTGAGGCGGTCTGGGGGCTCATGCGGAGGACTCCTGTTAACGTGGGACGTAACGGCACCCGCATCGGCGGGCGAAGCTTCCAAGACTATAGTTTCATATGAAACCAACAACAAGCCACGATACCACCGGTGCTTCAGGCGCGGGCAACCCTCCATCGGGTCCGTCGAACGAACACGCCCACTGGGAACTGGACCGCTTCCTGCCGTACCGCCTGAGCATTCTGTCGAACCGGGTCAGCCAGACGATTGCCGGCGCTTACGCCCGCCGTTTCGGATTAGGCGTGACGGAGTGGAGGGTGATCGCGGTGCTTGGCCGGTATCCGGGCCTGTCGGCGAACGGCGTAGCCGCGCGCACCGCGATGGACAAGGTAGCCGTGAGCCGCACCGTGGCCCGGCTGCTTGAGCGCGGCCTGCTCCAGCGCGACACGCATGACGACGACCGCCGCCGTTCGGTGCTGGAACTCAGCCGCGACGGGTATGGCATCTACGACGAAGTAGTTCCGGTCGCGCTCGAGTACGAACGCCGCCTGCTCGCGCCGCTCAATGCCGAAGAACGCACCCAGCTCGACCTGTTGCTGCGCAAGCTCAACGAAGGCGTGGCGCAGCTGGACGTGGAGCCAGACACGCCCTTGCCTCGGGATTGATCGCGCGTGGAGAAACAAAAACGGCGGCCAATAATGGCCGCCGTTTTTCGCTTCACTACTGGCGAAGGCTGGTTTTGCCTGGAATCAGGAGCAACCGCAACAACTTGCCGGATCCCCGCTTTCGCGGGGATGACGATTCCGCAATGCTGGGCCCGCAAAGCGGGCCCGGGCGGAATCGTCACTTCACCCCATGCATCAACCGCTGGATCAGCGGCGCGATCAGGAAGAGGAACGCGCCTGATCCGACCAGCACCCAGAAGCCGAAGGTGTAACCGGACAGCGCCGACTGCACGTTCATGCCGGTCTCGCCGCTGACGTGGCTGGCGAAGATGCCGGACAGGTTGTTGCCGATCGCAGTCGACAGGAACCAGCCGCCCATGCCGAAGCCGACGAGCCGCACCGGAGCCAGCTTCGTCACCATCGACAGGCCGATCGGCGACAGGCACAACTCGCCCACCGACTGGATCACGTAGACCATGAAGAGCGTCCAGAACGGGATCAGTCCCGCCGGCGAGACCAGCTTCGTCAGCGCGAACATCAGCAGCAGGAACGCCAGCCCGTTGAAAATGATGCCCAGGCCGAACTTGCGCGGGATCGACGGATTCGCCCGGCCCATGCGCACCCAGATCCAGGCGATCACCGGCGCCAGCGTGATGATCGCCAGCGAGTTCACCGACTGGAACCAGCCCACCGGGAAGATCCAGCCGCTGAAGTCGCGGTCGACGATGTTCTGGGCGAGGAAGTTGAAGGAGCTGCCCGCCTGTTCGAAGAACATCCAGAACAGCACGTTGAACACGAAGATGATCAGCATCGCGATCGCCTTGTCGCGCTGCACCGCGCCTTCGCTGAAACCCTCGCGCAGGATCAGCACGCACAGGCCGACGAACAGCGCGCTCAGGATCCACTGCAGCTTGCTGGCGTCGATCGCCAGCAGCGAGTAGATCACCGGGATCGAGACGAGCACGCCGGCCAGCACATACAGCACCTTGCGCTTGTCGCCCTGGCCACCGGTGGCTTCCTCGAGCGGGCGGCCGATGCCCTGCAGCTGGCGGCGTCCGAACCAGAACCACACCAGGCTGACGATCATGCCGATGCCCGAGGCGATGAACACGACCTTGTACGCCGGCATGTCCGGCGAGCCGCCGAACATGCGCTCGGCCAGCCAGCCGGTCAGGATCGGCGCGATGAACGCACCGGCATTGATACCCATGTAGAACAGGGTGAAGCCGGAATCGCGGCGGCCGTCCTCGGGCGAGTACAGCTTGCCGACCATGGTCGAGATGTTCGGCTTGAACAGGCCGTTGCCCGCGATGACCGTCGCCAGGCCGAGCTTGAACACCTGCTCACTGGGCACCGTGATCATGAAGAGGCCCGCGGCCATGACCACCGCCCCGAGCAGGATCGAACGCTGGTAGCCGAGCACCCGGTCCGCGACATAGCCACCGAACAACGCGGCGGCGTACACCAGCGCCAGGTAGGCACCGTACAAGCGGCTCGCGGGCGCCTCGCCCGCGCTGTCGCCGTGATAGAACTGCGCCACGATGTACAGGGCCAGCGCCCAGCGCATGCCGTAGAACGCGAAGCGCTCCCAGAACTCGGTCATGAAGAGCATCCACAGCGGACGCGGATGGCCCATCACCTGCTTGAAGTCCGGGATAGGAGCGCCCGGTGTTGTCGTGCTTGCGGCACCGCTCATGCGGTTTTCCCCCGTCGAAGTTGAATCAGAAAAGCCCGGCGCGGTGCGCGGGGACGGGCGAGGATTACCGACGGTAGCGGCGCGCGTCAAACCACGCCGAGCTGCTGCAATGCAGCAAATACCTGTTCAGCAAGGGATTTTCAGCTAGTCGCCAACACGCGTCAGCTCACCGGGCAGATTGCCTCAGGCCGCCGGAGCGGTTCCGCCCGGACCGTAGCTGGCCCCTGGTCCGATCGCCGTACGCACTTCGAACAGCTCCGGAAAGAACGTGAGCTCCAGTGCCTGCTTCAGGAAGCCGACACCGGACGATCCGCCCGTGCCGCGCTTGAAGCCGATGATCCGCAGCACCGTGCGCATGTGGCGGAAGCGCCACAGCTGGAACTGGGTTTCGAGGTCCACGAAGTCCTCGCACAGCGAGTACTCGCGCCAATAGCGGCCGGTGTCCTCGTAGATGCGTTCGAACACGTGCACCAGCGCGGGATCGGACACGTGCGGCTTCGACCAGTCGCGCTCGCGCTGCGTCGCGGGCACGTCATGGCCCCAGCGCGCGAGATAGATGAGGAACTCGTCGTACAGGCTCGGCGCTTCCAGCACGTCCTTCAGCGCGGCGTGCCCCGCTTCGTCGTGCGCAAACACCTTGAGCATCTGCGCGTTCTTGTTGCCCAGCAGGAATTCGATGGTGCGGTACTGCAGCGACTGGAAGCCCGACGACGGGCCGAGCACATCGCGGAACTCCATGTACTCCGACGGCGTCAGCGTCTCCAGCACCGACCACGCAGCGGTCAGTTGGTCGAGCACACGCTTGCAGCGCGCCAACACCTTGCGGCACTGCCAGACCTCGTCGGCGCGCAGGTAGACGATCGCCGCACGCAGCTCGTGGATCATCAGCTTCATCCACAGCTCCGAGACCTGGTGCTGGACGATGAAGAGCATCTCGTCGTGGTGCGCCGGATCCGAGAGCGGATGCTGCGCCGACAGCAGGCGGTTGAGCTGCAGGTAGCCGCCGTAGGTCATCCGTCCGGACAGGTCGGTGTGGATGCCGGATTCGAGGTCGCGCTGGTTCTTGTCGACGGTCATGGGCGAAGCCTGTGCGGGGCGCAAAGGGTACCGCATCGCTCCTGCGGCCCCGGCGGTGTGCACTGCGTCATGCCCGTGCAACGCAGCCGTGGATAATGGCCGCACATTGCGCCGTATCCGGGCAATCAACGCGCCGCCTTGGGCCGGGCAGGTGCATCGACACAACGGGGAAGACCATGACACCACGTGCTCGCGGCATCGCCGCGCTGCTTGCGTTGGCCCTCGCGGGCACCGCGCATGCGGATTGCATCAGCATCACCGGCCCGGCGTATGGGCAGGACTTCGACTCGCTCGCCTCGAGCGGCACGTCCTCGACCTTGCCGGCCGGCTGGGCCATTCGCGAAACCGGCACCAGTGGCAATGCCAACGGCCTGTACGCGGCCGGCGACGGCAGCGGCACCGCCGGCGACACCTACAGCTTCGGCACCGGCGGAACTCCGCCCTCCGGCGAACGCGCGCTGGGCACGCTGCGCAGCGGTACGCTGCTGCCGACGCTCGGCGCCTGCTTCGTGAACAACACCGGGGCGACCATCGATGCCCTCGACGTTGCCTACATCGGCGAGCAGTGGCGCCTGGGCGCGCTCGCTCGCGGCGCCGACCGCCTCGACTTCCAGTACAGCCTCAATGCCACCAGCCTCGCGGATGGCAGCTGGACCGATGCGAACGCGCTCGACTTCAGCACGCCGAACCTGAGCGGCACCAGCGCCGGCGCGCGCAAGGGCAACGACGCCGAAAACCGCGCCGCAATCAGCGGCACGCTGTCGACGCTGGCCCTGCCCGTCGGCGGCATCCTGTGGATCCGCTGGAACGACTTCGACGCCAGCAGTTCCGACGACGGCCTGGCGATCGACGATTTCATCATCGGCCTGCCCGGCGCCGGGATCCCCCCAAAGCTGAAGATCAGCGATGCCATTGCCGACGAAGGCGATGCCGGCATCACGCCGCTGTTCTTCAGCTTCACCCTCAACAAGCCCGCGGGCGCCGGTGGCGTGGTCATCGAATACGCCACGCGCGACATCAGCGCGACGGCGGGCAGCGATTACACCGCCACAACCGCCAGCGTGACCATTCCCGAAGGCGAGACTTCGGTCGTCGTCTCGGTCGACATGCTCGGCGACACCGCGCAGGAGAACGACGAAACGTTCGCCGTCGACGTGGTCGGCGTCACCGGCGTCGCGATCGAGGACGGCACCGGCATCGGCACGATCCGCAGCGACGACCTCGTGATCACGCCGATCCACGACATCCAGGGCAACGGCGCGACTTCGCCGCTGGCGAACCAGTTCGTCAACGTCATCGGCATCGTCACCGGGCGCAAGGGCAACGGCTTCTTCCTGCAGGCCAGCGATGCCGAAGCCGACGCCGATCCGTTCACCTCCGAAGGCGTGCTGGTGTTCACCGGCGCCGCGCCGTCAGCCGAGGCCGCAGTCGGCAATCGCGTGCGCGTGCGCGGCACGGTGGTCGAGTTCGCGCGTCCCGGCCAGCTGCCGATCACCGAAATCAGCGGCAGCCCGTCGGTCGTGCGGCTTTCGAGCGGCCATGCGCTGCCCTCGCCGGTTCCCCTGGCGCCGGAGATGACGGATCCCGCCGGCGGCTTCGGCCAGCTGGAAGCGCTGGAAGGCATGCGCGTCACCGGCAGCCTGACCACGGTCGCGGCCAGCGATGGCTTCAAGACGCCCTACAACGCCACCGGCGGCATCAACGGCATCCTGCGGGCCGTGATCACCGGCATCGCGCGTCCGTTCCGCGAACCGGGCATCTCGGTACTAGATCCGATTCCGGCTGGTGGCACTTCGCCGCCGATCCCACGCTGGGACGGCAATCCGGAAATCATCACCATCGACAGCGACACGCTCGCCGCCAGCGCCGGGCTCAACGGTGCGACGTACCAGCTCGACCTGCCGGCCGGTAGCGTGATCGAAGGCCTCACTGGTCCGCTCGACTACGACTTCGGCCGCTACACGCTGCACCGCGATCCGATGGTGCCGATCAACGTGACGGCGATGCCGCAACCACGCGCCGCGCGCGCCCCTTCGGCGAACGAGTTCACCGTCGCCGGGTACAACATGGAGCGTTTCTACGACACGATCGCCGACGCCAACGTCGACGATGACGTCGCCAGTACCACTGCGTACGCCACGCGCCTGCGCAAGGCCTCGCTGGGCATCCGCGACTACCTGCATGCGCCCGACGTCCTCGTCGCCATCGAGATCGAGAACCTCCGTGTGCTCGAAGCGGTGGCCGCGAAGGTGAATGCCGATGCCGTCGCCGCGGGCCAGCCGGATCCGCAGTACGTCGCGCATCTCATCGAAGGCCACGATATCGGCGGCATCGACGTCGGCGTGCTGGTGAAGTCCGCGCCGGTCGCGAGCGGCAAGCCGCGCGTGGGAGCGGTGTCGGTGTCGCAGCCGGATACCGATCCGTTCTTCGAGCCGGATCGCTACCTCAACGATCGTCCGCCACTCATCCTCAACGCCGTGGTGAATTACGACGATGGCCGCGCGTTCCCGATCACGGTGATCGGCGTGCACCAGCGTTCGTTCAACGACACGGAACTCGACGACGCGTCGGGCGAACGCGCGCGCCGCAAGCGCCTGGAGCAGGCGAAGTTCCTCGCCGCCGAAGTGCAGAAGATCCAGTCCGCGTCGCCGTCCACGCGCGTCGTGGTGCTGGGCGACTTCAACGCCCTCGCGTTCAACGATGGGCTGGGCGACATCATGGGCGTCACCGCGGGCACGCCGGTCCCCGACGAGGAAACCGTCACGCCGGGCGACGGCGTGGACCTGGTCGATCCCGACCTGCTCAACCTCGGCGAACTGCTGCCGCCGTCCGAACGCTATTCGTATTCGTTCGACGGCCAGGCGCAGACGCTTGACCACGTGCTGGTGAATGAGGAACTGGTCGTCACCACGCGCGCCGCGTCGGTCGACCACGCGCGCATCAACGCCGACTTCACCGATACGAACCGCAGCGATGCGAATACGCCGACGCGCATGGCCGACCACGATCCGGTGATCGCATATTTCGATCCGCGTCCGGTGGCCGATCTCGCGATCACGGCGATGGCCAACAGTGCAGTGGTTCCGGTCGACGGCACCCTCGCGTTTACCGCGACCGTGCACAACAACGGTCCGGAAGCCGCGGAATCGGTCGGCGTCGGCTTCGCGCTCAATGCGGTGCTGCCGACGATGGCCGTCGCCGCACCGGCGGGCTGGAACTGCGATACCGCCCAGGTGGATGCGGGCCGCACGTCCGTGGCCTGCCACGCTTCGACGCTCGCGAAGGACGGCGACGTGCAGTTCGCGATCACGGCGATTGCCACGCCGGAATCGGCGCACGCCACGGTGTCGCTGGCCGCGGCGGTGGATGCGCTCTCGCTCGACCACCAGCCGGGCAACGACGCTGCGTCGGCTTCGCTCGAGATCGCGGCACGCGTCGACCTGTCGGTGCGCATCACCGGACCGGCGAAGAAGCTGCACTACGGCGATTTCGCACCGTTCGCGGTCAACCTCGGCAATGCCGGTCCGTACACCGCGAAGCAGGCGACGATGACGCTGCGCGGCGATGCGCCGGCGACAACCGTTTCGATCCATGCACCGGCCGGCTGGGACTGCACGGTCCAGCCGGATGGAACCGGGCGTTTCGAAGCCGTGTGCGGCGCGACGGCGCTCCTGGCGATCGACGTGAACCAGCACTTCGACGTCGTGGTGAACGTTCCATCGCGTCCGGACAGCACCGGTTTCCTCACTCTCACGGCAATGGCGGATTCGGCATCGCTCGAAACCACTCCGGCCGACAATTCAGCGAGCTACAGCAACCGGATCGTCGGCGTCCCCTAAGCCAAGGATGTACATGCAGGCAAGTGCAGAAAGCGCGGCTCCGGCCGCGCTTTCCGTTTGCGCGTGATTGCGTGCGCCCCCGTCTTGCCGCAATGCGCAACGGGCTATTTACACGCGACGGTTATCATTCCCGGGTTAATTGAAGAGCTCGGTGAAGGATCTGCGATGACTGACGCACCAACCAGGAACATTGCCGCCACGTACGAAATCGAATACCTGCAATACCTCGGAACGGATGGCACGCTCGTCGCCGAATTGCCGCCCGCCTTCAACGACCCGAAGGCACTGGTTCCGCTGTTCAAGCAGATGCTGTTCGTGCGCGTGTTCGACACCAAGGCGATCGCCCTGCAGCGCACCGGCAAGCTCGGCACCTACGCCTCGAGCCTGGGCCATGAAGCGACGCACGTCGGCATCGGCGCGTCGACGCGACCCGAAGATGTCTTCGCACCCAGCTACCGCGAATACGGCGCGCAGTTCATGCGCGGCGTGCTGCCGCGCGAGGTGCTGCTGTACTGGGGTGGCGACGAACGCGGCAACGACTTCTCCGGCCCGAAACACGACTACCCGTGGTGCGTCCCGATCTCCACGCAGTGCTTGATGGCCGCGGGCGCGGCGCTGTCGTTCAAGCTGCGCAAGGAGAAGCGCATCGCCGTCGCATGCTGCGGCGACGGCGGCTCGTCCAAGACCGACTTCTATGCCGCATTGAATTCGGCCGGCGCCTATACCTCGCCGCTGGTGCTATGCGTGATCAACAACGGCTGGGCGATCTCGGTACCGCGCGCCTCGCAGACCGGCGCGAAGACGCTTGCGCAGAAGGGTCTCGCGGGTGGCTTGTACTGCCTGCAGGTCGACGGCAACGATCTGTTCGCGGTGATGGAAGGCATGCGCCGCGCCACCGAACGCGCACGCAACGGCGAAGGCGGCAGCGTCATCGAATTCCTCACCTACCGCCTGCACGACCACACCACTGCCGACGACGCGCGCCGTTATCGCGCCGACGAGGAAGTGAAGGCCGCCTGGGCGCGCGATCCGATTCCGCGCCTGCGCACCTTCCTCACCGCGCAGGGCCTGTGGAGCGAAGCCGAAGAAAAGATCTGGGCGGACGAATGCGGCAAGCGCGTCGACGAGGAAATCAACGCATACCTCAACACGCCCGTGCAGCCGGTCGAAGCGATGTTCGACTATCTCTACGCCGACATGCCACCGGACGTTGCCGAACAACGTGCCGCTGCGCTCGCACTGGAGGGCCGCGCGTGAACAAGGCCGACACCATGCCCAAGATCGACAACGCCACCGCGACCACCACCCCCATCACCCTGATCGAAGCGATAACGCAGGCGCTCGCCTACGAGATGCGCAACGACGAATCCGTGGTGGTGCTGGGCGAAGACGTCGGCGTCAACGGCGGCGTGTTCCGCGCGACCGCCGGCCTGCAGCAGAAGTTCGGACCGGAACGCGTGCTCGACACGCCGCTCGACGAGACGACGATCGCCGGCCTCACTGTCGGCATGGCTTCGCAAGGGATGAAGCCGGTCGCCGAAGCGCAGTTCGACGGCTTCATGTACCCGATGGTCGACTTCATCGTCTGCCACGCCGCGCGCATGCGCTACCGCACGCGCGGCCGCCTGCATTGCCCGATGGTGCTGCGCGTGCCCTGGGGCGGCGGCATCCGCGCGCCGGAACACCACAGCGAGGCGAACGAAGCGATCTTCACCAACGTGCCCGGCCTGCGCGTCGTGATGCCCTCTTCGCCTGCGCGCGCCTACGGCATGTTGCTGTCGGCGATCCGCGATCCGGACCCCGTGATCTTCTTCGAACCCAAGCGCATCTATCGCCAGTACAAGGAACTCGTGCCCGACGACGGCGAGGCGCTGCCGCTCGACGTGTGCTACGTGCTGCGCGACGGCAGCGACATCACGCTGGTGACGTGGGGCGCGCAGGTGAAGGAAACGCTGGAAGCCGCCGAAAAGCTCGCGGGCGAAGGCATCAGCGCCGAAGTGATCGACGTTGCCACGCTGCGTCCGCTCGACTTCGCGACGATCGCGGAGTCGGTGAGCCGTACCGGCCGCTGCGTGATCGTGCACGAGGCGCCGAAGACCGCCGGCTTCGGTGCGGAAATCGCCGCGCGCCTGGCCGAGGAGTCGATGTACGACCTGCTCGCGCCGGTCGAGCGCGTCACCGGTTACGACACGCACATCCCGCTGTTCCGCCTGGAGATGAAGTACCTGCCGAGCGTGGACCGCATCGTGGCCGCAGCGAAGCGCACGATGGCGGCGGGCTGACGGCGATGACAATTGAAGCGATCAACTTCGCGGGCAAGCTCGGCACCTTCGCCGAGCCGTGGTCGCCGCGGGTGATCGCCGAAATGAACGATTACCAGTTCAAGCTCGTCAAGCTACAGGGCGAGTTCGTCTGGCATTCGCACGCGGATACCGATGAAACGTTCATCGTGCTCGCCGGCACGCTGTGCATGGGTTTCCGCGATCGTGAAGTAAACGTGCAGGCAGGCGAAATGATCGTCGTGCCGCGCGGCGTCGAGCATTGCCCGCGCGCGGACGACGAATGCCATGTGCTGCTGGTCGAGCCGCGCGGCGTGGTGAATACCGGCGAAGCCGGTGGTGAACTGACCGCCGCGAACGACGTCTGGGCATGAAGCGCGCCGTGGTCATCGCGCCGCATCGTGCACCGGATCGTCCGCCGGTCCGTGTCGAACCTGGCGACAGCGTCACCCTCGGCGAGCGCGATAGCGAGTGGCCGCAGTTCGTGTGGACATCGCTGGCGACCGGACTCGGCGGCTGGATGCCGTCGGTGCTTTTCGACCGCGAAGAGGGCGAGGCCACGGCAACGCAGCCCTGCGACACCCGCGAACTCGACGCGGACGAAGGCGACACGTTGCTGCTTCACCACGAACTCGCAGGGTGGTGGTGGGCCGAAAACATGCAAGGCACGAGCGGATGGATTCCCACGCGCGTGCTCCGGATACTTGAAGACAGCCAGAGCGAAGAGACCTGACATGGCCGAAACGAAGACGTTCTTCCTTCCCGACCTCGGCGAAGGCCTACCCGATGCCACCATCGTCGAATGGATGGTGAAGCCCGGCGACACGATCCTGCTCGACGCGCCGCTGGTGTCGATGGAAACCGCCAAAGCCGTGGTCGAAGTGCCGTCGCCCGTGTCGGGCAAGGTGCTCAAGCTCGCCGGTGCTGCGGGCGACGTGATCGTCACCGGCAAGATGCTCGCGGAATTCGAAGTCGATCCGTCGCTGCCGCAGCGCGCGGAAGGACAGGACACCGGGCACCATCACGGCGGCGGCACTCATGCCGAGCCCGCAAAGGAACCGGAAACGAAGACCGAAGCCCTGCGCGAGGACAGCGGCACGGTGGTCGGCGCGATGCAGAGTTCGGATGCGGTACGCAGCGAGGCCGCCGTCGCGGTCGGTGGCGTCAAGGCGATGCCGGCCGTGCGCGCGCAGGCGCGCAAGCTCGGCGTGGACATCGCGCGCGTAAGCCCGAGCGGCGCGGATGGCGTGGTGACGATGGATGACGTGAAGCGTGCCGCGGCGGATGGCAGTGCCAAGGTGGGCGCCGCGCCCGCAGCACGTGCGCCCTCGCCTGCCCCGGCTGCAGCGCCTGCAGCTGCGCCGTCTTCGCGCAGCACGCTGTCGCAATCGGGCAAGCCGATGCGCACGCAGCCGCCGGGTGTCGCCGCGACGGGGCAGCCCGAACAGCTCAAGGGCGTGCGCCGCAACATGGCGCGCGTGATGGCCGACGCGCACAGCAAGGTCGTGCCGACCACGCTGGTCGACGACGCCGACCTGCACGCCTGGATCGGCAAGCAGGACATCACCGCGCGCCTGGTCCGCGCGATCGTGAGCGCGTGCAAGACCGTGCCTGCGCTCAACGCGTGGTTCGATGGCGAAAACCTCACCCGCACGCTGCATCCGCATGTCGACATCGGCATCGCGGTGGATACCGATGACGGCCTGTTTGTTCCGGCCCTGCGCAACGCGGACATGCTCGATGGCGCGGGCATTCGCACCGGCATCCAGCGCCTGCGCGCGCAGGTCGAGGACCGCACGATCCCGTCCGGCGAACTGAGCGGCTATACGATTTCGCTGTCGAACTTCGGCATGTTCGCGGGCCGTTACGCGACACCGGTCGTGGTGCCGCCATGCGTGGCGATCATCGGCGCCGGCAAGCTGTCGCACGACGTGGTCGCGGTGATCGGCGGGATCGAAGTGCATCGGCGCATGCCGATTTCGCTGACATTCGATCATCGCGCCTGCACGGGCGGCGAGGCGGCGCGCTTCCTCAAGGCGTTGCTCGACGATATGGCCTCGCCGAACTGATCTCCGGAGCAGCACCATGACCCACCACAGCCGTCTTGCCGGTTTCATCATCGACTGCAACACCGGCGACCTCGATGCCGCCGCGGACTTCTGGAGTGGCGCGCTCGGCATCAGCATCGCCGACCGCAATGCAGGCGACGACACCGCGCAGTACCAGCAGTTCGGCGACACGCCGGGCGATCTGCACATCGAAGTGCAGAAGGTCGATCACCCCTCGCGCGTGCACCTGGACATCGAAGCCGACGATCTGGACGCCGAAGCGGCGCGGCTGGAGCAGCTCGGCGCGAAGAAGATCGCCTTCGTGAAGCGCTGGTGGGTAATGGAGGCACCGACCGGCCATCGCTTCTGCATCGTCAGGATGAAGCACCCGGAACGCGGCACGCCACCGCGCGAATGGCCCTGACGCCAGGGCTCAATCCGGATCGATGCTGCTGAAAAACGGCGTATCGTCGATCACCACGCGGTTGCGGCCGGCCTGCTTGGCGCGATAGAGCGCCTGGTCCGCGCGGCCGAAGGTCTGTTCCGGGCGATCGCGCGCGGGGTCGCCGGCGGCGATCCCCATCGATACGGTGATCGAAAACGACAGTGGCGCCTGCGCGATGCGTTCACGGATGCGATGCGCGACCTCGGATGCCCCGTCGAGCGCAGTGCCCGGCAGATACACGACGATCTCCTCGCCGCCGAACCTCACCGCGATGTCGCTTTTGCGGATGGACTGCGTCACGGCATCCGCGACCGCACGCAGCGCCTGGTCGCCGGCGAGATGGCCGTGCGCGTCATTGACCTGCTTGAAGTGATCGATGTCGAGCAGCAACAGCGTGTACGGCGGCTGCTCGGAGGCGTCACGCGCGAGCGTTTCCGCTAATAGCACTTCCATCGCCGCGCGGTTGAGCAGGCCCGTCAGTGGATCGCGACTGGCGGTCTGTTGCAGTTCCTCGTGGCGCTTCTGCAACTCGGCGCGCGCCTGTTCTGCGCGCAGCGCGGCGGCTTCGCGCGCGGTCAGCAGCTGTCCCTGCTCGAGCATCAGCCGGCGCAGTTCCAGCAGATGCTGCGTCTGCCGCGCCAGCAGTTCGAGTCCTTCCACCTGCTGCGAAGTCAGATGCCGCGGCACCACGTCGGCGACGCTCAGCGTGCCCAGCGGATGGCCATCCGGGCTCAGCAGCGGCGCGCCTGCATAGAAGCGTGGCGGCTTTCCGCCCAGCCGGCGCCGCTTGGCGGCGGGAATCGGATCGATATCGAGATCATCGATCACCAGCGTGCGACCGGGCTGGTCGATCGCGTGGTTGCACAATGACAGTTCACGCGGCACCTGCGACTGGTCGACGCCGATCTGCGCCTTGAACCAGACGCGATCGCGATCGATGAGCGAGATCGATGCCGCCGACACCCCGCAAAGCGTCACCGCCAACCGGACGATGTCGTCGAACGCCTGCTCCGGGCCGCTGTCGACGATGGCGTAGGCGTCCAGCGCCGCCTGACGTGCGGCTTCCAGTTCGTTCATTTGCCCCGGAATGTGTGCGGACATGCGCATCACGATTGCGCCGTGGGGATGTGGAGTCAAGCGCGTTGGCCCGTGCACAGCGCGGCCTCGCCAATGCGTCGTCCCCGCGAAGGCAAGGAGCGGCACTTTGCTTTCGCTGTTCGTTTTGCCGTTGCCTTCATTCCAGCGGAAGCTGGAATCCGTTCTGCGTTGTTTTCCTCAGGTCCGAAGCAAGGGCAAAAAAGGACTCCGGCTTTCGCCGGAATGGACCATGGATGACTCAGGGACCCGAGGGGCGGTGCTTATCGCGTCAAACCCTTCAGGCTTCTTCAAGCCTCTTCCGCCAGCTGCGCCAGTGCATCCACGACATCGGCGAGTTCCGCCGCATCGTGCAGATGCCCGATCAGCTCGTCGCCCAGATGCAGCGCATCGGCTTCGGCGTGGCGTAGCGCACTGGTACCGTCGCGCCTGAGACGTGCGATCAGCTGCCCCGCATCCTTCGGCGAGGGGAAGCCGATGCTCTGTACCAGCACGCGCTCGCCATCGACGAGCTTGAAGTAGAAGCGGCCATCGGCCTCACGGTATTGCTTGAACACAGGCGCCGCGCTCTTCTCCTTCTTCGCCTTGCCCGACGACACCGCACTCGACAGAGTGCGCAGACCCACCGCTTCGCGCAGGCGCATGAGCAAGGGCGTCGCATGCTGCGCGCGCAGGCGTGCCGCGCCATCGCGCAGGATGGCTTCGATCTCCGCGGGCTTCGCCATCAATGCTTCGTACTGCTCGCGCTGCGGCGCGATTTCCGAGTCGATGCGCTCGAACAGTTTCTGCTTCGCATCGCCCCAACCAATGCCTTCCGCGAAGGCCTGGCGCATCGTCGCGGTTTCGCCCGCCGAAGCGAAAGCCTGATAGAGCTGGAATACGTTCGACGTGTCCGCATCTTTCGGCTCGCCGGGAGCGCGCGAATCGGTGACGATGCCGGCAATCAGCTTCCTGAGCTGATCGCGTGGGACGAACAGCGGGATCGTGTTGTCGTAGCTCTTGCTCATCTTGCGGCCGTCGAGGCCCGGCAAGGTCGCCACGTGCTCCTCGATCGCCGCTTCGGGCAAGGTGAAATATTCGCCATGGAGATGGTTGAAGCGCTGGCCGAAGTCGCGCGCCATTTCGATGTGTTGCACCTGGTCGCGCCCGACGGGCACCTTGTGCGCGTTGAACAGCAGGATGTCGGCGGCCATCAGCACCGGGTACATGAAGAGGCCCGCGGTGATCGCCGCATCGTCGTCCACGCCTTCGGCGCGGTTCCTGTCCACCGCGGCCTTGTAGGCATGTGCGCGATTGAGGATGCCCTTGCCGGCGACGCAGCTGAGAAACCAGGTAAGTTCCGGAATCTCCGGGATGTCGCTCTGGCGATAGAACCACACCGATTCCGGATCGAGGCCGCAGGCGAGCCACGTCGCGGCGATTTCCAGTGTCGAGCGCTGCACGCGTGCCGGATCAGTGACCTTGATCAGCGCGTGGTAATCGGCGAGGAAGTAGTAGCTCTCCACGTTCGGATCGCGGCTGGCGGCGATCGCCGGCCGGATCGCGCCGACATAGTTGCCGAGGTGGGGCGTGCCGGACGTGGTGATGCCGGTGAGGACGCGGGTGCGGGACATGCGGAAACGGACTCGGGAGCTCAGAAACGCGGTCCGGCAGTTTAACCGCTGCCTGTCCCGCGGCACCGCCGCCCTCTCCGGCAAACCCCGTTCCCGGCGCAGCCGCGTTTTCCCGCATACCTCACCGGGAGACGCGCCATGTTCCGCCGCTTCGCAACCGCAGCCCTTTGCCTGGCCCTCGCCGCCTGCACTTCGGTGCAGGCTCGTCCACTCGTCGATCTCGCCGTGGTCGATCGCGATCGCGGCTATGCCGCCGATGGCTGGCTCAACCCGATCCGGTATCGCGGCCAGGACTGGATCGAAGGTGCGCCAGGCCATCGCTATTCCGTTCGCCTTACCAATACCACCGGGGAACGCGTGCTCGTGGTGCTGTCGGTCGATGGCGTCAATGCCGTCACTGGGGAAACAGCGCACCCGTCGCAGGCCGGTTACGTGCTCGAACCCTGGGAAAGCGCGGAGATCAATGGTTGGCGCAAGTCATTAGAGGACGTCGCGCAATTCGTGTTCACCGACCTGCCCGACAGCTACGCCGCGCGCACCGGCCGGCCCGGCAACGTGGGCGTGATCGGCGTCGCCGTGTTCGAGGAAGCGCGGCCGGTGTATTACGAAGCGCCGGCCTGGCGCGGTCCACCGGTCGCGCGCGACGGTGCTTCGCAGGCGAAGGCTCCCACGGCCGCCGCGGAAGGACGCAGCGTGGACCGCGAAGAGGCCGCTTCAGCGCAGACGCTCGGCACCGGGCATGGCCAGCGCGAATGGGCACCGGCTTCGCGCACCGGCTTCATGCGTGCGACGCGTGCACCGGCCCAGGTCACGCAGCTGCGCTACGACGATTACCGCACGCTCGTCGCGCGTGGCGTGCTGCCGCGGGAACCGGATCATCGTTGGCGCGAAAACGCACCGGAAGCATTCCCGCAAGGATTCGTTGCCGATCCGCCGCGCTGAGTACGGTTTGGTGTCGTGGAGCTCGGCAAATGAAACGGGCCGCAATGGCGGCCCGTTTCATCGGTGCATGCATCGCGACTTCAAGCCGAGGTTGCATGCATTCCGTTCATTGCATCAATGCAGCGTCTTCGCGAAGTCGTCCACTTCGCGTTCGGCGCGCGCGCGATCCCAGCCATAGCGTTCCTGCAACTTGCCGGCGAGGTACTCGGAATTGCCTTCGCTGACATCGAAAACGTCATCGGTCAGGTCGCCCCAACGCGCCTGCATCTGGCCTTTCAGCTGCGTCCATTTGCCCTGAATGATGTCTTTGTTCATCGTGCACTCCTCAATGGGGAAGGTGCATCGGCATGCGATGCCCCTGCAGGATGCAAGCAGCCGCGTTGCCTCCACATCACGATCACGTTATCGGCCGTTGCTTGCTGAACGCGCTCCGGCCTGAATGGTGCAGCCAGTCGCGCAAACAAAAAGGCCGGGGAAATCCCGGCCCTTTCGTGAATGCGCTGGTGCTAGAAATCAGCACTCGGCATCCTTGCAATCCTGGGCCTTGTCTTCAACCTTCTCGCCCACCTTCTGCACGTCCTTGCCGGCACCCGCCACGGTGTTGCAGGCGGTAAGGAAGCCGGACGAGAACGCGACCAGCAGCAGCAGGGAAATCAGACGCTTCATGTTTGTCTCCTTCGTGGCTGTCGGGGATTCCGTCTCTCCGGGAGTCGGCCTGCTGGGCCTCGTCCGTGTCCGCATCTAACGCGGGGCGGGATGAACTTGCCGTGCAGATGCTCCCGCGGCGATCAGAACCCGTTCATTTTCCGGAATGCCCGCGGAACCGGAGAAAACAAAAAAGGCCGGATCGCTCCGGCCTTTCCTGTTGCCACTAGCAGGCGATTCAATTGCTCGCCTTGTCCTCGACTTTTTCGCCGAGCTTCTTCACGTCCTTGCCCAGGCCTTCCATGGTGTTGCAGGCCGACAGTGTCGCGATCGAGAACAGTGCCAGCAATGCCGTGGCGATCAGACGCTTCATTCGAGGAATCTCCGAGGGTGATGAGGGAGGCGGGCAGGCCGCGCCGGCGAATGGTGTGACGGCGGCGTGAGCGGCGCAAGAGGCGCCTGGAGGCCTGGCTGGCGCCGATTCAGTCGTCAGTCGCGCATCAGCGTGGACTTGCCGAACAGGCTTTCCACCAGGTCGACGGCGAGCTTCGCGGTGCGATTGCGCTTGTCGATGATGGGGTTCAACTCGACGATGTCGAGGGACCTCATGCGCCCGCTGTCGGCGATCATTTCCATCACCAGCTGCGCCTCGCGGTAGTTGGGGCCGCCAGGGACGGTCGTGCCCACGCCGGGCGCGATCGACGGATCGAGGAAATCGACGTCGAAGCTGACGTGGAGGTGCGTGTTGTCGTCGACCCCGTCGAGCGCCTCCTCCATCGCGCGCTTCATGCCGACTTCGTCGATGTAGCGCATGTCGTAGACGTCGAGCCCGTGTTCCTTGACCAGGCGCTTCTCGCCTTCGTCCACGGAGCGGATGCCGATCTGGCGGAAGGCTTCGGGCTGCACCGCCGGCGTATCGCCGCCGAGATGGGTGAGTTCGCGCGGGCCGAGTCCGCACAGGCAGGCCACGGGCATGCCATGCACGTTGCCCGACGGGGTGACGTCGCTGGTGTTGAAGTCGGCGTGCGCGTCCAGCCAGAGCACGCGCAGCTTCAGGCCGGTCTCGCGGCAGTGCCGCGCAACGGCGGTAATCGAGCCGGTGCCGAGGCAATGATCGCCTCCCAGCAGGATGGGCATCCGGCCGCCACGCAGCTCGGCGAGCACCGCATCCATCACGGCACGATTCCACTCGACCACTTCCGCCAGGTGGCGGTAGCCCCCCACTGGTTTTTGCCACGGGTTACGCGGGCCATCGAGATTGCCGCGATCGATCACCTCGACGCCGCGCTTGACCAGCGCTTCGCCGAGGCCCGCTATGCGCAGTGCTTCCGGCCCCAACCGGGCACCACGGTCCCCCGCGCCGACATCGGTGGGCGCGCCAATCAACGAAACGGGAAGGAAGCTGCGATTCATGCACCGATCCAGCTTGAAAGGGACGTGGTGCCGGCTGTCAGAATCGAACTGACGACCTACCGCTTACAAGGCGGTTGCTCTACCAACTGAGCTAAGCCGGCGTGAGAATTGCGGCGCTGACGACATCAACGCCGGGTGCGCATTCTAGCCTGCCGCGAAGGCGCTCCGGTCAGCGCGCGGGGCAATCGGCCTTGCGATGCTGCGCGGCCGCGATGGAGGCCTGGGCGCGGCGTGGATCGAAGGCCTCGTCGGCAACGACATCCAGCCAGATGCTTGCCGCACCAGGTTCACCCAGCGCCGCGGTCTGGGCCGCGAAACCGGCGGCGATGAGCGCATCGGCACGCTTTTTGGCGCCCTCTTCATTGCGATAGCGGCCCAGCGCGATCGAATTGGCTTCCGCGCCTTCGCGCACCACGAGGAAGTCGTCGAAACCGGCGGCACTGATGCGCTGTGCGACGGCCTGCGCCTGTTCGAGCGAAGGAAACGGCGGCAGGTAGACGCGCCAGCCACGTGCCGGCGTCGCCGCGCCAGCCTGTTCGCGCGTCGTCAGTTTCTGCACCTGCGGCTTCAGTTTGGCTGCGGCCGCCGTGGCGGCATTCTGCGAAGCGAACGGTCCGAAGCTGAAGCACTGTTGTGCCGGCGGCGCGGTGATCGCTTCCATGGAAGGCGAAGGCATCGGTGCCGGCGCGCTGGCAACCGTTGCAGGCGACGGCGCGAGTACCGCGGCTTCACCGATCAATTGCAGGCGTGCAACACCTGCGGGCAACTGCGCCGTTGCGGCCGGCGGTGGCGGGTCGTGTGCGATCCACCAGGCCGCCACGCCGAGGTTGAGCACCGAGAACAGGACGATGAGCGTGCGTACGAGCATGCGTCGATTCTAGGGGCAAGCTTCTAGGGCATGGAATCGACGCGTGCCCAGATCGCCAATCCTTCCAGGACCAGCGAGGCCACGCGGGTCGCACCAGGCAGTTTTTTCACAAGGTCGTCCGCGCCTCCACCATGCACGAGAAGCTTCGGGCGCTGGCCCAGCAGGCGATGCGCGGCCTGGCGGCTGGTTTCGATCAACGCCAGCGCGGCGCCTTCGCAACCAGAGGCGAGTGCGTCTTCGGTATCGGCGGCAAAGTCGGCGTAGTGCCCACCTTCCACGGGAAGCTGGGGCGCGCGCGCATGCAGGACTTCGCGCATCAGCGTCGGCGAAGGCGCGATCCGGCCGCCCGCGTGTCGGCCCTGCGCATCGACCAGGTCGATGGTGAGCGCGGTACCGACGCCGCACAACAACACCGCGCCATCGCCGCGGGCATGCGCGGCGAGCATGGCGAGGAAGCGGTCGACACCGAGCTTGCGCGGATGCGCATACGCGATGTGGAAATCGCCGAAGGTCTTCTGCGTGCGCGCGAGGGAAATGCGCCGCGCGCGTTGCGTCAGGGCCTGCAACAGCGCTACGCGCAGGTGTTCGTTGGCGACGCTGGCGACATAGGCGGCGTCGATGCGCGCTGGCAGCGCCCTGGCCAATGCGTCCGCGAGATCGGCTTCGCGATGCGGCAACGCAATGACATCGCCCACCTTTCCATCGACCAGCGGCGCGCACTTGAGCCGTGTGTTGCCCAGGTCGAACAGCCACGGGTTCATGCGATGGCGGCCCTGCGGACGCTGACTTCGCCTGCATGCACGCGCTGCTCGCGACCGTCATCGAGGCGCAGGCGCAAGGCACCGTCTTCGGCGACGCCCAAGGCGATTCCGTTCTGCGCTGCATTCGCCGACTGCAAGGTGACGCGCTGGCCTGCGAGCGCGTCCATGGCCGCGTAGCGCGTCAGGAACGGGGCGAGTCCTTCCGCATCGAAAAGCTCCAACGCCGGAAGCAGGTGGGCGAGGACTGCCGCCGCGACGGCATTGCGTTCGGGCAGGCTACGCCCCGCGTTCGCGGAAAGAGTCGCGAGGTCGCACCAGGGCTGGTCGATGTCGCGGGCCGCCGCTTCGGGCATGCGCACATTGAGTCCGAGCCCGATCACGGCACGCGCCGGGCCCGCGTGTTCGCCGCTGCCTTCGATCAGCAGGCCGCCGAGCTTGCGCAGTCCTTCGGGTCCGGCGATCACCACGTCGTTCGGCCATTTCAGGCGCACGTCGTCGAAACCGTTCGCGTGCAGCGCCTCGGCTACGGCGACACCTGCGACGAGGCTCAGGCCGCCCAGCCGCGCCAGCCCCCCGCCGAAACTGCGGGCTAGCGACAGATAGAGGTGTGCCGCCAGCGGGGACGCCCAGACCCGGCCGCGGCGGCCGCGACCGCCGGTCTGGCGCTCGGCCATCAGGATTTCGACCTTGGATTCTTCGGTTACCCGCCGCCGCAGCAGTTCACTGTTGGTGGAATCGATGGACCAGGCAATGTCCAACTGGCTGATGTGGCCACGCACCGTCGGTGGAAGCGCCGCGAGAATGGCACCGCCAGCGAGCAGGTCCAGCGGCTCGACGAGCGCGTAGCCGCACCCGGGCCGGGCCACGATGTCCAGGCCGGCCTGACGTAGGGCCTCGATCCGCTTCCAGACCGCGGCCCGGGTCTGGCCCGCGGCCCGGGCGAGCACGTCGCCGCTGGCGGGACCGCGAATCAGGTGTTCGAGAAGGGCGCGATCGTCCATGCGGGGATTATGCGGGGCGCTGCTGTTGCGACGCACCACAAGCCGCCCGACGAATGCAATCCGCCGGGGCATCGGAGTGCGATATAGTCCAGCGGTCCCCGACGTCCGGGAGAGGACTTCCCCATGCGCCGCATTGCCGTATGCCTGCTCATCGTCGCCAGCGCGACCGTGGCAGCGCGCGAAAGCAAGCTCAGCGACGCCGAAGGCGGCAGCTGCCGCGGCGCGCATTCGGCCAGCACGCGTGCTCCGGACCGCGATCCGGTCATCCTGCCGGCGCCGATGGTGAAGAAGACCAAGCCCCTGCCCAGCAACACCGGCGGCGGTGGCGACGACGTGCGTTTGCAGTCGCCGCGCTGGCATCGCTTCCTGCCGGGCATGTTCCGCTAAGCCTGCGTCGCCACGTTGTTCGGCTGGCTGCGCCTCGCGCGAACCCCACAACCGATAGCTTCCAATCTCTGGCGCGACATCCGCGCCGCCCTGCCGTGGGCGGCCGCGCTGGATGCAGCGCGCGAAGAGCGCCTGTCGCAACTCGCCGCACGCTTCCTGCACGAAAAAACCATCACGCCCATCGGCGATCTCGTCCTCGACGAACGCGATCGCGGCGTGCTCGCCGCTGCCTGCTGCCTGCCGCTACTGGAATTCGGCGAAGCCGGGCTACGTGGCTGGTCGCAACTGATCGTCTATCCCGAAGCGTTCCGCGTGAACCGCACGCACGTCGATGCGGCAGGGGTGCTGCACGAATGGGAGGACGAACTGATCGGCGAATCCTGGGACACGGGCCCGCTGATCCTGTCGTGGGCCGACGTACTCGCCGACTGTGAGGATCCGCGCGCCGGATTCTGCGTGGCTGTCCACGAGATGGCGCACAAGATCGACGTGCTCGATGGCGAGCTCGACGGCACGCCGCCTTTGCCGGGACCGTGGCAACGCGGCTGGGCGCGCGATTTTCAGGCCGCTTACGACGCGTTCGTCGAGGCCGTGGATGCGGGGCGCGACACCGCGATCGATTCCTACGCGGCCGAAGCGCCGGAAGAATTCTTTGCCGTCACCAGCGAATACCACTTCAGCAATCCACGACTATTGCTCGCGGAATTGCCGAAGGTGGCGGCGCATCTGGAGCGCTTCTACGGGTCTTCGCCTTTCAGTTGAATGTAAGGGCTGGAGGTCAGCCAACGCGTGTTGCGTTGTCCGCCATTCCTGCGAAAGCGGCAATCCCATGACTTTGTTGTCGTTCCCTTCCCGGCATGGACGACAAGCTACCGGATTCCGCTTTCGGGAATGAAGCAAAGGACATTACAGCCCTGGCGGCAGCCTCACTTCGAACCGAGCGCCGCCCAGTTCCTTCGACGCACTCACATCCAGCGTGCCGCGATACGCACGCACCAGGTCCTGCACGATCGACAGGCCGATGCCGTGACCCTGCACGCGCTCGTCGCCACGCACGCCACGCTGCAGGATCAGCGCCACTTTTTCCGGCGGAATACCCGGGCCGTCGTCGTCGACGGCCACCAGCAGGCCCGGGCGGCGCTTCGGCACGTGCTCGCCGAACTGCACGGTCAGCAGCACGCGCGAGCGTGCCCACTTGAAGGCGTTTTCCAGCAGATTGCCCAGCAGCTCCTGCAGGTCGCCGGGTTCGCCGTGGAACTGCGCGCCGGGTGCGATATCGAATTCGCACAGCACGCCCTTGCTGGCGTAGACCTTCTCCAGCCCTTTCACGATCTGCTCGGCGTGCGGCTCGATCCCGATCGGCGCCGCGAACAGCTGGTGGCCTGAGCGTGCAGCGCGCGCCAACTGGTACGACACGAGGTCGTTCATGCGCCGCAACTGTACGTCTACTTCCTCGCGCAACTCCGACTCCGGCCCCGGGTGGTCGAGGCGCGCGCGCAGCACAGCGAGCGGCGTCTTGAGGCTATGCGCAAGATCGGCGAGCGTGTTGCGCTGCCGATCGAGGTTCTCGCGCTCGCTCTCGATGAAGGCGTTGATGCTCTCGGTAAGCGGCTCCAGTTCGCGCGGGTGGCGCTCGCTCATGCGCGATGCCACGCCGCGCTGCACGCGCTTGAGCTCGTCGATCACGTTGCGCAGCGGGCGCAGGCTCCAACGCAGCACCACGGTCTGCAACAGCATCAGGATAAGGCCCGCGCTTCCGAGATAACGCCACAACGCCGCCCGGAAGACCGCAACCTGCTGGCTCAGTGCAGTCGTGTCTTCGAGGATATAGATCGTGTAGGGGAATTCCGCTTTCGCATTGCCCTCCGCGCTCCAGATGAAACCGCGTCCGTAGCGGAAAACTTCGCCCGCCGTGCCGTTGATCTGCGTCATCGGTAACGGCCCTTCGAAGCGCTCTTCGTTGGATTGCAGCATCCGCGAGGGCGGCAACATGGGCCCCTGCGCAGAATGCGAATCCCAGTGCGCGTTGGGCAGCACGACTTCAGCGTACAGACCGCTACCGGGCCGCTCAAAGCGCGGCTCGATGGGATCGTAGGGCTGGATGAATTCGCCATTGCGCGCGAATTCGCTCTTGTCGGCGTAGGCCAGCGCGTAGTTCTCGAGCCGCTGGCGCAGGTTGTCCTTCGCGGTCTGCTGGAAGGCGCGGTCGAGCGCGTAACCTGCGAGCGCGAGGAATGCGATCAGACCCAGGCTCGCGGCCAGCAACTGGCGTATCTGCAGCGAGCGCGGCTGGCGCCAGCTCATGGCGTGGCCTCGCTGAGAAGGGGAACGACGCTGGCGGACACGGAACTCATGTGCCGCCAGCGTACAAAGTACCGGGGCCGCGCGCGATCAGCCGGTCGACGAAATCCGACGCAGTGATCAACCAGCGACCCCGGCTGTCGCTACGTGCCTGCTATTGATCACCGCTGCGCGGGATGGCGAAACGGTAGCCGCGGCCACGTACGGTTTCGATCGGCTTGAGCGAACCATCGGGATCCAGCTTCTTGCGCAGGCGTCCGATGAAGACTTCAAGCACGTTGGAATCGCGATCGAAATCCTGCTGGTAGATGTGCTCGGTGAGATCGGCCTTCGACACCAGCTCGCCGGCATGCATCATCAGGTACTCGAGCACCTTGTACTCGTAGCTGGTCAGGTCGACGTTGTTGCCGGCGACGCTGACGGTCTGCGCGGCGAGATCGAGCACGACCGGACCGCATTCCAGCGACGGCTTGCTCCACCCTGCGGCGCGGCGCACCAGCGCGTTGATGCGCGCGAGCAGTTCTTCGACATGGAAGGGCTTGACCAGGTAGTCGTCGGCGCCCTGCTTCAGGCCCTCGACCTTGTCCTGCCAGCTCGACCGCGCGGTCAGGATCAGCACCGGGAATTTCTTGCCTTCCTCCCGCAGGGCCTTGATCAGGTCCATGCCGGACATCTTGGGCAGGCCCAGGTCGATGATGCCGAGATCAAACGGGACCTCGCGGCCCATGTACAGGCCTTCCTCGCCGTCCTGCGCGGCATCGACGGCAAAGCCCTCGCGCTTGAGGCGCGCAGCCAGGGTTTCGCGGAGGGGAGCTTCGTCCTCGACCAGGAGAATGCGCATGGGAGACTCCTTCAGCAGAACGGCCGTCTTGGCCGGGTGCATTCAGGTTAGCCGTTCAGCTTGTCGCCGGCGCGTGTACGGGAGCCTGCATTCCCGCTTTTGTTCAGCTAAGTGAATTCAGCTGAACCGAGCTGTTTTGAAGATGCACGCCTTTCAGGTGCATACGACGAATCAATCTTCGTCCGAAGGCGGCGGCTCGGGCTGGCGGCGGCCTTGGCCCTGCGGATCGTCCATGTACACGCGGACGCGACCGCTGGAATCGATCACCTTCACCCGGTTGACGTTGCGGCCATCGAAGGGGACGCGCTCGGCGCTGAGGACCTGACCACCCGTACGGCGTTCGACGCGGCGCACCGCATCGGACAAGGCGCGATGGTCCTCGCCACGGTTATGGCGATCATCCATGCGGCGGGAACGCTCCGCGCGATCGCCGGCATCCCGCGCGCCGCCACCCGCCCCCCTGTCGAGCAGGCCGCCAAGGCTTTGCGCACCCGCAGTGCCCGCCGACGCCACCAGGGCGACGGCGATGAACATGGAGGCGAGTCGGGCGAGGGAACGGGACATGGCATCAGGTGCGGGACGTGCCGCAATGAAACAACGAGTGTGCATTCTTGGAACGCAGCAGTGAATCCGGTCTGAACTTTTTCTTCACAAACGGGTCGTGGTTCAGCGCGCGGCCTGGGGCGGTTCAACTCCGGTGCGGGAAACCGTCACCGGAATGCCTTCAGAAAATTTCGCCCGCGCAGCAACGCAACGAGCCGCCTCCGGCTTCGATGGCATCGAGTTCCACCGTGGCAACCTCGAAACCGGCGCCCTGCAGCACCTTGCGATTGATCGTCGAAAGCGCGCGGCCGGCCCCGGCGCTCATCCACACCGTGCCGGCAGACAGCGCGATCGCGTTGCCGACGAAGGCGGCGTGCTCGGCGCGCGAGCAATGCACCACGTGCGGCGCGTAGAGCGTGGCGATGGCGTCCACCACCGCGCGATCGCCGAATCCCTCCGCGCAGACGATCGCCGCACGTCCCGCCAGCACGGCAAGTACGACATTCGTGTGGTACTCGCCGGGCGCCAGGTCGAACAGCAGCGTCGAGCGCAGGCCGAAGGCCTCGTGCATCAGGCGCGCGCCCTCTTCGTCGCAGCGATCCGACAATCCGCAAAAGCCCAGGCCGCGTGCGCGATCGATCACCAGCGAACCGGTGAGTTCGCAGGGATGCATCTGGGTGGAAAGGTCGATCTCGGCGTAATCAAGCACGCTGGCGAAGAACCCGCGAATGTCGTCGCGCGCCGCTTCGCGCTGGCGTACTTCGTGGCGCATGCGGCCCACGATGTAACGACCGCCCGCGGTGCCGAAGACGTTGTTGGGGAACAGCGCATCGGGCGTCTCGGGATTGCCGGCGAAGCACACCGTCGGCAATGTCGAGGAAAACGCGCGATGAAGGTCGCGATGCTGTTGCGATGCGCGCGTGGAGTCGAATGCCTCCACTTCCGCCATGTATCGGTTGTCCTGCGCCGATTGCTCGGCGAGGGTGAATCCATCCGGCGCGACGAGAAAGGCAGCACGCGCAGTGGGCGGCCCGAAGTCCGGCGCACAACCGCGGGCGAAATTGAGGAAGGCGTGCGTGTCGCGGGTGATCATGGCGTCCTTGAGTCAGGCCTCGGCTGCGGCGAAGGATTCGGTGAGCGACAGCGCCTGCTCCACCAGGGACCAGTCGGCGCCCGGCTTGTGCGCTCCCTCGCTCAGCACCTGGCGGAATGCACGGCCTCCGCGTTGGCCGGCGAACAGGCCAAGCACGTGCCGGGTGATGTGCTTGAGCGCCACGCCACCGAGCGTGCCGCATGCGAGTTGCGCCTCGACATATGGACGATAGGCGCGCAGGAGATCCGCGCGCGTACGCAATTCACCACCGAACCACGCGACATCGAGCCGATGCAGCAGATATGGGTCGTGGTAGGCGGCCCGCCCGAGCATCGCGCCATCGGTGTGTCCGAGATGCTGCGTGGCTTCGTCCGTCGTGGCGATGCCGCCGTTCACGACGATCTGCAGTTGCGGGCGCTCGCGCTTGAGCTGGTATGCCCAGTCGTAGCGCAGTGGCGGTACCTCCCGATTCTCCTTCGGCGACAAGCCCTTCAGCCATGCGTTGCGCGCGTGGATCACGAACATGCGGCAGCCCGCATCCGCAATGCTGTCGATGAAGCGCAGGAAGTGGTTCCAGTCGTGGTCGTCGTCGACCCCCAGCCGGCACTTCACGGTCACCGGCATATTGCACGCACCGATCATCGCGGCGACGCTCTCGGCAACCAGCGAGGGTTCACGCATCAGGCATGCACCGAAGCGGCCAGCCTGCACGCGATCGGAGGGGCAACCGCAATTGAGGTTGACCTCATCGAAGCCGGCCTCCGCGCCGATGCGGGCGGCCTGGGCGAGCAGTTCCGGTTCGCTGCCGCCGAGTTGCAACGCAACGGGATGCTCACTGGGATCCTTCGCCAGCAACTTCGCACGGTCGCCATGGATGACCGCGTTCGCATGCACCATCTCCGTGTATAGCCGTGCATGCGGCGCGAGTACCCGGTGGAAGGCGCGGCAGTGCGAATCCGTCCAGTCCATCATCGGGGCGACGGACAGGCGCAACTGCGCTGCAGGGATGGCGGGCGACACTTTCATCATGGCCATTGTAGCGGTCGCGTCCTGAGTGGCCGCGAAGTCCACTGCTCGCCCTGGAGCGATGGCGTCAGTCTGCTTCGGGTGCGACGGACAGGTGCGCGATCGCAGCCGTCGCCGCATCACGATCGTTATCGTCGAAGAGCGCCACCGTCATCTGCGTCGCCGTGCCTTCGTCGAGGCAGCGCGCGTTGACGTCGAAGCCATCGGGATGGCTACGTGGCACATAGAAACTCTTGATGCCGCAGTGGCCGCAGAACAGGTGCCGCGCGGTGCCGGTGTTGAACGTGTATTCGACCAGGTCTTCCGTGCCGGACAGCAGGCGGAAGCGCGCGGCAGGCACGATGAGATGCAGGAAGCCGGTCATGCGACAGATCGAACAATTGCAGTCGAGCACTTGGAGCTGCGCGGGTGCATCGACTTCAAAACGAACGCGGCGGCAATGACAGCCGCCGCGATGCGTTACCAGGGAAATGGGGGTGGAGTTCATCCGCCCAGTTTAGGGCTCAGCCTCCCTTGCCGTTGCCCTTGCCCTTTTTGTTGCCGCCCTGCCCTTGTCCCTGGCTCCCGGGGCCATGAGCCGCGGACTGGCCCTTTGCCTGCGAGGCACCTTGCCCGGTCTTCGCGGGCTTCCCTTGCCCATGCGCGGATGCGCCGCCCTTTGCGTTCGCCTTGCCGTGCATTGTCGTGGCCTTGCCCTTGCCGCGATTCGGATATTCGCGGCGCAGGTCGTCATCAAGATCGATGGGGCGCGCCCAGCGGTCGTAGGTCGGCACGAAGCCCTTCTTCAGCCGATGGAATTCCGCCGAACCCGGCTTGATGCCGAGCCGTTGCGCGACCACGCCCCAGCCCTGTCCGCGATTGGCTTCGTACTGATCGACGACATAACGGCACGGACGACCGAGGACCGAAGCCAGCGCACAGGCGTAGTACACGTCGCCCGGCGCCCAACGTTGCGTCTGCAGCAGATCCACGACGAGCGAACGCGGTGCGTTGTGATAGCGCACCATTTCATCGATGAAAGGCTCCGGATAGCGCGCGCCGTAGCGGTTCATGTCGCCGAGCCAGGTATCGACCCAGATATCGCCGCTGCGCGGATGCCAGCCGACGGTGAAGTCCTGCGCCGCGGCCGTGCCGGCGGTGAAGGCCGTGATGGCGAGCATCAACCCCAGCGCGCTGCGCTTCAATTTCTCATAGGACGATTCAAACATGCGGATCGCTCCTCCTGATGCCGCGGCGGGGCCGCGACTGTGCTTCATGGTCATGCTCGGCACGGGCGGATGAATAGGTCGTGAGTCCGCCTTGTGGGCCGCGGGTCAGGGTTCGATCACGAACTTGCCGAAGGCCACGCCGATGTCCCAGCCCGCGCCCTTGCCAGCCACTGCCAGCGAGACGCTGCCTTTCGTCATCGCCATGGCCTTCGCCGACTTCGACGCGCCCGCATGCGCTTCGCTGCTGGCATAGGTACCGAGCACGTCGTTGATGTTGAAGACACCGGAAAATTCGCCGGTGCCGTTTTCGATCTTCGACTTGCCGATGGTGAGCCCGCCGCCCTTGGCGCGGATGTGCACGGGCATGCTCCGGCCGTTGTCGCAGGTCACCGTGCCCGTGCCGCTGGCAGTCTTGTAGAAGATCGACCAGCCCGAGAGATTGAAGGCGAGCTTGCAGGTGATCGGACCGCTCGCGTGCGCGGGCATCGCCGCAGCCGCGAGCAGGCCGGCGCAGAACAACGTGAGAAGACGGGCTTTCATGTTGAGGCCTCCGTGGACGAATGCGGAAGGCTAGCACCGGCAGGTTGCCTGGCATCGAGCCGGTGCATGCCCCGGAAACCAGGGACGGCACCGCGAGGGTGCCGTCCGTCTTCGCTGCTGCGCGTTGCCGGCGATCAGTCGCGGTCGTGCCAGCGGTAACCATCCCAATAGCGTCCGTCGCGATCGTAACGCTCATGACGATCGTAGCGGTCCCGGTCATAGCTGTAATAGCGATTGTCATACCGGTTGTCGTAACGACGGTCGTAGCGCGGATCGTAGTAGCGGGTAACACAGCGGCCGTGGCGATCGCAGCTGACACGGCTGTTGTTGCCATGCTTTTTCCAGTAGCCATGGGCCTTGCCGTACGGCGGTCCACTACGGTCGACCATGCGGTAATAGACCGGACGGCCGTACCTATCGCGCTCGACGACCAGGCGATCGTTGTAACCGTAGTTGCCATAGCGGTAGTACGGATCGCCGCTGCGGAAGATCACATCGGCGACATCCACGATCACACGGGCGAGGTCGTCGCCGCTCTGCGCCTGGACCGTTACGGGCGCTGCGAACGTCGCCAGGCCGAGGCCGGCGGCCAGTGCAGTCGAAGCAAGCCAGCGGGTCATGGTGGCCATAGCAGTCCTCCTGTCTCCCCGCCACCACGGCGGGGCATGGCGCGAAGATGCGACTGGCTCGGTGAACCGATTGGTAATTTTTACGTGAAGCGATGGAGCCGCTCAGATTCCGCTCAGGCGGCTCACGCAGCAGCGTGCAGCGCGAGCGATTTCACCGCCGCAGGCAACGCGGACGGTTCGGCGACGCGACGCAGGCGCGGTGCATCGTCGGCAACCGTTGCCTCGGTCTCATGCGTCCATGTCACGTGATACGGCATGTACACGCCCCAGCCTCCCAGTTCGAGCACCGGTGCGATATCCGAACGCAACGAGTTGCCGATCATCGCGAAGCGCGACGCAGGAAGGTCGAACTCGGACAGAACGCGCGCATACGTCGACGCGTCCTTTTCGCTGACGATCTCGATGCGATGGAACAGATCGGCCAGGCCCGACTGCCGCACCTTGTTTTCCTGGTGGAACAGGTCGCCCTTGGTGATCAGTACTATCTCGTGGTCGCGGGCGATGGCTTCCACCGCTTCGCGGATGCCTGGAAGCAGTTCCACCGGATGCTGCAGCAGTTCCTTGCCCAGCGACACGATGCGATGCAGGTCGGTAGCACTGATGCGCGCGCCGGTGATTTCGACCGCCGCCTCCACCATCGACAGCGTCATGCTTTTCACGCCATAGCCGAACAGCGTGAGGTTGCGCATCTCCACGGCGTACAGGCGTTCATGCGTGCGCGCGTCGTGCAGGTCGACATAGGATTGCAGGATCCGCTCGAAGTCGGCCTGCGCGGCGTGGTAGTAGTCCTCGCTGCGCCACAGGGTGTCGTCGCCGTCGAAGCCGACCAGGCGGATGCCGTCATTGGAAGTCATGCGCGCAAGTATGCCAGCACGTCGTTGCGGCATCCCGGAAACAAGGGTTCGGAAAACAGGAAGGACGGCCGGAGCCGTCCTTCCTGCGTCGTCGTGTGCAATGGCGCAAACCGGCGGGGCGCGGAGCGAGTCCGCGTCCCGCCGTGCCGGCAGTGAGTAGCCGGCAAACCGCGAAGTTACTTGTTACTTCTGTTCCTGCGTCTTCACGTACGCCTTGTATTCATCGGCGGTCAGCGAGCCATCGGCATTGGCGTCGGCCTTGTCGAAGACCTGGCCGAGAGCCGGCACGGCAGAGGCTTCCGCCTTGCTGAGGTTGCCGTCCTTGTCGGCGTCGACATCGGCCCAGCTCTTCTTGGCCGGATCGCCCTGCGTGGTGGCGGCAGAAGCGTCATTGGAAGTGGTGGCCGACTGCGACTGCGCGGAAGCGTCGGTCGGAGTAGTCGACTGCGTGGAAGCGTCGGAAGCGGTGGTCGACTGCGCCGAGGCGTCGGTCGACGAAGCATCGGTCTGCGACTGCGCAAAGGCCAGCGGGGCGGACAGCGAAGCAACGAGAGCGAAAGTACCGATCAGGGTCTTGCGATTCATCAGTTTCTCTCCTTAAGGATCGTGCGCGGCGAGGGAATCGGGGGATGTGCCCCGCACGAATCGCACCTTGCCCACGCGCGAATGAACACAACCAACGTCGCGGGCGGCGCCTCCACACGGGGTTAACCACAACGGCGGCAAACCGGTTTATGGCCGGCCGCTGAACCGGCCTGAATCGTGATGGGCGTCGAGAAGCCGACGCAGGGCAGGCCTGAATGGAACACAACCTTTACGAACAGGGCTTATGCGGGGTCGCCGGACTCGCGTGTGCGCGATCATCACGCGCCATGCACGTGCTCACGCATCGCTGTCGCGTGTCGCGATCACCATGACTTCGCCACTCGCGTCCAGCGCCACGGAAATTTCCATCGGCCGGCAGCAGACCGGGCAATCCTCCACGTAATGCTGCAGGTCGTCGGATCCGTCGATCATCAACTCGACGCGTTCGCCGCAATACGGGCACGGCACCGCAATGGTGGGCAGCATCCTCGATCTCCAGCGTCGCGAAGAATCCAGCCTAGCGCTGCCCGCGCGTGGCGGTAAGTGGAATGCCCTGCCGTCACACCTCACTAACCGCCGCGGAGCAAAGCTCATGCCACGCGTTGGGGACCGCGCGGCGCGTCGTCGTTGCTTCCATTCCGCGGCCGGCTCGATGAGCTTGTTTCGACCAGCTTGTGGAAGGAGCGTGCGATGAAGACCCGTCGTGTTTACAGCACTCCCGACCTGATCACGGCCCGCGCCGCCATCCAGGCCGCGCGCGATGCCGGCGTCCACGACGAAGACATCTCGCTGGTCGCGCGGCCCGATATCGAAGTCGGCCATATTCCGAACCGTCGCAAGGAAGCCGACAGCGACTTCGTTCCCGCGGCATTGCGTGGCGCCCTGTTTGGCGGGCTCGCAGGCCTGCTGGCCGGTGCGCTCTGCGTGCTGGTGTTTCCTTCGATCGGCATCAGCTGGGGTGGCGCAGGCCTGGTCGCGCTCGCCGGCGTGCTGGTCGGCGCATTCGCCTCGTCGCTCGTCGGCTCATCGTTACCAGACCCGGTGCGGCAGAAGTTCGACGGCGAGATAAAGGCCGGGCGCATCCTCGTGCTCGTCGATGGCGCCGAGGAAGTGCTGCCCGCCGTGGAGAATGCCGTGACGCGTACCGGCGCGATGTCGCTGCCGTTCGAATCGCGTACAGCGCTGATCCGCTGATCGCTGCGCCACCGCCGCTTACGTTTTCCTTCATCACTGGCTCACTCGTGCGCAACGGCGGCGGCGCGAACCTTCGCCGGTCGCCCACACGCAGGAGAGGCACGATGGCCACAAGCAAGAAGACCGGTTACGACGACGCAGGCCTGCAGGAACTGCTTTACCAGGCACTCGAAACCGAAATCGGCGGCGTCGAGATCTACACCAACGCACTCGAAGTCGTGCAGAACGAAGACCTGCGCAAGGAATGGACCGAATACCTCGAACAGACCAAGCGACATCGCCAGATCCTGCTCGATGTGTTCAGTGAACTCGGCCTTGATGCGAAGGCCCGTACGCCAGGGCGCGAAGTCGTCGCGCACCTTGGCGCGTCGTTGGTACAGGCCATCCAGAAGGCGCGTAGCGATGCCGATCCCGGCTCCGCGGAAATCGTTGCGGGCGAGTGCGTGGTTCTGGCCGAAACCAAGGACCACATGAACTGGGAGCTGATCGGCCAGATCGTCAAAAATGGCAAGGGCAGCGCGATCGAGGCCTTGCGCACCGCTTACGAGCAGGTTGAAGACGAAGAGGACGAGCATCTGTATCACTCGTCGGGTTGGACGCGCGAACTGTGGATCAATGCGCTCGGAATGCCGGCGGTGCTGCCGCCGCCGGAAGAAGTACGCCATGTCGAGACCAAGATCGGCGCAGCGCGCGCGGAAAAGGCACGCGACCAGATGATGTAACCGGCCGACGCGACCAGGCAAAGACAAGGGCGCCATGAGGCGCCCTTGTCGCAAGTTTTCCGTGACGTTTGCTCGATGTGCTACTTGCGGCTCACCTTGAGCCACGCCTGGTATTCGGCACGGCTCACCATGCCGTCGCTGTTGGTGTCGATGCTGTTGAAGTTCGACTTGATCGTGGCATCGGCGTCGCCTTCGCTGAGGCTGATCGAGCCATCGGCATTCGCATCCAGCCGGCGCATGACGTCGCCCATGCGGCCCGATGAGGATGAGTTCGCATCGGCGCGCACATCTTCCCTGGCCGCGGTGCGGTACTCGGCATCGCTCACGAAGCCGTCGTCATCCGTATCCATCGCGGAGAAGTCGGTGCTGAAGGCGGCGTCGGCGTCACCTTCGCTCGTGCTGATCTTTCCGTCGCCGTTGACATCCAGGCGCGTCCACAGGTCACGCTGCACGACCGACGAATGCGCCGCTGCGTGTTCCGCGCCCTGCGACTCCGGCGGCGAAGGTGGCGGTAGCATGGTGTCGGCCTGGTCGGTGGTCGTAGTGGCGGGTTTGTGGATGTCACGCAGCGTCTGTTCCGGCGAATTCGGCACCGGCGCAGATGGCGCCGGTTCGACGCGCGGCATGTCGGGCGGTCCCTTGCTGTCCTTCTGTGCCCAGGCCGCAGGCGACAACAGCACCGTCGCCAACGCGATGGCGAGCAGATTGCGATTGTTTGCGTTCATGGCGTTTCTCCCGTTCTGCCTCGGCGCATGCCATCACCGGCCTGCGCGAGCACCGGCGCACGGGTGCGCGGCACGATGAGATTGATCGCAGCGGACTGTATCCGGGGTGATGCACGAGCCAGGTAACGAACGCTTCACCGGCTCGTTTCCCGCAGTTATCGAAGCCGCCTGTTCATGCTGCTGCGATGAACAGCAGCCGGATGCCTTTGCTGCTGCGCACCAACGGCGTGCGCGGTGCGACCTACTTTCGTCAGGGAGCCGCGCGTGTCGCAACAACGGGGCGCATGTCTTCCGGTGCGACATCCTTCGGTGCGTCGAGCTTCAAAGCGCGCCGATAGCCTGCATGCAGGGCCTGGACCTTCGCGATATAGGCGCGGGTCTCGCGATACGGCGGCACGCCGCCAAAGCGCGCCACCGCACCGACGCCGGCGTTGTACGCCGCGGCAGCCAAGGTGAGATCGCCGCGGTAGCGGCGCAACAGCGAACGCAGGTGCTTTGCACCCGCCTCGATCGATTGTGTCGGCGAATACGCATCGGTGACGCCGTAACTACGCGCGGTCGCCGGCATCAGCTGCATCACGCCCAGCGCGCCCTTCGGTGACACCGCGTTCGCATCGAAACCGCTTTCGGCATGCGCAATCGCGCGCAGCCAGGCATCGTCGACACCCTGCTTCTTTGCCGCCGAGCGGAATTGCGCGGCGTAGCGTTCGGGTTGCGGTTTGCCGACATTGCCAAGGCCGGTATGCGCAGGTTCGCCGGGTGGTGTTTCGACGGTGAAGGACAACACCGGCGTCGAACCGGGCAACTTGCGCGTGCTATAGACGGTCACGCCGTCCTGCTCGCGTTCGTACAGGGTGCCGTTGATGACACCGAGCGCGCCCCACAGGTTGGGCAGCTTCACTGCGTTGTCGTCGATGTGTTTTTGTGTGCAGCGCGAACCCGGTTCGGGTGCGGTAGCGAGGCTGACGGTGCCGTCGCGCATGCAGCGATAGACGGTGCGCGCCTGCACGACGGTTGTTCCGCACAGGAGCATCAACAGGAGCACCGTTGCCAGCGGCGCCCAAAACCTGGCGCTAGGCGCGTTCATGGCTACGCAGTGTAGTGAGGCGCGCCCGCCCTCGCCTTGTGCCTATGGTTTACCCACTTGTGGCGCAAGCCTGCGCATCAGGCCTCGCGACTGTTCAGCCAGCCTGCGCCATGAATGTTTCGATTTCTTCGGCGCTGCGCGCCAGCCCACGCGTGAGGACGTCATGTCCGACCTTCGTGATCACCACATCGTCTTCGATGCGGATCCCGATGCCGCGCCACTTCGCGTCGACGCTGGTGTCGTCGGGCGCGATGTACAGGCCTGGCTCGATCGTGAAGACCATGCCCGGTTCGAGCAGGCGCGATTCACCGTCGATCCGGTATTCGCCGACGTCGTGCACGTCAAGGCCGAGCCAATGGCCGGTCTTGTGGCGATAGAAGCGGCGGTAGTGGCCGTCGACGATGTTCTTTTCAAGCTTGCCCTTGAGCAGGCCCAGCCGTAGCAATCCTTCGGTCAGCGTTTCGACGGCCGCGTTGTGCCCGGCTTCGTAGGGCACGCCGGGCAGCGCCTGCTCGCGTGCGGCCAGCTGCGCGGCGTCCACGAGGTCGTGCAGTGCACGCTGCTCCTTGCTGAAGCGGCCACTGACCGGAAACGTGCGGGTGATGTCGGCCGCGTAACCGCGATATTCGGCCCCGGCATCGACCAGCACCAGGTCGCCTTCATTGATCGGCGCATTGTTGGCGCGGTAGTGCAGAACGCAGGCGTTGCTGCCCGCGCCCACGATGCTGCCGTATGCGGCTTCTGCGTCGTGCTGGCGGAAGACGCGCTCGATCTCGGCCTGCAGTTCGTACTCGCGCATGCCGGCCCGCACTGCCCGCATCGCCGACTGGTGCGCGAGCACGGTGATGTCGGCGGCACGCTGCATCAGCCGGAGTTCGTCGCGGTCCTTGAACAGGCGCATCTCGTCGAGCAGGTGGCCGAGTTCGAGGAATTCATGTGGGGGCTCCGCACCCAGCCTTACCTGCGCGCGCACGCGGTTGACCCAGCCGATCAGCTTGAGGTCGAACTCCTGGTCGCGGCCGAAGTGGTAATAGACGCGCGTGCGCCCTTCGAGCAGGCCGGGCAGGATGTCGTCGAGATCGCCGATCGGATACGCATCATCGAAGCCAAAGGCTTCGACTGCACCTTCGGGACCCTGGCGCGGCCCGTCCCAGGCTTCGCGTTCGGGGTCGCGTTCGCGGCAGAACAGCAGCGTTTCGCCGTGCTTGCGCCCGGGCACCAGTACCAGCACGGCATCGGGTTCGGCGAAACCGGTGAGATACCAGAAGTCGGAATCCTGACGGTACGGATAGTGCGTGTCGCGGCTGCGCACCACTTCCTTTGCCGCGGGCAGGACCAGGATCGCCTCGTCGCCGGCCATGCGCATGAGCTGCTTGCGGCGGCGGGCGTTGATGCGGGTGGGGATGGCGAGCGGTTTGATCATCGGTGCATTTTTTGCCGGGACTCCGAGCGTGCGTCTGCGTTTGCCCGTCGTTCCCGCGAAGTAGGAAATCCAGTGACGCTGCCTTTGCCGTTGTTTTTTCCCGTCATGGCAAAAAACGAGTACCAGTGGCTTTGCTCTTGTGTTTGCCCGCGACCCGTCAACGGACAAAAACACGTCATCGCGGGGATGACGATCTGCCGAAACCGTGCGCGTTGCGCACGAGCCAGATGATCAATTGAACCTCTGCCGATGCTGCGCCGCCATCACGCAGTCGCCGTGCAGCAGCAGTGCTGCCACGCGGACGAACTCTTCGAGTTCGACCAGCGCTTCCTCGTCCTCCTCATCGCCTTCGTCCTGCGGTTGCGCGGCGGCGAGTTTGGCGATGTCGGCGAGCGCTTCACGACTGTCTTCGGACAAGGCAGGCGCGGCGCCCGCCGCGAGGCCGAATCCGCCGAGAAATCCGCGGCACCAGTCGAACAGCGCACCACTGCGCTCGGCAAGGGAGTCATCGGGACCCGGCAGGAGCAGCTCGAATTCGAAGCTGCGGTCGGCGAGTTGCGCGGCACTGGCCAGGCGCATGTCATCGAGCGCGCTGCCTTCGCTCACCGCAGGCAACGACGGATCCGCCAACACCTTGCCCAGCCACTGGCGATCCGAAGCGCCGCCACCGGCCAGCCAGCCGCACAGGCTGCCGTGTAGTTCGGACACCGGCACCGACAGGGCCAGAGCGCGGATTTCGCCTTCCAGGGCGGCGGGTGCGGGCAAATCGGGAGAGGACACGAATTGTTTTCGGCGTGAACGGGGGATACCCGGAGTTTAACGGCAGACGCGAGGCTGGCGGCAGGCTTCCGCTGCCGTACACTCCTCGAAACGCCCAACGGCCGGGGTCCGTGCGTCTCTTTTCTTCATCAACTGCCTGCCTGATCGCGATGATCGCAGGCCTGTTCGGCGCAGTCCTGGCTCCCGATGCCGGAGCGCTGACGCGCGATTATTACTTCGCGCGTCTCGGCAGCGAGCGTGGCCTCGGGCAGAACACCGTGAATGCGCTGGCGCAGGATGCGCAGGGCTTCGTCTGGGTCGCGACCCAGGGCGGCCTGCACCGCTACGACGGCCAGCGTTACGTGCAGTACCGGCACGATCCGCGGGATCCGGCAAGCCTTCCCGACAGTTATGTCACCGCGCTGGCGCCGGAAGGCGACCATTCGCTCTGGGTGGGCTCCTATTCCCAGTATGTAGCCCGCCTCAACCTGGCCACGGGTGAAATTCGCCATTACGCAGTACCCGACGGAGAACAGACGCAGCGCGAAGTCGAGGCCCTGCTGCCGCATGCCGGCAAGGTCTGGGTCGGCACGCTGGCGGGGCTGGAACGGCTGGATCCGGAAACCGGCACGCGCGACCGGGTGATCACACTCGATTCGCGAGCCCTGCGCGACGCGCCGCGCCAATCGCTGGTAGCCGGCCGCGACGGCGAGGTCTGGTACGGCACGCGGACGGGGCTTTACCGGATCGGACCCCGTGGTGGCGTGGAGCGGATCCGGCCAAACATGCCGATACGGGCACTGGCGTTCGACCATCGCGGCCAACTGTGGATCGGGACGATGCAGGGCCTGTACCGGCTGGCCTCGGACGGACGATCGCTGCTGAGGGTCTGGCCCGCCATCGGCGAGTCCGCGCCGGAAGTGCGCGCGATAGTGGAAGCGCCCGACCACCAGCTGTGGATCTCGCTGTCCCGGCAAGGCGTGCTGCGGTTCGATCCGGCGAACGGGCACGCCTTGCAGTTGCGTGAACAGCCGGGCGTGACCTCGGGCCTGCCGGAAGACGGCATCAACACGCTGATGATCGACCAGGGCGGGATGCTCTGGCTGGGCGGCGATTTCCGTGGCGTCACCGTGACCGATCCGCTCGGCACGCGATTTGCCTACATCCTCAATCTCGACAGTGGCGGCCACCATAATCCCGCGACCGACGACAGCGTCCGCGCCATCGCGGAAGACCCGAGCGGCGCACTGTGGCTCGGCACCGATGATGCAAGGCTATTGCGTTACGACGCCTCCGCGGACCGCTTCGAGGACTTCACGCCGCGCCTGCCGCTTCCGCCCGGGAGCGACCGCGCGCGCGTAATGGCCCTGGTGCGCGAGCCCGCCGGCAACATCTGGATCGGCACGATGCGCGGACTAATGCGCCTGGATCCTCGCCGCGGCAGCATCGAACCCGTTGCGTTGGGCCGCTACACCGATACGCCGATACGCAGTCTCACGCTCACGCGCAGTGGCGCTCTCTGGATCGGCACGGCGAACAATGGCGCGCTGCGTTACTCGTCCGATGGCGAAGTGCTGCACTACGGACATCGCGATGGTGATCCGCACCAGCTCTCGCACCCGGCCGTGCACGCCGTGCTCGAAGACCGGCGGGGCCGCATCTGGCTGGGCACCGGTGATGGTCTCGATGTGCTCGATCCAGCCACTGGCCAGCTTCGTCACTTCCGCCACGACCTCAATGCGCCCGGCAGCCTGCCGGGCAACCTGGTCCGCACGTTGTGGCAGGCGACCGACGGGCACATCTGGGTGGGCACGCATGCCGGCCTGAGCCGGGTCATCGAAAACGGGAATGGCAGCATCGCCTTCGTCCACCCGTTGGCCGACGCATTGCACGACCGGCCGGTGCCGGTGGTGTATTCGATGATCGAAGCACCGGCCGGAACCTTGTGGCTGGGCACCGACAACGGACTGACGCGCTTCGACGTGAGGAACGATCGTTACCGCATCTACGGCATGGCCGATGGCCTGCAGGATCTCGAATTCAACGGCGGCGCAGCCACGATATTGGGGGATGGCCGGCTCGCCTTCGGCGGCGTACGCGGGCTCAACGTGTTCGATCCGCGTCCGCTTCGCGACTCGCCCTACCTGCCGCCGTTGCGCCTGCTGTCGGCGCGCATCGGCAGCGAGGCCTCGGGCAACCAGGGCGTTCTCCCGCAATCGGGCGCGCTGTCGATTCCCGATGGCGCGGACCTGCTGCGGCTGCGTGTTGGCGCACTCGATTACGCACCTTCCGCCGACATCCAGTATCGCTATCGGCTCGAAGGATTCGATCCGATGTGGATCGACAATGGTCGCCAGCAGGACATCACCTACACCCGGCTCCCGCCCGGCAAATACGTGCTGCGCGTGCAGGCGACCAACCGCGACGGCGTCTGGAACCCGCAGGAACTGCGGCTGCCGGTGCAGGTCCTGCCGCCGTGGTGGCGGCACCCGCGCGTGATCGCATTCGCTGCCCTGCTACTGCTGTCGTTCGTTGCCGTCGTCGCCTGGCGCCGGCACCAGCAGCTACGCCGCGAACGTGGCCTGTTCGAAGCGATCCGCGAACGCGAGCAGCGCCTCAAGCTTTCGTTGTGGGGGTCGGGCGAGGTTTTCTGGGACTACGACCTGCAGCGCGGCGAGATGCACGCCATGCGCATCGACGAACACGGCATGCAGGATCCCGATACCGCCGTGCAGATGGAAATCGTCAGCGAACACGAGGTGCATCCGGAAGACCTGCCGCGATTGCGCGAACAGCTCATCCAGCACCTGCGCGGCGAATCGCCGGTGCTGCTGTCCGAACATCGCGTCCGCCTGGCCAATGGCCACTGGGCATGGATGCTCGCGCGCGGACGCGTGGTCGACCGCGCCCAGAACGGCCGTGCCCTGCGCATCGCCGGCACCGCTCGCGATGTCACCGCCACGCGCAACGCCGATCGCGAACGCCGCATCGCCAGTGAAGTGTTGCGCAGCATGACCGAAGCGGTGTGCGTGTTCGACCGCGACTTCTCGTTCGTATCGGTCAATCCGGCGTTCACCCGGATGACGGGTTACAGCGACGTGGAAGTGCTCGGCCGCGACACGTCGCTGCTCAACAGCTCGCAACACGACGCCGAGTTCTACCGGCAGATGCGCACGCGGCTGGAGCGCGACGGACGCTGGTCGGGCGAACTGTGGCAGCAGCGCAAGGATGGACAGGAGTTCCTATGCTCGGTGCAGGCCATCGTCGTGCTGGACGCTTCCGGCCAGCGCAGCCATTACGTGGGCGTGCTCGGCGACATCACCGACCAGAAACGCGCCGAGCAGGAACTGCGCTATCTCGCCAACTACGACACGCTCACCAGCCTGCCCAACCGCACGCTGCTGTCGGAACGCCTGTCGCGCGCGATCGTGCGTGCGCGCAGGCAGGGCAAGCGCATTGCGGTGCTGTTCCTCGACCTCGACCGCTTCAAGGACATCAACGATTCCCTCGGCCATGCCGCCGGCGATCGCATCCTCCGCGCGGCCGCGGCGCGGTTGCAGAGCACGGTTGGGCCCCAGCACACCGTCGCGCGACTTGGCGGCGACGAGTTCACGGTCGTGCTCGAAGACCTCGACACGATTGCCGAAGCAGAACAGGTCGCGCGCAGGATCATTGACGCCTTCAGCCAGCCGCTGGATATCGATGACCGCCACGACGTGTCGATCTCGCCTTCGATCGGGATCAGCCTCTATCCGGACCACGCGCAGATCCCCACCGACCTGCTCAAGCATTCCGATACGGCGATGTACCAGGCGAAGGCTGCCGGTCGCCGTACCTTCATGCGCTACACCGACGCGATGGACGTGGAAATCCGCCAGCGCGCCACGATTTCCGCGGCGCTGCGCAAGGTGCTCGACCGCAACGAACTGCAGCTCGTGTTCCAGCCGAAACTTTCGCTGGCGCAGATGCGCATCACCGGCGTTGAGGCGTTGTTGCGCTGGCACAGCCCCGAGTACGGCGAGATTCCGCCGGACCGCTTCATCCCCCTGGCCGAAGAAAGCGGCCTGATCCTCGAGATCGGCGAATGGGCCATGCAGGAGGCCTGCGCGACCCTGCAGCAATGGCGCGAACAGGGCCTCGAGGATGTCTCGGTAGCGGTGAACGTGTCCGCCATGCAGCTGGCGCGAGGCCATCTGTCGGACGTCGTCGCGCGGGCCCTCGCCGGCCGCGACATCCCGCCGCATCGCCTCCAACTGGAACTCACTGAAACCGTGATCATGGCCAACGCCGAGCAGAACGCCGCGATGCTCCAGGCGATCCGCGACATCGGCGTGGGGCTGGCGATCGACGACTTCGGTACCGGCTACTCGTCGCTGTCGTACCTGAAGCGACTGCCGCTGACCACGCTCAAGATCGACAAGGAATTCATCGGCGACCTCACGCGCGACGCGGACGACGAAGCCATTACCGGCGCGGTGATCGCGATGGCGCATTCGCTGGGCCTGACCGTGGTGGCCGAAGGTGTGGAGACCGAAGCCCAGGTCAAGTTCCTGCACGATCATGGCTGCGACGAGATCCAGGGTTACTGGCTGGCCCGTCCTTTGCGTGCGGACGAATGCGCGACCTTCCTGCACAGCTGGGCGACCGCCGCCGCCGAAACCGGGCGCCAGGCGGTGTCGGGCTGAGCGTCCGCCGTCGCCTTGACCCGCTCCCGCGCGGTCCCCATCATCCGCCCATGGACCGCAATCAACTGATCGACGAGCTGCTGAATCTGTCGGCCCGCCTCGACGAGCTGGCCGTGCAGGCGCGCCGGCTCAGCGAAGAAAACCGCAGCCTGCGTCTGCAGCAGGAGCAGCTGGTCAACGAGCGATCCACTTTGCTGACCAAGAACGAGCAGGCGCGGACGCGGGTCGAAGCCATGATTGCGCGGCTCAAGTCGCTGGAGCAGCACACGTGAGTTCAAAAGCCAGCGAGCCGGTCAGCATCCGTCTTCTCGATCGCGAATACACGATCGGCTGCGAGCCCGATGAGCGCGACAGCCTCATGGCGGCAGCGAAATTGCTCGACAACAAGATGCGCGAGATCCGTGGCAACAACCGGATGGCTGCACTCGATCGCGTCGCCGTTCTCGCTGCACTGAATCTCGCGCATGAATTGCAGCTCCTGCGCAACGAAGGCGACGGCCGTGATCGCGAGATCGTGCGCACCCTCGACGATCTGCACCGGAAGTTGGACGGATTGTTCGACGGCACCCCGTCGCGCTGAATACCGCAGGAAACAAGGCTATTTCACTGCCGCCCTGGCTGCTGTTGCCGTGCGTTCCAGCCAGCGATCTGAATCGCAACAGTCTCCGCGCCGACGAGCGGACTATCGCTTCGACGCTCCGGCGCTATAATTTGCGCACGTCCTCTGCTGTGCGCGACAGCCTGCGCAAACATTCGCCTTGTCCCTTAATGACGACCATGGGGGCGCAGCGGAAGCCCGGAGTGCATGTCCGCCCTGTAGCGGAAAGCCCGAAGGCATCCAAGCGTTCCCACTTGAACCCCGGGTTCAAGGTCGTTTCGCAGGCATCGCACACCGGCGGAGGACTTTTTATTCTTGTCGCGCGACGCCAGACGTCGCGTTGTCGTGTCGCAAAGACGGCTTGCAGCCTTTCGGTTCGCAACTTTCGCGGCGCACGTACTCTCGAGAGCGCATGCCGAATGAGCATCTTCCCGGCGCGCCATCCGCATGAATGACGGAAACCGCGCAGCCGAACGCCGCCTTCTCAGGCAGAACCTGCGCGAGCGCCGTCGTGCCTTGCCGGCTTCGGAGCGAATCGCGGCCGCCAACGCCCTTGCGGATCATCTGCTCGCGCTTGCCTTTGCGCCGCAGTCCGGCTACGTCGCCGGTTATTGGGCCCTGGACGGCGAGATCGCGTTGCATGCCTGGCAACTTCGCCTGCCTCGGGATTGCGTCTATTGCCTGCCTGTACTCGGCGACGACCAGCACCTGCGCTTCGCACCCTGGCGGCCGGGGAATGCACTGGTCAGTAATCGTTTCGGCATTCCGGAACCGGATCTCTCGCCCTCCTCCCTGCTCGAAGCGGATGCAAT
This sequence comes from Lysobacter sp. Root494, assembly GCF_001427225.1. Taxonomy (GTDB): domain Bacteria; phylum Pseudomonadota; class Gammaproteobacteria; order Xanthomonadales; family Xanthomonadaceae; genus Agrilutibacter. The sequence goes on from NZ_LMFH01000008.1 coordinate 342,535, forward strand.
GTCGCTGGTCGTGATGCCCCTGGTGGGTTTCGACGAACGTGGCAACCGGCTGGGCATGGGCGGTGGCTGGTACGATCGCAGCTTCGCATTCCGGCATGAGCGCAGCGCCCCGCCGTATCTCGTCGGCGCTGCGTTCGCGGTACAGCAGATGCCTGTTTTCGAAGCCGAAACGTGGGACGTTCGGCTCGATGCAGTCTGCACGGAGCAGCGCTGCTTCGGTTTCACCTCGACGGCTGCCTGACGCTCCCGCGAGTCCACGTGAGTACACGATCGATGACTGCAGGTCCGATGAGCACGCGCCGCCGCTATTGGCTGATGAAATCCGAACCCGACGCGTTTTCCATCGACGACCTGCAGCGCGTCGGTACCGAACCGTGGACCGGCGTGCGCAACTATCAGGCCCGCAACAACATGCGGGCGATGCAGGTCGGCGACGGCGTGCTGTTCTATCACTCGAGTTGCGACGTGCCGGGTGTCGTCGGCGTTGCCACGGTCGCGAGTGCTCCTTATCCCGATCCTACCCAGTTCGACAAGAAGTCCGACTATTACGATGCCAAGGCGACGCGTGAGCAGCCCCGCTGGGAGCTGGTCGACGTCACGTTCGAACGCAAGCTCGGGCGGACCATTCCGCTTGAGGAAATCCGCCAGCACACCGACGAGCTCGGCGAAGGTTTCGCGCTGACCCAGCGCGGCTCGCGGCTATCGGTGCTGCCTGTGACGGCGCCGCAATGGAAATTTCTTCTTTCCCTGGAATGAACTCGTGAGTGAAGCCAAGCGCCTGGCCGGCGAAAAGGCCGTCGACTACGTCGAAGACGGAATGATCGTCGGTGTCGGCACCGGCTCCACCGTCGCCTTCTTCATCGATGCCCTTGCCAAGATCAAGGACCGCATCCGCGGCACGGTCTCAAGTTCGGAACAGAGCACGAAGCGCCTGCAGATGCATGGCATCGAAGTGCTGGATCTCAACTCGACCGGCCCCCTGTCGCTGTATGTCGACGGCGCGGACGAATGCGATCCGCACAAGCGCCTGATCAAGGGTGGAGGCGCCGCGCTCACGCGCGAGAAGATCATTGCGGAAGCCAGCGAGAAATTCGTCTGCATCATCGATCCCGCCAAGCGCGTGGATGTCCTGGGCCGGTTCCCGCTGCCGGTTGAAGTCATTCCGATGGCTCGCAGCCTTGTTGCGCGCCAGATTCTCGCGAAGACAGGCGGGCAGCCCGTGTGGCGCGATGGCGTGGTCACGGACAACGGCAACGTCGTGCTCGATGTGCACAACCTCTCGATTACCGATCCGGTCGGCCTGGAAGCGATGCTCAATCAGATTCCCGGCGTCGTATCCGTGGGCCTGTTCGCGCGGCGCCCTGCCGACATCGTGATCGTTGGCGGCGAGCCGCCTGTCGTTTACTGATTTTATGAGTTCGCGCGCCGCTATCGATGCCACTGTCGTGGAGTCACTACGGCGGAACGGCTTCGAATTCGTGGCAGCCGAGGCAATGCGACGCCTTCTGCTTCAGGTCGGCGGACTTGCAGACTGGAACCTGTTCGCGGCCAGCTGGGACGACCTCGAGCCGGATGAATACCTGGCCCAGGTTGGCCGTCACCGCAGGCGGCGGCATGCCGTCTATGCCGCGGCTGCTGGCGCCCCGATCACACGCGCGTCGGATCAGCCGCATTACCAATCCAGCAACTACAACGTCTTGCAAGGCGACATCGAGCGCTGGTTCGCTCCGATCACTCCCGAGGTGGGCGACAGCGAATCGCTGCGCACGATTCTTCGGTTCAGTCGTGACCTTTTTGAGGAGCTCGCGCCGGCCACGCGCGAGTGGCATATCGAAGTACATCAATTCCGGATCGAAGCCAGGGCTGGCGAACCCGGAGAACCGACCCCCGAGGGCGTGCATCGCGATGGGGTCGATTACGTCCTGGTGC
>NZ_LMFH01000009.1 GCF_001427225.1 Lysobacter sp. Root494
AAGTTCTGGCGCAGGATGACGTTCACGACGCCGGCGATGGCATCCGAACCGTAGATCGAGGATGCGCCGTCCTTCAGGACTTCGATGCGCTCCACCGCGGCGGTCGGGATGGTGTTGAGGTCGACCGCGCCGCCCAGGCCGGTGCCACCGATCCAGCGACGGCCGTTGACCAGCACCAGGGTGCGGTTGGAACCGAGGTTGCGCAGGCTGACGCGGGTTTCGCCGTTGCCACCGTTGTTCATGGTGGTGTTGAGGGTCGAGCCGTTGGCGGTGATGTTCTGGATCACGTCGCCGACCGACGTCAGGCCCTGCGCCTGGATGTCATCGCGGCTCAGCGAGAACACCGGCTGCGAGGTTTCGATGTCGGTGCGCTTGATGCGCGAACCGGTCACCTCGATGCGGTCGAGGGTGGTGGCTTCTTTTTCCTGCGGCGCCGCGGCGTCCTGCGCGAACGCGGGCATCGCCGATGCGAACAGCGTCGAAGCGATGGCGAGCTTGAGTCCGCGCGCGAGCGGATGGTGTTGCGGATGGTGTGTCATTCCAAAACTCCAGATCGGATTCCCGCCGGACGGCCGGGTCCGATCAACTTACAAATCGTTAACACGCACCCCGTGCCGTAAAGACCGCATTCGATGTGCGCGAACGTGGATTTCGCCCGCGTTGGCATCGCGCGTTTGCAGGGAAATGGACTGCGCTTCGCGCACCTGTGCCGATAGCCTTCACTCATCACACGGGACGGATACCTATACAGAGCCATGCGCTGGCTTCCTGCACTGCTCGGATTTGCTCTCTCGTCGCCCGCGTGGGCCGCACCGGCCTGCACGGCGCGGAGCGGCTCGACGCGGCTTCCGCTGGTGGAGCTGTACACGGCCGAGGGCTGCAACCAGTGCCCGCCCGCGGATCGCTGGCTTGGCACGCTCGCCAGTGGTTCGAAGGACGTCGCCGCACTCGCGTTCCATGTGGACTACTGGAACGACGACGGCTGGGTCGATCCGTTTTCCGATGCCGCTTACACACAGCGCCAGGACTACCGCGTGCGACTCGCCCGCAAGAAGGCGCTGGTCACACCGCAGGTCATGGTGGGTGCCAATTCCACCGTCAACTGGCGCGAACCGGCCACGGTGAACCGCGTCCTCAGGGCTGCGCGCCAGGGGGCGCCCGAAGTGGCTCTCTCATTATCGGGCAACGTCATCGGCGATCACGCCGAGCTGCAGTTGTCCGCACGGCCCGGCGTCGAAACTAAGCCCGAAGGCGAAGCCCCGATGCTCTGGCTCGCGCTGTACCAGGAAGGTGCCGACAGTCGCATCACGGCCGGTGAGAACCGCGGCGTGTCGCTGCACCACACCAATGTCGTGCGCAAGCTGGCCGGGCCCTGGAAGCTTGAAGCAACGGGAACGCAGGGCACTGTCAGCATTCCGCTAAAGGGCCTGGATCCGACGGGTCTCGGCGTCGTGCTGTTCGCCGAAAGCGGCAGGGACGCGCGGACGCTGCAGAGCGTGGTGCTGCCCCTGCGCAATTGCCGATAATCGAGCCCGGCTTCGCTGGCGCGATCGCCGCCAGTGGCCCGCCTCCTGGTATCGAAAGTGGACTGCGAATGGTCTCTTCCTCACGATCCAATGCGAGCAGGAGGAAGTAAATGGACCTGGTTCTCGACGAAGACGGCCCGCTGTACCTGCAATTGGCCCGCGCCCTCAAGGAGGCGATGGCCACCGGACGGCTGACCAACGGCACGCGGCTGCCTTCCAGCCGTGAGATGGCCTACGACCTCAATCTCTCCCGCACGACGGTAGTCGCCGCGTACGAACATCTGCGCGCGGAAGGGTTCATCACCGGCCGCGTCGGCTCCGGCAGCTACGTGACATCGCCCTGGTCGGCGCCGGTACGGCCACCGCCCGCGCGCCGTGCCGTCGTCGCGCAGTCCGCCTTCAGCCGCCGCGCTCGCGAGTTCTCCACGCTCGGCAACATTCCCGGCCATCGCCCTCCCGGCATGCGCTACGCCTTCCAGTACGGCATGCCCGTGGTCAACACCGCGCTCACGGCGCAATGGACGCGCGAACTCGCACGCGCGGCGCCCTATGTCCAGCCCAACTATCCACGGATCCAGGGCCTGCCCGCGTTGCGCGAAGCCGTATCCCGGCACGTGGGCCGCACCCGCGGCGTCGTGTGCACGCCCGACGACGTGCTCATCGTCGGCGGCACCCAGCAGGCGTTCTCGCTGATTGCACGTGTATTGCTCGACGAAGGCGACCAAGTCGCGCTGGAAGAGCCGCACTACTTCAGCGCGCGCACGCTGCTGCAGATCCATGGTGCGCGCCTGATCGGCATTCCGGTGGACGCTGAAGGCATGCAGGTGGATCGCCTTCCCGATCCCGCGGTGAAACTCACCTGCGTCACGCCCTCCCACCAGTTTCCGACCGGATCGGTGCTCTCGCACGAACGGCGCCTGGCCTTGCTCGAATACGCGCGGTTGGGTTCGGGATGGATCCTCGAAGACGACTACGACGGCGAATTCCGGCACGACCAGCAACCGGTGAAAGCATTGCAGCAACTCGACCGCGACGGCCGGGTGCTCTACGTGGGGAGTTTTTCGAAGACGCTGTTCCCGGCGCTGCGGCTGGGCTACATCATCATGCCGCCGGGCTTGAAGGACGACCTGCTCGTTGCGAAGTGGAGCGACGATTTCGGCACGCCGTCCATGGACCAGGCCGCGCTGGCCGGCTTCATCACCTCCGGCGGCTACGACCGTCACCTGCGCCAGGTCACGCGCAAGCTCGCCGAGCGGCGCAACCTCATGCGTTCGCTGCTCGAGCAACACTGCGGCGACCGGCTCGAGATCATGGAGTCGCATTCGGGCATGCACCTGGTCGCCTGGGTACACGACATGCCGGCAGCCGAAGGCGAAGCGCTCATCCATGCGGCACGCGAACGCAAGCTGGCCCTGTATTCGATCGCACCGTGCTACCTGCAGCCGCCGGACCGTACCGGGCTGATCATGGGTTTCAGTGCGATGTCGCCCAGCGAACTGCGGGACGCGGTGCCGCTGTTCGCGAAATGCCTGGCGCTGTTTCCGCGGCGTGCGGCGGGCGATCGTTCGCGACCGGCGCTGTATCTGGCCAGCAGCTCGGGCTGAGAAGCCAAGACCCAACACCTCTTGACGTACGCCGTTAATTCCATAAAACTGGAATTATGGAAACGAGCAACGCCCTCGCCGCACTCTCGGCCCTCAGCCACGAATCCCGCCTCGCTGCCTTTCGCCAGCTGGTCCAGGCTGGGCCGGACGGCCTGTCGGTCGGCGAACTGCGCGAGCGGCTGGAGCTGCCGCCCGCGACGCTGACCGCGCACCTCAACATCCTGCGCGGCGCCGGCCTGGTGACCGACCAGCGCGAGGGCCGGGTGATCCGCGTCCGCGCCCACTACGGGCAGATGAACGACCTGCTCGCCTACCTGACCGAAAACTGCTGCGGCGGCGCGTCGAACTGCGCTCCCGCGTCCACCTGCACACCCGCGGCCGCGCGGGCACGTACCGAAGGAGCCACGCCATGAGCCACCGCTTCCACCTGCACCTCAACGTCGCCGACCTCGCCGCGAGCGTCCGCTTCTACTCGCAGCTGTTCGCCGCCGAGCCCACGGTGCTCAAGGGCGACTACGCGAAGTGGATGCTCGAGGATCCGCGCATCAACTTCGCGATCTCCAACACCGGGCGCGCGCCGGGCATCGACCACCTGGGCCTGCAGGTCGACGACGAAGCGGGCCTGGCCGAACTCGGTCGCCGCCTCGACGCCGCCGGCGCCGCGGTGGTGCCCGAAGACGCGGCGATCTGCTGCTACGCGCACTCCGACAAGCTGTGGACCGAAGACCCGCAGGGCACGCGCTGGGAAACCTTCCATACCCACGGTGAAGCCACGACCTACTACGCCGCCGACGCGGCCTGCTCTACCGACGTCGCCGCGTGCACGCCGAACGTGCGCGAGATGAAGCCGAAGGTCGACAAGGGCGCGGCGTGCTGCGCGCCGCAGTCGGCCTGCTGCTGATTGCCCTTGCGAACCGGACCTGACTCCATGACGGCAAAGAAACGCGTCCTCTTCGTCTGCGTCGAGAACTCCAACCGCAGCCAGATGGCGGAAGCCTTCGCGCATATCCACGGCGGCGACGCCGTGGAAGCCTTCAGCGCCGGCTCGAAGCCGTCCGGCGTGCTCAATCCGAAGGCGATCCGCTTCATGGGCGAGCTCGGCTACGACCTCACCGCGCATGCGTCGAAGTCGCTGGACGAGATCGGCGGCGAATTCGACGCGGTAGTCACCATGGGTTGCGGCGACGACTGCCCGTGGATGCCGGCGAAGCAGCGCGAGGATTGGGCCCTGCCCGATCCCAGGCACATGGACGACGACGCCTACCGCGCGGTACGCGACGAGATTTCCGCGCGCGTCAAAGCACTGCTGGCGAGCCTGTGATGCCGCTGTCGCGCCGGCTCATCGCCGAGTTCGTCGGCACCGCCCTGCTGCTCGCCTGCGTGGTGGGTTCGGGAATCATGGGCGTCGCGCTGTCGGGCGGAAACGACGGTGTCGCGCTGCTCGCCAACGCGGCGGCGACCGCGGGTGCGCTGTACATGCTGATCACCGTGTTCGGACCGGTGTCGGGCGCGCACTTCAATCCGGCGGTCACACTGGTGATGCGGCTGCGCGGCGAGCTGCGCACCGACGAAGCCATCGTCTACATCGCCGCGCAGGTCGCCGCCGCGATCGTTGGCGTGCTGCTCGCGCATGCGATGTTCGACCTGCCGCTGCTGCAACCTGGCACGCGGATGCGCACCGGCGCGGCGCAGTGGCTGAGCGAAGGCGTGGCGACGTTCGGGCTGCTGCTCACGATCCTGCTAGGCGCGCGGCATCGCGCGACGGCGATTCCCGCATTGGTGGCGAGCTACATCTTCGCCGCGTACTGGTTCACCGCGAGCACGTCGTTCGCGAATCCGGCGGTGACGCTGGCGCGGTCGCTGACGCAGACGTTCGCAGGCATTCGTCCGGCCGATGTGCTCGCATTCGTTGCCTCGCAGCTTGCCGGTGCGTTGCTTGCGCTGGCGTTCGCGACCTGGTTGCTTCGCGATTCGAAAACGGTGCAAAGCGAAGGCACGTGACCAGGCCCGCGGGGATCAGTCGCGCAATGCGGCGGCGTGGTGGGCGACGTGTTCGCCGATGAAGCTGGCGATGAAGTAATAGCTGTGGTCGTAGCCCGGTTGCAGGCGCAGCTCGAGCGGATGGCCGGCGGCGGCGCAGGCATCGCGGAGGCGTTCGGGTTGCAGTTGCGCCGCGAGGAATTCGTCTTCGCTGCCCTGGTCGACGAGTAGCGGCAGTCGCTCGCTTGCGTTCGCGATCAGGGCGCACGCGTCCCACGCCTTCCATGCTGCGCGATCCTCGCCGAGGTACGCGCCGAACGCCTTTTCGCCCCACGGCACCTGCGACGGCGCCACGATCGGTGAGAAGGCGGAGACGCTTCGATAACGGCCCGGATTGCGCAGCGCCAGTACCAGCGCGCCGTGGCCGCCCATCGAGTGGCCGCTGATCGCGCGGGCACCGGTGGCAGGGAAATTCGCTTGGACCAGCGCAGGCAGTTCTTCGACGACATGGTCGTGCATGCGGTAGTGCGCCGACCATGGCGCCTGCGTCGCGTTGAGATAGAAGCCCGCGCCCTGGCCGAGGTCGTAGCCTTCGGCATCCGCGACATCCGCGCCGCGCGGGCTCGTATCCGGCGCGACGAGGATGACGCCGTGCTCGGCCGCGTAACGCTGCGCGCCGGCCTTGGTGATGAAGTTCTGTTCGGTGCAGGTCAGGCCCGACAGCCAGTACAGCACCGGGCAGGATTTCTGTTCAACCTGCGGCGGTAGGTAGATGCCGAAGCGCATCTCGCAGTCGAGCACCTGCGAGCGGTGGCGCCAGACTTCCTGGCGGCCGCCAGAACACGCGTGGGATTCAATCCTTTCCATCAATTCACTCCGACCTCGCGGAAGCTGACTCGTCATTCCCGCGAAGAGCTTCACCACAGCCGAAGGCTGCTCGAGCGGGAAACCAGTGTCGTCTGTTTCACCTTGTACCGACAAAAGTCGCTGGGTCCCCGCCTTCGCGGGGATGACGGCCGTGGTGATCTGGTTGATCGCGACGCAGCCCAGCAATGGCGATGCGCAAGTCAGTAATGCACCACCGACCGGATCGACTTGCCCTCATGCATCAAGTCGAACGCTTCGTTGATGTCTTCCAGTGGCATCGTGTGGGTCACGAACGGCGCCAGTTCGATGTCGCCGCGCATTGCGTCCTCGACCATGCCCGGCAACTGCGTGCGGCCCTTCACCCCACCGAAGGCGGTGCCCATCCACTTGCGTCCGGTGACGAGCTGGAACGGCCGCGTCGAGATCTCCTGTCCCGCGCCCGCGACGCCGATGATCACCGACTGGCCCCAGCCACGGTGCGCGCACTCCAGCGCCGCGCGCATCACGTGGACGTTGCCGATGCATTCGAACGAATGATCCACGCCCCAACCGGTCATCTCGACGACCACCTGCTGGATCGGCTTGTCATGGTCCTTCGGGTTCACGCAATCGGTGGCGCCCATCTGCTGCGCCATCCCGAACTTGGACGGATTGGTATCGATCGCAATGACGCGGCCCGCCTTCGCCTGGCGCGCGCCCTGGATCACCGCGAGGCCGATGCCGCCCAGGCCGAACACCGCGACCGAATCGCCCGGCTGCACCTTCGCCGTGTTGTGCACGGCCCCGATGCCAGTGGTGACGCCGCAGCCGAGCAGGCACACGTGCTCGTGGTTGGCTTCGGGGTTGATCTTCGCCAGCGAGACTTCCGCAACGACGGTGTATTCGCTGAAGGTCGAGCAGCCCATGTAGTGGTACAGCGGCTGCCCGTTGTAGGAGAACCGCGACGTACCGTCGGGCATCACGCCCTTGCCCTGTGTCGCCCGCACCGCCACGCACAGGTTGGTCTTGCCCGACTTGCAGAACAGGCATTCGCCGCACTCGGCGGTGTAGAGCGGGATGACGTGGTCGCCCGGCTTCACCGAGGTCACGCCCTCGCCCACTTCGACCACGATGCCGGCGCCTTCATGGCCGAGCACGACCGGGAACAGGCCCTCGGGATCCTCGCCGCTCAGCGTGAACGCATCGGTGTGGCAGACGCCGGTGTGGGTGATCTTCACCAGCACCTCGCCGGCGCGCGGCGGCGCGACGTCGATCTCGACGATCTGCAGCGGCTGGCCCGCGGCGAAGGCGACGGCGGCACGGCTTTTCATTTCGGTTCTCCGGAGGCGGTGGTGCAGATGATCGGTCGTCGGCACCGCGATTGTGCCGGTGGCGGTGCGATTCGCCAGAGCCGGCAACGCTCACGAATTCGCCGACGCACCCACCGAACGCAGATAAGCATCGAGATTGCGCTGCGGATTCTCCGCGAATACCTCGCCGGTCAGTGCGAAGGCGGCGATGCGATCCGGGCGGAAGCTGCGGAAATCGCCGCGCAGCCGGCACCACGCACCCATCGTCCAGCTGCCGCCCCAGAACGCCAGCGCCAGCGGCTCGACGTCGCGCACGCTGACTTCGCCATTGCCGTCGCGGTAATCCAGACGCAGCACTTGCGCGTTTTCGATCGCGGCATGCAGCGCGTCGATCAGGCCGGTGGCTTCGATGCGGTTGCTCAGCTGCGGCGCGAAGATGCGCGTGCGGCGGCTGCGGTTGCGCAGTTCGTCGGGCAGCACCGCCTCGATCTTGAGCAATGCGGCCGTGGCGCCGCGGCCGAGGCGCTCGCCGCCGAAGGCACGGACGAAGCGCGTGCCGACGACCAGGGCCTCGAGTTCTTCGACAGTGAACATCAGCGGCGGAATGTCCGCGCCCTTGCGCAGCATGTAGCCGACGCCGGCTTCGCCTTCGATCGGCACGCCCGACAGCTGCAGGTCGGCGACATCACGGTAGACCGTGCGCAGCGAAACCTGCAGGGTGGTCGCCAGCTGCTGCGCGGTGATCGCGGAACGGCGGCCACGCAGGGCGTGGATGAGCAGGAACAATCGGTCGGCGCGGCGCATGCGGCATGATCGGGTGACCCCTTCGGATGTTCAACATCCGGGTGCTGCCCTTGAAACCGTCATTCCCGCGAAAGCGGGAATGACGAACAGAGCGGACTTCGCGGTTCCATGCTGATCGCAACTCGACCGCTTCACCGCAATTCCGATCTCGCGGTTGGTGTGAGGCGAAGCAGCTCCGGTGGCTGCGTGAGTTCCTCCAGCATCGCGGCGGCGATCGTTTCCTGCCACGCCGCGTCCGCGCGCAAGGCAGTCAGGTGCGCGTCGAGTGCAGCAACATCGGTGAAACGCGCAAGCCACACGAACACGCGTTCGCCTTCGCGCACCGGCAGGCGCGGGAACGTGTTTTCGCTTGCATCGGTGACGTACTGCGCGAGCAGCTCGGCGCCGTGCTGGCGCAACAACGGAGCCAGCTGCTGTTCGAAGCGCGTGCCGAAGTTCCGTTCCGCGGGTTCGGTCAGTCCACAGATGCCGAGGCAGAGCGCACCGGACGCAACCGGTTCGCCGACGGCCGGTCGCGATACAGGAACCGCAGACGATTCCGCCTCCGCATGCGGCTTCAACAGCAACACGTTGTCGCTGTCGATCATCGTCGCGTTCGCGGTTTCGCGATGCTTCTGCCATACCGGACCGAAGTAGAACGCCTGCAGCGCTTCGCGTCGCGCGTCCATCGACGGGAACCCGCGTAGCCACACGAAGCGGTCCGGCGCATCGAGGTCGCGGAAATGGCCGATCACGTGCATGCCCACGGCTTCCTGCGGTTCGATGAATTCGCGCTCGAACAACTCGACCAACGCGTCGCGCTGTCCGGGGTGCAGCGTGTACTGGCGCAGTTCAAGCACGTGGTCTTCCTGCACCAGCCGGCCCTGCGCATCGAGGCGGCGGAACCACATGTGCCAGTTGGTTTCCCAGCTCGCGCCATCATCTTCGGAGAAGGCCTGCTGCCAGTGCGCGCTGTTCGCGCTGGAATGGCTCCAGAGGAACCGCACGCGCACCGGCCGGCCGTCGTGCAGGTCCTCGCCATGGAACGTGCCCACGCCGTCTTCGAAGATGCCACTCACCGGCGGATCGAGCACGCCGCTGCGATCGCTCGACCAGTGGATGCGCCATTGCCGCGCGGCGAGGTCGTACAGGCGTAGCGCGAGGCCTTCGTAGCCGCCGTTCCATGCCGTGTGGAATTCCTCGAGATTGCCAATCCCGCCGAGCAGCGGCCGGCACTCGTCGGTCGCATTGAAGACTTCCCAATCCTGGCTGCCCGCAAGCCGCTCGCGCAGGCGTTCGTTCTGCACCTGCCAGCGACCGTGGATGAAGTCGAAGTCGTGGCGTCCGTCGTCGTGATGATCGTGGTCGTGCATGAAAGGCTCCATCGGATGGGGCGAGCAGGCGTGAGGCGGGGCTGGCCATGCCGGAGGGCCGGATCGCGCGTCATGGATTCGCGGCGGGCCCGGCCTCCGCGACGATGTTCGTACGGGTCCGACCTCACGACGCCAGCCTGCGCCGGAGCTGCTGCCAACCTGATGTCAGGAGCCTGAACGCGTTGCCCCAGCTGGTTTTCACCGGCCGCTGACCGCCGGCTGTGCACGCTGGCGCTGTCCGCAACCAGCCCCCGGCTGCGTAAAACGGGTTGGCAGGCATCTCAGTTCCTGCGACAGCCCCCTTCGAGACTGCACGCATGAACGCTACCTACGCCCCCGCCTCTTCCGCTGAACTGCTTGACGCCCTCGCCCGCCTCGACACCGCGATGGCACTGGTGGTGCGGCGCGCCGGCCAAGGTTGCGGCCCGGATTGCGAGCGGCATCTGGACGGGGCGTCGCGCGGACTGCGCGCCCTGCTTGGCCCGGACGCGAGCCAGGTCGTAAGCGACGTCATCGAGGCCGCGCACCGCGTGCTCACCTCGGCCGATCCGTCGGCGCCGCTGCTGATGCTGTCGATGGCACGCAAGACGCTCGCGACCGTGGTGCATCGCCAGGCGGCGCGGGCGACACGAAAGGTGGCCTGAGCGGTCCTGTCCGCCTTTTCCGCATCCTTCTGAAACGGCTTCCGGTGGGCGGCGTGCCACGCGATGCCGTTGGCATCGGCGACAATGGCGGCCCCTTTTCTGCCTGCCCGCCCATGTCCAGCTCCGCTTCGATTTCGCTCACCCGCTTCCTGATCGAGGAACAACGCGCCGGCCGCATCAATCCCGACCTTCGCCTGCTGATCGAAGTAGTGGCGCGGGCCTGCAAGACCATTTCGATCGCGGTGGGCAAGGGTGCGCTGGGTGGCGTGCTCGGCGACGCGGGTTCGCCCGGCGTGGCGAGCATGAACATCCAGGGCGAGGCGCAGAAGAAGCTCGACGTGCTGAGCAACGAGATCCTGCTCGAAGCCAACGCCTGGGGCGGCCACCTTGCCGGCCTCGCGTCGGAAGAGATGGATACCTCGCAGCCGATCCCCGACGTCTACCCGCGCGGCAACTACCTGTTGATGTTCGATCCGCTCGATGGCTCCTCGAACATCGACGTCAACATTTCCGTCGGCACCATCTTCTCGGTGCTGCGCTGCCCGGACGACGTGACCACGCCGCGCGACGAGCACTTCCTGCAGCCGGGCACCGCCCAGGTCGCCGCCGGCTACTGCACCTACGGGCCGAGCACGATGCTGGTGCTCACCGTCGGCCACGGCACGCACGCGTTCACCCTGGACCGCGAAGTCGGTTCATTCGTGCTGACCACGCGCGGCATGCGCATTCCCGAGGAGACGAAGGAATTCGCGGTCAACATGTCCAACCAGCGCTTCTGGGAAGCGCCGATGCAGCAGTACGTCGGTGACCTGCTCGCCGGCACGGAAGGTCCGCGCGGCAAGGACTTCAACATGCGCTGGGTCGCGTCGATGGTCGCGGACGTGCACCGCATCCTCACCCGCGGCGGCATCTTCAGCTATCCGCTCGACAGCAAATGCCGCGACAAGGGCGGCAAGCTGCGGCTGATGTACGAAGCCAACCCGATGGCGCTCCTCGTCGAACAGGCCGGCGGCGCGGCGACCACCGGCCGTGCACGCATGCTCGAAGTGCAGCCAACCGGGCTGCACATGCGCGTGCCGGTGTTCCTGGGTTCGAAGCGGGAAGTGGAGACCGCCACGCGTTACCACTGCGAGTACGACGCGGTGAGCGGGAACGCGGCGGCGGTGGCCTGAGCGGCGCCAGCTACCCGTCATTCCCGCGAAGGCGGGAATCCATGGACGCTGCTCTGCTCTTCACTCTCGTGGCCCCAACGGCAAACCCAAGTCCATCGATTCCCGCCTGCGCGGGAATGACGGCAGAGGCACTGAAGCCGAGCGCGAATCTGCTTTACTGAAACCTTTGCGGCCAGCCAACTCTTCCACACCATCCTGCCCATGAGCGCCACCGACACCCACGCCGATTTCATCGAGGTCTACGACGGCGCGTTGTCGCGCGAGGCGTGCGCGGCGCTGGTCGAGCGCTTCACCGCGAGCAATGCCGCGCTGCCCGGCCGCGTCGGCGGCGGCGTGCTGCCCGACCTCAAGGACAGCCTCGACATCTCGCTCGCCGGCAAACCCGAATGGCGCGATGCCGAGGCGCAACTCAACCAGGCCATGTTCCGTGGCCTGCTCGCGTACCTGCGCCGCTATCCGCACACGCTGATCGCGCCGCTGATGCTCGAAGTACCGGGCGACAACGACACCCGCCACCGCCTCACCGCCGAGCGCCTGCAGGCGATGGACGACGCGACGCTGTCGCCGATCGTGCAGACCGTGCTGCGGCCGGGCGCGATCAACCTGCAGCGCTACACCGGTGGCCGCGGCGGGTATCCGTACTGGCACTGCGAGTTGTATCCGCGCGATCCGCAGTGCGACACGCTGCACCGCCACCTGTTGTGGACGATCTACCTCAACGACGGTTTCGACGAAGGCGAAACCGAGTTCCTCTACCAGCAGCGCAAGATCGCGCCGCGCACGGGTTCGCTGCTGATCGCACCCGCGGCGTTCACGCATACGCATCGCGGCAACCGGCCGCTCGGCGGCGACAAGTTCATCGCGACGAGCTGGATCCTGTTCCAGCGTGCGGAGGCGTTGTTCGGGAAGTCGTAGAGCCGCCTGGCGCTCGCGAACGTTTCCACGCAGAAGGCGGAGTCGATCCGCTTGCGCCATATGGCTTCAAACGTTTCTGTTCGGCCATTTGGCGCTGCTCTGCTCTTGCTCGTCATTCCGGCGAAGGCGGGAATCCAGTGACTTGGCTTCTTCTTGTGAAGGCCCCTGTGGCGAACAAGAAGCGCGCGCGAGTAACAAAGACGCTGGATTCCCGCCTTCGCGGGAATGACGAGCAAAAAGACCTGGTGGTGGCGAGCAACAACGAAACCAGTACGCCGGATACCCGGCGAGATACGCAACAACAGCGAAGGGAACCGCCTGGCCGCTAAGCCACCCGCGGATGGTTAAGCACCAGCCAGTACAACCCCACCTGCCGCACCGCCCATACGAACTGCTCGAAATCCACCGGTTTCTGGATGTAGCTGTTCACGCCCAGGGCATAGCTGGCTTCCACATCGAAAGGTTCCGCGCTGGTGGTCAGCACGATCACCGGCAGGTCGCGCGTCGCCGGATGGGCGCGGATCGCCTGCAGCACTTCGCGCCCATCGAGCTTGGGCAGGTTGAGATCGAGCAGCACGATCGAAGGCAGAGCGGTGGCATCGCGCGATGCGTAGCGGCCACGGGCGAAGAGATAGTCCAGCGCCTCGGCGCCGTCGCGCACGACCACCAGGTGGTTGGCGACGTTGGCTTCCTCGAAGGCGAGGCGGGTCAGCTCGACATCGTCCGGGTTGTCTTCGACCAGCAGGATTTCTTTATGCTGCATGCGGCGATCCCTCATCCGGTCCCGGTAGCTCGACAGTGAAGGTGGCTCCGTCACCGGGCGGTGAAGCCGCGGTGATGGTGCCGCCGTGCCGCATTGCGATGCGTTGCGCGATGGTGAGGCCGAGGCCGTGGCCGGCGCCCTCTTCCGCCGTGTGCAGGCGCTGCAGGGGTTCGAAGATCTTGTGGAGATAGCGTGGATCGAAGCCGATGCCGTGGTCGCGGACCTCGGCCCGGAAAACGTCGCGGTCGAGGGTACCCGTCACCTCGATGCGCGTCGTCTCCGCCGCCGCGGAGAACTTCCAGGCGTTGTGCAGCAGTTGCGCGAGCATCAGCCGGAGCAGGCGTTCGTCGCCGTGCGCCGTCAGGCCGGGTTGCACGAGGATCTGCGCGGCGCGGTCCGGCTCGCCCGCCTGCAGGTCGGACAGGATCCATTCCGCGAACAGGCTGATGTCGACGTCCACCATCTGCAGCGGCGCATGGGTGGCCCGGGAGAGCTCGCCGAGCTCTTCCAGCAGGGCATTCATGCGCGTGGCTGCATCGCGCACGCGTTGCAGTTGCTCGCGCTCGCGTTCGTCGAGGCGCTCGTGCGCGCTGGTCGCCACGCGCGTGGCGAAGCCCTCGATGGTCCGCAGCGGCGCGCGCAGGTCGTGGGTGATCGCGTCGGTCAGGAGCTGCAGCTGCCGGCGGGCGGCGTCGAGCTGGGCACGGGCCTGTTGCGGGGATTCGTCGTTGTTCATGGACCAGCGGCGGCGGCAGATGCCTGATTATCGGCCAGCCGCTTCGCGTGCGTCATTTCCCTGTTCAGCAGCTAGAACAACTCGCCCTGTGGCGATGCCGCTCGCGGCGGCGTGAAGCGGCTCGCATCCAGTGGCGGCAGCCGCCCGAACCCGATCCGGGCATGCGCCTTGGCGAAGCGTTGCTGCATCAGCTGCGCGAACGGCCCTTCGCCGCGCATGCGCTTGCCGAACGCGCTGTCGTAATCCTTGCCGCCGCGCATCTGCCGGATGAGGCTCATCACGTGCGCGGCGCGGTCCGGGTAGTGCAGCTCCAGCCATTCGCGCCAGATCTGCTTGAGCTCGTGCGGCAATCGCAGCAATACGTAACCGGCGGCACGCGCACCATGTTCGTAGGCGGCTTCGAGGATGTGCTCGAGCTCGCGGTCGTTGATCATCGGGATCATCGGCGCGGCCATCACGCCGACCGGCACGCCGGCTTCATGCAAGGCCTGTATCGCGCGCAGCTTCGCGTGCGGCGCGGACGCGCGCGGTTCCATTTTCGAAGCGAGCTTGTTGTCGAGCGTGGTCACCGAGAAGTACACATTGACCAGGCGCTCGCGGGCCATCGCGGCGAGCACGTCGATGTCGCGCTCGATCAGCGCGTTCTTGGTGATGAAGCTGAGCGGATGCTTCGTTTCCGCCAGCACTTCCAGGCACTGGCGGGTGACGCGGTAGCGGCGCTCGATCGGCTGGTACGCATCGGTGTTGATGCCGAGCGCAATCGGCGTGCACTTGTACGAAGGCCGCGCAAGTTCCGCGCGCAGGCGTTCGGCGGCGTTGGTCTTCGCGAACAGCTTCGTCTCGAAGTCGAGCCCGGGCGAGAGATCGAGGTACGCGTGCGACGGTCGTGCGAAGCAGTAGACACAACCGTGTTCGCAACCGCGATACGGATTCACCGACGCGGCGAAACCGACATCCGGCGAATCATTTCGACTGATGATGCTGCGCGCGCGTTCCTCGGTGACGGTGGTCTGCGGGCGTGGCGCGTCGGCGATGTCTTCGTACACCGAACCCCAGCCGTCGTCCGCGCCCTGCGTGGTGGTGACCGCGTAGCGGCCATGCACGTACGAAGCGGCACCGCGGCCCTTGAGCGGCGCCTGTGGACGGCGGGCGTCGGTGTCGTACGCGTCTTCCATTGGCTCTTGCGCGATCGCATGGCGGGGACGCCCAGCTTATTAGCATTATTACTAACTGACAAACCCGTTTTTCCTGAACAGGTCAAACGTGGAGCCCCGGCGGTCATCACCGCCGCTTGGGATACCCTCGCCGCGTCGCCAGCCCGCGACGACACTGAATCCGCAAGCGCCCATGCCCGATGCCGTACGCGATCTCTGGACGGCCCTGCTCGCCGTGCCCCATCTCAAGCTGTACCTGACGCTCGCCTGGGCGGTATACCTGTTGTGGCTGGGCAGCTGGATCGTGCTGCAGAAGCGCGAGCCGGTGGCGACGCTCAGCTGGCTGGTCAGCCTCGCCGCGCTGCCGTATGTCGGCTTCCTCATTTATTACCTGCTCGGTCCGCAGCGCATCCACCGTCAGCGCCTGCGCCGCGTGCGCGCCCGCGCGAAGCTGCCGCCGCTGCCGGACGGCTTCAAGCCAACGCCCGAAGCGATCGAACTCGCGCGGCTCGGCCAGGCCACCACCGGCCTGCCCCCGACGACCGCGACCGGTGCGCGCCTGCTGATCGACGGCGCCGCCAAGTACTCCTCCTTGCTGCACGACGTTGCCGCGGCGCAGGACCACGTCCACCTCGAGTACTACATCTTCTATCCGGACCGGACCGGCGCCGCGTTGCGCGATGCACTGGTCGAGCGCGCACGCGCCGGAGTGAGGGTGCGGCTGCTGCTCGATGCGGTGGGTTCGGGCAAGACCCCGGCGCGCTTCTTCGACGCACTCGTCGCGGCCGGCGGCGAGCTGGCCTGGTTCCATCCTTCGCGGATCCTGCAGGTCTGGAAGCGGCCGTGGCTCAACCTGCGCAGCCATCGCAAGATCGTGGTGATCGATGGCCGCATCGCCTATACCGGTGGCATCAACATCACCGACGAGGAGGACGAGCGCCTGCGCGACGACGCGTACCGCGACCTGCACCTGCGCGTGGAAGGCAACGTGGTGAGTTCGCTGCAGGTGGTCTTCATCGAGGACTGGGCCTATGCCACCGGCAAGCCGCCGCTCGCGCTGCCTTCGCCGGAGCCGCACCCGGGTCGGGTTCCGATGCAGGTGCTGGTGTCGGGTCCGGACTCGTCGTGGGAAGCGATCCATCGCCTGCACGTCGGCGCGATCCATTCCGCGAAGCGGCGGGTATGGCTGGCCACGCCCTACTTCGTGCCGGGCGAAGCCGCGCGCATGGCGCTGACCTCGGCCGCGCTCGGCGGCCTCGACGTGCGCCTGCTCGTGCCGCGCCGCAGCGACAGCCGGCTGGTGACGCTGGCTGCGCGCTCCTACTTCGACGAACTGCTCGCAGCCGGCGTGCAGGTGTACGAATACGGCCCACGGATGCTGCACACCAAAGCGCTGCTGTGCGACGACGACCTCGCGATCATCGGCAGCGCCAACTTCGACCATCGCAGCTTCCGCCTCAACTTCGAGGTGTCCCTGATGTTCGCCGACGCCGAACTGTGCGTCGAGCTGGCCGCGCTGCTGGAACGCGAGTGCATGGCTTCGCGCGGCGTGCAGCCGGAACGGGAGCGGCCGCTATTTCGCACGCGGCTGCCGGAAGCGCTGGCACGCCTGGTGTCCCCGCTGCTGTAACCCCCGGACGTGTGGCGCCGGGCTCGCGACCGGCGGGCCGCAGGCGCGAGCGCACGCACGAAACTGCCCGGATTGGCGCGCTACACTTTCGCCAAGCGCACTACGGAGTTGCCCATGGCCTGGTTGTTCCTTCTGCTCGGTTTCGGCGCCCTGTGGGTGGCGTTTACCGCATCGTCCCCGGGCCTGCTGGCCCTCGCACTGGTCGCGGCGCTGGTGCTGTTCATCGCCTTCGTGTTGAAGATGGCGTCCGACCGCATCGGCAACCGGTCACGCGACGAACAGCTGATGCTGGATCCGGACGAGCTGCGCCGCCTGCGCGAGCAGGCCGAAGCGCGCAAGCTCGCCGCAGCGTCGCAGAGCGACGTAACGCGCTGAGTTCGCACCGCCTCGGCTCCATGGTCGCGGCGGATACCGCGCCGGACACAGAGCGGAAGGATGGCCGTCGTAAACTGGCGCCATGACCGTCCTCAGCGTCAACGTCAACAAGATCGCCGTGCTACGCAATTCGCGTGGTGGCAACGAGCCGGACGTGGTGCGCGCCGCGCGCGCCTGCCTCGATGCCGGCGCGCACGGCATCACCGTGCACCCGCGTCCCGATGCGCGCCATATCCGCGCGGACGACGTGTACGCCCTCGCCGAACTCACTCGCGAGTACGGCGTCGAGTTCAATCTCGAAGGCAACCCGTTCGCGCCGCCGCGTCCCGGATATCCCGGCTTCGTCGCGCTGTGCGAACAGGTGCGTCCGGCGCAGGCCACGCTCGTGCCCGACAGCGACGCGCAGCTGACGTCGGACCATGGCTTCGATTTCGCGCGCGATGCCGATGCGTTGCGGCCACTTGTCACCCAGCTGCGAGCGCTGCAATGTCGCATCAGCCTGTTTGCCGATGCGCATGTGGAAGCCAGCGGGGACATGCGGCTCGCGGCTGATGTGGGGGCTGATCGCGTTGAGCTGTACACAGGACCTTATGCCGAAGCCCATGCCCGCGGCGATGCGGCAACCCTGTTTGCGCGTTTCGCGGCGACTTCACGTCGTGCGCAGGCGGCGGGACTGGGCGTGAATGCCGGGCATGATCTCAGCCTGGAGAATCTCGGCGATTTCCTGCGTGCCGTGCCTAACGTGCAAGAGGTCTCGATCGGCCATGCGCTGATCGGCGAGGCGCTGTATGCGGGGCTGGACGCGACGGTAAAGCGCTATCTGCGGATTCTTGCTGCCGTTTGAGCCGTACGTCCTTAGTTGTGACTTGCTTGTCGCGTTATCAGCGACATTGGCTCCGCACGCAGCATGTACGCATGACGCTTCGGCGGTAACTTGCTACCTCCGTGTTGCCGGTTGTGCGCGCGCGAGCCAAGCGCTCGGCAACCACCACCTGCGTCGCGCTGAGTGATTCGAAAGTAATGGCGCTGGGCTGCGACGCCGTGGTTCGACGCGACCGCAGGGATCGATACATGCATGGTTGAAGCCGCGACGCATTCGAGCGTCGCGCGTCGGGTGTGCCCCTTGTTCTTACGTGCGCTCTTGCATCGAACGCACAGTCGAGCCACGTGTCGGATCTCAGCGTTGCAGCGCGATATTGGTGAGCCCACTGCGCCGCGCCGCCGCAAGTGCGCTCGTGAATGCCTGATAGTCCGCGTTCTCGCTCACGGTCACATCCACGATCGCGTTTGGCGTCGTGCGTGCCGCGTTGCGTAGTGCCTCAGACAAGGCCTGTTCGGTCAGTACCGTGTCTTCCAGCATGAATTGGCCATCGCCCTGCACACCCACGCGCAAGTGCGGTGGTTCGGTCGGCTGCAGTGGTGGTTGCTGAGGGAGGGTCAGGTCGAGCGAACGCGTCGCGATCGGCGCAGCCACCATGAAGATGATCAGCAGCACGAGCATCACGTCCACCAGCGGCGTGATGTTCATTTCCGCCATCGTCCGGCCGCCCGTACTCCTGGAATCGCCCGCAAACATGGAAGTCGCCATGGTCCCCTCCTCCGGTCACGTTGATGGGTGCCGCTGCAGGCCTTCTTCGGCCCGGCAGTGGCGCGCCGGGTGAAGTCCGAGGCCGGATTCACGCTACGCCTGGGCTCGCAACGTTGGCAAGGGCACGGCGGGGTTATACCGGCGGTCGGACACCGCCGGGATGGCGACTGCTCGCGCGGAGGAAAGCACTTCTCCCTGCGATGAGATGGCATCCGCTTTGGTGCGTAGTCCGGAAGCTGGTGGCAGGCTCGGACAAAAAAAACGCCGCCCGGAGGCGGCGTTCTCACGACTTGTAGCGGTAAGCGGTAAAGCGTTGGCCAGGCTTACTGCGGCTGGACGAAGCCGATCTTCTGCATGTCGGCGTTCTTCGCCCGTGCCAGCACCTTGGCGAGGATGCCGTAATCGGCATCCGGGTTCACATCGATTTCGAGCAACGGCTGGTTGGTCGGATCCTTCGCGACCTCGTTGATCATCTGCTGCTGCAGCACGCGGATGTCGACCGGCGAATCGTTCCAGAAGATCACACCACTGGCGTCGATGCGCAGCCGGATCGGCGGCGGCGGCGTCTTGGTCTGCGGCGGCTGGTTCAACGAACGCTGCGGCAGGTTGACGTCGATCGGGTAGGACAGGATCGGCGCGGTGACCATGAAGATGATCAGCAGCACCAGCATCACGTCGACGAGCGGCGTGACGTTGATGTCGGCCATGGGACCGCCGCCGGAACCACTTGCAAATGCCATGTCTGTTTCTCCGGTTACGGTTACTGCTGGCCCGAGCGATCCTTGATCGCCACGAAGCCCACCTTGCGCATGCCCTGGCTCTGTGCGATCTGCACGACTTCCTGCACGAGCTTGTACTTGGCGGTCTTGTCGCCGCGCACGTTGACCTGCGGCTGCGGGGTCTTCTGCGCTTCCACCGAGAAGCGGCTTTCGATCACGCCCTTGGTCACCGGCTCGTCGTTCCAGTACAGGGCGCCGCTTTCCTCCACCGCGATGGTGATCGGGGTGACGTGCGGGCCCTTGTCTTCTTCACGATGCAGGAGGTTCGCTTCCGGAAGCTCGACCTTGACCTTATGGGTCATCAGCGGTGCGGTGATCATGAAGATGATGAGCAGCACCAGCATCACGTCGACGAGCGGCGTGACGTTGATTTCGGCCATCGGGCGACCGGCACCACTATCAGAACTGAAAGCCATGTTCGAACTCCGGAGCGACTACTGACAGACGACGTGCGATCAGCGCTTGCCGACTTCGCCGACGCGCGCGCCGGTAGCGAAGAAGTCGTGCAGGTCGTGGGCGAACGTGTCGAACTTGTTGTTCGTCACGCGGTTGAGGCGGGTGAAGAAGTTGTAAGCCAGCACCGCCGGGATCGCGACGAACAGACCGATCGCGGTCATGATCAGCGCTTCACCGACCGGACCGGCGACGGCGTCAATCGAGGCGTTGCCCGAAGCACCGATGCGGATCAGCGCGCCGTAGATGCCCCACACGGTACCGAGCAGGCCGACGAACGGCGCGGTCGAACCGACGGTGGCGAGCACGGTCAGGCCGGACTCGAGGCGCGAGGATTCGCGGGTCACGCCCTGGCGCAGGGCGCGGTCAACGAACTCGGAGCGGTTCAGCGACTCGACCAGGCGCGAACCCTCGTGGCGCTGGTGGTGAGCGGCGGCCTGGGCAGCGTCCAGGGCGATCTTGGAGAACGGTTCGAAGCGCGGCTGTTCTTCCATGAAGCGGATCGCGTCCTGGGCGTTCGGGGTTTCCCAGAACGTGCTGATCACGCGGTCCGAAGTGCCCTTCAGGCGCATGTTCTTGATGAAGTTGGTGACGATCCAGTAGATCGAGAGCACCGACATCAGCGTGAGGGTGATGAGCACGGCCCAGGAAACGGCGTAATGGCCCGGGGTGCTGATCATTTCCTGAAGCAGATTGCCGAAGCCCATCTGCGACAGAGCGGCGGCGTTGGAGCCTCCGGTTTGTGCCGCAGCGGCGGCGGTGGTTTCCTGCAACATGACGCTTACCTTTTAGTCGTGGAAGGTGGAATTGCTAATTACAACAGTGCTCCCCGGCACGCAGGCCGGGGCTTGAAACTTAGAGATTGAAGACAACCGGGACGCGCACGGTGCTGGGCACCGGATTGCCGTTTTCCTTGGCGGGGTTGAAGCGCCACTTCTTCTTGCGCGGTGCGTCCTGGGCGGCACGATCAAGGTCGCGGTTGCGGCTGGACTTCTCGACCCGGACGTTGACGACGTTGCCCTGTGCGTCGATGTCGACCAGCAACACCACCGTGCCGGTGACGCCGGCGCGGACTGCGGCGGCCGGGTAGTCCGGCGGATTCATGCGCTGCGACGACGGATCGATCGAGCCGGCGATGGTCTCGGACGGACGCGGCGGCGCCGGCGGCGACGGCGGGACCGGCGGAAGATCGACCGGGCTCGGGTCTTCGACTTCGATCGGCGGCTGTTCCGGCGGCGGCGGCAACGGAGTCGGCTGCGGCGGCGACAGCTGGCGAACCGGCTGCGGCTTGGGCTCTTCCGGCGGCGGCGGCGGCGGCGGCGGCGGCGGCGGTGGTGGACGCACGATGTTCACGATCGTGGTCTCCTCCTTGGCCTTCTCGCTCGGCGGTGCGGCCAGCGGAGCCAGCAACAGCAACAGGGCGCCGACGTGGACTGCCAGCGCCATGCTGATGCCGGTAATGCGCGCCCAGTTAAGGCCTTCGCGATCGTCGTCGTGGATATGTGTTTCGAGGGCTTGCGTCATGCGCCGTAGCTCGGGAAGTTTTTTCCGGACGCCAGGGCGCCGCGGGCGATATTCGATTCCAGCGGTCGCGCAGGCGAGACCGCAGGAACCTCCTAGCATATACCAGTTAGAGGCTTGGCTTCCAAGCACGAACCGGCGTTTTTGTGGGGTGAAGCCTTATTTTGACGGCAATGCCAGAATCTTCTTGGCGTCATCAGGCTTCTTGAGGCCTTTTGCGATGGCCTGTTTCGCGGCTTCCTTCGCTTCGGGAACACGTTCTTCCTGCCACAACAGGCGAGCGAGGTTCAGGTAGGTCTCGCCGTCGTCATCCAGCGGCGCGGCCTTCTTGTAGGCATCGATCGCCGGGCCGGGCTGCTCGGAGAAGTAATAGGACTGCGCAAGCGCGAGATAGACCTGGTGGTCGGGCTTGAGCACGCCCTTGTCGAGGCCTTCCTTGATTACCGCCGCCGCTTCCTTCTCCTTGCCCTCCAGGTTGAGGTAGGTGGCATACAGCTGGCGGTAGTCGCGATCCTCGGTGAGCTGTCCAGCAGCGCGCAGCTTTTCGAGGACGACGGCGGCCTTGTCGTACTTGTCCGACTGCAGGTAGACGGCGACGAGGTTCATCTGTGCGCGCTTGTCGGTCGGATTCTTGGCCGCAACCTTTTCCGCCATCGCAATGGCCTGGTCGCCCTGGCCGCTCTCGGCGTACGCCGCCATCAGGAGCTGCTGCCAGTCGGCGCGCGGCTCGGGACTGGCATCGATCGCCTGCTTGAGGACTGCGGCAGCCTCCGGATATTTCTCCAGACGATAGAGGGCGTTGCCCTTTACGACGAGGTGCTCCGGATTCTGGCTCTTGGTTTCACCGAGGAAGCGATCGATCGTCACCAGGCCTTCCTGGTACTTGTCTTCCTGCAACTGGAGCTGCGCCTTCATCAGCATCACGTTGTAATGGCTGTTGTTGTCGAGGGCATCGAAGCCGAGCGCCTTGTCCAGATAGGCGATGGCACTCGCGGTGTCGTCGCCTTCATACGCGATCTGCGCCGCGATCTGCGCTGCGAAGGCGTGGTCGTAGGCATTGAACGCGCTGTTGTTGATGATCTCGTCGGCGAGGGCGCGCGCTTCGGCGGCCTTGTCGTCGTCGTACAGCTTCATCATCTTCTGCAGCTTCGGGCCGGCCTTCGATGACGCCTTGATGCCGGGTTCTTTGCGCGTGGCATTCGGATAGCTGTCGGCCTTCTTCTCTTCCTTGCCGCCCTTCGCGGCTTCGCGCTCCTGGCGACGCTGTTGCGCGCGCTCGGCGGCGCTCTGCGCATGGACCGGCGAGAAGGCACCGACCGTCAGAACTACTGCGATGGCGGCCGCCAGGACAGTGCGATGGGAAGAGATGGAATTCATTGCTGTCACCTTTGTTGCGCCCGTGTCGGTGTGAAGGCGGGCCAGGGGGCCGTCACGCTATCAGAAACGGCCGTGCCGGCGATATGGGGTTGCATGTGCGGCAAGTGTCGTGTTTAGCCACACTTTGGCGTATGGCCAGCGGCGCGCGCCTGTTGATAGACGGGCACGAGGCTTGCGGCACGGCTGCTGAGTTCCTGGATGCGGTTCTCCGGATTGGGGTGCGTCGACAACCATTCGGGCGGACGACTGCTGCTCGCGGCAATCATGTTCTCCCACAGGTTCACCGCCTGGCGCGGGTCGAAGCCGGCACGGGCCATCAATTGCTGGCCGACAACATCGGCTTCACTTTCCTGCGTGCGCGAATTCGGCAACAGGAAGCCGGCCTGCGCGGCAATGCTTCCGCCTTGCGTCACGGCGTTCGCCACGCCTTCGCCGTAACGCGAGCCGGCAAGCGCACCGAGTACCTGCAAGGCACCCTGCGTACCCATCTGCCGCGTGATGCGTTCGTTGTGATGGCGCGAATAGACGTGACCGACTTCGTGCGCGACCACCGCAGCGAGTTGATCCTGGTTTTTCGCCACGCTGAAGATGCCGGTGTTGACGCCGACCTTGCCGCCCGGCAGCGCGAACGCGTTGGGGGAACTATCGACGAACACTGCGGTTTCCCAGCCCACGTTCTGCCATTCCGCCGGAAGCTGTTGCACGACCTGTTGCACGACACAGCGCACGTACGCGTTCTGCCGGCTGTCGGTGCTCTGCGGCGTCTTCGCCTTGGCTTCGGCGAATGCCTGCGCACCCAGTTGCGCGAGTTGCTCATCGGACACGGCGCCGACCACCTGTTTGCGGCCGGTGGGCGAGGTAGTAGTAGCGCAACCGGCAAGTAGCGTAGTGACCGCGGCGACAAGTAGCAGGCGCTTCATCGTCGAATTCCTGAATGGGTTAAACGCGTTGTAGACCCGCAGGTATTAACGGTTCGTCAATGTTTCGAGTGCGGCGACGCGAGCCGCCGCACCCGGACGAACCGGCGTTACACGTCGAGGTTCGCGACCTTCAACGCGTTCTCTTCGATGAAGTCGCGGCGCGGCTCCACCACGTCGCCCATCAGCGTCGAGAAGATCTGATCCGCGGCCACGGCGTCTTCGATCCGCACCTGCAGCAGGCGGCGTGTTTCCGGATTGACGGTGGTGTCCCACAGCTGCTCGGGGTTCATTTCACCCAGGCCCTTGAAGCGCTGGATCTGACGACCCTTCTTGGCTTCCTCGAGCAACCACGCCTGCGCTTCGGCGAAGCTGAGGATCGGTTGTTCGCGGTTACCGCGCACGATCTTCGCGCCGTCGCGCACGAGGCCGTGCAGCAGCGCGGCCGCATCACGCACCGCGCGCAGTTCGCCCCCCTCGAACGCGGCCATCGGCAGCACTTGCGTATGGTCGACCCCCATGTGCGTGCGATGCACGAGCAGGGCGGCCTGGCGAACGTCGGTAGCCGGATGAAGTTCGAGGCGGTAACGCGGCTTGCCGAGACCGGTACGGTTTAGGCGCGACTGCAGCGCGTCGAGCTCAGAACGCTCGTCGGTGTTGCTCGCGAGCGTGGCGGCGTCGAGCGGAGTGAAGTCGATCAGCGACTCGAGCACGATCGGATCGTAGCGATGTGCGTTGCGCGCAATGGCTTCGCGCGCGCCTGCATACGCCAGCAGCAGTTTTTCCAGCGCTTCGCCGGTGATCGGTGGCTCGCCATCGGCGGGAATCAGCGATGCACCTTCGACCGCGTTACCGGCGAGATACGCATCGAGTGCCGCATCGTCCTTCAGGTACAGCTCGGTCTTGCCCTGCTTGATCTTGTACAACGGCGGCAGGCCGATGTAGATGTGGCCGCGCTCAAGCAGTTCCGGCATCTGGCGGTAGAAGAACGTCAGCAGCAGCGTGCGGATGTGCGAGCCGTCGACGTCGGCGTCGGTCATCAGGATGATGCGGTGATAGCGCAGCTTGTCCGGGTTGTATTCGTCCTTGCCGATACCGGTGCCCAGCGCAGTGATCAGCGTGCCGACTTCCGCCGATGCGAGCATGCGATCGAAGCGCGCGCGTTCGACGTTCAGGATCTTGCCCTTGAGCGGAAGGATCGCCTGGGTCTTGCGGTTGCGCCCCTGCTTGGCCGAGCCGCCCGCCGAGTCACCCTCGACGATGAACAGTTCGGAGAGCGCCGGATCCTTCTCCTGGCAGTCGGCGAGCTTGCCGGGCAGGCCGGCGATGTCGAGCGCGCCCTTGCGGCGGGTAAGGTCACGGGCCTTGCGAGCGGCCTCGCGGGCGCGGGCGGCGTCGACGATCTTGCCCGCGATAGCGCGGGCTTCATTGGGGTGTTCCTGGAGGAACTCCTCCAAACGTGCGCCGAACGTGCTTTCAACTACCGGCCTCACCTCGGAACTGACCAGTTTTTCCTTGGTCTGCGAGGAAAAGCTCGGGTCCGGCACCTTCACCGAGAGCACGGCAATCATGCCTTCGCGCATGTCATCGCCCGAGAGGGTGATCTTCGCCTGCTTGGCGATGCCGTTCTGCTCGATGTAGTTCGACAGGGTGCGCGTGAGGGCGGCACGGAAGCCGATCAGGTGGGTGCCGCCGTCCTTCTGCGGGATGTTGTTGGTGAAGCAGAACATCGTTTCCTGGTAGGCGTCGGTCCATTGCAGGGCGACGTCCACGGTGATGCCATTCATCTCACCAGAGACCGAGATTACGTTCGGATGCAGCGGCGTCTTGAGTTGCGCCAGGTGTTCGACGAAGGAGCGGATGCCGCCTTCGTACTGGAAGATGTCGCGCTTGCCTTCGCCGCGCTCGTCGACAAGGCTGATCTTGACGCCCGAGTTCAGGAACGACAGTTCGCGCAGGCGCTTGGCCAGGATGTCGTAATGGAATTCGACGTCGGTGAAAATTTCCACCGAAGGCTTGAAGCGGAGCAGGGTGCCGCGCTTGTTCGAATCTTCCAGCTTCTTGAGCGGGTATAGCGGCTCGCCGAGTGCGTATTCCTGCTTGTAATGGCCGCCGTCGCGCCAGATCTCCAGCCACAGATGTTCGGACAGTGCGTTGACGACCGACACGCCGACGCCGTGCAGGCCGCCGGAAACCTTGTAGCTGTTGTCGTCGAACTTGCCGCCGGCGTGCAGCACGGTGAGGATCACCTCGGCCGCCGATACGCCTTCTTCCTTGTGGATGTCGACCGGGATGCCGCGACCGTTGTCGCTGACCGAGCAGGAGCCGTCTTCGTGCAGGGTCACGATCACTTCATCGGCATGGCCGGCCAGGGCCTCGTCGATGGAGTTGTCCACGACCTCGAAGACCATGTGATGCAGACCGGTGCCGTCATGCACGTCGCCGATGTACATGCCCGGGCGCTTGCGCACGGCTTCCAGGCCACGGAGCACCGTGATCTTGCTGGAGTCGTAGGTCTGGGTCGGGGCGACGGGGGAGGAGTCGTTCGAAGGATCGTGTTCGATCGAATTCATGGGTGCAGCAGGCTCCTGCGGCGCATCCGCCGGGGCCCTGGAAACGGGTCGGAAAGCG
Organism: Lysobacter sp. Root494; assembly: GCF_001427225.1. GTDB lineage: Bacteria > Pseudomonadota > Gammaproteobacteria > Xanthomonadales > Xanthomonadaceae > Agrilutibacter. The sequence continues at coordinate 26,078 of NZ_LMFH01000009.1, forward strand.
CGCCGAGATTCATTGATTTACGTGCGTGAAGTATAGCGGCCGCGGGTCTGGAGCGGGCGTTTCAGGCGCTGTTTGCCTGTGCGCGGACGGGCAGAGGTTCAGCCCGCTGTCGGCTTAAACGACGGGAAACACCGCTGCGTGTTCCACGTGGAACTTGTGCACCGATGCGCCCACGGCTTCGAGCCCAGCGGGCGGTTCGGTGCCGGTGACGAACACCTGTGCCCCGCAGGCCAACAGGTGCTTCAGGACGCGCTGCTGGTGGTTGCGATCGAGCTCCGACGCCAGGTCGTCCAGCGCCACGACCGGCCATTCGCCCTGTTCCGCGGCGTGGTGCTCGGCCTGCGCCAGCAGCACCGCCAGGGCGACCAGCTTGGCCTGGCCCCGCGACAGCGCTTCGCGGCCAGGCACGGCGGAAAACCCGAGCGACCAGTCGGCTCGATGCGGGCCGACCGAAGTGTGGCCGACCAGCAGGTCGCGTTCGCGAGCCACCAGCAGGGCGTCCTGCAGCGGCAGGTCGTCCCGTCGCCAGCCCGGCAGGTAGCGGAGTTCGCCCGCGCCCAAGGTTGGGGCCAATGAACCGGCCAGCCGGGCGTAGTGGGGTTGCACGGCGTCCAGGTACTGCTGGCGCTGCCGGGTCATGGTCTCGCCAGCATCGGACAGCTCGGCATCCCAGGCATCCAGTTGCGAATCGCGAGCTTTCGACTTCAGCAGGGCATTTCGTTGCCGGAGCGCGCGGCTGTAGCGCCGCCACAGAGGCAGGAACTCAGGTTCCACGTGGAACAAGCCCCAGTCCAGAAATCGCCGCCGCGGCTCGCCGCCGCCACTGATCAGGGCGTGGCTGCCCGGATCGAAGCTGACCACAGCAAGCGCAGCGCACAGATCACCGAGATGGCTCACCGCGGCGCCATCGAGGCGCCCTGTCCATTCCTGCCCGTTGTGCCGCAATCCGGCCTTGCGCGAGCGGGCGTAGGCGTGGGCCGCATCGGCCACGCCGCCGGTGCCGGTACGTAGCCGCTGCCTCCCTTCTTCCACCCATTCCACGAATATTTCCAGAGCAGTCGCGCCAGTCTGGACCAGTCCGTCCCGGACCCGGCCGCGAAAGCTGCGGCCGTAAGCCATCAGGTGCAACGCCTCAAGCACACTGGTCTTGCCGGCACCGTTCTCGCCGGTGATCAGGTTGAGGCCCGGGCCCGGCGCCAGGCTCGTCTCGCTAAAGCGGCGGAGGTGGCGAATGTCGAGGCGGGTGACGTGCATGGCAGCCATTGTAGGAGTGCGGCCGCGGGGTCCGGCCAAAACCAAAACGCCCGGCGAGGGCCGGGCGTTCGGTGTTCCACGTGAAACCTCTCTTCAGAGCCGCAAGGGCATGACCACGTGGCGGCATCGCTCGTTGGAGGCTTCGCGCACTAACGCCGAGGAGTTCGCATCGCGAAGCGCGACCACCACGTTCTCGTCGCGCAGCGCGCTCAGGGCATCCAGCAGGTAGTTCACGTTGAAGCCGACGGCGAGATCCGACACGCGGGTATCGGCCTCGACTTCTTCCTGCGCCTCTTCCTGCTCGGGATTGTGCGCGCTGATCTTGAGCTGGCCGGGCGAGACCTCGATGCGTACGCCGCGGTACTTCTCGTTCGACAGGATTGCGGCGCGTTGCAGGGAGGCGCGCAACACCTCGCGGTCGATCCGTACTTCCTTGTCCGCGCCGATCGGGATCACCGCCTCGTAGTCGGGGAAGCGGCCATCGATGAGCTTGCTGGTGAAGGTGACGTCGTCGCGCTTCACGCGCAGGTGGCTGCGGCCCATTTCCAGCTCGACCTCGCGCTCGCCGCCTTCCAGCAGGCGCTGCAGCTCGGTCACACCCTTGCGCGGCACGATGATCTGGCGCTTGGTGCTGGCGCCGCTGTCCAGTGGGGCTTCGCACAGGGCCAGGCGGTGGCCGTCGGTGGCCACGCACCGCAGCGAACTTTCGCGCAGGTCGAAGAGCAGGCCGTTGAGGTAATAGCGCACGTCTTGCTGGGCCATCGCGAACGCCGTGCGCTCGATCAGTTCCTTGAGGGCTGCCTCAGGCACGCGGACGCGCTCGGTGGCTTCGACTTCGTCGATGGAAGGGAAATCGTTCGCCGGCAGCGAAGCCAGGGTGAAGCGGGAGCGTCCCGCCTGCACCGTGATCTTCTCGGCCGCCTGCGACACGGTGACCTTGGAGCCATCAGGCAGCGCGCGCACGATCTCGAACAGCTTGCGCGCCGGGATCGTGGTCTCGCCGTCCTGCGCGTCATCGACCCCGATGCGCGAGACCATCTCGACTTCCAGGTCCGTGCCGGTCAGCGAGAGCTGGCCGCTCTTCACCTGGACCAGCAGGTTGGCGAGGACCGGCAGGGTCTGCCGACGCTCAACGACATTGACGACTTGCGCCAATGGCTTCAGGAACACTTCGCGTTGCAGGCTGAAACGCATTCGGTGCCGCTCCCCAGAACCAATACAAAAGTAGTGAATAAATCAAAAGCATGGTGATGATGGAGGCGCCATAATCGGCTGAAAACCATATCAAGCCATTGATTTACAAGAATAAATTACTCGTGAAACCCTTGTGAAAACCCGCGGCGAGCTGGGGCACAAGCTGTGGACAACTCTGGTCGCGACCCGGCGGATGCGACTTGTACACAGGTTGCGCTCAGCCCGTGCCCAGTCCGTTGTGGACAAGCGGCGTAATCCACTGCTTATCCACCGACTGGAGCGACGCGCAAAGCCTTGTCCGTTCGCGGCGACGAGCACTTGCCCACACACGCTGGCGCCGCGCAGGTGTGAACGATACCGCGCCGCGGGCGCGCGCGCATTGGGAACGGAAAATATTGCGGCCCATCGCGTCCACCGACACAAGGGGTGCGGGTTGCCGGTCGCCTTTGGGTCGGCAGCGATCGCCAATGGCATGCGTGCCTGCCGGCAAGAAGCGCTGTCGTCGGAATGGTGGGCCAGATACTGCAACGCCACGCCTGTGCAGACGCACGAAGGAGCCAGCAGCGGGGGGCTGGCGGCCTTACTCGCTGAGCTTGCGGATCAGCTTGTCCCAGTCTTCGCGCAGCTTGCCGTCGGCATCCATCAGGGTGCGGATCTGGCGGCAGGCGTGCAGGACGGTGGTGTGGTCGCGGCCGGCGAAGGCGTCGCCGATTTCCGGCAGCGAGTGCTCGGTCAGTTCCTTCGCCAATGCCATCGCGACCTGGCGCGGGCGCGCCAGCGAACGCGTGCGGCGCTTGCTCAACAGATCCTTGATCTGCAGCCCGTAGTAATCGGCCACGACCTTCTGGATGTTGGGGATGCCGATCGCCTGCTGCTGTGCGCGCAACAGATCGCGCAGCGTCTCCTGCGCGAATTCGGTGGTGATGGCGCGACCGGTGAAGTTCGCGCGTGCGGCGAGCGTGTTGAGCGCGCCTTCCAGGTCGCGCACGTTGCTGCGCATCTTCTTGGCGAGCAGGAACGCGACGTCCTCGGGAATGTGCGCGCCACGTTCGCGTGCCTTGCTCAGCACGATCTGCGCACGTGTCTCGAAGTCGGGCGGATCGATCGCGACCGACAGGCCCCAGCCCAGGCGCGATTTCAGCCGCGGCTCCAGGCCGTCGACTTCGCGCGGGAAGCGGTCGCAGGTCAGGATGATCTGCTGCTTGCCGTCGATCAGCGCGTTGAAGGTATGGAAGAACTCTTCCTGCGTGCGGTCCTTGCCGGCGAAGAACTGGATGTCGTCGATCAGCAGCGCGTCGACCTGCTGGAACTGGCGCTTGAACGCAGCCATGCCGTTGGTCTTGTCCTGCAACGCCTTCATTAGCGAGGCGAGGAACTGCTCGCTGCGCAGGTACAGCACGCGCATGTTCGGATTGGCCGCGCGCATCGCGTTGCCGGCGGCGAACATCAGATGGGTCTTGCCCAGGCCGGTGCCGCCGTAGAGCAACAGCGGGTTGTGGGCGCGATCGCCGGGACGGGCGGCGGCCTGTAGCGCGGCGGCACGACCGAGCTGATTGCTGCGGCCTTCGACGAAGTTGTCGAAGGTGTAGTGCGCGTCGAGGTTGCCTTCGAAGGGTTCGCTGCGCGCCGCCACGGCGCCGCCACGGACCGGAATCATCTCGTTGGCGGCGATCGGTGCGGACGCACGGGGCAGGGCACCGATTTCCAGCTGCACCTCGGCGCTGCCGGCAAAGTAGCTCAGCAGTTCGCGGATGCGGCCCAGATAGCGCTCGCGGACGTGCTCGACCACGAAGGCATTGGGCGCGTACAGCACGGTGACATCGTCGCGACGCGTGGCCTGCAGGGGCTTGAGCCAGGTGTGGACGTCCTCGACCGGGAATTCGGCTTCGAGGCGTTCGAGACAGCGGGGCCAGGCTTCCATCGGGTTCGGGACTGCTCGCAAACGGTGGCCGCGGCTGGGCTGCGGCGAAAAAGAGGCTCAACGCGATGCGGGAGATCGCGCCGGGCAAAGGTCAGGAGGCGGCCAGACTATCACCGCGCCCCGGCAGGGAACAGGACTTGTCCACAGGCTGCCTGAGGTGTTTACGACGGTCCCGGAGGCGCCTTTTGCCGCATGAAGCCGCCGCCGGAGCGCCGCGCCCGCAACGCGTACTACGCGGCGCCTTGCTTCGGGCCGACGCCCCCGCTAGAATCCGCGGTCTTTTCCGCCGTTTACGCCGAGCCGACCATGGCCACCAAGCGCACTTACCAGCCCAGCAACCTCAAGCGCAAGCGCGACCACGGCTTCCGTGCCCGCATGGCGACCGCCGATGGCCGCAAGATTCTTGCCCGTCGTCGCGCCAAGGGCCGCAAGCGTCTTTGCGCCTAAGCGCAGACGGCTGCCCCCGGCAACCGCCGGACTAGTCTTCTCCGGCTTGCCCTTGGCCGCCCTCTCCGCAGCGGCGGCCGCATGAGCACTGTGAACTCCCGCTTCCCGCGCACTGCGCGGGTACGCGCGCGCGCGGATTTCGATCGCATCTTCGAACACGGCCGCCGCCAGGCGACGCCGCGGCTGGCCGTGCATTGGCACGCGAGCGACGTACCGGCGCGCTTGGGCCTTGCCGTTTCGCGCAAGGTCGACCCCAACGCCGTCGGGCGCAACCGCATCAAGCGCGCACTGCGCGAAGTGTTCCGTCACCACCGGCTGCAACTCGCGACCGGCGATTACGTGGTGGTCGCGCGGCCTTCCGCGCGCGATGCAACCCGCGAACAACTCGAGCGCCACTTCCTCGACGTACTGCGCCGGCTCGATGCATTGCCGGTGGCCGCGTTGCCGCTGACATCCTTGCCCGGCACAATGCCCGCCGCGCCGGAATCCGCCGCTTTTCCCGATGGGCTTGCGTCGACCGAGCCCGGCCCCACCTCCCTCTGACTGTGCCGACCATCCACGTCGGCCGAGCCTGCCTGCCCACATGAACCAGACCCGCCTTTTCCTGATTTTCGCCTGGCTGATGGTGGCGACCCTGCTATGGATGGAGTGGGGCAAGGAGAAGGCCGCGCCGGCGGCGCCTGCTGCAGTTGCCGAAAGCAGCAATGCGGTTGCGCCGACAGCAGGCGCGGTGCCGGGCGTGCCGACAGGAGTACCCACCGGCGCAGTGCCCAGTGCACCCGCCACGGCCACGACGCCAACGACCAGTGCGGCGCCGGCACAGGCGGCCGCGGTCACCGTCACCACCGACGTACTGCGCGTCGTGCTCGACGGCGGCGAACTGCGCCAGGCCGACCTTCTCAAGTACCCGAGCGAGGCCGATGCGAACAGCCCGCCGGTGCGGCTGTTTGCCGACGACGCGGCGCACTTTTTCGTCGCGCAGAGTGGCTGGGTCAGCAACAGCGGCACCGCGCCGAGCCATCAGGGCGCGTTCGTGCCGGCCGATGGCGGTCGCGACTTCAAGCTTGGCGGCGACGCCCGCGAGATCGTCGTTCCTTTCGTTTGGAGCGGCGCGAATGGGATGACCATCCACCGCAACTACGTCTTCCAGCGCGGCAGCTATGTCGTGCAGGTGCGCGACCAGGTGGCCAATGCCGGCAACGCGCCATGGCAGGGGTATGTCTACCGGCAGCTGATCCGCGTGCCGCGCGCGTTGTCGCGCAAGGGCCCGATGAGCGCGGAGAGCTACAGCTTCCAGGGCGCCGCGTGGTTCAGTCCGACCGACAAGTACGAAAAGTGCAAGTACGACAAATTCGCCGACGACTGCGATCTCAACAAGCAGGTCAACGGCGGCTGGATCGGGATGTTGCAGCACCACTTCTTCGCCGCCTGGATTCCGGGCGCGAACGACACCAGCACGTTCTCGCTCGCCACGCCATCGGCGAACGGCACGCCGCAGTACCTGATCCGCGAAGTCGGCCCCGGCGTCAACGTCGCGCCGGGTGCACAGGCGGAAACTTCGGCGCGCCTTTGGGTCGGGCCGAAGCTGGTGAAGCAGATCGAAGCGCAGAACGTTCCGGGTCTCGACCGTGCCGTGGACTTCTCGTCCTACGGCTGGGCGGCAACGCTCGCGGGCTGGCTGTTCTGGGTGCTCGAGAAGCTCCACAACCTGCTCGGCAACTGGGGTTGGGCGATCGTCGGCCTCGTGGTGATCATCAAGGCGCTGATGTATCCGCTGTCGGCGGCGCAGTACCGCTCGATGGCAAAGATGCGCAGGTTCCAGCCGCGCATCAAGCAACTGCAGGAGCGCTACGGCGACGACAAGCAGAAGCTGCAGATGGCGATGATGGAGCTGTACAAGAAGGAAAAGATCAATCCGGTCGGCGGCTGTTTCCCGATCCTGCTGCAGATGCCGGTGTTCCTGTGCCTGTACTGGATGCTTTCCGAATCGGTCGAGCTGCGCCACGCGCCGTGGATCGCGTGGATCGCCGACCTCACCGCGCGCGATCCGTATTTCATCCTGCCGGCGATCAACCTCGGCGTGATGTGGCTGACGCAGAAGCTCGCGCCGCAGGCTCCGGGCATGGACCCGATGCAGCAGAAGATGATGCAGTTCATGCCGCTGGTGTTCGGCGTGCTGTTCGCCTTCATGCCGGCCGGCCTGGTGCTGTACTGGATCACCAACGGCAGCCTCGGCCTGCTGCAGCAGTGGTGGATGACCAAGCGCTATGCGGAGGAGCCGGCGAGGGCGACCGCCTGATCCGGAGCTCCCACGAAGCCCGCCGCGAAGGCGGGCTTCGGCGTTTTGGGGATGAAGGAATTCCCCTGGCCTGCACCGCGCGCACGACCGATCTCCGGTCACGGCCCATCGTGTGCACGGCGCACGCCACGTTTGCTTCTGCCACCATGACCGCCATGTCTCCGCAACGCGAAACCATCGCCGCGATCGCCACCGCGCCGGGTGCCGGCGGCGTCGGCATCGTGCGCCTGTCCGGTGCGCGCGCGCGCGCGATCGCCGAAGTCGTCACCGGCATCCCGCTGACGCCACGCCACGCGCACTACGCGCGCTTCGCCACGGCGGAAGGCGAGACGCTAGACGACGGCATCGCGCTCTACTTCAAGTCACCGGCGAGCTACACCGGCGAAGATATCGTCGAGCTGCAGTCGCACGGCAGCCCGGTCGTGCTCGAACAACTGGTGCAGCGCTGCGTCGAACTCGGCGCGCGGCGCGCACGGCCGGGTGAATTTAGCGAACGCGCCTTCCTCAACGGAAAGCTCGATCTGGCCCAGGCCGAAGCCGTCGCCGACCTGATTGCCGCCGCCGATGCGAATGCCGCACGCGCTGCGCGCCGCGCGCTCGAAGGCGAATTCTCGCGTCGCGTCGAAGCACTCGCCGCGGACGTGCTTGCGATCCGTGTACACGTCGAAGCCGCGATCGACTTCGCCGACGAACCGATCGACACACTCGGCGGCGCACAACTGCGTGCGCGTTTCGCCGCCGCCGTGCAATCGCTGGACGAACTGCTGCGCGCCGCCGAACGTGGCCGCCGCCTGCGTGATGGACTGCACGCGGTGATCGTCGGGCCACCCAATGCCGGCAAGAGTTCGCTGCTCAACGCGCTGGCAGGCAGCGACCGCGCCATCGTCACCGACATCGCCGGCACCACCCGCGACCTGCTGCACGAAGTCGTGCGCATCGATGGCGTCGAACTCACGCTGGTCGACACCGCCGGCCTGCGCGAAGGCGGCGATGTGATCGAACGCGAAGGCATGCGCCGCGCACACGATGAACTCGCGCGCGCCGATCTCGCCATCGTTGTCCTCGACGCACGCGATGTCGAAGCCGGACGCGAGGCGGTGACCGACGCGATCGCCGGTGTGCCGCGACAACTATGGATCCACAACAAGTCCGACCTGCTGCCCGCCGCGGCACCGCTCGATACCGGCGAGCATCTTCGCGTTTCCGCGCGAACCGGCACGGGCCTCGAAGCACTGCACGCCCGCCTGCGCGTCCTCGCGCAAGGTGAAGGCGAAGCCGGCGAGGGCGCGTTCACCGCACGCGCCCGCCACGTCGATGCCCTGCGTCAGGCGCAGGCCGAACTGGCGATCGCGCGCGAGCAGCTCGACCACGACGCGCTCGACCTCGCCGCCGAATCGCTCCGCCATGCCCACGACGCGCTCGGCGAGATCACCGGCCACGTGCGCGCGGATGACCTTCTGGGTCACATCTTTTCGAGCTTCTGCATCGGAAAGTGACACTGCGTCGCAAAACTCCGGCGCGTTCACGGCCGTTGCAAAGCTGAACCCACTTCACGCTTGACAAAGGCCGCGGCGCGGGCGTCACTTGCATGGCGCGCACTCGATCGCCGCGCTCCAGGGGACCCTAAAACCATGATTTCCAACAGCTTCCAGGCCCGGTCCGTGCGCCGGCCCGCCACACTTCAATTCATTGCCGTGCTCACCGCCGGTCTCGTGCTTGCCGCCTGCGGCAAGGACCAGCCCGCCGAGCAGGCCGCCGCACCCGCCACGGCCACCACGGCACCGGCGCCGACGCCGGCTACCGCGGTGTCCTCGCAGGTGGCGGCCATGACCGCCGACCAGCTGCGCGACGCCGCAAGCAAGGCGTACGCGGAAAACCGCCTGTACGCACCCGCCGGCGACAACGCGGTCGAGTACTACCTCGCCTTGCGCGACAAGTCGCCTGCCGATGCGGCCGTGGCCAGCGCGCTGACCGACCTGTTGCCAATGACGGTCATCGCCATCGAGCAGAGCGTCAATCGCGACGACTTCAGCGAAGCCAAGCGCCTGTCCGCCCTGCTTGAAAAGGCCGACGGCCAGCATCCGGCGCTCGCCCGCCTCAAGGCCAGCATCGCCGCGCAGGAAGCCACTGCCGCGCAGCGCGCCCAGGCGCTGACCGCCGAGGAAGAGGCCCAGCGCCAGAAGGAGGTCGAGGCCAAGCGCCTGGCCGACCAGAAGAAGCAACAGGAAGACGCCGCGAAGAAGCTCGCCGCACAGCAGGCCAACGTGGACAAGGCCGCTGCGGACAAGGCGGCCGCGGACAAGGCGGCCGCGGACAAGGCCGCTGCCGACCGCCAGGCGTCCGAACGCGCCGCCGCCGATCGCCGCGCCGCCGAACAGCGCAACACCGCGACCGCCGCTGCCGCGCCGAGCGCGTCTGACTTGCGTCCGATCTCGATGCCGGCACCGAAGTTCCCGGCCGAAGCCCTGCGCGCCGGTACCTCCGGTTCGGTCCTGGTCGAATACACCGTCGGCACCGACGGCACGGTGACCGCCGCTCGCGTCGTGAAGGCCACCCCGGCCCGTGTCTTCGATCGCGAAGCGGTGAATGCCGTGCGCAAGTGGCGCTTCCAGCCGGTGTCCGCACCGATCACGACGCGCCGCGAAATCAGCTTCAACCCGCAGGGGTGAGCGCCCGCGCCAGTCGTCGCCCTATCGGCGGCGACTGCGGGCGCGAACGCCCGGCCATGGATGGCCGGGCAGGAGTTTCCGAAGCCATTGAAGTTGCGCCATGGATGGCGGCGTTCTCATCAAACGGAGCAGCGCTTGGCCAAACGAATGGCGCTGATCAAGCAAACAAAAAAGCCCCGCAAGTGCGGGGCTTTTTCATTCCAGTTGCAGCTTTGCACCACCTCACCCCGAAATCGCCAACCGCTCCTGGTGATAGCGCTGCACCGCCGCGAACCACAATACCGCCGCCAAGCCAAAGCCCGCGGCGAGGTACACGCCCCACACCTGCATCGGAATCGCTTCGGCGCGGATCACCTTGAGCAGCAGCTGGTTCTGCGCGAGGAACGGCACCGCGTACTGCCACAGCTGCTCCTTGAGCGGATTCACCATCAACATGATCGAGGGCACCATCGGTAGCAGCATCAGCCACATCATGTGGCTCTGCGCTTCCTTCATGCTCTTTGCGGTGGCTGACAGGAAGGTCAGCAGCGACGTGCCGATGAACAGCATCGGCAGCAGTACCAGCAGCATCTTGCCCATCGCCATGAAGCCGACGTCGATGGCTTGCCCGGACCCACCTGCGAACTGCGCACTGAGCTTGAACGCAAGCAGCGTCAGCAGCAGCGAGGCGATGCCCATCGTGCAGGCCGCGGCGATCTTGCCACTGACGATCGAGCTGCGCGCCGAAGGCGTGGCGAGCAACGGCTCGAGCGACTGGCGCTCACGTTCGCCGGCGGTCGCGTCCATGATCAGGTAGGCGCCACCGAGGAACGAGGTCAGGATCAGCAAATACGGCAACAGTGCCGCCGCGAACGCACCGCGCTTGGCTTCGGCCGAAGCGAGGTCGCGATTGCCAATCGCCAGCGGCTTGGTGATGCCCGGATCGATGCCGCGTGCGAGCAGGCGCAAGACACCGACCTGGTCGCGATAGCCCTCCAGCGCCGAACGCAAGCGCGCCATCGGAATGTCCGCCGCGCGGCGCGTGCTGTCGGCGACGATCTCGATCTTCGCCGCATTGCCTTCGCGCCAGTGCCTGTCGAAATCGGTATCGATGCTCAGCGCGACGTCGACGTCCTGGCGCGCGATCGCCGCTTCCAGATCCTTCGGGGGCGGCACCGCCTTGATCCCGCGCGTGGCGAGGAAGGCGACGAGGTTCGGCGCGCGCTCGGCGCCGATCACCGGCACTTCGAGCACCTTTTCGAGTTCGGTCTTCGCGCGGTTCTCGCCGAGCTTGCCGATGCCGAGCATCAGCACCGGATACAACAACGGGCCGAGCAGCAGCGCGAGCAACAGCGTGCGGCGATCGCGTGAGATGTCGCGCAGTTCCTTGCGCATCACCGCGAACAATGTCGGCATGAAACCGGACCGGGAAGCGAAGGTGCTCATGCGTGCAGGCCCTCCTCGGAGCCGATGGCCTTGACGAAGGCGTCTTCGAGGTTCGATTCGCCGGTCTGCGCCCGCAGTTCGTCGGCGGTGCCCGATGCGACCACGCGGCCCTTGGCGATGATCACGATGCGGTCACACAGCGCGGCGACCTCCTGCATGATGTGGCTGGAGAAGATCACGCAGCGTCCTTCGCTCCTGAGCTGTTGCAGGAAGCCGCGCATCGCGCGCGTGGTCATCACGTCGAGTCCGTTGGTGGGCTCGTCGAGGATCACGTTCTTCGGATCGTGCACGAGCGCGCGCGCAATCGCGGTCTTGGTGCGCTGGCCCTGCGAGAAGCCCTCGGTCTGGCGGTCGAGGATGTCGTCCATGTCGAGCGCCGCCGACAGCAGTTGCGTGCGGCGCGCGATGTCGGCCTTCGACATGCCATGCAGTTCGCCGAAGTAGGCGATGTTCTCGCGCGCGGTCAGGCGCTTGTAGACGCCGCGCGCATCGGGCAGCACCCCGAGTGCGCGACGCACCGCTTCGGGTTCGCGCGCCGCATCGAGCCCATCGATGGTGATGGTGCCGCGTTCGGGCTTCATCAGCGTGTACAGCATGCGCAGCGTCGTGGTCTTGCCGGCGCCGTTCGGGCCGAGCAGCCCGGTGATTTCGCCATCGCGCGCGGCGAAGCTGACGCCATCGACGGCATTGACGATGCCGGCACGCGTCCTGAAACTCTTGTGCAACTCATTTGCAGTGATCATCTGAGCATTCCCTGTGTAAGCGCGCGGCGCTTATGGCTCCCAGCCATTGAATGAAGTGAACGGCGGCACGTAGCTGAGGCTGTCGAGGCATTTCGCATCGAGCGCCTTCGCATCGGTGGTCTCGAAGAAGCGGCCAAGCAGTTTCGGCATGCAGCCCAGGCCCATGCCGCCGTGGCCCTGACCGCGCAACACGAGATGGCGTGCGTTGCGCAGGTTCCGGACCACTTCGTCGCCATACACGGGCGGCGTGACCGGATCGAGCTCGCCGGAGATCACCAGCGTCGGCAGGTCGCCCTTGAACGGCGCGGTGAAATCCACGGCGGCCTTGCCGCGCGGCCATTGCGAACACGCGGCGAAGAACATGCGCGCCAGGTCCGGCCCGAGCACGGTGCCGGCGTCGGCGGGATTGGGCTGGTAACGCGGCGCGTCTTCGGCACAGACGACGGACCACTGCATGCCACGGTTCAGCTGGTCGCCCGTCTGGCTGCCCCAGAACTTCGCGATCGCCATCAGCGATTCATAACGACCCTGCTCGGCCTCGCTCACCACCAGCGGCAGCAGCGACGCCAGTTGCGGCGCGTACGACACGCCATGCACCAGGCCCGTCAGCGTGTCGGCCGTCAGCGTGTCCTGCCGTGGCGCATTGGTGCCGGGATCGCGGTAACTCACGCGGACGGGGGCAACCGCGAGGCGCGCCTTCAACGTCTTGAGGCGGGTGATGAGATCACCCGTCGTCGCGAAGCGTGCCTTGCACGCAGGCAATGCCGCGCACTGCGCGTCCTGCTTGCGCAACGCCTCGTCGAGGCGCGGGGCGAATTCGCCGCCGACCACCAGCCGGTTTGGCGCGACACCATCGAGCACCACGCTGCGCGTGTGCTGCGGATAGTGCATGGCATATTGCTGCGCCACGCGCGTGCCGTAGGAACCGCCGATCACGTTGATCTTCGTCGCACCCAATGCCGCGCGCACGGCATCGAGGTCGGCGATCGCATCGCCCGTGGTGTAGAAACGCGGATCGGCGCGGCCTTCGAGCGACTTCAGGCACTGGCCGACATACGCCGAAAACGCGGCTTGTTCGAACTCGGCGGTTTCATCGAGTTTCAGCGGTTGTCCCTTGGCGTCGCGGCAATCGAGCGGATTCGACTTGCCTGTGCCGCGCTGGTCGACCAGCACGATGTCACGCTGCTTGCGCGCCTCGTCCAGGGCTGCATCGATGACGGCGGCATAGTCCGTGGCTGCCTGGCCGGGACCGCCGGCGAGGAAGAAGATCGGATCCGCCGTGCCACCGCTCTTGTTGTCGGCGGGCAGCCACGCGATGTTCAACGCGATCTTGCGTCCTTGCGGATGGGCGTGGTCTTCGGGCACGGAAAAACGCGTGCACTGCGCCCCGACCGCGGGCAAACCCTGTTCGCTGGTGAGCACGCAGGGAGCGAAGGCGATGCGGCCGAAGATGCGTTGGCCGGATTCGCCACTCGCCTTGGCCGGATGCGTCGCGACTTCGACGTTCTCCGGCGCGTGCCACTGGCGATAGCCGAGGAGCGCCAGCACGGCGAGTACGGCGATACCTATTCGAAGCTTGCTGCTGGGTGACATCGTGCGGATTCCTTCGTGTGCGATGTGGGGTGATGAAGCGGATGGCGCCGGTCAGTCAGCATCCGGCAGGAAGATGGATTCGATCGGTTCGCCGAACAGATGCGCGATGCGGAACGCGAGCGGCAGGCTCGGGTCGTACTTGCTGGTTTCCAGCGCGTTGATCGTCTGTCGCGAGACGTCCAGCTGTTCGGCGAGCTGGCCCTGCGACCAGCCGCGTTCCTCCCGCAGTTCGCGCAGGCGATTGTTCACGCGTAACGCCGGTGCAGCACCGCGCGCACCAGCGCGTAGCCGCCGAACAGCAGGACTCCGAGCCCGGCGAGTGCCTGCTTGGCGGGCAGTTCAAGCAGGCCGGCGTCCAGCAGGAAGAGGCCGGCCAGGAGCCCTAGCATGGTGATGCCGGCCGACCAGGCCAGCGCGCCCAGTTCTATGCGCCGCTCAAGTTCGTCGCAGTCCCGCAGGAAGCGCAGGTACAACGCGAACATCCACGCCATGACCAGCGCCGGCAGGACCGCGAATGCGCCACGCAGCGCCACGGGCGCGCCCGCCTCGCGACTGATCCATTCGTGCGCCACCGCCGTGGCCGCGAACACCACGCACGGCAACATGCTGATCCGGTAATAGCGTCGAAGCGCGGGGCTGAGGCTTTGCCAGTACTGCGTCAGCACGGGAATTTCCTGTCAAGTTCGCTTGACAGGAAGATAGGGGCCAAAAACCGGGGTGTCAAGCACCCTTTACACAAGACTTCGTCATCGTCATGCATCACCGGGCAGGCGCAACGCCCTCGGCGCCCGCGGGCTACTTGCTGCTGACGTATTTCTCGCGGCGGATCTGCGGTACTGGCAGGCCGTAGCCCTTCAGCGACTCGAAGCAGGCATCGACCATGTTCGGATTGCCGCACAGGTACGCGATGTCGTGCGCCGCATCCGGGGCGAATTCGGCCAGGAACTGCTGCACGTAGCCGTGGCGCACGTCCGCGTGCGCCTGCGGCGAATCCGGCGCAGGCAGTTCGCGCGAAAGGCACGGCACGAACCGGAAGTTGTCCGGATGCTTCTCGGCGAAGGCGCGGAACTCGTCGCCATACAGCAGCTCGCCGGGATTGCGCGCGCCGAACAGCAGCACCACCTTCACCCCGCGCTGGCGGATCTGCGTTTCCAGCTGCGGCAGCATCGCGCGGTACGGCGTGACACCGGTGCCGGTACCGATCAGCAGGTAGCGCTTGTTGCTGTCGGACGGCATCAGGCAGAAGCGGCCGAAAGGACCGCTCGCGTCGATCGCGCCGCCTTCGTCCAGGCCTTCGAACAGCGCCGTCGCTGCGCCACCGGCCACGTAGCTCACCGCGATCTCCACGCCTTCGCCCGGACCCAGCGCGTGGTCGTGGATCGTCGCCAGCGAATACGAGCGCTTGGTGGGCGTGCCGTCGGCGTAGTGGAAGTGCACCTGGATGAATTGCCCGGGGATGAAATCCAGCGGCTGCCCGTCATCACGCACGAAGGTGTAGTGGCCGACCGTGGGCGCCAGCATGCGACGGGAAACGAGCTTGAGCGGGAAATGCTGGATGGCCACGTACTGACTCTGCGGAATGGCAAATGCCGGTTGGATGGAACACAGCGTGGCCAAGGGCTCGCCGCCGGGCCGCCTATACTACCGGCAGCGAACGCCCGAGGCGTTCGCCCCCTTCAAGCCGACGCCGCGCCACGCGCGGCACAAGGCACGAAACAGGCGTGCTTTCACCCGAATGCCCATGAATGAAACCCTCGCGGTTAGCACCGCACCCGCGCTGTCCGTCCGCGACCTGCGCAAGACCTACGACAACAAGGTGGAAGCGCTCAAGGGCGTTTCCCTCGACGTGCGCGAAGGCGATTTCTTCGCCCTGCTCGGGCCCAATGGCGCGGGCAAGTCGACGCTGATCGGCATCGTCAGCTCGCTGGTGAACCTCACCTCGGGCTCGGTGTCGATCTTCGGCACCGACCTGCAGGGCAACCGCGACGCCGCGATGCGGCTGATCGGCCTGGTGCCGCAGGAACTCAACTTCAACATGTTCGAGAAGCCGCTCGACATCCTGGTGAACTACGCCGGGTTCTTCGGCGTGCCGCGCGAGCAGGCGCTGCAGCGCGCAGAGGAAGAGCTCAAGCGCGCGCAGTTGTGGGAGAAGGCGCAAATGATGAGCCGCACGCTCTCGGGCGGCATGAAGCGGCGACTGATGATCGCGCGCGCGATGATGACGCGGCCGCGCCTGCTGATCCTCGACGAGCCGACCGCGGGCGTCGACATCGAGATCCGCCGTGGCATGTGGAAGACGCTGAAGGACATCAACACCGCCGGCACCACGATCATCCTCACCACGCACTACCTCGAGGAAGCCGAGAGCCTGTGCCGCAACCTCGCGATCATCGACAAGGGCCGCATCGTCGAACAGGGACCGATGAAGGCGCTGCTGGCCAAACTCGACGTCGAAGGCTTTTTGTTCGACATCGATGGCCAGCTGCCGCCGTCGCTGCCCGCGATCGCCGGCACCACGATGGTCGCGACCGACGACCACACCCTTGATGTCGAGATGCCGCGCGCGATGGACCTCAACCGCGTCTTCGCCGCGCTGAACGATGCCGGCATCCGCGTGCGTTCGATGCGCACCAAGAGCAATCGCCTGGAGGAACTGTTCGTGCGCCTGACCAGCGAGAACCTGGACAAGAGCCCGCCGGTCAACGGCGTGCAGGTGCAGCCGGAGCAGTCCGCATGAGCGCCGTGAACCCGAGCGGCGAAATCACCGCCGCCCAGCGCAACCTCACCGCCTACGGCACGATCGTGCGCCGCGAACTGACGCGCATCCTGCGCATCTGGGGCCAGACCCTGGTGCCGCCGGCGATCACGATGACGCTGTACTTCATGATCTTCGGCGGACTGATCGGCCGCCAGGTCGGCGCGATGGACGGCATCCGCTACATGGATTTCATCGTCCCCGGACTGGTGATGATGAGCGTGATCCAGAACAGCTACGGCAACATCTCATCGAGCTTCTTCGGCGCGAAGTTCGGCCGCCATGTCGAAGAGCTGCTGGTCAGCCCGATGCCGAACTGGGTGATCCTCGCCGGCTACGTCACCGGCGCGGTGGTGCGCGGGCTGATGGTCGGCACGATCGTGCTCGCCATCGCGATGCTGTTCTCGCGCGTCAACATGCCGCATCCGCTGGTGACCCTGACGACGGTGCTGCTGGGCGCGACGATCTTCTCGCTCGCCGGCTTCGTCAACGCGGTGTACGCGAAGAAGTTCGACGACATCGCGATCGTTCCCACTTTCATCCTCACTCCGCTGACCTATCTGGGTGGCGTGTTCTATTCGGTGAAACTGCTGCCCGCATGGGCCGAGGCCGCGACGCATTTCAATCCGGTCTTCTACATGGTCAACGCGTTCCGCTACGGCCTGCTCGGTACCAGCGACGTGTCGATGTGGACCGCGTACTCGCTGATGCTGGCCTTCATCGTTGGCCTGAGTGCGCTGGCGTTGTGGCTGCTCAAGCGTGGGGTTGGACTGCGCAGCTGAGTACGGCGTGCCGTTCGGCATAGTGCCGAACTACACGAGAGCGCGGCCCAGCCGCTCGCGACAATGCTCCTGCCGGTTGCCCGTGCTCGCGGGCAGCCATCCCCCGCACAGGAGCGACAACATGAGCAAGAAATCGATCGCCGCGGCAGGCCTGGTCCTGTCGTTATCCGTCTTCGCGCCACTGCAGGCCGCCACCTCCCGAGACAACGCGGCAAAGACCCTCGAGGAAGTCACCGCGCAACCGGGCGTGCGCCACGTGGTCAAGGTCAATTGCGACAACGCCGCGTGGCCCACGCGCGGACAGGTCGCGCTGCATGCACGCACGGCCTCGAAGGAGGACGCCGAATCGCTGCGGCGGCAGATACGCGCGTCCGGGCGCGCAACCTGCGACA
Source organism: Lysobacter sp. Root494 (assembly GCF_001427225.1). Taxonomy (GTDB): domain Bacteria; phylum Pseudomonadota; class Gammaproteobacteria; order Xanthomonadales; family Xanthomonadaceae; genus Agrilutibacter. The sequence goes on from NZ_LMFH01000009.1 coordinate 43,552, forward strand.
ACGGCTACACGCATGCACTGGTGGTGTTCAAGGCGGTGCCCGGCGATGTCGCGGTCGCCGCACCGGCCTGCAGCACCACACGCGAAGGCTGACGCGCGCAGCACTGCCTGCGCTGCATTCCCGGAGCGAACTTCTTGCGGACGCTACCGCCGGTTGCGAGACTGGCGGCGAGGGCGTGGGGACGCCCAACTCCGGGGAATCAATGAAGCTGAAATGGATGCTGCTCGGCCTGCTGGCCGTGGCGATGGGCGCGCACGCACAAGGCGCGCCGGAACAGGACGAACAGGCACAGGAGAAAGCCGCGCGGGCGGTCGTCGCGGGCTTCCAGTGGCGCGATGGCGCGGTCGGCGTCGACGAGGCGAAGGCACGCTTCAACCTCAACGAGAACTTCCGTTATCTCGGCGCCGCCGATGCGCGCAAGGTGCTCGAGGACCTGTGGGGCAATCCCCCCGACGACAGCGTGCTGGGGATGATTGTGCCCAAGGGCCGTGGCGTGCTCGACGACAGCGGCTGGGCGGTGGTCGTCACGTACTCGGACGAAGGCTACGTGTCCGATGAGGACGCCGCGAAGATCGATTACGACGACATGCTCAAGGAGATGCAGGACGCCGACAAGGAAGACAACGAGGCGCGCAAGGAGGCCGGCTATCCGGCGCTGCACCTGGTCGGCTGGGCGGAGCCGCCGCACTACGACGCCGCCAGCAAGAAGCTGTACTGGGCGAAGGAGCTCAAGGGCGAAGGCTCCGAACACAGCACCGTGAACTACGACATCCGCGTGCTCGGGCGCCGCGGCTATCTCAGTCTCAATGCAGTCGCGCGCATGAACGAGCTGCCCGAAGTGAAGACCGGCATGCAGCAGCTGCTGCCGATGGTCGAATTCGACGCCGGCTCGCGTTACGCGGACTACGACAAGGGCACCGACAAGGTCGCGGCCTACGGCCTGGCCGCGCTGATCGGTGGCGGCATCGCGGCGAAGGCGGGACTGTTCGCCAAGCTCGGCGCATTGCTGCTGGGGTTGAAGAAGCTGCTGATCCCGCTGGTGCTGCTGGGCGGAGCGTTCTTCAAGAAGATTCTCGGGCTGTTCTCGCGCAGGAAGGACGGCGGTGGCGTGGTGAGCTGACGCGACTTCGTTGCATTTCGCGACAAACGGCCCGCACGTGCGGGCCGTTTGCTTTTTCCAATCGCGCCAGCGATGCGGACGGCCGCCGTGATCCCTGCGAAGACGGGATCCACGGACTTTGGTTCTTGGAAACAGATCCATGGATGCCGCGGCGCTTCACCCGTGCTTCCGCTGTCGCGGGTGGCGAGCAAAGCAGCGTTATCCAGACGCTCCCCGCGCGGAAGGCAGCGGCAGGCGGAAAAATTCGCGCGCGGTCGACGTGCTGTTCGCCGCGCTCACTTCCACCGCTTCGCCGCGATCACGCGCCAGTTCCTCGACGATGTGCGCGAGGTAGAAGGGCTCGTTGCGACGATGCGATGGCGCCGGCTTCACCGTGCGCGGCAACAGGTACGGCGCGTCGGTTTCAATCATCAGCCGGTTCGCGGGAATGTGCGTCACCAGCTCGCGCAGGTGCTGGCCGCGGCGCTCGTCGCAGAGCCAGCCGGTGATGCCGATGTGCCAGTCCTCGTCGAGGTAGTCGAACAGCTCCTCGCGCGTGCCGGTGAAGCAGTGCACGACCGCGGGGCCGAGGCGACCGTCGAAGTTGCGCATCATCGCCATGAAGTCGGCGTGCGCATCGCGCTGGTGCAGGAACAGCGGCTTGCGTGTGTCCACGGCGATCTGCAACTGCTGCTCGAAGGCGCGCCGTTGCGCCGGCCGCGGCGAGAAGTCGCGGAAGTAATCGAGTCCGCATTCGCCCACCGCCACCACTTCGGCGTGCGCGTGCAACGCGCGCATCTCGGCATCGCATTCGGCGGTGTATTCGCTGGCGTGGTGTGGGTGCACGCCGGCGGTGGCGAACAGCTCGCCCGGATGCTGCTTCGCCAGCTTCAGCGCCAGTGGCGAGTGTTCGCGCGAGGCGCCGGTGACCACCATCTGCACCACGCCGGCCTCGCGTGCGCGCTGTAGCACCGCGTCACGGTCGGGCTCGAAGGAGTCGTGGGTGAGGTTGGCGCCGATGTCGATCAGGTTCATCGGCCTATTGTAGGAGCGCACCGCTGGGGCGCGACTTTCGCCGGGTACGGCTCGCGCCCTGCGGGGCGCTCCTACAATGCCCGCATGTATTTCCCCATCTCCGACCTGTTGCCGCGCATTCGCGAATCACTCGCCGCGCATCCGCGACTGGTACTCGAAGCGCCGCCCGGCGCAGGCAAGACCACGCAGGTACCACCGGCGTTGCTCGACGCAGCGTGGCTGGACGGACGCAGGATCGTGATGCTGGAACCGCGCCGCGTCGCCGCGCGCGCCGCGGCGCAGTTCATGGCGAAGCAGCGCGGTGAAGATGCCGGCGGCACTGTCGGTTACCGCATCCGTTTCGAGAACAAGGTGTCGGCGACGACGCGGATCGAAGTGGTGACCGAGGGCATCCTCACCCGGATGATCCAGGACGACCCGACGCTGGAAGGCGTCGGCGCGCTGCTGTTCGACGAATTCCACGAACGCCACCTTGCCGCCGATCTCGGTCTCGCGCTGGCGCTGGACGTGCAGGCGTCGCTGCGCGACGACCTGCGCATCGTGGTGATGTCGGCGACACTCGATGGCGAGCGCCTCGCCGCGTTCCTTGACGCGCCGCGACTCAGCAGCGCGGGTCGCAGCCATCCGGTGGCGGTTTCGCACTTTCCGGCGCGGCGCGAGGAAGCGGTCGAGCACCAGGTGAAGCGTGCGGTGGAACACGCGCTCGTGCAGCATCCGGGCGACGTACTGGTGTTCCTGCCGGGCCAGCGTGAAATCGCGCGCACGGATGCCGCGCTCGCATCCAGCGACGTCGCGCGCGAAACCGACGTGCTGCAGCTGCACGGCGAGCTGCCGGTGGAGCAGCAGTCGCGCGTGCTGCAACCCGATCCCGCCGGGCATCGCCGCGTCGTGCTTGCCACCAATGTCGCCGAATCGAGCGTGACCCTGCCCGGCGTGCGCGTGGTGATCGACAGCGGTCTTGCGCGCGAACCGCGCTACGACCCGAACAGCGGTTTCGCGCGCCTCGACATCGTGAACATCGCGCAGGCATCGGCCGACCAGCGCGCCGGTCGCGCGGGCCGTGTCGCCGACGGCTTCGCGTACCGGCTGTGGCCCGAATCGCAGCGCCTGGAGGCGCAACGCCGGCCCGAGATCGCACAGGTGGAACTGGCCGGCCTCGCACTCGAACTCGCCGCCTGGGGCGATGCCGACCTGCATTTCGTCGATCCACCGCCGCCGGGTGCGCTCGCCGCCGCGCGCGAACTGCTGCAACGCCTCGGCGCGCTCGAAGGACGCGCGATCACCACGCTGGGCCGTCGCATGCTTGCGCTCGGCACGCATCCGCGCCTGGCGGCGATGCTGCTGGCGCCGGCCGACAACGACGAACGCGCACTGGCCTGCGACCTGGCCGCGCTGATCGAAGCACGCGATCCGCTTCGCTCGCGCTCGGATGCGCTGGCCGCGCGCTGGCAGGCACTGGCTGCCTTCCGCAACGGCCGTGTCGGCGCGGACGCATCGCGTTCCGCGCTCGCCGCGCTCGACCAGGCGGCGAAGCAATGGCGCCGCCGCCTGCGCCTCGATCGCGCGCCGCCGGCCGACATGCCGGCGCATGCCATCGGCGACGTGCTGCTGCATGCGTATCCGGATCGCATCGCCAAGCAGCATCCCTCCGATCCGCATCGCTACCAGCTCGCCAACGGCCGCAGCGCGAAGATTTTCGACGACAGTACGCTGTACGGCGAACCCTGGATCGTCATCAGCGAACTGCGCGATGAAGCGCGCGATGCACGCGTGCTGCGCGCCGCGCCCCTGGACGAGTCACGGTTGCAACGCGACTTCCCGCAACGCTTCGCCCGCGAGGACCGCGTGGTGTGGGACGCGAACACACGTGGCATCGCGGCCGTGCGCGAAACCCGCTTCGATCGCATCGTGCTCGACAGCCGGCCTCTGGCTAAACCGGATCCGTCGCGCTACGCCGATGCGCTGGTCGACGCCGTGCGTCAACTCGGCCTGGATGCATTGCCGTGGACCGAATCGCTGCAGCAATGGCGCGCCCGCGTGCGCTGCCTGCGCGCGTGGCTGCCGGAGCTGGCCGACACGCTGCCCGATCTGTCGGACGCGGCCCTGCTCGCGTCGCTCGACACATGGCTCAAGGCGGCCCTGAGCGGCAAGACGCGGCTGGATGCGCTCGACGAGCAGGCCCTGGGCGAAGCGCTGAAATCGTCCGCCGACTGGCCGATGCGGCAGAAGATCGATGCGCTGGCGCCAATGCGAATCGTCGTCCCCTCCGGCATGGAGCGGCGCATCGACTACGGTTTCGATGCGACCGCAGGCGATGGCGAAGGCGCGCCGGAAGCGCCGGTGCTCGCGGTGAAACTGCAGGAACTGTTCGGCCTCGCCGACACCCCGCGCATCGCCGACGGCCGCGTGCCACTGACCCTGCACCTGCTTTCTCCCGGCGGCAAACCGCTGCAGATCACCCGCGACCTGCGCAGCTTCTGGGACCGCACCTATCCGGAAGTGAAGAAGGAAATGAAGGGGCGATACCCGAAGCACCCGTGGCCGGATGACCCGTGGAGCGCAACGGCCACCCATCGCGCCAAGCCGCGCGGCACGTGATGTACCGGTGATTCCGGATCGCTTCGAAGACAGGGTGCCCCGTACACTGCCCTCATGACGCCGCTGGACGATCCCGCCTACCTGCCTTTCAAGCTTGATCTCGTGGGGCGTCGCGCGCTGCTGGTCCGCTTCGATGCGGCGCAGCGTCGCGAAGCCGCATTCCTCGACGACCGCGCCTTATCGCCGCAGGCCGATGGCGGATGGATTCCGCTGGACCAGCTGTTGTCGTTTTCGATCGAAGCAGCGCACGCCGATGCGATCTTCCATATCGGCCATTGCGGCTCGACCCTGCTCAGCCGGCTGCTCGAATCGTGGCCGCGTGTGCAGGCGTTGCGCGAGCCGCTCCCACTGCGCACGCTGGCGGAGGCGTGGCCACAACGCACGCAACCGGAATCGCGATTGTCGGCACGCGACACCGAGCACTGCCTCGATGCCTTGTGGTCCGCGTTGTCGCGTCCCGTTGCCGATGGCGGGCGCGTCGTCATCAAGGCGACCAGCAGCTGCAACGTGCTCGCCGAACCACTGCTGCGCGGTCATCCGGAAACGCGCGCGATCCTGCTCGACATGCCGCTGCGCTCCTATCTTGCGACGTTGTTGAAATCGCCCGATTCGAGCCGCGACGCGACGGCCGGTGCCATTGATCGCCTGCGCGACCTGCGCGCGCGCTGCGGCGACGAGGACCTGTTTCTGCACGCGCTGTCGGTCCCGCAGCAGTGCGCGATGGGCTGGGTCGCCGAACGCCTCCGCTTCGCCGCTCTCGCGCGAGCATACGGCGAGCGCGTGTTGCGCATCGATTTCGAACAGCTGCTTGCCGAACCCGAATCCACGCTTGAGCGCATCGCCGCGCATTACGGCCTTGCGCCCGGTGGCATTGTCGACGCGATGCGTTCGCCCGCGTGGGATCGCTACTCCAAGGCGCAGTCTCATGGCTATGGCCGCGAAGACCGCGCGCACGACCTCATGCTGGCGATGCAACGACACGGTGCGGACATCGCCCATGCGGAGCAGTGGCACGAGGCCTTCCTGCAGCGCCACCCGCAGCTCGCGGCCGACCTCGGCTGAGGACGCCCGCAAACATGCCGGTGCACCGGCTCCGTCTATACGGTCAGATCAGGTATCCGCCCACATCCGGAACAGATTCGTCTTCAGCGATTCCAGCAGCACCTGCAGGCGGGGATCGGGCGCGACGCCCCGCGCGGCGATCGCGCGGGCTTCGTCCAGTTGCACCAGCAGTTCGCGCTGGCCGCTGTCGGCGATCCAGCTGTGCATCCAGGTGATCGCGGCCAGGCGCACGCCGCGCGTGACGGGCGCGACCTGGTGGATCGTGGTCGAGGGATAGAGGATCGCGTCGCCGGCTTCGAGCTTGTACGCGAGTTCCTGGGCGCCGAGCTGGATCACCAGCTCGCCTCCGTCGTAATCGCGCGGGGAGTTGAGGAAGACCGTGCACGACAGGTCGCTGCGCATCGGCGGCGTCGAGGGAAACAGCGCCTCGTCCACGTGCCACCCGTAGGTCATGCCGGGTTCGTAGCGGACGACCGTGGCCCGGGCGAGCGTGCGCGGGACGGCGTACGTGCGCACGTCGGGGTGCCGTATCAATGCGTCGCGCGCGAGTTGGGCGATGCGGGCATTCACCGGATCTTCCTGCGGTGCCTGCAGGTTGCGTTTCACCGCCGAAGCCTGGTTGGTGATGCGGCCATCGCCGAAGTTCACCTGCGGCAGCAGTTCGCGCACGGTCTGCAGCTCCGCGGCGTTGAGCACTTGGGGCAGGAGTCGGATCATGGGCAGCGAGGCTCGTAGGCGATGGCGCGATGATCGGCATTCAACCGGCCTTGGGCAACTGCTCACACCGACTCAACGAATTGCGGTGGACACTGCCAGCAGTTTTCCCGAACGTTCGAGGACAGCCATGGGCAGGATCGAATCGATTTCCGAACGCGCATTGGAACTGGCGAGCTCCGTCGGCGACAACATGCGCCACGCGCTGCCGCGAGCGGGCCAGTTGCTGGATGCCGGGGCGAAGCTGGGCGTGGTCAAGAGCGGCGCGCGCGTGGCGGCAACATTCGTGCGACGCAATCCGGCGGTGATCGCGGCGGCGGTCGCCGGTGCGGGCCTGCTCTGGTATGCGGCACATCGGCGCGCCAAACGTGCCGAGCACGGCAACGGCAAGCAGGGCGAAACGATTGAAGGCAGCGCGCGCCGCGTGGAGGCGAAGCGTGCCAGCGGCGATGGTTCGCGGCGTAGCCGCAGTTCGCGCAGCGGTGGCAGCCGCAGCGGATCGCGTTCGCAGCGGTCCGCGGAAACCTGATCCGATCACGGCGCCTCATGGCGCGCGACGGCGGCGCGCTCTAGCGGGTGGCGGCCGACATTTCGGCAGGGCTGTTGATTGCTTCAGGCAGTTCGATCACGAACTGCGCGCCGCCGCCTTCGCGCGATTCGTACCAGAGGTGGCCGCCGGCCTTGACGATGATCTGCTTCGCCAGCGCCAGGCCCAGGCCGTGGGACAGGCTGTCGACGTTGTCCTGCAGGCGGGTGAACGGACGGAACAGCTGGCGCTGCTGGTCCTCGGGAATGCCGGGCCCGCGGTCGGCGACAACCAGCTGCCAGTAGCCCGGCGCACCGGCGCGCACCGCCAGCGTGAGTTCGCTCTCGGGCGCGTACTTCAGTGCATTGGACACGAGGTTCTCGGACACCTGTCGCAGCACGCGTTCGTCGATCGCAACGCGCGCATCATGCGACGAACGCACGGTGACCACTTCTATCCCGCGCGCTTCCAGCTGCATGCCGTAGCGGCGCAGCAGCCAGTCGAGCGTGTCGTTGAGGCTCGCCTGCGCATCGGCGCGACGCACGCCGGCACCGTTGCTGGTTTCCAGGTATTCGCGGATGTAGCCCAGCGCGTCCTGCGCGCTTTCGTGGATGACCGAGAGGTAGTGCGGCACGCGCTCCGGACGGCAGCTGTCGCGCAGCAGCAGGTCGCTGGCGAACTGCACGCTGGTGAGCGGATTCTTCAGGTCGTGCGCGACCAGGTTGACGAGTTCCTCCCGTTCGCGCGCCACGCGTTCGAGGCGGTCGCGCGCGAGCTTGAGGCCGACATGCGCGTTGACGCGCGCAAGCAGTTCTTCGGGGAGGAAGGGCTTGGTGACGTAATCCACCACGCCCGCATCGAACGCGCGCAGCAGCATGTCGCGATCCTGCGCCGCGGTGACGAACACCACCGGCGCGACTGGCGACGCCATCGACTGCAGGGCCTTGATCACATCGAAGCCATCCATTCCCGGCATGATCATGTCGAGCAGGACCAGATCGGGTGCCGCTTCGCGATAACGGGCGAGCGCCTCATCGCCATTGTGGGCAAGCACCACCTCATAGCCTTGCCGGGTCAGCAGGCTGCTGACCACGCGCAGGTTCACCGGCTGGTCGTCGACCACCAGGATCCTTCCATTGGGTGAGATGTAGTTCATCGGCAGCGGGAACCGCGCTACTCCTTCAGGGGTAGGTCCGCCAAAGTATCAGAACGACGCAAGCGTCGATGGCGGCCCAGCCATGTATCTGAACAAGTCAGAATCCTGACTCAGCTGCGTGAAGCACGCGTGAGCGCAGCGCGTAGCTATGCGTGATGCCAGGCGCCGGGCCCCAGCCCATCCAGCTGGTACGGACCGATCGACTTCCGCACCAGTCGCAACGTGGGCAGGCCCACCGCTGCAGTCATGCGTCGTACCTGCCGGTTGCGGCCTTCGCGGATCGTGAGTTCGAGCCAGGCGTCCGCTACCGTCTTGCGGAAACGCACCGGGGGATCGCGTGGCCACAGCGCCGGCGCTTCCATGCGACGCGCGTGCGCGGGCAGCGTGCGGCCGTCGTTGAGTTCGATGCCGGTGCGAAGTGCCGCGAGCTGCTCGTCGGAAGGCTCGCCTTCGACCTGCACCCAGTAGGTTTTGGGCTGCTTGTGGCGTGGATCGGTCAGCTTGTGCGCGAGCGTGCCGTCATCGGTGAGCAACAACAGGCCTTCGCTGTCGAAGTCGAGGCGGCCCGCCGCGTAGACGTCCGGCGGCAGGCCGAATCCGGCGAGCGTGCGGCGTGGCGGACTGCTGTTGTCGGTGAACTGGCAGAGCACGCCGTAGGGCTTGTTGAAGGCAATGAGCATGGCGCGAGTGTACGGAACGATCCAGCGGGCTTGCCTGCGCACTGCCGTTGGGGTTTGACGCGCTACGCGCGGGTTTCCGCGCGCACTTCACGCCAGACGGCAACGAGGGCCAGTGCGTAGCAGAGCGTCATCGCTACCGGAATCAGCAGCGGCGCCGGCTTCGGCAGCAACCATTGCACTGCGGCCGACAACACCACCGTGCCGATGCCCAGTGCGTAGTACGCCGGCGACCGGTACAGCCAGCCGAACGGAACGAAATGCGCGCCGAGCATCGCCGCGAGTGCGAAAGCCAGCAGCGTGGGTTCGTCGCGGAACAGCAGCGCCATCATCGGGAAGCCCAGTGCCTCGGTGGCCGCCAACATCGCGACCAGTCCCGACAAGGGGTGCCCGCGCGCGAACAGATCGCCGCCGCAGGCACGATCGAGCAGCCAACCCAGCGGATACACGATCGCCGTCGCGATCACGAAGAACGCCGCCAACACCGGCGGTTGCAGGCCTGCGAAGGCGGTGACCAGCGCAAGGCCGAGCCAGTAAAGGCAGGCCGCGGCAGTCATGCCGATGCCGCGCCGGGTGACGCGCGCGACCTCGAGGCGCAGGGAATCCAGGTCGGCCATGGCGCGGATTGTGTTGGCGTCGCAGCGTGCGAGTCGTGATGAGCAGGCAAAAAGAAGCCGGGCACTGGCCCGGCTTCTGACTACGCATCCATAGCGCGCGCTATGCGCACGCGTCTCGCGGTTCGTGCACACGCCATATGCTACGACCGCGGTCTCGTCTTCCAGCGCCGCGCGTCATGGCGAAGGCCTGCGGCATCGCCGCCGGGGTGGCGTCGAAAATCACCTCAGGCAGGCTTGCGAAAACGCAGCGTCATCCGGTCGCTCTCGCCAATCGCCTTGTACTTCGCATCGTCCGCCGCCTCGTGGTCGTTGCTCGGGGGCAGCGTCCACACGCCGTTGGGATGGTCGGTGGTGTCCTTCGGGTTGGCATTGACCTCGCTCTTCTCCTCGAGCACGAAGCCAGCCTTCGTCGCGTAGCCGATCACCAGCTCCTCGGTGAGGTAGCCGGACTTCTTCATCGTCTCCAGGTCGGTGCCCGGCTTCGCCCGGTGATCGACCACGCCGAGGGTACCGCCCGGCTTGAGCACGTCGAAGAACGCCTTGAAATAAGTGTCCGCGTTGCCGTCGGCGACCCAGTTGTGCGCATTGCGGAAGGTGAGCACGGAGTCGGCGGACGCCGCGGGCCCGAACACCGGCGCCTTCGGATCGAACACGCGCACGTCGGGCGTGCCATATACCGAAGCATTGCCCGCGAACTTCGCGCGCAACTCGTTGTTGAGCCGATAGCGGTAGCCGGGCTGGTTCGGGATCGCGTCATCCCACACCGCCGCGACGTAGTGGCCGTTGTCGCGCAGGTACGGCGCGAGGACTTCCGCATACCAGCCGCCGCCGGGGGTGATCTCGATCAGCGTTTCGTCCGGCGCCACGCCGAAGAACGTCAGGGTCTCGCGCGGATGGCGGTACGGGTCGCGCGCGACGTTCTTCGGATCGCGCCACGCGCCGGCGAGCACCGCATCGAAACTGCCGGCCTGCGCAGTCGTAGCAGTCGCCGCAGCAGCAGCAGAGGCTGCCGGCGCGGAAGCCGACGCGCTATCGGTGGTCGTCGTGTTGCACGCGGCCAGCGCGGTCGTAATCAGTGCAGCAAGCATCAGGCGTTTCATGCGGAGCTCCATGCGGATGAACGGGGATGGGTGCGCAGCCTAACGCCAAAGCCGCGAAGGCGACCATCGCATCGGTTGTCCGCAGCGAGTCCGGCCTATGTCGACGCGCGTTTGCGGCCGCTCCGTGAGGCAGGCGATGGCGCGCTTGCCGCACGCGCCCGCACGCATTCGTCCGATGCGGCATAGGCCTGCGCTTCCTCCAGCAGCCAGTCGCGGAATGCGTGCAGGCCGCGATGACGCTCGGAGCGCTCGGGGAACACCAGGTAATGCGCGAACTCCGCCTTCAGCCGTTGCTCGAACAAGGTCACCAGCCGTCCGGCTTCGACCATCGGCCGCATCAGCGTCAGTCGGCCGAGCGCGATGCCCAGGCCTTCCACGGCAGCGCGATGCAGTGTCTCGGAGTCGTCGAAGGTGGCGACGTAACGCTTCGGCGGCGTCCCGCCGAACTGCTGGAACCAGTCGCTCCAGCGTCCCCCCGGCGCACCCAGCAGCGGGAATTCGCCGAGTGTTTCCAGCGTCGGCGTGCCCAGGCGTTCGAGCAGTTCCGGGCTCATCGTCGGCGCGACGTAGTCGTCCAGCAGGTGCACTGCGCGCAGTCCCCGCCAGTCGCCCGGGCCATAGCGCAGGCCCGCATCGATGTCGGTCTGCCGCTCGAAGTCGACCTTGTTCACCGTCGACTGCAGGTTGATTTCGATCTGCGGATGCGCGGCCAGGAAACGCGGTAGCCGCGGCACCAGCCAGCTCGTCGCGAACGACGGCATCAGCGTGATCGTCAGGACGTCGTCGCGTCGCGCGCGATACGGCTGCAGCGCCTGCTCGATCGCATCGAAGTGCGGCGACACGCGATCGAACAGGCATTGCCCGTCGGCGGTGAGTTCGACCCCGCGCGCAACGCGCACGAACAGACGCTGGCCGAGACGCTCCTCCAGCCCCCGGATCTGGTGGCTCAGCGCGCTCACGGTGAGGTGCAGCGACTCGGCCGCGCGCGACAGGTTGCCGGCGCGGGCGGCGGCCACGAAGCCCTGCAGGGCATGCAACGGAGGCCGGCTCATGTTGAATCTCCTTCAACGCTGGCTTGCAGAATCGTCGCTTTTTCAACGTGCATCAAGAGCCTAGATTGCAGTTCTCTTCAAAACAAGGCCGTTACGGCCGGGAGTAGGGAATGAACATCTGGACCGGATTGCTGTTCCTGGACGGGGCCGTGGCGGATACCTCCCTGGCCCGCGAACTCGCCGGCGGCAGCGAACGCGAGCCGCGCGATTCCACATCCGCAAACAACAACGAACCCGTCGCCGCACGCGACACCGCGCCCGCCAACCGGTGGTTCACCGGCGCCGGCCAGTACTGATCGAGGAAACGACCATGAACGTGTTCAAGGGCCTGCTCTATCTCATCGAAAACGACGCGCCGGCATCACCGGTGCTGATCGAGGCGCCGCGTTACGGCGCGGCTACCGCTGCCAATGAATTCGCCGGCACGCTCGGCAATGGCGCCGCCGGGCAGCGACGCTTCGGCACGCGGCGCAATGCGCCTGCCCAGGAGGCCCCGAGCCTCGGCAAGCACGTGGATGCCGCCGGCGGCTGCTGCTGACCGCAGTACGGCGCGGGTCCGGACGGTCCGGCATCTGCGCCGTCCTCGACCCGGTCACTGGTCGAAGCCGCGGCGTCGCGCCGGTTCCGCGCGAACCTGCCGCCCGTTACGATCCCCGCATCGCCGCGCACGTTCCCGCGCGTGCCGTGCCGGGGAGCACATGAAGCTCAGACTGATCATCTTCCTGTCGGTGGCGCTGGGCCTGGTGAGCGGCGCCTTCCTGTATTCGCTGCTGTCGGTGAAGCGCCACGAAAAGGCGCTCGCCGCGGCGCGCGCGGAAGGCCGCGCGGATGCGGAGAAGGCGATGGCCGACGAGCTCGCCGCGCTCAAGCCCGTGGTGCTGAAGAAGGTCGCGAATGCCGAAAGCAAGCCGGACGGCACGCACTTCACCTACGAGTACGTGAAGCCGCACGATCCCGGGCTCGAGCCGTTCTACAGGCTCGCCCATGACGGCGACCTGCTGCACCACCTGCCCGAGATCCAGGCCATCGATGGCCTGCTGATGCTGCCGAAGCCGATCCGGTTCGTGATGGCCGAGTGCCGCGAACCGAACGCGTTCTATTCGCCCGAACGCGGCGAAGTGGTGATGTGCTACGAAACGATGAAAGTGCTGCTCGATCGCGGCCGGCAACTCGCCACCGACCAGGACGTCGCCGACAAGGGCGACGCTTATGCGCAACGCTATCTCGAAGCCAACCTGCGCTTCATCCTGCTGCACGAAACCGGGCACGCGCTGATCGATCTGTTGGAAATGCCGATCACCGGGCGCGAGGAAGACGCGGTCGACCAGCTCGCGACCACGCTGATGCAGCGCTTCGCCGGCATGAACGAATCCTCGCGCCAGGTCAGCGACAACCTGCGCATGGCGTCGAACTGGTTCCTGGTCCGCAGCACCGGCCAGTACAACCTCGACGCCTACGCCGACGAACACGCACTGGGCGAGCAGCGCTACTTCAACCTGCAGTGCCTGATCTACGGCAGCAATCCCGCGCGTTACGTCGGCATCGTCACCGAAGGCGACCTGCCCGAGGCGCGCGCGAAAACCTGTCCGGCCGAGGCGCGCCGCGTCAGCAAGTCGTGGCTGCGCCTGCTGCTCCCGCACGTGGCGCCTAAGTACGAGATGACCGAAGAGAAGGCCAACCGCCTGTTCGAACAGCGCGAGCGCGAACGCAACCGCAATGCGGAAGTGCCGTACGTGAGGTGAGTAGTTCCGCGCATCGCCGGTATGCGTGCTGCCCCGATGCCTCGCGTAGAAGACAGCCGGTTGCAAAAAAATGCGGCGAGGAATCCCCGCCGCATCTTCGTACGTCGAACATGCGATCCCTGTGTGTACATCTCGAGCTCGTAGATGCGTGCGGCCGGGTCGCCGTCCTGCGCCGGCGTGGTGATGTTTGAGCCGCACGTAGCGCGCGGTGCGTGCGGTGATCGCGTGGGTGGTCACGCTTGCGCTGTTGTCTGCGTTCCTGCATCCGCCGGGTCCGCCATCGATGGCGGCGGGCCGTTCTACAGCGGCGGACAGCGGTGATGCATCACCTAATCGCGTCCGGCTTCGCTGCGCGGCGCACACCATCATCGCTGCGATTCCTGCCGGCCAATACTTTGGATCGATATAAATCCGCCATAAGACCGATCCAAAAGTTGTGGGCCGGGGAGAAGGTGGCGCTGCAACCAAACGATTGCGCATGCCGCATGCCGATCCTTCTGCTGCTCCGGACCTCCGACAAATCCCCTGTAGCCGATGTCGCCGCCGAGAGTGCGACCCCGCCAAGCGCTGCGTAAAGGGGTAGCGGCTTCACGAAAGCACACAAAAACAGGCGTTGTCGTAACTCTGTGGTTTGTTGCGGACCAGGCCGTGCGTGAGCTTTTCTCCAGCGCAGCGCCCTCGCTTCAGTGAGGGATGGTTAGCGCTCACTGCTGCACCGCGGCAAGACAATCATCGTGGTTTATGGTCCAGTGTCTTTAGATCGATCTAAATTGATCGGCGGATCGGTGCCCCACGCCGGCTTTCCTACTTCCCTCTCGGAGTGGTTTCGATGAAAGACGCAGCACGACAGAAGGTGTTGGTGACCGCGCTGCTCGCGGTGCTGTACGCACCCGGCGCAATGGCCCAGGAGCAGCCCTCCGCACCCGAGGCGAACAAGGACCCGACCGCCACCGACCTCGACACGGTGACCGTCACCGGCTATCGCTACTCGATCGAGAAGAGCCTCGACCAGAAGCGCAACGCCAACGCGATCGTCGAAGTCATCACCGCGGAAGACGTCAGCAAGTTCCCCGACAAGAACGTGGCCGACGCATTGCAGCGCGTGCCGGGCGTGGTCATCACGCGTAGCGGCGGCGAAGGCAAGAGCGTCAGCGTGCGTGGCCTCGCGCCGGGCCTGACCCTCACCCAGTTGAATGGCAATTACATCGCGTCGTCGGAGACCAACGACGAAGCCAGCCGCTCGTTCAACTACACGCTGCTGCCGGCGAACATGCTGTCCCAGGCGGAACTGTTCAAGACGCCGGAAGCGCGCATCGACGAAGGCGGCATCGGCGGCACGGTGATCCTGCATACGCGCCGCCCGCTGGATCTGGAATCCAACTCGGGCTTCGTCTCGCTCGAAGGCACTTATTCGGATACGAGCAAGACCACCGATCCGCAGCTGTCGGCCATGTATTCGTGGCATAGCAAGGACGAGCGTTTCGGCTTCCTGGTGGGCGCGACCAAGCAGAAGCGCACCAACCGCAGCATGGAAGTCAGCACCGAGGACTGGCAGTGGTACACCGATCGCTACGACGCCAACGGCGAGATCGTCGCGGACTACCCCTGGAACAACTCCGGCGTGCGGACGGACGCACCCGTCGACGTCAACGGCAACGCGCTGGGCAATGCCTCGCAGTTCTGGGGACAGTCGGGCATCTACGACCAGAATGGCGGCCACTATTCCGGCTTCTTCCTGCCGACCTCGGTCAACTTCGCCGTGCGCGAGGAAGAGCGCCAGCGCACCGGCTCGCAGGTCACCCTGCAGTTCAAGCCGACCGATGAGCTGACCCTGACAGCGGACTACTTCCGCTTCGACCTGCAGGGCGACTACACGCTCAACATGCTCAAGATTCCGGAATGGAACCTGGCGCGTGTCGCGGGCGACGGCAACTGGCCGTATGGCAGGTTGCTCAACGGTTTCACGATGGACCCGAGCGGCACCATCGTGACCGGCGCGGAATACGGACTGCTCGCGGGCAAGGTGTATCCCTGCAACGAGGACCAGGCTGCGGCCATGGGCCGGCCCGGCGGTGGCTGGGGTTCCGACGACTGCACCGTGCCGACGCCGCAGCTCACTGGCGGCTACAGCCGCGAAAGCGCGCTGTCGCAGACCTTCGACATCGGCGCGGAATGGAAGGCCAGCGACCTGCTCTTCTTTGCGGTGAAAGGCGGCAGGACCTGGTCTGAAGGCGGGCCGACGATGAACTTCCGGATGTCGGCCAAGCCGCGCCGCAACGTCAACGGTGTATGGGAGCCCGGCAACACCTTCAGTTCCTGGGACCTGACCGGCACGCCGACGATGACGTTCTCGCCGGACCTGCAGGACAAGATCATGGCCGGCATCGCC
This sequence comes from Lysobacter sp. Root494, assembly GCF_001427225.1. GTDB lineage: Bacteria > Pseudomonadota > Gammaproteobacteria > Xanthomonadales > Xanthomonadaceae > Agrilutibacter. Next base: position 59,319 of record NZ_LMFH01000009.1, read on the forward strand.
GAGATCGACACCGGCTCGACGGATTCGTCGTGGAAGGAAACCAAGATCTCGCAGGACCGCTTCCAGATCGACGGCACGAAGCTGTTCGAAAGCGGCTGGCTCGACTCGCTGCAATTCGGCGTCAAGTTCACCGACAGCAGCGTCCACCGCAACACCGGCAACACGTACTGGGTGTGCCAGGGCGCGGATCCGAAGGACTACAGCCAGCGCTACCAGGCCGGCTGCGATACGACGGCGGGCGTCGCCCAGCCGGGCTTCTTCCTGTCCAAGCCGATCGCCGACCTTGCGGGCGGCTTCAATGCCAATGTCTTCCCGGGCATCGACTTCCCGGCCTACATCGCCTATCTGAACGACCGCTACGGCGGCATGCAGAACCGCCGCGAGCCCGACTTCATCTACAACGTCGACGAGGAAACCACGGGCGGCTACTTCCAGGCCAACTTCCGCACCGACCGCCTGCGCGGCAATCTCGGTGTCCGTGTGGTCACCTCCAAGCAGCACGCCGAATCGACCGACTCGGTGGAGCGCTTCACGGACTACTTCGTGGACGACGCGAACGGCAATCCGGCGCAGTGCCCGGCGGGCGGACCGCCGCAGGGTTACACCTGCGACAGCGGCTTCCTGCGATTGCCCGACTCGCTGGCCAAGAGCAAGACGTTCGAACTCAACACGCTCGACAAGTCGTACACCGACGTGCTGCCCAGCTTCAACATCGCGTTCGACCTGACCGACGACATCGTGCTGCGCGGTGCCGCGTCCAAGGTCATCGCGCGCTCGGCCTACACCGACGTCGCCTATCCCGGCTCGCTCAGTTTCTACAGCCAGGAATACAGCAATGATCGTGCGGTGGCCGGCGGCGGCAGCCTGGGCTGGTTCGGCAACGGCAGCAACAAGGACCTGGATCCGTACGAGGCGACCCAGTACGACATAGGCGCCGAGTGGTACTTCCATCGGGGCTCGGTGCTGGGCCTGGGGCTGTTCCGCAAGGACGTCAAGAACTTCGTCGTGCCGCTGAGCCAGGACACCAACGTCACCATCGGCAGCGAGACGGTGCTTGTACAGAACTACAGCACCTCCGCGAACGGACGCGACGGCGTCTCGCAGGGTGTCGAAGCGTACGTACAGCACACGTTCGACTTCGGCCTCGGCTTCCAGGCGAACTACACCTACAACGACACCAACCTGGCCGCCGTCGAACTGGATGGCGAGCAGATCGCCGAGTCGCCGCTGGTCGGCAGCGCCAAGAACCAGGCGAACTTCACCGTGTTCTATGAAACACCGAAGTTCCTGGCGCGCGCGTCGTACAACCGTCGCGGCGAAGTCGTCGGCGGCCTGCACAACGGCCACACCATCTACTCCGAACCGTATGCCCAGCTCGACCTCAATGCGTCCTACAACATCACCGACCAGTTCACCGTGACCGGTTCGGTGCTGAACCTGACCAAGGAAGAGCAGCGCGTGCATCTGGGCAGCGACACCAACGCACGTCTGTTCAGCAACAACTATTCCGGCCGCATCATGTACCTGGGCCTGACCTACAAGTTCTGACCCCCCGCCTCTCGTGCACGATGGCGAGGGGCACCTCCGATCGGCAGTTGCGGGCCAAGCGCAACTGCCGATTCCTTATTGGCCGTCGATGCTGATGGCAACGCAGACAGCCGTAGTTGTGCGGGAACGCATGTCGTTCGATTCGATCCGTCATGGCCGGTGCAGTTCGAGCGCTGTTACCACGGCAGCCACGATGCTGCCCACCTCCTGTGCCGCGCCCGGCGAATCGAATCGTTCGCCAAACGGACGCATCCTCTCCCTGATACGTCCTTGCATCCGACGCGATTCGGGTCCCGCATTCCGGCGTGTCACGGCCGTAGACCGCTATCGTTGCCGCAGGGCGGCAGCCCGCGCCAGAAGGGAAACCCGCAGTGACAAGCAACGACAATCGAATCCGGAAAGTGGTGGTCGTTGGCGGTGGCAGTGCCGGCTGGATGGCCGCGGCCGCATTGGCGACGTACCTCGGCAAGGGCACGTCGATCCGGCTGATCGAATCCGAGGAAATCGGCATCGTCGGCGTCGGTGAAGCCAGCATCCCCTTCATGCAGTACTTCAACACCAAGATGCTGGGCATCAAGGAAGCCGATTTCGTCACCCATACCCAAGGCACGTTCAAGCTGGGCATCCAGTTCAACGACTGGGGCCGCATCGGCGACAGTTACATCCACGGCTTCGGCACGATTTCGCAAGGCATCGGCCCGCTGCCGTTCCACCAGTTCTGGCTGAAGCTGTTCCTCGCCGGTCGAGCACCGGACATCGGCGCGTATTCGCTGCATACCGCGGCGGCGCCGCTGGGCAGGTTCATGGTGAGCCCGGCCAACGTGCCCGCGGACTCGCCGCTGGCCAACCTTGCGTACGCCTATCACTTCGACGCTTCGCTGTACGCCCGGTTCCTGCGCACGCTGTCGGAGAAGCGCGGCGTGACGCGCACCGAAGGCAAGATCGTCGACGTGATCCAGCGTGGCGAGGACGGCTTCATCGAAGCGGTCGTGATGGAAGGCGGCGAGCGTATCGAAGGCGAACTGTTCATCGACTGCTCCGGTTTCCGCGGCCTGCTGATCGAACAGACGCTCAAGACCGGCTACGTCGACTGGACGCAGTGGTTGCCCTGCGATCGCGCGATGGCGGTGCCGTGCGAAGTCGTCGGCCCGCCGACGCCGTACACGCGTTCGACGGCGCTCGCATCGGGCTGGCAATGGCGCATTCCGTTGCAGCATCGCGTCGGCAACGGCTACGTGTATTCGAGCAGGCACATCAGTGACGACGAAGCGGCCGCGACCCTGCTCGCGAATCTCGATGGCAAGGCATTGGCCGACCCGCGTCCACTGCGTTTCACCACCGGCCGCCGCAACAAGGTGTGGAACAGGAACGTCATCGCGATGGGCCTGGCCAGCGGCTTCATGGAACCGCTGGAATCCACCAGCCTCTATCTGGTGCAGTCGGCCCTCAACCGCCTGCTGGGCCTGTTCCCCGATCGCAACTTCGATCCGCTGCTGTCCGACCGCTTCAACCGCGAATGCACGGCGGAAGCGGAGCGGGCCCGCGACTTCCTGATCCTGCATTACAACGCTACCGAGCGCGACGACACGCCGTTCTGGGATCAATGCCGCACCATGGCGGTTCCCGACAGCCTGCGCGAAGCGATCGGGCTGTTCCGCCATGACGGGCGTTACTTCCGCGCCGACAGCGATCTGTTCGCCTTGCCCAGCTGGGTGCAGGTAATGCTGGGCCAGCGCATCGTGCCGCGCGGCTACCACCCCATCGTCGATGAGATGCCCGACGACCACCTGGTCGAATTCGTCGATCGCGCGCGTGCCATGGTTGCCAAGTGCGTCCAGGCCATGCCGATGCACCAGGACTTCATCGACCAGAACTGCAAGGCGCCGGCGCTGTAATCAGCGACGAAGCGGCCGCTCCCGGCAACGCTGTTGGCATCGCGACAGCACAGGACCAAGGGATACAGATGAACCAGCGCATCTCCATCATCGCCACGTTCCAGCTTCTCCGTCGCGTTCGTCCGTTGCGCGCGCTGGCAGGATTGGGTCTCGCCTTTGCCGCCACCGCAGCGCTTGCGACACCGCCGACGGAACAGGCGCTCGAGGGCGCGTGGCAGTTCCGTCTCGTTCCCGGCAACGCGCAGGCAAAAACGCATGCGGAAGCCACGACGTGGCGCAGCGCGACCGTGCCTGGCACGGTGCACACCGACCTGCTCGCCCACAGGCTGATTCCGAATCCGTACATCGGTGCGCCCGAAGCCGGGTTGCAGTGGATCGGCCTGGCGGACTGGGAATACCGCACCACCTTCGCGGTGCCGCGCGACACGCTCGACGACGCGCGCAGCGATCTCGTGTTCGAAGGGCTCGACACCCTCGCCGAGGTGTACCTCAACGGCGCGAAGGTGCTCGATGCGGACAACTTCTTCCGCACCTGGCGCGTGCCGGTGCAGGGCAAGCTGCGCGCGAGCGGCAACGAGCTGCGCGTGGTGTTCCATTCGCCGATCGCGACGCTGCTGCCGAAGGTGCGGGCGATGCCGCACAGGATCGCCGGTAATTATCCCTCGCCCTATGGCGACGAGCCGAAGGATGTGATGACCGCGAACTTCGTGCGCAAGCCCGGCTATCACTACGGCTGGGATTGGGGCCCGCGCTACGTCACCGCCGGCGTGTGGAAGCCGGTCAAGCTGCAGAGCTGGGACGCGCTGCGCATCGACGACCTGCAGTTGCGACAGGACAAGGTCACGCAGGCACAGGCCGACGTGAACGCGCGCATTGCGATCGATGCGGTGAAGCCAGGCAACTACGAGTTGCGGCTATGGCAGACCGATCCGGACGGCAAGCGCAGGCTCGCGACAAAACAGAAGATCGAACTCGCCGTCGGCGACAGCACGATCTCGATGCCGCTGCACATCGGCAAGCCGCAGCGCTGGTTTCCCGCCGGCTACGGTGCGCAGCCGCTGTACCGCTTCGAGGTGGAAGTGCTCGACGGCAAGGACGTGATCGCAAAGGCCTCCGATCGCACCGGCCTGCGCAGCGTCGAACTGCGCCGCGCGAAGGACGGCAAGGGCGAGGGCTTCACCTTCGTCGTCAACGGCATTCCGGTGTTCGCGAAGGGCGCCAATTCGATTCCGTTCGACATGTTCCAGCCGCGCGTCAGCGAAGCGCAGCTGCGCCGCGTGCTGAAGTCGGCGGTCGACGCGAACATGAACATGGTCCGCAGCTGGGGCGGCGGTTATTACGAAAGCGACACGTTCTTCGACATCGCCGACGAACTCGGCCTGATGGTGTGGCAGGACTTCATGTTCGGCGGCGGCATGCAGCCGGCGTACGACGATGCCTTCCGCGCCAATGTCGTGGCCGAGGCGCGCGACCAGGTACGCCGTCTTCGCGACCATCCCAGCCTCATCCTGTGGTGCGGCAACAACGAGGAAGAGATCGCGTGGAAGTACTGGGGCCACGGCAAGGACCTGAAGGCCGCCGATCCGGTGTTCGCGGAGAAGGTGTGGAACGGCTACGTGCAGCTGTTCGGCCGCGACCTGCGCCAGGTCGTCGCCGAAGAAGGCGGCGGCATCGCGTACTGGGCGAGTTCGCCCGGTAATGATCTCGCCGAGGTCGCCAACACGCCCGCAGCTGGCGACATGCATTACTGGGAAGTGTGGGGCAATCCCGCGCATCCGCCGGTCAAGTACCTGGAGATCACGCCACGCTTCATGTCCGAGTACGGACTGCAGGCCTGGCCGGTACAGCGCACGATCGACTACTTCGCGACGCGCGAAGAGCAGGGCATCGCGATGCCGGTGATCGAGGCGCACCAGAAGTTCCTTGCCGGCAAGGGCAACGAGCGCCTGATGAAATACGTCGACTACGAATTCGGCACGCCGGAGAACTTCGCCGACTTCGTCTATCTCAGTCAGGCCGCGCAGGCCGAAGGTATCGAACTGGCGGCGCTGCACCATCGCGCCAGCCGCCCGTACACGATGGGCTCGCTGTACTGGCAGCTCAACGACGTCTGGCCCGGCGCGTCGTGGTCGGGCATCGACTGGTTCGGTCGCTGGAAGGCGTTGCAGTTCCACGCGCGCCGCTTCTTCGCGCCGGTGACGGTGGCGGCGCTGCGCAACGCCGAAGGCAGGACGCAGGTCAGCCTGATCAACGACCGCACCACGGCGCGCTCGGGTGAATTGCGCCTGCGCGTGATGGACCTGGCCGGCAAGGTGCTGCGCGAGGAGCGCAAGCGAGTGACGCTCGCGCCGCTGTCTTCGACGACGGTCGCCGGTTACACCGATGCGGACCTGCTCGGCGGTGCCGACGCGGCTTCCACGGTCGCGGTGTTCGATCTCAGCGTCGAAGGCGAACCCGGGACGCGTGACATCGTGTGGTTCAAGCCGGCGAAGGAAATCACCTGGCGCACCCCGCAGCTGCGGACGGAACTGCGTCGCGACGGCGATGGCTATGCCCTCGGCCTCAGCACGCAGAACATCGCACGCGCCGTGTGGCTCGACTTCGGCGACGCCGACGCCGAGCTGTCCGACAACGCGCTCACGTTGGTGCCCGGCGAAACCGTCACGTTGCGCGTCGGTTCCAGGGTGGGCATCGACGAACTGCGCAGGAAGCTCGTGCTGAAGTCCGTGGCTGACGTGGTGCCCGCAACCACAAGGTGACATCCGCGCTACGGATGCCGGGCATGTGAACAGGTGCGGCAATCGCCGTGCCTTCGAGTAGCGGACCTTCAATTGCGTCCAGGCCGCGCGCATTCGGCAATCACCCGGACGGGTCATCGCGTCCACGCCGATCGGTGACCGCAACGCCACGTATCCGGCGTTGTGGTCTGTGATCACAGCGGAGCATCGCCATGCCAAGTCGCCTGACCCGTCGCCAGTTCCTGGCCGTGCCTGCCGCGCTGGGCGCCACCGCACTGCTGCCCGGCGGCCTGGTCACCGCGCTTGCGCAGGAAACGCCTCCGCTGCCAGACCTCTCCGACTGGAGCCGGGTGCGCGCGCAGTTCAGCCTCGACCCGGCGTGGATGCATTTCGCCAGCTTCTTCATCGCCAGCCACCCCGCGCCCGTGCGCGAGGCGATCGAAGCCTGGCGCCGGGCGATGGACCGCGATCCGTTCCGGGTTATCGAGCACGGCATGTTCGAAGACGACGCGCACAACATCCCGCTACAGGTGCGCACCACGATCGCGCGCTACCTCGGCGGGCAAGCCGAGGAAGTGGCGCTGACGCGCAGCACCACCGAAAGCCTCGCGCTCGTCTATCACGGCCTGCCGCTCAAGGATGGCGACGAGGTGCTCGCCACGACCCACGACCACTATTCGCACCACGAATCGATCCGCCTGGCGACGCGTCGTGCCGGTGCGTCGATGCGGCGCATACCGCTGTTCGAGGACGCGGCCGGCGCAACCGTCGACGCGTTGACCGGGCGCCTGCTGCAGGCGCTGAGGCCAGAAACGCGCGTGGTCGGATTGACCTGGGTGCATTCCAGTACGGGCATCCGCCTGCCGATCCGCGAGATGGCGCGTGCGTTGAAGGAACGCCGCCCGGATGTGCTGCTGGTCGTCGATGGTGTCCACGGAATCGGCGCCGCCGATGAAACCATCGCGACGATGGGCGCCGACTATTTCTGCGCTGGTTGCCACAAGTGGATGTTCGCGCCGCGTGGGACCGGTTTGATCTGGGCGAACGCGGAGAACTGGGCGCGTCTCACGCCGGTCGTGCCCAACTTCAGCGACATCGAGAGTTACAACGCATGGGCGGAAGGCCGCGAGCCGGCTTCACCGACCAATGCCGCGCGCATGATGCCGGGCGGCTTCCATGCCTTCGAGCATCAGTGGGCGATGGGCGCCGCGTTCGCCATGCACGAGAAAATGGGCCGCGCCCGTGTCGCCGCGCGTATCCGCGTCCTCAACGACCAGCTGAAGGCCGGGTTGGCCGGCAACCGGAAAGTACGCATCCACACGCCGGTGTCCGGCGATCTGTCCGCGGGATTGGTGGCCTTCGAAGTCGACGGCATGAAACCGGACGCCGTGGTCGCGCGCTTGCTCGAGCAACGCATCATTGCGAGCACGAGTCCGTATGCAGTGAGCTATGCGCGCCTCGCGCCGAGCCTGGTGAACACGCCGGAAGAAGTCGAACGCGCGGCGCGCGCGGTGAACGCGATCGCGACGTAACCGGAACGTTTGCAGCTCGGTTTGCGCCGACACGTGCGCGACGACAGGTAGCGGGACACGGGCGACCGCGGTGTGGCGCAGAGGAAGCGGCCTGCCGCCGGCCCCTTTCATGGAGTCGGGCTCGCCGCCACTTCCTGCGGGTCCAGGTGCAAGCCGGCGCCACACGAACGAAGCCCGGCATTCGCCGGGCTTCGTGTCTCCGGATCCAGCAGCGTGAGTTACAGGGCCGCCAGGGCGGCGTTGAACGTCGCGCTCGAACGCATCGCCTGCGACAGTTTCGCCATGTCCGGCTTGTAGTAACCGCCGATCTCGACCGGCTTGCCCTGCACGGCGATGAGCTCTTCGACGATCTTCGCTTCGTTGTCGGTCAATGCCTCCGCCAGCGGGGTGAACTTGGCCTTCAGCTCTGCATCCCTGTCCTGCGCGGCCAGTTCCTGCGCCCAGTACATCGCCAGATAGAAATGGCTGCCGCGATTGTCGATCGTGCCGAGCTTGCGGCCCGGCGACTTGTCGTTGTCGAGGAACCTGGCGTTGGCCGCGTCGAGCGTGTCGGCCAGCACCTTTGCTCGCGCGTTGCCGGTGGTGTCGGCGACGAATTCCAGCGAGGCCTGCAACGCGAGGAATTCGCCGAGCGAATCCCAGCGTAGGTAGTTCTCCTCGGTGAACTGCTGCACGTGCTTGGGCGCGGAACCGCCTGCGCCGGTTTCGAACAGGCCGCCGCCGGCCATCAGCGGCACGACCGACAGCATCTTCGCGCTGGTGCCCAGCTCCATGATCGGGAACAGGTCGGTGAGGTAGTCGCGCAGCACGTTGCCGGTGACGGAAATCGTGTCCTGGCCCTTGCGGATGCGCTCGACGGACAGCGTCATGGCTTCGACCGGCGAGAGGATCCGGATGTCGAGGCCGGACGTGTCGTGGTCCTTGAGGTAGTGCTCGACCTTGGCGATCACGTTGCGGTCGTGCGCGCGCTGCGGATCGAGCCAGAACACCGCCGGCGTGTTCGACAGGCGCGCACGGTTCACCGCGAGCTTCACCCAGTCCTGGAGCGGCGCGTCCTTGGTCTGGCACATGCGCCAGATGTCGCCGGCGGCGACCTTGTGTTCCATCAGCACGTTGCCCGCGTCGTCGCTCACGCGCACGACGCCGTCGGCGGCGATCTGGAAGGTCTTGTCGTGCGAGCCGTATTCCTCGGCCTTCTGCGCCATCAGGCCCACGTTGGGCACGCTGCCCATCGTCGCCGGATCGAACGCGCCGTTCGTTGTGCAATCATCGATCACCACCTGGTAGATACCGGCATAGCAGCGATCCGGAATCACTGCCTTGGTGTCCTGCAGCTTGCCTTCGGCGTTCCACATGCGGCCGCTGTCGCGGATCATCGCCGGCATCGAGGCATCGACGATCACGTCCGACGGCACGTGCAGGTTGGTGATGCCCTTGTCGGAATTCACCATTGCCACGCCCGGGCGCCGTGCGTACACCGCGGCGATGTCCGCTTCGATCTGCGCGCGCGTGTCGGCCGGCAACGACGGCAGGCGCGCGTACAGGTCGCCGATGCCGTTGTTGGCGTCGAAACCGACCTGCTCCAGCGCGGCGGCGTGCTTCTTCAGCACGTCGGCATAGAAGCGGTTCACCACGACGCCGAACATGATCGGGTCGGAGACCTTCATCATCGTCGCCTTCAGGTGCAGCGAGAACAACACGCCCTGCGCCTTCGCATCATCGATTTGCGCATCGACGAATTCGCCGAGCGCGCGCGTGTCCATCACCGACGCATCGACGATTTCGCCGGCCTTCACCTTCAGGCCGGTCTTCAATGCCTGGCTGCGGCCGTCGTTGCCGATCAGTTCGATCTTCAGCGCGGTCGGCTGCGCGATCACCGCGGACTGTTCGCTGCCGTAGAAATCGCCGGCCGCCATGTGCGCGACGTGCGACTTCGAATCGGCGCTCCACGCGCCCATCTTGTGCGGGTGCTTGCGTGCGTAGTTCTTCACCGACAGCGGCGCGCGGCGATCGGAGTTGCCTTCGCGGAGCACGGGGTTCACCGCGCTGCCCTTGGTGCGGTCGTAGCGTGCCTTGATCTCGGCGTCGCGTTCGCCGCGCGGATCTTCCGGGTAATCCGGCAGCGCATAGCCCTGCGCCTGCAGTTCACGGATCGCGGCCTGCAGCTGCGGCATCGAGGCGCTGATGTTGGGCAGCTTGATGATGTTGGCGGAGGGCTGCGTGGCGAGCTGGCCGAGTTCGGCGAGGTCGTCGGCGACCTTCTGGTCGTCGCGAAGGAAGTCGGGGAACTGCGCCAGGATGCGGCCCGCCAGCGAGATGTCGCGCGTTTCCACCGCGATGCCCGCAGGCGCCGTGTAGGCCTCGACGATCGGCAGCAGCGACGCGGTGGCCAGGAACGGCGCCTCGTCGGTGAGGGTGTAGAGGATCTTCGGGGCGCCCCCCATGGGGACTTCCTTCGGGGCGCTGTTCGCAGGGGTGTCGGACATGAGGCGGCGGCTCTTCGTTATGAACAGGAAGCGGCGCTTCGGCCGCACACCCGGCGGCGAAACCGGCGGGTACAGAACGCCATTGTCGCCGTTCAGGCAGGCTGCGGCAAAAAGGCCAGATCGGTGAAGCGGCAGTACGGCGAATGCGTGAACACGCGAGGTCAATGCGTGTTCATCCACGAGCCTTAAAACTCGCGAAACGACATGGCGAAGAAACTTCACAAAAGCAGAACAAATGCCTTGCCCCGAGCGCGCAACCGCGTTGTACTGCGTGCGTGGCGCAGGGTGGGCGCCGCGGTTCCGGTGATGTCATGTTGAAACGCCTGCTGATCTCCAAAAGCGCGCTGTTGAGGTGCGCAACTGTCTCCCTTCTGCTGCTCGCCGCCGCGTGCCAGTCGAAAACGCCTGAACAGGCGCCAGTGACGCTCGGCGAAGACGTCAGCAGCGAAGGGCCGTCGAAACCGGTTTCGACCGCCGCGCCGCCCATCATCCAGATGGCGCCGTCCGATTACCTCAAGACCACCTACTGGCCGACCGCCGAACTCGACAACGGCGTCGCGCGCATCAGCTGCGACTACGACTATGCGCGGCTCGGCGACGGCGAGAAGCTGGAATCGCTGACCTTCTTCGAAGTGGTCGACGCACTGACCCCGTGCCAGCCGCACGGCGTGGTGCGACTGCGCTACGAAGGCAAGATCGGCCCCGGCTTCACCGCGCTGATGCAGCGCGTGTCGGCGATCGCCGATCGCATGGAAATCCCGGTGCGCATCCTCGACATCAGTTCGTCGGGTGGCCACGTCGAGGAAGCCATCCAGGCCGGCGACAGCATGGCCGAGCAGCGCTGGGCGGTGTGGGTGCGCGAGGACTCGTACTGCCACAGTTCGTGCGTGCTGATCCTCGCGGGCGGCGACACGCGCTCGATCGCGGGCAAGGTCGGCATCCATCGCCTGTTCCGCGACCAGTCGAAGGCGACGTCCCGGGCCGAACTCAGCGCCGAACTGCGCGACGTGAGCGGTCAGGTGCGTGATTACCTGGTGCGCAACGGTGCGGATGCGCGCATCGCCGACCTGATGATGACCGTGGCGAATCGCCGCCTGCGCATCCTCAGCGACGACGAGCTGCGTGAGTTTGGTCTCTCCGGCAGCAACGCGGTGCAGGACGACCTCGACCGCATCCGCACGACTCGCCGCTGCGGCGAGGACTTTGCCCGCCGTCGCGATGCCTGGCTGCGTGCGTTCGAGAACGAATGCCTCGCGCCCGGCAAGGCGTTCGAGGTGCTCGATGAATGCGGGCGCGCGCTGGAACCGCGCTTCGGCTTTCCCGATGCGAAGTGCCCGGGCGACAACCCGACCGCCGACCGGCGCGGCCTGCCGACCGGTAGTGCGAAGGTGTTCGGCGTGCTCAAGCCGAGCGGCGACAGTGACAAGCCGGTGGTCGTGACGCCCTGATCAGCTTGCGCAGGCGGCCTTGGCTGCCGCCCGCTTTCACCCGTTGCGCACTGTCGCGAATGCAAGGTGCGCGCCATGCCTGCGCCCGCCTGCGAACCCGTACCCGTGCGGTTCTGGGGAACATCGTTTCCCCGTGAACACTTGCTTGAGGTCTACAAGAGCGAATCGGCGTTCATCGATGGCCTGGTCGAGTTCGCCAGCGAAGGACTGGCGGCGGGCGAGGCCTTCGTCATGCTCGCCACGGCGGAGCATCGCGATGCCGTAGCGAGCGCGCTGCGCGAACGCGGCCATGATCTCGACGCGGATGCGTTCATCGCCCTGGACGCGGAGGCCACGCTTGCGCGCTTCATGGTCGATGGCGAGCCCGACGCGCAACGTTTCGAAGCCGTGATCGGCGCCGTGCTCGCGCGCGCATCGGCCGGCGGACGACCGGTCCGCGCCTTCGGCGAGATGGTCGCGCTTCTCTGGATGGAAGGCCGCCGCGAGGCGACGTTGCAGGTCGAGCAGTTGTGGAACCTGCTGCTCCGGCGCCATCCATTGAGCCTGTTTTGCGCCTACCCGCGCCAGGATTGCACGCGCGAGATCACCGAGGACTTTGCCCACGTATGCGCGGCGCATTCGCAGCTGGCGTTTACGTAGGACGGCCCGTGCCGCGAGGAATGATTGCCTGGTCGCGCCCAGGGGCGCTCCTACAACGACCTAATGCGAACGGCGCCGTCGCTGTCACGGTGAGTCCTGCCGCTGCACAGGGCCGTGGCGCATTGGAAACGGCGCTGTCTCGCATCGCAGCTGGCATTACGTAGGAGCGGCCCATGGCCGCGACGGATGATCGCCGGGTCGCGCCCGTGGGCGCTCCTGCGATGGCATCAGGCGCCGTGGCACTTCTTGTATTTCTTGCCGCTGCCGCAGGGACACGGTGCATTGCGATCGGGCGTGGCTTCCTTGCGGATCGGCTCGCGCGGCGTGAGTGCGTCGATGCGGTGGTGGTGCAGGTCGGCGAGCATGCCGGGGAGCGACGCGATGATTTCCAGGCGCTCACGGTAGCCGACCGGGGTGCCCGGCGCTTCCGGGTCTTCGCCGATCACTTCACCGCTGGCGAGCTGGTCCAGGCGCGCGAAGATCTCGTCGATCCAGTCGTGTTCGTCGAGCCACTGCTCCCACGCGGCTTCGCGCAGCTCGACGCCGCGGAAGAACCCGAACGCCCAGTCGCGGCCGACGTCGAGTTCGTCCGGATGCTCGGCCTCGGCTTCCTCGGGCAGCCACAGCAGCGGCGCGAGGTGCTCGGGCAACTCGTCGTCGTCGAAGCGCACGCGCTGGCTGGCCATGTTCCAGTGGCCCTGCAGCAGCGCTTCGACTTCCTCGCGCTCGGTTTCGTCGGCCCAGCGCGGCGGCTTGCCCCACACCGGCGGCTGCCATTCGCTGGCGGGCACGTCTTCGGGCGACACGGCGAGTGCAGAGAGATAGCCGTCCAGCGCCTCGAGGTTGAAGCCCTTGAACGGCACGGCGCGCTGATCGAGGAGGTCGGAGAGGCGTTCGATCTGCGGGTCGTCGAGGTAGCTGGGAGCTTTCATGGCGTCGGGAGCGGGGTGGGGTGACAAGGGTAGTCGTTCGCGCGCGACGCGGGGCGGACGGGGATTGTTGGCGGGATGCGCGCGGCCGGGGCCGGCTGTCGCGCAGCGCACTACGATCGGGCGATGGTGTGATGGCGAGGATCCTTCCATGCATGTGGCAAGCGCACTATTTCCCATCACCTTCTTGCTGGGGAGTACCGGCATGACCACGCAGGCAGCGAAGCCACCGGCCCTGATGCGCTGTGCCGGACCGGAACATCGGCAGTTCGATTTCTGGATCGGCGAGTGGGAGGTGTTTGGCGGACCACAGGGCGACCGCCTGCTGGGCAGCAACCGGATCGAACGAAGCGGGAACGGCTGTTGGCTGGTCGAGCATTGGCGCGGCGCCAGTGGCAACCACGGCACCAGCACCAATGCCTGGGACGCGCAGTACCGCGTCTGGCGGCAGTTCTGGGTCGGCGGCGACGGAGTGGTACTGCGACTTGAAGGCGGCCTGCAAGGCAAGGCGATGGTGATGACGGGCGAGCTGCCAAAAAACGATGGTGGCATCCAGCGCCAGCGCATCAGCTGGACGCCGCGTGACGACGGCAGCCTGATCCAGCAATGGGAAACCTCGGACGACGATGGGACCACATGGGCCACCAGCTTCCGTGGTACCTACCGGAGAACGACCTCCGCGGCGGACTGAGCCATCGCCGATTCCGCGACAATGCGGCGATGAGCAGAAACGAGGTCATCGCATGTCCATGCCAGTCGGGCCGCCCCTACGCCGCGTGCTGCGCGCCGCTGCATCGCGGCGACGCAATCGCGGAAACTGCCGAGGCATTGATGCGTTCGCGCTACAGCGCCTACGTGCGAGGCGATGCCGATTACCTCCGCAGAACCTGGCACCCCTCGACGCGCCCGGCGGCACTCGATCCCGGCGATGCGGGCGCAACGCGCTGGCTCGGGCTCGATGTGCGTCGCCACGAACAGCACGACGCGGATCACGCCACGGTGGAATTCATCGCCCGCTACAAGGTCGGTGGTGCTTCTGCAGTGCGCCTGCATGAAGTGAGCCGTTTCGTGCGCGAAGACGGACGCTGGTTCTACATCGATGGTAAGTTTCCATCGCGCTGACGCATTCGGGATGCGCAACGCGCAACGCATGCGCTGCGTGCACGATCCTTCGACCTTCGACCTTCGACCTTCGACCTTCGACCTTCGACCTTCGACCTTCGACCTTCGACGTGCGCACAGCGCACTGCGGCGTCTTCGCCGGTTTGCGGACAAAAAAAGGCGCGGCTTGCGGCCGCGCCGGGCTTGCCCAACCCCGCCTTGCGGCGGGGCGGAGAGAGGCAGAAAGGCGTTACTTGACCTCGAACTCGCGCGTCTGCACGACGTTGCCGTCGAGCGAGACTTCGACCTTGTACTTGCCGGTCGGCCAGCCGTCGGGCTTGGCGATGTGGAATTCGGTGTTGCCGGTGCCGGTCGCGTTGATGTCGCGGGTCTCCTCGTTGACGGTCTGGTTGCTGTCGACGTGGGTCCACTTCACGCCCAGCTTGGCGGGCACGCTGGCGGCGGGGTCGCTGGTGCTGGTGCCGATCGAGGCATAGATCGTGTCGTTCTTGGCGAACGTGGTGGCGGGCGTGGCGACCTTCATGTCGGCGCCGACGGCATTGCCGAGGTCGACGCTGGTGACCTGGGCGGTGGCGGCCGGGGCCGGGGTGGCCGGTGCAGGCGTGGTGGCCGGCGGCGGCGTGGTCGCGACCGGAGCGGCTTCTTCCTTCTTCTTGCAGCCGACGATGGCGACGGTGCCGAGCAATGCGACCAGCAGGGCAGACGGGATGCGATTGCGATTCATGCGTGCGTTCCTTTGTGCGAAGTCAAACGGAATACGGGCGATCACTCTTCTGCGGCCGGCAGCTTGAGCACCTGGCCGGGGAAGATCTTGTCGGGATCATCGATCTGGTCGCGATTGGCTTCGAAGATCGCGTGCCACTTGCTCGCCTTGCCGTAATGCTCCTTGGCGATGTGCGACAGCGTGTCGCCCTTCGCCACGGTATAGGTGCTTCCACCGGCACCGCCGGTGCCGCCACTGCCGCCGGTGATCTCCTCGGTGGAAGATGCCCCGGACTGCACGTTGGAAAAATCGGGCTTGCCCTGCTCGGTGCTGCTCGAGCCGCTCTGCACGTTCGAAAAATCAGGCTTCTTCTCGTTGCTCATGTGAGGGGTCTCCTCCCCGGCGTCTTGTCGACGCCCCAACGGTCGCACGTGCCCTGTTAAGGAAATATTGCGGACACACGCAAAACTGAATCCCGGACCTACTGTCGCGCGTCGCGCCCCGCTACCGGCCGTCCGGTCCCGGGCGTGGCGCGCCAGGGGTTGATATCGAGCCCGCCGCGGCGGGTGTAGCGCGCCTCCACCGACAGCGACTGCGGCCGCGCGCGCGCAACCAGGTCGGTGAAGATGCGTTCGACGCACTGCTCGTGGAATTCGGCGTGGTCGCGGAAGGACACGAGGTAGCGCAGCAGCGCGGCGCGATCCAGGCGCGGGCCGCGATAGGCGATCGTGACCCGTGCCCAGTCGGGCTGGCCGGTAACCGGGCAGTTGGACTTGAGTACCGAACTGGTGAGCGTCTCTTCCACCACTTGCGTTGTATCGGCGCGCAACAGGGCCGCGTCGGGCGGGCCGTAACAATCGATCGTGGTGGTTTCCTCGTCGATGGACGCGGCGTTGCCGGTGTCATCGATTGGCGGCAGGCCGGAACGCACCTGCACCCGCGCCCCGGCCGCGCGCGACAGGTCTTCGGCGATGCGTTCGCGCACGCTCTCGTCGCTGTCGAAGCGGGTGGCGTTGAAGGAGTTGAGGTAGAGCTTGAGCGACTTGGATTCGACCAGGAACGGCGAATCAGCCGGCACCTCGAACGTCGCCGTGGCGACGCGCGGGCGGCCGTGGCGATCGAGCCAGCTCAGTTCGTAGGCGTGCCAGCGGTCCATGCCGATAAAGGGCAGGCCGGCGGGCGCGCCGTCGTCGATGCCGATATGGCCGCGGCCCAGCGCGCGCGGGATCGGGAAGAGCAGGGACGCGTCGTATTCGCGCGGATAGTCGACGTGGCGGCCGAGGGGCAGGTCTTGCGTGGTCATGCGGTCATTGTATTGGCGGGCGTTCCGCGCTGCCGCCATCCGCCGTCATTTCCGCTGCGCCGGCATGACGGGAAAAGCGGTGCGCAGGAATCGGATATCGCGACGCGCGCGGCCCGCGAACACTGCGAACTCCGCACACCGCCCGATTCCCGCCCATGCTCACCTTCTACGATTACCTCCCCTCGCAGAACGCCTGGAAAGTGCGCCAGCTGCTCGCCCACCTGCAGTTGCCGCATCGCACGCGCCTGGTCGGCATCTTCGAAGGCGAAGGCCGCAGCGATGCCTATCGCGCGATCAGTCCCACCGGCACCGTGCCCGCGATCGAATTCGACGGCGGCCGCGGGCTCGCCGAATCCAACGCGATCCTGATGCATCTCGCACAGGGCACGCCGTACCTGCCCAAGGATCCGTTCGAACGCGCGAAGACGTGGCAGTGGCTGTGCTTCGAGCAGGAGCGCATCGAAAGCCAGATCGGTGCACTGCGCCACTGGACGCTCACCGGCAAGCTCGCGCGACGGCCGCAGGTGCTGGTCGAACTCAAGCGCAATGCCGGCCGCAACGCACTGGAGATCCTCGAACGCGAATTCGCCGCGCGCGAATTCATCGCAGGCGAGCGTTACGGCATCGCCGACATCGCGCTGTTCGCCTACGGCAGCCGTGCGGAGGAAGCCGGCTTCGACCTGCAGCCGTATCCGCACCTGCGTGGCTGGATCGCGCGCGTGCAGGCGCAACCGGGCTTCGGCGCGCCGATGCATCCGTATTCGATCGATCCGTATTCAGTGCGGGAACTGGGCTGAGTTGTCTGGGCGTTTCCCGATTCGTCCGCAGTGACGCGTCGTACCGCAGCAAACAAAAATCGCGATGCGCGCGGCGACGCGACGACTGGGCCAGACGCAGCCCTGTCGGCTGCGAGGCCGGCCGCGCGTCTGATCCAGTGATTCCCGCATCGGAACCCCGGTCCGGATGGTTCCCTGCGGCCGGCCCGTTGGCGCGGTAGGCAATCAGTCACGGCAACGCTCCGGAGCGAAAACGCATCCGAATCAGGGAGTTCCGCCGGCTGCGCCTCCTTTTCGAAGGGCCATTCCAGACAGGTCTTCAGTGGGGTGACTTCCGGCACAGGTGAATTATCGGTGTGGTGTTGTAGTCTACCAACACACCGAGTCACAACCGCTCCAGCCAGCCCCCCACGCCCCCGAGGAAACCGCCATGAACGTCCGCACCTTCGAAGCCCGCCGCAACGACGCCGCCAAGTCCGCTCCCGCCTCCCAGCCTGCCCCGGTCCGCCATCTGCATCGCGAACGCGATTTCGGCGTCGGTTACGGCAACAGCAGCGGCTATGCCAGCAACCGTCGTTATTCCAGCAACGCCTTCCAGCCGCTGTTCCGCTGCGCGTAACGCGCACGCCACTCCGGTGGCTGTCGTCCCCCGCAGCCCCGAGGAGATCGTCATGAACGCCCGTTTTGTCGAAACCAGCGCTTCCTTCCGTCCCGACCACCAGCCGCCCGTCGCCATCGTGATCACCGCGCCATCCGGCGCGAACACCGGCCTGCAGGCACCGATGCGCCACGTGCACCGCCAGCGCGACTTCGGCATCGGTTATGGAAACAGCAGCGGCTATGGCCGCGATCGCAGCTACACCAGCAACGGCTTCGCCCCGCTGTTCCGTTGCGCCTGAGATCCCGTCGTCATCGCCTCGCCCCGCGCGATGACGCCTGAAAGTCCCCTTCCCCGTGGGTGCGGCCCCGGCCGGCGCGCAGGCCTCATCTCCCTGCGCGCTGGCCGGTGATGCTTTGGTCGAAGCCGGTTTCGGTCGCATCGCCGCCGCGTGTATCGTCGGGCGCATGAACGAATCTTCCGCCCCCAGGCGCGCGCTGTTCCGCAGCGGCGTCAGTCTCGCCGACCTCAACGCGATGTCGAAGAACACGGCGATGGAGCCGCTCGGCATCGAATTCACCGAACTCGGCCCCGACTACCTGCGCGGCACCATGCCGGTCGATGCGCGCACGCACCAGCCATACGGCCTGCTGCATGGCGGCGCCTCGGTGCTGCTGGCCGAAACGCTGGGCAGTTCCGCCGGTGGCCTGTGCGCGCCGGAAGGCAAGGGCGTGGTCGGCATCGAGATCAACGCCAACCATCTTCGCGGCGTGCGCGAAGGCATCGTCACCGGTACTGCGCGGCCGCTGCATGTCGGCGGCAGCACGCAGGTGTGGGAGATCCGCATCGAGGACGAGGCTGGCCGCCTGGTCTGCATCTCGCGGCTGACCTTGGCGGTGGTAAGCCGGCCGGCCTGAAGCGGCGCGTTGCGCGCGAGTTCGACCTCGGCATCATGCGGGCAGCGCGCTACGCAAAAACGAAAACATCGTCTCCCGTACGGCGGCGCCAGCGAGTATCGTTCCGCCCCATGACCGCGCCGTCCCCCACCATCGGCGCCAACGCGCCAGGGGCGCGTCTGGCGCGCGCCTTTCGCTACGTCTATCGCGTGCCAATGCTGCTCTGGCATCTGCTGGTCGACCTCCCGCTGACCATATTGCTGACGACGCCGCTCACGGCAAGGCTGCGCTGGGGCGACGAATCGCTCGAATACCGCGCCATCCGCGCGTGGTCGGCCGGCCTGATGCATGTGTTCGGCTTCCGCCTGCGCCGCGTCGGCACGCCGTTGCCCGGCGCGGCCCTGTTCGTCGCCAACCACGTCAGCTGGATCGACATCGAGACGCTGCACAGCCAGCGCATGATGGGCTTCGTCGCCAAGCGCGAAATCCAGAGCTGGCCGGTGGTCGGCTGGCTCGCGCAGCGCGGCGAAACCATCTTCCATGCCCGCGGCAGCACCGAATCGCTGGGCGGCGTGCTGCATGAAATGCTCTCGCGCCTGCGCAACGGACGCAGCGTCGGTGTCTTCCCGGAAGGCGGCACGCGCGGCGGCCGCGAGATCGGCCCGTTCCATGCACGGATCTTCCTCGCCGCCGTCGAGGCTGGCGTGCCGGTGCAACCGGTCGCGCTGCGCTATGGCGAAGGTGGGAGCGCGCAGCACATCGTCGCGTTCCAGCCGCGCGAAAGCTTCTTCGCCAACTTCGTCCGCCTGCTCGGCGAACCGGCGCGCGTGGCCGAAGTGCATTTCCTCGAACCGATCAGCCCCGGTGAAACCGATGGCCGGCGCCGCCTTGCTGAACTGGCCCGCAGCCGCATCATCGACGCGATGACGGCCGCCTGACGGCGGCGCACGGATGCGCCTTTCCACGCATGTTTTCACGCGTTCCAGCCGGGGCGCGGTAGCACGCTGTGGACGGCGGCATCGAACAGGGTGTCGATCGCGGAATCGGAAGCCCGTTCGAGTGCCCGCTCGAATCGCACGGACTATCGTCAGCTGATGCTCACCGCCGCCGATTACCAACCGCCGCGCTGGCTGCGCAACGCCCACGTGCAATCGCTGCTGGGCACGAGCGCGCTGCGGCGGCGGCGCGGCGAACGCGTTTTGCGTGAGTGCGGCGCCGTGACGACCGCTCACGTGATCGACGGCGGCGACGGCGTCCGCCTGCAGGGCCTCTACAGCATCGTGCCGGGCGTGCCCACGCGCGGGCTTGCCCTGTTGCTGCATGGCTGGGAAGGCAGCGCCGAATCCAGCTACATGCGGCTGACCGCGGCGCAACTGCTGCGCCGCGGCTTCGAGGTGTTCCGCCTCAACTTCCGCGACCATGGCGACACCCACCACCTCAACGAAGGCATCTTCCACTCCAACCGCATCGACGAAGTGGTGTATGCCGCCTGCGATGTCGCGCGGCGCTTTCCGCGCCGGCCGCTGGTCATCGGCGGCTATTCACTCGGCGGCAACTTCGCCCTGCGGCTGGCATTGCGCGCACCCACCGCCGGCCTGGAGATCACCCATGTCGCGGCGGTGTGCCCGGTGCTCGACCCGGCGCGGACGATGGAGTCCATGGAGCAGGGCCTGCCGCTGTACATGTGGTATTTCGAGCGCAAGTGGCGCGGCTCGCTGGCGCGCAAGCGCGAGCTGTTCCCGCAGGTGCACGCGTTCGACAATTCCGTGCTGAGCCTGCGCATGCGCCCCCTGACCCAATGGCTGGTCGAGCGCCATACCGAGTTCGGCACGCTGGACCGCTATTTCGATGGCTATTCGATCGCCGGCAGCCGCCTCGTCGGGCTGCAGGTGCCGGCGAGCGTGCTGATGGCGGCCGACGATCCGGTGATTCCGGTCGAAGGCTTCCATCAGCTGCGCCTGCCGGCGCACGCGCAGGTGGAAATCGCACCGTGGGGCGGCCATTGCGGCTTTATCGAGAACGCGCGGCTGGAAGGCTTCGCGGAGCGCTGGGTGGCGGAGCGGCTGGCCGCCGCGTTGCCGGTCACCGAAACCATCCCGGAACCCGCCTGAGCGCCCGTACCGGACCCGCGCCGGGGCCGCCACGCGGCTTACAATCGCCGGCTCTGCAATTTCCCTGAAGCAAGCCCATGTATGAGTCCCTGATCGACGCGCTGCGCCGTGGCGCCGCCGCCGAAGCGCTGCCCGCCGCCTACGATGCCGTCGCCGCCAATCCGCAGGACGCGATCGCCCGTCGCTTGCTGGCCAATGCCCTGCAGCTCAACGGCGATCGGGAAGCAGCACTGGCCACGCTGGACGAAGCGCTCGAGCTGACGCCCGACGACGCCAGCCTGCACGTCGAACGCGCCGCGCTGCTGCTCAAGGGCCGCCAGCTGGACGAGGCCGAAACGGCGCTCGCCAAGGCGGTCGGGCTCGACCCCAACCAGTTCCTTGCCTATGTCATGCAGGGCCAGCTCGCGCTGGGTCGTGGCGACATTGCCGAAGCCGAACGCATCGCCAGGACCGCCGCGCGCATCGCACCATCGCATCCGCAGGTCGCCGCGATCGAAGGCATGGTCGCGCTGCGCCGCGGTGATGCCGATCACGCGCTGTCGATCCTCTCGCAGGCCGCGCAGGGCGCGCCGGAGGATCCGACGGTGCGCAATGCGCTGGGCTTCGCCTACCTCGCGAAGGGCCACTTCGCCTTCGCCGAACAGGCCTTCCGCAAGCAACTGGAGCAGCAGCCGGATTCGTTCGCGCTGCGCGCGCTCATCGCCGATCTCGTGCGCCGCCAGGGGCGCGCTGCCGAAGCCGCCGATGAAGCCGCACCCTTGCTGGAACGCGAGAATGCCTCGCCGGGACTGCACCGCGTGGTCGGCGAACTCGAAGTGGAAGCCGGTCGTCCCGAACGCGCGGTCGCGCCGCTCAAGGCCGCGTTCGCCGCGATGCCGAACGACCTGCGCACGCTGCAGGTGCTGGTGGAAGCCTGGCGACGCAGCGGCGGTGTCGACGACGCGCGCGCCACGCTCGACGCGGCGATTGCCGCGACACCCGGGAACGACAACCTGTGGCGCGCGCGCCTGGTGTTCGAGCCGTTCGCCGAAGCCGGCGCGCTCGCCGTCGTCGAGCGCTGGCTCGACGCCCGGCCGGACCATATCCCTCCGCTGCAGGCCCGTGTCGCCATCCATGACCGCGCTGGCGAACGCGACGAGGCCGATGCCATCGCGTATCAGATCGCCGCCATCGAGCCGGGTCAGGCGCAGGCCGAACTGCGCATCGTCGATCGTCTCCTGCGCGACGATCCGCCGGCTGCGGTCAAGCGCGTGAAGGACCTGCTGGCCAAGAGCGATTCGGACGAGGCGCGTCCATTGCTGCGCCAGTTGCTGGGACGTTGCCAGGATATTGCGGGCGAGACGGCCGAAGCCGCGTCCACCTGGGCCGCGCTGCAGGCGGATCTTTCGCAACAGCGGATGCCACTGCCGCCGTTGACGAGCGTTTCCGGAGAATTGCCGCCGCTGGCCCCGTTGCCCGAGGCCGCGCCCGGTGTGCTTTGGCTGTGGGGCCCGCCGGGCTCCCAGGTCGACCGCATCGCCCTGACCCTGAATTTCGCCGGAGCGCCGCTCCTCGCCGACCGCTACGGACCGCAGCCACCCGTTGATGCGCTGCAACGCTTCGGCACGGCGCAGGAGCTGCTGGATGGGCGCCTGGAAGGCGGCTTGCTGGTCAGCCAATGGCGCGCCGCGTTGCCGGGCCGCGGCATCACCGGCACCCAGGTCTTCGATTGGCTGTTGTGGTGGGACAACGCACTGCTGCACGCGTTGCGCCCGCATCTGCCGGAAGCGGTGCTGATGATCGCGATCCGCGATCCACGCGACATGCTGCTGGAATGGCTGGCTTACGACACGCCACAACGCTTCGGACTCGAGTCGATCGAAAAGGGCGCGCAGTGGCTGGCGCAGGTGCTCAGCCAGATCGCGGATCTGCACGAGGGCGATCTCTTTCCCCACCGCCTGCTCAAGCTCGACGACATCGGCCATGATCCGGTTGCGCTGGCGAGTGCCATCGGCGACGCGCTCGAGACCAGGCTGCCACCGCTGCCTGCGCTCGCGCCGGCGAACATGGCGCCGGGCCATTGGCGCGCTTACGCAGGACCGCTCGCCGACGCCTTCGCCATGCTGACGCCCGTCGCGGTACGTTTGGGCTATCCCGAAACCTGAGTGCGGCGCGCCGCTGCGTCGCCGGTGGCGATCCGTCGGGGGATCGCCGCCGTCTTCAAGGACCACAAGGAGCGCAGACCATGAAGATCCACAGCGACAGCTTCGCCCACCGCGCACGCATTCCCGCCGGATTCGCCGCGGGCCAGCCCACGAGCGACGGTTACGGCTTCGCGCCGAACCGCAATCCGCATCTCGCCTGGGGCGAGGTGCCCGAAGGCACGCAGTCGTTCGCGCTGCTCTGCATCGATCCGGATGTGCCCACCAACGCCAGCCCGGCGCAGATTCCGGTGGAACAGCCGCGCGCCGATTTCACCCACTGGGCAATGGTCGACATTCCCGCGAACGTGCGCGAGATCGCCGCGGGCAGCTGCAGCGATGGCGTGCAGCCGCATGGCAAGTCCGATCCAAAGGGTCCGCCCGGGAGCCGTCAGGGCCTCAACGATTACACCGGCTGGTTCGCCGGCGACGCCGGCATGCGCGGCGATTGGCGCGGCTACGACGGCCCGTTCCCGCCGCCGCACGACCTGCGCCTGCACCGTTACTTCTTCCGCCTGTTCGCGCTCGATGTCGCCAGGCTCGACGTGCCGGACCGCTTCACCGCCGGCGACGTACTGCAGGCGATGCAGGGACACGTGCTGGCGGAAGCGTCGATCTACGGGACGTATTCGCTCAATCCTGCTGTGAAGGACTGAAGTCGTAGCGCACGCTGCGCATCACGATCTGTCGGGTGATGCAGGAAACACGTGCTCGCGGAAGCGGTTTGCGCAGCGTATTCCTCGTCTTCCGCATGAGGCGCAGGGGACCGCGGCCAGGTACGCACGGCCATGCCGCGGACCTTGCTTCACTGCCCCGCAGGCACCAGCAACAGCAACGCCAGCCCCAGCACCACGCGATAAGCGGCGAACACCGTGAAGCGATGGTGCTGGATGTAGTGCAGCAGCCACTTCACCGAGATGAAGGCGGTGATCGCCGAGGCCACGAACGCGATCGCCAGCGCGCCCCATTGCTCGTGCGCGGCTTCGCCGTTGCCGATGACGTCGATCAGTTCATATGCGGTCGCGGCGAACATCGTCGGGATGCCGACGAGAAACGCGAACTCGGTTGCCGCCGCGCGGCTGGTGGTGCCGGCGAGCAGGGCGACGAAGATCGTCGCGGCCGAGCGCGAAGTGCCCGGGAACACGCCGGCGACGACCTGCGCGAGACCCACCAGCAGCGCGACCGTCCAGGTGATCTGCGAGCGTTCGCCCAGCACCGCCGCGCGCCTGCCGGCGAAGTACTCCGCCACCACCATCCACGCCGCACCGATCACCAGCGCCCACGCGATCGGCGCGACGGTTTCCGGCAGCTGGAAGCCCAGCTTCTTGACCGCCACGCCCAGCACGGCGGTCACGCCGAACGCCGCCGCCAGCTTCCACGCGTAGTCACGGCTTTCGCGATCGGCGAGGAACTGCGTCGCCAGCTGCCACAGGCGCTGGCGGTAAATCAGCACGACGGCGAGGATCGCGCCGGCCTGGATGGCGATGTTGAACAGGTCGCTGCGATGGCCCAGCCAGCGCTCGGCGATCAGCAGGTGGCCCGTGCTGGAGATCGGCAGGAACTCGGTGATGCCTTCGATGATGCCGAGCAGCAGGGCGGCGAAAAGATCGAACATGAAAGAACGGACCAGTGGAGCCGGCGGCGGCCGGCGAAACGGCGCGCAGCATAGCCTAGCGGGCGTGTGCACCAGTTCGGCGCAATGGTTCGCGCGCTGCACCAATATGGTTCAAGCCGGCTTGGCTTACGCGGGAGTTTCCTGTGAAATCAATCACCTGAAGGTTGGCACGCGCCTTGCGAACCCTAGCGCAGCTTTCCTGATTCCCCTTCCCCGGAGCTCGTGATGTCCCTCGAAAACGTCGAAAAACTCATCAAGGACCACAAGGTCGAATTCGTCGACCTCCGCTTCGCCGACATGCGCGGCGTGCAGCACCACGTGACCTTCCCGAAGTCGATCATCGAGCCCGCTCTGTTCGAGGACGGCAAGATGTTCGACGGCTCGTCGATCTCCGGCTGGAAGGGCATCAACGAGTCGGACATGGTGTTGCTGCCCGACGCGGGCACCGCGTTCCTGGATCCGTTCACCGCCGATCCGACCCTGGTGCTGACCTGCGACATCCTCGATCCGGCCACCATGCAGGCCTACTCGCGCGACCCGCGCGGCGTCGCCAAGCGCGCCGAGGCCTACCTCAAGTCCACCGGCATCGCCGACCAGGCCTTCTTCGGCCCGGAGCCGGAATTCTTCATCTTCGACAGCGTCCGTTTCGCCAATGACATGGGCCACACCTTCTTCCACATCGATTCGGAAGAAGCGCACTGGAACTCGGGCCGCGAATACGACGGCGGCAATACCGGGTACCGGCCGATGGTTAAGGGCGGCTACTTCCCGGTCGCGCCGCTCGACTCGCTGCACGACCTCCGCGCCGAGATGTGCAAGACGCTGGAACAGGTCGGCATCGAAGTGGAAGTGCACCACCATGAAGTCGCCAACGCCGGCCAGTGCGAAATCGGCACCAAGTTCAGCTCGCTGGTGCAGAAGGCCGACGAACTGCTGACGATGAAGTACATCATCAAGAACGTCGCCCACCGCAACGGCAAGACCGCGACCTTCATGCCCAAGCCCATCGTCGGCGACAACGGCAGCGGCATGCACGTGCACCAGTCGCTCGCCAAGGGCGGCGCCAACCTGTTCTCCGGCGACGGCTACGGCGGCCTGTCGCAGATGGCGCTGTGGTACATCGGCGGCATCTTCAAGCACGCGCGCGCGATCAATGCGTTCGCCAACTCGACGACGAATTCGTACAAGCGCCTGGTGCCGGGCTTCGAGGCGCCGGTGATGCTGGCGTACTCGGCGCGCAACCGTTCGGCTTCGTGCCGCATTCCGTATGTGGCCAATCCGAAGGCGCGCCGCATCGAGATCCGTTTCCCCGATCCGATGAACACCGGTTACCTGATCTTCTCCGCGCTGATGATGGCGGGCCTGGACGGCATCAAGAACCAGATCGACCCCGGTGCTCCTTCCGACAAGGATCTCTACGACCTGCCGCCGGAAGAAGAGAAGAACATCCCGACCGTGTGCCATTCGCTGGACCAGGCGCTCGAAGCTCTCGACAAGGACCGCGAATTCCTCAAGGCCGGTGGCGTGTTCACCGACGACTTCATCGACAGCTACATCGCGCTGAAGATGCAGGAAGTCACGCGCTTCCGCGCGGCGACGCACCCGCTCGAGTACCAGATGTACTACACGATCTAAGCGTCTTGCTTCAAAGCCCCTCTCCCGCCGGGAGAGGGGCAACAGCAACAAGAACAGCAACACCACATCGCCGCGCGGCCAGCCCTGCGCAGCGCATGCAACGTCCGGACGACGCGGCCGTCCCCGCGCACCCGAACGCTTCGCCTCGCCGACATAGCGAGCGCTTCATCTCCGCCTCGCGGCTAGTCCCTGCGAGCGCATCCCGGGTCTCCGCGGCATTCCCTGCGGCTACCAGTGACGCCAGCCGTCGCCTTCGCATGCATTCCTCTCCGATTGAAACGCCGCAACGACGGCGTGGACACGCGTGTCCGCAATCCACGGGAGCCTGCGAACGCAATGCCGGCAACGCCGCACGCCTGCGAACGCAACAACGACATCCGAAGCACCTGACCGGGGAGGGCCAACCGCATGAGAGGCCTGTGTCATGACGCATCGCATTAACGCCGTTGTTTCATCCATTGCCCTTGCGGCCCTGTTCGTCCTCGCACCCGCGGGCGACGCGCAAGCCGGCATTGGTGGCTCCGTCGCGCTCACCAGCGACTACGTGTTCCGTGGCGTCTCGCAGAACAACCAGGAACCTGCACTGCAAGCGGGGCTCGAATACGCCGCCGACAGCGGCTTCTATGTCGGCTCGTGGGGCAGCAACGTCAGCTGGCTGTCGGATCTCACCGCGTTCGGCATTCCCGTTTCCAACAGCCTCGAACTCGACGTCTACGGTGGTTATCGCGGCAAGTTCAGCGACAAGGTCGCCTACGACGTGGGCGCGCTGTACTACTGGTATCCAGGCGATTACCCCAGCGGATTCAACAGTCCGGACACCGGCGAAATCTATGCCGGCGTGACCTTCGGGCCCTTCGCCAGCACCACGTTCTCGGTGAAGTACTCGTACTCGCTCACCGACCTGTTCGGCTACGCCGACTCGGACGGCAGCGGTTACCTCGACGGCAACGCCAACTGGGAATTCGTCCCGGGCTGGACGCTCAACGTCCACGGCGGCAAGCAGTGGGTCGAAAACAACGAGATCGCCGAGTACGCCGACTGGAAAGTAGGCGTGACGAAAGGCTTCGCCAACGGCTTCTCCGCCGCGCTCGCCTATTCCGACACCGACGCCGACGAGCCGTTCTACACCAACGCCTACGGCAACTTCGTGGGCGAGGACACGGTGCTGCTCACCGTCACCAAAACCTTCTGACGCACCGCACGACGCAACGCGGATTCACGTAATCCGTTTCATGAAACCCATGGGAGCCGATCGATGAAACTGATCACCGCGATCATCCGCCCGTTCAAGCTCGACGAGGTGCGCGAAGCGCTCACCGAAGTCGGCGTGTCGGGCATCACTGTCACCGAGGTCAAGGGCTTCGGCCGGCAGAAGGGCCACACCGAGCTGTACCGCGGCGCCGAGTATGTCGTCGATTTCCTGCCCAAGCTCAAGGTCGAGTGCGCGGTCACGGAGGAAACGCTGGAAGCCGCGATGGAAGCGCTCGCCAACGCCGCGCGCACCGGCAAGGTCGGCGACGGAAAGATCTTCGTCCAGGCCCTCGAACGCACGGTGCGCATCCGCACCGGCGAACTCGACGACGACGCCCTCTGACACGCAACTGCGAGATTCGATATGAACATGAAAACGATCGAAGCCCGCGTGAGCGGGTTGTTGGAAATGGAAACCCCGGCCAGTGCTTCTGCAAGGCAGCGAAGCCTTCAGTCGTCATTCCCGCGAAAGCGGGAATCCAGCGACTTTGCCGTGGACGTTGGACATGTGGACCATCCTGGAAAAATAAAAACAAAGTCACTGGATGAACGGACATTCGTCCGTGGAAAAGACGCCCGCTTTCGCGGAAATGACGAAGTGGGTGGCGGTGGTGCAGTTAGCTCACGGATGAAAAAAGCAGTGGGTCGTCTTGCGATCCTGGCGGTAGCCGCATCGGCTCCGGCAGCTGCCTTCGCGCAGGATGCTGCCGCTGCCGCACAAGCCGCTGCACCGGTTGCCAACAAAGGCGACATCGCCTGGCTGCTGGTGTGCTCCGCGCTCGTCATTTTCATGACGCTGCCCGGACTCGCGCTGTTCTACGGCGGCCTGGTGCGCAGCAAGAACGTGCTGTCGGTGCTGATGCAGTGCCTGCTGGTGTTCTCGCTGGTGGCGGTGTTGTGGGTGCTGTACGGCTATTCGCTGGCGTTCACGTCGGGCAACGCCTTCATCGGTGGCTGGGACCGCCTGTTCGCGCACGGACTCGATGCGAATGCGATGGCGGCGACATTCACCAAGGGGGTGGTCATCCCGGAACTGGTGTTCTTCGTGTTCCAGGGCGCGTTCGCCTGCATCACCTGCGCGCTGATCGTCGGCGCGTTCGCCGAACGGGTGAGGTTCGCCGGCGTGCTGGTGTTCACCGTGCTGTGGTTCACCTTCGCCTACGCGCCGATGGCGCACATGGTGTGGTTCTTCCCGGGACCGGATGCGTTCACCAGCAACGACGCGGTGCCGGGCGTGCTCGCGCAGTCGGGCTTCCTGTTCGCGAAGGGCGCACTGGATTTCGCCGGCGGCACGGTGGTGCACATCAACGCTGCCGTCGCAGGCCTGGTCGGTGCCTACGTCACCGGCAAGCGCGTGGGCTACGGGCGCGAAGCGATCAAGCCGCACAACCTCACGCAGACGATGGTGGGCGCGTCGATCCTGTGGGTGGGCTGGTTCGGCTTCAACGCGGGCTCCGCGCTCGAGGCGAATGCAGTAGCTGCGCAGGCCTTCGTCAACACCTTCCTGGCGACCGCCGCGGCGGTGCTGGGATGGACGGCGGTGGAATGGATCGGCAAGGGCAAGCCGTCGATGCTCGGCGCGGCGTCGGGGGCGGTCGCGGGTCTTGTCGCGATCACGCCGGCGGCCGGTTTCGTCGGCCTGTGCGGTGCGTTGGTGATCGGTGCGCTCGCAGGCGTGGTGTGCCTGTGGGGCGTGAGCGGATTGAAGCGGTTGCTGGGCGCGGACGATGCGCTCGACGTGTTTGGCGTGCACGGCATCGGCGGCATCCTCGGTGCGGTGCTCACCGGTGTGTTCGCGGCGCCGCCGCTTGGCGGGTCGGGCATCTGGGATTACGTCACCGAAACCGCGTTGCCCGACTACTCCATCGCATCGCAGGTCTGGATCCAGGCGCAGGGCGTGCTGGTGACGGTGGTGGTGTCGGGCGTGGTCGCGCTCGTCAGCTTCCTGATCGTGAAGTACACCGTCGGGTTGCGCGTCAACGAGGAAGCCGAACGCGAAGGGCTCGACATCGCCTCGCATGGCGAGTCGGCGTACGAGCACTGATTCGCCGCAGCGAGGCGGAACACAGCAGCCCGGCCTGGCCGGGCTGCTGCGCCACGAGCTTCGTGCGAAAGCAGTCCGCACTTGCGCCGCCCGCAACCGGCTGAACCGCCTGAATGCATCCGGGGTGGGCGCGCGCGTCGCGCCAGCCCGATGCCGTTGCGCACCTGCTGGCGGCCGAGCACAGTACCGATTCCGCGCTGCTTCCTGATGCGATGACCGATCGCAATCGCCGCCTTCTGTTGCTGGGCCTGCCCGCCGCGGCCGCCGCCATCGTGGCGCCGTGGTGGTGGCGGCGCCAGCATGCGGGCGCACCGCACGCGCATCGCGCCGCGCAACCGGCGACGGAAGCCGCAACTGCATCGTCACCGGGCGCCCAGCCGCTGCGCATTCCCGGCAGGGATGGCCTGCTTGCCGACGTGCCCTTGTCGAAGCCATTGACGCTGCGCGCGCAAACCGGCGAATTCCCGGTGTTCGCCGGGGCGCGCACGCGCGTCTGGCATTACGCCGGCGAGCACGACGGCCGGACCATCGCCAATCCCCTGCTGCATGCAGCGCGCGGCGACACGCTCGACGTCACCGTCGCCAACCTGCTGGATGAAGACACGACGCTGCACTGGCACGGCCTGCACGTCGATGAAGCCAACGACGGCAGCGGCCTGCATCCGCTCGCGCCAGGCGCGCAACGGCATTACCGCTTCCGCATCGACAACCGCGCCGGCCTGTACTGGTATCACGCGCATCCGCACGGGCGCACCGGCTTCCAGCTGCAACACGGGCTCGCCGGCCTGCTGCTGGTCGAAGACGACGAGGAGCGCGCCCTGCGCGAGCGCCTGGGCCTGGAATGGGGTGAACGCGACCTGCCGCTGCTGATCGCGGACAAGCAGGTCGATGCGCACAACGCGATCGTCTATCGCGACGGCGCCGACGACTGGATCGGCAATCGCGTGCTGGTGAACTGGACGCCGGAGCCCACGCTCGAGGTGCTGCCGGCGCTGTACCGGCTGCGCCTGGCCAACGTGTGCAATGCGCGCCTGCTGCGGCTGGCCTTCCTCCACGAAGGCGAAGTGCTGCCGTTCCGGCTGATCGGCACCGACGGCGGCCTGCTCGCGCAGGCGTGGCAGATGGAAGACGTATTCCTTGCGCCCGCGCAACGCCTCGACGTGCTGGTCGATTTCGCCCGTGTTCCGGCCGGTGCGCGCGTGGTCCTGCGCAGCCTCGACTACGTGCCGATGGAAAACGAGGACGAGTCCGGCGCCTTGCTGCCCGATCCGATGAGTGATCATCCGGGCGCCGTGCCCATGGGTGCACCGCTCGACGTCATGCAGTTCTGCGTTGCCGGTTGCAATCGCGACACGGCCGCATCGTTCTCCATGCCGGTGCGGGTTCCCGCGACACTCTCGCGGCTGCCGCCGCCACCGGACACGGCAGGCTGGCCCGTGCGTTCACTGCGCCTGCGCATGGACGAGGAAGGCACCTGGTTCATCAACGACTGGAACTTCCACCGCGACGGCCATGCGCCTGCATTCACGGTGAAGCGCGGCACGCGCGAAGTCTGGGAAATCCGCAACAACATGACCAGCATGCCGCATCCGATCCACCTGCACGGTTTCCAGTTCCGCACCGTCTCGCGCAGCATCAGCCCGCACGACGTGCGCAGCCGGCAGGTCGCCGCGAACGGCCTGGGTCCGCAGGACCTGGGCAGCAACGACACCGTGCTGGTGTGGCCGGGTGAGATCGTGCGCATCGCCATCGACTTCAGCCAGCCGTATCACGGCACGCAGCGCTACATGCTCCATTGCCATAATCTCGAACACGAAGACATGGGCATGATGCTCACCTTCGCGGTGACCGACTGACGCCGACCAGCCGCACGACGACGACTGCGGTCTCTTTCGCCCCCGCGGCCAAGGCGCCTGGATGTCCGTTCGCGCCGTCGCTTTGCACTACGATGGTGCAATGACGGATCCCGTCGCCCCCACCCTCGACGCGTTGACCACTCCGTTGGCCTGGGCCGACGCTGCCGGCGTGCTGCTGGGCGGCAATCTCGCCATGGGCCGCTGGCTCGGCGTGAGCAGCCGGCGCCTGCCCGGGGTGCCGATGGCGGCGCTCGAAGTCGATGGCGACATGCTCGCCCGTGCGTTGAGCGAAGCCGGGGCCGATGGCATCCCGCCACGCGACTTCGCGCGGCTGCGCCACCTTGCGCTCGCGTTCCCCGGCCACGACGTACCGCGTTTCGCCGACGTCAGCCTGTCGCGCACCGATACCGGCTGGCTGTTCGAGGCACACCCGGTCGAGGAATTCCCCGGCGAGGATCCTGCCGTCGCACTGCCCTCCGCGCTGTCGGCCGCGCTGAAAGGTCTCGCCCACGAATTGCGCAATCCGCTCGCCGGCCTGAAAGGCGCCGCGCAACTGCTGGCCCGGCGCATCGACGCAAGCAGCGAGGATGCACGTGACTCGCGCGAACTCGTCGCCCTGATCGAGGCCGAAGTCGCGCGCCTGGCCGCATTGCTGGATCGCCTGCTGTCGCCCACGCCCGCGCAACCGCACGAACCGCTCAACATCCACGCCGTGCTCGAACGCGTGTTGCGCCTTGCCGAAGCCGACGCCGGCTGGGCGGTGAAGCTCACCCGCGACTACGACCCGAGCCTGCCCGAATTCACCGGCGACGCCGACCGTTTGACGCAGGCGGTATGGAATCTCGTGCGCAACGCGATCGAAGCCGGCGCAGTCAACATCAGCCTGCGAACCCGCGCCGAGCACGGCGCGCGCATCGGCGACGAACCGCATTCACTCGCACTGCGCCTGGAAATCAGCGACGACGGTCGCGGCGTGCCGGAAGAACTGGCTGAGCGTCTGTTTCTTCCCTTGGTGTCCGGGCGCGCGGAAGGCACCGGCCTGGGTCTCGCGCTGGCGCAGCAGGTTGCGCGCGAACACCGGGGCTCGCTGGTGTATCGCTCGCGGCCGGGGCACACGGTTTTTACGTTGTTGTTGCCGATGAGCGTGGAGAAGGGGCATGCATGACGAGGGTTCCGCGCCTTTCGCTCTTGCTCGTCATTCCTGCGAAAGCAGGAATCCAGTGACTTTCGCCTTCGCAACCTCAACTGCAACTGCAACTGCAACTGCAACTGCAACTGCAACTGCAACTGCAGAGCAAAGTCACTGGATTCCCGCTTTCGCGGGAAGGACGAGCAACGACAACGACAACGACAACGACAACGACAACGACAACGACAACAGCAACAGCAACAGCAACAGCAACAGCAACAGCAACAGCAACAGCAACAGCAACAGCAACAGCAACAGCAACAGCAACAGCAATTCTGCGCAGGCCCGCCATGCCCACTGATTCCGCCCGCATCTGGATCGTCGACGACGACCGCAGCGTGCGTTTCGTGCTCGCCACCGCATTGCGCGACGCCGGTTACGAAGTCGACGCGTTCGAGAACGCCGCCGATGCACTGGGCGCCTTGCGTACGCGCCGCGTTCCGGACCTGCTGTTCACCGACGTGCGCATGCCTGGCGACGGCGGCCTGGTCCTGCTCGAAAAACTCAAGGCCGCGCATCCCGAGCTGCCCGTCATCGTCATGAGCGCCTACACCGACGTCGCCAGCACCGCCGGCGCGTTCCGCGGGGGCGCGCACGAATTCCTGTCCAAGCCGTTCGATCTCGACGACGCCGTGGCGTTGGCCGGTCGCGCGCTGCCTTTGCGTAATGAGCAGATGCCTGCACACGGAAGTGCAGGTATGGGAACCGACTCCGTGCCTGCCAATGGCGGCGACACCGCGGAACTGGTCGGCGCCGCGCCCGCGATGCGCGAGCTGTTCCGCGCCATCGGCCGCCTGGCGCAGGCGCCGCTCTCGGTCCTGATCACCGGCGAAACCGGGACCGGCAAGGAACTCGTCGCCCGCGCGCTGCATCGCGAATCGCCGCGCGCAAACAGGCCCTTCGTCGCGCTCAACACCGCCGCAATTCCCGCCGAGCTGCTGGAAAGCGAGCTGTTCGGTCACGAAGCCGGGGCGTTCACCGGGGCCACGCGCAGGCATCTGGGCCGCTTCGAGCAGGCCAACGGCGGCACGCTGTTCCTCGACGAGATCGGCGACATGCCGCTGCCATTGCAGACGCGGCTGCTGCGCGTGCTGGCGGAAGGCGAATTCTTCCGCGTCGGTGGACGCGAGCTGATCCGCGTCGACGTGCGCGTGATCGCCGCCACGCACCAGGACCTCGAAACGCTGGTCGCCGATGGTCGATTCCGCGCCGACCTGCTGCATCGCCTCGACGTCGTGCGCGTGCGCCTGCCGCCGCTGCGCGAACGCCGGGAGGACATTCCATTGCTCGCCACGCGCTTTCTCGCGGCTGCGGCGCGCCGCTTCGACACCCCGGCAAAACGGCTGTCGAAGCCGGCGCTGGATCGCATGCGCGCGCACGACTGGCCCGGCAACGTGCGCGAACTGGAAAACCTGTGCTGGCGCCTGGCGGCGCTTGCGCCGGGTGAGAACATCGGCGTCGCGGACATCGAAGCCGCCCTGCCGATCAGCAACGCACCCGCAACCGGAGCCGCGGCGGCTGGCGAGTGGGATATCGCACTGGCGCAGTGGGCGCGCGCGCAGCTCGTCGCGGGCCGCGACGACATCCACGCGCAGGCGCGGGAACGATTCGATCGCGCACTGCTCGAAGCCGCGCTCGAGCACACCGGTGGCCGTCGCGCGGAAGCCGCGGCGCGACTGGGCCTGGGACGCAACACGCTGACCCGCAAGCTCGGCACGGGACGCAAACGGCGCTGACGATGCGGGCGCGCAGGCGGACAGATGCCACACATTGCGCGGTGTCGTGCTGCGCTACATTCGGACGCTCGCTCACAAGGAGGAACGCCATGCACCACCACTTCCTGCGGGCCGGCCTGGCCGGCGCCGTTCTCGCCGCACTCGCCGCATGCAGCACCACGCCGACCACGCCCGCGGGCACGGCCGCACCGTCGCGCGCGATGGCTGGGCCGGCGGTCTCCACTGCCAGCGGCGCGACGATCACGCTGGCGCCGGCCTCCGGCAGCCTGGTGAGCGGCAAGCTCACCGCCGCACCGGTCACGGACGGCGTGCGCATCACGGGTGAAATCGGCGGCCTGTCGCGCGGCAGCACCCACGCCATCCACATCCACGAGAAGGGCGACTGCAGTGCCGCGGACGCGACGAGCGCCGGCGGCCACTTCAATCCGTCGCAGCAGGCGCACGGCCGCGCCGGAAGCGGTCCGCACCACGGCGGCGACATGGACAACATCGTCGCCGATGCGAATGGCGTCGCCCGCGTCGACGTGCGCGCGCTCGGCGTGAGCCTCGGTGGCGGCGCCACCGATATCGGCGGGCGCGCGGTGGTCGTGCATGCGATGCCGGACGATTACGCTACCCAGCCGGCGGGCAATGCGGGCGCGCGTGTCGCGTGTGGCGTCATCGAGCTGGTGCCGTAACAGGCGGCGGATCGAAACCGCTTCGCTTCACTGCCCGACACATGATCATCGACATGTGGCGCCGTGCCCGCACATGTGCGCCTTTTGCGGCACGTCAGCACCGGGCGGCCCCGGGTTACCCGCACGATTGGCGTGGTCGACATCTGCCTTGTAGAAGGCTTGCTTCGCCTGCCCCTTCTCCGGCGAAGCGGCCAAGGTAGAAACAGAAAAGCGAAGCAGGCTCCGCCTGCAAACACGCAGTCAGATGGAGCGTTACATCTCCGTGCGCGCCGCGTCGTCGCTCGCGCAATGCACGAAGTTCACCGCGATGCCGTGCGCGGTCAGCACCGCCGCGATCTGTCGCTGCCGCGCCTGGAAATGCTGGTGCTGTCGCTCCAGCTTCTCGCGGCATTCCGGCGTATCGCAGGGCTCGCCGCTCGCGTAGCGCTGCTTCCACGCGCGCGGCTCGAACAGCGCGATGCGTGCTTCGCCATCGGCGTAGTGCACCAGCGGTTCCGGCGGGGCATCGAGCCAGGCTTCGCCATCGGGTTCGAGCAGCGCGGTTTCCAGCAGTGGCCACAACGGCGCCAGTCCCGCGTGTTCGTACTGCAGCGCCGTCATGGCGGCCAGATCGTGCGCGGTGAGGTACCGAGCATGTTCGATCTGCATACCGAACGCTTCCTGTGCCGCCAGCGCCGTCGAGGCGCCCGCCATGCCGCGCTCGATCAGTTCGCGTTCGAAGCGGTCGCCGACGCCGGCGACGATTTTCGCGTCGCCACCGAGCACGAAAGGAACGAGTCGAAGGGGGCCGCCGAAATAATCGGCGGAGGGCGCGAGCGCCCCCGGAAGCTGGCCGTCATGCGCCCCCACGGAAGTCGCCTGGGAAGGCGCGCCGAACGCGACGATGCGCCCCGTGGCATCACCCGGCGCCCGTGCGGAAAGTTGATCGAGTTCGCGATGCAGCGCCCAGCCGGGCCGCAGCAGTTCCACCGGATCGTAGTGCGCGCCGACGGTGACCAGTTGCAGCTGCGCGGCGTCCGGCGCGAGCGCGGCAAGATCGCGGGCGATATGCGCAGCCAGTTCGCCCGCTTCGGCCTGGGCCAGGGCGCTGCGCGCCACCGGTGCGTCGCCCCGCAACTCCAGCGCCAGTGCGCCCAGCACATGCAACGGGTGATCGGTGTGGGCGTCGACTGCGCTCATCAGGGCACGGGCCTCGGGCGGAAGCAGGGAAACGGGGATTTCGCGCCGGACGGATCCTGCGGCCGCCGCGGTTGGTCGCGCCCGAAGGCGGCGCTACACTCGCGGGCATTATCACCGTCCGCAAGAGTATGGCGGCCGGAACCGGCTCTACCAAGCTGCCCGCGCTCCGCGTCGGCGACTTCCCACATCCCAAGGTGCCCGATGCGACCCATCCGTCCCGTTGCCGTGCTCGGCGGCGTCCGTATTCCGTTCTGCCGCCAGAACACCGCCTACGCGGACGTCGGCAACCTGGGCATGTCGGTGCGTACGTTAGGTGCATTGGTTGAGAAGTTCGGCCTGCACGGGCAGCAACTGGGCGAAGTCGCGATGGGTGCGGTGATCAAGCATTCCAGCGACTGGAACCTCGGCCGCGAAGCCGCGCTGTCCTCCGGCCTGTCGCCGCTCACGCCCGGCATCACCCTGCAGCGCGCCTGCGGCACCTCGCTGGATTCGATCATCACCGTGGCCAACAAGATCGCCGCGGGACAGATCGAAGTCGGCATCGGCGGCGGTTCGGATACCACTTCCGACGTGCCGATCGTCTACGGCAAGAGCCTGCGCCGCCGCCTGCTCAACGCGGCGATGGCGAAGACGCCGAAGGACAAGCTGCGCGCGTTCAAGGGCTTCCATCCGCGCGAACTCAAGCCGGATTTCCCCGGCGTCGCCGAACCGCGCACCGGCAAGTCGATGGGCGAGCACTGCGAGGACATGGCCAAGGAATGGAACATCGCGCGCGACTCGCAGGACGAATGGGCGCTGTCGTCGCACAAAAAGCTCGCCGCGGCGTACGAACGCGGCTTCTTCGAGGATCTCGTAGTGAGTTTCCGCGGCGTGTCGCGCGACAACATCCTGCGCGCCGACTCGACGCTGGAGAAGCTCGCTTCGCTGAAGCCGGCGTTCGACAAGAGCTCGGGCCGCGGCACGCTTACCGCCGCCAATTCCACCCCACTCACCGACGGCGCCGCTGCGTGCCTGCTCGCTTCCGAGGAGTGGGCCGCCGCGCACGGCCATGAAGTGCTGTGCCACTTGCGTGACGCGCAGGTCGCCGCGGTCGACTTCGTCCATGGCGAAGGCCTGCTGATGGCACCGACGGTCGCCGTGCCGGAAATGCTGAAGCGCAACGGCCTGACCCTGCAGGATTTCGACATCTACGAGATCCACGAAGCGTTCGCCGCGCAGGTGCTGTGCACGCTGCGCGCGTGGGAGAGCGAGGACTACTGCCGCAACCGGCTCGGCCTCGCCGCACCGCTGGGCCGCATCGATCCCTTGAAGATCAATCCGCTCGGTTCGTCGCTCGCGACGGGCCATCCCTTCGCCGCCACGGGCGCACGCATCGTCGCCACCGCCGCGAAGCAACTGAAGGAACGCGGTGGCGGGCGCGCGCTGGTCTCGATCTGCACCGCCGGCGGAATGGGCGTAGTGGCGATCCTGGAGCGCTGAGGCGGGTCGTGTCAGTCCGGGTTGGCCGCCGCGTGCCGCGGCTCTGAAGTCGCGATACCATCCCCACGATGAGGATGCCGTGGGGGGATCCTCATGCCACTCACTGGGGAAAATCGGAATGTCCTACCTGTCTCCGCTCTGGATAGCGGCGCCTGTTGCCGTGTGCGCATCGTTCCTGATGTCTGGTTCTGTCCCGGTGACGCCTTCTTCGTCGCGGAGCGGCACCGTCAGTGCAACACAGCAATTGCGGGCGGGTATTGGAACGCTTCCGATGTCGTTTGAAGCCAATCGAGGGCAGACCGATGCGCAAGTGCGGTACTTCGCTCGCGGGCCGGGTTATGGGCTGTTCCTGACCGCGACCGAGGCGGTGTTCACCTTGCAGTCCCCGGGCAGCCCGGCCGAGGGGCAGGGCAGGAAACGCGAGGCCCACGACACTGCCGTACTTCGGATGTCGCTTGCGGGTGCAAGGGAGCCTGGACGGATCGAAGGCCTGGAACCGCAGCAGGCCGGTAGTCATTATTTTCGCGGCAGCGACTCCAAGGAGTGGCTCCCGGACGTGCCACGGTTCGGCAAGGTGCACTACTCGTCGGTGTATCCGGGCATCGATCTCGTCTACTACGGCAACCAGCACCAACTCGAATATGACTTCATTGTCAGTCCTGGTGCCGATGCCGGCCAAATCGGGCTCCAGTTCGAAGGAACGCGCGGACGCGACCTCGACGAAGCCGGCAACCTCATCCTGACCACTCCGTTGGGCGCTCTGAAGCAAGACAAGCCCATCGCCTATCAGGAAATCGGGGGACGCAAGCGCCTTGTCGATGCGCGCTACCGGCTGGATGGCGAGAAAGTTGCGATCGCGGTGGGAGCCTACGACCACACGCGTCCGCTGATTATCGATCCGGTGCTGAGTTACAGCACCTACCTGGGCGGCGGCTCGGATGATCTGGCAGAAGCAATCGCGGTTGACGGTGCCGGCAATACTTACCTGGCAGGGCTCACGTCGTCGACCAACTTCCCAATGCGCTCCGCATTGCAAGGCACCAGCGCCGGCGGCGGCTCGGATGTCTTCGTCGCCAAGCTCAATGCAGCCGGAACCAGCCTGCTGTACAGCACGTATCTGGGCGGAGCAGGCGAAGACGTCGCACTCGCAATCGCAGTCGATGGTTCCGGCAACGCCTATGTGGCGGGATACACGGACTCCGCCAACTTTCCAACCAAGCAGCCGCTGCAACCGATGCTCCAGTCGGCCCCCGGCTACATGAACGGTTTCGTCACCAAGCTCAACTCCAGCGGAAGCGGGCTGGTGTATAGCACCTACCTCGGAGTAACCGACGACATTGCGCACGCCATCGTGGTCGACAGCGACGGTAGTGCCTACGTGGCAGGTGACACCAAGGGGGGATTCGTCTTCCTCGGTGGCCCCTTGCAACCTGACTTCGGTGGCGGCCAGCACGATGGTGTGCTGATAAAGCTCAACCCGGCCGGTAATGACATCACTTGGGGTACCTATCTCGGAGGCAGTGACTTCGACTCAGCCACCGGACTCGCCATCGATGGTGCCGGGAACGTACATGTTTCCGGCTATACGGTCTCTTTCGACTTTCCGGTCGTGACGCCGGCCATGGGGTACAAAGGAGGAAGTGATGCCTTCCTGGCCAGCTTCTCTCGAGGCGGCACGGCGTCGTACTCGACCTATTTCGGCGGAACGGGCAGCGAATATGCCAATGACGTCGCGGTCGACCGGGCAGGCAATGTCTACCTTGCTGGAGAAAGCAACAGCGTCGATTTTCCGATCACGACGGCGAGTTCACCCCATCCCGGAGGAAGTGGATTCGTCGCCAAGATCAACCCAAATCATGCGGTGGTCTACTCGACCGCAATCGGCGGCAACAACACCTCCGAAATTCTGGGGGTTGATGTGGATGCCGCTGGTTACGCCTACGTCGCTGGCAGCACGAAGTCCCAGGATTTCCCAACCGCATCGCCATGGCAGGCCAGCTTTGGTGGCGTACAGGACGGGTTCGTAGCCAAGCTCAATGCCACCGGCACGGACATGCTGTGGGCCTCATTCCTCGGAGGAGCGCAGGACGATCGCCTCTTTGACCTCGCGGTCGACTCGACAGGCAAGGTCCATGTCGCGGGCCGCACGTACGGCAATTTTCCGCTGGTATCGGCCATGCAGGGTACTCATGGCGGTGCGCGCGATGCGGTTGTATCGCTTGTTACCGGAGCTACACCCACTTCCCCGCGGTACCGTCGCAACGACGTGCAGGATGACGGCTTTGCCGACGTGCTGTGGCACGACGATGCAGGTGGCGATCTCTGGCTGTGGAGCCGGACACACCCCACGTTGTTCCGCATTTTGGGCGCCCGTTATGAGGGCTGGTCCATCGCTGGCACAGGCGATTTCAACGGCGACCATCGTGCCGATATCGTATGGCGCAATCGCCAGAACGGCGCCAACGAGCTGTGGCGTTCCTCTAACCGTTCCAACGCGCAGGCGCTCACAGGTATTACCAACCTTGATTGGCAGATAGCGGGCGTCGGTGACTTCGATGCGGACGGCTTCTCCGATCTGCTATGGCGCAATGTGGTTGCAGGCACCAACGCGCTATGGCCACGCGCAAGCTATGCGAGCCGCAGGAACATCACTCCGCTGGCTCCACCCTGGAAGGTCGCCGGTATTGGCGATTTCGACGGCGATCGAAAGGACGACATTCTCTGGCGCAATCCAGCGACGGGAGCCAACGTCATCTGGAAGGCAGCAGCGAGCACCAATGTCCTTCCTGTAAGCAACGTGGCAACGAGCTGGCAGGTGGCCGCGATAGGGGACTTCAATGGCGATCGAAAGGCGGATGTGTTCTGGCGGAATTCCGTCACGGCTGCTAGCTCCATCTGGAGATCGGCGAATTCCGCTACCCGGCAGGCCGTAACCCAAACTAGCGCGACATGGCGCCTGGCTAGCGCCGCCGATTTCAATGGCGATGGTACGGACGACCTGATGTGGCAGAACCCGGACACGGGCACGGTTGTCGTCTGGTCTTCGGCCAATTCAGGCACGCGCTATTCCGTTAGCCAGATGACATGGAAGGCGGTGCCTTGACGTTGCGTGGTGCATGCGGCTCTACCCACGCAACCGCGGCACCCCGTGCTCGTCGCGCTCCTCGACGGCGGCCTGGTCGAATATCTTCTGGCGCATGTCGCGGCCGGGTAGTTCGTCGACGGTTTCGCCGCGAGTGGTCCGCAATGCATTGACGTAGCTCTGGCGCGCGCGCGCTTCGTCGCCGATGGAAGCGAAACCGTGGCCGAGCTCTTCCCAGGCTTCCGAGCCCGCGCCCTGCGCTACCGCGCGATGCAGGAAGGCTTCGCCCTGCGGCCACTGGCCCTGCGCCATCGCGATGCGCGCACGCGTGAGCAGCAACGAGGGGCTGGCGGGGCGCTGCTTGAGCCAACGCTCGGCGTTTTCGCGGCGTGCGTCCAGGCGCGCGGGGTCCTGTGGAACCGGCAGGCGGCCGTAGAGCGCGGCAAGCGATTCGTCCCACGTCGTGTCGAGTGCGTTTTCGATGCTCTTCGCCGCGGCGTCGTCCCAGCGCAATGCGGCAGCTCGTTCGGCGTACGCGGCGACCGTGCGTGCATCGCTGCGCAACGGCTTGGGCAGCGCTTCCCAGCGGTCGGCGAGGACGTTCGCGTCGGCGGCTTCGCGCAGGCTCGCTTCGGCCCATCGCGCTTCGAGCTCGCTCAGGCGTTCGGGCGCGACGACCTGTTGCTGTCGCAACGCGCCGAGCAGGCCGTAGGCCTCGCCCGCGCGGCCCAGCGAAGCGAGGGTTTCCGCGCGCAGCAACACGCCACGCGGCGGCAACGGCTGTGCGGCGGGCAGGTCGAGCGCCGCGAGCGCGTCGGCGTGGCGGCCTTCGGCGCGGGCGAATTCGGCGATCGCGATCGCGTGCTCGGCGGGATGCGTGGCCGCAAGAGGTTCGACGTGCTGGCGCGCGCGCGCCATGTCGCCGCGCGTGCGCGCGACGCGGCTGGCGACGAGCTGCGCGACCGTGGCGGCTTCGTCGTTTTCCGCGGCCTGGCTCAACGATTTTTCCGCCCGCGCCCAATGACCCTGTTCGGCGGCGAGCAGGCCTTCAGTGAGGCGTGCGCGCGCCTGCCTTTTGCGATGGCGGCCCAGAGCGACGAAGGGCAGGGTGAGCAGCTTCCAGACCAGCCACAGCACGAATAGCACGAGCAGCGTGCCGAGCACGGCGCCGACCAGCGTCGTGCTGTAGTCGTTGCCGCCGTAGCGGACCAGCACGTAACCCGGGTCCTGCACGAACAGCTGCGCGACCAGCGCGCCGAGCAGGATGAGGGCGATCCAGAACAGGAGGTTGCGGAACAGGTTCATGGTCGTTGGCCGGGTTTCTTTGCGGGACAGGTTTTTTCTTGCGTCTTCCCGAGCGAAGCGAGGAATCTGCTGTTCTCGAGACAACACCCTGCAACTTGACTATCAGGGCCGCAGGCGCGGCACGAACATGCAGGTCACTTCATTTTCGTCGCGGGCCGGTCCCTTGCTGTGCTCGGGATGACGCCTGACAGTAATTCCTGTTCCAACTGCTGCTCACGCGGCACCAACCAATCGTTGCTTCGATGCCGGGCGTCTTATCAGCGCGCGCGAAGCTGCCGCAGCTGCTGGAGTGTGCTGCCGAGCGTGGGCACGGAGAGTGAAAGAGGCATCGCGGCGATGTCGCGCAGCTTCGCGCGCTGCCCAGCGAGTGCGGCCGAATCGGGCGCGAGCCGTTGCAGCCAGGTATCGGCGCGGTCCAGCGCCTGGCGATACGCCACGGCGTCGCGGCGCTCGGCGGCGGCGCGCGCCAGGGTGATTTCCAGCTGCAGTCCCGCGAGCGCGGCGGCGCGGTCGGCGGTCTGCACCGCGACCGCGCGATCGGTGGGCTGGACCTGCAGCAGGTTGCCGAAGGCGCGTTCCCACCAGGGCGCCATCGCGCGCCTGGCCTGGACATCGCGCGTGGCCGGTGCCGTGACGTTCTGCGCAAAGGCGTCGAGTTGCGCGATCGCCTTCACCCGCGGATCGGCACCGAGCGCGTCGAGCGCGGTGCGTTCCTGCAGCAAGGTCTGCCGCAAGCTCAGGTAAGCCGCATCGTCGATGCCATCGAGTACGCCCGAAGCCAGCACATACGCCCGGCGCGCGCCGTCGAGATCGCCGGCGATCTGCAGGCGCTGGCCGCCGAGCACGAGCAGCATCTCGGCTTCGTCCAGGCGCAGTGCCTGCGCGCCGTGGCGGTCGGGATCGGCGAGCTTGTCGACGGTGTCCTCGAGCAGCGCCGCGCGCTGGCTGATGCCGTCGAGTTCATCGCGCAATATGCGGTTGAGCGAATCGGCCTGCTGCAGGCGGCGGCTGTTGGAGCGCTGTTCGCCACGCATCGCGTTGAGGCGCTCGGACAGCGCATCGATCTGTTGGCGCGCGTCGACCGCATCGGCCGCCTCGTGTTCGCGCCAGCGGCGCCAGCCCAGGTACAGCGCGGCGAGCAGCGCCATCAGCAGCACGAGCATGACGATGCCCGAAGAGAGCGGGCCGCGGCTGCGGCGTGGGGCGGGTCTCTCGTCGGGCGAAGCGGACACGGCGTGGCTCGCGTGTGATCAGGGTCTCATGCTACCGGAAGCCGTCGCGCGGCCGCGTCGACCAGGTCCCTGGGCCGTGGACCGGCCGCGACTTCGACATCTACGAAGCCAAGCCCGAGCGCGAGGGTACGAAGCCGCTCGCTGGCCGCGACGACACGGACCGCTTTCACCTTGGCGACAGGATCGGCGGGCAATGCCGCCAGTACGCACTGCAACGCCGCGCCGCTGCTCAGCGCCAGTACCAGTGGCGCGTCGGCTTCGCGCAGCTGCTGAACGGCACGGGTGGACAGCGGCACGGGTTCGCGCACGTAGACGTCGGCGCGCAACACGCGGGCGCCGCGCGCGCCCAGTGCCGGCGCGATTTCACCGCGACCGCCCGGAGCGGTGACCAGCCCGACGTCGCAGCCTCGCACGTCCTGCAGGACCGGCAGTGCGAGCAGCCCTTCGCTGTCCATCCGCGCGGGGGAATGCACGTTCGCGACGCCGGCACGCTGCAGCGCGGCTGCCGTGCCCGCGCCGACTGCGCACACGGACTGCCCGGGCCGCGCGTGCAACGCCTGCAGTGCACGGGCCGCGCGCACGGCGGCGGGGCTGGTGAACACCACGTGCGATGCCGCCAGTGCATCGTGCAAGCCCGCGCGCGTCGCGTCGTCGTCGCGCAACTGCAATCGCCACGGCGACAACGCGATCAGCCCGCCGCCACGCCTCGCGGCTTCGCGCCGCAATGCCGCGTGTTCGCCGCGAGGACGCAGCGAGATCACATACCATGACGGGGTGCTGCGCCGGGACATGCGCGCAGCTTACCGCGCGACTTCCGCCGACACGACGCAACGCATGCCTTACGCCGCCGAACTCGAACAGCTCAACGCCCACTACCAGTCGATGCCACCGGTCGCGCTGATGCAACTGAGCATCGCCGGTTACGATGGCTGCCGGTTGCAACTGCATGCGCCGTTGCCCGTGCACGTGAACGACAAGGGCTGTGCCTTCGGCGGCAGCCTCGCATCGATGATGACGCTCGCGTCGTGGGGCGTGGTCTCGTTGCTGGTTGAACGCGCCGGCCTGCACGCCGATATCTACGTGGCGGATAGCCAGATCCGCTATCTCGCTCCCTTGTTCGCGGACCTCGACGTGAGCGCCGAACCCGCGCCCGAAGCGGACCCCGGTGAGTTCATCGCCACGCTGCGCAATCGCGGCCGTGCGCGCATCGGTCTCGTCGCGCGCACGCTGCTGCCCGATGGCGGTGTCGCGACCGATTTCACTGCTCGCTATGTGGCGATGTTGTAGTGAATGAGGCCGGTGTTCCCGCGCGCTGCGGCGCGTTCGATTTCCGCCGGAGCCGAAAGTCGTTCGCGGCGCGCTAGGAT
This sequence comes from Lysobacter sp. Root494, assembly GCF_001427225.1. Lineage (GTDB taxonomy): Bacteria > Pseudomonadota > Gammaproteobacteria > Xanthomonadales > Xanthomonadaceae > Agrilutibacter. Next base: position 103,870 of record NZ_LMFH01000009.1, read on the forward strand.
GCGCCAACCGACCACGGGGCTGCCCGCATGAAGCGTCTGTACCAAACGTTCAACACACTGGCGCTCAAGCCAGCCTTCGTGACGTTGTGCCTGCTGGCCCTGGCTGCGTGCGCCACCGTCGCCAACCAGAGCACCAAGCTCGACCAGGCGCAGTACGCATGGTCCGGCGCGATCCGCTGGGGCGATTTCGAAGGCGCGATGAACCTGATCGATCCCGAGGAGCGCAAGAAGGTCGAGATCACCCCGCTGCAGCTGGAACGCTACAAGCAGGTGCAGATCTCCTCGTATCGCGACGTCGGCACCAGCACCGACATGGACGCCGGCAAGTCCGTGCGCGACATCGAGATCGGCGTCATCAACCGCCACACCATGGCCGAGCGCACGGTGCGCTACCGAGAAGTCTGGCGCTGGGATGCGGATGCGAAGGCGTGGTGGCTGACCAGCCCGCTGCCAGATCTGTGGGACGGGCAATAGGCCGCATCGATTCGCTTTGAACCTCGCACTGTTTGACTTCAACGGCATGTCACGGCCCGTGAGGCTTGCCTGACGCAACGACCTGGCGCCGGGCGTACCCGGTGCCGATGCTGCGAAGGGCCAAAGCGCCGCGCAGGCATGGCGCGACGTGACCGTTACATCGCCACGTAGTAGGTCGCGATCGCCACGAACACCGCCAATGTCTTGATGATCGTGATCGCAAAGATGTCCTTGTAGGACTGCCGGTGGCTGAGCCCAGTCACCGCCAGCAGCGTGATCACCGCGCCGTTGTGCGGCAACGTGTCCATGCCGCCCGACGCCATCGAGGCGATGCGATGCAGCACTTCCATCGGAATGCCGGCGGCCTGCGCATTGGCGATGAACGTATCGGCCATCGCCGCGAGCGCGATGCTCATGCCGCCCGACGCGGAGCCCGTGATGCCCGCGAGCGACGTCACCGTCACTGCTTCGTTCACCAGCGGATTCGGGATCGCACCCAGCGCGTTGGCGACGACGAGGAAACCCGGAAGCGCGGCGATCACCGCGCCGAAGCCGTATTCCGATGCGGTGTTCATCGATGCGAGCAGCGCACCGCCGATCGCGCTCTTGCCGCCTTCGGCGAAACTCGCCTTCACCGGCTTCCATGCGAACAGCAGCACGCAGGCGATGCCGGCCAGCAGGGCGCCTTCCACCGCCCAGATCGCGGCGACCTTCGAGACTTCCTGCACCACCGGCGCGGCCTTGCCCATCGACGACGGCACGAATTCGTGGCTGGTGCCGTACCACTGCGGGATCAGCACCGAGAACAGCTTGTTGCACACGCCCACCAGCACCAGCGGCAGGATCGCAACGTAGGGATTGGCGAGCGCGGTGCCGGCGAAAGCCGCGGGCTCGTTCACCAGCGTGGACGGATCGCCGTAGCCTTCGCCGTTCTTCAATGCGACGCGTCGCCGCCATTCCAGGTACGACAGGCCTGCGATCAGGATGAACACCGATCCGCTCACGCCCAGCAGCGGCGCGGCCCAGGAATCGGTGCCGAAGAACGACGTCGGAATGATGTTCTGGATCTGCGGTGTGCCCGGCAGCGCGTCCATGGTGAAGGTGAACGCACCCAGCGCGATCGTGCCGGGAATCAGGCGCTTGGGGATGTTGCCCTGGCGGAAGAGTTCGGCGGCGAACGGATACACCGCGAACACGACGACGAACAGCGACACGCCGCCGTAGGTCAGCAGCGCGCACACCACGACGATCGAGAGCATCGCGCGGCCCGCGCCGAATACGCGAATGGTCGAAGCCACGATCGAACGCGAGAAGCCCGACAACTCGATCAGCTTGCCGAACAGGGCGCCGAGCACGAACACCGGGAAGTACAGCTTCAGGAAACCGACCATCTTGTCCATGAACAGGCCGGTGAACATCGGCGCGACCAGCGACGGATCGGTCAGCAACACCGCGCCGAGCGCGGCGACCGGCGCGAACAGGATCACGCTGTGGCCGCGGTAGGCCACGACCATCAGGAAGCACAGCGCGGCGAGAACGACGAGGAATGACAGAAGCGGGAAGGACATTCATTGCTCCATCGCGACTGGCGCGAAGTGGGATCGGCCTCGCGCACACTGCACGCGCTGCCTGCTCTTGCTCGTCATCCCCGCGAAGGCGGGGATCCAGCGACTTTTGCTTTCTGCTCCAGGCGCCAGGAGCGAAGACGCTGATCACCAGCACTCCGCGCCGCGAAAAGGTACTTCCGCCTTCGCTGGAATGACGGGCGTTTTCTCTCGTGTGCCGGAAAGCGATTGCCAGGCGAGTCTCCCGGCCGCGCCGCGGCCGGCCCATTGTCCGAAGGTACGATGCCGTCCCTTCGGCGCCGGCCCTAGCCTTGCGAAAACGGCCCACTCCTGCCGGGGTGCAGGGGTCCGCCGCAACGTGTACGTACGCACCCGTTAGGAGGGGACGCGATGAAGCGCAAGTATTTGAGTCTGGCGATCGGTTCGGTGCTGGTGACCGCGCTCGCGGCACCGGTGGCGTGGGCGCAGGACGCGGCTCCTTCGGATGCAACGACGCAGGAAACCAAGGCAACCAATCTCGGCGCACTGACGGTCACCGCGCGCAAGCGCGAGGAGACTCTGCAGGAAGTACCGGTCGCGGTCACCGCGTTTACCGCCGATGCGCTCGACAAGCTTGCCGTCGACGACATCTCTGACCTCGACGCGCAGGTGCCGAACCTCACGGTGTACGCCGCGCGCGGTTCGAGCAGCACGCTCACCGCGTACATCCGCGGCGTCGGCCAGTCCGATCCGCTGTGGGGCGTGGATCCGGGCGTCGGCCTGTATCTCGACGACGTGTACATCGCGCGTCCGCAGGGTGCGCTGCTCGACGTGTTCGACGTCGAGCGCGTGGAAGTGCTGCGCGGCCCGCAGGGCACGCTGTACGGCAAGAACACGATCGGCGGCGCGATCAAGTACATCTCGCGCGGGCTGCCGCGCGAGTTCGAAGGCAATGCCTCGATGACGGTCGGCAACTACAACCAGCTCGACGTGAAGGCCGCCATCGGCGGTCCGATCGGCGGCGCCGACAGCGGCCTGCGTGGACGCATCGCGGTGGCGAGTCTCAACCGCGACGGCTTCGGCGAGAACACGGTCACCGACCAGGACGTGAGCGACAAGGAAATCCTCGCGCTGCGTGGCCAGCTCGGCGCGTACGCGGGCGACAACTTCAACGTGCAGTTCGCGTTCGACTGGATGGACGACCAGTCCGGCGTGCGCGGCGCGCAGATGCTCGCGCCGAACCGTTTCGTGCCGGGCGTGCAGCCGCTGGATTCGCGCTACGACGTGCGCAACGGCATGCCCAACGTCAACGACACCGAGATGAAAGGCATCTCCGCCACCGTGAACTGGCGCGTGAACGACGACCTCAGCCTGAAGTACGTCGTTGCCAAGCGTGAGTCCGACTCCGAAACCAACATCGACTTCGACACGACCCAGGCCAAGATCGCTGACGTCAAGGCGTTCTACAGTGACCAGCAGGTCAGCCACGAAATCCAGGCCAACTACGATGCAGGCGGCCGCGCGCGCGGTGTGATGGGCCTGTACAAGTTCGACGGCGACGCCGGCGGGCAGGTCCTCAATAACTTCTTCAACCTTCTGTTCGGTGACACCCAGGGCGTCGTGCAGACCGAAAGCATCGCGCTGTACGCCGACTGGACCTTTGATCTCACCGAGAAACTCAAGCTCGACGTCGGCGCGCGCTACACCGACGAGGACAAGCACGCGACCGTGCTCAACCGCGGCTACCGCGACGCGACGTACACGCAGCCGATTTCGGTCGCCGCGAACTTCGACAAGACCATCAACTTCAAGAACACCTCGCCGAAGATCTCGCTCGACTACGAAATCACCCCGGACATCATGGTGTACGGCCTGGCCTCGCGCGGCTTCAAGTCCGGCGGCTACAACATCCGTGCGCAGGCGACCGCGGTGCCGCGTTCGGCCGAGCCGTTCCAGGACGAGCAGGTCGACAGCTATGAAGTCGGCACGAAAATGGGCTTCCTCGATTCCACGCTGTTCCTGAACCTCGCCGCCTTCCACAACAAGTACGACGACATCCAGCTGTCGATCTTCACCGCCTACGACAGCAACGGCGACGGCACCGACGATGCGTTCTTCGGCGACTTCACCAACGCAGGCTCGGGCACGGTCAACGGCGCCGAAGTCGAATACCAGTGGCTGCCGACGGCGAACTGGGTGGTGTCGGGCAACTTCGCGTGGCTCGATGCGAAGTACGACGAGTACATGTTCAAGGGCGTGAACATCGCCGACCAGCAAGAATTCACCAACGCGCCCGAGTTCTCCGGCGCGGTGAATCTCGAATGGCGCACCGAGCTCGCCAGCGGCGGCAACCTGTCGGCGCGGGTGGGATACAGCTATCAGTCCGAAGTCGTGGCGACGACGGAAGTCGTGCGCGATCCGGTCACCGGCGCGACGACGCAGCCGATCACGCAGGACGGCTACGGCCTGGTCAACGCGGGCGTGACCTGGCGCCTCAACGACGCGTGGTCGTTCTCGCTGTCGGGCACCAACCTGGCCGACGAGGAATACCGCACCACCGGCTACAACCTGAATGCCGCGCTTGGCGTCATGACCGGCTTCTACGGCGCACCGCGCCAGTACGCCCTGACGGCGCGCTACAACTTCTGACGCTGGTTCTCCCTGCGGTGGGATTGCACGGCGACGGATGCGAATCCGTCGTCGTGCTTTTGTTTGCGCGCGTCGCATCCATTCGCAGCCGGGAGAACAAGTGCAGTTATCCTCGCGGGCATGCTGCACTCGTCTGAAGCCTGACCCGCCGCCATGCTCCCCGCCGGCCTGATCCTCCTCGCCGCCCTGCTCTGGCTGGGCCTGCTGTTCGCGGCGGGCGTGTACGGCGAGCGCCACCCGCAGGCGTTCGCGACGCGCTGGAAGCACATCTACGCGCTCTCGCTCGCGGTGCACTGCACCTCGTGGACGTTCTACGGCACGGTCACGCAGGCCGCGCGCCACGGCTGGCCGCTGCCGCCGACCTTCGTCGGCGCGATCCTGCTCTACGCCTTCGCCGCCGCCCTGATGGTGCGGCTGGTGAAGCTCGCGCGCGAAACGAATGCGACGTCCATCGCCGACCTCATCGCCACGCGCCTGGGCAAGGACACCGGGCTCGCCGCGACGGTGACGCTGGTCGCCGCGCTCGGTCTGCTGCCGTACATCGCGCTGCAGCTCAAGGCGATGGCGATGAGTTTCGCCGTGCTCACCGGCCGCGACGGCAATGCCACGAACGTGCCGGTGTGGCAGGACATCGCGCTGTACGTCGCGTTGGCCATGGCGCTGTTCGCGATGCTGTTCGGCACGCGCCGGGTCAGCGCCGCCGAACACAATCGCGGACTCGTGTTGGCGATGGCATTCGAGTCGCTGCTGAAACTGGGCGCGATGCTCGCGCTGGGTGTGTTCGTGTGGTGGGGATTGGGCGACCTGCCCGCCGCTGCGCCGGTGCCCCCGCCCGTGTCCGGCGGCGGTTTCGTGCCGCTGATGCTGCTCGGCGCGTTCGCGATGTTCATCCTGCCGCATCAGTTCCATATCGCCGTAGTCGAATGCCGCGACGAGCGCGACGTGCACACCGCGCGCTGGCTGTTCCCGTTGTATCTCGTGCTGATCGCCTTGCCGGTGCTGCCGCTCGCGCGCGCGGGGCAGGTGTTGTTCGCCGGCACCAACGTGTCATCCGACATGTACGTGCTCGCGTTGCCGTTGTCGCAGGGCCACGCAGGGCTCGGCCTGTTCGCGTTCCTCGGTGGCATGAGCGCGGCCACCGGCATGGTCGTGGTGAGCACGCTCACGCTGAGCCTGATGATCGGCAACCACTGGCTCGCGCCAGGATTGCTGCGCCGGATGTGGAAGGACACGTCGTGGAAGCATCCGCCGCTGCTGCGCGATGGCCACGACGACCTGCGCGGCGCGGTGCTGCTGCTGCGCCGCGCGGGGATCGTCGTGATCATGCTCCTCGCATGGATGTACGGCCGCGTCGTCGCCGGCAGCGCGGCGCTGGCGGATGTCGGCGCGGTGAGTTTCTCCGCGCTGGCGACACTCGCGCCGGCGCTGGCGTTCGCGGTGTGGCGGCCGCACACGCCGCCGCGTGCGGCGATCGCAGGCATCGCCGCGGGCTTCGCGACCTGGGCGTGGTGCCTGCTGCTGCCGGTGCTGGCGACCTCGCGCGGCGTCACCCCGGAATGGGTCACGCACGGGCCCCTCGGATGGCAATGGCTCGCGCCTGACGCACTGTTCGGATTGACCGGCTGGAGCCGCCTGGGCCGCGCAGTGGGTGCGAGCCTGTTCGTCGGCACCGCGGTAACGGCACTGGTCGCGGTATGGCGCACGGCGCCTGCGCGACGTGAATCGCGCGGGCTCGATGCCGCGACGTTGCGCACTGCCGGACGCCGCTTCCTGCCGCGCGAACGCGTTGCCGAACTGCTTGCGTCCGCACCCGTCACCGGCTCCGTTCCACATGAGGTCGAAGCCGCGATGGAGCGCGAACTCGCCGCCGTGCTCGGCTCCGCATCGGCGCGCGTGCTGCTCGACGCGGCGCGGCGCGAAGGCGGCAACGTCCACGACCTCGACGCCGTCGCCGCGATCGTCGACACCGCCTCGCAGGACCTGCGCTTCAACCAGCGCGTGCTCGAAGCCGCGCTGCAGAACATGAGCCAGGGCATCAGCGTGGTTGATGCGCAGCTGCGCCTGGTCGCGTGGAATCGCCGCTACGTCGAACTGTTCGGCTTCCCCGACGCGCTGCTGAAGATCGGCACTCCCGTCGCCGAGCTCTCCGCGTGGACGCTGCAGAAGATGCCGCACAAGGGCTCGCTGCAGCAGGCGCTGGCGCGCCGTCTCGCCTTCATGCGCGCGGGATCGCCGCATCTGTCCGAGCGCGTGTTTCCCGACGGCAGCATCGTGGAAATCCGTGGCAACCCGATGCCGGGTGGCGGTTTCGTCGCCACCTTCACCGACGTCACCGAGTTCCGCCGCGCCGAAGCCGAACTGCTGCAGGCGAATGAAACCCTCGAACAGCGTGTCGGCGAACGCACTACGCTGCTCGAACAGGCCAAGCGCGAAGCCGAGTCCGCGAACGATGCGAAGAGCCGCTTCCTCGCCGCGATCGGCCACGACCTGCTGCAGCCGTTGCATGCGGCGCACCTGTTCACCGATGCGCTTGCGCAGCAGCTAGGTGAACAACCCGCGCGCGAACCGCTGACGCAGAACATTCTTGTGCAAATCCGCGGCGCGCTCGATTCGACCACCGGCCTCCTCACCGGCCTGCTCGACATGTCGCGCCTGGAGGCCGGTGGCCTCGTGCCCGAGCCGCGCGCGATGCCGTTGGCCGATGTGCTGGAGCCGCTCGCCTCGGAGTTCCGCGCGCTCGCCGCCGAACGCGGTTTGCAGCTGCGCTACGTGCCCACGGCCTTGTGGGTCGATACCGACCCGCAGTTGCTGCGCCGCGTGCTGCAGAACTTCCTCGCCAACGCGGTGCGGTACACCACGAACGGACGCATCGTGCTCGGCGTCCGCCGCAGCGGAGGCGCCGCGCGGATCGAAGTGCACGACACCGGCCCCGGCATCGCGCCCGAACACCAGCAGATCATCTTCGAGGAGTTCCGTCGCGGTGGTGATGCGCCGGGGCAGGGCCTCGGATTGGGGCTCGCCATCGCCGAACGCATCGCCGAACTGCTGCGCGCGCCCCTGATGCTGCGCAGCGAACCCGGGCGCGGCACGATGTTCGCGATCACCGTGCCCGCCGTACCGTCGCGCGTGCGCGAAGCCGCACCCCTGCCGCCGCCGCGGCCGCGCCTGCCCGGGGTGCATGTCCTCGTGGTCGACAACGAGCCGCTGGCGATGGAAGCCTTGCGCCGCGTGCTCGAAGGCTGGGGTTGCCGCGTCAGTGCCGCCGCGCGCGGCAGCGACGCGCACGCGGCGATCGCCAGCGATCCGGCCGATGCGTGGCTGTTCGACTACCACCTCGACGACGACACCGGCGTCGCCCTGCGTGAACGCCTCGTCCAGCAGCACGGCGCGCGCCCGACCGTGATCCTCAGCGCCGACCACACCGAAGCCGTGCGCCGCGATGTGCAGGAAGCCGGCCTGCCCCTGCTGATGAAGCCGCTCAAGCCGCTGGCGCTCAAATCCGTCCTGGACCGGCTCCTGGCCGCGCGCGCGGTGTCGTAACGGCGGGGGACCACCCGGCTCGGCAGCGATGCCGGCGACGTCGCTTCAGCTTTCAGCGGCGGCGCCGATACCGTTTGCAACGGCCGTGCACTGCAGCCGGAAGCGGCAACGCAGCTCCTCCAGCGGCAGCGCACGGCTTTGCCCACTCCGCCTAAACCATTAACGGGGTGATTGCCTTCACGGAGAAAAGGTGACCGTCGTCGCGGAATACGCGCTGACGCCTTCCTACGCTGTCCGGGCATGGGCGGCGTGCTGCGCCAGCCTGTGGCGCGCGTGCGTCTGGGGAGCCCGTGCGCACCATGGAGAACCAAAATGGCCGGGCGACGCGTCGGCAACATTCGCAGAAATGATGACAGCCAGCAGCACGCGGACCTGACCGCGAGGCTGCTGCGTGCGTCGACGCCTGCCGAAGCCGCCGCCGTGCTGTTCGACGAGATGCCGTGGCTGGAGAAGCGCGGCGCCAGCGTGCACTGGTCGACGCACTGGCCCGAGCAGATCAGGAGCTATCCGGAACGTCGCGGCCCCGGCAACGTCGAGGCACTGGCCGTCGAGTTCCTGCATGACGTACGTGCGGGCCTCGGCTCCGAATCCATGCGCCTGTTGCATGACGACGGCGACAGCACCATTGCCGTCCTGCATTGCGCACTGGATTGCCCGGAGGTGGACGAAAGCATCCGCACGCGGCTGGGCGAGCTGCTACGCCTGCAGCGCATGCAGGAGAGCGTGGTGCGCCTGGAAGGCGCGGAAAAACTGCAGCGCTCGCTGTACGCCATCGCCGACATGGCCGGTTCGGATCTCGAGATGCCGGACATGCTGCGCGGCCTGCATCGGATCGTTGCCGACCTAATGTATGCGGAGAACTTCTACATCGCGCTGTACGACCGCGAGTGCGACAGCATCCGCTTCCTGTACTTCATGGACGTGGTCGATGCGACGCTGCCGGTGGAAGGCGATTCGATCCCACTGTCGCGCATCGAGCACGGCCTCACCTGGCACCTGATCCGCGACCGGCGCCCGCTGATGGGGAGCACCGCGGAGATGCGGCGGCAGGTTTCCGGCCCGCTGCGCCTGCATGGCGCGGACAGCAGCGACTGGCTCGGCGTGCCGATGATGCGCGAGGGCGAGGTCCAGGGCGTGGTGGTGGTGCAGAGCTATACCGGCCAGCGCCACTACACGACCGCGGAGATGTCGCTGCTGGCCTTCGTCGCCGAACACATCCTCACCGCCCTGGAACGCAAGCGCGGGCGCGCCGAACTCGAACAGCGCGTCGTCGAGCGCACCCAGCAGCTGGAAACGGCGAACCAGGAGCTGCGCCGCGAAGTGAGCGAACGCGAACGCGGCGAACGCCTGCAGGCCGCGCTGTACCGGATCGCCGCGCTGGCCAGCTTCGACGAGAGCAGCGCTTCCTTCTACCGGCACGTCCACGCCATCGTCGGCGAGCTGCTGGATGCGCGCAATTTCTACATCGCGCTGCGCTCGCCCGATGGCACGAGCGTGATGTTCCCGTACGCCGCCGACCAGAGCGCGCGCGAATGGCCGGCGCGCTCGTCGGGCCGCGGCCTGACCGAGTACGTGCTGCGCACGGGCCGGCCGCAGCTGGTGGACCACGCGCGCGCAAAGGCGCTGCTCGCGGAGGGCGAGATCGACTCATCGCTGATGGACGACGCTACCCGCGTATGGCTCGGCGCGCCGCTGCTCGGCATGGAAGGTTCGATCGGCGTGGTTGCGCTGCAGAGCTACGACGACGCGACCATCTACAACGAGCGCGACGCCGAGCTGCTGACCTTCGTGTCCTACCAGATCGCCAGCAGCCTGCAACGCCGCCACGCCGCCGAACTGCTGCGGCAGGCCAACGCGGAGCTCGAGGTGCGCGTGGAAGAGCGCACGCTCGAGTTGCGCGAGCAGATCCGCGTACGCGAGCAGATCGAAGCGCAGCTGCAGCACCAGGTGATGCACGACGCATTGACCCGCCTGCCCAATCGCGTCTACCTGCGCGACCGCATCGAACGCGCGATCGCGCGCGTGCGGCGTGATGTCGGCGACGGCTTCGGCCTGCTGTACATCGACGTCGACCGCTTCAAGGTCGTCAACGACAGCCTTGGCCACCGCGCGGGCGACGAGATGCTGCTGGAAGTCTCGCGCAGGCTCGCATCGTGCGTGCGCGAACCCGACACGGTCGCGCGCCTGGCCGGCGATGAGTTCGTGCTGCTGCTCGAGCACGTCGTGCAGCCGGAGGACTCGTGCAAGGTGGCGCAGCGCGTGCTCGAAGCGCTCGAGCAACCGATGCAGGTGGCCGGGCGCGAACTACGGATCTCCGCCAGCATCGGCATCGCCCTGGCCGGCAGCGACTGCGAATCGGCCGACCGCATCCTCCACGACGCCGACGCCGCGCTCTATCGCGCCAAGAGCACCGGCCGCAACCGCTTCGTCCTCTTCGACGAGGCGATGCACCGCACGGCGATGGGCGTGCTCGACATGGAGCAGGCGCTGCGCAGCGCGCTCACGCGCGACGAGTTCCTCCCGTACTTCCAGCCGATCGTGCGCCTCGACGACGAGCGCATCGTCGGCTACGAGGCGCTGTTGCGCTGGCGGCATCCGCAGCGCGGCATCCTCGGGCCGCCGGATTTCCTGAAGGTGGCCGAAGACAGCGGCCTGATCGAGGAGATCGACTGGCGGCAGTTCCGCCTCGCGCTCGAAGCCGCGCGCGAACTCGTGCAGGACGGCAGCTTCATCACGCTCAACGTTTCGCCGCGCCTGTTCGCCCACAACGACTTCGACCAACGCCTGATCGCGATGACGCGCGAAGTAGATTTCGACCCCCGCCGCCTGCGCCTGGAGGTCACCGAGGGCACGCTGCTGGGCGATCCGCAAACCGTCGCCGCGACGCTGCATCGGCTGCGCGATGCGCACATCGAGTCGGCGCTCGACGATTTCGGCACCGGCTACTCGTCGCTCGGCCATGTGCATCACTTCCCGCTGAAGATGATCAAGATCGACCGCAGCTTCATCACGCCGTTCGCGGCCGGCGTGGCGCCGCGCAGTTCGGCGGTGATCGAGGCGATCCTCGCGCTCGGCCATGCGCTCGGCGCGGAGATCGTCGCCGAAGGCATCGAAACCCAGTACCAGCGCGAAGTGCTGCAGGCGATGGGTTGCGTGTACGGGCAGGGCTTCCTGTTCTCGCGGCCGGCGCCGGCGGGGCACTGGCTCGCCGCTCTGCGCAAGTGATCCCGCGCGTCGTCGCGATCACTCGATCTGCCGCGCCGGATCGCTCAGTTCGAGTTCGCGCAGCACCACGCCGGCCTGGGTGCGGTTGCGCACGCCCAGGCGCTCGAAGATCGCGGTGAGGTGCGCCTTCACCGTGCGCTCCTGCACGTCGAGGCGGTCGGCAATCTGCTTGTTGAGCAGGCCTTCGGCGACCAGCACCAGTACGCGGAACTGCTGCGGCGACAGGCTCGCCAGGCGCGCGGCGAGATCGGCATCGTGCGTGGACGAGCGCGCGCGCGACACCGGCGCGCGCAACGCGGCGGGCAGCCACTGTTCGCAGGCGAGCACGGTGCGGATCGCCTCGCGCAGCTCGTCGAGGCCGGAACTCTTGGGCAGGTAACCCGCGGCGCCGTGGTCGAGCGCGCGGCGGATCACGCGCGGATCGTCGTTAGCCGACACGACCACGACTGCGACGCCCGGAAACTGCGCGCGAACCGCCGCGAGGCCGGCCAGCCCGTGGTTGCCCGGCATGTGCAGGTCGAGCAGGACCAGGTCGATGTCGGGTTCCGATTCGAGCACCGCCAGCACGCTTTCAAGCGAATCGGCCTCGCGCACGCGCAGGTCGGCGACGGCGTCGGCCGCGGCACCGCGCAGCGCGGCACGGAACAGCGGGTGGTCGTCAGCGATCAGCAGCGTGGGCATGCGCGCCTTGCAGCTCGAGGGTCATGAAGATGCTGTTCGGATCGGCGGTGTAGCGGCCGAACGGAGCGCACTCGGTGAAGCCGAAGGCGGCGTACAGCCGGCGCGCCGCTTCGAAGTAGGCCATCGAGCCAGTTTCCAGGCTCACGCATCGATAGCCGGACGCGCGTGCTTCGGCAAGCAGGTGCTCCAGCATCGTGCGTGCCACGCCCTTGCGCAGATGCGCGCGCGCGGTCCGCATCGACTTGATTTCGGCATGGGCACCGTCGAGACGCTGCAAGGCACCGCAGCCCAGTAGCGCGTCGCCATCGTGCAGCGTCCACACGCGCACATCGGGATGGCGGAGTCCGTCGAGATCGAGCGCGTGCTGGCTCTCCGCCGGCGCGGTCGCCTGCATGGCGGCGCGGTGTTCCCCCAGCAGTGCTGCAAACGCGGGGCTGTCGAGGTCGGCGTGCCGGATCTGCATCGCGCTACTGCACCGTCCAGCCACCGTCTACGTCGATCGTATGCCCGGTGATGTTCCGTGCCGCTGGCGACATCAAAAACGCGGTGATGCCGGCGAGTTCCTCGAAGGTGATGAACACGCCCTTCGGCATCGGCTTGAGCATGACTTCGCTCACCACCTGGGACTCGGGAATGCCGCGCGTGCGCGCCTGGTCGGCGATCTGCTTGTCGACCAGCGGCGTCTTCACGTAGGTCGGGCAGATCGTGTTGACGGTGATGTCGGTATCGGCCGTTTCCAGCGCGACCACCTTGGAGAAGCCGAGGAGGCCGTGTTTCGCCGCGACGTACGCGCTCTTGTACGGGGAGGCGACCAGCGAGTGGATCGAGCCGATGTTGACGATGCGGCCGAAGCCGCGTTCGCGCATGCCCGGCAACAGCGCGCGGGTGAGCCGCGCGACGCCGACCAGCATCACGTCGACCAGGAACTCCCACTTCTGCATCGGGAATTCCTCCAGCGGCGCGACGTGTTGAAGGCCTGCGTTGTTGACCAGCACGTCGACCGGGCGCGAGACCGCGCCGAGCGCGGCTTCGATGCTGTGGTCGGAGGTGACGTCCAGCGCGAGCGCCTGCGCGGAGCCGCCCGCCGCGCGCAGCGCTTGCGCCACGGTTTCGGCGGCGTCGAGGTTCACGTCGGTGACCACGATGTAGTGGCCGGCGTGCGCGAGTTCGGCGGCGATGCCGGCACCGATGCCGCTGCCGGCACCGGTGATGAGGATGCAGCGGGAAGCCATGGTGGGAGTGTCATGAAAGCCGCGGGAAACCGCAGCCTAGCAGGCGCGCATCGGCGCCTCGTGGTACCAAAGTACGATGCCGCGCGCGGTGCGGCTTGCTAGGGTCGCGGCATGACGAAGATGCCCAGGCTATCGGCGAGCCACGCCGGAATCGCACACGGTGCGGCCACGTTCTGCTGCCTCGTGCTCGCCCTGGCGGGCTGCGCCACCGGACCTCGACCACAGGAGTCTGCCGCCATGCTGGTTTCGAGCGTCCGGGTGACCACGCACCGCGACGGCGACGACCTGCTCACCGCGGGCCTGGGCCGCGACGGCCTGCGCGCCATGGTCGCGCCCGCCTTCGCCGATCCCGCGCATCCCACGCCGGTCGAACTCCGCCGCCGCGCGCTGTGGAGCAACTGGCGCGGCATCGCCGACCTGACGCCCGGCGGCGGTTACGGCGACTGGTACGGCAGCACCGCGACGGTGCCCGGCCGCGAATTCAGCGCACTGGCGACGTTGCCCGGCGCGAAGCAGCCGCATCGCGTGCTGGTGCAGCTGCCGGATGCGTTCGAGGCGGCGAAGCCATGCGTGGTGGTGGCCGCATCGTCGGGGTCGCGCGGCATCTACGGCGCGATTGCCGTGGCCGGCCCATGGGCGCTGCCGAAGGGCTGCGCGGTGGCGTACACCGACAAGGCCGCGGGCACCGATTATTTCGACCTAGATGCGGGGCAGGGCGTCGCGCTCGACGGCACCGTGGCGGGCGCCGATGCAACGCTCGCATTCGCACCCGCTGCGTCTCCCGCGCACGGCATCGCCGTCAAGCACGCGCATTCGCAGGACAACCCCGAAGCCGACTGGGGCCGCCACGTGAAGCAGGCGGCGGAGTTCGCCCTGCAGACGCTCAACGATGCGTATCCGCAGCGCGGTTTCACCTTCGCCAACACGCGCGTGATCGCCGTCGGTATCTCCAACGGCGGCGGCGCGGTGCTGCGCGCGGCCGAGCTCGAAGGCGACTGGCTCGACGCCGTCGTCGCCGGCGAGCCGAACGTCAATGCCGAAGGCGCGCGTCCGCTCTACGACTACACGACCGAAGCCGCGCTGCTGATGCCGTGCGCAATGCTCGATCTCGAAGGCCTGCCGGCTTCGCCGCTGTCCGCGCAGGCGCGCGCGATGGCGCCGGTGCGCTGCACCTCGCTCGCCGCGAGCGGTGTGTTGCCCGCGGGCGATATGAAGACGCAGGCGCGCGCCGCGCATGAAGCGTTGCGCGCGTCGGGCTGGACCGAGGCGGCGCTACGGTCGGGCGCGCTGTCGGTCGATTTCGACCTGTGGCGCGCGATCGCGGTGACGTATGCATCTGCTTACGGACGCTACGCGCCGGGCGAGCATCCCTGCGGCTACGGTTTTGCCGCGCAGAACCCCGACTTCACTCCGCGTGCGGCGAAGGACAGCGAACGCGCCGCGTGGTGGGCCGACGGCAGCGGCATTCCGCCGGGCGCGGGCGTCGGCATCATCGATACGAAACTCGCCGCGCCGGACTTCACCCTTGCCGGACTGCAGTGCCTGCGCGCGCTATGGACCGGGCAGGGCGCGGACGCCGATCGCGTGCGCGCCGGCGTGGCCGAATTGCGCGCCGGGCTGCCGCGCGCGGAGCTGCCGGTGGTGGTGATCCATGGCGTCGACGACGGCCTGGTGCCGATTACCTTTACCAGCCAGCCGTGGGTCGCGAAGGCGCAGACGGCGGGGCGCGACGTGCGCTACTGGCAGGTGCGCAATGCACAGCACTTCGATGCGTTCCTGGCGTTGCCGGACTATCGTGTGCGCTATGTGCCGCTGCTGCCGTACGTGTATGCGGCGCTCGATCGGGTCATGGCGCACCTGGACGATCCGGCGCAGCCGTTGCCGCCGAGTGCGGTGATCGAGACGGCGCCGGCGGCGGGTCCGCTGACGGCGGGGCAGTTGGCGATTCCGCACTGACGGCTGTTTGGCCGATACGAGTGTTAGCCGTACGACTCGCTCGCGATGATGTCCTGCTTCTCCCCGCCTGCGGGGAGAAGCTGCCCGAAGGGCTGACGCCGTAGGGAAGCACCCTTGGGGTGTGAGGGGCGCGAGCGCAGCGAGCTGCTTTAGCCGGCCCCGCACCCTGCATCGCTTCGCGATGCTGTCCCTCTCCCCGTAAACAGGGCGAGGGGAAAATTGGGCGTAGTTGCGAGTCGCCACACGGGCTCACGCCGCGGCACCTCCGCTTTTTTGCGACAATCCCCGCCCCTTTGCACCGGTTGCCGTATTCGTGGACTTCCAGGAACTGCTCGCCTTCGCCGAACGCCATTCCATGCTGTCGCTGGGACTGGTGGCGATCACCGCGGCGCTCATCTATACCGAGGTCGCGCACCTGTTCCGTGGCTACAAGTCCCTGCGGCCCGCCGAGCTGACCGGGCTCATCAACCGCGAGAACGCGCTGGTGGTCGACCTGTCGGCGAGCAACGACTTCGAAAAGGGCCACATCGCCGGCAGCAAGTCGGTGCAGGTCAGCCAGTTCGATCCCGAGAACAAGCTGCTCGCCGCGGCGAAATCGCTGCCGGTGGTGGTCGTCTGCCGCAACGGCCAGGCGTCGGCGGATGCCGCCAAACGCCTGAAGAAGGCGGGCTTCGAGCAGGTCTACTGGCTCGACGGCGGCATCGCCGCCTGGCAGCAGGCCGACCTGCCGCTGGTGAAGGGTCGCAACTGACCGCGGGGCGAGTTCGCGAAAAAGACTCTTGCGAAGCGCCTCCGACCGCCCCACGTCGAGTGCTACGGCGGTTGTCCTGACTGAAACGGCCGTCCCATCCGGCCATGCCATAATCGCCGCCTTTTCCGAAATACCTGCTGGAGTAACACTGATGTCCGAAGAACTTGCCAACGGCGCCGCCGCCCCCGAAGCCACCGGACCGGTGTTCACGGTCGAGAAGGTCTATGTCAAGGACGTCTCGTTCGAAGTCCCCGGCGCCCCGGGCGTGTTCAACGAGCAGGCGCAGCCGCAGCTGCAGATGAACCTGCAGCAGGCCGTGCAGCGCCTCAACGAGAGCGCCTATGAAGTCGTTCTTGGCATCAACCTGACCTGCGCCATCGGCGACAAGAGCATCTACGTCGCCGAAGTGAAGCAGGCCGGCGTGTTCGGCCTCGCCGGCTTCGACGCCGCGGCGCTCGACGGCATGCTCGGCGTGCATTGCCCGACCGTGCTGTATCCGTACGCGCGCCAGCTGATCAGCGACCTGATCCAGGCCGGCGGCTTCCCGCCGTTCTTCCTGCAGCCGATCAACTTCGAAGCCCTGTATGCCGAAGGCCTGCGCCAGCGCGCCGCCCAGCAGGCCACCGACGGCGCCAGCCTCGCCGGCGCCGAAACGGCCGGCAACGCCTGATCCCTGCGCCTGACGGCACCCACTCCGACGTGGTAGCGCAAGCGCCTGCAACGGTTGCGGTGGTGGGTGCCGGTTCCTGGGGCACCGCGCTTGCCGCCCTGATCGCCCGGCACGGCTGCAAGGTCGTGCTGTGGGGCCGTGACGCCCACGGCATCGCGACCCTCAATGCGCAGCACGAGAATACGCGTTACCTGCCCGGCATCGCGCTGCCCGACAGCATCGTCGCCACGACCGATCTTGCCGCCTGTGTCGGCGCGGCCGACCTGGTGCTGGTGGTCGTGCCTTCGCACGCTTTCGCCGAAACCCTGCGCGCCCTGGCGCCGTACCGACCCGCGCATGCGGGCGTGGCGTGGGCGACGAAGGGCTTCGAGCCCGGCAGCGGGCGCTTTCTGCATGAAGTCGCCGCCGAGGTGCTCGGCGAGGACGTCCCGCTCGCCGTAGTCACCGGCCCGTCCTTCGCCAAGGAAGTCGCGATCGGCCTGCCTACTGCGCTCACGGTGCATTCGGACACCGACGCATTCGCGCAGGATGTCGCCGACGTCCTGCATGGTCCCGCCTTCCGTGCCTACACCGGCGACGACATGCTCGGCGCCGAGCTCGGCGGCGCGATGAAGAACGTGCTCGCGGTCGCCACCGGCGTCGCCGACGGCATGCAGTTGGGCCTCAACGCCCGCGCCGGCCTGATCACCCGCGGCCTCAACGAGATGCTGCGCCTGAACCAGGCGATCGGCGGCAAGGCCGAGACCCTGATGGGCCTGGCCGGCCTCGGCGACCTTGTGCTGACCTGCACTGGCGACCTCTCGCGCAATCGCCGCCTGGGGCTCGCGCTCGGCCGCGGCCAGTCGATCGCCGATGCGGTGCGCGAGATCGGCCAGGTCGTGGAATCGGTGCAGACCGCCGACGAAGTCATGCGGCAGGCCGACAGGCATGGCGTGGAACTGCCGATTTCCAGTGCCGTGCAACAGGTGTTGCACGAAGAGCTGACGCCGGCGGAAGGCCTGAAGCTGCTGCTCTCGCGCGAGCAGAAGCCGGAGTATCCGGTCGGTTTGTTCGGCTGAGTCTGTCGCCGCAGCGGCCCTGCGCGCAGCGGCAAGACGCCCCCTTATCCGCTTCGGTACCTGCTCCCCGCACGTGGAGAAGGGTTAGCGCGGACCTGGCACTTCAGGGCGGAAGCGCTCCTGCTTGCTCGTCATTGCCGTGAAGGCGGGTATCCAGTGACTTTCGGGTTTGCCTTGCTCTCGTGCGTAAAGGCGCAAGAGCCCGAGGCAAGGTCGCGGATGACCAGGCTTCCGCTGTGATGAAGCACGGCCCGCCTTCGCGGGAATGACGACTGCAAATGCCGTGCGTACGAAGGCCGGCGCCATCCCTTCTGCGTCCACAACCTGCAGACAAAAAGAAGCCCGGAGATTCCGGGCTTCAAATACGCGACCCTTCCGGGGGAGAGAGAGAATTGTCGCGTGGAGCAATAGATGGAACGGACCGGGGAGGGGGAACCGGCCGTTCCGCCGCGCCTAGAACGTCAGGCGCGGACCAACGAAATACTGCGTGTCACCATCGGAGAACTTTACGTCGCCGGTGACGCCCCAGTTCTGGTTGAACTTCACCTGGGCGCCGACACGGCCGTAGAAGTCGCCGTCGAAGCGATCGCCGTCTTCGTAACCCGCCAGAGCGTAGCCTTCAAAGTTCGGTGCCAGCGCGCTGCGCACGCCAACCTCGGCGCTGTAGCCGTCGAGGCGGTCGTTGTCGCCTTCGATGTCGTAGTTCTCGTAGGCGACGCGGGCGAGTAGGTCGGTGTTGGCTGCGACCGGCTGGTTGTAGCCCAGGCCGACGCGCCACTGGTCGACGTCGATGCCTTCGAAGCGCACGCCGCCGATGGTTTCATCGTCCGTCTTCTGGCCGCTGTAACCGCCGAAGACGTGGAAGTTGTCGGCGATCGCGCCGGAGCCATTCACTCCCCAGCCGTCGGCATCGCCGGCGTCCGTGTTGGTGGCGACATAGCCTCCTTCCACATAGTTGTAGGACAGGCCATCGGCCGCGGAGGCGGCGAACGGGAGGGCGGCCATCAAAGTCAGGGCAAGCAGGGATTTCTTTTTCATAAGGTCTCAGCCTTTTGGTTTGTGGGGCCGGAGCTGACCGGGGAAATCGCCGGGGGGAAGAAGACCAGTTCCGGTGTGCGCCAGTATCCGAGCGGGGCCCGAATCCGGGCTTAATAACAAACTAACAAGTACAGGAACTATCCAGCTTCAGCGCGGTCGCGGCGGCAGAGGGCATGTCGACTCAGCAGGCATTCCGGCCGCTGAGCGGCGCCGCACCCGCCGAAAGACCGAAGCCCCGGCATTCCGGAGGCTTCGTGCTCCGCCACGCGGAAATAGCGATCAGAAATCGAACCGCACCTGCAGCTGCGCCAGGTCGGCATCCGCGTCCTCGACTTCGAAGCGGCTGTATTCGCCACGCAGGGCGACCCGATCGTTGAAGCGGTATTGCCCGCCGATGCCATAGGTCGGGTCGGTGCCGCTGTCGTCATCGTTGCCGGTCAGCCCGGGCAGCGAGGTGTCGACGTTCCAGCGGTGCACGCCGGCCTTGGCGTACAGCGCGAAGTTCTCGCTGACCGGCAGCGTGCCGACGGCGGTCAGGTAGGCGCTGTCGCCTTCCAGCGCCGGGCCGGCGACCTCCGGTTCGATCTTGCCAAAGTCCGCGTAGCCGGCTTCGAGCCCGAAGTAGCGGTTGAACTGGTAGCCGCCGAAGACGGAGAACGCGGTGTCTTCGTCGTCATAGGCGCCTTCGTCGACGAAGGACTGGCCGACGCCGGCGCCGGCGTAGAAGCCCGAGTCCTGGGCCTGCGCGCCGAACGCGGCGGCGCCGAGGGTGACCGAAAGAAGCAGGGTCGAAAGCAGCTTGGTCTTGCGCATTGTTCTGGTTCCTTGGATTCCGGCCGCGGATGTCGCGAGCCGACGCGTGGGTCCCGGCCCCATGCCGGGACTGCCATCGCAGCGGAACCTGTGTATGGGTCAACACCACTGGAACAATGCGGGAAACGGAGGATTCTTTTTCCCGTGAGTGGGACGATAGCCAAGGCCTACTTCGTGGCCGGCGCCGCGCCACCCGCGGGCACGATCCGCCAGACCTTGTTGCCGACGTCGTCGGCCACCAGTACGGCGCCGCGGTTATCGATGGCAACGCCGACCGGACGTCCGCGCGCCTCGCCCTTTTCATCGAGGAAGCCGATCAGCACGTCTTCGATCGGTCCCGAAGGTTGGCCATTGGTGAATGGCACGAACACCACCTTGTAGCCATTGAACGGATCGCGGTTCCAGGAACCATGCAAACCGATGAAGGCGCCATTCGCGTAGTGCGCGGGCAACAGCTTGCCGTCGTAGAACGCCAGGCCCAGGGCGGCGACGTGCGCGCCGAGCGCGTAGTCGGGCACCACCGCGCGCGCGACCAGCGCCGGATCCTGCGGCTTCACGCGGGTGTCGACGTGCTGTCCGTAGTAGCTGTACGGCCAGCCGTAGAACGCGCCTTCGCGCACCGAAGTGAGGTAGTCGGGCACGAGGTCGCTGCCGAGTTCGTCGCGTTCGTTCGCCACCACCCACAACACGCCACTCTGCGGTTGCCAGTCCAGGCCCACCGGGTTGCGGATGCCGCTGGCAAAGACGCGGCCCTGCCCGGTCCTGATGTCGATCTCGTGGATCGCGGCGCGTCCGGCTTCGATCTCCATGCCGTGCTCGGCCACGTTGCTGTTGGAACCCACGCCGACATAGAGCTTCGTCCCGTCGCGACTGGCGAGCAGGCTCTTGGTCCAGTGATGGTTGCGTGGTGCGCCGGGCAAGTCGGCGAGTTTCACCGGCGCCGCGCCAACGCTGGTTTCGCCATTGCGATAGGGAACGCGCATCACCGCGTCCGCATTGGCGACGTAGAAGTCATTGCCGACCAGCGCCATGCCGAAGGGCGACATCAGGCTCTGCAGGAACACGGTTCTGGTCTCGGCCACGCCATCGCCGTCCGCATCGCGCAGCAGGGTGATGCGATTGGCGCTGGGCGCCGCCGCGCCGGCTTTCTTGAACGCGGCCTCCATGAACACGCCGCGGATCGGATTCTTCGGCGGATCGGGCGTCGGCGGGCGATTGGTTTCCGCGACCAGTACGTCCCCGTTGGGCAGGACGTACAACCAGCGTGGATGCTCGAGCCCGGACGCGAATTCGTTCACCGCGAAACCAGGCGCCGCGGCGGGCGTTACGCCCGCGGGCCAGCCGGTCGCGGTCGCTACCTTGACGGTGGGAATCGGTGAGGGATTGGGTTCGGCGAGAACCGGATCCGGGCCGGTATCGGCCCTTGCGGTGAGGCGCGCGGATTCACCGCACGCGGCAATCGCCAGCAACGACAGCGCAAGCGCGGATACCTTCAGCACACGGGACATGGCGGCCTCCTCGCATGGCGGCAGGGCCGCCGCCTGCTGAGGCGAGGGTCGCGCAGGCGCTATGAAATCGACGTGACATCTCGCCAGGCGTGTTAACGACGCGTCAGCAATTCAGCGCGATGCCGCGTGCCAACGCCATTCGAACCCGACCGTGACGTTGCGCCCCGGTGCAGGTTCGTAATAGCGGCGGTTGCCCTCGTTGACGATCACCGAACCCGCATAGCGCCGATCGAACAGGTTGCCAATCGCAAGAAACACGCGGCCGTCGCCATCGCCGCGCTGCAGGCCATAACCCGTGCTTGCGCCGAAAACGGTGTAGGCGGCCGCACTCTCGTCATCGATGGTGTTCACGCGCACCGCACCGATGTACTGCGCCTGCAGCCGCGCGTGCCAGCCTGCATCGCTTCCCCACTGCACCCCGGCATGCGCGCTGGTACGCGGCACGCCCGGAATGTGCGTCCCGGCGGCAACGGGCACGTCGGGCACGGCGCAAGGCGTCCCGGCGCACGCAAGGAAACCATCGCGGAACGTCGCCTCCATCCACGTCAACGCGACTTCGCCGCGCCAGTGCGCCGACAGCGGAAAACGCGCGGACCATTCCGCGCCGTGGCGACGCGCATCGCCGGCGTTCTGGAATGTCGTGCGGCCACCGCTGCTGGCGGCGACGGCGAGTTCGTCGCGCGTATCGGCCCGGAACAGCACGAGCTCGGAATGGACCTCGCCACGGCGGAACTTCACGCCGGTTTCGACGCTGCGCGTGCGCGCCGGACGCAACGCGAAGTTGGGCCCGCTCCCGCCGTCGTTGCGATAGGCAAGTTCGTTGAACGTCGGTGTTTCGAAGCCGCGTCCCCAGGCGGCGAACCACCGCCAGTGCGGCGAAAACTTCCAGCCGAGCCCCGCCACGGGCGACGTGGCGCGATATCGCACTTCGCCGCTGTCGTCGGGATTGCCGGCAACAACATAGCGATCGCGCGAACGGAAACGGATGTCGCTATGGCGTACGCCGGCCATCACCGACCAGTCGTCCACGGGCGACCACGTCGCCTGCGCATACTGGTCGAACGCCCGTACCTCATCGTCCTGCGACAGGCGCAACGCGCCACGCACGCCCAGTTGAGTGCCGATGAAATTCTCGAAGCCGCGGCGATCCTGTCGTTGCCGGTCGACGCTGGCGCCGGCCACCACGTCGAACGGCCGCCCGGCGAGCGACGCCGTCCACGTCCAGCGTGCATCGACGCCCTGGTAAGGGGACGCGAGGTCCACCACGCCGCCGCCGCTGAGCGGATTGCCTTGCGTGGCGACGGGGATGGCGAGGACCTGCGTGGTTTCGCGCCGCCCCGCATACGCCAGCACCCGCCACTGCGACCGGCCGATGTCGTGCGTGACCGTCGCGCCGAGTTGCCGCTGCGCCACCGACTTGCGCGTGTCGAACCGGTGCGCACCGTCGGTCGCCTGCCGCGGGTCGTCGTCGAACTGCGCGCGATCGAGGCCGAGGGGATCCTGCACATCAGGCGCCGACAAGGCATTCGCCACGAGCGTCATCCGCGTATCGCCGCGCGCGACGTTGAGCTTGCCGTTGAACACAGTGCGCTCGGCGCGGCTGTGGTCGCGATAGCCGTCGGTGGCGAAGTGGTTGAGCCCGAGCACGTAATCGATGGCGCCGCGCCGGTCGCGCACTTCGACGCCAAAGCGACGGTTGCCGTCGCCGCCTGCGGCGGCTTCCATGCCGGCTTCCATCGGCGCGACCCCGTCGACCGTGAACAGCTGCAGCACGCCACCCGCGGCATTGCCGTACAGCGCCGAAAACGGTCCACGCAGCACTTCGATCCGCTCCGCGTCGAGCAGCGGGAAATGCGAAAGTTGGCCCTGGCCGTCCGGCATCGTCGCGGGAATGCCGTCGACATACAGGCGCACGCCGCGGATGCCGAAGCTCGCGCGCGTGCCGAAGCCGCGGATCGAGACCTGCTCGTCCTGGGCGAAGTTCTGCCGCGAACGCGCGAGCACGCCAGGCACGCCGAGCAGTTGCTCGGACACGGTCGCGCCGAGCGTGTCGCGCCGCACGTCGCGCATATGCACGACGCTGATCGCGGCAGGGACTTCATCGGTATCGCGCGGAGTGCGCGTCGCGGTGACCTGCACGCGATCGAGCGTGGTCACGTCATCGACGGGCGCCGCGTGCGCACTGTCCACGGCCAACAGGGCGAAGCAGCCGAGGCAGCAGTGAAAGGCGGCGTGCATGCGGATCTCGTTTGCGGACGCCGCAGCCTACAACAGCCGCTGGCGCCGGCATGTCGCCATGCGTGGGTGAAGCGTGAAGAACGCGCCGCCGCCGCCACGCCTCCTATACGAGCTCGGTCCTAACGTGCACGGGCATGAAGCGGCGGCATCGCGTCGCTGCCAAGCTCAAGAGGAGATCGCGATGAACACCAAAACGGACACGGCAATGAAGTTCGCGCGCATACCGTTCGCCGCCGCAGTGGTCCTGCTGCTCGGCCTGGCCGCCTGCGATCGCCGCGATGTCGAGGACGACACCACCGCGACGCCGGCCGAAGCGACCGCATCGCGCGAAGCCGGTACGCCACCACCCGCCACCGACGTCGAGGCACCCACGGCCACCAATGCGCCCGAACCGCCGGACGCCAGCGAAATGCCGGCCGGTTCGACTGCCCCGGGCACTGCACCAGCCGGGGCCACGACCACCTCGCAGGCCGATGCATTGGCGATGCTGATGACCGTCAACGAGCATGAGATCGCCGCGGCCGACCAGGCGCTCGGCAAGAACGTCACCGGTGCCGTCCGCGACTTCGCGCAGATGATGAAGACCGATCACAGCAAGAACCTCGCGGATACCACCAAGCTCGGCGGCGCCGCTTCCACGTCACCGGGCGTCAAGGCGCTGAAGGACAAGGGCGACGCCGACCTGCGCATGCTGGACGCGCAGACCGGCAAGGCTTACGAGAAGGCCTACATCGACGCAATGGTGAAGGGCCACACGGATGCGCTGGCGATGATCGACAACACCCTGCTGCCGGCCGCGACCGACACCAACATCCGCCAGCACTTCACCACGACCCGCGCGGCTGTCGCGCGTCACCTGGAGAAGGCGAAGGAAATCCAGGGCACGCTGAAGTAGGGCGCGTGTCTTCGTAGCGGATGTGATCCCCAGTCGCGCCGGCGTTGCCGGCGCGACATTTCTGCGCGCGACGGAAGGCGCGTTACGAAAGACGCTGCGCGTATTCGGCTTCGAGCCGCGTGTGCGTGCGCCACAATCCATCGGGCGTCTGCCCCGTCATGCGCGCGCGCAGGACGTTGAGGTGCGCGTGCCAGCCGGCGGAAACGCTGAGCATGCCCTCGCGCGTGGCCAGGCGGCTGTGGACCAGCAGCAGGTGCACCTGTTCACCCTGTTTCGTGAGTTCGAAACGCACCTGCGACGGCGCGTCGCCACTGCCGAAGGTGAAACCCAGTACGTGCGGTGGATCGAATTCGGTGATCACGCATTGCATCCGGTGCTCGCCGACGTTCGCGTACTTGGGCGGCGGCGGATCGTCGTTCTCGGTGAGCGTCGAATTGTGGAACTGCAGGTCCATGCGCCCGCCGGCATGTGGTTCCAGTTCGCCGCCGGCAAACCACTGCGCGCGCAACTGCGGATCGGTGAGGTATCGCCAGACGCGTTCGATCGGGCCCGGCAGCAGGCGCTCGATGCGCACGGTGTCGGGCGCGGTACGTACGCCGTAGTCGGCTTCGGGCATGGCGAGGTTGTTCATGGCTTTCTCCGTGGGGGGCGGGTGGCGGTGCTGCGTTTCGCAGGTCGCTTCGCAGCGGGCCTGGGGGCGTTCTCGGCCTTGAGCAGCGCCTCGAGGACGTCGAGTTTCTGGTTCCAGAAGCGTTCGTAGTGGCGTATCCATTCGGCGCCCGCGTGCAGCGGCCGCGCGTCGAGGCGGCAGGTGTGCACGCGGCCCTGCACTTCGCGCTGGATCAGGCCTGCGCGTTCGAGCATCTGGATGTGCTTGGACGCACCCGCGAGCGAGATGTCGAAGGGAGCGGCGAGTTCGCTGACCGTGCGCGGCTGCTTCGCGAGGTCGCGCAGCATGGCGCGGCGCGTGGGATCGGCGAGGGCGCGGAAGACGGCGTCGAGGCGTTCGGGTGATTTATCAACCATAGAGTTGAATATACACCGCGATTGGCGGTTGTCAACCGTTTGGTTGAGATATGACAACTCCCATGGTCCGCGTCTCTCTTTCTCCCGCTTGCAGGAGAAGGTCGAAGCGTGAAAGTCGCAGAAGCTCGGTGGATACGAAGGCTTTCGCCACGTCCCCTCACCCTGCGCCGCCTGCGCGGCGCTGTCCCTCTCCCCGCAAGCGGGGAGAGGGATTGCTTGCCTTTCTCCCGGCAAGTGGGCGAAGGATTGCTTGCCTTTCTCCCCGCGAGCGGGGAGAAGGTGCCCCGAAGGGGCGGATGAGGGGCGCGCCGCGCAGCGGCGCAAAGATCACTCCATGCAAACCGCTTCCACATTGTTCCCATCCGGATCGATCAGGAACGCCGCGTAATAGTTCGGCGCATAGTCCACCCGCAATCCCGGCGCGCCGTTGTCCTTGCCGCCGCTCGCAACGCCCGCCGCATGGAACGCATCGACGGCCGCGCGATTGCCCGCCTGCAGGGCGACGTGCGTGCCGCCGTGCGCCTTCGCGTTCTCGTACAGCCACAGCGCGGCGGCGCCTTTCGGGCCAAGACCGGCGCCACCTTCGTAACGCGAATCGAGCACATGGCCGAGTGGCGCGAGCACCGCTTCGTAGAAGCGCACGCTGGCATCGAGGTTCTTCACTTGCAGGCCGAGATGGTCGTACATGGGATTTCTCCGCTTTGGGGAGGCCAGCTTCGCGCGATCGCGGGCGACGTACTTGGAGAAAATTGCGCTGCGATCAGTGGCGCCGCCGGCCGGCCTGTGCCACCAGTGCCGCGATGCGTTCGCGATCGCCGCACGCGGCATGGCGGAAATGGCGCGGCGGCAATCCGGCGACGCGATGGAAGCTGCGCACGAAGTTCGACAGGTCGGCGAAGCCGGCCTCCAGCGCGATGTCGGTCACCGGGCGTTCGTCGCTGGCGAGCATGCGCGCGGCCCGGCGCAGGCGCGCGCGCAGCAGGTACTGGTGCGGCGTCACACCGACGACGCGCGCGAACATGCGCAGGAAATGCCATGGACTCAGGCCCGCCTGCGCGGCGGTGGTTTCGAGGTCGATGTCTTCGTGCGCGTGTTCGTCGAGCCACAACGCGCTCTCGATGGCGCGGTGGCGGTCGCGTGCATGCGCCTGCAGCGTGGTGCGGCGCTTGCCGTCGGCGAGGGCAAGGTAACGAGCGACCAGCAGCAGCCCGGCTTCGTCGACGCCGAAATCGTTGGCGCCGTCGGCGGCGGCCTGCGCGAGTTCGCCGAGCACGACCAGTTCCGGCAACGGCGGCAGTCCCCCGGCGCGCCAATGCTGCAGCTTTGCGCCGAAACTGTCGGCGAGTTCCGGCGCGAGCTTGAACGACAGGCATTCGTCGCCGCCGTGATGGTGCGCGTGCGTGCACAGGAATTCATCCCCCGCATGGCCCACCAGCACCGACCCGGCGACGAGTTCGAATTCCTCGCCGCGCGCGCGATAGCCGAAGCTGCCGCGGCGCACGTACGAGACCGACGTGAAGTCGTGATGTTCGACCTGCGCCGGTGTGTGCGGTCCGGCCTGGCAGCGGAAATCGATCACCGACAGCGCGCCGTGGTGCAGCGGCGATACGTGCATCGCAGCGCTGGGTTCGCTCACGGGCAGCAACCGTTCGGCCATGCCAGCAGCCTACGCTCCGGATGGCTACGCCGCCGTGGCGGAAGATGGCGCGCTGCGTTCCAGCAGCAGTGGTCAGGCGCCGCCTTCGAAACCGATCTGCCGCCACGCTTCGAAGACGACGACCGCGACGGTGTTGGACAGGTTGAGGCTGCGATTGTTGGGCCGCATCGGCAGTCGCAGGCGCCGCTCGTCACTCACGGCTTCCAGAACCGAGCCCGGCAGGCCGCGGGTTTCCGGGCCGAACAGGAACGCGTCGCCACGGCGATAACGCGGTGCGTCGAAACGCGTGCTGCCGCGCGTGCTCAGCGCGAACAATCGTGGTGGCGCGCCGTTTTCCTGCGCGATGGCGTCGAGTGCTTCGCCCAGCGATTCGTGCACCTGCAACGTGGCGTATTCGTGGTAGTCGAGGCCGGCCCGGCGCAGCTGCGCGTCCTCCAGCGTGAAGCCCAGCGGCTTCACCAGATGCAGGCGCGCGCCGGTGTTCGCGCAGAGGCGAATCACGTTGCCGGTGTTTGGCGGGATCTCGGGCTGGAACAGGATGACGTGGAACATGACGGACGGATTCGTTTGGATGAGATGGCTTGCACGCAGCGATATCCATCAACGCCGCGTACGGCAAGCGCTGGATATCACTGGCGCAATCCTACGGATCAGAGTCACCACGGCATCGGCTTGCCGAAGCGGTCGAAGAACCCGCCGCTGCGTTCCGGCGTTACCGCGTCAATCACCTGCACCAGGGCCGACACCGATTCCGCCGGCGTGATCTGCGCGCTGCTGCCGCCCATGTCGGTGCGCACCCAGCCGGGACACAACGCGATCACCGGGATGCCGCGTGATTCGAGCGCCTTGGCGAGCATCCGCGTGGCCATGTTCAGCGCGGCCTTGCTGATGCGGTAGCTGGGCGAGTGGAAATCGGGATCATCGCTGATCGAGCCCATGCCCGAGGAAATGTTTGCCACGGTCGCGCGCTCGGCGAGCTGCGAGGCGAGTGCCTGGGTCAGCAGGAACGGCCCCATTGCATTCGTGCGCAGGCTGTCGGCGAGGTGGGCTTCGCTCACGCTGCCCCAGCGTTCGCCCGAGTGCAGCACGCCGGCGTTGTTGATGAGCAGGTCGATGCCATCGGCGACCAGTGGCAGTTCATGGGCGAAGGCGGTACGCGATTTTTCATCGGCCACGTCGAGCGGGAGCACGTGCAGGCGGCCCGGATACTCGCCGGCGAGATGGTTGAGTTCGCTGGCCTTGCCGGGATGGCGGCAGGCCGCGATCACGTCGTCGCCGCGCGCGAGCAGCTGGCGGGTGAATTCCAGGCCGAGGCCGCGGTTGGCGCCGGTGACGATGCTGCGACGGGTCATGCGCGTGCTCCGCTCACGGGAAGGGCAGTATCCGCTTCCGGTCGTCGTTGCGGGGCCGTCATCGGTGGAGCGCTCCGCCGGGACCCACAGCGGAGTCCCACCGAAGCCCGCCCGCACGATCCACAAGGACTTGTGACCCATGTCCATCCGGTCACGCGCCGCTACCATGCCCCGCACGCGGTGGTTGGGGCCGACCACCTTCTGTTTCGTTCCTACCGTTGCCTTGCAGGAGTTCGCATGTCCCTCGCTTCGTTCAAGCGTGCCGCCCGTCCGCGCGCCGCCGTCCTCGCCGTTGCCCTGGCCACCGCAATCGGCGGCGCCGCCTTCCTGCCGCATGCCGCACAGGCCAAGGCGCCTGCCAGCGACGTCGCGATCCCATACGAAGAGTTCACGCTGCCCAACGGCCTGCGCGTGATCGTGCATACCGACCGCAAGGCGCCGATCGTCGCGGTGAACATCTGGTACCACGTGGGCAGCAAGGACGAGCCGGCCGGTCGCAGCGGCTTCGCGCACCTGTTCGAGCACCTGATGTTCAACGGCTCGGAGAACCATCCGGGCGAATACTTCGTGCCCTTCAAGCAGGTCGGCGTCACCGACCAGAACGGCACCACCAATACCGACCGCACCAACTACTTCGAGAACGTGCCGACCACCGCGCTCGACATGGCGCTGTGGATGGAGTCGGACCGCATGGGCCACCTGCTCGGCGCGATCGACCAGAAGACGCTCGACGAGCAGCGCGGCGTGGTGCAGAACGAGAAACGCCAGGGCGAGAACGAACCCTACGGCCAGGCGTTCGACGTGCTCACCGAGATCATGTATCCGGTCGGCCACCCCTATCACCACACCGTCATCGGTTCGATGAACGACCTCAACGCCGCGTCGCTGGAGGACGTGAAGAACTGGTTCCGCACCTGGTACGGCCCGAACAACGCGGTGCTGGTCCTGGCGGGCGACATCGACGCGAAGACGGCGAAGGAAAAAGTCGCGAAGTACTTCGGCGACATCCCGGCCACCCCGAGCATGGCGCAGCCGAAGATCGATCCGTCGCCGCGCCCGGAGTCCACGCGCTCGGTGATGGACGACAAGGTGCCGCAGACCCGCATCTACCGCGTATGGAACGTCGCCGAGTACGGCGCGGCCGACCTCGACCGCCTGCAGCTGCTCGCGCAGGTGCTCGGCGGCAGCCGCAGCTCGCGCCTGGACAAGCGCCTGCTGCACCAGGACAAGCTGGTCGACAGCGTCTCCGCCGGCGCGTATTCCTCGCAGCTCGGTTCGATCTTTCTCATCATGGCCGACGTGAAGCAGGGCGTGGATGAGAAGCAGGTCGAGGCGGTGATCGACGAGGAGCTGAAGAAACTGCTCGCCGAAGGCCCGGCTGCAAGCGAACTCACCCAGGCGCGCACGATGTTCAAGGCCGGCTTCGTCCGCGGCATCGAGCGCATCGGCGGTTTCGGCGGCAAGGCCGACACGCTCGCCGAATGCGCGGTCTACACCGGCAAGCCGGACTGCTATCGCGACAGCCTCAGGAACATCGAAACCGCGACCGCCGCCGACGTGCAGGCCACCGGCCAGCGCTGGCTCGGCAAGGGCGACCACACCCTGGTGATCGAACCGGGGGCGCGCACCGCGCTGCCGGAAGAACCCGCGGTCACGCCGGCGCCGCTGACGCTGCCTCCGGTGGATTCCAAGTACAGGGCGGTGAAGAGCGACGTCGACCGCAAGGCCGGCGTGCAGGTTCCGAAGGAATTCCCGGAACTGAAATTCCCGGCGCTGCAGCGCGCGACGCTGAGCAACGGCACCACGGTGGTCCTGGCCGAACGCCATGACGTGCCGGTCGTGCAGTTCAGCTATCTCTTCGACGGCGGTTACGCCACCGACGCGGGCAGGAAGTTCGGCACCGCCAACTTCACCTTGGGCATGCTCGATGAAGGCGCGGGGCAGTACGGTGCGCTGGCGTTCGGCGACCGGGCCGAATCGCTGGGCGCGAGCCTCGGCGCCGCGGCTTCGCTGGATGGCGGCAACGCGTATCTGTCGGCGCTGAAGGAGAACCTGGACCCGTCGCTGTCGCTGTTCGCGGACATGCTGCAGCGTCCACGCTTCGAGCAGCCGGACATGGACCGCCTGCGCGGCACCTGGCTCGCCGGCATCGCGCAGGAAAAGGCCGAACCCAACGGCGCGGCGACGCGCGTGCTGCCACCGCTGCTGTACGGCGAAGGCCATCCGTACGCGATGCCGCTCAGCGGCACCGGCACCGAGGAATCGATCAAGGCGCTAACCCGCGACGACCTGCTCGCCTATCACCGCAGCTGGGTGCGTCCGGACGGCGCCACGCTGATCGTGGTCGGCGACACCACGCTCAAGGACATCGTGCCGTTGCTGGAAAAGCACTTTGGCAACTGGAAGGTGGAAGGTCCCAAGCCGGCCGCGTTGCAGATCCGGGCCGTGGCGCGTCCAACCCAGCCCCGCGTGTTCCTGATCGACCAGCCCGGCTCGGTGCAGGCCAACATCTACGCCGGCGAACTGATGCCGTCGACCAAGGATCCGGACGCGATCAAGCTCGACATCGCCAGCACCGTGCTCGGCGGCGACTTCACCGCGCGCCTCAACATGAACCTGCGTGAAGACAAGCACTGGTCGTACGGCGCGCGCGCGTCGCTGCGTGATGCGCTGGGCCAGCGCCCGTGGCTGGCGGTGGCGCCGGTGCAGATCGACAAGGCATCCGAATCGATCGCCGAGATGCGCCGCGAGATCACCGAATACACCGACGGCAGCAAGCCGGCGACGCCAGCGGAAGTCGCGCGGATCCAGGCGATCAAGATCCGCAGCCTGCCGGGTGCGTACGAAACCGCCGGTTCGGTGATGAATACCATCGCGGGCATCGTCCGCTACCAGCGTCCGGACGACTACGTGTTCCAGCGCAAGGCCGAGATCGAAGCCATGGACGCGGCGAAGGTCGACGCGGCCGCAAAGGCGATCGATCCCGAGGCGCTGACGTGGGTGGTGGTCGGCGACCTCAAGCAGATGGAAGCCAAGGTGCGCGCGCTGAACATCGGGCAGGTGAGCGTCCTCGACGCCGACGGCAAGCCGGTGGCGCCGACGGCAGCGGACGCGGCGAAGAAGAAGTGATGACTCGCGAATGATGCGAGCAGCATCGTGTTGCCACGGGCCCGCCTTCGCGCGGGCCCGTGTGTTTCCGGACGCTCGAGGCAGTGCCGCCCACCTCGACTCGCCCGGATCCGCGCGCCGCGTTTTTGCCGCATTCACGCCGGCGGGCAACAATGCAGGTCGTTGCTACCGGAGATGCCCCATGCGTGCCGTCCTCGTTTCCGCCGCCGTCCTGGCCGTCGCCCTCGTTTCGGGCTGCACCTGGGTGCACATGGCGCAGGGCGCCTCCGCGGTGCGGGTCATTCCCGCCGGGGCCGCACCCTCGGGCTGTGAAATGCGCGGCGAAGTCGCGGTGTCGGTGAAGGGCAAGATCGGCTTCTACGAACGCAATCCGCTGCGGGTGCGCGAGGAACTGGAGACCCTGGCGCGCAACGAAGGCCCGGGCCTGCAGGCGGACACCGTGCAGCCGCTGACCGAGCCCAGGGAGGGCGAGCAGCGCTTCGCCGCCTATCGCTGCCGGTAGGGCGGGCCCAAGCCGCCTTCAGGTTGCGTCAGAAACCGGCCGGACCTGCGCCAGCCCATGCCGAAGACCGCCTTTCGCTGCCTGAACCCTGCATTTTCGCCACCGCTCCCGGGACTTGCGACCCACGGCCGGTGCAACCATGTCGACAAAGCGTTAATCTGACGTGCTTTTTTCGCCAAAACGGTTGCCACCATGCTGTTCCAACACGTTGCCATCGCCGGCCTGGCCCATATCGACGCTCCGCGCCGGTTGACCTCCGACGAGATCCACGCCCGACTCAAGCCGACGATGGATCGTCTGGGCATCAAGGCCAACGTGCTGCAGGACGTGG
Organism: Lysobacter sp. Root494; assembly: GCF_001427225.1. Lineage (GTDB taxonomy): Bacteria > Pseudomonadota > Gammaproteobacteria > Xanthomonadales > Xanthomonadaceae > Agrilutibacter. The sequence continues at coordinate 136,139 of NZ_LMFH01000009.1, forward strand.
CCGGCGTGAACGAACGCCGCCTGTGGGATGGCGACATGCTGCCCTCCGACGCGGCGACGCTTGCGGGCGTCAAGGCGCTGGCCGACGCCGGCATCGATGCCGACCGCCTCGGCCTGCTGGTCAACACCTCGGTCAGCCGCGACTACCTCGAGCCGTCCACCGCCTCGATCGTGTCGGGCAACCTGCGCCTGGGCGAGCACTGCCAGAGCTTCGACATCGCCAACGCCTGCCTCGCCTTCCTCAACGGGATGGATGTGGCGAGCCGCATGATCGAGCGCGGCGAAATCGAATACGCCCTCGTGGTCGATGGCGAAACCGCCAACCTCGCCTACGAGAAGACGATGGAGCGCCTGAGCAAGGACGGCGTCACCGCCGAACAGTTCCGTGACGAGATGGCCACGCTGACGCTGGGTTCCGGCGCCGCGGCGATGGTGCTCGCGCGCGCCGAACTCGCGCCGGGCGCGCCGCGTTACCGCGGCAGCGTCACCCGCTCGGCCACCGAGTGGAACCACCTGTGCCGCGGCGACGTCAACCACGACCGCATGGTCGCCGACGGCCGCATGCTGATGATCGAAGGCGTGAAGCTCGGCCAGAAGACCTTCGCCGCCGCGCGCCAGGCGCTGGGCTGGGTGGTCGAGGAGCTCGACGAATTCGTCATCCACCAGGTCAGCAAGGCGCATACGCAGGCCTTCCTCAAGGCCTTCGGCATCAACCCGAAGAAGGTCATGACCATCTTCGGCGAGCACGGCAACATCGGCCCGGCCTCGGTGCCGATCGTGCTGAGCAAGCTGCGCGAAATGGGCCGCCTGAAGAAGGGTACGCGCGTCGCGTTGCTCGGCATCGGTTCGGGCCTGAACTGCTCGATGGCGGAAGTGGTCTGGTAAGCGCCTGCTTCGACTCATCGCAAAGGGCCGGCTTGTCCGGCCCTTTTCATTGGCATGATCCGGTTCGCCCGGCTGCTTCGTTTGGTATGCACCGGTTCGCCCGGCCCTTCATTTCACCGGCATGTGCAACGGCATGACGCGTTCCGACAAGACCTTTCCCGGCTATCCCTTCACTCCGCGGCGCTTCGAGGTGCGGCCGGGGATCGCGATGTCGTACCTGGACGAAGGTCCGCGCGATGGCGACGTGGTGGTGATGCTGCACGGCAATCCGTCGTGGAGCTATTACTGGCGCAATGTCGTTTCGGGGCTGAGTGACAGACACCGCTGCATCGTGCCGGACCACGTCGGCATGGGGTTATCCGACAAGCCCGGCGACGATCGCTACGAATACACGCTGCAGTCGCGCGTCGACGACGTGGCCACACTGCTCGAACACCTCGGCATCACCGGCCCGATCACGCTCGCCGTCCACGACTGGGGCGGCATGATCGGCTTCGGCTGGGCGCTGTCGCATGCGGCGCAGGTGAAGCGCCTGGTGATCACCAATACCGCAGCGTTCCCGCTGCCCGCGTCGAAGCCTATGCCGTGGCAGATCGCGTTCGGCCGCGACTGGAAATTCGGTGCACTGGTCATCCGTGCCTTCAACGCGTTTTCATCGGGCGCTTCGTTCGTCGGCGTCGAGAAGAAGATGCCGCGCGACGTGCGCCGCGCCTATGTGGCGCCGTACGACTCGTGGGACAACCGGATCAGCACCGTGCGGTTCATGCAGGACATTCCGCTGGGCCCGGACGACAAGGCCTGGCCGCTATTGGAAGCAGCGGGCAAGCGCCTGCCGGAATTCGCCGATCGCCCCGCGTTCATCGGCTGGGGCTTGAAGGATTTCGTCTTCGATCGCCATTTTCTCGACGGCTTCAGCAAGGCGCTGCCGAATGCCGAAGTGCACGCGTTCGAGGATGCGGGGCATTACGTCCTCGAAGACAAGGCCGACGTGCTGGTGCCGGCGATCCGCCGGTTCCTGGATGCGAATCCGATCGGCTGAGCCTACATATTCGCTACCGATCGCCTCCCTCGCCCCGCTTGCGGGGAGAGGGACAGCGTCGCGCAGCGACGCAGGGTGAGGGGCCGTGGCGCAGCGAGCCGAACCAACGGCAAGAGCGCCCCTCATCCGCCCTTCGGGCACCTTCTCCCCGCGCGCGCGGGGAAGGAAATCTGTTGTGCTTGCGTGAGGAAGGGGAAATCAAAGTTCCGGGAGTGGATTCTTGTCGATCTCTTCGACGCCCACCCAATCCTCCGGCGTCAACACCGCCAGCCCATGCGCGATCCGCGCCTTGTCGCACTGCGCGCTCGCCTCGCCGAACTCGTACGAAGCCGGCACCAGCGCGCACACCGACGGCCTCCGGTCATGGATCGTGCAACGGCTGTAACGTCCGATCTCCGCATCCAGCGCCACGCAGCGCGGATTCGCCTGCGACGTCCCGCGCATCACGCGCTCGTGCGTGCGCAGCGATTCGGTCAGCTCGATGGGCACCTGCCCGCCGAGCGCCGGATCGGCTTCCGACCAGTGGAAGCTGACGCGGAAGAACGCGCAGCAGGCGCCGCAGGTGAGGCAGGGATGGGACACGGAAACCGCAGGAGAGAGCCGGGCGCGCATTCTAGCCGCTGCCCCGCGGCCGGACTGCCGCTTCGGGCGACAATACGCAAATGACCGAAACCGTCTGCAACATTGCCGCCTCGCTGCCGCGCCTGGCGGCCGCTTTTCCCGACCGCATTGCGATGCGCTGCCCCGGCACGCGCGGCACCGACGGCTTCGCGCGGTACGACACCACGCTGACCTACCGCGAACTCGACGCGCGCAGCGATGCGATCGCCGCCGGCCTCGCGCAACGCGACATCGCGCGCGGCACCCGCTCGGTGGTGATGGTGCGACCGACCCCCGAGTTCTTCCTGCTGATGTTCGCGCTGTTCAAGTCGGGCGCGGTGCCGGTGCTGGTCGATCCGGGCATCGACAGGCGCGCGCTGAAACAGTGTCTGGACGAAGCGCAACCTGACGCCTTCATCGGTATCCCGCTGGCGCAGTTCGCGCGCGTGCTGCTGGGCTGGGCGAAGTCGGCGCGCGTGCGCATCACCACCGGCAAGCGCGCGCTGCTCGCGGACGCGACGCTGCTGCAGGTCGAGCACGAAGGCGCGCACGCGTTGTCGCAAACGGGCGCCACGCCGTTGGCCGACACGCAACCCGACGACGTCGCTGCGATCCTCTTCACCAGCGGTTCGACCGGCGTGCCCAAGGGCGTCGTGTACCGGCATCGCCACTTCGTCGCGCAGATCGCCATGCTGCGCGACGCGTTCGGCATCGAAGCCGGGGGTGTCGACCTGCCGACCTTCCCGCCGTTCGCATTGTTCGATCCCGCGCTCGGTCTCACCCCGGTGATCCCCGACATGGATCCGACCAAGCCCGCACTTGCCGATCCGCGCAAACTGCACCACGCGATCGCGCAGTTCGGCGTCGACCAGCTCTTCGGCTCGCCCGCGCTGATGGGCGTGCTGGCGAAACATGGCGAACCGCTGCCGACGTTGCGCCGGGTGACCTCGGCTGGCGCGCCGGTTCCCGCTGACGTCGTCGCGCGCATGCGCGAACTGCTGCCGGCCAACGCGCAGTTCTGGACGCCGTACGGCGCGACCGAATGCCTGCCCGTCGCCGTGATCGAAGCGCGCGAATTGCAGTCCACCCGCGCAGCGACCGAGCGCGGCGCCGGCACCTGCGTCGGCAGCCCGGTGCCGCCGAATGACGTCCGCATCATCCGCATCGATGACGGCGCGATCGAGGCGTGGTCGGATGCGCTGTGTGTGCGCAACGGCGAGGTGGGCGAGATCACCGTCGCCGGTCCGACCGCGACCGACAGTTACTTCAACCGCGAGGCGCAGACGCGCCTGGCGAAGATCCGCGAACGCCTGTCCGATGGCCGCGAGCGCATCGTCCATCGCATGGGCGACGTCGGCTACTTCGACGCGGAAGGCCGGCTGTGGTTCTGCGGGCGCAAGTCGCATCGCGTCGAAACCGTGACCGGACCGCTGTACACCGAGCAGGTCGAACCGGTATTCAACCTACACGCGGACGTGCGCCGCACCGCGCTCGTCGGGCTGGGTGCACAGGGATCGCAGACACCAGTGCTATGCGTGGAGCTCAACGAAGGCGTGCGTCGCGGCGAATGGTCGCGTATCGAACGCGAACTGCGCGCGCTGGCCCAGGCACGCCCGCACACCGCAGGCATCGCGCACTTCCTGAGTCACCCGAAATTCCCCGTGGATATCCGCCACAACGCCAAGATCGGCCGCGAAAAGCTGGCGGCGTGGGCGCAGCAGCAAGGAGTCGGCGCATGAAGATCCTGGTCACCGGTGGCGGCGGTTTCCTCGGCCAGGCGCTCTGTCGCGGACTGCGCGCGCGCGGCCATGAAGTCGTCAGTTTCAATCGCGGCCGCTATCCCGCGCTCGATGCCATCGGTGTACAGCAGGTGCAGGGAGATCTCGCGTTGCGCGACCCGGTGGTCGCCGCGTCGCAAGGCTGCGATGCGGTCTTCCACAACGCGGCCAAGGCAGGCGCGTGGGGCAGTTATCGGAGCTATTACGACGCCAATGTCGCGGGCACGCGGAACGTCATCGATGCATGCCGGACGCATCGCATCGGCAGGCTCGTCTACACCTCGACCCCCAGCGTCACCCATCGCAAGACCCATCCTGTCGAAGGCGGTACGGCCGACACCGTGCCCTACGGCGAACACCTGAAAGCACCGTATGCAGCGACCAAGCTCCTTGCGGAAAAACTCGTGCTCGCAGCGAGCGACACCGAACTCGCCACCGTCGCGCTGCGCCCGCGCCTGATCTGGGGCGTCGGCGACAACCAGTTGCTGCCGCGCCTGGTCGAACGCGCGAAGGCGGGGCGCCTGCGCTTCGTCGGCGACGGCAACAACCGCATCGACACCACGTATGTGGACAATGCGGCACAAGCGCACTTCGACGCCTTCGAGCGTCTCGCGCCGGGGGCCGCCTGCGCAGGCCGCGCGTACTTCATCAGTAATGGCGAGCCGCGCACGGTGCGCGAGATCGTCAACGGGTTGCTGCGCGCCGCAGGTGCACCGGAAGTGGAGAAGACGATCCCGTTCGGCGTTGCATACGCCGCCGGTGCGGTGTGCGAAGGCCTGTGGCACGTGTTGCCGCTGAAGGGCGAACCGCCGATGACGCGCTTTCTTGCCGAACAGCTCAGCACGACGCATTGGTATGACATGGCGCCCGCGCGGCGCGACCTCGGCTACGTGCCGCAGGTCAGCATCGAGGAAGGCCTGGCGCGGCTCGCGGCGGCGTACCGGAAGTGAAGCAACGTACGGATCAACGCCAGTTTCTCCGCGTGCAGCGGACGGCCGGAACGGCTGGCCCACCAGGGCGGACAGGCCGTGACTGTGGCGCGTTATGCCGATTGCATCCGGTAACGCCGCCACGCGGCATCCTCACGGGCCGCTAAGGCACCACGCGCGAGCATCGAGGCACACATCTGGGACGCGCCGCGCCGGAGGGTCTCATGCTCTACGGTTCCGCAATTTTCCTGGTCCTTGCCGTGGTCGCGGCGGCTTTCGCGCTCTCCGGCCTGCCCACGGTTGCCAGCACGCTGGCTTGGTTCTGGTGCGCGGTCTTCCTCGGGCTCGCGCTCTCCGCGGTCTGGCGCTGGCACGACGACCACCACCATCACCACCACTGGTGAATACCCGCGCAGCGGGCGATACCTGGCGTGGTCGTGCGGTAAATGATCGTGCGGTCGTTGACGCCGGCATCACCCGCCTGAAGGCCGTGTAGCCAGCGATTGCAGTCGTCACTGCGTTGCGACCGCACCTCGGCGAGCATGACCTTGCACCCGAAGGATGTAAGGAGGTCCGCATGCTGCACTACGCCGTTGTCTTCTTCGTCATCGCGATCATCGCGGCCGTGCTCGGCTTCAGCGGCATTGCCGGCGCGGCGAGCAACATCGCCTGGATCCTGTTCGTCATCTTCCTGGTGCTGGGCGTCGTCTCCCTGATCCGCCGCCGTACCTGACGCCTGCGATCCGCCACCCAGCGTCCTGCCGCCCGGCTGTAGGCGCGGGGCTACAATGCGCGCATGACCGAACGCGCGACGCCCTTCGACTCGCTCAAGCCCCTGGCTGGCCGCACGCTGGAGGCCGCGCTCAACCGCGCGTTGTCGCTCGATCCGGAGATCCGCGACGGACTGCGCGCCCTCGACGGTCGCAGCGTTGCCCTGCATGTCGCGGCGCCCGAACTCGCATTGCAGGTGACCGTCGCCGGCGACCGGCTGCAGGTCGGGCCGGTGCACTCCGACAGGCAAGCCGATCTTTCGGTCCGCAGCACGCTGGGCGGCCTGATTTCGCAACTCCCTTTCCTGCGTAACGACAACGCGCCGCCGGTGGGCAAGCTGCGCATCGAGGGCGACGCTGATCTCGCGCGTCGACTGCAGCGCCTGGCGGAACGTTTCGATCCCGACTGGCAGCAACCGTTCGCTTCGGTATTCGGCGATGTCGTCGGCGTGCAGATCGCCAATGCGCTCCGCGCCGGCCTGCGCCACGCGCGCGAGGCCGGCGGTGCGTTCGCCAGCAACGCGGCCGAGTACGTCACCGAGGAATCGCGTGATGTCGTGGGACGCGACGAACTCAACGCTTTCCACGATGACGTCGACAACGTGCGCGACGATGTCGAGCGCCTTGCCGTGCGCATCGCGCGCCTGCGCGGCCTGGGTTCGGGGAGCCCGCGCGCATGACGCCGGTGTTTCGCGCCTGGCGCATCGGCCGGGTGCTGTTGAGGTACCGCCTCGACGACCTGCTCGACGGCACGCCGGCCGAGCGCTGGCTGAAACTCGCGCGCCCGTTCGTGCCGCGGGCATCGGCCGAAGTCGCGGCGCAATCGCGCGGCGCGCGCCTGCGCATGGCGCTGCAGGAACTCGGCCCGATCTTCGTCAAGTTCGGGCAGATCCTCTCGACGCGGCGCGACCTGGTGCCGCTCGATGTCGCCGATGAGCTCTCGTTGCTGCAGGATCGCGTGAAGCCGTTCGACGGCGAAACCGCGCGCGCGATCGTCGAGGCGGCGCTGAACCGCCGCATCGTCGAGGCCTTCGCCTCGTTCGACACCGAACCACTGGCCTCCGCGTCGATCGCGCAGGTGCACGCGGCCACGCTGCATGCCGAAGGCGCCGCGGCGCCACGTGAAGTCGTGGTCAAGGTGCTGCGCCCGGACATCGAAAAACAGATCGCCGGCGACATCGCCTTGCTCAACGCCGTGGCCGGCGTCGTCGAACGCACGCATCCGGCGGCCGACAAGATCCGTCCGCGCGAGATAGTCGCGGAGATCGAGAACACGCTTGCTGCCGAACTCGACCTGCAGCGCGAAGGCGGCAACGCGAGCGTGCTGCGCCGCTTCTGGACGAACGCATCGGGAGTAGCGAGCGACGACCTGTACGTGCCGGAAGTGATCTGGTCGCACAGTGCCGAACGTGCGCTGACGCTGGAACGCGTGCACGGCATTCCCTCCGACGACATCGAAGCGCTCGACGCCGCCGGCATCGACCGCCACGCGCTCGCCGCGAAGGGCGTGCGCGTGTTCTACACGCAGGTATTCCGCGACAACTTCTTCCACGCCGATGCGCACGCCGGCAACATCTGGGTCGACACCGATCCGGCGCGCAAGGCGAATCCGCGCTTCATCGCGCTCGATTTCGGCATCATGGGCCAGCTCTCCGACGAGGATCAGTACTACCTCGCCGAGAACTTCATGGCGATCTTCAACCGCGACTACCGCCGCATCGCCGAGCTGCACGTGCAGGCCGGCTGGATGCCCTCGCACATCCGCATCGACGAACTCGAAGCCGCCGCGCGCGCGGTGTGCGAGCCGTATTTCACGAGGCCGCTGAGCGAGATCTCGCTGGCCGAAGTGCTGGTGAAGCTGTTCCGCATGGCGCAGCGCTACGAGCTCACGCTGCAGCCGCAACTGATCCTGCTGCAGAAGACCCTGCTCAACATCGAAGGCGTGGGCCGCCTGCTCGATCCGAAACTCGACATCTGGGCCGTCGCGCAGCCGGTGCTGCAGAAGATCCTCGTCGAGCGCTACAGCCCGCAGCGGCTCGCCAGCGAATTCCGCAAGCGCCTGCCCGAATTCGTTACCCAGGCGCCGGAAATGCCGCGCCTGCTGCATGCATGGTTGCAGCAGCAGGTCGAGGGCAAGCATGCACTGAACATGCAGTCGCAGGACCTGCGTGCGTTGACCCGCGCGCTGGAGAGCGTGCAACGGCGCACCGTCGCGGCGATTTTCGGCACCGGCCTGCTGGTCGTCGCGGCGTTGCTGTATTCACTCGAAGCCGGCGGCCCGCACCTGCTCGGCGTGCCGGCGTCGGCGTGGATCGCCGCGATCGGTGGCCTCTGGGCCTTGCGCGCCGCGTGGCCCCGGCGTTCGTAATGTAATTGCGCTGCACGGCCAGCGACGCCGTGCGACGATCGGCGACAGTGGCCCGGCACGATTCGGGCGTGACGCAGTCCTGGGGACGATCTTTTTTCCATTGATCCGATGCGAACCCTCCGCTCCCAGCCGCACGGAATGAATCGGTACCTGCCGGTGCTCACCGGGCTGCTGGCCTGGCTGGTCTGTGCCGCGCTCGTCACCCTGCTGCTGTATTACGCGGACGCAAAGGCGCGGCTCGAAGCCGCCGTCAACGTGCGCATCGCCTTGAACGACGCGCGCGACGCCATCGATCGCCGCCTCGAGACCGCATTGGCCGTGCCCGAAACCCTCGCCGCGGTGATCGCCGCGGAAGAGCGCATCGACAAGGGCACCTTCGAAGCGATTGCGTCGCGCCTGGTGCGGGCGAATCCGTCGATCCGCAACGTCGCGCTTGCGCCGGGCAACGTGATCACGGCCGTGCATCCGCTTCGCGGCAACGAAGCGGCGCTCGGACTGCATTACGCGGAGGTCCCCGCGCAATACGAAGCGGTGCAGGAGGCCATGCGCACGCGGCGCACGGTCATCGCCGGTCCCATCGCGCTGGTCCAGGGCGGCACCGGGCTGGTGAGCCGCACGCCGGTATTCGTGCGCGGCGCCGGCGGACGCGATACGCGTTATTGGGGAATGGTGTCGCTGGCGGTCGACGTGGCTCCATTGTTCGTCGACATTCGCCGGGTCGCCGATCACAACGGCCTGGACATCGCCGTGCGGCGAACCGGGGACGAAACCTTCTTCGGCGACCCCGGTGTCTTCGCGGCGAAACCGGTGTCGATGCATTACCCGCTTCCGGGCGGGGGACGCTGGGAGCTTGCGGCGGCGCCGCACGGCGGTTGGGCCTCGGTGCGCGCAGTGCCCTGGTATGTGCGTATCGGGTTGCATACCCTGGCGCTTGCACTGGGCTGGCTGGCGTACCGCATGTTTGCCAGTCAGGGTCGCGACCGCATGCTCGCCGGCCGTGACGCCCTGACGGGACTGCTCAACCGCAAGTCGTTCGATCGCCAGCTCGGCGAAGCGATGCTGCAGTCGCAGCCGCGCAGTTGCGCGCTGGTGCTGATCGACCTCGACCGCTTCAAGCCGGTGAACGACAACTACGGCCACCGCGCGGGCGACCTGGTGCTGCAGCAGGTCGCCGAGCGCCTGCTGCAGGTCGCGCGCGGCAGCGACACGGCCTATCGACTCGGCGGCGACGAATTCGCGTTGCTGCTGCAGGGCGAACGCGGCACGCGCGAGCTGTTCCATCTGGTCGAACGCGCCGCCGAGCTGATCCGCCAGCCGGTCGTGCTGCCGGACCGCCGCAGCGTCAGCGTCGGTGCGTCCACCGGCGTGGCGGTGTTTCCATCCGGCGACGAACCCGAGCGCGCCAGCGATGTCTTCGACCGCGCCGATCGCGCGCTGTACCGCTGCAAGGCGGAAGGGCGGAGCGCGGCGGCGGCCGCCGGTTCCGTGGCGTAAGCGCAGCAAAAAAACGGCCCGGACGGGCCGTTTCTTCGTTCACCGCGAACGTGCTACTTGCCGCCGGCTTCCGCCTCCGCACTCGTGCTTGCCGCCTTGGCGAAGTCGCCCGCGGCATAGACGCTCAGCATTTCCGGCCTGAAGTGCTTGCGGATCGCCGCGTTGACCTGATCCATTGTCAGTGACTTCAGCTTCGCGTCGACCTCCGCAGACCATGCCATCGTGCGGCCGAGATAAAGGTTGCGGGCCAAGGTCGCGGCAACGGTGTCGTCTTCGGCGCGCGCCTGCTGGCGCTGGGTGAGCATCGCACTCACCGATGCCTGCAGTTCGCTTGCGGTGATCCCGTCGCGCACCAGCTTGGCCACTTCCTCGCGCAGGCCGGTGACGAGTTTCTCGACGTTCTGTGGCGCGGCGATGGCCTGGATCGCCAGGTTGCCGGCGTTGTCCTTGCCGTCGGGGCTGGAATCGGCGCTGAGGCTGCTCGATACGCCGTAGGTCAGCCCTTCGGTTTCGCGCAGTCGTTTCCCCAGGCGCGAGGCCAGCGTGCTGCTGCCGAGAACATGGTTGGCGACGAGCAGTGCGGGATAGTCGGGATCGGTGTCGTTGAGCGGCAGGTTGAAACGCGCGGCGACCACCGCATTCGACTTGTCCGGCGTTTCCATCCGCTTCGTTTCCGGCGCGACCGCGGTGTAGTGCGTGTCGATCGGCACGTACGGCTTGGGCGATGCCCAACCGGGGAAAAGCTGGGCCAACTGCGCCTTCACCGCCGCCGGGTCGAAGTCACCGACGACCGCGATCTCGCCCTCCGCGGTGCCGTAGAAGGTGCGATGGAACGCGATCACGTCCTCGAGCTTCAGCGCCTTCCATTGCGCGAGCTGCTCATCGAGCGACTTGAAGTGCAACGGATGATCCGCGGGCCACGGGTCGAAGTGCGCGGCCATTGCCTGCGACACGGCGGTGTTGGGTTCCTTGCGCGCCGCTTCCAGTCCGGTGATCGCCTGCATGCGCAATTGCTCGAATTCGGCTTCGGGGAAAGCCGGGTTCTTCAGCAGGTCGGCGGCGAGCACCAACGCCTCGGCCAGCGTGCCGCGCCGCGTGTCGAGGTCGATCACGGCGCCCTGGATGCCACCGCCGACGCCGCCGGTCGTCCTGAGTGCATCGAGTTTCTGCGAGATCTGTTCGCGGCTCATCGACTTCGAACCCCGCATCAGCATCGCGCCCGCAACGCTCCCCGCGGGAGCAGGCACACGCTTGAGCGATTCGACGTCGCCGAAATGGAAGTTGACGGTGACCGACACCGTGTCGCCACGCGTGTCCTTGGGCAACAGCGACACCTTGAGCGCATGGCCCGGGCTGCCATCGCCGAGCACGAAGGTCTGCGTGCGCGCATCGATGTTCGCGGGCGAGGGATCGAAGGTTTCGCCGGCGGCGACCGCCGCCTTGCCGGCGTAACCGACCAGCAGCGACGCCACCGGGGCCGCTGGCGGAATCTCGGCGCGATCGATCCTGTCGGTCGGAACGAAGCGCCCGAGCGTGCGGTTGCTCGGCTTGAAGTAGGCGCGCGCGACGCGGTTGACGTCGTCCACCGCTACTTTCTCGATTTCGTCGCGGCGCAGGAAATACAGGCGCCAGTCGCCCGCGGCGACCGAACTGGTCAGGCCCATCGCGACTGCATTGACGTCGGTCAGGCTGCGTTCCCACGCGTTGGCGATGCGCTGCTTGGCCTGGGTGACTTCGTCGGCGCTGACGGGTTTGTCGGCAAGCTGCTCGACCTGGCGCAGCAGCTCGGCTTGGGTCTTCGCCATGTCGCCGTCCTGCGGCACCAGCGCGACCACGGTGGCGAGTCCGGCGTCGCGCAGGTTGTCGGTGCCCGCGCCGGTCGCCGCGGCGAGCTTGGCTTCCACCAGCGACTTGTGCAGGCGGCCCGACGGCGTGTCGCTGAGCACGTTGAACAGCACGCTCAGTGCGGCGCTGTCGGCATGGTTCACCGACGGCACGTGATAGGCGGCCATCAGTACGCGCATGTCGCCGCTGCGGCGCACGGTGATTTCACGCTCGCCGTCCTGGGTGGGTTCGAGCGTGTGGAAGGCAGGCAGTGCCGCCGCGGGTTTCTTCACCCTGGCGAAGGCGTTGCTGACCATCGCCAGCGTCTTGCCCGGGTCGATGCGGCCGGCGATCACCAGCGTCGCGTTGTCCGGCCGGTACCAGGTCCGATAGAACGCCTGCAGGTTGCCGATCGGCACGCCTTCGACATCGGAGCGCGCGCCGATGGTGGTATTGCCGTAGTTGTGCCAGAGGTACGCGGCGGAACGCACGCGCTGCGCGAGCACCGCGCCCGGGCTGTTCTCGTTGCGCTCCATCTCGTTGCGCACGACCGTCATCTCGCTGTCGAGGTCCTTCTTCGCGATGAAGGAATTGACCATGCGGTCGGCCTCCAGCCCGAGCAGCCAGGCCAGCGTGTCCTCGTTGGCGGGGAAGGAGCCGTAGTAGTTGGTGCGGTCGAACGAGGTGGTCGCGTTGGCGTTGATGCCGCGCTTCTTCAGCTCGCCGGGAATGTCGGTGTGCGAAGGGGTGCCCTTGAACAGCAGGTGCTCGAGCAGGTGCGCCATGCCGGTTTCGCCGTAGTTCTCGTGCACCGAGCCGACGCCGTAGGCGAGGTTGACCGTCACCGTCGGCGTGGTCGCGTCGGGAAACAGCAGCACGCGCAGGCCGTTGGGCAGCGTGTATTCGCAGATGCCTTCGATGCACGGGCCGGCGGCGACGTTGCGCGGCAGCGCGATCGAAGCGGGCGCGGCCGGTGTGTCGGCGTAGGCGGAGAAACTCGCGGCGAAAGCGAGCGAGCAGGCCAGCGCGAGCACGCGCGGGCGGAAACGATGGACCATGGATCCTTCCCTGTCAGTGGATGAAGTGCGTCGCAACGTGCTGGTCGGCGACAATAGCGATTGTGCAGTAGCCACCGCGTCACGGCGATTTCGATGAATGAGGCCACACCACTGCAGGAAGCTCTTTCGTCGCTGCAACTGCTGCACGTGGACGACGCGCTCGCCGTGGTCAACAAGCCCGCGGGGCTGATGGTCCACGACAGCAAGCTGGCGGGAGGTGAATCCGACTTCCTCGCCGATCGCCTGCGTGAACAGCTGCAACGGCCGATCTTCCTCGTGCACCGGCTCGACCGCGCGACCAGCGGCTGCCTGCTGCTGGCGTTCGATCGCGATACCGCGTCGCAGCTCGGCCAGCTGATGATGGCGCGCGATGCGGAGCGATCCCCCGTCGGAAAGCATTACTGGGCCATATGCCGCGGCTGGCCGGAACAACACTTCGTCGTCGACCATCCGCTCGATGGCGGTCCCGGCAAGCCTTCGAGGAAGCCGGCGGTGACGCGCTTCACGCGGCTGGCGACGTGCGAGCTGTCGCTGCCTTCGCAGGGGTTCGGGACATCGCGTTACGCACTGCTGGATGCGCAGCCGGAAACGGGTCGCTTCCGCCAGATCCGGCGCCATCTCAAGCACGTGTTCCATCACCTGATCGGCGACACGAGCCATGGCGATGGCCGCCACAACCGCAACTTCCGCATGCTCGGCGTCCATCGCATGCTGCTGCATGCGCGGCAACTGGCATTCACGCATCCGCGCACGGGCGAGCGCATCACCGCGACGGCGCCGGTGGATGCGGAATTCGCCAGGGCGCTGGCGTTGTTCGATATCGCCGAATAAACCAAACCCGCGCGCCGGCTTGTAGCCCCGCGCCGCGGCGCGCTGATTGCGTCGCGGCGTGAGGGTCATCGCGGCGCCCTACAATCGCGCCATGTTGCAGATCACCGACACCCTGACGATCCCCGGCGATGAACTCGTCGAACGCTTCGTGCGTTCGTCGGGTCCGGGCGGACAGAACGTCAACAAGGTGGCCACGGCGGTGGAGCTGCGCTTCGACATCGGCGCCTCGCCGTCGTTGCCCGAACCCGTGCGCGAACGCCTGCTGGCCAAGCGCGACCGCCGCGTCACCGACGAGGGCGTGCTGGTCATCAACGCGCAGCGTTTCCGCACCCAGGAGCGCAACCGCGAAGACGCGCGCGTGCGGCTGGCCGCCTTCATCGCTTCCGGCCTGCACGCACCCACCCCTAGAATCGCGACGAAGCCGAGCCGCGCGGCGAAGAGGCGCCGGCTCGACGCGAAACGCGAACGCAGTACGATCAAGCGCGGACGCACCAGCCGCAACTGGGATTGACGAAGAACAGGCCCGGCGGCGAGGGCGCAGGCAGGCACAGGGGACATCGGCAGGGCAGATGAACGACGACCAGCGACCCACCGTTTTGCCGCTGCCGCCGAATGCGCCACGGGTCAAACCCAGCGCCTTCACCCGATGGATCGGCCAGACCGCGCTCCGGGTGGGCGGCTGGCGCATGGAAGGCGAGTTCCCGGACATCCCCAAGCTCGTGCTGATCGGCGCACCGCATTCGTCCAACTGGGACGGCATCTGGGGGCTCGCGGCGAAGCTCGCGCTCGGGCTCGACATCAAGATCCTGGGCAAGGATTCGCTGTTCAAGATTCCGGTGATGGGCCTGGTGCTGCGGCGCCTCGGTGTCATACCGGTCGATCGCAGCGCCGCGCACGGTGTGGTCGAACAGTCCGCGGCCATGATCCAGCGTGCCGAAAAGTTCTGGTATGGGCTCGCCCCCGAAGGAACGCGCAAACCGGTGGAACGCTGGAAGACCGGTTTCTGGAAGATCGCCAAGGCCGCCGGCGTGCCGGTGCTGCCGGCCTATTTCCACTACGGCAGGAAGGTGATCGGCATCGGCGCGCCGTTCGCCCTGGGCGATGACATGGCCGCCGATCTGGCCCGTATTCGCGAGTGGTACCGCGGCGTGTCCAGGGGCAAGTTGCACGACGTCTGAGCGACGCAACCGCGCGAAGCGACACCGCACGATACGGCTGCGTCGAAATGTGACGAAATTGGCACTTGCTGGCCGCTACCCGGCAACTGGTGCGCATCGGTAACCGTGGCAGGCCTGTGGCCGGTCTGGCACGCGATATGCGTCAGATAGGGCAGGGACGTTGCAGGATCCGAACGCGACGCAACAGGGGGCGGTACCGGTCCCGGGGAGACCCGGACCGGTGATCGTGCGGACAGACAGGCGGGGGAACACGCGAGCCGTGTCGCTTCCGCGGGATGCGGGACGATCATGTACAAGCCGAGCCGGCGGGTTCTCACCACCTCTTTCGTCTTCTGCGCATTGCTGGGCGCGCTGGGCGTGTGGACGCTGCTGCATCCGGCCAGCGTCTTCGTGCAGCCGTGGCGCGCCGAGCGCACCGCGACGGCGGTCGAGGACGTGCTGCTCGGCCCGTATCCGGTCGAAGCCGACTTCGCCGCGCTCAAGCAGCGCGGCGTCACCACGATCATCAGCCTGCTCGAGCCGAACGTTCCCTACGAGAAGGTCCTGCTAAACCAGGAACGCGAACGCGCCGCGCGCTACGGCATGACGGTGCAGAACTTCCCGATGGGCAGCATCCTCGGGCAGAAGTTCGGCAACGACTACGCGAAGAACTCGAAGGCCGCCGCCGAAGCCGCGATCGCCGCCGAGGGCATTGCCTACATCCACTGCTACCTGGGCCTGCATCGCGCGCGCAACGTGCAGGGCTACCTCGCCCAGCACGTACGCTCGTCCAGCTACGCCGGCAGCACCGCGACCGCGAGCGCCGCCGACCTCGATGCCGAGCACATCGCGCAGACCGCCTTCGAGGCGCGCGACTACCAGCGCAGCCTCGATGCACTGGCGAAGATCTCCGACAAGGGCCTGCGCGCCGCGCGGCTGGAAGCCTGGAACTACTACCGCCTGCGCCGGATTCCCGAAGCGCGCGCGAGCTTCGAGAAGGTGCTGCGCGACCACCCGGGCGACATGGACACGCTGGGCGGGCTCGCCTACAGCAGCCTCGCCGACGGCAAGCTCGACGACGCCGAATTCGCCTTCACCCAGCTCCTCAGTGCGAAGAGCGACGACGTCTCCGCGATCGAGGGCATGGGCCATGTGCGCTATCGCCAGGGCCGCCAGGCGGAAGCGAAGACGCTGTTCGAGCGCGCTGCGCAGCTCAATCCGGACAATTCCGAAACCCGGGAGATGCTCGACCGGCTGCGAACGCCGCCGGCCGAGGGCGCCGGCGCGCCGGTCGCCGGCGTGACCGCTTCGCAATGAACAGATCCATCCCGCGTTCCAGCCGTTTTTCCGTATCGAACAAAAAGGCATTCCCGTGGACTTCCTGACTTCCGCCAACCCGCGCGTCGTATTCGCCTTCTGGCTCGGTGTCGTCGTAATCGCGATGGCGCTGCTGATGCTGGGGGTGATCCTGGTGATGCGCCAGGTGGTGTTGCGCCGCGAGCGTAACCGCATCCGCGCGGCGACGCGCTGGCACCAGATCCTGATCGACTCCGCGCAGGGCGTGAGCACGTCGCCACCGTCGCTGCCGCGTTCCGACCTTCCCGGTTTCGTCGATGCCTGGAACCACGTGCACCAGTCGATGGCCAACCAGGACGAGACGGCGCTGCAGCGCGTCGCGCAGGAAATCGGGCTGGAGCAGCAGCTGTACGTGGCGATCGACCATGGCAGCTTCCACAACCGCGTGATGTCGATCATCGCGCTGGGCTACCTGCGCAGCCGCACCCACTTCGACAAGCTGGCGCGTTATCTCGACGACCGCAGCACGATCATCTCGCTGAGCGCGGCGCGCGCGCTGATGCACATCGACCCGGCGCGCGCGGTGACGATGCTGGTACCGCACATCATGGCGCGCAACGACTGGCCGCAGGGCGGCGTCGCGCAGATCCTGCACGATGCGAGCCCGGAGCTGGTGTCGAATGAGCTCGGCCAGGCCACGCTGCAGGCGACGGCGGATGTCGCGCCGCGGCTGATCCGCTTCCTCGCCGACGTCAGCCCGGCCGCGGCCGCGCCGGTGATCCGCCGCGTCCTGCAGTCACCGCCGGACGATCACCTGGTGTCCACCTGCCTGCAGGTGATGACCGATCCGGCCGATCTCGACCTGATCCGTTCACTGCTTACCCATGAGCGCTGGCACGTACGCATGCATGCGGCCGCCGCGATCGGCCGCATGGGCCAGCCGGGCGACGAGCAGCGCCTGCTGCCGCTGCTGGGCGATTCGCAATGGTGGGTGCGCTACCGCGCCGCGCAGGCGATCAGCCGCCTTCCGAACATGGGCGGGGAAGCGCTGCACCTTCTCCGCGAACAACAGACCGACCGCTTCGCCTGCGACGTCCTCGACCAGGTGCTGGCGGAACGCAACATGGGAGTTAACCAATGAGCGCCGGATTCCTGGTCCTGCCGCCCGCCGTCGTGTCCGCGCTGGAATGGCTGCAGTGGGTGTTCTTCGCCTACTTCATCGTCATCAACGTGACGTACCTGGCGCTGAACTACATCTCGATGTTCGGGATCCTGCGGCACATGCACGAGCACGGCACGAAGTTCATGTGGAACAACTTCCGTGCCTACCAGCCGCCGGTGAGCGTCATCGTTCCCGCCCACAACGAGGAGCGCACGATCGTCTCTTCGATCCGCTCGCTGCTGCGCCTGGGCTATCCGAACTTCGAGATCGTCGTGGTCAACGACGGCTCGACCGACGGCACGCTTGCCGAAGTGGTGAAGGCGTTCTCGCTGGTCGAATTCCCCGAGGCCTACCGCAAGCGCCTCAAGACCAGGGACGTGAACCGCGTCTACGCGTCCCCCACGTTCCCGAACGTACGCCTGGTCGACAAGGTCAACGGCGGCAAGGCCGATGCGCTCAATGCCGGCATCAACTGCGCGCGCTATCCGCTGTTCTGCGTGGTCGACGCCGACTGCATCCTGCAGCAGGATAGCCTGGCGCGCGTGGTGCAGCCGTTCCTCGAGGACTCCACCACCGTCGCCGCGGGCGGCGTGATCCGCGTGGTCAACGGCTGCCAGGTGAAGGACGGCTTCCTCACCAACGTCGACCTGCCCAAGAAGATCCTGCCGCTGGTGCAGACGGTGGAATACCTGCGCGCCTTCCTGTTCGGCCGCCTCGGCTGGTCGCCGATGAACGCGCTGCTGATCATCTCCGGCGCGTTCGGCGTGTTCTACAAGGAACGCGTGATCGCGGCCGGCGGTTACCACGGCGACACCGTGGGCGAGGACATGGAACTGGTCGTGCGCCTGCACAAGCAGCTGCGCGAGGAGAAGCGCGACTACCGCATCACCTTCGTGCCCGATCCGATCTGCTGGACCGAGGCGCCGGAAGACCTGGGCTCGCTGCGCCGCCAGCGCATGCGCTGGCAGCAGGGCCTTGCCGAAAGCCTGTTCGGCAACTTCGGTCTGATGTTCCGCCGCAACGGTGGTGCGGTGGGCTGGCTCGCGTTCCCCTTCATGCTGTTCTTCGAATGCATCGGGCCCGCGATCGAAGTGCTCGGTTACGTTTCCATCATCGTGCTCGGCCTCGCCGGCGCGCTCTCGCCGGAAGCGTTCTTCGTGTTCCTGTTCGCATCCGTCGGCCTCGGCGTGCTGTTGTCGACCAACGCGCTGGTGCTGGAGGAACTGTCGTTCCACCTGTACCCGCGCCCGGGCCAGCAGTTCAAGCTGTTCCTGGTGTCGATCTTCGAGAACTTCGGCTACCGCCAGCTCACGTCCGTGTGGCGCCTGATGGGCCTGGTGCGCTGGCTCGTGCGCCTGCGCGGCCGTTCGCGCTGGGGCCGTGTCCATCGCAATGCGACGTGGCAGCACGAAGGTTCGCCCGACGACGCCGTTCCCGCACCGCATGTCGCCGGCATCTCGGGCGGCACCTGGCCGCCGCCGAAGCCGCCCGCGAAGGTGGACTGAACCATGTCCATTCTTTCGATGCCAATGTCTGCTTCCGTTTCGAACCAGGAGTGCTCCATGCGCCGTGTATCCCGCCTCACCGTGAAGGCACTCGCATTCGCCTGCGCGGTGACGCTGGCCTCCAGCGCGAATGCGCAAGACGCAGCCGCACAGGTAGAAGCCGCGCAAGTTGAAGCGACGCAGACCGCCTCGATGCAGGCACTGCCGCAGGACGCCAGCTACGACCAGCAGTTCGCCCACGCGCGTGACCTGGCTACCAATGGCCGTCGCGAAGAAGCCGTCGCGCTGTACACGGCGATGCTTGCGCAGTCGCCGGCCAACACCGACCTGCTGCTCGCACGCGGCCGCACCAACGCGTGGATGAAGCGCTGGCCTGAAGCCGAAGCCGACCTCACCGCGGTGACCGCCGCGAAGCCGGACTACGCCGATGCGTGGTCGGCGCTTGGCGACATGTACCTGTGGAACGATCGTCCGCAGCAGGCCGCGGGCGCGTATGCACGCTGGGCCGAGCTCGATACCGGTGATCCCGCGCCCGTGATCGCACTGGGCCGTGCGCATCGCGCTGCCGGCGACTTCGCCGCCGCGCGCGCCGACTTCGACGCGGCGCGCGCACGCGGCGCCGACCCGGCGCAGGTGGACGATTACGTCGCATCGTTGCAACCGCGCATCGCCGACCAGGAAGACGTGCTACCGCCGGGCTACCGGTGGGCGCTGCGCATCGGCGGCACCAACACCAGCTTCGATCCGTCCTCGCGCGAGGACTGGAACGAGTACGAGATCGCGCTGCGCCGCAAGTTCGATCGCGGCTCGCTCGCGCTGGAAATGCTCAGTGCCGATCGCTTCGGCAATCACGGCACGGCCTGGGCGCTGGACGGTTACGTTTCGCTGTGGGAGCGCGCCTACGCCAACGTGCGCTACCAGAACGGCGGCGACCTGTTTGCCGACAACGCGTGGCGCGCCGAGCTGTTCCAGGGCGTGGGCAGCGGCTGGGAGATCTCCGGCAGCTACGACCACATGGAGTTCGGCGATTCCGACACCGACATGTACGGCGTCGGCGTGGGCCGCTACTGGGGCAACTTCTACGCGCGTTATCGCCTGCTGCATGTGCCGGGCGTGGGTTCGGGCAGCCTCAGTCATCGCGCGCAGCTGCGCTACTACTATGCAGGCAATGCCGACGACTATTTCGAGGTCTATGCCGGCAATGGCCGCAGCCACGAAATCGACAACAGCGGCTTCGATCGCGTCGTCGGCAGCAGCCATTCCTCATTCGGCGCCAATTACGTGAACTACTTCGCGCCGCACTGGGGCTTCAAGCTGGGCGTGGGCTTCGCCAACGACGTGGACGGATTCGATGAGCGCAGCGTTTCCGCCTCGATCTATTCGCGCTGGTGAGGTGATGGCCGGTCGCAACGAGGGCCGGCCCCGCGCAGCCGCACTGTTTGTTTCCCTGGTGCCCGCGTTGCTCGCGGGCCTGGTGTGCTTGCGGGCGTGGGCGGCCTGGGCCGGCTGGCAGTCGCAACCGCTGAGCGCGCGCGCCATCGGCCTGGCGACATGCGACGATCTGCTCGCCTTCGGCCGCAGCCTGCCGCTTCTGTTCCTGCTTTCCTGGCCGCTGCTGCGGTTGCGCATCGCGCGCTGGCGCATGATTTCGATCGCAGTGCTATGGAGCGCGTGGCTCGCGGTGCAGATCGCGCTGGAGCAGTACTTCCTGGTCACGCAGGCGCCGCTCGGCGCCGACCTGTTCGGCTATTCGTGGAGCGAAGTCGCCACCACCGCACGGGGAGGCGCACGCGTGGATGCCATGACCCTGGCGGGTTGGCTGTTGCCGATCGCGGCGATGCTTGCGCTGCTGGCCCATCTGGCACGCAAGCCGCCGGTATCGAATGCGAAAGCCGCGGCCGCCGCGCTGATCGCCTGCGCCGGGTTGTGGCTGGTGCCGTCATCGCTGTTCGCGATGGAAGGCGAGGATGAGTCCCTGCAGGGAGCCACGCACAACAAGCTGGCGTACTTCGCCGGCGACAACCTGCGCTACTGGAGCGGCGATGCGTCGCCCACGCCGGGGATGGCCGCGAGCGCGATGGCGGCGACGCCAGACTCCACGCCACTGGATCCGGACTATCCGTTCCTGCATCGCGAGCAGACGCCCGACGTGCTCGGTCCGCTCCTGAGCACGGCGTCCGCGCAGCCGCCGCACTTCGTCTTCATCATCGTCGAAGGCCTCGGCCGCAGTTTTTCCGGCCCCGATGCGGCGCTTGGCAGCTTCACGCCATTCCTCGACGAACTCGCCGGCCGCAGCCTGTACTGGAGCAACTTCCTCGCGCCGCAGGGGCGCACGTTCGCCGTGCTGCCTTCGGTGTTCGGTTCGCTGCCGTTCGGCGAGAAGGGCTTTGCCGCGCTGGGCGAGCGCATGCCGCGCCACGCAGGCCTGCTCAGCGTATTGAAGCAGCAGGGTTATGCCACGCGCTTCTACTCGGGCTTCGACAGCGACTTCGACAACGAGCGCGCCTACCTGAAGCTGCAGGGCGTCGAGCGCCTCGTCGACAGCGACGGCTTCGGGCCCGGCTACGCACGCAATCCCCTCAGCGGCTGGGGTTACGACGACAGCGCGCTGGTTGCCCGCGTGCTCGCCGATCCGCCGCCGGCGGTGCCCAGCGTCACCGTGATCCAGACGATGTCGATGCACACCTCGTATCGCTTCGAAGGCCAGGATGCCTGGCGCCGACGCTTCGAGCAGCGCCTGGACGAACTGCATGTCGCCGACGCCGACAAGGAGCGCTATCGCGCCCATGCCGACATCTATTCGACGGTGATGTTCACCGATGACGCATTGCGCCGCTACTTCGAGGCAATGCAGCGTGCGCCGGAATACGGCAACACCGTCTTCATCGTCACCGGCGACCATCGTCTTCCTGAAATCCCGATGGACACCAGGATCGAGCGCTACCACGTGCCGCTGATCGTGTTCTCGCCGCTGCTCAAGCATCCGCAGCGCATCCGTGCCGTGTCCTCGCAGCTCGACATCACGCCCTCGCTGCTGGCGTATCTGGCCAACAACTACGCCCTGCAGCGGCCGGCCCAGGTCGCGTGGACGGGGAGCGGACTCGATACCGGAACCGGGTTCCGCAACGACCACGACATTCCGCTCAAGCACGCCAAGACGATCCTTGCCGACTTCGTCTCGGGTCCGTGGTTCATCAGCCACGACCAGCTGTACCGGCTCGAAGACGGCATGCGCATCGCGCCGCTCGAGGACGACGCGGCGAAGGCGCAGGTGCGGGGCCGTTTCGCGCGCTACCTGCAGGCGAATGAACACTTTGCGCGTACCTTGAAACTCTCGCCGGAAGCGGATGCGCCGAACCTGGTCGGCTACGCCGTGCCACCAGTTCCGCGTGCAGAGACATCGCCACCAATCGCACCGAAAACGCTGTACGTGCACGACATCGCCGCCCCGGAAGGCTCCGATGCGGCGACGGTTGAAGTCAGCGCGCGCTTCACCAACGCAACCGGCAAGCCGGGCGATGCGTTCGTTCCGCTGCTGGTGCTGAGCGATCGCGGCGGACGCCAGGTGCGCGAGAGTTACGCCACGCCGCTGCATCTGGCGGCGGGCGGCACCGGCGAGGCCAGGTTCGAGATGAAGCTGGAAGGCTTGCCGTCGGGCCAGTATTTCATCGCGGTGCTGCCGTCGCATCCCGATACGGGGCGGCGCGTGGGCGAGGGCGCTTATCGCATCCCGCTGAAGATCCGCTGCTGCGCACCAGGCGGCGGCGCGCTGGCGCGGCCGTGATCGTCCGTTCGGAGGTGGTCCGATGAAGCCAGTGCTGCGCGCACTTGCCGCATTCACACTGATGCTGCTCGCCTTTGGCGCAGCGGCTGCGCCGCCGCCGTCGCGCGCGGTGTGGACCTGGGAACGCGACAGCTACGCGATGCTGGAGTCGCCGGCGGCGGCCGAAGCGGCCTTCGACTTCCTGCGCAGCAAGCGCGTCGACACGATCTACATGTACGCCGATGCGTTCGAGGGCCGCAATCTCGTTGCCGACCAGCCGCAACGCTATCGCACCTTCATCGCGCAGGCGCATGCGCGCGGCTTCCGCGTGTATGCGTTGCTGGGGTCGGCTTACCTGCATACCGAGCGCTACATCTTGCCGGGCCAGCGAAAAGAGGCGGCGGCGATGCTGAAGCGCGTGCTCGATTACAACGCGGGCGCAGCGGCCGAAGCACGCTTCGATGGCGCCAACCTCGACATCGAGCCGCACCTGCTCGACGAATGGAACGACACCAATCGTGAAAACCTGCTGCGTGATTTCCTCGACGTGAGCGCCGCGTGGATGGCGATGAAGAAGGAATCCGGACAGACGCTGGCGATCGGCCCGGCGATGCCGTTCTGGTTCGACGGCATTCCGGTGGCATGGCACGGCCGCACGCGGCCCGCGAGCGAGCACTTCGCCGACCTCTACGATTACGTCGCGCTGATGGACTATCGCGACCACGCCGACGGGCGCGACGGCATCATTGCGCACGCCGCGAAGGAGATGGCGTACGCGGAGGAGATCGGAAAGCAGGTGGTCATCGGCCTGGAGCTCACGCCGAACGAGTTGAAGAAGGTAACGTTCCACCATCGCCACGAAGCGGACCTGGAGCGGGAGATGGCGGCTACCGAAGAGGCGTATGGGAAGTCGAGGGCGTTTGCCGGGTTCGCGCTACATCACTATCGCGGGTATCGCGAATGGGCAGAGAAGCAGCGTAGGAAGTAGTACAGGGCGAGGCATTCCCGGAGTGCACTGCGCAGGTACTGCCTTAGCTAGCTCTCGCTCTCGTTCTCGCTCTGTTTTTTTTGCGTCGTTGTCTGCTTTTGCTCGTCATTCCCGCGAAAGCGGAATCCAGTGACTTGGCTTTCGTTCTTGTTCTGTTCCTGATCGAAAACGCGGATTTCTTTTTCAGGACGAATGTCCGTTCCGGCGGCTTTGCTTTTTATCAAGCTTGGAAGTGCAACAAAAGCAGAAGCGTAAGTCGCTGGATTCCCGCTTTCGCGGGAATGACGAGCAACGACAACAACAACAGCAACAGCAACAGCAACAGCAACAGCAACAGCAACAGCAACAGCAACAGCAACCACAGCAGTCGGTCAGTGAATCGACCTGCGTCTACCGCTCCGACTGCCCCGTCTCGTCATATCCCCCGCGCTCGAACAACGCCGGCCGGATCAACTCGGTGAACGCCCGCGCCTGCGGCGACAGGAACTTGCCCTTGCGTACCACCACGCCATAGCTGCGCGACGGGAAATATTTCGCCAGCGACCGCGCCACCAGTCGCTCGCGATCCGCATCGGTCAGGCAGATCGCGGTGACGATGCTGATGCCCATGCCCATCGCCACGTACTGCTTGATCACTTCCCAGCCGCCGACTTCCAGCGCCACGGTGTACGGCACCCGGTTCTGCTGGAAGACCAGATCGACGAGCCGGTACGTGGTGAGGCGCTGCGGCGGCAGGATCAGGCCATAAGGCGAAAGATCGGAGAGCTGCAGTTCCGGCTTGCTCGCCAGCGGATGATCGCGCGGCGTGATCAGCATCGGTTCGAAGCGGTAGACCGGCGCGTAATCGAGGTCCGCGGGCACGTCGAGCATCGAACCCACCGCAAGATCGACCCCATCCGAACGCAGCAGCTCCAGGCCGCCCGCGCCGGTGACGTTGTGCAGGCTCAACCGGATCTCCGGGTGCTGCGCCTTGAACGCTTCGACGATCTTCGGCAGCAGGTAGAGGATGGTCGAACTGCCGGCCGCGACATGCAGCTCGCCCGCATCCAGTCCGCCCAACCGGTCCTGGAACACGGCGTCCAGTCCATCGAGGCCTTCAACCAGCGGCCGGGCGAGGTCGTACAGCTCCTGTCCCTCGCGGGTGAGGGTGATGCGGCGGCCGCTGCGCTCGAGCAGTCGCACCCCGAAGTCCCGTTCGAGCGCCTGCAATTGCAGGGTCACGGCCGGCTGGCTGAGGAACAGCGCCTCCGCCGCCCGCGAGACCGAGCCCAGCCGGGCGGTCTGGCAGAAGGCGCGAAGCGGCTTCAGGCGGTCGCCCTTGTAGGCGAAGCGGGGCGCGGGAGGCGGCTTGGCGGGCATCGTGACCTATTAAAAATTGCAATATAAGTGAAGCTTATGTGATGTATTGAAAAATCTTGATTGCCTTATAACACACGCCAGCGCATGGTCGAGCCCCGCTGTTCCGGAGCCCGCATCGATGTCGGCAGTTATCAAGTCCCGCGACGATTCCCCCCAGCAACCTCATTTCGAACCATCCGGAGTCGAGGTTCTCGCCCGGCACCCGGGCCAGGAGCTGCTGCTTACGCCGGCGGCGCTCGTCTTCCTGGCCGGCCTGCATCGCCGCTTCGAAGCGACCCGCCAGGCACGGTTGGCCGCCCGCCGCGAGCGCCAGGCCTTCTTCGACGCCGGTGGCCTGCCCGACTTCCGCGAGGACACCGCCGAGATCCGCGCTGCCGACTGGCGCGTCGCTCCACTGCCGGCCGCGTTGCGCGACCGCCGTGTCGAGATCACCGGCCCGACCGATCCCAAGATGGTCATCAACGCGCTCAACTCGGGCGCGAGCTGCTACATGGCCGACTTCGAGGACTCGACCTCCCCGACCTGGGCGAACCTGGTCACTGGCCAGCTGGCCCTGCGCGACGCCATCGCCGGGACGCTCGAATTCACGTCACCTACGATCAATAGCGTCGCGGGCAAGCCGGCTTCAACCAAGCACTACACGCTGAAGCCGTTCGAAGAGCAGTCCGTGCTGATCGTCCGCCCGCGCGGGTGGCACCTCGATGAGAAGCACGTGCTCGTCGATGGCGAAAAGCTGTCGGCTGCGCCGATTTCCGCAAGCCTTTTTGACCTCGGCCTGTTCGCCTTCCACAACGCGCATGCGCTCGCGGCGAAGGACCGCGGCCCGTACTTCTACCTGCCCAAGCTGCAGTCGATGGAAGAGGCGCAGCTGTGGAACGACGTGCTCGACCACATCGAAGCCGAACTGAAGCTCCCCAACGGCCAGCTCAAGGTCACCGTGCTGATCGAGACGCTGCCCGCGGTGTTCGAAATGGACGAGATCCTCTACGTCCTGCGCAACCGCGTCGCCGGCCTCAACTGCGGGCGCTGGGACTACGTCTTCTCCTACATCAAGATCTTCCGCAAGCACCGCGACAAGGTGCTGCCCGAGCGCGGCCAGGTGACGATGACGCAGCCGTTCCTGCGCGCGTACTCGGAGCTGCTGATCCAGACCTGCCACAAGCGCGGCGCGCACGCGATGGGCGGCATGGCTGCGCAGATCCCGATCGCCGGCGACGAGGCCGCGAACGAAGCGGCGCTGGCAAAAGTGCGCGCCGACAAGCTCCGCGAAGTCACCGCCGGTCACGACGGTACCTGGGTCGCGCATCCGGCGCTGATTCCGCTGGCGAAGCAGATCTTCGACGAGCGCATGCCGCAGGCGAACCAGCACGAGGTGCGCCGCCAGGAAGTTCTAGTCACCCGCGACGACCTGGTCAGGCCGAGCCTCGGCACGATCACCCGTGCCGGCTTCGAGAACAACGTCGAAGTCTGCGTGCGCTATCTCGCCGCTTGGCTCGACGGCAATGGCTGCGTGCCGATCCACTGGCTGATGGAAGACGCCGCGACCGCCGAAATCGCGCGTGCGCAGCTGTGGCAATGGCTGCACCACGCTGATCCGCGCGGCCAGGAGCCGCGCGCGGCAGGCCTCCACCTCGCCGACGGCAGCGAAGTCGATTTCGTCCTGTTCGAACGTGCGCTGCTCAACCTGCCCGGAAAGCTCGGTGATCGCACGAAGTTGCCCGGTGGCAGTCGCCTCAACGAAGCGATCGGGATGCTCGATCGCCTCACCCACGCCGACACGCTCGAGGAGTTCCTGACCCTGCCCGCGTACGCGCGCCTCGACTGAAATGAACCTGCTTTTGTCCTTGCTGTTGTTGTTGCTCGTGATTCCCGCTTTCGCGGGAATGACGAGCAAAACGAAAACCCAACAGACCGCCACCCCACCCACGAGGGATACGCCATGACCAAGCAAACCACCGCCGACCAGCTCCGCCACGACTGGCAGACCAACCCGCGCTGGTCCGGCATCTGCCGCCCGTACAGCGCCGAAGACGTGGTACGCCTGCGCGGCACCGTGCCGGTCGAGCATTCCATCGCCAGGCTCGGCGCGGAAAAGCTCTGGAATTCACTGCACACCGAGGACTTCGTCAACGCCCTCGGCGCGCTCACCGGCAACCAGGCGATGCAGCAGGTGAAGGCGGGACTCAAGGCGATCTACCTCTCCGGCTGGCAGGTCGCGGCCGATGCCAACATCGCCGGCGAGATGTATCCCGACCAGTCGCTGTACCCGGCCAACTCGGTGCCGCAGGTCGTGCGCCGCATCAACAACACGCTCCTGCGCGCCGACCAGATCCAGTGCGCCGAAGGCGGCGGCGACGTCGACTTCCTGCAGCCGATCGTGGCCGATGCCGAGGCCGGCTTCGGCGGCGTGCTCAACGCCTTCGAACTGATGAAGGCGATGATCGAAGCCGGTGCCGCCGGCGTGCACTTCGAGGACCAGCTTGCTTCGGTGAAGAAGTGCGGCCACATGGGCGGCAAGGTGCTGGTGCCCACGCGCGAAGCCGTCGAGAAGCTCGTCGCCGCGCGCCTCGCCGCCGACGTGATGGGCGTGCCGACGCTGATCGTCGCGCGCACCGATGCCGAAGCCGCCGACCTGCTCACTTCCGACGTCGACTCCAACGACCTGCCGTTCTGCACCGGCGAGCGCACGGTCGAAGGTTTCTACAAGACGCACAAGGGCCTGGACCAGGCGATCAGCCGTGGCCTCGCGTATGCGCCGTATGCGGACCTGGTGTGGTGCGAAACCGGAAAGCCCGATCTCGAGTTCGCGCGCAAGTTTGCCGACGCGATCCACGCGAAGTACCCGGGCAAGCTGCTTGCCTACAACTGCTCGCCGTCGTTCAACTGGAAGAAGAATCTCGACGACGCCACGATCGCGCGCTTCCAGAAGGAAATCGCCTCGTACGGCTACAAGTTCCAGTTCATCACCCTGGCCGGTTTCCACAGCCTCAACTACGGCATGTTCAACCTCGCGCATGGTTACGCACGCCGGCAGATGAGCGCGTTCGTCGAACTGCAGGAAGCCGAATTCGCCGCCGCCGAAAGGGGCTTCACCGCGGTCAAGCACCAGCGCGAAGTCGGCACGGGCTATTTCGACGCCGTGACCCAGGTGATCCAGAACGGCCAGTCCTCGACGACCGCACTGAAGGGCTCGACCGAGGAAGAACAGTTCCACGAACAGAAGGCCGCGGCCTGAGGTCGAGGTATCGCCGCCGGATTGGTTCGCCGATCCGGCGGCGATGGTGCTACGCCTGGTCCTTCGCTCCTGCGCGGCGGCCCGTCCGGATGTCTGCCTTACGCCTTTACTCGTTGGCGCTCTTGCTCGTATCGCCTCTACCTGTATGTCTTTGCTCCCACGCTCTGTTCGCACGCCTAGTTCCTGCGCCTTCGCTCCCGCGCTTTTGATCGTCATTCCCGCGAAGGCGGACGGCCTTTGTCCGTCATCCAGTGACTTCGGCTCTTGCTCCAAAGCCAGGCTCAAAAGCAAAGTCGTCGCGTGACCAGCCCTTGGTTGTGATGAAACGCTTCCCGCTTTCGCGGGAACGACGGGCAACAACAGCGACAACCTCCCGTTGAGCTTCGCAACGACCCAAGAGCTTGGCAAACCGCACATCGGCGAACTCCCAGGACATCCTGGCCCCGCCCCCACCCAACGGAGCTCCAAACCAAGCTGGCCGACCCTCCCTGCTCGCCACGTAATACCCCGGAGGCCAGGTGCTATCCTGAATTCTTCAGCAGGTCCGGAAACGTGTGGATGAACCGCAGGACCGCGACAGAATCGTCGCTGCAGGCTGCTAACTCTCCCGTGGCGCCCGATCCGGCGACCGCGGCACTCACACCTGCCGAACACGCGCTGTTCGCCGAAGTTGGCCGGCCACGCCGCTGCTATGCCGGCGAGACGCTGTTCCGCCGCGGCGACCTCGGCACCACCATGTACGTCATCGCCAATGGTGCGATCGACCTCGACTTCGGCGACGACCTGGTGTCCAAGCGCCTCGGTCCGCTGGAGTTCTTCGGCGAACTCGGCCTGCTGATCGGCGACCATGCGCGCAGCGCCGATGCCGTCGCCGCCACCGAAGGCGAACTGATCGAACTGCGCCACGAGGAATTCCAGCGGCTCGTCGATCGCGATCCCGGCATCGTTTCGCACTTCCTGCGCCGCGCCATCATGCGCGTCGTGCTCAACGAGCAGAGCCTCATCCGCCGCCTGCGCCGCCGCAACCAGGACCTGCAGACCGCGCTGGACTCGCTGCGCACCACCGCGCACCAGCTCAACCAGACCGAAGAGCTGATCCGCACCGACGAACTCACCGGCCTGCACAACCGCCGCGGACTCGCCCAGCACCTCGCCGAGCGGCGCCGCAACGGCACGCTGAAGCAGATGGGCCTGGTGCTCGTCGACTGCGACCGCTTCAAGCAGGTCAACGACGAACACGGCCACCTCGCCGGCGATCGCGTGCTGCAGAGCGTCGCCAGCATCCTGCGTTCGGTGGTGAGCGAGGGCGACATCGCGTGCCGCCTCGGCGGCGACGAGTTCTGCCTGCTCGTCAACGCCGACAGCCGCGAAGCCGTGCTCGGCTTCGCCGACTTCATCATCACCACCACGCGCGGCCTGCTGCAGATGCCGCGCCATGCCGAACCCGGAGACGGCCCGCTGACCTGCACCGTCAGCCTCGGTGCCTGCCTGATCGACGGCGAGCGCGACTGGAACGACTGGTACGCGCTCGCCGACATCGCGCTGTATCGTGCCAAGCGCCTCGGCGGCAATCGCGTCGAATGGCAGGACGACGTACTCGCGCCCGCTTGATGGACTGATCGCACATGGACACCGCGGTACAGACGTTCGAACCCACGCCCGAGCCGTCGCCGCGCCCGTCCGCCAGTGCGCCGCAACTGCGCACGCTGCTGATCACTGATCTCGTCGATTCCACCGGCCTGGTCGAACGCCTCGGCGATGCCCCTGCCAGTGACCTGTTCCGCGCCCACGACCACCTCGTCCTGAAGCTGCAGCAGCAGTGGCGCGGCCGCCTGATCGATCGTTCCGACGGCATGCTGCTGCTGTTCGAGCGGCCCATCGATGGCCTTGGCTTCGCCCTCGATTACACGCGCGGGCTGATCCTGCTCGGCGAGGAGCGCGGCATCGAACTGCGCGCACGCATCGGCCTGCACGTCGGCGAAGTGCTGACCTGGCGCAACAGCGAGGAAGCCGTCAGCGTCGGCGCCAAGCCGGTCGAAGTCGAAGGCCTCGCCAAGCCCATGGCCGCGCGCCTGATGGCGACCGCGCGGCCGGGCCAGATCCTGCTCTCGTCCGTCGCCGAACCGCTCGCCCACCGCGCCGCGCGCGAACTGGGCGAACGCGGCCTGCATCTCACGTGGAAGGCGTGGGGCCGCTGGCGCTTCAAGGGCGTGCCCGAGCCACAACACATCTTCGAAGTCGGCGAACCGGGCATCGCCCCGCTGCGCATGCCGCCGGATACGCCCAAGGCCTGGCGCGACATTCCGCTGTGGCGCCGCCCCGCGATGCTCGCTGCCGAAGCCGCGCTGCTGGCCGGCCTCGTGCTCGGCATGTGGTTCATCGCGCGGCCCGAACCCGCCATCGCCTTCAACCAGCGCGACTGGGTCGTCGTCGGCGACCTGCGCAACCTCACCGGCCAGAGCGCGCTCGACGACTCGCTCGAACAGGCCTTCCGCATCAGCCTGGAACAGTCGCGCCACGTCAACGTGCTCAGCGACCTCAAGGCCCGCGACACCCTCGGCCGCATGCAGCGCGCGCCCGATACCAAGCTCGACCGCACCATCGCTTCCGAAATCGCCCTGCGCGACGGCGCCCGCGCCGTGATCCTCCCCACCGTCGCCGAAATCGGCGGCCGCGTGCGCGTCAGCGCCGAAGTAATCGACCCGCGCACGCAGACCACCGTCTACACCGAAACCGCCGAAGGTACGGGCGTCGCTTCCACGCTGGATTCGATCGACGAGGTCACCGCGTCGTTACGCGGCAAGCTCGGCGAAGCGGTGAAGTCGATCGAGAAGGATTCGGTACCGCTGCCGCAGGTGACGACGAAGAACCTGGATGCGTTGCGGGCGTATGCGTTGGCGGAGCAGGCATACGCGCGCAGCAAGTACGACGAGGCCGAACGGTTCTATGCACGAGCTGCCTCGTTGGATCCGAACTTCGCATTAGCGCAGATGGGACAAATGCGCGTGAAGTACGCGGAGTCGGACACTCCGGCTGCCGTTGTGCATCTGCGCAAAGCACAAGAACTCCGCGATCACCTGCCTCCACGTGAAGCGCTGTATCTGGATGCCTGGGCGGCACGGTTCGATTTGTCGGCATCTGCGACAGACCGGTGGGAGGAGCTGGCACGCCTGTATCCCGACTACATGCAAGCGCACTCGAATTCGGCGATGTGGCTGGTGGCGGAAAACAGGTTCGATGAGGCGCTCACATACGCAGCCGCTGCACTCAAGTCTCCCAATGTCCTGAGTGGGTTGGATTACGACACGTCGGGTCGGGCCTACTTGGCACTAGGCCAATATGCGAAGGCGGGAAATTCGTTCGACAACGCGATCGCGCGTGGCTATGACGGCAGCTTGCACAGGCGGATGGCAGTGGAGGCGGCGCAGGGGAACTTCGCGGGCGCTTCCAAGCTGGAGCAGAGACTTCGGAATAGTGATCGCTACGCGTATTTCGAACGCGTCAGCTTCGCAGTGGACAGCGCGCGCTGGAAAGACGCGGTCAGGTATGCCCGGGCTGCATTGCAGTTGGTGGGTAGCACGACTGAATTCGATGCCCGCAATTTCCCGATGCAGCTGGGTGTGACCAAGTGGCTCAGTGGGGATGTCGCCGGGGCGCAGGAGCAGACTCTCGTTGCTGTCGATCGCTCATTGAAGTCTCTCGGCAAGGAATTCGATTCGGACGCCGTGGACGATGCATCGATCGCATTGGCTGCATCCTTGTTTGCGCTCCGATTGGGGGATGACTCGCCTGCGAAGCGAACGCTCGCTGCCCTTGAAGACAAGCATTCGTTGATGCAAGTCCAATCATTGAAGGAATTGAGCATCGTCGTGCGGGCAGAAATGTTGCGGCGCGAAGGCCGACCAGAAGAATCCGTGGCGCTGCTACGGCCTCTCCTCGCCGGCGACGAGCACTACCAGACCCGTCAGGTGTTGCTCAACGCCTACACCGATGCGGGAGACTTGAAACGTGCGCTCGAACAGGCACGATGGCTGCAGCAGAAACGCGGTTTCGCGTACACCGAACAGATGTGTGGTTTCTGCGTCCAGGCCCTTAATGTCGCCGACAGCAATCTGTCTGTCCTGAGCGAGGCAGAAATTTTCCAGGCGCTTGGCCGGCATGCTGAAGCCGCCAAGGCATTGGAGCGATTCGACCGGCGTTGGCCGGTCGAATCGCTGCCGGATCATTTGAGATCGCGTCGCGCCAATGTCGCGGCCTCAAAGGTCGGCGTGTTGTAAGCCAATCCCTGCACCATTGTCGCCTTCAGCTCTGCTTTCGCCTCAAGGATCTGCTCCTTGCTTGCAAGCTGAACCACGCTGCAGGCCGAGAACGGATCAGCCAGGTCTCGGGACGTTGACTTCACGGCCATATCGGCGGATCCGTAGCCGATGCTCTGGAGCGCAGCGACCGGGTCCGTTTGGAATTGCTCGCGGAATGCGTCATCCGAGCTAAGCAGCTCCAGCAGTCGTTCCGCGATGGCCGGGTCGATAGGCGCGGTCTGTTTCGGTCCAGCCATGTGATTCCCCCTGTCTCGCGCCCGTCCCCCGGACGCTTCATGCGCGAGACTAACCGTGGGGGTGGGTCCGGACAATGACGTGAATGGCCGGCGCCAGCCTCGACGGAGCAAAAGCTCGGCGAAACCACAAAAAGTACGGGAGCAGTCCTGAGGTTGTTCCCGTTTGCTACGTGGCCCATGGATTAGCTAAGTACGCGACCACCGCCAACACCCGCATCCAGCTGAGGCGTTGTGTGACTGAGGCGCTGGCGGTATTGCAAGCACAATGCGATCGCCGGATAGGAGTCCAGTCGACTGGTTTCGGAGACCCGCGATTCCGTCCCGAGTCCAGTGACTGGTACGGCATCCGTTTTTTCGCGCCACTCCCGCCTTCGCAGGAATGACGAGCGGGGACAGCCACCCAGCAATTGCGCATAGGTCCGCCGCAGGCAACAGGCAGAATGTGCCCGGGGCTTTTCAGGGGAAGGAAATGAAGATTCGCCGCTGCGCCGTGCTGTTCCTGGAACCGCGCGAGGAGGTCGGCTTCGACCTGCAGGAGCTGTTGAATGGCGGCGACGGCCTGCGCCGCGAGCGCCGCTGGGTCGCGCTCGCGCCGCATCTGGGCGAAGAGGTCGAGGTCGATGCCGATGAGCGCGAACTGCTCGGCGTGCTCAGTCCCAGCCAGTGGATCGATGCGAGCACGCTGGCCGCGCCTCCGCCGGCCGCGCTGCAACGCCTGCTCGGCGAAGGCCTGCTGATCGGCGACGACAAGCGCCACGCCGCGCACCGCGCATGCGATGAGGCCTTGCGCGCCGCCTACTGGCATCCGCTGGCCGCGACACTGCACGCCTTCACCCGCTGGAGCGGTGTCGACGCGGTGCAGAACATGAAGGACAGCGGCACCGAAACCGCGGTGCAAATGCGCGAGGTGCTCGGCGCGCCGCCCGTGGAAGCCGCCCGGCGCGTCGATGCGCCTTCGCAGCTCAAATTGCCGCGCATCGCGGCTACCGGTTTCGACCAACTGCTCGCGCGCCGCGTCACCTGCCGCAACTTCGATCCCGCGCGCGCGCTGCCATTCGAACTGTTCGCGCAGGTGATGCAACGCGTGTTCGCCGCGCAGGCTGAAGTGCGCGTCAGCGAAGACACCGTCTTCCTCAAGAAGAACGTGCCCTCTGGCGGCGGCCTGCATCCGATCGAGTGCTACCTCATCGTGCAGAACGTCGAGGATGTCGCGCCCGGCCTGTATCACTATCAAGCGGTCGAGCATGCGTTGGAGCCGTTGCCGTTGCCGGAGTCGTTGCGCGGCATGACCCTTGCAGCTGTGGCTAGCGGCGCTTCCGAAGTGGCGGGAGAGAGGGAGTTGGCCAGTGCGGATGCACCGGGCGCGGCCGAAACCATGGCTGTCGGAACGGGCAACGCCGTCGCTGCTACGGCAGCCGAACCGGCTGCTGTCGTTGCAGATGCAGCGAATGACGCACATAAGGCCGCAGTGGTCGTAATGGCTGGAGCGGACGGGCGGAACGCATCCGAAGCGGAGGCGTTCGCAGGCGAGGGGAGCGCACCGGCTCCGGATCGATCAGCCGGGCCTTCCACGGAGGGCGGACGGCGCGGCGACGTCACCGCGTCACCTGACCACGCGGCACCGATCGCCGCGTCCGCCCTCCGCCAATTCATACAGGACATGGTCGCCCAGCAGCACTGGTTCGCCGACGCCCACGTCGTGGTCGTCCTTGCCCCCCGCTTCGACCGCACCTTCTGGAAATACCGCCAGCACGCCAAGGGCTACCGCGTCGTCGCCCTCGAAGCCGGCCACCTCTCCCAGACCCTCTACCTCGCCGCCACCGACGCCGGCCTCGGCGCCTTCATCACCGGCGCGATCAACGAGAAGGAACTGGAGCGGGCGTTCGGGCTGGATCACGTGAACCAGGGTGCACTCGCGATCTGTGGCTTCGGCTGGCGCGGCGAGGCGATGGTGACTGCCGAACTGGATCCGAGGGCGGAGGTGTGGCGCGCCGGCTGATCAACGGTTTATCGGAGCCCTTCCGTTCGTCTTTGACGATCACGCGACATGGATCGTTGGGTAGCGTTAGTCGACCCGGAGCCTGCAAAAGGCAGCTGGCTGACCGGGAACGAGACGAGCCACAGGCACAGGACAACCCACTCGAAGCGCAGTAGCCTCAATGCCTCAGTCACTCGGGGCCATTGATTGCCATGCGTTTGAACTACCAAATTATTCTTCTGAATCTCGCACTGCTCCTGCCGCTCGTCGCCAGTGCGAACGGGATCCCTGCCGACCTGAACGAGCTGCGTAATGAGCAGGCCCGCATCAGGGCAGGGGTGGAGGCCCACAATTCGGGCGCTTATAAGGAGTTGCCCGCTTCCGCGCGGAGTGAACTGCTGCAAAAGCAGGACGCGATGCTGGCCGTGCTCGAGGGCAAAACGGCGATACACGAGCTGACGCTGGAACAGCAGAGCCAGGTATCGGCGACGCTTGCGTGGATTGACCAGAGGCTCAAGGAAGCCAGCGACGAGCGCATGGTGTGTGAACGTCGGGCTATTCTGGGAAGCAATCGCAAGGAAAGGGTATGCATGACGGCTGCCCAGATGCAGGCGCAGCGCGATGCGGCTCGTGAGCAGATGGATCGGCGGGGTGTCTGCGACGACTGCCGGGGAAACTGAGTCTCCGAGGTAAGAAAACGGGCGCCCACGGCGCCCGTTTTTCATTGGCAACCAGACTTGAGGCGGTCGTAGCCGAGGCGTAGTGTCGGCGTGTCGACGGGCTTTGCCGACCTTGTCGGTTCGTGGCCGTTCGATCCCAGGAATGAGTCGACGTTGCCGGAGAGGTGGGAAATGAATTACGGAGGTGGACCCATGAAAGCGATCATGTGTCTCGTGTTGACGGTCGCGAGCATGACGGCTGCGGCGGCTGACCAGCCCGCGCCCGACCAGGACTCGCTTCAGGTGTTGATCGCGCAGCAGCAGGTGTTGCGGACCGACCTGCAGGACGGCGGTATCGAAGGGTTGAGCGCGCGCCAGAACAAGCTGGTCGGCAAGGCACAAGACGAGTTCTTCGCCGTCACGGAGGGCAAGACGAAGCTCGACGACCTGTCCATCGGCGAGAAGATCCGCATGGAGAATGCGCTTGAGCGCATCAACGCCGAGGTGAAGAACACCCGGGTGGCCGGCGATGACCAGAACGTGTGCTGGCGCGAGCGTGTCAGTGGCTCGACCCGGAAGATGACGCGCTGCGGCACCAAGGCGGAGATGCGCGAAGCCCGCGAAGGTGCGCGCGACTACATGGAGAAACCAAAGGTCTGCGTTCCTCCTGGCTGCGGCGGCTCTCTCTAGCGTCCCGAAGCTTGCATGCCCGGCTTCTGTTCACCAGCCGCCGGGCCGTTGTTGATGCGATAGCCGAGGGCCTCTGCAAGATGGCCGGTTTGTATGTCGGGGTGACCTTCGAGGTCCGCGATCGTACGAGCCACCCGCATGATGCGGTGGATGGAACGGGCGGTCAGCTGTAACCCGTTGACGGCGCGCTCCAACAAGCGCTGATCCGCTGGAGCCAGCCGGCAATGCGCAAGGGTGGCGGATTGGTCAAGCCTTGCATTTACGGTCCCCGCACGCGTCAGCTGCACTTCCCGCGCCCGTTCCACGCGGGCGCGAATGTCCATACTGGGCTCGCCCGAGGGGGCGTCGGGCCGGAGGACGGCAGGCGGCAAGCGCGGCACCTCGACATGCAGGTCAATCCGATCCAGCAACGGCCCTGATATGCGTGCGTGGTAACGGCGCACCGATTCCGGACTGCAGCGACAACGCCCGCCAGGGTCGCCCGCCCAGCCGCATGGGCACGGATTCATCGCTGCGATCAGCTGGAATCGCGCCGGAAATTCATCCTGTCGCGCGGCGCGGGAAATGGTGACAACGCCCGACTCCAGTGGTTCGCGCAGGACTTCGAGCGCACGCCGGTCCCACTCGGGCAACTCGTCCAGAAACAATACGCCGTGGTGCGCCAGCGAAATCTCTCCTGGCCGCGGGTCGCCGCCGCCACCGGCCAGCGCAACTGCGCTTGCTGTGTGGTGTGGCGCGCGGAATGGTCGTTCGCGCCAGCGCGTGGGATCCAGCCCGCGGCCACTGACCGACGCAATCGCGGCAGCTTCGAGCGCTTCGTCCTCGCTGGCTTCCGGCAAGAGGCCAGGCAGGCGCGAGGCCAGCAAGGTCTTGCCACATCCCGGCGGGCCCACCAGAAGAAGATGATGTCCACCGGCGGCGGAAATCTCGAGGGCGCGCCGTGCGCGTGCCTGTCCACGCACGTCAGCCATGTCGGCGGTAGTGGCGCGCCGCGTTGGTAATGGCTGCGCGCACGGCAACTGTTTGCGCGAGTGGAGCATCGCGCACACTTCGAGCAAGGTACGGGCCGTGCGCACCTCGACCTGCGAGGCCAACGAAGCCTCGGCGCCATTGCCTTCCGGAACGATCAGCTTCCGACCCGCCTGCGCCACGCCAAGCGCAGCGGGCAATACGCCGTCCACTGCGCGCAGTTCACCGGTCAGGCCAAGCTCGCCGAGAAATTCGTATTCGTGGAGGGCTTCGAGTGGAATCTGTCCGCTTGCCGCAAGGATGCCCAGGGCGATCGGCAGGTCGAAGCGGCCGCCGCCTTTCGGAAGATCCGCCGGCGCGAGATTGACGGTGATTACGCGCGCCGGAAATTCGTACTGCGCGCAGCTGATCGCGGCGCGCACGCGGTCCTTGGCTTCGCGCACGGCGGCTTCGGGTAATCCGACCAGCGAAAATCGCGGCAATCCACCGGACAGATGCACTTCGACGCGGACCGCGGGGGCACGGACGCCCGTTCGTGCACGGCTGTGCACGAGTGCCAGGTTCATGGCGGCGGCTCAGTGGTGCGGTGGTTGCGACGTGCCGTGGCCGAGCTGGGCTTCCAGTTCGGCCACCGTGCGTTGCAGTTCTTCGAGCTTCTCGCGCGTGCGCAGGAGGACCGCGCGCTGGACGTCGAACTCCTCGCGCGTCACCAGGTCGAGCCGGGCCAGACCCGTCTGCAACACCGCCTTGAAGTTCTGCTGCAGTTCGTCGCGGCCCTCGCGCAGGCCGGGTGGCACCAGTGCGCTGAGGCGGCGGGCGAGGTCGTCAAGATGGTTGAGGTCGATCATGGGATTGGGCTCCTCCGGCGTTGGACCCAGCTTGGGACCGGGGCCGAAGCGGCGCAGTCAGGCGATGTCGCGTGGTGGAATAGGAAAAAACCGAAAGCGCCGCCATTGTAGGGCGGGCTCAAGCCCGCCGCTTCACGCCATTCGAACGACGCGACCGTGCACCACCGCTCGCCGCGCATCGCAGCGCGCCTTATCCTCCTGCGCAGCGGGCCCGCGGCCCTGGGAGACATGCGATGAAGATGGTCATGGCGGTGATCAAGCCTTTCAAGCTCGACGATGTCCGCGAAGCGCTGGCCGAAGCCGGCGTCGCCGGCATCACCGCCACCGAGGTCAAGGGCTTCGGCCGGCAGAAGGGCCACACCGAGCTTTATCGCGGCGCGGAATACGTCGTCGACTTCCTGCCCAAGATCAAGCTCGAAGTCGCGGTCACCGACGAACAGGCCGACACCGTCGTGGAAGCGATCATGAAGGCCGCGGGCACCGGCAAGATCGGCGACGGCAAGATCTTCGTGTGGGACCTCGATCGCGTGGTGCGCATCCGCACCGGCGAGATGGACGGCGACGCGCTGTAACGCCCGTCGTGGCACGGCGCTCCGTTCGTCATCCCTTTCCGGGCGCAGAACGGCCGTCAATCCCGAGCCCGGTTGCGCCGGGTTCGCGCGCATGGCCGGCGTGACGTACCAAGTCCCCGGCTGCGAAAGGCTTCACTGCGCCGCGGAAGCCACGGCAGCCGTATGACGCGCGTCCACGGAGGTCAGCCGGATCGCCAGCGGGTCGTCCAGCTCAATGGCGACGCGGTTCCGGCCCGCATCCTTCGCCCGGTACAGCGCCGCATCCGCGCGGTCGATCACGTCGTGCAGTCCGTCGTCCTGCGGCCGCAGCATTGCCAGTCCGAGGCTGATGGTGACGTCGAGGTCCTCGGCGATATCGCCGAGATCGAGCCGGTGCACGCTGTCGCGCAGCCGTTCGGCCACCAGCAGCGCGGCGTCGGATGGCGTGTTGGGCAGCAGCACAACGAACTCCTCGCCGCCGACGCGACCGAGCAGGTCGTTCTGGCGCAGCACCGCTTCGCAGGCGCGCGCGACCCGCACCAACACCTGGTCGCCGCTGGCGTGGCCGTGCCCGTCATTTATGCGCTTGAACGAATCGAGATCGAAGGTGAGCACGGCTAGTGGTTCGCCGGTGGTGCGTGACCGCTCCACGGCCTGCTCCGCGGCGACTTCGACGTGGCGGCGATTGGCGACGCCGGTCAGTGCGTCGGTCAGTGCGAGCCGGTTGATGCGGCGCATGCTGCGCAGCTGGCGCAGGAACAGCACGCCGAGCAGCAATAGCAACAAGCCGGAACTGATCAGCGCAGCGACCTGCCAGCGATTGGCGCGTTCCACCACCTTCAGCCGTTGCTTCTGGCTGCGCTGCCCGGCTTGCAACTGTGCGTTTTCCAGATCACGGCGCGCGGTATCGAACTGGTATTGCAGCAACAACGACTGCTGCGTGCGCGCGTCGTCGTTGAGCTTGCGGCGGCCGGTGCGTTCGAGCTTGAGGTCATCCATCGCCGCGCGGTAATCGCCGAGCGCTTCGTGGCTCAGGGCGCGCGCGGCGTAGAGATCGACCTGGTAACGCAGGTTCGGGTCGGCGTCGAATTCGCGCGTGGCGCGATCGTAGTGCTCGAGCGCGAGCACGTCGTCGCCACGGCCGGCGAGCACCATGCCTTCGAGCAGCTGCAGCATGGCCTCGTTGGATTTGTCGCCCAGTCTTTCGAAGCCGATGCGGGCCGTGGCCAGTGCGGTTTCGGCGCCGCTGAAATCGCCCTTCTTCACCAGCGAGGAGGCCATCGCCAGGTGCGCGGCGGCCACGTCGTATTCGAGCCCGTGCCCGGCGGCGACCTGGATCGCGCGACGCTGCACGGCCAGCGCCTCGTCATGGCGGCCCAGGTCCTCGTGCAGGAAGGCGGTCTGCAGCAACGCCACCGACAGCAGGCCGGGATCGCCCTGCCGCTCGGCGAAGGCGACGCCCTGGCGCAGGTACTCCAGCGCCTTGTCGTGGTCACCCATGCGCCGGTAGGCGGCCGCGATGTCGCCGAGGCCGGCTTCGGCCTCGTTGCGCAGCCCGGCGGCGTTGTAGACGCGCTGCGCCTCGAGGAAGTCGGTCAGTGCCGCCGCCTGTTCGCCCAGCAGCGAGCGCAGGCTGCCGCGATGGATCAGCGCCTGCGCGAGCAGGCGCGGGTCGCCGTGCTTGCGGGCCAGCGCCAATGCGGTGGCGACGGACGCCGCCGATTGCGAAGTCTGTCCGGACCCGTCGATGTAGTTGGCCTCGCACAGGCCAAAGCGCACCTGGCTGCCGATGTCGCCGAGCCGCTGCGCATCGGCCATGCCAGCGCGGGCGAAAGCTAATCCGGACGCCGGCTGGCCGAGGTCGTCGTAGTCGCAGCGGAAGCCGCGCAGACGCAGTTCGCGCTTCGCGTCATGCACCGGGCGCAGTCCATCGAGCACCTTCACGGCATCGCGGATCTGCTGCGGACTGGACACGATGAGGTCGCCGCGCTCGATCTGCTCGATCAGGCGGTCGAACTGGCCGGCATCAGGGGTGGAACCGAAGCGGGTGAGGTCCGGCGGAGGTGGAGAAACGCCGGTCTGCGCCAGCGCGTCGGCAGCGACGCACCAGCCCGAGCAGGCCAGCAGGACGGTGAACCCCAACGCGCGCAAGACATCCCCCCGGATCCGGCGCAGAGACGGGTCCATCCACCCGGATTCCCGCCGTGGGCGCACCGTAACACAGGCGGCTCCCGGAGCCGGGACACGCGGCGCTGTTCCGGCGCCGTCCGTCCGCGGGTGGCGTGTCTTACTCGCCCAGCGCGGCGGCGACGAAGGGTGGGGAAACCAGTGCGCCCTTGTGGATGTCGGCGCTGTAGTACTTCGCGTCGAAGAGCTTGGCGCGGGCGTCGGCGTCGCGGAACTCGAAACCGCCGGACTTCTTCGCCAGCGTCGCGCTCCACCAGCCGGTCGGATAGCACGGCTGCGGGAAGGGCAGGGTCTTGAACGAGGCGAAGCCAGCCTTGCCCATCTCGCCGCGCATTTCCTTGATGAGATCCAGCAGCACCAGCGGCGACTCGGACTGCTGCACGAGGATGCCGTCGTCCTTCAGCGCGCGGAAGCAGGATTCGTAGAAGGACTTGTTGAACAGGCCCTCGGCCGGGCCGACCGGATCGGTGGAATCGACGATCACGATGTCGACGCTGCCCGGCGCGCAGTTGGCCATGTACGCGATGCCGTCATCGAACAGCAGTTCCGCGCGCGGATCATTGTTGGATTCGCACAGCTCGGGAAACCACTTCTCCGCCATGCGCGTGACCTGTTCGTCGATGTCGCACTGCACGGCCTTTTCGACGCCGGGATGCTTGAGCACCTCGCGCAGCGTGCCGCAGTCGCCGCCGCCGATGATCACCACGTTCTTCGGCGCAGCATGGGTGAACAGCGCCGGATGCGACATCATCTCGTGGTAGAGGAAGTTGTCGCGCGTGGTCAGCATCATCGCGCCGTCGATGAGCATCAGGTTGCCCCAGTCGGTGCTCTCGTAGATCTCGATGAACTGGAAGGGCGACTGCACCTCGTCCAGCTTCTTCGTGATCCGGTAGCCGATGGCCGAGCCGGCGCGCTCGAAGTTCTCGTAGTGCCAGGTGGTGTCGGTCATCGGCGTGTTTCCGCGAAGCTGTGTGGGGCGCGGATTGTAGCGAATGGCGCATTACCGCCGTGGCCGTATCTGCAAGCCCCTGCAGGCCGGCCACCGCAACGGCGCCTTGCCAACCCAAGCCCTACAATGCGCGCCTGTTTGCCCCCGATCCTCCCCTGTTTGCCGCTGAAGGAAGCACGCCGATGACCGCCTGGTCGCTCGACCACGCCCGCAAGACCTATTCGATTCCGCACTGGTCGGAGGGTTATTTCGATGTCGACGCGGCCGGCCGCATCACCGTGGCGCCGCGCGGTCCGCAGGGACCGGCGATCGCGCTGCCGGACGTGGTCGACCAGGCCAAGGCACAGGGTGCGAAGCTGCCGTTGCTGGTGCGCTTCCCCGACATCCTCGGCGACCGCCTGCGCAAGCTGCAGGGTGCGTTCGCGCAGGCGATGGGCGAATGGGATTACGCCGGCGGCTACACCGCGGTGTATCCGATCAAGGTCAACCAGCACGCCGGTGTCGCCGGCACGCTCGCTTCGCACCACGGCGATGGCTTCGGCCTCGAAGCCGGAAGCAAGCCGGAACTGATGGCGGTGCTGGCATTGTCGCGCCCGGGTGGCGTGATCGTGTGCAACGGCTACAAGGACCGCGAATACATCCGCCTCGCGCTGATCGGCCGCAAGCTCGGGCTCGAAACCTTCATCGTGATCGAGAAGCCTTCGGAGCTGCCGCTGGTCATCGAAGAGGCGCGCGCGCTAGGCGTGAAGCCGGGCCTCGGCGTGCGCATGCGCCTGGCTTCGCTGGGTGCCGGCAAGTGGCAGAACAGCGGCGGCGACAAGGCCAAGTTCGGGCTCTCGCCGCGCCAGGTGCTCGATCTGTGGAAAGAACTGCGTGACAGCGGGCTGGAAGACAGTCTGCAGTTGCTGCATTTCCACATGGGTTCGCAGATTTCCAACGTCCGCGACATCGCCAACGGCATGCGCGAGGCGACGCGCTACTTCGTCGAACTCTCCGTGCTCGGCGCGAAGGTGCGCTACATGGACGTTGGCGGCGGCCTCGGCATCGACTACGAAGGCACGCGTTCGCGCAGCTACTGCTCGATCAATTACGGCGTGAGCCAGTACGCATCGAGCATCGTGCAACCGCTCGCCGAGGCATGCGAGGAATACGCGCTGCCGCCGCCACGCATCATCACCGAGTGCGGCCGCGCGATGACCGCGCACCACGCGGTGCTGGTCGCGAACGTGAGCGAAGTCGAGCAGGCGCCGGAAGGCCGCGTGCCCGACGAGCACGACGACGAACCCGCGGTGATCCGCCACCTGCGCGAGATCCACGCCGAACTCGACAAGCGCCCGGCGATAGAGCTGTTCCACGAGGCCCAGCACCACCACAGCGAAGGCCTGTCGCTGTACGCGCTCGGCCAGATCGACCTGACCCACCGCGCGCGCATCGACGACCTGTTCTACGCGATCGCACATGCGGTGCGCGCGCGTCTGAGCTACGACGAGAAGAGCCACCGCGACCTGCTCGACGAACTCAACGATCGCCTGGTCGACAAGTACTTCGTCAACTTCAGCGTGTTCGAATCGATGCCCGACGTGTGGGCGATCGACCAGGTGTTCCCGATCGCGCCGATCGAGCGCCTGGACGAAGCGCCGACGCGCCGCGGCGTGATCGCCGACATGACCTGCGATTCGGACGGCATGATCGACACGTATGTGGAAACCGAAGGCCTCGACAGCTCGCTGCCGCTGCACGAGATGAAGCACGGCGAGTCGTACCGGCTCGGTTTCTTCCTCGTCGGCGCGTATCAGGAAATCCTCGGCGACATCCACAACCTG
Source organism: Lysobacter sp. Root494 (assembly GCF_001427225.1). GTDB lineage: Bacteria > Pseudomonadota > Gammaproteobacteria > Xanthomonadales > Xanthomonadaceae > Agrilutibacter. The sequence goes on from NZ_LMFH01000009.1 coordinate 179,388, forward strand.
TTCGGCGACACCGACGCGGTCGAGGTCCATCTCGACGGCAACGGCGGCTATGCGATGAGCCAGCAACGCCGCGGCGACACCGCCGACGTGATGCTCGATTACGTGGGCTACAACCTGTCGGACCTGCGCAAGGCGTATGCCGGCAAGGTTGACGCGGCGCACCTGGCGGCGGATGAAGCCGACAAGCTGAAGGCCGCGCTGGAAGCGGGACTTACTGCGTACACCTATCTGAGCGACGAGCCGCTGGCGTAGCGCCGCCTCAACCGGCTTTTTTTGCTTCTTTGCTTATTTGCTTCTTTGCTTCTTTGCTTTCTGCCCTTCCTGTCCTTGCATCCGCTTTGCTCGTCATTCCCGCGAAGGCGGGAATCCAGTAACTTTGCTTTGCCTTGGCCGCCACGGAGCGAAAGTCACTGGATTCCCGCCTTCGCGGGAATGACGAGCAACAGCAGCAAGGCAATTCCCCTTTTGCGGGATGACGAAGTCAGCCTTCGCGCGCGACCTGGAATCCCGCGAACGACTGGCTCACCGGCATCATCTCCAGCCGGTTGACGTTGAGGTGCGGCGGCAACGTCGCGATCCAGAAGATCGTTTCGGCGATGTCCTGCGCGGTCATCGGATTCGCACCCTTGTACAGCGCGTCCGACGCGGTCTGGTCGCCATGCGTGCGCACCAGGGTGAATTCGGTTTCGGCCATGCCCGGCTCCAGCGTGGTCACGCGCACGCCGGTGCCGTGCAGATCGCTGCGCAACCCGAGCGAGAACTGGCTGACGAAGGCCTTGGTGCCGCCGTACACGTTGCCGCCGGTGTAGGGATAGCTGGCCGCGGTGGAACTGATGTTGATGATCGCGCCCCGGCGTTCGATCAGGGTCGGCAACATCCGCCGCGTCAGCGTGACCAGCGCGGTGATGTTGGTGTCGATCATGCGCTGCCAGTCGTCAAGACGCGCGTTCTGCGCGGGCTGCGTGCCCTGCGCGAGGCCCGCGTTGTTGACCAGCAGATCGACGCCGCGGAAGGCTTCGGGCAGCGCATCCATGGCTGCGTTCATCGCGTTCGCATCGCGGATGTCGAACACCGCGGCATGCACGCGATCCGCACCGAGTTCGTCCACCAGCGCCTGTAATCGGTCCGCGCGGCGGCCGGTCGCGATCACGTGCCATTCCGCGGCAACGAAGCGGCGTGCCGTGGCGGCGCCGAAACCCGATGTGGCGCCGGTGATCAGGGCGGTGCGTTGCATGTCAGTTCTCCTTGGCCGACTCGCGTGATCGATCGCGCATTACCTCACCCGAACCGCCATCGCCTGCAATCCGCCAGCGGACAATTTGCGCTTGGCCTCGGCGAGGTCGGTGGCGGTGCCGTACGGGCCCATGCGGACGCGGTAGACGGTCTTACCGCTGATCTGCGCCGATTCGACGCGGGCGCCGAGGCCGAGCAGGGCGATCTTCGCCTTCAGCTCTTCGGCCTGGCCCGAAGCCTGGAAGGCGCCGGCCTGGAGCAGGTAGCGGGTGTTGTCGTCGATGGCGGGCGTCGCCGTGGTCGTCGAAGCCTTGGTGTTCGTTGCCGTCGGCTTGCTGATTGACGCCGTCGTTGCGGCAGGCTTCGCGATATCGGTCGTCGCCGTCGCGGCCGGCTTCATGGTTACGCCGTCATCGACCGGCCTGGGCAGCGGCACCGGTGAAGTCGCGGCTTCGGCATCATCGGACTGCGCGCTGGCCTGCTGCCTCTGCCGCGCGGCTTCGCGCTGCGCCTCGGCGCGCTCGGTGGCGGCAATCTCGGCGTCACTCAGCGGGACTTCCTTGCCCGGAAGCAGGGTGTAGAAGTCGTACTCCTCGCGATTCTTGCCGGCGTCCCTGGACTTGGCGGTCTTCGGCGCGGGCACGTCGCCTTCCGGCGCGACCGCGTCCTCCTCCTCGGCGACTGGAACCGGCTGCGCATCGGGATTGGGTTGCGGACGGAAGAAACCGTCACCGTCGGACTTCAGGTATTTGGGCGCGACGATCACGACCACGATCGTCAGCAGGATGCCGAGCACCATCCAGGCCCAGCCGGGAATGCCATTGCCGTTGCCGCCACTGCGTCGCGCCTGCGACTTGCCACGCTTTGCTGCCACTTCGTTCTGCCTCGGGCGATGACGCCCCCTGATCTGTTACGTCGAATGCGTCCGAAGACGCGCCTGCATCAGCCCAACATGCCGCGCCAGTCAGGACGCGGCACTCACATCAACATGAATCACATCATTTCCGGTGCGCTGACGCCCAACAGTTCCAGCCCGTTCGCCAGCACCTGCCGCGTCGCCAGCGCGAGCACCAGGCGGGCGTCGCGCAGGTTGGGGTCGTCGACGAGGAACTGGTGGTCGTTGTAATACGTCTGGAACGTCTGCGCGAGTTCGAGCAGGTAGACGGCGATCTGGTGCGGCTCCAGGTCGCGCCCGGCGGTCTCGACCACATCGGGATAGCGCAGCAGCGTCGTCACCAGTTCGCGTGCGCTGTCGTCCTCGAGGTCGAGCGGCTGCGCCAGCCCGTTGCCGGCGTCGAACGACAGGCCGCGCTCCTTCAGCTGGCGCGTCAGCCCGTGCATGCGCGCGTGCGAAACCTGCACGTAGTACACCGGGTTGTCCATCGACTGGCTGCGCGCGAGGTCGATGTCGAAGGTCAGCTGCGAATCCGGTTTGCGCGCGATCAGGAACCAGCGCACCGCATCGCGGCCGGCTTCGTCGATCAGGTCGCGCAGGGTCAGGTAACTGCCGGCGCGCTTGGACAGCTTCACTTCCTCGCCGCCGCGCATGACCGTGACCATCTGGTGCAGCACGTATTCGGGATAACCCTCGGGAATGCCGCAATCCAGCGCCTGCAGGCCGGCCTTCACGCGCATCAGCGAGCCGTGGTGGTCGGCGCCAAGTTCGGTGATCGCGCGCTCGTAGCCGCGCTGCCACTTCGACAGGTGGTAGGCGACGTCCGGCACGAAGTAGGTGTAGGTGCCGTCGGACTTGCGCATCACGCGGTCCTTGTCGTCACCGAAATCGGTGGTGCGCAGCCACAGCGCGCCGCCTTCTTCGTACGTATGGCCGTGGGCGATGAGCTCGCGCACGGTCTCTTCCACCTTGTCGCTGGTGTAAAGCGAGGATTCGAGGAAGTACGTGTCGAACGAGACGCCGTACGCCGCGAGATCGAGGTTCTGTTCGCGGCGCAGGTAGGCGACGGCGAACTGGCGGATCGCATCGAGATCGTTCGGATCCTTCGCACCGACGACGGTGTGGCCTTCGACTTCGACGCTGTCGCCGCGCAGGTAGGCATTGGCAACGTCGATGATGTAGTCGCCGCGGTAGCCGTCTTCCGGCCAGCCCGCGTCGTCCGGCCCCTTGCCCTGCGCGCGCGCCTGCACCGAGACGGCGAGGTTGTTGATCTGCGCGCCGGCGTCGTTGTAGTAGAACTCGCGCTTCACGTTCCAGCCATTGGCGTCGAGCGCGCGCGCGATGCAGTCGCCGATCACCGCGGCGCGGCCGTGGCCGACGTGGAGCGGGCCGGTGGGATTGGCCGAGACGTATTCCACGCCCGCGGTGTGGCCCTTGCCGGATTCGTTGCGACCGTACTTCGCGGCTTGCGCCAGCACTTCGCCGACCTGCGCGCGCCAGGCGGCCTCGTTGATGAAGAAGTTGATGAAGCCGGGGCCGGCGATCTCGACCTTCGCGACGACGGCGTTCGCGGGCAGCGCGTCGACCAGCGCCTGCGCGATCGCGCGCGGGTTCGACCTGGTCCCGCCCTGACTGGCGAGTTTCGCCAGCAACATCGCGGCATTGCTGGAGAAGTCGCCCTGGGCGCGCGTCTTGGGGCGCTCGATGACGAAGTCGGGCATGGCCAGGTCGGCGGGAAGCGTACCGGCGGTGCGCAGGGAGTCGATGGCCTGCGCGACGAGCGCGCGGAGGGTGGATTTCACGGGATTTTTCAGCGATGCAGCGGGTCGCGCATTGTACGCGAGCCCTGCCGCGACCCAGCGGGAGTTACACCCAGCCGCGCGCCGCGAGCGACACCGGCGGGCCGTCGGCGATGACGAAGTGGTCGAGCAGGCGCAGGTCGACCAGCGCGAGTGCCTGCTTCAGCCGTGCGGTGACGGCGCGATCGGCGGCGGAGGGTTCCGGGTTACCGCTGGGATGGTTGTGCGCCACGATCACTGCCGCGGCGTTGTGGCCGAGCGCGCGGCGCACGACCTCGCGAGGGTGCACTTCGGCGCCATCGAGCGTGCCCTGGAACAGCTCCTCGAACGCGATCACCCGATGCCGTGTGTCGAGGAACAGCGCCGCGAACACTTCGTGCGGCAGTCCGCGCAGGCGCTGGGCGAAGTAGCGGCCCGCGGCCTGCGGGTCGCCCAGCGCTTCGCCGCGTTCGAGTTGCGCGTGCAGCATCCGTTGGCCGAGTTCCAGCGCGGCGGTTAGCGCGCAGGCGCGGGCGGGGCCCAGGCCACGCAGTTTCCGCAGTTCCTTCGGCGACCGTTGCAGCAGGGCGCGCAGGCCGCCTTCGGCCGCGAGCAGTTCGCGCGCCGTGGCGACCGCATCGCGGCCACGCAGGCCGGAGCCGAGGAAGATCGCCAGCAGTTCCGCGTCCGACAGCGCGCCGGGGCCACGGCCGAGCAGCTTCTCGCGGGGACGTTCGTCGACGGGCCAGTCGCGGATGTGCATGTCGCTCGTGGAAGAGGGAAGGGGTTCCCGGACGCGACGGCGGAATAGGGAATGCCTGCGAACCTGGAACAGGCAGCCTGGAGGTTGACCGCCGCATCCGGGATGGACGCAGCTTGCCGTGCTCGCCACGCCACGCCGATCAGGCGCACGCGTGCCTTCGGGTAAGCTAATTGCCCGTTTCGCGGTAGGAATTTTCCGAACCGATGGCCGACGCCCGCCTCAAGGACCAGCGCATCCTGCTGTGCGTGTGCGGCGGCATCGCCGCGTACAAGGCCGCCGAGCTGGTGCGCCGCCTGCGCGACGCCGGGGCGCAGGTGCAGGTGGCGATGACCGGGGAAGCCACGCACTTTGTCGGCACGCCGACCTTCCAGGCGCTGTCCGGCTTCCCCGTGCGCACCTCGCTGTGGGACGAAGCGGCGGAAGCCGCGATGGGCCATATCGAACTGGCGCGCTGGGCGGACCGGGTAGTGGTTGCGCCCGCCACGGCGAACACGCTGGCCAAGCTGACCCATGGCTTGGCCGACGATCTGGTCACCACCTTGTGCCTGGCGACCATCGCGCCGATTACCGTGTGCCCGGCGATGAACCACCGCATGTGGCTGCACCCGGCCACGCAGGCCAACATGGCTACGTTGCGCGAACGCGGCGTGCAGGTAGTTGGTCCGGAAGACGGCCCGCTCGCCGAAGGCGAATCCGGTCCGGGCCGCCTCAGCGAACCCGAAGCCATCGTCGCCGCGCTAGGGGGGGCTGCACGATGAGCCTGCGCGGTCGGCGCGTCCTCGTCAGTGCGGGCCCGACTTTCGAAGACATCGATCCCGTCCGCTTCATCGGGAATCGCAGCAGCGGGAAGATGGGGTTCGCGATCGCCGAATCCGCCGCGCGCCAGGGCGCCGACGTGGTGCTGGTGGCGGGACCGGTCTCGCTGCCGACCCCAGCCGGCGTGAGCCGCATCGACGTGCGCAGTGCCGCCCAGATGCACGCCGCGGTGATGGCGGCGCTGCCGGCCGACATCTACATCGGGGCCGCGGCCGTCGCCGACTTCACTCCGCTCAGCGTGGCGCCGGGCAAGATCAAGAAGCAGGCCGGTGTGGACACGCTAACGCTGGAGCTGGTCCGCACGCCCGACATCCTCGCCGAAGTGGCGGTACATCCGCGGCGCCCGCGCCTGGTGGTCGGCTTCGCCGCGGAAACCGACCATGTCGAGCAATACGCACGCGGCAAGCTGGAAAAGAAGAAGCTCGACCTGATCGCGGCCAATCGCGTCGGCATCGTGGGCAGCGGCTTCGAAAGCGACGACAACGCGCTGGTGGTGTACGGGCGCGACGGCTTCGAGCGCGCGCTGGGGCCTGCGTCGAAGATCGAATTGGCAGACAACTTGCTTGAGCTGATCGCGGTGCGGCTGGCTTGAAGCCCGGCCGCGCCACGTGCGCATCGACACATAAGGAACCGAATGCACCACACGCTCGAACTCAAGATCCTCGACGCGCGTTTCGGCGGCGAGTGGGCGCTGCCCGAATACGCGACGCCTTGCAGCGCCGGCCTCGACCTGCGCGCCGCGCTGGATGCGCCGCTGGCCCTGCAGCCGGGCGACACCGTGCTCGTGCCATCGGGACTGGCCATTCACGTCGGCGACCCGACCCTGTGCGCGGTGATCCTGCCCAGGTCGGGCCTGGGTCACAAACACGGCATCGTGCTGGGCAACGGCACCGGCCTGATCGACGCGGATTACCAGGGACCGCTCATGATCAGCGTGTGGAACCGTAGTCGCGAGGCTTTTACGATCCAGCCGGGGGACCGCATCGCCCAGCTCGTCGTGCTGCCGATCGTGCGGGCGACGTTGCAAGTGGTCGACGAATTCGAAGCGAGCAAGCGTGGCGAAGGTGGCTTCGGCCACACCGGCGTGCGCTGAAGCGCGAGCAAAAAAACAGGAAACGATGATGAGCGAAAAGAAGAGCCTTCCTCCCGCCCAGGCGAAGCTACTGCGACAGCTGGTGGCGATCGTGCTGGTGCTGCTGGCCGTGTGGTTCGGCTGGAGCGCCTGGCAGCAATACCGCGACAGCGCGCGCCGGCAGACCGTGGAACAGGCGCGCGATGCGGCCGTGCAGAACGCGCAGGGAGTGATCGCCACCGAGCAGAAGCAGTTCGCCGCGCAGCTCGAAAGCGCACCGGTACAGGCGGCGCTGGCCGCCAATGACCTGCACCAGGCCGGTATCGCGCTGACCCAGGGCTGGGCCTCGGCGACTGAGGGCGAAGTGCTTTCGACGGACCTCGACCCGGCCTATGCCGGGCTGCCCAAGACCGGCTACGGCCGCCTGGCCGCGATGGAGCAGGCGCTGGCGGAACAGAAGCCGGTGGCCTGGATCGTCACCGATGGCCTCGGCAAGCAGAAGCTCGCGCTGGCCGCCCCGGTGATGCGCGGCGCCGAACTCGTGGGCGTCGCCAGCGTTCGGCTGCCCCTCGCCAGGCTGAGCAGCGGGGTGGAAGCGGCCCGCGTGCCGGAAGACACCTACCTGGCCTTGCGCCAGGGCAGTTCCACCGTGGTCGAGCGCGGCAACAAGGCCCTCGCCACCGGCGCCGAAGCGATGGCGGCGAAGGTGCCGGGCAGCGACCTGCGGGTCGCGGCCGCGATTCCGGACGTCGCCGGCGGACCGCTCGGCCTGGGCTGGCTGCCGTGCGCCGTCATCACTGCATTACTGGCGCTGGGCGCGATCGTGGCCTGGTTCTATCCCGCCCTCACCCGCGGCCGGGGGAAAGCCGCGGCAATCGAGGAAGGCGGCGATCAGACCCTGGGCCAGCTGGCGCCGGAATTGCTCGCAGCGCAGCCGGTCGGCGCGCAGAAACCAGTGGAAGCCGCGCCCGCGCCGGCAGTAACGAAAGGTGTGCCGCTCGATCCCGGCATCTTCCGCGCCTACGACGTGCGCGGCGTGATCGGCAAGACGCTCGACGCCGGCATCGCCGAACTGCTCGGCCAGTCGATCGGTTCGGTGATGCAGCAGCAGGGTCTGCTCGACATCGTGGTCGGCCGTGACGGCCGCCTCTCCGGTCCCGAGCTCAGCGAAGGCCTGATCAACGGCCTGCGCAAGGCCGGCCGCAACGTCATCGACATTGGTATGGCGCCGACGCCGGTCGTCTACTTCGGCGCGTATCACCTGCGCGCGGGTTCCTGCGTGTCGGTCACCGGCAGCCACAATCCGCCGGACTACAACGGCTTCAAGATTGTAGTCGGTGGCGAGACGCTGTCGGGCGAGACGATCACCGACCTCCATGACCGTATTGCGCAGGGCCGCCTGTTCGCTGCGGACAACCCGGGCGAAGTGCGTCAACAGGACATCAGCGAGGACTACGTGCAGCGCATCGCTGCCGACGTGCAGATCGACCGCCCGCTCAAGGTCGTGGTCGATGCTGGCAACGGCGTGGCCGGCGACATCGGCCCGCGGGTGTTGGCCGCGATCGGCGCCGAAGTCACCCCGCTGTACTGCGAAATCGACGGCACCTTCCCCAACCACCATCCCGATCCCAGTGAGCCGCACAACCTCACCGACCTGATCAAGATGGTCGAGCGCCTCGACGCGGACCTCGGCATCGCCTTCGACGGCGACGGCGACCGCCTCGGCGTGGTCACGAAGGATGGCCAGAACATCTTCCCGGATCGCCTGCTGATGCTGTTCGCGCAGGACGTGCTGGAGCGTAACCCGGGTGCGATGATCATCTTCGACGTGAAGTGCACCGGTCGCCTGCCAGGCCACATCCTGCGCCATGGCGGCAGTCCGCTGATGTGGAAGACCGGCCATTCGCTGATCAAGGCGAAGATGCGCGAAACCGGCGCCGAGCTCGCCGGCGAGATGAGCGGCCACTTCTTCTTCAAGGAACGCTGGTACGGCTTCGACGACGGCATCTACGCCGCCGCCCGCCTCCTCGAGATCCTCTCGGTGCAGCCCGACACGCCGGCGGCGACGCTGGCCGCGCTGCCCAACGGCGTGTCCACGCCGGAGATCAAGGTCGATGCGCCCGGGGGCGATCCACATAGCTTCGTCGAACGTTTCCGCAATGCCGCGCAGTTCGAAGGTGCGCGCCTGTCGACGATCGACGGCCTGCGTGTCGACTTCCCGGATGGGTGGGGCCTGGTGCGCGCGTCGAACACGACGCCGGTGCTGGTGATGCGTTTCGACGCCGACACGGCGGCGGCGCTCAAGCGCATCCAGCAGGCGTTCCGCGAGCAGTTGCTGGCGTTGAAGCCGGATCTCTCGCTGCCCTTCTGAGCTCACCCGGTCGCACAAACAAAAAGCCGGTCGTCTGACCGGCTTTTTGTTTGTTTGCAGCAGGCGCTACCGGATCAGGTGCCGTTCTGCACCGGCACCACCGCCGGCGTCTTCGGGCCTTTCAGTGCGCGATACGTCTGCAGGGCGTGGTCGAGTTCGACGTCGATCTCGCTGCGGTTCTGGCGGTGCGCGGCGAGCAGGCCTTGCTGGCGGATGAGTTCGGCGTGCTGGGTCCGGATGGTGCTCGCGAGATTCGCCGGTACCGGCCTGCCCGCCAGCTCGGCTTCCCCGGCCTGGCGGAGCAGGCTGATCAGGCTCTGGCGCAGGCCGCCGATGCTCAGCTGCGCGGCCTTGACGGTGTCGTCGAGCAGGGCGATGCGGTCGTTGAAGGCGCGGCGCAGGTCGGCTTCGGTCGAATACGACTCGGCCATGGCGTGTTCGCGCATGCGTTGCGCGGCTTCCTTGAACTGGTTCTGCCGGTCGATTTCGGCCTGCGCCGCGGCCGCAAGACGTTCTTCTGCGGTCAGGGCGCGGCCGACCTGTCCGGTCGGAAGACCGCTTCGGGAGCTGATCTCGGTGCGTGCGCTGTCGACGGCGGTCGCCGGCAGGGCGTCGCCGCAGACTCTGTGCCCGCCTTCGTTCCAGCAATAGAGCTTTTTCTTTTCTGGCCCCGCTTTTTTCTGTTGCGCGGCGCCGGCTGGGCCGGCCAGCAGCGCAGCCGTGAGGGCCAGCGCGAGCGGGGCGTACAACTTGTTCATGAAGGTCCTGCCGAAAGTCTCGCGGTTGGACAACCACTAGCAAGGATCACGCCAGCACGGCTGGTACGGGCTATGCGGCGGTATGGCTACCATACGCGGCACGGTAGGCCAGCAGTCGCTCCCGTTGTGCGACCAGTTGCGCGTTGCCGGCAGCGAATTCGAGCAGGTCCGACAGGCTCGCCACCGGAACGACCGGCAAGCCATGTTCGTCCGCGACAGTTTGTGCCGCGGAGCGTCTCGATACGGCGGGGTCAACGGCTTCCTGGCGATCGAGTGCGATCACGATGCCTGCGGCAACGCCGCCCGCATCGCGGATGATCGCCAGCGCTTCGCGGATCGCAGTGCCGGCGGTGATCACGTCGTCCACGATCAGGACGCGCTTGCCGGCGAGCGGCGCGCCGATCAGCGTGCCGCCTTCGCCGTGCGCCTTGGCTTCCTTGCGATTGAATGCCACCGGCAGGTCGCGGCCCCGGCGCGCGTATTCGCAGGCGACGGCGGTCGCGAGCGGAATGCCCTTGTAGGCAGGCCCGAACAGCAGGTCGAAGCCGACGCCGTGCGCCTCGATCGCGTCGGCGTAGCAGGTCGCCAGTTCCGCCAGCAGCGCGCCGGAATTGAACAGGCCGGCGTTGAAGAAGTACGGGCTCTGCCGCCCAGACTTCAGGGTGAAATCGCCGAAGCGCAAAGCGTCGGCGCGCAGCGCGAGCTGGAGAAAGCGGGAGCGGTGGTCGTTCATCGGCAGGAAGTCGGGGCAGGTGCGCGAATTCTGCCGCATCGGAATCTCCGCCGCGTGCGGTAGGCTGCCGTCCTCGCCTGGAATTCCGCTGCTATCCCCCATGCGCATCATCAGCTTCAACGCCAACGGCATCCGCTCGGCCGCCAACAAGGGCTTCTTCGACTGGTTCCGCACGCAGGACGCCGACGTGCTGTGCCTGCAGGAAACCAAGGCCCAGGAACACCAGCTTGGCCACGCTTCTAACGAGGACGCGTCCGAAGCGCCGGTCGACAACGTCTTCCGCCCGCCCGGCTATCGCACGTTCTTCAAGGACGCCAGTACCAAGAAGGGTTACAGCGGCGTCGCCATCTATTCCAAGCGCGAACCCGACGAAGTCCTGACGTCGCTCGGCTGGTCCGCATTCGATGACGAGGGACGCTACATCGAAGCGCGCTTCGGCAACCTCAGTGTGGTGTCCTTCTACATTCCTTCGGGTTCGTCGGGCGAGCTGCGCCAGGGCTTCAAGTTCGAGGTGATGAAGTGGCTGGAACCGATCCTGCAGCAGTGGCTGCAATCCGGCCGCGACTACGTGCTGTGCGGCGACTGGAACATCGTGCGTAGCCGCCTCGACATCAGGAACTGGACCAGCAACCAGAAGAATTCGGGCTGCCTGCCCCAGGAACGCGACTGGCTCAACGGCCTGTGCATGGAGGGAACAGGTTGGGTCGACGCCTATCGCCACCTGCACGCGGAAGGCCAGGACTACACCTGGTGGAGCAATCGCGGCGCCGCGCGCGCCAAGAACGTGGGATGGCGCATCGATTACCAGTTCGTCACTCCATCGCTGCAGGACCGCCTGAAGGCGTGCGCGATCACGCCGTCGCCGCGCTTCTCCGATCACGCGCCGTTCGCGGTGGACTATGACCGCTGAGCGCAGGAAGAAGCACAGCTCGCGCGACGTGCTGCGCGCGCTGCGGCGGCCGAAGGTCGCGATCATGCTCGCGCTCGGCTTCGCCTCCGGCCTGCCATTCATGCTTGTCGGCAACACGATGGGCTTCTGGTTGCGCGAGGGCGGCATCGAACTGTCGACGATCGGCTTCCTGTCGTGGGTCGGCATCGCCTATTCGATGAAGTTCCTGTGGGCGCCGTTGGTCGACAAGACTGACGCGCCGGTGCTCGGACGCCTGCTCGGCAGGCGCCGCGGATGGATGATGCTGGCGCAGCTGGCGATCGCCTGCGGCCTCGTCGGCATGGCGCTGGTGCAGCCGCAGGGCGGCTTGATCGCATTCGGCGTGATGGCGCTGGTGGCGGCGTTCTCGTCGGCGACGCAGGACATCGTGATCGATGCCTGGCGCATCGAGAGCGCCGACGACCGCGACGAGCTCGCGCTGCTCAGCGCCGGCTACCAGCTCGGCTATCGCACGGCGTTGCTCATCACCGACGCGCTGATCCTCGTGGTCGCCGCGAAATTGGGCTGGTCGGTGTCGTACGAATTGATGGCGCTGTTGATGGCCGTCGGCATCGGTGCGTGCTGGTTCGCGCGCGAACCGCAGGTGCAGGCGCGGCCGGTGGTCGAAGTCGCGGGCGGCAACAACAACGACCTCCCGCTGGGTGTATCCGATGCGATGGTCGTGCGCTGGCTGCTCGCCGGCGCAATCGGCCTGGCGACGCTGGTGTTCGCCATCGCGATCGGATTGCACGACGACCTCAACCTCGACCTGCGCAACGCCGCATTGTTGTTGCTCGGCGCGGTGCTGGCGTGCGCCGTGGGACGCCGTCCTGCGGGGCCGGTGCCGGAAGCGACGTGGTCGCGTCCGCTGGTACGCCCGATGCTGCGCATGTACGACGCGGTCCTGGGTCCCTTCATTGCCTTCTTCCGCCAGCACGGCAGCTGGGCGCTGCTGATGCTTGCAGCGATCAGCCTGTACCGCTTGCCCGACTTCGTGATGGGCCCGATGGCCAATCCGTTCTATGCCGACCTGGGCATCGCGAAGGAGACCGTTGGCTGGGTACGCGGCGTGCCCGGGTTGGTGGCTTCGATATCGGGTATCGCGGTCGCGGGGTTGTTCGCGTTGCGTTTCGGTTTCGTGCCCACGCTGTTGCTGGGCGCCATTCTCGGCCCCGGTTCGAACCTCGCCTTCGCATGGCTGGCGTACCAGGGCAACGATCCGCTCGTGTTCGCCACGACGATGGTGATCGACAACTTCTGTACCGGTTTCGCCGGCGTTGCGCTGGTCGGCTATATGTCGAGCCTCACCAACGTCGGCTACAGCGCGACCCAGTATGCGTTGCTCAGTTCGTTCTATGCGCTGCTCGGGAAGGTATTGAAAGGCTTTTCCGGCGTCGCGGTGGAACACCTGCAAGCCGGCCGCACCGAATTGGAAGGCTATGCCTTGTTCTTCATCGGCACGGCCGTGGTGGGCATTCCCGCGCTGTTGTTGTGCTTCATCCTGGCGCGGCGGCGGCCCGTGGTCGCGCCAGCTTCGACGCCGGCGTGAAGGCCGGCAGAATTTGACGCAAAGTCGTGGAAATGTGACAACAATGTCCTTTGAGCCGTTTCAGGCCCAATGGGGCCATGCCAGCATTCCTTCATGACCGAGATCGTGCTCCGTGACATCGACCCCGTGCTGGCGGACCGCATCCGCCGCGTGGCCGATGCGCGCCGCTGGGACATGGGGCGCACGTTGCAGCATCTCCTCGAGCAGGGGCTGTATACGGTCGAAGCCGACATGAACGTCCGTTTCAGCGAAACCGACAGCGACATCCTGCGCGCCGCGATCGCCGCGCTGGAAGAAGTGCCGAGCGATCCGGGCTTCTCGCTGATCGGCCGCGTTGAACGGCCGAAGGAACTGGACGACCCGGACATCGACATGCGCTTCGCGATGTCGGAGTCGTCGAGCCGCAAGGATCCCGCCTGACGGCAACCCGCCGGGGGCACGCTCAGTTTGCCGGATGCACCACGCCGAGCACGCGCGGACCGCGCGCGCCGGTCACGCTGGGCAGGTTTCCCGGCTTTCCCAGTAGCGCCTGCCGTGCCAGCCAGGCGAACCCCATTGCTTCGACGAAATCGGGATCGACGCCATGCCGCGCCGTGGATTCGACGGCGGCATCAGGAAGCCGTGCGGCGATGCGTTCCAGCAGCCGCGCGTTGTGCACGCCGCCACCGCACACCAGCACCCTGCGCGTGCCTGGTTGATGCGCGAGCAGGGCGTCGGCGACGCTGGCCGCGGTAAGTTCCAGCAGGGTTGCCTGCACGTCGGCAGCGGCTTCGTTGCCATGCAGCCGCGCTTCGACCCAATCGAGATGGAAAACCTCCCGCCCGGTGCTCTTCGGCGGCGGCAACGCGAACCACGCCTCATCCAGCAACCGTTGCAGCAATGCAGCGTCGCAAGCACCCTGTGCGGCGAATGCACCACCGGCATCGAAGGCCTGCCCGGTGTGCCGCGCGCACCACGCATCCATCAGTGCATTGGCCGGGCCGGTATCGAAGCCGCGCACGTCGCCGTGGGCAGGCAACAGGGTGAAGTTGGCGATGCCGCCGAGATTGAGCACCGCGCGATCTTCCTGCGGCGAATGCAGCAGTGCGTTATGCAGCGCCGGCAGCAGGGGCGCGCCGAGCCCGCCCGCGGCGACATCGCGGCGGCGGAAGTCGGCGACCGTCGTGATGCCGCTGCGCTCGGCGATCACGTGCGCATCGCCCAGTTGCATGGTGAAGGGATGGTGGCCGTCGAACGCGGCGCCTGCAGGCCGGTGCCGCACGGTCTGTCCATGCGAGCCGATCGCGTGCACGTCGCGCGCTGCGACACCGGCGTCGCTTGCCAGTTGCAATGCAGCCGTCGCGAAATGCTCGCCGATGCGCACGTCGAGCGTGCCCATCTCATCCAGCGAATCAACCGGCGCGCCCTGGCCCAGCGAGATCAGTCGCACACGCAGGTCTTCAGGCCACGGATAGGTGTGGCCGTGCACGAGTTCGCACTGGGTCGTATCGCCATCGCCGGTAAAGCGCACCAGCGCGGCATCGATGCCATCGGCGCTGGTGCCCGAGATCAGGCCAATGAAGAGTTGCGGAGCGGAATTCGTATGCGGCATCGGTGCAGTAAACAGCCCGATGCCGGTTTTGTGTAGTGCCAGGAGCGACCCGGCACTACCGCGTCGACGCGATCAGCCCTTGCGGCCGTTCTTCTTCGCGCCCGCCATCGCCAGTTGCTTGGGCTCAGCAGTACCCGCATCGGCGTAGATGATGTTTTCGACCTTGCGGATGCGAGTCAGTGCTACCGAAGTCTGCTGGCGGAACTGCGCGAGCGCGCCGCCGCTCAGCGGTTCCGGTGGCGGCATCGTGATCGACAGCGGGTTGCGGTGCGCGCCGTTGATGCGGAATTCGTAATGCAGGTGCGGGCCGGTCGACATGCCGGTGCTGCCGACATAACCGATCACGGTGCCCTGCGCGATGCGCTGGCCGCGCTTGATCTTGCCGATGCGCGACATGTGGCCGTACAACGTGGTGTAGCCGCGACCGTGGTCGAGCACGACCGCATTGCCATAACCGCCCTGCCAGCCGGCCGAAAGCACGCGCGCATCGCCCGCAGCCATGATCGGCGTGCCCGGACGCGCGGCGTAGTCCACGCCCTTGTGCATGCGCATGCGGCCCAGCACCGGATGGCGGCGCGCGCCGAAGCCGGACGTCAGGCGCGCATACGGGATCGGCATGCGGATGAAGGACTTCTTCAGAGGACGGCCGTCGCCGGTGAAGTACTCGGCCTTGCCGTTGCGCTCGAAGCGGAAGCCGGTGTGCAGCTTGTTGCCGGTAGTGAACGTCGCCGCCAGCACCGGGCCGGTGGAGATCAGCTCGCCTTCGCGCCAGGTCTGCTCGACGACGACACTGAAGCGGTCGTTCGCGCCGACGTCGTCATTGAAATCGATGTCGTACTTGAAGATGTCGTCGGTGAGCGTGTTGATGTTCTTCGGGCTCAAGCCGAGCTTGCGCGCCGAACGGAACAGCGACCTACCTACCTTGCCGCTGAGCACGACCGTGCGGGTTTCGCTCGGACGCTCGATCACCTTCTGGCGGATGTCATCGCCTTCGAGCGTCAGTTCAACGCGATGCGTGGCATCGCGGTCGAAACGCAGCGCACGCAGCTCGCCACCCTTGCCGCCTTCGCCGACCGGAAGGTCGAACGCGAGTTCGGCGCCAGGCTTGAGTTTCGTCAGCGATTCGCGCGCGCCCGGCTGCTGCAGGACTTCATGGAGTGTCGTCGGCGAAATGCCGAACTGCTTGAACAAGGAAGCCAGCGTCTGGCCGCGCTCGACGCGGACGAGTTGCCAGCTGTCACCGCTCTGGCCGTGCAACCGCGCCACGGGTAGTGACGGCAACGGCAGCGCCATCGACATCCGGGCCGCCGGGAGGGGGGCGTCATGGCCTGGGCTGAAACCGGGAATGATCGCCGCCACCAGCATGCCCAACGTGGCCACCAGGCTCGCCTGCGCCCACTGCCGGCGCGACCAGCGGCCATTGAATCCATCGGAAAGATGACGGGCGACTACAGGGCGATGCAGCGCGGCTTCACGCAGTGCATTAAGTCGTTCGCGCCGCTGCGCGCCTAGTCCGGATTTACCCATTGCTACCATCCCCCGAAACCCTGTCAGAACGTCCGGCATCCAGTCCGTCTGTTCGCGTGGCCATGAAACAAGCTTGAAACATGCGCTTTTGGGCGCCTTCAGACGCGTGATGTGCGCGTAACGGGGGTACCATAGTCACGTGAGCAGTCCGCGTCAAATCATTGATAGCCAAAGGATTTTTGACGTACAACCCGGTTTAACGCCGCGTTAACTTCGCGATAACGAAATTCACGCCATCTGTCGCATTCAGGCAGATGCCACTCATCGGAAATCTCTGTGCCCGTATCCTCTTCCCTGAACGACGCTCTCGACCTCATCTCCCGGGGCGCCGACGAAATCCTCAAGCGAGAGGAACTCGAGGCGCGGCTGGCTGCATCCATGAAGGCGGGCGGCCGCCCGCTGCGGATCAAGGCCGGCTTCGACCCGACCGCGCCCGATCTGCATCTGGGCCATACCGTGCTGCTCAACAAGATGCGGCAGTTCCAGGATCTGGGTCATCAGGTGATCTTCCTGATCGGCGACTTCACCGGAATGATTGGCGACCCAACCGGCAAGAACGTCACCCGCAAGCCGTTAACGCGCGATGACGTGTTGGCCAATGCCCAGACCTATGCCGAGCAGGTCTTCAAGGTGCTCGACCGCGAACGCACCGAAGTGCGTTTCAACAGCGAATGGTTCGGGCAGATGTCCGCGGCCGACATGATCAGACTCGCCGCGCAGCACACCGTCGCGCGAATGCTCGAACGCGACGATTTCTCCAAGCGTTATGCCGCGCAACAATCGATCTCGATCCACGAGTTCCTGTATCCGCTCGTGCAGGGCTACGACTCGGTTGCATTGAAGGCGGATGTCGAGCTCGGCGGCACCGATCAGAAGTTCAACCTGCTGATGGGGCGCGGCCTGCAGGAGCACTTCGGCCAGCCTCCGCAGATCGTGTTGACGATGCCGCTGCTCGAAGGGCTCGACGGCGTACAGAAGATGTCAAAGTCGCTGGGCAATTACATCGGCATCAACGAGCCTGCGATCGATATCGTCACCAAGACCATGAAGATCGATGACGCGCTGATGTGGCGCTGGATCGAGCTTCTGAGCTTCGAAATCTCCATCGCGGAGGCGGCTTCGCTCAAGCGCGATATCGAAGCCGGTGCATTGAATCCCCGCGATCTCAAGCTGCGCCTCGCGCGTGAGCTGGCGACACGTTTCCACGGTGCCGTAGCCGCGGAAAATGCAGTGGCGGGCTGGAATGCAGCCGTGCGGGGCGAGGGTGATACTTCGTCGCTCCCGCTCACCGATGTGGTGGTGCCGGAGGACGGACTTCGGATTGCGGCATTGCTGACGGCCGCCGGACTCACGCCGAGCAATTCGGAGGCGAACCGCAAGCTCAAGGAGCGCGCCGTTCGCATCGACGGCGACGTGATTGAGGATGCGCAGCGCGTTTTCATGCCGGGTTTCGAAGGCGTGCTAGCGGTCGGAAGGCGCACGTTTGCGCGGGTTCGACTGGTAATCGCGTGAGCCTCGCTCGGGGTTGCTGATTCGACGCGGAGCAAGCGGCGGTAAACACCGGGCGCACAGAAAAATTTCGCACACCCACTTCCCATTTTTGTTGGGGGTGTGCACAATGCGCGCCCCGCTGATCGGGACGGCCTGAGGGCCTGAACGGAGCGGG
>NZ_LMFH01000010.1 GCF_001427225.1 Lysobacter sp. Root494
ACCGGGACCGGGCAGCCGTCCGGACCGATGGTCTGGCCTGCCTGCGAACCGGGGCACTTGTCGTCGCAGTTGTTCACGCCGTCGCCGTCGTCGTCGCCGTCGGCGCAGCTCGGAGCCGCAGGGGCTGGCGCCGGAGCAGCAGCCGCGGGTTCCGGACCAAGCGGCACGATGATGCCGACCGAAGCGAGCACGTCGCCGTACCAGTCTTCACCGTCGTTCTGTTCCGGCGGCGGATCGTCGAGGACGAGCTGCGCACGGGTGTCGTTGATCGCGACAGCGCGATAGGCCAGTTCGGTACGGATACCGACGCGGCCCATGTCGCCCTGCAGGCCAACGCCGAACTTGCCGGCGACTGCGCCTTCCTCTTCCTCGAACGGCGAATCCGGGTTCGGGAAGTTGTCGCTTTCAATCTCTTCGCGCTGGTAGCCAAGACCCATGAGGATGTAGGGATTCCAGTTGCGCCCCTCGGCGACGAAGTGGCGGCGCAGGTCGAACGAAATGCCGTACTGGCTCCAGTTCAGATCCTGGTTCGAATCCCATACCGGCTTCTGATAATTGAGTTCGCCGTCGATCGACCAGTTCGGATTGAGGAACTTGCCGACGCCGATCGCACCAAACGGGGCATTCCGCGTATCGCGATCGTTGTCCTGGATGTTGAAGCCAGCCGAACCCGTCAGGTACCAGCGATCATCGAAGTCCTGCGCATGCACTGCCTGGGCAAGGCACAGACCACCCAGTAGAGCGGCGCAGAGGAGTTTCTTATTCATCTTTTGCTCCTTTGAATTGGAAACCGCCACTGCGGCGTTCCTGGTTTCTTGACGTGGGCCTGCCTGAACGACACGCCCACTCCGTGAAGGCTATGTGCCCGCTTGTGAAAGCAGTGTTAAAAAAACACTGCCAAGTACAAAACTGAATTGGACTCTCGTGGTTTCAGCGGGTCACAGGCGCAGCCTAAACAGAACTCAGCCATGTGGGAAGTACGCTTGGAAGGGGTGCCGTGCGAGCTCACCGGCACGGCGGCGCCTCGCCGACTCCACCCTTCTTTTATGAGCATTCCCCCGACGGGCCGGTTTCCGAGCAGTCGCCGATGCTCGCAGCCGCCGTGACCGCCACTTTGGCGGTTTCAAGACCGCCTGACCGGTGCGGTGCACATGTCGGCAATCTGAGCGGGATGTCCCGTTCGTCCTGTGGGCGAGGAATGACTGCACCAGGAACCCGGCTGGCCCGCCCTACCGCCTGCCATGAGGCCGCACAAGCACAAGAGTCGAAGGCTGCACCGTCACACGGGTTGGAAGCACTGGCGCCACCTTCGCGTTCCGCCACCCCAGCGCGGCTCTATCATCGATACTGCGGCGATACAATACGTGACAGCTGTCACGATTCATCTTTGGTTGGGAAACCCGCCGGTACCGTTCGCCAACTTTTAAAGCCGCCCACCGGCGGCACCGTCGCAACGCCCGCACTCCTGTGCGGTCCCGATGCCCGGGCAAAGCACGCCAGAGAGCGTGCCGCCCTCCCCAGTACGCCATACCGGATTTCGCCCCAGGCGCCCGCCTCCAGCCGGAGACGACGCCGAAGTGCGGCCCGGCCAACGGAGCAAGGAGTACGACATGAAACTCGCCTGGATTCTGTGGCTCGCCTCCGTCCTGCCGCCACAGACCGCCGATTCGCTGTGCCTCAGCACGACCGTCTACCTGGAAGCCCGTGACCAGTCCGTCCGGGGCCAGCAGGCGGTTGCCGAGGTTGCCCTGCGCCGTCGAGACAGCGGCCTCTGGGGCAGCACCGTGTGCGACGTGGTTACCGCGAACAAGCAGTTCGCCCCCACCCTCGTCTCGCCCTCGACCCGCCTCGGCAACACCGAAGCATGGGCGCAGGCCGTCACGGTCGCCCTGGAAGCCGAGAACAACTGGTCGCTGCCGGCCGGGCAGCGCAAGGAAATCGTGCCAGGCGCCAGCCACTTCGCCGCGCTGGGGATCGCCAGTCCGTCGTGGCGCAATGCCTACCAGGTCGCGACCATCGGCGACCACACGTTCTACAAAGTGCAGTCGCTCAAGCCACGCAAGCACAATTCCTGAAACCGCTTTGGACGCGGAGTTCGCTCCGCTGCTTTTCCGATCCGCCTTGTGCGGATCTTTTTTTGTCCGAAGCGTTGACTCATGCAGCGCAAACACAACGTTGCGCGAAGACGATTGAGGAATCATGAAGCAACGCGCGATAGTGCTTGGCTTCAACAACCAACAGGTATCCGATGAAGCTCTACACCTCGCCTGGCGCCTGCTCCACCGCCGATCACATCGCGCTCCAATGGGCCGGAGTTCCGTTCGAAATCGAGATCGTCACCCGTGACCAGCGCCAGTCGCCCGAATACCTCGCGATCAATCCCGCAGGCACGGTGCCGGTGCTGCGCGACGGCGACTACGTCCTCACCCAGAACGCCGCCATCCTCGGCTACATCGCCGACACCTGCCCCGCGGCACATCTTGCAGGCGACGGCAGCATGCGCCAGCGCGCCGAAGCGAATCGCTGGCTTGCCTTCGTCAATTCCGACCTGCATCCGGCGTTCAAGCCGATCTTCGGCCCCGCGCGTTACCTCGCGGACGAGTCGCAGCATGAGGCTGTGAAGGCGCAGGCGCGCAACAATGTGCGCGTGTTGTTCGGACGCGCAGATCAACAGCTCGCGGGCAAGCAATGGCTTGCGGGCTTCCGCAGCTACGCCGATCCGTATCTCTATGTCACGTTGCGTTGGGCTGCGAATACGGGCGTGGAACTCGGCGGCCTCGACAACCTCCACGCATTCAAGCAGCGCATGGATGCCGATCCCGGCGTGCAGGCCGCACTGAAGGCCGAAGGCGTCAGCTGATATCAGGCGCTAGGCGATCACGCCTGCGCGAACGTGCGCAGGCGCCGTTCGAACTCACGTCCGAGTTCCGCATTGCGTGCCTTCGCCAGCGCTGCCGCCAGGTCAGGTAGCAACGCAAGCAATTCTTCGGCATTGCCGCAGCGCTCGATCTTCAATTACATGAAGTAGCCGCGCAGGCCCAGGTGCTCCCGCACGGCATCGCACATCAGCGCATACAGCACGCTGTAGCGGGTGGCTGCTTCGGCAGACGGCGCAAGATACTCAGGGGCTGTCGACGAACCCGATGCGGCGGCATCGGCGATAAGACCGACCGAAGCAAGCTGGGCCAGCGCATCGGCGGGCGCATGCAATCCGCTGATCACGTCCCGCAGCTGACGAGCCGTGCGTTGTCCATCGACGAGAAGGAGGATGGAACGCAGCTGGTCGGCAGCTTGCGCGCGCGGCTCTCGATCTCATCGCGTCCGGCCGCGGTCTTGTTGGGTATCGACTTGTCGTGCATATGCCCAACCATGAGTCACGAATGCCGGCCCGAATATGCCACGCATCACCCGGCGATTACGGGCCGGGCTGGCGTATTCGACCAAAGGAGAATCCCGTGCTTGCAGGCAACACAAAGGCCGGCAAGCCGGCCTTTTTGCGCTATCGCATGACGCCGCCGCTCAGCGGCTACCGATCGCCACGTACTCGCGATCTTCCGGCCCGGTGTAGTTGGCGCTGGGCCGGATGATCTTGCCGTCCTCGCGCTGCTCGATGACGTGCGCGCTCCACCCCGTAGTGCGTGCGATCACGAACAACGGCGTGAACATCGGTGTCGGAATTCCCATCATGTGATAGGCGCTGGCGCTGTACCAGTCGAGGTTCGGGAACATCTTCTTCGTGTCCCACATCAGTGTCTCGATGCGCTCGGACACGTCGAACAGCGTCTGGTTGCCGCCGTTCTTGCAGAGCTTGCGCGAGATTTCCTTGATGATCGGATTGCGCGGATCGCCGATCGTGTACACCGGATGGCCGAAGCCGATCACGATTTCCTTGCGCTCCACCCGCGCGCGGATGTCCGCTTCGGCTTCTTCGGCGGAGTTGTAACGGCTGATGATGTCCATCGCCACTTCGTTGGCGCCGCCGTGCTTGGGACCGCGCAGCGCGCCGATTGCGCCGGTGATGCACGAGTGCAGGTCGGAACCGGTGCCCGCGATCACGCGCGCGGTAAAGGTCGATGCGTTGAACTCGTGCTCGGCATAGAGGATCAGCGACTTGTCGAGCGAATCGGCGTGCAGCGCGCTCGGCTCTTCGCCATGCAGCAGGTGCAGGAAGTGCGCGGCGATACCGTCGTCGTCCGTCTCCACGTCGATGCGGCGGCCGTTGCGGGTGAAGTGCCACCAGTACAGCAGCATCGAACCGAAGCTTGCGATCAGCTTGTCGGCGATATCGCGCGCTTCGGCAGCCGGATGGCCATCGCGTTCCGGCAATACCGTGCCCAGCACGGAGCAACCCGTCCGCAGCACGTCCATCGGATGCGCATTGGCGGGAACGAGTTCCAGCGCTTCCTGCACGATCGCCGGCAGGCCGCGCAGGCGTTTCAGCTTGGCCTTGTAGGCGTCGAGCTGCGACTGCGTGGGCAGGATGCCGTGCACCAGGAGATACGCAACCTCCTCGAAGGTCGACTTCGTCGCGAGGTCGTGGATGTCGTATCCGCGGTAGTGCAGATCGTTGCCGCTGCGGCCCACGGTGCACAGCGCGGTGTTGCCCGCGGCCGTGCCGCTCAGCGCGACGGACTTCTTGGCCTTGGGCAGGACTGGGGAGGCGTTGTCGCTCATGATGGTTCCTCTTATTTGTTCTGCGCAAACAACTGGTCGAGCTTGTCCTCGTACGCATGGTAGCCAAGGAAGTCGTACAGCTCGGCTCGCGTCTGCAAGGTGTCGATGAGGTTCTTCTGCGTCCCTTCGCGACGCACGGTTTCATAGAAGTTGAGCGCTGCCTTGTTCATCGCGCGGTAGGCGCCGCAGCAGTACAGCGCGATGTCGACGTTCGCCTCGCGCAACTCGTCGGTAGTGAAGAACGGCGTGCTGCCGAATTCGGTGAGGTTGGCGAGGATCGGCACCTTCACCTCAGCCTTGAACCTTCGATAGTCGTCGAGCGAATTCATCGCCTCGGGAAAAATCATGTCCGCGCCGGCTTCGACATAAGCCACCGCGCGCTCGATCGCCGAATCGATGCCTTCGACCGCGGCAGCGTCGGTGCGCGCCATGATCACGAAGTTCCCGTCGGTGCGCGCATCGACCGCCGCCTTGACGCGATCGACCATCTCTTCCCTGCTCACCACTTCCTTGCCGGGACGATGGCCACAACGCTTCTGCCCGACCTGGTCTTCCATGTGCACTGCGGCAACGCCGACGTTGATGAAGGAACGGATCGCGCGGCCAATGTTGAACGCGCCGCCCCAGCCAGTGTCGATGTCCACGAGCAATGGCATCTGCGTCGCATCGACGATGCGGCGTGCATCGGTGAGCACGTCTTCCATGGTGCTGATGCCGAGGTCGGGCATTCCCAGTGAGTTTGCGGCGACGCCACCGCCCGACAGGTACAGCGCCTTGTAACCCGTGCGCTTGGCCATCAGGCCGGCGTAGGCGGTGATGGCGCCCATCACCTGCAACGGGGATTCGTCTCGGACGGCCGCTCGGAAGCGCGCGCCTGCGGAAACCTGCGACATGTTTTCGTTACCTCTCGAGGCGGCGCCTGTCCGCCGTTGTCTCATCGACGGCATACGCCGCGGCGTCGATCAAAGCGACGAAGGCGACCAGAGCCGCCTTCGTCTTGCTGCTTACAGCAGGTGCGCCACGCCGGCGCGTTCTTCTTCCAGCTCGGCCAGCGTCTTGTCCATCGCGGCGCGGCTGAAGTCGTCGACCGGCAGGCCTTCGACGCGGGTGTACTCGCCATTGGCGCAGGTCACCGGCACGCCGTACATCACGCCTTCCGGAATGCCGTAGCTGCCGTCGGACGGCACGCCCATCGTCACCCATTCACCATTCGTGCCCAGCGCCCAGTCGCGCATGTGGTCGATCGCGGCGTTCGCCGCCGAAGCCGCCGAGGACAGGCCACGCGCTTCGATGATCGCCGCGCCGCGCTTGCCCACCACCGGGATGAAGGTGTTCGCGTTCCAGTCGGCGTCGTTGATCTTGTCCTTCAGCGAAATACCGTTTGCCACGGTGGCGAAGCGGTAGTCCGGGTACATGGTCGGGCTGTGGTTGCCCCACACGACCATGTTCTTGATGTCCTTCACTGCGACGCCGGCCTTCGAGGCGAGCTGCGACAGCGCGCGGTTGTGGTCGAGGCGCAGCATCGCGGTGAAGTTCTTCGCCGGCAGCTGCGGCGCCGACTTCATCGCGATGTAGGCATTGGTGTTGGCCGGATTGCCGACTACGAGCACCTTGACGTTGCGCGAAGCGACTTCGTTCAGCGCCTTGCCCTGCACGGTGAAGATCTCGGCGTTCTTCAGCAGTAGGTCCTTGCGCTCCATGCCCGGACCGCGCGGCATCGCGCCGACCAGCAGAGCGTAGTCGGCATCCTTGAACGCAACCTTCGGATCATCGGTGCCGACCATGCCGGCGAGGAGCGGGAACGCGCAGTCCTCGAGCTCCATCATCACGCCCTTGAGCGCGGCCTGGGCCTTCTCCATCGGCAGTTCGAGCATCTGCAGGATGACGGGCTGGTCCTTGCCGAGCATCTCGCCGGAAGCGATGCGGAACAGCAGGGCATAACCGATCTGGCCGGCAGCACCGGTGACGGCAACGCGGACGGGGGTCTTCATGGGGCAACTCCTGGATGGAAAAGCGGGGCGCCGAACGCCCCGCGACGATGCGTGTTGAATAGATCAGGAAAGTTCGTTGAAGAATTCCTGGAGCCGCTGCAGGCCCGGTGCGAGTTGCGGCGTCGGGCAGGTGTAGCTGATGCGCAGCGCGCGCGGTTCGCCGAAAGCCGAACCCGGCACGCACGCGACGCCCTTGGCTTCGAGCAATGCGTTGCAGAAGTCCACGTCGTTGTTGATCTTCAGCCCGGTGGGCCCGTGCGTCTTGCCGAACGACACGCTGATGTCCGGGAACACGTAGAACGCACCCTGCGGACGCGGGCAGACGACGCCCGGCAGCGAGTTCATCACGTCCATTACCTGGTCGCGCTTGGACTGGAACTCGGCGCACTTCTGCGTCGGCACGTCCTGCGGCCCGGTGAGCGCGGCGACGGCGGCGGCGGTGACGATTTCGGGAATGTTGGTGATGTGGTTCGAATTCATCGTCGCGATCGCCTGGGCGACGGATTCCGGCCCGGCCATGAAACCCACGCGCCAACCCGGCATCCCGTAGGTCTTGGACAGCGAGTCGATGAAGATCACGCGATCGCGCAATTCGGTACGCGCGTGCACGAAGTTGTAGTACTGCAGTCCGTCGAACAGCATGCGGTTGTAGATGTCGTCGGTGATGATCCATGTGTCCGGATACTTCGCGATGACATCGGCGAGCGCGGTGACTTCTTCCTTCGTGTAGACCATGCCGGTCGGGTTCGAAGGATTGTTGAAGAGGAACACCTTCGGCTTCTTCGCCAGCGCGGCGTCGAGCTGCGCGGGCGTCAGCTTGTAGTCCTGTGAAGGCGGGCACGGCAGCAGGTCGATCTTCGCGTTGACGATTTCTGCGATGTCGAGATAGCTGGTCCAGTACGGCGTCGGGAACGCGATCGTGTCGCCTTCGTCGAGCAGTGCTTCGGCCAGGTTGTAGATCACGTGCTTGGCGCCGATGCCAGTGGCGACATTGACCTTGCCGTAGCCATCCAGGCCGATCTTGTGCATGTGCGCGATGAACGCATCAAGCAGCACGTCGGCACCGCGGTTGCTGCCGTACTGGCCACTGTCCTTGGCCAGCGCGTCGCGCGCGGCGGCGTAGACATGCTCGGCGGGAAGAAAGTTGGGGACACCGATCGAGAAGCTGATGATGTCGCGGCCTTCGGCCTTGAGGCGCTTGGCCTTTTCGGCCACCTGCATGATCGCGCTGGGCTTGGCGCGACCGATGCGCCGGGCAAGCTGGGGCATGGGGCGGAACCTGTGGGAGGGAAGCCCCGTATTGTAGCGGCGCGGCTGTGGGGTCGCAGCCTTGGGGATATGACGGAATATTCCATGGCGCGGTCTGGTAGCCACATTCCGCAAAAGAAATCGGGGCGCATGGCGCCCCGATTTCTTCCGGCAACCGGCGGCGGTTACGCGGCCAGGATCTTGTTCCACTCGGCGACGCGGTCCGCCTTCGCGGCCAGGGCGGCCGACGCATCGCCTTCGATCTTCAGCGACTTGATCAGGTCGCCCTGCTTGATCGCATCGACCACGTCCAGGCCTTCGATCACCTTGCCGAAGACGGTGTGCTTGCCGTCGAGCCAGGGCGTGGCTACGTGGGTGATGAAGAACTGGCTGCCGTTGGTGTTCGGGCCGGCATTGGCCATGGACAGCACGCCGCGCTCATGGCGCAGGCCGTTGTTGGCTTCGTCCTCGAAACGGTAGCCCGGGCCGCCGGTGCCGGTGCCTTGCGGGCAGCCGCCCTGGATCATGAAATCGTTGATGACGCGGTGGAACTTGAGTCCGTCGTAGAAGCCGCGCTGGGCCAGGTTGACGAAGTTGGCGACGGTCAGCGGCGCCTTGTCGGCGGCCAGTTCGATGCGGATCGTGCCGCGGTCGGTATCGAAATTGGCGATCAGGCTCATGGGGAAGCTCCTGCAGGTGGGGATTTGCGGCCGCTTGGGGCCAATCCGTGAACGGGACTGCCAAGGATACCGCAGCCGTCCAGCCTGAACCGGACGCGGGCAACCGTGGCGGGCTATAATTTCCGGCTTCCTCCCGCTGACCTCGCGCCCCTGACCGGCGCTTTCCGCATGTCCATCGAACGCCTGCGCAATATCGCCATCGTCGCCCACGTCGACCACGGCAAGACCACCCTCGTCGACTGCCTGCTCAAGCAGTCGGGCACGCTTTCCGAACGCACCGTGCTGGCCGAACGCGCGATGGACAGCAATGATCAGGAAAAGGAACGTGGCATCACGATCCTCGCCAAGAACACGGCGATCACCTGGCAGGGCAACCGCATCAACATCGTCGACACCCCGGGCCACGCCGACTTCGGCGGCGAGGTCGAGCGCGTGTTGTCGATGGTCGACTCGGTGCTGATCCTCGTCGACGCGATGGACGGCCCGATGCCGCAGACGCGCTTCGTGACGCAGAAGGCGTTCGCGATGGGCTTCAAGCCGATCGTCGTGGTCAACAAGATCGACCGCCCCGGCGCGCGCCCGGACTGGGTCATCGACCAGGTATTCGACCTGTTCGACAAGCTCGGTGCCACCAACGAGCAGCTCGACTTCCCGATCGTCTACGCCTCCGCACTGCACGGCTACGCCAGCCTCGACGACGCCGCGCGCGACGGCGACATGACCCCGCTGTACGAAGCGATCATGAAACACGTGCCGCCGCCGGAAGTGGATCTCGACGGTCCGTTCCAGATGCGCATCAGCCAGCTGGATTACAGCAACTTCGTCGGCCTGATCGGCATCGGCCGCATCCAGCGCGGCAAGGTCCGCCGCAACATGCCGGTGAGCGTGGTCGACCGTGAAGGCAAGAAGCGCCAGGGCAAGGTCCTGCAGGTGCTCGGCTTCATGGGCCTGGAACGTATCGAGACCGAGGAAGCCGAAGCCGGCGACATCGTCGCCATCTCCGGCGTCGCGGACCTGTCGATCTCCGACACCGTCTGCGCGCTCGACGCGCCCGAAGCGCTGCCCGCGCTGACCGTGGACGAACCGACGATCAGCATGACCTTCCAGGTGAACAACTCGCCGTTCGCCGGCCACAAGGAGCTGAGCGGCGGCAAGTTCCTCACGAGTCGCCAGCTGCGCGAACGCCTCGAACGCGAGACGCTGCACAACGTCGCGCTGAAGGTCGAGGAAGGTTCCGATCCGGACAAGTTCCTCGTTTCCGGCCGCGGCGAACTGCACCTGTCGGTGCTGATCGAGAACATGCGTCGCGAAGGCTTCGAACTCGCCGTGTCGCGCCCGGAAGTGATCATCAAGGAAATCGACGGCCAGCAGATGGAGCCGGTCGAACAGCTCGTGGTGGACATCGAAGAGCAGCACCAGGGTGGCGTGATGGAAAAGCTCGGCACCCGCAAGGCGCAGCTGAAGAACATGGAACCCGACGGCAAGGGTCGCGTGCGCCTGGACTACATGATCCCCGCGCGCGGCCTGATCGGTTTCCAGAACGAGTTCCGCACCCTGACCCAGGGTTCGGGCCTGCTGTTCCACGTGTTCGACCACTACGGTCCGAAGGAACAGGGCGCGATCGCCAAACGCATCAACGGCGTGATGATCGCCAATGCGCCGGGCACCACGCCGGCCTATTCGCTCGGGCCGCTGCAGGAGCGCGGCCGCCTGTTCGCCGCCGAAGGCGACAACGTGTACGAAGGCCAGCTGGTCGGCATCCACTCCAAGGACAACGACCTCACCGTAAACGCGATCAAGACCAAGCCGCTGACCAACATGCGCGCTTCGGGCAAGGACGACGCGATCCAGCTGAGCCCGGCGATCAAGTACACGCTGGAACAGGCACTGGACTTCATCGAGGACGACGAACTGGTCGAAGTCACGCCGAAGGAAATCCGCCTGCGCAAGAAGTTCCTGACCGAAAGCGATCGCAAGCGCGCCTCGCGTGCGGCCTGACCGCGACGTTCGCTGACGCTCACTCCGGCACTTCTGGTGCGCAACGGACATAGCCATCCGGATACGGATGTCCTGCATGCAGGGCATTCGTACAACCCGGACCCGCATGCTCATCCTGGCTTGCATGCCATCGCGATCTTCGAGGCGGCAAAGGGCCTGCTGGCACTGCTCGCTGCCAGCGGCCTCGAGATTCTCGGACCAGCGCCGCTGCAGCGCTGGTTGCACGAACTGATCAACCACTTCCAGCTGGATCCGAAGCACGGGCTGCTCGACTGGCTGTCGCGCACGATCAATCCGGACTCGGTGCACCTCACCGCGGCGATCGGCGTTGCGTACGCCGCGCTGCGCTTTGTCGAAGCCTGGGGCCTGTGGCGCGTGCGCAGATGGGCGTCATGGCTCGGCTGCATCAGCGCGGCGGTGTACCTGCCGCTGGACGGATATGCCTTGATCATGCATCCCGGCTGGTTGTCGACCACCGTCTTCGTCGTGAACCTGGCCGTGGTCTGGGCCTTGGGCCGCGATCTCCTGAAGCGCAGTCGCTGAGCTCGCAGTGCAGCCGGCATGCCGGCATCGTGACGACAACCACACCTCTCCGGCCAGCCCGCCCTTGTATGCAGGGGCAATGGCAGCGATCCTGAACAGGTCCGCGCCATGCCGCGGCAGGGGGAATCGCCATGTCTGTCCTGAGCCGGATCCACGGCCGTCGCGCCGCGCGCACTGTTGCAATGAGCGTGGCCTTCCTTGCTGCGCTGGGTGGATGCGACCGCATCCGTAATCTCGGCTCGTCTTCGGCTTCCGCTGCCCCAGATGGCTCTGCCTCTTCCACGGCATCGGATTTCCCGTTCGTCGAAACCAGCGTTGCGGACCTCTCCGGCCGGATGGCGCGTGGCGAACTGAGCAGCCACGAACTCACGCGCGCCTATCTCGAACGCATCGCCGCGATCGACGATGCGGGCCCGATGCTCAATGCCGTCATCGAACTCAATCCCGACGCAATCAAGGAAGCCGATGCGCGCGACGCGGAGCGCAAGGCAGGACGCGTGCGCAGCCCGTTGCATGGCATTCCGGTATTGCTCAAGGACAACATCGACGCGACGCCGATGGTGAATTCGGCCGGCTCGCTCGCGCTCGCGAACCACAGGCCCAGGCGCGATGCCTTCCTCGTCGATCGGTTGCGCGCCGCCGGTGCGGTAATCCTGGGCAAGACCAACCTCAGCGAATGGGCGAACTTCCGCTCCACGCATTCGACATCCGGCTGGAGCGCGCGCGGCGGATTGACCCGCAATCCATACGTGCTCGACCGAAGCACCTGCGGTTCGAGTTCCGGTACCGCCAGTGCGATTTCGGCCGCGCTCGCCACGGTGGGCGTGGGCACGGAAACGGATGGCAGCATCATCTGTCCCGCCGCCGTCACCGGACTCGTTGGCCTGAAGCCCACGGTCGGGCTCGTCAGCCGCGACGGCATCATTCCTATTTCCCGCAGCCAGGACACGCCCGGGCCGATGGCACGCAATGTCGCCGACGCTGCCTACCTGCTCGCTGCGATGGTCGGGCGCGACGAGAACGACGCGGCGACGGCGAACAGCGTCGGTCGCGCCGTCTTCGACTATCCCCTGCACCTCAAGGCTGATGGCCTACGTGGTGCACGCATCGGCGTGCTTCGCAACAAGATGGGCTCGAACGCCGACATCGACGCCGCGATGGAGAAGGCGATCACGACGATGCGCCGCGCCGGCGCCGTTGTAGTGGACACGCAGATTCCGACTGATGGCCAGTGGGACGCCGGCGAGCTGGATGTACTGACGTGGGAATTCAAGGCCGGGCTCGAACACTATCTCGAGAGCCAGGGCGCGCCCGTTCGCACGCTCGCGCAGCTCATGGACTTCAACCGGCGCCATGCGGCCGATGAACTGAGCTACTTCGGCCAGGAATTGTTCGAACAGGCCGATGCGCGCGGACCGTTGAGCGATCCGGTCTATCTCGACACGCGCAGCAACATACGCAAACTTGCGGGCGTGCAAGGCATTGATGCCGCACTGCAAGCGCAGCAACTCGATGCCTTGATTGCCCCGGCCACGATCGCGGCATGGAAGGCCGACATGACCAACGGCGATCCGCAGATCCCGTCGGGTTACGGCGCTGCGGCGGTTGCGGGTTATCCGAGCCTCACGGTACCGATGGGCGATGCGAATGGATTGCCGCTCGGCGTTGTGTTCATGGGCACTGCGTGGAGCGAACCGCGTTTGATCGAACTGGGTTATTCGTTCGAACAGGCGACGAAGGCGCGCAAGACGCCGCAGTTTCTCGTGAGCTTGCCCGCTGCTGCGTCAGCGACGAACGCTGCTAAATAACGCCTTGTAGAGCGGAGCTTGCTCCGCTGCTTTTCGCACAGAACCAAGAACAGAGCACCGGCAGTGCAGCAAGTTCCGCTCTACAAAGCCAGCCCTATTCCGGCCGCGCCAGCTGCGCCTGCTTGCGCACGATCAGCATCGCGATCTCCAGCGCCTGTTCGTAGTTCAGGCGTGGATCGACGGTGGAACGGTAAGCCCGCTCCAAGTCGATTTCCGTCAGCTCGCGCGCGCCGCCGAGACACTCGGTGACATCTTCGCCGGTCAATTCCAGATGCACCCCACCCAAGCGCGTGCCCGCTGCCGCATGCAGGTCGAAGGCTTGCTCGAGTTCACTGCGGATGTTGCCGAAGCGCCGGGTCTTGTAACCGTTGCTCGTGCTTTCGGTATTGCCGTGCATCGGATCGCAGATCCATAGCACGCGGCGGCCTTCGCGCCTGACCGCATCGAGCAGCACCGGCAATTTCTCGGCAATCTGGGCTGCACCCATGCGGTGGATCAGCGTTAGACGGCCGGCTTCGTCGTCTGGATTGAGTACGTCGATGACCCGCAACAACTGCTCCGCCGTCGCCGACGGACCGACCTTGAGTCCGATCGGATTGCGGATGCCGCGGAAGTATTCGATGTGCGCGCCGTCCAGCTGCGCTGTGCGCATGCCGATCCATGGGAAATGCGTGCTGAGGTTGAACCAGCCCCACTGCCGTGGTACCTGTCGCGTCTGCGATTCCTCGTACGGCAGCAGGAGTGCTTCGTGCGAGGTGTAGAAGTCGACACGATTGAGGTTGTGCACCTCGCTGCCAGACAGCGTTTCCATGAAGCGCACTGCATCGCCTACGCCGTCAACCATGCGCTGGTATTCGTCGGCGAGCGGCGAGTGACCGACCCAGCTCAGATTCCAGTATTCGGGATGATGCAGGTCGGCGAAACCGCCATCGATCAGTGCGCGGATGAAGTTCATTGTCATCGCCGAACGCGCGTGCGCCTTCACCATGCGCCGTGGATCGGGAACGCGCGAGGCTTCAGTGAAATCCGGCGCGTTGATGATGTCGCCGCGATACGCCGGCAGGGTTACGCCGCCCCGCGTCTCGGTATCCGTCGAACGCGGCTTCGCGTACTGGCCGGCGAAACGTCCGACGCGCACCACCGGAAGCCGCAGCCCGTGCACGAGCACGAGGCTCATCTGCAGCAGCACCTTCAACCGGTTCGAAATTACTTCCGGCGTGCAGCCCTCGAATACTTCCGCACAGTCGCCTCCCTGCAAGAGGAAACGCTTGCCTTCCTGCGCTTCGGCGATCTGCTTCTGCAGTGCGAGGATTTCCCAGGACGTGACCAGTGGCGGCAGTGCGTGCATTTCCTGCAGCACGCCTTCGAGCGCGATCGGATCGGGATAGGTCGGCATCTGCAACGCGGGATAGCCGCGCCAGCTTGCCGGAGACCAGTCGGTCGGCAGGTTGACGGCGCGGAGATTGCGATCAGAAGCGGACATGGCACTCAAAGATGAAGGTTGCTGCGCTGCAGCGAATTTCCATCATCCGCCTGAAAAGACAGCGCTGCAACGGTTGCAGAGGTAACCGCTGATTGCGAATTGGAATGCGGGAACGCGGCCCGCGTCGCGTAGCGCAGCGCCGATCAGCGCTTGCGGAAGGCCGCGTAGCCGGCCCACACAGCCAGTGCGATCAGCCATAACAGGCTCCATGCCGGCATAGACAGGCCAAGGAATGTCCAATCAACCTTCGCGCACTCACCGGAGCCGGTCATCACTTTCTGGATGAGCTTGAGCGGCCCCATCGTCTGGCGCATGAACTCGAAGGGCGCACCGCAACTCGGCACCTGGTCCGCAGGCAGATGCGTGATCCACACATGGCGCCCCGCAACCAGGATGCCCGCGCCTGCAGCGATCAATGCCAACAGGCCATAGACGCGTCGCGATCCGGCTTTCACCGGGCCATGGAGCGCACCGAGCAGGAACACGATCCCAAGCGAGAAAAACGCAATGCGCTGGAAGATGCAGAGCGGGCAAGGCTCCAGCGGATTCACGTCGCGAAGCTGCGTGTGGAATGCATACCCCAGCAGCGCAGCGCAGGCGAGGAAACCGAGCAGGAACTGGACGCGGAACGAAGCGCGGGACAGATTGATCATGTCGCTACCTTAACGGCTGGCCGGGTGCGTGCAAAGACAGACAGCGAGGCTTCGGGTTCCCCTGTAGCTACAAGCGACGTGAAAATGCCGATGATCGATACGACTTTCCGGAGCCCGAAAACACAAAAGCTCCGGCGTGAGCCAGAGCTTTCGTGATCCAACGTGCACGACCTCGCGCTGCACAAAGCGGCGCGCGGGAAGCGATTACTGCGCGGCTTCCGGACGGTCGACAAGCTCGACGTAGGCCATCGGCGCGTTGTCACCAGCGCGGAAACCGCACTTGAGGATGCGCAGGTAGCCACCCGGACGCGTCGCGTAACGCGGACCAAGCGTGGTGAACAGCGTGCCCACGGCTTCCTTGTCGCGCAGGCGCGAGAAGGCGAGACGACGGTTGGCGACGCCATCCTTCTTCGCCAGGGTGATGAGCGGCTCGGCGACGCGGCGCAGCTCCTTGGCCTTGGGCAGGGTGGTGCGGATGAGGCCGTGCTTGATCAGCGAGGCCGCCATGTTGCTGAACATCGCTTCGCGATGGGCAGTGGTGCGACTGAGGGCACGTCCGGATTTCTGGTGGCGCATGATTGGGATTCCTGATGAATGCTGTAGCTGTTGGATTTCGCTGTCGCCATCGTGGCGTTGAAGCATCGGACTGCGGTTGGTCCTGGCCGACCTCTTCCCTGGCCGGCGTGCCGCGAACCTTCAGGCTCGTCGGCAGTGTGTTGCGGGGTTTGTTGCGGCGATCCCCGCCATGAGCGGGGATCGCTTGTTGCTTATTGGATCAGCCCATCATCCCATGGCTTGCGATACCGGCCGGCGGCCAGTTCTCAAGCTTCATGCCGAGCGAAAGACCGCGCTGGGCGAGGACTTCCTTGATCTCGGTGAGCGACTTCTTGCCGAGGTTCGGCGTCTTGAGCAGCTCGACTTCGGTCTTCTGGATCAGGTCGCCGACGTAGTAGATGCTCTCGGCCTTGAGGCAGTTGGCCGAACGCACGGTCAGCTCGAGGTCGTCGATCGGACGCAGCAGGATCGGATCCACGCCACCGGTCTGCGGCTTGGCAGCGCCACGGTCGCGATGGGTGAAGTCGCCGAACACCGACAGCTGGTCGCTGAGGATGTCGGCGGCGGTGCGCACGGCTTCCTCGGCGTCGATCGTGCCGTTGGTTTCGATGTCCAGGACCAGCTTGTCGAGGTCGGTGCGCTGCTCGACGCGCGCGGCTTCCACGGCGTAAGCAACGCGGCGGACCGGCGAGAACGACGCGTCCAGCATCAGGCGGCCGATCGTGCGGGTTTCTTCATCCGGACGACGACGGGCAGCGGCCGGCTGGTAGCCGAAACCACGCTCGATCTTCAGGCGCATGTTCAGCGCCGTGTCCTTGGTCAAGTGCGCGATCACGTGTTCCGGATTGAGGATTTCGACGTTGTGGTCGGTCTTGATGTCAGCTGCCGTCACGACGCCCGTACCCTGCCTGCTCAGCGACAGCATGGAGCTGTCACCAGTGTGCATGCGGATGGCGACGTCCTTGAGGTTCAGCAGGACTTCGAGCACGTCTTCTTCGAGACCTTCGACCGTGGTGTACTCATGAAGCACGCCATCGATCTCGACTTCGGTGATCGCGAAGCCGGGGATCGAGGACAGCAGCACGCGACGCAGCGCGTTGCCGAGGGTGTGGCCGTAGCCGCGTTCGAGCGGCTCGATCACGACCCTGGCGCGATGGCCGGAGATGCGTTCGATCTGGGGACCACGCGGGCGCAGTACCTGGTTTGCGGTAACCGTCATGTTGTTGCGTTCTCCTGCAATGCCTTCGTTCGTTGGGGGAAACGAGGGCTTTAGGCTTTTGGAGCTCCCTCTCTTCGAGGGAGAGGCCGGCACGCGCAAAGGCGCACCAGCCTGGGTTTTGGCGGAAGCGACCCGTGGGTCGCAGTCGGCCTTACTTCGAGTACAACTCGACGATCAGCGCTTCGTTGATGTCGCTCGGCAGGTCGGAACGGTCCGGCACTGCCTTGAACACACCAGCGAACTTCTTGGCATCTACTTCGACCCACGACGGCGACAGATCCATCTGGGCGGCGACGCCCAGCGACTCCTGCACGCGCAGCTGCTTCTGGGCGCGTTCCGACAGCGCGATCGCGTCGCCGGCCTTGACCTGATACGAAGGCAGGTTCACCGGCTTGCCGTTGAC
This sequence comes from Lysobacter sp. Root494, assembly GCF_001427225.1. GTDB lineage: Bacteria > Pseudomonadota > Gammaproteobacteria > Xanthomonadales > Xanthomonadaceae > Agrilutibacter. Next base: position 17,256 of record NZ_LMFH01000010.1, read on the forward strand.
CGTCACGCCGCGGTGCGAAACCAGCTGGCGGGCGGCCGGACGGGTCACAGCGAAACCCATGCGGTAGATGACGTTGTCAAGGCGGGTCTCGAGGAGCTGCAGCAGGTTTTCACCCGTGTTGCCCTTCTTGTTCGAGGCCTTCTTGTAGTAGTTGCGGAACTGACGCTCCAGCAAGCCGTAGATGCGCTTGACCTTCTGCTTCTCACGCAACTGGGTGGCGTAATCGGACAGCTTGCCCTTGCGGGCGGTCGGGCCATGCTGGCCGGGCTTTTGTTCGAGCTTGCACTTCGAGTCGAGAGCGCGGACGGGCGACTTCAGCGAGAGGTCGGCGCCTTCACGACGGGAGAGCTTGCACTTGGGACCAATATAACGAGCCATGTGTCTTCAGCTCCTCAGACGCGACGCTTTTTGGGCGGACGGCAGCCGTTGTGCGGAATCGGCGTGACGTCGATGATGTTTACGATCTTGTAGCCGACGTTGTTCAACGAACGAACGGCGGACTCGCGACCCGGACCTGGACCCTTGATGCGCACTTCCAGCGACTTGACGCCGTAGTCGAGCGCAGCACGGCCGGCCTTTTCCGCAGCAACCTGCGCGGCGAACGGGGTCGACTTGCGGGAACCGCGGAAACCCGCGCCACCCGAAGTCGCCCACGAGAGCGCGTTGCCCTGGCGGTCGGTGATCGTGATGATGGTGTTGTTGAAAGAAGCGTGGACGTGGGCGATGCCGTCGGTGACGACGCGCTTGATCTTCTTCTTGGTCTTGGCAGCAGCAGCCGGCTTGGCCATGGTCTTCTACCCCTTACTTCTTGATGGCCTTGCGCGGACCCTTGCGGGTACGTGCATTGGTACGGGTGCGCTGACCACGCAGCGGCAGGCCGCGACGGTGACGAAGGCCGCGATAGCTGCCCAGGTCCATCAGACGCTTGATCGAGATACCGATCTCACGACGCAGGTCGCCTTCGACCACGAACTTCGCGATCTCGCCACGCAGGCGCTCGACTTCCGGTTCCGACAGGTCACGGATCTTGGTCGACAGGGTGACCCCGGCCGATTCACAGACCTGCTTCGAACGGGTACGGCCGATGCCGTAGATGCTTTGCAGCCCGACCCAGACGTGCTTCTGGGCAGGCAGGTTGACGCCAGCAATACGCGCCATAACGCGATTCTCCAACTGGTTTGGCCGCCAGGCTACGAACCCGGCGGAGTGAACAAGAGATTTTAACAGGGTCTCGGGTTACTTGGAAGCACCGGGACCGAAGTCCCAATACCCGGCATGGGGAGTGTGCCCATGCTCCGGCGACAGCTCCGGACTGGCTGGCCAGGACAACTCCATAACGAGTCTGCCCTGCCCTGCCCGCGCGCTACTCTGGCGCGCGAAAGGCCCGGAACCACCCGTGCGCGAGACGCCGCCCGAGTCGCCCATCTGAACCCCAGTGCCTACCGGGATTCGCTGCGGCCGGAAAAGATTCCCGATCGCCAATCAGTTCCGGCCAGAGCCGGAACCACCTTGTTTCAATCAGCGGCCGAGGCCGCCACGCGAACCCTTCAGATTCGCCTTCTTCAACAGGCTCTCGTACTGGTGCGACATCAGGTGCGCCTGGATCTGCGCGATGAAGTCCATCACCACCACCACCACGATCAGCAGCGAGGTGCCGCCGAAGTAGAACGAAGTGCCCAGCTGCGTGCGCATGATTTCCGGCAACAGGCAGACGATCACAAGATAGATCGCACCGGCGGCCGTCAGGCGGGTCAGCACGCCGTCGACGTAGTCGGCAGTCGCCTTGCCCGGACGGATGCCGGGAATCAGTGCGCCCGACTTCTTGAGGTTGTCCGCAGTTTCCTGCGAGTTGAACACCAGCGCGGTATAGAAGAACGCGAAGCCGATGATCAGTCCGGCATAGAGAATCATGTGCAACGGCTGGCCCGAGTTAAGCATCTGCGCCAGCTTCTGCAACCACGTCGCGGAACTCCCCTGGCTGAACCATGCAGCGGCGGTCGCCGGGAACATCACGATGCTCGACGCGAAGATCGGCGGGATCACGCCCGACATGTTGAGCTTCAGCGGCAGGAACGAGGACTGGTTCATGTACGCGCTGCGGCCGCCTTGGCGACGTGCGTAATTCACCGTGATCCGCCGTTGCCCGCGCTCGACGAACACCACCAGGAAGGTAAAGCTCAGCACCAGCGCCGCGATCACGAGCGCCACGATGGCATTCATGTCGCCATTGCGGATCTGCTCAAACATGCCAAGCACCGCGGCCGGCAGGCCTGCGACGATGCCCGCGAAGATGATCAGCGACACGCCGTTGCCGATGCCGCGCTCGGTGACCTGCTCGCCCAGCCACATCAGGAACATGGTGCCGGCGGTTAGCGCGATCACCGCGGTCAGAACGAAGCCGGGACCCGGGTTGTAGACAACCGGGATGCCTTGGGCTGCGCCACCGCTCTGCAGCGCTGTCGCGATGCCCCAGGCCTGGAATACGGCCAGCGGGATCGCACCCATGCGCGACCACTGGTTGATCTTGCGACGGCCCGATTCGCCTTCCTTCTGGATGGCTTTCAGGCTCGGCACGATCTGCGTCAGCAGCTGCGTGATGATCGATGCCGAGATGTATGGCATGACGTTCAGCGCAAACAGGCTGAAGCGTTGCAGGGCGCCGCCCGAGAACATGTTGAACATGTCCACGATGGTGCCCTGCTGGCTCTTCATGAGTTCCAGCATGGCGTCCGGATTGACGCCCGGCACCGGCACGTAGCAGCCGATGCGGTAGACAACCAGGGCGCCGACGACGAACAGCAGGCGCTGGCGAAGCTCGGTGAACTTACCGAGACCGCCGCCGATGCCGGCCATTGCGTTGCTGCTCTTCGCCATTCGTGGATTACTCCGCCGAGACCTTGCCGCCAGCCGCTTCGATCGCGGCCTTCGCACCGGCCGTAGCCAGCACGCCCTTGAGTACGAACTTCTTGGTGAGTTCGCCCTTCTTCACGATCTTGGCCTGCTTGGCGTTCGGCGGCACGAGCTTGGCGGCCTTGAGGGCGGCCAGGTCGATGTCACCGGCGTCGAGCTTGTCCAGCGCGTACAGCAGGACTTCGGCCGTGTCCTTCTTGATCAGCGAGCGGAAGCCGACCTTCGGCAGGCGACGCTGCATCGGCATCTGGCCGCCTTCGAAGCCGGCCTTGATCTTGCCCTTGCCGGAGCGAGCGAACGAACCCTTGTGGCCGCGGCCGGCAGTTTTACCCAGGCCCGAACCGATACCGCGACCGACGCGCTTGCGCTCGGTGCGCGCACCGTCGGCGGGTTGCAGAGTGTTGAGACGCATGTTGATTACTCCTCGACGCGAACGAGGTAGTGGAGCTGATTGATCAGGCCGCGCACGGACGGGCTGTCCTTCAGTTCACGCACATCGTTGAGCTTGTTCAGGCCCAGAGCCTTCACCGACAGGCGGTGGCGGGCTTGGGTGCCACGAAGACCCTTGACCAGGCGCACCTTCACGGTGCCGGTGGTTGCTTCGTTCTTAGCCATGGTTCAGGTCCTCCACCTTCTTGCCGCGCTTGGCCGCGATCTTGGCCGGCGAATGCATGTCGGACAGGCCCTTGAGCGTGGCGCGCACCAGGTTGATCGGGTTGCGCGAACCGACGGCCTTGGCCAGCACGTTCTTGACACCGACCGCTTCGAGTACAGCGCGCATCGCGCCGCCAGCGATCACGCCGGTACCTTCCGAAGCAGGCTGCATGAACACACGTGCCGCGCCATGACCGGACTTGACCTGGTGCCAGAGCGTGCCATTGTTCAGATCGACATTGATGAAGCTCTTGCGGGCGTACTCCATCGACTTCTGGATCGCGACCGGCACTTCACGCGCCTTGCCGTAACCGAAGCCGACCTTGCCATTGCCGTCGCCCACCACCGTCAGCGCGGTGAAGGTGAACTGGCGGCCGCCCTTGACGGTCTTGCTGACGCGGTTGACCGCAATCAGCTTCTCGATCATGCCGTCATCCATCTCTTCGCGGTTGCGATCACGATCGCGGCCCCGCGGTGCCCGTTGTTCTTCTGCCATTTGGATTACTCGGTAGTTGAAAGGATTTGCGGCGTGGCCGCTTATGGTTGTGGATTACTTCGGGTGTTTCGCGAAACCGGCAATCCGGGAGTCGCGCCCGATGCAGACCGCATCGGCAGTTGGCATTGCGTGGAGGCAGGCCTCCAGGCTTTCAAGCGCAGACGGGCTTTCGCCCGTCGATGCTTTGTGCGAACACGCAGCGGAAGAGTTCCGCCGCGCTGGATCAGAACTGCAGGCCGCCTTCGCGCGCAGCGTCGGCGAGTGCCTTGATGCGGCCGTGGTAACGGTAGCCCGAGCGGTCGAACGCGACCTTCTCGACGCCAGCGGCCTTGGCCTTCTCAGCGATGGCACGACCGACCTTGGCAGCCGCTTCGGAGTTCTTGCCGCTCTTCAGGCCATCCTTGACGTCGGCCTGCGTGGTCGAGGCAGCTGCCAGGACCTTCGAACCGTCGGCAGTGAAGACCTGTGCGTACAGGTGCTGGCCCGTGCGCAGCACGGTCAGGCGCGGCACGCCGAGTTCGCGGATGTGCGCGCGGGTCGACTTGGCGCGGCGCAGGCGGGCGGTGTTCTTGATGCTCATGATCTGGTTCCTCGAAGCCGAAAGCCGGATTAGGCCTTCTTCGCTTCCTTACGGATGATGACTTCGCCGGCGTACTTCACGCCCTTGCCCTTGTACGGCTCCGGCGGACGGAAACCGCGGATCTTGGCCGCGACTTCACCAACGCGCTGCTTGTCCGCACCCGAGACCACGACTTCGGTCTGCGTCGGAGTGGCGATGGTGATGCCTTCCGGCGTGGTGAACAGCACCGGGTGCGAATAACCCAGCGACAGGTTCAAGTCCTTGCCCTGCATCGCGGCGCGGTAACCGACGCCGACGAGCTCGAGTTTGCGCTCGAAGCCTTCGGACACGCCCTTCACCATGTTGGCGAGGATGGCGCGCAAGGTACCGGTGAGCGCAATCTGCTCGGCGTTGTCGGTCGAGAACACGGCATGGCCGTCTTCGATCTTCAACGCCACGTTGGCGGGCTTGGTCACGCTCAGGGTGCCCTTCGGGCCCTTGGCGATGATGGCGTCGTTGGCGACGCTGACTTCAACGCCCTTCGGGAGGGCGATCGGCTTCTTGGCTACACGAGACATGTCAGTGAACTCCTGTTAGGCCACGAAGCACAGGACTTCACCGCCGACGCCCTGCTGGCGCGCCTGCGCATCAGTCATGATGCCTTTGGAAGTGGAGATGATGGCGACGCCGAGGCCACCCAGGACCTTCGGCAACGCGTCCTTGCCGCGATACTGGCGCAGGCCCGAACGCGAGTAGCGCTCGAGGCGCTCGATCACCGGCTTGCCTTCGTAGTACTTCAGCACGACTTCGAGTTCGGCCTTGGCGCCGTTCGGGGTCACGCGGAAATCAGCGATGTAGCCTTCGTCCTTCAGGACGCCGGCGATCGCGGTCTTGATCTTGGACGACGGCATCTTCACCGTCTGCTTCCGAACAGCGGCCGCATTCTTGATGCGAACCAGCATGTCGGCGATGGGATCAGTCATGCTCATGAAAAGTCACCTATGAGTGCACCGATATCCGCGGAATGCGAATAATCCAGTTGTAACGCCCAGGCGGAACCCGGAGCGCTTAAAGCAGCCGGCGAGTCTAGCAGACTCGTCGGCCTTGTTGCTTACCAGGAAGCCTTGCGCAGGCCAGGAACGTCACCGTTCATCGTGGCCTTGCGCAGCATGTTGCGGCCGAGGCCGAACTTGCGGTACACGCCGCGCGAGCGGCCCGACAGTTCGCAACGGTTGCGCTGGCGGCTCTCGGAGGAGTCGCGCGGCAGCTTCTGCAGCTTGACGGCGGCTTCGATCTTCTCTTCGTACGACGCGGTCGTGCTGGAGATGATCTTCTTCAGCGCGAGGCGCTTGGCGCCGTGCTGCTTGTTCAACTTCTTCCGCTTGATTTCGCGGTTGATCATCGAGGTCTTGGCCATGATGGATATCTCTCGTCGAAATCAGTTACGGAACGGGAAACGGAACGCTTCGAGCAGCGCCTTGGCTTCGGCGTCGGTCTTGGCGGTCGTCGTGATGGCGATATCCATGCCGCGGATCGCGTCGACGGCGTCGAAGTCGATTTCCGGGAAGATGATCTGTTCCTTCACGCCCATGTTGTAGTTGCCACGGCCGTCGAACGAACGGCCCGACACGCCGCGGAAGTCACGGACGCGCGGCAGCGAGACGTTGATCAGGCGATCAAGGAACTCGAACATGTGCGCGCGGCGCAGCGTGACCTTGCAGCCGATCGGCCAGCCGTCGCGGATCTTGAACGAAGCCACCGACACGCGGCTCTTCGTCACGATCGGCTTCTGGCCCGCGATCTTGGTCAGGTCGGCCACTGCGTTTTCCAGGATCTTCTTGTTCGTGGCGGCTTCGCCCACGCCCATGTTGATCGTGATCTTGGTCAGGCGCGGCACTTCCATCGGGTTCTTGTAACCGAACTTCTGGGTCAGGGCCGGGACGACTTCGTCCTTGTAGAACTTTTCGAGACGGGTGCTCATGTCAGATAGCCTCGCCGCTGGAGCGGAACACACGCAATTTGCGTCCATCCTCCAGCACCTTGAAGGCAACGCGTTCGCCCTTGCCCGAGGCAGGGTTGAACAGCATCACGTTGGAAATATGGATCGGCGCCTCGCGCTCGATCACGCCGCCGGGCTGGCCGGCCTGCGGATTCGGCTTGGTGTGGCGCTTGATGATGTTGATGTTGGACACGACGATCTTGTCGCCGGCCACGCGGATCACATCACCCTTCTTGCCCTTGTCCTTGCCGGCGATGACGACAACCTGGTCGCCCTTGCGGATACGGTTCATCTTAATTCCTCCGCTCAGAGCACTTCAGGTGCCAGCGAGACGATCTTCATGAACTTCTCGGTACGCAACTCGCGGGTCACTGGCCCGAAGATGCGGGTACCGATCGGTTCCTGCTTGTTGTTCAGGAGCACGGCGGCGTTGCCATCGAAGCGGATCAGCGAACCGTCCGGGCGGCGAACGCCCTTGCGGGTGCGGACCACGACGGCGTCATAGACGTCGCCCTTCTTGACCTTGCCGCGCGGGATCGCGTCCTTCACGGTGACCTTGATGATGTCGCCGATGCCGGCGTAACGGCGCTTGGAGCCGCCCAGCACCTTGATGCACATCACTTCCTTGGCACCGGAGTTGTCAGCCACGTCGAGGTAGCTCTGCATCTGGATCATGAGTCAGCCCTCCTCTTATTCGGCCGCACGGGTGACGATCGTCACCACGCGCCAGTTCTTGGTCTTGGACATCGGCGCGCACTCGGCGACGCGGACGATGTCGCCCTCGTTGCACGAATTGTCGGCGTCGTGGGCATGCAGCTTGGTCGAGCGACGGATGTACTTGCCGTACAGCGCGTGCTTGACCTGGCGCTCGACGAGCACCGTCACCGTCTTGTCCATCTTGTTGCTAACGACCCGGCCTTCTACCGTGCGCAGCGCCTTCTCTGTTTTGTTGTCGGTCATGACTGCGGGTCCTTACTGCTTCTGCCCGAGCAGCGTGTTGACGCGAGCAATCTCGCGGCGCACGCGGCGGGCTTCGTGGGTCTTGGCGAGCTGGCCGGTGGCCTTCTGCATGCGGAGCGCGAACGTCTCCTTGTGCAGTTCGGCCAGGTGGGCCTTCAGCTCATCAGCCGACTTCGCGCGGAGGTCTTTGAGTTCCATTAGCGCACCGTACGGGTCACGAAAGTGGTGGTGACCGAAAGCTTGGCCGCGGCCAGACGGAACGCTTCGCGCGCCGTGGCTTCGTCCACACCTTCGATTTCATAGATCATGCGGCCGGGCTGGATCTGGGCGACCCAATACTCGACGTTGCCCTTACCGGAGCCCATTCGGACTTCGATCGGCTTCTTGGTGATCGGCTTGTCGGGAAACACGCGGATCCACATCTTGCCGCCACGCTTGACGTAACGGCTGATGGAACGACGTGCGGCTTCGATCTGGCGAGCGGTCAGCTGACCGGTCGCCGTCGACTTGAGGCCGTACTCGCCGAAGCTGACGGCATTCGCGCTCCAGCTCAGGCCGTCGTTGCGGCCCTTGTGCATCTTGCGATACTTGGTTCGCTTGGGTTGCAACATGGTCAATTACCTCGCTTCGCGGGCCGGACGGCCACGACCGGGACGATCGTTGCGATCCTTGCGGTCGCCACGGTCCGGACGGTCACCACGCTCAGCGCGCGGCGTGTCGTCCTGCTTTTCCTGGCCGACCTGGGAGAAATCGAAAATCTCGCCCTTGTAGACCCATACCTTGATGCCGATGATGCCGTAGGTCGTCTTGGCTTCAGCGAAACCGTAGTCGATGTCGGCACGCAGCGTGTGCAGCGGCACGCGACCTTCGCGGTACCACTCCGAACGTGCGATTTCGGCGCCGTTGAGGCGGCCGGCGACGTTCACCTTGATGCCCAGCGCGCCCAGGCGCATCGCGTTGCCGACTGCACGTTTCATCGCGCGACGGAACATGATGCGGCGCTCCAGCTGCTGCGCGATCGATTCGGCAACCAGCTGTGCGTCCAGTTCGGGCTTGCGGACTTCGGTGACGTTGATGTGCGCCGGAACGCCCATCACGTCGCTGACTTCCTTACGCAGCTTCTCGATGTCCTCACCACGCTTGCCGATCACCACGCCCGGACGGGCGGTGTGGATCGTGACGCGCGCGTTGTTGGCCGGACGCTCGATCAGGATCTTGGAGATGCCAGCCTGTGCAAGCTTCTTGCGCAGCATCTCGCGAACCCTGAGGTCAGCCGCAAGGTAACTGGCGTACTGCTTCTTGCCAGCGAACCACTTCGACGTCCAGTCCTTGGAGATGCCCAGGCGGATGCCGGTCGGATGTACTTTATGACCCATATCTATGCTCCGCCTTACTTGCCGGCGCCCACGACCACAGTGATGTGGCTGGTGCGCTTGAGGATGCGGGTGCCGCGACCCTTCGCACGCGCCATGAAGCGCTTCAGCGAGGGACCTTCGTCAACCATGATGGTCTTGACCTTGAGCTCGTCCGCGTCGGCGCCGAAGTTGTTCTCGGCATTGGAGGCGGCCGAATACACGATCTTGTAGATCATGCCAGCGGCCTTCTTGTCGGAGAACTTCAGCAGGTCGAGTGCACGGGCGACCGGCAGGCCGCGCACCTGGTCGGCGACCAGGCGGGCCTTCTGGGCGGAGATGCGCGCGCTGCGCAGGATGGCTTTCGCTTCCATGGTCATCTCCTTACTTGCCCGACTTCTTGTCGCCGCCGTGACCCTTGAACGTACGGGTCAGGGCGAATTCGCCAAGCTTGTGGCCAACCATGTTCTCGTTGACCAGCACCGGGATGTGGTTCTTGCCGTTGTGCACGGCAATGGTGAAACCGATCATCTCGGGCAGGATCGTGGAACGACGCGACCAGGTCTTGATCGGCTTCTTGTTGTTGCCCGCGGTCTCCACCTTCTTGATCAGGTGGTGGTCGACGAACGGGCCTTTTTTCAGTGAACGTGCCATGGCCGATTAGCTCCTACGATCGCGCACGATGAACTGCGAGGTGCGCTTGTTCTTGCGGGTCTTGTAACCCTTGGTCGGAACACCCCACGGGGTGACCGGATGCGGATTACCCTGGCCCGCCTTGGCTTCACCACCACCGTGCGGGTGGTCGACCGGGTTCATGGCGGCGCCGCGAACGGTCGGCTTGATGCCGCGCCAACGCTTCGCACCGGCCTTGCCCAGCTTTTCCAGGTTGTGTTCGTCGTTGCCGACTTCGCCGATGGTGGCGGCGCAATCGACCGGCACCTTGCGCATTTCGCCGGAGCGAAGACGCAGCGTGGCGTAGCCGGATTCGCGTGCAACCAGGTAGACGCTCGCGCCGGCCGCGCGGGCCAGCTGGGCGCCCTTGCCCGGCTTCATCTCGACGCAGCACACCGTCGTACCGACCGGGATGTTGCTCAGCGGCAGCGTATTGCCGACGCGGATCGGGGCTTCGCGGCCCGCGATCACCTGGTCGCCATCCTTCAGGCCCTTCGGCGCGATGATGTAGCGACGCTCGCCGTCGACATAGCACAGCAGCGCGATGTGCGCGGTGCGGTTCGGGTCGTACTCGATGCGCTCGACGCGGGCGGGAATGCCGACCTTGTCGCGCTTGAAATCGATGATGCGGTAATGCTGCTTGTGACCACCACCGATGTGACGGGTGGTGATGCGACCGTGGTGGTTGCGGCCACCGGTCTTGCTCTTGGCCTCGACGAGGGCGGCGTGCGGCGCGCCCTTGTGCAGGCCAGGCGTCACCACGCGGACCGCGCTACGGCGACCGGCAGAGGTGGGCTTGAAAGTCATCAATGCCATGGATCTATCCTCAGGCCGTGGCCATCACGTCGATCGACTGGCCTTCGGCCAGCGTCACGTATGCCTTGCGCGAATCGGGGCGACGGCCCATCCGGAACTTGAAGGCCTTGTTCTTGCCCTTCACGTTCACGACGTTGACCGCTTCGACCTTGACCGCAAAGAGCTTTTCAATGGCCTGCTTGATGTCGGCCTTGGTAGCGTCCGTTGCGACTTCGAAGACGTATTGGTTGGAAACTTCCTGCAGGCGCGCGGTCTTTTCGGACACGCGTGGTGCGCGGATGATGTTGTAGAGCTTGGCGTCGTTCATGCCAGCCACTCCTCGATCTTCTTGACCGCGTCGGCGGTGACCACGACCGAATCGGCACCCACGAGGGCAACCGGATCCAGGCCCTGGACGTCACGCACTTCGACGTACGGCAGGTTGCGCGCCGAGAGATACAGGTTCTCGGTGGCATCTTCGGTAATGATCAGCGGACGCTTGCCCACTTCCAGGCCCTTGAGCTTGGCGATCATGTCCTTGGTCTTTGGCGCTTCGATGTCGAACGACTCGACAACCATGATGCGGCCCTGGCGGTTGAGCTCGGACAGGATCGCGGCCATCGCGGCGCGGTACATCTTGCGGTTGACCTTCTGCGCGAAGCTGCGCGGCTTGGCCGCGAAGGTCACGCCGCCGCCGACGAAGATCGGAGCCGTCAGCGCACCGTGACGCGCACCGCCGCCCTTCTGCTTCTTCGACTTCTTGGTCGTGCCGTTGACTTCCGAACGGGTCTTCTGCGCCTTGGTACCGGCGCGACCGGCGTTGCGATAGGCAACGACCACCTGGTGGACCAGGTCTTCGCTGAATTCGCGGCCGAAGATCGCATCGGAAACCGACAGCGTCTTGCTGCTGTTGTTGATTGCGAGTTCCATCATCAGACTCCCTTGCTCGACGGACGCACGATCACGTCGCCACCCGGAGCACCCGGAACCGCGCCTTTGATCGCGATCAGGCCGCGCTCGGCGTCGACCTTGACCACTTCCAGGCCCTGCGTCGTCTGCTGCACGTCACCCATGTGGCCGGACATCTTCTTGCCCGGGAACACGCGACCCGGCGTCTGGCGCTGGCCGATGGAGCCCGGCGAGCGGTGCGACAGCGAGTTACCGTGGGTGGCGTCACCCATGGTGAAGTTCCAGCGCTTGATCGTGCCCTGGAAGCCCTTGCCCTTGGTCACGCCCTGGACGTCGACCATCTGGCCGGCTTCGAAAATGTCAGCCTTGATCTCGCCGCCGATTTCGAAGCCACCGATCTGGTCGGCTTCGACGCGCAGCTCCCACAGGCCGCGACCGGCTTCGACCTTGGCCTTGGCCAGGTGGCCGGCTTCGGGCTTGGTCAGCAGCGATGCGCGCTTCACGCCAGCGGTCACCTGCACGGCGCTGTAGCCGTCGGATTCGACCGTCTTGATCTGGGTGATGCGGTTCGGGGTGGCTTCGATCAGGGTCACCGGAACCGACTTGCCGTCGGCGGTGAAAAAGCGGCTCATGCCGGCCTTGCGACCGACAATGCCCAACGAATATTTCTTCGCGGTCATGGTGGCGTGCCTCAGGTCAGCTTGATCTGCACGTCGACGCCCGCCGCGAGTTCGAGCTTCATCAGCGCGTCCACGGTCTTGTCATTGGGGTCGACGATGTCGAGCACGCGCTTGTGCGTGCGGGTTTCGTACTGGTCGCGTGCGTCTTTGTCGACGTGCGGCGAGGTCAGAATGGTGTAACGCTCGATCTTGGTCGGCAGCGGGATCGGGCCGCGCACTTGCGCGCCGGTCCGCTTGGCCGTCTCGACGATCTCGCTGGCCGAGCGGTCGATCAGTCGATGATCGTACGCCTTGAGCCGAATCCGGATCTTTTGGTCCGCCATGGCGGAAACTCCTTCGTTAAAGAGCGACAGATCCGATAACTGGGTGTATCGGACCCCTGGACTTTTGGTGCTTCAAACTCCGCCGGAATCGCACCCTCCCGGAAGAACCTTCAAAAACGTCGTTACAAAAGCGCCTTTCAAAAACAAAGGCAGACCGGTTGAACCGGCCCGCCCAGACTGGAAGTCATGAACGCGCAAACGGCCCCGTCATCGATGTCCCGAACTATCTTTCGGGACGGACGGAGCACTGCCGCGCGACATTTCCCTGTCTGGCGAATACGAGGCGCTTCCTGCACTTCATTTCGCTGGTTCGCGACCTATTCCCGAAGGAAGGCCGCGAGGGTCTTGCATTCTAGTAGGTAGGGATGGGTGTTTGCAACCCATCCCTCGCCTTTTTTTGCCGCAATTGCGCCAACTGTCAGGGCAGTTGGCGCGGGTTTGCGACTGGTGTAGCTGTGAAGATCGGGAGCCAGATCGCTGGATCCCCACTCATAGCCGCGGGGATGACGAACCGATAACCCGGGCGCGCAAGGCGCGCCTGGGTCAGTTCGTCACTTCAGGATCTTCGACACCACGCCGGCGCCGACCGTGCGGCCGCCTTCGCGGATCGCGAAACGCAGG
>NZ_LMFH01000011.1 GCF_001427225.1 Lysobacter sp. Root494
TGCGTTTCGCGATCCGCGAAGGCGGCCGCACGGTCGGCGCCGGCGTGGTGTCGAAGATCCTGAAGTGACGAACTGACCCAGGCGCGCCTTGCGCGCCCAGGTTGTCGGTTCGTCATCCCCGCGGCTATGAGTGGGGATCCAGCGATCTGGCTTTAAAGTATTACCGCGCACCGACTCCGGTCGGTACGCACGGAAAGCAAAAGAATCAGGCGTGGCGGCGCAAGCCGCCGTTGCCTTTTTCAGAAGCGGCCCAAACAGTTCGAGCAATACACGCCAGTAGCTCAATTGGCAGAGCAGCGGTCTCCAAAACCGCAGGTTGGGGGTTCGAGTCCCTCCTGGCGTGCCACTTACATGTACGGGCGGACCCTTCCGCCATCGGCTCCGGGCCGGTACAAGCCGGGCCGGTACAACAAATCAGATGACGCGGCTTCGGGTCGCGCAATGGACCGAATGAACAGCAAGGTCGAACAACCCGGCTCGTCGGCTTCCGGCGGCGATATCGTCAAATACGTGCTGGCCCTGGCGCTCGTCGCCGCAGGCGTGTTCGCGTTCTACTGGTTCAGCGACTGGGCGACCGTGCTGCGCGGTCTCGTCGTCGCAGCCGGCCTGATCGCCGGTGCGGTGGTGTTTCTGACCACGGCCAAGGGCGCGCAGACCCGTGAATTCCTGTCGGAATCGCGCTTCGAACTGCGCAAGGTCGTGTGGCCGACGCGCCAGGAAGCGCTGCGCACCACCTGGGTCGTGATGATCGCGGTTCTGATCCTGAGTCTGATCCTGGCTGGCTTTGACGTGGTCATCCAGTGGGCAGTCAAGTTCCTGCTACAGCGCTGAGGAGAGAACAGTGACGGAAAGCAACAACAAGCGCTGGTATGTCGTCCATGCCTACTCTGGCTTCGAGAAGTCGGTGGCACAGGCGCTGCGCGATCGCATCATTCGCGAAGGGATGCAGGACCGGTTCGGCGATGTGTTGGTCCCGACCGAAGAGGTCGTGGAAATGCGTTCCGGCCAGAAGCGTCGTTCCGAGCGCAAGTTCTTCCCGGGCTATGTCCTGGTCCAGATCGCTACCCACGACGAAGCGGGCATTCCTCGCATCGACAACGAGAGCTGGCACCTGATCAAGGAAACCCCGAAGGTGATGGGCTTTATCGGCGGAACCGCCGATCGCCCGCTGCCGATCAAGGATTCCGAAGCCGACATGATCCTGCAGCGCGTTCAGGAAGGCGTGGAGAAGCCCAAGCCGAAGGTGCTGTTCGAGCCGGGCGAGATGGTCCGCGTCACCGACGGCCCGTTCGTGGACTTCAACGGCGTGGTCGAGGAAATCAACTACGACAAGAGCCGCCTGCGTGTGGCGGTGCTCATTTTTGGCCGCTCGACCCCGGTCGAACTGGAATTCGGCCAAGTCGAAAAGGCGAAGTAAAGCCGCCCACGGCTGCAAAGCCCTGCTATACTTTCCGGCTCGCTGCCTCAGGCGCGAGCCATCCGGAACCACAGCCGCCTGCCAAGGGCGGCTGTCGGCGTCTGGAAAGAATGCAAAACGTGAAGCCGGGACACGCGATTTTCCCGGTCCGATGGGGAGCCTGAACAACAGGCGCTAGCACCCGGAGAGAAAAAATGGCTAAGAAAGTAGTTGGCTACATCAAGCTTCAGGTCAAGGCCGGCCAGGCCAACCCGTCGCCGCCGGTGGGTCCCGCCCTCGGTCAGCGCGGCCTGAACATCATGGAGTTCTGCAAGGCGTTCAACGCAGCGACCTCCAAGCTCGAGCCGGGTCTGCCGACCCCGGTCATCATCACCGCGTACTCGGACCGCACCTTCACCTTCGTCACCAAGTCGACCCCGGCTTCGGTGCTGCTGAAGAAGGCTGCCGGCATCCAGTCCGGTTCCAAGCGCCCGAACACCGACAAGGTGGGCAAGGTCACCCGCAAGCAGCTCGAAGACATCGCCAAGGCGAAGGAAGCCGACCTGACCGCGGCCGACCTGGACGCGGCGGTGAAGACGATTGCGGGCTCGGCCCGTTCCATGGGTCTGGTGGTGGAGGGCTAAGTCATGGCAATGAACAAGCGACAGAAGGCCATCACGGCCGCAGTGGTTCCGGGCAAGACCTACGGCTTCGACGAAGCCATCAAGATTCTCAAGACCGCGACCAAGGCCAAGTTCGTCGAGTCCGTCGACGTGGCCGTGCGCCTGGGCGTGGATGCGAAGAAGTCCGACCAGCAGGTGCGCGGTTCGACCGTGTTGCCCGCCGGTACCGGCAAGTCCGTGCGCGTGGCGGTGTTCGCCCCGGCCGGCGCGAAGGCTGACGAAGCCCTCGCCGCTGGCGCCGACATCGTCGGCATGGACGACCTGGCCGAGAAGATGCAGGCCGGCGACCTGAACTACGACGTGGTCATCGCTACCCCGGACGCCATGCGTGTCGTCGGCAAGCTGGGTCAGGTGCTCGGTCCGCGCGGCCTGATGCCGAACCCGAAGGTCGGCACCGTTTCGCCGAACCCGGCCGAAGCGGTCAAGAACGCCAAGGGCGGTCAGGTGCGTTACCGCACCGACAAGGCCGGCATCATCCACTGCACCATCGGCAAGGCTTCCTTCCAGGACGCCGACCTGAAGGGCAACCTCGAAGCGCTGCTGCATGACCTGATCAAGGCCAAGCCGGCGACCTCTAAGGGCCAGTACCTGCAGAAGATTGCGATCAGCACCACCATGGGCCCCGGCGTGACCGTGGACCAGGCGTCGCTGGCGCTCAAGTGACGAATTGACCCGCGCGCGCATTGCGCGCGCGGCTTTGTCAATTCGTCATCCCCGCATGCTTCAAGCGGGGATCCAGTGACTAGGTTGTTGCTGTCGAAGTTCAAATTCAAAGCCCCAGAAATTCCGCTTCACGGGAACAACGGGCAAAGAGGCGAGCGGAGCGCAATCTCCGCCCGCCAAGTTTTTGAGGGCATCGCCGAAGACTTCGGTTCGAAGCGATCGCCGTCAAAGACCGCAGGCGCGGTCAGCGCGTGACGACGACGGGCAGGGAGCTCGTACTGGCAAGGAATCGCCGTCGCCACCAGCGGGATCGCTTAATCCTCGCAAGAGGCCAGCCTGCGTAGATGGTGAAGCCCCCTCTGGAAATTCCGGAAGGGCCACCACCGGGATGCGCAAGCATCCCCGGCGTCACGGATGGCGCCGCCCAGGACCGCAAGCGGCAGGAGCCGTGAGCGGAGTTCAATTGGAGGAGTGCAATGGCTCTCAATCTGTCCCAGAAGCAAGAAGTAGTCGCCGAGCTGGCAGAAGTCGCAGCGAAGGCCCACTCCTTGGTCGCAGCCGAATACGCGGGCACCACGGTCAGCCAGATGACCGCGATGCGCAAGAAGGCCCGCGAAACCGGTGTGTACTTGCGAGTTGTCAAGAACACGCTGGCCGCACGCGCCGTCGCCGGTACCGAGTTCGAGGTCGTCAAGGACGTCCTGACCGGTCCGCTGCTGTACGCGTTCTCGACCGAGGAACCCGGCGCTGCCGGTCGTCTGATCAAGGAATTCGCGAAGGGTAACGACAAGCTCAAGGCCAAGGTCGTGTCGGTGGAAGGCAAGCTGCTTCCCGCCGCGCACGTCGAAGTCCTGGCCTCGCTGCCGACCCGCGAACAGGCCCTGGCCATGCTGGCCCGCGTCCTGGCCGAGCCGGCCTCGATGTTTGCCCGCGCCGTCAAGGCCGTGGCCGACAAGCAGGGTGGCGGCGAAGCCGCTCCTGTCGAAGCCACCGCCGAAGCCTGATCCGCGAAGCGACTCAACCAACCGATTCGTAAGACTCGTCTTACCAAACAATTTCCAGAGGTAAATCAAATGTCCCTTTCCAACGAACAGATCGTCGACGCCATCGCCGCCAAGTCGCTGATGGAAGTGATGGACCTGGTGAAGGCCATCGAAGACAAGTTCGGCGTCACCGCCGCTGCCCCGGTCATGATGGCCGGTCCGGCCGCTGCCGCTGCCCCGGTCGAAGAACAGACCGAGTTCACCGTCGTGCTGAAGAGCGCCGGCGACAAGAAGGTCGACGTCATCAAGGCTGTCCGCGCCATCACCGGCCTGGGCCTGAAGGAAGCCAAGGACCTCACCGAGGCCGGTGGCGTCCTGAAGGAAGCCGTGTCGAAGGACGACGCCGCCAAGTACAAGAAGGACCTGGAAGCTGCTGGCGCGACCGTCGAGGTCAAGTAAGCAGTATCCGTGTCGCCGGCAGATCGTGCCGGCGGCCACCAGAGGCTGGAGCCGGAAGGCTCCGGCCTTTGGCCGTTAAAGAAGTAGCGCAAAAGACAGCATCAAAACCGCAGTCAGGTGGGCAGCAAGACACCTGGTTCGAATGGACAGAAAGGCAGTCTGGACTCCGCATCGCTCTATCCGGACTGCATCAGATTCACGAGCGGCGCAGAAAACCAACCGAGTTGAGTTGGTAGTTGGAAGCAGCTTCAGAGGGCGTGCGGGTGCCGGCAATACCCGCGGCTTCCAACTGACAGTTCACAAATCTTCCCCTAGGGAGTCGTGACGAGGAACGAATTTCATCGATCGCCGCAATGCGTCCTTTGATGAATCGTGTTTCCGCGTCCCCGACTTCCGGCTCCAGAACAGAGGCGGCAGCTCCCCATGACGACAGCTTCCAAAACGAACTATTCGTTCACCGAAAAGAAGCGCATCCGCAAGAACTTCGGCAAGCGCCGGTCGATTCTCGAAGTTCCGTTCCTGCTCGCGATCCAGGTCGATTCCTACCGCGAGTTCCTGCAGGAAAACATCGACGCCGCCAAGCGCGATGACAAGGGCCTGCATGCGGCGCTGAAGTCGGTGTTCCCGATCGTCAGCTACAGCGGCAATGCCGCGCTGGAATACGTTGGCTACAAGCTGGGTGAGCCGCCGTTCGACGAGCGCGAATGCCGCAACCGTGGCCTCTCCTACGGCGCCCCGCTGCGCGTGACCGTGCGCCTGGTGATCTACGACCGCGAGTCGTCGACCAAGGCCATCAAGTACGTGAAGGAGCAGGAGGTCTACATGGGCGAGATCCCGCTCATGACCGAAAACGGCACCTTCATCGTCAATGGCACCGAGCGCGTCATCGTTTCGCAGCTGCACCGTTCGCCAGGCGTGTTCTTCGACCACGACCGCGGCAAGACGCATTCGTCGGGCAAGCTGCTGTACAGCGCCCGCATCATTCCTTACCGCGGCTCGTGGCTGGATTTCGAGTTCGACCCGAAGGACGCGCTGTTCACCCGTATCGACCGTCGCCGCAAGCTGCCGGTGACCGTGCTGCTGCGCGCGCTCGGTTACAACAACGAGGAAATGCTGCGCGAGTTCTTCGAGATCAACACCTTCCATATCGATCCGAAGGAAGGCGTCCAGCTCGAACTCGTGCCCGAGCGCCTGCGTGGCGAAACGCTCGACTTCGACCTCGCCGATGGCGACAAGGTCATCGTCGAAGCCGGCAAGCGCATCACCGCGCGCCACGTCAAGCAGCTCGAGCAGTCGGGTATCGCCGCGCTGGCGGTGCCGGATACGTACCTCATCGGTCGCATCCTCTCGCACGACGTCGTCGACCCGAACACCGGCGAACTGCTGGCGCTGGCCAACGACGAAATCAACGACGACCACCTGGCCAAGTTCCGCAAGGCCGGTGTGGCCGCCGTGGGCACGCTGTGGGTCAACGACCTCGATCGTGGTGCCTACATCTCCAACACGCTGCGCATCGATGGGAGCAAGACCCAGCTCGAAGCGCTCGTCGAGATCTACCGCATGATGCGTCCGGGCGAACCGCCGACCAAGGACGCCGCGCAGAACCTGTTCCACAACCTGTTCTTCACCTTCGAGCGCTACGACCTGTCGGGCGTCGGCCGGATGAAGTTCAACCGTCGCCTCGGCCGCAAGGAAGTCACCGGCGCGTCCATCCTGTACGACGCGAAGTACTACGCCGAGCGCAAGGACGAAGAGTCCGCGCGCCTGCGCGCGGCGTGTGGCGGCATGTCCGACATCCTCGACGCGATCCGCGTGCTGACCGAGATCCGCAACGGCCGCGGCACCGTCGACGACATCGACCACCTGGGCAACCGTCGCGTGCGTTCGGTCGGCGAAATGGCCGAGAACGTATTCCGCGTCGGCCTGGTCCGCGTCGAGCGCGCCGTGAAGGAGCGCCTGTCGATGGCCGAGTCCGAAGGCCTCACGCCGCAGGAACTCATCAACGCCAAGCCGGTGGCAGCCGCGATCAAGGAATTCTTCGGTTCCTCGCAGCTGTCGCAGTTCATGGACCAGAACAACCCGCTGTCGGAAGTGACGCACAAGCGCCGCGTTTCCGCACTGGGCCCGGGCGGCCTGACCCGCGAACGCGCCGGCTTCGAAGTGCGCGACGTGCACCCGACCCACTACGGCCGCGTCTGCACCATCGAAACGCCTGAAGGCCCGAACATCGGCCTGATCAACTCGCTCGCCGTGTTCGCGCGCACCAATCGCTATGGCTTCCTCGAGACGCCGTACCGCAAGGTCGTGGAAGGCCGCGTCACCGACGACATCGAGTACCTGTCGGCGATTGAAGAGAACGAGTACGTCATCGCCCAGGCCAACGCGCCGCGCGACGAGAAGGGCCACATCACCGCCCAGTTCGTCGATTGCCGTTACCAGGGCGAGTCGCTGCTGAAGCCGCCGAGCGAGATCCACTTCATGGACGTCTCGCCGATGCAGACCGTATCGGTCGCGGCCGCGCTCGTGCCGTTCCTCGAGCACGACGACGCGAACCGCGCACTGATGGGCGCGAACATGCAGCGCCAGGCCGTGCCGACGCTGAAGTCGCAGAAGCCGCTGGTCGGTACCGGCATCGAGCGCGCCGTGGCGCGTGACTCGGGCGTGACCGTGAACGCACTGCGTGGCGGCGTGATCGAGCAGATCGACGCGGCGCGCATCGTGGTCAAGGTCAACGAGAGCGAGATCGTCGGCGAGCACGATGCCGGCGTCGATATCTACAACCTGATCAAGTACACCCGTTCGAACCAGAACACCTGCATCAACCAGTCTCCGCTGGTGAAGGTGGGCAATGTCGTGGCGCGCGGCGACGTGCTGGCCGACGGTCCTTCGACCGACATCGGCGAGCTCGCGCTCGGCCAGAACATGCTGGTCGCGTTCATGCCGTGGAACGGCTACAACTTCGAAGACTCGATCCTGCTCTCCGAGCGCGTGGTCGAAGAGGATCGCTACACCACGATCCACATCGAAGAACTCACCGTCCAGGCACGCGACACCAAGCTCGGGCCGGAAGAAATCTCCGCCGACATCCCGAACGTTTCCGAGCAGGCGTTGAACCGCCTCGACGAGTCGGGCGTGGTGTACATCGGTGCGGAAGTGCGCGCGGGCGACATCCTCGTGGGCAAGGTCACGCCGAAGGGCGAGAGCCAGCTGACGCCGGAAGAAAAGCTGCTGCGCGCGATCTTCGGCGAGAAGGCATCCGACGTTAAGGACAGCTCGCTGCGCGTGCCCCCGGGCATGGACGGCGTCGTCATCGACGTGCAGGTCTTCACCCGCGACGGCATCGAGAAGGACAAGCGTGCGCGCCAGATCGAAGAGTCTGAAATCAAGCGCGTCAAGAAGGATTTCGACGACCAGTTCCGCATCCTCGAAGCCGCGATCTACGACCGCCTGCGCGGCCAGCTGATCGGTCGCGTCGCCAACGGCGGCGCCAGTCTGAAGAAGGGCGATACCGTCACTTCGCTCGTGCTGGACAGCATGTCGAAGAAGGACTGGTTCACCCTGCGCATGAAGGATGACGAAGCCGTCGAAGCCATCGAGCGCGCGCAGAAGCAGATCGAAGCCCACGAAAAGGAATTCGAGAAGCGTTTCCAGGACAAGCGCGCCAAGATCACCCAGGGCGACGACCTCGCTCCGGGCGTGCTGAAGATGGTCAAGGTCTTCCTCGCCGTTAAGCGCCGCATCCAGCCGGGCGACAAGATGGCTGGCCGCCACGGCAACAAGGGCGTCGTGTCGACGATCGTTCCGGTCGAAGACATGCCCTACATGGCGAACGGCGAGACCGTCGACATCGTGCTGAACCCGCTGGGCGTGCCTTCGCGCATGAACATCGGCCAGGTGCTGGAAGTCCACTTGGGCTGGGCTGCAAAGGGCCTGGGCCAGAAGATCCAGCGCATGCTCGAGTCGCAGCAGAAGGTCGCAGAGCTGCGCAAGTTCCTCGACGAGATCTACAACCACGATCGCACCACGCACGAGGAACGTGTCGACCTCAAGCAGTTCTCGGATGACGAGCTGCTGACGCTGGCGAAGAACCTCACCGACGGCGTGCCGATGGCAACGCCGGTGTTCGACGGCGCGGACGAAACCGAGATCAAGCGCATGCTCGAACTCGCGGAGCTTCCGCTCAGCGGCCAGACCCAGTTGTATGACGGCCGCACTGGCGAACCGTTCGATCGCCACACCACGGTCGGCTACATGCACATGCTGAAGCTGAATCACCTGGTGGACGACAAGATGCACGCGCGTTCGACCGGTCCGTACTCGCTCGTCACCCAGCAGCCGCTGGGCGGCAAGGCGCAGTTCGGCGGCCAGCGTTTCGGCGAAATGGAAGTCTGGGCGCTGGAAGCTTACGGCGCGGCCTACACCCTGCAGGAAATGCTGACGGTGAAGTCCGACGACGTGCAGGGCCGCAACCAGATGTACAAGAACATCGTCGACGGCGAGTACGAGATGGTCGCCGGCATGCCGGAGTCCTTCAACGTGCTGGTGAAGGAAATCCGCTCGCTCGCGATCAACATGGAGCTGGAAGAGACCTGAGCACAAGGCGGGAAGCGCAGCGGAACGCGCGCTTCCCGCCCCACTGATTCAGCGATCCACAGCCCTCGACGAATTCCTCCTTCCGGAGAAAACAAATGAAAGACCTGCTTAATCTCTTCAACCAGCAGCGCCCGGTGATCGACTTCGATGCGATCAAGATTGCGCTGGCTTCGCCGGACCTGATCCGTTCTTGGTCCTACGGCGAAGTGAAGAAGCCGGAAACCATCAACTACCGCACCTTCAAGCCGGAACGCGACGGCCTGTTCTGCGCCGCGATCTTTGGTCCGATCAAGGACTACGAGTGCCTGTGCGGCAAGTACAAGCGCATGAAGCACCGCGGCGTGGTCTGCGAAAAGTGCGGCACCGAAGTCACGCTGGCCAAGGTGCGCCGTGAGCGCATGGGCCACATCGACCTGGCTTCGCCGGTCGCGCACATCTGGTTCCTCAAGTCGCTGCCGTCGCGCATCGGCCTGATGCTGGACATGACCCTGCGTGATATCGAGCGCATCCTGTACTTCGAAGCGTACGTCGTGACCGAGCCGGGCCTGACCCCGATGGAACGCGGCATGCTGCTCAACGAAGAGCAGTACATGCAGGCGCGCCAGGAGCACGGCGACGACTTCGAAGCCGCGATGGGCGCCGAAGCCGTCTATGACCTGCTGCGCACGATCGACCTGCAGTCGGAAATGATCCAGCTGAAGGAAGACATCGCTTCCACCGGTTCGGAAACCAAGCTCAAGCGCCTCACCAAGCGCATCAAGCTGGTCGAAGCCTTCCTCGAATCCGGCAACCGTCCGGAGTGGATGGTCATGACCGTGCTGCCGGTGCTGCCGCCGGACCTGCGTCCGCTGGTGCCGCTGGATGGCGGCCGTTTCGCGACGTCGGATCTCAACGACCTGTACCGCCGCGTCATCAACCGCAACAACCGCCTGCGCCGCCTGCTCGAACTCAACGCGCCCGACATCATCGTGCGCAACGAGAAGCGCATGTTGCAGGAATCGGTCGACGCGCTGATGGACAACGGCCGTCGCGGCCGTGCGATCACCGGTACCAACAAGCGCCCGCTCAAGTCGCTCGCCGACATGATCAAGGGCAAGCAGGGCCGCTTCCGCCAGAACCTGCTCGGCAAGCGCGTCGACTACTCCGGCCGTTCGGTCATCGTGGTCGGTCCGTACCTCAAGCTGCACCAGTGCGGCCTGCCGAAGAAAATGGCGCTCGAGCTGTTCAAGCCTTTCATCTTCGCCAAGCTGCAGCGTCGTGGTCTCGCCACCACGATCAAGGCTGCGAAGAAGCTGGTCGAACGTGAAGAAGCGATGGTGTGGGACATCCTCGAAGAGGTGATCCGCGAGCATCCGGTGCTGCTCAACCGCGCACCGACCCTGCACCGCCTCGGCATCCAGGCGTTCGAGCCTGTGCTGATCGAAGGCAAGGCGATCCAGCTGCATCCGCTGGTCTGCACCGCGTTCAACGCCGACTTCGACGGTGACCAGATGGCCGTCCACGTGCCGCTCTCGCTGGAAGCCCAGCTGGAAGCGCGCGCGCTGATGATGTCGTCGAACAACATCCTGTCGCCGGCGAACGGCGAGCCGATCATCGTGCCGTCGCAGGACGTCGTGCTCGGCCTGTACTACATGTCGCGCGCCCTCGAGAACAAGAAGGGCGAAGGCATGGCGTTCGCCAATGTCGCCGAAGTCAAGCGCGCCTACGACAACCGCGCCGTCGAATTGCACGCCAAGTGCAAGGTGCGCATCACCGAAACGGTGGTTGCCGAGGACGGATCGCGTTCGCAGAAGACCTCGGTCGTCGACACGACCGTGGGTCGTGCGCTGCTGCGCGAGATCCTGCCGGAAGGCCTGCCGTTCGCGCTCGCGAACGTCGAGCTGACCAAGAAGAACATCTCGCGCCTGATCAACTCGTGCTACCGCATGCTTGGCCTGAAGGACACCGTGGTGTTCGCCGACCAGCTGATGTACACGGGCTTCAGCTATGCCACCCGCGCAGGCGTGTCGATCGGCATCGACGACATGAAGATCCCGCCGGAGAAGAAGGGCATCCTGGCCGAAGCCGAGCAGGAAGTCCTCGACATCCAGCAGCAGTACCAGTCGGGCCTCGTCACCGCCGGCGAACGCTACAACAAGGTCGTCGACATCTGGTCGCGCACCAACGAGCGCGTGGCCAAGGCCATGATGGACACGATCGGCACCGACACCGTGATCAATGCGGAAGGCAAGCAGGTCCCGCAGAAGTCGATGAACTCGATCTACATCATGGCCGACTCGGGTGCGCGTGGTTCGCAGGCCCAGATCCGCCAGCTGGCCGGTATGCGCGGCCTGATGGCCAAGCCGGACGGCTCGATCATCGAGACGCCGATTACGGCGAACTTCCGCGAAGGCCTGAACGTCCTCCAGTACTTCATCTCGACCCACGGTGCCCGTAAGGGTCTTGCCGATACGGCACTGAAAACGGCCAATTCCGGTTACCTGACCCGTCGCCTCGTCGACGTGGCGCAGGACGTGGTCATCACCGAAACCGATTGCGGCACGCTCGACGGCCTGATGATGACCCCGATCGTCGAAGGCGGCGACGTGGTCGAGCCGCTGCGCGACCGCGTGCTGGGCCGTGTCGTGGCCGAGGACGTGTTCCTGCCAGGCAACGACGAGGATCCGATCGTCACCCGCAACACGCTGCTCGACGAAGCCTGGGTGCAGAACCTCGAAGACGCCGGCGTGCAGGCGATCAAGGTGCGTTCGACCATCACCTGCCAGAGCTCGTTCGGCGTGTGTTCGCATTGCTACGGTCGCGACCTCGGCCGCGGCCACCTGGTCAACCACGGCGAAGCGGTCGGTGTTGTCGCCGCGCAGTCGATCGGTGAGCCGGGCACCCAGCTGACCATGCGTACGTTCCACATCGGTGGTGCGGCCTCGCGTGCGGCCGCCATCGACAACGTGACGGTCAAGACCACCGGTTCGATCAAGTACAACAACCTGAAGTTCGTCGAACACAGCCAGGGCCACCGCGTGGCGGTGTCGCGTTCGGGTGAACTGTCGGTCCTCGACAACCACGGCCGCGAGCGCGAGCGTTACAAGCTGCCTTACGGTGCGACCATCGCGGTCAAGGACGGCGCGGAAATCAAGGCCGGCCAGCAGGTCGCCAACTGGGATCCGCATAACCACCCGATCGTGTCCGAAGTGGCCGGCACCATGCGTTTCATCGACTTCATCGACGGCGTCACCGTCATCGAGAAGACCGACGAACTGACCGGCCTGGCCTCGCGCGAGATCACCGATCCCAAGCGTCGCGGCTCGCAGGGCAAGGACCTGCGCCCGATCGTGCGCATCGTCGACAAGAACGGCAAGGACCTGAACATCCCGGGTACCGACCTGCCGGCGCAGTACATGCTGCCGCCGCGTTCGATCGTCAACCTGCAGGACGGCGCTGCGGTCGGCGTGGGTGACGTGGTCGCGAAGATTCCGCAGGAAGCTTCGAAGACCCGCGACATCACCGGTGGTCTGCCGCGCGTGGCCGACCTGTTCGAAGCGCGCAAGCCGAAGGACCCGGCGATCCTCGCCGAGATCTCAGGCATCGTCTCGTTCGGCAAGGACACCAAGGGCAAGCAGCGCCTGATCATCAAGCCGATCGATGGTGAAGAGCACGAAGAGCTTATCCCGAAGTACCGTCAGATCATCGTGTTCGAAGGCGAGCACGTGGAGAAGGGCGAGACAGTCGTGGACGGCGAACCGAGCCCGCAGGACATCCTGCGCCTGCTCGGCGTCGAGCCGCTGGCCGTGTACCTGACCAAGGAAATCCAGGACGTCTATCGCCTGCAGGGCGTGAAGATCAACGACAAGCACATCGAGGTGATCGTTCGCCAGATGCTGCGCAAGGTCGAGATCACCGACGGCGGCGACAGCAAGTTCCTCAATGGCGAGCAGGTCGAGCGCCAGCGCTTCGTCGAGGAAAATGCCCGCCTTCAGTCGAAGGGCGAGATCCTGGCCAAGTCCGATCCGGTCCTGCTGGGCATCACCAAGGCCTCGCTGGCGACCGAGTCGTTCATCTCGGCGGCTTCGTTCCAGGAGACCACCCGCGTCCTCACCGAGGCGGCGGTCCGCGGTACCCGTGACGGCCTGCGTGGCCTGAAGGAGAACGTGATCGTCGGTCGCCTGATCCCGGCCGGTACCGGTTTGGCCTACCACACGGCGCGCCGCCGCTCGGCCTCCGGCCTGACCGAGTCCGAGCTGGAGACGCTGTCGGGTGGTTCGGCCACCGAGGCCCAGGCGACCGAAGGCGCGGAAACCGAGGCTTCGACCGAGGAATAAGCGTCACCGGGGCTACGGTCCGCCAATGCGGCGGCCGTAGCCGGTTATCGGGCTACAAAACCAAAAAGAAGCACGCTATACTTGCGCGCTTTCCGACGCCCGGCCTTTCAAGGAAGGGCGTCCAGATCACCAAAAGAGGCGCACGGAGCGCCTCGTGTTGGGCCCAGGGTCGGGCGGGATCGCTGAGTTTCCCCGGGTGCGCATTGACGTATTTGGGGCGGATAGTCCGCGCTGGCGCCAAACGCCAGGCGCGGGCTATGTGTTTTCGTCTCGGTGGTCCGGAATCATCCGGGCTGCCGTCGTTTTCAGAAGTTTCACCCCAGGCTTCGGCCTTCAATCAAAGAGTCACAGATGGCGACGATCAATCAGCTGGTGCGCAAGCCGCGCAACCCTGAAACCTACAAGAGCGCCTCGCCGGCGCTGGCGAACTGCCCGCAGCGTCGTGGCGTTTGCACCCGCGTCTACACCACCACCCCGAAGAAGCCGAACTCGGCGCTCCGCAAGGTGGCCAAGGTGCGTCTCACCAACGGCTACGAAATCATTTCGTACATCGGCGGCGAAGGCCACAACCTGCAGGAGCACTCCGTGGTGCTGATCCGCGGCGGCCGCGTGAAAGACCTTCCGGGTGTGCGTTACCACACCGTGCGTGGTTCGCTCGACGCCGCTGGCGTGACCAAGCGTCGCCAGAGCCGCTCGAAGTACGGGGCCAAGCGTCCGAAGTCCTGATCCCAGGTTCAGATCCCGTCGCTGTGTCCGCAGCGGCTTCTTCAAAGATTTAGAGAAAGGTACGCACCATGTCGCGTAAAGGTTCCACTCCGCAGCGTTCGGTCCTGCCCGATCCCAAGCACGGCAGCGAGACGATCGCGCGCTTCATCAACATGGTCATGCAGAGCGGCAAGAAGTCGATCGCTGAAAAGATCGTCTATGGCGCCATGGACGTGATCAGTGAAAAGAACGCCAATGCCGTCGAGCTGATCGAAAAGGCGCTGGGCAACGTGTCCCCGGCGGTCGAGGTCAAGTCCCGCCGTGTCGGTGGCGCGACGTACCAGGTCCCCGTTGAAGTCCGTTCGTCGCGCCGCCTGGCGCTGGCGATGCGCTGGCTGATCGAGTCGGCCCGCAAGCGTGGCGAGAACAGCATGCCGCGCAAGCTGGCTGCCGAGCTGCTGGACGCTTCCGAAAACCGTGGTGGCGCGATCAAGAAGCGCGAAGAAACCCACCGCATGGCGGAAGCGAACAAGGCGTTCGCGCACTACCGCTGGTAATCCGGGCGCCGCGTTCGTCGCGGCATGTCTGAACCAGCTTTCTGCCGTGGCGACGTCCCGTCGCCCGGCAAACCGGACGCCGCCCCTGAGGCGGCATCCGGCCATCTGCAGATCGCAGTTCAAAGATCGCAAACCAATAGAGAGTGACCCGTGGCCCGCACCACTCCCATCGAGCGTTATCGCAACTTCGGCATCATGGCCCACATCGATGCCGGCAAGACCACCACGTCTGAGCGCATCCTTTTCTATACCGGCGTCAGCCATAAGATCGGCGAAGTGCACGAAGGCGCCGCCGTCATGGACTGGATGGAGCAGGAGCAGGAACGCGGCATCACCATCACGTCCGCGGCGACGACGGCGTTCTGGACCGGCATGGACAAGTCCCTGCCGCAGCACCGCTTCAACATCATCGACACCCCAGGCCACGTCGACTTCACCATCGAAGTCGAGCGTTCGCTGCGCGTGCTCGACGGCGCCGTGTTCGTGCTGTGCGCTGTCGGTGGCGTGCAGCCGCAGTCCGAGACCGTGTGGCGCCAGGCCAACAAGTACTCCGTGCCGCGCATGGCGTTCGTCAACAAGATGGACCGCACCGGCGCCAACTTCGACAAGGTCGTCGAGCAGCTCAAGGCCCGCCTTGGCGCTTACGCCGTGCCGATGCAGGTGCCGATCGGCGCCGAAGACGGCTTCGAGGGCGTCGTCGACTTGCTCAAGATGAAAGCCATCCATTGGGATGTGGCTTCGCAGGGCACCAAGTTCGAATACCGCGACATTCCGGCCGAGCTGCAGGGCAAGGCAGAGGAAGCGCGCGCCTTCATGATCGAGGCCGCTGCCGAAGCGACCGAAGAACTGATGGACAAGTACCTCAACGAGGGCGAACTGTCTGAGGAAGAGATCATCGCCGGCCTGCGTGCGCGCACGCTGAAGGTCGAGATCGTCCCGGTTTTCTGTGGCTCCGCGTTCAAGAACAAGGGCGTGCAGGCCATGCTCGACGGCGTAGTCAACCTGTTGCCGTCGCCGGCCGATCGTCCGCCGGTGCAGGGCATCGATGAGAACGACAAGGAAGACACCCGCACGGCTGACGACAAGGCACCGTTCTCGGCACTGGCGTTCAAGATCATGACGGACCCGTTCGTGGGTTCGCTGACGTTCTTCCGTGTCTACTCGGGCGTGCTCAACTCCGGCGACCAGGTCTTCAACCCGGTCAAGTCGAAGAAGGAACGCGTGGGCCGCATCCTGCAGATGCACGCCAACCAGCGTGACGAAATCAAGGAAGTCCGCGCCGGCGACATCGCCGCGGCCGTGGGTCTGAAGGACGTGACCACCGGCGACACGCTGTGCGCGCAGGATCACGTCATCACGCTCGAGCGCATGACCTTCCCGGAACCCGTCATTTCGATGGCGGTCGAGCCGAAGACCAAGTCGGATCAGGAAAAGATGGGCATGGCCCTGGGCCGCCTGGCGCAGGAAGATCCTTCGTTCCGCGTACGCACCGACGAGGAATCCGGCCAGACAATCATCGCCGGCATGGGCGAGCTGCACCTCGACATCATCGTCGATCGCATGCGCCGCGAGTTCAACGTGGAAGCCAACGTCGGCAAGCCGCAGGTGGCCTACCGCGAAACGATCCGCAAGTCGGACGTCAAGTCGGACTACAAGCACGCCAAGCAGTCGGGTGGTAAGGGTCAGTACGGTCACGTGGTGATCGAGCTGTCGCCGATGACGGAAGCCGACAAGGCCAATCCGGATGTCGAGAACGATTTCCTGTTCGTCAACGACATTACCGGCGGCGTGATTCCGAAGGAATTCATCCCGGCGGTCGAGAAGGGCCTGCGCGAAACCATCACCAGCGGTCCGCTCGCGGGCTTCCCGGTGGTGGGCGTGAAGACGAAGCTCGTGTTCGGTTCGTACCACGACGTCGACTCGTCGGAAATGGCGTTCAAGCTCGCCGCGTCGATGGCGTTCAAGGAAGGCTTCCGCAAGGCCGATCCGGTCCTGCTCGAGCCGATGATGAAGGTCGAAGTCGTGACGCCGGAAGAATATGTCGGTGACGTCATGGGCGACCTGAGCCGCCGTCGCGGCCTGCTCCAGGGCCAGGACGACACGCCGTCGGGCAAGACGATCAACGCCATGGTGCCGCTGGGCGAAATGTTCGGCTACGCGACCACCATCCGTTCGCTGACCCAGGGTCGCGCGACGTTCACGATGGAGTTCGATCACTACGCCGAGGCGCCGAACAACATCGCCGAAGCCGTGATGAAGAAGGGCTGATCTGTCCGGAGCACAGTTCCGGGCCGGCCTTTTTCAGACCAGATTTTCCAGTTCAACCAATACGTAATTCAAAGAGAGACATACCATGGCAAAGGGTAAGTTCGAGCGCACCAAGCCCCACGTAAACGTCGGCACGATCGGCCACGTGGACCACGGCAAGACCACGCTGACGGCAGCGCTG
>NZ_LMFH01000012.1 GCF_001427225.1 Lysobacter sp. Root494
GTCGCCGGAAAGCCAAACGAAGGAATCCTGGACGAAGGTCGCAGTGCTGGCACTCGCGGGAAACCACTTTGACGCTTTTGATCTTAGCGGCCTAACGCCTGAATTAAGCCGAGCCGCGAAGCGGCTTCGGCTTGAATGAATTGTTAGGCCGGTACCAACGCGCCGAAGATGGAAGCAGTAGCAGAATACAAGAAACGATCACCATTATTTCCTGGGTGATGTAGATGGCTTTGCCAGTTGTAGGCAGGGACCATGGCAAGGCGATTATTCCCAATGCGGTCAGGAAAATCGACAGCCAGCGGATCCAGTTGCTACCCAGATAAATGGCTCTTAGGTAGAAGTAGATGATGCTAAATACCACGAGCCAAGCAAAAATACGCCCGGCCGAATCCGGCAAGCCTTTGGTTACGAATGTGTGTCCGAATCCCAATGCGAAACTAGCTGCGTGGATTGCGACCGAAGCCATGACTACACGCGGCGGCGCAGTTGTGAGCGGGGCAGCAGCGGTCGGAGCGGCGTAAGGATTTTTATCTGTCACGAACTCTCCAGCCGGCCTAACGCCTGAGTTAAGTGGAGCCGCGAAGCGGCTTCCACTTGAACGAATTGTTAGGCCTCAAATCTTGCGCCACTTGACCAACTGATTGCAGCCAGCGTTTGGTTGAACCTGATCTCTGTGCCTTGGCGAAGCCGAGTTTTCACAAGTTGCTGTTGTGAACTGACCCTCGTAGGAGACGTAGCCGGGAGACTCATATTGCCTTTGACCATCCCAGTAATCGCAAGTGAAACACTGAGTCATAGTTGCTGGGTTCTTGTCCATTGCGTAGATCCCCCTGAGTGAGTGGCTTTACTACTGGTGCTCCATTGGCACAAATCTAGTCGCAAACCGACTGATCCACCAACTGTAGTCGTCAAATTTCTTTTGCCGCTGTGCAGTGATGATGATTCTCGCCGCCGCAATGTACTCGCTACGCTTATCTGCTGAATATGGCTCTGAGGTAGGCGAATGATGATGCTTTAGGGCATTACAAACGGCACAGGCAATGACGATGTTGTCAGCACTGTCTGGGCCGCCATGATGCTTTGGAACAAGATGATCTTCTTGAGACTGAGAGAACTCCTCGAATGAGGCGAGCAGATCTTTAAGGCAGTAAATGCAGCGTCCATTTGAGTCATTGAACGCTTGCCAGAAATAGCTGGACATCTCTTCACGCTCCCGAGAACTTGCCTTTGAGGCCTAACGCCTGAATTAAGCCGAGCCGCGAAGCGGCTTCGGCTTGAATGAACTGTTATGCAGCCCGGAGAGTGGGTGAAGTAGGGCTGTTGAAGTGATCTTAGCCCAGGACAATCGGTACACGGGAATCACCCCCCGAAAGCCAGGACACGAATCGGGCGAGCTCGGCTGGCCGAAGACGAGTACGCCGCAATCGGAGAAAACGACACTCGCCAAGGGAGTGACGCGCGGCGAGGTGTTGCCGAAGCAGGCTTTTGCAGTGCGCGATGCAAACCGGTTTTTGCGAGAGCCCGCATCAGGCTATTTCTCCACCGCGCATAACGCCTGAATTAAGCCGAGCCGCGAAGCGGCTTCGGCTTGAATGAATTGTTAGGGCCCAACCCGCGACACATAAGGTGTGTCAAAGAGGCGACAGCAGCCCCGCATACGATGGCAAACCCACCTAGAAGCACGTCGAATGGAAGCGCGACGACGCCAGGAGCGATGCCGAGCAGAATGATGTAGAACCACCGCGGCTTACCGTATCGAATCAGCGCGAAATAAATTGGTGCGCCAACAGCCACAACAGGGAGAGCACCGAAGAACAGTGCTGCCTCAAAGAAGAATTTTGACCCGCCAGCTGGCCCGGAAGTGAAAGAACCGACCAAAGCCATTCCGGCAGCGACGACCAGCAGAGCCGTGAGCGCGGCGATTTGAACAATTAAGAACAACCGAAATGTGCGCATTGGGGCCTAACGCCTGAATTAAGCCGAGCCGCGAAGCGGCTTCGGCTTGAATGAATTGTTAGGCCACATGCCGAGGGCGGGCAAGGTACAGATCGCCAGCGGCAGTGACCGTGAACTCAGCCGAGCAATTGTGCTGGGCGAACTGTGGAGCGCGGTTGCGAAAGTAATAGTAGCGGCCTTGCCGAATGCGCCAGCGAATGAAGCCCAGAGCGGACAGCCGGCCAACAATGGCTGAGATCTCTCTAAAGCCAACGTCACGCTCATAGAAGGTTCCCAGAACGGGGCGGGCTGTCTTGAAGTGCACGTACTCACCCTCGGCCATAGCCAAGGTACGATCTTCAATGTCAGTGAGCAGGGGTCTTTCCAATGTGGCCTAACGCCTGAATTAAGCCGAGCCGCGAAGCGGCTTCGGCTTGAATGAATTGTTAGGCCGCAACCGACTAGTGCCGCAATGCGCCGCTAACCTTGCCATGCTCTGTACTGCCGAAGAGGCCATAAGAAACATGAGAACCCTCGAAGCTTGAGCCGAAAACGCTGCCAACGAACGAAGTGTAGGCATCGCATAACTCTGAAGAAAGAAGTATCTCAAGCTTGCCGGATTGGTATTGGTAGGCCGGTCGAGACACGGAACCCTTTGGGGCGAAGAGCGGCCGTGCCTGGTACCACGTGCCCGATATGCAAGTCTCGGCAGGGATGTCCGTAAGGGCAAAACTGAACGACAGGGGCGCGGCTTTGCCGGAAACGACAAAGTCCCACGTGCCCGTCACGAGGCTAGGAGCCGAAGGCTTGACGCCAGTTTGCGCGGGTGCCGAGGCGCAGCCTGATGCGAGGAGGACTAAGAAGGCAGTAGCGAGAACTTTCATTGCGGCCTAACGCCTGAATTAAGCCGAGCCGCGAAGCGGCTTCGGCTTGAATGAATTGTTAGGCCGCATTTGCGACCTTGGGAAGCAGGAAGTACGCAACCACGAGGGCCATGACGCAGAACAGTGCCAGGAAGTAGTTGACCGCTGCAACGAACGTAACAGCAAAGGCCTTGATCTCACGAGACCTGCCACTGCGCCAAAAGTAAATGGCAACGATAAGCGAAAGCAAAGCCGAGGCCCCTAGTGCTGCGGGAGCGTGAGGCAACCACCGGGCATGGGTCTCGCTGATGGAAGGAATGGTGGTACCGAACGTGCGGAAATGGTCCGCAGGATATGCGGTGAGGATGTGGGAAATGAGTGAACCAGCCGACAGCACAGCGGCCAAGCTACCGACAAAGATCCAAACGGACAGGACGATTCGGGTCATGCGGCCTAACGCCTGAATTAAGCCGAGCCGCGAAGCGGCTTCGGCTTGAATGAATTGTTAGGGCGCAACACCGCAATCGCCCCGTGCAGAGTCCAGAGCTGCCTGAGCACCGGCAACATCAGCAGCGGCGGATGCAACTTTGCCAAATGCTTGAGGAGTTGGGGAGTCTGTGGCTGCAGCTTTGGCCTGCTCAAGCTTGGCCTCGGCCGCGGCCAAGCGCGCTTGTGCCTCTCGGACTTGCGCGGTGCAACCGGATCGCTGCGGAGTACCAGCGCACGCCGCGGTACCGAGGATCAGAAGGATCAGTAACGAGAGTCTTGCCATTGCGCCCTAACGCCTGAATTAAGCCGAGCCGCGAAGCGGCTTCGGCTTGAATGAATTGTTAGGTGCCCAGCCCGGAGCGTTTCCGGTGCAGGGCTAACCCAACGCGTGCAAACAACAGTACCGCGAATGCGATAGCGCCGACTTGCGCCAGCACCGGACGATCGATCGGCGTACCCGGGCGGAAGGCAAACCAAAGCATGGCCAGCGCAAGCATGAGCAAGACAAGTACGGCTAGAACCTTGGCAAGTCGGCTTGAGAAGGGAAAGACAAGGAAAGGAATTGCAACAACCAGGAAGGCGGCACCAACAATGAAGGCAAAGGCCTGGCCAGTTTTGACTGCACCAGACGCTGCCACTACAAGCCAGATCACGCCAAGCAAAACGATGCCGGCGCCGGCAAGGAGTGACAATGTTTTTATCAGCTTGCCGAATTGCCTCATTGGCACCTAACGCCTGAATTAAGCCGAGCCGCGAAGCGGCTTCGGCTTGAATGAATTGTTAGGCCGCGTCGCAGTGGCCTTTTTTTGGCGTTACTCAACGAACCAGTAGTTGCCCTCGATAACGCCCGACCTATCACCAGCCTCTTTTGCGTCAGGTGCGGATATAAAAGCCTTTGCCTTATCGAGATCCGCTACCTTGAAGATAAAGACGACTTCGTTGGAGTCCTCAACTCCGCGCCATAGGTCCTCAAGCGATAGCCCAGCTTTGTTATGAGCCTCTGAGTGCGAGTCGAAAACCGATTTCCACTTGGCGAAGTCAGCTACTTTGTTCCTACAGACCATTCTAATCATCACCGTCCTCCTCAGTGTTGCGTCGGTATGACGTGGGTGGGTAGCGGCCTAACGCCTGAATTAAGCCGAGCCGCGAAGCGGCTTCGGCTTGAATGAATTGTTAGGCAGCAAGCGGGATCGCATGGAGGCCTATCGCTTGTTGCCACGCAACAGCAGGTAACCAAACCAAACAATGCCGGCAACGTACACGAAAAGCAGTAGCCAGTAGAGCGCGGAGCTTGGGGCAAGGGACTGATGAATCCCGGAGAAGATCGAGTGCCGACCTGTAGCGGCCGGGACTCCTCGCCAGATCAAGTCCACGAGTAGACGGATGCTGACAAATGCAGCCAGTGCCGAGATTATTGAACCGGATGCCTTGATGTTGGACATGCTGCCTAACGCCTGAATTAAGCCGAGCCGCGAAGCGGCTTCGGCTTGAATGAATTGTTAGGCGCGCTAGCCGACGATGCTGAGTTTGACATGTGTGCCATCTGGCAGGCCCTCAATTTGTTGGGCAATGTCGCCGGAAGCGGATATAAGCCCACTCAGCGAGATAGTTGCAAGGTTGTCACCACCGTACTCACCGCCAAGTGTCCCAGGAATTTTGAGGCAGTACTTGAAGCCCGGCCGGAGCGGTCCAAGGCGTTCGCGGGCTTGCTGCACCAATCCGCTCATATACCAGTCCCCTAGGAACTCTTGGTCTTGAGAGAGCCGATCGAGCTCCTCTCTCGATTGCGCTATGACCTTGCAGTAGAGATCCTCTGGGCAAAGGCGCCAATAGCGTCCGCTCTGATCTTTGACTATTAGGTTGCCAAAATCGTTATCTCCGACGATTTGGTCAGGTTCTAGGCCAGTCCAGCCCCACGCCTCTTTGACGATCGCGATTAGTTCCATGCGCGCCTAACGCCTGAATTAAGCCGAGCCGCGAAGCGGCTTCGGCTTGAATGAATTGTTAGGCCGCGTGCCCAAAGACCCCAAGCCCCAGTGCTGCGACCTGCCTGGAA